>CAVYOO010000001.1:0-137500 GCA_963770095.1 uncultured Acidimicrobiia bacterium
CCCACCCGTCTCCTTCTGCAGGGTCCGCGTGCGCACAAGATGGCGGGCAACGTAATTCATCGGGAATCGACATGGCCGAACATGATCGTGACGTTCGAGCGCAAGCCGACACCGTCCGCGACCCGGTGCGCTTCGAGCCACTCCTCGGTGTTGATCTTGTCAGGGCAGCGTTCGCCCGCACCTCGTCGTCGAGGATCTCCGCGGCCGTGCCCTGGCAGGGTCGCAAGCCCGGACTCCTTCGCGAGCATCAGGTACTCACACGAGGTCCATGTCGAGCCGGCGTGCACCCTCGGTCACCTCGAGCGCGGTGAAGCCGTGAACGTGGATGTCCGGGGCGACCGCCTTCACCGCTTCACGCGATGTCGAGGTAGTAGTCGCCATCGAAGTCGGGGTGGATGCCCCCCTGCAGGCACACCTCGGTGGCCCCGCACTCGACCACCTCGATCACACACGCCTGGATCTCCTCGACCCCGAGCAGGTACGGATCGGCCGCGCAGGTTCAGCGAGAGCGGGCCCTTCGAGAACGCACAGAATCGACACTTGAACGTGCAGATGTTCGTGTAGTTGATGTTCCGGTTCCCGGACGAAGGTGACGGTGTCACCGGAGGGATCTCGCGGCCGCAGGCTCGTCGGCGACCGCGTAGACGGCCGCCGCCTTGGGGCCACGGGCACCGAGCAACGTGACCAGCTCGTCGACACCGACCTCTTCGCCGTTCCGTACCCCGTCGAGCACCTCCCCGACCGGGGGGGTCCGCCAGCACACGCGGGGGAGTCGGCGGAGGAAGGAGACGCACCGAGCACGACGTCCCCACCGCTCGCCCAGTCGTCGTCACACGCGAGGCCTCGAGGTCGTTCGCGCACAGCACCGGGAACCGCACCGCCGGGTCGAGCCACCGCTCGGGGTCCTACACGTACTCGGGGTAGACGGTGAGGCGGGCGCGAGCGCCTTGCCCGCGGCCTCGGTCGCGCCCCGGAGCAGGTCGAGGGCGGGCCAGGGCCGTTCGGGGTTGACGTGGTCGGCGGTGAGCGGAGAGACGCCACCCCAGTCGTCGATCCCGGCCCCGATCAGGCGCCGAGATCGGTCGGTCAGGTTCGGCGGCGCCTGCAGGTGAATCTCGGGCGGCAGCATCACGCGTGCGGCGCGATGGTTCGACAGGATTCGACGGGATCGCACGGATCGGGGAGTCTACATCTTGGTGCCCGGCTTCGGGAGGAAGTTCTGCACGATGACTTCCTGCACGTGACCGTGACGCTCGTGCGCCGCCCGGATCGCGAGCCAGCGCGTCGAGGCGTTCTTCGAGGGTCTCGCCGAACCCCACGAGGATGCCGGTGGTGAACGGAATGCGCGCGCGGCCCGCGGCCTCGAGCGTCGCCAAGCGTCGATCCGCGGTCTTGTCCGGGGCGCCGAAATGCGGTCCGCCGGGCTCGTGCAACCGATCGGCCAGCGACTCGAGCATCATCCCCTGCGAAGGGCTCACCGCCCGCAGCCGCTCGAGATCCGCCGGGCCCAGCGCGCCCGCATTCGCGTGCGGGAGCAACCCGGTCTCCTCGAGCACCGCGCGGCACGCCTCGACGAGGTAGTCGACGGTCGTGGCGTGCCCGTGCGCGGCCAACCACTCGCCGGCGACGGGATATCGGTCCTCGGGGCCTTCGCCGAGCGTGAAGAGCGCTTCGTGGCAACCGAGGGCAACGCCGGCCCGAGCGATCGCGAGCACCTCGTCGAGGGGGAGGTACGGATGGTCCAGGCGGGCGGGCGGCTTGGCGAAGGTGCAGTACCCGCAGCGATCCCGGCACAGCATCGTCAGCGGGATGAAGACCTTCGGTGAGTACGTGACCCGGTTGCCGTGATGGAGGTCCCGGAGCCGACCCGCAGCCTCGACGAGATCGACGAGGGGCGCGTGCAGCAGCTGGCCCGCGTCATCGGGGGAGATCACGCTGCGCAGCCTACGCGCCGACCCCGGCGGTAGATTCCCTCGTTCATGTCTTGGCAGATCAGGAGCAGTGCGTGAGCGGAAGCGGTCTCGACGTGATCGGCCTGGCCGAGGAGCTGGCGGCCGAGTTCGGGGAACGGGCGGGAGAGGTGGATCGGGAAGGCCGGTTCCCGCACGAGAACATTGCCCGGCTCAAGGAGACCGGCTACCTGACCCTGCCGATTCCCCGGGAGTTCGGCGGCGGCGGCGCGGATCTGGCGACAGTCTGTCGGGCCCAGGCGATCCTGGCCGGCGGGTGCGCGTCGACCGCGCTCGCAGTCAACATGCACCTCTTCGGGCTCGGCGCCGCGGCCGAGTCGTTCGCCGACGGGCAGGAAGAAGCCGGGATGGTGCTCCGGCTCGCCGCGACGGGCGTGGTGATCGGCGGCTCGTTCACCGATGCCGCGACCGGGCTGAACGTGCGTGCCTCGTCGACGCCCGCCGAGCGCGTCGAGGGCGGGTTCAAGATTCACGGCCGGAAGGCCTTCTGCTCGCTCGCCCCGGCGCTGGACGTCTTCTACGGCACCGCGGGGGTGACGGACGGCAGCGGCCTTCTCCTCTTCGCGATCGGCCGCGACGCACCGGGTCTCTCGTTCATCGACACCTGGGACACCATGGCCATGCGAGGCACCGGCTCGTGGGACGTCGTCTTCGACAACGTGTTCGTACCCGAGTTCATGGCGCAGGTCGGAACTCCGTGGGACGAGTGGGATCGACGGAGTGAGCGGATGTTGTCCTGGTTCTCGTGCACGGTCGCCGCCGTGTACCTGGGCATCGCGGAGGCCGCGCTCGGGTTCACCGCGTCGTATCTCTCCAACCGGACGCTCGGCGGGATGCAGCACCCGATCGCCCGCCAGCCCGGCATCATCTTCGGCGCCGGCGACGTGGACGCGTTGATCCGTCCCGCCCGTGCGCTTCTCGAAGAGACGCTGCGGCGCCGGGAGGACAAGGTCCTTCCGGCCCACGAGGTCGTCGCCGTGAAGTACTGCGTGACGAACGCGGCGGTCGCCGCGGTGGACAAGTGCTTCCGGATGGTCGGAGGCAGCGGCCTCTACCGGCGGCTCCCGATGGAGCGGATGTTCCGAGACGTGCAGGCCGGCCCGCTGCACCCACCCACCAACGACCTCGCGCTCGAAGGCCTCGGCCGCGCCGCGCTCGGCATCCCCGCCGACGCCCTCCCACGCTGGGGCGACTGACCCCCAAGCTGGTTTCGGGGCGTCTTGCGGTCGCTATGGCGACCGCTACGCGCCCCGAAACGAGTCAGGCGAGGGCCGCGGGGTCGGCGAGCCAGATGACCTGCCCGGCGCGGACATGGCTGGCGGGAAGCGACTCGTCGCCCGCGCGCACGCGGGCGAGAGCGTCGCGCTTCTCCGCCCCGGCGACGGTGACGACCACCAGCGGCGAACGTTCGATCGCGGGGTAGGTGAACGTCAGACGAGGGTGGGGATGCAGCTCGTCGCCTGCACTCACCACCAGCCGATCGGTGATGGTCAGGGTCGCCGCCCCGGGGAACAGCGACGCGGTGTGCCCGTCCGGGCCGAGGCCGAGATGGACGACGTCAATCGGGTCGCCGGCCCGCACCGAGCGCGTCGTACGCGTCCGCCGCGGCCTCGACCGTGGCGCCCGCGCCGGCCATCGAGTGGAGCGCCCGGGGCTGCGTCGACGCGGAAGAGCACGCGCCGGATCATCCCCTCGTTGGAGTCCGCGTCCGACACGGGCACGAACCGTTCGTCGCCGAGGTAGACATCAGTGGCGGTCCAGTCCATGTCGCGTTCGGCCAACGCGGCGTAGCACGACGCTGCAGTCGAACCGCCGGAGAGTGCGATCGACGGGGGTCGGCGCGCCGCTACGAGATCGGCGAACGCGTCGGCGACATCTTCCACCTCACGGATCTCTCCCGTGAACTTCATGGTTCTCTCCAATGGTTGGTGTCATCGTGGCCGAGGAGGGCGTCGGCTTCGGCCGGGCCCCAACTTCCGGCTTCGTAGAGGTGCAGCGGTATCGCATTGTGCTCGAAGGCCTCGACGAGCGGCATCACCACCCGCCACGACTGCTGCACCTCGTCGCTGCGGAGGAACAACGTGGCGTCGCCCATCAGGGCGTCGAAGATCACCCGCTCGTAGGCCTCGGGGGGTTCCTCGTCGAACGCCTCGCTGTACGAGAAGTCGAGGTCGACCGTCTTCACGCGAAACGGCGAGCCCGGAACCTTCGCTCCGAAGGAGACCTCGACGCCCTCATCGGGCTGGATGCGCATGATCGTCGTGTTCGGCTCGATCGAGTCCACCGCGCTGGCCGGGAGCGGCAGGAAGGGCACTCGCTTGTAGCGGACCGCGACCTCGGTCACCCGCTGCTCGAGCCGCTTGCCGGTCCGGACGAAGAAGGGCACGCCGGCCCAGCGCCAGTTGTCGATCTCCAGCCGCAGCGCGAGGTAGGTCTCCGTGGTGCTGTCGGCCGAAACGCCCTCCTCGTCGCGATAGCCGGGCACGGGCTCACCGTCGACGAGGCCGTCGACGTACTGGCCCCGGACGACGACGTCGGAGAGGTCCCATGGCTGCAGCGGGCGGACCGAACGGAGCAGCTTGACCTTCTCGTCGCGGATCGCGTCCGCTTCGAAGCTGGCCGGCGGTTCCATCGCCGTCAGTGCCAGCACCTGCAGCAGGTGGTTCTGGACGATGTCGCGCAGGGCGCCCGCCTGCTCGTAGAACGTCCCCCGGTGGCCGACACCGACTGACTCCGCCACGGTCAGCTCGACATGGTCCACGTAGCGACGGTTCCACAGCGGTTCGAAGATCGCGTTCGCGAACCGCAGCGCCAGGATGTTCTGCACCGTCTCCTTGGCCAGGTAGTGGTCGATGCGGAAGATCTGGTGCTCTCGGAACACCGAGTGGAGCTGGTCGTCGAGTGCCTCCGCACTGGAGAGGTCGCGCCCGAACGGCTTCTCGATGATCACGCGACGGAACGTGCCTTCCGGCTCTTCGGCCATCCCCTCGGCACCGAGACCGGCCGCCACCTTCGTGAACCCGGATGGCACCGTGGCCAGGTAGTACAGGCGGTTCCCCGCGGTGCCGTGCCTGACGTCGCAGGCGTCCAACATCGCCTTGAGGCGGGTGAAGGTGTCGGAATCGTCGAACGAGCCCGCCAGGTAGTGGAACGAAACGCCACGAGCGGCGAGCTCCGGCGCTCGCGCCGCAAAGTCGGCGTCGCTCATCTCGGTGCGGGCGACCCCGATGATCGCGAACTTCTGCGGGAGCTGGTTGCGGGCCGCGAGAGCCGTGAGTGCGGGATAGAGCTTGCGGGATGCGAGGTCGCCGGTCGCCCCGAACACGACCAGCGCGGACCCGAGCGCGACATGAGCCCCGTCGCTCGATTCCGCCATGCTTCGCACCTCCGGTTCGGTCGCGCGGCATCCTACGGGGGATGGATCGCGAAACTGTCCGCATCTACGAGGCCGGCGCGAGCGCGTGGGCTGCAAAGAGGTCCCCGCGGCGCCGTCGCGGCGCCGACAAGCTCGCATCATCGGTTGCCTCCGGCGCCGTGCGCATCGATCTGGGTTGCGGACCCGGCCACGACACGCCCGAGCTCGGAACACCGGTCGTGGCCTTCGACGCCGTCGTCTCGATGCTCGCCCTCGCCCGGGACGCCGCCCCCGACGCGTTGTGCGTGCAGGGCGACCTCGAAGCCCTCCCGTTCCGATCCGGTGCTGTCGGCGGCGCCTGGGCAAGGAACAGCTACCTGCACGTCCCGCCGTTCCGGCTTCCGCTCGCGCTGGCCGACCTCCAGCGGTCGATGGCCGTCGGCGCACCGTTGGCGCTGGCCATGAAGGTGGGCGACTACGTCGGGCACGCCCTGCCGGGCGACGACTTCCCGGGCCGGTACTTCGCGCTCTGGGACCCGGCCCGGCTCACCGAGATCGTCGTCGGTGCGGGATTCGAGGTCACCGGGTGTGAGCGCCACGGGACCACGATCGAGCTGCACGCCACCCGCCGGCGAACGTTGCCCGACTTCGTGGGCCCCGACATGGCCGTCCTCGTGTGCGGGCTCAATCCGAGCCTCCGGTCCGCGGACGTCGGGCTCGGCTTCGCGGGACCGAGCAACCGCTTCTGGGGGGCGGCGATCGACGCCGGCCTGGTGAGTCGCGCCCGTGATCCGTGGCACGCGCTGCGTCGCCACGGCGTGGGAATGACCGACCTCGTCAAGCGTGCGACCGTCGGCGCCGCCGAGCTGGCGCCGGCGGAGTACCGCGACGGGCGGGCTCGGGTCGAGGAGCTCGTGCGGTGGCTCGCGCCGGATGTCGTGTGCTTCGTCGGCCTGGCGGGGTTCCGCGCCGCGGTCGACCGCCGCGCGGGCCCGGGGTGCAGCCGGAGCCGTTCGGAGGTGCCGTGGCCTACGTGCTCCCGAGCACCAGCGGCCTCAACGCGCGGACGTCACGGGCCGAGCTCACCGACCACCTGCGAGCCGCACTCGCGCTGACCCGTCGGGGCCGTTAGGCGGCGATCTCCGCCGTCCGCTTCTCCAGCGTGGCGATGAGGTCCTTGTAGGACTGGGCGAACGAGTCGACACCCTGGCGCTCGAGGGTTGCCGTCACGTCGTCGAAGTCAACCCCCGCCGCCGCGAGATCCGCCATCACCTGGCGCGCGCCGGCCACATCTTCGGCCACGGTGTTCGCGGCCAGGTTCACGTCGCCGGCGTGCAGCGCATCGATCGACGCCGGCGCGAGCGTGTTGACGGTGTCCGGGCCGATGAGCGTGTCGACGTAGAGCGTGGGGGAGTAGGCCTTGTTCTTGGTGGACGTCGACGCCCACAGCGGTCGCTGGAGCTTCGCCCCCTGCTTCGCGAGCGCCGCCCAGCGGTCGCCGGCAAACCGCTCGCGGAAGAGCTCATAGGCGAGCTTCGCGTTGGCCACCGCGGCCTTCCCCCGGAGGGCCGAGCCCTCGGGCAGTCGCGGGTCCGTCTCGGTGTCCACTCGGCTGACGAAGAACGATGCGACGGAGCTCACCCCGCCGAGGTCGCCCCCGGAGGCCGCGAAGCGTTCGAGGCCCTTGAAGTACGCCTCGACCACCGCGGCATGGCGGTCGAGGCTGAAGATCAACGTCACGTTGACGTTGATGCCCGCCGCGATCGTCTCCTCGATGGCCGGAATCCCTTCGAGCGTGGCCGGGATCTTGATCAGGATGTTCGGGCGGCCGAGCCGCTTGAACAGCGCGGCGGCCTGCTCGATGGTCTTCTTCGTGTCGTGGGCGAGCAGCGGTGAGACCTCGATCGAGATGAAGCCGTCACCGCGATCCGTCCGGTCGTAGATCGGCCGGAGCAGGTCCGCGCCACCGCCGATGTCGTCGACTGCGAGCGCCCAGAACGCGTCCTCGGCCGCGACGCCCGCCTTGTGCAGCTCGAGCAGCTGGTCGTCATAGCCCTCGCCGCCGGCGATCGCCTTGTCGAAGATGGTCGGGTTGGACGTGACTCCGCGGATCCCGTCCTCCTCGAGCAGCTTCGCCAAACCGCCACCGCGCACCAGCGTGCGGGTGATGTTGTCGTACCAGGGGCTCTGACCGAAGTCGTTGAGTCGTGCGATCGCGCTGGTCATTCGTCCTCCTCGAGGGCAAGCAGAGCTTCGGCGCGAGCGACCACGTTCTCCACCGTGAAGCCGAACGCGCGCATGACGACGTCGCCCGGGCCGGACGCGCCGAAGTGATCGATGCCGATGGAATCGTCGGCGTACCGCTCCCAGCCGAAGGTGCTCCCGGCCTCGACCGAGAGCGTGAGCACGCCGGGTGGGAACACCTCGGCCTGCTCGTCGTCGGGTCGTGCCGCGAACAGCTCCCAACACGGCATCGACACGACGCGCACCGAGACCCCCCGCGCCTCGAGCACGTCGTGCGCGGCCACGCACAGCTGCACCTCGGAACCGGTGCCGACGAGCACGATGTCCGGGCGGTCGGCCGCTTCGTCGACGAGCACGTACGCACCCTGGGCAACGCCGCGCTCGGCGCGTTGTGCGGTGGTCTCCAAGACGGGGACCTTCTGACGGGTGAGGATGATGGCGCTCGGTCCGTCACTGTCGAGGTGCACACGCCACGCCTCCGCGGCCTCGTTCGCATCGGCCGGACGGATGACCCGGATGCCCGGCATCGCGCGCATCGCCGCGAGCTGCTCGATGGGTTGATGGGTCGGCCCGTCCTCGCCGACCCCGATGGAGTCGTGCGACCAGACGAACGCCACCTTGTAGCCCGACAACGCGGCGACGCGCACCGCGCCGCGCATGTAGTCGCTGAAGACGAAGAACGTCCCGCCGAACGGCAACAGCCCACCCGAGGCCATCCCGTTCATGATGGCGCCCATGCCGTGCTCACGGATTCCGAAGTGGATCTGACGGCCCCGGAAGTCATGCGTGCTGATGACCCCGGCGTCGGCGAGCAGCTTCGTGCCCGTGTTGCCGGTGAGGTCCGCGCCACCGCCGACGAGACCCGGTACGACATCGGTGATCGCGTCGAGCGTGTCGGAACAGGCTTTGCGGGTCGCCACCGATTCACCCGCCGACCAGCTCGGGAGCTTGCTCGCCCACCCTTCGAGGCCACGGCCGTCGAGGCAGGCGACGTACTCCGCCGCGAGGTTCGGCTCTGCGGCGCTCCACGCGGCGCGGCGCTGCTCCCAATCCTCGCGGGCCGCGCGTCCGCGCGCTCCTGCCGCGCGGTAGTAGGCGAGGACGTCGTCGGGCACCGCGAAGTGCTCGTCCGGCGCCAGGTGGAGGATCTGCTTGATCGCGCGAACTTCGTCGCCGTCCTGACCGATCGCCTCACCGTGGGCCTTTGCGGTGTCGGTGTACTTGGGCGACGGCCAGCCGATGTGGCTGCGCAAGACGACGACACTGGGACGGTCGGCCTCCGCCATGCCCTCACGGATCGCGCGCTCGAGGGTGTCGAGATCGTTCGCCACCTCGCCGACCTCGATGACGTGCCATCCGTAGGCACGGAAGCGCAGGACCGGATCGTCAGTGAGCGCGAGCTCGGTCGGGCCGTCGATCGTGATGTGGTTGTCGTCGTAGATCGCGACGAGCCGGCCGAGTCCGAGGTGGCCGGCGAGCGAGCAGGACTCGTGACTCACACCCTCTTCGAGACAGCCGTCGCCCATGATCACGAACACATGGTGATCAGTGACCGTCGCGCCAAAGCGCTCCCGGAGGTTGGCCTCCGCGAGCGCGAGGCCGACTGCATTCGCGAGGCCTTGGCCGAGCGGGCCGGTCGTGACCTCGATGCCGGCCGCGTGCCCGTACTCGGGGTGGCCCGGCGTTCGGGATCCGAACTGCCGGAACTCCTCGATGTCGGCGAGGCTCAGCCCGAAGCCCGTGAGGTACAGGTAGGAGTAGAGCAGCATCGACGCGTGCCCGTTCGAGAGGACGAAGCGGTCGCGGTCCGGCCAGTGCGGCGCCGCGGCGTCATAGTTCATGATCCGCGTGAACAGCACGTGCGCCAGGGGCGCAAGCGCCATCGGGGTTCCGGCGTGTCCCGAGTCGGCCTTCTGGACTGCGTCCACGGTCAGGCCACGGACCACGTTGATCCCTCGCGTCTCAATGTCTCCTGGTGCGGATCCTGTCGATTCGGCGACCGCCACGGGTCACGCTCCTTCTGCGGTCCGACGTTGGCACGATCTCCGGCGAGCCTAGGTCGCGGCCTCGCCCCTGCCGGGCACACTTCCTGACCGGCCCGGTCGGGCGAGCCGGTCCCCTCACCCCCCGAACAGGGCGAGGCTGGCGGTGAAGCTGTGCACGTGGTTTCGGCCACCCACCGGGCCGACCTCGCCCGCGCAGAACGCGCCGGCGACCGGGATCGGACCGAGCATCTCCTCGACCAGCTCGGCATCGTGGTTCAGGGTCCCGAACAACCCTTCACCGCGGCCGGTGCACGTGAAGAGCAGGGCACTCGTCGCCTCGGCGTCGGCGAGCAGCTCGCGCAGGTCCTCGTCGGCCGCAATGGCGTCGCGCACCTGGAACTGGACGGTGGTGCCCACGCCCACGTTGGTCCCGACCGAGATCGACCCGTCCCGCTTGCTCGCTCCGAGCACGCTCCGGACGAGGAAGTCGCCGCGATGAAACTCCGCCTGGTGCTCGTTGACGACGATCCCGATCGACAGCCCCCGAGAGAGCAGCACCCGCTCTTCGTCCGTGAGGACGCTCGCGACCTCGGCGAGCCGCTCGAGCGACGGCTTGCCGCCGAGCTCGCGCACGACGTTGTCCTCCGAATCGGTGACGATGTAGGCGCTCCCAACGGGTCGACACCCTTGTGAGACCACGGCCCGGACGCGTGCGGTCCCGCCGAGCAGCACGCCGACCGCGCCGTCGTGGCGCAGCTCACCGTCGAACGCGAGCCGGTTCCCGCCCGGCCCCGGCGCGGCCGACGCCGATCCACCGATCACCTGCAGATCCGGACGGTCCGCGGCCAGGCGGGTCACGAACGCCTCGGCGGGGAACGTGAACGGGTCGGTGAGCAGCAACAGCGTGCGCGCGTCGTCCGCCGGGACCTCATCGGGGGTCGGCCACCCGCTGACCGCGGGGCCGTCGGGCGTGTCGACCATCCGGAGCCCGACGGGAGTCACCGGGCCGTCGAGGCGGGCCGCCCAGACCGAGAGCGCAGGGATGCCTTCGGCTTCGACCGCGCCGCCGATCGCGGCTGCGGCGGTCATCCCGATGAGCGCACCCGGCTCGAGCAAGCGCTGCAGCGCGCCGTTCATGTCGTCCAGTGCCCCGACGAAATGGGGGGACACGAAGTACACCACGAGGTCCGGCGGCTCGCCGTCGAGCTGCTCGAGCACACTGCCCGCGACCTCACCGACCGCGTGGGCCGGGATCGGGTGCTGCGACAACGCGGCCGCGTAGCGTTCTCTAGTGTCTCCGGCCATGGTCTCTCCGAACATCCTCCTGATCATGACGGACGAGGAGCGGTACCCGCCGCCCTACGAGGACGAAGCAACCGCGAAGTACCGCCGGGAGCAGCTCGGGGCGCGGCAGTCCATCCGGGACCGGGCACTGGAGCTCCACCGCCACTACACCGCATCGACGGCGTGCGTGCCGAGCCGGGCCACGCTCTTCACCGGGCAGTACCCGTCGCTGCACGGTGTGGCGCAGACGGACGGGACGGCCAAGCAGCACAATGACCCCGCCATGGCGTGGTTGGACCCGGCGTCGGTGCCGACGCTCGGTGACTGGTTCCGCGCGGGTGGCTACGAGACGCACTACCGCGGGAAATGGCACATCTCGTTCGCGGACCTCCCCATCTCCGGTTCCCACGAGGGGCTCATGGCGTCAGACGCTGACGGCAGGGTGATCGCCGACGGGTTGGAGGCGTACCGGAGGGCAGACCGGCTCGATCCGTTCGGGTTCACCGGATGGATCGGCCGCGAGCCGCACGGGGCGCACCGGGCCGATTGCGGGACGGTGCGCGACGGAGTTTTCGCCGAACAGGTGGTCGACCTGTTCGGCGAGCTGGCCCGGGCGCGACGCGACGGCCCATGGCTCGCGGTCGCTTCGTTCGTCAACCCCCACGACATCGCCGGGTACGGGATGCTGGCCGACCAGCTGTGGAAGATCGGTCCGCCCGACGATTCCGTGCCGGACATCGCGGAAGCCCCGTCGCAGTCCGATTCCTTTGGCGGCCGCCCTCCGTGCCAGGAGCAGTGGACGGCCGTCTGGTGGCAGATGCTGTACGAACAGCGGCCCGACCTCGGCTACCGGCGTCTCTACTACTTCCTGCACAAGCTGGTGGACCGCGCGATCGGCCGGATTCTCGAGTCGCTCGAAGCATCGGGCATGGCCGACGACACGATCATCGTCTTCACCTCCGATCACGGCGATGTACTGGGCGCGCACGGTGGCATGCAGCAGAAGTGGTGCAACGCGTACGACGAGACGACGCGCGTGCCGCTGCTCGTGGCGGGTCCCGGCGTCGCGCGCCGGGCCGGCGGCGTCTCCACCCCGACCAGCCACGTCGACATCATCCCGACGCTCATGGGTCTGGCCGGCATCGATGTCGAGCGTGCCACGGCCGGCGTCTCGGAGCACCACAACGAGGCTCAACCACTTCCGGGGCGCGACTTGAGTCCGCTCATCACCGGCGCGGCCTCGCCCGAATCGGTTGCCGCTCCGATCTACTTCATGACCGAGGACAACATTTCGCGCGGGCTCTCGGCGCGCAACGCCATCACGGGCGAGCTCTATTCACCGGTCGACGATCCATGCTCGATCGAGTCCACGATCGCGGCGCTGCCCACCGGCAGCGACGGCACCGACGAGCTCTGGAAGCTCAACCACTACTACGAGCGGCTCGACGATTGGAACACCGCGCACGGCATTCCGAAGGGTCGGTTCGCCGGGCCGGCCGCCGAACCGATCTTCGAGCTGCACAACCTGACCGAGGATCCCGAGGAGCGGCACAACCGCGTCGCTGACGCCCCCGGCCCACTCCGCCAGATCCAGGCGATCCTCGAGGACCAGCGCGACGCGAAGCGGCGCCTCCCGATCCACCGCAATCCGGCCCGCTGAGCTGGTTCAGCTCCGAGCGTAGGCAGGTTCGCCCGCGAGCCAGACGGTCACGACCTCGAGCGTCGTTCGGTCGAGCGCCACCAGATCGGCCCGGCCACCGACCCCGCGGGTGGCGTAGGTGTCGATGCCGACCGCGCGGGCCGGAGTGAGCGTCGCCATGTCGATCGCGTGACGGGTCCCGACAAGGGTCTGCATGTTGCGGACCGCCCGATCCATGGTGAGCGTCGAGCCGGTGAGGGTTCCGTCGTCGAGGTAGGCCGCACCATCGCGTTCGGCGACTCGTTGGCCGAAGTATTCAACCCCCACCGCGACCGCGTCGCTCACGAGGATGCAGTGCTTGCGCAACGCGGCCAGGCGCAGCACAGCCGGGTGCACGTGGACGAAGTCGGCAATGAGGCTCGGAGTGAGGCGGTCGTCGTCCAGAGCCGCTCCGGGGAGACCAGGCTGGCGGTGGCCGAGCGGCCCCATGCCGTTGAACAGGTGGGTGACCAGTGTTGCGCCGGCATCTGCGGCCGCAAGCGCCCGCTCGTAGGTGCATCGCGTATGCCCGAGCGCCACGACAACGCCGCGCTCGGACAGCGCGCGCGTCGCCAGGAGATCGGGGTCGGCTTCCGGCGCGAGCGTCACCAGCCGCACCAGACCCGGCTGCGAATCGAGGAGGTCGATCAGCCACGCAAGGTCGACCGAGCCGAGCAGCTCCGGAGGGTGCGCTCCGGGCGCGTCACCGAGGAATGGGCCCTCGAGGTGGACGCCCTCGATGCGGGGGAGCCCGGCCGCGGTCGCATCGACCTGGGCCGCGGCTGCACGGGCGAGCGCGTCGCGGTAGCCACCGCGCGGTGCGCTGACCAACGTCGGGAGGTACGACGTCGCCCCACCCGCCAGGATCCGTCGACCGGCCGCACGCCATTCCTCGGGGTCGGCCCTCCAGAAGTCGACCTCGCCGATCCCGTTGACCTGGATGTCGACGAACCCGGGCGCGAACACGACGTCCCCGACGACGCGCCCTTGCCGGCGGGTCGCGATCACCTCGTTCGACGACCACACCGTCTTCGACGACGAGCCACTCGCCGCTCGCGCCGGCGAGCACCGCGCTAGGCACGCGGCATGCTGCCCAACCGCAGGCGCAGCAACGCGAGGCCGACGAGCGTTCGCGGCACGCGACGGGCGATCGACGTGCGCGCGGGGCGCAGCTCGGTCACGGTCACGGGCACCTCGGCGGTGATGAGGCCGCTGTGCTCGGCACGGATGATGAGCTCCGTGTCGAACAGGTCATCGCCCGAGCGGCACGCACGGACGGCCTCCCGCAGTGCGTCCAGGTTGAGCACCTTCATCCCGTGCGTGTCCGAGAGGGTCAGCCCGAAGCCGTACCGGAGGATCCCGCTGAACACCGAGGTGGCCGCGCGACGCAGCGAGCTGCGGTTGTCCGCGCACCGGGTGCCCGTTTCGAGCCCACGACGATCGCGGGACCAACCGGCACCTCCGACCCGTCGAGCAGCTCCAATGCCTCCTTCAGGAAGTCGAGGTCGTAGTAGTCGACATCGAAGATGACGCCGATCTCACCCGACGCCTCCAGCAGCCCGGTCCGCAGGGCTTCGCCATAGTCGGGCGCGCGCATCGAGTGCACCGTGACCTCGACGATCTGATCGGCGAGGCGCGCGGCGATCGCCGGCGTCCCGTCGGTCGACCCGTTCTCGACGATGTGCACCTCGAAGGGGCGCCCCATCCCGCGCATCCCGTCGACCACGTCGCGCACCGTGGCGTCGAGCATCGCCGCTTCGTTGTAGGCGGGCATGACGATCGAGATCATCCGATCCTCCGGTCCGGAACGCGAGATTGGAGCCACCATGGTGGCGCACGCGACCACCCCGACCGTGCGCGGGCGCGCTCCGGGGACGTGGCGGCGCCCGGAAGTAGGGTGGCGGCGCCTCCGGGGGAGATGCCGAAGATGAGCGAGATGCCCGACGTACTGAAGCTGCACGCCGACGGGACGCCCGACAAGCACGCAGTGATCGTGGACGCGAGTCACGGGGCGCGCTCGTCGGTGACGACCTTCCACGAGCTCAACGAGCTGGTGAACCAGCTCGTGCACGGGCTGCGGGCCGCGGGCGTCAAGCAGGGTGACCGCCTCGTCTGGTGCGGGCCCAACTCGCTCGAGGTCATTGCGGTGATCCATGCCGCGCGCAAGGCCGGGCTCGTCGCGGTACCGCTGTCGTACCGCTTCAACTCCGACGAGATGCAGTACGTGATCGACAACTCGGACGCGACGCTGGTGATTGCCGACGCCGAGTACGCGCCGTTGATCGAAGCCGCGCGCGATCGGCTGCCGAAGGTGCGCGCGTACATCGGCTTCGTCGCAACCGAGGCGTCTGCGGACCTCCCGTCCGGGTGGTTGTCGTGGCCGGACGTGCTCCACGGCCAGCCCGACGACGAGCCGACTGCGGTCGAAGCGTCCGATGTCGGTGCGCAGATGCTCTACACCTCGGGAACAACGGGCAAGCCCAAGGGGGCACTGCGCACCACGACCAACCGGGAGATCGTTCTCGCGCTGCTCGCCGAGCTCGGTCTGCAATTCGGCAACGAGGTGCACATCACGACCGGGCCGATGTACCACTCGGGCCCGCTGGCGTTCGTCTCGGTCAACCACACGCTCGGCGCGCCGATCGTGGTGCTCCGCCGGTTCGACCCGGTGGCCTGGCTGGCGGCAGTCAAGCTCCACGCCGCGACGAACACCTTCTCGGCCCCGACCCAGCTCAAACGGGTCGTGAGCCTCCCGGACGAGGAGCTCGCCCACGCGGACCTGTCGTCGATGCGCTGCCTCATCGCCAACGCGGCACCGGTGCCGTACGCGCTCAAGGAGGAGATCATCGAGAAGCTCGGCGCGGGCTTCCTGTTCGAGGTGTACGGGTCGACCGAGCTCGGGATCATCACCGTCCTGCGCCCCGAGGATCAGTTGCGCAAGCCGGGATCGTGCGGCAAGCCGTACGGCGGCATCGAGTTCCGGATCGTCAAGGACGACGGCACGCTCGCGGCGCCCCGCGAGCCCGGGGAGCTGTTCATGTCCACCGGCCTCGCGATGGACGGCTACCACCGGACCAACGAGCAGCTCAGCGAATACGAAGAGGGGCGCTGGAAGTCGGTCGGCGACATCGCGTACGCCGACGAGGACGGCTATCTCTACATCTGCGACCGCAAGAAGGACATGATCATCTCGGGTGGCGTGAACATCTACCCGGCCGAGATCGAGGCGATCATCCACCAGCACCCGGATGTCCTCGACGTCGCGGTGTTCGGAATCCCGGACGAGGACTGGGGCGAGAGCGTCTACTGCATCGTCCAGCCGAAGGTGAAGGGTGCGCTGGACCTCGACGATCTCGAGGCGTTCGCCTCCGCGCGCATGGCCGGCTACAAGCGACCCCGCGGCTACGAGCTGCGCGACGAGCTCCCACGCACCGACGCCGGCAAGCTCCTCAAGCGGGTCCTGCGCGACGAATACTGGCGGGATCACAACCAGGTGCTCTGACTCCGCCGCGGCGATCGCTCACCGGGACGAACCACGGCCGGCGCCAAGCGGCCGAGAGCGGCTTGCGAGGACCGAGCCGGCACTAACGTCGGTGAGCCGATGAGTCCGCACACCTCGAACACCCTGTCCGAAGCCCGATCGAAGCAGCTTCTCGCTCAGTTCGGCGTGCCCGTGCTCCCGGAGCGCAGCGCCGCCACCAGCGAAGCCGCGGTGGCCGCCGCAGCCGACCTGGGATTCCCGGTGGTCGCGAAGCTCTGCGGGGACGCGATCGCCCACAAGACCGAACGCGGGTTGGTCCGACTCAATCTCGGTGACGAAGCCGCGGTGCGAGACGCCGCCGATGCGCTGCTCGGGGCCGCGACACCGACGGACGGCCAGGTGGAGCTCCTCGTCGCGCCCATGGTGCGTGGCGCGCGGGAGCTGATCGCCGGCCTCCACACGGACGCGCAGTTCGGACGGTGCGTGATGATCGGCTTCGGCGGCATTCTGGCCGAGGCGATCGCAGACGTCAGCTTCCGGCTCGTCCCACTCGAACGGATCGACGCGGACGAGATGATCGAAGAGCTCCAGACCCAGGCGTTGCTCGGTCCGTTCCGCGGTGAGCCCGCCGTAGATCGCGACGCGCTCGCGACAACGATCCTCGGCTTGAGCGCGCTCGCCGAGGCCGAACCCGACATCGTCTCCGTCGACGTGAACCCGTTGATCGTCGTCGACGGCCGCCCGGTCGCCGTGGACGCGCTGGTCGAGGTGCGCTCGTGACTGCGGAGCGGCTCAACCTGGCCGCGCAGATGCCCGCACTCTTCGATCCTCGCGGTGTCGTGGTCGCGGGCGCGTCGAGCCACCCGGGCAAGTTCGGCTTCGTCGCGCTGCACAACATCCTGAGCCAGGGCTACGAGGGCAAGGTGTACGCGACCAACCGCGACGGCGGCACGATCCTCGGGGTCCAGACGGTCGCCTCGGTCGACGACCTGCCGGAAGGCGCGCCGGTCGACCTCGTGTTCGTGTGCACACCGGCCGCCGCGAACCCGGACCTGCTCCGGGCGTGCGCCCGCCGGGGGATCGGCGCCGCGTTCATCACCTCGGCGGGCTACGGCGAAGCCGGCGAAGCCGGCCGGGAGGCCGAGCGCAAGCTGGTAGCTCTCGCCGAGGAGCTCGGCGTGCTCGTCGCCGGGCCGAACGGCCAGGGCGTGATCTCCACCCCGTCGAAGCTGTGCGCGCAGATCGTCGCCCCGTGCCCGCCCCCGGGCCGCATCGGGGTCGCGAGCCAGTCCGGCAACTTCGTGTCGTCCTTCCAGAACTACGCCGTCCAGACCGGCATCGGGATCAGCCGCGGGGTCAGTGCGGGCAACGCGGCCATGGTGGGCGTGCCCGACTACCTCGAGTACTACGCCGACGATCCCGCGACCGGCGTCGGGCTCGCGTACGTGGAGGGGATCCGCGACGGACACGAGTTCTTCGACCGGCTGCGGGCGATCACGCCCCGCCAGCCGTTCGTGGTGCTCAAGGGCGGAGCCACCGCGGGCGGTCAACGCGCCGCGGCATCACACACGGGGGCGCTCGCGAGCGACGACCGGGTCTTCGACGGGATGTGCCGCCAGGCCGGGATCACGCGCGCCGAGACGGTCGAGGAGGCGTTCGAAGCCGCCGCGACCTTCGCGACGCAGCCACTGCCGCGTGGCCCGAACGTCGCGGTCGTCACGACCGCCGGTGGATGGGGCGTGGTCACCGCCGACGCGATCACCCGTTCGCGCGACCTGAACCTCGCCGAGATGCCCGAGGACCTCCGGGCCGAGATCGACACGAAGCTGCCGCCGCGGTGGAGTCGCAACAACCCGATCGACCTCGCGGGAGGGGAGACGCGCGACACGATCCCCGAGGTGCTCGAGATGGTTGCCCGCCACCCGGACATCGACGCGATCGTCTACCTCGGCCTCGGCATCCAGTCGAACCAGGCGCAGCTGATGAAGGACGGTCCCTTCTACCCGGACGACGGGCTCGAAAGGATCGTCGCGTACCACGAGCGCCAGGACGAGCGGTTCGCACGCGTGGCGGCCGAGATCTCCACCGCGACCGGCAAGCCGATCCTCACCGCGACCGAGCTGGCGATCGCCGCGCCGGACAACCCCGGTCCGCGGATCGTCCGCGAGACGGGCCGACTCTGCTACGCCGCGTCGAATCGGGCGGTGACTGCGCTCGGTCACCTCCGGCGCTACGCCCGGTGGCGTGAGCGCCGCGGCTTGCTGTGACCGACCCGCTCGTCCACGACCGCCGCGTGCGGACCCGCCGTCGGGTGGTCGCAGGGATCCTCGGGGTCGCCGCGGCGGTGCTCATCTTCTTCGCCCTGCAAGGCCCGGGTTCGCCGGGTGAAGCGCCACCGGCGCCCCGTCTCGCAACGCCGCTCTGGTCGGCCCGCCGGATCCCCCAATCGGTGGTCGCGGTCGTCGGGGTCCAGCGGCTCCAGGCGTCACTCGACCAGACCGTCCAGGGGCTCGACGCATGCTTCGTCGTCGACGCGCCGTCCGGTCGTGTGGCCGCGTCGGCCAACGACACCCCGCGGATCCCGGCGTCCACCCAGAAGCTCTTCACCGCCACGGCAGCGCTCGCCGTCCTCGGCCCGGACTTCCGGTACGAGACGAAGGCGGTCGCACCGGGGGCGCCCAAGAACGGCGCGATCCCGCACCTCTGGCTGGTCGGCTCCGGCGATCCCGGCATCACCACCCCGGAAGCCGCCGCGCGCCTGGAGAACCAGCCGCTGACCAAGGGTGACCAGACCAGCCCACTCGCGACGCTCGCCGACGAGATCGTCGCGGCCGGGGTGCGGTCGATCCCCGGCGGTGTCGACGGGGACGACTCCCGCTACGTCGGTCCGCGCTACCTGTCCGTGTGGCCCGACCGGTACCGCGCCGACCGCGAGATCGGGCCGCTCGGCGCACTCACGGTGAACGACGGCTTCACCGGTCCGGACGGTTCCGGAGCCGCCGCCGACGACCCGGCCGTCAATGCCGCGGCCCAGCTCACGCGCCTTCTCACCGAGCGGGGGGTAGAGGTCGGGCCTCCCGGGAAGGACAAGGCACCTGGCGATGCAACAACGATCGCGACCTTGCGCTCGCCGCCATTGACCGACGTGCTCAACGGGTTCCTCGCGTCGAGCGACAACCTCACCGGCGAGCTGCTCGCACGCGAGCTCGCCGCCCATGCCCGAAAGGAAGCGACGACCGCCAATGGGCTCGACATCATCAAGAAGGAGTTGAAGGGGCTCGGACTGCCGACCGAGCAGCTGGTCATGGTCGACGGTTCCGGGCTCTCGCGAGACAACCGGGCGGCATGCTCGCTGCTGATCGCAACGCTCGATCTCGCCCGCACCAAGCGGTTCGCGTCGATCCGGTCCGGGCTCTCCGTCGCGGGGGAGCGGGGAACGCTTGCAAACCGGTTCCGCGGCACGCCGCTGCAGGGCAAGCTCGTCGCGAAGACCGGTTCACTCAGTGGGGTCACCGGGCTCGCCGGATTCCTCGACGTGAAGCTGCCGATCGAATTCTCCCTTTTGATCAACGGGAGCTTCTCGGAGAGCGCCGGGATCGGACGTCGCGAAGCAGTCGCCGAGGTCATCGCTCGATTCCCCGACGCGCCCGCAGCCGATGCCCTCGTCCCCGCGCCCGCAACGCCGGCCCCCACGTTGTGAGCTCCGCTTGCCCGAGCGGCACTCCTGCGAGTTGAATCCCAAGGTGCCCGAACGCCCGCCTCCGCTCCCGCAAGTGATCGCCGAGCTCTGGGAGCTCGTCGTCGCGTACTTCAAGCAGGAGACGCTGGCTCCGCTCCAGCAGCTCGTCCGCGTCGTCGCGCTCGGGCTGGCCGGTGCGTTCCTGCTCGGCTTCGGCGTCGTGTGCGTGACGGTCGGTGGTCTGCGCCTGCTCCAGGAGGAGACCGGCACCACGTTCACCGGCAACTGGTCCTGGGCGCCCTACGCGATCATGACCGTCGTGCTGGTGATCGTCGGTGGTCTCACGTGGAAGATCGGGACCCGCAAGCGGAGCCGGGAGACGTCCCCCGCATGACCAACGTCCCGCCCGTGAGCGACGCGAACCGCCCGCCGATCACGAAGGCCGACATCGAGGCCAAGCTCGGAACGCTCAAGAGCGGGGTCGACACCGAGGTCGCCAACGTGCGCGGCATCGCGATCGGGGTCGGAGTGACGCTGGCCGTCGTCATCGTGCTCGGCACCTTCCTGCTCGGCCGCCGGCGTGGGCGCAAGCTGGCGACCATCGTCGAGATCCGTCGCGTATGAATCCGACGCAGATCATCCTGCGGACTCTGGGGGGCCAGGCCCGCAAGCCCGGTCGCGCGGCGATCTACCTCACGACCGCGACCACGACCTACCGCATCTTCAAGCGGATCATGTCGAGCCGGCAACGGACGCTCCTCCAGTTCGAGGTCAAGCCGGGCGAGGCCTTCGAGATTCGGGGGATACGGCGCGGCCGGTAGCCTGGCCCCGATGAAGGTCCTGCTCCGCAACCCCCGGCGCGAGCTGGAAGTCCCCGGCCCGATGACCGTCGCGAAGCTCCTGGCGCGCCTGGAGCTCAACCCGGAGTCGGTGCTCGTCATCCAGGGCGACACGCTCGTGCCGAAGGATGCCCGCCTCGCCGATGCCGACGTGATCGAGATCCGCCCCGTCATCTCGGGGGGCTCGGCGTGAGCGGAGCCTGGCTCGAGCGGCCCGGTCCACCGGACCAGGAACGGGAACGATGAAGTGTCGTCGGTGCAAGGCGCCCGCGGTCATCGACATCCGGCGGCACAACGCGGCCTTCTGCTCGGACTGCTTCCTGCACCACTGCCGCGAGCAGGTGCGCAAGGCAATTCACGAGTACGAGATGTTCGAGCCGGGGGATCGGGTGCTCGTCGCCGTGTCCGGAGGCAAGGACTCGCTCGCGCTCTGGGACCTCCTCACGGATCTCGAGTACGAGGTCGACGGCGTCTATCTCGGGCTCGGCATCGGTGACTACTCGGACGAGTCCGGCCGGTACGTCCGCACCTACGCGCAGGAACGCGGGCTGAAGCTGCACGAGGTCGATCTCCGCGACGACCATGGCTTCGACATCCCCGGTGCCGCCCAGGCCACACGGCGCGCGCCATGCGGTGCGTGCGGGCTCTCGAAACGACATCTGTTCAACTCGACCGCGCTCGAGCATGGCTACGACGTCGTCGCCACCGGCCACAACCTCGACGACGAAGCCGCGGTCCTGCTCGGCAACGTGCTGCGGTGGGAGGCCGGCTACCTGGGGCGCCAGTTCCCGGTGCTCCCGGCCGAAGCAGGCTTCGCCCGAAAGGTGAAGCCGCTCGTCCGGCTCGGCGAGCGCGAGATGGCGGCGTACTGCGTGCTGCGAGGCATCGACTACCAGGTCGAGGAGTGCCCGATGGCCGAGGGCAACCGGCATCTCGGCTTCAAGGACGTGCTCAACTCGCTCGAGGACCGCTCGCCCGGCGCCAAGGCCGCGTTCCTGTTCGGCTTCTTCGCCCGGGGCCACGAGCGATTCCAGACCGAGGAGGACCAGGTCGAGCTGGCCCCGTGCCCGGGCTGTGGCGCGCCCACGACCACCGGTGGTCAGTGCGCGTTCTGCTCGCTGCGCGCCCGCGCCGCCGGGGACGCGCCGATCGAAGTGCCGGTCGAGATCCAGGCCGGCCGGTAGCGGCCGTGCCCCGTCCCTTCGTACCGGGCGATCGCGTCCTGCTCGTCGACGCGAAGCAGCGCCGCCACCTCATCACGCTCGCCACGGGCGGCGCGTTTCACAGCCACACCGGTGTGCTCGAGCACGACGCGCTCATCGGTCAAGACGAGGGCATCACGGTGCGGACGACGATGAACGCCCGGATGGTGGCGGTGCGCCCGACCCTCTCCGAGTACATCCTGAAGATGCCGCGCGGCGCGCAGGTCATCTACCCGAAGGACCTCGGCCCGATCCTCATGCTCGCCGACGTGTTCCCCGGGGCCCAGGTGCTCGAGTCGGGGGTGGGCTCGGGTGCCCTGACGATGACGCTGCTCCGCGCGATCGGGCCGGAAGGCCATGTCCTCGGCTACGAGCTCCGCGACGACTTCGCCGACCGCGCCCGCCGCAACGTCGAGAGCTTCCTCGGTCCTGACGCCCCCCTCACGATCGAGGTGCGCGACATCTACGACGGCATCGAGGTCGACGACCTCGACCGGGTCATCCTCGACCTGCCGGAACCCTGGCGCGTCGTGAAGCATGCCGAGGCTGCGCTACGTCCCGGTGGCATCCTGTTGTCGTATCTCCCGACGATCGGACAGGTGATGCGGCTGCGGGAGGAGCTCGATGGATCGGCCTTCGGCATGATCGAGTCGCTCGAGGTGCTCCAGCGGGGCTGGCACGTCGACGGGCAGTCCGTGCGGCCGGACCATCGGATGGTGGCGCACACGGGCTTCCTCACCCACGGGCGCCTCCTCGCGCCCGAGCAGTAGACCAGAGCCCGGGTGAACATCCTCGACCTCCTGATCCTGGCGGGAATCGTGTTCGCCGCGGTGTGCGGGTACCGCCTCGGATTCGTCGCCCGGGCGCTGTCCTGGGCCGGGCTCGCGGCCGCGTTGGTCGTCGCGATCCGCCTCATCCCTGACCTCATGACCGCGCTCGCCGGCGCAACGCCGCGCGGGCGGCTCCTTGCCGTGGTCGCGTTCGTCATCGGTCTCGGCCTGCTCGGCCAGGCTCTCGGCCTTGCGGTCGGTGCACTCGCACACGCTCGGCTGTCCAGCATGAACGCAGTGCAGCGCGGCGACCGCGTCGCGGGCGCCGCCGTCGGTGCGCTGGGTGCGTTGATCTTCCTCTGGTTGTTGCTTCCCGCGCTGGCGAGCGCGCCGGGATGGCCGGCCCGCGCGGCGCAGGGCTCGACGATCGCGGCGACGATCCAGCAGGTCGCGCCGGAGCCGCCACCGTCGCTGCGCGAGCTCGGCCGGATGGTGGCGGAAGCGCCGTACCCCGAGGTGTTCAGCTCCTCGGACGCGCCAGGGGATGTCGGTGCCCCACCCGTCCTGACCCTCGGCCCCGCCGCGGATGCACGGGTGCGCGCCGCAGTCGTGCGCGTCGAGGGTCAGGCCTGCGACCAGATCCAGGACGGGACCGGATTCGTCGTCGGTCGCGACCTGATCGTGACGAACGCGCACGTCGTCGCGGGAGAGGACAACACCTCGGTCTTCCTGCAAAGCGGCGCGAAGCTCAACGCGCGCGTGGTGCGCTTCGACCCGCGCCGCGACCTGGCGGTGCTTCGGGTCGAAGGCCTGGGACTTGCGTCGCTCCCGCTCGGCGACGGGCAGGCCGGCACGGTCGGTGCCGTGTACGGGCACCCCGGTGGCGGGCCGCTGCGGCCGACTCCGGCGCGCATCGCCGAGCAGATCGACGCACGGGGGACCGACATCTACCGGACGACGCCGACCCGGCGAGCGGTGTTCGTGCTCGCGTCACAGCTGGCGCCGGGCGACTCGGGCGCGCCACTGGTCAACCAGGCCGGCACCGTGGTCGGCGTCGCCTTCGCGATCGACCCGGGAAACCCGTCGACGGCGTACGCGCTCACCAACGACGAGCTCCGACCCGTCCTGGCCGCGGTTCCGGACGACACGGTC
This sequence comes from uncultured Acidimicrobiia bacterium, assembly GCA_963770095.1. Lineage (GTDB taxonomy): Bacteria > Actinomycetota > Acidimicrobiia > IMCC26256 > JAENVU01 > Chersky-806. Next base: position 23,640 of record CAVYOO010000001.1, read on the forward strand.
GAGACCGGTTCCTGCCTGGTCGGCTAGCCCCCCACCGTTTTGGCGTCGCTGAGGTGCCGTAGAGGCACCTGCACGACGCCAAAATCCACGCGGGCGCGCCTAGTTGAGGCCCAACCAGCCGAGGATCGTCAGGACGAGCACCGTCGCGGCAAGCACGGAGACGACCACGACGCAGATCGTCGCGACGAATTTGAACCGGGGGCGGTTCGCCGCGTCGCCGAGCACGGAATGCCGATTGGCCAAGATCAGGATGAAGGTCAGGATGACCGGCGTGATGATCCCGTTCAACACCTGCATGGTGATGAGCAGGTCGATCAGGTTCCCCGGGATCAGCGCGATGGCCGCACCGATCACCACCTGCGCCGTGAAGAGGCCGAGGAACAAGGGCGCCTCGCGGAACCGGCGCGAGACGGAGCGTTCGGCGCCTACGGCTTCGGCGACGCCGTAGGCGGTCGACAACGGGACGACGGCCGCAGCGAGCAGGGACGCGCCGAGCAGGCCGAGTGCAAAGAGCGTTTCGGCGCCCGCACCCGCAACCGGCTCGAGCGCCTTCGCGGCCTCGCCCGCGGACTTCAGCGGGCCGGATCCGCCGATCGTCGCCGCGGTGGCGATGATGATCGACATCGCAATGAGGTTGGCGAAGATCGAGCCCGCGATCGTGTCGATCCGCTCCTGCGGGTACTCGGCGGGACCGATGCCGCGGTCCGCGACTGCGGCGGCCTGGTAGAGCTGCATGTAGGGCGTGATGGTGGTCCCGATGATCGCGACCGCCAGGAAGAGGAAGGCTTCGCTGCCGACGAAGTGCGGCCACAGGGTGTTCGCCGCGACCTGGCCCCAATCCGGGTCGGCGAGCACCATCGAGATCGGGTACGCGAGGAACACCAGGGAGAGCAGGAGGAAGACCCGCTCCGCCCGCTTGTAGGAACCGAGCACGACCACGCTGAAGATCACTGCCGCCGCGAGCGGGACCGAGATGTACCGGGAGACGCCGAAGATCTCCATCGCCGCGCCGATCCCCGCGAACTCCGAGACGACCAGCCCGAGGTTCGCCGCGAGCAGCGCGAGCACGGCGAACGCACCCATCCTCAGCGAGAACTGCTCTCGCACGAGCGAGATCAGCCCTTCGCCCGTGTAGGCCCCGAGCCGCGCGGCCATCTCCTGAACGACGACGAGCGCGACGGTGACGAGCACCATGACGAAGAGCATCGAGTACACGAACTCGGACCCGGCCGACGCGTACGTCGTGATGCCACCGGCATCGTTTCCCGCGCTGGCAGCAATCACGCCGGGGCCGAGCACCGCGAAGATCGCCAGCGGGCGAACGAGGCGTCGGCGCCGGGGCGCGGGAGGCGGCGGTACCGGAACCGCGCTCATCTCGCTCCGCTCACCCACCGGCGCCGGCCGCGCGTGACCCCCGCTGCGCTCATGATTTCCCTATCCCATCAGCCCAGGAGCCGGAGGAGGCGGATCTTGCCGCGATCGGGTACGAGCGCATCGACGAGGTCGTCGGCGAGGATGCGCCCAACGGGACGGTCGTCGTCGTCGATGACGAGCACCGACGACCCGCGAGACTCGATGAAGCGCTGGACGACCTCGTCGAGCGGCGCGTCGGGCGAGACCGTGACGGGCTCGGGTGGTCCGGCGACGTCGATCACCGCATCGTCCTTCGACGCGACGAGCAGCTCGAAGAGACCGATGTCGTGCACGAGTCGGCCGGTGTCATCGATGATGATCACCGCATCGACATCGGCCTGGTGCTCGGCCTGGCTGCGCAGGATGCGCCGGACCTGGCCGACGGTCTGGTCGGGATGGACGAGGACGAGGTTGGTCGTCATGACGCCACCGGCCGATCCCTCGCGGTAGAGCAGCAGCGCGCGGAGGCGATCCGCCGTCTCCTTCGGCATCGCGTCGAGCAGCACGGCGGCTTCGTCGGCCTCGAGGTCGCGCAGCGCGTCGACGGCCTCGTCGGGCTCCATCTCGGCGAGCAGCGACGCCGCCTTCTCCGTCGACAGCTCGCGCAGCAGCGCGCTGATCTCCTGCGCCTCCATCTCTTCGAGCGCATCGGCCGCGGTCTCGGGCTCGAGCTGATCGAGCAGCTCCTGGCGCTCGTCGCGACCGAGCTCCTCGAGCAGGTCGGCGAGCTCACCGGGACGCAGGCGCCGGAGGGCCTGGTTCGGGGTGTGGAGTCGCATCGGCCCCGGAGGCCCGGTGCCGGCTCCGTCCTGGCCCTCCGGGCCGCCGTACCCGAACGGCTGGATCGCCGCCCAGTCGATGACGCGGTCCGGCGTCGGCCGGCGCCGCCAGCGCGGCGGGCCCAGGCGGCGCAGGAGGGTCTGGAAGCCGACGTCGACGCCGACCAGGCGATACTCGTCGAGCACGCGGGCCAGGTAGAGATCCGCGGCGCGGATCACCCGAACCCCGTCGACGTCCACGAGCTGGTGGTCGACGACGTCACCGTTGAGCACGACCTCGCCCGGGCGACGCTCGAAGTCGCGGAGGTCGAGCCGCACCGAGCGGAGCTTCACCTGCTCGGTGCTGAGCTCCTCGACGTGGTCGATCGGCACGTAGACCTGTCGCCGGCCCACCCGGACCACGAGTCCGGTGACGGGCGGATACGGCTCGCCGCGCCAGCGCACAACGACGTCGAGCATCCGACCGACCTCGGCGGCGGACTGGTCCCGGACCGGTCGGCCGACGAGGCCGGCCGCCGAGACGAGCGCGTCCGCGACGGCGCGGTTGGCGAGGAGACGCTGGGTGCGGTGCTCGCGACGGCGACGGAGCGCCGAGGGAGTGGGCAGCGGTGGGCGACGAGCCATGGCGCACCTCCCGGAAGGTGGTGGCGGACGGGCGACGGAGAGAACGGGGATCGGCCGCGGCCGCAGGCTCGGCTGGCGTCAGGTGATCAGACGCCGGGGAGCAGGCGGTAGGCGCGACCGTCGATACTCGGGGGTTCGTCCGTGTGCATCGCGCCTCACCTCCTCACCGGTCCGGGAGCGTCGACCATCGGGCGCTGCACACCCGGAAGGATCGACCCAAGAGCCCCGGCAGTTTAGCCCCGGGCTCCGCATGGGCCCGGGCCGGTCCGCGACGACGCGAAAAAGCGCCCCGGACCGATCCGGGGCGCTCGATTCGGTGCCGGCGCTCGTGCTACTCGGCCTCGATGAAGATGCACTCGCCGGGGCACTCCTCGGCGGACTCGATCGTGGCTTCGAGCATGTCGTCGGGGATCACGGCGAGACCTTCGGGACCACCCGGCTCGCTGAAGATCTTGTCGCCCTCTTTCACGTAGGCGAGGCCGTCGTCCAGCAGCGCGAAGACCGACAGGCGCGATCTCCTCGCAGAGACCGTCGCCGGTGCAGAGGTCCTGGTCGATCCAGACCTTCATGGGCATTGGGTCCTCACCTCTTCGTGGGGGTTCCGTGATGGATGGTCAAGGAAACCGAGTTCGTCACCGAGAGTAGGTCGGCGATCTCGTGTCGAGCAATTTAACAAGTGCCGATGCGGAAAATGCGCATCGGGGGCATCATCGGTGATTAGGGTGCCCAGGTGTAGGTTCGATCGTCCGGCAGAGGCCCAAGGGTCTCGAGAAGAAGGAGGGTCTTCGTGGCTTCTGAGCACGAGCGACGCCTCGCCGAGTACGAGCGCCAGGTCGGCGATCTCCAAGATCAGCTGAAGTCCCTCGAGGAGGAGGTCGTCGTCCTCCGACGCCGCCTCCAGGACGCGCCCAAGCGGGTGCGGACCCTCGAGGAGCGCCTGCTCGAGACCAAGGGCCAGCTCGCCCAGGCCGTCTCGCAGAACGAACGCCTCTCCGCCACGCTGCGTGAAGCCCGGGAGCACATCGCGGCGCTGCGCGAAGAGGTCGAGAAGCTCACCATGCCGCCGTCCGCGTACGGCACGTTCCTCGGCAGCAACGACGACGGCACCGTGGACGTGTTCAGCGCCGGCCGCAAGATGCGCGTCGCCGTGCACCCCGAGCTCGAGATCGACGAGATGCGGCGCGGCCAGGAGGTCGTGCTCAACGAGTCGCTCAACGTCGTGCTCGCCCGGGGGCCCGAGGTCCAGGGCGAGGTGGTGATCTACAAGGAGCTGCTCGAGGACGGGACGCGCGCGCTGATCGTCGGTCGCGCGGACGAGGAGCGCGTGTGCGAGCTCGGCGACGAGCTTCTCGGCGTGAAGCTCCGGTCCGGCGAGCACCTGCTGATGGACAGTCGCTCCGGGCTGCTCGTCGAGCGGATGCCGCGGCCCGAGGTCGAAGAGCTCGTCCTCGAAGAGGTGCCCGACATCACCTACGCCGACGTCGGCGGCCTCGACGACCAGATCGAGCAGATCCACGACGCGGTCGAGCTGCCCTACCTGTTCGCCGACCTGTTCCACGAGCACGACCTCCAGCCGCCGAAGGGGATCCTGCTGTACGGCCCGCCCGGCTGCGGCAAGACGCTCATCGCCAAGGCCGTCGCGAACTCGCTCGCCATCGCGTGTCGCGGAGAAGACGGGCAACACGAAGACTCGCTCCTACTTCCTGAACATCAAGGGCCCGGAGCTGCTCAACAAGTACGTCGGCGAGACCGAGCGCCAGATCCGCCTGATCTTCGAGCGGGCGCGCGAGAAGTCGGAGGAGGGTGTGCCGGTCATCGTCTTCTTCGACGAGATGGACTCCCTGTTCCGCACGCGTGGCACCGGCATCTCCTCGGACATCGAGAGCACGATCGTGCCGCAGCTCCTCGCGGAGATCGACGGCGTCGAGACCCTCAAGAACGTGATCGTGATCGGCGCCTCCAACCGCGAGGACCTGATCGACCCCGCGATCCTGCGGCCCGGCCGCCTCGACGTGAAGATCAAGATCGAACGGCCGGACGAAGAGAGCTCCAAGCAGATCTTCGCCCGGTACCTGGTGCCGACCCTGCCGATCGCCGAGGACGAGATCAAGCTGCACGACGGAGACCTCGACAAGACCGTCGCCGCGATGATCGACACCGCGGTCGCCGCGATGTACGCCACCGACGAGCCGAACAAGTTCCTCGAGGTGACATACCAGAACGGCGACAAGGAGATCCTGTACTTCAAGGACTTCTCGTCGGGCGCCATGATCGAGAACATCGTGCGGCGCAGCAAGAAGCTGGCGATCAAGCGCACGATCGCCGGCGGGGCACGGGGGATCTCCACCCAGGACCTGCTCGATTCGATCCGGCAGGAATACCGCGAGCACGAAGATCTGCCGAACACGACGAACCCCGACGACTGGGCGAAGATCTCCGGCAAGAAGGGCGAGCGCATCGTGTTCGTCCGCACGCTCATGTCCGAGGGCGAGCGGGAACAGCGGTGGGCGCCAGATCGAGCGCGTCACCACCGGTCAGTACCTGTGAGAGAAGTTGCGTCCAAGTCGCGTCAGGTCACAGCGGCGACGGGTAGGCTGATCTTGTGGCAGTTCCGAAGGTGTGCGGCATCGAGACCGAGTACGGCGGTGCTCCTGCGCGGAGCCGCGGACGCCAACCCGGTGCTGGCTTCTTCGATGCTCATCAACGCCTACGTCGAGCACCGCAAGGTCGGCTGGGACTTCGACGACGAGTCTCCCGGCCGCGACGCCCGCGGCTTCGGCCGTGACGGCGCGCAGGCTCCCGAGATCGAGACGCACCTCGTGAACACGGTGCTCACCAACGGGGCGCGCTACTACGTCGACCACGCGCACCCCGAGTACTCCACCCCGGAGTGTGCGGACGCGCTCGAGCTCGTGCGCGCCGACAAGGCGGGGGAGCGGATCCTCGCCCGTTCGATGCAGGCATCCCGCCGGCTGCTCGGTCCCGGCGAGGAGATCGTCGTCTACAAGAACAACTCCGACGGCAAAGGCAACTCGTACGGCTGTCACGAGAACTACCTGGTGAGTCGCCAGGTGCCGTTCGTCTCGCTCGTGCGCAACCTTCTCCCGTGGTTCGTCAGCCGCCAGGTGTTCACCGGCGCCGGCAAGGTCGGCACCGAGAACGGGGCCTCCCCGGTCGACTACCAGATCAGCGCGCGGGCCGACTTCTTCGAAGAGGAGGTCGGGCTCGAGACCACGTTGAAGCGTCCCCTCGTCAACACGCGCGACGAGCCGCACGCGGACCCTCAGAAGTACCGCCGCCTCCACGTCATCGTCGGCGACGCCAACCTCTGCGAGGTCGCGACGTTCCTCAAGGTCGGTACGACCGCGATCGTCCTGGCGATGATCGAGGACGACTTCATCGACAAGGACCTCTCGCTCATCGGTCCGGTGCACGCGGTCAGGACCGTGTCCCACGACCCGACCTGTCGAGCCACGGTCGAGCTCGTCGACGGTGGTTCGTGCACCGCGGTGGAGCTGCAGTGGGAGTTCCTGCGGCTCGCGCAGAAGTACGCGGACGAGACCGGCCTCGAAGAGTGCGGCGGCGAAGACGTCGGCGGCGACGTGCTGCGGCGTTGGGAAGCAGTCCTCACCCAGCTCGAGCGCGATCCGATGGGCCTCGACGGTCAGCTCGACTGGGTCACGAAGCTCGCTCTGCTCGAGGCCTACCAGTCGCGCGACGGCCTGTCCTGGGACGACCCGAAGCTCGCGCTCCTCGACCTGCAGTACCACGACGTGCGGCCCGAGCGGTCCCTGTATGAGCGGTTGGTGCGTGCGGGTAAGGTCGAGCGCCTGGTGGACGAAACCGACGTAATCGAGGCAATGACCGAACCTCCCGGACGTACCCGGGCATACTTCCGCGGGATGTGTCTCGCCCGGTGGCCCGATTCCGTCGTCGCCGCCAACTGGGACAGCATCATCCTCGATGTCGGGAGTGACCCATTGCGCCGGATCCCCATGATGGAACCACTGAAGGGGAACCGCGCGTATGTCGAGAAGCTGTTTGACGAATGCACCACGCCGGCCGAGCTGGTCGAGCGGCTCGCGTCGTAGACACCCTGTCTCGAGCGGGCATCAGGGAGGTAGCTGAACATGCCGGAGCGGGAGCAGAAGAAGAAGTCGGCGCCCAAGGAACGGGCCCGCGAGACCGAAGAGGTCGAGGCCGCGCCGACGAAGCAGGCCGAGGCGCTCAAGGAGGAGCTCGACGACCTCCTGGACGAGATCGACAGCGTGCTGGAATCGAACGCCGAAGACTTCGTCCGCTCGTACGTGCAAAAGGGCGGCGAGTGAACCAGCTCGCCGGCTCGCGATGACCCCGCGATGACCTTCGGGGGTCCGGGCTCGAACCCGGGACCACTCCACGGTGCAGCCGCGCGCTCCGAGGTCGCCCGGGCCCGACAGCACGCCACCCGGCTCCCCGACGACGTGATCGCCGCCGCCCGCCAGGAGCGGTCACTGCGCCGGATCGAGCGGCGCATCCGATGGTGGTCCAGGCTCCGCCTGGTCCGGTAACCGCGACCGGCGAGCAGGTTCGGGACCGCGGCGGTGATCGACCGATCTCGCGCCGCAAGGTCGGTGCGAAACGCAACGGGCACGAGGGCCGGTGGCGCGGGGAGCCCCGTGTAGTCTCGCCGCCGTGAATCACGAGCCGGGACTGCCGGTGTTCGCCGACACAGGATCCTCGTTCGTGGACCTGTTGCGGAAGGTCGCACCCGATGCGCTACCCCCGAGTGTGATGGGCCAGGGCAGCCAGCCCTTCGAGATCACCCACGGCACGACCGTGGTCGCGATCCGCTGCGCCGGTGGAGTCGTCATGGCGGGCGACCGGAGGGCCACGTCCGGTTACACGATCGCGAACCGGCGCATCGAGAAGGTCTTCGCCGCCGACGAGCTCTCGGGCGTCGCGATCGCCGGTGCCGCCGGGCCCGCGGTCGAGATGGTGCGCCTGTTCCAGGTCCAGCTCCAGCACTACGAGAAGGTGGAAGGCGAGCAGCTCTCGCTCGAGGGCAAGGCCAACCAGCTCGCGCAGATGGTCCGGGCCAACCTTCCGGCCGCAATGCAGGGGTTCGTCGTGGTCCCGCTCTTCGCGGGCTACGACAACCGCCGACGGGTCGGTCGCGTCTTCAGCTTTGACGCCGCGGGCGGCAAGTACGAGGAAGCGGACTACCAGGCGAACGGCTCGGGTGGCATCCACGCCGCGCAACTGGATCAAGGCCGGATGGCGCGAGGACCTCAGTGCGGACGAAGCAACCGAGCTCGCGATCCGCGCGCTGTTCGCGGCAGCCGACGAGGACGTGGCGACCGGTGGTCCCGACCTCGTGCGCGGGATCTACCCGAACGTCGCGGTGATCGACGCCGAAGGCTTCCGCGCCCTCGCCGACGACGACGTCGCCGCACGGGCTCAGGACCTGCTCGGCGGCCCGAGCCGGGGCGGCAACGAGACCCAGGGCCCCCCGACCGGTAACGGCAACGGCGGAGGGCAGGACCGATGAGCCAGCCGTTCTACGTTTCGCCCGAACAGGTCATGAAGGACCGGGCGGACTACGCCCGGAAGGGGATCGCCCGCGGTCGCAGCCTGGTCGCACTCGAGTGCGCCGACGGCGTGCTGCTGCTCGCCGAGAACCCCAGCCGCACCCTGTTCAAGATCAGTGAGCTCTACGACCGAATCGCGTTCGCCGGGGTCGGGAAGTACAACGAGTTCCAGAGCCTGAAGATCGGCGGGGTCCGCCTCGCGGACCTCAAGGGCTACCAGTACTCACGCGAGGACGTCACCGCGAACGGCATCGCGAATGCCTACGCCCAGACGCTGGGACAGGTCTTCACCCACGAGATGAAGCCGTACGAGGTCGAGATCCTGGTCGCCCAGGTGAGCCGCGAGCCCGACGAGCCCAATGAGCTCTTCCGCATCCTCTACGACGGCACGGTCATCGACGAGCACAGCTTCACCGTGCTCGGCGGTCAGGCCGAGACGATCATGGAGGTGCTGAAGCAGGCGTACGAGCCCGGCCTCGACCTCGGCGCGGCGACCCGACTCGGCGCCCGGGTGCTCGGCGAGGGCCAGCAGACCGCGCCGCCGGCGGACCAGCTGGAAGTCGCGCTGCTGGATCGCAACCGCACGCACCGCACGTTCCGTCGCATCAAGGGTGCCGAGCTCGACGCGCTGCTCGCCGGCTGATCCCCGCTCGGGGACTCAGCGGGTGACCGAATGCATCACCGGTGACACCGCGGCCGCGACCGACGCCGCGAGCACGATCCAGCACGGCCACGTGATGGGTCGGTGCCCGTCACGCGGCTCGGGCAGCTCCGTCGCGGCGTCGACCTCGTTCGCGAGCAACACGAGCTGGGCGTCCTCGGCCTGGTCGATCGGGACATACACGTCGATCCGGGCCATGTCACCGACTGTGAACCCGTAGGGCGAATCGAGCGCGCCGCGCAGCTCGGCGTCGATGCCCTCGTCGTAGAGCCGGGCCGCGAGGACGCGAGCTTCGAACGACCCACAGATCGACGTCAGCTGCTCCATCGCGGCCACCGACGCATCGTAGGCCCGCTCCGGAACCTCGGCCCCGCGGGACCGCTCAAGCGCCATGCACATCGCGCCGACCAACCCACGGACCGGTGCCACCCCGGAGGAGCTCCTTCATGAACCCACGAACGCGCACCGCGGTCGTCAGCGGCGTGGTCGTCGCGGGCCTCCTCCTGCTGGGCGCGGGCTTCCCGACCAAGGGCGTCCCGCCGAAGCAATGGGCCTCCGACGTGTGCACGGCCGTCACCAGCTGGGTGAACACGGCCACGACCGGTGGGGCGGATCTCAAGGCCTCACTCGCCGGCACGAACCCGGACCTGCGCGTCGTTCGCGACGTCCTCGTCACCTACATGGGTGACACCGCGGACGCAACGAAGCAGGCGATCGACGACATGCATGCCGCGGGCTCGCCGGCCACCCCCAAGGGGACGAAGGCCGCAGCAACGCTCCGGGACAGCTTCAAGAAGATCCGGTCGTCGTTGCGCAAGCTCGAACACCAGGCGGAGCACATCTCGATCAAGCGTCCGGCCAAGGCGCGGCGGCAGATCAAGACGCTGAACCGCCAGGTCAGCGAAGAATTCACCGCGTTCCAGGTTGCTCTCGGTCGTCTCCCGAAGCTCGACCCGAACCACAAGCTGCAGCGGGCCTTCCGGGCCGACGCGACCTGTCAGGCCCTCTAGCCCGGCCAACCCGAGGTCCGGGTCCGGTCCCCTCACCGGTACGCTGCTGTTGATGGAACGTCGGATCTTCGGACTCGAGAACGAGTACGGCGTCACGTGCACACTGCGCGGTCAACGTCGGCTGAGTCCCGACGAAGTCGCCCGATACCTGTTCCGTCGAGTCGTCTCCTGGGGCCGTTCGAGCAACGTGTTCCTCGAGAACGGAGCTCGCCTCTACCTCGACGTGGGCAGTCACCCCGAGTACGCGACGCCTGAGTGCGACTCGATCGCCGACCTGGTCGTGCACGACAAAGCGGGGGAGCGCATCCTCGAAGGACTCGTCCACAGTGCCGAGCAGCGGTTGCGCGAGGAAGGGATCCGGGGCGAGGTCTTCCTCTTCAAGAACAACACGGACTCTGCCGGCAACTCCTACGGGTGCCACGAGAACTACCTCGTCGAGCGCGACGGGGACTTCGGCAAATTCACGGACGTCCTCATCCCGTTCCTCGTCTCGCGCCAGATCTACGCGGGCGCAGGCAAGGTGCTGCAAACGGCACACGGCGCGATGTACTGCATCGCCCAGCGCGCCGAGCACATCTGGGAAGGCGTGTCGAGCGCGACGACGCGGTCGCGCCCGATCATCAACACCCGGGACGAGCCCCACGCCGATGCCGAGCGGTTCCGCCGGCTCCACGTGATCGTCGGCGACTCCAACATGAGCGAATACACGACCTTCCTCAAGGTCGGCACCTCGTCCATCTTGTTGCGCATGCTCGAAGAGGACCCGAGCCCCTGGCGCGACCTGACGCTCGAGAACCCGATTCGCGCGATCCGCGAGATCAGCCACGACGTCACCTGTCGCCGACGCGTCCGGCTGGCCAACGGTCGCGAGCTCTCCGCGGTCGAGATCCAGAGCGAGTACCTGAACCGGGCGCTGCGCTTCGCCAAGCGGCGCGGCCTGACCCCGCTCGAACAGCAGGCGCTCGAGATGTGGGAGCACGTGATGGTCCACCTCGAGTCGGACCCGCTCAAGCTCTCCCGCGAGATCGACTGGGTGATCAAGTACCACCTCATCGAGGCGTACCGGGAGAAGCACGACCTGCCCCTCACCCACCCCCGCGTCGCACTGCTCGACCTCGCGTACCACGACGTCAGCCGGCCACGATCGCTCTACTACCTGCTCGAGCGGCGAGGTCAGGTCGACCGCACCGCGATCGACAAGGACATCGACATCGCGATGGAGACGCCGCCGCAGACCACGCCCGGCTGCGCGGCGCCTTCATCAAGAAGGCGAAAGAGCGAAAGCGCGACTACACGGTGGACTGGGTGCACCTGAAGCTCAACGACCAGGCGCAGCGCACCGTCCTGTGCAAGGACCCGTTCAAGTCCAAAGACGAACGGGTCAAGCGCCTCATCGCGTCTCTCTAGAACTCCGAACGACCTGGGGATCGCCCTCGGATCAGTAGCGTCGGGGGATGCCTGGGGTTCAGCTGGCGATCTTCGACTGTGACGGCGTGCTGGTCGACAGCGAGCGTCTCGCAGTCGGGGTCGACATGATCATCCTCGAACGCGTCGGTTGGCCCCTGACCTACGACGAGGTGGTCGAGCGGTTCGTCGGGCGGCCGCATTCGTTCATGGTCAGCGAGATCGAAGCGCACGTCGACGGCCTGCCGGATGGCTGGGTCGACGAGTACCGCCCCCTCTACGAAGCCGCGTTCGCGGCCGACCTGGTCGCGGTCGAAGGCATCGCGGCGGCGCTCGACCTGGTCACGGTGCCGACGTGCGTGGCTTCGAGCGGCACGCACCGAGACATCCGCCGGTCGCTCGAGCTCACCGGGCTGCGGGATCGGTTCGGCGAACGGATCTTCAGCGTCGAGGACGTCGCCCGGGCCAAGCCGGCGCCGGACGTCTTCCTCTTCGCCGCGGATCGCATGGGAACCGCGCCCTCGAGCTGCGTCGTCGTCGAAGACAGCGTCCACGGCGTGAACGCGGCCCGAGCCGCCGGCATGCGTGTGCTCGCCTACGGCGGAGGCTTGGCCCCCGCAGCCAAGCTGGCCGGCCCGGCGACCACAGTGTTCGGCCACATGCGAGAGCTCCCGGGTCTTCTCGCGGCGTTCACCTAGCCTCCGAGGATGCCTTCGTTCCGGACCGGTCGCGTCGTGCGGTTGTTGGAATCGCGCGCCGGGCTGCAGCGGGTGGAGGTCGACCTCGGGGCAGGGCCGGAACGGGCGTACGTGCTGTGCGACCTGACCGGACCCGTCGCCGACGGCGACGAGGTCGTCGTCAACACGACCGCGGTCGAGCTCGGGCTCGGCACCGGCGGCTGGCACGTCGTCCACTGGAACCTCGCCCGCGCCGAGTGGTCCGAGAAGGGCCCGGGGCACATCATCAAAGCCCGCTACACCAGCTTGCAGACCGACGTGGGCAGCGCCGAGGAACACTTCGATCCCGAGCTGGCGGACGTCGACTCCATCGACGGCATGCCCGTGGTCGCGGCCGCGCTGCACAGCCAGCTCCCCGCGGTGGCCGTTGCGTTCAAAGACCTCCGACCCGACGCCGCGCCTCGCGTACGTCATGACCGATGGCGCCGCGCTGCCCCTCACGCTCTCGGACCTGGTCGCCACACTCCGTGACCGCGGGCTCATCGACGCGACCGTCACCTGCGGCCACGCGTTCGGTGGTGACTTCGAAGCGGTCTCGGTGTACTCGGGCCTCGCGGTCGCGCGCCACGTCATCGGCGCGGACGCGGCCGTCGTCGTGATGGGCCCGGGCATCGTGGGCACCGGGACCCGCCTCGGGTTCAGCGGCATCGAGGTCGGCCCGGTGCTCGACGCGGTGACCGGGCTGGCGGGTGACCCGATCGCGTGCCTGCGGGTCTCGTTCGCCGACGAGCGCCCCCGCCACCAGGGCGTCTCGCATCACACGCTCACGACCTTGCGGGTCGCGTGCCGGAGCCGGGTGACGATCCCGGTGCCGACCGTCGGCGGCGACCCCGAGGCACGCATCCGCGCCGATCTCGAGGCCGGGGGCCTCACCCGCCGCCACGACCTCGTGGACGTCGCACCGGTCGGCATCGTCGACCGGCTCACCGCGCACGGCCTCCGGATCAACTCGATGGGCCGCCCCGCGGCCGAGGATCCGGTGTTGTTCGAGGCGGCTGCCGCGGCCGGCGTGCTCGCCGCGCGACACGTGCCCCTCTAGCCTGGCCGGACCTGATGGACGACGCCCCGGATCGCCGCGAACGCCTGTTGAACCTGCTCGCTGCCCTGCTCGACACGCGACGCGGCCTGACGCGCGACGAGGTCGTGACGAACGTGTCGCTCGGATACCCGCCGGCGGCCGAATCGGCCCGCAAGGCGTTCGAGCGGGACAAGGCCAGCCTCCGGGCCATGGGCGTCCCGCTCCAGGAGGAGACCCGGGACAACGAGTCGCGCTACCGCGTGGATCCGAAGGAGTACTACCTCCCGGACCTGGACCTGAGCGAGAGCGAGCTCGAAGCGCTCCACGTCGCGGTGACCGCGATCGGTCTGGGGGGTGGGGACGGCGAGGGCACCGGCGCGCTCATGAAGCTCGGCGGCCTCGAAGGCACCGGGGGCATGCCGGTCGCGGAGCTGCCGCTGGTGGACTCGCTCGCCCCGTTGTTCGACGCTTCCCGGCGCCGCGCCGTCGTGGAGTTCGACTACCGCGCCCGACCGCGGCGGGTCGAGCCGTGGGGGCTCACGTCCAAGTTCGGCCGCTGGTACGTCGTCGGCCGCGACCTCGACGTCGGCGAGATGCGGGTGTTTCGCGCCGACCGCATCGAAGGCGATCTCGTCGCCACCGAATCGGCGATGTTCACCGTGCCCGCCGACTTTCGGGCCGACGCGTACCTCGCGGAACAACCCTGGGAGTACGGCGAGGGGCGACCAACCCCCGTGCGCATCCGGATCGATTCGGGTCACGTCGGAGAGCTCGCGGGCCAGGTGGCGCCGGACACCCCGATCGAGCGCGACACCGACGGATCCGTGGTCATCGAGCTCAAGGTCCTCAGCTTCAACGGGCTGCGCAGCTTCGTGCTCGGCTTTCTCGACCACGCCGAGGTGCTGTCGCCACCCGAAGCCCGCGACGCGATCACCGAATGGCTCGAAGCCATCGCCGCGGGGGTGACATGAGTCCGAGGCGGGAAGCGGAGTCCGACCTCGCCCGGGTGCTGGCGATGGTGCCGTGGCTCGCGAGCCACAGCGGCGCGACCAAGACCGAGGTCGCGCGAGCGCTTCGACGTCAGCCTCGACCAGCTCGACCGCGACCTGGCGCTGATCATGATGGTCGGCGTCCCGCCGTACTCACCCGGCGACTACATCAACCTCGACTACGAGGGCGACACGATCGACGTGTGGTTCGCGCCGTACTTCACTCGCCCACTGCGTCTCACGGCGGCGGAGGGCCTCGCGCTCCTCGCGGCCGGGCGCGCGCTGCTCGCCGTACCCGGTTCGGATGAGCACGGCCCGCTCGCGACCGCGCTCGACAAGCTCGAGGCGGCACTCGGCGTGCCCGAGGTCGTCGTCGACTTCGCCGCGCCCGAACATCTCCACGCGGTCCGCAGCGCGGCCGAGAGGGGTGAGCGCATCGAGATCGACTACTGGAGCGCAGGGAGGGATGCGCCCACGACGCGCGAGATCGAGCCCGGTCCGCCGTTCTTCGCGCTGGGGGAGTGGTACTCGGACTCGTTCGACCACCTGCGCGGCGAGCCCCGGATGTTTCGCGTGGACCGGATCCGTTCGGTCCGCAGCACCGGCCGGACGTTCAACCCGGTCCCGGCGGGAGCTCCCGGAGCGGTGTACAACCCTCGCCCGGAAGACCGCCGAGTCACGCTCGAGCTCCCGGCATCGGCGAGCTGGATCGCCGAGAGCTTCCCGGCCGAGTCGGTCACGGAGCTCCCCGACGGCGGGCAGCGCGTCGTCCTCGCCGTCAGCGAGAACGCCTGGCTCGAGCGGCTCCTGCTGCGGGCCGGTCCCGGGGCGCGGGTGGTCGCGCCGCCCGACTGCGTCGACATCGGCCCGGTCGCCGCCCGCCGGCTCCTGGACCGCTACCACGGGGCCTGAGCGGCCCCGACCCCGCTCGGTCCCGCGCCGTTCCTCACTCGGGCCCGGTGCAAGCCGGGCGGCGCTACGTGGAAGGATGGCGGACGTGGAGCACCAGTGACCGAGCCGGGCGAACCGAGCATGGATACCCCGGGTCCGACGGCCTCGACGACGATCGAAGACCGTCCGCTGACTCCCGACGAGTGGATCGGCGGCGCCGGCAGCGGGGGCGGGAGCGGGAGTGGCCCCGGTGGTGGCGGAGGCCGCGGCGGCGACCCGGGCCCGTCCGGCAACGGGGGGACTCCGGGCCGGGAGCCCACCCCCTCACGCCACGGCCGCGCGGCGGCCGAGTGGGCGATCCTCATCGTCGCCGCGCTGGTGATCGCGATCGTCATCCGGACGTTCGTGTTCCAGGCCTTCTACATCCCGTCGGAGTCGATGGTCCCGACCCTCAAGATCGGCGACCGGGTCCTCGTCAACAAGCTCAGCTACAAGCTGCACGACCCGCGGCGCGGCGACATCGTCGTCTTCAAGGCGCCCGAGTCCGCGCGCACCGAGGAGATCAAGGACCTGGTCAAGCGGCTCATCGGGTTGCCGGGCGACACGATCGAGGGCAAGGACGGTCGGATCTACATCAACGGCAAGCCGCTCAATGAGCCGTACCTTCCCGCCGACGTGAAGTCACGCACGTTCGGACCGGAGAAGGTGCCTCCCGACTCGTACTTCATGCTCGGCGACAACCGCCAGTACTCGAAGGACTCGACGTTCTTCGGTCCGGTCAAACGAGATCAGCTCATCGGTCGCGTCTTCATGCGCATCTGGCCCCCGAGCCACCTCGGCTTCCTGTAACCGCTGGCCCGGTCGCGTCGCGGCACGACCGAAGCGACGACACCATGCGCTCGCGGCCGGAGACGAGCGGAGCGTGACCCGAGCCACCCGGCCCGGAGGGCGAGAGCGCGCTAGCCGGTCCATTCGCCCACGGTCGCGACCATGCGGTCGACCCGGTCACAGAAGATCCCGTCCATGCCCTGGCGAAGCGCGGCCAGGATGTATCGCGTCTCCTGCGTGTCCCACGCGAACGTCACCAGGTCGAAGCGGTGGAACAGCGCGACGAGCCCGCGGGTCCACTCCGAGTGGTGGAGGTTCAGGCAGTCGACGCCCTGGGCGGCCAGATCCGCGGCATGGCGCTCCATCGCCGCCGGCGCGACCCGGTTGCGGCCGGGGGAGTAGACCAGCTTCACGTCGGGCGCTTCGTCGCGCAGCCGGGCGAGCAGCTTGAGTGACGCGGAGCAGACCCAGAGCCGGCCGGCCGCGCCCCGACCCGCCGCACGCGCGACCTCGATGAGCGGCCGCACCACTTCGCGGTCTTTGAGGTCCACGGACAGCTCGTAGTCGGTCCCGCACTCGTCGTAGAGGTCGGCGAGCCGGGGCACGTCCATCTCGGCCAGGGCAGCGGCATCGGTGTCCGGCACCCGGACACGGCGGAGGCCCCGGCGGACCCGTTCATCGTGGGCCAGGACGACCTGGCCGTCCGCCGAGAGCCGGGCGTCCGTCTCGAGCCCGCGGGCCCCCAGATCGAGCGCGCGGCGAAATGCCGGAAGTGTGTTCTCCGGAAGATCCGCTCGACCCCCACGGTGGGCGAAGGTGATCACCGCCATCGCCGGATCGTGGCACGTGGGCGCCCGGTGACGCCTGTCATCGAGTCTCAAGGCACCCCGCCGGCCTGCCGATGCATGGGCATCAGAAGCTGAAGGAGCGGGAACTAGTGACGACCATCCGAGCGAATTGCCCGAGCTGCGGAGATGTGCAGCTGCGTGCCGGTGATCTCACCGTACGCGTGTGCTCGGACGACGAGCAGGGTTCGTACTGCTTCCAGTGCCCGTCGTGCGCGCAGGCCGTGGCCAAGGACGCCAGCCGGCGGATCGTGGACCTCCTCGTGTCCTCCGGAGTCCGCATGGAGGTCTGGCGCCTTCCCGCCGAGCTCTCCGAAGCCCACTCCGGCCCGCCACTGTCTCCCGACGACCTCCTCGACTTCCATCTGCTGCTCTCGGCCGACGGCTGGTTCGACGAGGTCGAGGCCATGGTCCGTCGATCGATGCCTCGGTAGGGTGACGACGTGACCGCGGTGTGGTTTCTCGTGCTCGTCCTCGGCGCCCTCGGTGCGCTGCTGCTCGTCCGGTCCCTGCGCGACGTACGGGACGAGGTCACCCGCACCGTCGACTCCTTCGCCGAGTTCCAGGCGGCACTCGCCCCTGCGCTCGTCGTGCTGCGGGACGAGACCCGGAACCTGACGCTGCACACCGACGACCGGCGTCCGGGATCTTCGGCTCTGCGGCACTAGTCTGAGCCCATCGGGGCCCGCCGTGCTGGGAAAGGAGCCCGATGCCCCAGATCGGCCCGGCCGAGATCCTCGTGATCCTGCTGGTGGGAATGCTCGTCTTCGGTCCGAAACGGCTGCCCGAGATCGGGCGCCAGGTCGGGCGAGGCATGCGCGAGCTCCGTCGCTTCCAGGACACCGTGAAGGGCGAGCTCGACGAGGTGCTCCACTTCGGCGAAGACGACGACTCGACGCCGGCCGCGACGGAGCGCTCCGTCACTGCGGCCGAGGCGCCTCCCGCCCTGCCTCCGCCCAGCACCGACCCGGCTCCTCCCCCCACGGTTCGCCCGGCTTCACACGCGCCCTCGCGCTTCCGGGCCCCCGGCCCGCGTCCGACAACCTGATCCACGCCCGTGGTCACGCGCTTTCGACGTAAGCGGCAGACGCCGCGCGACTCCGAAGGGCGCATGCCGGTCATGGATCACCTGTCGGAGCTGCGCCGGCGGATCCTGATCTCCGCGGCCGCGGTCGTGGTGTGCGCGGTGATCATGTTCTTCTTCTCGAACGCGATCATCACCTTCCTCGTCAAGTACTACAAGGACGCGACCCACGGGAAACGTGACGCGTTGATCTTTCTGGGCCCGGTCGACGGGTTCATCACCCGGCTAAAGGTCGCGACCTACGGCGGGATCGTGCTCGCGCTGCCGATCTGGCTCTACCAGCTGTGGCGATTCATCACCCCGGGCCTCAACCCGAAGGAACGCCGCTACGCGATCCCATTCGTCCTCTCGTCGCTCGTGCTGTTCGTCATCGGCGCCGCGGTCGCCTTCCTGACCCTCGAGCCCGCCCTGAAGTTCCTCATCGACGTCGGGGGCCCGTCGCAGTCACCGCAGTTCACGTCGGACAAGTACCTCACGCTCGTCTCGCTGATGATCGTCGCGTTCGGCCTGTCCTTCGAGTTCCCCGTGGTGCTGGTCTTCCTGCTGATCGCCGGGGTCATCAGCACCGCCCAGCTCCGGCACTGGCGCCGCTGGGCGATCGTCGGAATCGTCACCTTCGCCGCGGTGATCACCCCGAGCCAGGATCCGTACTCCCTGTTCTTCATGGCCGGGCCGATGTACCTGTTCTACGAGGGGGCAATCGTGATCGGTAGGCTGCTCAAGAAGTGACCAATCGCCGCAAGCCCGCCCAGCGCACCACCACCGCCCAGTGGAAGCCGACCCGGCCGCGCGCCGAGATCTACAAGGCCATCGCCGGCGGCAGCGCGGTCGTGTTGATCACCGCCGCTCGTGATCTTCCTGATCAAGCCGGCGGACACGGCGAGCACCACGCCGTCGACACCCGCCGTGACCACGCCGGTCACGATCCCGAGCGGAGTGACCGCAACCACCGGGGTCACGGGCGCGACCGGTTCACCTACGGACTCCACGACGCCGCCGACCACCCCGCCGGACACCACCTCGACGCCTACGGGGCCATGAGCCCGGCGTCGCCTCGTCCGGCCTTCGAGGCCGGGCTTGGCTTCGCACTCGATCTCTTCCAGCGCCGGGCGCTCGATGCGCTCGATGCCCGCCAGTCGGTGCTCGTCGCCGCCCCCACCGGCTCGGGCAAGACGATCGTCGCGGAGTACGCGATCCAGCTGGCGCTCGCCGGGGGCGAGAAGGCCTTCTACACGACCCCGCTGAAGGCGCTCTCGAACCAGAAGTACGTCGATCTGGTCCGGGTCCACGGTGAGGGCAACGTCGGCCTCCTGACCGGCGACAACGCGATCAACGGCAGCGCCCCGATCGTCGTCATGACGACCGAGGTGCTCCGCAACATGATCTACGCGGGATCGGACGCGCTCGACGGGCTCCGCTACGTCGTCCTCGACGAGGTCCACTACCTGCAGAACCGGTTCCGCGGCGCGGTCTGGGAAGAGGTGATCATCCACCTGCCCCAGACCGTGGATCTCGTGTGCCTCTCCGCGACCGTCTCGAACGCCGAGGAGTTCGCGGACTGGATCCGGACGGTCCGGGGGGAGACGACCGCGATCATCGAGGAGCGCCGCCCGGTCGAGCTCACGAACCTCTACGCGGTCGGGGAGCGCGGCGTCGACCGCATCCACCTGCTGCCCACCTTCATGCCCGGCCCCGCCGGTGAGCTGCGGCCGAACGCCGAAGCATCGCGGCTCGACGCCCGCGGCACGACCCGGGCCCGCGGGACCCGGGGACGGCCCCGCAGTCGGCTGTACACGCCCCGCCGGGTCGAGCTCGTCGAGCTGCTCGCCGAGCAGGCCATGCTGCCGGCGATCGCATTCATCTTCAGCCGGGCAGCATGCGACGACGCGGTCCGGCAGTGCCTCGCCGCGGGTCTGCGGCTGACGACCTCCGAGGAGCGGCGGGAGCTGCGGCGGATCGCCGAGGCGCGCATGAGCAACCTGAGCGAAGAGGATCTCGTCGCGCTCGGCCACGACGAGTGGCGAGCCGGGTTCGAGGCCGGGATCGCCGCGCATCATGCCGGATTGGTGCCGCCGATGAAGGAGGCGGTCGAGGAGGGCTTCGCCGCCGGGCTGGTCAAGGTCGTGTTCGCCACGGAGACGCTGTCGCTCGGCATCAACATGCCGGCGCGCTCGGTCGTCATCGAGAAGCTCTCCAAGTTCACCGGCGAGCACCACGAGTTCCTGACCCCCGGGGAGTACACGCAGCTGACCGGCCGTGCCGGCCGGCGCGGCATCGACGAGGTCGGGTACGCGATCGTCTGTTGGAGCCCCTTCGTCCCGTTCGACCAGGTCGCCGGGCTCGCGTCGCGGCGAACCTACGCGCTCACGTCCTCGTTCCGGCCTACCTACAACATGGCGGCCAACCTCGTCGCCCGCTATCCCGCGGAGGTCGCGCACCACCTGCTCAACCTCTCGTTCGCGCAGTACCGGGCCGACCGCGACGTCGTCGCCCTCGAGCGCCAGCTGGAACGCAACCGGGAGCTCCTGGAACGCCAGCAGGACGTCGTCGCGTGCGGGCTCGGCGACGTGGCGGAGTACCGCGAGCTGCTCGCGAAGCGAGACGCCGCCCGACGCGAACCCGGTGGGGGGCGCAAGATCGTCGACGCCATCGACATGCTGCGGCCGGGCGACGTCCTCAAGGTACGACGAGGAGGCGGGCGCGCCGTGGTGCTGAAGCACGAGGGCAGTCGGGGCGGGTCCCGGGTCCTCGCGCTCAGCTCGAGCCGGGCCGTGTTCAAGCTCGGGCCGGCCGACTTCGACTCGCCACCGCGGCCGATCGCCAACATCGAGCTGCCCAAGCCGTACGCACCCCGGAGCTCTGCGTACCGCAAGGACGTGGTCGCGGCGATGCGCTCCGTCCGGGCCGGGCCGCCGGCCGAGGGCGACCGTGGGCGCGACCGTGCCGACGACGGGTACGAGGAGCGTGAGCGCCAGATCTCCGAGCACCCGGTGGCGTCGTGTCCGGAGCTCTCGGTGCACCTGAAGGCGGCCGGCGGGGTCGAGCGGCTCGAGCGCGACGTCGCGCGGCTCGAGCGGCGGGTCCGGAGCCGCAGCGAGAGCCTGGCCCGGCAGTTCGACCGGGTGCTGCGCGTGCTCGAGTCCTGGGGGTACGTGGACGGGTGGGAGCTGACGGATGCCGGCCACCTGCTCGCGCGGCTGTACTCCGAGTGCGACCTCCTTCTCGCGGAGGCGTTGCGCACCGGGCTGCTCGACGCAACGACGGAGACCGAGCTGGCCGCGCTCGTCAGCTGCTTCACCTACGAACGGCGCGGACCCGAGGACGGCGCACTCGCGCCGGTGCACTGGCCGAGCAGCCGGGTGGCGAAGCGCAGCCGTGAGCTCGAGCGCCTGTGGCGAGATCTGAGCGCCAACGAGGACGATGCGGGGCTCCCGGAGACCCGCGCCCCGAATCCGGGCCTGGCCGCCGCCATGCACGCCTGGGCGGCCGGCGAGACGCTGACCGAGGTGCTCGAGGACGACGAGGACCTCACCGGCGGGGATTTCGTCCGCCACGTGAAGCAGGTGATCGACCTCCTGCACCAGATCGGCGACGCCGCGCCGAACGACGAGACCGCGAAGCGAGCGCGCGACGCGGCCGGAGCCTGCTTCCGCGGCGTCGTCGCGGCTTCCAGCCTCCTGCGCCCATGATCCCGCCATCCACCGCCCCCGTTCGTTGCGTTCGGTTCCGTGAGGGAACCTTTCGCCACAAACGGCGAGGGTTGGCGGGGTGACGGCGTGATCAGGCCGGGCGAGGCCTGGGGAGAGCCGACGTCGGAACCGCCCGACCTCGAGGTCTGCGGCGACGACTCGGATCTGGCCGCGGTGCTCGACACGCATCAGGGGGCACTGGTGCGGTTCCGGCCCGCCCCGAGCTCGGATCTCGCCCGGGCGCTCGGGCTCGCGCCGACCGGCGCCCCGGGGGGGATGGCGGCGCCCATCGACGCACTCCGGGTGGACCCGGGTGGGCCCGCGGTCAACGGCGTCGTGCTCGGGACGGCGCCGGGGGATCTACGGGCCACCTCACCCGGCGCGCGGGTGCGGGTCGTCGTCGACGGCCGGGAGCTGATGGCGGGCCCCGCCACCACGGTCGTGGTCGCGAGCGGGCAGTTCTTCGGCGGCCTGGACGTCGTCCCGCGGGGCCACCCCGGGGACGGGCGGCTCGAGATCCAGGTCTACGCCCTGCGCCGGGGCGAACGCCGGGCCATGCGGAACCGGCTCCCACAAGGAGTCCACCTGCCACACCCGCGCATTCCCACCACCACGGGACGCGAGGTCGAGATCCACGTCGGCGACGGCCGGCTGCCTCTCACGGTCGACGGCGTCCGCCACGATTCCGTCAGCGAGCTGACAGTCCGCGTGATCCCGGCAGCATTGCGCGTCGTCCTCTGAGCGGACCCTCGAAAAGCCGCCCCGCATCCCCGCCCACTCCACGCGGGACCAGTATCCTCGGCGGTCCGATGCAGTACGTGGCGGAGCCCTTCACCTCGGACGAACAGGACATCCTTCGCCCGTACTTCACGAACGTCGACGGTCCGGTGTTCGCGCTCGTGAACCTGCCCGAGGTCGTCAAGGGCGCGTTGTTCGCCGCGGTACTCACGCTCGGACAAGAGCCTGCGCCGCCTGTTCCTCGACGAGTTCGTCGGCACGCTCGACATCACCGGCGACCTGTCGATCGACGCGAGCGTCGGTCTGAAGCGCGCCGAGGAGCTCTACGACCGCGTGTTCCTCGAGTACGGCGACGACTCCGTCGCGCAGCTCGGGGGAGTGCACCTCGCGTGCGAACAGGCATCGAACCTGCTCACCAAGGTTCTCGAGTGGGGCCGGCTCATGGCGTACCTCGAGCAGTCGACGCGCTACATCGCGTACGACAGCCGCCTCGGCGGGCGGTATCGCTACCTGCGCCCGCCCGAGGTGCTCGAGTCGCCGCTCGGCGCGCGCTACATCGGTGAGCTCGACGCGCTGTTCGCGAGCTACACCGAGAGCCTCGGTCGCATGCTCGAGTGGGCACGCGAGCGCTACCCGAAGGAGCCCGGCGACTCGGACTTCGTCTACAAGCAGACCATCAAGGCGAAGGCGTGCGACGCGGTCCGCGGCATGCTGCCCGCGGCGACGCTGTCCAACGTCGGCATCTACGGCACCGGCCAGGGCTACGAACAGCTCCTGATGCGCATGCGGGCCCATCCGCTGCCCGAGGCCCGCCACTACGCCGACCTGATGCTGTACGAGCTGCGCAAGGTCGTGCCGTCGTTCCTGACCCGGGTCGACCGCCCGGAGCGGGGTGGCGCCTGGACCCGGCACCTCGAGGAGACCCGGGACCACACTGCCGCAGTCGTGCACCGGATCTTCGCCGACGAGGAGCCGGAGCCCCGCCCGGGTGTCACCCTCACGGACTTCGACCCCGAGGGCGAGGACAAGGTGCTGGCCGCGATCTGCTACCCGCAGACCACGCTGTCCGAGGACCAGATCCTCGCTCGCGTGCGCCGGCTCGGAACCGACGAGCGCGCGTCGTTGCTCGCCGCGTACGTGGGCGAGCGCACCAACCGCCGGCACAAGCCGGGCCGCGCGTTCGAGCGCACCGGTTACCGGTTCGACGTGCTCGCGGACTACGGCGCGTTCCGCGATCTGCAACGCCATCGGATGCTCACGATCGAGTGGCAGGCCCTGACCCCGAAGCACGGCTACGACGTACCCGACTCGGTTGCGGAAGCGGGGGAGAGCCCCGCGTTCGTGCAGGCCATGGAACGGTCCGCGGCCCTGCACGGTGCGATGGCATTTCGCTTTCCCGAGCAAGCTTCGTACGCGGTGGCGCTCGCCTACCGGCTGCGGTTCGTGATGCAGATGAACGCGCGGGAGGCAATGCATCTGATCGAGCTGCGTACCACACCGCAAGGTCACCCGGCCTATCGACACGTCGGCCAGGAGATGCACCGGCTGATCGCCGAGGAGGCCGGACACCGCGCGCTGGCTGGCGCGATGAGCTTCGCGGACCACGAGGTCTACGAGCTCGAACGCCTCTCGTCCGAACGCGCCGCGGAAACCCGTCGCGCCGCGCAGTCCTGAACCACCACGCGACGACGGCGGCGCGCGAAGGCACGCGAACTTTTTCTTCCCCCGTGTGACCTGCGCCGACGCGCGGCGCCGCAGGTCAGGGGACCGGCAGCGTGACCACCAGCGCTTGACAGGACCCGGGTCGGTCTGGCTTCCTACCCACTGCGTCTTCTGTCCGCGGCGGTCGGAACCACTACGCGAGAGCGTTCTGGTCGGGCTCGCGGCGACAGTCGGGGCTGGGGGTCCAGGAGACCAAGTAGAGAACGCTGGAATAACCCGTCGGCTCCGCCGGCCGGGCTAAACAGTGGCCCCAACGGTCTCCTGGGCCCCGCACATCTCGCGAGTCGCAGGGAATACCCCGCACCAGGTCCTGGTTGGTCCGAGATTCCAGACCCCCGGCGCTATAGTGCGCGCCCTTCACCACCTGGAAGCCCCCCGACCCCGAAAAGACCCGTGATGGCCGACGACGACGACTTCGACGACGAGCCCGATCTCGTAGAAGAGGTCGATCTCGAAGACGACGACATCGATGTCGACGTTGTGGCCGAAGTCGATGTCGAGGTCGACGATGAGCTTCTCGTAGAAGAGGACCCCGTGGATGTTGTCGCAGTTCCGGTCGTTGCCGCGCCGGTCGAGGAAAGCACGGAAGAGGAAGACGACGACGTCGTAGACCTCGAAGAGGAGCTCCACCCGGACGACGTCGAGGAGCCGCTCGACGTGCTGCTCCACGAACGCACCAAGGCGGACCGGCTCGAAGAAGAGGCCACCGACCTCGAAGACGAGGACCTGGAGCCCGACGAGAAGGGTGACGTCTCGGCCCGGGTCGTCCCTCGCCAAGCGGACGAGTTCCTCTGCCGCTCGTGCTTCCTCGTGAAGCCGCTGAGCCAGCTCGCCCGAGGTGAGAAGGACCTCTGTCGCGACTGCGAGTGAGCTCCGCGCCTGACGGCGCGGAACCGCTCCTCCCGGGTGCCGGCGCCGCGGCCGTCTCGGGGATCCTGCTCGCCGGTGCGTTTCCGGCACTGGACTGGGGACCACTCGCACTCATCGCCCTCGTTCCCCTCCTCTGGGCCTGGCAACGGTCCGGACCGGCGCGCGCCGCGCTCTACGGGTTCGTCGCCGGTGTCGCGTTCTTCGCGATCCTGCTCTGGTGGTCCGTGTACTTCGGCGCGGTGGCCATCGTCCCGTTCGTCGCGGTACAGGCGGTGTACTGGGCTGGGGCCGGTGCCATCGTCGGCGCCCTCGGCCGGCGCGGCGTCCGCTCACCGTGGATCACCGCGGCCGCGTGGGTCGCGCTCGAGGGACTCCGCGGGTCGTGGCCACTCGGGGGCTTCGCGTGGGGTGAAGTCGGGGTCGCGCTGCACGACTTCCCGGTCGCCCGTGCCCTGGCGAGCTTCGGGGGCGTCGCGCTCGTGTCGTTCGTCGTCGTGTTGGTCAACGGGCTCCTGCTGGGACTGGTCCTCGGCTGGAGGGCCCGCCCGGACCGGCCCCGGGCGTTCGTGCCCAGCGCCGCCACGCTCGTCGGGGTGATCGTGCTCGTCGCGATCGCCGGGTTCGCCCGCTACGAACCGACGAAGACGGGATCGCTGCGGTTCGCCCTCCTGCAGGGCAACGACCAGAACCGCCGCCTCACCCAGGCCGAGCTCGACTCCGGCTACCTCACCCGCAAGCACCTCGACCTCGCGCGGCAGCTGCGCGGTGACTACGACCTCATCGTGTTCCCCGAGTCGGCACTCGAGACCGACCCCGAGACGGACCCGCAGCTGAAGGCCGAGCTCCAGGCGATCGGGCGCCGGCACCACGCCGCCGTCCTCGTGAACGTCATCGACGAGCTGGACCCGCGCCAGACCTACAACTCGGACCGCCTCTACGACCCCGACGGCCGCCTCCAGGGGACGTACTCGAAGCAACACCTCGTTCCCTTCGGCGAGTACGTGCCGATGCGCGATGCACTCGGCTTCATCAGCGAGCTGCAGCAGATCCCGAACGACTTCGACCCCGGCCACACGACAAAGGTGTTCGATGTCGACGGGACCAAGATCGGGAACGTGATCTGCTTCGAGTCCGCGTTCACGCCACTCATGCGCGCCTCGGTCCGGAAGGGTGCAGAGGCGATCGTCGTGTCCACCAACAACCGCTCGTACCGCCGATCACCCAACTCGGCCCAGCACGTCGCGCTCAGCCAGATGAGCGCGGCTGCGGTCGGGCGCCCGGTCCTGCACGCGTCCATCTCGGGGATCACTGCCGTCATCGACGCCGATGGGAACGTTCGCCGCACCACCCGGCTGTTCCAGAACGAGGTCGTGAGCGGCGACATCACCACCGTGCGCGGTGAGACCCCGTACGTCCGCTTCGGGGACTGGGTCGAGTGGGCCTGCCTGCTCGTGCTGGCCGGAGCCGTGGTCGTCGCACTCACTCGCCGTAGACTCTCGACGCCCGAACCGCAGCCCGCGGGAGCGAACACGTGAGTGAGCAACAGAACCCTCTCGAACGAGCGGTGGACCTCTTGGTCTTCGCGCCCGTCGGGGTCGCGATGTTCGCCAAGGACACGGTGCCGACATTCCTGAAGATGTTCGTGTCGCGAGGCCAGACCGAGATCGCCCGGCAGAAGAAGTCTCTGCACGACCACGCGAACCAGTACCGCACCGTGGGGAAGTTCGCGGTGAAGTACGGCGGTCCGGTCGTCAAGCAACAGGCGGGGGAGAAGTTCGACGGGGCACGCCGCATCGCCGAGGGGCTCGTCCCGTCGGGGGGTGGGACAGCCGACGTGCCGAAGCCGCCACCGACGGTCAAGGACGCACGGAGCGCCGCCCCCAACGGAGCAACGAACGGGTCCGAGACGAAAGGGGAGTCCGCGCCGCCCGAAGCCGCCCGAGCCGGTCACCTCGCACGTCGCGCCCTCGCTCGCGATCCCCGGGTACGACCAGCTCTCCGCGTCGCAGGTCGTCGAACGGCTCGAAGGGCTCACACCCGGCGAGCTGGACGCAGTCCGCGAGCACGAGCTGGCCCACCGCGGCCGCAACACGATCCTGGGCAAGATCACCCAGCTCACCACCTAGTCCCATGGATGCCGCACGGGCGCGCCACCGTCGAGGACCTGAACGCGATCCTCGAGCTTGCCGCCGAGCTGCGCGGCGAGCTGGTACCCATGCGCGGTGGGAGCCTGTGGTCGCGCACCGCGGCCTACGCGGACCCGCTCGAGGCCACCTTCCGCGCGTTGCTGGACCGAGCCGACGCGCTCGTGCTCGTCGGCACGATCGACGCCGTCATCGTCGGGTTCGGTGCGTGCAGTGTCGCAGTGTTGCGCGACGGATCGCGGCTCGGACAGATCGTCGAGCTCTTCGTCACCCCCGAGGCGCGTTCGGTGAGCGTGGGGGAGGGGATGCTCGCCCAGCTCGTGGACTGGTGCCGGGCCGAGGGGTGCGTGGGAGTCGACGCGTTGCGCGCTTCCGGGCCACCGGGCGGCGAAGAACTTCTTCGAGACCGCCGGCTTCACCGCCCGGGCCCTGGTGATGTACCACGAGCTGGAGCCCTGATCGTCGGTCACCGCTCAACTTTCGGGCCCCGTTGTGCCGACAAGGGACGACATGGTGAAACGCCTCGTTCTGGTCGCGCTCGTGCTCGGCGTCGCCGCCGCGACCGGGGGGCCCGGGACGACCGGCGCGTCCGCGGTTCCCGCGGGGCCGACGATCCCGGGGACGACGTGTCCCGCGTTCCCCTACGACAACGTCTGGAACACCCGCGTCAACAATCTGCCCGTCCACCCGAGCAGCTCGACGTGGCTCGCATCGATGCGAGCGTCGACGACCAAGCTGCATCCCGACTACGGACCGGCTGGGGGAGCGGCACAGCCCTACGGCATCCCGTGGGAGGTCGTCGACCCGTCGACGCCGGGAGTGAAGCTCAGCTTCACGTGGCCGTCCGAGAGCAACACGGCGCCGTACCCGCTCTCCGCGTCGACGCCCATCGAAGGGGGATCGGACCGGCACGCGATCATGGTGAACCCGACGACGTGTCGGCTCTACGAGCTGTTCAACACGAGGTACCGGCCGACGGGGCAGTCGACTGCCGGTTCCGGCGCGTGGTTCAACCTCACCGTGAACACACTCCGTCCCAACGGCTGGACGTCGGCCGATGCCGCCGGACTCGCGATCCTTCCCGGGCTGGTCGACTACGACCAGGTCGCGTCGGCCGCGATGAACGCACGCGATCCGCTTCACCGCGTCCTGCACCCGGAACAGGTACATCTGGCCGGCGCGCCACCAGGCCGGCCAGGCGAATCCCAGCTGCCCGCCGATGGGCGCGCGCTTCCGGCTCAAGGCCGGGTTCACGCTGCCGGCGTCGAAGTGTGCGTCGATGTGCCAGACCGTCATCAAGACGATGAAGAAGTACGGGATGATCCTCGCGGACAACGGCAGCAACTGGTACTTCACCGGGACGTCCGATGCGCGCGCTGGACGGGGTATCAGGTCAACCAGCTGAAGCAGATACCCGCCAGCTCGTTCCAGGCCGTCGACGAGTCCTGCCTGCGCGTCAACCCGAACTCCGGTCGCGCCTACCAACCCGGCACGATCAAGTACAACCGACACTGCCGCTGACCCTCAGCTGCCCGCGAGTGAGACTGGACCGTTCGTTGCTACCGTCGACGGCGTGCACGACGCGGGGAGGGCAGCTCTCGGCAGGAGACCACCTCGTGTCGTCGTGGCAGCGTTCCTCGTTCTCGTCGGGCTCGCCTCCTGTGCGTCGGCCGACGGTGCCGTGAACCCCCCGGCCGCAGCAGGGGCCGGGGTCGCTGACGCTACCGATGTCCTCGGCTCGACGTGGGAGCCGTCCGAGGAGCCTCGCTTCGCCGATGACTTCATCACGAACCGCTGCGGGAATCCGACGACCGGACTCGGCGCGCCCGACGAAGGCCTACTTGCGAGCGAGACGTCACCGATCCTCAATCGGGCGCCTGGCGCGGATGGCAAGGGCTATGGAAACGTCCGCACGGCCGTACTCGTCTACAAGACTCTCCCTACCGCGCAGGCCGCGTTCGACCAGCTCGGGAGCCCCGCCCTCGAGGACTGTCTCGTCGCCGCGATCAACAACTACCTCGATGCTGACCCCTACGCCGACTCGATCCCTAGGGCGACCGCGGATTCCTTCGAGACGACGAGCGCCCCTTTCGCCGCGGCAGATCAAGCGACCCTGACCGGGAGCTTCTTCTGGGAGGAGGTGCTCGGTGGATTCGACAATTCGCACAACACCGCGCTCTTCGTCGGTCGATCGGGCCCCATCATCGTCACCGCGATCGTCGCGTCCAACTCCCAGAATCCAGACCCCGAAAACCCCGCGTCGCTGGCGCGAAGGCTCGGCGTCTCAGCTCTCGCCCATGCGACCGTAGGCTCATAGCCGGTTCTCGAATTCCTGGGCTTGCTCAATCCGCGCCGCGAGCAGCCACCACCGGACCGCCTGTCGCCGGTTACAGAGCCTCGATCTCCCCCTCGTACCGGACCCGCTCAAAGCGAAATGTGCCGACGGCGTCCGGGTTTCCCCAGGGGTCGACAAAGTCCGACCACGTCACGGTGTGTTCCGTCATGGTGATGCGTGCCGCGGTTCCGCCACATCCGAAAGCTCCACAGCTGCAAGTCAGCACAGCCGCGTGATCGCCCACGACCAGGTCGGGGTCGTTCGGCGAGCCGAGCCAGTGCTGTGAGGGTGGCGCGACGTCATGGACGCCCAGGCAGAGCTCACCGCGGTCGCCCGTAAAAGGCTCGGGCCCGCTCCAGAAGTCGACCCATGGACGCTGTCTCCTCAGCACTTCCGCGACTCGCGGCGAAGGTCGATCCCGTTGATCGTTACCGCGACCACCGGAAAGTCCAGATCCTCATCGCCCTCGTACATGGGGGAGAAGCCGTTCCCGATGGGAGAGATGACCCGCAGTTCGATGACGTCGAAGTCGTCGGCCATCCCTCCACGCTGCCACGCACGCACCAAACGTCCGACCGAAATACGGATCGCTTGACGCATGGTGCGCGAGCGAGTGGGATGCGGCCATGACAGCAATCGCGCGCCTAGCCGCAGTCTCGCTGGACACCAACGACCCACCCGGACTCGCGAAGTTCTACCGCGACCTCCTGGGCCTCGAGGTGCTGGTCGAGACGGACGCGCTCATCGCCCTCAAGGGCGGGGCGATCCTCATGACCGTGCAGAGGGTCGACGATCACCGGGCACCGGACTGGCCGGACGGTACGACGCCCAAGCAGATGCACCTGGAGCTCGCGGTGGCGGACCTCGACGAGTCCGAAGCCCAGGCCATCGCCGTCGGCGCGATCAAGGCTGAGGCTCAGCCGAACGCGGAAGTCGCGCGGGTGATGATCGACCCGGCCGGCCACCCGTTCTGCCTCACGATCCTGATTCCCGAAGTCTGAGCGGGAAGCCCGAGATGCTGATCCAACACCTCGGGCTGGCGGTGCGGGATCCGGAACGCTCCAAGGACTTCTACCTGACCGTCGTCGGACTCGACGGTGAAGCCCGCAAGACCCCGTGGGGCTACCGCCTGGATCTCGTCGACGGGTTCACGCTCGCACTCATCGAAGGGGAACCGTTGCCCACCGCAGCGACGGACTCCGTGCACTTCGGTTGCACGCTCGAGCAGCCCGAAGAAGCGCGCCGAGTCCGCGACCGTCTCCGCGACGCCGGCGCGACGGAGCTCGCATGGGAGGACTCCGAGAACTACACCGGCATCAAGGTGGCGGACCCCGACGGCTACGTCGTCGAGCTCTTCCACGACGTCGAGTAGCTCATCCACAGGCAGCCCGAAATGTCCCCACCCTGTGGACGGGGTCCCGCGGAACCGCCGGATGAACCGGGGAGCCGTGAACCGTCCGCACATGCATCCAGCTGGATCACGAATCTGGTGCCCGAAACGGGCCACGAAGCCCGTCGCATCAGCCGTCGCCGAACCGATCACCGAGCCGTGCAACGGGTCGTGCTCGGGCGCATCACACGCGCGCTGGCTCGGCCGGGCCCGCGGCACACGTTCACGAACGCGCCCGCCGAGGGAACGCCCCGGCGGTGACGGCCGGCAGAGGTCCTCGTGGGCTCGACGACGCAGAATTCACGTTTCCCGGCGCCTGAACCCCGCGTTTCCCCAGGTCAGAGCCTGACGCCCATAATCCTCGTTATGTCATCTTGCGAAGAAGGCCTGCGGGCAGCTCGATCCCCCGCAGCCAATGCGGCGCCTCCCGGAGCCCCGATCCCCGTGCGCCGGCCGTCGGGATCGATCAGCTCGGGCGGGCGGGACCCGGCCCGATCCCGGGCCGGGTCGGACGCATCGGCGCCGCCGGACCGATCGCCGGCTCCCGGTGCCAGCGGGCCTTCAGCGCCGGGTACTTGATCGCCACCACACCACAGGCCAGCAGCTTGGCGGCCATGATCCCGAGCGTGATCTGCACCGCGAGATCCGTGTCGCCGGCCGTGTGGGACGGCAGCGGGCCGGTGAGTGCCCACAGGACCGCCGCCAGCCCGGCGACGATGAGCGTCCAGCCCAGGCCGTCCCGGACGCCGTTCGGCAGCGGGCGGCGCGGACGACGGGTCGCCGGCGGGACCGGGTTCTGCGGCCGTGCCGGCGCCTCGGGCCGGGCTCGGCCCGGCTCGGCGGCGTACAGGAGCCCGTAATCGACCCGGAACCGGAAATCGTCGTACGCCTCCCGGCTCGCGGGGTCCCGGAGGACTTCGTAGGCGGCCGTCAGGCGCTTGAAGCGGGCTTCGGCGGTCGGGTCCGGATTCGTATCGGGGTGAAGCTCCTTGGCCCGTCGCCGGTAGGCCTCGTCGACCGCCGCCCGAGACGCGTTCGGGGCGATGCCGAGCTCGGCGTAGTAGTCGACGCCCGACCACTCCCGGGTGCGCAGCCGCTGGTTCACGATGGAGAGTCTGCCCCGGCGTCCAGCGCGTTCAACGCCTCGAGGGACGGCGCGAAGTAGTACGCGCCACTGACTGGCCGGGTGAAGTCCGTCAGGTGGTCGCGGATCCCGTCCGCCCGGCCGAACATGCGGGCCAGCATCTTGTCGAAACGGCTCAGCTCGGCACTGAAGCCGATGAAGAAGAGCCCTTGCTCCGAGGCCGTCCCGTACGGGGTGCTGCGGCGCCAGATCTCGAGCTCGTCGCCGTCCTCCTCGATCACGACGCGCGCGATGTGTGCGGTCGGCGGCTTGATCGCGTCGTCGAGCTCGATGCTGTCGGGCTTCGTACGGCCGAAGGTCTTCTCCTGATCCGGCACGGGTTGGGCCTGGAACTTCTCGAGATCGTGGACCCACCGCTGCGCGATGACGTACGCGCCGCCCTCCCCCGGCTCGCCGTCCGGAACGAGCGCCGTGTCCGGCGCTTCCCCGATGGGCGGGTTCTCGGTGCCGTCGATGAAGCCGGTCATGTCTCGGCTGTCGTGGTACAGGAAGCACGGTCGCTCCGCCACGAGGTCGGCCACCGGAGCCAGCACCTGGGTGCAGGCGCGCGCCGCGTCCAGGGCGAGATCCTCGCCGGTGCCGTGGACCCAGATCCAGATGTCGTGCTGGGTCGCGGGCGCATCATGGCCCTCGATCCCGTCGATCGCGTCGAACGCCCGTAGCTCCCCCGGCACCCCGCCCGCCGGTGCGAGCGCCGGCCACAGGTCCGCACCGAACCCGACGACGAGGTTGAAGCCGCCCACGGTGACGGTCGGCTCCCGGAGCGCGACGACCGCGGCCGCCACCTCCGCGGGCGCGGCGTCGGCGCGCACGTCGAACTCGAGGTTGTAGTGCGAACGAGTTCCCTGGGCGAAGATCCCCGGCTGGCCGGTTGCCATGTCCTGTTCCTTCTCCCCCGCAACGATGGGTCGCTGCGCAGGTTACGCGATCGTCATTCGTACGCTTCGAGCGGCGGGCACGAGCACATGACGTTCCGGTCGCCGTACGCGCCGTCGATGCGGCTCACCGGCGGCCAGTACTTGTCCCGCCCGACGGTCGCGACTGCGATGTCGCGGCTGTAGGTGTGATCCCACGCGTCGGTCGCGACGTCCGCCGCCGGGTGCGGTGCGTACGCCAGCGGGCTCTCCTCGTGGCTCCACTCCCCCGCTTCCACCTTCCGGATCTCCTCCCGGATCGCGATGAGTGCGTCACAGAACCGGTCGAGCTCGCGCTCGTCCTCGGACTCGGTCGGCTCGATCATCAGCGTCCCCGGCACCGGGAAGCTCATCGTCGGGGCGTGGAACCCGTAGTCGATCAACCGCTTCGCGACGTCGTCGACGCTCACATGGGTCGCCTCGGTGATCCCACGCAGGTCGATGATGCACTCGTGCGCGACCATGTCGTTCCGACCGGTGTACAGCACCGGGTAGTGCGGTGCGAGCCGGCGGGCAACGTAGTTCGCGTTCAGGATCGCAATCTGCGTCGCGCGGCGCAGGCCGTCGGCGCCCATCATCGCGATGTACGCCCACGAGATCGCCAGGATGCCCGCCGAACCCCAGGGCGCAGCCGCGATCGCGCCGATGCCGCCACCGGCCGGGCCGCACTCCGGCACCACCGGGTGTCCGGGCAGGTATTGCGCCAGGTGCTCGCGCACCGCGACCGGGCCGACCCCCGGCCCTCCCCCGCCGTGCGGGATGCAGAACGTCTTGTGCAGGTTGAGGTGCGAGACATCCGCGCCGAACGCGCCCGGCGCGGCAAGGCCCACCAACGCGTTGAGGTTCGCGCCGTCGACGTACACCTGGCCGCCGTGCTCGTGCACCACGGCGCACACATCCACGATTCCCGACTCGAACACGCCGTGCGTCGACGGGTACGTCGCCATCAACGCACCCAGATGCTCCGAATGCTCCGTCGCCTTGTGCTTCAGGTCGTCGAGATCCACATTTCCGTCGTCGTCGGTCGCGACCACGACGACCCGCATCCCCGCCATCGCGGCGCTGGCCGCGTTCGTGCCGTGCGCCGATGCCGGGATCAGGCAGACGTCGCGGTGCATGTCGCCCCGGTCCCGGTGGTAGGCGCGGATGGCGAGGAGGCCGGTCAGCTCCCCCTGGGACCCGGCATTCGGCTGCAGCGACACCGCGGCGTAGCCCGTGATCTCGCAGAGCCACCGCTCGAGGTCGGTGAACAGCTGCTGGTAGCCGAGCGTCTGCTCCAGCGGTGCGAACGGGTGGATCGCGGCGAACTCCGGCCACGTGATCGGCACCATCTCGGTCGTCGCGTTCAGCTTCATCGTGCAGGAGCCGAGCGGGATCATCGTCCGGTCGAGCGCCAGGTCGAGGTCGGCCAGACGGCGCAGGTACCGGAGCATCCGGGTCTCGGACTGGTACTGGTGGAACACCGGGTGCTCGAGGATCGCACCCCGGCGCGCCAACGCATCCGGGATCGAGTCGGTCCGGCCTCCGCCCGCAACCGCGAGTGGCCCGTCGACTTCGAAGGCGTTGCCCACCGCGTCGACCGTCGCCGTCGTCGACGTCTCGTCGAGCGAGATCCCGAGCGTGTCGTCATCCACCACTCGAAGGTTGATGCGACGCTTCCGGGCCGCCGCCGCGATCTCCTCGGCCCGGCCCGGGACGCGCACGGTGATCGTGTCGAAGAACCGCTCGGTCAAGACCTCGACCCCGCCGGCCCGCAGCGCCGCCGCGAGCCGCTCGGTGAGGTGGTGCACCCGCGTGGCAATCGCCCTGAGGCCATCCGGGCCGTGGTACTGCGCGTACAGACCGGAGATCACCGCGAGGAGCACCTGCGCGGTGCAGATGTTGCTGGTCGCCTTCTCCCGCCGGATGTGCTGCTCGCGGGTCTGCAACGCCAACCGCAGCGCGGGCCGGCCCTGCGCGTCCACCGAGACGCCGACAAGCCGGCCGGGGAGCGTCCGCTTGTGTGCCTCCCGGCACGCGAGGAACGCCGCGTGCGGACCGCCATAGCCGAGCGGCACACCGAAGCGCTGGGCGGTGCCGACGACGATGTCCGCACCGATCTCGCCCGGCGGCCGCAGCAGGCACAGCGCGAGGAGATCGGCCGCGACCGCCACCAGGCCGCCCATGCCGTGCACCGTTTCGATGATCTCGGTGTCGTCGCGCAGCTCACCGCTGGAGCCGGGGTATTGCAGCAGCGCGCCGAAGACCTCGAGCCCGACGAGGTCGGTCGCGGGATCGCCGACGACGACCTCGAGCCCGAGCGGTTCGGCCCGGACCTGCACGACCGCGATCGTCTGTGGGTGGCAGTCGCGGTCGACGAAGAAGCGGTCGCCTGCCTTCGGCGCGAGGCGGTGGCACATCGCCATCGCCTCGGCCGCCGCGGTGGCCTCGTCGAGCAACGACGCGTTCGCGAGGTCCATGCCGGTGAGGTCCGCGACCATGGTCTGGAAGTTGAGGAGCACCTCGAGCCGGCCCTGCGAGATCTCGGGCTGGTACGGCGTGTACGCGGTGTACCAGGCCGGGTTCTCGAGCACGTTGCGCAGGATCACACCCGGGGTGATCGTTCCCGAGTAGCCCATCCCGATCAGCGAGGTGAACACCTCGTTCTGGTCCGCGAGTGCACGGAGTGCGCTGAGCGTCTCAGGCTCGCTCAGTGCCTTTGGCAGGTCCAGCGGCTCCGAGCTGCGGATCGCGGGCGGGACCGCGGCGTCGGTCAGCTCGTCGAGCGACTCGAAGCCGAGGACGCGGAACATGTCCGCCTGCTGCCCGGCGTCCGGTCCGATGTGCCGATCGACAAAGGCGAAATGGTCGTGCTCCACGAGCTCGGTCCTCCCCAGTCATCTCTCCGCGATGGTCGCCACCACGGTGCGGTGGCATTCCCCCTCTGTCGCGGGACCTGAGAGATTCACCGGACCTGCGCTCAGGGCGCAGGGTGGACCGGCTTTCCCCGTCGGTGAGACCGGACCTGGATCGGCCGGACCTGCTCTCCAGAGTTGCCTCGCTCGGACGGTTCGTGGGCCTGAGAGATTCCGGGGAGGTTGCTCCTTCGGCGCCCCGTTGCCGGGGACTCTCCCGTCCGAGGTTGTCAGCTGTCGGACGCGACTCTACCCGCATCGGCGCGGGATCGGCTCCGCCACCAGGCGTCGATCGCCACGGCCGCGAGTGCGGGGAGCACGGCGTCCAGCGCGATTCGGAACCGCATCGTCCCGTACCCGAGGACCGTGATCACGGCCACGGTCACCACCGGGGTCACGAACGGCAGCACTGAGACCGCGCCTCCGGATCAGCGTCACCAGGCCCGCGACCCCCACCGCGAGGTAAGCCCAGTACTGGAACGTCGCGACCCACGCGCCGAGCCGAGCGTTGCCTTCCCGGAGCAACAGGTCGTCCCCAGTCATCTGGACCGGGTCGTAGAAGCCGAACGACCGGAGCAGGCGCATCGGGATGACCGCCGGCAGCCGATCGGCGTGACCCTTCGCGTACTCGACGCCGGCATCGAGCAGCTTCTGGTCCTGGATCGTCTCGTCCTCTTTGATCGTGACGGTGACGCCCTTCGCGCAGACTCCACCCCAACCACCGATCCCGGGCCCCGAGTAGGTGTTCGGGCAGTTGCTCGAGCCGACGAGCCCACCGAGGCCCGTGGAGAGGTACACGGGGTTCTCGAACCGGCCGGTGTTGTTGTAGACGAGCCACGGGCTGAAGATCACCAACGCCACCCCGGCACCGACCGCGATGCATGCGATTCGGCGTCCCATCTCCAGATCACGGGCGCGGAGAGCGAGCGGGACGAGCAGGATCAGGAACAGGAGCGCACCCTCGGCGCGCGTCAGTGACGCCAGCGCGATCGCACCGCTCAGGAATCCCGCGCGTAGGAGGCTCGGCCGCCGGATGAACTGGTACGCGAAGTACACGGTGAGCACGATCGTGAACGCGAACATCCCTTCGGACATCAGGTTCACGTCCTGGCCGATGAGATCGATGGACACCGTGCCGAGCGCGGCGGCGATCAGGCCCGCCCGCTCCCCCACCAGGTCCCGGGTCAGCAGTCCGAGCATCACGACGGTGCCGACGCCGGGGAGCGTCGACCAGAGCCGTTGCGCGAGGAAGCTGCCATCCAGATGGCTGACGAGCGACAACCACAACGGGTAGAGCGGCGGGTGGGCCGCCGACGGGATGCGCCGCCCGAACACGACCTCGCCGAACGGTGCGATGAACCCCTTCCCCGCCGCGATCGAGTGACCGACCGACGAGTACCAGACCGCGTCACCCCAGATCGTCGTGTTGTGGTCGTAGAAGATCGCCGCCCCGACGCGGATCGCGAGCGCGACCACCGCGATCAGCGCGAGACCGAGCGCGAACCGATTCTTCGACATCGAGGGCCTCACGGAGTCCGGCCCTGCCGGCACCTCCATGGTCGCGGTCACCGCTTGACGAAAGGTGGCTTGACCACCGTGGCGGGCACGCTCGTCCCGCGGATCTCGACGGCCACCTCGCTCCCGTCCTCGATCCCCGGCGGAAGGAACGCGAGCGCGATCGCGCGCTCGAGGGTCGGCGAGAAGTTGCCGCTCGTCACCTCACCGATCGGGGCGCCGTCCCGGGTCACCGGGTATCCGGCTCTCGGTGGCCGGCGACCGTCCACGAGGAGACCGCGCAACCGGCGTGCCACTCCGCGATCGCGCTCGGCCAGGAGCGCATCCCGCCCGCGGAAGTCGCCCTTGTCGAAGCGAACCACCCACGCGAGCCCGGCCTGGAGCGGGGTGATCCCGGGCCCGAGCTCGTGTCCGTGCAGCGGAAGGCCGGCCTCCAGGCGCAGCGTGTCGCGAGCTCCGAGCCCGGCCGGGACCACGCCTGCCGCGACGATCTCGCGCCACAACCCGGCCGCGTCTTGCGCCGGAACGTGGACCTCCACCCCATCCTCGCCGGTATACCCCGTACCCGCGACCACGCAATCCACCGATCCCCACGCGACCCGGGCCACCTCGAAGCGCGGCACCGCAGCCATCGCGGGTGAGACTGCAGTGAGGAGCGCCCGGGCGTCGGGCCCCTGCACGGCGAGCACCGCGCGAGACGCCGTGATGTCCTCGATGGTGCACTCGCCCCCCTGCGCCACGTTCGCCGCTTCCAGAGTGCTGACGATCGGGTCCGTGTTGGACGCGTTGGGCATGACCAGGAGATCGTCGTCGTCGACCCACCACACGATGATGTCGTCGACCACATGGGCGTCGTCGGGATCGAGCAGGTGCGTGTACTGCGCCCGGCCCGGCCCGATCCGACCCAGGTCGTTGGTGAACGCCCACTGCAGCACCGGGACCGCGCCCGGCCCCGCCACCCGCACGGACCCGAGGTGCGAGACGTCGAACACCACGGCGCGTTCACGACACGCTCGGTGCTCTTCCAGCACGCTGCGGTACTGGATGGGCATGTCCCAGCCACCGAACTCGGTCAGGCGCGGATCGAGGGCCCGGTGCTCGGCATCGAGCGGACTGTGCCGCAACTCTCCAGATTCACTCACAGTCCGGGGAGGTTACGCGCTGGTCACGCCGACTCGGCTTCGGCGCGTGAAGTTCCCGGCGACGCCGGCGGGTCGACATCGAGGCGCAGAGGCGCGCCCACGCCGAATTGGTCGCTGAGCTGCGACGGCGGCTCGAGCCCGTACTTCACCAGGAGGTGCAGGTAGTCGCGCTGGTAGAGCACCTTGATCCGCACGTCCGGGAACTGCTCCCGCAACCGCCGAGCCTTGCGATTCTTGCGGGTGACGAGCTTCTGGTTGAGCGTCGTGATCTCGATGTAGAGGTCCTGCGCGGGCAGGTAGAAGTCCGGAGTGAAGCCACCAGCCGCGTTGCCGGCTTCGTCGACCTCGAGCGTGAACGTGCGGGGTTCGTAGTCCCACTCGATCCCGTAGAAGTCGAGGAGCTTCGCGAACTGCCGTTCCGAGTTGTGCGCGAAGCGGACCTGCTCGTGGGGCAGCGGATCGTCCGGACTGATCGTTACCCTCCCCCACCTGCGCTCGCCGACGCGCCGCGGCGGACGGGAGCCCCGTTCGCCGCGGCACCGTTCTCGGATGCGGGAGCGATCTCGTGGATGCTCGCGGCGAGCTGTTCGACCAGTCCCGCGAGCGGAACGATGTTGAGCACGCCCTGGCCCTGGCGCACGACGTCGACGATGTCCTCACCGGTACGGACGAGGACCGAACGTGAGCCGTCGAGCACGAGAGACGTGGACGCGAGATCTTCGCCGAGGTGATCGCGCAGGTACTCGATCGCCTTGCGGGCGGTCTGCAGGGACAGCCCGGAGTCGAGCAGGCTCTTGATCACCTTCAGCGCCACCAGGTCCCGGTAGGAGTACCGGCGCTGAGTCCCGCTGCCGGCCGCGTCGGCCAACGACGGCCGGAGCAGGTCGGTGCGGGCCCAGTAGTCGAGCTGGCGGTACGAGATCCCCACGATCTTGCACACCTGCGGCCCGCCGTAGCCGATCTCGTCGCCGGCCCAACCGGTGTCGCCGGACGCGAGCACGCCCTGTTCGATCCGCTTGGGAAGCTCGGGCGGGTTTGTCGCGCTCTTGGTGGTGCCGGCCATGGGGAAGCGACCTTTCCGACCCGGCCGGCCCCGTCGGGCGAGCGAGTCACATCGGCGTAACTACGGAGTTGTCGACCGTACCCGAGTGGCCATTACCCGTCAATGAAGGGGCGAGCGCGGAACCCGAACGGGGCGGGGACACCCCGGACCAGCAGCCGCACGCCGAGCGCAGTGGGGACGAATTACGCGAAGTCTTCGGGGGTCACCTGCTCGAGGAACTCCCGAAACTGCTCGATCTGCTCCTCGTCCTCCTCCGCCTCGAAGAGGACCCCGGCCTCGTCGAGCACCGCTTCCTCCACGAAGATCGGCACCTGGTCCTCGTAGCGGACGGCCAGGGCGATGGCGTCGGACGGGCGCGAGGAGATCCGCAATGCCCCGCCCTCCCGGGCCAGCTCGACCTCGGCGTAGAACGTGCCCTCCTCGAGCTGGGTGATGACGACCCGATCCACCTTCACCGACAGGTCGTCGAGGACCGTCTTGAAGAGGTCGTGAGTCATCGGCCGCGGCGTGTCCATGCCCTGGAGGGCATAGACGATCGCCGTCGCCTCCGGCGGGCCGATGAAGATGGGCAGGTAGCGCTGCCCCTCGACCTCGCGCAGCAGCACGATCGGTTGATTCGAGGGAACCTCGACTCGCACTCCAACCAGCGATACGCGGATCACGAAGCGCCTCCGTTTCGACGCCGACGATACACCGTCGACCCCCCGTTCCGTCTCAACCCGGCCCCCCGTTGCGGCCGCCGTACAGCTCCCCGACGTAGGCCCCCGGATCGGCCTGGACCACCCGTCGATCGGCGTCGAAGATCTCGTCCAGGTTGCGGTACAGCTCAGCCAGGTGCAGCCCGTAGCCGAGCACGAAGACGTCGGGGATCTCCACACCCCGGTACCGAACCTCGAGTGGCACGATGCGCCGCACCGGCCGATCGAGCAGCGTGCACATGTCCAGCCGGCGCGGTCCGCGCTCGGCCAGCTGGCGGCACAGGTAGTTCGCGGTCAGCCCGGTGTCGACCATGTCCTCGACCACGACGACGTCCCGTCCGGACAGGTCGAGATCGACGTCCTTCAGGATCCGGACCCGTCCGCTGTCGGGCGCGAACCGCGAGATCGCCATGAAGTCGATCGCGACGTCGATGCCGCGTATCGCCCGCACCAGGTCGGCGAGAAAAATGACCGCGCCCTTGAGCACGCCGATGAGCACGACGCCGTCGGGATGATCGGCGGCGATCTCCGCGCCGAGTCGCTCGACGATCGCGGCCAGCTCGACGCGTCCGATCAGGGGCTCGGGTGCGGGCACTCCTATTCGGCGAGGAGATCGTCGACGGCGCGGCGGAGGAACGCACTGCGCAAGCCGCGTCCGAGGCCTGCCAGCTCCACCAGATCGGCGCGGGCACGGGCGCGAGCCTCGGGGTTGCGCTGGCGCAGCACTCCCTGGATCACCTGTCCGTAGAGCGTCGCCTCGCGCTCCGCGAAGCTCCGGTACATCCGGAGGTGACGGGCCTCGATGCCGTGGGTCGCGAAGCCCGCGGCGAGCACCGCGACCGCGAGTGCCTCGTCGTCGAAGAGGATCCGATCGCCGCCGGTCCCCGACGGCTCGAGCAGCCCGAACTCCTCGAGCTCGCCGATCTGGGCGTCGGTCAGCCCACTGGCGCTCGCGAGCTCGGCACGCGTGAGCTTCCCGGCGTTGTCCGAGGGCTCGAAGTCGTCCGGAGCACCGTCGTCGAGCTCCAAGGTCGGTCGGTCGGCGTCGGGTTTGCGCAGCTTCCCCTTCGGTGCCGCCTTGGCGCGCGACTTGCGGGTCGACGGCGCCTTTTCGGGCGCCGGTCTGGATCCGGGCTTCGACGGGCCCGACTTCGACGGGTTGCTCCGGGCCGCGGCCTTGCTCGCGGCCTTGCCGGAGCCGCGCTTCGTGCTCGACTTCTCGGGGACCGCCTCGGCGCCCTGGTCCGCCGGCAGCTCGTCCGGGCCGGCGTCCTCGAGCCGGCCCTTGATGACCTTGAGCGGCAGGAAATTCTCCTTCTGCTGGTGCAGGATCCACCGCAGGCGGTCGATGTCGGGCCCGTAGAACTTCCGGTACCCCGACGGTGTCCGCTCCGGGTCGATGAGCCCCTGGCTCTCGAGGAACCGGATCTTCGAGATCGTGATGTCGGGGAACTCGTCCCGGAGGGTGGCCAACACCTCCCCGATCGACAAGTGCTCCGAGGGCGTCGTGGTCGTCATGTAGCACCCCCCACCCGAAAGATCAGGACGAAGCGCCCGACCTGGATCTCGTCGCCGTCCACGATCGACTTGTGGTCGATCCGGTCGTGGTTCACGTACGTGCCGTTGAGCGAGCCGACGTCACGGATCAGGAACTCCTGGCCGCTGCGCTCGATCACCGAATGCCGGCGCGAGACCGTGATGTCGTCCAGGAAGATGTTCGAGTCGGGATGGCGCCCGACCGTGACCGTGTCGGCATCCACGAGATAGGTGCTGCCCTCGTTCGGGCCGCGGGCCACGATGACGAGCCCGGTTCCTTCGTCGAGGTCAGCGATCGCCTGGAGCTCGCCCGTGGAATCCCGGTCCTCGAAGGCGGCGTGGCTGAGGGTGCTCTCCTCGGCCTCGACCATCGCCGATCCACACGAGGAGCAGAACCGCGCCGAAGGCTCGTTGCGATGGCCGCACCGGCCGCAGATCATGAACCCAGGCTACAACCTGAACCGGAGGTCGAGACTCCCTTCCGCCGGCCCCCGCCGCGACTCAATCGGTGGCGCCGACCCTCGATGCGAACGTGACGTCGAGGGCGGACTCGAAGCCGGCGGCGATCGAGGCCGCCACGACGGCCGGATCGACCCGGACACCGAGCTCACCCAGCGTGATGCTCCGGGCCCGGAGCTGCTCGCGCGCGCCGGGCTCCGGATCACCCGCGAGCAGATCCAGCTCGTCGAACGGGAGCCGATCGAGCAGGATCGAGCCGTGCTGGAGCACGACGGCGCCGCGCTGGACCTGGGCCGAGCCACAGAGCTTGCGCTCCCCCACCCGGAGATCGGCGCCCTGGGCCGTCGCGAAGCACGCCGGGCCCGCAGCCCCGCGGTCGCCGCCGACCTCTGCGTGGACCCCGAGTCGGGCGAGTCCGGCGATCAGGCCTGCCGCGAGAAACCCGTAGAGCGCGTCGATGTGGCCAGCCGTGCCGGCGGGGCGGGCCATCGCGACCGCGTAGGTCAGGTCCGCCCCGTGCAGCAGCGCCTTGCCCCCCGTCGGGCGGCGTACGACTTCGACACCGTGAGCGCGACACGCGTCGGTGTCCACGTCCGTGTCCGGTTGGAACCGACCGAGCGACAATGCCGGCGGCGACCACCGGTAGAACCGCAGCACCCCCGCGCCGCCCGCGCCCACGTCGTCGAGGCACGCGAGGTCGGCGGCCATCTGCCCGAACCCGTCGCGCTCGACATCGAGGTCGTCGACCAGCCGCCAGTGCTCGACCGCTCTACTCCTCCAGGAACGCCCGGTACGCGGCCGCGTCCAGGAGCTGGTCGACCTCGCCGGGTTCCGCCAGCTCGACCACGAAGATCCAGCCGGCTCCGTACGGATCGCGGTTCACCTGTTCCGGCGTCTCCTCGAGCGTCCCGTTGACCTCGACCACCGTTCCGGTCACCGGTGCGTAGACCTCCGAGACGGACTTGGTGGACTCGATCTCGGCGATCGACGCGTTCGCGATCACCTGCAGGCCCACGTCGGGGAGCTGCACGTACACCACATCGCC
The DNA here is from genome assembly GCA_963770095.1 of uncultured Acidimicrobiia bacterium. GTDB lineage: Bacteria > Actinomycetota > Acidimicrobiia > IMCC26256 > JAENVU01 > Chersky-806. The sequence continues at coordinate 66,791 of CAVYOO010000001.1, forward strand.
GAGTGCGTCCTGGGCGTAGTCGGTGATGCCGACGATCCCTCGGCTCCCTTCGACGCGCACCCATTCGTGTTCCTTCGAATACCGCAACCCCTCCGGGTACTCCATGGGCTTCTGAGTTCCTCCTTCAGACGATTTGCGCGATGCGCCGGGCGTACTCGGCGGCGAGCTGGGACGCTTCATGGTCACTGCCGGCTTCGGCCCAGATGTGGACGGTCGGCTCCTCCGGGTCCGGGAGGACGAGCGCCCACCCATCGGGATGCAGGATCTTCACCCCGTCCACGAGCACGACGTCACGTCCCTTCGCCCGCTCGACCATCTCGCGCATCACTGCCCCCTTCCGTTCCCATGGGGTCGGGATCGTCTCGTGGGCAATGTGCACGGTGGGCAGCGTCGCCACCACCTCGGAGAGCTTGTGGCCGGTGACGGCCAGGAGGTCGAGCAGCTTGACGAGCGTCGCGGTTGCGTCGTACGCGGGCAGGAAGTCGGGCCAGATGAACCCGCTCTCCTGCGATGCGGCGAAGTCCACCCGGTCGCTCGAGGCGACCTCCATGAGATTCGAGGCGGACAGCTTCGTCCACACGATCTCGGCGCCGCGCTCGGTCGCGATCCGCTCCGCCTCCTTGCTCACGGATACCGGCAGCGCCACGCGCGCGCCGGGCCGGGCCTCGACGACGAGCGTCAGGAGCGCGAGCAACGTCTGGCCCGCCCCGAGGGGATGACCGGCATCGTCCACCACCGTTCCGGTCTCGCCGTCCGGGTCGATCACCATGCCGAGGTCGCTGGCCGACGCGCGGACGAGCTCACCGATGCGCTCGAGCCGCTCACCCCGGTCGTCCTCCTTCGCACGCGTCGCGGCGAACGGGTTGACCGCGAGGACGTCCGCGCCGATCTTCGCGAGCACCGCGGGCATGACCAACGATGCCGCACCGAACGAGTAGTCGAGCACCACCTTGAACTCTCGGTCGCGCAGGCGGTCCTTGTCGACGCTCGCCTCGAGCGCAGCGGTGTAGTACTCGAGCGATCTCGGCGGGAAGACGATGTCGCCGATGTCGCCGGCGAACGCCCGCCGGAAGTCCTCGCGCTGGAGCAGGCGCTCGATCTTGCGCTGCGTCGCCTCGTCGATGTCGCGGCCCTCGTTGTCCAGGATGCGGATCTCGACGGTGTTCGGGTCCTTCGGCGACAGGCGGACCGAGATCCCGCCGTCGGTCATCGAGTTCCGCACCTGGAACCGGGTGAGGGGCACCGTCGCGAGCTCGACGTCCTCGACGTTCACGCCGGACAGGTTCAGCCCGCCGATGATCGAGCGCTTGAGCGCGCGCGCGATCCGGCTGGTGTCGCGGCTCGTGGTGACGACCGCGTTCTTCTTGAGCGAGGTGCCGTAGGCCATGGCCAGGCGGGTCGCGACCTCGGGGGTGATGTCGACGTTCGCCAGCCCGGCGACGCCCCGCCGGCCGAAGAGGGTGCGCGCACCGCGGCTCTCCCAAACGATCGACGACGTGACGACCGCACCGGCTTCAACCGTCTTGAACGGGTACACCTTGACCCCGGGATTGACCACCGCGCCCTCGCCGACGAAGCACTCGTCGCCGAGCACCGCGCCTTCCTCCACCGCAGCATGCGCGCGGAGGTCGCAGGACCGACCGATGACCGTGCCGCGCAGGCGGACCGCGGGCCCGAGGTAGGCGTGCTCGTGCACCACGGAACGGACGATCGACGCGTCGTGCTTCATGACGACGTCGCGTCCGAGCACGGTGTATTCGCGGACATGGGCACCGGCTTCGATCAGGCAGTTCGCCCCGATGATCGCGGGGCCGTCGATGCGTGCATCCGGGTCCACCTCGGCACCTTCGCCGAGCCACACGTCCTCGCCGAGCCGGAAGCCGTCGATCTCGAGGTTGACCTTGCCCTCGAGGATGTCCTGGTGCGCGCGCAGGTACGCCTCGAGCGTGCCGACGTCCTCCCAGTAGCCGTCGGCGACGTAGCCGTAGAGCGGCTTCCCCCGCTTGAGGATCGCCGGGAACACGTCACCGGAGAAGTCGACGACCTCCCCTTCCCGGATGAAGTCGAACACCTCGGGCTCGAGGACGTAGATGCCCGTGTTGATCGTGTCGGAGAAGACCTGGCCCCAGGTGGGCTTCTCGAGGAAGCGCTCGATCGAGCCGTCGTCGTGCGTGATGACGATGCCGAACTCCACCGGGTCATCCACCCGCTTCAGCGCGATGGACCCTGCCGCGCCGGTCGAGCGGTGCGCCTTGACGAACGCGCCGAGGTCGATGTCGGTGAGCACGTCACCGGAAATGACGAGGAAGGTCTCGTCGAGCTCGTCCGCGGCGTTGCGCACCGAACCTGCCGTCCCGAGCGGGGAGTCCTCGGTCGCGTACCGCATGCGCACGCCGAAGTCCGACCCGTCGCCGAAGTACGTGCGGATGTGATTCGCGAGGAAGGCGACCGTCACGACGATGTCGTCGAAGCCGTGCTCCGCGAGCAGCCGGACGATGTGCTCCATCATCGGCCGGTTCGCGACCGGCATCATCGGCTTTGGCTGGTTGCTCGTCAGCGGCCGGAGCCGCGTCCCTTCGCCGCCGGCGAGGATTACCGCCTTCATGTGGTGGCCTCGTGGGACGCACGCGCGGCGCGTCCTTCCTTGAGTGCGTTTCGTGCCATCGGGATGTACAGCGCTGCCGCGTAGTAGCTCAGGATGAGCCCGCCGATCGTGAAGAGCCAGGTGATCACTTCGATGATGTCGCGAGTTGCGCCGGAATTGAGAGCCGAGACCAGGACGAATCCGGGGAGTGCGAACATCAGCGCCAGCGTGCCTGCTTTTCCGACCCATTGCACATCGATCCGGCGGGCGCCGGCCGCGGCCAGGATCAGGGTCACCACGCTGAGCGCCGCCTCCCGGGCCAGGACCACGATGCCGACCCACAGCGGAACGTCGCCGCTGATGATCAGGCCCAGCGCGCCCGCGATGAGCATCACCCGGTCCGAGACCGGGTCCAGGATCTTCCCGATCTCGCTGCCCTGATCGAAACGCCGGGCGATGTAGCCGTCGATCCAATCGGTGGCGCCGAGCACCGCGAAGAGGATCCCGGCCTCGACCGGCCGGTCTTCGCCGAGCAGGAGCCAGAGGAACACCGGGACGCCGGCCAGCCGAAGCGCCGAGATGAGGTTGGGGATCGTCCAGAGCCCGCGGTCGTTCGTGGTCTCGGGGACGGTCATCGCCACAGAGTAGGCCGCACCCCGCTGCACCCTCAGATGCCGAATTGCACGGCCGTGCGGGCCGCGAGGATCGGGCGGATGCGCTCGGCGATCACCGCGAGATGGGCGGGATGGTCGCGGTAGGCGACGTAGTCCGCCTCGGTCTCGAAATCGGCGACCAGCGCGTAGTGGTGATTACCCTCGTTGAGGCCGAGGTCCGGACCGACGCGGTACCCGCGGATCTCGGGGATCACGTCGATCAACGCTTCGAGCCCTTCGGTCACGGCCGCGATCTGCTCCGCGGTTGCATCATCTCGGAAGCGGAACATGACGACGTGCCGGATCCCGCTCACTGCAGCCCCGCGTACGCGCCGCCGTCGACGGGGATCGCGGTCCCGGTCACGTACTTCGCCGCCTCAGAGCTGACGAAAGCCGCAATCGCGCCGAAGTCGCTCGCGTCGCCGATGAAACCGGCCGGCACCGACGCGGCGAGGCTGCCCGGGTCGGCGTGCAGCGACTGGATGCGTTCGGTGTCGTGGAACCCGGGCTGGAGGCTGTTGACCGTCACACCGTCGCCGGCAACCTCACGGGCGAGCGTCTTCAGGAAGCCGGTGACCCCGGCCCGGGCGGTGTTGGACAGGATCAGCCCGGGGAGCGGCTGGCGCACCGCCACGGACGTGATCGCGACGACCCGGCCCCAGTGCTGGGCCTGCATCGCCGGCACTGCCGCCTTGCACATCGCGATCGTCGAGAGGCAGTTCAGCTCGAATGCACGCGCGTACACGTCCACGTCGTCGATCCCCGCGAAGTCGCCGGCCGGTGGGCCACCCACGTTCGCGACGAGGATGTCCACCCCGCCGAGCACACTCGTCGCAGCGTCGACGAAACCCGTCGCACCGTCGACGGTGCCGACGTCGGCGACCAACGGGACGCAGCCGTGCCCGATCCGGGCGGCGGCCTCCTCGATGCGAACCTGATCACGCCCGCAGACGGCGACCCGTACTCCTTCGTTCGCCAGTGCGGCCGCGGCGGCGAAGCCCAAACCACGCGACGCGGCCGCAACCGCGGCGCGCCGGCCTTCGATCTCGAGATTCATCGCGGGTTCCTCCGCCGCTCGATGCTCACGGGTGGATGGGTCCGGTGCTGTCACGCAACGACGCCGTGCCGGTGCGGCCGGTGCGCACCGCGATGATCTCGGCACAGATCGCGATCGCGGTCTCTTCGGGGGTCCGCGAGCCGATGTCGAGCCCAATTGGGGCCATGACCCGCGCCAACCCGGCGTCGTCGACCCCGGCGGCGCGCAACCGCTCGACCCGGGCCGCGTGCGTCCGCCGGGAGCCCATCGCACCGAGGTACCCCACGTCGGTCTCCAACGCGGCCACGATGGCGGGAACGTCGAACTTCACGTCGTGAGTGAGCACGCAGACCGCATCACGGGGTCCGAGCACGTCCGCAACCTTGGCCAGATGCCGATCCGGCCAGTCGTTCGCGATCTCGTCGGCCATCGGGAACCGCGCCACGGTGGCGAACACGGCGCGGGCGTCGCACACGGTGACCCGGTACCCCAGCAGCTTGCCCGCCTTCGCGAGCGCGCCGGTGAAGTCGACCGCGCCGAAGATGATGAGTCGGGGCGGCGGGGCGAACGACTCGATGAAGACCTGGACGGTCTCCTCCCGAGCTTCGCCATGCGGTCCGTAGCGCCGCGTCGACGTGAGACCCGAGTCGAGCTCGGCCTGCGTGTCGCGCGCGACGACCCGGTCGAGATCGGAGTCGCCGAGCGTTCCGAGCGGCTCCTCACCCGGTCGGACCAGCAGCTTGGCGCCGAGCCCGGGCCCGCTCACGATCGTGGCCAGAGCCACCGGTCGTTCCTGGCGCAGCGTCTCGCGGAGGGTGTCGTAGATGCTCACCAGTCGAGGGGCTCCACGAAGAGGTGCACCGTGCCTCCGCAGGTCAGCCCGACCGCGAACGCCTCGTCGTCGGAGTACCCGAAGGTGACGATGCCGCGCTCGCGCTCCCCCGCCAACACCGCGAGCGCCTCGACCACGACGGCTCCCTCGACGCAGCCCCCGGACACCGATCCGGATACCTCACCGGCGTCATTGACCACCATCGTCGCGCCCGGGTCGCGCGGACCGGAACCCTCGACCCCGACGACCCGCGCGATCGCGACCCGGTGGCCGGCGGCCCGCCACCGCTCGATGTCATTCAGGACCTCCTTCACCGGGTCACGCCTCCGGGCTCATCTCGCGAGCACTTCGGCCAGACCCTCCAGAGCGGCGAGCGAGTGGCCTTCCACGAACTCGTCGACGAACGGCAGTGCCGCGGCCATGCCCGCGGCGAGCGGCGCGTAGCCCTCCGTGCCCTTCAGCGGGTTCACCCAGACGACCCGGTGCGCGACGCGGTGCAGGCGCGCCATCTGCTCGCCGAGCTCACCGGCGTCGCCCCGCTCCCAACCGTCGGAGATGACCACGACCGTGGCGCCGCGGGCCATCCCGCGCATCCCCCATTCCTCGTTGAACGATCGGATGCCGTCGCCCAGCCGGGTCCCGCCGGACCAGTCGTGGACCCGGCGGGTCGCGGCGGCGAGTGCGGCATCCGGATCCCGGCTCGAGAGCTCCCGGGTGATCCGGGTCAAGCGGGTGCCGAGCGCAAACGCCTCGACCCGCCCCCGGGCGATCACCACGGTGTGCAGGAAGCGGACCAGCGCGCGCGCGTACGGCTCCATCGAGCCGCTGACATCGCACAGGAACACCAACCGGCGGGGCCGCTCCGACGGGGTCGTGAACGCGCGCCGGATCGGCTCGCCACCCGTCCGCAGCGACTGGCGCACCGTGCGCCGGAGCTCGGGTCGCCCGCGTTTCCGGCGCGACGACCACGCGCGGCGCGAGCGGCGCATCCCACCGACGAATCGCAAGTCGGCCATCAGGCGGCGGGCCTCGGCGTGCTCGGCCGGGGTGTACGTCGCGAAGTCGCGGTGCCGGAGCACTTCGGCCGGGCTGTACCGGACCGGTTGGACCGGCACGTCGGCATCGACCGGGTCCGGCTCGACCGCGGGGTCACCGCCGGGCAGGTCGTAGGCAATGACGACCTCTTCCTCGCTCGCCTCGCCGTGGATCATCGTTGGGGGCGCGGCGTTGCCGAAGAGCATCGCGAATCCGCGTTCGTAGTCGCCGATGTCCTCAGGACGCCGCACCAAGGTCGCTCGACCGGCCCAATAGACGGAGTCCCGGTCACCCATCCCGACGGCGGCCAGCGCGCGGGCGAACGTCACCGTCGCCCCCGGGTCGACCGCCAGCCCGCTCCCCCGCAACGTGCGCACGAACGCGACCGCGACGCGGTCAATCTCGATCTCACGCGCGGGCTCAGGCACTGCGCGCTACCGCGGTCTCGACGATCCCCCGCACGCCGTGCGAGCGGACCCGCTCCTGGTCCTCGCGGTACTTCAGGATCGTGCCGAGCGTCGCGAGCACGGCCCCCTCACTGAGGTGCGCTTCACCGAGCCGGGCGAGCGCGCCGGCCCAGTCGATGGTCTCGGCCACCCCGGGCGGCTTGTACAGCTCGAGGCCGCGCAACACCTCAACCGCGGCAGCAACCTGGCGGGCGAGGGCCACGCTGACCTCCGGTGCCTTCAGGCGCACGATCGCGAGCTCGCGCTCGAAGTCGGGATGGTCGATCCAGTGGTAGAGGCAGCGACGCTTGAGCGCGTCGTGGACGTCGCGCGTGCGATTCGACGTGAGGATCACGACCGGGGGGACGTCGGCCCGCAGCTCGCCGAGCTCGGGGACCGTCACCGCGTAGTCGGACAGGATCTCGAGGAGGAAGGCCTCGAACTCGTCGTCGGCCCGATCGACCTCGTCGATCAGCAGTACTGGCGGGACGTCACCGTGGTGGTCGATGGCCCGCAGCAACGGGCGCCGGACCAGAAACCGCTCGGAGTACAGCTCGTCCTCGACGACCTCGCCCCTACTCGCCTCCACGGCCCGGAGGTGGAGCAGCTGGCGGGAGTAGTCCCACTCGTACACGGCCTGTGACGCATCGATGCCCTCGTAGCACTGGAGCCGGACGAGCTCGGCCCCGGTCCAGCGGGCCAACACCTTCGCCACCTCGGTCTTGCCCACGCCCGCTTCACCCTCGAGCAGGAGCGGCCGCGACAGCGAGAGCGCCAGGAAGATGGACGTCGAGAGACCATCGTCGGGAAGGTATCCGTGCTGCTCGAGGGCGTCGCGCACCTCGTCGACGGTGCTGACCATGAACACCGATCCTACTGGCGTCGATTACCGACCGACCGCCGCACCCTCGGCCCGCGGATCAGTGGCGACGGCGTAACCATCGGGGCCGAGCGCGATCGCGTGGGCATGGCCCATGCCCGGGTCGTAGCTCATCGTCTCGATGATCTCATGGCGGCGCGACGCGAGATCGGCGAGCAGCTCGGGATCGGAACGGGTCTCGGCTCGCAGCTTCCAGTCCATCGGCTCGACCCGCCACCGGGCCGCGTCGATTGCGGCCTGAGGATCTGCGCCGTCGTCGACGATGCGGGTGAGGAGCTGCGCGTGCACCTGCGCCTGCGCATCCCCACCCATCGATCCGAACACGAGGCTCGGGCGCCCGTCACGGAGCACCATCGCGGGAATCAGCGTGTGCATCGGACGCTTCGACGGCGCTAACACGTTGATGTGCGACTCGTCCAGCGTGAACGACGAACCGCGGTTGTTCAGGTTGATGCCCCACTCGGGGACGTGCACGCCCGAGCCGAACGCGAGGAAGTTCGACTGGATCAAGCTCACCAGCAGCCCGTCGCCGTCGGCGGCGCAGAGGTACGCGGTGCCGCCCCGTTGGGGATGGCCCGGCTGCGGCATGCTCGCCCACCGGGGGTCGATCCCGGCCCGGCGGGACCCGATCCACTCGTCGGTCAGCAGCGACTCCGGTGCCACCACGGCGTGGTCGGGGTCGGTGACGTGGTCGTCGCGATCCCTCAGGCCGATCTTGACCGCTTCGATGACCAGATGCGCGCGGTCGGCCGGTTCGAGCGCCGACAGGTCGAAGCCGTCGAGGATGCGCATGATCTCGAGCACCGCGACTCCTTGCGTCGGCGGGGGCAGCTCGGCGATCTCGACGTCTCGATATGGCGCGCGCATCGGCGTGACCCATTCCCCGACGTGGGCGGCGATGTCAGTCGGCTCCATGAGCCCGCCACCGCGCTGGATCGCGGATGCGATCGCCTCTGCCACCACGCCCTCGTAGTACGCACGTGGACCGGCTTGGGCCAGCAGCTCGATGAGCTTGGCGAGGTTCGGCTGGCGCAGGACGTCGCCGGCCTCCAACCCGCGGTAGACGGCCTGCCAGTCGTCGAGCCCCTGGTACAGCCCCGCGTAGGCAGTGCACGAGAACGCACCCATCGGGGTCAGCTCGAAACCCTCGCGGGCATAGCGGATCGCGTCGCTCGCGAGCTCGGCGAACGGCCGCGTCCCGAAGCGTTCGAGCAGGTCGAACCAACCGGCGATCGCGCCCGGTACCGTCACGGAATGCGGGCCGACGAGAAGTGGTGTGTCACCGAGAAGCTCGCTCACCGTCGCGATGTCGGACCGCGCGGGAGACCGGCCGGAACCGAGATAGCCGTGCAGCTCCCCGTCCCACACGATGGCGAAGAGATCGCCTCCGTACCCGCACAGGTACGGCGCAACGACTCCGAGCGCGAGGTTGGCCGCGACGATCGCGTCGATCGCGTTCCCGCCCCGGGCGAGCTCCGCGGCACCGGCTCCGGATGCGAGGTAGTGAGGCGTCGCGAGCCCCGCCTGCGGGAACCGCTTGGCGACGCCGGTGCTCACGCCTGTTCGGCGTCGGGCGCCTCGTTACCACCGAGCGCCGCCAGCACCGCTTCGTCGCCCGCCGCGATCCCACCCTTCACCGGATCTTCGAAGAGCTTCTTCACCCGCTTGATGCCGTACCCTGCGTACAGGCCGTCTTCGATGCGCTCGTCGAAGCTCCATCGGATCATTGCGATGCGCTTGCGCTCGAGCCGCCCCGAGTCGGGGTGCGGAATCTGCTCGGCGCGCGCCCGACCCAGCACTCCGAACGTCCCGACGTTGCCGTATTCGTAGAGATGGTGAAACACCGGATCGAGCCCGAGGCTGCCCAAGTCGGTGAGGAACATGCTGGCGTAGAGCGGGTCGTTCTCGATGAACGAGCGCGGAAACATGCCATGAGCCTCGAGCGCTCGGTAGGCCATGAACACAACGCGGCGGAGAAACCCGGGCAGCATCAGGACGAGCTTGAGCTCACCGTCCACGGTGTTCTTCCCACCACCGAACTTCGCGCTGTGGAGCTGCTCCTGCATAGCCGCGACCATCGACGCAAAGGACTCTTCCGGATCGAACTCGCGCTTGAGCACGATGAGCGGCGCACCCTTCTGCATCCGCTGCTTCGCCGAGTACGAGATCCAGATTCCCCGGCGTTGATAGAGCCTCCCGCCCGCGATGAACCGGTTGACGTTCGGGAACTCGGCCAGCCCTTGGCGTGAGGACCACAACAGCACGTGGAACAGCGTCGTGCGCGTCTCGGGGTGCGCCTCGTTGAACGCCCGCACGAACCGCTCCGCGTTGCCGACGTCCACACGCTGTTCGAAGTACACCGTGGACTCGTTCCGAGTCCGCATGACGTACGGCATGATCCGCCGGAGATCCGGGACATCGGGCACGAGATCCGCATCGGGGCGCCGCCACCAAACCACGGTCGAACCCTACCCCTGACCGGGATCGGCATTCCGGATGTCGACGCCGGGTAGCGTCCGGGCATGCGCATCCTGGTGGTCGGCGCAGGTGGCGTGGGCGCCGCGATCGCATCGATCGCGGCGCGTCGCGACTTCTTCGAGCAGATGGTGCTGGCCGACGTCGACATCGATCGGGCCGAGCGGGCGGTATCGCAGCTCACGGACGCGGGCCGGTTCGCGGCGGCACGGGTAGATGCGTCCGACGCCGACTCCGTCGCGTCGCTCGCCCGCCAGGTCGACGCCGACGTGGTGTTGAACGCGTGCGATCCCCGGCTGAACCCACCGATCTTCGACGGCGCGTTCGCCGCCCGATGCACGTACCTGGACATGGCGATGCACCTCTCGCACCCCCACCCCGAGCGCCCGTACGAGGCGACCGGCGAGAAGCTGGGTGACGCGCAGTTCGCCGTCTCCGACGCATGGGCGGCCCGGGACCAGCTGGCGCTGGTCGGGCTCGGCGTCGAACCCGGACTCTCCGACGTCTTCGCCCGGTACGCCGCCGATCACCTGTTCTCCGAGATCGACGAGGTCGGCGTCCGAGACGGCGCGAACCTCGTCATCGACGGCTACGACTTCGCGCCGACGTTCTCGATCTGGACCACCATCGAGGAATGCCTGAACCCGCCCGTGATCTGGGAGAGGGATCGCGGGTGGTTCACGACCGCGCCGTTCAGCGAGCCGGAGATGTTCGAGTTCCCGGGCGGCATCGGACCGGTCGAGTGCGTGAACGTCGAACACGAGGAGGTGCTGCTCGTGCCGCGCTGGGTGGACTGCCGCCGCGTCACGTTCAAGTACGGGCTGGGTGACGAGTTCATCTCGGTGCTCGAAGCACTGCACAAGACGGGGCTCGACCGCACCGACAAGATCCGGGTTCGCGACGTCGAGGTCTCGCCGCGTGACGTCGTCGCCGCGTCACTCCCGAACCCCGCAGCGCTCGGTGACCGCATGCACGGCAAGACCTGTGCCGGCACGTGGGTGACCGGGACGGGTGTCGACGGCAACCCCCGGGAGGTGTACCTGCACCACATCGTCGACAACGACTGGTCGATGGCCGAGTACGGGCACCAAGCGGTCGTCTGGCAGACCGCGATCAATCCGGTCGTCGGCCTCGAACTGGTCGCGCGCGGCACCTGGAGCGGCAGTGGGGTGCTCGGCCCCGAGGCGTTCGACGCCGCGCCCTACCTCGAGCTGCTCACCGAGTACGGCTCTGCGTGGGGCATGGAGGAACGCACGCCGACGTGACGTTCGCCTACGCGGCGGGGAACACCTCGTCGAGCAGCGCGTCCGCGAGCTTCACCGCACCCTCTTCGGCCAGCCCGGTGATCGCCCGTCGCGGTCCACCTCGGCGCCACCAGTAGGTCAACAGGATCTTGATCCCGAGGATCACCACCAGCGCGACGACCGCCGCGATCACGAGCTTCTTCACGCCCCCACCGCCTGACTGCGGTTCGTCGGGCTCGGGCATCGTGGGCAGATGGGTCGTCGTGGAATCCATCGCCGAACGCTAACCCGAAATGCAAGGAATTCGAGGGGTCGGGTACCCGTTCAGGGCGAGTTCAGAGAGCTAGGACCGCCGGCGGTTCGGGTACCGCTGGTTCAGGTACCGCTCGAGGCAGTCGATGTGGACGGCGACGATCTCGCTCAGGCCTGAGAAGCCGGCGAAGACCCGGATCGCGTCACGCTCTCGCACGACCGGTCGTTCGCACTCCACACATTGGGCGCTGACTTCGGACATCCAGGTTTCCCTCTCATCGGCTCAACCGGGAAACGCTACGTCCTCGGGCTTCGGATCGCACGGGCGGTGGGGTGCTCGGGCTCGGGCAGGGAGACCCCGAGCACCACGCCACCAACCCGTTCGCACTAGGTACCCGGGCCACGACGGGACCAAACCCGAGGCTTCGGATTTCTTCTCCGGACGCGCTCGAGACCCTGATCCCGGGCAGGGTGGGAGCAGGGCCTCGAAGCGCACGCAGTCTTGCCCCTGCCCTCAGATTCGAGATCCAGGTCGACCGCGCGAACCCAAGGTTAGTAGGCGTCGCTGAGAACTGCCTGAGGGGCGCGCCCCCCCGGGGCCCGGATTCCCTTTTGCGGCAGGCCGTTGATCCTGGAGGCCGCCCCGATCATTGTCCTCCCGAGAGGCACCGCATACCCTCGATTCATGGGTCGAAGGTTGCGCGCGGCCGCGTTCGTCGCAGTCATCGTGCTCGCGGCGTCCGCGTGTGAAGGCACCTGGACGAAGACCACGAACCCGTCGCCCGTCCGGGCCGTGCATGCCGCGTTGCTGCACACCGGGAAGGTGCTGCTCATCGCGGGGTCGGGCAACGACCCGAACCAGTTCAGCGCGGGAACCTTCAAGACCGCCATCTACGACCCGGCGACCGGTGCCCTGCGCTCGGACATCGCGACGCCGTACGACCTGTTCTGTGCCGGCCACGCCTTCCTGCCCGACGGCCGCCTGCTCGTCGCCGGCGGAACCAGCGCATACTCGAGCGACACGTCTCCCTACCACGGTGAGAAGCGGGTCCGGATCTTCGATCCGGTGACCGAGACGTACCAGGACGCGCCGTCGATGGCCATCGGCCGGTGGTATCCGACGGTCGTGTCGCGCGCCGACGGGTCGCTCGTCACCGTTGCCGGGTTCGACGATGTCGGCCAACACTCGAACACCTTCCAGGTGTTCAACCCCACCACCGGTTCCTGGTCCGCGAACCAGCCGATCGGAACCTGGTCGAACGGCGTCGGCGTGTACTCGCCGCTCTACCCGTCGCTGCACCTGCTCGCGAACGGCGACCTCTTCTACTCCGGGGCCCACGTGTTCGGGGCGGGCCCCGACACGCCGCCGTACCGCTGGAACATCGACACCAACCAGGTCACCTGGATGGACAACCCGCCGGCACTGAACGCGAACACGCGCGATCAGTCGGCGAGCGTGCTCCTGCCGCCGGCGCAGGAGCAGAGGGTGTTGGTCATCGGCGGTGGCCTCGAGGGCAACACCACCATCTCCACGGCCTCGACCGCGCTGATCGACCTCACGAAGGCGAGCCCGACCTACACCGCCGGCCCCCCGATCGATGCGGCCAAGATGTACGTGAGCGCGGTGATCCTGCCGGACGGTCGCGTGCTTCAGACCGGCGGCGCGACCGGGTACCGGATGAACCCGGACAGCACGTTCGTGCGCACGACCCAGATCCTGGACCCGAAGACGATGACGTGGTCCAAGGCGCCCGATGCCACCGTCGGGCGCACCTACCACTCGGGCGCATTGCTCCTGCCCGACGGCCGCGTGCTGACGTTCGGCGGGAACCCGCGCGACGGGAGCTTTGAGATGAGCCTCGAGATCTACTCGCCCGGGTACATGACGAAGCCGCGGCCTTCCATCAGCTCCGCGCCGGTGGGCATCACGTACGGCGGTTCGTTCGCGGTCGGGACGAGCGAGAAGATCTCTGTCGCAGTGCTCATCCGTCCCTCGGCGGTGACGCACTCGTCGGACTCGGACCAGCGCAGCGTCGATCTCGCGGTCTCGAGCGCAACCTCGACCGCCGCGACGCTCACGGTCCCCGCGAACCGGAACCTCACCCCGCCCGGCTGGTACATGCTCTTCGTGCGCAATGCGAGTGGAGCGCCGTCGGTCGCCAAGTGGGTCAAGGTCGCCTGATTCAGAGCAGTCAGCTCACGTCGGTGCTCACGCGCATCTCGCTGAGCACGCGCCACGTGTGGGTGCTGTCTGCATCGGCCTCGTGGACGGCGCGGAGGTCGGCGAGGCACACCGAGAGATCACCGAGCGTCCACGCGGACTCGTACAACGTGATCGCCCGGCGGTCGATGGCCCGGCCGGTGATCCGGGTGTAGCGAGCGAGGAGCGGTTCTCGCGCGGCGAAGAACCAGAGGTCACGTTCCGGATGCGCCAACCCGACGGTGTCCCAGTCGATCAGGACGAGACCCCGGTCGGTACCGATCACGTTGCCCGGATGGGGTTCGCCGTGCGTGACGACGAGGTCGTCGCGCGAAACGCGCGGTCTCTTCGAGCAGCCCGGTGACCCGCCCGAGCAGCCGGCGCACGTCGGGTTCGCGCTCGATGAGCCAGTGCCGGGCCGGCTCGGAGAACGGTCCGCCGGTCCATGGCTGCCGGGTGACCGCGAGCGCACCTTCGATGGCGTGCATGGAGCGGGCAAGCGGTTCGACGTCACGGCGCATTGCTCGCGACCGTGCACCAGCTGGTGCGTCGTGCAGTGCCGCCAGACGCTCGACCAGCGCGAGCCGGTCGGCGTCGTCCATCACGTCGCCGAACTCGCCCGACCGACCGTCGACGTACGGGAAGAGCGCGATCGAGAACCGCTCGCCGAGGTGACGGAGAGTGGATCCATTGGCATCGGGCAGTGGCGCGACGACGAACTCGCAGCCGTTGTCCGACAGGAGCCGCGCCGTCGCGAACGCGGCCGCGAGCTCCTCGAACGCGATCGTGGTCGACGGCGCCAACCCCTCCAGCTCGTCGACCGTCGCGAACCGTCGAGTCCCATTCGGATCGGTAAGCGTCCAGTGGTGGCTGCCGAAGCCGAGCGGCGTGTATTGGATCGTGGTGGCGTCGAAGCCCCATCCTTCGCGCACCGCCGACCGCAGCTGCTCGTCGTCGATGGCCGCCGGCCGGGTCTCCATCTCCGGAACCTACGACGCCGGGCCCCGGCGGGGCGTCCGAAATGCCGGGAACTGGCAAACTCCGGACGTGGCGCGACCGAACCCAACCCGAGCGGCCCCACCGGCGGGGAGATCGACTCGGCGCCGCGCCGGCGCGTTCGTCATGGTCGTCCTCGCCGGGGCCCTCGCCGTGGGCTGCGATTCGTCCGGCTCGGGCGCGGCCGCGACCGGCCGTGATCCGGTCGAGGCCGCCCGCGGGTTCTGCTCCCGCGACGGGCAACGCGAGATCGCAACCAGCTTGGGAGTCGAGCCGACCCGGGTGACGAAGGCCCGGCTCGCCGATCACACCTACTCGTGTCGCTATCTCTACCCCACCGGTCGCATCGCGCTCTCGGTCACGGGGTTTCCCACCCGGGCGGCCGCGACGAG
The DNA here is from genome assembly GCA_963770095.1 of uncultured Acidimicrobiia bacterium. GTDB lineage: Bacteria > Actinomycetota > Acidimicrobiia > IMCC26256 > JAENVU01 > Chersky-806. The sequence continues at coordinate 81,816 of CAVYOO010000001.1, forward strand.
CTACGCGAACTCGCTGAGCCGCTCCCGGGGTCGGCAGCCCGAGCCCCCCGGATTCGGTGAAGACATCCGTGCGTTCGTCACGACGGACGGCTCGCTCGTCGTCCGCAAGAACGCCGACGTCCTCGTCGTCGATGTGTCGGCGCTCGCGCCGACCTTCGGGGTCCCGCCGCAGTCGCCGAAGGTCATCGCCGTCGCGGTCGCGGTGACGATTCTCGGGCACTGGAGCCCCGGGTAGCACTCAGAGAGCTCTTCCCTGTTGCACGCCGGTCGGCCCGCTGACCAGTCGGTCGCTACTGAGCACCTCCGGTGAGCTGGTTCATGGCGTGCTGCATGTCGACGTACTCCCAAACCCGTTCGATCAAGCCGTCGCGCACCTGGACGAACAGCGCGTACTCGTTCTCGTAGTCGACCGTGCCCAGCGCGCGCGCCTGCAGCGTGATGCGCACGGCGGCGGTGTCACCCTCACCGATCGCCGTTCGCAGCGTGACCCGGGGGTTGGCGTAGACGTCGCCGAACACGAACCGCATCGTCTCCAAGACCATCTCGCGCCCGACCATGTGGTGGGGGAACACCTCGACGGTGGGCGAGATCCACCACTCGACGTCGTCGGTGAGCAATGTCGCGATCGCGTCGGGCTCGCCGAAGCTCGTGACGAGCCGGACCGCCAGCTCCTTCGCGGATCTTCCCGAACCGTCGTCGCGCTCGTCGCCCATTCGGCGCAGCGTAACTCGCTCCGGAGAAATGGGGTTCGACGCGACGCAACTCGCGCTCGGCTCAGTAGTGCCAACCGGTTTCGGTGAGCCAGCGATGGCCAAGACCGTCGTCGATGTCGCGCGAGAAGAGGTCGAGGCGACCATCGCCCGAGGACGCCGCGGCCACTTCACCGTTGGCGGCGACGCCGTGGCGCTGCCAGCCGGACCAGGTCCCATAGTCGTAGGACTTCTGGTAGAGGTGGCTGTCCGTACCCTGCACGAACACGTCCAACACACCCGGCCCACTCGACGCGACCGCCGGCGCAGCACTCAACACCCCACCACGCGACTGCCAACCCGACCAGACCCCGTCGACGTACGACTTCTGATACAGGTGGTTGTCAGTCCCCCGCACAAACACGTCCAACACACCCGGCCCACTCGACGCGACCGCCGGCGCAGCACTCAACACCCCACCACGCGACTGCCAACCCGACCAGACCCCGTCGACGTACGACTTCTGATACAGGTGGTTGTCAGTCCCCCGCACAAACACGTCCAACACACCCGGCCCACTCGACGCGACCGCCGGCGCAGCACTCAACACCCCACCACGCGACTGCCAACCCGACCAGACCCCGTCGACGTACGACTTCTGATACAGGTGGTTGTCAGTCCCCCGCACAAACACGTCCAACACACCCGGCCCACTCGACGCGACCGCCGGCGCAGCACTCAACACCCCACCACGCGACTGCCAACCCGACCAGACCCCGTCGACGTACGACTTCTGATACAGGTGGTTGTCCGTCCCCCGCACAAACACGTCCAACAAACCCGGCCCACTCGACGCAACCGCCGGCGCCGCACTCAACACCCCACCAAGCGGTTCCCAACCGGTCACCGGGGTCCCCGGCATCGCCACGCCGTGATGGAGGACGTCGGCGCTGATCGCCGCACGGGGCTCCTTCACCACGCGGTACGTGTGCTCGCCGTCCGGGAACCCGACGTCGAGCAGGACGTTTCCGGCCGCGTCGACCTCGGTGAATCCCAGGTCCGTCTTGAACCCCCACCCGATGACGTTGTCGTTCCCGTCGGCGGACCGGCGGAAGCTCCCCGTGGCCGAGCTCGAAAGCCCGTCCGGAGCCGCGAACTGCCACGCGAGCGTCGCGGTGTTCGCGTAGGGGTCGATCGCGTACTCCACTCCCGCGCGGCGCCGCTCGCGCCCGTGTGATCGTCGAAGAGGCTGATGTTGCCGTCGGGACGGAACCGCGCGTCATGCTGACCGGAGAACGTCGTCTCGGGATCGTTCTGGATCGTCAAGATTTGTGCGTCGTCGAGGTTCGACGCCGTGCCACCCATCTTCCAGTCGATTCCGCCCGTGACCCGGTCGACCAGGTACAGGGCGTTGGTGTTCCGGGACGAGATCAGCACGTTGCCGCCCGGGTCGACCGCCAGCGAGTTGCAGTGATAGATGTCCGCCGCGCTCGTACCGTCGACCGTCGACGGCGAGTTGGCGAGCCGCGGTGTCGTGAGCGCCTCGTTGACGCCGACGTGGTCGCTCATTCGCCATTGCCAGACGAGCATCCCGTCCGCGTCGGTCTCTTCGACGACGCAATCGACGACCGTGTCGGTAGTCGCGAATTCCGAGCCCAGCTCGGAGAGATCGACGCCCGACCGCAGCGGGGTGGCGATGAACAGGTGGTGCCCATCGCCGAGCTCGAGCAGCTCGTGCGCGTCCATGGGCGGTGCCGGCGCACTCAGAAAGCTCGTCGTACCCGTCTCCGGGTGGAACAGGGTGTACGCCCCGTCAGGGTCCGTGCCGAATCCCGGACCGAGCGACGGCGCCCACGCGATGGTGTTGCCGGCCAGCAGCACGGTGTTGATCGCACCCCCGGGTGCCGGGCGGTACCACACGGGCGTGCCGTGCTCGTCGAGGATCATCGCGTAGAAGCCGCTGGTGGAGGTCTTCGTCAGGTTGCCGGTGAGGTACCAGCCGGGGGGTGTGGTGCCCCCGTCGATGACGGAGAGCTGCGGGAAGTCGTGCGGCAGGCATCGAATCCAGTATTCGGCGGGCGGGCCCGAGGGCGACGCCGGGTCCGTCGCCCGCACGACGAGCGCCTGGTTCTCGACCAGCGTCTCGGGCAGCCGCAGCACATGACCGCTTGCGCCATCGACCGCGATCGAACCGCCCGTCGTCGCGGTGAGCGTGAGCGTCAGCAGGTTGACGCCTCCGTGGCAGCGCACCGAGTAGTCGCGGATGTCGGACGCGAACGTCGGGGTGACCTTCAGGGACTTGAGCGTCAGCCCGGCGAGCGCGTCACCGGAGACGACGACCGACACGCTCGCCGGTACCGCCGCCTCCGCCGAGGTCGGCGCGACCACACCGACGAGAGTCGCGGCGACGATGGCGAGGACACCGGCGAAGACCGTCGCCGCGAACGGCACCTGGGTCGAGCGTTCGCTACCCCTGAAGCCCCGGTTCAGCATGGCTCTGCCCCTCCCGACGTCGCCCGTCATCCTCCGGATCGCGCGCGCGAGGTGGTGTGGAGCTTCCAGGGATCACCCGACCGGCCGAACCCGTGTTGAAGGTCTCCAGTCCGTGACCGGTGGGTAGCAACCCGCACCCGGGGTGTGCCCCAGATCCTCGACGACGCTGACACTCGGAAGAGTTCGTCACTCGGGGGGTTACTCTTGAGCGGCGCAATTCGTACGCACCGCCCGGAGTGCCGCGAATGGTGTGACGAACCTCACGCCAACGGATCGCAACAGGGCTCGCGTCGGGATGCCGGTCCGGGTGACCTTCGGCTCTACCGGGTGGTCGGCCGATCGCCCACCATGTGGGCATGACTCTCGTGCTGGCCCACATGATGGACCGCGACGACATGGGCGGCGGCCATTGGTGGGGATGGCTGATCGCACTCGGCGTACTCGCCGTGATCGTCATCTTGGTGGTGTGGGCCGTGACCCGAATGACGCAGTCGCACTCCACGCCCGCGGCGACATCTCAGCCGTATCGACCCCCGGCCGAGGACCTGCTGGCGGAGCGCTTCGCCCGCGGTGAGATCGACGAGGACGAATTCCGACGGCGACGCGACGCCCTGCGCCAGTAGCTCCGATGCGGCGTTCGCTCGTCCTTGCCGCCTGTGTGCTCACCGTCGTGACCTTTGGATGTGGCGGTGGCCCGGCAAGCTCCGAGAGCTCCCTCCCCGTACAGGCCGGCCGATTCCGCCTCGACGAGTGGTCGATCACAGCCGACCGCGCCGATCTCCCTTCCGGTCGTCAGACCATCACCGCGACGAACACGGGCCACAAGACCCACGAACTCGTGATCGTCGCGGCACGCGATGCCGCCGAACTTCCTACGAACGCCGACGGTTCCGTCGATGAGGACCGCCTCGAAGCGGTCACGGTCGGGGAGATCGCCGATGTCGCCTCGGGCACTTCCAAGACCCACGAGTTCGATCTCGCCCCCGGTTCCTACGTCGCGTTCTGCAACGTTGTCGATCAGATGGGACACGGCAACGGGATGGGCGGCGGCATGAGCCACGTCCACTTCGAGATGGGCATGCACACCACCTTCAGCGTGAAGCCGTAAGCCGGCTGCTCATCGCCCAAGACGCCCATCCAATGACGATCAAGGAGTGGCTCGGCCACTGACTCGCGAACCGAGACAGGTGAGACGGGCGCGACCCCATCTCACCTGCTCTTTCGCGGTCGGGCTGCCGGGACTCGAACCCGGGACCTTCGGTCCCCCAGACCGACGCGCTAACCAAGCTGCGCCACAGCCCGCAAGCGGCTGAGTCTACGCAGGCCGGCTCGCGGCGCCCGGACTGCGGTCGCGGTCGCCCGGTCGGCCGGCGATCCATTCGATGCGGCCTTCCCGACGAACGCGAGGTTGCGGAGGGGCCCGACCATCGCCGGCGACTCGCGTTGCGGGGCTCCGCCGCCAACGACCAAGATTTCGCTGTGACCGAGGCAGAGGAGGGGACGGGTCACCGGCTGGCCGGCATCCCCAACTGGATCTCCGCGGGCGCGGCCGTCGTCGCCGCGATCGGCGGCATCGCGTTCGGCATCGCCAGCCTCGGTTCATCGGACTCCGCGTCACCCCCGCCGACCACTGCTCCCCCGACCTCGGCGAACGGGCCGGACAACGGCGGGCCCACGGTGTCTCCTCCCCGGATCATCACCGTGCGCCAGAACCCACCTCCGATCGTCGCGGCGACCGGGACCGCCGAGCACCTGCCCGCCGACGCCCGCGTCTACATCGGGGTGCGCACCGTCCCACTCTCCGCATCGAGCGACACGGGATCGGCCGCTGCGTCGGGAAGCCCGACATCGGCCTGGGAGCTGTCGACGCGTGGCGCCAGCATCGACAAGGACGGCACCTGGGCCGTGTCCGACTTCGAGATCCCCGGCTCGGTGCAGGAGCCCTACGAGTTCTTCGCCGTCGCAACCTCGCGTGGGCATGCCCCGGCGGTATCGAACGTTCTGGGCAGCACCTCGCGCTCGTGTCTCGGGCCGATCGAACCGATCACCGGACCCAACCTCGCGATCCGCTGCGAAGTCGCCAAGAGCTCCACGGTTCGGTACTCGTCCCCGTAGTGCCCTGCCGGATTCAGCCGATCAGCCACTCGATCCCTTGATACGCGCGGAACAGGAGGTACACGAGGATCGCCGCCGCGAGCAGCTTCAGGTGCCACGGGATCGGCGCCAGCTCCTCCTCGGCCGGCTCGGGCGGCGGCTCCGGCTTCGGCTCGGACCGCTCCGCCGCCGCGTTCGCCGCGACCTCGCCCGCATCGACCGTCCAGCCGCACGTCGGGCAGGTGCCGTCGGTACGCACCGTCGACGGTGAGAGGAACCGGTCGCATGGTTGCACCAGGGCACCCGGACTACACCGGCGGGACGCCGTGGCGGCGGTCGAGAAGTCCTCGCGGCCGCGGGTCGAGCGAGCGCGAAGCGGCGCGACGAGCTCGTCGCGCAGGTCCTCGGGCTCGCACGACGGCATCGACGACGAGCTCGGCCGCGAGGTGCACGAGATCGACGTCGGCCTCGTACTCCGCCGCGCCGCTCGGCGACGAACGCCGCCCGCTCGTCCGCGTCCTCGATGGCCTGGATCTTGTTGTAGAAGACCGCGTTCACCGCGGGCTCGGGCCCCATCACCGCGATCTGCGCGCTCGGCAGCGCGAGGCAGGCATCCGGATCGAACGCCGGACCGCACATCGCGTAGAGCCCGGCGCCGTACGCCTTGCGCACGATCACCAGATCTTCGGGACGGTCGCCTCGGCGACCGCGGTGATCATCTTGGCGCCGTGGCGGATGATCCCCTCGCGCTCCACCTGCGTGCCGATCATGAAGCCGGGCACGTCGGCGAGGAAGAGCAGCGGCACGTTGAACGCGTCGCACAGCCAGATGAACCGGGCCGCCTTGTCCGCGCAGTCGACGAAGAGCACGCCGCCGAGGTGCATCGGGTTGTTGGCGACGATCCCGACCGGTCTGGCCGTCGAGGCGGGCGAACCCGATGACGAGCTCCCGGGCGAACAGCGGCTTGACCTCGAAGAAGGAGCCCTCGTCGACGAGCGCGTCGACGACCTTGCGCATGTCGTACGCCCGGCGCTCCTCGGCCGGGACACGTCGTCGCGATCGGCTTCGCGGTCCGCACCGGCGTGCGGGCCGGCGACCGCGCGGAGCGGCCTCCCGCCACGACCGTCGGCAGGTACGACAGACCAGCGCTTGGCCGCGTCGACCGCCTCGTCGTCGTCGTTCACGAGGTTGTCGCCGCAGCCGCTGACGGTCGCGTGCATGCGCGCGCCGCCCATCTCCTCGAGCGTCGCGTGCTCGCCGATGACCTCCTGCGGCCATGCGCGGGCGACCCGAGGTACATCGAGGCGTTGCCCTCGACCATGAACACGACGTCGCAGAACGCCGGGATGTAGGCGCCACCGGCGGCCGACGGCCCGAACAGGCAGCACACCTGGGGCACCCGTCCCGACAGCCGCACCTGGTTGGCGAAGATCCGGCCCGCACCGCGCCGGCCGGGGAACAGCTCGACCTGGTCGGTGATGCGAGCGCCGGCCGAGTCGACGAGGTAGACGACCGGGAGCTCGTGCCGCGAGCGCGGTCTCGGTCAGGCGCACGATCTTCTCGACCGTGCGCGCGCCCCACGAACCCGCCTTCACGGTCGGGTCGTTCGCCATCACGCACACCGGACGGCCGTCGACCCGGCCGATGCCGGTCACCACGCCGTCGGCGGGAAGGTCGTCGGCGAGCGCGTTCGCGAGCAGCCCGTCCTCGACGAAGGAGCCGGGTCGAGGAGCCGGTCGAGCCGGTCGCGCACGAAGCAGCTTGTTCTGCTGCCGCGAGCTTGTCGCGGTCCTTCTCCAGGTTCCCTGCAGGGCGCGGTCGGTGTGCTTGCGCACCTCCTCGCGTCGCTCACGACGGCACCGACTGTGGCACCGCGGTCCGGACCGCATGACCTGGCCCGGCAGGTCGCGGCCCACGAGGTGCTGCGCGAGATGCCGCGCAGTCGATGAGCGCGTCGAGGTCCACGCCGGTGCCGATGTCCATGTCGTCGAGCATGTGGACGAGATCCTCGGTGACGATGTTGCCCGGTCGCGCCCGGCGCGTACGGGCAGCCACCGAGGCCACCGACCGACGCATCGAAGCGTCGACGCCGCGGGCCAGACGCAGTCGAGCACGTTGGCCAGGCCCGGTGCCGCGCGTGTTGTGGAAGTGCAGTCCCACGCTCGCACCGGCACGTCCCGGCCCGGTCGAGCGCGTCGAGCAGCGCCTCGACGCGGCTGCGGCGTGGCCATGCCCGTGGTGTCGCCGAACGACAGCCGTCGGCGCCACCGTCGAGCAGGCGAGCCGCGACGGCCGCCACCGCCGCGGGCGAGACGTCGCCTTCGTAGGGGCAACCGAACGCGGTCGACACGATCGCCTCGACCGCCGCCCGGCGTCGTGGGCGAGCCCGCGAGCACCTGTCGCCCCGTCGAGCGACTCGTCGACCGACCGGCGCACGTTCTTGCGGTTGTGGGTCTCGCTCGCGCTGACCACGACCTCGATCTCGTCGGCGCCGGCCGCGATGGCGCGCTCCGCGCCCCGCTCGTTGGGGACGAGCGCTCGGTAGGCGACGCCGGGGACCCGATTGATCTGCGCCATCACCTCCTCGGCGCCGGCCATCGGCGGGATCGCGGTCGGCGACGACGAACGACACCGCCTCGATCTGGCGCAGCCCGGTCGCGCTCAGCGCGTCGATGAGCCGCACCCGCTCCTCCACGGGGATCGGCGCCTCGTTCTGGAGCCCGTCACGCGGGCCCGACCTCGCAGATCTCGACCGCCTCGGGAAGCTGGACATCGGTCAACCAGGCTAGTGTCGCCGCCGGCCGCGCGGACCCGGATCTTGATCGGGGTCGGCCCGAGCGAGAACGTCTCCCGGATCGTGCGCTCCACGTAGCGCAGGTACGTCTGTGGCAGCGGCCGGGACGTGAACAGCGTGAACGTGGGCGGGTCGATCGCGCCCTGGGTCGCGTAGAGGATGCGGGGCCGGTGCCGGCCGTCGAGCGGTGGCGGGTGCCGTTCCTGGGCGAGCTTGATCGCCCGGTTCGACGCGCCCGTGGGCACCCGCGAGTGGTACGCCTCCTCCGCGGCCCGCAGCGCGGGAAGCACGTGGTGCAGGTTCTTCTTCGTCGAGCGCGGAGAGCTTCAGGACCTGGGCGTAGCCGAGGAAGGACAGGCGGTCGGCGACATCGGTGACGGCCTGCTCGCGCTCCTCCGGAGTGACGAGATCCCATTTGTTCAGCACGATCACGACCGCGGTGCCCGCGGCGTCGATCCGCTCCCCGAGCCGCTGGTCCTGGTGGGTGACGCCCTGGGTCGCGTCGATCACGAGCAGCGCGGCGTCGGCCTGGTCGACCGCGTTCAGCGCGCGCACCACCGAGGTGTACTCGGTCTGCTCCTCGACCTTGCTCTGGCGCCGCATCCCCGCGGTGTCGATGAACTTCAGCGGCCCGTCCGTCGGTCTCGACGATGGTGTCGATCGTGTCCATCGTCGTACCGGGCATGTCGTGCACGACCGATCGATCGTCGCCCACCATCCGGTTGAACAGCGTGGACTTACCCACGTTCGGCCGGCCGACGATCGCGATGGCGAACGTGCCGTCGGCCTCGGGCACCTCGACCGGCAGCTCCTCGGGCAGCGCGGCGACGAGTGCGTCGAGCAGGTCACCGCTCCCCCGCCCGTGGATCGCGGAGACCGCGTGCGGGCTCCCCGAGGCCGAGATTCATGAAGGCCCACACGTCGTTCTCGCGGTTCGGGTCGTCGACCTTGTTCGCGACCAGCAGCACGGGCTTCCCCGAGCGTTGCAGCACCCGCGCCACCTGCGCGTCCTCGTCGATCGTCCCGACCGTGACGTCCACCACGAAGAGGATGACGTCGGCTTCCGCCATCGCGCGCTCGGCCTGGTGCGTGATCTCCTTCGCGAGGGCTTCGTCGCTCGCGAGCCAGCCGCCGGTGTCGACGATCCGGAAGTTGTGACCGGCCCATTCGGCCACGAGCACCTTGCGGTCGCGGGTGACGCCCGCGTACTCCTCGACGATCGCCGCGCGACGACCGACGATCCGGTTCACCAACGTGGACTTGCCGACGTTCGGCCGACCGACCACCGCGACGATCGGGAGCCGCTCGACCGGGATGCCATCCGCCGTCGTCTCGATGTCCGTCTCGAACTCGCCGGCCACGGTCACATCGCCTCCACGAGCGAGGCGCCGTCGGTGGCGACGACCTCGACCACGCGAGGCAGATCGGCGACGGAGGTCCCGTCGAGGAAGAGATCGTTCGACAGCACGACATCGGGCATGAGCACCCGATCCCCGGGGTCGACATCTGCGAGTGCCCGGGTGACGTCGGCCCCGGTGAGGAGGCCGGTCACCCCGATGTTGCCGCCGAAGAATCGGTTCTCCACCGCCATGAGCCTCACCCGGGTGCCGGCCCGCTCGGCGAGGGCCGGCAGGAGCGGGGCCAGCACCGCTTCGCCGTAGGCGCCGGTGAGCACCGTGACCGGCGCGGGGGTCCCGTTCGCGCACGCGAGTCGCGCACGGCCAGCGCGCCGTTGGTCTGGCGCGGCGCGCGATAGCCCTCGGGCGGAGCGCCGTCGACCCATGCGAAGAATCCCGAGCGCGTGCCCGTCGGCTCGCTCCCGCCGTGGCCCGCCAGCGCGTCGTGCACCTCGGACTCGAAGACCCGCGCCATTCCGATGCCGTTCTCGTGCTGCGCGACGCCGTCGTACTCGTCCAGATCGGGGAACGGGCGCCCGGCCATGAGGTAGTACTCGTCGGCCGCGAACACCAGCCGGCGACCGAGCGCGGCGAGGTACCGCTGCTGCCACTGCTCGATGATGTCGAGCACCACCTCCGCTTCCGCCCGGGTGTGCGGCCGCATGTCCGGTTCACGGTTGAAGCCACTCACGCCGAGCGGGACGACCCCGACCGTCTCGAGGCGGGGGAAGCGGTCGAGGATGCCGAGCAGCGTCTCGTCGAGCACGTCGCCGTCGTTCACGCCCGGGCACACCACGATCTGGCCGTGCACCGAGACGCCCGCGTCGAGCAGCGCCGCGAGCCAGCGCAGGCTCGTCGCGCCCCGGCGGTTGCGCAGCAGCTCGGAACGGACCTCCGGGTCGGTCGCGTGGATGCTCACGTACAGCGGCCCGAGGCGCTCGGTGACGACACGCTCCAGATCGGCCTCGGTGAAGCGGGTGAGCGTCGTGAAGTTCCCGTAGAGGAACGAGAGCCGGTAGTCGTCGTCCTTGAGGTAGAGGCTGCGGCGCATCCCCTTGGGGAGCTGGTAGATGAAGCAGAACGGGCAGTGGTTGTCGCAGGTGCGCACCCGGTCGAAGACGGCGCTCTCGAGCTCGAGGCCGAGGGGCACGCCGGCCCCCTTTTCCACCCGGACCTGGCGCTCCAGCCCGCCCCGGCGCAGCTCCACCTCGACGACGGCCTCGTCGGCCTGCACCTGGTAGCGGATCACGTCACGCAGGTCCTCGCCGTTCAGCGCCAGCACCTCGTCGCCCGCGAGCACCCCGGCGAGTGCCGCCGGACTCTCGGGCGCGACAGTGACGAACGCGTGCGGGCGGCATTGGCGAAGTCTAGAGGCGAAGGGCTCCGGCATTACCCTTGGCCGGTGGCCGTGCAGAAGGTGCTTCTCGCCCAGCCCCGAGGGTTCTGTGCCGGCGTCGAGATGGCGATCAAGGCACTCGCCTGGATGGTGCGCATCTTCGAGCCGCCCGTGTACTGCTACCACGAGATCGTGCACAACCGGCTCGTGGTCGAGCGGTTCGAGGCGCTCGGAGTCATCTTCGTCGACGACATCGATGCAGTCCCCGCGAACGTGCCCCTCATGCTCTCGGCCCACGGTTCCGCCCCCGAAGTGGTCGAGGCGGCCCGGGCCAAGGGGCGCTACGTCGTCAACGCCGTGTGCCCGCTCGTCACCAAGGTGCACCACGAGGCCAAGGTCCGCTCGGGCAAGGGGTACACGATCCTCTACGTCGGACACGCCGGCCACGACGAGGCGGTCGGCACCCTCGCGGTCGCGCCCGAGTCGATCCACCTCGTCGAGCACGAAGCGGACGTCGACTCGATCCTCGGCTCGGTCGACGACCCGCAGAAGGTGGCGCTCCTCGCGCAGACCACCCTCGCACTCCACGACTGGGAGGGCATCACGGACCGGGCCCGCGAGGAGTTCCCGGAGCTCTGGACCGCGACGCGCAACGATCTGTGCTTCGCCACCACGAACCGTCAGGAGGCGCTCTCGGAGATCGCGGCTCGGGCCGACGCGGTGGTCGTGATCGGGAGTGCGAACTCCTCGAACACGGTCGCGCTGGCCAAGGTCGCGGCAGCGGCCGGCTGCCCGATCGTGCTGCGGATCGACGGACCGGAGGAGCTCGACCTCGACGCGCTCGGCGATGCGTCGGTCGTCGGCGTCACCGCGGGTGCGAGCGCGCCGGAGGATCTCGTCGAGCAGGTGATCGAGCACCTCGCGCCGGTCGACGGTGTCGAGCTCGTGAACGTCACCGACGAGGACGAGTACTTCCCTCCCCCGCGCGAGCTGCGCGAGCTGCTGCCGAAGCTCGTCGCGCTGCTGGCCGACACGCTCGGCGCCGCCCGCGACCCGGGCACGACCCGCGGCTCGCTCCCCGACGACCGCTCCGTCGACGCGTCCGCCGTCCTCGCCCACCTCGCCCCCTGACCCGGGCCTGCTTTCGGTGTCATTGGAACACGCTCTGGCGTGTTCAACTGACACCGAAACGGGGAGGTCAGGGTTGGGTGGGTGAGTAGCCGGCGAGGTCCATGGCCGCGTCGAAGAGCTGCTGGAGCTCGCCCTGGAGCTCGGCGGTGATCGCGACGAGGTCGCTGCGCTTGCGCGTCGTCGCATCGGGAGGCGGGACGATCACCGGACCGACCACCACCGCGACCCTCCGGAACTTCGGCAGCTTCTTGCCACTCGCGAGGATCTCCTCACTGCCGCCGATCCCGATCGGGAGGATGGGCACGCCGAGCTTCACCGCGAGGTACGCGGTGCCGTCGAACAGGTCCGTCACCTCGCGGCCGCGACGCCGAGTGCCCTCGGGGAACACGGCAACCGGTTCGCCGTCGCTCAATGCCGCCTGCGTGGCCTTCAGCGCCGCCCGGGCGTTCGGTGACCCGCGCTCCACGGGGACGCCACCCAACGCGGTGAACAGCTTCGCTCCGAACGGGTGCTGGAACAGCTCCTGTTTCGCCATGAACCGGATTCGGCGCTTCGTGACGAACGCGGCGAACGGCGTGTCCAGGTTCGACCGGTGCGTCGGGGCGACGATGTACGCACCGGACTTCGGGACGTTCTCCTTGCCGGACACCCGCACCCGGAACGCGACGCGGCACAGGCCGAGCACGATCGTCCGGGCGATTCGGTAGAAGATCACGACTGCGACACATTCCGCGGAACTGACCGACGATCTCATCGACGACATCGGTCACGGATCGGCTCGTCGTGTCCACGGTCAACGCGTCGGCTGCGGCCCGGAGCGGCGAGGTCGCCCGGCCCGTGTCCAGCGCGTCTCTCCGGGCGAGCGACTCCCGGACCGCCGCCACGTCGGTTGGACGCTCGGCCGCGACCTCGTCGCGTTGGCGCCGGTTCGCCCGTTCCTCGTCGCTCGCGGTCAGGAACACCTTCACGGTGGCGTCGGGGAACACGACGGTGCCGATGTCCCGGCCTTCGACCACGCCGCCACCGTGCTCGGCGACCCAGCCCGCGCTGGCGGGTCACGAGGTGCTCGCGCACCGCGGGATGGGCGGACACGGTCGACACCGCGGCGGTCACCTCCGGCCCCCGAATCTCGGCGCTCACGTCTCGACCGTCCAGCCGAACGATCTCGTCTTCCAGGACGATGCCCGAGTCGCGGCGATCCGCCCGCACATCTCGGCGTCGTCGATGTCGACCCGCGCGTTCAGCACCGCGAGCGCAACCGCTCGGTACATCGCGCCGGTGTCGAGCACGTGGAGCCCGAGCGCCCTCGCGACCCCGCGCCCGACCGTCGACTTCCCGGATCCGGAAGGCCCGTCGATCGCCACGACCGGGGAGCTCACCCGCCCTCCAGGAGCGCGGCGAGGTCCGCCTCGAAGCCCGGGTACGAGATCGCCACCGCGGGCCATCCGCGCACGGTCGTCTCGCCCGCCGCGGCAAGACCTGCGACCGCCGCGCACAGCGCGATGCGGTGGTCGCCATGGCTCTTCAGCGTCGCGCCCCGCGGCGCTCCGCCCCGAACCACCAGCCCGTCGCGGCGGGCCTCCACCCCGACGCCGAGCTGGGTGAGCTCCTGTTCCAGCGCGCCGATCCGGTTGGTCTCCTTGACTGCGAGCTCCGCGGCATCGCGGATCGTCGTGACGCCGTCGGCGAATGCACCCGCAACCGCGAGGATCGGCAGCTCGTCGATGATGCCTTCCCGACCGGAGATCTCGATGCCGTGCAGGGCGGCCGCCTCGACCGCGATCGTTCCCACCGGCTCACCCACCCGAGTCTCGGTGACCTCGACCTCGATCTTGGCCCCCATCTCGCGCAGGAGGTCCACGTATTCGATTCGGGCCGGATTCAGGCTCACGTCCTCGAGCACGATCGACGAGCCGGGCACGATCGTCGCCGCCACGACGAAGAACGCCGCCGACGACGGGTCCCCGGGAACGACCAGGTCGAACGGGACCGGCGCGCCCGCGCCGACATGCAACGTCCGATCGTCGATCCGCTCGACCGGCGCACCCAGAGCACCCAGCATCCGCTCGGTGTGGTCCCGGCTGGGCGCGGGCTCGACGACTTCGGTCCGACCCTCCGCTTGGAGCCCGGCGAGCACGAGCGCGGTCTTCACCTGCCCGCTCGCAACCGCGAGCTCGTGGCGGATCCCGCGCAGGGCGCCACCCCGGACCGTCAGCGGCGCGAGCTCTCCGTCGGCGCGCCCGTCGAGCGTCGCTCCCATGGCCTGCAGCGGGGCGACCACCCGGCGCATCGGCCGGCGGGAGAGCGACTCGTCGCCGGTGAGGACCGACAGGAACGGGCGGCCGGCGACAAGCCCGCACAGCATGCGCATCGTGGTGCCGGAGTTCCCACAGTCGATCACCGACTCCGGCTCGCGCAGCCCGTCGACCCCGTGCGCGGCTACCGACGTCGAACCGACCGCGTCGACCTGGATGCGGACGCCCATCTGCGCGAGCGCCCGAGCGGTGCTCGCGACGTCCGCGCCGTCGGCCAGGTTCGTGACGTGGCTCCGCCCGTCGGCCAGTGCTGCAAACAGCAACGCCCGGTGCGAGATGCCCTTGCAGCCCGGCAACCGCACGCGCCCGCGCAACGGCCGACCACCGTGCACGACGAGCTCGGTGGGGAGGGTCACGGCAGCGCGCTCCGGGCCACGTGGTATCCCGCTTCGACGAGCCCCGATTCGAACGCCTCCGCGCCGGCTTCGGGCACGACCATCACGATGACTCCCTCCTCGCCCTCCATCGAGTGCGCGATCTCGATGTTGGCGATGTTCACACCGAGCCGGCTCGCGAGCATCGTGACCTCGCCCAGGACCCCCGGACGGTCCGGCACGGGAACCCGCAGCTCCACCAGCGGGCCTTCGACCGTCGCCCGGCGAGGCAGGTTCCGCCGCGCCGACCGGGCGCGTTCGAGCACCTGCAACAGCGCTTCGCCGTCGCCGCCGGCCACGAGGCCGCGCACCACCGCCAGCGCGCGCAGGTAGTCGTCGAGACCCGCGACGATCGCGTCGCGATTGGCGATGCAGATGTCGGGCCAGATCCCGGGATCCCCGGCGGCGATCCGGGTCATGTCACGAAACCCTCCGGCCGCGAGCCGCAACAGGATCGCGTGCTCCTCCCCCGTCGTGGCCGCAACGTCCATCAGGGTGGTCGCGGCCAGCTGGGGGACGTGACTGACCACGGCGACGAGCGCATCATGGTGCTGCGGCGTCACCTCGACGATCTCCGCGCCCAGCTCGGCGACCAGGCTCCGAACCGCGGTGTGGGCCCCCGGGTCGGTGCGGCCGGTCGGGGTGAGCACCCAGACCGCGCCGGCGAACAGGTCCACCTCCGCACCCGCGAGCCCGTCCTGCTCGGAGCCGGCCATCGGGTGGCCGCCGACGAAGCGGCCGGCGAGCTCGGGACGAGCATGCTCGACCTCGGCCAGGATCGGCGCCTTCACGGAGCCGACGTCGGTCACGATCGCCGCGCCCGCGTCGAGCGCCTCGACCACCACCTGCGCGACCAGCCCGACGGGTGTCGCGACGATCACGATGTCGGCATCCCGCACGACCGCTTCGATGCTCCCGGCAACGTCTGTCGCGGCACCCATGGCAACCGCG
Source organism: uncultured Acidimicrobiia bacterium (assembly GCA_963770095.1). GTDB lineage: Bacteria > Actinomycetota > Acidimicrobiia > IMCC26256 > JAENVU01 > Chersky-806. Next base: position 97,390 of record CAVYOO010000001.1, read on the forward strand.
TTCGCGGCCCGTTCCGGATCTGCGTCGAACGCGCGCACCTCCGCGCCGGCACGCGTCAGGGCCAGCCCGATCGAGCCTCCGATCAGGCCGGTACCCACGAGCGCGACCCGGCGGACCACTACTCGGGCAAATCGTCTCGGAGGGACTTCGCGCCTTCGAGGTAGACGTGGTGGAGCTCGTCGCGCCGACGCGTCGTGTACAGGTGCATGAGCACGCGGATCGCCCGCGACATCCCGCCTTCGATCCCGAGCTCGCGGGCACAGATCAACGGGACATCGCCCAGGCCGAGGGCGCGCGCGGCGGTTGCCGGGAACTGCGCGGTGAGGTCGTCCGTGGCGGTGAAGATGATGCTCACGATGTCCTCGTGCTCGACCCCGTTCCGCTCGAGCATCGTCTGGACGAGCACCTGGGTCTTCACGTCGATCTCGGGCAACGAGTCCACGTCGCAGGTCGTTGCGCCCCGCAAGGCCAGCAATCTCTCTCCCATCAGCCCCGCACGCTACTTCCGCCCCCGGACGCCGAGTACAACGAATGCACCTCGTCCCGGGTGAGCTCGCGCCAGGACCCGGGCGCCAGCTCGCGATCCGCGAGGAGCCCGATGCGCGTCCGCACCAGCCGCCGCACCGGATGCCCGATCGACTCGCACATGCGCCGAACCTGCCGGTTCCGTCCCTCGTGGATCACCATCTCGATCGCGGCGTGGTCACCCCGCGACTGCACGAGCCGGACCTCCGCCGGCGCGGCTGATCCCGTCGTCGAGATCGACGCCCTCGCGAAGCGTGCGCAGCGCGCCCGGCTCGGCACTCCGTCGACCTCGACCAGGTACTCCTTCTCGACGCCGTGGCTGGGGTGGGTGAGCCGTTGGGTGAGCTCACCGTCGTTGGTCAGCACGAGCAGCCCCTCGGTCGCCCAGTCGAGCCGACCGACCGGGAACACCCGAGGCTCGTCGGGGACCAGGTCCATCACCGTCGGCCGGCCCTCCGGGTCCGAAGCGGTCGTGACCGTGCGCACCGGCTTGTTGAGCAGGTAGTAGACGAGGCCGGTCTGTGTGACGATGGGGACGCCGTCGAGCTCGATGTGGTCGCGCTCGGGGTCGACGCGCCGACCGAGGATCGCCACTTCACCGTCGACGGTCACACGCCCTTCGGCGATGAGGTCGTCACACACCCGCCGGGAGCCGAGTCCCGCCCGGGCGAGGACCTTCTGCAGCCGCTCCCCGTCCGGCGGGGAGGTCAAGCCTCGGGCTCGGTGAGGTCCACGTCGGTCTCGGCCACGGCTGCGTCGGATTCGACGGCGGTCTCGCCGAACGGACCGTTGGCTCCGGCCGGCCGGGCGTCATCGGCTTCGTCGAGGTCGGTCGAGGACTCCGGGTCGGGCTCGGTGCGCAGGAGCAGGCCCCGTTCGAGCGCCTCGACCACCGAGGGCTCGGGAACGAACTCGGCGAGCGGCGGGAGGTCGTGCAACGAGTCGAGCCCGAGCCGCTCGAGGAACAGCTGCGTCGTCCCGTACAGGATCGCCTGGCCCGGTCCGGGGTCGTGACCGACCTCCTGGACGTACCCGCGCTGCTCGAGCGTCGACAGTGTCGACTCCACGCTCACGCCTCGGATCGCCGCGAGCTGCGCGCGCGAGACGGGCTGCTTGTACGCAACGATCGCCAACGTCTCGAGCGCGGGGGCCGAGAGCCGCGCGGTCTGGCCTTCGAGCACGAAGCGCTCGACGTACGGCGCCATGTCGGGATGGGTCTGGAAGCGGTAGCCGCCGGCGACCCGGACCAGCGCGAACCCGCGCCCCTCGCGCTCATACTCCTCCGCGAGGTCGGTGCACAGCGCCTCGACCTCGGTGACCGGGATCTCGACCAGCTGCGCGAGCACCTGCGGCTCGACCGGTTCGATCGCGGCCATGACGACGGCCTCCACCGCGCGGCGCGCTTCCGTGATGACCCGCTCCTCCACTACGAGACCCTCAGCCAACCGGAGCGGGAACGTCGTCCCAGTCGTCGAGGCTCACATCGTCCAGCGCGCGCTCGCCTTCCGTGAGGCGGCGCACGACGAGATCACCGAACGTCTGGACCTGGGTGAGGTCCACGACGCCCTGCTTGAACAGCTCGAGGATCGCGAGGAAGCGCACGATCAGCTCGATGCGGTCCTCGATCCCGGCGACGAGCACGCGGAAGCTCACCGGCTGGTCGTACGGCAGCGAGAGCAGCAGCGCCTCGGCGGCATCGCGCACGCTCGCCGGATCGGGGCGAGGTGGTACGTGTCGACGACGGGGTCCACCTTGGGCGCCAGACCGCGCTCGGCGGCGGCCTGCAGCGCCTTGAGGGTGACGCGCTCCAGCGGGTCCGGCGCCATGGAGCGGAACGGCTCCTCGGGTCCGGCGCTGCGCGGCACGGCGCGGGAGCCGACCCGGAGATGGCCCTCGAGCACCCGGGCGGCGTCCTTGAACGTCTTGCACTCGAGCAGCCGGGCGAGGAGCAGGTCGCGCTCCTCGAACCGCATCAGCTCCTCGTCGAGCTCGCTCATGTCCGCACCCGGAAGGAGCCGGCGGGCCTTCAGCTCGACCAGGGTGGAGGCGATCAGCAGGAACTCCGTGGCGACCTCGAGGTCGAGGCGGTCGAGGCGGTCGACCTCGACCAGGAACGCGTCGATGACCTGGGCCAGGGAGACCTCCCAGAGCTCCACCTCTTCCTTGAGGATCAGGTGCAGCAGGAGGTCGAACGGCCCCTCGTAGACCGGAGTGCTCACCTCGTACGCCATTGACCGCCCAGGCTACAAGAGCGGGCTCCCCGGTCTGCGGACCCGGCCCGATAGCCTCGCCCGCCGATGACACGAGTCTTCTCCGGGATCAAGCCGACGGGCGAGATGCACCTCGGCAACTACGTGGGCGCCGTCAAGCGCTGGGCCGACGAGCAGCAGCGCGCCGACGCCATCTACTGCGTCGTGGACCTCCACGCGATGACCGTCCCGTACGAACCCGACGAGCTCCGATCCGAGAGCCGCCGCCTGGCCATGCTGCTCCTGGCCGCCGGCCTGGACCCGGAACGCTGCATCGTGTTCCTGCAGAGCCACGTCCCGCTCGTCACCGAGCTCACCTGGATCCTCAACGGGGTGGCCACCATGGGCGAGCTCCGCCGGATGACCCAGTTCAAGGACAAGGGCCAGGGCCAGGAATCCGTCAGCGCCGGTCTGTTCGACTACCCCGTCCTCATGGCCGCGGACATCCTCCTGTACGACACCGACGAGGTCCCCGTCGGCGAGGACCAGACCCAGCACGTCGAGCTGGCCCGCGACGTCGCGATCCGCTTCAACCACCGGTTCGGGGAGGGCACGCTGGTCGTCCCCAAGGCCACGATCCCGCCCGTCGGCGCGCGCATCAAGGACCTCCAGCGGCCGGAAGCGAAGATGTCGAAGTCGGTCGACTCGCCCCAGGGGACGATCCTGGTGCTGGACTCCCCCGCCGCGATCACCAAGAAGGTGAAGTCCGCGGTCACCGACTCCGGCTCCGAGGTCCGCTTCGACCCGGAGGAGAAGCCGGGCGTCTCCAACCTGTTGACGCTCTACGCGTCGGCGACCGACACGACGGTCCCGCAGGCCGAAGCGGAGTTCGCGGGCGCGCAGTACGGCACGTTCAAGGTCGCGGTCGCCGAGGCACTCGTCGAGTACCTCCGGCCCGTGCGAGAGCGCTACGAGGAGCTTGCCGCCGATCCGGGCGAGGTCGGCCGGATCCTGGCCCGCGGCGCAGCCAAGGCCGACGCGATCGCCGCGGTGACGATGGCGCGGGTCCGGCGCGCGACCGGCTTGCTCCTGCCCGAAGGCTGACCCTCGCCCGTTTCGGGGTGTGATCGCGTCGCTATAGCGACCGCACAGCTCCCCGAAACCAGTGGGTGGGGGCTACTGGTCGGCGGCGTCGAGCACGCGGACGACCTCGTCGGGGATCGGAATGGTCGTGAAGGTCTCGGGGTGATGGTGCGCGGCGGACCAGACCGCGGCCTCCTCGCGCCCGCCGGCCCGACGGATCTGGTCCGCGCCGAGCTCGCCGTGCCGGGCGTACAGCGCCATGTGACGCCGCCAGCCCCGCCGCTGCTCCCAGCGCTGCAGCCGGCGCACTCCGCCCGGCGCTGACGCAGCCACCGTCGCCAGCGCGCGGCCGGGAACCGAGAGGCCCGAGTCGTACTTGCCGACGTCGTGCAGCATCGCGGCCGCGAGCCAGCGCGTGTCGGTGCCGGGTCCGAGGGTGTCGTCCACGCGGCGCGCCACGCGTAGTGCGTGCCGGCGATCGTGGTTGGGCAACCGGCGGAAGAGCAAGAGCTCTTCGGGGTCCAGCACCTCCCCGGCCCAGGCTTCGTCCTCGGCCCGGGGCCGGCCGGGCCAGAGGGCGCCGAAGAAGCGGCGGACCAGGTGGGTGGCCTTCATTGGGTGATGAACCGCCAGAGGTCGGTCTCGAACGGGCCGATGATCTTGCCCAGGATCGGCGTGAAGAACACCAGCGCGAAGAGCAGGAGCATGCCGTACGGGCGGAATCGGTACCAGTGCGGCAACCAGGCCTCGGGGAGGATCCGCTCGAGCAGCGACGAGCCGTCCAGGGGCGGGATCGGCAGCAGGTTGAAGATGCCGAGGAACAGGTTCGACGAGCGCGAAGTAGTACGCGATCTGGAACGAGACGGGTAGGTCCGAGAGCGTGTCGCCCGGGAAGATCGTGATGTTGCGAAACAGCGAGCGGGCGACCCAGGCCGCCGCGAACATCAGCGCGAAGTTGGTGAACGGCCCGACGAGGCCGACCCACAGCATGTCCCGGCGGGGGTGCCGCATCTGGTTCGGGTTCACCGGCACCGGTTTCGCCCACGCGATCACGGGGATGCCGGTGATCGCACCGAACGCCGGCAGGATCACCGAACCGAACGGGTCCAGGTGCGGAAGCGGATTGAGGGTGAGCCGCCCGGCCTTCTTGGCGGTGTCGTCACCGAAGAAGAGCGCGACGATGCCGTGGCTCATCTCATGCAGGATGACCGCGACGATCAGGCATCCGAAGTAGATGACCGAGGCCTGGAGACCCAAGCCAAGCTACCGGCGCGACGCGCAGGTCATGCAGTGCCGGGCCGAGGGCATTGCCTCGAGCCGGGCCGCACCGATCTGCTCGCCGCAGGTCTCACACTTGCCGTAGGTGCCGGTATCGAGCTTCTTCAGTGCGTCGTCGACCTCTCGGAGGGTCTCGAGCAGGCTCGTCGCGAGGGCGTCGACCTCCCCGCGCTCCGCGGTGACCTGGCCCGAGTCCGCGAACCCTTCGTCGAACTCCAGCTCGCCGCCCTCCTTGTCCGCCGGGGTTCCCTCCAGGGCGTCCTTGGGGGCTCGCCCGATGTGGCTCAGCTGCTCCATGAGGTGCTCGTGCTCCGCCGTGAGCTGGGCGCGCCGCGCTTCACCGTTCGTGTCCGCCATGGGAACAGCCTACCTACCGGCCGGTCGCCGGAACCCCCGGGCGCCGGGCCCGGGGATGAGCGAGCTCGTAGACCGCCCGGAGCCGCTCGGGTGACACCTTTGTGTACACCTGGGTCGTAGAGAGGCTGGCGTGGCCGAGCAGCTCCTGGACCACGCGGATGTCGGCACCGTGATCGAGCATGTGGGTGGCACACGAGTGCCGGAGCACGTGGGGCGACAGCCGCCCCTGGAGCCCGACGCGGTCCCCCGCGGTGGTCACGATCTTCCAGCAACCCTGACGGGTCAGGCGCCCGCCGCCGCGCGTTCAGCAGGACCGGATCGCCGGGCACCTTCGAGCGCGTGACGGGTCGCTCCAGCTGCGGCCGACCCCGGACCAGGTAGTCCTCCAGCGCCGCGCGCGCCGAGCGACCGATCGGAACCACCCGTTCCTTGTCGCCCTTTCCGAGCACGCGGACGAGGGCCGCGTCGAAGTCGAGGTCCCGGCGGTCGAGACCGACGAGCTCACTGATCCGCACGCCCGTCGCGTAGAGCGTCTCGAGGATCGCCCGGTCGCGAAGCGCCCGGGGATCGTCGCCCACGACCGCACCGAGCAACGCTTCGACTTCGGCCTCGGTGAGCGCCTTCGGAATCCCCTGCGGGACGCGTGGCGCCCCGACTTCCTCGCTCGGATCCGCGTCGACGAACCCCTCGTCGAGGCAGAAGCGGTGGAACGACCGCACCGCGACGAGCGCCCGGGCAATCGAGGAGGGTGCGTACCTCGCGTGGCCCTCGTCGTCACGCGCCCGCTTCAGGTGATCGACGTAGGCCGACACGGTGGACTCCTCGACGAGGGCGGCGTCGCTCAACCCGTGGCCGCGGAGGTACTCGGCGTAGCGGCGCAGATCCCTCCGGTACGCCGAGAGCGAGTTCGCCGCGAGCCCGCGTTCGACCGCGAGCCAGCTGTCGTGCTCCTCGAGCAGGAGGGCCAGCTCGTCACGATCCGGCATCGATGAACCGGCGGGCCAGCAGGAGGCCGATGATGCTCTTGGCGTCGCAGAGCTCGCCCGACGAGATGTACTCCTCCACCCGCGCCAGTCGGACCCGTTCCGTCGTCATCGCGCGTTCCTCCGGGCCCACCGCCCGGTTGCCACCGAGATCCTCGAGATCGAGCGCCAGGAACAGATGGGTGTACTCGTCACAGAATCCGGGCGTGTTGTAGAACTCCGCGAGCTTCACGAGCCGGCCCGGCCGATGGCCGATCTCCTCTTCGAGCTCGCGCCGTGCGGTCTCCTCGGGCGGCTCACCGTCGACATCGCGCTTGCCCGCCGGCACCTCGAGCAGGTCGCCGCCGACCGCGGCGCGGAACTGGCGGACCAGCAGCGCCTCGTCGCCAACCACCGGGACCACGACGACCGCCCCCGGATGACGCACGACGACCCGCGCGAACTCCTCGTCGTCGGGCGCCCGGATGCGTTCCTCGGTGAGGGTCAGGAAGCCGGCTTCCTTCACGACCTCCGAGCCGATCACCCGAAACCCAGGCATGCCGTTCAGGCCGGGCGCTGCGTCACACTGCGTCGACCGGCTCAGCGGTCAGCGGGAGACGCGGCATCCGACCCTCGGCCCGGCCTCGCGCGGCCAGCACGAACGCCGCGAACAACGGGTGCGGTCGGTCGGGGCGGCTCTTGAACTCGGGGTGAGCCTGGGTCGCCACGAAGAAGGGGTGCATCGTGGTCGGCAGCTCGATGAACTCGACCAGACGGTCGTCCGGTGAGGTCCCGGAGCACACCAGACCTGACTCCTCGAGCCGGCGCCGGTAGTTGTTGTTCACCTCGTAGCGGTGACGGTGGCGCTCGTACACGACCTCTTCGCCGTACGCCTCGCGCACGATCGAGCCCGGCATGAGCTTCGCGGGATACGCACCGAGGCGCATCGTGCCGCCCTTGTCCACGATCTCGCGTTGCTCGTCCATGAGGTCGATCACCGGATGCGGCGAGTGCGGATCGAACTCGCTGGAGTTCGCACCGGAGAGCCCGCATGCGTCACGCGCGAATTCGATCGTGGCGCAGTGCAATCCGAGGCACAACCCGATGAACGGGACGTTCTGGAGGCGAGCGAAGCCGGCCGCGGCGATCTTGCCTTCGATGCCGCGGAAGCCGAAGCCTCCGGGGATCACGATGCCGTCGAGGTCGCGCAGCCGTCCCTCGGCGAGCAGACCCTCCGTGTCATCGGACGCGATCCAGTCGATCTGCACGCGCGCCCCACACGCGTACCCACCGTGGCGGAGTGCCTCGGCCACCGACAGGTAGGCGTCGGGCAGGTTGATGTACTTGCCGACGAGACCGATGCGCACGTCGAAGTCCGCACTCCGGACGCGGTCCACGAGCGCCTTCCACTCCGTCAGGTCGGGTTCGTGCTCCTCGAGGTGCAGCACCCGGCACACGTAGCCGTCGAGCCCTTCGTCGTGGAGGACGAGCGGGATCTCGTAGAGCGAGTCCGCGTCGACGGCCGAGACGATTCCCTCCTCCGGGACATCGCAGAGCTGGCTGATCTTCTCCTTGAGCCGGGTCGGGATCGGCCGGTCCGAGCGACAGACGATCGCGTCCGGCTGGATCCCGCGGCTGCGCAGCTCGGTGACCGAGTGCTGGGTGGGCTTGGTCTTCTGCTCGCCCGACGGGCCGATGAACGGCACCAGCGTCACGTGGATGTAGAAGACGTTCTCCCGGCCGACGTCCTTGCGGAACTGCCGGATCGCCTCGAGGAAGGGCAGGATCTCGATGTCGCCGACCGTGCCGCCGACCTCGGTGATCACGACGTCCACGTCTTCGGCCGCGAGCGAGGTGATGCGGTCCTTGATCTCGTTGGTGATGTGCGGGATGACCTGCACCGTCTCACCGAGGTACGCGCCGTGACGCTCCTTGGCGAGCACCGACTGGTAGATCGAGCCGGTCGTCGCGTTGCTCTTCCGGTTCAGCGGCACGTCGACGAAACGCTCGTAGTGACCGAGATCCAGGTCTGTCTCGCCGCCGTCGTCGGTGACGAACACCTCTCCGTGTTGGAAGGGGTTCATCGTGCCCGGATCGACGTTGATGTAAGGGTCGAGCTTCTGCAGCGTGACCCGTAAGCCCCGGCTCTTGAGCAGCCGCCCGAGCGACGAAGCCGTGAGGCCCTTGCCCAGACTCGACGCAACTCCACCGGTCACGAAGATGTGCTTCGCCAACCCCATGCCTCCGCTCTTCCGATCGTCAGCGCGCGACGGAACACCGCGCGCTTCTCTCGGGAAGTCGACGGTACCATGCGCGCCCCCGTTCACCGGCCATCCTGGAGCACCGTGACACCTGGTCCGCCTACGGGGACAGACGCCGAGACCGCGCGGGGCCCGGCGGAGCAACGGCCCGTCCGGCCCCGTTGGATCGACGTCACGCTCCTCGCGCTCGGCGCGATCCTGCTGCGGATCCCTGCGTACCTCGCGCCGATGAACCTCGGCTACGACGACGGCGGGTACGGCGTCGCCGCGATCGCGATCGCGCGAGGGCTTCGACCCGTTCCGCGACATCTTCTCGTCACAGGGCCCACTCTTTCTCCCACTCGTCCGCCTCGCGGACCTCGCCGGGTTCGAGACGTTCAACGCGCCGCGGCTGCTGCCGGTCCTGGCGGGCGTGGTCACGACCGTCGCGGTGTACTTCGCCGGGCTCGAGCTGATGGACCGGGGACGGGCCCTGCTCGCCGCCGCGCTCGCGGGTTCGAGCGGCATCCTGCTCTGGACGACCGGTCCGATCACGAGCGACGGGACCGCGGCCGCGATCTCGGTCTCCGCGGTCGCGGTCGCACTCGCCTACCGCCGCCGGCCGACCACCCTCGCCGCGATCACGATCGCGCTCCTCGCCGGCAGCGCGTTCTCGGTGAAGAACCTGCTCGTCGCGCCGGCACTGCTCATCGCCTGGGTGCTCATCGTGTCCCGGCGTCGCGTCCTCGATGCCGTCCTGGTCCCCATCGGCGCGCTCGCGGTGCTCGTCGCAGCCTCCGCCCCCTGGGGCTTCTACGACGTGTACGTGGATTCCATCAAGTACCACCTCACGAAGACCGGAGAGGGCAATCGCGGCGGCAACGCGAGCAAGCTCGTCACCACCGCGTGGCGGCGCAGCACCGTCCTGATCGCGATCGGCGCAGTGGGCCTGGTCAGCCAGATCCTCTTCCGAAGATCTCCCGTCGCCGACCGGAGCGATCTGGAGACAACGGGCGACGACGGGCGGCCCTCCCGAAGATCTCCCGTCGCCGACCGGAGCGATCTGGAGACGCCTGAAACCCGCCTCGACCGGCTGACCGGCGGGACGCGGATCCTCTGGTGGTGGGCGGGGCTGGTGCTCGTGCTCCTGCTCGTGCAGGACCCGATGTTCCGGAACCACCTGGCCGCGCTCGTCGCGCCACTGGCGCTCATCGTGGCCCGCTACCGGCCCTCCTGGCGGTTGGTGGCGGTCACCGTTCTCCTCACCGTGCCCTTCCAGGCGATCCAGCTGAAGGAGCTCCTCACCCCCGACGACTACTCCGGGGACGCAAAGGTCGTCGTCGACGCACTGCGCGCGCTGCCGGACGGTGCCTGGGCGCTGAGCGACGAACCCGGCTTCGTCTGGCGGGCCGGGAAGGCCACCGACCCGTACTTCGTGGATCCGTCGGTGCTGCGCCTGGACTCCGACGTCGCGGGGATCAAGATCACCGAGCCGCGGCTCCTCGAAGCCGCGGCGAACCCCCGCGTGTGCGCCGTCGTCGTCTGGGCGCCGGTCCGCTTCGGCCGCTTCACGACCCTGCCCGAGCGGCTCGTCGGGCTCGGCTACGAGCGGACCGAGGACTTCGGCCACGGGCGCGGCCTCTGGGTCAGGCCTCGGTGCGAGCCGGATCGATCGGCGGCGGGGTCGACGGGCGGCCCAGGTGGTCGAACCATCGCAATGGCGCGACCCGTTCGATCACCCGGCTGAACGACACGAACTCCGACGCGAGGTTGAGCGCGATCAACACCACGAGCACGATGTTCCTGGTCGTGCGCCCGCACTCGAGGACGACGGCGAGCCCGAGCACGCCACCGAGCACGTTCGCACCCGTGTCGCCGATCATCAGCCGTTCGTGAAGGTCTTCGGGGAGCAGGCCGACGGTCGCGCCGATCAACGGAGCCAGCGCGATCCCGACGGGACCGGTCCCTGCCACGATCGCGATCGGGACGTAGGCCACGAGCGAGTACTTGATCGTCCGGCCCGGCGCCCGGTCGAGCAGGTTGCCGAGGTTCGACGCGAACGCGATCAGCAGTGCATCGGCGAGCAGCCGCTTGCCCGTGACGAATCCGGGCGCGGACGCGAGGACCAAGGCGATCGCCGCGCCCCCGATGAGCTTGAGCATCCCGGTGGTGAGCCGCCCCTGGGACAGCGCGCGCAGGTGGCCCTTGAACCCGCGGTCCTCGCTGCCGAGCACGTCGTCCATGAACCCGAGCAGACCGAAGCCGAACGCGGCGAACAGCACGAGCGGACGCGCCGGGTTGAGCCCCGGCGGGTCGCCGAGATCGAACGAACCGAGCGCAGACCGGCCGGCTTCCACCACCAGCACGGCCATCACGAGGAAGAGCCCGCCGGCGGTGATCAGCGTCCGACCGCGGTAGTTCAACCGCTCGAGCGTCGGGGCCGACAGCATGTCTCTCCCGGCAAGCAGCACGAAGCGCACCGCGAGGAACCCGACGACCCATCCGATCAATACGCCCACGCGGGCTCAGTCTGGCCCGGAGCCGGAAGTGGCGCCGGGATGCGTCACGGGGTCGCGACGAACTCGGGCACCGTCGACTGAGCGCCCGAACCGATCCCGTAGGCGCCGAACACGCCATTCGCCATCTCCGCCAGCGCCAGCGACGCCGCGACCCGGCCCTGGATGAGGTCGACGTCGTCGATCGTGGACACCGCCGTCTTCAAGTCGTCGTCGGTACGGATCGCAGCCAACCACACGCCCCGATCCACCGGCTCCGCCGGGTTCTCCGGATCGAGCTCGCCCACCGCGGTCAGCGTGCTCGTCGCGACGAGGCCCCTGGTGAGCTCGACGGTCGTGCTCTTGACGCTGAGGCTGCTCGCGGGGCCGCCGAGCACGAGCGCGCGGACGCTGGCCCCCGGAAAGGTCGCCGCAGTCACGTCGCCGTCACCGACTCCCTCGAGCGTCACGAACCCGGCCTTGGCCAGGGCGTCGAGCACATCCGGCGCTGCCGGGTCGGCCGCACCCAGGGCGAGCCGGCGGGACAGCGACGCGATGGCCTCGGACCGAAGCTGGTGGTCCTGGCGCGCCGTGCTCCCCAACGCGGACCGCAACGCTGTCCGCGGCGGTCCCGTCGCCGCCGAGGTTCCACGGCGCCTCGAGCCAGAGGATCCCGGGCACGGTCGCGCCCGCCTGCGCGAGCAGCTCGGCCTGCGCCTTGACGAGCTCCTCGTCGACGCCGCGCTCGGCCAAGATCGCGACCGACACGTCGGTGAGCTGGCCGTCGACCGCCCACGGCGCCGACTGCTGCGTGTAGAGCGTGAGCTGGTTGCGCTCGGTCTCCAGCCGGTCGTTCCGGGCCTTCTCTGCGTCGCGGTTGCTCTCGACCCGGTCGATCTGGTTCCGCAAACCGTCGACGATCGCGCGGTCGATGACGGTGGATCCCATGACGACGCCGAGCGCCAACGCGAGGAACACCGCGATCAGCGACGCGATGTGGAACCGGAAGTTGATCATGGGTCAGGCGTCAATCCAGTGCGAGAAGTCGGGGCAGAGTCAGTTGCCGGTGATGGAGTACCAGAGGTCCTTGAGCGTCACCCGGACCCCGTCGAAGAACACGTGGATCGGCTCGGCGACGACGCTGATGACGACCATCGCCAGCACCGCCGACACCACCAGGGCCACGAGATCCCGGCGGCGAACCCGACCCTCGTAGAGCCGGCTCACACCCTTCGCGTCGACGAGCATCGGGCCCAGGCGGAGCCGGGTGAGGAACGTCGACGACATCCCCTTCCGGCCCTTGTCCAGGAACTCCACCATCGTCGCGTGCGTTCCCACTGCGACGATGAGCTTCGCCCCGGCCTCGTACGCGAGGAGCATGGCGACGTCTTCGCTGGTCCCGTCGATCACGAATTCCTCGTACTCGACGCCCCACTCGACCAGGTTCTCGCGGCCGGGGGCACGTCCATCGAGGTGCACATGGTGGATGAGCTCCGCGCCGCAACGCAGCGCGCGGTCCGAGACGGAGTCGAAGTCGCCGATGATGATGTCGGGCTGGAACCCGATCTCGAGCAGCGCGTCCGCTCCCCCGTCGACTCCGATCAGGACCGGTTGGTACTCGCGCAGGTACGGCTTCAGCGCGGCGAGGTCGCTGCGGTAGTCGTGCCCGCGGACGACGACCAGGGCGTGCCGGCCCTTGATCTCCGTGCGTAGCGCGGGCAGCTGGATGGGCTCGAACGTCAGCTTCGCTTCGCCCCGGATGTACTCGAGCGTGTTCTCGGCGAACTTCTCCAGCTCGACGCCGATGTTGCCGCGCGCCCGCTCGGTCGCGGCTTCGATCGCTCCGGCGTCGAGCCGCGTGCCGGTCGCCACGAGCTCTTCACCCCGCCAGATCTCACCACCGACGAGCCTCAGCTCGTCGCCCTCGGTGATCAGGTCGAGGATCTCCGGGCCGACGTCGTCGATCAAGGGCAGGCCCGCTTCGATGATCCGGATCGGCCCGCCGTTCGGGTAGCGCCCCGAGATCGAGACGCCTCCGTTGATCACCGCGACCGCGCCGTGCGCGATCACGTTCTCGGCCGCGACCCGGTCGATGTCCGTATGGTTGATCACGGCGATGTCGCCCGGTTGCATCCGCCGCGACAGGTCCTTCGTGCGCTTGTCCACCCGCGCCGGACCAGTCACGGCGTCCGTCGCGTCCTTCTTCCGCCGCAGCCCCAACCGCCGAGCCATCAGCGTGCGCCCCGAGTGGTGGCCTCGCTCAAGAGCTCCTCCGCGTGTCGGCGGGCATGCGCGGACTCCTCGACGCCCGCGAGCATTCGCGAGAGCTCCGCGACCCGATCCTCGCCCTCGACGGCCCGAGCCGACGCCGTGGTCCGGCCGCCGTGCTCCGCCTTGCGGACGACGACCTGGGCATCCGCGCACGCCGCGACCTGCGCGAGGTGGGTGATGCAGAGCACCTGGGCGCTTTCGGCGAGCGCCGCGAGCTCCCGACCGACTGCTGCCCCCGCCTCACCGCCGATGCCGGCGTCGACCTCGTCGAAGACCAGGACGGGACCGCGCCCGCGACCGCCGCGCGCCGCGAGCGCGACCCGCAACGCCAGCATGGCGCGTGACAGCTCACCACCGGACGCCACCTTCGACAAGGGCTGGGCGGCTTCGCCCGCATTGGCCGCGAGCAGGAACACGACCCGGTCGGTTCCGTCCTCGCCCGGCTCGGCCGCTTCCACCGAGATCGCGAGATCGGCGTGGGGCATCGCAAGGCGCCGCATGCGCTCCTGCACGGCATCGGCCAGCGTTCCCGCGGCCCCCACACGCGCCTTGTGCAGCTTCGCGGCCGCCGTGGCGGCAACCGACTCGACGCGCTCGCGGTCCGCCTCGAGCGCCATGGTGCGCGCCGCATGGCCAACGAGCTCGGCCAGACGATCGGCGGCCTCGTCGCGGTGCTCCAAGACCTCCACCAGCGTCTCGCCGTACTTCCGCTCGAGCTCCCGGAGGAGCCGCCGACGGAGCCGGACGGCCTCGAGCCGCTCGGGATCCTCGATGACCGACTCGCCCGCGACCCGCAGGTCGTGGGCCAGCTCGGAGAGCTCGGCTTGGAGCGCCCGGACCCGTGCGGTCAGCTCCGGACTGGTCGTACGCGCCGTGAGCGCGGCCGCGGCGACGCCTACGGCATCCACCGCGCGACCGTCGATCGCGTCATGCGCGGCCATCAGCGCCTCGCGATCTTCGGCCGCCCCCGCCAGTGCCTCTTCCTCGCGCTCGCGCACTGCTGCCTCGTCAGGATCCTCGAGCCCCGCCTCGTTGATCTCGTTGATCTGGTACTCGAGCAACGAGATCTCGCGCGCCCGCGATCGCTCGTCGCCGCCGAGCCCCTGCATCGCCGTCTCGATGGCCCGGAGCTCCGCGCGGGTCTGGTAGTCGGCCAGCGGCTTGAGCGCCGGCGGCCCCGCGAACGTGTCGAGCACCGCCCGTTGCATCGATGGTGCGAGCAGGCTCTGGTGCGCGTGTTGCCCGTGCAGGTCGATCAACCGCGCCCCGAGATCGTTCAGCTCGCTCACCGTGGCGAGGCGCCCGTCGATGTACGCCCGGCTGCGTCCGTCGGCCGGAACGACGCGCGCGACCACGATCTCCTCGCCGGTCAGCGGATCCTCGAAGCGGCCATCGACGCGCGCCTCGTCGGCGCCGGGCCGGACGAGCGACGTGTCGGCGCGGGTGCCGGCCAGCAGCTCGAGCGCCTCGACCACCAGCGTCTTGCCCGCGCCGGTCTCACCGGTGATGACGGTCAGACCACCACCGACGACGACCTGCATCTCCTCGATGATGCCGAGGTTCTCGATCCGCAGCTCGATCAGCACGGGAGCCTCACCGGTCCGGCAGGCCGAACTTGGCCTTGAGGATCTGGTGGAAGTCGCGCGGGCCGAAGGTCACGACGCGCGCCGGGAGCGGACCGCCGGTGCAGCGGACGACGTCGCCGGGTTCGAGCACCCCGCGCTCGCGACCGTCGATGGTGAGCAGCACGGGCCGGTCGTCGCTCACCACCAACGCCAGCTCTTCGTCCGCATCGAGCACGAGCGACCGGTCGAAGAGCATGTGCGGTGAGACCGGCGTGAGCAGCAGGCAACGCACCCGGGGCGACACGATCGGACCGCGAGCCGAGAACGAGTACGCAGTGGAGCCGGTCGGCGTCGCGACGATGACACCGTCGGCGGCATACGACGTGAAGAACGAGCCGTTGATCGCGACGTCGAGCCGGGCCAACCGGCCGGGATGCGGCTTCTCGAGCACCGCTTCGTTCAGGGCCCACCAGCGCCCCGCCGCCGGGCCGGCGGACTCGATCGTGACCTGCAGCATCATCCGGTCCGCGACCGCGTACTGACCCGCGAGGAGCCGTTCGAGCGCGGCGTCGAGATCGCCCGGTTCGACCTCGGCCAGGTAGCCGAGCTGACCGACGTTCACCCCGAGCACCGGTACACCGGCGTCGTACACCAGGTCCACCGTGCGCAGCATCGTGCCGTCGCCACCGAGCGAGACCGCGAGATCCAGACCCGCCGCGAACTCCTCGACCGGAACTGCGACGCGTTCGAGCCCGGCCGCGTCGGACTCCGGGATGCGGACCTTGACGCCGTGACTCTCGAACCACTCCACGGTGTGGGCCGCCAGCGTTCGTGCCTCCACGCGGTCGCGGTGCGGAACGAGCCCGACGGTACCGAGGTCGCTCATGCGTCCACGCCGGCCTGCGCTTGCGCGACCGCGGCATCCAGGGCCGCGACGGTCACGGACGGGGTGCCCTTCCGGGCGTGGAACAGGAACTCGACGTTGCCCGCGGCTCCTCGCAGCGGCGACGGCATCGCCGCGACGACTCCGATGCCTGCACCGGCCAGACCGTGCGCGACGGCGCCCAGCACCTCGCGATGGACCATCGGGTCCCGGACGACCCCGCCGCGACCGACCCGCCCGCGACCGGCCTCGAATTGCGGCTTCACGAGCATCACCAGGTCCGCGCCAGGCGTTGTGAGCCGGTCCAGTGCGGGCGCGACCAGCGTGAGCGAGATGAAGGACAGGTCGGCGACCGCGACGGCACAGGGCTCGTCGCCAATCTCCGGGAGCGTCAACGACCTCAGGTTCGTCCGTTCGAGCACCATCACCCGTTCATCCTGTCGGAGCGACCAGTCCAGCTGCGCGCGGCCGACGTCCACCGCGACGACGGAGGCCGCGCCGCGTTGCAGGAGGCAGTCGGTGAACCCGCCCGTCGAGGCCCCCGCATCGAGGGCCCGCACCCCGCGGACCTCTACCGCGAAGCGCTCCAGCGCCGCGTCGAGCTTCTCGCCGCCGCGCGAGACGAATCGTGGCGCATCGCCGGTGAGCACGATGGGTTCGTGCTCGTCGACCTGGCGGGCCACGGAGCGGGTCGGTGCGCCACCCACCGTGACCCGGCCCGCCTCGACCGCTTCCACGGCCCGGCTCCGGCTCGTGACGAGTCCGCGCCGCACCAGCTCGACGTCGAGACGGCGGCGCACGATTCCGCCCGGCGCCGCTAGGACGCCGCGGCCTTCGAGGCCGCTTTCTTGGCGGACTTCTTGGCCGGCTTCTTGCTGGTGCTCTTCTTGCTGGCGCTCTTCTTGCCGGTGCTCTTCTTCGCCGGCTTTTGCTTCGAGCTCGACTTCTTCGTCGACTTGGTCTGCTTGGAGATCCGGGTCTCCAGGCGGGCCAGGTCTTCCTTGGTGGCGATGCCCAACGTCTTGACCTGGCGCTGGATCTCCTTGCGGACCACGTCGAGCAGCACGTCGGTGCGCTTGCGGCTCTCCTCCACGAGATCGTCCACGAACGCCTGGACCTGCCCCTGGGCCAGCTGGCCCTGGCCGACGAGCTCCTTGGCCCGCTGACGCGCCTGGGTCCGGGTCATCGCCACGAACTCCGCGCCCGCATCGAGATACTTGTTCCAATCGGGCGGCTGCGGCATGGCGCGACTCCTGGTGCATTCCGAGGGTGGGGGGCGTTCCAAGGCGTAGGGGCGACGAGCGTGACCGGATCCGAAGGCTACCGCGATGGTCGGACGACAAAGGGCCAGGTCACGGCATCCTGACGTGGTCCGCCAGCAGGTGCGGCACCAGCGCCGCAAGATCCTCGGCCACGAGGGCCGGCGGCGGAGCCGGCACCGGCTCGGACGGATCGTGCCCACCGATACCGGAGAGCACCAGCGCGAACGGCCACCCGAGCGCCGTTGCCATCGCACCGTCGGTCGACGGGCGGTCCCCCACCATCACGCCGGAGCCACCGAGCCGGCGCCGCACCATCGCGACCATCGCGGGCTCGGGCTTGCCGGCCACTTCCGGACTGCGCCCCGACGCGGTGGCGATGAACGCGACGATCGCCCCGGCGCCGGGGAGCACGTGGCCTGCGCCCGGATAGGTCGGGTCCGTGTTCGTCGCGACAAATCGCGCCCCGTCGCGGACCGCACTCGCGCCGCGGTCCAGACGGTCGAAGTCGAAGTCACGGTGAAACCCGACCACGACGGCGTCCGCGGGCCCGCGATCGACGATCCGGAAACCGGCAAGCTCCAGGGCCTCGACGACGCCGGGCCCGGCGCACGCCAGCACGGACGCACCCGGAGCGACCGACTCCGCCAGAAGCTCAGCCGCGGCCTGCGCGCTCGTGAGCACCTCGTCCGCAACCGCGTCGATCCCCAGCCGCTCGAACTTCTCGAGGTAGTCGCCGATCCGCAGGCTCGAGTTGTTGGTGAGAAACGCGACGCGCGCGCCACCGTCGCGCAGCGCCTGCACCGCGTCGACCGAACCCGGGATGGGCTCATCGCCGCGCCAGAGGACGCCGTCGAGATCCAGAACCACGACGGTCAAGGTGCCGAGGTGACGCGCGCGAACGCGTCGCGGTAGTCCTCGGAATCGGGACGCATGATCGTCGCGAGCTTCAAGTGGCCCCTCGCCCGGTCCTCGTCCCCGGCGCGCATTGCGCAGAGGCCCAGGCCGAAGTGCGCGTAGTCGTTGACCGGATCGAGCTCGAGCGCCTTGGCGAACTCCGCCTCGGCATCCGCAAAGCGACGAGTGCGGAAGTAGGCCCGCGCCAGCGTCTCGCGGATCGAACCCTGCTCGGGTTCCAGGTCACGGGCGCGCTCGAGCGCAGCGATCGCGGCCTGGGGGTTCCACGAGAGCAGCTCCTGACCCTCCATGAACCGCTCATACGCCTCGTTCATCGCTACCGTGCCAGAATCGGTTGACCCGTCTCGTTCGATCACGTGGGAGCCGAACACCGCAGTGCCCGACTTCCTTCCCTTCTGTGGCCTCCGATACCACCGCGACGATCTCGCCGCCGTGACCGCACCACCCTATGACGTGATCGACCCCGAGGAACGGGCGGTCCTCGTTGCGCGATCACCGCACAACGCGGTGCGGCTCCTCCTCCCCGAGGGGGACTACGACGGTGCGGCCCGTGAGCTGGCGGCATGGCAGGCCGACGGCACGCTCGAGGCTGATCCGGAGCCGGCGTTCTACGGGTACCGGATGGAGTTCACCGACGACCACGGCGAACGCCGCAGCAGCGAGGGCATCATCGGTGCGCTCGTGCTGCCGGAGCGCGCCGGCGAGGGCGACGTGCTCCCCCACGAGCGCACGATGCCCAAGGCGAAGAGCGATCGGCTCGCGCTCCTTTCGGCCACGCGCGCGAACCTCGATCCGATCTGGGGCCTCACGCCGGCCGCCGGCCTGCCCGTCGCGGCGACCGCTCCCGTCGCCGTGACGACGGACGACCTCGGAGTCCGTCATTCGCTCACGCCGATCACCGACGCCGGCCAGATCGCCGAGATCCGCCGCGTCGTCGGGTCGGCTCCTCTCGTGCTCGCCGACGGCCACCATCGGTTCGAGACGGCCATCGCGTACCGCGATGAGCGGAACCGAGCGGGCGGCGCGACCGACGCCGACGGCATGGTCATGTGCCTCGTCGTCGAGCTGGCCGAGCACCAGCTCTGGGTCCAGCCCATCCACCGCCTCATCAGCGGCGTCTCCGACCCGGCAGCCTTGCGCACGGCCCTCGGCGGGTCGTTCCACATCGAGGACCTCGGCCCCGCCACACCAGAACGCGTCGAGGAGCTCGAACGCTCGCTCCGGGACCGCGGCGGCATCGGCCTCGTCGACGCGTCGGGGATCGCCCGGCTGGTACCTGACCCCGACGCGCGCGAGCGGGCTTGCGCCGATCTTCCCGCACCGTTGCGCGATGTCGCGTCCGCCTGGTTCGAGGAGCTGGCGGCGCCGGCCCTCGAAGACTGCGACATCTCGTTTCGCGCCGACGCCCAGACCGTCGCCGCGCTCGTGGGCAAAGGCACCGCGGACGCGGCGATCCTGTTGCCGCCGGTCACCGTCGACCAGATTCGCGCCGCGGCGCTTGCGGGGGTTCGCATGCCGCAGAAGACGACCTACTTCGCGCCGAAACCCCGAAGCGGTCTGGTCTACCGCCCGCTCGACTGACCCGCCACGCCGGAACCCGTCTGCCGCAGCCGCAAATCCCCCATACCGGGCCTGGTAACTTTGGCTGATGGCGGGACCCGTATCGGCACCCAGCCAGGTCGTCATCCTCGGTGCGGGGCGCGGGGTTCGGGGTGGCGTGCCTTCGGCCATCGTCGACATCGACGAGAACGACCGCGTCATGGACTGGCTCCTCGACGCCTTCGGCGCGCTCGACGACCCCGACGTGTACTTCGTGGGCGGGTTCAAGGCCGACGAAGTCGTCGAGCGTTACCCGCGCCTGCGGACGATCTTCAACCGGGACTGGGCCCAGACCGGTCCCGCACAGTCACTCGGTCTCGTGCCCCTCGACACCGGTCGCACCACCTACGTCTGCTACTCGGACATCGTCTTCCGTCGCAGCGCAGTCGCCGCGCTCCGCGACGCGCCCGGCGACAGCACCGCGGTCGCGATCGACACGCTATGGCGCGACCGATATGACGGGCGAAGCCGCTACGACCTCGACCATGCGGAGAAGATCCGGCTCCGCGACGGACTCGTCACCGAAGTAGGGCCCGGTGTGGAGACGGAGGCTGCAACCGCCGAGTTCGCCGGCGTGCTCCGACTCGGGCCGGCGGCCACCGCCGCCGCGTTCTCCGGGCTCGGTGCCGGCGCGCTCAGCGCGAAGGCCACACTCCCCGATCTGATCCGCTACCTCCTCGGCTGCGGCGTCGAAATCCGCGCGGTCGACCTGCAGGGTGATTGGGCCGAGCTCGACGCCAAGCAGGACCTGGCGCGATTCGTGCTCGGCACCAAGGCCGAGTCGCTCACGCGCTTGCGCGAGATGAGCCACGGCGGCGAGATCGGCGAGCTGCTGTCGTTCACCCACCGGGACTGGTTGACCGATCCCCGAGCGCTGGTCGATCGCATCCTCGCCGAGATCCCCGGTCGCCAGCTCATCGTCCGGAGCAGCGCGCTCAGCGAGGACGGTTGGCTGGAATCCGCGGCCGGCCGCTACGAGAGCGTGCTCGATGTCGCCCGGACCCCCGAGGCGATCACGGACGCTGTGGACACCGTGTTCGCTTCGTACGCGACCGACGAGGCCGAGAACCAGGTGCTCGTCCAGGAGATGCTTCTGGACGTCGCCGTGAGCGGTGTGGTCATGACCCGCACGCACGCGCTCGGCGCTCCGTACTACGTCGTCAACTTCGACGACACCAGCGCACGCACCGACACTGTCACCGGCGGGAGCGACGCCAGGACCATCTTCTTGCACCGCGAATCACCGTTGCGGGACGAGCTCCGGACCCTGCTCGGGCCAGTACTGTCGACGGTGCAGCACATCGAAAAGCTCGTCGGGCACGACTCCCTCGACATCGAGTTCGCCGTCACCCGAGATGGCCTCATGCACATCCTGCAGGTCCGGCCGATCGCGGTGACCCACGCCGGAACCCCGATCGACGACGAGCAGATTGCCCGCTCGCTCACTCAAGCCCGCCGATTCCTCGCCGAGCACCGCGCGCCCTCCCCCACGCTGGTCGGCCGGACCACGCGCTACAGCGTGATGACCGACTGGAACCCCGCCGAGATCATCGGGACGAAGCCGAAGCGCCTTGCGTCGAGCTTGTACCGGTACCTCATCACCGACGACATCTGGGCTCAGCAACGGGCCGAATACGGGTATCGGGACGTGCGCCCGTGCCCACTGCTGATCGACATCGTCGGCCACCCCTACGTCGATGTGCGAGCGACGTTCAACTCCTTCGTGCCGGCCACCCTCCCGGACGATCTCGCCCGCCGGCTCGTCGAGCACTACCTCGCAGTCCTGGAAGAGCAACCGGTGCTCCACGACAAGGTCGAGTTCGACGTGCTCTTCACCTGCCTCACCCCGGACTTCGACGCCCGCTCCTCGCGGTTGCGCGACGCCGGCTTCTCCGAGACCGACATCGCGGCGCTTCGCGAGGCGTTGTGCACGGTCACGGCGCAGGGCTTCGGACGAGTGGATGCCGATCTCGCGCAGCTCCCGGTGCTCGACGCTCGCGTCCGAGACATCCGATCGTCGCCACTCCCTCCGCTCGAGCGGGCGTACCTCTTCCTCGAGACCGCTCGGCGGTTCGGGACGCTGACGTTCTCGCACCTGGCCCGAGCGGCCTTCGTCGCCACGAGCCTGCTGCGCTCCATGGAAGACCTCGGTGTCATCCCCCGCGACGAGAACGACGCGTTCCTCTCGTCCATCGAGACCGTGCTCGGCCGCCTGCAGTCCGACGGCCGAGCCGTGCAGCGGGGCACACTCGGGTGGGACGCGTTCGTGGAGGAGTACGGCCACCTCCGGCCCGGCACCTACGACCTGACCTCTCCGTGCTACCGCGCCGAGGCCGAGGAGTACCTGCGGCCGGTGGTCGACGCGCCGGCAGACGCCGAAGGTGCCACCGCGCAGACCTGGTCGGACGATACGCGTCGAGCCATCAGTGACACGCTGCGCGAGACGGGGCTGCCGGACGACGTCGACCGCTTCGAATCGTTCGTCCGTCATGCGATCGCCGGACGCGAGGAAGGCAAGTTCGTCTTCACCCGCGCGCTCAGCGATGCGCTGGAGTGCCTCGCCGAGTTCGGTGCCTCCGTCGGCATGACTCGCGACGACCTGGCCCACATCGGCATCCACGATCTGTTTGCGTGTCGGCAGGTGATGAGCGATCCCGGCGCGTTCCTCGCGCGCCGGGTGCTCGAGGGACGCGACGCGTATCACGTCGCCCAGGGGGTATCCCTGCCCGGCCAAATCGCGGATGACGTCGACCTGGTCTGCTTCGAGCAGCAAGCCGCCGAACCGAACTTCGTGACCCAGCACACCGTCGAAGCCGCGGCCGTCGCCGCTCCGTTGACGCCCGACGTCGACGTCGACGGGGCCATCGTCCTGATCCCGAATGCCGATCCGGGCTACGACTGGTTGCTGGCCCGTGACATCGCCGGACTGGTGACGATGTACGGCGGCGCCAACTCCCACATGGCAGTGCGGGCGGCCGAGCTCAGCCTCCCCGCCGCGATCGGCGTCGGCGAGCTCCAGTACCGCGAGCTCGAGTCGGCGACGGTGATCCGGCTCGATTGCGCGAGCCGAACCATCATGGCGCGCCGCTGAGGATGCGCCGCGTCGTAGCACTGACCCAGCGGGTCATGGACCTCCCGGACCGCGGTGAGCGACGCGACGCGCTCGACCAGCAGTGGGCGGTCCTCCTCGAGGCGGCGGGGTTCGTACCGGTGGCGATCCCCAACCTGCTCGAAGATCCGGCGGGGTTCCTCGAGCAGCTCGATCCCTCACTCGTCATCCTGACCGGGGGCAACGACCTGAGCCACCTGCCCGGCGCCGTGAACCCGGCACCCGAACGGGACCGGCTCGAGACCCGCCTGCTCGATCTCGCGGCGACCAACGGCCTCCCGGTGCTCGGCGTCTGCCGTGGTTTGCAGATGATGGTGGTGCACGCGGGAGGGAAGCTCGAGCCCGTCGCCGGCCACGTCGCACGTCCACATCCGATCCGCGTGGTCGCACCCGGTCCGTGGCCCCTGTACGACGGGCGTGAGGTCAACTCCTTCCACGACTGGGGCATCGCCGCAGGGCAGCTCGGCCACACGCTCGTGCCGCTCGCGACGGCACCTGATGACACCATCGAGGCCGCATGTCATCCGGAGCTGCCAATGGTCGGGGTGATGTGGCACCCCGAACGCGCCCCAAACGACCAGAGCGACATCGAGCTCATCCACGCGCTCGTCGCGCGGACGCCGCAATGAGGGCCGTCGTCCTCGCGGCCGGCGAGGGGACCCGGCTCCGCCCGTACACGCTCGACCGGCCGAAGTGCCTCGTGCCCCTGGCCGGCGAACCGCTTCTCGCGTGGCAGACGCGGTCGCTTCGCAGTGCCGGCATCGAAGACATCACCGTCGTCACCGGGTACCGCGCCGAACAGATCCGCGATCTCGGATACGCGACTGCGCACAACTCGCGCTTCGCCGAGACCAACATGGTCGCGAGCCTCATGTGCGCCAGCCGACAGCTCGACGGCCGCGACGCCGTCCTGATCGCGTACGGCGACCTGGTCTACGAGCCTCGGATCGTGCAGGCGCTCGCGGCGAGCACCGCGCCCATCGCGATCACCGTCGACGCGAGCTGGCGCGCGTTGTGGGAGATGCGCATGGAAGACCCGCTCGCGGACGCCGAGACCCTGCGGCTCGACCCTCAGGGCAACGTGACTGAGCTCGGCAAGAAGCCATCCAGCTTCGACGACATCCAAGGCCAGTACATGGGCCTGATCAAGGTGAGCGCGGACCTCGCGCCGAGGCTCGTCTCGGTCTACGAGGGGCTCGACCCTGAGGGCCCGTATGACGGTAGAGACCGGGACAACATGTACATGACGAGCTTCCTGCAGTACGTGATCGACCACGTCTCGCCCGTCGCGGCGGTCGTCATCGAGCGCGGCTGGCTCGAGGTCGACACGGTCGAAGACCTCGATACGTACGAGGCGATGGCGCGAGACGGCGTGCTTGACCGCTACTTCGCCGGTGTGAAATCTTGACGATCAGTGAGCATCTTCTCGCGTAAGGCAGGCCGCAAAGCCTTCGACAAGACCGATCGTGCCACCCGGGCGATCACGTTCTACGGCGAGGACGGAGACTCCTGGCCGCACTTCGAACCCATCATCTCGGAGCTCACCGGGTCCATGGGCCGCGAGATCTGCTACCTCACCTCGAGCAAGGACGATCCGGTGCTCGCTCTGGACGACCCGCTCGTCCATGCATTCGAGATCGGCGACGGGTTCGGGCGCACCTACTTGTTCCAGACGCTCGAGGTCGGCGTGCTCGTCGCCACGGTCCCGCAGCTCGGCATCCCGCTGCTGCCCCGCTCGAAGCGGGCCGCGGAGATCGGCACCGACTACGTGTACGTGTTCCACTCCATGGCCAGCACCCACATGATCTACGAGCCGGACGGGTTTGATCACTACGACACCGTGTGCTGCGTGGGCCCGTACATGGTCGAGGAGATCCGCCGGCGGGAGGAAACCGAGGGGCAGCCGGCCAAGCAGCTCGTCGACCACGGGTACGGGCGGCTGGACTCGATCCTGGCCGCGAACGCGAACCGCGAAGCCGCGGCGCCGTCAACGCCACCGGTCGTGCTCATTGCACCGTCCTGGGGCCCGACGTGCCTGCTCGAGACTCATGGTCGCGAGGTGATCCGGGTCCTCCTCGACGCCGGTTGCGAGGTGATCCTGCGCCCGCACCCGATGACCAATCGCAAGAGCCCACAGGTCGTGCCCACGCTCGCGAAGGAGTTCGGTGGCCACCCGCGGTTCACCCACGACACCGACCTCGTCGGCCAGGAGTCACTTCACCGCTCCGATCTCATGATCAGCGACTGGTCGGGCGCGGCACTCGAGTATGCATTCGGGCTCGAACGGCCGGTGTTGTACGTCGACGTCCCCCGAAAGGTGAACAACCCCGACTACGAGAAGCTCGGGATCGAGCCGTTCGAAGCGAGCGTGCGCGAGCAGATCGGGCGGGTCGTCGCTCCGGATCAGCTCGACCGGATCCCGGAGCTCGTCGGCGAGCTCGTCGCCGGTCGCGCCGCGTTCGTCGACGGAATCCGCGTGGCACGCGACCGCAACGTCTTCAATGTGGGGACCAGCGGGAAGGTCGGCGCAGCCGTCATCGCCGAGAAGGCCGATCGCTACCTCGGAGGGGATCCGCGTTGACCACCGATGCCGACAGCGCGCTTCCGTGATCTCGCCGATCAGCAGCCGCCCCTCGCCGAGGTGAACGCGGCGATCTCGGTGCCGGCCCGGGTGAACGACTGGCTCGCGCGCGGCCCGGCAATCTTCGACGGCGAGGACCGCGCGCAGCTCGACGAGCTCTGCCGCCAGATCGATGTCCGCAAGCGGATCTCGGCCGCGTACGCAGCCGGTTGGAAGCGGCTCGAGCCCGAGACCACGGCCGCACCGGCGGTGGTGAGCGGTGTGATCGCCGTGCTCCTCGCCAACGCCGGCGGAGTCGGAGGGGCCGGCGCCGATGGATCGCTCAACGACGGTTGGGGGCTGAAGTGCACCAACTCGGCGTTGAAGGCGCTCGACGCGTGGCCGGGCGTGCCGGATGCATCCGAGCTGCGGTCATGGGCGATGGAGATCCTGGATCGCGTGCGCGCCCCGGGTGAAGGAGCCGCGTGAACCTCCCCCTCACGGTGCTGGCATGGGAGGGACCCCAGGCACACGCGTATCTCGCCCGGATGGCCCGGTCCGGCCTGCGTCCGGCCCGCATCCTCCTGATGGTGCGGGATCCCGCGGCCGAGAAGAAGGGCCGTCCCGCCGCGTTCAGAACGCGGCCCAGGTCGCTCGGGCCGAGCGGGCCCAGGACCGCGCGCACAACTTCCACCCGTACGCGATCCGCAAGAAGCACTCCGATCTCGTCGCGGCCATCGGCCGCGCCATGAGTGCGGTGGTCGACAACCCCGCGGGGCTCTACTCCGAGATGTACGACAGCTTCTCCTGGGACGCCTACGCCGACCGGGTCGATCGGGTACCCGCCAACTCGTTCAAGGATCCGGGCCTGCTGCACGCGCTCGAGCAGCACGGCGCCGGCACCATCTTGTTCACCGGCGGCGGAATCATCCCCGCCGCAGTGTTCGGGGTACCCGGCATCAAGCTCATTCACGTCCACACGGGTTTCCTCCCCCACGTGCGAGGGGCCGACGTGCTGCTCTGGTCGCTCCTCGTGCGCGGGCGGCCCGGAGTGTCGGCGTTCACCATGACCCCCGGCCTCGACGATGGCGACGTGCTCGCGGCTCGCGAGCTCGATCCGTTGCGCATCCCGCGGCCGGGTCGGGTCGACGACGACACGCTGTACCGGGCGATCTTCTCGTTCATCGACCCACTCATCCGCGCCGAGCTGCTCGTCGCCGATGTGCTCGAGCCCGCCCGCGACGTCGCAGACCTCACCGGGTCACCCCAGGATCTCGACCAGGGGATCACGTATCACTTCATGCACCCGGCACTGCACGCACGCGGCTTGCGGGCGCTGTTCGTGCCGGGCGCCGAAGACCGGTCCAGCGGAACCGGGGCGAGCAAGGCGGAGGGTGCGGTCGATCCGACCACGGCCAAGGGCCCGTCACCGGCGAAGTACCAGAAGTTCTACAAGAAGGTGTCGACGCGGGCGCCGATTCGCTTCGCCATGGATGCCGCGAAGGCCAAGACGGGGCTGCGCGCACAGAGCCTCCGGAACCGTCAGAAGGACTACGCGGGGCTGCAGGCCAACCCGAAGCTGTTGTCGCTCCATGCCGAGCTGAACCGCCAGCTGGCGGAGCAGACGGAGCACTGGGACAGCTATGACTACGGCGAAGGGTACTTCTACCAGTCCTCCGACGAGCTCGGCATCACCGGTCTACGCGACACGAGTGGCCGCGTTGCCGCGTTCGACCTCAGGAACGCGGTCGAAGGCCGGACCGTGCTGGAGATCGGCTGCAACACGGGGTTCCTCACCCTCGCGATCGCGCCGAAAGCCGAGCGCATCGTCGCGTTCGAGCTGAACCCGTATCTGATCGCGATGGCAAACGCTGCGAAGAGCCACCTCGGCATCGAGAACGTCGACTTCGATGTCGCGGCCTTCGAGGACTTCGCCGGCGATACGACCTATGACGACGTGCTCTCGTTCGCGAACCATCACACCTACGACGGGAACACCCACCAGAGCCTCGAGGAGTACTTCGAGCGTTGCCATGCGCTCACCAAGCCCGGCGGTCGCCTGATCTTCGAATCCCATCCGCCGGAGCTCGAAGGCGACCAGTTCGGCAGCACAGTCGAGATCATCAACCACTACTACGCAATCGACACGGATGTCGTCCACGAGTACGGGACGTTCCTCGACAAGGGCCGCCACTTCATCGTGGGCACCCGCCGGTAGCTCCTACGCGACTTCCCACACGCTCGGGCCACCGATGAGCGTGCTCAGGTCACCCGGGCCACGTTGTTCCTGGGCCGCCGCGAGCTGCAGCTGCACCTCGGACTCGTAGCTCGGCCGCTGGACCGCACGGAACACGCCGACCGGGGTGGGCACGATCGGGTGGTCGGCGAGGCGTGAGAGCGCGAACGCGACGGTCGGGTCCAGTCGGTGCTCGTCGTGGGTCAGCACCGCGTCTTCGCCGACGTCGGAGATGTTCACGATCTCCGCTTCGCCGTACTTGTTCAGCCGGACACCCTGCTCCTTGTCGGCACCGAAGCGGATCGGCTCGCCGTGACGCAGCTCGATCAGCATCTCGGGCCGGTTGTCCTTGGTGAGGATCGCCGAGAAGGCTCCGTCGTTGAACACGTTGCAGTTCTGGTAGATCTCGACGAAGGCCGCGCCCTTGTGCTCGTCGCGCACGCCGGAACACCTCCTGCATGTGCTTGCGGTCCATGTCATGGGTCCGGGCCACGAACGTCGCCTCCGCGCCCAACGCGACCGAGATCGGGTTGAACGGATGGTCGAGCGATCCGAACGGGGAGCTCTTGGTGACCTTCCCGAGCTCGCTCGTCGGCGAGTACTGCCCCTTGGTGAGCCCGTAGATCTGGTTGTTGAACAGGAGGATGGTGAAGTTCACGTTGCGGCGCAGCGCGTGGATCAGGTGGTTGCCTCCGATCGACAACCCGTCACCGTCGCCCGTGACCACCCAGACGTCCAGGTCCGGGCGGGCCACTGCAATGCCCGTCGCCACCGCCGGCGCGCGCCCATGGATGCTGTGCACCCCGTAGGTGTTCATGTAGTACGGGAATCGGCTCGAGCATCCGATCCCGCTCACGAACACCTGGTTCTCGGGCTTGCCCCCGAGCTCGGGCATCAGGAGCTGCAGCGCGGTGAGCACCGAGTAGTCCCCGCAACCGGGACACCAGCGGACCTCTTGGTCCGACGAAAAGTCCTTGCGGGTCAGGGCGACCGGTTCAGCCATCGATCATCTCCAGGATCTTCGTCTCGATCTCGGCGGCGCGGAACGGGAGTCCCTGCACCTTCGTGAGGCTCTGCGCGTCCACGAGGTACTCGGCGCGCAGCAAGCGCGACAGCTGGCCGAGGTTCATCTCGGGGACGAGCACCTTCGGGTACCGCGCGAGCACCTCGCCGAGATTCCTCGGGAAGGGGTTCAGGTGCATCAGCTGCGCGGACGCGACTCGCTTGTCCGCGGCGCGGATGCGGCGTACCGCGGCCTTGACCGAGCCCCAGGTGCTCCCCCAACCGATCACGAGCACCTCGGCGTCACCGGTCTCGTCGTCGACTTCCACCAATGGGATGTCGGCGGTGATCCGAGCGATCTTCTCGGCCCGCAGGTGCACCATGCGCTCGTGGTTCTCCGGGTCGTAGTTCACGTTCCCGGTTCCGTCCTGCTTCTCGATGCCGCCGACCCGGTGCATGAGTCCGGGGGTACCCGGAATCGCCCACGGACGGGCGAGGGTCTCGGGATCGCGCAGGTACGGCCAGAAGTCCCGCGTGCCGTCGGGGAGCTCGTGGTTCAGCTCCTCGGCGAACGGCACCGAGATGTCGGCGAGATCGTCGACGTCGGGGAACCGCCACGGCTCGGATCCGTTGGCGAGGTAGCCGTCCGTGAGCACGATCACCGGAGTGCGGTACTTCAACGCGATGCGCACACCTTCGAACGCGGCGTTGAAGCAGTCACTCGGGGACTTCGCCGCGACGATCGGCAACGGCGCCTCGCCGTGCCGGCCGTACATCGCGAGCATGAGGTCGGCCTGCTCGGTCTTGGTGGGCAGTCCGGTCGACGGACCACCGCGTTGCACGTCCACCAGGACGAGCGGTAGCTCCAGGCTGATCGCGAGACCGAGCGCCTCTGCCTTCAGGTCGACGCCCGGCCCACTCGTTGCCGTGACCCCGAGCTGGCCGGCGAACGCGCCGCCGATCGCGACCCCGATGGCCGCGATCTCGTCCTCGGCCTGCATGGTGCGCACGCCGAAGTTCTTGTGCTTCGACAGCTCGTGGAGGATGTCCGACGCCGGCGTGATCGGGTACGACGCGTAGAGGATCGGCAGCTTTGCCATCTGACCGGCGGCGATGAGCCCGTAGGCGAGCGCGACGTTGCCGGTGATGTTGCGGTAGCGGCCGGGCGGGAGGTGCGCGGGCGCCACCTCGAACGGGTGGTCGAACAGCTCGGCGGTCTCGCCGAAGTTGTAGCCCGCCTTGAATGCGGCGAGGTTCGCGTCGTGCACGAGCTGCCTGCTTGCGAACCGCTCGTCGATCCACGCGATGACCGGCTCGGTCGGGCGCGTGTACATCCAGCTGATGAGACCCAGCGCGAAGAAGTTCTTCGAGCGCTCTGCGTCGCGAGGCTTCGCGCCAGTCTCCTTGGCGGCCTCGATCGTGATGCTCGTCATCGGTACGGGATACACGCGGTACGCCGACAGCGTGCCGTCCTCGAGCGGGTTGCCGACGTAGCCCGCCTTCTCGAGGTTGCGGGGCTCGAACGCGTCCGTGTTGGCGATGATGGACGCGCCGGGCGGGACGTCCGCGATGTTGGCCTTCAGCGCGGCCGGGTTCATCGCGACGAGCAGGTTCGGGACGTCACCGGGCGTGACGATGTCGAAGTCGGCGATGTGCACCTGGAAGCTGGAGACCCCGGCGATCGTCCCGGCCGGGGCGCGGATCTCCGCCGGGTAGTCCGGCAGGGTCGCGAGGTCGTTCCCGAAGGCTGCGCTCACGTCGGTGAAGCGATCCCCGACGAGTTGCATGCCGTCACCCGAATCCCCGGCGAAGCGAATCACCACCCGGTTGAGCATCTCGGGCTTGCGGGTCTCGAATGCCGCTTCTGTCACTTCACCCTCACTTTGACCCCCGGCCGCAGGCGCCGATCCGCGCGGACCGTGGTGGCACCCACCGCCCGGAGGGTGCGGTTCGTCGGTTACGAATCCCGTCGACTCGGGGTGACAGGCCCGCCACCCGATTCGAAAGTGTACTTCCGCCGACCGCCGGACCCGGGACGCTGGACGAACCCGAGTCCCGGTCGGACTCCGAAACGCCCCACGCCGCGCCGACCGGCGGCCGTCGGGGCGAGTCGATCTCCGGAGGCCCCGACGGTGAGGGACCGCGGACGAACTGGCGATAGCGTGCGGGAAACGGCGCCCGGGCACCGTCGCTCTGGGTGAAATCGACCAGCGGGGGCTTCGAGATTCCATGAACCAGCAGCAGCACGACAAGGTCAGGTCCGGCCAGGGCTTCATCGCCGCGCTCGATCAGAGCGGCGGCAGCACTCCGAAGGCGCTGAAGCTCTACGGGATCGCCGAGGACAGCTACTCGGGCGACGACGAGATGTTCACGTTGATGCACCAGATGCGCTCGAGGATCATCACGAGCCCCGCCTTCAACGGAGACCGGATCCTCGGGGCGATCCTCTTCGAGATGACGATGGACCGCAAGATCGAGGGTCGCGACACCGCCGAGTACCTCTGGGGCGCCAAGGCGGTCGTGCCGTTCCTGAAGGTGGACAAGGGACTCGCCGACGAGGTCGACGGGGTGCAGGTCATGAAGCCGATCCCCGGTCTCGCCGATCTGCTCGCCCGAGCCAAGACCAAGGGCGTGTTCGGCACGAAGATGCGCTCGGTGATCAAGCTGGCCGACGACGCCGGGATCAAGCAGATCGTGGACCAGCAGTTCGAGATCGGCCGCGAGATCCTCGGCGCCGGGCTGGTCCCGATCATCGAGCCCGAGGTCGACATCAAGAGCCCTCAGAAGGCCGCGGCCGAAGAGCTGCTCCACGCCGCGATCCTCGGACAGCTCGACCAGCTCGGCGCCGACCAGACGGTCATGCTGAAGCTCACGCTCCCCGACGCGGACGGGCTCTACGCCGACCTGGTGGCCCATCCGCGCGTGCTGCGGATCGTTGCACTCTCCGGTGGGTACAGCCGCGACGAAGCGTGCGCGCTGCCTCGCCCGGAACCGCGGGGTGGTCGCCAGCTTCTCGCGCGCACTCACCGAAGGTCTTTCTGCCCAGCAGACCGACGAAGAGTTCAACGCCATGCTCGACTCGTCGATCCAGAAGATCTTCGAGGCGTCGATCACCTGACCGGGCTCATCGACTCCGACGAAGGCGGAGTGGATGGCGCCCCTGGTGGATCGCCCGCAGCGCTACTCGGGCACTGACGCAGGCTCGGTCGAGTCGACCTCGTCCGCCGCCTGAGCCTTTGCTTCCTTCAATGCCTTGCGGCGCTTGGGCGAGACCACGCCCAGCATCCGGCCGGCGCCCATCTTGACCGCGACCGCAATGCCGGCCGCCGCCGCAGCAATGCCCGAGATGAGCATGCTTCCCGAGCCCGCATCGAGATATCCAACAACATGCACCGTGAACCCCCCCATTGACGTGTCCGCGACCTGGCTCTTCCGAGTCCATGGTGCCCTGGTGTAGCCCCAGTCCCCCAGCGCCGAAGAGGGTAGCGAGTTCACGAAGGGTGCACAACCCCCCACTGGCGGGCGGACCCGACTCAGCCGAGCAGGACGTCCAGGGTCTCCTGGACCCGGCGCAGCGCCACGTCCAGCTGCCGGCGCCGGCCGGCGCGCCCGATGAACACCGCCTCGACATCCACCCGGGTGGCCGCGCCGCCTCCGGCGGTTCGGAAGAATCGCCGACGGACCGCCCCGACCACGATCACGTCGGCACCCTCGGCGAGATCCTCGACCCAGGTGGCCGGCTCCCAGACGGTCACGGGCACCGATGTCGCCCGACCGTCCGGGCCGGGGGCCCGCACCGAGAGGGCGGCCAACCGGCGCCCCGACTCGAGCTCGCGCAGCTCGGCCGGGCCCGAGCACTCACCCCGCACGACGACCAGGTTCAACTCGGCGGGCGGGGCGGGCGTCCCGGCATCGCGCTTCTGCGACCCCTTGGGATCAGATTTCCGAGCACGCGGCGCTGCGTTCCTCGCGACCATGGCTTCGCTCCTTCGCACACTGGCACGACACTGGTGACCGGTTGGGGGAAGGGGCGAGCGCCGCGGCGGTGAGCGGGACCGGCACGGGCGAACCTACCGTCGGGTTGGGACACCAACGACCGGACCGAGACGACGGATAGCCTCACCGCGGTCCGGATCGAGCGTCGGAGGAGACCCCCTGAAGCGGGCACGACTGGCGAAGATCTCGACCGCGATCGGCATCCTGATCGCGGTCGCGGGCGGGGTGTTCGTGGTCCGGGCGATCGCCGGTCAATGGGACAGCGTGCGCTCGTCGTTGGGCGACGCCGAGCCTGCGTGGCTGGTGGCCGGGCTGGCGTGTGCGGCGCTCGCGATGTTCGCGGTGGCCGTCCCGTGGCGGCGGGCACTCGCGCTCGTCGGCATCGACGCGCCACTGAGCGCCTGCGTCACGTGGTACTTCGTCGGCGAGATCGGCAAGTACGTCCCCGGCGGGATCTGGCCCGTGGTCGGCCGCGCCGAGCTCGCTCGCCGCGGCGGGCACCCACGCTCGGGCGCGTACGCCAGCGTGGCGCTGTCGCTCGGCGCGCTCTACCTCGCGGACATGCTCCTCGTGGCCGCGCTCTTCCCGCTGCGGTTTCTCGACGATGGCAACGACGCGCTGTGGTTGCTCGTGCTGCTCCCGATCGGGCTCCTCGCGCTGCACCATCGCCCACTGGGCTGGATGGTCGAGCTGGCCGAGCGGGCCATGAAGCGCAAGCTGACGGTGCGGATACCGCCGTGGTCGGCGTCGCTCGGGCTTGTCCTGCGCTACCTCCCGGCCTGGCTGCTGATCGGCACGGCCACGTGGTGCGTGGCGCGCGCCTTCGATCCCGGGGCCGACTGGATGACCATCGCCCCGGCGGCGATGTTCTCCTGGGTCGTGGGCTTCCTCCTCGTCCCCGTGCCGGGCGGGGTCGGCGTCCGCGAGGCCGCGTTCGTCGCCCTCGTCGGCGGCAGCGTTCCGGCCGGCATCCGCGCCACGGTCGCGGTAGCCCGCGCGACTCGCGTTCATGATCGTCGATGCGTTCGGCGCACTCGTCGGGGGTGCCGTGGTCCGCCGCTGGGATTCCGGGCCGCCCGGAACCGATGCGATCGTCGAGCGCCCGCCCGACGCTGCGGCCGCCGAAGGTTCGGGCGCGGCGTCGCCCGGCCCGTAGCTATCGAGAGCACGCGCGCGGCAACCATCGTCCACGGTGCCGGGCTGCGCACCATGGCCACGTCCAGCTGCGAGCTCACGAGCCGGACGAACCCGGTCTTGCTCCAGTGATGGATGTGACCGGGCGTGTTGCCCAGGTCACCCCAGTACTTGCCGCGCGCCATGTTCGCGACCCGCCAGACGGGCTCGCGTGGCACCGACAGCACGACGTCCCCGCGCGCGACCCGAGCGAGCTCGCGCAGCGCGGCCGGGGGGTCGGGAACGTGCTCGAGCACCTCGATCGCGAGCACGAGATCGAAGGCGGCATCCGGGTACGGGAGCGACCCGATGTCCGCGAAGCTGGCCGAGAACCGCTTGTCCGCCCAGTGCTGAGCGAGCTCCGGATCCGGCAGGTCGATGCCGGCGACGAACGCGTCCGGATAGCGCTGCACCACCCGGTCGGCCACCTCTCCCTCGCCGACGCCGACCTCGAGGATCCGCCGCGGTGCCGACGCGGGCAGCGACTCGTCGAGGCAGGCCATGAACCCTGCCATCAATCGACGCTCTATCGGGTTCGCGCTCGCGTACTTGTCGTAGGTGTTCCCGGTCGGGACGGGTTGCTCCGAGCTCACAGCGACGAGGGGTCGACCTCGGACCGGGGTTTGGACAATCGCACGAACAGGTCGGCCAACAGCCCGATCGCGAGGAGCTGGAACGCCGCGAACAGGATCAACAGCGTGTTCGTCGCCAGCCGGAAGTCGTGCACGAACCAGTCGACGATCATCTTGCCTATGCCGAACGTCCCGAGGATGACCGCGAGCGGGAGGAACACTCGCAGCGGGTTGTACGAGAGGATCATCCGCACGACCTGGATGAGATAGCGCTTCGTGTCCTTCCACCAGTGGAACTTCGATTCGCCGGCCCTGGGTGAGTACTCGATCGGCATGTACTTCACGGAGTAGCCGTTCGCGAGAAAGGCCATCGTGATCGTCGTGACGTGCGAGAACCCCGTCGGGAGCAGGTGCAGGTACTGGCGCGCGACGCTCGCGCGGAACGCCCGCATGCCCGAGTTGAGATCGGGGATCGGGGTCTCGACGAGATAGCTCGCCAGCCGCCGGATCAGCCACTTGGCCGGTACCCGGGCCACCTTCGCGGTTCCCTGCTCGGAGGTGCGCGCGCCGACCACCTGGTCCCAGCCCTCGAGCTCCTTGACCAGGCGGGGGATCTCGTTGTTCGGGTAGGTCATGTCCACGTCGGTCCAGACCACCACCCGGCCGCGAGCAGCGTGCGTGCCGGCCTTGCGCGCGGCTCCGCTGCCCCGGTTCTGGACGAACTGGATCAACCGGATTCCCTCGATCTCGCGCAGGGCCTCGCCGGAGCCGTCGTTGGAGCCGTCGTCGACCACGATGATCTCGAAGGAGTACTCCGAGGCTTCGAGCGCGGTCCGGACCCGATCCACCTCTTCGCGGAGATGGCCCTTCTCGTTGTACACCGGCAGCACGACGGAGACGTCGACGTCGGCGACCTCACCGTCGTCCACTTCGGCGGCGCGAGCCACGTTCATCTCCGGCACAGTCCGTAGAGGCTACAGGCTGCGGCCCGCCCGATCGTGGGTCCGGCCCACGTCCCGACCCGATCAGCCCAGGCCGACGAGGCGTTCCATCACGTCGGCAAAGCCGGGATCGTTTCGACTGATGCGTTCGAAGAGGGTGCGGGCGCGCGGCAGGTTCCCGGCGCGCTCTTCGAGGTCGGCGAGGGCGTACCAGAGCCGGAGGTGGAAGTCCCGGACGTTCTTCACGTCCGCGGCGCGCCGGTCCAGCAGCGAGATGGCTTCCTTCACCCGCCCGCGGTCGGCGAGGCTCCCGGCGTAGACGATGCGCCCCTCGGCCACGACCTCCGGCGCCGCGGCGGTCTGACCGAGCTCGTCCCAGAGTGCCTTGACCCGGCCGTAGTCCCGCAGGGCCCGGTAGCAGTCCATGAGCGCCGGGTGCTGATCGACGGCACCGCAGTACGCGACGTACGCCTCGAGCTCCTCGGCGGCCTGGTCGTACCGGCCGCTGCGATACAGCGCCACCCCGAGGAGCTCACGCACCGTGGCCGACGCCGGCAGCGCCGTGCGCAGCGGGCGCAGGATCCGCAGGGCGTCCTTCTCCCGATCCGCCTCGAGCGCGTCCGCCGCTCGGCCCAGCTGCTCGTAGAGCTTCGCCCCGCGCGGCCCCGCGAGCCGCAGGAACTCCTCGCGGACCGCCTTCGGCCCCGGGCCGCGGGCGCGCCGGCGCGCACCGGCCGGCGCCGGAGCGGATCGGGCCCGCTTCCGGTCCTTCGCGGTCGATGCCGTCCTCGGGGCCTTGCCCCTGACGACGCGCAGCGGCGCGGGCTTCCTGGGTGCATGATCCTGCGCCGGCCGCCGGCGCGACTGGTCGCTCGGCCGGTCCGACGCCGAGGTGGCCCCGGAGTCCGCCTTCGCGGACCGGTCGGGGCGCCACGTGGCACCGGACGGGCGGACATCGATCGTCGCGGGACCGCGCGGGTTCGACGATTGGTCACGGCGCGACGGGCCGCCGCGCGCCGCGCCGCGTCCGCCGGTGCGGCCGCCCGCACCCCGCGCGGCATTGGCACCTGATCGCGATGCTGTGTTCGTGCGACTCGAACCGCCGGAGCTCCTCCGTGACGAGCTCGCCGACCGCGGACCGTCGCTGGTTCGGGAGTCCCGGGCCGGGCTGTCCATGCGCGCGCCGGTACCGGGCTTCCTCGCGCCGGTGTCTCGGGCCGTACCGGTGCCGGTGGACCGGCGGGCGGGCTTGGCCGTACGGGCCGCGGGCTTCCGAGCCGACGGAGCCCCACCCGTGCGGGCCGCGGGCTTGGCCGTACGGGCCGCGGGCTTCCGAGCCGACGGAGCCCCACCCGCTGCCGGCTTGCGCCCGCTCGCGGTGGTTGCCGCCCTCGGCTTCCGGGGCTTGGCGCTTCCCGCAGAACCGCCGGATCGGCTCGAGCGCGCCGGCGGCTTGGCCTTGGCTCCCCCGGCGCGCGCCGGCTTGGGCGCGCCCTTGCCACTGCCGGGCTTGGCGCGCCCCTTGCTCTGGCTCTGGCCGCGGGGGCGTCGTTCGGTCAACGTGATCCTTCGGGTGCGGGGTGGCCGAGTGTAGAGAACCACTGCGGGGAGACGCGACGAGGGGGCACCCGAATGGATGCCCCCTCGTACGAGAAATCCCGGCGGCGACCTACTCTCCCAGGGGGCTGCCCCCCAAGTACCATCGGCGCGGGCGGTCTTCACTTCCGTGTTCGGAATGGGAACGGGTGTTTCCCCGCCGCAATTGCCACCGGAAACCTGGATTTCCAAATCTGAATTTCAAAAGGTCTGTCGACCTTCAAGAACTCCATAGCGAGCACAAGCAACAAAGATCCCAAGCCCTCGGCCGATTAGTACCGGTCGGCTGAACACGTCACCGTGCTTACACCTCCGGCCTATCAACCTGGTCGTCTTCCAGGGGCCTTACCCGGTTAACCCGGTGGGAGATCTCATCTCGAGGCGGGTTTCGCGCTTAGATGCTTTCAGCGCTTATCCCTTCCGCAGGTCGCCAACCAGCCATGCTCCTGGCGGAACAACTGGCACACGAGAGCTGCGTCCGTCCCGGTCCTCTCGTACTAGGGACAGCTCCCCTCAAATCTCCTACGCCCGCACTGGATAGGGACCGAACTGTCTCACGACGTTCTAAACCCAGCTCGCGTACCGCTTTAATGGGCGAACAGCCCAACCCTTGGGAGATGCTTCACCCCCAGGATGCGACGAGCCGACATCGAGGTGCCAAACCTTGCCGTCGATGTGGACTCTTGGGCAAGATAAGCCTGTTATCCCCGGGGTACCTTTTATCCGTTGATCGACCGCGCTTCCACATGCCACGGCCGGGTCACTAAGCCCTGCTTTCGCACCTGCTCGACTTGTTGGTCTCGCAGTCAAGCTCCCTTGTGTCTTTGCACTCGACGCCTGATTGCCAACCAGGCTGAGGGAACCTTTGGGCGCCTCCGTTACTCTTTAGGAGGCGACCGCCCCAGTCAAACTGCCCACCTGACGCTGTTCCTGACCCGGATTACGGGCCCAGGTTAGAGCTTCAACACGAACAGGGTGGTATTTCAAGGACGACTCCACCGAAGCTAACGCCCCGGCTTCCAAGTCTCCCACCTATCCTACACAATCCGTACCAAAACCCAACATCAAGCTGCAGTAAAGGTCCACGGGGTCTTTCCGTCCTAGTGCGGGAAACGAGCATCTTTACTCGTCGTGCAATTTCGCCGGGTCTCTGGTTGAGACAGTAGCCAAGTCGTTACGCCATTCGTGCAGGTCGGAACTTACCCGACAAGGAATTTCGCTACCTTAGGACCGTTATAGTTACGGCCGCCGTTTACTGGGGCTTAGGTTCAGAGCTTCGCCTTGCGGCTAACCCTTCCCCGTAACCTTCCAGCACCGGGCAGGCGTCAGTGGGTATACATCGCCTTACGGCTTCGCACCCACCTGTGTTTTTAGTAAACAGTCGCTTGGCCCTGGTCTCTGCGGCCTCCTCGAGCTCGGGACGCGAAGTCCTCCACCCTATCGAGGCCCCCCTTCTTCCGAAGTTACGGGGGTAATTTGCCGAGTTCCTTAACCAGAGTTCTCCCGATCGCCTTAGTATTCTCTACTTGCCCACCTGCGTCGGTTTGGGGTACGGGCACCGTGCCAACTCGCTAGAGGCTTTTCTCGGCAGCATGGGATCAGTCACTTCACCTGAAACGGTTCGGCATCGCGTCTCGAAGTTATGCCCGACGGATTTACCTATCGGACCCTCTACACGCTTACCCCGGGACAACCATCGCCCGGGTTGACTTACCCTCCTGCGTCCCCCCTTCGCTCCCCGCCAGCGTCTGGTCCGGATTCGTCCGAAGACAGCCTCCGAGCAGCACACTCTTGGGGTTGGCGCGGACACGGTGGTACAGGAATATCAACCTGTTGTGCATCGACTACGCCTTTCGGCCTCGCCTTAGCTCCCGACTAACCCTGGGCGGATGAGCCTTCCCCAGGAACCCTTGGGCATTCGGCGGAGGGGTTCCTCCCCCCTCTTTCGCTACTCATACCGGCATTCGCACTCGACCACGCTCCACCGCCGCTCACGCGACGGCTTCACAGCTGAGATCGACGCTCCCCTACCCATCCCATAAATGGAATGACGCAGCTTCGGCTCTATGCTTGAGCCCCGTTACATTGTCCGCGCAGGATCACTCGACCAGTGAGCTGTTACGCACTCTTTTAAGGGTGGCTGCTTCTAAGCCAACCTCCTGGCTGTCTGGGCAATCCCACATCGTTTGCCACTGAGCATAGAATTAGGGGCCTTAGCTGGCGTTCTGGGCTGTTTCCCTCTCGACCATGAAGCTTATCCCCCATGGTCTCACTGCCGCGTTCTGGAGTATCGGCATTCGGAGTTTGATTGATTTCGGTAAGCTTGTAGGCCCCCTAGACCATTCAGTGCTCTACCTCCGATACTGAACACGCGACGCTGCACCTAAATGCATTTCGGGGAGAACCAGCTATCACCGAGTTTGCTTGGCCTTTCACCCCTAGCCACAGGTCATCCCCCAAGTTTTCAACCTTGGTGGGTTCGGTCCTCCACGAGGTCTTACCCTCGCTTCAACCTGCCCATGGCTAGATCACTCGGCTTCGGGTCTACCGCCTGCGACTCTGCGCCCTATTCAGACTCGCTTTCGCTCCGGCTCCCCCTCTCGGGTTAACCTCGCCACAAACGGTAACTCGCCGGCTCATTCTTCAAAAGGCACGCCATCACGGCTGCCGACCGAAGTCGACAACGACGCTCTGACTGCTTGTAAGCCAACGGTTTCAGGTTCTATTTCACTCCCCTCCCGGGGTACTTTTCACCCTTCCCTCACGGTACTCGTGCACTATCGGTCGCCAGCTTGTACTTAGCCTTACGAGGTGGTCCTCGCAGATTCACACAGGCTTTCCCGGATCCTGTGTTACTTGGGAACACCACCAGGAGGTCGTTAGTCTTCGCGTACGGGGCTATTACCGTCTACGGCGCGCCTTTCCAGAGCGCTTCTGCTGACTATCGACTTGATAACTCCTTGAAGGGTCTGCCGTCCCTTCGGGTAGGTCCCACTACCCCAACGCAGCATCGCCGGCAGGCTGTACCACTACGTTGGTTTGGGCTCGTCCCGTTTCGCTCGCCGCTACTCAGGGAATCGCGGTTGCTTTCCGTTCCTCGGGGTACTGAGATGTTTCAATTCCCCCGGTTCCCTCCCACTGCCCTATGTGTTCAGGCAGGGGTGACTGGGCATGACCCCAGCCGGGTTTCCCCATTCGGACATCCACGGATCGAAGCTCGGTCGGCAGCTCCCCGTGGCTTTTCGCAGCCACCCACGTCCTTCATCGGCATCTGGCGCCAAGGCATCCACCGTTGGCTCTTT
>CAVYOO010000001.1:140000-868472 GCA_963770095.1 uncultured Acidimicrobiia bacterium
CAGCACTCTCAACACCTGCCGAAGGCGGGTACCAGGCCCGACACCGAACGGCTGATGCACGAGGAGCACGGCGCCATCCTCGACACCTTCGGCATGGGCAACGCCGGCAAGGGCGCCCGCACCACCGTCTGGGTGATCGGCGGTGTCCTGCTGGCCGCCGCAGTCGTCGCGCTGGTCATCCTGACCGTCGCCCTGAGCTAGCCGGGCCGCGCAGTCAGTCCCGGACCACAATCCTGACCCAGGCCCGCTTGCCGACCGACACCAGCCGGCCGTCGACATCGGCGGCGGTGACCTCCTGGTCCGGGTCGGTCACCTTCTCCTGATCCAGGCGCACCGCGCCCTGATCGACCTTGCGGCGGCGCGTCCTTGTTCGAGCTCGCGAGCCCGACCAAGCGCCAGGAAGCGGAACCACTGGGTCGGCAGCTCCGAGCCGGCGATCTCCCGGTCCTCGACGTCGGTCGGGACCGCATGGTCCTTGAAGACGCGATCGAACTCGGCTTCGGCCTGCTCCCCCGCACCCTCACCGTGGTAGAGGTCCACCACAGTGCGCGCGAGCAGGCGCTTCGCGGCGACCGGGGCGAGCTCGCCGGTCGCGAGCGCCTCGGTGGTCGCCTCGACCCGTTCGGGCAGCCACCCCGTCGTGAGCTGGAAGTACCGGGGCATCAGGGCGTCGGGGATGCTCATCAGCTTCCCGAACTGCTCCCCCGGCGGCTCGTCGATCCCGATGTAGTTGCCGAGAGACTTCGACATCTTCTGGACGCCGTCGAGCCCCTCGAGCAGCGGCGTCGTCAACACCACCTGCGCGCTCCTGGCCGGCCTGACCCTGGAGATGACGGCCCATCAGGATGTTGAACAGCTGGTCGGTACCCCCGAGCTCGACGTCCGCGCGGACCTCGACGGAGTCGGTGGCCTGGAGCAGCGGGTACAACAGCTCGGAGAGGGCGATCGGCGACCCTTCGGCGAACCGGGTCGAGAAGTCGTCGCGCTCCATGATCCGGGCGACCGTGGTCCGGGCCGTCAGGCGCAGCACGTCGTCCATGTGCATCGACGCGAGCCACGAGGCGTTGCGCACGACCTCGACCCGCCCGGGAGAGAAGTCAAGGATCCGCTGCACCTGGTCGACGTAGGAGGTGGCGTGCAGCTCCACCTGCTCGGGGGTCAGTGGCGGGCGGGTCGCGGATCGCCCGGACGGGTCGCCGACCCGGGCCGTGAAGTCCCCGATGATGAGCACCGCGACGTGGCCGAGGTCCTGGAACTGGCGCAGCTTGCGCAACACCACGGCAAACCCGAGGTGGATGTCCGAGGCCGTCGGGTCGATGCCCAGCTTCACCCGGAGCGGCCGGCCCGTCCGGAGCAACGCCTCGAGCTCCGCCTCGGCGATGCAGTCGACCGTACCCGCGGTCAGGATCCGCAGCTGCTGCTCCACGGAGGCCACCGGCGCACGCTACCGCAGCGCATCTCGCCGTCCGTGAAGCTTGGCCCCGTTGGTACTGCGCAACAATGTTGCATGTGAGGCGATCTGTGCTCGGGTGCGTGTTGGTCGCCGGTGCTCTCATCGCGACCGGGTGCAGCTATACGTCGGACCTCCGGCTGCCGGACCACCAGGCCGTGTCGAGCGAGGTGCTCTGGGCCGACGGCACCCTGATGACCACGCTGCACGGGGTCGAGGACCGCCAGCCGGTGGCGCTCAAGGCGATGGCACCGAACCTGCCCAAGGCCGTTGTGGCGATCGAGGACGAGCGGTTCTTCGACCACGACGGCGTCGACACCCGCGGCCTCGCCCGGGCCCTCACCCGTGACCTCGAGGCCGGGAACCTCGACCAGGGCGGATCGACGATCACCCAGCAGTACGTCCGGGCCGTGATGCTCGGCCCGGAAAAGGACATCGAGCGGAAGCTCCGCGAGGCCGTCATGGCCGTCCAGCTCGAGCACCGGTACTCGAAGCGCACCATCCTCGAGCGATATCTGAACGCGATCTACTTCGGGAACGGTGCGTACGGCGTCCAGGCCGCCGCGCACCGGTACTTCAACCGCAACGTGGGTGATCTCGACCTCGCTCAGTCCGCGCTGCTCGCGGGGCTCATCCGGGCACCGGAGACCTACGACCCGTTCAAGCACGAGGAACGCGCGCTGAACCGGCGCAACGAGGTGCTCGACCGCCTCCTGCACCTCCACCGGTCGACGGCGGCCGAGGTCGCCGCGGCACGGGCGCAGCCGCTCGGGCTCGCGCCACTGCCGGCGGACGGCCGGTACCCGGCGCCGTACTTCGTGAAGCAGGTCACCAAGCTGGTGATGAGCAACAAGGTGTTCGGTGTCACGCAAGACCAGCGGCGCCGTCTGCTGCTGGAAGGCGGTCTGCGCATCCATACGACGCTGGACCCGAAGATGCAGAGCCTCGCCGAGCAGGCCGCGTCCCGGGTGATCTCGGCCCCCGCCACCGATCCCGCGGCGGCGCTCGTCGCGATCGAGCCGACCACGGGCCACGTCAAGGCGTACGTGGGTGGCTCGGACTTCTGGGGCACCCAGCCGTGGTCGAAGATCGATCTCGCGAACATCGACTGCTATCAGGTCGGGCAAGGCTGCCGTCAGGCCGGCAGCACGTTCAAGCCCTTCGTGCTCGC
This sequence comes from uncultured Acidimicrobiia bacterium, assembly GCA_963770095.1. Taxonomy (GTDB): domain Bacteria; phylum Actinomycetota; class Acidimicrobiia; order IMCC26256; family JAENVU01; genus Chersky-806. The sequence continues at coordinate 142,622 of CAVYOO010000001.1, forward strand.
CGCAGCTCTCGATGCCGGCATACCACTCACCAAGACGTACAGCGCGCCCGTGTCACTGACGATCCCTCAGCCCGGCGGCCAGCCGCCGTGGCTCGTCAACAACTACGACGGGACCGGGCGGGGTGAGATGAACCTCACCGAGGCGACCGTCAACTCGGTGAACACGGTGTACGCCCAGCTCGTGATGGACCTCGGCCCGCAGGCGGTCGTGGATCTCGCCGCGAAGATGGGCATCCGGTCGCCATCCACACCGGTGCCGTCCGCGGCACTCGGGAGCAACGGTGCGACCGTGCTCGACCTCGCTTCCGCGTACGACACGCTGGCCGGCGACGGCGTCCACACCGACCCGGTGTTCGTCACGAGCGTCACGACGAGCGACGGCACCGTCCTGTACCGGGCGCCGCTCCGCCAGACCCGGGTCCTGCCGGAGACGACCGCGCGCACGATCACCGGCGTCCTGTCCCAGGTGGTCACGCGTGGCACCGGGGTCAACGTGCGGATCGGCCGGCCGGTGGCCGGAAAGACCGGGACGAGCGACAACTGGGCCGACGCCTGGTTCGTGGGCTACACCCCTGAGCTCGTCGCCGCGGTGTGGGTCGGTTTCCCGCCCGAGGAACGGTCGATGCGACCACCGGCCACTCGGATCACCGTCACGGGAGGGTCCTGGCCGGCCCAGATCTGGCAGCTCTTCGCCGGTGGCGCGCTCGCCGAGACCCCGATCACCGAGTTCCCGGCACCCGCCCCGCCGGCGAAGGCGACCACGTCGACGACGACGGACGATCCCGGCCGCACAACCCTCCTGTCGGTGACGGAGATGTCCGTCGCGGAACGCGACCCGGGCGCTTCGCGACGCGGGCTACCGGGTCCGGCTCCGGGCAGTGCCGAGCCGGCAGTACCCACCCGGGACGCTGCTCGCCCAGGACCCGCCCGCAGGGCGCCCGGCGCGGGTGGGCATGACCGTGACGATCAGCGTGTCGAACGGCCCGCCCCGATCGGCCACGGTGCCGAACGTGCTCGGCGCCTACGCCGACGAAGCCGCGGCCACCTTGCGCGCCGCGGGCTTCGAGACCGAGATCGTCGTCCGGCCCGAACCACCCCCTGGGAACCTGGCGCGCGCGGGCCGGGTGTGGAAGCAGTCGCCAATCAGCGCCGCGGTGGCCGACGCCGGGACGATCGTGACGGTGAGCGTCAACCCGAGTTAGCAACCGGAACGCGAGCGTCGACGTACCGGTCGGGTGGCCCGCCGCGAAGCGACCCGCACGGGTCCGGCGGACGCGAACGACGTGTCCAAGACGTTCCGGGCGACATGGACGCCGCATCCCAATCGCGGAAGGAACGCGCCTGGCTTTCACGCCGCTGCCGTCTCGTCACAACACCGGTTCCGTAAGGTGTCCACCAACGACACGGCGTCGCATCTCGGCCGACTTGGCCCAGAGCGAGATGGTTCGCCGTGACCGTGCTGGGTCCCATCTCCAAACCCTGCTTCTCCCCCGGAGGTGGGACCTCGGCGCGGTCGCACCGTTTCACACCCGCGTCAGGATGCGAGCGTCCGCTCAGGCGGGTCCAGAGCCGCCCGCGGTGAACGCCAAGGGCAGTGAATCCAGACCCCGCAAGACGATGCGGCCGTTGAAGGTCGGGTGCTCGTCGATCAGCCCGAGGTCCGCGAAGCGCCGGACGAGAGCGCCGAACACGGCGCGACCCTCCATGCGGGCGAGCGCCGCGCCGAGGCAGTGGTGGATGCCACTACCGAACGACACGTGCTGCGCGGCGTTCGGCCGGGCAAGGTCCAGGTCGTCGGCGGTCGGACCCCAGTGCTCCGGGTCGCGGTTGGCGCCCGCGAGACAGGTGAGCACGAAGCTGCCCGCATCGATGACGTGTCCGTGCAACTCGAGATCCTGCACGGCGATGCGGCGCGAGAACTGCACCGGGCTGTCGAAGCGGAGGAGCTCGTCGACCGCCGTGTGATCGAGACCGGGATCAGCGCGCAGCGCCTCGAGCTGGTCCGGGTGGCGCAACAGCGCGAGGGTGCCGTTCCCGATCAGGTTCACCGTCGTCTCGTGGCCGGCGATGTAGAGCAGCATCACCTGGTCGAGGAGCTCCTCCTCGTCGAGAACGTCACCGTCCTCTTCTGCGGCGATGAGCCCGGAGAGGAGGTCCCCGGCCGGAGCACCTCGCTTCGCCGCGATCACCTCGAGCACGTACGCCGCGCATCGCTTCGCCGGCGTCGGCCGCGGACCGGGCCTCCTCCACCGACATGACGGGATCGAGCGTCTTCACCAACGCGTGCGACCAGGTCCGGAGCTCGGTGCGGCGTTCGGTCGGCATCCCGAGCATCTCGGAGATCACGGTGAACGGCAACGGGAAGGCAAGATCCGCGATGAGATCCATCTCGCCTGACCCTCGCGCCACCACGTCGTCGAGCGCCGCATTCACGAGGCGCTCCACCTCGGGCCGCAGCGACTCGACCATCTTCGGGGTGAACGCCTTCGACACGAGCCGACGCAGGCGGTCGTGATCCGGTGCGTCGAGATTCAGCATGGCGCGGTTCCCGCCGTCACGACCCTCGAATGCCGCGGCGACGTCCGGATCGATCGTCATCGACACCGCGTTGCGCTCCTCGACACTGAGCGATGGGTCGCGCAGCACCCGCACCACATCTGCGTAGCGGGTGAGCAGCCAGGGTCCGATCAGGGTGCGGTGCACCGGATCCCGCTCCCGGAGCTCGGCGTAGTGCGGGTACGGATCCTCGAAGAAGCCCGGTTCGAGTGGGTTGAAGCTCGGCGCGGTCTCGGCGGTGCTCACCCTGTCGACGGTAGACCGGTGCGGGGCCGGCGTCGTCGTGGCAGTGGTCACGTTGTGAATCAGCGCCTGCTCACGTGCTCGTTGCCGGACACGAACCAGCGCCACCGGGTGGTCTCGCCCCGCCCGGGGGCGAGACCCACGCGCGGCGACCGGCCGGGTCGGCGCGGTGGCCCCACATCGTCGTCGAAGATCCCGAGCGGCCCGCGCAGCAGGCTCGACCCATCCGAGTCACGGTCGAGACCGAGCGCCTGGGTGAGTCGTGCGGGCCCCGAGCACAGCTCGCTGTCTCGGCGCGCCCGCGGCCGCCTCGACCGCATCACTTCGATCCCCTCGAGTGGCTCACCGGCGCGCAGGAGCACCGCACTCGCGTCGCCGGCGGGCGCGAGCGCAACGACGTTTGCGCACCAATGCATTCCGTAGGTGAAGTACACGTAGAGCCGGCCGGGCGGGCCGAACATCGACGAGTTCCGGGGTGTCTGCCCTCGATAGGCGTGGCTGGCGGGATCGGCGGAACCGCGGTACGCCTCGACTTCGACGATCCGGACCGCGAGCCTTCCCTCCGGCTCGTCGTGCACGAGGACCTTGTTCAACAGCAGTGGGGCGAGCTCGAGCGAATCGCGCGCGTAGAACGCGTGGGTCAGGCGTCGAGCCACTGCTGCTGGCGCCGCAACCGGTCCTTCGCGGCCTCCAGCTGGATCGCGACCGGACCCGGCCCCGCGCCGCCGGGCGTCGTCCGGCGGCGGACTGCCGCGCCGGGCTCGAGCAGCGGGAGGGCCTCGACGCCGAGATGCGGTTCCGCCTCCACCAGCTCCTCGAGCGGGATGTGACGCTCGATCGACTGGCGCACGAGCGACCCCACCACCGCGTGCGCCTCCCGGAACGGCATCCCGGCTTCGACGAGGTACTCGGCGAGATCGGTCGCCGACGACGAGGCGACGTCCGCGGCGGCGCGCATGCGCGCGACATCGAACACCGCGGTGTCCAGGAGCCCGCCCAGCGCCATGAGCGTGAGGCTCAGCGTCTCGATCGCGTCGAACAGCGGCTCCTTGTCTTCCTGGAGATCGCGGTTGTACGCGAGTGGGAGCCCCTTGAGCGTGGCCAGCATCCCGGTCAGGTGCCCGATGAGCCGGCCGGCCTTCCCGCGCGCCAGCTCCGCGATGTCAGGGTTCTTCTTCTGCGGCAACATCGACGACCCGGTGGAGAACGCGTCCGGCAGCTCGAGGAAGCCGAACTCTTCACTGGACCAGAGGACGATCTCCTCGCCGATGCGGGAGAGGTGCACCTGGGTCAACGCCGCGGCGAAAAGCGCCTCGGCGACGAAATCGCGGTCCGAAACCGCGTCGAGCGAGTTCTCGAACCGGCCCGCGAACCCGAGCGTGGCGGCAACGTGATCGGGATCGAGCGGCAGGCTGGAACCCGCGAGCGCCCCCGCCCCCAACGGGGACACGTCGGCCCGCGTGACGACCCCCTGCCAGCGCTCGATGTCCCGGGTGAGGGCCCAGAGGTGGGCGAGGAGATGGTGGGCGAGCAGCACGGGCTGGGCGCGCTGCAGGTGCGTGTACCCGGGCAGGTAGGCATCGTCGTCGCACTCCTCGGCGCGCCGAAGAAGGACCTCCTGCAGGCTGTGGATCCGACCGATCACGCCTCGCGCCTCGCGCCGGACAAAGAGCCGGAGGTCGAGTGCGACCTGGTCGTTGCGGCTCCGCCCGGTGTGGAGCTTGGCTCCGGCCGACCCCGCGATCTCGGTGACGCGGCGCTCGATCGCGGTGTGGATGTCTTCGTCCGTCGGCACGAACGCGAACGTTCCTTCGTTCAGCTCGACGGCGACCCGGTCGAGTGCATCGGCGATCGCGAAGCGGTCCGCCTCGCTGAGCAGGCCGACCGATGCGAGCATGTCGACGTGCGCACGCGAGCCGACGAGATCGTCGTGGGCGAGGCGCTGGTCGAACGGGAGGCTGACGCTCAGGGCCATCAGCGCCTCGGCCGGGCCTTCCCCGAACCGGCCGTGCCACAGCGGCTTGGCGTCCCCGGCCGTCATCGACCGGAGCCGGCGCCGGAATCGGAGCGCGGCACGATCGGCTCCTCGTTGCGCTGCCGCTTGGACCAGGTTTCGACCGAGAGGCCCCAGAGGCGAACGAACCCCGCCGCATCCTCGTGGCGGAACGCGTCGTCGGCTTCGTAGGTCGCGAGCCCATAGTCGTAGAGACCGCGCTCCGCGCGCCGGCCGGAGACGAAGCACCTTCCCGGCTCGAGCCGGAGCCGCACCTCCCCGGTGACGTGGCGTTGCGTCGAGTCGATGAACGCGTCGAACGCCTCACGGAGAGGCGAGAACCACAACCCGTCGTAGACCAGCTCCGAGTACCGAGGCTCCATCCGGGACTTCTCCCGCATGACGTCGCGTTCGAGCGTGATCGATTCGAGGTCCGCGTGCGCCAGCATGAGTGCCAACATCCCCGGGCACTCGTAGGTCTCCCGGCTCTTGATGCCGACGCGACGGTTCTCGACCATGTCGAGACGACCGAACCCGTAGGCGCCAACGATCGGATTCAGCTCGTTGAGGATCTCGTGCAGCGGGAGCACCGCGCCGTCGAGCGCGATGGGCACCCCACGGTCGAAGCGCAAGACGACATCAAGCGACTCGCGGGGCGCATTGGCCACCGGGCGGGTGATCTCGTACACGTCCTCGGGCGGCGCGACCCAGGGATCCTCCATCTCACCGCACTCGATTGCCCGCCCCACGATGTTCTCGTCGATCGAGTACGGCTTCGACTCGGTGACGGTGATCGGGATGTCGTAACGGGCTGCGTACTCGATCGAGTCCTGCCGGCTGAATCCCCAGACTCGCACCGGCGCGAGCACTTCGAGATCCGGCGCCAGCGCTCGGACACTGACCTCGAATCGGACCTGGTCGTTCCCCTTTCCGGTACAGCCGTGCGCGACCGCGTCCGCGTCGAACTCGCGCGCGGCGGCCACGAGGTGCCGGGCGATGACCGGCCGGGAGAGCGCCGACACGAGCGGGTACTTGCCTTCATAGAGCGCATTCGCCTTGATGGCGCGGGCCACGTACTCACTCGCGTACTCGGCGCGTGCGTCGACGACCTTGGCCTCGATCGCGCCCGCCGCCGATGCCCGCGCCCGGACCGCTTCCCAGTATTCGGCGTCGGCATCTGGCACCTGACCGACATCGACCGCCATCGCGACCACCTCGGCGCCCCACTCCTCCTGGATCCAACGGACCGCGACCGAGGCGTCGAGACCGCCCGAGTACGCGAGAACCACCCGCTTGGCGTTCACTGGATCCACCACTTCTTCCTCCTCGAACCCTCATGCATCTTGTGACCGAACGATGGACGGCGCTACAGACCCGCGAGCTCGGCGAGCCGTGCCGCGACCGGCCCGCCTCCGGAGCCTTCCGCACAGACGACGATGATCGTGTCATCGCCACACACATTGCCGAGCATGTCGGGAAATCCGGAACGATCGAGCGCGGACCCGATGACGTGCGCGGACCCGGGCGACGTGCGCAAGAGCGCGAGGTTTCCCGAATGCGAGACCTCGACGACGAACTCGCCCATCACCCGACGGAGATGATCCTCGGGCGGCGCCTTGTCCTTCGAGTGCTCCGGCACCGCGTACGCCATCGCCCCACCCGGGATCCGGACCTTGACCGCGCCGAGCTCCTCGAGATCACGACTGACCGTCGCCTGGGTCGCAAGGACTCCTTCGGCGCCCAGCAGCTCGACGATCTGGGACTGACTCGAGATGACCTGCTCCTCGAGGAGCCGGGCCAGACGGTGCTGGCGTTGCGGCTTGCCGAGCGTGGCCATCAGCGGTCCTCCGCCAGCACGAGCTGGAAGAGCGCTCGCGCGGCGTGCATGCGGTTCGCCGCCTGCTGCCACACGACGCTCGCCGGCCCCTCGAGCACTTCGGTGCTGACCTCTTCGCCCCGATGCGCAGGAAGGCAGTGCAGGAAGTAGGCGTCCGGACCGGCGCCGGCCATGAGGTCCGCGTCCACCTGCCAGCCCGCGAACGCCTGGCGCCGGGCGTCGGCTTCGTGCTCATCGCCCATCGAGGTCCACACGTCGGTGTACACCGCGTCCGCGCCCTTGACCGCTTCGTGCGGGTCGCCGACCAGATCGATGGTCCCACCCAGGTTCCGGGCCCGGTCCACGATGCCGTCGTCGAGCTCGTACCCGGCCGGCGAGGCGACCGTGAGCTCGAGACCGGTGAGCGCGGCGCCGAAGGCCAGGGACGCCGCCACGTTGTTGCCGTCACCTACGTACACCAGGCGGCGACCCTCGATCGCGCCGAAGAGCTCGCGCAACGTGAGCAGGTCTGCCAACGCCTGGCACGGGTGCGCCCGATCCGAGAGCAGGTTCACGACGGGCACGTCGACCGCCGCAGCGATCCGCTCGAGCACCTCGTGGCTGAACACGCGCGCCGCGATCAGACTGCAGTACGAGGCGAGCGTGCGGGCGACGTCCTCGGCCGTCTCGCGCGTGTCGATACCGACTTCCTCGGCGCGCAGGTAGATCGGATGGCCGCCGAGCGCCACAACCGCCATCTCGCTCGAGACGCGCGTCCGGGCGGATGGCTTCTCGAACAGCAGCGCGACACCTTGGTCGGCGAGCACGTGCGGGATCAGGTCGGGCATCGCCTTGCCCGATGCGGCTTCGTCGAGGACGGTCGTGACTTCGGCCGGGCTCAGGTCGTCGACCTCCAGGAAGTCTCGGGTCATGGGGCCAACACCTCTTCCAGAATCGCGACGGCCGCGTCCATCTCGGCGCCGGTGACGAGGAGCGAAGGGGCCAGGCGCAGCGCGGTTGGTGTCACCGCATTGACCACGAGACCGCGATCGAGACAGTTCGCGCGCGAGCGTCGGCGCATCGGCGTGCGGCCCGAGCTCGATGGCGATCAGCAGGCCAGTGCCGCGAACGTCGGCCACGCCGGGAAGCGCGCGCAGCGCCTTGGTGAGGTACTCCCCCGCCTGCTTCGCACGCGTCGGGACGTCCTCGCGTTCCATGACGTCGAGCACCGCCAACGCGGCGCGAGCCGCGAGGGGTTGACCGCCGAACGTCGAGGCATGGTCGCCCGGCCGGAGTGCCTCGGCCACACCGGCTCGGGCCCAGCACGCGCCGATCGGCACGCCGTTGCCGAGTGCCTTTGCCATCGTGACCACGTCGGGCCGCACGTCGCCGCCGTGTTCGAACCCGAACCAGCGCCCGGTCCGGCCCAGACCGGCTTGCACCTCGTCGACCATCAACAGCGTCTCGCGCTCGTCGCAGAGCCGGCGGACCGCCTCGAGGTAGCCGGGCGGTGCCGGCTGCACGCCACCTTCACCCTGAACGGCCTCGAGCAGCACGGCACAGACCCGCTCGTCCATGGCGGCCGCCAGCGCGTCCAGATCCGCGAACTCGACCTGGCGAAAACCGGTCGGCAGGGGCTGGAACGTCTCCTGCTTCGCCGGCTGCCCGGTCGCGGCCAGCGTGGTCAGCGTCCGGCCGTGAAACGAGTTGTACGCCGAGAGCACATGGAAGCGCTCCGGCCCGCCGTTGGACTGGCCGTGCCGGCGGGCGACCTTGATCGCGCACTCGTTGGCCTCGGCCCCGGAGTTCGAGAAGAACACGCGCCCGGGTGTGCCGGTCGCCGAGGTGAGCAACAGATCGAGGCGTTCGGCGAGCTGCGGCTGCACCGCGTTGTAGTACAGGTTCGAGACGTGCAGGAGGGTGTTTGCCTGGTCGGCGATGGCCGAGGCCACCTCGGGATGAGCGTGTCCGATCGACGTGACCGCGAGTCCGCCCAGGAAGTCGAGGTACTCGTTGCCCTCGCTGTCCCAGAGGCGCGTTCCCTCGCCCCGGACGAACGCGACCGGGATTCGCCCGTAGGTCTGCATCACGTGCTCGGCATCGAGTGCGACCAGGTGGTCGAGACTCATCGCGGCACTCACGAGTCCACCATCGTGCCGATGCCCTCTCGCGTGAAGAACTCGAGCAGGAGCGCGTGCGGAATGCGGCCGTCGAGGATGTGCGCGCGGGTGACGCCATTGCGCAGCGCCTGCACGACGGACTCGAGCTTCGGGATCATCCCCTTGTCGGCCTTCCCGGCCCGCACGAGCTCTTCGAGCCCGGCGGTGTCCGTCCGCGAGATCAACGTGTCCTCGTCGGGGTACTCCCCGTACACACCACTCACGTCGGTGAGGTAGACGAGCTTCTCGGCGTCGAGCGCCTCCGCGATGGCACCGGCCACCGTGTCGGCGTTCACGTTGTAGGCCTGACCCTCCGCACCCATGCCGATCGTGGCGATCACCGGGATGAGCTCCTCGCGCAGCAGCCGCTCGAGGAGCGACGCGTCGATGTGACGGATCTTGCCGACGAATCCGAGCCGTTCGTCACCCTGGTCGACCTGGATGAGCCCGGCATCCTCGCCCGAGAGCCCGACCGCGTACGAGCCGTGCTGGTTCAGCGACGCAACGATCTCACGATTGACCTTGCCGACGAGCGCCATCCGTGCGATGTCCACGGTCTCGGCGTCGGTGACCCGCAGGCCGTCGAGGAACTCGGGCTCCTTGCCCAACCGGCGCATGAGGTCGCTGATCTGGGGACCGCCACCGTGGACGACGACCGGGTTCATCCCGACGAGGCGCATGAGGACGACGTCCTGGGCGAACAGGTCCGCGAGCGCGGGATCGTCCATCGCGTGGCCGCCGTACTTGATGACGACGGTGCGCCCGCTGAACTCCCGAATGTACGGCAGCGCCTCGGCGAGGATCGCCGCCTTGTCGTGTGCGGTCGCCAACCGCTGATCGGTCACGTTGTCCCACTCACGACGTTCCCCGGTTCTCGTCGATGTACGCGTGCGAGAGATCGGTGAACAGCATCGAGGCTGCGTCGGCGCCCGCGTGCAGGTCGCACTCGATGTGGATCTCCGGCGACTTCATCGTTGCGGCCAGCGCGTCAGGGTCGTCCGCGGCGGCAATCCCCGACCGGCAGGCGACGATGCTGTTGTAGGCGATCTCCACCTGCTCGGGGTCGAAGCGGGCCCCACTGACACCAAGCTCGGACAGCACGCGACCCAGTAGGGGTCTTCTCCGTTGAGCGAGCACTGCACGAGCTGCGACGCGGCGACGGAACGGGCGGCGCGGCGCGCATCGTCGAGCGAACGGGCACCGCGCACGGTGATCCGGGCGAACTTGGTGGCGCCCTCGGCGTCGCGCGCCATCTGCTCTGCGAGCGAGCCGCAGACCTCGGTCAGCGCATCCGTGAACGCCGCGAGACGGCCCGCGTCGCCGATCGCTGCGCCGGACTCCCCGTTCGCGAGCAGCAGCACCGTGTCGTTGGTGCTCGTGCACGCGTCGACGCACAGCTGGTTGAAGGTCGCATCGACGGCGCTCGCCAGCGCGGTCTGCAGTGCTACGCGGTCCAGCGCGACGTCGGTCGTGACGACCGCGAGCATCGTGGCCATCGCGGGCGCGAGCATCGCCGCGCCCTTGGCCATCCCGCCGACGATGGCCGAGGTGCCCGCGACACCGGCGACCGCTTCCTTGCGCACGGTGTCGGTCGTGAGGATCGCGTCAGCCGCGGCGTCCGCGCCGTTCAGTGCGGCCGTCAGCTGGGGGATGCCCGACTCCAGGGCATCCATTGGCATGAAGTAGCCGATGAGCCCGGTGGAACACACGAGGACGTCGGTGCCCGGGCATCCGAGCCCCGCGCCCGCCAGCTCCGCCATCCGGCGCGCGTCGGTGCGACCCTGCGCCCCGGTCGCTGCGTTCGCGTTTCCCGAGCTGAGCACCACGGCTGCCGCCGCGCCCGTCCTGCAGATGCTCCCGGCTCACCTGCACGGGCGCAGCAGTCGCGACGTTCTGGGTGAAGACACCGGCGGCCGGCACCGCGCGCCGGTCCGCGGTCGCGACGATGGCCAGGTCGGGACGACCATCCGGCTTGATCCCCGACGCCAGTCCCCCGGCTTCGAACCCCTTCGCCGCCGTCACGCTCATGGCCACATCCCGATCGCTTGGAGGCCGGCATCCTCGGGGAGCCCCAACAGCAGGTTGGCGTTCTGAATGGCCTGGCCGGACGCACCCTTCACCAGGTTGTCGAGCACGCCGATCGCGAGCACCGACCCGGTGCGCTCGTCGAAGCGCACGGTGAGCAGCGCGCCGTTGCCGCCGGTCGCGGCCTTGGTCGGCGGCGGTTCGTCGACGATGCTCACGAACGACTCACCGGCGTAGTAGTCGCGAGAGACCGCGAGCAGCGACGCGGTGGTGAGCCCGCTGACGGCGGGTCGGGCATGGCAGGTTGCGTGGATGCCCCGCACCATCGGTACGAGGTGCGGCGTGAACAGCACCTCCGCCGGCGAGGCACCGACGTGCGTGAGCGCGAGCTCGATCTCGGCGGTGTGCCGGTGGGTCAGGACGCCGTACGCCCTGACGCTCTCGTCGACCTCCGAGAAGTGGCTTGTGTGCTTCAGCGCGCGTCCGGCGCCCGACACCCCCGACATCGCGTCGACGATGATCCCGGTCGATTCCACCAGTCCGTGCGCGACCAGCGGGGCCAGCGCAAGCGATGCGGCCGTCGGATAGCAGCCCGGTGACGCGACGTGTGCATGCTTCGTGATCGTGTCGCGGTACAGCTCGGGCATCCCGAACACGAAGCGGTCGAGCAGGTCGGGCGCCAGGTGCGCGTCGCCGTACCACTGCTCGTATCCGGCCGCCGGGAGGCGGAAGTCGGCCCCGAGGTCCACCAGGTGCGGGACCGAATCGACGAGCTGCGGGACGATCCGTTGGGACTCGCCGTGCGGGAGCGCCAGGAACGCGAGATCGAGCTCGCCGAGCGCCACGGAGTCGAACGGCACGTACTCGAGACCCGGGTACGCGGCCCCGAGCGACGGGTACAGCGACCCGACCGTCGACCCGGCGTTGGAAGCCGCGGTGACGTGCAGAACATCGATGTCCGGGTGCCCGGCCAGGAGTCGGAGCAGCTCGGCGCCCGTGTAGCCTGAGCCGCCCACCACACCTGCTTGATACGCCATACCGCATAGTATACAGACCAATGCATACCCCTGCTGCTCTTTCCCCCGCCCCGCCGATCGAGGTCGAGAACCTCTCGCCTGGCGGAACCGCCACGGGAGACGCGTGATCACGCTCGAACGGCATCCGTGGAACACCGGCTTCACGTGGCCCGAGCACCACGGCCCGTTCCGCGCGGTCACGCCCGAGCAGGCGAAGGCTTACGACGAGCAGGGATTCTTCGTGCTCGAAGACGCGATCGACACCGCGACCATCGCCGCCGTCGCCGCGGCAATCGAGCCGTTCAACCAGGAGGTGCTCGACTTCCTGCACACCCAGCCCGGCGGCCGGTTCAGCATCGCGGGGGTCGACACCGTCTCGATCGCGATCCACGTCGCACCGCGGTCGAAGGTTCTGCCGCGACTTCTGCGCCGCGCCCCTGTTCGCCGACCTCTGCCACGACCTGATCGGTCCGGACGCGCGGCTCTACTGGGAGCAGTCGGTCTACAAGTCACCGCACAGCACCGAGCCGGTCCTGTGGCACCAGGACAACGGCTACACCTACGTCGAGCCGCAGGCGTACCTCACGTGCTGGGTCGCGCTCACGGACGCGACCGTCGAGAACGGCTGCGTGTGGGCGCTCCCCGGCGTGCACCGGCGTGGCACCGTCGCCCACGTCGACACTCCGATCGGATTCCAATGCTGCATCGACCCGCCCGACGCGGTCGCCGTGCCCGTGAAGGCCGGGAGCATCGTGGTCTTCTCGTCGCTCACCCCCACGCGACCGGGTACAACACCACCGACGAGACGCGGAAGGCCTACATCCTCCAGTACGCACCCGACGGTGCCGTCGCGCTCGAGGGCGACCCGGCACACGGCTCCCCCACCGCGCCCGTCCCACAGGACGACCCGCGCCGCCAGTTCCCAGTCGTCGTCGATGGACAACCGGTGCTCACTCCCTAGCCGCTCCATCCCGCGGCCCGGTGGCATCACCTTCAGCGGCCAGGCCCGGCTTTCGGTGTCATCTGAACACGCTCTGGCGTGTCCAACTGACACCGAAACCGGTTCGGGGGGGTCAGACGGGTGGGAGCGGGGGTGACTCCATGCCTTCGCCGGGGAGGAGGCTCTTCTGGTCGAGGACGTAGAGCAATCCCAACGACGGCAGGATGATCACGACCGCGAACGCGAAGACGACCAGCACCGCGGTCAGGGTTCCCGACGGCGCGGCGGCCGCGCCGATCTTCAGTGACTCGGGAAGCACGTACGGCCACTGCGCGACTCCCCAGCCGGCAATGACCGTCGCGACCGCGCCGATCGCAAGGAAGCGCGCGCCGCGATGCAAGCTTCGCAGGAGCAGCAGCAGTGATCCGATGCCACACAGCCCGGAGACGATCACCAGCGGCAACGCCCTCGAGGTGAGCCCGTCGAAGATGTAGCGCGCGTCGTTGTAGAGCACGAAGATGCCCACGAACGCCACCAACCCGGAGGCGACCGCGGCCATCACCGCTCGGAGCCGGAAGTACTCGACCAGTGCGTCGTCCTCGAGCCGTCGCGCGTCCCAGGTGAGGTAGACCGCGGCGAGGTAGGCCACGGCCGTCACGGCCAGCACTCCCCCGAGGATCGACGTCGCGTTCACCCAGCTGTCCCACGGGTCGCCCGCCGCCCCGCCGGCCGGGACCCGCCCGGATGCGATCGCACCGGCCACGGCACCCATGCAGTACGGGACGAGCACCGACGACGTCGCGAAGATCGCACCGAACACCCGGCGCTCGGACGTGACGAAGACCGCCTTGCGGAACGCGAAGCTCGCGCCGCGAAGCACTATGCCCAACGCGGCAAGGGTCAGCGGCACGAAGAGCGTCAGCATGATCGACGCGAACGCCTCCGAGAACGCGGTCCACAACACGACGAGGCAGAAGATCAACCAGACGTGGTTGGCCTCCCACACCGGGCCGATCGAGTGGTCGATGAGCTTACGCGGCCGATCGCCGCGTTCGGCCCCGCCTGCGACCAGGTCCCAGAAGCCCGCGCCAAAGTCCGCGCCGCCGAAGATCGCGTAAGCGATCACTCCGACGAAGAGGATGACCGCGACCGCGTCGGCTTCGTTCACGACGAGACCTTTTCGGCGTCAGGCCCGGGCCCGAGTGAACCTGGGTCTCTCGGCCCGTAGGGCACTTCGCTCTCACGGAGCTCGTCGGCCTCACGGAATCGTCGGCTCATCCCCCGGAGCACCAGCACGGTCGTCACGCCGACCGCCAAGTACAGGATCACGATCGTGACGAACGTTGCCCACACTCCGCTGTTGGTCGTCGCCGCATCGTCCACCTTCATATGGCCGGAGACGATCCACGGTTGTCGGCCAACCTCGGTGACGACCCAGCCGGCTTCCATGGCGATGATCGACAGCACTCCCGCCGAAGCCGCGACGCGCAGGAACCACTTCGAGCGCGGGATGCGTCTTCGGAACAGCCACGCCAGGCCGTACCAGACCGAAAGCAGGAACAGCAGCGTTCCGAGCCCCACCATCAAGTCCCAGGCGAGGTGGACGGTATTGGCCTGGGCGATCGTCGGCTGATCGTCGGCGGGAAAGGCGTTCCGCCCCTCGATCACGGTGCTGGTCCCCGTCGCCGGGTCCGAGAGGATCGATGCCATGCCGGGGATCGGGATGCCACCGGTGACCGTCCCGTCGTCGTTCAGGTGCCCGAACAGCGTCTCGGGCACGTCACTCGTGGTCTTCGGGACCAGCTCGATCGCCGCGAACTTCGTCGGCTCGTTCTCGTACACCCAGCGCGCCAGCTCGTCACCCACGAGCATCTGCACCGGGGTCGCGATCGCCGCGATGGTGAACGGGATGATGAACCCGAGCCGGTGGTACCGGTCGTTACGACCGCGCAGCATCCCCGCGGCGTAGACCGAGGCCACCAGGAATCCTCCGACCAGGTACGCGGCGACGAGCATGTGCGCGGCTTCCAACGGCATCGCCCGGTTGAAGATGACACCCCAGGCATCGACCTCCACGACCTTTCCGGCCGCGTTCAAGGTGAACCCGGCCGGTTGGTTCATCCACGCGTTCGCGGCAACCACCGAGACCGTGCCGCCGATACCGGTGACGACAATCGGCACACCCGTCCAGAAGTGCGGCCAGGGCTTCAGGCGCCGCCACCCGTAGATGTAGATCGCGATGAAGATCGCCTCGGTGAAGAAGAACAAGCCCTCGATGGCGAAGGGGACTCCGAACGCCTGGCCCCACTGCCCCATGAACCGGGGCCAGAGCAAGCCGAACTCGAAGCTGAGCACCGTGCCGGTGACGGCACCGACCGCGAACGTCACGGCCATGTACTTCGACCAGCGCTGCGCGAGGAGCAGCGCATCGCCATCGTCCTTCTTGATCGCGCGGTAATTGGCGATCAGCGTGATGCAGGCCCACGAGACACCGAGCGGCACCAAGATGATGTGAGCCGCGAGCGTGAACGCCATCTGCGATCGGGCCCAGGGCACGGGATCGACGGCCAACATCGTTGGCGCGAGGTCAATCACCGGTTCTCCTCACTTCCGAGACGTAGCGCTACGTTGCCACGTCGAGGCGCTCAGATCGGGGTTTTCGCGCTCACGGGCCGCGCACACTGGTTCCGCCCTACGGGTTCGGCGTGGCCGGTGGTGCGGGCGGCGACGGGTCGGACGCCGGCGCCAGATCGGGTGCGGGCGGGGGCGCGAGCCGGGCCGAGCCGACGTACGAGATTGCCGTGGCCACGATGACCACCGGCATGAGCGTGACCCCGTCCGCGCCCAGGAACAGGGTCGTGATCAAGACCGACGTGAGCGGCAAGCCGAGCATCGCCGTGGTCATCGCGCCCATGCCCATCGCCGCGCCGGCGATCATCGGCAGTCCGGCCAGATGCGAGAGCGCCATCCCGCCGGCGGCGCCGATGAACAAGCCGGGGAACACCGGCCCACCCCGGAAGCTGCTGAGCGAGATCCCGTACGCGATCCCCTTGCAGACGATGAGCAACACCAGTGCCCCGGCCGACCAGCTCGCCGCGCTCTCGATCAGCGTTGGCAGCTGGTCCTGACCGGAGAAGAGCACGAACGAGGAGGACTTGTCCGTGAGCTCGACGAAGACGATGACCAGGATCCCGATGGCCAAACCGGCGACCGGCGTGAAGACCAGACTCTGCCGCGCCACGAGCGGCCGCAACCAGAGTGCCAGCCGCTTGATCCCGGCCCCGAGGATCGCCGCCATCATGCCGATGGCGATGGCCCAGAGAAATTCCTTTCCGGTGGGCGAGCCCGCGGGCGGGACCTTCGGCACCGACAGCGAGAAATTTCCGAACCCGGTCCAGGAGTCAAGCCCGACGAAGATGAGCGACCCCACCCCGGCGGCGAGCAACCCGGGCACGAGCACGACGCCGAGCAACACGCCCCCGATCCCTGCGACCTCCATGAGGAGGAAGGCGCCGACGATCGGCGAACCGAGCAGGGTGGAGACCGCCGCAAAGCTTCCGGCGACCCCGATGACCACCGCGGCCATCGGCGGGGCATCCTTCTTGATCAAGTGGACCGCCAGGACGCCGAGCCCACTCCCGATGGCGATCAACGGCGCTTCGGGGCCGAGTACGACACCGAGGCTCAGCGTCGCGAACGCCGCGGCGAAGACGCCGGCGAGCTCGACGGGCGGGAGCGGCCCCGTGTTCTGGAACCCGTCGGCCGGCGAGTGCCCGCCGGGCCCCGGGAGGTACTTGATCGCCGCTGCCACCAACAGGCCGCTGAGCGCGAGGAACGGCACCGACCACCAACTGGGCGCGCCGTGGAAACCGAGATCGTTCGGCAACGTGTCGAAGATGTACTGCTGGACTTCGGCAACGAGCTTCAAGAAGAAGTACGCGACCACCGCGACCGGTACTCCGATGATCGCCCCCATCGCGAGCATGCCGAGGTAGCGATTGTCCTTGAGGAGCTCGGCGGGATCGGGCGCCGCTGCCGGGTCGGGCGTGGGTGCGTCGCTCATGCGTAGCCCTTCCGGCGAAGCCACTGCAGGGTGAAGAAGCCGAATACGGGCGGAAGCGCGAACGTGATGCCCCGGAACACGAGGACGGTCGCCAGCGCGGTGTTGCTGTCGATGCCGAAGGCAGTGAGTCCTGCGGTCAGCGCCGCTTCCTGGACGCCGATCCCACCCGGCACCGGCGCGACGTTGCCGAGCATCCCGGCCCCGACCTGGACGACGATGAGCTGAGCGAAGCTGAGATGCGCACCGAACGCCATCAGGCACAGGCCGAGCAGGAACGGGTAGACCAGGTTGCCGGCGAGGTCACCGCCGAAGAGCTGCATGGCCTTCTTCGGGTTGCGCAGCACCGCCCAGATGTCGGACGCAGCCCGGGTCACGGCGGGGACGACCTTGCCCCGAACCTTGGGGATGAAGAGCACCACCCCGATGAGCGCCGCCACGACGGCAATGGCGCCGAGGCTCACGCTCCCGGAGTTGCTGCTGGTATCGACCTGCGTCGAGGTGAGCGCGGCCGCGACGAGGAAGAGCGCCATCTGGATCGCGCCGCCGACACCCGTGCTCAGGACCATCGCGCTGGCCCCCGATGCGACCGGGACCCCCTCCTTGTGCAGGTAGTCGAGCTGGAGGCCGGTACCGCCGATGCCGTTCGGGGTGATCAGGTTCAGGAAGCTGCACGCGAGCTGGGTCAGCACGGTCGGGACGAACGGAAGGTCCGCATTCACGCAACCGAGCAGAGCCGTCGCCCATGCCGTAGGCACCAACGGGTACAGGAACAGGGCGAGCACCGCCCAACCCCACGTCGCGTTGTCGAACTCGTTCTGCACCGACGCCCAGTTGATGTCGGTCAGGCTGGGAATAGCGATCGCCAGCGCGAAGAGAATGCCGGCCAGCATCCCGATGTTGACCAACGAGAGGCGCTTGATCTTGAACGCGGCGGCCTCTTCGACTCCCGACGCGGCCGCGGTGTCCTGGCGGAACGTCTTCAGGCGTTTGCCGAAGTGCTTGATCCCATGGCCCTCGCCCACCGGCAGCGCCGCTGGTTGGATCAGTGGAACCGCAGCTCCGATGCGTTCCTTGCCGAGCGTGGCGATCGCCGCAGTGATCGCGCGACTGGTGACGACCGGGGCGTCCTCCGCATCCTCGTCGGTCGGCGCGTCGCTTCCGGCGTTCGCTTCCGCGTCACTCGAATCCGGTGGCGGCGTGTCTACGAGAAGCGACGTGGCGACGAGCAGCGCGGCGACGTCCCGGTTGCGGCGGTACTCGTCCGTGGTGACGGCGGCCGTGCCGAGATCCGCGAAGCCGACGCCTCCCCCGGTTGGGCAAGCAGGCGATCGGGCCCGATCGCACCGTGGGTGATGCCCGCGCGGTGAAGCTGGTCCAAGGCGGTCCATGCCCCGGCCAGCGCCCCGTCGTCGAGCTGCTCGCCCAGCTCGGCGAAGGGACGACCAGTGGGGACGGCGGTGACGAGCAGCGCGATGTCCTGGCCCGCGGTACCGGTCTTCAAGACCTTCGGCGCCGCGACGTGGGCCTGATCCGCGAGCATCAATGCGTACGCCAGGTGCTCGACGGTCTGGAGCCGGCTCCCGAATACGGGGAGGCCGGGATCCTTGTACATGACGTTGTGCCACAGCTTCGCGGCGACCTGCCCGTCACGTTGATCCCGTCCGAACGCGAATGCCCGCACCGTGGCCCCGGACTCGAGCGACCCATCCATGAGCGTCGCGCCCGGATAATGCTCGGACGACGCCACGAATCCCGTGACCGTCAGCCCGAGATCGCCGACGGCAGCCTGCACCTGGGCGGGTGACGGCCGCCCGCTCGGCGCACCGAACAGGACGTGCACCAGGGCACCCGCGGCCAGGCCCAGGAAGAAGCCACCGAGCACGTCGGAGGCCAAACCGGTCCCGAGATACATCGCCGAGAGGCCGACGAGGACGATGAGCACCATGGCGAGCCGACGCAACGGCCGGACGAGGTACGGCGCCAACACGATCGTCAGCGCCGCGACCACGGCGGTGCTCATCGACGCGAAGCTGGGACCACCACCGGTCCGGACAACGACGCCGAGGGAGCTCGCGGAACGGGTGCCGAGCAACTCGTTCAGACCTTCGGCGACGAGCCACGCGATGCCACCGGCCAGCACGGCGTCGCGCGCCGCCGGGAACCAGCGCGCGATGAGCAACGCCGCGACGACGACCGCCACGAACCAGAGCGAACCGATCGCGGCGAGAGCGTTCGCGAGCCCTTCGAGGCTGTCGGGTAGCTGGTTGACGGTCGTGAACAGGTTGGCGTCCACGCTCGTCGCCGCCTGCGCCCAGAGCCCGGTGAGCACGAGGCCGAGCACGCCGACGATGAGGCACGCGAGGTCACCACTACGGCGTTCGGTCCTCGAGCCCTCGTTTGCCCCGTTCACTGGATCCTCACGCTAGATGCCCGTGCGCACGCCTGCGATCATTCTCGACGCCTCGCACCGGCGCCATCCCGGCGGGATGATTCCCCCGCCAATTCATCTGATTCGGATGACCTCGAGTGGCCCGCGCGATCTACGTTACGGCACCACGGACAACTCGAGAGGAACCTCCCATGAACTTCAAGCGCACGGTCGCCGGAACCGCAATCGTCTGCATCGCGTTCGGGATCGCCGGCTGCAGCTCGAACTCAGGTTCGAGCACTCCGTCGTCCACCACCGCGAAAGACGCAGTTTGTGCAGACAAGGACGCATTGGAGAGCTCGGTCAACGCGTTGAGCAACGTCGATCTGAGCGGCGGGAAGAGCGCGGTCACCTCGGCGGTGAACAAGGTGAAGAAGAACCTTGATGCCCTCGGTCAGTCCCTCGAGGCCGACCTGAAACCACAGGTCGACGACGTGAAGTCTGCGCTGACCGACCTCCAGACAGCAGTCGAGAGCTTCGGCGACGGCAGCCTCACCGACAACCTCCAGACCGTTGGCAACGCGGTCTCGAAGGTCGGGAGCACGGCCGGGGATCTGTTCGGCTCGCTCAGCGAGAAGTGTCCGTCGAGCTGAACGGGACCCGGTCAGGTGCGACCGTCGCGCCTCGAGACCCGCCCCATCCGGCTGACCACCAACGCGACGACCGTCACCAGATAGAGCTGGCCGGTGAGGGCTTCGACGACCGCGATCGCGCGGGCCAAGCCCTCGCTCGCGGTCAGATCGCCATAGCCCACCGTCGTCAGGGTGACGAAGCTGAAGTACAGGTAGTCGGCCACCGTTGCCGTCGCCTGTTGGGCGAAGAACGGTTCGGATGTGAACGCGCCGATCGCGCCGAACCCGAACGCCCAGAGCATCCCGAGCAGCACGTAGATGCACAGCGCACCCATCACCGTGTGGACATCAACGACCCGCCGCCGCACGAGCGAGCTGGCGATGACCACGGGCGCGGCACCAACGAGGAGCACGTTCATGACGAAGAGCACGCCGTCGGCATTGCTGAAGTCTGCGATCCAGACCCCAGTCGCCGCGACGAGCCCGATCGACACGACGATCAGCGCGATCCGCCAGAGGCGGGCGCTGGCTTCGGACGCCGCCGAGCGCGGCGAGCAGAGTCGCACCCTGCAGCATCACCGCTACGAATGCCACCCAATGACCCGTCGGGCCGGAAGCGAGGAACACGAACGTCACGAGCAGGAGCAACAGGACTGCGCCGAAGCGCGCCACGGCACCCTGGCGCTCGACCCGGGTCTCCTCGGGCACGGGAACCGGGTTGTCTGACCCTGAATCAGTCATCAGGCGGGAACGCTAGGAGATCCGCGGGTGGATCCCGGGGAGGTCATTCGCGTCCCTCGACCGCGCGCGCACCGGGGTCGAGAGAGCACATTGATGTCATCACGCGCCCCGGTCAGTGGTGGAAGGACTCTCCGGGCTCGCTCGGCAACGACCCCTTGACCCGGCTGAGGTAGGCCACCACGGTCTCGAGGTCGTGGACCAGGAAATCAGCGAGGTCCTGAGTGAAGCCGTTCTTGACGACGACCCGTAGTGCCGCCAGATCTTCACGATTCGCCGGGAATCGATACGCCGGTACCAGCCAGCCGCGCTCGCGCAACATCCGAGAGACGTCGAAGACGGTGTAGTTCGTGACCTCGGGCTTGAGTGCGAACGCGAACACCGGGAGCCCGCTCCCGTCAGTGATGAGATCGAACGGTCCGAGCGCCGCGACCTTCTCGGCACTGCCCCGCGCGACGTCGCGCGCCGCCTGTTGGACCCGCCGGTACCCGTCCACTCCGAGCCGGATGAAGTTGTAGTACTGCGCCACGATCTGGTTACCCGGGCGCGAGAAGTTCAACGAGAACGTCGGCATCTCTCCGCCCAGGTAGTTCACCTTGAAGACGAGGTCGTCGGGGAGGGCTTCAGGATTGCGCCACACCACCCAGCCGACGCCCGGGTACACCAGTCCGTACTTGTGTCCCGACGCGTTGATCGACTGCACGCGCTTCAGGCGGAAGTCCCACACCACGTCCGGGTCGATGAACGGGGCGATGAAGGCGCCCGAAGCACCGTCGACGTGTACCGGGACGTCGAGCCCGGTGTCGGTCTGGAGCTGGTCGAGCGCCTGGCAGATCTCTTCGATCGGCTCATAGCTGCCGTCGAAGGTGGATCCGAGGATCGGGACGACGCCGATCGTGTTCTCGTCGCAGCGCTTCACGGCCTCTTCCGCACTGAGATTGAAGCGATTGCCTTCCATCGGCACGAGTCGCATCTCGATGTCCCAGTACCGGCAGAACTTCTCCCAGCACACCTGGACGTTGATGCCCATGACCATGTTGGGTTTGTCCGTCGGCTTCCCCGCCGCGCGCATCCGCTCGCGCCAGCGCCACTTGAGAGCCATGCCGCCCAACATCGCGGCCTCACTTGAACCAGTCGTCGAAGTCCCGGTCGCGCCCTCGTCGTCCGGCGAGTTCCACAAGCGCGCCAGCATGTTCACGCAGCGCATCTCGAGATCTGCGGTCCGGGGATACTCGTCCTTGTCGATCATGTTCTTGTCGAACGTCTCGGCCATCAGCTGCTCGGCCTGAGGTTCCATCCACGTCGTCACGAATGTGGCCAGGTTGAGCCGCGCGTTGCCGTCGAGCATCAGCTCGTCGTGCACCACCTGGTACGCGGTGTCCGGACGCATTCCTTCGAGCGGCATCACGTGCGTCGGCGCGCCGGCCGCCTCACCCGCGCGAGCGAAGATCGGGTCGATCACGGACCGATGCTCCGCCTTCTTCGCGTCTGTGGGGGTGACCGACTTGTTCACCTTGCGATGCAGGGCCATGGCTCTCCTTCAGGTGGATGGGATCAGTCGTACAGGATCTTGGTCGGCGCGGTCGGTGCGCTCGGGCAACAACAGGAACGCGCCGACGAGGAAGCCGAGCGCGCCGACGAACGTGCCGAGGTTGACCAGTTGCGCGTTGCGGGGTTCACCACTCTCCGGGACGACATACGCGGCAACGGCCGACAGGCCGAAGGCGATGGAGCCGCCGAGGTTCAAGGCGGCAATCCACCACGAACGTAGTCGCGGCTTCCAGGAGATCCAGCGGTGCCCGACTTCCGCGAACGCGAGCTGGCTGGCGACGAGGAAGCAGATTGACCCCCAGGCGTTGGGCCGCCACACGAACCGACTCGCGTTCGCCGCCCCGAGCGAGGCATCGAGCGCCGCGAAGGTGCTGACGTTGAAGAACACGGTGCCGACGAGCTGCACCGCACTCGCCCACCAGTCGATGCGGCGTGGCTCCCACGCGAGGAACCGTACCGACTCACGAGCGGACGTCGGCTGCCCCACCGGATCCGCGTTCGCCACCTCGAGGTACTGAAGCGCGGCGGCGCTCGTGAAGAAGATCGATCCGATGAAGAAGGTGACGTTGTCGGCGATGACGCCGACAACGTCCACGTAGCCCGGAACGGCACCGAGCGCGAAGCAGATCGCGCCGAGCATGAACAAGACACCGATCCACCAGGCCACCGCCCCCGGCGCCCACCACGTCGTCCCGCGGCTCCGACCCAAGCGGTTGTGGTGCTTGCGGTGGGCGCGCGACTCCCAGCGGACGAGGAACCCATCGGGTCGTCGGTACGTCACCCACGTGACGAACGGCCCAGCACCACGACGTTCGACGGCACGCCAGGCACCGCCGCCCTCAAGGTCATCGCCGGCATCGTTCACTTTCGCGAGCCTCCCGCAGAAACGAGCTCCGATGAATCATCCAGATCGGATGATCGAACGAGGCACGACAGTTGCGCGCCCGGCGGCACAGCGGACCGGCGACGGACGCCTACGCTCGCGGTGGTGACAACGGCACGGCACGCCCGGCGGCGGCTCATAGGGCGCATCGCGTTCCTGCTCATCACACTGGTTGCTTTCTACTTCGTCCTGCCGGGACTCTTGGCGACCTTCGACGCCCTCCCCCGGCTCCGTGACGTATATCCTGCTTGGTTCCTGGTCGTCGCGTTGCTCGAAGGCGCCAGCTTTGTGGCCATCTGGGAGCTGCAGCGAATCGCGCTCGGCGCCAAGGGCTGGTTCGACGTGGCGTGCTCCCATACGGCCGGCAACGCGGTCGGCCGAGCGGTCCCGGGCGGAGTCGCCGCCGGCGGCGCGCTCCAGCTCAAGATGTTGGCCCAAGCCGGGTTCGACATCCCGACGGCGACAACGGCGCTCGCGGCCACCGGCCTGCTGTCGACCGCCACCTTGTTCGCGTTGCCGGTGCTCGCGCTCCCGGCGGTGCCGTTCCTCGCGATCAACCAGCAGCTCGTCGAGGGCGCGCTCCTGGCCGTGTTCCTCTTCTTCGTGCTGTTGGGGTTCGGCGCGTGGATGATCCGCTCCGACCGCGCGATCGCGGGCGTCGGTCGTGCAGTCAGCTGGGTCGCGGCGCGCCTCCACGTTGGTGACAGCTCGAGCGTCGGTGCACGCGTCGTCGAATCGCGCAACGTGATCCGCCAGGCACTCCGGTACTCCTGGAAGCGCGCGCTCCCTGCGGCCGCGGCGAATCAGCTCTTCGACTTCCTCGCGCTCGAAGCGAGCCTGCTCGCGATCGGCGCGTCTGTCGATCCTCTGCTCGTGCTCCTCGCCTACGTCGCCGCCGCCACCCTGTCGATGATCCCCATCACCCCGGGCGGGCTCGGCTTTGTCGAAGCCGGGCTGGCCGGCGTGCTCACCCTCGCGGGGGCGTCCCCGGACGAAGCGGTGCTCGCAACGCTGCTCTACCGCCTCTTCTCGTACTGGCTCCCGCTCCCGCTCGGCCTCGGTGCGTCCATCTGGTTCTCGCACCGGCACCGTGCGGATCCGTCCTCGGCAACGCCGACCGCCGACCCGGTGTCGGGCTGACTCACCCGGGCTGCATCGCCGCTGCGTCAACCCGCGCGCGTTGCTTCGAGCTTCGCTCGAACGCCCGGAGGGATCGCACTCGACTCGTGCGTCGACGGCTTGACGCTCACGTAGGTGATCACGCCGGTGCACGCGGCGCGCCCGTCGACGGTTGCCCGGTAGCACAGATCGAACGATTTCGTACCCAGGCGAACCGGTTCCACCGCGATGTCCACGAACTCGTCGAAGCCGGCCGGTCCTTCCCACTCGAGCACTGCCTTGACGATCATGAGGTCGAACTCGCCGAAGAAGGCCTCGTTCGGCGTGTAGCCGAGCGATTCGAAGAACCGCGTGCACGCGTCGTCGAAGTACGTCAACCAGTGCGCGTTGAACACCACACCCTGCTGGTCCACCTCGGCGTAGCGAGGTCGGACCCGGTGGACGAACGTTCGGCTCATTCGGAGCCGCTCAGCCTCGGAGCTCGGCACCGTGCGCGGCGATCACCGCGTCGATCGCCGCCTGGCGCAGTCCGGCGATCTCGCGGTCCGTGAGCGTGCGATCCGGCGCGCGGAACCGCAACGCGAACGCCAGGCTGCGCCGGTCCGGGCCCAGGGCATCGCTGCGGAACTCGTCGAACACCCGAACCGCCTCGAGCGCGTCACCGGTAGCGGTGCGCAGCGTCTGCTCGACGCTCGCCGCGGGAACTGCCTCCGGGAGCACGAACGCCAGATCGATGCTGGATCCGGGGAAGCGCGACTGCGGGCGGAACGTACGGTCCCGACGCGTGGCTCCCAACAACCCGTCGACATCGAGCTCGAGCGCAACCCCCGCCCCCGCGATCCCGAATGCGTCGAGCACCGAGCGCGAGATCGCACCGAGGTGCCCGACAGGAACACCCCCGACGGTGATCGCCGCGCTCCGGGTCGGGTCGAAGCCAGGCGCGGACCCGGCGACGAGCTCGACGTTCGCCAGCTCCAGCGCCTCGAGGAGCGCCTCGAGCGCATCGACCGCGTCGTAGGGGTCCACGACCCGGTCCGGTTCGATCGGACCGCGCGCGACGGTGCCGGTGAGCAGGAGCGCAAGATGGTCGCGTTCGTCCGGCAGCAGATCGTCGGGTGCGGGGATCGAGAACACGTGACCGAGCTCGAACAACGCCAGGTCGGCCATTCCCTGTCCCGAGTTGTACGCCCCCGCCTTGAGCAGCCCCGGCAGGATTGCCGGCCGGAGGTAGGGCTCTTCGGCCCGCAGCGCGTTCGTCGCCTCGACGGTTCCGTCGGTGCCGAGACCGAACCGCTCCAGGTCGACGGCCGCGATGAGCGGAATCGTCATCGCCTCCGAGGCACCGGTGCCGACCATCACGTCCTCGATCACGCGCCGCTCCCGCTGGCGCACGGTGAGACCACCGGCCGCGCCAGTCGTGTGCGGCAGCGAGCGTGGTATCTCGTTGAACCCGATGCGCCGGGCGACCTCCTCGACGATGTCGATCTCGCGCTCGAGGTCGGGCCGGAACGTCGGTGCGATCGCGACGAACTCCTCGCGACGACCTGCGCCCAGCTCCTCGATCTCGATCTCCAACGGGCGCAACGAGTCCTTGACCCGCTCGGCTCCGAGCTCGACCCCGAGCAGCGCCTCGACCCGCGGCACGCGCACCTTGATGCGCTCGGGCGTGACCGGCACCGGATACTCGTCGATCGGCTCCGGCGAAACGTGGGCTGACGCGACGTCACGGAGCAGCTCGGCCGCGCGCGCCGATCCCGACAGCACGGCGTTCGGGTCCACCCCCCGCTCGAAGCGGGCGCTCGACTCGGAGCGCAGCCCGAGCCGTTTCGACGAGCGCGAGATGCCCATCGGCTGGAAGTACGCAGCCTCGAGCAGGATCTCGGTGGTCGTGTGACTCACCTCGGCCTCGCTGCCGCCCATGATCCCGGCGACGGCCTGCGGGCGCCCCTCGGCGTCGCACACCAGGAGGTCCTCGGAGGAGAGCGTGCGGTCCACCCCGTCGAGCGTGGTCATCCGTTCGCCGTCACCCGCGAGGCGCACGACGAGCCCGCGGCCGGGCAGCCGGTCGAGGTCGAACGCGTGCAAGGGCTGGCCCCGTTCCAGCAGCACGTAGTTCGTGACGTCGACGACATTGGAGATGGGGCGCATGCCGGCGAGCACGAGCCGCCGCGCGAGCCAGGCCGGCGACTCGCCCATGGTGACGCCGATGCGCCGTACGGTGAAGCGGGGGCAGCGGTCCGGCGCCTCGACCCGCACACTGACCTCGGACGCGGTGGGTGCGCCGCCTTCGTCGATCACCGGCGCCGGCACCGTGAGCGGGAGACCGAAGTGCGCCGCCAGGTCCCGCGCGAGCCCGACGATCGACATCGCGTCCGGACGGTTGGGGGTGATCTTGAGATCGAACACGACGTCGTTGAGATCGAGGACGTCACGGACATCCGCGCCCAGCTCCGTGGCCGGGTCGAGCGACATGATCCCGCTGTGGTCCTCGCCGAGGCCGAGCTCGCGCGGCGAGCAGAGCATCCCGTCCGAGACGACGCCGCGGATCTTGCGTCGCTCCAACGTGAACCCGCCGGGCAACGTCGCACCCGAGGGGGCGTACGGCACCACCATGCCGGCGACCACGTTCGGCGCGCCACAGACGACGGTGGTCGTGCCCGACCCGGTGTCCACCTCGACCAGGCTGAGCTTGTCCGCGTTCGGGTGCTTCGTGACCTCGAGGGTGCGCGCCGCCTTCACGCCGAGGATCTCGGCGCCGGGGGCGTCGACCCCTTCGACCTCCAGCCCGAGGTTGTCGAGCGCCTCCGCGATCGCGACGGGATCGGCGTCGACCGGGGTGAAGTCTCGGATCCAGGACAGCGGCGCGAGCACGGAGGTTCCTAGTACTGGGTGAGGAAGCGGATGTCGTTGTCGAAGAACGTCTTGATCGGCTCGACGCCGTACCGGAGCATCGGCATGCGCTCGAGCCCGAACCCGAACGCGAAGCCCGAGTAGCGCTCCGGGTCGATTCCGACTGCGTGGAAGACGTTCGGGTCCACCATGCCGCAGCCACCGAGCTCGATCCATCCGCTCTTCGAGCAGACCCGGCAGCCGGCGCCGTCGCAGAAGACGCAGGTGATCGAGAACTCTGCCGACGGCTCGGTGAACGGGAAGAAGGACGGGATAAGTCGCGACTTCAGCGCCTTGCCGAAGTACGCGCTCGTGAACGCCTCGAGCGTGCCGGCGAGATCGCCGAACGTGATGCCCTCGTCCACTGCGAGACCCTCGATCTGGTGGAACACCGGCGAGTGCCGGGCGTCGAGCGTCTCGTTGCGGTACGTCCGGCCGGGCATGATCGAGTAGATCGGTGGCTTCTGGGTCTCCATGACCCGGATCTGGACCGGGGACGTGTGCGTGCGCAACAGCACCTGCTCCGATTCGCCCAGGTTCACGTAAAGCGTGTCCTGCATCGCGCGCGCCGGATGGCCGGGCGGGAAGTTGAGGGCCTGGAAGTTGTGCCAGTCGTCCTCGACCTCCGGTCCCTCGGCGACCGCGTAGCCGAGCCCGACGAACACGTCCTCGAGCTCGCGCCGACACTGCGTGACGAGGTGCAGGTGGCCGCGCGTCCGGCCGTGGCCGCCAAGGGTGAGGTCCAGGACCGGCCCCGAGTCCTCGGCCGGCGTGAGGGAGCGGACCCGCTCGTCGATCATCTCGGTCACGGCTGCCGTGAACTCGGACACGGCCTTGCCGACCACCGGCTTCTGGTCGCCCGGAAGGTCCTTGATCGACTGCTTGACCCGGGAGGCGACGGAGCTCTTCCCGATCAGGCGCTTCCGCAGATCGTCGAGCGCCTCCACCGAGTCGGCCGCGCCGACCTCGGCTCGCGCCGCGTCCACGTCGAGTTCGGCGAGCGGGTCAACCGCCATCACGGGAGCGACACGAGGTGGTTCATAGGCGCCCGGAGTCTAGAGAAGCCCTCTGCGCCGGCCCGGACCATTCGCAACGGCTCAATCACGGCGCTGCCGGGCGGCTTCGTAGACGAGCGCGGTGCCGGCCATCGCCACGTTGAGGCTCTCCACTGCACCGGCCATGGGAATCGAGATCAACCCGTCGACGGCGGCGAGGATCGCGTCCGGGAGGCCGTGGGCCTCATTTCCCAACACCAGCGCGACCGGCTCGGTGAGGTCCATCTCCGTCGCCGCGGTCCCGCCGGCGGTGGCCGCGTAGAGCTTCCGACCCGCCGCCCCGAGCTCGGTCAGCGCGTCGAGTGGATCGTTCACGACGCCCGGGCGCGGGGCGACGATCGGAATGCCGAACACCGCGCCGGCCGACGACCGGACGACCTTCGGGTTGTAGACGTCCACCGACTCGCCGCAGCACACGATCCCTGCGCAGCCGAACGCCTCGGCGCTCCGGATCAGCGTCCCGAGGTTGCCCGGGTCCGAGACCCCCACGCCAACGAGCACCGGGCCGGCTCCGGTCAGCGAGGCCATCGTCGGACGGGGCGGGATCGTTGCGACGGCCAGCACCGGTTGGGGCGTCCGGGTCGAGCCGAGCTTCTCGAGCACCCCTTCCTTCAGATCGAAGACGGGGACGTCGTCCACCGCCGCGACCTCGAGGAGGTCTCGGAAGGCCGTGCGGGCATTGGGGCCGAGGAAGATCGCGTCGAACACCGCTCCCCGCCGCAAGGCATCCTCGACGATGCGCGGGCCTTCGAGCACGAACGCCGACTCGGCGGCCCGAGCCGACGAGTCACGCAGCAACGTGCGGAGCCGCTTGACCTCCGAGTGCTTCGAGCCGAGTGCTACCGGCTCGCCGGCGGTCACGCCGCTTCGAGCGCCTCGCGGGCCGTGCTGACGAGGGCACCGAACGCGTCGGAGTCACGCACCGCGAGATCCGCGAGCACCTTTCGGTCCACGTCCACCTCGGCCGCCTTCAGGCCGGCGATGAAGCGCGAGTAGCTGATGCCCTGCTGGCGGCACGCCGCGTTGATGCGCACGATCCAGAGCTTGCGGAACTCGCCTTTGCGCGCGCGACGGTCGCGGAACGCGTAGTTGCCCGAGTGCATGACCTGCTCGTTGGCCTTGCGGAAGTGACGACTCCGCGACCCGGAGTAGCCCTCGGCCTTTTCGAGAATGGCCCTGCGGTGCTTCTTGCCCTGGACTGCGCGCTTGACGCGTGCCATTGCTGTCTCACTTTCTTGAACGAACTCGGGGAACGATGGTCGGAGCGGATCAGGCTCGACCCAACATGCGCTCGACATGCTTCTTGTCGCCGCCCGTAACCTCGGCGCCTCGGGCGAGACGACGGGTGCGTCGGGTCGACTTCTTCTCGAGCAGGTGCGAGCGGAACGCTTTGCGCCGCCGGATCTTGCCGGTCCCGGTGACCTTGAAGCGCTTCGCCGCGCCCCGGTGGGTCTTGACCTTTGGCATCTCTCAAGCTCCCTCGGTGGGGGCGGAACCATTCGATTGGTCCGCACCGCCGTCAGTCTTCTTCGTCGGTGACTTCGGCTTCTTGGTCGGGTGAAGGACCATCGTCATGTTCCTTCCGTCCTGGCGGGGGGAGGATTCGACGATGGCCATCTCCGCCACGTCCTCGGCGATCTTGTTGAGGATCTTCAGGCCGAGCTCGGGGTGAGCCATCTCGCGGCCCCGGAACATGATCGTGAGCTTGACCTTGTTGCCCTCGCCCAGGAACCGCTGGACGTGCTTCATCTTGGTCGTGTAGTCGTGGCCGTCGATCTTGGGCCGGAACTTCATCTCCTTGATGACGACGTTCGTGGCCTTCTTGCGCGACTCCTTGCGCCGCTGCTGTTGCTCGTACTGCCAGCGCCGGTAGTCCATGATCCGGCAGACCGGTGGGTCCGCGTTGGGCGCGACCTCGACGAGGTCCAGCTCCTGCTCGCGTGCGATTGCCAACGCCTGCGGCAGCGGCCGCTTTCCGAGCTGTTCGCCGTCGGCGGCGATCAGGAGCACTTCTCGTGCTCGGATGCGGTCGTTGATCCTTGCTTCGTCGGCGGCTGCGATGTTGGCATCACCTCTCACGATCGGCGCCCGCCTGCACCCTCGCAGACGGCGGTCACTTCTTGAAAGAGAAGCGCCCACCGCGCGACCTGGGACGGTCGAAGAGAGGACGACCCGGACTCGGCGATACGGAGACGTCGGTGCCCAGTTCTGGCCCTGGTTCCTGTATCCCGGCCGGGTGGGGCCACCGGGGCGAATTGTGCCGCCGGAGCGACGCGAACCTCGGAGTCCCACTTCCCAACTGGATTGCCGTGCGAGGATACCAGGGTGAGCAGCCTCTGGACACCTTACGGCGAGGAGCCGGTCCCGCCCGCCGGCGCCGGATCGCCCCCTCCCGGCGGCGGAGCCGGAGGCCCCGGCGGCGGCCCACCGGGCGGCGGGCCTCCCGGCGACATGGCGCCCGAGGACATCGATCCCGAGCAGATGCGCGAAATGCTGACCCGGCTGGCCGAGACCCCGGTCGAGGCGATCGTCACGCAGTTCGCGGTCGAGCTCCAGGAGATCGCGGTGCTGCACCTCGGGCTCGCGGCCGAGCGGCCCGAGTCGCTCGCACAGGCCGCGCTGGCCGTGGACGCCATGGCCGGGCTCGTCGACGCGGTCGGCGACCGGTTCGGCCCGAACGCCGAACCGTTGCGCCAGGCCGTCGCCGCGCTCAAGCTCGGATTCGTCGAGGTGAGCTCCGAGCTCGGCCAATCCGCGGAGACCCCACCCGAGGCGTAACCACGCCGGGCCGGTCGCCGAGGCTAGACATGACCTCATGACCCAGCCGATCGAGGAATACGCGCTCATCGGCGACACCCAGACGGCCGCGCTCGTCGGCATGAACGGGTCGATCGACTGGTTGTGCGTCCCCCGGTTCGACTCGGGCGCGGTGTTCGCAGCCCTGCTCGGCGACCGCGACAACGGGCGCTGGCTCCTCGCTCCCGCGGGCGGCGTGCAGCGGGTCGAACGTCGCTACATCGAGAACACGCTCGTGCTCGAAACGACGTTCGTCACCGATGACGGCGTGGTCACGGTC
The DNA here is from genome assembly GCA_963770095.1 of uncultured Acidimicrobiia bacterium. Classification (GTDB taxonomy): domain Bacteria; phylum Actinomycetota; class Acidimicrobiia; order IMCC26256; family JAENVU01; genus Chersky-806. The sequence continues at coordinate 173,744 of CAVYOO010000001.1, forward strand.
ACCGATTGCATGCCCATCCGGGGCAAGTCCGTCGACGTCGTGCGCCTCGTCGAAGGCATCTCCGGGCGGGTCCCCATGCACATGGACCTGACGATCCGGTTCGACTACGGGTCGATCATCCCGTGGGTGGGTCGGCTGGACGACGCGACGACGACCGCGGTCGCCGGGCCCGACGCGGTGTGCCTGCGCACGCCGGTGCACACCCACGGCGCCACGAATGCGACCGTCGCGGACTTCGTCGTGGAGGCGGGCGACAAGGTGCCCTTCGTCATGGCGTACCACGCGTCGCATGTATCGCCTCCCCGACCGCTGAACCCCGAGAACGCCATCAAGGCGACGGCACGCTGGTGGCGCAGATGGGCGAAGCAGTGCACCTACGACGGCAGATGGTACGACCAGGTGATGCGGTCGCTCATCACGTTGAAGGCGCTCACCTTCGAGCCGACGGGCGGCATCCTGGCCGCGCCGACAACTTCCCTGCCCGAGTGGGTGGGCAGCGTACGGAACTGGGACTACCGGTACTGCTGGCTGCGGGACGCGACGTTGACGCTCTCGTCGCTCACGGTGGGCGGCTACGAAGGCGAGGCGCTGGCGTGGCGGGACTGGTTGCTGCGCGCCGCCGCGGGTGACCCGCAGGACCTCCAGATCATGTACGGCCCGGCCGGCGAACGGCGGCTCTCCGAGTACACACTCGACTGGCTGGACGGCTACGAGGATTCGACGCCGGTTCGGGTCGGGAACGCCGCGAGTGAGCAGTTCCAGCTCGACGTCTACGGCGAGGTGCTCGCAACCCTCTACAACACGCGCAAGATGATTCCGAACGACGAGGTGCACCGGAACTCGTGGCCGCTCGAAGTCGCGTTGCTGAGCGCGCTGGAATCACTCTGGCGCCATCCCGACGAGGGCATCTGGGAGGTGCGCGGTCCCCGCCAGCACTTCACCCACTCGAAGGTGATGGCCTGGTTGGCGTTCGACCGGGCGGTCGCCAACGTCGAGGAATTCGGACTCGAGGGCCCGGTGACGCGGTGGAAGTCGATCCGCGACGAGATCCACGCCCAGATCTGTGACGAGGCCTGGGATGCGGACCTCGGTGCGTTCACGCAGGCCTACGGTTCGAAGAAGCTCGATGCCGCGGTGCTCATGATGCCGCTGGTCGGCTTCCTCCCTCCTTCCGATCCGCGCATTCACGGCACCGTGGAGGCGATCGAGCGGACACTGCTGCACGAGGGTTACGTCGCCCGCTACGAGACGAGCCCCGACGGTTCGGTCGACGGTCTGCCGGCGGGTGAAGGCGCGTTCCTCCCCTGTTCGTTCTGGCTGGCCGACAACCTCGCCATGATCGGCCGCGTCGACGACGCGCTCGCGCTCTTCGAACGGCTGATGGATCTGGCCAATGACGTGGGGCTGCTCTCGGAGGAGTACGACGGCGGCGCGCAACGTCAGCTCGGGAACTTCCCCCAGGCGTTCACGCACGTCAGCCTGGTGAACACCGCCGCGCACCTGTCGCGCGTCCTCGCCGACCGGTAGTTCGACGACTCAGGCCTAGCTCCAGGGCGCGCCCGGCCACGTGGCACGCGTTCGGTGCTCGGCCAACCAGCCCTCGTCGCGCTCGATGTAGTCCGCCGGCAGCAGCCCCGGCGTGACCCCGACGTCGAGGTCTACGAGATGCACGAGGATCTCGCGCCAGCGGGAGAAGACGCCCTCACGGACCGGGCGGATCCCGACGCGCGCCGCGGTGAGCCGGCCCCACCCGCCGTCCGGCACGCGGTTCCAGGCGCGCACCAACGCCGCCTGGCTCGTCTGGATGTCGATTCGCAACTCGTCGATCGTCCGGTCGGCACCAGCGTCGATATCGGCGACGCGTTGCTCGTTCCCACCCGGATACTGCTCCACCACCTCGTCGCGCAACGCACCCCCGACCATGCGGGCCTGCCCGTCGGCGTTGCGGGCGATGTGCGTGAGCACGTGACCTCGGGTCCACCCCGGAAGCAAGGTCTCGACACGAACGTCATCGTCGGTCAGCCCGTCGATTGCTTCGGCCAGGAGCGCGAACGCCACGTCGACCCCGGCGAGGTCCGCAACCGGGCGCGCTCCGAGATCTCCCATGGATCGCAGTCTTGCCGTGAACCCGTCGGTGGGTCACGACACAGCGCACAAGTCAGAACCCGACCGGCCTCGAACGCTTCGTCAGCTCGGGCTGATCTCCGAGGCCTCCCAGCGGCCGAGGTTTCCCGGCGCGATCTCGAACGACACCGGGGTCTTCACTGCGATCGTCCGCGAGCCGTCCGCGATCCGGGTGCAGTGGAAGGGATAGACGGCGCCATCGGAAGCCTGGATCTCTCCGAGACCCCGGCGCTCGTCGAACTGCGTCACCACACCGGTCACGACGTCAGTGGACGATCTTGGCGATCGGGAGCTCGATGATGTCCGTCGCGCCGGCATCCTTCAACGCCGGGATCAGGATGTTGATCTGGGACTTCGCGACCACGGTCTCGACCGCGTAGCCGTCCTCCCCGAACAGCTTCGACACCGTTGGCGACTTCAGGGCCGGGAGCAGCGCGATGACGGCCGCGAGGGCAGCCTCCTCGACGTTGAGCTTCACGAGCACGCGCCCACGCGCTTCGAGCGCGCCGGTGAGCAGCGTCCGGATCTGCTCCATCGCCTTGCGCTTGGCCGGATCCTCGAACGCCTCGCGGTTCGCGATGAGCTCGGTGTAGGAGACGAGGATCGTGTCGAGGATCTTGAGGCCGGCGGCGCGCAGCGTGCGCCCGGTCTCGGTGATCTCTACGACCGCGTCCGCGATCTCGGGAATCTTGGCTTCGGTCGCGCCGTACGAAAGCGTGATCTCGGCGTCGACACCGGCTTTCGTGAAGAACCGCCTGGTGAGCTCCGGGTACTCGGTGTGGACCCGCACCCCCGCCGGCAGGTCCTTGACCTCCGTCACCGGCGACTCCCCCGCGACCGCGACGACCATCCGGATCGGCCGCGCGGTCGCCTTCGAGTAGTGGAGCTCGGTGAGCGTCTCCACCTCGGCACCGGTCTCCTCGACCCAGTCCCGACCGGTGATACCCACGTCGAAGAGCCCGGACGCCACGTAGCGAGGGATCTCCTGGGGCCGCAGGACGGTGACGTCGACGACCCGCGGGTCGTCGATCGAACCGCGGTAGTCCACCTCCGAGCCGCGCTGCACCGTGAGGTCCGCGTCGGCGAAGAGCTGGAAGGTGGCCCGCTCGAGCGAGCCCTTGGGGAGGACGATGCGCAGCATGTGGGACCGTTTCTAGTCGGCTGAGCCAGTCGGGTCGCCCAGTTTCGCGAGCCGACGGAGCAATTCGATCATCTCGAGCGCCGTGTTCGCAGCCTCCTCGCCCTTGTGACCCTTCGCAGCCACCGATCCGGTCGAGCGCCTGCTGGAGCGTGTCCGTGGTGAGCACGCCGAACACGATCGGCACCCCGGTGGCCAGTGCGGCTTCCTGCAGACCCCGGGCGGCTTCCCCGGCCACGAAGTCGAAGTGGGGCGTGTCCCCCCGGATCACCGCGCCGAGGCACACCACGGCGTCGCACGATCCGGAGCTCGCCAGGTGCTTCGCGACGAGGGGGAGCTCGAATGCGCCCGGGACCCAGGCGACCGTGACTTCGGACTCGGCGACGCCATGCGCGCGCAGCGCGCGTCGCGCCCCGTCGAGCAGCTCTCCCGTGATGTGCTGGTTGAAGCGGCTCACCACGATCGCCACCCGCATCCCCGCGCCGTCGAGGTCGTCCGCTGCGGCGGAGTACTCACCCACGCTCGGCACTCTCCTTCTGGTCGAGCCGACGGCGGGTCAGGACGTGCGGCAAACCCGCGTGCTCCGTCATCCCGGCGTCGACGAACCCCAATCCCTTCATCGTCCGCTGCGATCCCTCGTTGATCGGAAGCGTGAAGCAGACCAGCTCGTCGAGGCCCAGCGGGTCGCGTGCGATCTCCACCGCGGCGCGACCGGCTTCGGTGGCGAGGCCTTCGCGCCAGCGGGTCGACGTGATCGCGTACAGCAGCTCGACGCCGCCGGGGCCACCGACGTCCGTCTCGTGGAGGCCGACCCACCCGACCGGCGCGCCCGTGAGCCGGTCCCGAAGGATCCAGGTGCCGAACCCGCGTCGTTCCCAGTGATCGGTCATGCGGTCGAGCGTCGTCCGGACACCCGCGGCGTCACGCGGCCCCCCGAGCGTCGCGGTGACCTCCGGATCCTGGAACATCGCGTCGAGGAACGGTTGGTCGCCGGCGACGACCCGTCGCGCGAGCAGTCGATCGGTCGTGAAGGTTTCCGGTGCCGGCACCGCTAGCTGCCTCCGAGGCCTTCGTCCTCGATGTCGAGGAGGTGACCCATCTTCTCCTGCTTCGTCCGCAGGTACGCGATGTTCTCGACGGTCGGCGTGATCGACACGGGCACCCGCTCCACGATCTCGAGCCCGAAGCCCTCGAGGCCGCCGTACTTCGCCGGGTTGTTGGTCATCAGGCGCATGGTGGTGATCCCGAGATCCACGAGGATCTGAGAACCGATGCCGTACTCGCGCGAGTCGGCGGGGAACCCGAGGTCCTCGTTCGCCTCGACCGTGTCACGGCCTTGGTCCTGGAGCGTGTACGCCCGCAGCTTGTGACCGAGCCCGATCCCGCGGCCTTCGTGCCCCCGCAGGTAGACGACGACCCCCTGGTTCTGCGTCGCAACCTGCTCGAGGGCCTGGTCGAGCTGCAGGCCGCAGTCGCAGCGCAACGAGCCGAACACGTCGCCGGTCAGACACTCGGAGTGGACGCGCACGAGCACGTTCGGCTGCCCGGACACCTCGCCCCGCACGAACGCCATGTGCTCGACCCCGTCGAGCAGGCTCTCGAACACGTAGGCGGTGAAGTCGCCGTACTTCGTGGGGATGCGCGCCTCGGAGACGCGCCGCACCAGCTTCTCGCGATGGCGGCGGAACCGGATGAGGTCCGCGATCGTGATGAGCTGCAGACCGTGCTCGGCGGCGAACGCCTGGAGCTGCGGGAGCCGGGCCATCGTGCCGTCGTCGTTCACGACCTCCGCGAGGACCCCGGCGGGGGCCAGCCCGGACAGGCGGGCCAGATCCACCGCGGCCTCCGTGTGCCCCGCACGCTTGAGCACCCCACCCTCGCGGTAGCGCAGCGGGAAGATGTGTCCGGGGCGGACGAAGTCGTCCGGGCTGGATGCCGCGTTCACCAGCGTCTGGACCGTCGTAGCCCGGTCCGCCGCGGAGATGCCGGTCGTCGTCCCCTGCTTGGCGTCAACGGAAACCGTGAACGCGGTGCGCTGGGACTCGGTGTTGTTCGAGACCATCAGCGGGAGCTGCAGCTCGTCGAGGCGTTCACCGAGCATCGGCATGCAGATCACGCCGCTCGTGTGGCGCACCATGAAGCCCATCGTCTCCGGCGTGATCTTCTCGGCGGCGACGATCAGGTCGCCCTCGTTCTCGCGGTCCTCGTCGTCGACGACGATGACGACCTCACCCCGGCCGATCGCGGCGATCGCGTTCTCGATGTGATCGAACGTCATGATGTGCCTTCCTCGTCCTGCGTGCTCGGGGCCGGAAGGTCCGGTCCCCTGCTCTCTGTTTCGGGCTCGGTTGCGAGGAGCCGCTCGACGTACTTCGCGAGCACGTCGACCTCCAGGTTCACCTGACCACCCGGCTCCTTGGCCCCGAGGTTGGTCACTGCGAGCGTGTGCGGGATGACCGCGATGTCGAAGCCGTCGGCGTGCAAGGCAGCCACCGTGAGGCTGATGCCGTCGACGGTGATCGAACCCTTCTCCACGACGTAGCGCAGAAGGTGTGCCGGCAGCCAGAACCGCATGCGCGTGGAACCGTCGGGCAATGGGGACCGGTCGATCAGCTCACCGACCCCGTCGACGTGACCCTGGACGAGATGACCACCGAGCCGATCTGCCAGTCGCAGCGGTCGCTCGAGATTCACCGGGTCGTCGACGCGCAGAGAACCCAGGTTCGTCCGGACGAGCGTCTCGGTCACCGCTTCGGCCGCCCACCAGCCGTCGCCCATCTCCACGACGGTCAGGCAACATCCGTTGACCGCGATGGAAGCTCCGAGCTCGGCGTCGGCGAGGACCGCGGTTGCGGAGATCTCGATCCGCGCGCCGCCCTCGTTGCGATCCAGGGCGCGGACCCGCCCGAGCTCCTCGACGATGCCGGTGAACATCAGGCGGCCGCCCACTCGCGTGTGGGCGGGTCCAGGACGAGGCGGACGTCGGCACCGAGCCGGGTCACGTCGCGCACCCGCCAACGGGAGGCGTCGGCCAGCGTGTCGGGACCCGGGAACCCGATGACCGGCAACCCCCGCTCGCCCAGCAGCACCGGCGCGACGTAGGCCACCAGCCGGTCGGCCAGCCGCTCGTCCACGAACGCACCGTGCAGGTAGCCGCCGCCCTCGACCATTGCTTGCAACACGCCATGGCGCTCGGCCAGGAGCGTCAACAGCGCGGCCAGATCCACCCCGCGGCCCTGCGCGCCTTCGCCGACCGTCTCCACCTTCGCCCCCGCGGCCTGCCACGCGTCGACCGCCTCGGGCGGCGCGTGCTCGGTGGTCACGACGAGTGTCGGCGCGAGGTCGAGATCGAACAGCGGCCCGGTCGCAGGCACGCGGCCGCGCGCGTCGAGCAGGACCCGCAACGGTTGGTGTTCGATGAGCTCGTCCAGGCCGCGCACCGTCAGGCGAGGTTGATCGGTGCGGGCGGTACCCGGCCCGACGACGACGGCCTGGGACTCGGCCCGCACCCGGTGCGCATCGGCGCGGGCTTCCACCCCGGTGATCCACTGCGAGCTGCCGTCGGCCGCCGCGGTGCGACCGTCGATGCTCATCGCGGTCTTGAGCAACGCGAATGCCCGGCCGGTCGCGCGCTGGTGGAGGTACGGCACGAGCGACTGTTCCACCGCGTCGGCCCCGACGCCGACCTCGACCTCGATCCCGGCCGCGCGCAGTTTGGCGACGCCCGTGCCGCGCACCCGCGAGTCTTGATCTTCGAGCGCGACCACGACGCGGGTGACCCCGGCCTCGATCAACCCATCGGTGCACGGGGGTGTATTGCCGTGGTGGTTGCACGGTTCCAAGGTCACGTAGGCCGTCGCCGCGCGCGAGCCCGGTCGCCGGCCGCTCGCAATGCGTCGGCCTCGGCATGCAATCCACCCGGGTAGGCACCGGTGGCACCACGACCGACGACCTCGCCGTCGCGGACGATCACGCAGCCGACCCAGGGATTCGGCGGGGTCACGAACCGGGCGCGCTCGGCGAGGCCCCGGGCCGTCGCCATGAGCTCCTCGTCCGATCCGCCGCGCATGCCACACCTCCGACCCATGGGGTGCAGCCAACGTCGGATCGGCCGCGCGCGCCGCGCGCCGACTCGTCGTTCGCCCTCTCTCATCCGGACTGTGACCGTCGGCCCGAGAGTCTCACTCGGTCGGCCCCCGGCTGGTTGCCGGAGGTTCGCGGGCTCCCCCATCTGGGGTTACCGCCGGTTCGGGATTTCCACCCGCACCCCGAGGACGTATTCAGTTGGGTTGACCCGGCCCCTCCGGACCGGCCTGGCTCACTTGACTACCTGGTCAAGATACCACCGTCGCCTCAGAATTGGAACACGTTTCTATTTTGACCCCAGATCCAGGTTTTGGCGCCACTTGCACCGCGACGTCCCAACCCAAGTGGCGCCAAAACGGGGGTGGGGTGAGGGTTGGTGAGGGTCAGTGGGGGTGGCCGCCGGCGAGCAGGTCGAGGGCGTGCGCAACGACGGGGAGGATCACCTCGAGCGCCTCGACCGAACCGCTCGAGGAGCCCGGCGTGTTGCAGATCAGCGCCTCGCCCCGGGTCCCGCACACCGCTCGCGACAGCATGCCGAAGCCGCGGTCGTCGGCGTCGCTGACCCGCCGGATCGCCTCGGCCAGCCCCGGTGCGTCACGCTCGATCACCGCACGGGTTCCTTCCGGGGTGAGGTCCCGAGGGCCGAAGCCGGTACCGCCGGTCGTCACGACCAGCCCGGCGAACCCGTCGGTCATCTCGCGCAGCGCGGCGGCGACCGCGTCGACCCCGTCCGCACTGACCCGGTGGTCAGCAACTTCGAACCCGGCCTCTTCGAGCCGGGCCGCGAGTGCCCGACCGGACGCGTCGTCGCGGACTCCGGCGTCGACCCCGTCCGAAACGGTGAGGACCTTGGCCAGCACGATCGCTACGCGGTGACGAGCTCGGGCCAGGCCGCGGCCCGGATCGCGGCCGCGGCCGCGGCCGGACTCTCGGCGTGGAAGATCGCGCTCCCGGACACGAGGATGTCCGCGCCCGCGGCCGCCGCGAGCGGCGCAGTCTCGAGGTTGATCCCACCGTCGATCTCGAGCTCGACCGCGAGGCCCCGCTCGTCGACGATCCGGCGGGCGGCGCGCAGCTTGTCGAGCACCTCGGGAATGAACGCCTGCCCACCGAAACCGGGATGGACGCTCATGAAGAGCAGGATGTCGATCTCGTCGAGGTAGGGCTCGACCGCGTCGAGCGGCGTCTCGGGATTGTGGACGAGCCCGACCCGCATGCCGTGCGCGCGCATCCGGTCGAAGAGCGGGCGTGGATCCCCCAGCTCGATGTGCACCGTGCAGGAGTCGGCTCCGGCCTTGGCGAAGTCGTCGAGGAGGTCGCCGGGGTTGTCGATCATGAGATGGCAGTCCAGGTACAGGTCGGTGCGGGGGCGCAGGCACTTCACGACCGGCGCGCCGATCGAGAGGTTCGGCACGAAGTGCCCGTCCATCACGTCGACGTGCAACAGGTCGGCCTGCGGCCGGATGCGGTCGACCTCGGCGGCGAGCTCCGAGAAGTCCGCCGCGAGGATCGACGGGGCAATCTTTCCCATCACTCCAACCTAGCGGTGGAACGGGACAGGACCAGGACGTACATGCCGTCCGTGCCCGCGGCCTGCGGGAGGAGGAGCGCGCCTCTCCCCCAGACCTGCCAGGGCGCGCCCGGCGGTGGCTCGGCCACGAACCCGGGCAGCTCGCTCGCCGCCCACTCGTCGACGTTTGTCGTCTCGGCGCTCGTCAGCGTGCACACGGAGTACACGAGCCGCCCGCCGGGCACGACCATGGTCGCGGCACTCGCCAGGAGCTCACGTTGCAGTGCGGCCAGCTCGTCGACCGCACGGGGTTCGATCCGCCAGCGGGCTTCGGGCCGGCGCCGCAACACCCCGAAGCCGGAGCACGGGGCATCGACCAGGACCCGGTCGAACGACGCCGGGCGCAGCGGAAGCACGCGGCCGTCCGCCGCAACCGGCGCGACCGCCGAGAGCCCGAGCCGGGTCGAGGCCCGGCGCACCAGGTCGAGCCGACCGGCGTTGCTGTCGAGCGCGACGACCGAGCCGCGGTCGTCCATCGCCTCGGCCAACGCGGTGGCCTTGCCACCGGGCGCGGCACCGATCTCGAGCACGCGCTCGCCGGGGTGCACCGCGACCGCGGCCGCGACCGCCTGGCTCCCCTGATCCTGTGGGGTGGCGCGCCCGTCGGCGACGACCGCCATCCGTCCCGGGTCACCGCCACCGCGCACGACGAGCGCGTCGGGCAGCAGACGTCCTCGCTCCACGCTCGCACCGTTGGCGATCAGCTCGGCTTCGACCGCGGCAACCGTGGCCCGGCGGCGGTTGACGCGCAGCGTCAGCGCGGCGGGTTCGTTGACGACCTCCAGCGCGGCCCGGGCGTCGTCCACGCCGAGGTCGGCGACCAGCCGGGCCACGATCCAGTCCGGCATCGACGCGCGTATGCCCATCGCCGACACGGAGTGGCCTTCCGGCCACGGCCACGGCGGACCGAGCGCCGCCACCTTGCGCAGCACCGCGTTCGCGTAGCCCTTCGCCCGGGGGGCGGTCGTCCCGAGCGCACCCACCGTCTCGCCGACCGCGGCGTGCGGCGCCACCCCCTCGACCAGCTGGTAGACGCCGAGCCGCAACGCGGCGCGCACGGGTGCGTCGAGGTCGTCGAGGTCGCGATCGAGCACTGGCTCGAGCAGCGCGTCGAGCGAGCGCCGCCGTCGCAGCGTTCCGTAGACGAGCTCGGTGGTCTGTGCCCGTTCGCGCTGCTCCATCGCGGTTGCCCGCAGTGCCACGGGCAACAGCACGTTCGCAAACGCACCTTCTTCCACCCGGACCAGGACGTCGAGTGCGACCTCGCGCGGGGTGGCGACCGTCACGCGAACGGAGCCGCGCCGTGGTGACCGGCGAGCCAGGCGTCGTACGACATCACGCGCTTGCCCTCGGGTTGCACCTCGTCGGGCACGAACCGGTGCTCCTCCACGTGGGCGCGCCAGACCTTCAGCCGCTTCCCCCCGTAGACGAGCCACGCGCCGGGTCGGGGGTTGCCGGCTCGCACCAGCCGATCGAGCTCCTCGGGCGACGCATCCGGATGGAGCTCGAACTCGTCGACGGCGAGCTTCTCCGCGTAGGTCGGCTCGCCGACCTGGGGGCTCGGCTCCAAGTTGGGAACCTCGGGCAACGTGCGCAGGAGCAGGTCGGTGCCGATCCGGACAAGACGCGCGTGGAGCTCACCCGCAGCCTCGGTGGGGTCGATCGCGGTCCGCGCCGATGCGTACACCGGACCGGTGTCGAGACCGGCGTCGATTGCCATGATGTCCACGCCCGTCTCGGCGTCGCCGGCGAGGATTGCCCGTTCGACGGGCGCCGCGCCCCGCCAGCGGGGAGCAACGAGAAGTGCAGGTTCACGAACCCGTACGGGAGCGTCTCGAGCAGCGCGGTCGGCAGGAGCTGGCCGAACGCGACGACCACGCCGAGCTCGGCCCCGGTGTCGCGCACCTGATCGACGACCTCACGCGACTTCTCGGGCGTCGCGACCGGCAGCCCGAGGGACTCGGCTGCCACCTTCACCGGGCTCGGTACCATCCGACCGCCGCGCCCGCGCTTGCGATCCGGTTGGGTGACGACCAGTGCGATGTCGTGACCGGCTTTGTGAAGCGCGGCGAGCGGCCCGACCGCATCGGGCGGAGTCCCGAGATAGACGACGCGCACGAGGCGGGCGGGCTCAGCCGAGAAGCCGGGCCGGCGCGCCGTTCACCGCAGAGCTCAGCTCCTGGTCCCGAATGGCCCGGAGCGCCTTCTTGCGCTCGTCGGGATCGACCCGGTCGATCGCCAGGATGCCGTCGAGGTGGTCGATCTCGTGCTGGAACATGCGACCCAGGTAATCGTCCGCCTCGATCAGGATCTCGTTGCCGTCGACGTCGATCGCCCGCAGCGTGACGAGCTCGGGCCGCACGATCTCGAAGCCGATGCCCGGGATGGACAGGCACCCCTCGGTCCACTCGACCTCTCCGGAGGACTCGACGATCTCGGGGTTGATCGCGACCTGCGGACCGTCGTCGGTCTTGTAGACGAAGAACCGGCGACCGATGCCGACCTGCGGTGCGGCGAGCCCGCCGCCTTCGGCCTCGTACATCGTGTCGTACATCGCGTCGATCGAGCGCGCCAAGCTCCCGTCGACGTCCTCGACGTCCTTCGCGCGCTGCTTCAGCACGGGGTCCCCGAACTGGCGGATCGAATAGGTCGGCACGAAACCAAGGATACCAGCCCGAATTCGTCGATCCGGGACCGTCGGCTCCCGGAAACGAGCTACTCGAATGCGGCACCCATCTCGCGCAGCATGTCCATCATCCGGGCGGGGGCATCGGGGCCGGGCTCGCCCGGCGTGTACGTGACGGAGTCCAGCGCGCCGGTGTACGGGAACGGCCCGAACCGTTGGAAGATCGACCACGACACCGGCGAGCGCCGGTCGATCCCGACGTCGATCCCTTCGAAGGGCGCCATGCCGAACAGCATCGGGACCCCACTCCGCGTCGCGCGCACCTCACCGTCCACCGAGAGGGTCAGCTCCCATTGTCGATCACCCACCGCGTCGAGGTCGGCGACGACCTCACGCACCCCATCGGTCATGGCCCCGCCCGAGACCTCGAGCATGCCCCCACGACCATTGTTGTGGACGAAGAACAGCTCGCCGTCGAGCACGTACAGCGCGTACCCCGCGCCCTGATCGCCGTGCGCGACGAGCATCCCCTGATCGGCCGCGTGGTGATGCATCTGCACGCGGATGTTCAGCGAACGGAACCAGAGCAGCTGCACCGAGCGCCAGCGTTCAAGGGTCGGGGTCCCCCGGCGGATCGTCACGGGCTCGCCGTACACCGCGCTTCGGTCCGGTCGGATGAGGTACTTGATCGAACTGCCCTCGTCGAGGGGATACACCCGGTTCTCCCACGCGAGCTCCTCCCAACGATTCGCCATCTCGCGCCGCCGCTCGGGCTCGGCTTCCGCCAGGTTGCGCAGCTCGGTCGGGTCGTCGGCGAGGTGGTACAGCTCCCACTCCGCATCGTCGAAGGCGGTGAGCGGTTGGTGCAGCGTCACCAGCTCCCACCCGTCCCGGTACAGGCCGCGGTGGCCGTTGCACTCGAAGATCTGCTCCGGGTGCGTGCTCGGTGCCGACGGGTCGTCGAGCGCCGCCGCGAAGCTCGCGCCGGCGAGCGGTGCGAGCGGGACGCCCTGGCGATGATCGGGACGGTCGACGCCGATGAGCTCCAGCAACGTGGGGAGCAGGTCCGTGACGTGCGCGTACTGGCTCCGCAGGGTCCCACGCTGGTCGAGTCTGTCCGGCCACGAGAAGCAGAACGGGACCGAGTGCCCACCCTGGTGCGTGTTGATCTTGTAGAGACGAAACGGCGTCCCCGATGCCATCGCCCACCCGCGCGGGTAGTGCGGGGTGGTCTGCGGCCCACCGATGTCGTCGAGCCGGGCGTAGTCGGCGTCGAGGTCGTCGCCCTGGAGCAGGTGCACGTAGTACGCGGTCGTACCCGTCACCTCGCCCTCGCGGGACGCGCCGTTGTCCGAGAGGAACACGATGATCGTGTTGTCGAGCTCGCCGAGCTCCTCGAGCGCGGCGGTGAGACGGCCGAAGTTCTGGTCGATGCGGTCGACCATCGCCGCGTAGACCTCCATGTGGCGCGGCGAACAAGGCCCGTTCGCGTTCGTCGAGCTCCTCCCAGGCTCGGACGTCGTGGTTGGGCTCCGAGTTGCGGGGTGGGAGCTCGAGATCGTCCGGAACGATGCCGAGGGCCCGCTGGCGAGCCAACCGCTCGGCCCGTAGCTCGTCCCAGCCACCGTCGTAGCGACCGCGGTACTTCGCGATGTCGTCGGGACGCGCGTGCAGCGGCGCGTGGACGGCGCCGTGCGCGAAGTACAGGAAGAACGGCTGCTCCGGATTGCTCGCCTTCCGCTCGTTGATCATCGAGATCGCGTGGTCGGTGAGGTCGTCGGTGAAGTAGTAGTCGTCCGGGTACCGATCGACGTCGACGAGATGGTTGTCCTCGACGATGCGATGCGGCTGGTGGAGGTTGGTGAACGCGTCGAGGATGCCGTAGAACCGGTCGAAGCCGCGCTGGCACGGCCACGAGTGCTGCGGCCCGGCGGCCGAGCAGTCCGAGTCCTTCGCCAGGTGCCACTTCCCCACCATCATCGTGGCGTACCCGGCTTGGTCCCGCAGGATCTCGGCGATGGTCGCGGCGTCAGGGCCGAGCTCCTCGGCGTACCCCGGGAACCCCGGATCGAGATCCGCGACGGTCCCGACCCCGGCCCGGTGCGACTCCAACCCGGTGAGGAGCACGGCCCGCGTCGGTGAGCACATGGGCGCGACGTGGAAGTTCGTGCACCGGACGCCACGCTGCGCGAGCGCGTCGAGATGCGGGGTGTCGATCTCGGAGCCGTAGCAGCCAAGGTCCGCGAAGCCGAGGTCGTCCGCGAGCATGACGATGACGTTCGGTGCGCCGGGCGGCGGGGTCGGGCGCTGCGGCCACGAACCCCGTGAACCGGCGAAGGTCCGGCCGACTTCGCCGTCGAACCCCGGATACGTACGCGTCATCTCCAACTCCCCGTGTCGATGTCCGGTGTGCCTATCAGATGCTCAGACGCGCAGCGGATCAACCGCGATCCGCAGCCGCCCCTCGGACCGGGCCCCGGCCGCGACGTGGGCGAGGGCATCGCAGAGCACCGACGTCTCCGATGCGCGCAGCAAGGCCTGGAGGCCGGACGCGGCTCCGGTCGGCCCGAACACGTCGATGCCATCGAGCTCGCGCAGACCGGCCGCCAACACGTTGACCGGCGCGGCCTCGCCGCGTACCTCGGCGAGCGCCCCGAACGGCGGGTACCCCAGCTCCTGGCGGCGCGGCCGCTCGGCCGCAGCAACCACCGTCGGGTCCACGCGCCGGACGGCCTCCAGGACCTCGTGATCGGGCAGGCGGGTCTGGACGAGCAGCCGGCCGCCGCCCGCCCTCGGCCCGACCCGGCGTGCGGCGCGGGCGAGCAATGCCAGTGCCTGTTCGGCCACGCGATACCGGGGCGCGAGGAGCTCCTGGTCGAAGTCGAGAAACGCGACCAGCCGGACGGGGGCGCCGGGCGGAACGCGGTGAAGAGCCGCCTCCGTCCCGACGAACACCTGACCATCGCCGAGATCCGTCGTCGACGCATCGACTTCCACCACCTCCACGCGGGGCAGCAGTGCCGCCAGGTCTTCCCGGATCCGCGACACGCCGAGCCGCAGCCCCTTGAGCCGGGTCGCATGGCAATGCAGGCAGATGACCGGTCGCTCGAGCGCGCAGCGGGCGCAGCGCAGGGTCCCGTGGTCCGTCTCTTCGACGAACGCACCGCACCGTTCGCAGCGCGCGAGCTCGTTGCAGGCCACGCACGCGAGGAGTCGCGCTCGACCGCGGCGGTTCACGACGCACACCGCGCGGCCGCCGCGGTCCAGGGTCTGGTGGAGCGCCGTCGCGAGCGGACCGGTCAGCAGCCCGGTTCCCGGCGGCTCTTCGCGGGGATCGACGATCTCCGTGATCGGCCACCCGTCCCGTTCCGTCGACCGATCCGGTCGCACCGGTGGCCCGGCGATCGCCTCGGCTTCGAGCGTCGGTGCCGCGCCGACCAGGGTGAGTGCCGCGCCGCACCGGCGCGCCCGCTCGACCGCGACATCACGCGCGTTCCACGTCGGCGCCCGTTCCTCTTGCAGGGCTTCGTCGCCCTCGTCGAGCACGATGATCGCGGCGAGGTCCGGCACCGGCGCCCAGACCGCCACTCGACCACCGACCACCACGCAGCGCCCCGATCGGGCGTCGGACCAGGCCCGGGTGCGCGCCGCGTCAGCTTCGGTTCCTCGTAGCTCGAGCATGCGGTGACCGTCACGCTCCAGTCGCTTGCGGAGCGCGCCGAGCCGGTTGGTATCCGCCACGATCACCAACGTCGACCCTTCGCGCGCGATCCGCTCGGCCACCAGGTCGCGCCGGTCCCCCGCGGGTGGCCAGGCCAGGAGCTCAGGCGCCGGAGACGCGCGCGGGGTGAGCGCCGCGACCGAGGGTCCCGGCGCCCGCACCGAGTTCGGCGGCGACGCGGCACGCATGACCAGGGCCACGGGTCCGGCCCACCGCCACACGGCCCACTCACAGAGCGAGATGACCTCGGCCGGCGGTCCGGCACCAACGACCTTGGCGATCGGCAGCAGCCGGTCGACCCCCGCTTCGGGGACGACGTCGTCGCCGATCACCCAACCCCGGATGCGACGGCCCGCGAGCGGGACGCGCACGATCGTGCCGACCGCGACCGCACCGGCCATGCGATCCGGAACGAGGTAGTCGAAGGTCTTCTGATCGAGCGCGGGCACATCCGGGCGCACCCGGCACACCCTCGTCCCCGCATCAGAGCTCGGCCCGCTCACGCCGCCACCGCGGCTTCAGCGGGCCGGGAACGAGCCGGCGTGGGTCAGGCCAGGGATTCGGCGGCCTTGCGGAGTGCGTCGGCGTGGTCGGTCCGCTCCCAGGTGAAGTCCGGGTCCGGCCGACCGAAGTGCCCGTACGCCGCCGTCTTCCGATAGATCGGCCGGCGCAGGTCCAGGCGCTCGATGATCGCGGCCGGACGCATGTCGAAGTGCTCTGCGACCAGATCCGAAAGCTTCAGCGGGTCGATCTCGGAGGTCCCGAACGTCTCGACCATGATCGAGACCGGGTGCGCGCGACCGATCGCGTACGCAACCTGGACCTCGCAACGGCTCGCGATCCCCGCGGCGACGACGTTCTTCGCCACGTGGCGCGTCGCGTAGGCCGCCGAACGGTCCACCTTCGTCGGGTCCTTGCCGCTGAACGCGCCACCACCGTGACGGGCCATCCCGCCGTAGGTGTCGACGATGATCTTGCGACCGGTGAGCCCGCAGTCCGCGTGTGGGCCGCCGAGCTCGAAGTTACCGGTCGGGTTGACCAGGATCTCAAAGTCGTCGTCGGCGAACTGCGGGGGGAGCAACGGCCGGATCACGTGCTCGGTGAGGTCCGGCTTGATCATCGTGTCGATGTCGATCCCCGGTCCGTGCTGGGTGGAGATGAGCACGGTCGTGAGCCGCTTCGGCTTGCCGTCGACGTACTCGACGGACACCTGCGTCTTGCCATCGGGCCGCAGGTACGGGACGACGCCGGACTTGCGGACCTCGGAGAGGCGGTGCGCGAGGCGGTGCACGAGCCAGATCGGCGTCGGCATCAGGTCTTCGGTCTCGTCACACGCGTAGCCGAACATCATCCCCTGGTCGCCCGCGCCCACCTCGTCGTAGTGGTCGCCGGTCCCGGCGCGCTGCTCGACCGCCTTGTCGACGCCCATCGCGATGTCCGGCGACTGCTCGTCGATCGTCGTGATCACACCGCACGTGTGCCCGTCGAAGCCGAACGATTCGCGGTCGTAGCCGATCGCGTTGACGGTGTCGCGCACGACCCGCGGGATGTCGATGTACGCCTGCGTGCTGATCTCGCCGGCGACGACGACCAACCCGGTGGTGATCAGGCTCTCGCACACGACCCGGCTGTTCGGGTCCTCTTCGAAGATCGCGTCGAGGACCGAGTCGGAGATCTGGTCGCACATCTTGTCCGGGTGGCCCTCGGTGACCGACTCCGACGTGAACGGGTACGAACTCACGTGCTCTCCCTTGTCGTGTGGGGATCTTCTGCCGCTCGGCCCAGGCGGTCTGCGACCCGATCGAGGATCACATCTGCCAGCGCCGCCTTGCTGAGCAACGGCGTCTCCTCGATGGTGCCCGAGGAGTCAAGCAGGATGGCCCGGTTCGTGTCGACTTCGAAGCCCGCATCGGGGGCACTCACATCGTTGGCCACGATGAGGTCCACGTGCTTGCCCGCCAGCTTCTCCGCCGCGTGCTCCCGGACGTTCTCGGTCTCGGCCGCGAAGCCAACCAGGATCTGAGACTGCTTGCTCGCGCCGAGCACGCCGAGGATGTCCGGCGTGGGTTCGAGCACGATCTCCGGCAGCCCGTCACGCTTCTTCAGCTTCTCGGCCGCGACCGCCTTCGGTCGGAAGTCGGCGACCGCCGCCGCCATGACGACGACGTCCACCTCCGGGAAGCGGGCCAACACCTCACGGTTCATGTCCTCGGCCGACTCGACCGGGACGATGTCCACGGCCGACGTCACGCGGCGCATCTGCGTGGCGACGAGCGTCACCGACGCGCCGCGACTCGCGGCAACCTCCGCCACCGCATAGCCCATCTTCCCCGAGGATCGGTTGCCGACGAACCGCACTGGATCGATGGCCTCCCGGGTTCCCCCGGCCGTGACGAGCACCCGGATCCCCGCGAGGTCGCGTCCCCGGCTGAGCAGCTCGGCCGCGGCCTCGACGATGCGGGCGGGGTCCGCGAGACGACCGTGCCCGACGTCGCCGCCGGCGAGTCGCCCGGATTCCGGGTCCACCACGTGGACGCCGCGGCGGCGCAGCGTCGTGAGGTTCTCCTGGACCGCGGCGTGCTCCCACATCTCGGTGTGCATCGCGGGCGCCACGAGGACCGGTGCGCGCGTGGCCAGGAGCGTCGCGGTCAGCAGGTCGTCCGAGATGCCGGCGGCGTACTTGCCCAGCAGCTTTGCGGTCGCGGGCGATACGACGATCAGGTCCGCGGACTGCCCGAGCCGGGTGTGCGGGATGGGCTCGGGACCCCCGAAGAGCGTGGTGCGAGCGGGCTCGGACGCGAGGGCCGAGAACGTCAGCGCGCCGATGAAGCGCGTCGCGTCCTCGGTGAGGACCGGGCTGACCCACGCGCCGGCGTCAACCAGCCGCCGGCAAACCTCGACCGCCTTGTACGCGGCGATCCCGCCGGCAACACCGAGCACGACCCGCCGGCCATGGAGCGCCCCAGCTCCGCGGACACGTGGCTCAGCCGGCGTCGTCAGCCGGGGTTGCCTCGGCGTCGACCTCGATGTCGATCTCCTCGACCGGCTCCGACTTGACGATCATGCCGACCTCGATCTCCTCGAGGGCAATCGACAGCGGCTTGCGCGAGACCGACGTGACCTGGGGCGGCACGATCTTGCCGAGTCCCTCACCGAGCTGGTTGTAGTAGTCGTTGATCTCGCGAGCCCGTCGGGCCGCCAACGTCACGAGCGTGAACTTGGAGTGCTCGCGGTCGAGCAAGCTCTCGATGCGAGGCTCCATGAGCGATGCGCGCCGTTCGGCCATGTGGTGGGTGCTCCCGATTCGCAGGGTGGGTGAAACGAGGTTCAGGCGCCGGCGCCGGGATCGTTCCCCCGGGCGGCGCGAAGAGCGTTCAGGATAGCAGTGACCTCCGAGACCGCTGTATCGGCGTCGTCGTTGACCACGACGGCATCGAAGCGGTCCGCCAGGGCCTCCTCGGCCTCCGCCCGGGCGATGCGGCGGGCCATCTGCTCGTCGTCGTCGGCCCCCCGCTCGAGCAGGCGTTCCCGCTGCACCTCGCGCGACGGCGCCTGGAGGAACACCAGCACGGCGTCGGGGATCTGCTCCTTGACCGCCATGGCCCCCTGGACGTCGACCTCCATCAGGACGTCCTCGCCGGCTCCGAGCCGTCGCTCCACCTGGTCCCGGGGCGTGCCCTTGAGCTGGCCGTAGACCTCGAACGACTCCAGGAACCCCCCGGCGTCCCGCTGCGCCTCGAACTGGTCCCGGCTCAGGAACTGGTAGTCGACGCCGTCGACCTCACCCGGACGGGGTGCGCGCGTCGTCGCCGACACCGACCACGACAGGCTCGGGTCCCGGGCCAGGAGGAGCTTGCCGATGGTGCCCTTGCCGACCCCGGATGGCCCGGCGAGCACGAGAAGGATGCCCGGCCTGCTCACCGACCTGCACTCCGGTCTTCGTTCGTGGGATTCGCTACTGCTTCGGGAAGGCCTCGAGCAGCGCGGCGCGCTGCTTGGTGCCGAGTCCCCGGAGGCGTCGGCTCTCGCTGATGTCGAGCTCGGCCATGAGCCGGCGCGCGCGCACCTTGCCCACGCCGGGAAGTGACTCGAGCACGCTGACGACCTTCAGCTTGGCGAGCATGTCGTCGCGGTCGCTCTGATCGAAGAGCTCGCGCAGGCTCAAGCGGTTCAACTTGAGTCGGGCCTTGACCTCCGCCCGCACACGGCGCGCTTCCGCAGCTTTCTGAAGCGCAGCCTGGCGCTGCTCGGGGGTGAGCGTGGGCGGGAGCGGCATTGTGGGGCAACCTCCGAGGGCGTCCGGACGCGTCCGGGCACGGGGCAGACGAAGACGAGCGCCGAGTATAGGCAGGCACCCTCGCCACCGTTCGGGCCGGGCAAAACCGGGTCAGGAACGACCGATCGCGGCCGCGACCTCGTCGGCCGCTCGCTGCGCGGCCGCCTCGGGATCGTCAGCCGCGGTGACGGTCCGGGCCAGCACGATCCAGTCCGCGCCCGCGCCGATCGCGCCCCCGGGGTCGCGACGCGAGCTTGTTCGTTGTCGTCCGAGCCCGCGAGGCGGATGCCGGGCACCATCGCGCGCAACCCCAGCGCGGCCGGTCGCGACGCCTCGAGCGCGCTGCAGACGACGCCGTCGCATCCCGCGACGCTCGCGGTCTCGAGCCGTGCATCGAACGCGCTCGCGTCGGGCTCCGAGGTGAGCACCGTCACGGCAAGCGTCACCGGGGGCGGGGCGCCGATGTCGGCCGCACCCTCACGCGCGCCGTTGACGAACGCGCGCAGCATCGTCTCACCCCCGGCGGCGTGGGCATTCATGAAGTCGACGCCGTGCCGTGCGTGGGCACGCGCCGCGCGCTCGACCGTGTTGGGGATGTCGTGCAGCTTCAGGTCGCAGAAGACGCGGAAGCCGAGCTCGTGCATCCGGTCGAATGCGGTCGGACCGGCTTCGGCGTAGAGCTCGTGGCCGACCTTTACCACCCCGAACCAGGGCGCGAGCCTGACCGCGATCGACTCCGCCTCGGCGAGTCCCCCGACGTCGAGGCCGAGCACCAGGCGGTCGCGCACACCCGCGGCAATGTCGGTCTTCATCATTCGGTGTTCTCCTCCAGTGCTCCGATGAGCTGGTCCACCCGTTCGACCCCGTGCTCGAGGACACCAGGCCTCGAGCTCGTCGAGAATTCGCAACATCGCCCGCGGTTCGCGAAACGTCACGGTGCCGACCCCGATCGCGGTGGCACCGGCGAGAAGCATCTCGACCGCGTCCTCACCACTCGCGATTCCACCGGTTCCGATGATCGGCGTACCCGGGTATCCGCGTGAGACGTCGTGCACCACGCGCAACACGACCGGCTTCAGCGGCGGGCCCGACAACCCACCCCCACCTGCGCCGAGTCGCGGCCGCTGGTGCGCGGCGTCGATGCCGTAGCCGAGCAACGTGTTGACGAGCGTGAGCCCGTGCGCGCCCACGTCCAGCGCAGCTCCCGCGACGTCGACGACCTCGAAGGTGTTCGGCGAGAGCTTCGCGAACACCGGGAGCGCGAGCGAAACATCCATCACCGCTCGCACGACCGCGGCCGTGCTCGTTGGTGAGTGCGCGAACATCCGAGCGCTGTCCTCGACGTTCGGGCAGCTCACGTTCAGCTCGACACCGACAAGGTCCACGACCGCCGGCTCGAGCATCTTCGCGGCAACGGCGAAATCGTCGACGGTGCGACCCCAGAGCGAAGCGAAGACGCGAGCGCCGCGCGCCGCGGATCTTGGGCAGCTCGTTGACGATCCAATGCTCGACACCCGGGCCCTGAAGGCCGACGGAGTTGAGCATTCCTCCGCCCGCGCCCGGAGCGAGGCGGGGCGCCGGGTTCCCCGCCCACTCGAACGCGGCGAGCGACTTCACCGTGACGGCCCCGAGCCGGCCCGGCGGGCAGAGCCGGGCGACCTCGTCGCCGTAGCCGAAGGTCCCCGACGCCGCCACGATCGGGTTGGGGAGAGCGACGTCGCCCAACCGCACCGTGAGATCGACGGTCGCGGCCCGGGTCACCGCACTACACCTCGAGCCGGAGCTGGCCGTCGGCGTGGTACTCCTGCAGGGACCGCACGGTCGCCTCCCGGCTGGACGACTCCGCGATGCCGGCCGCGGCGGCGAGCGCCGCCGCCGCCGTGGTCAGGCACGGGACCTGGTGGGCGGTGGCGGCCCGGCGAATGTGGTTCCCGTCAGCTCGCGGGCCCTGGCCCCGGGGGGTGTTGACCACGAGATCGACCTTGCCCGACGAGATCAGATCGACGGCATCCATGCCCTGTTCGTCACCGATCTTGGCCACGACCGCCTCGATGGGGATCCCCGCCTCCTCGCAGGCCGCGGCGGTGCCGGCGGTGGCCACCACCCGGAAGCCGAGGTCCGCGAATCGGCGTGCGGCCGCGAGCCCGTGGGTCTTGTCCCGGTCGGCCAGAGAGAGGAACACCGTGCCGTGTTCGGGCAGGCGGTTGCCCACGGCGGCCTGGCTCTTCGCGAACGCGAGGCCGAACGAACGATCGATGCCCATGACCTCACCGGTCGACCGCATCTCGGGACCGAGGATCGTGTCCACCTCGGGAAACCGGTTGAACGGCAGGACGGCCTCCTTGACCGAGACGTGCCCACCCTCGGCCGGCGGCCGGAGGAGACCTTCCCCCCGCAGCTCTTCGAGCGTCGCGCCAACCATGATCCGCGACGCGACCTTGGCCAGGGGCACACCCGTCGCCTTGCTCACGAAGGGGACCGTGCGACTCGCGCGCGGGTTCGCCTCGATGACCATCACCGTGCCGTCCTTGACCGCGTACTGGACGTTGAGCAGGCCGCGAACGTCGAGTGCTTCGGCGAGCCGGCGTGTGTACTCCTCGATCGTCGCGATCGTCGCGGCCGCAAGCGTCGGTGGTGGGATCGCGCACGCCGAGTCGCCGGAATGCACTCCGGCCGCCTCGATGTGCTCCATCACCCCGCCGATGAGGACCTCGCCGGCGGCGTCGCGCAGCGCGTCGACGTCGACCTCGACCGCGTCCTCGATGAAGCGGTCGATCAGCGCGGGCCGCTCGGACGAGAGGCCCCCTTCCCGGCCGAGCGTCCCGTGGACGGACAGCTCGTCCATGGCCCGCGCGAGCGCGTCGTCGTCGTAGACGATCTGCATCGCCCTCCCACCCAGCACGTACGACGGACGGACCAGGACCGGGTAGCCGATGTCGTTGGCGATGGTGCGGGCGGCACCGGGTGTGGTCGCGGTGCCGCCGGCGGGCTGCGGTATGTCGATGCGTTCGCACAACGCGTTGAATCGGTCGCGGTCCTCGGCGAGGTCGATCGAGTCGGGGCTCGTGCCGAGCACCGGGATCCCCGCCTGCTCCAGCGCGTGCGCGAGCTTCAGCGGAGTCTGACCGCCGAGGGCCACGACCACCCCCGTGAGCTCGCCCTCACCACTCAGCGAGTCGCAGACGTTGCGGACCCCTTCGACAGTGAGTGGCTCGAAGAAGAGCCGGTCGCTCGTGTCGTAGTCGGTGGAGACCGTCTCGGGGTTGCAGTTCACCATGACGGTCTCGAACCCGGCATCGGACAGGGCAAACGCGGCGTGGACACAGCAGTAGTCGAACTCGACTCCCTGCCCGATCCGGTTCGGGCCGCTCCCGAGGATCACGACCGTGGGGCGCGTGCTCGGCGCCACCTCGTCCTCGTCCTCATAGGTGCCGTAGTGGTACGGCGTGCGAGCCGCGAACTCTGCCGCGCAGGTGTCCACGGTCTTGTAGGTGATCGCGACTCCCGCCGCGAGCCGCGCCACGCGGACCGCACCCGGGTCCGCGTCCCAGAGTGCGCCGAGCTGCGCGTCGCCGAACCCGAGCCGCTTCGCTCGCCTCCAGTCCGCCTTCGTGAGCACGCTGACGGCACCGAGCGCCTGCAACCAGTCGCGCGCTTCGATGATCCGGGCCATCTGGTCGAGGAACCAGGGATCGATGCCGGTGATCTCGTGCAGCCGCTCGACCGAGACCCCGCGGTCCAGCGCCGCCGCGACGAGGAAGATGCGCTCCGGGGTCGGGACCGCGCTCCGCCGCACCAGCTCCTCGGTGTCGATCCCGGCCAGCGGAGCGTTCTGCTCACCCAGGCTGGCCAGATCCGGGGTGAGGCCCGGGTAGCCCGTCTCCAGGGAGCGCAGGCACTTCTGCAGCGACTCGGGAAACGTCCGGCCGATCGCCATGGCCTCTCCGACCGACTGCATCATCGTGCTCAGCACCGGCGAGGCACCCGGCAGCTTCTCGAACGCCCACCGCGGGATCTTCGTCACGACGTAGTCGATGGTCGGCTCGAAGCTCGCGGGCGTCACCCCGGTGATGTCGTTCGTCACCTCGTCGAGCCGGTAGCCGACCGCGAGCTTCGCCGCGATCTTTGCGATCGGGAACCCGGTCGCCTTGCTCGCAAGCGCACTGGAACGCGAGACCCGCGGGTTCATCTCGATGATGACCATGTCGCCATTGGCCGGGTTCACCGCGAACTGCACGTTCGATCCGCCGGTGTCGACGCCGATGCGCCGGATGCACGCGAACCGGCGTCGCGCATTCGCTGGTAGTCCACGTCGGTGAGCGTCTGGCTGGGAGCCACCGTGATCGAGTCGCCCGTGTGCACGCCCATCGGGTCGAAGTTCTCGATGGAGCAGATGACGACCACGTTGTCTGCGTGGTCGCGCATCACCTCGAGCTCGTACTCCTTCCACCCGACCACCGACTGCTCGAGCAGGATCTCGGAGACCGGGCTCGTCGCCAACCCGTGGGCGGCGACCGCGCGCAGCTCGTCCTCGTCGTGCGCGATCCCGGTGCCACCGCCGCCCATGATGAAGCTGGGGCGACAGATCACCGGGTACCCGACCTCGCCGGCGACCGCGAGCGCTTCCTCGAGCGCGTAGGCCAGCCCGGACTTGGGCACGCTGAGCCCGATCTCCTGCATCGCAGCCTTGAACTTGGAGCGGTCCTCGGCGGTGTGGATCGCGACGACGCTCGCGCCGATCAGCTCCACCCCGAACTCGTCGAGGACACCGGCCTCATGAAGCTCGATCGCGAGGTTGAGCGCGGTCTGCCCGCCGAGAGTCGGGAGCAACGCATCGGGTCGCTCGCGCTCGATGATCCTCCGCAAGCTCGCGACGTCGAGCGGCTCGACGTACGTGGCGTCGGCGAACTCGGGGTCGGTCATGATCGTCGCCGGGTTCGAGTTGACGAGGACGATCCGGAATCCCTCGGCCCGCAGGACGCGGCAGGCTTGAGTCCCCGAGTAGTCGAACTCGCAGGCCTGGCCGATGACGATCGGGCCCGCTCCCGATGATGAGGATCGATTCGAGATCCGTGCGGCGCGGCATCAGCGACTCTCGGCCATCAGGGCGGTGAACTCCTCGAAGAGATACGCGGCGTCGTGCGGTCCGGGCCCGGCCTCGGGGTGGTGTTGCACCGAGAACACCGGCTCTCCACGCAGCGCGAGCCCTTCGCACACGCCGTCGTTGAGGTTCACGTGGGTGATCTCGAGGTCGCGACCGAGCGCGTCGGCGTCGACCGCGTAGTTGTGGTTCTGGCTGGTGATCTCGACCCGGCCGGTGGACTCGTGGCGGACCGGATGGTTGGCGCCGTGGTGTCCGAACGGGAGCTTCACCGTCCGCCCGCCGAGTGCGAGCCCGAGGATCTGGTGCCCGAGGCAGATGCCGAACACGGGGACCCCGGAGCCCATCAGACCCCGCACCGCGTCGATCGTCGATGTGACCGCGGCCGGGTCGCCGGGGCCGTTCGAGAGGAACACACCGTCGGGCTTCCGGCTCAGCACCTCGGCCGCCGGCGTCGTCGCGGGGACCACCTCGACGAAGCAGCCCGCGCCCTTGAGGTGGCGCAGGATCGTGCGCTTGATGCCGAGGTCGTAGGCAACGACGTGGAACGGCGCGTCGGGATCTCCGACGGTGTAGGTCGCGTCGGTCGTGACCGTCGCGGCGAGGTTGATGCCGTCGGTCGCGACCGCCTCCTCGGCGGCGGCGCGCACGAGCGCCTCGTCGGTGCCGAACGCACCCGGGACCGCGCCGGTGTCACGGAGGTGCCGGGTGAGGCGGCGGGTGTCGATGCCGGCGATCCCGGGGACGCCGTGGCGAAAGAGGAAGTCGGGGAAGGCTTCCGTGGAGCGCCAGGAGCTCGGCCGGCGCGCGAGGTCGCGCACCACGATGCCGCGACAGAAGGGCCGCCGGCTCTCGTCGTCGTCGGGGTTCGTCCCGTAGTTCCCGATGTGCGGATAGGTGAACGTGATGATCTGGCCCGCATAGCTCGGGTCGGTGACGATCTCCTGGTAGCCCGACAGCGCGGTGTTGAACACGACCTCGCCGGTCGCGACGCTGCCTTCGTCGAGCGCACCGATGGCCTCACCTTCGAAGATCTCGCCGTCACCGAGGACGAGCACCGCCGGAGTGACGCTCATGCCTGCGCCTCGTAGCCCAGGACGGTTGGTTGGCCCCGCAGAACGGTGTGACGAACCCGCCCGCTGACCTTCCACCCGGCGAACGGTGTGTTGCGTGACCGGCTGGCGAGCCGGTCGGGATCGACCACCCACTGCTCGGCGGGGTCGAGGACACAGAGGTTCGCCGGATTGCCGGCGACGATCGGGAGCCCGTGGCCCGCCGCGTCGAGCCCGGCGATCCGCGCCGGTCGCCATGAGAGCGCACCGACGACCTCGGCCAGCGTCATCACGCCGGTGTCCACGAGCTTCGTGATCGCCACCGCGACCGCGGTCTCGACACCGAGCATCCCGGGCGGCGCCTCCTCGAAGGGCCGTTCCTTCGTCTCGGGCGCATGCGGCGCGTGGTCGGTGGCGATCGCATCGATCGTGCCGTCCGCAATCGCGGCCGTGAGCGCGGCGACATCGGCGTCGGAGCGCAGTGGTGGGTTCATCTTGAACACCGGGTCGAAGGATGCGCACGCGGCATCGGTCAGCGCGAGGTGCTGGGGTGAGACCTCGCACGTCACCCGGACTCCATCCGCCTTGGCCACGCGCACGAGCGCGGCGGAAGCCGCGGTCGACATGTGGAGCACGTGGTACCGACCGCCGGTCAGCTTGGCCAGCGCGAGGTCCCGGGCCACGATGGTGGATTCGGCTTCCGAGGGCCGGCCGGGGATGCCGAGCTTGGCCGACCACTCCCCTTCGTGCATGTGCCCACCGGTCACGAGGTCCGGATCCTCGGCGTGTTGGGCGATCACGGCGCCGGGGAGCGCCGCAGCGCGTACTCGAACGCGCGGCGCATGACGTTGGCATCGGCGACACAATCCCCGTCGTCGGTGAAGACGCGCACCCCGAGGTCGTAGAGCTCGCCGAGCGGCGCGAGCTCGCGCCCCGCCCGGCCCTGCGTGATGCAGCCGGCGACCGTCACCAGGCACACGGCGTGGCGCCCCTTCTCGAGGACCCCGGCCACCACCTCGGCGTCGTCGAGTGGTGGTGTCGTGTTCGGCATCGCCACGACTGCGGTGAACCCACCGAGTGCCGCCGCACGCGAGCCGGTCTCGATCGTCTCCGCTTCCTCGCGCCCCGGCTCCCGGAAGTGCACCTGGATGTCGACCAACCCCGGAGTGACCACACAGCCTTCGGCGTCGAGCACCCGCGCCCCGGCCGGAACGTCGAGTCCCGGTGCCACCTCGACGATCGCGCCGTCGCGCACCAACACGTCGGCAACGCGTTCGCCACCCTCGTCGAGCACCCGACCGCCGCGAACAACGAGCACCTCAGGCAACCTGGCCTCCCGACCCGATCAGTGACCACAACACGGCCATGCGGACCGCGACGCCGTTCGTGACCTGCTCCCGCACGAGCGACCGGGGACCGTCGACGACCTCGGTCGCGATCTCCGGGCCACGGATCATCGGTCCGGGATGCATGACGAACGTGTCCGGCTTCATCCGCGCGGCCGCGCCCGGTCAGCCCGTAGCGCACGTAGTACTCGCGCAGGGTCGGGAGCAGCGCCTGACCGAGCCGCTCCGCCTGGACCCGCAGCACGTAGGCGACGTCGACCTCGCCCAGCACGTCGTCGAGGTCGTAGGAGGTGGCGACCGGCCAACCGTCGAGGCGTTCGGGCAACAGGGTCGGTGGCGCGACGAAGGTGACGTCGGCGCCGAGCTTGGTGAAGCAGAGCGTCGCGCTCCGCGCGACCCGCGAGTTCTTGATGTCGCCGATGATGGCGACGCGGCACCCGTCGAGCGACGGTCCGCGGTGGCGCCGCAGCGTGAACGAGTCGAGCAGCGCCTGGGTGGGGTGCTCGTGGCGCCCGTCACCACCGTTGACCACCGACGCTCCGGTCCACTGCCGCGACCCGGTGCGGCGCCCCGGCCGACGGGTGGCGCACCACCATCGCGTCGATGCCCATCGCCTCGACGGTCTTGACGGTGTCGAGCAGGCTCTCGCCCTTCTTCACCGACGACGAGCCCACCGCGAACGACATCGTGTCGGCGGAGAGTCGCTTCGCCGCCGTCTCGAACGAGAGCCGGGTGCGGGTCGACTCCTCGTAGAAGAGTGAGACCACCGTCTTGCCCCGAAGCGCGGGGACCTTGGGGATCTCGCGGGCGAGCACGTCGAGGAACGCGTCCGACTGGTCGAGCATCTCCTCGATGGCGGGGCGGTCCAGATCCTCGATCGAGAGCAGATGCTTCATTCGCCGACCCCCTGTCCGTCCGGTGCCCACAGCTCGATCGCATCTTCGTCGACGTCGTCGGTCTCGCAGAGCCGAACCCGC
Source organism: uncultured Acidimicrobiia bacterium (assembly GCA_963770095.1). Classification (GTDB taxonomy): domain Bacteria; phylum Actinomycetota; class Acidimicrobiia; order IMCC26256; family JAENVU01; genus Chersky-806. The sequence continues at coordinate 201,761 of CAVYOO010000001.1, forward strand.
ACGTCCTCGGCCACACCCGTGGGCAGGTTCTTGCCGACGAAGTCCGCGCGGATCGGGAGCTCCCGGTGACCGCGGTCGACGAGCACTGCGAGCTGGATCGCGCGCGGTCGCCCGAGCTCGGTGACTGCGTCGAGTGCGGCCCGGATGGTGCGCCCGGTGAAGAGCACGTCGTCGACCAGCACGACGACCCGGCCGGTCACGTCGACCGGGACCTCCGTCGGACCGAGCGGCTGCACCGGTCGCAGGCCGATGTCGTCGCGGTAGAAGGCGACGTCGAGCGTCCCGACCGGGACCTCGGTCTCCTCGAACGACGCGATCGCCGACGCCAGCCGGTGGGCGATCGCCGGCCCGCGGGTGTGGAGCCCGATGAGCACGAGCTTGCCGGCCCCGTGGTTGCGCTCGACGATCTCGTGCGCGATCCGGGTGTGGGCCCGGCGCAGGTCCGAGGCGTCGAACACCCGGGTCCGGAACACGAAACGACCCCCTGGAGAGGGGGTCGACACGTCGGGTTGGGGTGCGGCGCTTCGCGCCGGGCTCTCGGCCATGCGTGGTCCTCCGTGGGGAACTCACAGGATCCCCTTGACGGCGTGCCCCGAGAGTAGCAGCCGCGATGGGTCAGAAGGTGAAGCGCGTCGCGGTGGTCGGGAAGTCCGCCTCGGTCCACACGAGCGCGGTCGCGGGCTTGACCACGTAGACGCCGGCCGCGTCGCCCATCGCGCTCGGCCGCACCTGGTACTTGGCGTCGTAGCGGTCGTCGAACTCGGCCAGGGCCACGTCGTCGCCGACCCTGACCGCCCGGCCTTCGAGCACGCAGACCTCGTCGCCGCTCTCGAGATGGATGATCACGTCGGGGCGGGCGTGAAGGTTCCGGCCCTTGATCGAGCCGGGGTCGGTGGAGAACCACACGGCGCCGTCGGACCACAGCCCCCAGACGGGCATTGCGTGCGGTCGCCCGTCGGTTCGGGTCGTGCACACCCAGTAGTTGCGGGCGGCGGCCAGCCACTCCACCACGGTCGACCAGGACAGCGCCGAGCCGTCCGCGGGCGCATCACCGAGCCCGTATCCCTCCGTCGTCTGCACCGGTCCCGGTGTCGGTTCGATGGCCACCGCGCCGCTCCTATCCCTCGCCGTCCCGTGTCGCCTCGTCGCCGCCCAGGAGCTCCTCGACCAGGGAGCCCTGCAGCCAGGTCAACCATCCGTAGAGCTCGAACCCGGCCGCACGCGGGTCGTCCGGCTCCAACCTGATCTCCTCCTCGCTCACCTCGAGCACCACACCGAGCGCGAGCCGGACGTCGTTGAGCGCGCTGACCCACTGCTCCACCACAACGAGGGCCAGCGTGAGCTCCATCGTGCCCTTGCGCTTGGTGGTTCCCGCGTCCAGGGAATCCACCAGGGCGCCGACCGCCGCGCTCTTCTGGCGGACCAGGTCCTCGTGCACCGCGACCTGCCACTCGGATTCGGATTCGTCCTCGGTCGGGTCCAGGTAGGCCCGCGGGAACAGACGGTCACGGGTCGGGTCGCCACCGCGTTCGGGCACCCCGCCGTCGAACAGCGACTCGAGCTGGCCCGCCAGGTCGCGCAACACCTCGACCTCCGCCGGGTACAACGTCACGACGAGCCGATCCCCGGATCGACGGATGCGTTCGGGCACCCGCCGATGATGTCACGGGCCGGGGACAACGACCGTTGCGGCGGCGGGCGGATCAGGACGAGGGGGTGACGACAAGGCAATGCGTCAGTTGAAGGTGGGTGGGTCGAGGTACCAGAGCGAGCTGACGGCGTGTTGGAGGTCGAGCCGTTCGAGGGCGTCGTGCTTGGCCGTGATCGTGTCGGCTCGAATGTGGACCCCGAGATTCACGTTCTCTCGCCCGAATCGCGCGGGCGTCGGTCTTCGGGGGTGGCAGCGAGACCTCGGGCATGGGTCGGCCGTGCGGATCGACGAAGGTCAGCCGCGCCATCGGCGTCTCCGGTCACGTGCCAGCCGCCATCGTGGAGCACCTTGTGGTGATAGAGGCACACGAGGAGCAGGTTCGACTTCTTCGTGTGACCGCGCCTCGACCAGTGCCGGCCGTGGTGCACCTGGAGTCGGCCCCGATGCGTGCAGCCCGGAAACCGGCACTGACCCTGATCCCGATCGACGACCACGCGAGCGCATCGCGGACGGGATGGTGCGTGATCGACGCCCGATGTCCATCGTCGTGGCACGCTCGTCGATCGCCAGGCGCACCCCACAGTCACAGGCCAGGCGTTCGAGCGTCGCCGCACTCAGGCTCGGGCCGTTCTCGATCTCGGATCGGCCCGGCGCACGCTCGGCCAGCGTCTCGAGATCCGCGTGCACCACGAGCTCCGCATTCGGCGGGCGGTGCTCGTCGGGCTCGAGGTAGGTGCGCGCGACGTGCTCGAGCCCATCGAAGCGCCGTGCCGCGTTGGGTGCGTCCGGTTCGTCGACGAGGTCGGGAAGGATCGTGGCCGCCGCGTCGACCGCCCCCAGGATGAAGGCGGTGGCATCGGGCGCACCGCGGATGGTGATCGTGACGGTGCCGTCGTCCGCGGTGTCGCACCAGAACCCGCGTCGCCGCATCTGGTTGCGACCGCGGTCCGGATCGAGGTTGCGCTTCACGCTGCAGTAGCCGGTGACGATGCGCTCGACGTGCGTCGCGGTGCCGTGCTTCGCGACTTCGACGAGATCCGCCTCACTCCGGGGAGTCGCGACCCGGGTCATCGCCCGCACCTTCGAGTACGAGAGCTGACCCGATGCAAATGCCGCAGTCGTCACCGGGAGGTACTCGAGCGCCCGGGCGACCCGGACGTGGTCGCGGGCGGTCCGGCTGCTCATTCCGCACTTCCAGGCCAGCCAGTGCGCGCAGCTGAGGCACTCCCAGGTCTTCCATCCCTCCCGCCGGTCGAACTCGGCGACGAGGCCGAGCCAGCGACACGTGGCCGCGGCGATGTGTCCGGCGAGCGTGGTGATCTCGGCTTCGAGCCACTCCAGGGGGCGACCGGGCGTCTCGGCAACCGCCCGTTCCAGGTCCATCACGGCCATCGGTTCTCCTCCACGGAATCGAACATATGTTCGTATCGTAGGGGAGACCTGGGACAGCGACGGTCGACGGCGCGGCTCCGCGGGACCCCGTCCACAGGCAACGGGTTGTCCACAGACGTGGCGCGCCCGGGCGACAAGATGTCCGGGTGCCGCGGACTGTCGAACCTTTGATCTCCCACGTCACTTCCGCGAGTGACTGGGCCGCGGCGCGCCGGGCCGGCGACTACCGGGTGTCAACTCGCGGCGCGCGCCTCGAGGAGGTCGGGTTCATCCATGCGAGCTTCGCGGACCAGTACGCCCGGGTCGCGGCCGGAGGCGCGCTCGTCGTCGCGGACACCCCTCCCTCAGCCTCGTAGCCGGTGGCTCCGCGGGACCCCGTCCACCGGCAACGGGTTGTCCACAGCCCGCCGAGGGCGGGGCATCCACCATGGCCGGGAGCGGCATCGGGCAGGCTGTACCGGTGACGAGTCGAAGCGCCGCCGAGGCTGTCGGGCTGTTCGGAGGCGTGCCGTACGACTACGGCTCGATCGTTCGCGATGGCTCGTTGCTCTTCACGGCCGGCGCATGCCCACTCGACCCGGCCGGGACGGTCGTCTCGCCCGGAGATCCGGTCGCGCAGGCCACCCGGGCGCTCGCGAACCTCGAGTCGATTCTCGAGCTTCACGGCGCCGGGCTGCGGCATCTCGTCCGCACGACGATCTACGTCGTCGGCACGCACGAGGACCTCGTCGGGGTTTGGGGCGTCGTGTCGTCCGGGCTCGCGCCGCACCGCCCGCCGAGCACGCTCCTCGGAGTCTCGATGCTCGGGTATGCGAATCAGCTGGTCGAGATCGACGGGATCGCCGCACTCCCCGCCTGAATCCCCACCGCTACGAGCGGTCGCGCTCCATCGTGGCCCAGAGGCCGTGGGCGTGGAGACGGGCGACGTCCATCTCGGCCTTCTCGCGGTTGCCGTGCGACACCACGGACTTCCCGTCCCGATGCACCTCGAGCATCAGCTTGGTGGCCTTCTCGCGGAGTAGCCGAACAGCTTCTGGAACACGTAGACGACGTAGGTCATCAGGTTGACCGGGTCGTTCCAGACGATGACGAGCCACGGACGGTCCGTGCCGACGAGCGCTTCGAGATCCGGCTCGTCGACGACGACCGGCGCCTCGATCGTCTCCGCCACGACTACCCCACCCCGCTCACGAGCATGCCGTTCATGCGGACGGTGACGGGGCCCGGACCTGCTCGGCGATGCGCGCGAGCAGCCCGTTGACGAACCGCCCCGAATCCTTCGTCGAATACTGCTTCGCGAGGTCCACTGCCTCGCTGATCACCACTGCGGTCGGGACATCCGGCTCGTGTGCGAGCTCGTAGCACCCGAGCCGCAACACGGCGCGGTCCACCGCCGGCATCCGCTCGACCGCCCAGTGCTCCGAGTACTCGCGCAGCAGCTCGTCGAGCTCCGTGCCGTGCTCCTCGACGCCCCGCAGCAGCTCGAGCGCGTACCCGTCGGGTTCCACGGGAAGGTCCTCGAGCAGCTTCTCCACGCTGATGTCGCGCGCCTCGAGCTCGTAGCAGAGTCCCAGCGCTCGTTCTCGGGACTCCCGTCGCGGTGCCACTGCGAACGCGCTACGCGTGGGTGAGATAGTCGCCGGTGCGCGTGTCGACCTTGAGCTTCTCACCGGTCTCGATGAACAGCGGCACCTGGATGACGAAACCGGTCTCGAGCGTCGCCGCCTTGCGCGCACCGGACACGCGGTCACCCTGCACGCCGGGCTCGGTCTCCACCACGGTGAGCTCCACCGATGCCGGAAGGTCGACCCCGAGGACCTCGTTCTCGTAGACCGGCAACACCGCGGCGTCACCCTCCTTGAGGTACCGGATCGCATCGCCGAGGCGATCGGTCGGCACGGGCAGCTGCTCGTAGGACTCGTTGTCCATGAACACGTAGTCGTTGCCCTCGCGGTAGAGGAACTGCATCTCCCGCTTGTCGATGACGGCGTGCTCCACCTTCTCGTCGGCCCGGAACGTCTTGTCCACCACCGCTCCGGTGCGGACGTTCTTCAGCTTCGTGCGCACGAAGGCGCCACCCTTGCCCGGCTTCACGTGCTGGAACTCGACGACCGTCATCAGGCCGTCGGGCAGGTTCAACGACATGCCGTTCTTCAAATCGTTCGTGGAGATGCTCACAGCACGAGATCCTTCGGGAATTCGGTGAGGGCGACAGGCCCGTCAGCGGTGACGACCACGGTGTCCTCGATGCGCACTCCGCCGACGCCCGGCAGGTACACCCCGGGCTCGACGGTCACCACGTGGCCGGGAGCGAGGGTACCACTCGAGGTCGCCGCCACCCTCGGGTCCTCGTGGATCTCGAGGCCCACACCGTGGCCGGTCCCGTGCACGAACGCGTCGCCCCAACCGGCATCGTCGATGACCTCGCGACAGGCCCGGTCCACCGCGGCGCACTCCACGCCCACCGCGACCGCGCGGCGGCCCGCCTCCTGGGACGACAGCACGGTGTCCCAGAGATGGCGGGCTTCGGGACCGGGATCGCCCACGCTGACCGTCCGGGTCATGTCCGAGCAGTACCCGTCCACGATGCAGCCGAAATCGATGACCACGAGCTCCGACGGCTCGATCTCGCGTTCCGACGGCCACGCGTGCGGCTTCGCCCCGTTCGGGCCGGACGCGACGATCGCGTCGAAGCTCACCCCGCTCGCGCCGCGCTCGCGCATCGCGAACTCGAGGCGGAGCGCGAACTCCTGCTCCCGGGGTGCGTCGTGCAGCATCGGAAGCGTGCTCGCGAGTGCATCGTCGGCAATCGCACAGGCCGCCCGGATCCGCGCGACCTCCCCCTCGTCCTTCACCATCCGGAAGTCCTCGACGAGGTGGTCGGTCGCGATCAGCTCGGCATCGGGGAACCACTCACCGAACTGGCGCTGCTGGGCCCAGCTCACTCCGCCGGCCTCGAGCCCCAGCCGCTCAATGCCGGTGGCGGCTTCACGCAGGATCTCGCTCTGCTTGTTCTGGGTGGTCCCGATGGCAACGCTCGCGGCTGCGCCCGACGCGGCGATCTGCTCGGCGGACTGATCCTTGTAGCGGCCGTCGGTGACGAAGCGCGCGTCCATAGCGGTGATGAGCAGCATCCCGGCCGAGCCGGTGAAGCCGGTGAGGTACCGGACGTTGGGCAGCCGCGTCACGAGCAGCGCGTCGATGCCCGTGCCCTCGAACCGTTCGCGCACGCGGGGAATGCGTCCCGCCACGTCCATCTCGGGCAGGGTCGCCGGCACGGTCGTCACCATCAGAGCCCTCTCACAGCTTTGAGACCGCGGCTTCCACCGCGAGGCGGTACCCGGTGCGCCCGAACCCCGAAACCGTCCCGGTGACGTACGGCGCGACCACGGACTTCCTCCGCCATTCCTCACGCGCGGACGGGTTCGAGAGGTGCAGCTCGACCTTCACACCGTCGAAGGCGGCCAAGGCGTCGGCCAGCGCGTAGGACGAGTGGGTGAACGCGCCCGGGTTCATCACGATCGCCGCGCACCGCCCGCGGGCCGCGTGGATCGCGTCGATCAGCTCGCCTTCGTGGTTCGACTGCAGATGCTCCAGGTCGTGACCGGCAGCTTCGGCCGCCGCCCGCACGTCGCCGACGCAGTCGTCGAGCGTGTCGGTGCCGTAGATCTCGGGCTCACGCTCACCCAGCAGGTTCAGGTTCGGCCCGGACAGCAGGAGGATCGTGGACATCGGGTTCCTACGCTCCTATTCCGACGGACTGGAATGCGTATCGCAGCGCGGTTTCGGGCGGATCGTCGACCCGTTCGATGCCGTCCGGTCCCGGCAACACGAACGTCAGCCCGCCGCTGGCCTTCTTGTCGCGACGCATGAGCGCGATCAGCTCGTCGGGATCCAGGCCCTCGCCGCCCGGCACCTCGGTCATCAGCCCGAGCGCGGCGGGCACTGCCTGGTAGCGGTCCACGACGTCCGGACCGACGCGCTCGCACCCGCCGGCGAGCGCGCCCGCGAAGACGAGACCGATCGCCACCGCTTCACCGTGGGTCAGGCCGTAACCGCCCGCAGTCTCGAGCGCATGGGCAAACGTGTGGCCGAGGTTGAGGGTCGCGCGCAGCCCGGTCCGCTCCTCGGGATCCCGCGCGACGACCTCCGCCTTGATCCGCACGCAGTGGGTCACGAGGTCGCCCAGCACCGCGGGGTCACGGGCGAGCACCGCGGTCGTCTGCAGCCGGAGCAGCTCGACCAGGCCGCTGGGATCCGAGACGACGTCGCCGAGCAGCGCGTACTTCGCCACTTCGCCGAGGCCGGACCGGTACTCCTGCTCCGGCAGCGTCGCCAGGGTGTCCGGGTCGGCCAGCACTCCCACCGGTTGGTGGAACGCGCCGACCAGGTTCTTGCCCTCGGGCAGGTTCACCGCGGTCTTGCCGCCGATCGCGGCGTCCACCATCGCGAGCAGCGTCGTCGGAACCTGGAGCACCGAGACGCCGCGGTGGTAGGTCGCGGCCGCGAATCCCGCGGTGTCGCCGACGACCCCGCCGCCGAGCGCCACCACCGCGTCGCCCCGCAACAGCCCCCACGCGGCGAAGCGACGGCACAGGCTCTCGACCGTTCCCAGCGTCTTCGCTTCCTCGCCGTCACCCATCAGGAAGACCTCGGTCTCCGCGTCGAGGCCCGGGCGCGACGCGCGTCGAGGTAGCGGTCCGCGACCTCGGGCTGGCTCACGATCGCCACGCGCCGGACGCCCGGAAGCATCGCGGCCGCTTCACCCAACGCGCCGGGAGCGACGAGCACGTCGTAGGGCGGGGTGACGTCGACCCGCACGACGCTCACGATGCGGACTCGAACGTGCGCACGACCTCGTCCGCGACCTGGTCCACATCGAGATCACCGGTCTCGATCAGGACGTCGGCTACTTCGCGGTACAGCGATTCGCGTTCGGTCGAGATCCGGTCGAGCGTCTCGACGGGCGTCGTCCCCTCGACCGGTGCGATCAGCGGGCGGATACCGGCATCGGGACGGACGCGATCACCCAGCACCGCCGACGGGGCACGTAGCCAGACGACTGTTCCGGCCGACGTCAGCGCGACCCGGTTCTCCCGGTCGAGCACGACTCCGCCCCCGCAGGCGATCACCCTCGCTTCGTCTGACGCACAGACCCGCGCGACCTCCTCGTGCTCCAGCTCGCGAAATGCGGCTTCACCCCGCTGCTCGAAGATCTCCCCGACGCTCATCCCCGCGTTCGACTCGACGAGATCGTCGGTATCGACGAACTCGCGTCCGAGCCGGGTCGCGCAGATGCGCCCGACGGTGGTCTTGCCTGCACCCATCATCCCGACGAGCACCAGGTGCCGCCCGCTCACGACCGCAGGCTCACGACAGGGACGCGAGGTATCCCGCGTGGTTCCGGACGAACTCGGGAAGCGAGTCGCCACCGAACTTCCGCAGCGCTTCGTTCGCGAGCACGAGCGCCAACATCGTCTCGCCGACCACCCCCGCCGCCGGCACCGCGGTCACGTCGGTCCGCTCCTTGAACGAGACCGTCTCCTCCTTGGTGTTGACGTCCACCGTCTTCAGCACCGGTCGGTTGAGCGTGGCCAGCGGCTTCATCGACACGCGGCGACGAGAAGGTCCCCCGTCGTCATGCCGCCCTCGGTGCCGCCCGCGCGGTGCGAGCCGCGCGAGTACGAACCGGTTTCGGCATCCCAGGAGATCTCGTCGTGCGCGTCGCTCCCCCGCCGCCCGGCGGTCGACAGGCCTTCGCCGATCTCCACCGCCTTCATCGCTTGGATGCTCATCAGGGCCTGCGCGATCAGCCCGTCGATGCGCCGGTCCCAGTGCACGTGCGAGCCGAGCCCGGGCGGCACGCCGTAGCCGAGCACCTCGAGCACGCCGCCGAGCGAGTCGCCGGCCTTCGCTGCGCCTTCGATCTCGGCGATCATCGCGGCTTCGGCGGCGGGGTCGAAGCAGCGCACCGCGGACTCGTCCACGCGTTCCAGGTCCGCGGGAGTCGGGCGCGCCGCGTCGGGCGACACGGTGGCTGCGCCCATCTGCACGACGTGGCTCACGACCGACGCCCCCAGGTGCGACAGCAGCGCCTTGGCCAACGTGCCGGCCGCAACCCGAGCCGCGGTCTCCCGGGCCGACGCCCGTTCGAGCACGTTGCGGGCGTCGTCGAAGCCGTACTTCTGCATCCCGACCAGATCGGCGTGACCGGGCCGGGGCGAGGTCAGCGGCTTCTCGGTGACCCCCGGGCCAGGTGACATCTCTTCCTGCCACTTGGGCCATTCGGTGTTGTGGATCACGACCGAGACGGGTGACCCGAGGGTGGCACCGTGGCGCACCCCGCCGAGGAACTCGACGTCGTCACGCTCGAAGCGCATGCGCGGGCCGCGACCGAAGCCCAGTCGGCGTCGGGCCAGCTCGGCGCCGATCTCGTCGATGGTGATGGGGAGGCCGGCCGGGAGCCCCTCGACCACGACCACCAGGGCCGGGCCGTGCGACTCCCCGGCAGTCAGGTAGCGCAGCATCTGGCCGCCAGGCTAGGCGCAGACCGCCGTCGACCGCCGACCATTCGACGTCGTTCCCTGGGCCGCTGGTGACCAGCCGGCCGGAGACCTTCGAAAGGACGTGGCGCTACTTGATGACCTGTTCGCCTTCGCAGAGGCTGAACGGCGAGTCGCCGTACATGAACTGGCCGCAGGTCCCGGACAGCGAGACCACCTTGTAGCTCGTCGCGAAGACCTGCCCGGCCGCGACCGTGTACTGGGTGGACCCGACCTGTACGACCGCGAGCGTCGCGCCGCCCTCCTCGTAGACGTCGATGACCGCCACCGTGGTGCCGGCGGAGGGCTCGGGGCTCGCGGGCGTCGTCGGCTCGACCGGGGTGACGTTCGCCGGCGGCGTCGTGTCCGGGGTCGGCGTGGTCGCGCCGGTGTCGGTCGAGTCGGTGACCTGGATCGCCGGCTCGAACGGGTTCCGGGTCGCGAACACGTCGAACTCGCCGCTCGGGATCTGCGGCGCGCCCGGCGTCGTCGTCGACGGCGTGGTCTGCGTCCCGCCGTGGGTGATGTCGGCGGTCTGGCTCTGCGACGGCGCGACCGCAGCGTCATTCCCGCTACCGCCACCGCTCAGCAGGCTGTACGCGGCGAAGAGCGCGATCGCGACGCCGCCGACGGCCAGGACGATCATGAGTCGCTTGTTGTTCGGTCGGGCGTCGGCCATCAGGAGCTCGCCCCCGAAGTCGAGGCGGGCGGCGTGCTCGACGGAGTCGAGCCGCCCGCCGTGGTGGTCGGCGTGGTCGGGGTGGTCGACGAGCCGCCCGAGGCCGTGGCGGGTGCGGCGCCGGTGAACATGCGCCCGGTCAACGTCACGCTCAGGCTGGGCGCGCCACCACTGCTCGTCGTCTCGCCGCCGGTGCTCCCGGTGCTGCTTGTGTCCGCGGCGGCGGCCGACACGTTGACCGAGTCGACCAGGACCAGCCGTTCCAGGTCTTCGAGCCGGTTCAGGTAGTCGAGCACCTGGAAGAAGCCACCGTCGACCTGGATCGAGAGCGCGATCGTGCTCTGAGGACCAGCACCGGCGGTCGCGGCCGGCGGGGTCGGCGCGATCGAGAGCCAGTCGATGCCGGCGGCGGATGCGATGTCGTTCGCCTGCAGGATGAACTCACCGAGATCAGGGTTCGCCGGGATCGCGGCGCGGAGCTTGCGCAGCGTCGCTTCCTGCTGCGGCGCGTTCCGGCTCAGCTCCTTGAGCCGCCGGATCGTGTTCTTGAGCTCCTGATTCTGGTTCTCGACGCCCGAGACCTGGTCCCGCGTGTCGTTGAGGTCGCTCGACGTCGGCGAGAACAGGAGGAAGTACCACGCCAGGATGAGGACGATCCCCCCGGCGACGCATGCGATCAGCACGTTGCGCTTCATGGCGTGTCCCGCTGGAAGCGCTCGAGCCGGTCCGACTGCGCGGCGCTCGTGATGTTCGCAGTCGAGGAGAAGTTCACGAAGTCACGGCCGCTCCCGGTCGCGGTCGCACCACCGCGGCCCGCGGTCGGCACCCAGAGATCCGAGAAGGACGGGATCTGCGTGCCGATGCGCTGGAGCCAGGCGGAGACCGATCGGAAGTCGAGGCCGACGACGGTGAAGGTCGCGGTGCCCGTGGCTCCGGGCGTCGGGGTCGTCGCACCCGGCGTACCGGTCGTCCCCGAGCCACCGGAGGCACCCGCAGTGCCGGGCACAACCGACGAACCGGTCCCGGGCGTCGTGGTCGTCGTCGAGCTTTCCCCGGGTGTCGGCGCGAAGGACCCGAACGACGATGGACCCGACGACTCGACGGAGGTCGAACCCTGGAACGCGGTCAACCAGGTGTCGTTCGGAATCGTGCGCGCGATCTCCTGGAGCATCCGCGCCCAGGACACGTCCTGGGCCAGCACGGTCTCGACCTGGCCCCGCAGCTCGTCGACCTCCTGCTCGGTCTGGGCAGCACCGGCGAGGCTCAGCTGCTCCTGGGTGAGCCGGGTGTTCTCGGTCTGCGCGGTCGAGAGACGGTCCTTCTCGGTGTCGAGCGCGCTCTTGCGGATCCACCAGATCCCGCCGAGCGCGAGCAGGAGGAGCGCGGCCACCACCGCGCCGGCCATGAGCAAACGCTGGCGATTCTGCGCGCTTCGACTCTCGGGACCGAGCAGGTTGATGCGGCGACCCGTCGCGAGCCCGCCGAGCGCGAGGCCCGCCGGCGTCGGGATGTACGGGTCCAGGTTCTCGACCCGATCCGCCGGGAAACCGATGTCGCCGATCTCGAAGTGGTCGCGTGGGGCAGCCGGTTCGACGGCCAACCCGACGAGGTCCCGCAGCTGCTCCGTGAGGCCGGGGGTCAGGGACGCGCCGCCGGTCAGGGTGACCCGGAGCAGGCGCGGCGCCCCCGGTTGCGCGCGGTAGTAGTCGAGCGAGCCCCGAATCTGCTCGACGAGGTCCGCCAGCGGACGGGTCATCGCGGCGCGGGCGCGTTCGGCGATCGCCTCCGGGGCCTGGTTGGTCTGCCGCTTGAGCGCCTCGGCCTGGTCGAACGGGATCGCCAGGTCCCGGGCGATCGCTTCGGTCAGGAGGCGGCCGCCCAACCCGAGGACGCGCACGAATCGCGGCAAGCCGGCTTCGTGCACGACCATGACGGTGACTCCGCCGCCGACGCTCACGATCGCTTCGGCACCGGAGCCGTTCTCCGAGACCCGCCGGCCAATGGCCCGGATCAGCGCGAGGGGGACGAGGTCCACCGCACTGACGGTGAGGCCCGCCGCTCGCACTGCCCCCACGAGGTTCGACACCGTGTCGCGATGCGCGGCCGCGAGGAGGATCCGCTGCATGGGCACCGGTGGCGTGCCGTCCGCGGCCGGCTCACCGCCCGGCAGCGGCTCGAGCACCTGGAAGTCGAGGACTGCGTCTTCGAGTGGGATCGGGATCAGCTCTTGGGCCTGGAACCGCAACGCGCCGGCGAGGTCCGGCTCCGACATGACCGGGAGGTCCACGGTGCGCACGAGCACGCGCGGACTGGCGACTCCGATCCGTACCTCGCCCTTGCGAAGGCTGAGCTCCTTCCAGAGCCGCTGGATCGCCGCGGTGACCGCGGCGGCGTCGACGACCTCGCCCTCGCGCATCGCATCGGGCGGAAGCGCGACCTGGCCGAAGGAGGTGACGCGCGTCAGGTCTCCGGCCGGCTCGAGCTCGACGACGCGAACCGCGTTCGTCCCGATGTCGAGACCGATCAGGCGGCGGGCCACGGTCCGCCTTCCCGGCCCGGTGCGGCCGGCGTGGGCACGACCCGGGCTTCGAGGAACTCGACCACGTCGTTCCCCCTGATGCGCAGGTGCTTGCCCACTCGGATCGCGGGCAGCTCGCCCGACTTGATGAGGCGGTACACCGTCATCGTCGACACCCGCATGACCTCAGCAACCTCACGGGGGGTCAGGAGGTCATAAGGGACTGCCGCCGCCACGCTCATCTCTCCTCAACTGATTTCCGCACAGTAAGTCTCAGCGTCAACAATCGTCAACACGCGCAACATTGTTGAGCGAACTGCGAAGAAAGTTCCGAGCGGTGATACGGCGACGGGGAATTACGACCCGAGGTAGAGCTCGAGGAGCGCCTGGCCGAAGAGGATCCCGAGCACCGTTCCGGCCGCAAGGAACGGGCCGAAGGGGACGTGATCGCGACGGCTCCGTACCTTCGTCGCGATCAGCGCAACGCCGATCACCGCGCCGAGCAGAAACCCGAGGAACAGCCCCACGAACACTGAGCCCCAGGAGATCCAGCCCAGCGCGACCCCGAGCGAGAAGCTGAGCTTCACGTCGCCGAAGCCCATGCCGCGGGGCGCGATCAGGTGCACGACGAGGAAGAAGACGAAGGCGGCGAGCCCACCGAGGATGGCGCGCCCGAAGTCGTCGGTCGAGTCGTCGAGCAGCGCCGCGACCCCGAACAGCACCACCAGCGAGACCGAGAGCGGGTACACGATCTTGTTCGGGAGCAGGAACGTGTCGAGGTCGATGAGCGAGAGCGCGAGGAGCGCCGAGACCAGCACCAGGTAGGCCGGCAGCTCCCAGGAGGCGCCAAAGCGCAGTGCCATGGCGACCCAGAGCCCCGCGCAGGCCGCTTCGACGAGCGGGTACCGAATCGAGATCCCCGCGCCGCAGCTCCGGCAGCGCCCGCGCAGGACGAGCCACGAGATGACGGGGATGTTGTCGTACGGCTTGATCTCGGCATCGCAGCTCGGGCAGTGCGACGGCGGGCTCACGATCGACTCGCCGCGGGGCACCCGCCAGATGACGACGTTGAGGAACGAGCCGATCATCAGGCCCAGGAGCCCGCAGCCGGCGACGAGGAACGCGGTCATCCGGAGCGACACTACGGCCGCCGGTCCGGTCGACGGAGGACCACAGGGCTACTACCACTGGTCGGTCCACCCGACCGAGGGATCGAAGGAATCCGCGGTGCAGGCACCCACGTCGTGTTGCTGGTACTGCGTCGCACCGAGCTGCGGCTCGAGCACGGCGTAGCAGGCTCCGGAGGTGGAGCGCGACGCCAGGATGACGTAGGGCTCACCCCCGGACTGCCCGACACCGACCGAGACCTCGCTCGACGCCGAGCGTCCCTCGACGTCGTGGGCCACCACATGGAGGGACGGCTCGTTCGCCTGGATCTCCGCCGCGTCCGCGGCGCTGCCGACGTCGGCGGAGCGGGCGCTCACGAGCATGTTGCGGACCAGAGTCTGTGTGGCACGGTCGTTGGCACCCCGTTTCGCTCCGATGAACGTCGGGATCGCGATGGCCATCAGGATCCCGATGATCGCGACCACCATGAGGAGCTCGATCAGCGTGAACCCCCGGTCATCCGGACCGGTCCCCCGTTCGATGTCTCGTACGGGTTGTGTCTCCATCGCTCGCTCCCGGAAACGAGTTCCGGGGCGGGTCTCCCCGCCCCGGAACACGTCACTCAAACGACCGCCGGCTTACGGGAAGCCGTCTCCGGTCCAGTTGGTGGGCTCGACGCTCGAAGCGCTGCACGAGGTCGCACCGTCCACGCTGGCGAACTCCGTGCCCGGGCCTTGCGTGTTGTCACGCATCCAGAAGCACTTCCCGGACTTCGACAACGACGCCAGCACGATCAGGTTGTCCGCGGTGCTGACCACCGAGACATTCTTCGGACCCGACGACGCGGTGGAGCCGTCGACGTACGAGAGACTCGGCTCGGTCGCCACCAGCGTTCCCCCGGCGCCCGGAGTGGCATCTCCGTACGCCTCGCTGTCGGTGTAGATCGTCTTGGACGCGGTCAGGGCGTTGCGGAGGCTCGACTGAGCCGCCTTGTCCTGAGCACGCTCGCGGGCGCCGAGGAAGGTCGGAATGGCGATGGCAATCAAGATCGCAATGATGAGCACGACCACCATCAGCTCGATGAGGGTGAATCCACCCTCATCGTTTCCGTCCCGCCGGGCGCGCAGCTTCGCAATTACTTTCACTGCTTTCCCCTTTGGTTGGATTGGCTGTCAAACGGCCGGTCCGTATTGTCGGGAACCGACCCACTCGCCATATCGACCACGCTCCGTGGCAACTTGAATAAGAAAGGACCGGACGTTCCATGGGTCCGCCCGGGCCCGGAATCGGCAGTGATCTCGGCGAGCCCGCGCGCCAGACTGGGGGCATGCGGCAGCGGATCGTGGATCTCACGGTGCTCGTCGGGGAGTGGCTGCTCGACCGCCTCGACCGGCTGGTGGCCCGCGCCTCGAAGCTCGGCACCCAGCCGTTCTTCTCCAACGACGACTTCCTCTGGACCTACGCGCTCGAGGCCAACTGGGGCACCATCCGCAAGGAGCTCGACGCGGTACTCGAGTACCGCCAGATGCTCCCCAACTTCCAGGACATCTCTACGGACCAGGAGACGATCACCGACGACGACCGGTGGAAGACCTTCTTCCTCTACGGCTTCGGGTTCCGGTCGGACACGAACTGCAACCTGTGCCCGGAGACGGCTCGCCTCGTCGCGTCAGTGCCGGGCATGAAGACGGCGATGTTCTCGATCCTCTCACCCCACAAGCACATCCCCGACCACTGCGGCCCGTACAAGGGGATCGTGCGCTACCACCTGGCGCTGAAGGTCCCCGAGCCGCGCGAGCGCTGCCGGATCCGGGTGGGCGACGAGATCGTGAACTGGGAAGAGGGCCAGAGCCTGATCTTCGACGACACCTACGAGCACGAGGTCTGGAACGACACCGACGGCGAGCGCGCGGTGTTGTTCCTCGATGTCGTGCGCCCGTTGCGGTTCCCGATGGACATCCTGAACCGCCTCGTGATCACCGCGATCGCGTGGTCACCGTTCATCGCCGACGCGAAGCGCCGGCACCTCGCGTGGAGCGCGACTTCGCCGCGGCCCGCCTCGGCGGACTGCCAGAGTTCACGCGCGGCGCCCCGGCGGAGCTTCCCGCTCGTGGTGCGCGGGATGAAGCCGGCCGGGACGAGCTCCACAACATCCGCGGGTAGCCCGGCGTCGGCCAGCCGCGCCCGGAGCGCGAGCACCACCTCACCCGCGCGGGCACTCTTGTAGCGGGACTCGGCCAGGAGCACGACGCGCTCTCCGTCGTCGCTGACGTCACCGAACACCACGACCCGGTCCGGCAGCACGCCTTCAGTCCCCTGCACCGCGAGCTCGAAGTCCGACGCGGCGATCCGTTGACCGTTGCGGTTGATCATCTCCTTGAGCCGCCCGACGATGACCACCTCGTCGTCCAACATCCGCGCGACGTCACCAGTGCGCAACCAGGCACCGTCGAACGCCGCGTCCGTTGCGGCGGGATCGTCGAGGTAGCCATCCATGGCCGCGGGGGTCCGGACGAGCAGCTCGCTCGTCTGGGGGTCGAGCCGGATCGAAACGCCGGGGATGGCCGTGCCGCATGACACCCAGCGGTGCCGACTGTCTCCGACCGTGCGGAAGCGTTCGCCGCGCGGCTTCGCGGTCACCCCGAGCGTGGCTTCGGCGAGGCCGTAGGTCGGACACAGCGCGTCCGCGGCGGAGCCCGAGCGGCTCGAACACTTCGGCGAAGGCTTCGATGACGCTCGGGCGGATCGTCTCGGCACCGACCAGCAGCGAACGCACCGAGGAGAGGTCCGCCACTCCCCCGCGCCGGAGCCAGCGCCGCGTGACGAGCTCGAGCGCGAACGGCGGCGCGATCGCGATTGTCACGTTCAGCTCGTCCAACAGGCCGATCCAGCGACCCGGACTGCGCAGGAAGCTCTCCGTCGGCCAGTGGTGCAGCGTTCCCCCGGTGTGCAGTGCGTTGATCACCGTGCCGATGAGACCCATGTCGTGGAAGAGCGGCAGCCAGGAGAGCCCGCTATCCGACTCGGTGAGATCCCACTGCTCGCGGATGCTGCGCAGGTTGGCCAACACCGCGGCCTGCGAGATCACGATCCCCTTCGGGTGACCGGTAGTGCCCGAGGACGGTTGGATGAACGCGACCGGGTTCACCGGACCGGCGGGCGCGGGGTTCCCCCGTCCGCCATCGACGCCGATGGCGCGGAGCATCGGAACCGCGGACCCAAGGACGCTCGAGCTCGCCCGGTCCGTCGCGAGCGCAACGAGACCCAGGCGGTCGACCCGGTCACGCAACACCGAGCACCACGCCTCGGATCCGGCGCGTCCGGCCAGTCCCAACGGGACCGGGATCGCGCCCAGGTGCGACAGCCCGTAGAACGCGTCGCAGAAGACGGCGCGATCCTCGGCGAGCACTCCCACCCGTTCGCCCGCGGCGATACCGGCGCCCGCGAGCTGGCCGGCGACGCATGCGGCGCGCACGGGAAGATCGGCGAACGTCCACTGCTCGCCGGTCGTGAGGTAGTTGTACAGGACATTGCTGTCGAGCCGAGTCGCGCGCTCGTCCATCAGCTCGACCAGGCTGGTCACCTCCGCCCCCGAGCTGCTCACGACACGCCCTTCGCGGACTGAGCTTCGACCTCCAGCGCGGTAATCAGCTGGCCGACGGTGGCGGCGCCTTCGAGCGACTCCTCCGGGAAGACGATCCCGAGCTCGTCCTCGGCGTCGTAGATGATCTCCATGATCTCGAGCGACGACAGCCCGAGCGTCGCGAGCTCCAGGTCGTCGGTCACGAGCTCCGGCGTCACGCCGAGCGCGGTCGCGAGCCGGGGGCGCATGAACTCCTCAACCGTCCCGCTCATCGCGGGACCACCCGGGAGAAGGTCTCGAGGCAGCGATCGACGTCCGCCGGCTCGTGGACCGACGTGGTGCTGAGGCGCAGGAGTGCGTCGCCGCGCGGGACCGCGGGGAACACGCCGACGTTGACGTAGATCCCGGCCTCGAACAGCGCGCGCCACGCGAGCGTCGCCTGCCATTCGTCGGGCATCCGGACCGCGACGATCGCACTGCCGCCGAACGAGACGTCGTATCCGAGCCCCCGCAACCCGTCCGCGAGCTGCGTCGCCAACCCGATGGTCGTCTCCCGGCGCCACGGTTCCTCCCGGCAGATGCGCAGCGCTTCCTGGGCCGAGCCCACCGCCGCGGGTACCGCCGAAGCGGTGAACACGAACGGGCGCGCGTGGATGCGCAGATGCTCGATGACATCGGCGTCACCGGCGATCACGCCGCCGCACGACGCGAGCGACTTGCTGAAGGTGCCCATGATGAGGTCCGCGCCGGGATCGAGGCCCACCGACATGCCGCCACCGTCGGGACCGAACAATCCGAGCGAGTGCGCCTCGTCCACCAGCGTTCGTGCGCCCGCGGCCCGGCTCACCGCGAGCAGGCGCGGCAGGTCGACGACGTCGCCCTCCATGGAGAAGACCGAGTCCCAGACGACGAGCGCCGCTCGGCCCTCCTGCGCCAGCCGGCCGAGCTTCGCCTCGAGCTGATCCAGGTCGTTGTGGCGGACCCGCACGACCCGGGCCCCCGAGAGCTGCGCACCGTCCTCGATCGACGCGTGGTTCTTCGCGTCGGTGACGATCACGTCTTCGGGGCCGCACAGCGTCGAGATCGCCGCGAGGTTCGCGAGGTATCCCGCGGTGAAGACGAGCGCGGCCTCGCGCTGCATCCAGTCCGCGAGCTCGTGTTCCAGCTCGAGGTGGAGGTCCAGCGTCCCGTTCATCAGGCGGGAGCCGGTGCAGCCGGTGCCGTACTTGTCGATGGCTCGCCGCCCGGCTTCGGCCACGCGCGGATCGTCGGCCAGACCGAGGTAGTTGTTGGAGCCGAACATGAGCTTCGGCACTCCGGCGACCACGACCTCGCGCCCGAGCGGAGAGCCGACCGGCACGAAGTACGGGAACGCGTGCGCGCGATGCCAGCTCCACGTCGGCGCGCCGCGGGTCCGCGCGCACCTTCCAGAACAGGTCGCGCTGGAGCTGCTCGAGCATCGTCATGCGGCACCACTCCGGGTCACTCCGGCCTCCGCACTTCGTGCCCACTCCGGCCTTCGCTCGCACCTCGATACGTGAGCCGGGCGGCGCGAATCGCGGCGCGCGTCGCGCGGTTGGCGCCTTCGAGCTCTTCGGGGATCCCGAGCGGCAACAGGTTGTCCAGGACGACCCGGCGCACGCCGACGTCCACGAACGGCTTCAGGTGCGCCACGATCTCCGCCGGCGTCCCGTGGACGACGAAGTGTTGCGCCCCGGAGGACGGTAGGTCGTTGGCCGCGTTCCGCACGGTCGTGGTCTCCACCCACTCCGGGATGTAGTCACGCAAGCCCGCGAACCCGGGTCCGAGCGGGTGCTCGAGCCCCGCCTGGGCGAAGACCTCCGAGTTCCCCGCGAGGGCCTGCACGCGCAGCAACATGCCCTCGAGGGCCTTGACCGCGACGTCGTGGTCCTCGTGGATCACCGCGTAGAGATAGAGGCCGGGCACGATCGTGTCCGGGTCGCGCCCCACTCGCTGCGCCGCGCCGCGCGCGACCGCGAGCCTCTGCGCGTAGTGGTCCGCGGTGGTCGGCAGGACCGGGAGCCAACCGGTCCCGTACCGGCCGACCAGCTCGAGCAGTGCGTCGGAGTGGCCGCCGAGGACGATCTCGACCGGGGGTGTGCCCGCGGCCATGCCGGGCAGGCGGTCGATCGTGAAGTCCTGACCTTCGAACGAGACCGGGCCGTCGGTGCCGAGCAGTCGCGTGATGATCTCGAGTGCTTCACCCAGACGGCGCACCGGCTTGGTCCGCTCGATGCCGAGGGGGGCGGTGTTGAGCCCCTCGCCCGAGCCCAACCCGAGGACGAAGCGGCCGGGCGCGAGCTCGCTCAGCGTGGCCGCGCTCTGGGCGATCGTGGCCGGGTGGCGCCGGTACGCGTCGGTGACCGCGATGCCCACCCGGGGCCGGCGCGTCGCCATCAGGGCGACGGTGGCGGCCACGAACGGGTCCGAGTAGGCGTGCGGGTCCGGGACGACATCGGCGAGCGCGCCGCCGGCCTCGTTCCACAGCGCTCTCGGGTGCCAGGCCATCAGGTGGTCCGGGTACCAGAGCGCGTCGACGCCCTCGGCTTCGGCCAGCATCGCCGCGCCGGTCGCGATCGCACTCGCGCGGTATGGGAACCCCATGGTCCCGATCTCGATCATGGTGTGCGTCGAGGCTAACCCGCCCCTAGTGGTTCTTTCGGGACTGGCGAAGGCTGGACATCAGCGAGGCTCCGTGTGAAAATGGAACAGGTTTCATTTTTGGGTGCGCCCCGCCGGGGCGCCGTCGGGAACGCGGAGGTTGCGGTCGAATGGAGTTCGGACTGTTCATGGGCGGGTTCGTCCACAAGGACCAGATGGCCGCGGACCCCGACGCCGAGCACTGGCGGCTCATGAGCGAGGTCGCACTCGCCGAGGTCGGCGACCGGACCAACTGGAAGTACTCGTGGTGGACGGAGCACCACTTCCTCTGGGAGTACTCGCACATCTCGGCCAACGAGACGGTCATGCCGTTCGTCGCGGCACGCACGAAGCAGATGCACATCGGGTCAGGAATCATCAACATCACTCCCCCGGTGAACCATCCCGCCCGCGTCGCCGAGCGCGTCGCCATGCTCGACCACCTCTCGGAGGGACGATTCGAGTTCGGCACGGGTCGGGGCTCGTCCACGACCGAGCAGGCGGGATTCGGGATCAACGACCCGGATCTCACCAAGGAGATGTTCGACGAGGCGATCGGCGAGTTCAAGAAGATGTGGCGGCCCGGCACCTATCAGTACGACGGCCGGTTCTTCTCCATGCCGGAGCGCAACATCCTCCCCAAGCCGTACGTGAAGCCCCACCCGCCGATGTGGGTGGCCGCGGGCAACCCGGGCACGTTCGAGAAGGCCGGCAAGATGGGTCTCGGCGTCCTGTGCTTCACCGGTGGCTCGCCCGAGAAGATGGCGCCGCTCGTGAAGATCTACAAGGACGCGATCGTGGAGGCCGAGCCGGTCGGCGAGTACGTGAACGACAACGTCGCGATCACGACGAGCTTCATGTGCCTCGAGGATCGGGAAGAAGCGATCGACTGGGTGACGCGCTCGGGCAACGGCTACCAGCAGACCCTGCTGTTCAAGTACCTCGACACGTTCCCGAAGCCGCCGTTCGTGCCGGACTGGCCGACCGAGATCCCGGACCCGACCCGCGAGCAGGTGATCGTGGGCCAGGACTCGGGCGCGAGCATCGTCGGGAACCCGGAGGACTGTGCCGAGGCACTCCGACGCTGGGATGCCATCGGCGTCGACCAGCTCATCATGGGCCCGTCCGGAAGCACCTACTCCAACGAGCTCCTGCAGCACACCGTCGAGCTCTTCGGCACGAAGGTCATCCCCGAGTTCGACCGGACCCCGGAGCACTCGACCAGCCGGTACCGGGCCGAGGCCGCCGCGAAGCTGTCACCCGTCTGAGCCGGCCCCGGCTGTGGCGCCGGGGCCGGGAACATCTCGCGGGTAGGGATCGTTGGAACTGCTTGGCGCCGGTCGAGACGCTGGGACCCGCCCCCTGCCCCGGGGAACCCCGCGTCTCCCGGTGCCCTTTTCCGACGGGTCCGGCCGCTCCGGGTCCGGGCCCGATGTGCCCCGGCCCCGTCCGGCGTGCACACTGGGTGGATGGCCTCACGTCAGCGCTTGTCCTCCACGCCGTCCACCCCCCGGAGCCGCTCGGAGCAACGGGCCCAGGAGCGGGAGTTCTGGGAGAACGACGCCGCGGCCGGCGGCGAGCGCCGCAAGGCTGCGTTCGCGGACTCCGTGACCGGCGCCCGGCGCTGGCTCAAGTCCCGCCGCCGCCCGTAGCTCGGACACCGCCGCTTCGTCTCGGCCCGTTTCGTTTCTAGGCGATGCGGGTGATCGGTCGGCGGGCGGGAGTTGCCGGAACCTCGCGCTCGAGAACGCCGGCAAGCGTGTCGATCGCGTCGTGGGCCGCGTCGAAGTAGTGCGTCTGACGGCGGCCGCGCCACCAGTCGGGGTGATGGGCCGCGGGACGGATGCGCAGCTCCGAGACGTCGCGGGCCCACGGCCCGAGCTCCACGACCACTCGCGCGGTCGCGCGCCGGCCCGTCCGCAGGATCGCGACCGCTTCCCGTTCCGGCGGGCCGCTCCCCCAGGGCCCGACGATCGCCCGCCGCTCGAACGGACCCGCGAACGTCAGACCGGAGTAGTCACCGCTGGGCATTCCGGTGAGGGCGCGTTCGACGAGGTGCAGTGGACGACCCACCCGGCGGGAGAGAACGAAGGTGTGCTGGGACATCGAAGCCTCCTCGTTTCCGGCTCCGTACCATCGTCGCCGACCCGGGTTGCAGATCGGTCGCACTCCGGCAACACCTCGGCGACCAGCGAGTGACGCTTCGGTGAGTGACTGCGGTCACCGCGGGTCGGGACGGGCAAAGTGCCAGGCGCCTACTTGATGAGCTTGATGATGTTGAACATCGGGAGGTAGAGGCTGATGATCATGCCGCCGACGATCACGCCCATGAGGCAGATCAGCAGGGGCTCGATGAGTGACGTCAGCGCGTCGACCGTCGCCGAGACCTCCTGGTCGTAGAAGTCGGCGATCTTGTCGAGCATCTCGTCGAGCGCGCCGGTCTCCTCGCCGACCGCGATCATCTGCACGACCATCGGCGGGAACACCTCGTGCTGCTCGAGCGGGCGCGAGAGCGTGTCGCCCCGCTTGACCGCCTGCTGCGTGTCGCGCACTGCCGTCGCCACCACGTCGTTGCCCGACGTCTCCGCGACGATGTCGAGCGCCTCGAGGATGCCGACGCCGGAACGGGTGAGCGCGGCGAGCGTCCGCGAGAACCGCGCGAGCGCGGCCTTGCGGGTCAGCGCACCTCCCACCGGGACGCGGAGCTTGAACGCGTCCCACTTGGGCTTGCCCTGCTCGGAGCGCGACCACCGGCGGAACAGGAAGAAGGCCGCGACGCCGAGGATCACGACGATCGGGAAGAACTTCTTGAGCAGGTCCGAGACCGAGATCAAGATTCGCGTGGGCAGGGGCAACGTGCCGCCGAGGTCGGCGTAGATCGCCTTGAACTGCGGGACGATGAGCAACAGCATCGCCGTCGCGATGACCGAGCAGATCACGAGCACCACGACGGGATAGGTCATCGCGGACCGCACCTTGCGGCGCAGCTCCACCTGCTTCTCGATGGTGTCGGCCAGGCGGAGCAGGACCGCGTCGAGGACACCACCAGCCTCGCCGGACTTCACCATCGCGATGTAGAGGTGGTTGAACACCTTCGGGTGCTTCGACAACGCGGCCGACAGCGACGAGCCGCGCTCGACGTCGAGGCGAACCTCGCCGGCGACCCCGGCCAGCAGCGGGTTCTCGGTCTGGTCGGTCAAGATCGCGAGCGCTCGGATCAGTGAGAGACCCGAGTTGATCATCGTCGCGAACTGGCGCGAGAAGACGGCGACGTCCTTGAGCTTGACCTTCGGCCCGAAGCCGGGGATCTTGACGTCGCTCGTCAGCGACTTCCCGGATTTCTCCTCGATCGCAATGGGCGTGTAGCCCATCTGACGCAGCTTGCCGACGACGAGGCTCGCGTCGTCGGCCTCGAGCGACCCCTCGACGACCTGGCCACCCTGGTCCCTGACCTTGTACGCGAAGGTCGTGGGCATCAGGCCGCCCAGCTCGGCTGCTGGATCAGGCGGCGCAGGTCTTCCTCGTTCGTGCAGCGCTCGAGCGCCATCTCGAGGGTGACCGTCCCCGACTTCACCAACGCCGCGAGCGTCTGGTCCATGGTGACCATGCCGAACTTCCCGCCCGCCTGCATCATCGAATAGATCTGGTAGATCTTCCCCTCACGGATGAGGTTGCGAACCGCCGGTGTCGCAACGAGCACCTCGGCGGCTACGACCCGGCTCGACCCGTCCGCGGTCGGCAGGAGCTGCTGGGTGCAGATGCCCTGGAGCGACGACGCGAGCTGCACGCGGATCTGCTGCTGCTGGTGCGCGGGGAAGACGTCGATGATGCGGTCGATGGACTGCGGTGCGTCCTGGGTGTGCAAGGTCGCGAACACGAGGTGGCCGGTCTCCGCCGCGGTCAACGCCGTCGCGATCGTCTCGAGGTCACGCATCTCGCCGACGAGGATCACGTCCGGGTCCTGGCGCAGCACGTGACGCAAGGCCTCGGCGAAGGAATGGGTGTCCTCACCGACCTCGCGTTGGTTCACGACCGCGCGCTTGTGGTTGTGCAGGAACTCGATCGGATCTTCGACCGTCATGATGTGCAGGGCCTTGGTGCGGTTCACGATGTCGACGAGCGATGCGAGCGTGGTGCTCTTGCCGGATCCGGTCGGTCCCGTGACCAGGACCAGGCCGCGGGGCAACTCCGCGAACTGCTTCACCGACGAGGGCAGGCCGAGCACGTCGAAGTCGACGATCTCGTACGGGATGGCCCGCATCACGGCCCCAACGGAGTCCCGCTGCAGGAAGACGTTCATGCGGAACCGGCTCTTGCCCGGCAAGGTGTACGAGCAGTCGAGCTCGAGATCGGTCTCGAACCGCTCGCGCTGCTTCTGCGTGAGGATCGCGTAGATCATCTCCCGGATGTCCGAGCCGTTGATCGGGTCGACGTTCGGCACCGGGCGCAGCTCGCCGTTGACCCGGATGACCGGCGGGCTCCCGGCGGTGAGGTGGAGGTCCGAGCCCTTCTGGTCGAGGAGCATGGCCAGCAGCTCGTTCACGTGGAGCCCGTCCTCGGGATCCTCGCCGACCCCGGGCTGCGAGGGGTCGAGGCTCGGAGCTTCGAGGCTCGGCGTGCCGCTGCGGTCGGGTCCGAACACCGAGTTGATCGCGTGCTGGATCTCGTACCGGCCCGCGGCGGCGGGGATGATCTCGTAGCCGGTCGCCGCGCCGACGGCCTGCACCGCGGTGTCGTCACCCGGGTCCGCGAACGCGACGACGAGCTTCGCGTCCTCGAACCCCACGCCGATCGCGACGCGTCCGCGTGCGACTCGGTCTCCGGGATCGTGGTCGCGGCGTCGGGGTTGATCGGGTACTCGGTGAAGTCGATGAAGCGGAGCCCGACCGTCTCCGCGATGGCCGCGCTGAGGTCCTTCTCCCCGACGAGCCCGTTGCGCTGCAGCACCTTCGGGAGGGGGTCACCGGTGCGGCGCGACTCGGCCGTCGCGATCGCGAGATCGTCACGGGACAGCACGTGGCGGTCGATCAGGAACTCGCCGAGGACTCTGGCTTGGCTCGAGAGCATGGAATGCCTCCTTCTGCCTGTATCGGCCGAAGCAGCGACCGCCCCTGAAAGCGCGGCACGCCGAGCGGCCGGAGCGGGAAGTTACGCTGACGACGCGGAAGACCTCTTCGAGGCCGGTGATCCCGGCCGCGACCTTGCGGAGGCCGTCGGCCCGGATCGGGATCATCCCCTGCATGACCGCGGCCTTCTTGATGTCGTCGGTCGAGCGCCGCTCGATGATCAGCTTCTCGATCTCCTCGGAGATGGTCATGACCTCGTGCAGGGCGAACCGGCCCCGGTAGCCCGTCTTCCCGCACGACCCGCAACCCACGTGGTGGTAGATCACCGGCCAGTCCGTGCCGTCGATCTGCTCCATCGGCCACCCGGCCTCGATCAGCTCGGCCTCGGATGGCTGGTACTGCTCCTTGCACCGGTCGCAGAGCTTGCGCGCCAGGCGTTGGGCCAGCACGCAGTCGAGCGCGCTGGTGACGAGGAACGGCTCGACTCCCATCTCGACCAGCCGGAGCGGCGTGGACGCCGCATCGTTGGTGTGCAACGTCGTCAACACGAGGTGACCCGTAAGGGACGCCTCGACCGCGATGGTCGCGGTGTCGCGGTCCCGGATCTCACCGACGAGCAGGACGTCCGGATCCGCGCGGAGGATCGACCGCAGCGCCGACGCGAACGACAGGCCCGCCTTCGAGTTGATCTGCATCTGGTTGATGCCCGGGAGCCGGTACTCGACCGGATCCTCGATCGTGATGATGTTGCGCGAGACGTCGTTGAGGATGTTGAGCGTCGCGTAGAGGGTCGTGGACTTCCCCGAACCGGTCGGCCCCGTCACGAGGATCGTCCCGTACGGCTTGCGGTACGAGGCCTCGTAGCGTTCGAGCACGTCGGGCAGGAAGCCCTGGTCGTCCATGCTCAGCAGCGCCTGGCCCTTGTCCAGGATGCGCATGACGACCTTCTCGCCGAACACCGTCGGCAACGTCGCCACCCGGAGGTCCACCGGCTTGCCCCCGACGTTCAGCGACATCCGGCCGTCCTGCGGGATCCGGCGTTCGGCGATGTTGACGTCGGCCATGACCTTCAGCCGGCTGATCACGCCGGCTTGGATGGACTTGGGCGAGTGCATGACCTCGTGCAGCACGCCGTCGATCCGGAACCGGATCCGCAGGTCCTTCTCGGCGGGCTCGACGTGGATGTCCGACGCACGGTCCGTGACGGCCTGGGTGATGAGCAGGTTCACGAACTTGACGATCGGCGCGTCCTCGACGATCTCGCTGACGCTCGAGAGATCGTCGCCGTCGGTCAGCTCGTCCGCGGCCTCCTGGGCCATCGTGTCGACTTCGCCGTCGAGACGATGGAACCGGTCGATCGAATCCTGGAGCTGCCCGGCCGTCGCCACCACGGTGTAGATGTCCGCGCCGGTCAACGCGCGAATGTCGTCGACCGCGAAGACGTTCGAAGGGTCGCCCATCGCGACGACGAGACGGCCGTCGTCGTCCCAGCCGATCGGCAGCGCCTGGTACTTCCGGGCGAGGTGCTCCGGGATCAGGCCGGCGACCGACGCGTCCACGACGCGCTCGGAAAGGTCGACGAACTCGAGCCCGACCTGCTCCGCGAGCGTCCGGACGAGATCGGTCTCCGAGATGTGACCGTGCTCGATCAGGACGCGCCCGAGCGGCTTCCCGGTGGTCGCCTGCTCGGCCAGGGCCGCGTCGAGGTGAGCCTGTGTGATCAGGCCCTGCTGACTCAACAGCGTGCCGAGCTGTGCGCCGTCCGACACCGATTCCTCTCCAAGCGGGCGCCGTGATTCACCCCTCGCCGGTGGCTATCGGCGGGTTTGCGCACCGTCTGTAGATCGAGTCGGAAGGTCCGATTCAGCCCTGGTCACGGAGTCCGGAGAACAATCGGAGCAGCGCCCCCCGATCGCTCGTGATCTCGGACGTCGTGAGGTCGTCGGCTTCGTCGTCCTCCGCCGGGGGTCCCGGGCGCTCCGGCACCTCGGATTCATGGTCCGGGACCGGTCCCGGCTCCGTCAGCCCGGCCTTGGCGGCCAGCACGGCCCGCTCCCGGTCCAGGGCCTCTCCCCCGAGCTGCGCCGACGGATCGGGGACGCTCGTGACCATGTCGACGGACTCACCGCCGACCTCGTCCGCCTCGCGCGCGACGTGGACCGCACCGGGCGGGAGCTCCAGATCCGGAACCGCGGGGCGGGCCGGACGGCCGGCATCGATGCGGACGGCGCCGTGCTCGATGAGATCCTTGAGCACCGGGCCCACCTCGACGACGCTGTGCCCCGCGTCGCGCGCGATCTGGCGCACGGTCCGCTCACCGTCGATCAACGCGAAGACCTTGAACGCGGTCCGGCTCAGCGTGACCGATTCCTCCGGGAGCTCGTCGGCCAGCTCGGGGCGCACGTCGAAGCTCGGCAGCACGGCCTCGACCGCGGGCCAGGCCCGGACGATGTGCTCGACCGTATCGACGATCGGGCCGATGTCGGTGGCTCGTTCCGCGGTCCAGGGCGGGGTCACCCCGCTCGTGAACTCGAACGAACCGCTCTCGAAGCGCATCAGGTGGAAGCAGACGTCGATCAGGCGCACGTCGAGGGCATGACGGTCCTCGACCGGGCCCGAGTAGTCCGCCGCTTCCCCGGCGTTGAAGCGGCCGGCCGCGGTGTAGAGCGTGCCGTGCCCGTCCGGGCCCTGGACGACCAGCGCGCCGGTATGCCGAGCGCGTTCGATCAGGCCGAGGATCTCGGCCAGTGAAAAGGTGTCGAGCGTTCCCTGGAGGCCCACAGCTCCCCTGGTCCGTGTCGTGGCGAGCGTCCGTACCTCCAGGTTGTCGGCAGGCGGAACCCGGTTATTGAGTCACGGCCGACTTCATGGCCTCGAGGGGCGCGGAACGGCCGGTCATGGCCTCGAACCCGAGAGCGGCCTGGTGGACGAGCATCCCGATTCCGCCCACGACCCGGGCCCCGGCGGCTTCCGCCGCGGCCAGGAACGGCGTCACGGCCGGGTGGTACACGAGATCCACGGCCCACTGCCCGGTACCGGGAGCCTCGATGGGGAACCGTTCGCCGGCCATCCCGAGGGGCGTGGCGTTGATCACCACGTCGAAGTCGGCGGTGGCGACCGCGTCGAGGGACGCAGCGGCCGTCCCCGGGCTCAGCTGGGCCGCTGCGGCCGCCGCATCGGGGCGCCGGGCGGCGACCGTGCACGCGGGCGCCGGCCCGGCCCAGGGCCAGCACGGCGGCACGCGCCGCCCCGCCGGCCCCGACGAGGAGCACCGAGCGGCCGGCCACGTCCAGGCCGCCGTCGGTGAGGCTGCGGACCAGGCCTTCGCCGTCGGTGGAGTCGCCCCACAGCGACCCGTCCTCGCGCAGCACGACGGTGTTGACGACTTCGAGCGCCGCCGCGTCGGCCGACAGCTCGTCACAGGCTCGCGCCGCATCAGCCTTGTGCGGCATCGTCACGCTCAGCCCCGAGATCCCGAGCACCGGCATCGCCCGCACCGCGTCGTAGCCCCGCCCTGGGTGCACCTCGAGCGCGACGAACACCCAGTCGAGGTGGGCCGCGGCGTAGGCCGCGTTGTGGATCGCCGGTGAACGCGAGTGGCGAACCGGGAACCCGATCACCGCCGCGAGCCGCGTCTCGCCCGTCACCTCCGTCGCGCTCATCCGAGGAGACCCTTCCGCCGCGCTTCGGCGACGTTGGCCTCGTGCTCGGCGAACGTCGTCGCGAACTTGTGCTTCCCGTTCGCGTTGATCAGGACGTAGAACTTGTACGGCACATCGGCCGGGTGCAGTGCGGCGTCGATCGAGCTGCGAGTGACCGTCGAGATCGGCGTGGGGGGCAGGCCCCGGTTCCGGTAGGTGTTGTAGGGCGAATCAAGGTTGTAGTCCGCGTCCGTGATCGGTCCGACCCGGCTCCCCCGCGCGTAGAGCAACGTCGCGTCGATCTGCAGCGGCATGTCGTCGCGCAGACGGTTCTCGACCACCGCGGCGATCAGGGGCCGGTCCGCGTCGAGCTTGGCCTCGGTCTGGATCAACGACGCGACGATCACGGTCCGGTAGGGGTCGGGCGACGTCGCCAGGCCCGCCCTGGTTGCCTCCTTGTCGAACTGGCCGACGATCGTCTTCAGCAGTGTCTCCTCGGTGTCGGCCTTGCTCACGTAGTAGGTGTCGGGCCAGGTCAGCCCTTCGAGCGACGTGACGCCGGCGGGTTGGAACTTCGAACGGACCGTGTTGGACGCCGCGACCTGGAGGAAGCGGTCGCGGCTCAGGCCGGGGATCTGCCCGACGCGCGTCGCGATCATGTCGAGGGTGAGCCCGGGGATCAACGCGAGCTTCCGGTAGGTGAGCGCCGCCGGCTGCTCGAGCACGTCGGCCGCGGCGCGGGACCCCATGTCCTTGCGGAGCACGAACGTGCCGGCCTGGAACGGCCCGGCCCCCGAGAGCTTCACGTACAGCCGGAACGCCAGTGCGGAGCCGACGACACCCCGGCTCGTGAGCGCGTCGCCGACCTGGGACACGCCCCATCCCGGCCTGACCTCGACCTCCACCCGGCGCCCCGGATCTCCCGGCGGATCGGTCTGGTACCAGAACCACGCGCCGCCGATCACGAGCGGGACGAGGAGCAACGCGGCCAGGACGAGGACGATGAGCCACCGACGCCGCCGCCGCGAGCCGCGGGCGCGCCGGTCCTCGGGGCGCGCGGGCCGGGTCTGGGAGGCATCGAGCTCCGCGCCGGTGGTCACGGGTTGGCCTCGAGGTACGACTGCAGCATCACGGCCGCGGCGACCTTGTCCACCACCTGCTTGCGCGCGTCCCGGCGCATCCCTGACTGCACGAGGCTCCGCTGCGCGATCACCGTCGTGAAGCGCTCGTCGTAGGAGTCGACCGTGACCCCGTCGGGCGCGACGGCCCGTAGCTCCTCGATCTCGTCGAGCGTGCTCCGCTCGGCGGGCCCCAGCTTGCCGGAGAGCGAGCGGGGCAGCCCGACGACGATCCGGTCGGCTTCGTTCTCGCGGGCCGCGGCGATGATCGCCCGATGGTCCCGCCTCCGGTCACCGGAGCGCGCGAGCACCTCGTACGGCGACGCGAGCGTGCCGGAAGGATCGGAGAGGGCGAGACCGATCCGGCGACTGCCCAGATCGACCCCCAGGATGCGGGGCACCAGCTACGAGCCTACGGCTGCCTCGGCCTGTTCCCGGGCCAGGGCCAGCGCGCCGTCGAGCCCGGCGACGTTCTGGCCGCCCCCCTGGACGAAGTCCGCGTTCTTCCCGGTCCCGCCGCCGAGGGTCTTCGCGACGGGGCCCCCGATCGCGGCCGCCGACACTCCCTTCTCGACCAGGTCCTTGCTCACCGCGACCGCGATCGCGGCCTTCTTGCCGTCCGGGGACGCGCCGAGGATCGCGACCACACCGGAGCCGAGCGCATCTCGCGCCGCGAGCGTGATCCGTCGCAGGTCATCGCCCGCGACGCCGTCCCGGCGCACCACGATCACGCCGTTGACCGCTTCGGCCACCAGGGCGCCCGCGTCCGCGACCGCCTGCTTCGAGCGCAGCCCGTCGACCTCTTCTCCCAGCGACTTGACCTGGGCCAGCAGGCGCTCGATCCGTTCCGGCACCTCCACCGGACCCACGTTGAGCAGCCCGGCTGCCGTCCGCAACCGCACCTCCTCGTCGTGGACGCGTTCGAGCGCGCCTTCGCCCGTGACCGCTTCGATGCGGCGCAGGTTCGCGCCGATCGACCCCTCGCTCACGATCTTGATCGGGCCGATGAACCCGAGCGCGTGGACGTGGGTGCCACCGCAGAGCTCGATCGAGTGCTCGCCGGCCTCGAGGACGCGCACGACGTCACCGTATTTGTCGCCGAAGAAGGCGATGGCCCCGATGCTCTCCGCGTGGGCCTTCGACGTCTCGTAGTGCCGAACCTTCGCGTCGGTGATGATCTCGCGGTTGGCCAGCGCCTCGATCTCGTCCAGCTCGGCCTGGGTCACCGCTTCGTAGTGGCTGAAGTCGAAGCGCAACCGGTCCGGGCCGACGTAAGAACCGGCCTGCTTCACGTGGGTGCCCAGCACCTCCCGCAACGCCCAGTGCAGGACGTGGGTCGCGGTGTGGTTGCGCCGGATGGCGTCGCGTCGCGGCCCGTCGATTGCCGCCACGATCTCGTCGCTCTCGACGATCTCGCCCTGCTCGACGATGCCGCGGTGGAGACTGAGCGCGCCCGCGATCGCGTACTGGGTGTCGACGACGCGAACCACGGCCCCACCGTCCGCGGTCGTGATGGTGCCGGTGTCGCCGACCTGGCCGCCGGACTCCGCGTAGAACGGAGTCCGGTCGAGGAAGATGTCGACCTTCTCCCCCGCGCCGGCGCGGCCGAGCCGCTCACCGGCCGCGACGAGCCCGAGCACCTTCGCGCCCTCGGTCACGTACTCCTGGCGACCCGTGAACTCCGTGGGCCCGTGGTCGTCGAGGATCTCGCGGTACAGCTCGACGGGAGCGGCCGCCGCGCCTCCGGCTGCCTTGTGCGCGTCACGGGCGCGGGTCCGCTGCTCGGCCATCTGTGTCTCGAAGCCGACCACGTCGACCGAGCGGCCGCGCTCGGCGGCGACCTCACGGGTGAGGTCGATCGGGTAGCCGAGCGTGTCGTGCAGGAAGAAGGCGCGCTCCCCGGTGACGTCCCCGGTCGTCGAGCACCTCGTCGAGGAGGTCCTCACCGCGCTGGAGGGTGGCGCGGAACCGCTCCTCCTCCCGCCGGATCACGTTGGTCACCAGCTCGTGGTGTGCCGCGAGGTCGGGGTACGCGCCGCCCATGACCCCGACGGTCGCGTCGACGAGCGCCGGGGTGACCAGGTCGCGGGCTCCGAGGCGGTAGGCGTGCCGGACCGCGCGCCGGATGATGCGCCGCAGCACGTAGCCGCGCTCGACGTTGCTCGGGACCACGCCGTCGCTCACCAGGAACGTCATCGTGCGGGCATGCTCCGCGAGGATGCGCAGCGACACGTCCGAGTCCCCGCCGGGGAAGCCCTGGTAGGTGACGCCGGTGGCCTGCTCCGCGGCGGCGATGAGCGGGCGGAACACGTCGATGTCCCAGATGGACTCGGCCCCCTGGAGGACCGCGAGGTTCCGCTCGAGCCCCGCGCCGGTGTCCACGCTCGGCTTCGGCAGCGGCACGAGCGTGCCGTCGGCCTGGGCGTCGAACTGCATGAAGACGAGGTTCCAGATCTCGACGTACCGATCCTGGCCACCGTCCTTCGGGCCGCCCTCGGGGCCGAAGGCCGGCCCGAGGTCCCAGAAGATCTCGGAGCTCGGGCCGCACGGGCCGGTGTCGCCCATGCGCCAGAAGTTGTCGTCGCCGAGCCGCTGGATGCGTTCCTTTGGTACTCCCACGGTGTCGCGCCAGATCGTCTCGGCCTCGTCGTCGGACTCGTGGACCGTCACCCAGAGCCGGTCCCGATCGAAGGCCAGCACCTCGGTGTAGAGCTCCCAGGCGAACTGGATCGCCTCGGCCTTGAAGTAGTCGCCGAACGAGAAGTTGCCGAGCATCTCGAAGAACGAGAAGTGGCGGTTGGTGCGGCCGATGTCGTCGAGGTCGTTGTGCTTGCCCCCGGCGCGGACGCACTTCTGCGACGAGGTGGCCCGCGGGTACGGCGGCGGCTCCTCGCCGGTGAAGTACGGCTTGAACGGCACCATCCCGGCCACGGTGAACAGGACCGACTTGTCGTGCGGGATGAGGCTCGCACTCGGGACCAGCGTGTGGCCGCGCGCGACGAAGAAGTCCAGGAAGGCGGCGCGCAGCTCGTCGGCGGTCATGGAGTTCATGGGGACCGCCAGGCTACCGGCCGAACCTCCACCCCCCGACCCGACATTCGAAAGCTCTCCCCCGGCCGACCGGCGGACCCCGGTCGTCGAGGCGGCCGCGGGCGGATCAGCGCCGGGAGCTGCCGGCCCGCGGCCGGCGGAGCTCGGCTTCCCGCTCGCGGATGGCACTGCGGCCCTCCGTGACCGCCGCCTTCATGTCCCGGGAGATCCCGGTGACGGTGTCGGTGACCTTGCCACTCAGGCCTTCCGGCGTGTAGCGGCGGGCCGCGGCCTTGACCTTCCGGGTGGCGTACCAGGACGTGCCGAGCCCGGCGCCGTAGCCCACACCGAGCCAGAAGACCCGCTTCGGGATCATGGCTTCACCTCGTCACCCGCGCGCATGCGGCGGACGGCGCGCTTGGTCCCGGTACCGAGCGCGAGCACCTTCACGACCGGGTTCGTCACTGTCTTCGAGACGATCCGGGACGCGGTGTCGATCCGGTCGCCGACGGTCTCCGCCGCGGTGAGCAGCGCGCCGACCCGGTCGACCTCGTTCTCCGCGTCCTTCAGCGCGATCCGCATCTCGTCGGCCATCGCGATGCTCTGCTCCTGGAGCGCCCGGACGGTCCCACGTAGCTCCTTCAGGGTGACGACGACGGACCCGAGCGCGAACAGCAGCCCGCCGAGCATGACCGCGAGGAGCACCGCACCGGTGGCGGCCAGCCAGTCACCCGCGCTCATCGGCATCTCCCCTGGATCGCTGCGTGCCGGCGCCCGGTCGGCGGTCGACGTCGGCCCCCCGGCCGGTGGGTCGGTAGTAGACGGACTCGGCGATCTCCACCGGCCGGTACTCCTGAGGCACCCAGCCCTCGGGGGTGTCGTGAGGATAGACGTACCCCTCGCCGTGCCCAAGGTGCTCGGCGCCGGCGTAGTGCGAATCCCGCAGATGCGCCGGAACCGGACCAGTCCGGCGCTCGCGCACCTCCGCCATCGCCGCGCCGAGCGCGACGGTGCTGGCGTTCGACTTCGGCGCGCAGGCCAGGTACACGACGGCGTGCGCAAGGTTGAGCTGCGCCTCGGGCAGCCCGACG
This sequence comes from uncultured Acidimicrobiia bacterium, assembly GCA_963770095.1. Taxonomy (GTDB): domain Bacteria; phylum Actinomycetota; class Acidimicrobiia; order IMCC26256; family JAENVU01; genus Chersky-806. The sequence goes on from CAVYOO010000001.1 coordinate 235,840, forward strand.
TACTCGACCGCGTGGGCCGCGGCGGTGGCCAGTGGGAGCGCGAGCGGATCGGCCATCCCGACGTCCTCGGAAGCAAGGATCACGAGCCGGCGGGCGATGTAGCGCGCGTCCTCACCGGCTTCGAGCATCCGGGCAAGCCAGTACAGGCCGGCATCCACATCCGAGCCGCGGATGCTCTTGATGAACGCCGAGACCACGTCGTAGTGCTCGTCGTCGCCATACCGCAGGGCGCGCATCGCGAGCGCCATCTCCGCGTACTCGAGCGTGATCGACGGCACGCCGGCTTCGGCGGCAAGGGCGCCGGCGACCTCGAGGCTCGTCAACGCGTGGCGGGCATCGCCCTCGGAACGGTCCGCGATGTGCTCGAGCGCGTCGTCGTCGATCTCCAGACCGTCGCCACCGAGCCCGCGGGTCTTGTCCTTGAGGGCGCGCTCGAGGAGCTCACGCAGGTCCGCCGGTTCCAAGGGCTCGAGCCGGAACAGCGTCGAGCGGCTGAGCAGCGCCGAGGTCAGCGAGAAGTACGGGTTCTCGGTCGTCGCGCCGACGAGCACGAGCAGGCCGTCCTCGACGTGCGGCAACAACGCGTCCTGCTGGGTCTTGTTGAAGCGGTGGACCTCGTCGAGGAAGAGGATGGTCCCCTGCCCGCGCTCGCCGAGGCGGTTCTTCGCCCGCTCGACGACCTCCCGGACGTCCTTCACGCCCGCGTTCACCGCGCTCATCGGCTCGAATGCCTTGTCGGTGGCACCCGCGATCAGTCGGGCGATCGTGGTCTTGCCGGTGCCGGGCGGGCCCCAGAGGATCACCGACGACAGCCGGTCGCCCTCGATCAGTGCCCGCAGTGGGCGCCCGGGAGCGAGCAGGTCCCGCTGGCCGACGACCTCGTCGAGCGACTGCGGGCGCAACCGCGCGGCCAGCGGTGCCCGGGACTTCAGGCGCTCCTCAGCCGCCGCCGCAAACAGGTCCGCCATCGCCCGACCCTACGCCCCCCACCTTGTTTTGGCGCCAGTTGGATTGGGACGTCCCAATCCAAGTGACGCCGAAATGGAGCGGGACGCGGGCTCAGGCGGGGGTGAGGGTGATCGGGAGGTGGCGGATGCTGGTGTGCTTGTTGCTCCGGCCCCACTCGACCGCGCCGGTGAGGGCGAAGTCTGAGAAGCGGTCGAGCAGCTCCTCGAACATGACCCGGATCTCGGTCCGGGCGAGCGCCGCGCCCAGGCAGTGGTGCAACCCCCCACCGAACGCGACGTGCGGGTTCGGATCGCGCGTGATGTCGAAGCGGAACGGATCGATGAAGACGGCCTCGTCCCGATTCGCGGACGGGTACCAGTGGGTCGTCTTCTGACCCGCGTGGATCAGCTCACCGCCGAGCTCGACGTCCGCGGTCGCCGTCCGCCGGTTGTACGCGGTCGCGCTCGTCCACCGCAGGATCTCCTCGACCGCGGACGGGATCAGTGAACGGTCCTCCCGGAGCAGGCGCAGCTGGTCGGGCCGCTCGACGAGTGCGAGAAGACCGCCCGCGATCGAGTTCCGGGTCGTCTCGCTCCCGGCGACGAACAACAGGCTGAAGAACGCGGAGAGCTCGCCCGCGGTCAGCGCCTCGACGGCACCGTCCTGACCCGGGAGCGTCGCGTGGATCACCGCCGAGAGCATGTCGTCGGCCGGGCACCGCCGCTTCTCCTCGATCAGGTCGCTGCCGTAGCCGACCATTCCCAACGCGGCGTCGGCCAACGCCGCGGTCGTTCCCTCGAGCTCGCGGTCGCGGAAGTCCAGAATCGTCGACGTCCACTCGAACAGCTGGTGCGAATCGGCCTCGGGGACACCGAGGATCCGGGCGATCGTCTGCAACGGGAGCTCGGCGGCGACGTCGACCAGGAAGTCGCACGATCCCCTCGCGGCGACGGCTTCGAGGATCTCCACGGTGCGCGCCCGCAGGAACGGGACGAGCCGGTCGATCGGCTTCGGGGTGAAGTCCCGGCTGACCAGACCGCGGATGCGCGTGTGCGTGGGCGGGTCACACATGTTGAGCATGACTCCGGGCCCGACTCCGGGTGCGAGGTCCTCGAGAATCGTCCCGCCGGCACCGGCGCGTCCGGGACCCGACTCCGACGAGAACGTCACCGGGTCGCGCACGACGCGCACCAGATCCGCGTGGCGGGTGATGGCCCAGAAGCCTTCGCCGCCGGGGTGTGCTCCGTCGGCGCCTGCCACCAGACCGGCGCGTCCCGCCGGAGCTGGGTGAACACCTCGTGGGGGAAGCCGTCGGCGAACCGATCCAGGTCGGTCAGGTCGATCGCGTCGAGCGCTGTCATCTCCGCACCATCAGGGAGTCGCGGGTTTGCCCTTCGGCTTCGCGACCGTGAGGCCGAGCTCCCGCAGCTGCATCGGATCCAGCGAGCTCGGCGCCCCGGTGAGCGGGTCCTGGCCCTTCTGGGTCTTCGGGAACGCGATGACCTCGCGGATGTTCTCCTCACCGCAGAGCAGTGCCACCAGACGATCCACCCCGAACGCGAATCCCGCGTGCGGCGGGGCGCCGAACCGGAACGCGTCGAGCAGGAACCCGAAGCGCGCCTGCGCCTCCTCCGGGCCGATGCCGAGGAAGGAGAAGATCTTCTGCTGCACGGCGGGCGAGTGGATCCGCACGCTGCCCGAGCCGAGCTCCCAACCGTTGAGCACGAGGTCGTAGGCCTGGGAGCGCACCTCGAGCAGGTCGTAGCCCGACGTCGGAATCGAGCAGGTCGAGGTCCTCGGGATGCGGCATCGTGAACGGGTGGTGCGCGGGGATCGGGCGGCCATCGGCGTCGAGCGCCTCGAACAGCGGGAAGTCGAGGACCCACTGGAGCTGGAGCCCACCCTCGTTGACGGGAGGCCGACCGAGATCGAGGCGCAGGATGCCCAGGACGTGGTTCGTCATGCGCCGCTCCCCCGCGACGATGAGCACCAGGTCCCCGGGAACGGCCTCGAGCGCGGCGACGAGCCCGAGCTGCTCCTTCTCGCTCAGGAACTTGAGGATCGGCGCTTCGAGCGCGCCACCTTCCTTGACCCGCATCCACACCAGGCCGGCCGCTCCGAGCAGCTTGGCCCGATCCACCAGGTTGTCCACGGTCGATCGGCTCGCGTCGCCCATCTCGCGGACGCAGATCCCCTTGACGGACTCGCCCTGGAACGCGCGGAACTCGGTGGCGGCGAACACCTCGCCGAGGTCGACGAGCTCCATCCCGAAGCGGGTGTCGGGCTTGTCGGTGCCGAACCGCTCCATCGCCTCGTGCCAGGTCATGCGCGGCACCGCCGACGGGCGGGTACCGGTCACGGCTTCGATCGCGGCACCGACGGCCTCGGTGACCACCGCAATCACGTCTTCTTGATCCGCGAAGGACATCTCCGCGTCGTACTGCATGAACTCGAACTGGCGGTCGGCCCGGAGATCCTCGTCGCGCAGGCAACGCGCGATCTGGAAGTACTTGTCGATGCCGCCGACCATCAGCAGCTGCTTGAACAGCTGGGGACTCTGCGGAAGCGCGTAGAACGCCCCGGGCTGGAGGCGCGACGGGACGACGAAGTCCCGGGCACCTTCAGGTGTCGATGCGATGAGCATCGGCGTCTCGACCTCGACGAACCCCTGGTCCACCATCGAGGTCCGGAGTGCGGCATTGACGGTCGCCCGCAATCGCAGGTTTCGTTGCATCGACGGACGGCGAAGGTCGAGGTAGCGGTGACGCAGGCGGAGCACCTCGTCGACGTCGTCCGCCCGCTCCGCGAAGAGGGAAGGGCGGAGGCTCGGCTTCGTTCAGCACCTCGAGGGTCTCCGCGCCGACTTCGACCGCGCCAGTAGGGAGATCCGGGTTCACGGTGCCCTCGGGCCGGGCGTGGACGCCACCCTCGACCCGCAACACCCACTCGCGCCCGAGCCCGTGCACCTCGGAGCCGAGCACGCTCGGGTCCGCGACGATCTGGACGATGCCCGAAGCGTCGCGGAGGTCGAGGAACACCACGCCGCCGTGGTCCCGGCGCGACGCGACCCAGCCGCAGAGCGCGACGGACTGGCCGATGTCCTCCGCCCGCAGCGTTCCGACCATCTGCGACCGCATCATGGCGCGGCTCGACCGATCCCCGACCCCGCCGGTCGCCGAGCCATGTCGCGAGACTTCTCTCCGGCACCTCTACCTGCTCTCCCGATTCGAGATCCTTCACGGCCACCGCAGCTCGCGCGGCTTCGTCGCGCCCGAGCATCACGCCGAAGCGGGCGCCCGATCGATCCGCAACCTTCCATTGCGCGTTCACGGAGCGGCCCCCGTACGCCCGGTCCGCGTGGAGTCCCCCTTCGCGCAGCTCACTGACGAGCACGATCGCCTTCACGCTGCCGGCGTCGCCCAGCCCGTTGATCACGAACGCGTCGAGCTGACCGGTCGACTCCGCGGCGGATGCCGCGTCCAGGGCGATCACGAGCCGCTCGATGCCCGCACCGAACCCGATCCCGGGCGTGGGCGGTCCGCCCATCTCCTCGGCGAGGCCGTCGTAGCGGCCACCGCCGCCGAGCGCGTTCTGCGCCGCGTCCAGCGTGTCACTCAGGAACTCGAACGTCGTGCTCGTGTAGTAGTCGAACCCGCGGACAAGCCGCGGCGCGAGCTCGTACTTGATCCCGAGCGCCTGGAGCCCTTCCTGGACCTGCTCGAAGTGCACGAGAGATGCGTCCGACAGGTGCTCGGTGAGCTGGGGGGCGCGGGCGACCACGTCCTGCCAGTCGGGCACCTTCGTGTCCAGCACCCGCATGGGGTTGGCCTCGACGCGCTCACGGAACTCGGGGCCGAGCGCAGCCGCGTGATCGAGGAGGTACTCGCGGAATGCGGCGACGAACGCCGGGCGGCTCTGCGCGTCGCCCATCGAGTTGAGGGCGAGGGTGACGCCGGTCAGACCGAGATCGCGGTAGAAGCCGTCGAGCAGCGAGATGACCTCGACGTCCACGGCCGGGTCCTCCACGCCGAGCACCTCGGCACCGAGCTGCCAGTGCTGGCGGTACCGGCCCTTCTGGGCCCGCTCGTAGCGGAAGTTCGGCGCGACGTACCAGACCTTCCACGGCGGGGTCGGCCGGTGCTGGACGTACGCCCGCACGACCGAGGCCGTGCCCTCGGGCCGCAGGGCGAGCGTCCGGCCGCCCTTGTCGGTCAGCTCGTACATCTCCTTGCTGACGACATCGGTGTGCTCACCGACCCGTCGGAACACCTCGACGTGTTCGAAGATCGGGCTGACGATCAAGCCGTACCCGAAGCGCCCGGCCCGGTCCGCGAACCGTGCGACGACGTTCGTCCAGACGCCCGACTCGGGCGGCAGGACGTCGTGCACCCCCTTCGGGGCGCGAAAGACGTCGTCGGGTACGCGGGGCATGCCCGCCGACTCTACCGGGGACCACCCGGCGAACACGGGTGTTACAGACCGGCCGGAACCTTGATCTCACGCCAGACCGCGACGCCCCAGGCCGACGCGACCGGATCCAGGAACTTCGGGGGGGACAGGTACTTCAGGCGCTGGTCGTACACGTAGTTCTTCGCGTACCCGCTGACGACCGATCCACCGGAGTTCGTGCCGACCGGGCCCCGGAACCGCTGGGCGATCGCGCCGGTCACGTTCAGCGTCCCGAGTCCGTCGCCGCGCTGCCAGTACGGCACCGTGAAGCTGTGGTTCACCGCGAGGATGGCCGCGTTGATGTTGGGGTTGCTCTGCGCGCCGGTCAGGTTCACCGAGCAGATGCGCTGGACGTACTTGTACGAGGAGTCCCTGACGTAGGCCGTGTCCGTGTACGGAGACGAGCACGACGAGGGCTGGCTGTTCTGGGGCGGGTTGTAGGTCGTCGTCTGGAGCCGGACCGGGTGGCGGACCTGGACGAAGTTGTTCGCCACCAGGCCCAACAGTGACGTACCGCTGGTCCCGCCGCTGTACGAGGTGTTCCCGGTGATGATGATGTTGTTCGCGGCCGCGATCGTCAGCTGGCCCTTGAGGGTCCCCTGCACGAACACGTCTCCGTCGCGACAGCCGTACGTGTTCGCGTCGTTGGTGATGATCGTCGTCGGCAGCGGGTGCGCCGGGCTCGTGTACGGGCATCCGTTGGTGTAGTTCGGATCCGTGCTCGCGGACGGCACGCTCTGGACGAAGACCACCCCGTTCGTAGGCAGCGCGCCGGTGCCGTTCGCGACGCAGGCGCCGTTCACCTGCTTCGAGAACGGGCTCGTCGTGGTCATCGTGCCGTCGGAGTTCAACGTGATCATCGTCGGCCCGGTGAACAGGCAGCCCCCCTTGCCGGCTGCCGTCTCGGCCTTGATCGACGAGTTGCTCGGAGGCATGGCGAGGTTCGAGAGGTACTTGGGATCGCCCGGGTTCGCGAACGCCGGGTTGTTCCCGGAGCAGCCCGAGTTCGTCCGGTACCTCGGCTGGGTCGCCTTGTTCCAGCTCGTCGAGGTGTCGCCGTTGAAGTGAGGTTGGCCGCACACCAGGAACGAGTCGTTCGTGTGCAACGGCCCGTTCACCTGGTCCGCGGTGATGAAGTTGATCTCGGTGCACCCGCTGCCCCGGCCGCCCGACGCGTACGCGTACTTGGTGCAGCTCGCCGTTGCCTGCGCCGGTGTGTAGGTGGTGTCGCCGGTGAACAGCGGGCCGGTGTACATGGCCGGGTCCAGCGTCTCGTAGTCCGTGAAGTAGAGGTAGTCGATGAAGGACCGGCGCCGCAGCGTGGCCTGCACGGTGCGTTTCGTCGTCCCGACCTGGCCCGTGGACGTGATCAGGATCGTGCCGTCGACCGCGATGTTCGAGGTGTCCGTGCTGTAGCGGAACGTCGAGATCGTGTCCCCGCCCGGCACGGGGACGTAGCCCGTGAATGCCCCGTTGCCGTCGGGCGGCAGGTTGGACGCGTTGTACAGGAAGTAGTTCGAGTTCTCGTTGAGGCGGAACACGAAGTCGTCCAGGCCGGCTTCGGCCGCGGCGAGCGACGCGTTCCAGTTCTGGTCCCGCCTCGACAACGTCTGCGAACCAACGCCGTAGGAGATGGCGGCGGCCGAGAGCGCGAGCAGCGCGGTGAGCGCGAGGAGCACGGTGACGAGCGCGAAGCCGTGCTCCCCCGAGCTCCGACGATCGATCGGCTTCCGGGCCCCGGTGATCATCCGAAGGTCTCCTGGTAGTCGACGTTGGGGAGCCGCACCGTGTTCACGAGGGTCGTCGCCGCGATGGGGAAGGTCGTCGAGCGCCGGATGGCGAGCGTGATCTGCACGGAAGTGACCGCCAACCGGTCGGTGTCGGACAGTGGCGTCGCCGTGAGCTCGGCACCGCTCGAGTCGAAGTACCGGAAGATCGGCTGGCTGACGGGATTCCCGACGTAGCGTCCGACGAACCGCAGGCTCGCGGCTCCGTTGTAGGTGTACGCGGGTGGGACCGACGATGCGTCCGGCTTGACGACTTCCTCGATGAGCTGGGAGTCCGTGTCCACGAAGATCCGCACCCGGCGGGGTCCGTTGTTGACCACCGACGGGCTCGAGCCGTCGTTGTTGAGGTTGGCGTAGAAGATGACCTCGCGCGCGTTCGCCAACGTGAAGGGTGACGTTCCCGCCTGCAGCCGGGTCGCGGTGCGCACGTCTTTCGTGGTCACCGCCATCAGGATCCGCGCTTCGTCGAGGTTCGCGAGCCGCTTCTCGGTGCCGCCGATCGCCTGGCCCGCGGAGTTGATGCCCTCGTAGACCAAGCCGAGGACGATCCCGAGGATCGTGACCACGGCGATCACCTCGAACAACGTCTGACCGAAGCTCCCGCGCGCCCGCGCGGCGCCGCCTCGTGATCGGTCGATCTCGCGTCGCCGCGTCACAGCGAGTCCACGTTCACGACGTAGCCACCCGAGTCGCGAGGATCGAGCGCGACCGACGGCCACGTCCCGCCGACCGGCGTTTGCCCCGGCACCGTGAACGTCCAGACTCCGTACGGCAGTGCCACCAGCGTGCTCGCCGGACCGGAGAAGGTCCCCATCGTGAACTGCAACCCCGTGGGGCAGCCGTTGTCCGCATCGTGCACCGCGACCACGTCGACGGATCCCGCGGACGCCGAGATGTCGCCGTAGCGCAGCTCGACCGTCGGCATGTCCACCGTACCGGTCGCGGTGCCACCGGCCGTCGTCTGCAGCACGGCCTGGCGGCTCGCGCCGTCCCAGAACGCGAGCCCGTTGCCGTCCTCACCTTCCGGGTCGGCGTCCGCGCAGCTTCCCGCCCACGCCGTGTACCCGTCCTCGTAGGGATACAGGTTCCCGACCGTGCGGATCGCGCCGGTTCCCGCGAATACCTTCGACCCCGTGGGGAGCAACGCCGTGTTGCCGACCGCCACCGCGAGGTTCGACGGGAACGATCCGCCGCCGGACGAGCTCAGCGTCAAGGTCAGCGTGGCCGCCTGGTCGTAGTCGAACGCGACCGAGCTCGTCGCGCCCGATGCGACCCCGGTGAGCTGCGTGGGATTCGCGTTCCCCTGACGGTCCACGTACCCGACTGCGGTGAGCTGGACCGTGTAGGTCTCGTCGGGGGGAACGAACGCGAAGAACGCGCAGCCGCCCGTCGTGGTGGTGAGGTTGCGCGAGAATCCCGGCGCGGTGACGGTGACGGGGACGCCACCGAGCGGAGCCGCGGACCCACCGAGCACCTTCACGGCGATGTGCCCGTTGGTCGGGTCGTAGGAACCGACCGGCGGGCTCAGGATCGTCGACGACTTCGCGGGCGCCACGCCACGCATGTCGTCCCAGAACACGCTGGCGGTGACCCGCAGGACGCGAGGGGTCCCGCTCGATTCGCAGGCTCCCGTGGTCGAGGCGTTGTCGACCCATTCGGTCTCGCGGCGGACCGTGTACGGGACACCCGCCACGGTCTCGGATCGATCTACCAGCCCGAGCGGGAGCTCGGTGAAGTTCTCCTGGCGGACCTTGTCCATCTCCTGGCTGGCCAAGTTCGCGGCGATGCTGCGGTTGCGGTTGTTCCGGGCGAGCCCGAGACCGCCGTCGATCGTGAGGGCGAGGCCGCCGGCGAGGATGGCGAAAACGCTGACCGCGACGACCAGCTCGATCATCGTCAGGCCGCGCTCGTTCGCCGATGCTGGGTGGCCAGCTCCGTGCCCGATTCGTCTCCGCTCGGTCATTTCGGACTTTTCTCCTCGCTGCCGCCCTGTATCGGCAGTGAGGGACACACCTCTTGAGGACGATCTCCAGCGGGCGATCTTGAGCGCGCGGCCAAATGGTGCCCGCCGGCGGCCTTTCGCTGCGCCCGGTGCGCGACGCCCGGTCGCGGTCAGTCGAGTGCGGTGCGAGCGGGAGCGGAGGCCGGAACGGGCACGAAGTGTGGAGGCTCGGAGTGACTCCGGAATTACGCCGCCCGCCGCCCTCCCCTGGTCGCAGGAAAATCACGGGCGAGCGGGAGCGGAGGAGGGAGCGGGCACGAAGTGCGGACGCTCGGAGCGACTCGGAAATTTCGCCGCCCGCCGCCCTCCCCTGGTCGCAGGAAAATCACGGGCGAGCGGGAGCGGAGGAGGGAGCGGGCACGAAGTGCGGACGCTCGGAGCGACTCGGGAATTACGCGTGACCGGGCAGGACCCGGGAGACCTCGTAGATCGAGTCGACCCGCTTGATCGCCGAGATGATCGACTCGAGGTGGCCGGGGTCGGCAAGCTCGAAATCGAACCGGAACCGCGCCACGCGGTCGGTCGAGGTCTGGCTGGTGCAGGCCAGGATGTTGACGTGGTGGTCGGCCAGGGTGTTGGCCACGTCACGCAGGAGGCGCGAGCGGTCCAGGGCCTCGACCTCGAGCGAGACCACGTAGGTCCCGGGCGAGTCGTGGTCCCACTCGACCTCGATCAGCCGTTCGGCCTGGCTCGCGAGCCCGCCGGCGTTCGCGGAGTCGGAACGGTGGACGGAGACGCCGCGACCTCGAGTGACGAACCCGATGATCTCGTCGCCGGGCACCGGCGTGCAGCAGCGTGACAGCCGGACCAGGACGTCGTCGAGGCCCTCGACGTGCACCCCGGCCGAGCGCCGGCGCGCGTTGCTGCGGGTCGGCCTCCGGGCGGTCATGGGGATCTGCTCTTCGCCGCCGGCCATCTCCCGGCGCAGGCGTTGCGCGACCGCCTTGCCCGAGACGTGGCCCTCGCCGATCGCCGCGTGCAACGCCTCGACGTCCGCGTAGTGGAGCGTCTCGGCGATGTCCTGGAGACGCTTCGACGCGGTCTGGATCGGGAGGCTCTCCTTGCGCAGCGCCTTCACGAGCTCGTCACGCCCGTTGTCGATCGCGTCGGACCGGCGTTCCCGCGAGAACCAGTGGCGGATCTTCGTGCGGGCACGAGGCGTCTGCGCGAACTGCAGCCAGTCGCGACTCGGTCCGGCGCCCTCGACCTTGCTCGTGAAGATCTCCACCGTGTCGCCCGAGGCCAGCGTCGAGTCGAGCGGGACCAGCCGCCCGTTGACCCGGGCGCCGATGCACCGGTGCCCGACCTCGGTGTGGATCGCGTAGGCGAAGTCCACCGGATTGGCCCCGGTGGGCATCGTCACGACCTTGCCCTTCGGCGTGAAGACGAAGACCTCGTCCTGTTCGAGGTCGATCTTCAGGGACTGCATGAACTCGGCGGGGTCCTCGGTCTCCTGCTGCCAGTCCACGAGTCGCTGGAGCCAGACGAGGTCGTCGGCCTTGTTGGTCTCGTCGCGCTCCTTGTAGCCCCAGTGGGCGGCGATGCCGTACTCGGCGCGCCGGTGCATCTCGTTGGTGCGGATCTGCACCTCGACCAGCCGCCCGCCCGGACCGATGACCGTCGTGTGCAACGCCTGGTACAGGTTGAACTTGGGCATCGCGATGTAGTCCTTGAACCGGCCCTGCACCGGCCGCCACCACGCATGGATCGACCCGAGCGCGGCATAGCAGTCCTTCACCGTCTCGACGACCACGCGGATGCCCACGAGATCCTGGACCTCGTCGAACTCCTTGTTCTTGACGATCATCTTCTCGTAGATGGACCAGTAGTGCTTCGGACGCCCGCGGACGTCGGCGTCGATCCGCAGCTCGACGAGCCGGTCGTGCAGCTCCATGAGCAGACCGTCGAGATACTCCTGGCGCTCCGGCGCCTGGGTGTAGACGAGCTGCTCGATCTCCGCGTACCGCTTGGGGTGCACGACCGCGAACGCAAGATCCTCGAGCTGCCATTTGACGTCGCCGATGCCGAGCCGGTGCGCGAGCGGCGCGTAGATGTCGAGAGTCTCCTGCGCGATGCGCAGCTGCTTGGCTTCGGGCAGCGACGCGATGGTCCGCATGTTGTGCAGCCGGTCCGCGAGCTTGATGAGCAGGACGCGGATGTCCTTGGCCATCGCGACGAGCATCTTGCGCAGCGTCGCCGCCTGCTGTGCCTCCTTGGAGCTGAACTGCAGGCGATCCAGCTTGGTGACGCCATCCACGATGGCGGCGACGTCGGGGCCGAAGTCCCGGGCGATGTCGTCGGGGGTCGTCGCCGTGTCCTCGACCGCGTCGTGGAGCAGCGCGGCGGCGATCGTGACGTCGTCCAGACCCAGGTCGGCGAGGATCATCGCCACCCCGACCGGGTGCGAGATGTACGGCTCGCCGGAGCGCCGGACCTGCTCCGAGTGGGCCCGCCAGGCCACCCGGTACGCCCGTTCGATGAGGTCGGTGTCCGCCTTCCGGTGCCGTTCGAGGTACGCGTCGATCAGCGGCGCGACCGCGACGTCCACGTAGTGGCGTCGCCACGGCAGGACCGACCGCCGGTCGACGGCCCTCGTCTCGGTGCGGGGGGGCTCGGTGATGCTCATCGTCACGCCTCCTCTCCCGCTCGAGGCCCTACGGGCGAGGCCACTCCGGACCCGGTTCGCTTCGATGCAGGGTGCGAGCGTGGAGAGCTCGCCTCCCCATTGTCGCGCAGCGCTACTTGCGCTTTCGGCCCCGTTGCTGGCGCGGCCTGGGGGTGATCGCGGGCCCGGCCGCCTCCGGGGCGCTTGCGGCTGCCGCCGACGGGACCGGCGCCGCCGCGGGAACCCGCGCCCCGTCGTCCGGCTCGCCCTCGGGCTCGGGGTCCGCAGACCGCTGCGCCCGGGTCTCGACCCGCTCCGCCACCGCCCGGTGCTTCGGCTCGCGCTCCTTCAGCCAGGCCAGGATCGGCGTGGCGACGAACAGCGACGAGTAGGCACCGGTGAGCAGGCCCACGAACAGGGCGAGACCGAAGTCGCGCAGCGCGAGCGCGCCGTAGATCCACACGCCGACGACGAGCAGTGAGGCCACCGGGAGCAGCGCGACGAACGAGGTGTTCAGCGACCGCATCAGCACCTGGTTGAGCGACGTGTTCGCCATGTCCGTGTAGGTGACGCCCTTGACCGTGCCGACGAGGCGCTCGTTCTCCTTGATCTTGTCGAAGACGACGACGGTGTCGTACAGCGAGAACCCGAGGATGGTGAGGAATGCGATCACCGTCGCCGGAGTGACCTCGAAGCCCGTGATCGCGTACACACCGATCGTGATCGCGATGTCGTGCAACACGGCGACGATGGCCGCGATGGCCATCTTGATGGTGAACCGCAACGAGAGGTAGAGCGCGATCACGAAGAAGAAGATGATGAGCGCGGCGCAGTGCTTTGCCGCTGACCTGGTTCCCCCACGTTGGGCCGACGTCGCTCACGCTCACGTCAGCTGGCTTGATCTCGCCGTACTTGGCCAGCGCCTGGGTGACGGCGGTCTGCTTGGCCAGTGGCATGTCGGCGCCCTGGACGCGCACGCCGTTGCTCCCGACGATCACGATCTTGGGATCCTTGACCCCGAGCGGGGTCACGAGATCGCGCAGCTCACCCGAGGACGGTGACTGCTTCGAGGTCATGTCCCACACCGTGCCGCCGGTGAAGTCGATGCCGAGGTTCAGGCCGTTGACGAGGAACCCCAACAGACCCGCCGCCAGCACGATGCCGGACAGCAACCCCCAGCGCCAGCGGCGGTGCAGGAAGTCGTAGTTGGTTCGCTCGTGGTAGAGGTCCTTCAGCGTGTTGCGCGAGCCGTCGGGGCGCATCAGGCCGTCACCCCCACCGCGTCGAGGCCCGCCGCGATGCCGACCTTCTTGGCTCGCACCAGCCCCGCGCGTTGGACCATGAAGTACACGAGGGGGTGCATGAAGAAGTACGAGATGAGCAGGTCGAGGATGACGGAGATGCCGAGGAAGAACGCGAACCCGCGCACCGAACCGATGGCCAGCGCGTACAGGACCACCGCGCCGATGAGCGACACGAAGTCAGCCGCCAAGATGGTCCGGAAGGACTTCTCGAACGCCCGGTCGACCGAGGATCGCACCGTCCGGCCGGTCCGCACCTCGTCTTTCAGCTTCTCGAAGTACACGACGTAGGAGTCGACGGTCACGCCGACCGAGACGATCAGTCCGGTCACCCCGGCCAAGGTCAGGGTCAACCCGATCGAGGACCCGAGATACGAGATCAAGGTGTAGATCGCCATCCCGGCGAGGATGAGACCCAGGATCACCACCAGGCCGAGCAGCCGGTAGAACACGAGCATGTAGAGCGCGACCAACGCGAGCCCGATGAGGCCGGCGGCGATGCCGGCCTCGAGCTGGTCGGTACCGAGTGTCGGCGACACGCTCTGGGTGGTGAGCTCCTTGAGCTGCACCGGCAGGGCGCCGTACTGCAGGACCGTCGCCAGGTCCTTGGCGTCGCCCTCGCTGAAGTTCCCCGAGATCTGCACCTGGCCACCCGAGAACGAGCTGGCCTGGAACGCCGGTGCGGACTGCACGACCCCGTCGAGCACGATCGCCACCGCGTTCTGCGGCGGCTGCTTCGGGAACGACACCTGCGCCAGCTGGTTGAACTTGGCCTCCCCGTCGCTCTTGAGGGACAGGTCGACGACCCAGCCCTGCGAGCCCCCGAGGAACCGCGCCTTGGCCCCGCTCACACCTTTCCCGGTCAGGGCCGCGGGCCCGAGCTGGTACCGGGGAGGTGCGTTGCTGTCGGTCTTGCGCAACGGGAGGATCACGGTCGCGTTGGCCTTGTCCTCGGCCGGGGTCGACGTCTTGATCTCCTGCGGCGTGGTGGTCGTGGTCGTCGCCGCAGTGGTCGACGTGGCCGCGCCCGCGACGGTCGTGGTCGAGGTCTTCGACTTCGTCGTAGTGCTCGTGGCCTTGGTCTCCGGTGGCAGGATCGCGAGGACGGGACGGAAGCGCAGCTCGGCGGTCTTGCCGACGAGGCGACGCGCCTTGTCGCGGTCGCGGACACCCGGGAGGTCGATGATCACGTTCGAGCCCTGCCGGCTGATCTCGGGCTCGGCCACCCCGAGCGCGTCGACCCGGCTCCGAATGATGTCGACGGCCTTGTTCAGTGACGCGTCGCTCTTCACCTCACCGACCGGGGCGAGCACCACCGAGATGCCGCCCTGCAGGTCGAGGCCGAGCACCGGCCGGTTCCCGCCGATCAGCGTCGCGACGAACGTACCCACGATCAGGACCATCGTGATCGTCAGGTACCAGAAGTTGCGGCGCATCAGGGTTCCTCACCGGGTCGCTCACGGTCGCCCGAGGGGTTGGAATCGGCCGCGTCGTCGCCCGACCTGAGGTCGACATCGTCGGCGGGGACCTCGGGCAGCGGCGCGGGCCGGCCGCTGACGGCCTCGCGGGCCACGGTGAGCGTCACGCCCGCCGCAACCTCGACCCGCAACGTCGTGTCCGAGATCTCCCGGATCGTTCCGTAGATCCCGCCGGCGGTGATGACCTCGTCGCCGACTTCGAGGCTCGCGATCAGAGCCCGCCGGGCCGCCATCTGCCGTCGCTGGGGGCGGACGATCAGAATGAAGAAGGCTACGGCGAGCAGCGCGAGGTAGAGGAAAATTATGGCCATGAAGTGCTGCGCTTCGCGGGGAGGAACCGACGGAGGACTGTAGCGCGAGGCCCGCGGCTCGCCCGGTCACTCCTCCGAGTCGAACAACCCGGGGGGCCCGGGTTCCGGGGCCGGCGGAACCAGCTCGAGGTGGGCGAATCCGGCCCCGGTGGCCACCCGGCCCCGAGGGGTGCGCATCAGCAGGCCCTGCTTCAGCAGGAATGGCTCGTACACCTCTTCCACGGTGTCGGGCTCTTCGCTGACCGCCACCGCGAGCGTCGTCAGCCCGACCGGCTGGCCCGCAAACGTCACGCAGAGGGCGCGCAGCAACGCCCGGTCGACCTTGTCGAGGCCGAGCTCGTCAACCTCGAAGACCTCGAGGGCGCGGCGCGCGGTGTCGCCGTCCACCGAGCCGTCCCCCCGCACCTCCGCGTAGTCCCGCACCCGCTTCAGCAGGCGGTTGGCGATACGCGGCGTGCCGCGGGCACGGCCGCTGATCTCGCGCGCGCCCTCCGGCTCGAGCGGCACGCCGAGGATGCGCGCGGCGCGGATCAGGATCGCCTCGAGCTCAACCGGCTCGTAGTAGTCCAGCCGGGCGACGAATCCGAACCGGTCGCGAAGCGGGCTGGTGATCAGGCCGGTGCGCGTCGTCGCGCCGACGAGCGTGAAGCGCGGCAGGTCCAGGCGGATCGACCGCGCCGATGGGCCCTTGCCGATCACGATGTCCAGCTGGAAGTCCTCCATCGCGGGATACAGAACTTCCTCGACCGCGCGCGGCAGCCGGTGGATCTCGTCGACGAAGAGGACATCGCCGTCGTCGAGGTTGGTGAGGATCGCCGCGAGATCACCGGCCCGTTCGAGCGCCGGGCCACTCGTGACCCGCAGCGACACGTCCATCTCGGCCGCGACGATGCCCGCGAGGCTGGTCTTCCCCGTACCCGGCGGACCCGCAAAGAGCAGATGGTCCACGGCCTGGCCGCGTTGGCGCGCGGCGCCGAGCAGGATGTCGAGGTGCTCCTTCAGCTGGGGCTGGCCGACGAACTCGTCGAGCCGGCGCGGCCGCAGCGTCGTCTCCTCCGCGGCCTCGACCGGGTCCACGCTCGTGCGGATCAGCTCGTCCCTGCTCATCGTTGCCCCGCTCCGCCGGGCCGGCCGGGCCTCATGCCTTGACCGCCAGGCGCTTCAGGGCGGCGCGCAGCAGGTCGCCGATCGTGCCGTCCGCCGGCAGGTCGTTCAGCGCGACGCGAACCTCTTCGGGGCCGTAACCGAGCTCGGTGAGTGCAGCACGAACCTCGGCGCGCGCGGTGGGCGCACCGTCGGTGCCCGGGTCCGCCAGGTCGAGGTCCGGGACGCCGAGACGGTTCTTCAGCTCGATCATCAGCTTCTGCGCGGTGCGCTTGCCGACCCCGGGCACGAGGCACAGCGCATCGACGTCGTCATCCGCGACACACCGCCGCAGCGCGGAGGGCGGATGGACCGAGATCATCGCCAGGCCCAGCTTCGGTCCCACGCCGCTGGCCCCGATGAGCACTTCGAACGTGTCGCGCTCGTCACGGGTCGGGAACCCGTACAACGTCATTGCGTCCTCGCGGACGTGGAGGTGGGTGAACAGGAACGCCTGACTGGCCGGTGCGAGTGCGGGGATCGCGCCGAGCGGGACCAGGCACCGGTAGCCGACCCCACCCACCTCGACGAGCACCTCGCCGGTCGCGCAGCGCTCGATGACGGTGCCGCGCACCGAGCCGATCATCGCCGGCCCCCATCCTTGGCGAGCGCCGCCGCGACCGCACGCTCATAGCCGGCGTTCGACTGCTGCGCGGTGTCGCGCGTGGCGTGCAGCGGCGCGCCCCACACGTGGCACAGCGCCAGGGCTAGGGCATCCGCGGCGTCCGGCGAACCGGGCGGCTCGGACAGGTTCAGCAACCGAACGACCATGGCCTGGACGGCGGCCTTCTCCGCGCCGCCGTAGCCCGCGACCGCGAGCTTGACCTCGTTGGGGCTGTACTGGGCGACGGGGATCCCGGCCCGAGCGGCGGTCGCGAGCGCGAGGCCGCTCGCCTGGCCGACCGACATCGCCGTGCGCACGTTGACCTGGAACAAGACCCGCTCGACGGCCAGCGCCGACGGTCGGACGTCGTCGATGAGCGCCTCGAGCTCGGTCTGCAACCGGCCGAGGCGCTCCGGCAGCGGCAGGTCCGGCGATGTACGGATGACCCCGAACGCGACTGCCCGGCACTCCGAGCCGCGTCCGGTGGCGCTTCGACCCGAGACGGCGCCGTAGCCACAGCGCGACACTCCCGGGTCGATCCCGAGCACCGGCCCCGTCGGATCGAACACGGGTTCGATCCTAGAACCCGCGGCCCACGCAGGCGCGGACCCGAAGTCCCGGCCCCCGCGGACCGGTCAGTGCTTCCCGCGCCGCACGAGCCACCGCACCAGCAGCGCCAGCACCACGAATCCGACGAGCGGGGCGACCCGGCGCAGGATCGGCGATCCGCCCATCTCGAGCAGGTCCACGGGCGCGACCTCACCGTGGTCCACCTTGCGCACAGCAGCCCCGTTCCCGGAAGGAGCTGCGGCCGGCTCCGCGGCCGCCGCGACCGCGTTCGCGACGAGCTCGTCGGGCACGTCTTCGTCGGCGCCCGCCTGATTCGCCGGCTCGCCCTCGGGCTCGGGCTCGGGCTCGGTGAGGTCGACGACGTCCCGGCTCAGGACGTCACGTTCGAGGTTGTCCACGAACTGCGCGAGCAGCTTGGTGGAGACGTCTGCCATCACTCCGCGCCCGAACTGTGCAACCTTGCCGGTGATCGACAGGTCCGTGTCGACATCCACGCGGGTGCCTTCGCCATCGGCGACGAGCTGCAGCTTGATGGTCGCCGAAGCGTTGCCCTGCCCACGCGTGTCGTGCCCGGATGCGACGAGCACGGCGACGTGGCTCGCGTCGTCCACCGATTCGAGCTTCGCGGTGCCTTTGTACTGCGCGGTGATCGGTCCGACCTTGACCTTGACGACGCCGCGGTACTCGTCTCCCTCGATCTCTTGGAGCTGGGCACCCGGCAGGCAAGGTGCGATGCGTTCGAGGTCGAGCAGAACCCGCCACGCTTCGTCGACCGGGACTTCGACCCGGAACGAGTTGTCGATGTCCATCTACGTCTCCGTCTCCCGGTCCATGGTGTCCTCCATCGCGCGCAGGTCGTCGAGGGTGTCGACATCCTCGGGGTGTCCGGTGCCATCACACGCCACCTCGACCACCGGATGCGTGCGCATCAGCGCCTTCGCACCTTCGTCACCGTCGAGCTTTCGGGCCGCGGGCCAGAGACTCCGACCGAGGAGCACCGGGTTCGCGCGCCCGCCCCCGTAGGTCGCCACCGCGAGTGTCGCACCGGCATCGTAGGCGGCCGCCAACCGCCGGTACGCGTCGGGGCCGATGCGAGGTTGGTCGGCGAGGCCGACGCACACCGCGCCGACCTGGGCCCAACCCTCGAGGGCATCAAGCGCGGTCCGGAGACTGCGCGCGATTCCCGCACGCCAGCCGCTCGCGCGCACAACCGTGACGCCTTGGGGCACGACCCGGCCGACCCTCGCACCCTGATGGCCGACCACGAGCACCACCGGGCGCAACCCCGACGCCATCGCCGCGTCGAGCGCCCAGCCCACGAGTGGACGGCCCCGGAGCTCGAGCAGTGGCTTGGCGATGCCCTCCGCACCCATGACGCGAGACCCCCGACCCGCCGCCAGGACGGCGATCGCGGTCGTGCTCAAGCGCCCGCGGCCTCGAGGGCGCGACGGGTGAGCACGCGGGCGAGCTGCTCCCGGTACTCGACGCTCGCATTCAGGTCGCCGGACGGGTCGGTGCCTTCGGCGGCATGCTCCGCGGCCTCTCCGACCGACGCGCCGGACACCAGCGCGGCTTCGACGCCGGTGGCTCGTAGCGGCGTCGGGCCCATGTTCACCAGCGCGACGCGGCTCGTTCCGTCCACGCGCACGGCGAGCGCGCCGACGATCGCCCAGTCCTGGGCCCGGCGGTTGAACTTCTGGTAGGAGAACCCGTTGGCACCGGTCTTGGGCACGCGGATCTCCGTGAGGAGCTCGTCGGGTGCCAGCGCGGTCTCGAGGAAGCCGGCGAAGAAGGCACCCGCCGCGATCTCGCGTTCGCCGGCGGGACCTTGCGCGACGAACATCGCGTCGAGTGCCAGCAATGCGGCGGGGAGGTCTGACGCCGGATCGCCGTGGGCGACCGACCCCCCGATCGTGCCGCGATGACGTACCTGGTTGTCACCGACCTCGGCCGCAACGGCACGCAACATCCCGCAGCCGTCGCGGAGAAGATCGTTCGTCTCGAGGTCGCGGTGGCGAGTGAGCGCGCCGATCGCCAGATGGTCGCCGGCGTCGCGTACGTACGAGAGCTCCTCGAGCCGACCCACGTCGATCAGGACGCTCGGCACCGCGAGCCGCAGCTTCATCAGTGGCAGCAGCGACATCCCGCCGGCGATCAGCTTCGCCTCGTCACCGTGCTCCGTGAGCAGCTCGACCGCGGCATCGGTGGAGTCGGCGCGGGCGTATTCGAACGCGGCGGGGATCACGCGTTCGTCTCCGCCGCGGCGAGCACCGCGCGCACGATGTTGTGATACCCGGTGCACCGGCAGAGGTTGCCCTCGAGCCCGAGGCGAACGTCACGCTCGGTCGGGGTCGGGTTCTCCTCGAGCAACGAGACCGCCGCGAGCACCATGCCCGCAGTGCAGAATCCACACTGGAGGCCGTGCTGCTCGTGGAACGCCTGCTGGACCGGGTGCAGCACGCCGTTGCTCGCCAAGCCTTCGATCGTCGTGATCGACGCACCGTCGGCCTGGACCGCGAGCATCGTGCAGGACTTCACCGACTCGCCGTCGACGAGCACGGTGCACGCGCCGCAGCTCGAAGTGTCACATCCGACCTTGGTCCCGGTCAGCCCGCACGCGTCGCGCAGGTACTGCACGAGCAGCGTCCGTGGCTCGACGTCGTGGTCCTGGGCGGTCCCGTTGATGTTGATCGCCACACGCATGGGCGCATCTTGCCAGAGCGGCGGCCGGGTCAGGCGAGCTCACTCCGGAAACGGTCCGGCTCGGACCGCCGGGTCACACGGGGGGCGGTGCCACCTCGGGCAACGTCTCGGTGAGCGGCTGGGGGCCGGCGAAGGACGGATCGCCCGGAACGTCGGTCTCCCGGTTCTGGCGACGAGCCCGCTTCTCGGCCTGCTTCTCGAGGCGGGCGCGTTCCTTCTGAGTTTTGAGAAAGGTGGTACGGCGCTTCTTCGCCATTGGTTCCCTTCAGATGAAACCGTCGATCGTCAAGGTCCGGTCGACGAGCGACCCGAGCAGAGTGCCCGAGCCGCCCGTCAAGCGGGACTTCTCAGATAGCGCGGACGTTCTGCGCCTCTTCACCCTTGCGACCGGGGGCGACGTCGAACTCGACGCGTCTGACCCTCTTCGAGCGAACGATATCCGTCGCCCTGGATCGCGGAGAAGTGAACGAAGACGTCGTCGCCGCCCTCACGCGAGATGAAGCCGAAACCCTTGTCGGCGTTGAACCACTTGACGGTGCCGGTTGTCACGATGTGCTCCTTGTGAGTGTTGCTGTGTATCCGTGCCGTTGCTGGCGCGGTCGGGAGCGCGGTACACGGGGTACGACGCGCAAATCTTGAAAGAAGGGAAGGGTGCGGGGGCCGGCTCCTGGGGGTGCGGGTCAACTGATGGCGGTGCGTTTCCCGTCATCCAGCGGGCACGGGGGCAGGTCAGATCGGGCATTCGGGCCCGGGACCAGGCGACCGATGACGATCGTGTGGTGATGGTGCCCGGCCAGCATAGCCCCCTGGGGTCGCACGCGGGGAATGCACTATCCACTGACGTTCGGGCCGGCACGCTCCGGACGGATCAGGATGAGGACGCGTTGGTCCCGCTGCATCGCGGCGCGGTAGTCCGCCCAGTCCGGGTGCTCACCGGACAGGGACCGGTAGTAGTCGACCAGCGGCTCCATCGCGTCGGGGAGCGAGAGGATCGACGCGGGGCCCTCGATCTGGATCCACTCCCCGTAGAACCCGTCCTTCACCACGCACAAGCTCGCGTACGGATCGCGCCGCAGGTTCTTCACCTTGATCGCAGTTTCGCGACTGCTGATTGCGACCAGACCGTCCGCATTCACGTTCGCGACGATCGGCGACAGCTGCGGCCGGCCGTCGGCGCGTGGGGTGGCGAGCACCGCGTGGTGGTTCGCGCGGAGGAAGGTGAGCGCGGTCTGAACATCCATCTGCAAGGCCACTCCCCTACCTCCTACACACTCGCGACGATCTTGGCGAGCGCACCGGGCTTGTCCCAGCTCATCCCGATCGATGCGACCCGCTTGTGCCGCACGATTCCCTCGGCATCGATGACGAAGGTCGAGCGCTTGACCGCGATCGGCCCGAACCCGCGCACGCCGTATTCGTCGATGACCGTCTTCTCGGTGTCGGCGAGCAGAGGGAACGGGAAGTCCCGCTTCTCGATCCACTTCGCGTGCGAGTCGACGTCCTGGGGTGAGATGCCGAGCAACACGGCCTCGACTCCCTGGAACTCCTCGAAGTTGTCGCGGTACTGGCACATCTGCTTCGTGCATCCCGGGGTGAAGTCACCCGGGTAGAACGCGAGCACGACCTTCCGGCCCCGGTAGTCCGACAGCGAGTAGTCCCGCCGCTCGGTGCCCTGGACCCCGGGCAGGGTGAAGTCCGGCGCCTGGTCCCCGACCTCCACTCCCCCGCTCATGCCACCACCGTCGACAGCACGTCGTCGGGGATGTCGAAGTTCGCGTAGACGTTCTGCACGTCGTCGTGCTCTTCGAGCGCGTCGATGACCCGGAGCACCGACTTGGCCGCCGCAGGGTCCGTGAGCGGGACCGTCTGGGACGGCAGCATGGTGAGGTCGGTGCTGGTGAACGGGATGCCGCCGCGCTCCAGCGCGTCGCGCACGACGTGGAGCTCGGTGGGCGGCGTCGTGACCTGCCACGAGTCGCCCTGGTCCTCGATGTCCTCCGCGCCGGCCTCGAGGGCCGCGAGCATGAGATCGTCTTCGGACGCCGCGGACTTGTCGAGCAGGATCACGCCCTTGCGCTCGAACTGCCAGCTCACCGCACCGGGTTCCGCGAGCGAGCCCCCGTTGCGCGAGAAGGCATTCTTCACCTCGGACCCAGTGCGGTTCCGGTTGTCGGTGAGGGTCTCGACGTAGACCGCGACCCCGTGGGGTGCGTACCCCTCGTAGTTCACCTGCTCGTAGGTGACCCCTTCGAGCTCACCGATGCCCCGCTTGATGGCGCGTTCGATGTTGTCCTTCGGCATCGACGCGTCCCGCGCCTTCTGCACCATGGTGCGCAGCGTCGGGTTGCCCTCGATGTCACCGCCCCCCTGGCGTGCCGCGACCTCGATCTGACGCGCGAGCCGGGCGAAGACCTTGCCGCGCGCCGCATCGGCCGCGCCCTTCGCGTGCTTGATGGAATGCCACTTCGAATGCCCACTCACGCGGCAACCTCCTGAAGGAAACGTTGATGGAGACGCAGGTCCCCGGACAGCTCGGGATGGAACGTCGCCGCCCACACCCTCCCCTCGCGCACGAGCACGGGTTGACCGTCGTGGGTCGCCAGGACATCGACGCCCGCCTTCACGGACTCGATCAACGGCGCGCGGATGAACACACCCGGGAACGTACCCTCGATCCCGTCGATTCGCAGTGGAGCCTCGAACGAATCGAGCTGGGTGCCGTAGCCGTTGCGCAACACGGTGCACCCCAACACGCCGAACAACGGCGGTGCGGGCGCTCCGTGCTGGTCCCGGGCGTCGTCCGCGAGCACGATGAGCCCGGCGCACGTGCCGAAGACGGGAAGCCCCTCGGCGAGCGCGGCCCCGATGGGCTCGATGAGCGCCGAGGTGTGGAGCAGCTTCGTGATCGTGGTGGACTCGCCGCCGGGCAGGAACAGGGCGTCGATGCCGCTCAGATCGGACCCGCGGCGGACTTCGACCGCGTCGACGCCGAGCGCGTCGAGCACCTCACGATGCTCGCGGAACGCTCCCTGCAGCGCGAGGACCCCGGCCTTCATTCCGAAGACCTCCGGCGGGCGACCGGTCGACCGCGACCCCCGAACGCCCGCCCGCGGCATTCCCAAGACCTCCGGCGGGCGACCGGTCGACCGCGACCCCCGAACGCCCGCCCGCGGCATTCCCAAGACCTCCGGCGGGCGACCGGTCGACCGCGACCCCCGAACGCCCGCTGGCGGCATTCCCAAGCCCTCCACCTGGGGGGCGCGAGATCATCGGCTACCAACCGCGGCCGGCGAGCTTGACGTCGAGGTTCTCCATGCCCTCGCCCTTCATCGCGGCGCCGAGACCACGGGACACCTTCGTCACGATCTCGGGGTCGGCGTAGTGCGTCGTCGCCTCGACGATCGCCTTGGCCCGGGTGACCGGCTCGTCGCTCTTGAAGATGCCGGAGCCGACGAACACGGCCTGCGCACCGAGCTGCATGACGAGTGACGCGTCGGCCGGGGTCGCGATGCCGCCGGCGCAGAAGAGCGGAACCGGCAGCTCGCCGCGCTCGGCCACCTCCTGGACGAGATCGGCCGGCGCGAGCAGTTCCTTGGCCCAGCTGTACAGCTCTTCGTCCTCGGCCACCGTCAGCCGCTTGATGTCACCGAGGATCGTGCGCAGGTGGCGCACCGCCTCGACGATGTTCCCGGTGCCCGCCTCACCCTTGGACCGGATCATGCAGGCGCCCTCGGCGATCCGCCGCAACGCCTCGCCCAGGTTCGTCGCGCCACACACGAACGGCGAGGTGAACGACCACTTGTCCACGTGGTGGGCTTCGTCGGCCGGGGTGAGCACCTCGGACTCGTCGATGTAGTCGACGCCGAGCGACTCGAGCACCTGCGCCTCGGCGAAGTGACCGATCCGGCACTTCGCCATCACCGGGATCGTGACCGCGGCCTGGATCTCCTCGATCATGGCGGGATCCGACATGCGCGGCGACGCCACCATCACGGCGGATGTCGGCGGGAACCCGCTCGAGGGCCATCACCGCGGTGGCGCCGGCGTCCTCGGCGATGCGGGCCTGCTCGGCGTTGACGACGTCCATGATCACGCCGCCGCGCAGCATCTCCGCAAGGCCTCGCTTGACGCGGGCAGTTCCGGTAGCACGGGGTTCAGACATGGGGCCGAGTCTACCGGGCCCCCCCTTGCGACCCCGCAAGGATTGTTGCTACCCGGTCGGAGTCGACGCGGCCGGCGGGCCTCCGACGAGCACTTCGTACGACACATCGGGCAGCTCGACCCAAGTCGTCCCCGGGACCAGGCGAATGGGCTTGCCGGCCGGGGTGTTCAGCTGCATCGGCTGGGTCTTGTCCGGGCGCACCCAGACCGCGGGCTGTGACATCCCCCCGCTGAGCACCGTCGCGTTGCCCCGACCGACGAGCTGCGCCTCCGCGCCCTCCTTCCCGACCCCGCCCTGGTAGGTGACCGGGAGGATCACGACGTTCTGGGTCGCGATCTGCGCCGCGGTGCGCGACATGAACGGCTCGCCATCGGTGAACCGCAACCAGGTACCGGACGCCGCGTCCCACCGGTACTCGACCGCGTAGTGGCGGCTGTACCCGATCGAGACGGAAGCGGCCGCGGTCCCGGGCGGCTGCTTGCCTGCCTTGAGGTACCGGAACAGCGGCGGGGGTGGCACCGGGGTACCGCCGAAGCTCCAGAGCCCGTCGGGGTGACCGAACAGGTTGTGCGGCGCGCGACGCGCATCGTCGCGGAACATCGTGGCACCGGCGGTGTTCTCGTCCACGAGCTTGACCGGCGCGGCCTCGATCGCGTTGACGATCGCCGGCGCGCCACCGGAGTACGCGAACACTCCGCCGACCGGCCAGACGATGAGCGGGTCCGTGAGTCGGACCGAACGGATCGGGCCGACGACGTCGGTGGACCGGGACTGGAACATCGCGAGCAGCCGCGTGTACTGCCCTTCGACGACCTCGTTCCAGACGATGTCTGCCGCTTCGAGGCCCGACTGGGGCCGCACCTCGGGAGTGTTCTCGACCTTGACGCTCAGCACGGGCCGCGTGCCGGCGACACCGGTCGGGTCCGGCAGCCCGGTGAGCGGTGCGACCGGTGGTGCCGCGGGCGCGCTGGTGGAGGTCGACCCCGACTTCTTCGCCGCGCTCGCGTCTCCCCCGCCACCGCACGCGGCGGCGACGACGAGGAACGCCGCCGCGACGGCGCTTGCTCGGATCACATGGCCTTGAGCGCCGCGATTCGTTCGTCGAGCGGTGGATGCGTGTCGAACGCGCGATTGAGCCACGAACCCTTCGTCCCCTTCTTCTCCTGGTCACGATCGAGCGGCTGCTCGATCCACATCTGCGCCGTGGCTCGGGTGGCATGGTGCACGACGGCTTGGTCGTCCTGGAGCTTCTCGAGCGCGGAGATGAGCCCGGGCGGGTACCGGGTGAGCTGCACCCCGCTGGCATCGGCGAGCAGCTCGCGCCGGCGGCTCATGGCGAACTGCATCAGCTGCGCCGCGAACGGCGCCAGGATGAGCAGTGCGAACGCGAGGACCACGAGGATCAGCCCGAGCGGTCCGGAGTCGTTGTTGTCCCGGCGGCTCGAGCGGCCACCGAACCACAGGAAGCGCATCCCGAGGTCCGCCATCAGGGCCACCGCACCCACGGCGGTGACCGCGACCGTCGACACGAGGATGTCGTAGTTCTTCACGTGGCTCAGCTCGTGCGCGAGCACTCCCTCGAGCTCGACCCGGTTCATCTTCTCGAGGAGCCCGGTCGTGACCGCGAGTGCGGCGTGCTTCGGGTTCCGGCCGGTGGCGAACGCATTCGGGGCGGGGTCCTCCACCACGTAGAGGCGCGGCTTGGGCAACCCCGCCGCGATGATCAACCCTTCGACGAGATTGTGGTAGCGCCGGTACTCGGGGCCGTCGGCGGGCTTCGCCCGGCTCGCGGCGAGCGCGACCTTGTCCGAGTAGAAGTACGACGTCCACGCGAGCCCGATGGCGATCACGATTGCGATCGGGACGATGGCGACGCCGGCCTGGAACAGGATGCCGAGCGCGACCGCGACCAGAGCAATGAGAAGCACGAAGGCCGCGAGCATCACGAAGGTGCGGCGCTTGTTGCGCGCGATCTGCTCGTACATCCCCATGACAGTGCCCTACGGACCCGCCGGCCCTAGAACTGGACCTTGACCGGGCCCGTTGCCTCGGGGTCGCCCTCGAAGTACTCACGCGCGTTGAAGTTGAAGGGTCCGGCGATCATGTTGCCCGGGAAGGACTGGATGCGGTTGTTGTAGCCGAGGACGCTGTCGTTGTAGAACTGCCGCACGTACGCGATGCGGTCCTCGGTCGAGGTCAGCTCCTCCTGGAGGTTCAGGAAGTTCTGGTTCGCCTTGAGGTCCGGGTATGCCTCCGCCACCGCGAACAGCGACTTGAGCGCACCGCTCAACGCGTTCTCCGCCTGGGCCTGCTGGGCGGGCGAGCTGCCCTGCTGGGCGCTGATCGCGTTGGCCCGTGCGTTCGTGACCGCCTCGAAGGTCGACTTCTCGTGCGCCGCGTAGCCCTTGACCGTCTCCACGAGGTTCGGGATCAGGTCGTAGCGACGCTTGAGCTGCACGTCGATCTGGGAGTAGGCGTTGTCGATCTGGTTGCGGGTGCGGACGAGCCGGTTGTAGGTGAGCACGACGTACAACGCGAGCAGCACCACGATGACGGCGACGATGATGACGATGATCAAGACGGGGACTCCTGGTCGGGAGGTCTCGGTGCCATCGTAGGCCCGGACCTCAAGGGATCGGGGTCAGTGACCCCGTGCTGCTGCGAACCACGACCCGAGATGGGTCATTCCCCGGTCCACCGCCTCGATGAGCGCCGTGTGGAGCGCCGGGGACGCGGCGGCGACGACCGCGAGCCCCTCGGCCCGGCTCGACCCCATCGCCGGATGGTCGGCGAGCGAGCGCCCGTCGGCGTGGGTGATCACGCCACCCGCCTCTTCGAGGATCAGCGCGGCGGCCGCGACGTCGTACGGGAAGTTCGTGCACACGTTCCCGTCGCCAACGGCAAGGAACGCGCCCTCCGTCTCGGGGAACTCGTCGAGCACGCGCCGGCCGATGTCCACGTACGCGTCGAGCTGGCCCGTGACGATCCGGGTGATGTTGAACGCCGCGGAGCCGAGGTCGAAGTAGCCGCCCCGCACCCCGGAGCGGTCGACGAGCTCTTCGAGCACCACGGTCATCGGCAACGACGGCCGGCCGCGCAGCCCGGCGGTCCAGAACGAGCGCGTCGAGATCCGGGTTGGACGACAGCGCCACCGGGATCGTGGTGCCGTCCGCCTCCTCGGCCGTCACCCCGTCGCCGCGCGCGGCCACGAACCGCTGGCCGGTCCTGAGCTCCTGGACGATCCCGAACGAGACCTCGCCCAACGTCGCCTGCTCGTGCGCGGGCACCACCGCGATCGACACGCAGCAGGTCTCGAGCCCCGCGGCCGCGGGCCGGGTGCCGTCGACCGGGTCGATCACCAGGATCGGCGCGCGGTGTGCCGAACCGGACCAGACCCTTGTCCTCGGAGTAGAACGCGATGTCACCTTCTGCTTCCAGGCACTCCGCGACGACCCGCGCCGCGGCCTCGTCGATCGCGAGCGTCGGGTCCCCACCCGGCGCGCCGCCGACCTTCTCCCGGGCTTCGAACGTCCCGAGGTGCGGCGAGACGGCGTCGTGCACACGCGCGGCAACCTCGACGGCGAGCTCGTGGGGGGTCACGGGAGCGTCAGGTCGTGCCGACCGCGATCGCGGTCTCGTAGAGCGGGATGTAGCGCTCGGCCAGCCGGGTCAACGAGAACTCGGCGACGCGCTGCTCCCCCGCATCGACGAGGTCGCGGCGGAGATCGTCCGCGTCGAGGAGCCGGCGCAGGCCGGCGCGCAGCGCCTCCGCGTCGCCCGGGGTGACGAGCACCGCTTCCTGATCCGGTCGCGCGACGTTGGCGTACCCCGGGATGTTCGACGCGAGGACCGCCGTGTGGGCCGCCATGGCTTCGAGCAGCACGATCCCGAACGACTCCTGACCGAGCGACGGGGCGCAGAACACGGTTGCGCCCTCGAGCCGCTCGGCCTTCTCACGGTCCGTGATGCGGCCGAGCCACTCCACGTTCGGTGTGCGCCGGTCGCGCAGGGCGCGGGTCTCCGGCCCGTCGCTGGCAACCCACAGGACCGCGTCGCGGTCCAGCCCGACCCACGCGTCGAGCAGCACCCCCAGCCCTTTGCGAGGCTCGTGGCGCCCGAGGAACAACACCGCGGGACGCCCGCTCGGAGTCGGATCGGCCTTCGCGAAGAGCTCGAGGTCCACCCCGTTGGGCAGCACGATGTACGAGCCGCCGAGCGCCTCCTCGGCCATGCGGCGCGCGTCCTCCGACACCGCGGTGCGGATCGTGAGCTGGCGCGCGGCGCTGACGGCCACCTTCTTCAGCGCCCGGTAGGCGGGGTGCCCATCCTCTCCCGCCGCGTGGAAGGTGCCGACCTTCGGTGCCTCGGCGCCGAGCAGCGCCGCGCTCGTTCGGACCGGGGACCAGCGGCTCGTGCAGGTGCACGACGTCGGGCCGGAAGCTGCGCAGCGCTTCGAGCGTCCGTTCCGACGCGAGCTTCTGGGCCTGGGCCATCGGTGAGATCGAGCCGTTGCTCACGAACCGGACGCTCGGGCCGACGGACGTGACCCCGGGCTCGGGCGGCGGGCCGTCACACGGCCCGATGACGCGCGGCATCGACGCCGAGCGTGCGCAGCGCCCGGGCGAGGCCCAGCACCTGGCCCTGTACGCCTCCCGGCGCCGAGAGCGAGTACGGGGAGATGATCGAGACCTTCACGCGGATCCGGGGGTCGGCGGCGGGGGCGCAGCGGGTGGGTGGTCGGACGGCCAGTTGGGTTGCATGAGGTGCCACTGCTCGGGCGCCATGCGGATGAGCTCCTCGAAGCGATGGGCGAGGTCCTGGGTCACCCGCGCGACATCGTCGCGCAGTCGGCCCTCACGCTGCACCGGAATCGGCGGCCCGATCTTCGCGAAGTGCCCACCCCGGGGCCGGAAGTACACCCCGGCGGGCACGAGCGGCGCACCCGTCCGCATCGAGAGCATGGCGGGGCCGCCCGGCATCGTGGTCCGCTCACCGAAGAACTCGACCTCGACCCCGTCGCCCGCGAGGTCGCGGTCACACAGCAGGCAGACGATGCGGTTCGCCTTCAACGCGCGCAGCACTGCGGCGCCGGCGTCCGCGCCGAGCGGCACCACTTCCATCCCGATGGCCTCACGGACGCCGGCGAACCACGTGAAGAGCTCGGGCGGCTCGACCGGTTCGACGACGACCGTCGGCGCGACCCCCGCCCCGCCAGCCACGCGGCCGCGAAGTCGAAGCCGCCGAGGTGCGGGAGTGCGAGGATCAGCCCGTTGCCGGCCGCGAGCGCGGTCTCGATGTGCTCCCAGCCCTCGGCGTCGAATCGGGGCTCGACCGAGACCTCGCGCGTCCTTGGGGAGCCGGAACAGCTCGAGCCAGTACCGGCCGTACGACGCGAAGGTGTCCGACACCGCGCGTTGCAGCGCCAGCCCCTCGAGCCGCCCTGAGGTCGCCCGGCCGAGGTTGCGGGCCACGAGCCGCCGCCGGCCGCCGAGCAACGGCGCGAGCGCCGCGGCCCGCCGATTCCGCGACGGGCATCGCGACACGTTCGGGAAGCACGTTCGCCAGGGCCGCGGCCCCGCGGTACGCGAGATACGACGCGCGATGGGTGGCCATCGGACGCTGCCGGGCGCGGCTCTCGACGGTCAGGGCCGGCTGCGACGGGCGGCGCGCGCCTGGCGACGCGCTTCACGGCGCGCGTCGGGACCGCGCTGCTCCCGCCAACGGGCCAGCATCGGGATGCGGTCTTCCGCGCCACCCGGCGCGCCGCTCGCGCGGCGATGCCGGGCCTCGAAGAGACGGGACGCGCGGGGAGGTCCGATGCTTGGCGCCACACCTTGACGAACCGCTGCACCGCGGTGAGCGAGGTGAGCACGATCATCAGCCACAGGACCGGGACGAGCACGTTGAAGAAGAGTCCGAAGCCGAGCAGGACCATCCGCTCCGCCCGCTCCATCAGCCCGCCCTTCGCGTCGTAGCCCAAGCCCTCGGCGCGGGCTCGCTCGTACGACACGAGCATCGACAGCGCAGCAGCCGCGAACGCCAACATCGAGAGGTACGGGCTCTCGCCGGCGAGGTACCACGCAACTCCGCCGAGGACGACCGCATCGGAGACCCGGTCCGTGACGGAGTCGAAGAACGCGCCACGGGGACTCGCCTGGCCGCTCCGGCGCGCGACCGCGCCGTCGAGCAGGTCGACGAAGCCACTCGCGATCAGGCCGAGGACCGCCCAGCGGAGCTCACCGGCGCCGATCAGCAACGCCGTCACGACCGAGAACGCCAACCCGATGACGGTCAGGAGGTTCGCGCTGATCCCGGCCCGCTCGAGCCCCTTGCCGATGGGGGCGAGACCTTGCGAGACGCGGGACCGCAGGCGCTTGTCCAGCATGCCGGTCGCGCTCCTTTTCGTCCGATCTCGTCGAGCTTCTCGCGACCGCACCGCGCGCTCGCGACTGTTGAACAAACTACCACGCACCCTTTCGGGTTCCGGGCACCGCGAGCCGTACCCAAGAAGGCCCTGGCTGAACCCGGGGGGTCGCTGCCTACAATCGGCTCCGAGTCCAGAGGCCGTCAGCGCGGCTCGCAAGGCCGCCAGAGACGGGCCGAGACCAGCGGGGGTCGCGAGTTGAAGACGTTTCCGACGGCAAAGATCCGCAACGTCGCGCTGGTGGGCCACGGTGGGGCCGGCAAGACGACGCTCGCCGAGGCACTGCTGTTCGCCGCCGGGGCAACGCCGAGAATCGGGCGGATCGAGGACGGCAACACCGTTTGCGACTTCGATCCCGAGGAGGGCCGGCGCCGGATCTCGGTCTCGTTGGCGCTCGCGCCCTTCGAGGTCGACGGCCACAAGGTGAATCTCGTCGACACGCCGGGGTACGCCGACTTCGTGGGTGACGTCGCGGCCGCGCTGCGGGCGGTGGATCTCGTCGTGTGCGTCGTGTCGGCGGTCGAAGGCGTCGAGGTCCAGACCGAGGTCGCCTGGAGGATGGCCGAAGAACGCGGCATCCCGCGAGTGATCTTCGTCAACAAGCTCGACCGCGAGCGCGCGTCGTTCGACCGCACGCTCGAACAGCTCAAGGATCGCTTCGGATCGGGAGTCGCACCACTCGAGCTCCCGATCGGAGAGGAGGGCGACTTCCGCGGCGTCATTGATCTGTTGACCGACACCGCGATGATCTACGACGGGTCGTCGCCCGAGGGCACCCAGAGTCCGGTACCCGACGAGCTGGCCGATGTCGAGCACTCGGTGCACGACGCACTCATCGAAGGCATCGTCGTCGCCGACGACGACCTCATGGAGCGATATCTCGCGGACGAGAAGATCGACACGAAGGAGCTCGCGACCGCCCTCGCGACCGGCATCGACGAGGCGACCGTCTTCCCGGTGCTGTGCGGCAGCGCGACGAGGCTCATCGGCGTGGATCGGCTCGCGCGGTTCATCGTCGAGGAGGGTCCCGCACCCCATGTGGCGGCCGGCGAAGCTCCGCCCGCGGCATTCGTGTTCAAGACGCTCGTCGACCCGTACGTCGGTCGGGTGAACCTCTTCAAGGTGTTGCAGGGAACCGTGAAGACCGATGCGTCACTGCTCAACGGACGGACCGTGACCGAGGAGCGCCTGCACCAGGTCACGACGATGCGGGGCAAGGAGCAGGAGCCGGTCAGCGAGGTCCCCGCGGGCGACATCGCCGCCGTGGCCAAGCTGAGCGACACGACGACCGGGGACGTGCTCGCGGTGCGCGGCACGCAGATCGACGTCGACCCGTTCTCGACCCCGACTCCGGTGCTGTCCACCGCGATCCGCGCCAAGTCCAAGGGCGACGAGGACAAGCTCGCCAACGCGCTCCACCGGCTCGAGGACGAGGACCCGGTGCTACGGCTCGAGCGGAACCCGGAGACGCACCAGACACTCCTCTCGGGGATGGGCGAGACCCATCTCTCCATCGCGCTCGAGCGGCTGTCGCGCAAGTTCGGCGTCGAGGTCGAGACCGAGGACGTCAAGGTCCCGTACCGCGAGACGATCACGAGCACGGCCGAAGCCGAGGGCAAGCTGAAGAAGCAGACCGGTGGCCACGGGCAGTTCGCGATCGCATGGCTCCGGGTCGAGCCCACCGAGCGCGGCTCCGGGTTCGAGTTCGACGACGCGATCGTCGGCGGCGTGATCCCCCGCCAGTACATCCCCGCGGTCGAGAAGGGCGTCCACGAGACCATCGAACGCGGCGGCGCACTGGGCTTCCCGGTGGTGGACGTGAAGGTCACGTGCTTCGACGGGAAGCACCACCCCGTCGACAGCTCGGAGATGGCGTTCAAGACCGCGGCGTCGCACGGGTTCAAGGAAGCCCTGGCGAAGGCCGGTCCGATCCTGCTCGAGCCGATCAGCGAGCTCGTCGTGACGGTGCCCGAGGAGAGCCAGGGCGACATCATGGGCGACCTCAACTCGAAGCGGGGGCGCATCCAGGGCAGCGCGTCGGTCGGAAACGGCGAGGTCGAGGTGACCGCGACGGTCCCGACCTCGGAGATCCTCCGCGTACGCGATCGACCTGCGCTCGATGACGCACGGCCGGGGCACGTTCGTCGCCACCCACTCGCACTACGACCCCGTGCCCGCGCACGTGGCCGACAAGATCACGGCGGTCGCCACCGCCTGACCCGATCAGCTCCGAGCGTCTCCTCGGGGCATCAGAGCGGTCGTGCCCGCGCGCTGCGGGTCGAACCGGCCCGAGAAGATGGCAACACAACCCACGGTTTCTGCCGTGGAGTCTGTGAGCTGCTGCGAGAGGACGAGGCGAAGACCATCGAGGTCGTCCTCGCCGTTCGAGAAGATCCCGTGGGCGTTGTTGCGATCCATGACCTTGCGCGCGAACCAGTTGCGTTCGACACCACCGGACAGAAGCGTCGCCCCGAAGATCGTCGCATCGGGGTTCGCCAACCGCTTCAGGTTCGCGAACGCGGCACTCTTCGCTTGGATGTTGCCCGGCAAGCAGTGCAGGAGGTAATTCATGCCGATCGAATCGAACTTTGGCCCCTCGAACGGGATTGGTTCGAGGACGTTCGCCACGTAGGTCTCGGGGTTGTACCGGTCGACCACGCGGCCTGCGACGTCAAGGCACTCCGTGTTCAGGTCCATGAGACCGAGGCGGGGCGCGGGCGACGGGAACCGGCAGTGGTCGACGAAGTACCCGGTTCCGACACCGACGTCGAGATGGTTCGCAGAGATGTTCGCGTTGTAGTGGTCGACGATTCGTTGCGCCGGGCACCGCCATGCGACTCGCGAGAAGAAGCCCAAGATCGCGGCGTTGTAGAACGCGAGCGAGCGCTTCGTATAGAACGCTTGCCCCGCGCTCACCTGCTCGGGGGTCGGAGCCATCTCACTCACCCCGGTGCTAGGTGGTACCTGGGTCCTGACCAACGGAAGCGTCCAATCCGAACTTGGACCAGTCCTCCGGGTTGGACTCCGTGTACTCGCCGATCACGTGGCCGTCGACACCGTCGCACTCGACGAGGCCGCGCAGGCTCGGGGGCTCGTCCGCGCTGTAGAGCAGGATGCGCCAGGCCGGGCGGCTGCGCAGGCCGTACCAGGCGAGCTGCGCCGACGCGTGCCCGACCGGAAAGCCGACCGTGCGCGTCCGCGATCACGAGCGCCTCGGTCTCGTCCACCTCGAGCTTCCAGCCCGCGAGGAAGTGGTACCCGCCGATCACCGCGAGCAGCACCCCGACGGCAAGCACTCCCCCGTTCGAGCTCTGGCTCCACTGCGCCAGGCAGGTCACCGCGAGCACGAGGTAGATGGTGCCCGCGACCCGTCGCTTGGCGACGTCGGGGAACACGGTCGGACCGACGAAGTTGGTGACGTCGAGATCTTCGGGAAGCGCATCCGTCTGCGGCTCGTTCGCCGCCGGCGGTAGGCCCGGTTCGAGGTCGTCGCTCACGCGGGTGACCCTAGCGGGGCCAGCTCTCGCGGAGCTTGTCGTAGCTGGTGCGCAAACTCTCGGGGAGCACCCGGGTCTCGGCCACGGCGGTCATGAAGTTGGTGTCACCGTCCCACCGGGGCAGGGCGTGGACGTGGACGTGTCCGGGCACCCCTGCACCCGCGGCCCGCCCGATGTTCGCACCGATGTTCACGCCACCGGGGCGGTACGCGTCGTCGAGGGCTCGGTTCGCCCGCTGGATCGCGAGCATCAGGTCCGTGGCTTCGCCCGGTTCGAGCGCGACCAAGGTGGACTCATGGCGCAACGGTGCGATCAGCAGGTGACCCGAGGTGTACGGGTACGCGTTCATCAGGGTGAACGTCGTGGCCGTGCGCTCCAAGATCATCGCGTCCGCGTCGGCCATCTCCTGCAACGCGCAGAAGAAGCACGGGCCGGGGACCGGATCGGTCGTGACGCCGGAGATGTACTCCGACCGCCAACCTGCCCACAGGTGCTCGAGGTGGCTCACGAAGGTGGGGTCAAACCTTCTCGACGACTTCGACGCGCAGGCGGTCGACGAACTCGTCGACCTTGACGCCGCGGTCGGGCCGGTCCGAGCCCCGAGCGTTCACCCCGACGGTGCCGCCATCCGCATCCTCGTCGCCGACCACGAGCACGTACGGGATCTTGTCGGTCTTGGCCCGCCGAACGCGGTTCCCGAGCGTGTCGTTGTGCGCGTCGAGGATCTCAGCCCGGAAGCCCTCGGCCTTCAGCCGGTCGACGAGTCGGAACGCGTACCCGTGATGACGATCGGCAACGGGCAGCACGCTCACCTGCACCGGCGCGAGCCACACCGGGAACGCACCGGCGAAGTGCTCGAGGAGGATCGCGAAGAAGCGTTCGATCGTGCCGAAGAGCGCGCGGTGGATCATGATCGGCCGGTGCCGCTCGTTGTCGGCGCCGATGTAGTGCAGGTCGAACCGCTGCGGGAGCTGGAAGTCCAGCTGGATCGTCGACAGCTGCCAGGTGCGTCCGATCGCGTCGCGCGCCTGGACCGAGATCTTCGGGCCGTAGAAGGCGCCGCCGCCGGGGTCCATGACGAGGTCGAGGTCGATCTTGGACGCGGCGGCGCGCAACGCCTCCGTCGCTTCGTCCCACTCCTCGTCCGTACCGACGGCCTTGGCCTCCGGCTTGGTGGAGAGCTCGAGGTAGAAGTCCTCGAGCCCGAAGTCCCGCAGCACGTCCAGCACGAAGTTGAGGAGCGACTCGATCTCGTCGACCATCATCTCCTTGGTCGTGAAGATGTGCGCGTCGTCCTGGGTCATCCCCCGGACCCGGGTCAGGCCGTGGACGACGCCCGACTTCTCGTACCGGTAGACGGTCCCGAACTCGAAGTACCGCAGCGGCAGATCCCGGTACGAGCGGGTGTGGCTCTCGAAGATCAGGATGTGGAACGGGCAGTTCATCGGCTTGAGGTAGTAGTCCGTGCCCCCGTCGAGCTCCATCGGCGGGTACATGCCGTCCGCGTACCAGTCGAGGTGCCCACTCTCCTCGAAGAGATGTGACTTCGTGATGTGCGGTGAGTTGACGAAGTCGTAGCCCGCCTCGATGTGGCGCTGGCGCGAGTACTCCTCCATGATCCGGCGGATCGTGCCGCCCTTCGGATGGAAGACCGCGAGCCCGGAGCCGATCTCGTCGGGGAAGGAGAAGAGGTCCAGCTCCGCACCCAGCTTGCGGTGGTCGCGCCGTTCGGCTTCCTCGAGCCGGTGCAGGTACTCCTTGAGCGCCTTGTCGTTCTCCCACGCGGTGCCGTAGATGCGTTGGAGCATCGGGCCCTTCTCGTTGCCGCGCCAGTACGCGCCCGCGACCTTCGTCAGCTTGAACGCGCCGAGCTTCCCCGTCGACGGGACGTGCGGGCCGCGACACAGGTCCACGTACGCGACGCTTCCGTCGGCATGAAGGTTCTTGTAGACGCCGACCGTCCCGTCACCGGTGACCTCCCCCGCATCTTCGTCGTCGGCGGCACCGGTGCTGACATTGCGAATGATCTCCTGTTTGAACGGCTGGTCCGCGAAGAGCTCGAGGCCGCGGTCGAAGTCGTACTCCTCGCGCACGAACGGCTCGTCCTCGGCCACGATCTCGCGGATTCGGGCCTCGATGCGTTCGAGGTCCGACTCGGAGAAGTGTTGGCCATCCGGGAGCTCGAAGTCGTAGTAGAAGCCGTCGGCGATCGCGGGACCGATCGCGTACTTGGCGCCCGGAAAGAGGTCGAAGACCGCCTGCGCCATCAGGTGCGAGGTGGAGTGGCGCAGGACCTCCCGACCCTCGTCCGAGTTCGCAGTGATGATCGCGACCTGGGAGTCGTGCTCGATCGGGCGGGTGAGGTCCACCTCGGCCCCGTCGATCCTCGCCGCGACTGCTGCCCTGGCCAGCCCCTTGCCGATGGACGCCGCCACGTCGCCGGCGGTCGACCCCTTCGCCAGCTCCTTTGCGGAACCGTCCGGCAGCGTGATCGTGACGTTTCCAGGTTCGCCCATGAGAAGGCGAGGATACCGGCGGCTTCGTCCGGCCCCGGTGCTTTTCAGGCGGTGTAGGTGGAGACCGGCACGGTGAGGTTGATGCCGAGGAGGGCACTGAGCTCTCGCAGCACCGCCGGGGCGGTCTCATCCGTGCCTCCGGACAGCACTGCGTCGGCGAGCTCACCGAGCGCTTCGAGTGCCCGCGGCGCGTCGAGGTCGTGATCGATCGCGGCTCGCACCCGGACCGCGAACGCAGCGGGGTCCGGTCCGCCGGTGCGCTGCGCCGCCGCGACGAGCCGGTGGAGCAACGCGTTGCCGTCCTGGATGTCGGTGTCGTGCCACTCGAACCCCGAGCGGTAGTGATGGTGCATGAGTGCGAGCCGGATCGCGCGGGGATCCGCCACCTTCAACAGGTCGCTGATGAACACCAGGTTCCCGAGTGACTTGCTCATCTTCTCGCCCTCGTACGCGACCATCGCCGAGTGCAGCCAATGGCGCACGAAGGGCCTGCCGGTCAGCGCCTCGCTCTGCGCGACCTCGCACTCATGATGCGGGAAGATGAGGTCGGTCCCACCACCGTGGAGGTCGAGCGTCGGGCCGAGCTCCTGCATGGACATCGCCGAGCACTCGATGTGCCAGCCCGGACGGCCGACGCCGAAGGGTGCGCGCCACGCCGGCTCGTCCGGTAGCGATGGCTGCCAGAGCACGAAGTCCAGCGGGTCACGCCGGTGCGGATCCTCGGGGTTGCCGCCGCGAGCCCGGGCGAGCCGCACCATCTGGTCACGTGAGTAGTGCGAGAGCGAGCCGAAGCGCTCCGAGGTCGAGACGTCGAAGTAGGCCGTGCCGGCCGTCAGGTACGTGTGCCCGGAGTCGAGCAGCCGTTCGACGATCGAGACGATCTCGTCGATGGTCTCGGTCGCCCGCGGCTCCGCGATCGGCGGTCGCATCCCGAGCGCATCCATGTCCGAACGGAAGCGAGTGATCTCGGCCTCGGCCAGCTCGAGGAACGGGATGCCCAGCTCCCGGGCCTTGGGCAGGATCGAGTCGTCGACGTCGGTGATGTTGCGAACCATCCGCACTTCGTGGCCGAGCTCCTCGAGCCGGCGGGTGAGGATGTCATAGGTCAGGTACGTCGCCGCATGACCGAGATGCGTCGAGTCGTAGGGCGTGATGCCGCA
This sequence comes from uncultured Acidimicrobiia bacterium, assembly GCA_963770095.1. Taxonomy (GTDB): domain Bacteria; phylum Actinomycetota; class Acidimicrobiia; order IMCC26256; family JAENVU01; genus Chersky-806. The sequence goes on from CAVYOO010000001.1 coordinate 273,500, forward strand.
CACGTACATCCGCACGATCGGGCCGGGCGAGAAGGGGACGATCTCCCGCCGCGCGGTGTCGTAGAGGCGGATGGGAGCCGACACTAAATGCCACTCAGCCGGAGGCCGGCCCGGACCTTGTGGCGGATGTTGATGGTCAGCAGCACCGCGGCGAACGTCTCCATCCCGACCGCGTTCTCGAGCGAGCCACCGTCGAACACGCGCAGGTCGGGGATGCTCTCGATGATCTCCATGAGAGCGTTACGTGAGCCGTCGTCGTCTCCGCACGCCACGACGTCGCTCTCCATCCGGTGATCGAGCTCCGAGAACTCGGCGGCGGGAACGAGATGGAACGCCGTGACGATCTGCGAGCGCCACAGGAGCGCCTGCATCTCCTTGGCGAGGGAGCCGTGCGGCGGGAGGACCGCGTTGAACTCGGTGCCGTTGCGCACGAGGTGGTTGGCCATCGAGACGACGATCTTGCCGTCGAGATCGTCGGCGAAGTACTTCGCCGTCGCGAGCGCGGCGTCGGCGTGCACCGCGAGCACGACGACCTCGGCGTCACATGCCGCCTGGTTGTTCGCGGCGGTGATGTTCGCCACCCGGTCACCCCAGCGTTCCCGCAGCCCGTCCACGACCGTCTCGGCCTTGGCCCGCTCACGCGAACCGGCCAGCACCTCGTGGCCCACATCTGCGAGCCGGGCCGCCAACCCCTGGCCCGCCGGTCCGGTTGCCCCCAACACTCCGATCTTCACGACGGTGATCCTTGCACGGACGCGCCACAGGTCTGAAACCTCTCGTCCGCTCAGTCGTCCGGGCGTAGCGTTCGGGACCCATGAGCCCGCGCTACGACGTCATCGGGGCCACGTACACGGCGACCCGCCGTGCTGATCCACGCGTCGAAGCACAGATCCGCGCCGCGTTGGGCGACGCCCGCCGAATCGTGAACATCGGCGGTGGCACCGGTTCGTACGAGACAGCCGGCCCGGTCGTGGCCACGATCGATCCCTCGCCGGTGATGATCGCCCAACGCCCGCCCGGAGCCGCACCCGCGGTGCTCGGAGTGGCCGAGCACCTCCCGTTCCGGGACGGCGCCTTCGATGCTGCACTGGGGATCTTCACGATCCACCACTGGACGGACTGGCGCGCCGGGATGGCAGAGGTCCTCCGGGTCGCCGGCCGGATGGTCATCCTCAGCTGGGACCCGGGAGTGCAGAGCCACTTCTGGCTCACGACCGAGTACCTCCCCGAGGCGCTCACCGACGAGCAGTTCGAAGACATCCCCGTGCCCGAGCTCGATGATGCGCTCGGTGGCGTGCGCGTCGAGACCGTGATGGTGCCCGCGGACTGCCGGGACGGCTTCTTCGCGGCCTACTGGGCCCGACCGGAGGCCTACCTCGATCCGACGGTTCGTGCCGGCATCTCGTGTCTGTCACTCCTCGACCAGACCATCGTCGAGTCGCGCATTGCCCGGCTCGCCGACGACCTCGCCTCCGGGGCCTGGGACCGCCGCCACCCCGGCCTGCGCGATCAACAACAGCTCGACGTCGGCTACCGCCTCATCATCTCCGGCTGAGCCTCGAGCGCATCAATCGGGATCTTTGGCGTCGCGCCCGTTCCGTTTCCGCAGGTCACAGGCCCGCGAATTCGGTCTGGCGACGCCAAAACGGGGTCAGGCGATGCAGTCGGGGCCGAGGAGGACCCGGAGCTCGGCGAAGAGGCCGTTGCGGTCGGTGACGAGGTGGTCGTCGCCGAGCCGAAGGACGGTCGTCTTCTCCGGCCCTTCGATGTGCACGAACACCGGGCTGTCGCCGGGATGCTCGAGCAGGAGCTCCTTCAGCCGGGCGACCTTCGGCTCGCTCAGTGCACCCAGCTTGGCGCGGATCTTCACCGGCTGGCCGCCGTCGAGCACGAGCTCGGGCCGGGTGATCTCCATCGCGATGAGCTTGGGGGCGTCCTCACGCATGTCGATGCGCGCCTTCACGCAGATGATCGCGTCCTCGGCAAGCAGCTCACCGAAGTTCGCCATCGTCTTCGGGAACACCATCACCTCGACCGCGCCACCGAGATCCTCGAGCACGAACGTCGCCATGAGGTCCCCGCGCTTCGTGTACTTCCGGGCGAGCGCGGTGACGACCCCGCCGACGGTGCGCATCTCCCCCTCACGCATCTCCTTGAGCTCGGTCAGGGTTGTGTCCGCGTACCGGCGCAGCGCGCGCTCGGCCCCCATCAGTGGGTGGTCGGACACGTAGAGCCCGAGCATCTCCTTCTCGAACGCCAACCGCTGGCTCTTCGAGAACTCCTGGTCGGGGATCGGCGGGCGGTCGAAGCTCGCAGCGACATCGTCGTTGCCCGAGGTCGCGTCCCCGAACAGGCTCATGATCCCGGCGTCGCGCTCACGCCGGCGGGCGAGGATCACGTCGACGATCTCTTCGTAGACGAGGAACAGGCCCTGGCGGAGGTGACCGAGCGAGTCGAATGCGCCGGCCTTGATCAGCGACTCCACCGTCCGCTTGTTGAGCGCGGACGGGTCGACCCGCTCGCACAGGTCGTAGAAGTCCTTGAACGGTCCACCCTCGTCGCGGGCCTCGAGGATCTTGGCGACGACGCCCTCACCGACGTTGCGCACCGCGGACAGGCCGAAGCGGATCGCGTCGACCTCGATCGGCGCGCCCTCCGGATCCCTGCCGGTCACCGTCCGGCGCACCACGAAGTCCATCGCGGACTCGTTGACGTCCGGGACGAGCACCGGGATCTCCATCTGGCGGCACTCGTTGAGGTAGATCGCGGACTTGTCCTTGTCGCCCTTGACGCTCGTGAGCAGCGCGGCGAGGTACTGGTGGGGGTGGTTCGCCTTCAGGTACGCCGTCTGGAAGGTGACGAGGCCGTACCCGACGGTGTGGGACTTGTTGAACGAGTAATCGGCGAACGGCTCGATGGTGTCGAACATCTGCTCGCCGAACGCGCGCTCGTGGCCCTGCGCGACGCAGCCGTCGACGAACTTCGAGCGCTCCTTGACGATCAGCTCGCGGATCTTCTTGCCGGTCGCCTTGCGCAGGTTCTCGGCGTCCTCGAGCGAGTAGCCGGCCAGCTGCTGCGACAAGCGCATCAGCTGCTCCTGGTACACCATCAGCCCGTAGGTCGGGGCGAGCAGCTCCTCGAGCGCGGGATGCGGGAACGTGATCGGCTTCCGACCGTTCTTGCGATCGGCGTACTCGTTGTGCCAGTTCTGGGCCATCGGGCCCGGGCGGTAGAGCGCGATCACCGCCGAGACGTCCTCGAAGCTCGACGGCACCACCGAGCGGATCAGCGCGCGCATCGGGCCGCCCTCGAGCTGGAACACGCCGATCGTGTCCCCGGCGCGCAGCAGCTCGAAGGTCTTGGGGTCGTCGAGCGGGACGTTGTCGATGTCGGGGCGGACGCCCGTCGACTGCTCGACGAGCTCGAGCGTGATCTCGATGACATCGAGGTTCCGGAGCCCGAGGAAGTCCATCTTCAGCAGGCCGAGGTCCTCGACTCCGTGCATCTCGTACTGCGTCACCACCGGGGCGTCCTCGATGGTCCCGCCGGGTTCCGGCTTGCGCTGGACGGGGAGGTACTCGGTCAGTGGCTCGCGGGTGATCACGACCGCGGCGGCGTGGATGCCGTCCTGACGCCGCAGCCCTTCGAGACCTTTCGCCACGTCGATGACGCGCTTGCCATCGGGATCCGACTCGTAGAACTCACGGAGGTCGGCGGCCATCTTGTAGCCGTCCTCGAACTTCGGGTTCTTCTCGAAGCACGCGTTGAGCGGGGTGTCGCGGCCCATGATCAGCGGTGGCATGAGCTTGGCGATCTTGTCGCCGAGGCCGTACGGGTAGTCGAGCACGCGCGCGGCGTCGCGCACCGCGGCTCGGGCCTTGATCGTCGAGAACGTGACGATCTGCGCGACGTGGTCCGCTCCGTAGCGCTGAGACACGTACTTGATCATCTCGGCGCGGTACCGGGAGTCGAAGTCCATGTCGATGTCGGGCATCTGCTTGCGACCGGGGTTGAGGAACCGCTCGAACAGCAGGTCGTACTTGATCGGGTCGATGTCCACGATCCGCAGGCAGAACGCGACGCAAGAGCCGGCCGCGCTCCCCCGCCCGGGACCGACCCGGATGGATCGCGACTTCGCGTAGTGGACGATGTCCCACACGATGAGGAAGTACGCGGAGAACCCCATCGACTCGATGACCCCGAGCTCGTGCTCGAGCCGCTCGAGGACCACCGCCGGCGGCGAATGGCCGTAGCGCTCCCTGGCCCCCTCGAAGGTGAGGTCCCGCAGGTACGACTTCTCGGTCTGGCCTTCGGGCACCGGGAAGCTCGGCAGCACCGGATTGCCGAACTCGAGCTCGACATCGGCCCGTTCGGCGATCCACAACGTGGAGTCGCAGGCTTCGGGCACCTCGTCGAAGAGGCTCCGCATCTCGACCGCGGACTTCAGGTAGTGCTGGTCGCCGTGGAACCGGAACCGGTTCTCCTCGTGGATCTTCGCGTTCGTCTGCACGCAGAGGAGGGCGTCGTGGGCCATCGCGTCGCCCTGATGCGTGTAGTGGCTGTCATTCGTCGCGAGCAACGGCGCGTTGATCGCCCGCGCGATCTCCATCAGCTTCGGGTTCGTCCGGTGCTGGTCGGCGATTCCGTGGTCCTGGAGCTCGATGAACAGGTTGTCGCGCCCGAAGATGTCCTGGAGCCGGCCCGCGACCTCGAGCGCGCCCGCGTCGTCGTCTTTGAGCAGCGCCTGCAACACCTGGCCACCGAGGCAGCCGGTCGTGGCGATGATTCCCTCGTGGTGGTCCTGGAGCAGCTCCCAGTCCACCTTGGGCTTCTGGTAGTAGCCCTCGAGGTACGCGCGGCTGGAGAGCTGGATCAGGTTCCGGTAGCCGGTGAGCGTCTCGGCGAGCGCGGTCAGGTGGTAGTACGCCTTGCGGCCGCCTTCGACCTCGCCGCCCGAGTCGTCGACCTTGCTGTTGCGCGCGGCGGGCCGTTCCGTGCGGTGCTCGTAGGCCTGGTACAGCTCCGTGCCGATGATCGGCGTGATGCCGACGTCGCGCGCCGCCTGGTACATGTCGAGGACGCCGTACATGTTGCCGTGGTCGGTGATGCCGATCGCGGGCTGACCGTCGTTCGCGGCCGCGGCGACGACATCGCCGATCCGCGACGCACCGTCGAGCATCGAGTACTCGGTGTGCACGTGGAGATGGACGAACGACTTACTCACAGCCCTGGGGACAACTTCGCTCGGCTTCTGGATAAAGCTGTGGACGAATCACACTGCTGTAACTCAGGGTAGACGAGGTCCTCCCGCGCGAACCAGGGGTGATCTCAGGGGCGGCCGGAGCGCTTCAGGAAGCCCGCCCCCGGGCGGCGAGGAGCGGCACGTACATCTCGTCGGGGGTCAACGACCCGTGGGCCCCGACCAGGTTGGCCTCGTTCGGCAGGTCGGCGTCCACGAAGGCCACCGGAGCCCTGGGGGCCAGGATCACGTCTCCGACCCGGCGCCGGATCGAGGCGATGACCGGCCCCGGACCGAGCCAGCCCTCGTCGAGGAGCTGGTCGCGCGAGAACACCCACGCCTGGTCGCCGAACTCGTCGCGCGCGGCTTCGAGCAGCTCGGCCGCAGCACCCTTGTTCGCGTAGAGATAGCGGAAGCGCCCCTCCCCCGCGCAGAACTTGAACATCTCGCGCAGCGGGTTGAGCGAGATCCAGCGGTCGCCGACGTGCACCTGCCCGTGGTCGGCGGTGACGACGAGCGTGGCGTGTGAGGGCAAAGCGTCGAGCAGTCGACCGACGAGCTCGTCCGCGAATGAGAGCTCGGCCCGGAAGTAGTCGTCGTGCAGGCCGAACTCGTGCGCGACCGTGTCGACCCCGGGGTAGTACGAGTACACGAACCGTTCGTCGTGACCGACGAGACGCCGGCAGTGCTCGACGAGCACCGAAACCGTGCTCCACCCGAAGAACCGGCTGCCGCGCAGGTGCGCCTCCGTGAAGCCGGTCTTGCGGAACTCCTTCTTGGTGACGACGGGCACCGGGCGGCCGAGGAAGGCCGTGTGCCGCTGCACCGAGAAGGGATCGGGCGCGCGCCGGCCGTTGGGCACCTGCCAGCGCAGGACGTTGAGCACGCTGTCGTCGACGCGCATCCGGAAACCGACGACCCCGTGCTGGGCCGGCGCGAGACCCGTCGCGAGCGACGTCAACGCGGCCGCCGTCGTCGACGGGATCACGGTCGTGACCGCGCCGCCGGTCATCCCGGCGATCTCCGGGAGGCGGCTCCGATGCTGCTCGACGCTCGCCCAGCCGAGCCCGTCGAGGACGAGCAGCACGATGGACGTGGCGCCGGAGACGGGCTCGGGCAGCCACGAGGGGGTTCGGCCGTGGAGCAGCGTCGGAACGATCTGATCCAGGGATCCAGCTCCGTAGGCAGCCTTCACCGGCTCCACCACCGGGTCCATCCGGCGAACGTACTCCCTCCCGCCGTGCGCCCGGCGGTATGCGACGATGGGTGGGTGAAGGTCTCGACTCGTGGCGACTACGCGGCCCGCGCCCTGCTCTCGCTCGCGCTGCACGAGTCCGAACGGCCGACATCGGTCAAGGAGATCGCGGAGCGCACCAACCTGCCCCAGCCCTACCTGGAGCAGATCCTGCTCGCGGTCAAGGGCGCGGGGCTCGTGCGGTCCAAGCGCGGCGTCGGGGGTGGGTACGTCCTCGCGCGACCACCCGCCGAGATCACCGTGGCCGAGATCCTGGCCGCGGTCGACGGTCCGCTCATCACGCTCATGGGCGAGCACGACCACTGCGAGGGCCACTGCGTCCTGCAGGAGGTCTGGGTAGGAGTCTCCGAGGAGATGGGCAAGCTGCTCGCCGGCTACACGCTCGCCGAGCTCGTGGAGCGGACACGCATCGGCCACCCCGAGGTCGCCACGACACCGCGCAAGGCCACCGGGGCTACGTCGGCCTGACCGACGCCGATCGCAGCACCACCCGGGCCGACAGACCGCCGTCCGGGGACTCGTCGAGCTCGACGGATCCGCGATCGGCGACGACGAGGCGCTTGACGATCGCCAGCCCGAGACCGGATCCGCCGTTGTGGTCCGCGCCGCCCGGTCGCCAGAAGCGGTCGAAGGCGCGGGCCCGCTGCTGTGCACTCATCCCCGGGCCCGCGTCGAGCACCGTGAGCTCGACCCGATCACCGCGGCGGTGCCCGGTGACGTGCACCGCGCTCCCGGCCGGGGCCACCTCCAAGGCGTTGGCCAGCAGGTTGTCCAACACCTGCTCGAGCCGTCCCGGGGCCGAGCTGACCACGAGGCCGTCGTCCAGCTCCGTGGTCAGGGCAACGTTGCGTTCGGCCGCGAGCGCCGACCACGCGTCGACGCGCCCGTCCACCACCGGGATCAGATCTGTAGGAACCGGCTCGGCCACGCTTCGCTCGGCGCGGGCCAGCTCGAGCAGCCCGTCGACGAGCCGCGAGAGCCGTGCGACCTCGGCCAGCGCGCGCTCGACGTCTTCGTGCACCGATCCCGGTGCGCCGACGAGATCGCCTTCGAGGTTCTCCAGCCGGAGCCGGAGCGCGGCGAGCGGTGTGCGCAGCTGATGGGAGGCGTCCGCGACGAATGCCTGTTGCGACGTCACGAGCACCTGCAACCGTTCCGCGGTCCGGTTGAAGGACTCCGCGAGCTCGCGGATCTCCGGCGGTCCTTCCGGCACCGGCGCGCGCGACTCCAGGTTGCCGTGCCCGAGCTCGGCGGCGGCCTGCTCGAGCTCGTCGAGCGGCTTCGTAACGAGGCGGGCGAGCCGCAGGCTCACCAGGAAGACGACGCCGAGGACGATCGCGCCGACCGCGGCGAGGATGAGCCACGTGCGCCGGATCCGGGTGTCGACGAAGGACGTCGGGTAGGTGACGCGCAGCGCGCCGACCGGCGTGTTGTCGTGCACCAGCGGCACCGCGAAGTACTGGAGCGTCTGATCCAGTGTGTTCGAGTGACGGCGACCGCTGTTCTCCTTGCCGCGGAGTGCAGCACGGAACTCGGGCCGGCTCGAGAAGTTCCGCGGCCCGGAGAGGATGGGATCGGAGTCGGCCAGGAGCTCGCCATCCTTGCGGATGACGACGACCCGACCGCCGGTGTCCTGCTGGTATTCGTTCGCGATCTGCTCCAGGCGAGCCAGGTCGCCTCGCTCGAGCGCATCCTCCGCACGAATGGAGAGGGCGAGCGCGTCGTGCTGCACCGCGGCGGTCAAGCGCCGGCGTTCTGCCTGCGCGTACGCGAATCCGAGCGGGATCTCGAGGACGAGCAGGACGAAGATCGTGATCGAGAGATAGCTGAGGAGCAGGCGGCGACGCACGTGACGCCGACTACGAGGTGCCGGCGGGCGTCGAGCCGGGTGCGGTCGAGCCGGACGGCTCGACGAGCCGGAAGCCAACGCCGCGCACCGTCTCGATCCACCCAGGATCGCCGAGCTTCTTGCGCAATGCCGCGACGTGGACATCGAGCGTCTTCGTCGGCCCGTACCAGTGCGCGTCCCAGACTTCTTCCAGGATGTGCGTGCGCGCGAAGACCGTGCCCGGTGCCTCCGCGAGCAACGAGAGCAGGTCGAACTCCTTGGGGGTCAGCGCGATCGACTCGCCGGCCCGGGTGACCTGGTGGGTGCGGCGGTCGACAGTGAGCGGCCCGATGACGCGCGGGCAAGGTCCTCGTCGGGACGGGACTGCGTGCGGCGGGTCACCGCACGGATCCGCGCCAACAGCTCACGGAAGCCGAACGGCTTCACGATGTAGTCGTCGGCACCCAGCTCCAGGCCGACGACTCGATCGACCTCGTCGCCGCGCGCGGTGACCACGATGATGGGCACTTCCGAACGGGCCCGGAGCCGTCGACACACGTCGAAGCCGTCGATGTCGGGCAGCCCGAGATCCAACAGCACGACGTCGTAGCCGTCGGCCCCGAGCGCGGCCTCTCCGGTTGCCGCGCGCTGCACTTCGAAGCCTTCTCGCTCGAGCCCTCGAGCGAGCGGCTCGGCGATCGCGTCTTCGTCCTCGACCATCAAGACCCGCACGACAACACCCTCGCACAGTCCCGCGCGACCCCGGGACGCCCGAGCGGCGAAGCGCGCACTCTTGTCCGAATCTTGGAACTTTCGGAGCCCGGGCTTGGAACGCGCATCTCTACGGTGGGATCAAGACAGGACACCCCGAGCGAAGGACCCCATCATGGATCGACGGAAGAAGCTCGCCACCGCCGGCGCAGTCTCCTTGACTGCGACCGCGGCGGTCGTCGCGCTCGGCGCCAGCGTCGGGCTGTTCGGCCTCACCGACAACGGCTCCCGAGTCGGCAAGCTCAGCCCAATCGACGCAACCCACGTCACCAGCTCCACCACCCCGGACGTGCAAACGATCATCGTTGACGACCCGCCGCCCGCCGCGTCGGGAAGCACCGCGGGCGAAGGTCGCTCGGGATCTGTTTCCGACGTCCCCTCGAACGCCACGCAGAACACCGCGCAGAGCACCGCACCGAGCGCGGGCGACAAGTCCCAGACCACGGTCAATTCCGCGCCGAGCAGCGACGATCACGGAGACGACCATGGAGACGACCATGGAAGCGACGACCCCACCGCGCCAGGCTCGACGAGCTCCGGGCGCGACCACGACGAAGATGACTGATCCCGACCTGGCCGCCCGCGCCGCCGCGCTGGCGGGACGCTCGAAGGCTCCACGAGTCCCGAACGCGCCGCCGAGCATCGGACGCGGCCGGCCGCTCCGGCGCCGGAAGCACCCTGCTGCAGCCAGTCGGATCCTGGTCGCGGGGTTGAGCGCAACCGCGCTCTTCGGCCTCGTCGCGGCGCTGACGCTCTCGGCGCCTCCGCCCGCTCCGGTCGCGGCGGCAGCCGCACCCACCACTGCGGTCGCCGCCGCGGCTCCCCCACCGCCGCGCGTCATCGTGATCATCCATCGACCGGCGCCCGCGGCCTCCGCACCCTCGAGCGGAAGCTCGGGCGGAAGCTCGGGCGGAAGCTCGGGCGGGAGCTCGAGCGCGTCGTCGGTAAACCGGTCGACCAGCTCTGCCCCGGTCACCTCGGCCGCACCGGCCGCACCGGCTCCTCAGGCCGCGCCGAGCCCGCCTCCCGCTCCGGTCACCACCACCAAGTCCAGCTGATGACGGGTCGAGCCCATGAATACTCCTTCCGTTGCCGCCGCCGCGCACGACTCGAGGTTCCGCGCGATGGGCAGCGACATCCACGTGATCGTCGTCGGCGGCGCGGCCGATCTCCCCACCCGTGCCCACGCGCGCATCGATGAGCTCGAGCGGCGCTGGAGCCGCTTCCTTCCCGGCAGCGAGATCTCCCGCCTGAACCAGGCCGGCGGCCGACCCGTGATGGTGTCGGCCGACACCATCGATGCAGTTGCCGCAGCCGTCGAGGCGTGGCGCGCGACGGAGGGGCGGTTCGACCCGACCGTTCTTCCTGCGCTCATCGCGGCGGGATACGACCGGGACTTTGCGACGCTCGAGCCGCCGGCCGACCTCGAGCCCGCCTCGACGCCCACCTTCACTGCGGCACCCGGCTGTGCCGGGATCGTCATCGACGACGTCGTGAGCGCGATCACGCTGCCGCCCGGCGTCACGATCGACCTCGGCGGCATCGGCAAGGGGCTCGCGGCGGACCTCGTCGTCGCCGAGCTTCGGGATGCCGGGGCCCTCGGTGCATGTGTCAACGCAGGCGGTGACCTCCGGGTCTGGGGCGAAGCCCCGGGCGCCGACGGCTGGATCGTCGACGTCGAGCACCTCCCGGACATCCGCATCGCGCTGGCCGGTGGTGCCATCGCCACCAGCTCGTCGGCCAAGCGACGCTGGACCCAGGGCGGTGCGACGTACCACCACCTGCTCGACCCCCGCCAAGGTGTGCCCGCCAACGCCGGCCTCACCGCCGTCACCGTGATCGCCGGGGACGCAGCCAACGCCGAGGCGCTGACCAAGGCGGCATTCGTCGCGGGCGTCGAACGCGGTGCCGCGGTGATCGAGCGGTCCGGCGCCACCGGCCTGCTCGTCACCGACTCGGGCACCGTCATCCGACTCGCAGGCATCGAGGAGTTCCTGCGATGAGCAACCAGGTGTGGTGGTACACGGCGCGCGCCGGAGGCTTGGTCAGCTGGGGACTCGCGACCTTCTCCGTGATCTGGGGTTTGCTGCTCTCGGGCAAGTTCGGCCGCAGGCCGAAACCGTCCTGGCTGCTCGACCTCCACCGGTTCCTCGGCGGGCTGACGGTGGTCTTCGTGGCCGTGCACATGCTCGCCCTCTGGCTCGACTCCTTCGTCCAGTTCGGCCCGGCCGAGCTCTTCGTCCCGTTCGCCTCGGCGTGGAAGCCCGGAGCCGTCGCGTGGGGAATCGTCGCGATGTACCTGCTGATCGCGATCGAGGTGACGTCACTCCTCCAGCGCCACATCCCGCGCCGGGTGTGGCACGCGATCCATCTGAGCAGCTTCGGGCTCTTCGCGTTCGCAACGGTGCACGCACTCACTGCGGGTACCGACGCGACGACCCTCCCCCTCCGCGTGTTCGCGCTCGCCAGCACCATCGTCATCGTGAACCTGACGGTGTTGCGGATCGTCAGCCGTCGAGCTGGTCGAGAACCCGCACGAGGTCGGGCGGGAGCTCCGACGCAAAGCGTTGCGGCTCGCCCGTAACCGGGTGGGCGAAGGCGAGTGTCGCGGCGTGCAGGAACGGCCGGCTGATGTCCACGCCGGCGCGGATCCCGCCGTACGCGGGATCGCCGACGACCGGATGGTTGATCGCGGCGAGATGCACGCGGATCTGATGGGTGCGCCCCGTCTCGAGCGTGCAGCGCAACAGGCTGACGTCGGGATCGTCGAAGCTCCGCTCGACCGCGTACCGGGTGCGGGCTTGGCGGCCACCCTCGCGAATCGCCATGCGCGTCGGCCGTCGGACCGAGCGGCCGATCGGTGCGTCGACCAGCCCGCTCGCCGACTCCGGGGTGCCCCACACGAGCGCCAGGTAGCCGCGGTCCACGGTGCGCGCGGCCAGCGCGGCGACGAGCGCCTCGTACGCAACCTGGGTGCGCGCGACGGCGAGCAGGCCACTGGTGTTCGCGTCGAGCCGGTGGACGATTCCCGGGCGCGCCGGGTCGCCGACGTCCGCGAGCTCGGGGAAGCGCTGGAGGAGCCCGTTGACCAACGTGCCGTCCGGATGGCCCGCGCCGGGATGGACGATGAGACCGGCGGGCTTGTCGACGACGATCACGTCGGCGTCTTCACTCACGACGACGACGGGAATTGCCTGCGGCTGCGGGAGACCGACCGGCTGGGGCTCGGCCAGGAGCTCGATCACCTCACCCTCGACCAGGCGCCGGCTCTTGATCACCGTCGTGCCGTCGACCAGGACGGCCGCGTCGTCGATCAGCACCTGCACCTCGGCGCGCGACCAGCCGGTCAGGAGCGCCACCGCGTGATCGCACGCGCTCGCCCGCCAACGCCGCGGGAACCACCAGGGACTCGAGCACCGACCCGCTCATGCCGGGTGGTCGGGGCGGCGCTCGGGGGCCTCACGGAAGGCGGCGATGATCAACAGGATCGCGCCGATCGTCACGCAGGAGTCCGCAACGTTGAAGCTCGGGAACGAGCCGACCTTCACGTAGTCGACCACCTCACCCCGCAGGAACCCTGGGCTGCGGGTCAGCCGGTCGACCAGATTCCCCAGCGCACCACCGAGGACGAGCGACAGTGCTACGACCGTGAGCCGATCCCGAGCGCGCTGCACCGCGCGCACGAGGAACACGGAGAGCAGGATCGCGAGCAGTGCAAGAAGCACAGTCGCGTTCGTGAACAAGCTGAACGCACCACCACTGTTGCGAGTCAGGCGAAGCTCGACGTCGTTACCGATGATCGAGAGCGGCGCGTCGCTCAGCGTCGCGACGACCCAGCTCTTCGTCAGCTGATCGAGAACGACGGCCCCGACGACGATCGACGGGGCCAGCCAGCGCGGTACCGGGCGCGAACGACTGGTGCTAACGGCGCGGCCGCTCGACACGCTGCTTGCAATCCACGCAGAACTCGGCCCACGGGATCGCCTCCAGCCGGGCCACGGCGATGCGCCGACCGGCCGGGACACACACGCCGTAGGTGCCGTTGTCCATCCGTTCGAGGGCCCGGTCGATCTCCTCGACCGCCTGGCGGGCGTTCGCCGAGAGCATCAGGTCGCGCTCGCGCTCGACCGAGATCGTGTCGCCCTCGCCCGACTCCTCGTCGAACTGCGTGTCACCCTGCTCCCGCTCGTTCACGAGCAGATCGGCATCGGCCTGGAGCTCGACCGCCTGATGCAGGTGCCGGGCCCGCTCCTCGACCAGCAGCTGGCGCAGCTTCTCGAGCGTCTTGGGCGAGATGTTCGGCGACTGCTTCGGCACGAAGATCCCCGACAACGGGCAGAACTTGCCGGCGGGCTGCTTCTTCGGCTTCGGAGCGGCCTTCGCCTTCGGGGGCGCCGTCTTCTTGACCGCGGCCGGCTTCTTGGCCACTGCCTTCTTCGCAGTGGACTTCTTCGCGACGGTCTTCTTCGCCGGGGTCCGGGACTTCTTCGCCGCCTTCTTCGGCGCGGTCTTCCGGGCCGGCTTGGCGGCCTTCTTCGCGGCCTTCTTCGCCGATGCCTTCGCGGCCGGCCGCTTGGCCGCCGCCTTCTTCACACTGGACTTCTTCGCGGGGGCCGCCTTCTTGGTCGCTGCAGTCCGCCCGGACGTCTTCGCCGAGCTGGCCCGCTTTGCGGCTTTCGCCGGGGTACCGGACTTCTTCGCCGGTGCCGCTTGCTTCGATCCAGCTCGCGCCGGAGCCTTCTTGGCCGCCGTTGCCGGGACCTTTCGTGCGCTGGTGGACTTGCCGGTGGCCTTCGCCATCGGTCGTTCCCTTCGTTCGGGCGCTCCCCCGGACGGGGAAAGCCGGGGATGTTACGCGCCCGGGACCCATTGGGGCAATGGCGCAGGGTTGGTCAACTCCGCGCCCCCCGCCCGGGATTCCCGGGTTTGGCCTCCGACTCGGCGATCGCGGCCAGCAGGGCGGTGCGGGCCGCCGGTCCGTCAACCCCGTCGATCCGCACCCGTTTCGTCCGAGACGATGCTCCGCTCACCAGCGAGACCGCCGCGTTCTTCACACCGAAGGTCTGGGCGAGCAGGGCGCAGGTGGCGTCGTTGGCACGCCCGTCGGCCGGCGGCGCCGCCACCCGGAGCTTCAGCGCGGCGCCGTGCCGGCCCACGACCGCCGTCCGGCCCGCGGCGGGCTGGACGTGCACGTCGACGACGACGTAGCCGTCGTGCGCAGCAAAGAGATCGGAGACATTGGACACCGCCGTTTATCGTACGGCCCGTGCCCTTCGGACCTGTCGATGCTCATCTCGATCTCGTCGAGCTCGAAAACCGTGTGTTGGCGGGCTGGCGGGCGAATGACGTCTTCGCCGAGAGCGTTCGCCGCCGTCAGGGGGCCGAGGAGTGGGTCTTCTACGAGGGCCCGCCGACGGCCAACGGCCGGCCCGGCATCCACCACGTCTGGGCTCGGCTCTTCAAGGACATCTACCCGCGGTTCCACACGATGCGGGGCAAGTTCGTACCTCGCAAGGCCGGCTGGGACTGCCACGGGCTCCCGGTCGAGGTCGAGGTCGAGAAGGAGCTCGGCTTCGCGGGCAAGCCCGAGATCGAGGAATTCGGCATCGAGGCGTTCAACCAGCGCTGCCGCGAATCCGTGCAGCGCTACGTCGAGGACTGGTCCGCACTGACCGGCCGCATCGGCATGTGGCTCGACATGTCCGACGCGTACTGGACGATGAACAACTCGTACATCGAGAGCGTGTGGTGGCTGTTCCGCCAGATGTGGGACGCGCAGCAGCTCTACGAGGGGCACAAGGTCGTGCCGTACTGCGGACGGTGCGGCACGGCGCTCTCGAGTCACGAGCTGGGCCAGCCCGACGCGTACCGCGATGTCACCGAGGACTCCGTCCACGTTCGGTTCCCGATCACCGACCGGGACTTCGACCTGCTCGTGTGGACCACGACACCGTGGACGCTGGTGTCGAACGTCGCGGCGGCGATCGGCCCCGACATCGAGTACGTTCGCGTCCGATCGCCCGAGCCCGGGTCCCGGGATCTCGTCATGGCTCGCGGCGGGTCGACGCGGTCCTCGGCGACGGCGCCGAGATCGTCGGTACCGTGGCCGCCGGCGATCTCATCGGGCTCCACTACGAGCGACCCTTCGACTGGTTGGACGCCGAGGGTGACGCCTGGCGCGTCGTCGCCGCGGACTTCGTGACGACCGACGACGGCAGCGGCATCGTCCACCTCGCGCCGGCATTCGGCGAGATCGACCGCGAGGTGGCCGAAACCGAGCAGCTGCCGATGATCAACCCGGTCAACGCCGCCGCGCGCTTCACCGACTCGGTGCCGAGCCTCGCCGGACAGTTCGTCAAGGATGCGGACGCCGAGCTCATCGAGGCACTGAGAGCAAACGGCCGGCTGGTGTCGGTCGAGGCCTACGAACACTCGTACCCGCACTGCTGGCGGTGCGGCACGCCGCTGATCTACTGGGCCAAGCCCACATGGTTCGCGCGCACGTCGGCGAGCAAGCCAGAGCTGCTGCGCGAGAACGAGACCATCAACTGGCATCCGGGCCACATCAAGCACGGCCGTTTCGGCGACTGGCTCGAGAACAACGTGGACTGGGCCCTCTCGCGCGACCGGTTCTGGGGAACCCCGATCCCCATCTGGCGCTGCCGGGACTGCGGTCACGACACGTGCATCGGCTCCGTCGCGGAGCTCGCCGAGCTCGCCGGCGAGCCGCTGGACCAGCTCGACCTCCACCGCCCCTACGTCGACGACGTCGTCATCGCGTGCTCCGGGTGCGAGACCGGACGAGCGTGGCGGGTCGAACCGGTGCTCGACGCATGGTTCGACTCGGGATCGATGCCGACCGCCGCGATCCACTACCCCTTCGAGAATGTTGAGAAGCTCGAGTCCCGCTTTCCGGCGGACTTCATCTGCGAGGCGATCGACCAGACTCGCGGCTGGTTCTACTCGCTGCTGGCCGTGAACACGCTCGTCTTCGACCGGGCGCCGTACCGGAACGTGGTGTGCCTCGCCCTCCTGCTGGACCAGGACGGCCAGAAGATGTCCAAGAGCCGTGGGAACGTGACGGACCCGTGGAGCGTGCTCGAGGACCGCGGCGCGGACGCGCTGCGCTGGAACTTCGTCTCGGCCAGCTCGCCGTGGATGCCCAAGCGGCTGTCGCTCGAGAGCATCGACGAGACGACGAACCGGTTCCTGCTCACCCTCTGGAACACGTACGCCTTCTTCGTGACCTACTCGAACCTCGACGGCTGGGCCCCGGGCGCGACCCCCGACGCACCCGACGCCGGGGGTCGGTCGGACGCCCACGTCCTCGACCGCTGGATCCGGTCACGGCTGCACAGCACGGTCGAGGAGGTCGGTGACACGCTCGAACACTTCGACGCGCTGCGCGGCGCGCAAGCCCTCGAGCTGTTCGTCGACGACCTCTCGAACTGGTACGTGCGACGTTCGCGCTCTCGCTTCTGGAACGCGAACGACACCGACGCGCACGCGGTGCTCCACGAGTGCCTCCTGCTCGTCACGCAGATGCTGGCGCCGTTCTGCCCGTTCCTCTCCGACGCGATGTACCAGGACCTCTCACAGACCTCCGAGTCCGTGCACCTGAGCGACTGGCCGACGGTCGACGAGGCCGCGAGAGACGCATCGCTGGAACGGGACATGGCGCTCGCGCGCCAGGTCGTGTCGCTCGGCCTCGCGGCGCGCACGGAGGTGCGGCTGAAGGTGCGCCAGCCCCTGGCGCGCGCACTCGTGCTCCTGCCCGGTGCGACGTCGATTCCCGAGTCGGTGCAGGCCGAGATCGCCGACGCGCTGAACGTGAAGCAGCTCGAGACCGTTGCCAGCCTCGAGGGACTGCTCGACTACACGGTGGTCCCGAATTTCCGACGGCTCGGGCCGAAGGTCGGCAAGCTCATGCCCCAGGTCAAGGAGCAGCTCGGAGCAGCTGACGGCGCGGCCGTCCGGTTCGCGCTCGAGACGGACGGTGCCTTCGAGCTCGCGGTGGACGGCACCGTCATCCGGCTCGAGCCCGATGATGTCGACGTCCGGGCGACCTCACACGAGGAATTCGCGCTCGCCGAGGACGGCGGCGTTGCCGTGGCGCTCGACACCCGCCTGGATCGGGATCTCGAGCTCGAAGGCCTGGCTCGCGAGCTCATCCGCGTGCTCAACGATCACCGCAAGGCCAAGGGGCTCGAGATCTCGGACCGGATCGCCGTGTGGCTGCGGGTCGACGGTGCGATCGCGGAAGCGGTCGTCCGCCACCGCGACCGGATCGCCGGTGAGGTCCTGGCCCGGGAGCTCCGCCTGGAGTCCGAAAACCCCGGAAACGCCACGGAATACGAACCCATCTCGATCGGCGACGCAACCGTGGCGGTCAGGATCGAGAAGCTCTAGCCCGGCCCGTCGGAGCCGGCCGCACGAGCGCTACCGGCGGCGACGGAACAGGCCGGACTTCGCGTCGTCGTCCTCGTACGAGCCGGTGGAGTCCGGCATCTCGTCACGCGGGCCGAGCGGCGATTGGTCGCTCACGGCCTCGCGCAAGCTGGCGAAGAACGCCTCGTCATCGAGCGGCTCCGCGTCGGCCGGTTCGGCCGGGAACAGCGGTGCGCGTGGTGGCTCGGCCCCGGACCCTTCCGGCCGCGGGTTCGGCACCGCATTGGACGCGACCGGCGGTGCACTGAACGCGGGCGGCGCATCCGCGGCGCGACTCGGCAGGTCCCAGGTTCCGAGCCCGCGGATCTCGGCGGTTGGCGGGCCTGCGTCCGTAGCCGGCGGTTGCGGAGTCTGCGGCGCGGCACCGAGCGGTGGTGCCGGCGTTGTCGACGTCGCGGTCGCGGCCGGCAGGTCCACGTCGTGGATCGGCGGGCGCGCCGACGGGGAGACCGGACCTTGACCGGCCAGCGACTCGAGATCCGTTTCGAGCGCACGCCGCAACCGGGCGCGGTACTCGGACTCGAATCGCTCCAGCCCGTCCACGTCGGCAAGCAGTGCTTCGCGTCGCGAACCGAGCTCGATCACCTCGGTCTCGAGGCGACGGCGTTCGGTGTCCACCTGGCGCCGCGCGGTCGACTCGGCCTCGGCGAGCTGCGCACGGGACTTGCTCTCGGCCTCGTCGAGGATCTGGCGGGCTTTGAACTGCGCTTCCGCAACTGCTTCGTCGGCGGCCCGCTGGGCGAGCAGCAGCGTGCGGTGCAGCATCTCCTCGGTCTCGCGGGACTGGCCCTGTTGTCCCTCGACCGAGCTGACCTGCTCGGTGAGCTTGCGGAGACGCTCGTTCAGGCCTTCGATCGTGGCGGCGGCCCGTTCGAGCAGCTCGTCCACGTCGTCCCGGTTGTACCCGCGAAAGCCTTCGCGGATGTCGATGTCACGGAGCTCTCTGGGCGTTACGTCCATGCCGTCATGCTACGACGCGCGACCCGCGCAAGGTAGGGACGCTCCCGAGAAATTTCTCTCGTCACATGCTGGCGTAGATGAGCCCCCGGAGTATCACAAGGCCGAAGAACGCGACCATGAAGGACAAGTCGAACATCCCCACCGGGGGGATGACGCGCCGCAGTGGCGCGAGAACCGGTTCGGTGAGGTCCATGAGGAGCCGGTTGAGGGTGGCGAGCCCCCCGCTCGACGAGCTCGGCGGGAACCACGAGAGCACGGCGCGCGCACCCATGATGACGAGGTAGACCGTGACGAACGCGCCGAGGAGCTGGAGCACTGCAGCCGGTCAGGCGCGAAAGAGCCCGCGGGCCTGCAGACGCTCTTTCTCCTCTTGGGAGACCTCGACGTTGCTCGGCGTGAGCAGGAACACCTGGTCGGCGACCCGCGACATGCTCCCCCCGACGGCATAGGTCAATCCGCTCGAGAAGTCGATCATGCGGCGCTGCAGGTCGCGGCTCAGGCCCTGCAGGTTGATGATCACCGGTTGGTCCGCCTTGAGGCGGTCGCCCACCTCCTGGGCGTCGTTGAAGCCGTGGGGCTCGACGACGTGCACCCGCGCCGACGTGGCCGGCATGGGCCGGATCTGTGGCGTGGCCGAGTCCCTGACCGGTGCGGGCTCGTCCACGGGCACCGCACGCACCCGGGGCTGCGCGACGACTGCGACCGGCTCACGGGCACGCGCCGGCGCCTCGACCCGCTCCGGGCGCTCATAGCGCTCGTAGGCGGCGTCGGCCGGCTCCTCGTCGAGCGAGAGCTCGTCGTAGTCGTACTCGTAGCCCTCTTCGTCGTCCTTGAGCCCGAGGTACACCATCGTCTTTTGCCACATACCCGGCATGCGAGTCTCCTCCCAACTGCCAGCCTACCGTCGGCACTTCTCCGATCGGCGGATCACGCTGAGTGCTCGTCCGGGCCCCACCAGGCTCACGCCGACCGGTCGCCGAAGATCGCGCGACCGACCCGCACCATGGTGGCACCCTCCTCGATCGCCACCTCGAAATCATCGCTCATACCCATCGACAATTCGTGCGATTCGAGGGATGTCGCGAGGTCACGGAGCGCGGCAAACCAACCGCGGCGGTCCCCGGACCGGGGCGCCACGGTCATCAGCCCCACCACCTCGAGGGGAAGCGCCCGGAGGTCGTCGACCAGGGCCGCGGTCTCGGCCGGGGCGCAGCCACCCTTGCGGGGTTCTGCGTCCAGGTTCACCTCGACGAACACTCGGGCCCCCGGCGCGCGCCGGGCGATCGCGACCCCGAGCGCCGCGCGGTCGACCGAATGCCACCAGCTGACCCACGGGACGAGGCCGACCACCTTGTTCCGCTGGAGCTGACCGACGAAATGCCACGTCGGTGCCGACACGCGACCCGACAGCGCCGGCGCCTTGGCGAGGAGCTCCTGGGCCCGGTTCTCCCCCAGGTCGGTCAGACCCGCGTCGAGCGCCTCCCCGAGCCGGTCGACGGGCACCGTCTTCGACGCGCCGACGAGGGTGACCGCAGCTGGGTCCCGCCCGGAGCGGACCGCGGCGGAGGCAACACGCTCGCGCACCTCGGCCAGTGCACCGGCGACGCTCATCGCGGCCGCTCGCGACGCTCGCGACGCGGTGTCCCCGCCGCGCTCATGGCTGCTTGACCACGACGACGGCCTGGCGACCGGTGATCCCGTCGCGGCGGTACGAATAGTGATCGAGCGACTCGAAGGTGCAGCACCGGGAATCGGTGACCTCGTCGACGCCCGCGATCTCGAGTGCGCGGGCCAGCGCGGCCGGCAAGTCGAACGCGAGGGTCCCGGCGTCGGTCACCCCCGCGACCACTTCGCCGAAGCGCGCCCGGAGCGGAGCCAGCGCTTCGGCGCCGAACTCGTAGTGGCGCACGCAGATGCACGGGCCGATCGCGGCAATGACCGGCCCCGAACCCAGCGCGCGGACCGCGTCGACTCCGGCCTCGACGACCCCGTCGAGCGCGCCGCGCCAGCCCGCGTGGATCGCGGCGGCGGCAGTGTCGTTGGCGATCGCGATCGGTGCGCAGTCTGCGCCCAGAGCAAGCAGCGGGAGTCCCGGTACCGTCGTGACGCTGCCGTCACCCTCGAACCGCTCCCCCGACCCGGGCGTGACGGTGGGGGCGGTGGTGACCGTCTCCACGTGCGTTCCGTGCACGTGGAACGGGCGGACCCACTGCGCCGGATCCACCAGCCCGAGCCGGTCGGCGAGGCGCGCGTGGTTCCGGGCGACGGCCGTGGGATCGTCGCCGACGTGGCCGGCGAGGTTCATCGAGTCGTACGGCGGCGCGGAGACTCCGCCATGACGATCGGTGAACACCACCCGCGCGCAACCGAGGTCGAGCTCGATCACGCGGCCCCGGCTTCGGTCAGCGCAGGAACTCGGGAACGTCGAAGTCGTCGTCGCCGTCGTCGAGACCGGTGTCGACATCGTCGCCCGACTCGGAGGCGAGCGCGCGTTCCTCCGCCATCAGACCGAGCGGCGCGTCCGGGCGACGCTCACCTTCGAACCGGTCGAAGCCGGCCGCGATGACCGTGATGCGGACCTCGTCGCCGAGGGCATCGTCCACCACGGCGCCGAAGATGATGTTCGCGTCGGGGTGCGCGGCCTGGGCGATGATCTCGGCCGCCTCGTTGACCTCGAACAGACCGAGGTCCGAGGGACCCGAGATGTTGAGCAGGATCCCCCGTGCCCCTTCGATGCTCGCCTCGAGCAGCGGGCTCGAGATCGCCGCGCGCGCAGCGGTCGACCGAACGCCCGTCGCCCGACGCGTACCCGATCCCCATGAGGGCCGAGCCGGCGTTGGTCATGATCATCTTCACGTCGGCAAAGTCCGTGTTGATGAGCCCGGGCGTGGTGATGAGGTCCGTGATGCCCTGCACCCCCTGGAGGAGCACCTCGTCCGCCATCTTGAACGCGTTGAGCATCGAGGTCTTCTCGTCCGAGACCTGGAGCAGCCGGTCGTTCGGGATGATGATGAGCGTGTCGACCTTTTCCTTGAGGTGCTGGATCCCCTGCTCGGCCTGCACGGAACGTCGGCGCCCCTCGAACGTGAACGGGCGGGTGACCACGCCGATCGTCAGTGCGCCGGCGGACTTCGCCATCTCCGCGATGATCGGCGCGCCCCCGGTGCCCGTGCCCCCGCCCTTGCCCGCGGTGATGAACACCATGTCCGCGCCCTTGAGCACCTCTTCGATCTCCTCGCGGTGCTCCTCGGCGGCCTGCCGACCCACTTCGGGGTCCGAGCCCGCGCCGAGCCCGCGCGTGAGCTGACGACCGAGGTCGAGCTTCACATCGGCGTCGCTCATGAGCAGCGCCTGCGCGTCGGTGTTGACCGCGATGAACTCCACGCCCTTGAGACCGGCATCGATCATGCGGTTGACGGCGTTGCCGCCCCCTCCGCCCACGCCGACGACCTTGATCACGGCGAGGTAGTTCTGCGGTGAACCCAGCATCGTGGACGATCTCCCTCGCTGTCTTCCGGGCCGGACGGTTCCGGGGTACGGGTGTTCAACGGTTCCGACACCCAAATATTGGGGGCTGCAGGGCTGGAAAACGGGGATGCCCGGCAACCCTCGACCTGTGCTTGAGGTTGAGAGTTATGTCAACCTGTGGTTGTGGTGGAGACTCTAACGGACCCAAGTCGCCCATTCAATCACCGGATGACGACCAACGCGGAGGTCAACCACCGGTCGCCGGCGCGCCCGGGACCCGCACATCGATGTAGCCGACCTGCTCTCGACCGAAGAACAGCGTGTCGAGCACGGCCAGCGCGGGCCGCGCCCTTCGCGCCGACGGCCTCGAGGTTGCCGAGCCTCACCTCCCCGGCGGCGGGCTCGGCGCCGCCCGGCGGCGCGGCGAGATCGAGCACGGCCTGGCCGTGGCGCCGCCGAACCGCGCTCGTCTGGGACCGCGAGCGCGTCGGGCAGCTCGGCCACCGCGGCGCGCGAGGGCGGCCGGTTCGATCTGGTCGCCGCGGTCCGGGACGCGCGCCACCCCGATGAGCTCGGGCAGACCCACCGGCGGCTGAGCCTCGTCGCCGAGCACCCGGCCCGAGCGGTCGACCAGCACGATCGCCCCGAGGGTGCCTTCGGGTGACCCCTTCGGCGCCGGGCGCCGGGCCCATGCGACCGGCAGCCGTTCGACGACCGTGATCGAGAGCGTGGTCGGGAGCTCGCGCTCGACCTTGGCCTGCGCGACCCACGGAAGCTCCTCGACCCGGCGCGCCACGGCGCCGGTGTCGACGAAGAGCAGCGCCGTGCCCTCCTTCACGCCTGCGGCGTTCTGCACGTCCGCCGCGCTCTCGCGTGCGGCACCCCGGACGTTGATCGTCTTCAGCGCGAGGAATGGTGACTGGACGATCAGCCACGCGATGCCGATCGCGGATCCGACCACCATCACGCTGAGCAGGATCCGGAGCCGGCGCCGACCCTCGGCCCGGGTCACCGCGACTCGCCGTTCGCGGATGCGCGGATCGATCGGGCTCAGGTTCGCGAGATCGTCGACCGGTCCCGGCTCGGGCTCGCCAGCATCGGGATCGGCACTGCTGTCGAGCTGCGCCGACTCCTCCGCCTCGGCGCGCTCGGCCTCGACGAGGTCGACCTCGTCCCTCTCGGCCAACCGCGCGGCGGCGCGCAGGTCGTCGAGCGAGTGCTCCCGCGTGTCGACGCCGGCCTGCGGATCCGATCCCGATCCGGCCCGCGCCGGTTCGGAGGACGCCGGTTCGGAGGACGCCGGATCCTCGAACGGCACCTTCGCCGGCGAGGGGGCGGGGACCTCCGTCGCCACCGACGACGGGACCTGCGGCGGCTTCGGGTCGTTCACGGCCCACCCCCCGCCGGCTCGTCGTCGAACCCGACGAAGTGCAGCTCGGTCTGGAGCTGGATGCCGGTCTCCTCGCGCACGCGGCGCTGGACCTCTCGCACCAGCGCCCGGACGTCGGCCGCGGTCAGCACCAGGCTCCGCCTGGATGAAGTTGGCGTGCTTCGGCGAGACAACCGCTCCGCCGAGCCGTAGGCCCTTCAATCCACTGCGTTCGATGAGGCTGCCCGCGCTCTCCTCGGGCGGGTTGCGGAACACCGATCCGGCATTGGCCCCACCGGGCTGGTGATCGCGGCGCCAGCGCACGATCTCGGCGATCCGCTCCTCGCACGCCTCGGGGGAATCGGCCAGCGACCGCGAACGTCGCGCCGGCTACCACGTCGTTCGCACCGATTGCGGAGTGCCGGTAGCCGAGCGCGAGCTCCTCGACGGTCCGGTCGACCGCGAGACCGTCGCCCCGGAGGTCGGCGACGCGCGCCGAGCGGAGCACCTCGAGGGTCTCGCGACCATGACCGCCCGCATTCATGCGCACCGCGCCACCGACGGTGCCCGGGATCCCGACGTAGAACTCGAGGCCCGTGAGCCCGGCCGCGGCGGTCCGGCGCGCCAGCACCGGCAGGCCGACGGCGCCACCGGCTCGCACCGACCCCTCGCCGGTCGTGATCTCCTCGAACTCACCTTCGAGCAGGAGCGCGAGACCGGGAAACCCGGCGTCGGAGATCAGCAGGTTCGAGCCGCGGCCCACGATGAGCAACGGGAGCTGGTGACGCTCCAGCGCGGCAGCCACGACGGCGAGGTCGCCCTCGCGCCGCGCACGCACCAGGATCCGCGCCGGACCTCCGACGCGATACGTCGTCATGCCGGCGAGCGGAGCGTCGCGCTCGACCCGGCCCGGCAACACGGGTTCGAGCGCGGCGACCACTTCGTCGATCCGGTGCCCGCCGGCGTCCGTCACCGTCACTCCCCGGTCCCGTGCGCAGCCGCGTCGGCCAGGAGGTCGTCCGCCAGGGTCGTGATGTCCCCGCCGCCGAGCGTCAGAACGAGATCACCGGCTCGCGCGTAGTCGGGGATGAGCTTCACGAGCTCCGCACGATGCGGGAAGTACACGACCGGGAGCTCGGGATGGGCGTCGAGCACCGCGTTCACGATGAGATGACCCGTCACACCGGGGATGGGCTGCTCGTGGAACCCGCAGACATCCGTGAGGATCACCTGATCGGCGCCCACGAACGCGTCGGCGAACTCGCGCCACATCGACTCGGTCGCGCGCGTAGCGGAACGGCTGGAACACCGCGATGATCCGGCGCCACTTCCCCTCGGCGGCCGCGCGGATCGTCGCCTGGATCTCCGGCGGCAGCAACGCGTAGTCGTCGATCATCGTGACGCCGTCCAGCTCGCCGCGATGCTGAAAGCGACGCGCGACACCACCGAAGCCGGCCAGCGCGAGCTGGACCGCTTCGAAGTCCACGCCGAGCTCGAGCGTCATCGCGGCCGCGCCGGCGGCGTTCTGCGCGTTGTGCCGACCGACCACCGGCAACCGGATCTCTCCGAGCCGCTTGCCGTCGCGTTCCAGTGCGAAGGACGAGCCACCCCGGCCGCCGGCGTATCCGCTCGCCCGGTACCCGCGCCTTCGGACCACCCGTACGTGATGGCATCGGGTCGAGCCGCCGCCAGCGCGCTGCGTGTTCGGATCGTCGGCGCACAACACCAGCGGACCATCCACCGCATCGACGAAGCGCCGGAACGCCTCCTCCATGTTCGCCATGTCACCCCAGTACCAGAGGTGGTCCTGGTCGATGTTCGTGACGATCGCCGCCTCCAGCGCCAAGCGCAGGAACGTGCCGTCGCTCTCGTCGGCCTCGACGATGAGCCACTCGCCCGAGTCCAGCCCGGCGTTCGTCCCGACCTCGTTGAGCTCGCTGCCGACGAGGAAGCTGGGGTGCATGTCCGCGGCGCGCATGATCAGGGCGATCATCGACGTCGTGGTCGTCTTGCCGTGGGTGCCGGCGACGCCGAGCCCACGGCGCGCCCCGACGATGCCGGCCAGCACGTCGGCCCGCGACAAGACGGGCAGCCCGGCGGCTTCGGCGGCGACCACCTCCACGTTGGTCCGCGGCACGGCGGAGCTGATCACGATCGCGTCGGCGTCGGCGGGGACGTTGCCCGCCACCTGAGGCACGAGGCACTCGACGCCGAGAAGCCGTAGCCGTTCGAAGCGCGGGTGCTCGTGCAGGTCCGAGCCGCTGACCGCGTGGCCCATCTCGGCGAGAATTGCTGCGTACGCGCTCATGCCCGCGCCGCCGACCCCCACGACGTGGATGCGGCGGGGCGCGGTGAGATCCAGCACGGGACCGGGTTCAGGCGCGGGCACGAGCGGTCTCCTCGACGAGATCCGCGAGCCGGTCCGCGGCGTCGGGCCGGGCCAGGGCCCGGGCCGCGGCCGACATCGACATGAGGCGCGCCGCGTCCATGAGCAGCGCCCCGGCGACCGCGTCCAGGTGCTCGCCGTCAGCCTCGGCGTCGGGCACGAGGACTGCTGCTCCGGCGGCTTCCATGACCCGGGCGTTGTCGCTCTGATGGTCGTCCGCCGCACCCGGCCACGGCACGAGCACCGAGGGCACCCCGGCCGCCGCGAGCTCGGCCACCGTCACGGCCCCCGCGCGGCACACCGCGAGGGAGGCCTTCCCGTAGAAGCGGTCCATGTGGTCCTCGTAGGGAACCAGCTCGTAGTCGAGCGCGTCCTGGGACCGGTGCAGCCCGTCGAGGCGGGTCCGGCACGCGTCGTAGTGGAGCTTGCCCGCGACATGACGGATCGCGACGTCACCCCGCCCGCGCCAGCGGTCGTACAGATCCAGTGCTGCATCGTTGAGGCGCGGGGAGCCCAGGCTGCCGCCGACGACACCGAGCAGCGGGCGGTTGGGATCCGGCGCGCGCACGAGCGACGCGAGTGACGTCCGCACCGGGTTGCCGGTCACGGCCGCGCCGGGGAGCGCGGTCCCGGGGAACGACACTGCGACCCTCGCACCGAGCTTGGCCGCAAGATGGTTGGCGAGCCCGGGTACAGCATTCTGCTCGTGGATCACGACCGGGATGCGCAGCAGCCGGGCCGCGAGGATGCCCGGCACCGACGCGTACCCGCCCACGCCGACGACGACGCGTGGCCGCAACCGCCCGAGGATCCGCACGGCTCGGAACATCGCGACGGTCATCGCGCCGATCATGCGCAGGTTGGCGACCACGTGCTCGGGGGTGAGGCCACGCTGGAAGCCTCGCGAGGGGAGAAGATCGATGGTGTAGCCGGCGTCCGGCACCGCCCGTGCCTCGAGCCCCCGACTCGCGCCGAGGAAGCGGATCGACTCCCGGGGCCGACCGCGCGCGACGAGTGCGTCCGCCGAACGCGAGCGCCGGGTACACGTGGCCACCGGTCCCACCGCCGGCGACCAGCGCGTACACCGCGTCTCGCGCCGGTTTCACCGTCCACCCTGGCGGGCGATGTTGCCCAGCATCCCGGCCGCGATCATCGTGAAGAGCAGCGCGGTCCCGCCGAAGGAGACGAACGGCAGCGGGACCCCGGAAACCGGTAGCAACCCGACGACCGAACCGATGTTGATGACGGCCTGGCCGACGATCCACGCAGTGATGCCACCCGCGAGCAGCATCCCGAACCGATCCGGTGCCCGCAGGGCGGTACGGATCCCGAGATAGGCCGAGCGCGCCGAACAACCCGATGACGAGCGCACAGCCGAACAGACCGAGCTCCTCGCCGACGATCGCGAAGATGAAGTCCGTGTGCGCGGCCGGAAGGAACCGCCACTTCGCGCGGCTCGCGCCGAGCCCCACACCGGTCCAGCCGCCACTGCCGAGCGCGATGATCGACTGGGTGACCTGGTAGCCGGTGTTCGACTTGTCGTGCCAGGGGTCGAGAAACGCGAGCATGCGGGCTCGGCGCCACGGCACCAGCAGCGCGAAGAGCGTCACCGTGGCAATCGCCGCTCCCCCGATGGCCGCCAGGTGACGGGCGCGGATGCCGCCGACCACCAACACCGCACCGAGGATGATCGTGAGGACCATCGTCGACGCGAGGTCGGGCTCGCGCATGATGAGGAACGCGAACAACCCGAAGACCAACATCACCGGGCGCAGTGCCTTGCGCCAGTTCCCGACGACCCGCTGTTGGCGCGTCGAGGACATCGGCCGCGTAGACGAGCATCGCGAGCTTGGCGACCTCGGACGGCTGCAGCCGCCAGGAACCGAACCCGAGCCAGCGGCGCGAGCCGTCCACCCAGATGCCGACTCCGGGGATCAACACGAGCACCAGCAGCACCGTCGCGATGCCGAGGAAGGGCACCGTGTACTTCCGCCAGGTGCGGTAGTCGATGCGCGACGCGACCGCGAAGCCGGCAACGCCCAGCCCGGTCCAGAGCAGCTGGCGTTCGAAGAACCACCACGCGCTGCCCTTGCTGTCGAGGGACTGCACCGATGACGCCGAGAGCACCATCACCACGCCGATGACGTTGAGCACCGCGACGACCATCAGCAACAGGAGGTAGTTCGAGGTGCGGCGGGTGCCGGCCTTCGTCCAGCCGCGCCGGAACCCGGCCAGTCGTTCCGCAGGGATCCGGAGGCCGGGAAGCCGGCTGGCGGTCGTGCTCACGCGCCGGCCCCTCGCTCGACGACGAGGCGGCGGACCTCCTGGCGGAAGTCGTCACCCCGCTGCTCGTAGTTCTCGTACCAGTCGAAGGATGCGCACGCGGGCGACAGGAGCACGGTGTCACCCGGACGCGCGAGCCCGGCTGCCGCCTCCACCGCGGCGCGCATCGAACCCGCTCGAAGCGTCGGGACGAGACCACCGAGCGCCGCGCTCGACCTCGCCCGGCGTGTCCCCGATCGCGACGACACCGGCCAACCGCGCCTGCGCCCGGGCGAGAACTCCGAGATCCACGCCCTTGCTGTCACCCCCCGCGATCAGGACGACCCGCTCGAACCCGTCCAGCGCGCTCAGCGTGGCGTGGGGGTTCGTCGCTTTCGAGTCGTCGATGTACTCCACCCCGGAAGCCTTGCCGACCGGCTCCACTCGGTGGTGGAGCCTCTCGAATTTCCCCAAGGCCTCGCGCGCCGCGTCCACGCTGCCACCGACCGCGGTGGCTGCCGCCGTCGCCGCGAGCCCGTTCGTCACGTCGTGCGGGAGCCGGTTCCCGAGGGCCGCGATCTCCACGATCTCCTCGCCGGACGGCGTGAGCAGGAATCCGTGGCCCGTGCTGTAGGCCCCCGGCGTCGTGGCTCTGGTGACCGCGACCGAGCGCGCGCCGGTGCGGTCGCGGCCAGGTCCCGGACGACCGGGTCGTCGAAGTTGGCGACGAGCAGATCGTCGTCGCGCTGGTGGGCGAAGACGCGCGCCTTGATCGCGGTGTAGGCCTCGAACGAACCGTGCCAGTCGAGATGGTCGTCAGCCACGTTCAGCAACACGGCCACCTGGGGCCGGAACGCCGCCGTGGTGCTGTGCAGCTGGAACGACGAGACCTCGGCGACGATCACGTCCACCGGCTCCTCGACCACGTCGAGCAGCGGCCGCCCGATGTTGCCGGCCGTAGCGGCGCGAACACCGGACGCTTCCAGGATCGCGGCGACGAGCATGGTGACGGTGCTCTTGCCGTTGGTACCGGTGACGGCGACGACCGGAACGCGCGCCGCTTCCATCCCGAGGTCGATGTCGCCGCGAACGGGAATCCCGGCGGCGTCGGCCGCGGCGAAGGCCGGATGCTCGGGACGCACGCCCGGGCTGGGGACCATCAAGTCCGCGCCCGCGACGAGCTGCGTCCAGTCCCCGGGCGCCGGTCGCTCGACGACGGTCGCGCCGAGCCGGCGCGCGGCCTCGGCGAACAAGTCGTACGCCCCGCGACCCGGATCGTCCTCGACCACCGTCACCGTGTCACCGGCGCGCACGACCGCCCGCACCGTCGCGTCGCCCGTGGCCCGCAACCCCACGACGAGGACGTGACGTCTCGCTCCGCTCCGAACCGCACTCACTCGATGACACCCGGGATCCGGATGAAGTCGGCGTAGAAGAAGCCGAGGCCGAGCGCCATCGCGAGCCCGGCCAGGATCCAGAAGCGCACGATGATCGTCGACTCCGGCCACCCGAGGATCTCGAAGTGGTGGTGAATCGGCGACATGCGGAGGATCCGGCGCCCGAACCCGCGAAACGAGATGACCTGTGCGATCACGCTGGCCGTCTCGAGCACGTAGAGCCCACCGATGATCGGCAGGAGGAGATCGGTCTTCGTGAGCAGTCCCATCCCCGCCATCGCGCCACCGAGCGCGAGCGCGCCGGTATCCCCCATGAAGACCCACGCCGGGGGTGCGTTCCACCAGAGGAACCCGACGCACACGCCCATCAGTGCCGCGGCTACCACCGCCACGTCGATCGATCCGGCCGCGAGCAGCCCGTACGCGTGGGGGTGGCGGAACTGGGTGAAGCCGATCACGACGAACGCCGCGAAGACCAGTGCCGCCGAACCCGCGACGAGACCATCGAGGCCGTCGGTGATGTTGACCGCATTGGCGGTCGCGTAGACCACTGCGATCGCCCACATGAACCACCCGATCGTCCCGAGGTCCAGGTCGAGCGGGCGGGTGAACGACAGGTGGGTCGAGACCTTGACGAACTCGAGCCCGAGCAACGCGAAGCCGACCGTGACGATCAGGATCCCGCCGGTCTTGCCCCGCTTGCGCAGCCCGAGGTTCCGAGCCCGCCGGACCCCGAGGTAGTCGTCGAGCCAGCCCACGAAGCCGAGCCCGAGGATGAGGAACCAGAGCGCGATCGCGGTGTCGGCGAACTTGATCGCCTCGGTGCGGATGTGCGATGCGAGGTACCCGAGGAACGCGGCCACGATGATCGCGATGCCGCCCATGGTGGGCGTTCCGGCCTTTCGCTCGTGCGGGTGCGCGATCGGGCCGTCGTCTCGGATCTGCTGGCCGATGTTGCGCGCGCGCAGGATCCGGATCAGGAACGGCGTGCCCAGCACACTGACGATGAATGCGACCGAAACGGCGATGAGGACCGCGATCACGATGCGTCCTCTCTCTCGTTGAGCAGCGCTTCGGCGACGTGCTCGAGCCCGACCAGGCGGCTCGCCTTGACGAGGACCGCGTCGCCGGGTGCGACGATTGCCCGGAGCGCGGCGACCGCTTCGTCCCGGTCCCCGACCCGCTGCACCTCGACGCCACGCGCCCGGGCGGCCGCGGCGAGCTCGTCGGTGCCCGGCCCCACGGTCACCAGCAGGGAGACGCCCGCGTCGAAGACCAGCTCGCCGACCCGCGCGTGCTCGGTCGGCGCGATCTGACCGAGC
This sequence comes from uncultured Acidimicrobiia bacterium, assembly GCA_963770095.1. Lineage (GTDB taxonomy): Bacteria > Actinomycetota > Acidimicrobiia > IMCC26256 > JAENVU01 > Chersky-806. The sequence goes on from CAVYOO010000001.1 coordinate 304,205, forward strand.
TCGCGCATCTGGCCCAGCACTGCGATGCGGCGGCCGGGCACGGGGAGATGGCCGAAGGTGTGCAGCGACGCCCGCATCGAGCTCGGGCTCGCGTTGTACGCGTCGTTGAGCACGAGTACACCGTCGCGCGAGGTGGCGAGCTCCATCCGCCACGACGCGGTACCTGCCACGGCGAGCGCGGCCACCACCGCGTCGAGTGGAACGCCGAGATGGAGCGCGACGGTGGCTGCCTGCGCCGCATTCGTCACCTGGTAGGCACCCCGCACCGCGAGCTCCACGTCGTGTGCGGTGCCCCAGGGCGAGTCGAGCCGGAAGCTCGCGCGCAGGTTGGCGTCGACCCGGACCTCGGAGGTCCTGACGTCGGCCGACGGGTGCATCCCGGCCGTCAGGACCGGGGCCGCGGTGCGCGTCCGGAGCGCCTCGGCGTAGTCGCAGTCGGCACTGAGCACGGCCAACCCGCCCGGCGGGAGCGCTTCGAGGAGCTCGCCTTTGACCTCGGCGATGCCGTCGGGGCCCCCCAGATGCTCCGCGTGGGCGAGCCCGACGTGCGTGACGACCCCGATCGAAGGTCTCGCGATCGCGCAGAGCTCGGTGATGTTGCCCGCGAAGCGCGCACCCATCTCGAGCACGACGGCCTCGGTGCCGGGCGGCGTGTCCAGCAACGTCACCGGAAGCCCGATCTCGTTGTTGAAGGACGCGGCACTGGCGTGGACCGCGAACGATGGACGCAGTGCCGAGGCGGTCAGGTCCTTGGTCGACGTCTTGCCGGCCGATCCGGTGATCCCGACGACCGGGATGTTCCCGAGCCGGTCGCGAGCACGACCTCCGAGCGCGCGCAACGCCGTGGGCACGTCCTCCACGCGGACGAACGTCCCGTCCACGCCGTCGGGAACCCGCTCGACGACTGCGAGCGACGCGCCGCGAGCGAACGCGTCCGCGACGAACTCATGTCCGTCTCGTTCGGCGCGGATCGCGACGAAGCCGTTCCCGGGAACCAGCGTGCGCGAATCGAATGCGAACCCACGCGCGACCGTGGCCGGGCCCTGCGCCTGCCCGGAGGTCATCACGGCGACTTCGTCGCGGGTCAGGTCCACGCGATTGCCTCCAGCTCCTCGCGGGCCACCACTCGGTCGTCGAACGGCGTGACGACTCCGTCCATCTCCTGGCCGGTCTCGTGGCCCTTTCCCGCGACCACGACAACGTCACCTGGCCTCGCCTCACCCAGCGCAATGCGGATCGCGCGTCGGCGGTCGAGCTCGATCTCGTACGCCGCGTCCCCGTCGCGCAACCCCATCTCGGCCGCGGCGGCGATCGTGGCCGGATCCTCGGAGCGGGGGTTGTCCGACGTCAGGACGACCAGGTCGGCGGCGGCCGCCGCGTTCCCCATCCCGGTCCGTTTCGACGGGTCACGGTCACCCCCACATCCGAACACCACGAGCACGCGACCTGAGCCCGCGAGCCGTCGCGACTCCGCGACGAGCCGTTCCAACGCGCCGGGGGTGTGTGCATAGTCGACCAGCACGGTGAATGGCTGCCCGGCCGTCACCCGCTCCATCCGTCCCGGCACCACGATCGGCACCTGCAGGCCGGCGACGACCGCGTCGAGCGCGAAGCCGCCTACCAGTGCCGTCGCGGCGGCTGCGAGGGCGTTCTGCACGTTGAACAGCCCGACCAACGGAAGCCGGAGGGCCTCGGCCGTGCCCGAACCGGACTCCAGGCGGAACGTCGAACCCTCGGCATCGAGTCGGACGTCGGCCCCGTGCACGGCGGCACCGGGGTCGAGCCCGAAGGTGAGCACGCGAAGCCCCGCACGGGACGCGCGCGCGGCCAGCTCGGTCCCCCACCGATCGTCGACCGCAATGGAAGCGGCGGAGGTGAAGGCCGGACCGAAGAGGCGGGCCTTGGCCTCGAAGTAGTCCTCCAGGGTGCCGTGCTCCTCGAGATGGTCCTGCGAGAGATTGGTGAAGCATGTCGCCGCGAACCGGGTGCCGTCGACGCGTTCGTACGCGAGTGCATGCGAGCTCACTTCCATCGCCACGGTGCCGACGCCCGCGCGGTACATCCGGGCGAGCAGCTCCTGGAGCTGTGGCGCCTCAGGGGTCGTGAACCCGACCGGCTCGTCGACCCCGTCGATGCGTGCACCCGTGGTCCCGAGGATCCCCACCCGCTCCCCGGCCGCACGGGCAATGGACTCCAGCAGGTAGGTGGTCGTCGTCTTCCCGTTCGTGCCGGTCACACCCAGCACCCGCAGATCCCCGGACGGGTCGCCGTAGAAGCGCGATGCGATCGGGCCGAGCGCGGTCCGCACCCGGGCCACCCGGGCCTGGGTCACTGCGATCGCGAGGGGGCGTTCGACCAGGAGCGCGGCCGCGCCGCGCGCCACCGCCGCCGGCGCGTGGTCGTGGCCGTCGTCGACGGCGCCGGGGATGCAGCAGAACAGCGCGCCCCTCGTAGCTCGGCGGCTGTCGTGCACGATGTCGGACACCTCGACGTGCGGGTCCCCGGTCAGCTCGAGCAGGTCGACGGCATCGAGGAGGTCGTGCAGGCGCACGGGATCCTCTCCGTTACGGGACGGGCTTGGGAACGATACCGGCAGGCGGTGCCGCGACCTGAGCCGGGGCGTCCGGGTTGCGGGCCGGGCCGGACTTGTTCGTGGTCGAGGTCTCGACCGCCGGTCCCGGGCTCGACGCGGCAGGCGAGACCGTGCCGGTCGGGGGAACCCGCTCGTGCCGGAGGGCATACCGCATGATCGTGGAGAAGAGCGGCGCCGCCACCTTCCCACCGAAGTACTCCTCGTTGTTCGAGCCGGGCTGGTCGATCACGACGATCGCCGCGAGCCGTGGCGATTCGGCCGGGGCGAAGCCGGCGAAGCTCGCCATGTACCGGGCCGGCTCGTAGGGGGGTTTGCGCGACGTTCCGGTCTTCCCGGCGACGGTGTAGCCGGAGACCTGAGCCAGCTCGCCGGTGCCGGCGGTGACCACCCCGCGCAGCATCTCGTTGAGCGCGGCGGCCGTCGTCTCGCTGACCACCCGCTTTCCTGGCTGCACGGGCACGTCGTGACGGACGCCGTCCGCGCCGATGGTCGCGGTCACGAGACGCGACGGGCGGCTCATGCCGCCGTTCGCCACCGTGACGAAGACGTTCAGCATCTGCATCGGCGTGACGGCGTTCGTGTATCCGATGGGGATGCTGCCCATGTCGGTCTCGTCGTAGCTCGCGAGGCCCTTCATCAGCCCCGCGGACTGGTAGGGGAACTTGATCGCCGTCTTCGATCCGAAGCCGAAGGCGCGCTGGTAGAAATCGAGCTTCTTGTCGCCGAGCTTGGCGGCGATCTGGATGACGCCGACGTTCGACGACTCCCGCACGATGTCGCGGACGGTCCACGATGCGTCAGGGTGCTGCTCTGCGTCCTCGAACGTCCGATCCCTGATGTCCTTCTTCCACGGCACCCAGAATGCCGTGTCGGGTTGCACCACACCCGCCTCGAGCGCGCCGCCCACCGTGATGACCTTGGCCGTCGAACCCGGCTCGTAGACGGTCGTGAGCGGGCGGTTCGACTCCGTGGCCGGCGTGGGTCGCGCCGGCCTCGACCCGTGCGCACCGTCGACCGACGCCATGGCCAACACGTCGCCCGTCTTCACGTCGGCGATGATCGCGATCCCCCCGCGCGCGTTGGTGTGCGCCACCTGCGCCGTGAGCTGCTTCTCGACCTCGTACTGGAGCGGTTGGTCCAGGGTGAGCACGAGATCCCCACCTCGAAGCGCCGGGTCGTCGACCCGCTGGGTGGCGGGGATCGCGCGCCCGTTCGGGTCCTCCTCGCTCACGACCTTGCCGGGCTTTCCCCGCAGGACCTTGTTGTAGCCCTGTTCGAGACCTGAGAGACCCACGTTGTCCGTGCCGACGAAGCCCATGACCGGGCCCGCGAGCGATCCTCCCGGGTAGAAGCGCTTCGACTCGGGGACCGACCCGACCCCGGGGAGCGCGAGCTTCGCAACCCGGGCCGCGGTCTTGTCGTCCACCTGGCGCGCGACATAGACGAACGCGGTGTTGGGCTGCGCGAGCCGGTCACGCAGGTCGCTGCGGTCAACGTCGACGATCGGCGCGAGCTTGCTCGCGTACTTGGCGGGGTCCCGCACGACGCGCGGGTCCGCGTAGATGGTGTGCTGCGGAACCGACAGTGCGAGGTCGTTGCCGTTGCGGTCGAAGATGCTGCCCCGCTCCGCGGCCAGGCTCACGGTGCGCACGCGCTGGGCCTCGGCCATCGCTTCGTAGTGGGCGCCTTCGATCCCCTGGACGTCGACGAGCCGCACGACGATGACGCCGAGCGCGATCGCCATGACGACGAGCAGGGTGACCAGGCGCTTGCGTGGCGACGCCGAGCTGCGGATCGGCGTGGGCGCCGCCTTCATCCCGGTGCGGGTCGCGGTCTTGCGCGTCGCGGTCTTGCGCGTCGCGGTCTTGCGCGTCGGGGTCTTGCGCGTCGGGGCCTTGCGCGTCGGGGCCTTGCGCGCGGTGGTCTTGCGCGTCGCGGCCTTGCGCGCGGTGGTCTTCCGGACCGGTGCCTGTGCGCCCGACGCGCGGCGGGCCTTCGTCGGCGTCGACGCGGTCGGCCGCTTCGCGACCGGCTGTTTCGCCCGTCGCGGCTGGGACGCCTTCGACTTCCCGGAGGGTGCCGCCCTGGTGCCGGCGCGCTTCGCCGCCGGGGCCTTGCCGCGCGCCGCCTTCGTGGTGGTTCGGCGGGCTCGGGCCGCGCGGTCTACCTCACCGGTCGCGCCGGAACGGGCTCGCGCTCGGGCGGTGGCGGTGCCGGATGCGGCAGCCGACCTTCGGGGCGCGTCCCCGCTCCCATTCGCCCGCGGCTCGGACGCCCTCTTCGTCCCGGCACTGCGTCGTGGATCACGGCTGGACGACAAGGTTCGGCTTCACCTTCTCCCAGTCGCGGGCGAGGCTCGCGGCCGTCGCATCCGTGCCGGCGGACTTCGCAGCCTCGGCCGTCAGACCGGGGGCACTCAGGTAGCGCATGCTCGTCGCGGGGATCATCCCCAGGCCTTCGGCCCGGTTGATGATCGCGTCCGGCGAGCTCTGGTTCGCGAACTTCAGGCGCAACGCTTCGTAGCGCTGCTGCTCGATCGCGGTGGCGCGGTCCAGCCGATCGAGCTGGAGCTGCCCTTCCGCCATCATCACGTGGAACCCGACGACGATGAGGACCGCGGCGACAACGCACGTCACGGCGAGCCGGACCCCCATCCGGGCGCGCCGTTCGCGCTTGCGGGCCGCCGGGTCGACAACCGCGAGATGGCGCTCGCGGCGCCGGCGCGGGAGCAGAGCGCGGCGCCCGCTCGGGCGCAGGAGCAGCCCTCATGACGACAGCCGCTCCGCGGCGCGCGCAGGCGCGCGCTCGACGCGCGGGTTCTCGGCGAGCTCGTCGTCACCCGGCCGCAAGGGCCGCTTGGTGAGGAGACGCACGACGGGCTCAGGGCCTTGCGGGGCCGGGAGACCACGCGGGATGTAGCCCGAGCGCGCCGAGGTGCCCGCCCACTCGGCGAACTGCTGTTTCACGATCCGGTCCTCGAGCGAGTGGTACGCGAGCACGAGCACCCGCCCGCCGGGCGTGAGGACGTGGACCGAGTCCTCGAGACCCTCCCCCAGGTTCGGGAGCTCGCGGTTGACCTCCATCCGGATCGCCTGGAACGTCCGGCGCGCCGGGTGCCCACCGGTACGGCGGGCCGGCGCCGGAATCGCCGCTTTGATCGCGTCGACGAGCTCGCCGGTGGTCTGCAGTGGCCGGCGCCGGAGGATCTCGCGGGCGATGCGCCGGGCGAACCGCTCCTCGCCGTTGCGCGAGATGATGCCAACGAGGTCGGCTTCGTCGTAGTCGTTCACCACGTCAGCCGCCGTCAGGGTCTGCGAAGAGTCCATCCGCATGTCGAGTGGCGCGTCGGACCAATAGGAGAAGCCCCGCTCGGCCCGGTCCAGCTGTGGGCTGCTCACACCCAGGTCGAACAGCACTCCCACGATGTTCCCCTCGCTCTCGGTTTCTGCGATCTCGGCCAGGTTCTCGAAGCCGCCGTGCACGATCCGGGCCCGTTCGCCGAAGCGAGCGAGTGCTTGCTGTGCTGCCCCCACCGCCACCGGATCCCGGTCGATGCCGAGCAGCCGGAGATCGGGACGGGCATCGAGCAGGAGCCCGGCATGCCCACCTCCGCCGGCAGTGGCGTCGATGACCGTGCCGGGAGGAACGGCCACGAGCAGGTCGACCACTTCCCGGCCCATGACCGGACGATGGACGAACTCCGCACTCACCTGGTGCTCCCCCGTGTCTGCGAGACCGAACACCGGGTCCGCCACCGGCCCCCCGGTCGGACGATGCCGATCCGGATTTCTCCCCGAAGTCGACTCGGTCAAAAGCGGGCGGAGTAGGGGCCTTCGACCGCGCCGGCCGGGGGGCTGGTGGTGGACCCGATGCCCGGGTCCCGCCTGTCAATGTCGGCACCTCGTTGTGCCGGAGTGCTGGTCTCGTGTTCGCGCGTCGTTGCGCCTGACTGTGCGTGGAAAACCTCGATGAACCGTTAGATGAACCCGACATCGGACAGGCCCTCGCCGGACGAGATGTCGGCCTGACCCTGGGCCTCGTGCTCCCGCCACCGGACGGGGTTCCAGAGCTCGATGCGGTTGTCGACCCCGAGCACCATCACGTCGCGCTCGAGGCCGGAGTACTCGCGCAGGGTCTGCGGAATCGCGACGCGCCCCTGCTTGTCGGGGGTGAACGGCCGGGCGGCGCTGAACCACGACCGGGCGGCTCGGCGTTCCCGCTCGCCCCGTCGTGCGCTCTCCCGGACCCGCTCCGCCATCTGTTCGAACCCCTCTCGGCTGTACACCGCCAGGCAGCCGTCCAACACCTTGGTGAGCACCGCCCCGTTGGCGAGCGGCTCTCGGAACTCCGCCGGGAGGATCACCCGCCCCTTGGCGTCCAGCGCGTGCTGGTACTCGCCAAGAAAACCGAGCGACATCCCGACCCCTCATTCGCGGCCGATCCGAGCTTTCGGACCGGTACTTGCTCCCCTCACCCCACCAGGAGGCACCCTAAGGCACCACCTACCCCCTTGTCAACCCACTCCGCGCCACTTCGCGCCACCTCCTCTTTCGAAGATCTCCGGCGGGCGACCGAACGACCGAAGGTCGGAAGGCGCCCGCCGGCGGCCTTTCGCTGCGCCAAGAAGCGCGCCAATCCGGACGCGCCGAAGGGCACGCACCGCCCCCACTCCCCTCCCCACCAACCGGCTGAACGCGCTGGGGTTATGGGCCGGCGCCCCACTCACTCCGCCTCGAGTCACCCGCGGGTCAGGAGCACAGGAGCGAGCGGGCACGAAGTGCGAGCGCTCGAAGCGACCAGACGAGCAGGAGCGCAGGAGCGAGCGGGCACGAAGTGCGAGCGCTCGAAGCGACCAGACGAGCAGGAGCGCAGGAGCGAGCGGGCACGAAGTGCGAGCGCTCGAAGCGACCAGACGAGCAGGAGCGCCGGCGCGACCCGGACCGACCCGACCGACTACGCGGGGACGGACTCCAACGCCGGGAGGTAGGGAGCCCAGGCGGGGTCGATGGACCCGGCCGTCGCGATCACCCAGAGGGTGGCGTGCGGTGCCACCGGTCGGCGGTGGAGGCGCAGATCGGTCTCGGAGAGCAGCCGGTTCTCCTTGCGCGCGTTGCACGGGCGACAGGACGCGACCACGTTCTCCCAGCTGTGCTCGCCACCGCGCGAACGCGGGATGACGTGGTCGAGGTTCTCGGCGGGCCTGCTGCAGTACTGGCAGCGTTGGCCGTCGCGTGCGAACACCGCCCGGCGCGACAGCGGGACGCGGGACCGGTACGGCACCCGTACGAAGTGGGTCAGGCGGATGACCGTGGGCACCGGGAAGCGCAGGCGCTCGGAATGGAGCTCGGCTTCATCGCGCGACACGATGACGGCCTTCTCCTTCAGGACCAGCACCACCGCCCGCCGAACCGAGACCACACAGAGCGGCTCGAAGCTGGCGTTGAGCATCAGCGCTCTTCCCAAGCCTCGAGACCTCCTCCGATCCGTTCAAGCGAGATTGTATTCAGTCCCCGGACCGTCAGGACCTCGATCCGTCGCGGCACCAGCGCAGGTAGGTGACCAGGTCGTCGGGATCGGGCGCAGACCCGCAGCCGTACTGGGTGTCCAGCCGGAACCGGACGTACTCGGCGTCGGGAACGGGCAGGAACGGAGGCCTCCGCCACCAGCCCGGGCGGGCGAGGCGACCGGCCTGGCCGAGCGCCGTGGGCCACAGCCGGGGCTCGCGCCCGAGTGCTCCCGCGGCGCGCGTCCAGAACCTGAAGCCCGGCCGCGGTGTCTCAACCATGGCGGTGACGATAACGCCGACGTTCGGTGCCGCGGGGCGGCCCCGAAGGCGATCCCATACACTCACGCCGTCCGCCGGCAACCCGATCGCACTTGGGGAAGGGGCACGGGGTGGCACAACCCGAACCGAGCCGGCCGGCCACCAGCCTGCTCGAAACCACCTCCGCCGGGCCGAGTCTCGACGCCCGCGTCGAGCCCGTGTTCCGGGCGCTCGTCGACAACGTGGAGCGGGTCATCCAGGGCAAGCGCGAGGCGGTGCACCTCGCGCTCGTCTGCCTGCTGGCCTCCGGCCACCTCCTCATCGAGGACGTCCCCGGGGTCGGCAAGACATCGCTCGCCAAGGCCATCGCCCGGTCCATCGGCGGGACCTGGCACCGGGTCCAGTTCACGCCGGACCTGCTGCCGTCGGACGTCACGGGCGTTTCCGTGTGGAATCGGCTGAGCGGCGAGTTCGAGTTCCGCCCGGGCGGCGTCTTCGCCAACATCGTCCTCGCCGACGAGATCAACCGTGCCTCGCCGAAGACCCAGTCCGCGCTGCTCGAGGCGATGGAGGAGCGCCAGGTCTCCGTCGACGGGGTCACCTACCCGCTCGAAGCGCCGTTCATGGTGATCGCGACCCAGAACCCGATCGAGCTCGAAGGCACCTATCCCCTCCCCGAGGCGCAGCTCGACCGGTTCCTCATGCGCATCGAGATGGGATACCCGGACCGTGCCGCGGAGGTGGCGATCCTCGAATCGCAGACGAGCCACCTCGCGGTCGAGGAGCTGGAACCGGTCGTCCGTGCGGACGAGGTCACCGCGGTCGCCGAAGCAATCGTGAACGTGCACGTCGCCGCGAGCCTCCGGAACTACATCGTCGATCTTGCCGACGCGACCCGTCGGCACCACGACCTCGCGCTCGGCGCCAGCCCGCGCGGCGCACTGGCGCTGCAGCGCTCCGCCCGGGCGCTCGCGGCGAGCTTCGGCCGCGAGTACGTGATGCCCGACGACGTGAAGCGGGTCGCCCCGGTGGTGCTCGAGCACCGTCTGCTCCTCACCCCCGACGCCGAGCTGCGGGGGCTCACGCCCGCCGACGTGCTCGGCGACGTCCTCGCGTCGGTGGCGGTGCCCGGGGCCACGGGCCTCGGCTAGTGCCGTGTCCGCCGCGCTGACCCGGCGGGGTTGGACGCTCACGGGCGCCGGCTCCGGCCTGCTCCTCGCCGGACGCCTGCTCGGTGCGCTCGAGCTCACGATCCTGGGCGTCATCACGCTGAGCCTGCTCGGCCTCGCGTGGCTCTGGGTCCGGAGCCGGAAGCGCGTCGTGCACGTGCGGCGATCGGTGCGCCCGGTGCGCGTGCACGTCGGCGGCGACGCGCGAGTGGACCTCGAGATCGACGACACCGGGACTACGGACTCGCCGCAGCTCCTCCTTACCGATGTGTTCGACGGCGGCCGGCGCGCCGCGCGCTTCCTGGTGCCGGCACTCCGGCGCGGTCAACGGGCCCGCGCCGCGTATCGAGTGCCGACCAATCGGCGCGGCCGCTACACGCTCGGGCCGATCACGCTCGCGGTGACCGACCCCTTCGGGCTCGCGCGCCGTAGCTGGGTCACGGGTGATCCCGACGAAGTCACGATCTGCCCGCGCGTCCACGAGCTCCGGTCACCGCCCGGCGCACCGGGAAGGCTGAGGAGCGTGTCTCCGTTCGCGGTGCGCTTCCACGCGCCGGCAGTGGACGGCGAAGAGTTCCTCACCCTGCGCGACTACGAGGTCGGAGACGATCTGCGCCGGATCCATTGGCGGTCCACCGCCCGGACCGGCGAGCTCGTCGTCCGCGAGGACGAAGCCCAATGGCAGCCGCGGGCGATCGTTCTCCTCGACACCCGCCCGAGCGCGCACGACGAAGCGTCCTTCGAGGCGGCGGTGGAAGCGACCGCGTCAGTCGTCGCCCGGCTCGTCCGCAGCGTCCTGCCGGTCGAGGTGATCACCACGGACGGGCGTACGCTCGGCGCGACCGGCACCGGGCACCGCCACGGCATCGGGGTCGAGGCGCTGATCATGGACGAGCTCGCCGTCGTCGAGCCCGGTGGCGCCGACAACCTCACCGCCGTCGCCCGTCCCCTGCGCGCGGCCCAGCGGCGCGGACTCCTCGTCGCGGTCATGGGCACCATGACGAAGCCCCAGCGCGACACGGTCGCCGCACTCGGTGCGCCATCCGCACCGCTCGTGCTCGTCATGGCCCGGCCGGAGCCGGGCGCGCCGCCGCTCACCTCGGCCTCCGTCGTGACCGTCGACGGCACTGCGGGCGCTTTCGTCGGCGCATGGGACGCGGCGATGGTCAGGCGGGCGCGCTCCGCGTCCCGGGTGGTCCGGCGATGACCCTCAACCGCGCGGCGCTCTATGCGGCCCTGGCTCTCGCGGCGCTGACGATCGCCGCGGCGCTCGGCCTCGGGCACGTGTTCGCGGACGGTTCGTTCGCGCTCCCGATCATCGGGGCAGCCGTGCTCCCCCACCTCGTCGGCGGCATCGCACGCGCGCGCCGCTGGCATGGTGTGGTGCTCACGATCGTGACGATCGCCTGCGTACTCGTCTACGCGGCACTCGTCATCGCGCCTTCGAGCACGACGTACGGGTTCCCCGGCTCCGGCACGATCGAGGCGCTCGCGCACCGCATGTCCGACGGCTGGGATGTGTTCCGGACCGGTCGCGCGCCGGTCCCGGTCACCGACGGTGTCCTCCTTCTCTGCATGGTGCTCACGGCGCTCGTTGCTGCCACCGCTGACGCACTCGCGTTCCGGTCGGAAGCGACGCTCGCAGCGGTAGTGCCGTCGCTGCTGCTCTTCGTCTTCGCATCCACCCTCGGGACGACCGAGCTCCGCACCGCGACCACGATCGGCTACTCGATCGTGGCGCTCGTGTTCCTGATGCTCCAGCACCAGGCGCTCCTGGAGAGCCACCGGTCATGGGCGAGCGGGCGCCGGCTCGGTTCGCAGGCGACCCTCGTCAACGCCGCCGCGTTCGTCGGCGGGATTGCCCTTCTCGCCGGCATCGTCATCGCGCCCGCACTCCCCGGCGCCGACGACGGCCCGCTGCTCGACTACCGCAGCATCGGTGGCTCGTCGTCGAACGGCCCCGGGAGCTTCCGCACGCTCAGCCCGCTCGTGGACCTGCGCGGCCGGCTCACGGAGCGTCCCGACACCGAGCTCTTCACCGTCGAGGCCCCACGTCGCCTCTACTGGAGGATCGCGGCGCTCGATCACTTCGACGGGCAGGTGTGGGGCATCGAGAGCCAGGCCCGCGACGTCGGTGAGGCGCTCGGCCGGCGCCGGCCCCCGGGCACGATCCGCCAGGAGTTCACGATCACCTACCTCGACGACCGCTGGCTCCCCGCGGCGTACGAGCCGCTGGCCACCGACCTCGAGGACGCGCGCATCGTTCCGGAGTCCGGCACCCTCGTCGCGCCCGACACCGGCATCAGCGGGCTCCGGTACCGGATCGACTCACGAGTCCCGGGGGTGCCGACCCAGGGGGACATCAACCGCACGCTCTCGACGACACCGGCCGCGGTGCGGTCCTCGCTCGAGCTCCCGGACAACTTCCCTCCGAGTGTGCGGACCCGAGCGCGCGGGATCGTGGCAGGCATCGTCAATCCCTACGAGAAGGCCCGGGCGCTCGAGGACTACTTCCTCACCCAGGGGTTCACGTACGACCTCAATGGGCCCACCGAGGGCAGCGGCACGGATGCCATCACCGCCTTCCTCGATTCGAAGCGGGGCTTCTGCGAGCAATTTCGCGGGGGCGTACACGGCCATGGCGCGTTCGATCGGGCTGCCCACCCGCGTCGCGGTCGGCTTCGCCCCGGGGGTCTACGACGAAGGGAAGGGCGCCTTCTCGGTGCGGGCACGCGACGCTCACGCCTGGCCGGAGGTCTGGCTCGAGGGTCTCGGCTGGACCCAGTTCGAACCGACCCCGGCCGGCGTCGAGCCGGGCCAGGCCGACCCGACGATCGGCCAGCCGGCCGCTGCGAACGCGACCACCGAGACGACGCCGACCACGGCCACGACGTCGAACACCACCGTTGCGCGTTCGAACGCGAACCCGGTCCCGCGCGCGGCGAGTCCGAGGTGCAGGCCGGGTCACCCTCGGGAACCGGCACCGGCAGCTCCAACCGCCACTGGATCATCCTGGCGGCGGTAGCGGTGCTCGTGCTGCTCGTGGCGATCGGCTGGCTGGCGGCACACGTCACGCGCAAGGTGCGTCGACGCGCGCGCCGCCGGCGCCGGACGATACCCGCGCATTCGGTCGCCGGCGCGTGGCAGGACGCGCTCGAGCGCTTGTCCGACGCCGGACTTCCGCCGTCCGACACGCTCACTCCCCACGAGCAGGCACACGGCTACGCGGAGCGCGGCGCGCCTTCTGACGCGACCGCGTCACTGCAGGATCTCGCGAACCTCTACGCAGAGGCCGGCTGGTCCCTGCGGGAGATGACCGACGACGACGTCGCGCGCGCCTGGACCGACGCCGATTCGGTGCGCGACGCGTTGGCCGAAGGCGCGAGCAACCGGGAACGGGTGCGCCGCGCGCTACGACTCTGAGGATGCCCGCAGCCGGTCGACGAACTCCCGGCGCTCTTCGTCAAAGCTGCGGACCTCGGCATCGACCTCCTCGCGGTACGCGTCGACGGCGACGAACAGGGCCATCTGACCGCGCTTCAGCGCGTCGAGGATCTGGCCGTCGTCGTGGCACGCCCAGACCCGGTCGCCGTCGGTGACGATCCGGAGACCGGCGATGTCCTCACCGGAGTCGACCAGATAGCGCACCGCCTGGCGCACGCGGCCGAGGGCGAGGCCGGCCTCGAGCAGCGAGGCGACGACCCGCAGCGCGACGAGATCGCGAAAGCTGTACTCGGACTCGTGCGGAGCGACGAGGCCGGTTCGCTCCCAGTAGGACAGCTGCGCGGCAGAGCAGCCGGTGAGCCGCGCCGCCTGGAGCGCCGAGTACGACACCGCGGGTGCCGTCAGCTGTTCTCGTTCGTGGTGCCAGCGCTCACGCCACCGGCGCGAAGTGCTGCCGAGCAGCCCGCCCAGCGAGCCGCCGCGGAAGGAACCGGTCAGGTTCTGCATCCCGGCCTTGCCGAGCTTACGGACGTTGCGCTCGATGACGAGCAGGCACGCCAGCATGACGAGGAACCCCACCACCCCGAGCACGAGGACCTGGGTGAACGTGAACAGCAGCAGCACCAAGCCGGCGACGAAACCCACGACGGCCCACTTGATGGCTCGGGCGGCGTGTCGGTACAGCGTCGTTTCCGAGACCTGCTGGACGAGACCGGGATCGGTCGCGGTCAGGTTGGCCTCGATCTCTTGGAGTATCCGCTGCTCTTCCTCGGAAAGCGGCATCAGCCAATCTTCGCGCGTCGACACCGCTGCCTCAACGCAGGGGCTCCGGCGATCCGGCAAGGAGGTGGGTCTCACCGCCCACAGCAGCCGACCGGTACGCCCCGTCGACCACCTCGTGGGCAGCCAGGGCGACGTCCACCCCGGGGAATCCGCGAGCGCCCTCACCGTCCACGACCAGGGCATCGAGGAAGGCCTTGCTCGGCTCGGCGTACTGAGCCAGGGGCTTGGCCAGCACCTCCGGGACGGTGAACCGGTCGATCCAGTCCGGCGGCTGCCCGGTCATCGACTCCGCCCCGTCCGAGGTCTCGACGTGGAGCGGGCCCAGGTAGTCGTCCTCGGTCCAGAGGAAGGCTTCCTCGCAGAACAGCTCGAGCCTTCGGGTGGACGGCCGGCTCGTCACCTGGTGCCAGACGCTGATCAGGGAGGCGGTCGCGCCGCCCGCGTAGGTGAGCCGCAGGGATGCCGCGTCGTCGATCCCGGGATAGCCGAAGACGGACGCGGTGTGAGCCGAGACCGATTCGGCCGGTCCCAGCACCCAGTTGATGACGTCGAGGTCGTGGATCGAGTGCTCGATGAGCGTCCCACCGCCCGCCTTGTCCACGTCGGCGCGCCACGTCGAGCCGTACATGCCCTGGATCGGGAAGTACTGGTCGTCGCGGAGGATCAGCGCCATCGGCTTCCCGTAGCGACCGGACCGGACGATCTCCGCCACGTTCCGGAACACCGGCGCGTGCCGCAGGACGAGCCCGACCTGGTGCGGAACCTGTCCGAGCAGTTCGGCGATGCGACGGCAATCGGCCAGCGTCGGCGCGAGCGGCTTCTCGCAGAACACGGGAAGATCGCGGGCGACCGCGGCCTCGACCGCCGGGAGATGCCCGTTGGTCCAGGTGCAGATCCAGGCGACGTCGACCTCGTCGAGCAGCGCATCGAGGGTCGCGGCCGGCGTCGCGTCGTTCGGCTCGGCCAGACGCCGGGCCCGTTCCGGATCGGTGTCGAAGGTTGCCGTGATGTCCGCGTCGATGAGTCCGGCGTCGGCGAGCTGGCGGATCGCGAACGAGTGGACGGTGCCGATGTGGCCACATCCGATGAGCCCGATTCGCAGCATCAGTCCGCTTCCTGTGTGTTCCCGGTCCGGGGTTCGGAGTCGTCGGGGCCCCACAGGCTGGCACGCCGACCGGTGCGGAGTCTGCCTCGCTCGAGGAACGCCGCCGAACCGACCGCATCGTTGCCGAAGCGCTCGCGGACGGTGTCGAGCGCGGTCTCGAGCGCGCGCCGGTCCTGCGGAGCTGGAGCCGACGCGTCGTCGAATGCCAACCGACCCTGAACCGCGACACCATCTTCGAGCTGCTGCACCGACACTCCGAGCAACCGGATGCCGTCCTCGAGGTCGACCGCGTGCAGCAGCGTTCGGGCCGTGTCGCCGATCTCGCTTGCGAGGTCGGTGGGCGTCGGCAACGTGTGCGACCGGGTGATCGTCCGGAAGTCCGCGTAGCGGACCTTGAGCTGCACCGTGCGTGCGGTCTTCGTGGAGCTTCGCAACCGGGTTGCCACCGCGTCCGCCATCCGCGACACGTCACGCTCCAAACCGTCCATGTCGGTTCGGTCGGAAGCGAACGTCTCCTCGTGGCCGATCGACTTCATCGCCCGATCCGGCTCGACTCCCCGTTCGTCGCGGTTCCAGGCGAGTGCATGGAGATGCGCGCCGGCTGACTCGCCGAGCTCACGGACGAGGGTCGACTCGGGGAGCTCGGCGAGGTCGCCGACGGTGCGGACGCGGAAGCGGTCGAGCTTCTTCCGGGTTGCGGGGCCGACGCCCCAGAGCCGCGTGACCGGCAGGGGATGGAGGAACTCGAGCTCCCGACCGGGCTCGACCACGAGCATGCCGTCCGGCTTGGCCAGGTCGCTGGCCAGCTTGGCGAGGAGCTTCGTGGTCGCCGCGCCCACGGAGGCGGTGAGGCCGGTCGCGGCGCGGACCGCGCCCGGAGGATCGTTCCGATCTCGGGCCCGGTCCCGAGCGACCGCCGGGCGCCGGCGACGTCGAGGAATGCCTCGTCGAGCGAGATGGGCTCGACGAGCGGCGTGACGTCGCGCATGACGGCCATCACCTCCCGGCTCGCGTCCGAGTACGCGTCGAAACGGGGCGAGAGGAACACGGCGTGAGGACACGCGCGACGAGCTCGGGCCATGGGCATGGCGGAGTGGATGCCGAACCTTCGCGCCTCGTAGCTGGCCGCGGCCACGACTCCCCGATTGCCGAGCCCACCCACGACGACGGGCCGCCCGCGCAACGCCGGGTCCGCGAGCTGTTCCACCGACGCGAAGAACGCGTCCAGATCCACGTGGAGGATCGAAGGTACCGAGCGCATCAGGACTCTTGGGCGCGGATCACCTCGAGCGAATCCAGCGTGGTACCGCGAACGTCGTAGCGAAAGCCGCGGGGCTGGGTTGGTTCCCAGCGTTCGAGCAGCCACGCCGCGAGCGGCTCGCGGACCCAGTGGAAGCAGTCGCCGAGCCGCCCCTGAATCTCGGTTCGGGGCACGAACGCGGCCTCGACCACAATCCCGTCGGGATCCTCGACCCGCAGCTCGCCTTCGAACGACACGGCGCGGTGCACCTCGCAGTGCATCACCCAACCGAGATCGAGCGCGACAGCCGTCACCTCGTACAGCGGCCCTTCCCACTCGCGCACGACGAGACCGGTCTCTTCCTCGACCTCGCGCGTGAGACCGGCGAGAACGGAGGCATCGGTGGGATCGATGACGCCACCGGGCGTGCTCCAGTCGCGCGAGCCGTTTCGACGTTGGTTGCAGACGAGCAACAGTCGGTCGTCGTGCTCGAGCACTGCACCGGCCACCGTCCATTCGTGCGCAGGACCCGCCATGCCGCCAGTGTGGCACGCATCATCGCCGCGCCGGACCCCGGCACTAGCCTCGGATCCGTGACCGACGAACACGAGCTCCGGGCGTTCGACACGGGTCCCGGGCCCCCGCGTGGTGCGTTCCTGATCGCGTACGCCGCCGTCGTGGTTTCCGGCTTGTTCGGCGGCGCCATCGGTTATGGGTTCGTCAATGTGAGCCGCGGCAGTACCGGCACCGGCAAGGCGGTCGGCGCAATCGTCGGCGCGGTGATCGCGGCGGTCGGTGTGGGTGTGGTGGCGGTGCTGGCCCTGCGGGCGATGGCCGAGTGGCGCCGCCCGCCCGGCAGCGGGACCAACGACCGCCCGCTGCGCTAGCCGCGCCTCACTCGTCGAAGGTCAATCGCCGGAACCCTTCGGCGTACCGAACGCCGGCCTGGCGCCCGTCGTGCTCGGCGCGCCGGCGGAGAAATTCTCGGAACGACTCCCCCGTCTCCTGCAGCTGGCTCTCGTGGCAGAACAGCGCGTCGATCTTGCGCTCGAGATGCTCCGAGATGTCGACCCAGACGTTGGGTTCGAGCGTTCCCGAGAGGTAGACGTCGCGCACATGGTGCACGGCGAGTCCTTCCGCGATCTGCTCGGCGAAGTAGTGCGGGAGGCCGGCCGCAGGCGCGATCGCGTCGAGCGTCGCCCACCCCGTCACACGGTGGTCTCGGTGATTGAAGTACCCATCCCCGAAGAACACTGCGGTTGGGTCGGGACAGAGGACCACGTCGGGTCGCAGCTCGCGCACGACCCGGCAGATCTCCTCGCGCAGCTGGCGGTCGTCCTCGAGGTCGCCGTCACGGTGATGGAGGTGGCGGTGACCGGCGAGCCCGAGCAGCTCGACCGACCGTGCGGTCTCGCCGAGACGCTGCTCGGCGAGCTCCTCGGGATCGACGTTCGGATCGCTCGTCCCCTTGTCGCCGCGGGTCGTGACGAGCACCCACACCTCTGCGCCGTCGGCGGCCCACCGCGCGAGCGTCCCACCCGCGGAGACCTCCGGATCGTCGGGGTGGGCGTAGACCGCGAGGACGCGTTCAGGGGCCGGAATCTCCGTTGCCGTCACCAGTCGAGCTCGAGCGTCGCCCGCATCGTCGCTTCGAACGTCTCGTCGTCCATCTGGGCTCGTGCGCCGAGAACCATCTCGGCGTCGTCACCCACCGGGTACCGGAACGCGGGTGCATCGGATTCGACGATGTCCGCAATCGTCGTCGCGACCGCTTCGGGGCCCGGGCCCACCTCGGCTCCACCGCGCAGTCGGCTCGATGCCTTGCTCCACGCGGCTTCGAGCTCGTCATACGGAGCCGAATCCATGCCGAAGCGCCGGGCGTTGTCGGAGAAGACCGTCGAGAAGAAGCCGGGCTCGACGAGCGCGACCTTGATCCCGAAGTGGCCGACCTCGCGCATCAAGGCCTCGCTGAGCCCCTCCAGCGCGAACTTGGTGCCCGAGTACATCCCGTCGAGCGGCGGCGCGACCCGGCCGGCGACGGAAGTCACGTTGACGACGGTCCCGTCACCGCGCTCACGCATCTGCGGGAGCACCGCCTGGATCATCCGCAAGGCTCCGAAGAAATTCGTCTCGAACAGCCGCTTGCCCTCGTCGATGGGCAGTCGTTCGACCGGACCGATGATCCCGAATCCCGCGTTGTTGACGAGCGCGTCGATCCGACCGGCCGCCTGAACGGCACCGCTCACCGATGCATCCGAGTCCACGTCGAGCGCGAGTCGTTGTGCGACGTCGAGATCGTCGATCGCGTCCGGGCGGCGCGCCGTGGCAATCACCTCATGGCCGCGCTTGGTCAGCTCGACCGCGGCACCCCGGCCGAACCCGCTCGAACATCCTGTGATCAGCACCCGCATCGTTCAGACCCTCCCTTCGTCGATGGGCCACTGGCCCCGGCGGGCCTCGACCGCTTCGAGGGCGAGCGCATCAAACGTCGCGATGGCCCGCTCCACGTCCGCATCGTCGATGTCCTTGTGGGTCACGAGTCGCACGGTCTCGGGATCGATCGTGCCGGCGCGGATGCCGCGCGACTCGAGCACGGTCAGAAAGGTCGCCGGGAGCCGATCGGCGCGCGCACACACGATGTTGGTCCGGACCGTGTCCGGGTCCAGCGATCCCGGGAACCGATCGGCCAGTGCCACTGCGAGCCGGTGCGCACGCTCGTGGTCGTCGGCCAGCCGCTGCGAGCCCTCTTCGATCGCCATGATCGCCCCGGCCGCGAGCATCCCGGCCTGCCGCCACGAGCCGCCGAGCCGCTGCCGGTGCGCCCGTGCCTCGTCGATGACCGCCGTCCGCCCACACAACACCGAACCGATCGGTGCACCCAGTCCCTTCGAGACGCAGAACATCACGGTGTCGGTCGGCGCGGCGAGCGCATGAACGGACGTCTGCAATGCGACCGCGGCATTGAAGAGGCGCGCGCCGTCGCAGTGCAACGGAAGTGCGTGCGCCGCCGACGCCCAGGCCAGGTCCGCGACCTCGCTCGCGGGCACGGGCCGCCCGCTCGCCGGCATGTGGGTGTTCTCGATCGTCACGAGCGAGATCGGCGGAAAGTGGTGCCGCGATGCCTCGAGCCCGGCGGCGATCGCGTGCGGTGAGACCACGCCGTCCTCGTCCGGCAGCGGTCGGATCTGCACGCCCGAATTGGACGCGACCGCGCCGGCCTCGTACCGGTACACGTGCGCCCGCGCCGGGGTGAGCATCTCGGTGCCGGGTTCGGTCAGGACGTGGATGGCGAGCTGGTTCGCCATGGTCCCACTGACGGTGTAGATCGCGGACTCCTTGCCGAGCAGCTCGGCCGCGAGCTCCTCCAGCCGGTTGACCGTCGGGTCTTCCCGGTACACGTCGTCGCCCACCGGCGCGCGCGCCATCGCGATGCGCATTTCGGGCGTCGGCGTGGTGACGGTGTCCGAACGCAGGTCGACCCGTCCGTCGGGTGATGGCATCGGCGATCTCCCTTACTTGCGATGCCGGATCGGGCGCATGAGCCCCTCTTGGATCACGGTGACGGCCAGCCGCCCGTCGCTCGTGAAGATGGATCCTTCCGCGATTCCGCGGGCACTGCTCGCGGACTGGCTGCGCTGGTGGTAGAGCAGCCACGAATCCGCCCGGAACGGCCGGTGGAACCACATCGCGTGGTCGAGGCTGGCGATCTGGAACTCGTCCTCACGATACGAGTTCCCATGGGGAAGCATCGCGGTGTCCAGGATCGTGAGGTCCGATGCGTACACGACGACACAGACGTGCAGGAGTGGGTCGTCGGGCAGGCTCCCGTTCGCCCGGATCCACACATCCTGGCGGGGCGCGCGCGGGCCCGGGTCCATCCAGCTCGGAAGCTCGGTGGGCCGCTGGTCGATGGGGCGCTCCCGCTCGAGCCACTCGGCCATGTCGGGCGAGAACCGGTCCCGGAACTGCGCCATCTGCGCCTGGAAGGTCGGGAGATCCTCGGCCATCTGGACCGCGGGCATCGGGTCCTGATGGTCGGGTCCGGGCTCGTCCACGTGGAAGGAGGCCTGGAGGTTGAAGATCGGGCGGCCGTGCTGGATTGCCACCACGCGGCGGGTCGTGAAGCTCTTGCCGTCCCGGATGCGGTCGACCTCGTAGATGATCGGGACCGTCGGATCGCCGGGTCGCAGGAAGTAGGCATGCAGCGAGTGCACCGGCCGGGCCGGGTCGACGGTGCGTCCTGCGGCGACGAGCGCCTGGCCGGCGACCTGGCCACCGAAGACCCGTTGACGGTCCTCCTTGGGTGATACGCCGCGAAACAGATTGACCTCCAGCGCCTCGAGGTCGAGCAGCGCGATCAGGTCGTCGAGCGCAGTTCCCATCGCGGGTGAACCTACCTGAAGCGGGTCATCCGAAGAAGATGCCGGCGACCTCGTACAACGCGGGGTCGACGAGCTTCAGCTCCTTGACTGCGTCGTCGATCGGTACTCGTACGATCTGCCCGCACTGCAGGGCGACCATCGTCGCGAACTCACCGTCGTGAGCGGCGTCGACCGCCTCGACGCCGAAGCGCGTGGCGAGCACGCGGTCGAACGCGGTGGGCGTCCCGCCCCGGAGCACATGACCGAGGATCGTCACTCGCGCGTCAAAGCCGGTGCGAGATCTGATCTCCTCGGTGATCCGGTTGCCGACGCCGCCCAGGCGCACGTGGCCGAACTCGTCGGTCTCTCCCGATTGCAGCGTCATCGTCCCGACCGCCGGGGTTGCGCCCTCAGCCACGACCACGATCGAGGCGTTCTCGCCGCGTCCGTGACGGTGCTGGAGCCACGCACAGACCTCTGCGATGTCGAACGGGCGCTCCGGGATCAGAATGGCGTTGGCCCCACCGGCGATCCCGGAGTGGAGGGCGATCCATCCCGCATGACGGCCCATCACCTCGACGACCATGACTCGGTCATGCGACTCCGCCGTGGTGTGCAGCCGGTCGATCGCGTCGGTCGCGGTCTGCACGGCGGTGTCGAACCCGAAGGTCACTTCGGTCGCCGACAGGTCGTTGTCGATCGTCTTCGGCACCCCGATCATGTGGGCGCCCTCGCGCGCCAGCTTGGCGGCGACGCCGAGCGTGTCCTCACCTCCGATCGCGATCAACGCGTCCACCCGCTCGTCGCGCATTGTGTCGAGCACCGCCGCGACGCCGCCCTCGGAGTTGAAGGGGTTGGTTCGGCTCGACCGCAGGATGGTCCCGCCCGCGGCAGGATCCCCCGGGTGCTCGCCAGGTTCAGCTCGACGATGTCGCGCTCCATCACGCCGCGCCAACCGTGCCGGAAACCCAGGAACTCATGGCCGTAGACCCCGGTGCCCTTGCGCACGATGGCTCGGATCACCGCGTTGAGCCCCGGGCAGTCTCCGCCGCCGGTGAGCAGTCCGATGCGCATGGAAGCCTCCTCTCTCTCCTCGTCCATCCTGCCGCACCCCGGCGCACCCGGGATACCCTGCGGGCGATGAAGGCGCGGAGCAAGGTCGAAGAAGCGGCCCGCTGGCGGCTCGAGATCGGTGAGCCGCTCGTCGCGGGGGGCTTCACGTGGGTCACGTTCCCGCGCCCGCAGGTGTCGCTCCTGTTCCTCGCGCGCCGGCCGCACCTCATCGGCATCACCGACCGCCGGCTCATGATCTGGGCCCGCCCACACGAGGTCCGCCCGGCCGAGGACAAGGACCTGGTGCTCGACTCGCCCTTCGACGAGGTCACCCTCGATGCGGTCCGCTCGTTCTCGCCGATGTTGCAGCTGCAGCTCACGACGTCGTCCGGCCGCAAGATCGTGGCCGAGTTCCGCCCGCGGGACCGGCGACTCGGCCACCTGATCGCGCGGGCGCTCGGCGGCGAGGCCGAGGCAGTGACCGATGCGGGACCACCCGGCTCCGAGGTCCCGGCCTCCACCACCTGATGGCGGTCGTCCTCAGCATCGACGCCGGGACCTCCAGCATCCGCACGCTGGCGATCAACGAGCACGGACGCGTGCTGCGCAGCGCACAGCGCGAGTTTCCCCAGCACTTCCCGCGGCCCGGGTGGGTCGAGCACGACGCCGACGAGATCTGGGACGCGACGATCCTGACGCTCGCGGAGGTCGCCCGCGCCACCGAAGCGGCCGGTGAGACCATCGCCGCGATCGGCATCACGAACCAGCGTGAGACCGTCGTCGTCTGGAGCAGGAAGACCGGTCGCCCACTTCACCGCGCCATCGTCTGGCAGGACCGGCGTACGGCGGCCGACTGCGACCTGCATCGCGACGCCGGGCTCGAACCCCTCGTCCGCCGGCGGACCGGGCTCGTACTCGACCCGTACTTCTCGGCCACCAAGCTGGCGTGGCTGCTGCGCGAAGGCGGGGTCGACGCCTCGCCGGACCTGGCGTTCGGGACGGTCGACTCGTGGTTGCTGTACCGGCTGACCGGTGGCCGCGACCACGCCACCGACCCGTCGAACGCGAGCCGCACGATGCTCTTCGACATCAGCGAGCTGCGCTGGTCGTCCGAGCTCTCCGCGATCTTCGGGGTCCCCGAAACCTGTCTGCCCGAGGTCCGGCCGAGCAGTGGGCGCTTCGGCGTCACGGACCCGGAGGTGGCCGCCGGCCTCGCGGTGCCGGTGAGCGGGATCGCCGGCGACCAGCAGGCCGCGTTGTTCGGCCAGGCGTGCTTCGAGCCGGGGATGGCGAAGAACACGTACGGCACCGGTTCCTTCGTGCTGGTGAACCTCGGCCCCGCACTCCCCGACCCGACCGAGGGACTGCTGACCACCGTCGCATGGCAGGTCGGCACCGACGACGCCGTGTACGCGATGGAGGGTGCGATCTTCGTCACGGGTGCGGCGATCCAGTGGCTGCGCGACGGGATCAACGTCATCGACGACGCGGCCGAGACCGAACCGCTCGCCGCGAGCGTCCCGGACACGGGGGGCGTGACGTTCGTCCCCGCATTCACCGGGCTGGGCTCGCCGTACTGGGACCCGTACCGCGCGGCACCATCCTCGGCCTGACCCGCGGCACCGGCCGCGCGCACCTCGCCGCGCGCGGCGGTCGAGTCGATGGCCTACCAGACTCGTGACGTCGTCGACGCCGTCTCGGCGGCAGCCGGGATGCAACTCGGCGAGCTCCGCGTCGACGGGGGCGCCAGCGTCATGGACCTCCTGTGCCAGCTTCAGGCCGACCTGCTCGGCGTGACCGTCCGGCGCCCGGTCGTCCAGGAGACGACCGCGCTCGGGGCGGCGTACCTGGCCGGGATCGCCACCGGGGTCTGGGCAACCCCGGCGGAGGCGGCCGACGCATGGTTGGAAGAGGCGAGCTTCACGCCGTCGATGCCCGAGGCGTTCGTCGAGGCCGGCGTCGCGACCTGGCGCCGCGCGGTCGATCGCTCCCGCGGGTGGGCGCAGCCCTGAGTCGAGGGGTCGGGTCAGCTCGCCATGCGCGTGATGACCGCCGGGTTCGGGATCATCGCGGCGTCGTCGTTCGCGCCATGTTGCTTCGTCGCGTACACGTCGACGTACTCGTAACCACTCAGCTCGCGGATCTCGTACATGAGCTCGTCGGTGATTTGACGCAGGACCATGCGGTCCTCGGCGGGCGGTCTCGTAGCGGGCCACCGGCAGGGGCGCGCCGAAACGGATCCACACGGTCCGGAACAAGCGCGGCAGCTTCTTGTCGGTGGGTTGGCACTCGTCGGTCGCCACGAGACCGACGGGCACGATCGGCGGCGCCGGTGGCCAGGGCCAGGCGGGCGACTCCCGTGTGCCCACGGTGGAGGTAGCCGTCGCGGGTGCGGGTCCCCTCGGGATAGATCGCGAAGACGCCTCCCTGCTCGAGCACGTCGGTCGCCGCCGCCAGCGCTCCCTCGGCGGCGCTGCCGCCCTCGCGCCGGATCGGGATCT
Organism: uncultured Acidimicrobiia bacterium; assembly: GCA_963770095.1. Classification (GTDB taxonomy): domain Bacteria; phylum Actinomycetota; class Acidimicrobiia; order IMCC26256; family JAENVU01; genus Chersky-806. Next base: position 328,218 of record CAVYOO010000001.1, read on the forward strand.
GGCCGACGGCGCGGAAGAACCATGCGGTCTTCGGATCGTCGAAGTACTCGGCCTTCGCAACGAAGGTCACCCGCCGGCGCAACACGAGCGGGAGGAAGATCGAGTCGAGGAACGAGCGGTGGTTCGCCGCGAGGATGACGGGGCCGGTACGGGGAACCGCGTCGCAGTTCTCCACGCGCACCCGGTAGAACAGGTACAGCACGGGCGTCAGGATCGCCTTCAGGACCCAGTAGGCCACGTTCCCCCCTCGCGCGCCGGCGGTCACCGGCCTGAGCGCCCAGACTAAACCGCCGGGCGGGGACGCGAGTGAGAACGCGAGAGCGCAGGTCAGGCCGCGTGCGACAGACCGGCTTCGGCCGCCCGGGCCATGCGGGCCTCGAGCTGTTCCACGGCGTGGCGCGCCGCCGCGGCCCGGCTCAGCTCCGAGACGACGTTCGCGAGTGCGCCGTCGTTGCCGAGCGAGCTCACTGCCGAGTACAAGCGGGACATCAGCTTCGCCATCGGGCACCTCCAGGGGTCACCGTCAATCCTGAAGCACCGAGGTTTCATTCCACCCTCGCGGAGGTGTCGACGGCGCGAACCCCGCCTGACCATTCGCTGAACCGCCCCTCCTCCGAGGGCGCACACCCGGTGGGGGCCGTGGGTTGTTGACCGTTCGGTCAAGGCGCCCGTACGGTGACGCGATGTCGCGCAAGCTGACCCAGCGGGGTCGTGATCGCCGCTTGCAGATCCTGGCGGAGGCGGCACGCCTCTTCTCGGAGCGCGGCTACCACCCGACCTCCGTGGCCGACATCGTCGCGAGCCTCGGCGTCGGCAAGGGGGTCTTCTACTGGTACTTCCCGAGCAAGGAGGAGCTGTTCGTCGAGCTCCTCCGGGGCGCGCACCAGGACCTGCGTCGCCGCCAACAGGCCGCGATCGGCGACGAGCCGGACCCGGTGCGCCGGATCGAGCTCGGGATCCGCGCGTCGATGGCCTGGTTCCACGAGCACCGCAGATCCTTCAACCTGGTCCAGTTCGCCGCGACCGAGGAGCGGTTCGCTCCCGTTGTGCGCCAGAACCGGGAGGTGGCGATCGCCGACGCGGTGCGCCACATCAAGGACGGCATCGTCGAGGGACGGATCGCGGACCAGGATCCCGGCGTGCTCGCCGAGGCCGTCGTCGGGGTGACCGAACGCCTCGCCCAGGCCTACCTGCTGGAGCGCGACGACCCGGTCGATCAGGTGGCGGACGCCGCGGTGGCGTTCTGCCTGGGTGGCCTCCGCGGCTAGCCGAGCTTGACCAGGGCCTTCCGGATGCCCCGCAGGGCCTGGCCGATGCGCTGCTCGTTCTCCACCAGTGCGAACCGCACGAATCCCTCGCCCCCGGGACCGAATCCGACGCCCGGGGAAACCGCAACCTTCGCTTCCTTGACCAGCATCTTGGCGAACTCGAGGCTGCCCATCTCCTCGTAGGGCTCGGGCAGCGGGGCCCACACGAACATCGTCCCGCGCGGCTTCGGAATGTCCCAGCCGATGCGGGCCAAGCCGTCCACGAGGATGTTTCGGCGCCCGAGGTAGATCTCGTTGACCTCGAGCGGGTAGTCGGGGGCCTCGTTCATCGCGACGATCGACGCGATCTGGATCGGGTTGAAGGTGCCGTAGTCCAGGTAGCTCTTCAACCGGGCGAGGGCCGCGACGACCTCGGGGTTCCCGAGCATGAACCCGACGCGCCAGCCGGCCATCGAGAAGCTCTTTGTGAGGCTGTAGATCTCGACGGCAACATCCTTCGCGCCGGGGACCTGCAGCAGTGACGGCGGCTCGTAGCCGTCGAAGCCGAGCTCGGCGTACACGAAGTCGTGCACGAGCAGGACGTCGTGGTCACGCGCGAACTCCACCATGCGGGCCATGAACTCGAGATCGACGCACGTGCCCGTCGGGTTGTGCGGGAACGACATCACGACCACCCGAGGTCGCGGCCACGCCTGCTCCCACGCGGCATGCAGGTTGGCGAAGAAGTCCTGGTCCGGACCGAGGCGCACGTAGTGCACGCCCGCACCGGCGAGGATCGGGCCCCAGATGTGGATCGGGTAGGACGGGCTCGGCACGAGCGCGGTATCCCCCGGGCCGAGCAGCACCCACATCAGGTGCGAGAACCCCTCCTTCGCGCCGATGGTGACGCACGCCTCGGTTTCCGGATCCAGGTCCACGCCGAACCGGCGGCGGTAGAGGTCGGTGATCGCGAGCCGGAGGCGCGGCACGCCACGGGTCATCGAGTACCGGTGGTTGCGTGGGTTGCGCGCGGCTTCCGCCAGCTTCTCGACCGCGATCGCCGGCGAGGGGATGTCCGGGTTGCCGAACCCCAGGTCGATCACGTCGACATCCGAACGCCGGGCTGCGACCTTCAGTGCGTCGATCTCGGCGAAGGCGTACGGCGGAAGCGCGTGGATGCGACGGAATTCCATGCCTCGAGGGTAGCGCCGCCCCGTCCCGACGACCGCCATGAATACGCGGTGCCGATGGGGCGAGGGTCAGTTGCAGGCGGGCGGCGTGCAGATGTTGTGGGCAGCCGCCGGCTGCCAGACGCGGACGTAGTCCCATTCGATGGTCCGCTTCGGGAAGTACGTCGAGTTGAAGAGGTTCGCGTCGAACGGCTTCACCGGTTCGTCGACCCAGTCGAACTCGAAGCTGCTGTTCCCGAGCGCGAGGTTCAGGATCAGGTGGTTGTACGTATCGGCCACGTCCGCCCCGGCGGGTGAGGTCCACCGCTTCACGCCGTCGAGGTAGAGCTCGTACTTGGTCGCCGTCCAGTTCAGCCCGATCGTGTGGTAGCCGGCCGACAGGTCCACGCCATTCGCGAGCGAGCAGGCACTCGCACTCCACGAGCTCGCGGGGATCGGGACGTGCTGGCGACACGGCACCCCGCCGACGGAGAGCCCGATGTCGCCCCCGTCGTTCTCGGTGCTGCGATTGCTCCCGTTCCCCCACCAGTAGCTGGTGCGGAACGTGCGCGACGAACGGTCAAAGCCCTCGAACGCGTCGATCTCGTAGCCCCAACCACCCCAGTCGCGCAGCCAGAGCGCGGGCCAGAGCGCGAAGCCCTTCGGCATCTTCACCCGCGTCTCGACGTAGCCGTACTTGAAGCCAAAGCTCTTGGAGTTGTTGATCATGCCGGACGTGAACTGGTACGGCGTCTTGGTGGCGCTCGTGTTCGAAGACGACGTCGAGTTGTTCCCGTTCGCGTTGTAGTACGCAGGGCACTTCGACGGCGGGTAGACGCGGCTGAGTGTGCGCACCGTGTAGTTCGTGCCCGCTACCGGCTGCTTCAGCAGGGTCTGGCGAAGCACGCCGATCGTTCCGCTCCCATCGTTGTCGGTCGCCAGCACCGAGTTCGCCGGCATGTACCACTGGAGCTCCTGGTTGCCCTCGAGCGTCCGGTCACCCGTGCGCATCCCGGTGTTCCACTTCGCATTGAATGACGCCTGGTCGCTGAACTCGTCGTTGAACATCAGGTCCCACTGGGCGCTGCCGATGACTTCCGCGGGCGGCAACAGGGTCGCGGGACTCGACGGCGAGCTCGGCGCCGTAGGCACGGGCGTGGTGGGATCGGAGCCCGCCGGGCACGCGCCGCCCTGCGGGGCCGTCGTCGCGCTCGTCGGCGGGCTCGTCGGCGGGCTGGTGTCGGGAGGCACGCTCGAGCCCGTGATCGTCGCGGCACCCGATCCAAGCGTCGCGTTGGACGTCCTGACCTCGAGCGTGAACTTCTCGGTCGGCTCCGAGACCAGATTGGTCACGGTCGGCACCTTCACCTTCAGTGGACCCTTCTTGTCGGCGGCAAACGTGATCGGCGTATCGACCGCCGTGAAGTCACCGGGAGCACTCGCCGAACCGTTGACGGTGCGGGCCGTCAGCGTGAGCGCCTGGTAGTAGCGCTTCCCGAGCCTGACCTTGAATTTGGCGACCTTGCCCGGGGTCACGGTCAGGCCTCCGACGACCGCGTTGGGGATCTCATCGTTCAGCAGCTGGATCTTCCGCCTGCGATTGCCGAGCGTCGCACCTGCCGGCCTCGACAGCTTGACTCGGAACACCTCGTGGTCCTCCAGCTTCGTGTCCCCGTTGATCTGCACGGTGATGGGCCGGCTGACAATCCCCGGCGCGAACGTCAGCGTGCCCTTCTTCGCGACGAAGTCCGCGTCGCTCCCCTTCGCGGTTCCGTTGGATGTCGTGTAGTCGACCGTGACCGTGGTCGGCGACGCGGCGCTGAGCGACGCGGCGAGCGACACCGTCGACGCGCTGTTCCCCTCCGCCCGGTTGATCTGTGCGGACGCGAGGCTGACCGTGGGACCCGCGGCCCCACCCGCACGCTGGGAGCCCACCGCGACCACTGCCGCGGCGAGGACCACCAGGCCAGCCGCGATCTTCGCCTGCCGTGCGCGCTTCATGGCCCCCCGAGGCTCTCCCATTGCGAACTCGGCCAGAGTAGGCGTATTCACCCATTTCTCGCCAGATCGTCAGATAGCACGCAGACAGTACGGCGGCGTGCGGGATCGCTCAGGCTCGACCCGCCGCGTGCCGAGGTGCTGGAGGGAGCACGAAGGGAACTGGGATGGCACCGACCGGCGGACGGCTACCGCGATCAGCGTTCGCTCGCGCGCTCAGAGCGGGATGGGTCGTTCTGGTCGGCGCCGCGCTCGCAACCGTCCCATTCGGCTGTGGGGGCTCCGGCGGTGGCGCGGCCACCGACTCGGCCAGCTCGAACGCTCCGCCGGCGACCGAGCTGGTCACCGGGTTCGAAACGGGCACGACCCGAGGCCTCACCGACTCCGCGCACGCCACGGTGACGAGCACGGCCGCCAAGAACGGGCGCTTCGGATTCGAGGTCGACGCGGCCGCCTCCGATGCCTACGGGCGCTGGGACGCCGGCGGGACCGGCCGCGCCTTTTGGTCGTTCCGGGCCTGGGTCCGGATCCTGGCCTGGACGCCGAACGAGAGCGTCGACCTCTTCACCGTGCAGAACCGGGAGGTCACGAACAACTTCGACCTCTTCGTCGGCGCGACCGATCGCGCCTTCCAGTGGGACCTCTACCGCGAGAACTCGGCCCGGGCACCGGGTGCGGTCGAGCTCGGCCGGTGGTACCTCGTGGAGTCCCAGGGCTCCTTCGCGTCGACCAACTCGACCGCGGACGTCCAGATCGACGGCACCCCGCTGCCGTCCATCACATCGCCGGGCCAACCTCCGAGCGCGGTGAAGGCGTTCGTCCTCGGCTCGATCGGGACCAAGAAGACCAACCGCGTGCAGTACGACGATGTTCGCATCGAGGTCTCCGACCAGCCGATCGGGCGCTTCGACTCCGAGGGGACCCGGCCATGAGCCGTGCCGGCTCACCGCCGCCCCGCGTGCCCGAAAGCCACAAGATCTCCACATCTGGTCGTATCTATCCTTCTCGCTCGGACAGGTACAATCACGACGTGCCCGGCTCTGTGACCAAGGACGGGTGGGCTGCGCCGCCGCTCTCGGAGCTGATCGTCCGATCGCGACCCGGCGCCGGTCTCCACCCCGTGAACGACGACGGCCGCGTCGTCGCCGACCTGCTGGCCGTGCGCGGCGCGGCGGGCCGGTTCCTGCTGCCTGCGGAGAGCCCCGCGACCTCCGCGCGCTCACTGCTCGCGTACAACCGGCTCCGCCCTCTTCGGGTGCGGACCGTCCGGACCGCGCTGGGATGGGCATTGCGCTTCGGCGCCCAGGACCTGATCTCGGAACCTCGCCAGATCGTGGCTGCGGCCGACACTCCGGTGTTGCTCGACCACCTGGCCGCGGTCCTCGACCTCCCACGCGTCGTGTTCGCCGCGACCGAAAAGGGGGGTTCTGGTTTCGTCACCCCCGTGCTCCAGCTGTTTACGCCCGACGGGGTGTCCGTTGGGTTCGCCAAGATCGGCTGGGACCCGGTGACCACCGCGATGATCCGTACCGAAGCGGACGCACTCGAGCGCGCGTTTCATGCCGGTTGGGAGAGCATCCAGGTCCCCGAAGTGTGTTGGCGCGGCGAGTGGGAGGACCTCGAGCTCCTCGTCACCGCTCCGATGCCCTCACGAGCGCGGCGGCTGCGCGCGGCCGAGCTTCCGCCCGTCGAGCCGCTCCTGGATGTCGCGGGGCTCGACGGCCCGCTCGTCCGGTTGCGCGTGACGAGCTCCTCGTACTGGACCGACGCACTCGCGACCGCGAAGCTCGAAGGCGAAGCCGGACGGCGGGAGCTGACCGACTACCTCGAGGCGATCGAGTCCCGGTACGGCGACGCGGAGCTGACCTTCGGTCGCTGGCACGGTGACTGGGTCGAGTGGAACCTCGCGCGGGCGGACGGGCAGCTGTGGGCGTGGGACTGGGCGTACAGCGCACCCGGCGTCCCCTTCGGATTCGACCTGCTGCAGTTCTTCCATCTCCGTCACCGGGTCCTGCGCGAAGAGGACCCACAGCTGGCGCTCACGCATGCGGCACAAGACGCGACGCCAGGGCTCAAACGGCTCGGCATCCCGGACGGCGAGCGCAACGCGGTCATCGCTTTGCATCGCGCCGAGGTGTTGCTGCGTGAGGAACGCGCCCGCCAAGCACGCGCCACGGTGGGCTCATGACCGGAACGACGACACCGCGCGCGCCGAGCCGTGCCGGGAGCGCAGCGGGGCCCGATCGGGCCGGCGCCGCGCGCCGAGAGCCGCAACGATGAGCGCAGCGACGACCGAGGCCCCGGGAGCGGTGAGCTCCCCCGAGTCGCAGCAGCACGTTCGCGCGGTCGTGCGCGCGGCGGCGCGTTCAACCTCGTCGGCTCGATCATCTACGGCATCGGCAACTTCGTTCTTCTGGCCGTGCTCACCCGAGAGCTCGGCGCCAAGGGGGCCGGTCCGGTCATCGTGGCGATCGCGGTGTTCACGATCATGAGCCGGTTCGCCGAGCTCGGCGGGAGCACCGGCCTGGTCCGAATGATCAGCCGGGACCGCGCGCTCGGCCGCAGCGAACGGATCGCGCCCACGCTCGTCGCCGCAGTCGTCCCCGTGCTCGCCCTCGGAGTGTTCTTCGCGATCGGGCTCTGGCTCGCCGCGCCCGCACTCGCGCGCCTGTTCAGCGGCGGGGACGACACGAACCAGATCTCCGAGATGCTGCGGGTCATCGCACCCTTCCTCCCGCTGTCGGCGGCCTACCAGGTGCTCGTGATCGGCAGCCGAGGCTTCGACACGATGGTCGTGCAGGTCTGGGTCGAGAAGATCGGGCGCGCCATCTTGATGCCGGTCGCCGTCTACCTCGTGATCCAGGCCGGCGGCGGACCGGTCCAGGCGGTCACGGCCTGGGTGCTCACCTCCCTCGCCGGGTTCGGCGTCACGGTCGTCCTGGTGCTGCGGCTGATGCGCGCCGAGCAGGCCGCGAACCCGATCCTCCCCGACGGACCGCCGGCGACGTTCGTCCCGATCGCGCGCAGCTTCTGGATCTTCACGCTCCCGCGGGCCTTCGGACAGGCATTCAACGTCGCGGTGCTGTGGTTCGACACGCTGTTCGTCGCGGCACTCATCGGCGCAAAGGCCGGAGGCATCTACGCGGCCGGAACCCGCTACCTCCTCATCGGCAGCTTCATCGTCGAGGCGATCATGCAGGCGGTCGGGCCTCGGGTCAGCGGGCTGCTCACGTTCGACAACGTCGACGAGGCCCGCCAGGTCGTACGGCAGACCACGACGTGGCAGGTCGCGATCGTGTGGCCGATCTACCTCCTGGTCGGTTCGTTCGCCGCGGTCCTGCTCGGCGTCTTCGGCCCGGACTTCGTGGAAGCGCAGGCGGCGCTCATCTTCCTGTCCGCCGGGATGCTGCTCTCGTGCCTCGGCGGACCGTGCGACAGCGTGATCCTGATGAGTGGCCGAAGCCGCCAGAGCCTCATCAACTCCGCCGCGGCTCTCGCGGTCAACGTCGTCGGCAACCTGATCCTCGTGCCGGAGTACGGGATCGCGGCTGCCGGCGCGGTCTGGGCGGTCACGCTCGTCGTCGCCGCCGGACTCCCGGCCCTGCAGGCGTGGCGGTACCTCCGGATCGCTCCCTGGTCCCTGCCGATGTTCCGCACCATGGTCCTCTCGCTCGGGACCGTGGGGCTGGCCTGCCTCGTCGCCCGCGTCACGCTCGGAGACAGCTGGTCCGGCCTGATCGCGGCGGCAATTGTCGGCGGCGCGGCCTATTCAGCGCTCACGTGGCGGCTGCGGAGGTCGATACACATTCAGGATCTTCTCGACAGCTTCCGGCGGGACCGGCCCCCAACCGTCCCCGCCCCCGCCCCCACCCCAAGTTAGGAGAGGCACGCATGTCTCAAGAGCGGGAGTCGGCCACCCTTTCCGACTACGTAGCGATCATTGCCCGGCGTTGGCGCGTCGTCGCCGTGACCGTGGCGATCTTCATGACTCTCGGCGTGCTGTACAGCATCAAGAGTGGCGCGACGTACACGAGCAACGCATCGCTCGTCATCCGCTCCATCCAGTCCGACCCGTTCGGCGAATCCCGCATCGAAGACGTCGGCGCCAACACCCAGGCGAAGGTGCTCGACTCGACCGTCGTCGCGAACACGGTCGCCAAGCGTCTGAAGCTGGACCGTGACCCGAAGGACCTCGTCAACCGGCTCACGGTCGAGAACCCGATCGGTACCCTGATCCTCAACATCTCGTTCAGTGCGACTACTCCCGAGCGGGCCAGGGATGGCGCCCAGGCGTTCGCGCAGGCCTACCTCGACTACCGCCGCACGGGCGCGGAGCAGACCAAGAAGCGGACGCTCGAACGGCTCGACGCGCAGTCGGCCGAGCTCAACACCGATCTCGGCGACGCCGTCGCGGCCATCGCGGCCAACCCGGCCGGGAGTGATGCCCGCACCAACGCGGAAGCGCGCCGCAACGTGCTGGTCACCCAGATCGGCGACGTCGAACAAACGGCGGCCGCCACCCAGGCAATCGACACCGAGCCGGGTGAGGTCATCCGCCCGGCCGACCTGCCGGACAAGCCGGCCGGGACATCGATGCCCCTGATGGTCATCGCGACCGGCATCCTCGGTGGGATCTTCGGCATCGGGTTCGCCCTGCTGCGGGACCGCACCGACCGCCGGATCCGGAGCCGCCATGACCTCGTCGAGATTCTCGGGCACGAGCCGCTGGTGGAGATCCCGCGTCCGCGCGGGAGCGCACCGGCCGGTCTCCCCTCCGTCGTGGATCCTGCGGGCATCGAGGCCAGCGCGTATCGCGCGCTGCGCGTCCGCCTCTGGCCCCGCCGCGGCAGTGGGCCCCGCCGGTTGCTCATCGCGGGCGTCGCGGGTGGGCCCGCGGCCGACGCGGTCGGCGCGAACCTCGCGGTCACCATCGCTTCGTCGGGCTGGAGCACGCTGCTGGCCTGGCCGAACAAGACAGATCTCGCGAAGTACTTCTCCGTCGAAGCCCCGCCCTACGTCGAGGTGCTCGTCGGCGAACGCCCGGTCGAGCGGCTCCTCGTCGAGCCCTTGGACGTGCACGGATTGACCCTGCTGCCGGCGCTCGCCCGAACCGGCCCGGGCGGGGTCGCGGTCGAGACCACCAGCACCGCCGAAACCCGCCTGGCCGAGCTCGGTTCGCGCTTCGACGCGGAGATCATCGTTGGCGCCCCGATGCTGGTGTCCGCCGAGTCGATCGAGCTCTGCCCCGTGGTGGACGCGGTCATCGTGGTCTTCGATCCGTCGAACACCACCCGTGAGCAGCTCGTCCGCACGTTGGACCTGCTGAGCGCGGTGGGCACCCAGGTGCTCGGTGTCGTGACGTACCGCGTCCCGAACGGCTGGTAGCCGATGGCCGCGCGACCCGAGACGAATCCCTTCCACGAAGTCGAACCTGTCGGCGCGCCCGTCCGCGCCCGCCGCGGCCGGCGTCGACCCCGGTGGATGCCGACCCGCACCCGCCGTACCGTTCCCGAGGGCGACCCGTACCGGGTCCTGCTCGTGTGCTCCTCCGGAGGCCATCTCGCGCAGCTGATGCGGCTCCGGCCCTGGTGGACCGCCCACGAGCGCAGCTGGGCCTGCTTCCAGCTGCCCGATGCCGAGAGCCTGCTCGAGGGTGAGGACGTGACGTGGGTGTACCACCCGACGACGCGCAACCTCGTCAACCTCTTCCGCAATCTGGTGCTGTCGGTGCGCGTGCTCTCGGCGCGACCGGCCGGACGTCATCGTCTCGACCGGTGCCGGAGTGGCGGTCCCCTTCTTCTGGATGGGCCGCCTGCTGGGCGCGCACACCGTGTACCTCGAGGTCTATGACCGCATCGACTCCGCGACGATGACCGGTCGGCTCTGTCACCCCGTCACCGAGCTCTTCCTCGTCCAGTGGCCGGAGCAGGAGCAGCTCTACCGCGACACCGTGATCGCCGGGCCGGTGTATTGACGATGGTGGGCAACGAATCCGGGCCACTCGTCTTCGTGACGGTCGGCACGGATCATCACCGCTTCGAGCGGCTCATGGACTGGATCGACGCCTGGGGCGATCTCCACCCCCAAGCGCGGCTCGTCGTGCAGCACGGCAACGCCCGCGCGGTGGACCGAGCCGAGTCGATCGCGTTCCTCAAGCCGGAACGGTTCCGCGAGCTGCTGCACACCGCGAACGCAGTCGTGTGCCCCGGTGGACCGGGCGGGATCATGGAGACGCGCGCCGCGGGGCTGCGACCGATCGTCGTGCCGCGCCGGGGCGACCTCGGTGAGCACGTCGACAACCACCAGCTCGCGTTCTCGCGCTTCCTCGCGCGCCGCGACCTCGTCACCCTCGCGGAAGCTGAGCCGGAGCTCTTCGAGGCGCTCGATCGGATGCTCGACCGCCCGGATGTCTACAAGATTCCCGGGAACGACGACTCCCCGGCCGGCATCGCCGGTGTCGCGTCGCTCATCGACGACCTGGTCTGGGGAACGCGATGACGACCTTCATGCCCAGCCGGGTCCAGCCCCCCGACGCGGAACCCGTCTCGGCGCGCGCCGGCGGGCATCGGGCGCCCCTGCTGGATGCCGCCTGGCCGTTGGCCCTGATGACGTTCTGGATGCCGGTGGCGTACTTCCTCGGCTTCTCGGCCCTGACCTGGATCGTCCCGGCGCTCGCCTTCGGGATCCCGATGGTCATGCGCCGATCGCTACGTGTGCCCGGGATGATCGTGCCGTTCGCGCTCTTCGTCGCCTGGATCCCGATCTCCGCGCTCGCGCTGAGTGGCCTCAACGCGATGCCGGTGTTCGTGTACCGCTACCTGATCTGGGTCTCGACCCTCGTGGTGTTCCTGTGGCTCTGCAACACATCGACGCGCCGGGTCAGCACCGCTCGGATCGTCGACATGCTCGCGGCGCTCTGGATCGTGCTCGTCGGCTTCGGATTCCTGGCCATCGCATTTTCCCATCTTGCCGTCCCGTCGCCGATGCAGATGGTGCTCCCCGCGGGTCTCCGGGACAACGGCTTCATCTACGACCTGACCGTCATCCGTTTCGCCGAGCTCCAGACGTTCGCCACCGGCGCAGTGCCGCGGCCGGCGGCTCCCCTGCCGGCGACCAACGGCTGGGGCTCGACGCTCGGCCTGCTCCTCCCCGTTCTTCATCCTCTCGTGGCTGAACGCGCCCTCCCTGGAGCGCCGAATGGTCGGCTGGGTGATCTGCGCGGCCGCGGTGGTACCGATCGCCGTCTCGACGAACCGGGGCCTCTGGCTCAGCATCGGCGTTGCCCTCGTGTACTTCGCCGGACGCCAGATGGTGCGGGGCGACGCGCGACCGATGCTCGTCGTGGGCATGCTCGGGGCCGTGGCGCTGACGCTGGTGCTGTTCACTCCGCTCTCTGCGGTGGTGACCGCCCGGCTCGACAACACCGCCGCGAGCAACGACACGCGCGAGAGCGTGTACAAGGAGGCGTACGCCGGTGCTCTCGAGTCACCGCTGCTACGGCAACGGTGCGCCCGCGTCGCAGGATCCCCTGGCCATGGCGCCGCCCGTCGGGACCCACGGCCTGATCTGGTACGTCATGTTCTGCCACGGATTCCCGGCACTGGCATTGATCCTCGTCGCGATGTTCACGTTGTTCTTCTCGACGCTTCTCGCGCGAACACCCACGGCCCTCTGGGCCCACATCTCGATCCTCGTCTGCATCACGCAGATTCCGTACTACGGCTTGCTTCCGCAGTTCGTCGTCGTCGGGATCGCGGCGGGGATCTGTTGGCGCGAGAACCACCCCCAAGAGGCCGAGCTGGAGCTCTCACCGACATGACGACGCCCTCGACTCCGACCCCGACGTCCTTCGTGTCGGCCGACATTCTCGAGCGCGAGAGCCAGCGATCGCGAGCCGAGCTGCTCGCGCGCAGCACGGCCAAGAGGCGTGGTGCGCAGCTACGGAATGGCCACCGCCGACCTGCGGCCGGTCCCGGACTTCCTGATCGTGGGTGCGAAACGCGGCGGCACGACCTCACTGTGGCGCTACCTCTGCGAGCACGACGGCGTGTTGGACCTGTTCCCGCGGCCCGAGAAGATCAAGGGGATCTACTACTTCGACGAGAACTTCGGTCGGGGCCAACGTTGGTACCGGTCCCACTTCCCGTCGCGCGCGGCTCGCGCCCAGGCGGGCCGCCGCCTCGGCCATCGTGTGGTCGCGGGCGAGGCGTCGCCGTACTACCTGTATCACCCGCTTGCGCCGATGCGTGCCCGCAGCGTCGCGCCCGAGGCACTCGTGATCGTCTCGCTGCGCGATCCCGTCGAGCGCGCGTTCTCGCACTTCAAGGAACGGCGCACGAACGGCACCGAGCCACTCTCCTTCGCCGACGCGATCGCAGCCGAGCCGGACCGGATCGCGGGTGAAGAGGAGCGGATCATCGCGGAGGACGGCTACGTGAGCTTCGCTCATCGCCACATGTCCTACGTCGACCAGGGCCGGTACGCACCGATGCTCAAGCGTTGGTTCGACGCGTTCGGCCGGGATCAGGTTCTGGTCGAGATCAGCGAGGAGATGTACGCCGATCCTCAGGCCGCGGTCGACCGCGTCACCGAGCGGCTCGGCCTGCCCGCCCGAGTCCTGCGTCACCCGGAGCCGTACAACTCCGAGCCCGACGACAGCTTCGACCCCGGCGTGCGCGCCCACCTCACCGAGCAGCTCGCTTCCGACATCGTCGCGGTGGAGTCCCTGCTCGGCCGACCCGTTCCCTGGCCGAGGTAGGCGGAACCGACCGGATCCCCGGGCCGGGCTGCGCTAGCCCCGTGATCCGTGTTCGCCGACCGGGCCGGGCTGCGCTAGCCCCGTGATCCGTGTTCGCCGACCGGGCCGACCGTGAGGCCCCGGTCCGCGAACTCGGTCGCGAGCAGGGGCAACGCGCCGAGCGCGGATCGCCAGGCGCCGGGCGACGACGTGCAGTCGGAGTCATGGAGAAGGATCGTCCCGCCATCCAGGTATCCGGCGAGCACGTCGGCGCGCACCGATTCCGGCGTCGCCTCGGCGCGCCAGTCCCGGCCCCATGTCGTCCAGAGCACCGAGCGCATGCCGAGCTTGCGGGCCATGAGCTTGCCTTCGAACGAAAGGGCGCCGTGCGGCGGCCGGAACCACTTCGGTTCCACCCCGGACCCGTCGGCCACCGCGTCGTACGCCCGGGCGACATCCTCGCGAATGGCGCGCGGGCCCATCCGCTTCTGGCTGCGATGGGTATCCGCGTGCACCCCGACCTCGTGGCCCGCGCCGGCAACCTCGGCGGCGAGCCCGGGCGCGGCCCGGACCATGTCGCCGAGCATGAAGAAGGTCGCCCGCCATCCCAGGTCGTCGAGCACCGCGAGGAACTCGGGGGTGGACGCCGGGTCCGGGCCGTCGTCGAACGTGAGCGCGACGTGGCCCTTGGCGCCGACCCCGGCCAGGGCCGGTGCGACGTAGCGTCCGACGGGCGAGAACGCGAGCGTCGACGGCACCGTGTGCACGACGAGGCAACGCTCCAGGATCTTGTCCGCGGTCGCGCCCATCTCCTAGATGCCGCGGCCGCGCTTGTTGAGTGCCTTCACGACGGGGTCGGGTCCGACCAGACCGGTGGCCACCGCGCCGGCGAGATACGCACGGGGCTCGCGCCAGCTCTGCTCGAGCGTCGCCCGAATCTCCTGCCAAGCGTCTCGCCGCTTGCCGAGTGCCGCGAGCGCGAACGAACGCTGGCCGCGGATCCGCGCCAACCCGCGCGGCGCGGGATCGGAACTCGGGGTAGCGGTCGACGAGGTAGTCGAGCGCATCCGCGATCACCTGCCAGCGGGACGCGAAGAACGACTGGGCGTGCCACTCCACGATGACGAGCGGGTCCGGTACGACCGCAATCGGCTGGGCCCGCGATGCTCGCAGCACCCACTCGTAGTCCTCGGCATACCCGCCGGGGATGTGCTCGTCGGCGGGCCCGATCCGGCCGAGGAACGCCTCGCGTCGGACCATCGCGGTGCAGAAGTTGACCTCCATGAGGCGGTCGTCGAGCAGGTCCGCAAAGGTGACCACGCGCTGGGTGAGCGCGCGGTCCACGGTCTCGCCGTCAATCTCGATCCGGACGCCGGAGACGACGACGTCGATCTCGGGCCGGGCGGTGAGCAGCTCGTACTGGAGCTTCGCCTTCTCGGGGAGCCAGATGTCGTCGTCGTCGCAGAACGCCACGACCGGCGCGCCGGCCAGGTCCACTCCGGCATTGCGCCCACCGGGAAGCCCGGGAGCATGCGAGTTCCGGGTCACCCGGACCGGACGCGGACCGCCGGCCACCTCGAGCGACTCGTCCGGCTCGCTGCGGTCGAAGACCACGACCGTCTCGATGACCCCCTCGAAGGTCTGGGTCCGAATTGCCTCGATTGCCCGCCTCAAGAGGACGGGTCGATCGCGCGTGCAGATCACGACGGAGAGCTCGGGGGCCATTGCTGGATCCTCCCACACGGACCAGTAGGTCGTGGGCATCATTTCTCGGTGTTTGTTGGCTTTCTTGCCCTGGAATCGTGAGCTTGACCGCGCCGGGGCTGGTTGCGGACGTTGCGCGCCGGGCGAGGGCGACCGTCACCGCGAGACCGCCGGCAGCTCCGAGCGGGCTCGTCGCCGGCTTTGGGTCATGAGCCCCATTTTTGCGGGTTTAGTAGCATTTTCATGACTTTTTCGGTACATTGACCTTCTGAGGGAGAAGAACCGCACATTTCCTCCCCCGGAATCTCGGCCGCTGCCGCGGCCGGGACCGTCAACACCGGCACTGCCCCGGAGCGAGCCCACTCCCGCTCCGGATGAGGGCGGAGGAATCGTGAACGTTCGTCGACCCAGCTCGGGCTCCGTGGCGCGCGGTTGCCGCCGCAGCATCTCGATGCTGGTGGCCATCAGCATGCTCGGCATCGGCGCCATCGGTGCCGTGGCCGGAGCCGGAACCCCGGCTGGTGCCGCACCGACGGTGCGCGACGGTCTCGCGGCCCACGGCCGCGGCACCGTCGTGCTGGTCCATCAAGCAGAGCTACCCGGGAAGCGTCGACGGCAACTACTGGCTCTGGACACCGAAGCTGGTTCAGCCCGAGCAGTTCTACTGCGACATGACGACCGACGGCGGCGGCTGGGTGCTCGTCGGGCGCGGCCGCGAAGGCTGGAGCTTCCCGTACTGGGGCCAGGGCTCGCCGTCGACGGTCCGCACCACCGTGACGGGGCCGGCGGCCTTCTCCCCGGCGTCCCTGCCGACGCCGACCATCGACGGCCTCCTCAACGGTGCCCGGATGGACGGGCTGACCGACGGGATCCGCCTGCGGCGAGCGACCAACGTCGCCGGCACCAGTTGGCAAGAGGTCCGCATGAACATCAAGAGCTTCGGCTCGTGGTCGTGGGCCTTCGGCGGTGGCATCCCAATGAGCTCGATCAAGTTCGACAGCACCACCACGAACCTCGGTACGTCGACCTACCAGACGAACACGACCGCCAACACGCAGGTCGCGAACGACACCCGCCGGGTGACGACGTACCCGCTGTCCGACCCACAACTACGAGGCCGGCTTCTCCTTCGGTGGGAGCTCGGTCACGGGGCAGAACAACGCGACGTCCTACCTGTGGCAGTACGCGAGCGAGGGGAACGCCATCCCCTTCACGCAGGTGTTCATCCGGCCCAGGACGACCGACGCCGACGTGGTCGCGGCCGGCGTCTCGTACGCGCCCGACGGCGGGCTGGCCGCGAGCACGGTGCGCACGATGCTCGACCGCACGCCGGTGTCACAGGGGTGGGCGGTCACCGGCATCAACGTCGGCACCGCGATCCCCAACATGAACGACTACGTGAAGACGTTTGCCCAGATCGGCAGCACGATCTACGTGGGCGGCAAGTTCCTCCAGGTGCAGAACGGCATCGGCGGACCCAAGTACACCCAGTCGTATCTGGCCGCGTTCGACGTGAACACCGGCGAGTGGATCCCCACGTTCAACCCCGTGATCAACGCGCCGGTCTGGAAGATCATGGCGTCACCGGACGGCACCAAGCTGTTCGTCGGCGGTGAGTTCTCCGCAATCAACGGTGTGGCCAACACCACCGCCCTCGCGGCGCTCGATCCAGTGTCGGGTGCTCCGGTCCCCGGTACCAGCTGGCTGGGCTACGCATCGCGCCCGAGCGGGTCCTACGACATCCGCGCGATGTCCATCCAGGGCCAGTGGCTCTACCTCGGTGGCAACTTCACCCGGATCACCGGCGGCACCGGCAACAACCTGACCGGTCCCCTGACCATGAGCCGCCTGGCGCGGGTGCGGCTGAGCGACGGCCGCCCCGACTGGAACTGGTTCCCGACCCTCGAGACCGCGCCCATGGACATCAACGCCAGCGCGCAGGGCGACCGGGTGTACGCGGTCGGCGCGTTCTCGACGCTGAACGGCGTGACGCTCAACCCCAACCACCAGGCGACCATCGACACCGTGACCGGTGCCGCGGTCCCCGGGCTGAAGCCGTGGGTCCCGACTCAGCCCGGGGTCTCGGAGCCGAGCAACACCATCCTGGAGGTCGGGAACCACGTCTACCAGGGTGGATCGCAGCACTACCTGCATTCGTATGCCCGCAGCGACTACACGTTCGAGCGCGGGTTCATCACCCAGAACGCGGGCGGCGACTACCAGTCCCTCGCCTACAAGGACGGCATCCTCTACGGGTCGTGCCACTGCGTCACCGACTACCAGTTCAGGACACGACCAACTTCTCGACGCCGAGGGACTATAGCCGGGTCGACCCGATCAACCTGATCGGCGCGTACGACACGACCAAGAACCTCGAGGCCATGCCCGAGTTCCACCCGACCCAGCTCAAGCTGCAGGGCAGCGGCGGCGAGGGGCCGTGGGCGCTCTTCTTCGACTGCAACGGATGCATGTGGGCCGGCGGTGAGCATCAGTGCGCCAGGGCGCGCGGCGAGCCCCTACTACGGCGGCTTCGAGAAGTTCTGCGACCGCGACATCCACGGCTCCGAGCGATTCCGAGCAACGTGCAGACCACGGTCGCCGGCAACAACGTGACGCTGAGCTGGACTCCGTCGACCGACAACGCCGCGACGCCGATCCAGTACGAGATGCTCAAGGACGACCCGGCCTTCGGGACGATCGTCGTCGGCTCGACCTACGAGCGCAACTTGACTGACACCGGCGTGACCGGCATCGCGCTCGCTACTTCGTGCGTGCGCTCGACGCCACCGGAAACCGGTCTGCGACCACCTCGGTGGTCTCGGTGACGCCGCCGCCGCCGGCGGCCGCCACGCTGGTCGCCCAGGGCGACTCGTGGTCCTACCGGGCCGACGGCCAGGATCTCGGCTCGGCGTGGCGCCAGCCCGGCTTCGACTCCTGCGTCGTGGCCCACCGGCACCTCCCAGCTCGGATGGGGCGGCAAGGGTGAGACAACGACCATTCCGAGCGGGCCGATCACGTCCTACTTCGTGAAGCACGTGAACGTTCCGACCCCGAGCCTCTACGGGACCGTGACGGTTCGGCTCAAGCGCGACGACGGAGCTTCCGTCTTCGTCAACGGCGTCGAGGCGGTTCGATCCAACCTTCCCGCCGGGCCGCTCACCGCGAGCACCCCGGCGAGCTCGTACGTCTCGGGCGCCGCCGAGAGCACCTGGTACGAGTACCAGGTACCTGCGACCCTGCTCGCCAACGGCGACAACACGGTCGCCGTCGAGGTCCACCAGGCCGACCTCGACAACGCGGACGCGATCTTCGACCTCGAGCTCGTCGCCCGCACCTCGACCGAAGCGAACCCGCCGACCGCGCCCTCGCCGACGGTCTCGAACGTTGCGTTCAGCACCGCCACGGTGAGCTGGACGCCCTCGACCGACGACTCGAACGTCGTCGGATACCTGATCCGCCGGAACAGCACGCCGGTCGCCTTCGCGACCGGGACCACGTTCGCGGACGCCGGCCTGGACCCCACCACCAACTACACCTACGACGTCATCGCGTACGACACGTCGGGCAACCCGTCGGCGTCCGGCACCGCGAGCACCACGACGCTCGACAACCCGAGCATCGTCAAGTCCGGTGACGTGTGGTCCTATCTCTCCACCGCGACGGATCCCGGAACCGCGTGGCGCCGGCCCGGCTTCGACGTGGCGACGTGGGCGTCCGGCCCGTCGCAGCTCGGCTGGGGCGGTCGCGGTGAGACCACCACGGTCCCGTCCGGCAACCTCGCGCAGTACTTCGTGCGCCACGTCAACGTGACGGACCCCGCATCGATCCCGCAGCTCAAGCTGCGCCTGAAGCGTGACGACGGCGCCTCGGTCTCCATCAACGGCATCGAGGTGCTCCGCAACAACCTCCCGTCCGGGCCGCTCAGCGCCTCGACGTACTCGAGCACCAAGGTGACCGCCGCCGACGGGGTCAGCTGGTACGAGTTCACCGTCCCCGGCAACCTGCTCGTTGCCGGCGACAACGTGATCGCGGCCGAGCTCCACCAGGACTCCAAGACCGACACACGTGGCGCGTTCGACCTCGAGCTGATCCGGTCCACCCCGGCCGAGACGAACCCGCCGACGCGTCCCGTGGTGAGCCTCGACAGCCGCACGGCCAGCTCCCTCTCCATCAGCTGGACCGCGTCGACCGACGACGCCGGCATCCTCGGCTACGTGGTCCGGCGCGACGGCGTTCCGATCGCGTACACCACGGCCCGGACCCTGACCGACGCCGGTCTCGCCGGCAACACGGCGTACGGCTACCAGGTCGTCGCCATCGACACCTCCGGCAACCTCTCGACCACCGGCTCGCTCGCGGCGTCGACGACAGGCACCAGCGCGCTCGTGCGGTCCGGTGACGTGTGGTCCTATCTGGCCACCAACACCGATCCCGGCACCACGTGGCGCCAGCCCGGCTTCGACACATCGTCATGGGCCCGCGGCGCCTCCCAGCTGGGCTGGGGCGGCCGCGGTGAGACCACGGTGCTCCCGACCGGGACACTGACCCAGTACTTCGTCCGCCACATCACCGTTGGCGATCCCGCGTCGGCGCAGCAGCTCACGCTGCGGCTCAAGCGCGACGACGGCGCGGCCGTCTCCATCAACGGCACCGAGGTGTTGCGCAACAACCTCCCGGCCGGCCCGCTCACGGCGGCCACCTACTCGAGCACGAAGGTGACCGCGGCCGACGGGGTCACCTGGTACGAGCTCACCGTCCCCGGCACGGCCCTGGTCGCCGGCGACAACGTGATCGCCGCCGAGCTCCACCAGGACGCCAAGTCCGACACCCGTGGGGTCTTCGACCTCGAGCTCTCCGCGACCCAGGCGTCGACGGCGCCCGTCGTCACGATCTCGACGCCCGCCAATGCCGCCGCCGTCAAGGCACCGACGACGCTGGCCGGGCTCTGCACGACCTCGGCCGGAACGGTCACGGTCAACGTGAACGGTGCCCAGCCCGTGATCCTCACCGCCGCATGCGTCGCCAACGAGTGGACGACGAGCACCTCGCTCGCGGACGGCGGCTACAGCGCGGTCGCGTCGCAGACTGCAGGCACGACGACGGGGACGAGCAGCGCGGTCGCCTTCACGGTCGACCGCGTGGCCCCGGTGGTCACACTCGATTCACCGGCGAACGGCACGATCCTCGGATCGACGCCGACCTTCTCGGGCCAGTGCTCCACCGCGGACGGCAACGTCACGGTGGCGATCGCGGGCAGCGGCGCCGCGACGCTCACGACCCCGTGCACCGCCGGCGCCTGGTCGGCCACGGCGTCGCCGCTCGGAACCGGCGCGTACACCGCCACCGCATCGCAGACCGACGCGGCCGGCAACGTCGGTAGCGGAGCGGTGAGCTTCGGCGTCGACGCCGCGGCACCGGTGACGACGGACAACACCGCGTCGATCGGCAACGCGTGGCGCACGACCGCGGCCACCGTGACGCTGACGCCGACCGACATCGGGCCCGCCGGGGTCGGCCAGACCTACTTCACGACCGACGGCAGTGCGCCGACGACCTCCTCGCCCACCGGAACGAGCATCGAGCTGCTCTCCGACGGCGTCTACACGATCCGGTACTTTTCGGCGGACACGCTCGGGAATGCCGAACCGGTCAAGACTGCGGCCACCCAGATCCGCATCGACACGAACGCGCCCGTGACCACCGACAACTCTGCTTCCTTCGGGTCTTGGACCAACCAGAACGTCACGGTCACGCTGACACCCGTCGATGCGGGATCTGGCGCGGCAACGACGTACTACACGACGAACGGCAGCACTCCGACCACGAGCTCGGCCCAGGGCACCTCGGTCGTGCTGTCCGCCACGGGGACCTCGACGATCAAGTACTTCTCGCGCGACGCCTTGGGCAACACGGAGCCCGTGAAGACCGCGGGCACCCAGATCCGCATCGACAAGACGCTGCCCGTCACCACCGACAACACGTCGAGCATCGGCAGCGCGTGGAAGAGCACGCCTCAGACGGTGACGCTCAACCCCACGGACGCGGGCGGCGCCGGCGTCGCGGCCACGTACTACACGACCGACGGGTCGACGCCGACGACCGCCTCGGCGCAGGGCACCTCGGTCGCGCTGCCGGCCCAGGGGACGTACTCGATCAAGTACTTCTCGGTCGACAACGCCGGAAACGCCGAAGCGGTGAAGACGGCGGCCACACCGATCCGCATCGACACGACCGCACCGGCGAACGTCATCACGTTCCCAGTGAACGGAGCGATCTACAGCTCCACCCGCTGGACTGCCGGCTGCTCGCCGACCGCTCGGATCTGCGGAACGGCGGCGGACTCTCCCTCCGGTGTCACCAGCGTCCGGGCCACCATCCGGCGCTCGAGCGACAACCGGTACTGGAGCGGGAGCACGTGGCAGGTGGCGTCGGCGACGGTCACGGCATCCGGCACGACTTCGTGGAGCATCCCCATGGGCACGAGCAACCTCACGAACGGCGTGAGCTACACGGTGACCGCTTGGACCCTCGACGCCGCCGGGAACTCGTCGCCGAACTCGATCGCTACGTTCACCTACGACACGGCGGCCCCGACGACCAGTGCGGCGAACCTCGCCGTCACGAACAAGAACGGCACCGTGCAGGCGTCCGTCGACACGTTCGCGGTGACGTTCAACGACGCGCTCGATCCGGCGACGGTGCCGGCGACAGCCACGCTGACCCTGAGTCGCTCGAGCTCCAACACCTCCTACGGCATCAGCGGGCTCACGAACGGCTTGCTCACGACGGGCAGCACCAACTACCTGACGAGCTCGGGCTCCACCCGGACCGTCACGTACGCGGGATCGTTGGCGCTCAGCAACGGCAACAAGACGGTGACGTTCACGGTTTCGGGCGCCTGCGCGGGAACGTGCACCGCGCTCTCGTCGACGACCGCGTCGGGCGCCTTCTCCTTCACCCCGGCGACAACGCTGCTCGACGTCGCCGGCAACGCAGCCTCCGGGACGACAACGGCGTCGTCACAGGTCATGTTCTAGCGACCTGGGGGAAGGCCCCGGCGTGCACTCAGGTGCGCGCCGGGGCTACTTCCGCGAGAAACGCCAACACTGCCCGGAGGGCTTCCGGGTGGTCGGCGAAGAGGTCCGAGCCGTGCACCGCTCCGGAGACGATCCGGGCGGGACGACCGAAGCGGCGGCCCAACGCCCGGGCGTTGGCGGCCGGGCCCCGGTCCCCCACCGATGCCACGAAGAACCCTGGCGCGGTGATCGCGTCGAGCCCGTCCGGCACGGTCGCCGGTGAGACGCCAACGACGGCCGCCACGTCGTCGCGCGCGGCGACCATCAGCGCCGCTTGCGCGCCGAGCGACGATCCCATGACGACGACGCGGTCGGCGCCGCGCTCGCGCTCGTGCTGCACGACCGCGGAGATGTCGTCAGCGCGGTCGGCCGGATCACCCGAGAAATCGCCGTCCGAGTCGCCGACACCGCGGGCGTCGAACGCGATGACGCGGTACCCCGCAGCGGCAAGGCCGTCCAACGCCTCGTACCAGCTCTCCATGGTCGTGCCCGCTCCGTGCGCGAGCACGATCGCGGTGGACCCGGACCCGGCCGCGCGGGCGGCGAGCTCCCCGCCGCCCGGCCCGGGAACCGCGGTCGTGTGCGTGCCGGACGGAGGCGACGCCCCGTCACTCCCGCACGCGGTCCCGACGATGAGCGCGCCGATCAACAACGCACCGAGCCGTACGGTGATTGCGCGCCGCGTCAGCGACGGATCCGGCTGCGGCGAGCCGCCTCGCGACGGATCCGGCGGTGGCGGCGCGACGGCAGCAGGTCGTCGGCCGCGGCCGAGAACGTGAGCCGGGAGATCGCGGCAACCACCCCGAACCGCTGGGCCCCGTAGAGCAGCGTGGCCCCGAACGCGAGGAGCAAGCCGCCCACCGCTGCGTTCACCGCCGTCGATGACCCCGTGTAGGCGAAGCCGGCCGGCGCGGCGGGCACCGGTGCGGCCACGGGTGCCGGAGCAGGTGCGGGCGCCGACGCATCCCCGACGACGATCGTGCCCGAGATGCCGGGCGCCTGCACGACCGAATACGAGACGGTGCGCGGCTCGGTGAAGGCGAACTGGAACTTCTCGCCTTCTGCGAGCGCGCCGGAGTCGAAGCTCGCGTCGGTCGCGAGGATCGACCGCGACGCGCCGGCCCGGTTGACCCACACAACGGTGGACCCCGGCTCGACCTGCACCATCGCCGGCTCGACCCCGTTCGCCAGGATGCGCACCGTCACCGACTTCGGCGCGTCGGCGGCGTGCGCCGTCCGGGCAGTGCGGATCGTCATCCCCATTGCCGCGAGCCCGACCACCAGCGCCACCAGGGCCAGAGCCGCGGGCAGCCGCACGAGCGGCGCGCCGGAACGCCGGCAGCCTGAATTGCGCGGTCCAGCCCGCTCGGCCCCAACGCCCACCGACGCAGGTTCGCGCCGTACGCGCGCAAGGGGCAAACCCGGTGCTCACCGGGTTCGCCCCGTACGCGCGCGCTGCGGACTTGCGTGACGGGTTAGGGCTGCCAGACCCTCACGTAGTCGACCTCCATCGCTCCGGGCAGGTCGGCGACCAGGTTGCCGTTGCTGTACCCGCCGGCGGAGTCGGCCCCGGTGTAGCCGTGATCCGGGTACCTGGGCCCGTCGCCGCCCATGGCCAGGTTCAGGATGATCGAGTGCTCGTAGCCGAGTGCCGCCGTGTCGGCCGACCCGCTGGCGGAGTGGGTCCGGACCAGGACGCCGTCGATGTACCACTCGAGCTTGTTCGCGGTCCAGTTGAATCCGTACGTGTGCCAGTCGTTCGTGCCACCGGCGACGAACGCGTTCGGCGGGTTGATGTTGATCCCGCCGCTGGAGCCCTTCGTGGTCACGTTGTGGTTGCGGGCACCGATGTTGCCGCCCGTACGGTGGAAGTTCGACTCGCTGATGTCGGGCTTCGAACCGTAGATCTCGGTCACGTCGAACTCGCCGTAGGCGGGCCAGCCCGGCGAGCTGCCGTCACCCGCGCCCACCAGCCAGAACGCCGGCCAGTAGAGGTTGCCCCGCGGCACGCGCATGCGGATCTCCGCGTAGCCGTGGCGGTACTTGAACTTCATCGAACCGCCCTGCTGGCGGGTCGTGACCATCCCGGAGGTGAAGTAGTAGTTGCTTCCACCATCGGGATTCGAGCCACAATCCGAAACGGTCTGGCGCTTGCCCACCATCCGCAGGGTCCCGCCGGCCACCGTGGTGTTGGCGGCCTTGTAGCACTGGTCCTCGTGGTTGCCGGCGCCATAGTTGCTGTTGTTCTGGACGTTCCAGCGGGCCGGATCGACGTTCGCGCCGTCAAACTCGTCGTCGAAGATCGCGTTCCAGCTGTGGCCACCGGTGACGAGCGCCGGAGGTTGGGCGGACCCGGTCGGGGGCGGCGGGTCGTTCGGGGTCGTCGGCGGCGGAGCCGTCGGCGGCACCGGCGGCGGGGGCGGGAAGGTCGTCGGCGGATCGGTGGGCACCGTCGTCGGTGGCTTGGTTGCCGGCGCCGTCGTCGGCGGCACGGTGACCGGGATCCCGGGTGCGTCGGAGCCGGTCGAGCTCACCGACAGGACCGGGGCGTTCCTCCGGCTGCGGGACTCCGAGGTTGCGATGTTGACCTGGGTCAAGGGGCCCCCGGCGTGCGGGGCGAGTGCGTCGAGCCGGAGCCGCAGGGTCAACACGCCGGGCGCGGTCATCGAGCGCAGCGCCTTCGTGACGTCCACGGCGAGGCGACCCCGAACCGGGGCCAGAGTGGCGAGCGCGATCGCCGGCCGGCTGTAGTCGGTCGTCGTGATGCCGGGAGAACCGGTGTAGGCATCGATCACGACCTTGCGGTTGCCGAGGTTGTTGACGCGCCAGACGCGCATCGAGACGTTCGCGTTCCCGCCGCTGCGGGCCGCGGCGAGCGCGGCCGCGGAGACGTCGAAGGGCAGGAGCAGGCGCAGGTCGCTGCCGTCGCGCGGCTGCTCCCCGACCGAGAGCGCAGAGTTCGTGATGCCGTAGCCCGCGTATTCGGCGACCCCGTCGCGATTGAGGTCGACGACCCCGGAGTCCTCTGCCCTCGAGACCTGGCGGATCACGACGCTGTCCGCACCGGCGGACGGCAGCAGCTGCACCGCACCGGCGACGAGCGCCAGTGCCGCGACAGCGGCAAACGCCCGCCGGCCGTGCGGATGCTTCAGAGGGGAGGTTCGGGGCGTCCTCGGCACAGGGGATCTCCGGGGCAGGGGTCAAGGGGACGTGGAGTCGGGGGGACCATGCCCACCCAACGACCACGGAAAGCAGCAAACTTCGGGGATGAATGCTGCGTACGTACGGTATCGACATTGACCGTACGAGACTTGACTTACCCATCTAAATACCCGGATTCGCGCGTACCGCGCGAAGGTGACCGCGCCCCGAGAACATTGGGCAAACGGTCGCTCGCGTCCGCGTTCCGGCGCAAATAGCGCCCCCACGAACGTCGCCGAAATGACTTTAGGAGTAGCTGCTCTCCGTGGTCATCTCGAGTGCGGGTGAAACCTCGACCAACGTCTCCGACGACGGGTTCGAACGCCACGCGAACCGCAGGAAGACGCTCTGGAGCGTCGCGAGCAGGATCGCGAGGTCGAAGCCGACCGACCAGTTCTCGACGTAGAAGAGGTCGAGGCGGCGGTACACGTCGAACGCGGGGTTCTCACGTCCCTCGACCTGCCACAGGCCGGTGATCCCCGGAAGCACCCGCTGGCGCTCCCGCAGCTCCTCGTCGAACTGTGCAACCTCGTGCGGGAGCGCGGGCCGGGGTCCGACCAGGCTCATGTCACCGCGCAGGACGTTGAACAGCTGCGGGAGCTCGTCGAGGCTCGTGCGCTCCAGGATGCGTCCGACCCTCGTGCGGCGCGGATCCTGGGTCAGCTTGAACAGCGGGCCGTCCTGGCGCTCGTTGGCGAAGGTGAGGTCGACCAGCCGCTCCTCGGCGTCCGGGACCATCGTGCGCAGCTTGAGCAGCTGGAACGTGCAGCCGTCCTGGCCGACCCGGGTCTGGCGGAACAGCACCGATCCGCCGTCACCCAGCTTCACCGCGATCGCCGCGATGACGAGCACCGGCGCCGCGAGCACGAGCACGATGCTGGCCAGCACGATGTCCATGACTCGCTTGGTCATGAGCTGCCAGCGCGTGAGCGAGCTCGGCTCCAGGTAGAAGAGCGGTTCGTGTGCGAGAGGCAGGGAGCGCAGCCGGCGCTGGTCGATGCCCCGCAAGCCGCTCGACAGCTGGACGTGGATCCCGTCCGCGAGCAGGGACCGGGTCAGCCGGTTGAGGTCCTCGGCACCCAGGTCGCTGACCGCGATGATGACGCCGTTCGCGCCCGCGTCGCGCACCACGTCGGCCGCCTCGGCGATGTCGCCGAGCCACTCCACCTCGCCGTCCCAGCGCGCCAGCGTGTGGCGGGGCCCGACGACGCCCGCGACCCGGAGCCCGAGCTCGGGGTGCAGGTCGACGAGCCGGTTGAGCTCGTAGCCCTCTTCGCCGGTGCCGATGACGACCACCGGGCGGCAGAACCGGCCGGCGGAACGCGCCCGGCTGAGCCAGGCGGCGTACAGACCGCGGAGTGCGGCAAGGAGGAACCAGGTGCCGATCATCGCGGCGACGGCCTGGCCGAAGCCGAACGGGAGGCCGAGTGCCGACGCGAGGAGGAGGCCGAGACCGGCGGAGACTGCGGCGGCTCGTCCGAGTCGGGCTGTCTCGACAGCCCGCACTGCGCACACCCGGGACCGGTACAGGCCCTGGGAAGCGATCATGACCAGGCCCGTGACGACTCCGAGGGCCACGACGGCGAGGAGGTCGGTGAGGTCCCGGCCGCTGGTCCCGTTGACCAGCGCGGCGGCCCCGACGGCCAGCACCCAGCCGATCGTCACGGCGATGGCGTCGATTCCCACGAGGATCGCCCGGAGGCGGTTCCCGACCTTGAGCGGCTCCGGAGCCGGAACGGATTCGAGGACGGGCGCGCCATCGGTCTCGAGGACCGGGATCTGGGGAGGGCGAACGTCTCGGGGCCGGCGTGGCGCATGCGCGCGGGGGCCAACCCTTCGCAGGTCGCTGGTGGAGGCGCTCGTGGCCTCATCTGGGCTACGCATCGTACCAATCCTCACGTAGCGCGCGTTTATTGCAGAAACTGCGCATTGACTACCCCGCCCGGCCAAGCCCGTCCTGACCGGGTCAAAGCGTAACTCATCCGACTCAACCGGCACAATGGTTCGATCGGACCGTATTCGCCGCCTCACGGACCATCAGAAGCGATCGCGCGAGCGATTCCACGCCGACCGCCGGCGTCGCTTGTCCTGCTCGATTTCGGACGAATATAGCCCGCCGTACCTATTGTCTGATCCGCACGTAGAGTGCACACTCGCGGCACACATTGCGCACAATGCGCATCCGCAACTACAGGGCGACGGGGAGATTTTCGGTGGTTTCTAGGTACTCGCGCGCGCTTCGGGGGCTGGCTGCCGGTCTCACGGCCGTCCTGCTCACCGCAGGGTTGATCGCCATCTCCGAGGTCGCGCCGGCCTCGGCGGCGATCGTCGACGACCAGCCGCTCAGCGGGGTGGCGTCGTCGATGTGGCAGACCAACAACACGGTCTGGGCCCTCGACGTCCAGGACAACGTCGTCTACGCCGGCGGGGTGTTCACCTCGGTGCGTCCCCCCGGCTCCCCCGTCGGAACCGGTGAGGTGGCCCGGAACCGGATCGCCGCGTTCAACGCAACGACGGGCGCGTTGATCACGTCGTTCAACCCGAACGCAAACGGCCAGGTCTACGACGTCGACGTCTCGCCGAACGGCCAGTACCTCTACGTAGCGGGCTCGTTCACCACCATCGGCGGCCAGGCCCGCCAACGCATCGCGCGGCTGAACCTCCCGAGCGGCACCGTCGACACCGCGTGGTCGGCGAACGCGAACTCGATCGTTGCAACCGTCATCTCCGACAACAACAGCGTCTACATCGGCGGCGACTTCACCACGGTGAAGGGCACCGCGCGCCAGCGCATCGCCAAGCTCAACTCCACGAACGGCAACGTCGTCACCGCGTTCAACGCGAGCGCCGACAAGCGCGTCGCCGAGAGCGCGCTCGGCCCGAACAGCAACCGCCTCATCATCGGCGGTGAGGTGGACGTGGTGAACGGCCTCCCGCAGGCCGGAGTCGCGTCGCTGAACCCGACCACCGGCGCCACCATGCCGTGGGCCGCGACCGGCGTCTCGCCGCGACTCGCCAACGGTGGCTGCGACGCGAACGTCACGGACATCATCACGCAGGGCAACACCGCGTACGTCACCGCCGAAGCGCCGAACCCGGGCTGCTGGGAGGGCTACTACGCGGCCAACATCACTGACGGTGCCCTCATCTACAACGAGCGCTGCCTCGGCGGCTCGGTCGGTCTCGCGGTCGCGAACGACTGGATGTACCGAGCGTCGCACAACCACGACTGCGCCAAGAACGTCGGCGGCTACGTCGGCCCGAACAACTCGAACAGCTTCATCTGGTACCGCCTCGAGGCGCACCGCCTCTCGGACGGCCGGCTCGGCCACTGGAGCCCGACCACCAACGGCGGAAGCCCCGGGACCGCCACCACGGTCGGCCCGCAGGTCCTCGCCACCGACGGCACCAACATCTACGCCGGCGGCGACTTCAGCACCGTGAACCAGCAGGCCCAGCAGGGTCTGACCCGCTTCACCCTCAATGGCGGGAACGCCTCACCCGAGGTGCCCACCACGCCGCGGGTCACCGCCACGGCGGCCGGCACCCTCGAGGTCAGTGTGGAAGCTGTCCGCGACAACGACGACGGCATGCAGACCATGGCGCTCTACCGCGACGGTGGAACGAGCCCGATCGCGACCCAGACCCGCGAGACGTGGACCCAGTCGCGCGCGGTGTTCCGCTTCAAGGACTCCGGCCTCACTGCCGGCACCACGCACACGTACCAGGTGACCGCCAGCGACGGCTCCGCGACGTCGATCAAAGGTCCGTCAAGCTTGCCGGTCACCGTGGGCTGGCAGAACCCGCCCGTCTACCCGAGCGCCGTCGCCATCGCGGGCGCGACCGCCGCGCATTGGCAGCTTGATGATGCCGCCGGCCCCGTGGCCGACAGCTCCGGCAACAACACGACGGGCAACATCGTCGGGGGTGTGGCCACCGGCCAACCCGGCGCCGTCCTCGGAAACCGCGCCGTCACCACCAACGGGACCGACGGCTATGTCACCTCGACGACGCCGATCACCCCGAGCCCCGAGTTCACCCAATCGGTCTGGTTCAGGACGACCACCGAACGCGGCGGCGCGATCATGGGGTTCTCCGACGCCCAGACCGGGACCGGCCTGCGGGACAACCGCGCCATCTGGATGGACAACGACGGCAAGGTCGCCTTCGGCATCCGACGCGGCAACGCCGCCAACCCGGGCAACAGCTTCGTGCGCAGCCCCGGCACCTACAACGACGGGAGCTGGCACCAGGCCGCCGCCGTGTTCAACGGGACGAACAACATCACGCTGTACATGGACGGCGTCATGGTCGGGACGTCGAGCATCACGCAACCCTTCGTCCCCGGACCCGGATACCTGAGGGTCGGGTACATGGACCTCGCTCGCTTCTACACAGTGTTCGGAGCGAACTACGACGGCTACCCCGCGGTCATGAGCAACTTCTGGAGCGGCAGCGCCGACGAGGCGAGCATGCACAACACCGCCCTCGAGCGCGGCGCAGGTCGCCGCGCTGTACGCCTCCGGATCAGCGCGCGGCGCGGCGCTCCCGCCCGAGCAGCCGAACCCGGGTGACCCACCGCCGCCGCCCCCGCCGAGCGAATTCCCGACCACGGTGCTGGCGGACACGCCGTCGATGTACTGGCAGCTCGGTGAGCTCGGCCAGCTGCCCCTGGCCGACTCCTCCGGGAACAACCGGACCGGCACCTACCGCAACGGGCTGACCTACGGCGTTCCCGGCGCCCTGCCCGACACGACGACGGGGGTGCAGAGCCCGGGCACCTCGGGGGTCGCGTACACCAACCAGCAGGTCACCAACCCGCAGGTCTATTCGCTCGAGGTGTTCCTCAAGACGAGCTCCGGCGGCGGCAAGATCCTCGGTCTGGAGAACGCGCAGACCGGCTGGGGCACGACCTACGACCGCCAGCTCTACATGTCCGGCGGTCGGATCACGTACGGCATCCTCGCCGGCGGGGTCCAGCGGGTCATCACGTCGACCGACACCTACAACGACGACGAGTTCCACCACGTCGTCGCGACCCAGGGGGCCGCCGGCATGGCCCTCTACATCGACGGCGCGCTCGTCGGCTCCAACCCGACGGTCGCGCCCGACGCCGCCAACGGCTACTGGCGCCTCGGTGGTGGGAACGTCACGGGCTGGCCGAACGCGCCGGGCTCCAGCGCGCTCGGCGGCACCTACGACGAGGTGGCGGTCTACCCGACCGCGCTCACCGCCGCCCGGGTCCTGGCCCACTACACCGCGTCCGGTCAGACCGGCACGCCGGCGCCCGCGGCACCCACCAACGTCCGCACGACTTCGGTGACGGGGACGACCGCCGACCTCGCGTGGGACGCGCCCGCGGGAACGATCACCGGGTACAAGGTGTTCCGCGACGGCGTGCTGCGGGGCTCGCCGACCAACCCGCAGTTCTCCGACACCGGACTGGTCAGTGGCCAGGTCTACAGCTACACCGTCACGGCCACGAGTGCCGCCGGCGAGTCCGTCCCCTCCAACCCGCTCCTGGTGACGACGCCTGCGCCGGGAGACGGCACGCCGCCTTCAGTCCCGCAGAACCTCCACACGACGAGCGTCTCCGGCACCTCGGTGAGCCTGGCGTGGAATGCCTCCACCGACAACGTCGGCGTGTCGGGCTACATCGTGACCCGCAACGGAGTCGACCTCCCGATCACGGCCGCGACGACTCTCACCGACACCACCGTCGTGGCGAACCAGACCTACTCCTACACGGTCAGTGCCCGTGACGCCGCCGGCAACCTTTCCGCGGCCAGCGCGGCATTGCCGGTGACGGCGTCCGACCCGGATCCGTCGTCGTTCTCGGACCAGTTCTCGGGTCCCGACGGTTCCGGCTGGGGTGTGCAATGGACGACGAGCGTCGCCGACGGCACCGCGACGCTGGTCTCGGGCACGGGTGAGCTGGCGTTGACGGACACGGCGGGTGCATACAGCCGGGCGTTGCTGTCCGGGTTGGCCACGCGGACGAACTCCGAGACACTGTTCTCGTACCACTTCAACACCACCGCCCGGGTGGCGTACTTCTCCGTCTACGCGCGTGGATCCGGCGGCTGGCAGAACGGCTACCGCCCCCGCAACGGGTACGGCCTGGAGATGAAGCCGCAGTCGGGGACGGTGGAGGTGATCCGCAACGACAACGGGACCACGGCCACGTTGGCGATGGTGACGGGCGCTCGTCAGGTGAGCACCGCGAAGCAGTGGATCCGCCTGCGGGTGAGCGGCACGACGATCCAGTTCCGGAGCTGGGTGGACGGCCAGCCGGAGCCGGCTACCTGGACGTCAACCGTCACCGACTCCACCGTCACGGCCGCGGGCCAGCTTCACTTCTCGCTGGTACGGGGCGGGTCCAACACCGGAGTCAAGAGCGTCCAGATCGATGACCTCAGCGTCGTCGACGGGTAGGTCGTCGACGGGGAGGTCATCGACGAGGAGCTCATCGACGGGGAGATCGAAGGACACGGTGCACTTCGTCGCGGCTTCCGGCGGACCGGGGAACCGCCGAAGCCCGCGCCGCTGCGGGTCGACCCCGGAGCCTCAGGGCTTGGTGTTGCCGACGACCCACATCGAGAAGAACTGTGAGCCACCGCCGTACGCGTGGCCGAGCGCCTTCCCGGTCTTGAGCTCCACCTGGTAGTCGCCGGCGCGCTCACGCACCTGCTGGGCGACCTCACCGAACCGGATCATCCCGGAGGCACCGATCGGGTTCGACGAGAGCACGCCGCCCGACGGGTTCCACGGGATGTCGCCGTCGAACGCGGTCGCGCCGGCCTCGGTCAGCTTCCAGCCCTCGCCCTCCTCGCAGAAGCCGAGGTTCTCGAGCCACATCGGCTCGTACCAGGAGAACGGGACGTAGACCTCGGCGCAGTCGAAGTCCGCCCGGGGGTTCGTGATGCCGGCCTGCCGGTACACGTCGGCCGCGCAATCCTTGCCGGCCTGAGGGTTCACCTGGTCCCGACCCACGAACATCGTCGGCTCGCTCCGCATGGCGGTGCCGTGGATCCAGGCCGCCGGCCCGGGCGCCGCCGCGGCCGCCTGCTCGCTGCCGATCACCATGGCCATCGCGCCGTCCGAGCTCGGGCAGACGTCGAGGAGCCGCAGTGGAGCCCACAGCAGCATCGACTCCTGGACCGTCTTCAGGTCGATGTCGGGCAGGTGCAGCTGGGCCTTCGGGTTGCGCAAGGCGTTGAGCCGGTCCTTGACGGACACGAGATGGCCGATGTAGTCGGGCGCGCCGGACCGGCGGATGTAGGCGCGGATGATCGGCGCGAAGTACCCGCCCGCGCCCGCGACGAGGGGCGCCTGGAACGGCATCGCGACCGAGAGCCCCCAGGTCGCGTTGCTCTCGGACTGCTTCTCGAACGCGACGGTGAGCACCCGCTCGTGGACGCCGGCCATGACGAGCTTCGCGGCGACGATCGCGGTCGAGCCGCCGACGCTCCCCGCGGTGTGCACCCGGATCATCGGCTTCCCCGCGGCTCCCAGCGCGTCGGCCAGGTACAGCTCGGGCATGACGACGCCCTCGAACATGTCGGGGGCCTTGCCGATCACGACGGCGTCGATGTCGCCCCAGTCCATGCCGGCATCCTCGAGCGCCTCCTGCGCGGCCTCACGCACGAGGCCGGCGATCGAGACGTCGTGGCGGGCGGACACGTGCCGGGTCTGGCCGACTCCGATGACTGCAGTGCGCTCAGCACCCATGCTGGTCAGTTCCCTTCCAGGACGCACACGAAGTTCTGTTGCAGGCACGGTCCCTGCGCGGCGTGGGCAACGCCCCGGCCCGCTCGACCGTCGATGATCCGGTTGGCCACCTCGCCGATCCGCACCAGACCCGCAGCCATCATCGGGTTCGCGGTGAGCGCGCCCCGGACGGGTTGACGTCCACATCTTCCGCCAGGCCCAGAGCTTCACGGAGGATGAGCTCCTCGTGGCTGAACTGGGCGTGGATCTCTGCGACGTCGATCGCGCCGTCCGTCGCGCCGGCCTTCTGCGCGGCCAGGGCTGCCGACGGTGCGGTCGCGAGGTCGCGCAGCCCGAGGTGCTGGGGGTCGACCCGGTGCTCGATGCCGCGGATCCATGCCGGCCGCTCGCAGTGCTTCCTCGCAACGTCCTCGGCCGCGATCACGATGGCCGCCGCGCCGTCGGTGACCGGCGCGATGTCCGAGTCCCGGAGCGGGCGGTGCGTCACGGGCCGGGCGAGCAGGTCCTCGACGCTCACGTCTTCGGAGATGACCGCGTGCGGGTTGCTCCGCGCGTTCCGGAGGCTGCGCGCCGCGACCTCCGCGAGATCGCGCTCGGAGCGCCCCGACGCAGTGAGGTACGCATCGGCTTGCAGCGCCGCCATGTCCACCATCGACGGCCACAGCGGGGCGACCGTGTACGGGTCGGTCTGCAGGGTCCAGATCTCGTGCAGGTCGCCGAGGGACGCCTTGCCGAAGCCGTAGATGATCGCGCTGTCGACATCGCCGGTCTGGATCGCGACCCACGCTTCGTAGAGCGCCCAGGCCCCGTCCATCTCGACGTGGCTCTCCTTGACCGGTGGCCAGGCGCCGACCCCGTCGAGCCCCATCACGAACGTGAACGGCCCGCCGGCGAGGTAGTCGCAGGATCCCGAGATCGTGAAGCCGATGTCGCGCCGCTTCATGCCCGAGCGCTCGATCGCTTCGCGCGCTACCGGGATGACCATCTCGACCTCGTTGCGATCGCGGTCGTCAACCGCGGTCTCCTGCGCGAAACCGATGACCGCTACATCTCTCACGTTCTCTGCTCCCTACGCGCTCCGGCGCCACACGCAGCCGCAGCCACGCCGCCGGTCGCAGCGGTTCCATCTCTCACGTTCTCTGCTCCCTACGCTCTCCGGCGCCACACGCAGCCGCAGCCACGCCGCCGGTCGCAGCGGTTCCATCTCTCAAGTTCTCTGCTCCCTACGCTCTCGCGCGGTCATGCGTACGCCTTGTACGTCTCGTAGTCGGCGTCGGGTTCGCCGGTCGGCTCGAACCACTTGATGTTGCTGGCGTCGGTCTTGAGCTCCTCGGCCCAGATCGCGTGCACCCGCAGGCCCATCCGCACATCTTCGGCCGCGAGCCCTTGGATGAGCCCGAACCACGGCGTGTTGCCACCGTCGAGCAGGATCTGCCGCGCACACGTACGGGATCTCCGGCGCGCTCTCCGAGAGGCCCGGGATGTTCACGACGCAGAAGGTCGTGACGGTTCCGGTGTCGGCGACCTCGACCTCGATCGTGGTCGGCGCTCCGGTCGTCGGATCCGAGCCGCGGGGCGGGACGTAGACCTGATCGGAGTCCTCGGCCCGGGCACCCAGGATCTTGTGCTCGGCCAGCCCTCGGAGGTACTTGCCCGCGGCGGACCCGGCGTTGATGTCGTACTCCAGCCGGATCGGCGTGTTGATGCCCGTGACCGGATCGTCGGTCGCGCCCTCGCCCCGATTCGCCGGGGCGGGATCGGGCTCGGCACCGTCGGCGAGCGGCACCCACGCGTCGAGGTCGGTCACGTACCCGACCCGCTCGCCCCGCCAGCGCGGCTGCACGCGCATGCCGACCGAGATCGAGTCCTGCGGTGCATCGATGACGTGCACCATCGCGGTGTCCGCGCCGTCGGGCTTCACCAGCGCGAAGGCGAACGGCCGACCGAGGTGGTGCTTGCCGGGCCGTGGCTCGTCGACCCACGTCCACGCGGTGACCGTCCCCGCCGGACCGACCTCCACGTACTCGCCGAGCTCGGCCGCGGTCTGGGGGTCGTACTCGGTCGGCGGGACCATCACCCGACCGTCCGCGAGGCGCACACCGACGATCTTGCCGTCGCGCAAGCCACCGAAGTAGCGCGACAACGCCGGCCCGATCGAGCGGGTGTAGCCACCCGGGTACTCGAGGACGTGATGCTCGATGAGCGGTGCGGTCACAGTGTTCCCTTCACTCGTTCCCTCGCCGGCCGGAGCCCGCTCAGATCGCGGTCTGGCGGTCGGCCCAGTACGGGTCTCGCAGCGTGCGCTTGAGCAGCTTGCCGGTCGGCTCGCGGGGCAGCTGGTCCATGAAGTCGATCGTGCGGGGCCACTTGAACTTCGCCAGGCGCCCGGCCAGGTGCTCCATGATCGACGCGCGCAGTGCGTCGTCGGCGGTCACACCCTCGCGGACCTCGACCACCGCCTTGATCTGCTCCCCCATGTCGTCGTCGGGAACGCCGAACACGGCAACGTCCGCGACCTGCGGATGCGCCAGGATCTCACCCTCGATCTCGGCCGGGTAGATGTTCACCCCGCCGGCGATGATCATGTCGCTCTTGCGGTCGCAGAGGAACAGGAACCCGTCCTCGTTGAGGTAGCCGACGTCGCCGACCGTGAAGAACCCGTCGGCATCGTGGCTCTCGTCGGTCTTCGAGCGGTCGCCCTTGTACTCGAAGTCCTGGGCACCCATCCGCATCCACACGATGCCGGGCTCGCCCGGGCCGCAGACCTTGCCGGTGTCGTCGTCGACGATCTTGAGCTCGGAGATCGGCCAGACGTTGCCGACCGTGCCGGGGTACTTCAGCCAGTCCTCGGGGGTCGCCGTGGTTCCGCCGCCCTCCGTCGCGCCGTAGTACTCCCAGATCACGGGGCCCCACCAGTCGAGCATCTGTCGCTTCACGTCGACCGGGCACGGCGCCGCGGCGTGGATCGCCCACCGCATCGAGGAGACGTCGTATTTCGCCTTCACGTCGTCGGGGAGCTGCAGCATCCGGTTGAACTGGGTCGGAACCATGTGCGTGTGGGTGCAGCGGTAGCGCTCGATCTTGGCGAGCGTCTGCTCGGGATCCCACTTGTCCATGAAGACGACGGCGTGACCCGAGTTCAAGGCGTTGCCGGCGAAGGTCGTGACCGCGGTGTGGTAGTTCGGCGAGGTGCAGAGGTGCACGTTGTTGTCGCGGGGCTGGATGCCGAAGAGGCCGAAGAAGGCCGTGAACAGCTCGGCGGCAACGTCCGCGTCGAACCCGGAGAGCTTCCGCTTCACCCCCTTGGGCCGCCCGGTGGTGCCCGACGTGTAGTGCATCGCCGCGCCGGCGGTGCGGTCCTCGGGCACGTCTGCGGGCTGCGCCGCGAGGAACGCGTCGAGGTCGGCGAAGCCCGCAACGTTGCCGACCGCGAGCCGGGCGGCCTCCGGGATCCCGGCTTCGTCCGCGGCCGCCCGGGCCAGATCGGCGAACCGCTCGTGGCTGATGAACGCCTTGGCATCGCTGTCCGTGAGGATGTAGGCCACCTCGGGCGCCGAGAGCCGGTAGTTGATCGGCACGTAGTAGAGCCCGGACTCGAGCGCCCCCAGGTAGACCGTCACCGGGTTGATCCCGTTGGGCAGAACCGCCGCGACCGTGTCTCCGGTCTTCAACCCGAGCGACCGCAGCCCGTGCACCATGCGGTGGCTCCGCTCGGCGACCTGGGCGGCCGTGTACTCCGTCCCGTCCGGATCGACCACGGCGAGAGCGTCGGGGTCCTCGAGCGCATAATTCCAGAACCCTCCGGCCATACGGTCGTTCCCCCTCAGTCGGAAATGACGCCGCGAAGTAGAACACGTTCTCGCGCGCGCTCGCAAGGCACGGACCCCTCCCCCGGCCCGCCTCATGGAGGCGCCCGGTCGCCCGGGACGAGCCGTTTGTGGAGTCCTTCGCCTTGGATGCGGAGCTGGTCGCGGGTTTTGCGGTCGTGGTGGTGGTGACAGACCCGGTTGAGGTTCCACAGTGCGGTGGGTCCGCCGGCTTCGACGGGGATGTTGTGGTCGATCTCGAGGTGCCGCTCCACGTGACAGCCCGCGATGACGCACTCCGGCTGGAGCTCTTCGATCGCGCTGCGCATCCGGGCCGGGATCGTCCGACCCAGGTGACTGATCGCGCGGACGTCGGTGCCGTCGGTGATGAGGGCCTTGAGGATCGCGTCGTTCGAGAGCTTCTGGGCCACCGCGACCGGTACCGGTCCGATCCCGGCGATCTCGCAGCAGCTCACCGTCTTCGGTGTGACCGCGGGTGAACGCGGTGTGGTCGACCCGGACCACGACCGTCGCCGGCGCGTGCCGCCCGCTTGATTCCGATGCGACGGTCGCGGAATCGTCCGCCATCACCACGAGCGCGTCGAACGCCCGCGCCTCGGGCGGCTCGCGGTCTTCGGGGTCGCGGCCTGCGGGCTTGGGTGAACAGGTCGGCTTCGATGGGTTCGCAGCGCGGCCATGACCCGGGCGGTCTCGTCGATCGGGCCCCGCAGCTCGATGAGCCCCTCCACATCCGAGACCCGCCGAGACCGCAGATACCGGTTCTGTCGGGCGGTCTCGTAGCGCTGCGCCTGATCCGTCGACGCCGCGGCCTCCACCCGCGCGCACGTCCGCTTCAAACCTTTGACCCCATCGAGCTCCGCCGAGCGCAACAACACGGCCTCCGCGCGCGGGTTCGCGGTCGCGGCAGTGCTGATCGCGTCGACCTGCACCTCCGAAAGCGAACCCGACCGCAACGCCGCATCCACCGCCGGCAGCGCACCGAGCCGCGACGCGGTCTCGATCGTCGCCCGCGCCCGACCCACCGTCACCCCCGCCACATCGGCCATCCACGCCGCCGCGTCCCGGAACGGACCATCGTTGGCCCACGCCCCCGTCTCGGCCACCCGCCCCGCCGCCAACGTCTCGCACCGCCCCCGCCAACCGCTCCAGCTCCGCGCTCGCCGCCACCAGCTCCTTCGCCTCCGTCCCATCGAGTCGCGAAGGATCAAGCGCCGCGACGAAACACCGCAACGACTCGATCGACTCCCGCAACCCAACCACCACAACCCACTCCCAACCGGAGACAAAACTCGAACGGGGGAAGAGCAGTGGTGCGGGGAAGTACCGACACCCTACACGAACATACGTTCGTACGTCAAGGCAAACGTCAGTATCGGTTCTTGGACGTCAGGGCTCCGGTGCCGTCGAAACAGAACTGGTACCAGTCGCCGAACGTCTCCCCCAGCTCCCAGTAGTAGATGCACGACGAGTTGACCTTCACGTCCGAGATCTCACTCGTGAACGCCTGGGAGTCGACCGGTGCCTTGCCGAGCGTCGAGATGACCGTGGCCCTCGGGGTCCCGAGCTCGATCGCCGCGAACTGCGCTGTCGAGATCGCGTGACGACGCTGCGAGTCATTGATCTTGTCCACCACCTCGTTCGCGGCGGTGCTGACGAGGGCGACGCACCCGGCGATGCCCAGACCGAAGACCACGAAGACGCTGACCAACACCCAGGGCCAGACCAGGCGCTTCTTGGTCGGCGCCAGCGGTTGTTGCACGACCGGTACCTGACTCGTCGGCGGCGCGGGGACGCCACTCGGGTCGTCGACGCCCTGGACCCCGGCGTCGGAGACGTTCTCGGTCCAGCTCGTGCCGTCGAAGTACCTCAGCTCGTGCCGGCCGTACGGGTCCCGGTTCCAGCCCGCCGGTGCATCAACCATCGTGCGCTCCCCTGCGTCGAGCGATCCCTGCCACCCAGCAGGGTAGGTGCTGCGAACTCCCGGCTACGGCATCTCCCGCCGCCTCAGTCGGTGCTTCGGCGGCCGGGCGTGTACGTGACCGGCATGTGCTTGATGCCGTTGATGAAGTTCGAGCGGAGCCGGGCGACGTCGCCGGCGAGCTGGAGGTTCTCCATCCGCGAGAACACCTCGACGAAGATCTTGTTGATCTCGGAGCGGGCCAGGTTCGCGCCCAGGCAGAAGTGCGGGCCCCGGCCGCCGAACGCGATGTGCTCGTTCGGCGTGCGGTCGACCCGGAACTCCTCCGGCGCCTCGAAGTGGCTCTCATCGCGGTTGCCGGCGATGTACCAGAGCACGACGGCATCTCCCGCCTTGATCTCCTTGCCGCCGAGCACCGTGTCTGCCGTCGCGGTGCGACGGAAGTACATGACGGGTGACGCGCAGCGCAACATCTCCTCGGTCGCGCTCCCCATGAGCGAGAGGTCGCCGCGCAGCTTCGCGAACTGGTCCGGGTTCTGGAACAGCGCGTGCATGCCGTTGGCGGTGAGGTTCCGAGTGGTCTCGTTGCCGGCGACCGCGAGCAGCAGGAAGAACAGGTCGATCTCGAGCTCGGAGAGCACGTCGCCCTCGATCTCTGCCTGGCGTCAACGCCGTGACGATGTCCTCGCGCGGGTTGGTGCGGCGCTCGTCCACGAGCGCGTGGCTGTACGCGAACAGCTCCGTCATGGCGTTCTCCGCGTCGCCCGGTTCGGTCGCGAACTCCGGGTCTTCGCTGCCGATCATCTTGTTCGACCAGTCGAAGATCAGCTTCCGGTCCTGTTGCGGTACGCCCATCATCTCCGCGATCACCTGCAACGGGAGCTCCGCCGCGATGTCGGTGACGAAGTCGCACTCACCGCGCTCGATCACGTTGTCGACGATCTCCGTCGCGGTGCGGTCGATGTACTCCTCGAGCGCGCGGATGTTGCGCGGCGTGAACGCACGGCTCACGAGCAGCCGGTACCGCGTGTGGCGCGGCGGGTCCATCATCAGCATCAGCATGTTCTGCTGCGCCAACATCTCCTCTTCCATCTCGAACATGAACACGCCGCCGCGCTCACTCGAGAAGAGCTGACCGTCCCGGCTCGCCTGCAGGATCTCGTCGTAGGACGTGACGGACCAGTAGCTGTGACCCTCCGGGTGCAAGGTGAGGTGCACCGGGTCGTGCTTGCGCCAGTACGCGAAGGTCTCGTGCGGGACCCCGCGGACGAAGACGTCCGGATCGTTGAGGTCGGCCAGCGCCGCCGGGCTGTCGATGCTCATGCTTCGGTCTCCCCGTGCTTGCTCGATCGTTCGGAACCCCGGAGTCGCGGCCCCGGCCCTATGAGAACCTATTCTAGAATACGTTCTCACTCGAAATATGCAATACCGTCTGAGACCGACGTCACGTCCAGCAGGGAGCACGAACCCGTGGCCAGTAGGACACTCATGATCCCGACGGTGCTGTCGGACGAGCAGGCCGGCCGCCGGGACCTGGTCGTCCGGGCGGCCACCGAGCTCGCCGAGGCCGGTGGGTACGACGCCGTCGTCATGAAGGCCGTGGCCGACCAGTCGGGCGTCGCGCTCGCCACCATCTACCGCTGGTTCGCGTCGAAGGACCACCTGCTGACCGAGGTGCTCCTCGTCTGGGGCACCGAGCTCTCGGAGTCCCTCGCCACCGACCCCCCGTGCGAGGGCGACGCGGCGGACCGGGTCGCGGCCGCGCTCGGAAGGGTGATCGACGTCGCGGGGTCCCGCCCGCGCCTCGCCTCCGCAGTGGTCGAGGCGGTTCTCTCCGTCGAGCGGGGTCCACTCGACGCGCAGGGCGATTTCCACCAGCTCATGGCCGAGTGGATCGATTCCGCGTTGGGCGACGACGAGGTCGACCAACGCGACGCGGTCACCGAGGTGCTCGAGCACGTCTGCTTCTCGACGATCATCGTGTTCGCAACCGGTCGCCAGGACGCGAGCTACGCGAAGGAGCAGCTCGCGAGCGCGGCTCGCCTGCTCCTGCGCCGCTGAGGCCCGCTACCGCTCGGGTGTGAACTGCACCGGCAGGTGCTTGATCCCCGCGATCAGCGTGGACCGGAGCCGCTCCGGCTCCCCCGCCAGTCGCATGTCCGGGAGCCGGTTGAGGATCTCCTCGAACATGACCCGGATCTCCATCCTCGCCAGGCTCGCGCCGAGGCAGAAGTGCGGGCCCCGGCCACCGAAGGCGAGGTGCTCGTTGGGCGCGCGCCCGACGTCGAAGGACTGCGGGTTCTCGAAGACCTCTTCGTCGCGATTGGCTGCGCCGTACCAGATGGTCACCTTGTCCCCGGTCGCGATCGGCACGCCGCGGATCTCCGCATCCGCCGTCGCGGTGCGGCGGAAGTACTGCACCGGGCTCACGTACCGCAGCATCTCGTCGACCGCGGTCGGCATCAGCCCGTCGAGATCGGCGAGGAGCCGGTCGCGCTGGTCCGGGTGCTCCATCAACGCGAGCATGCCGCCGCTGATCAGGTTCCGGGTCGTCTCGTTGCCGGCCACGGAGAGCAGCAGGACGAAGACGTTGAACTCGATGTCCGACAGCTTCTCCCCGTCGAGCTCCGCGGTGACGAGGGTGGTGACGATGTCGTCCATCGGACGGGCGCGACGATCGTCCGCGAGGCTCTGCGCGTACGCGTACAGCTCGAGTGACGCGTTGATCCCGTTCTCGCCTTCG
Source organism: uncultured Acidimicrobiia bacterium (assembly GCA_963770095.1). Classification (GTDB taxonomy): domain Bacteria; phylum Actinomycetota; class Acidimicrobiia; order IMCC26256; family JAENVU01; genus Chersky-806. The sequence continues at coordinate 369,569 of CAVYOO010000001.1, forward strand.
TCACCCGCGTACTCGGGGTCGCTCGCACCCACGAGCCGGTTCGACCACTCGAAGATCTTCTGACGGTCCTCGTAGGGGATGCCGAGCAGCTCCGCGATCACCACAAGCGGAAGCTCGGCCGCGAGGTTGGGAACGAAGTCGATCACGTCGTCGCGGGTCGCGACCTGATCGACGATCTGGCGCGCCGCCTCGCGGATGTGCGGCTCCATCCCCTTGATGACCTTGGGCGTGAACCCGCGCGCGACGAGGTTGCGCAAGCGCGTGTGTTGCGGCGGGTCCTGGTTGAGCATCATCAGCTCGGTGCCGGCACCCTGGTCGAAGATCAATGCGCCGCCGCGCGCCGAAGAGAAGGTCACGGCGTCCCGCTCGATGTCGATGACGTCCCGGTACTTGGTGCACACCCAGAAGCCCGGCGGGTTGAAGCTGCTCTCGTGCCAGTAGACGGGCTGCTCGTTGCGGAGCCAGGTGAAGAAGTCGTGCGGGACGCCCGCGGCGAGCGTGTCCGGATTCGACAGATCGACGGATTCGGCGTGCGGCACGGATCCCTCCGGAGACTTGAAGTAGAACAGGTTCTATCCTGCGGTCGAGCGTAGCCGATTCGACCCGTCACTAGGCTCCGCTCGCCCTCAGTCCCGCGACCGATTCCCACCGACGGACCCTGGAGCTACCGTGCCCGAGACCCTTCCGATGACGACCAAGCACTGCACCGTCGAGCGCGACGGCAACGTCGTGATCCTGACGATGAACCGCCCCGAAGCGCGGAATGCGCTGAGCCCCGACATGCTCGTCGGGCTCGCGGACGGGTTCGACTACGTCGACGAGACACCGGAGATCCGGTGCGCGATCCTCACCGGTGCCGGTGGCCACTTCTCGTCGGGCGCGGACCTCAAGGCGATGGGTACGCCGTCGGAGAGCGAGCACGTGCGCAACCGCATGGCCGAGTCCCCGAACCTGCACTGGAAGGCACTCCTGCGCGACTACCGGCTGTCGAAGCCGCTGATCGCCGCGGTCGAGGGCTACGCGGTGGCGGGCGGCACCGAGATGCTGCAGGGCACCGACATCCGCGTCGCCGGGGAAGGCGCGACCTTCGGCGTCTGGGAGGGCAAGCGCGGCTTGTTCCCGCTCGGCGGCTCGGCGATCCGTCTCCCCCGCCAGATCCCGTACACGATCGCCATGGACATCCTCCTCAGCTCGCGTCCGGTGAGCGCGGTCGAGGCGAAGGAGTTCGGTCTCATTGGTCGCGTCGTCCCGACGGGCACCGCGCTCGACGCCGCGCTCGCGATCGCCGGTCAGGTGGCGGCCTGCGCGCCGCTCTCCACCCAGGCGATCCTGAAGGCGTGGCGCGACACGGAGTACATGACCGAGGCCGAGGCGATGCCCATCCAGGACAAGATCGGCTGGGAGGTCTTCGCGTCGGAGGATGCGCAGGAGGGCCCGCGCGCCTTCGCCGAGAAGCGCCCGCCCGTGTACAAGGGCAAGTAGGCACCGCGTGACCGAACCTCATCCGGAGCAGCCCGGCACGCTCGTATCGCCGCAACGCGAGCGTCTCGCCGAAGCGACGCGACACCTGATCGACGCGGTGATGACGGTGGCGGACGCGACGGAGGAACAGCTCGGCACGGCGGCCGACATGGCCGAAGCCGCGGCGCGCCACCTCGGCCGGGTGCCACGCCCGACCGAGGGCCGGCGCCGCAGCCGGCTCAGCAGCACCCCCGAGCACTACGAGTACCTCCCGCGCTCCCGCTCGTCGGCGAGATCTCGCCGCTCGCGCCACCGATCGAGTGGGACGTGGTCGACGGCCGGATCGTCGGTCACGGGACGTACCGCGCGGCCTACCAGGGGCCACCCGGGTACGTGCACGGCGGGTGGGTCGCCCTGACCTTCGACGAGTTCCTCGGCATGGCGAACATCGCCAGCGGCCACCCCGCGATGACCGCGACGTTGAAGGTCCGCTACCTCCGACCCACCCCGCTGCACCAGCGGGTCGACCTGGTCGGCTGGACCGAACGGGTCGAGGGCCGCCGGATCGTCGCGAAGGGCACGATGACGGTCGCCGGCGAGATCACCGCCGAGGCCGAAGGTCTCTTCGTGACGATCACTCCCGAGATGGCAGCCAGGTACTTCGACCGCACCACCGGCGAAGCCGCACCGTCCGGAGTTCCCGCGGAAGAGCTCTGAGCCGACCGGCGCCGGTCCTCGGTGCGGCAACCCGAGATCCATCCGCGATGATGGGCCCATGAAGCGGATCGGACTCGTGCTCGGCGCGGGCGGACTGACGGGACAGGCGTTCCACGCGGGTGTCCTCGCCGCGCTCGGCGAGGCCACCGGCTGGGATCCCCGTGGCGCGTCCCTGATCGTCGGGACCTCGGCCGGGGCCGGGGTCGGCGCGTACCTCCGGCTGGGTCTGAGCAGTCCCGACCTCGCCGCGATGCTCTCCACCGAGCCGATGACCGACCCGGGCGCGGCGCTCATCGGCCGGCTCGGGCCGTCGGGCGACTGGACCACGCCGATCGGTCCGCGGAACTGGCCGAAGCCGCCGCACCCCCGCCTCGTCGCGCGCGCCATCACCCGGCCGCTGAAGATCCGCCCGGAAGCGGTGCTCGGCGTCACCTTCCCGCCGGGTCGCGTCCCGACGGAGAGCTGGGCCGGCTCACTACGCGCGATCACCGGATCGAGCTGGCCCGCGGACCCTCTCTGGATCTGTGCCGTCCGCACGAGCGACGCGCGCCGAATCGTGTTCGGCCGGGAGGGCGCGCCGACCACGGATGTCGCGACTGCAGTCGCGGCATCCGCCGCGATCCCCGGCTACTTCCAGCCGGTCGAGATCGACGGCGAGCTCTACGTCGACGGCGGGGTGCACTCCCCGACCAACGCCGACGTCGCCCGCAAGGAAGACCTCGACCTCGTGCTCGTCTCCTCGCCCATGTCGACGTCGCGCAACGCGTCGCTCATGACGATCGGGCAGCCGATGCGGCGTGCGTTCCGGCTCCGGCTGCAACAGGAGGTCCGCCGCCTGCACCGGCGCGGGATCCCGACGGTGGTGTTCCAGCCCAGCGCCGCCGACCAGGCCGCCATGGGCGGGAAGGCCATGGACCATGAGCGCAACGCGCACGTGGTGAAGTCTGCGCGCGAGACAACCTTGCGGCGCCTCGAGCACGGCCGCCACGCCGACCGACTGGCCATGCTCGCCGCGTGACCCGCCCGGGTCGGCTCAGGTTGCCGAGACCCGGGCCAGGCGCTCGGCGGCGGTGACGTACTCGTCGACCAGGTCGAACATCACGTCGCGCACCGGGCGCACGGCGTTCATCTGACCGACGATCTGGCCCACCGGCGCGCCGATGAGATCCCGGTCCTGCGACCGGTTGATGCGGCTGTACGCATCGCTCACGAGCATGAACTGCAGCGGCATCGGCAGGTAGCCGGGCGAGTCCGCTCGTTCGAACGCATCGGTCCACGCCGTCCGCAGCTGGCGGGCGGGCTTGCCGGTCAGCGAACGGGAGCGGACGGTGTCACGCGAGGTTGCGGCGAGCAGCTTCTCGAGGACGAGCGGGGCCATGTCGCTCTCGGCCACCGTCAGCCAGATCGAGCCGGTCCACGCACCCTGCGCGCCCATGGCGACCGCCGCCGCGATCTGGCTGCCCCGGCCGATGCCACCAGCCGCGAGCACCGCGGTGTCCGGCCCGACCGCGTCGATCACCTCGGGCCAGAGGACCACCGACGAGATCTCACCGGTGTGGCCCCCGGCCTCGGTGCCCTGCGCGACGATGATGTCGACCCCGTTCTCCTTGTGCTTCAACGCGTGACGCGGGCTGCTCGCGAGCGCGGCCACTGCGATGCCGTGCTCGTGGGCCGTCTGCACCACCTCGGCGGGCGGCGGGCCGAGCGCGTTCACGAGGAGCGACACCGGATGCTCGAGCGCAACGTCCATCTGCGCGAGCCCGGTGGTGTCCGTCCAGCCGAGCAGGTGGTGCGGGTGCCCGTCGTCGGGCAGCGGTGGGATGTCGTGCTCCGCGAGCACCTTCTCGACGAAGTCCCGGTTCTCCTGGGGGATCATCGCCTCGAGCTCGCGTTCGAGCTCGGCCGGATCGCTGTCGGCCCCGCGCGCCTCCTCCAACAGGGTTGCGGGCATCACGAGATCGACGCCGTACGGGCGACCGTCCACGTGCTCGTCGATCCAGTTGAGCTCGATCTCGAGCTCCTCGGGGGTGAAGTACAACGCGCCGAGCACTCCCATCCCTCCCGCCTTGCTCACCGCGGCGACGACGTCGCGGCAGTGGCTGAACGCGAAGATCGGGAACTCGATGCCGAACCGGTCACAGACGGGGGTGCGCATGGCCCGGAGTGTAGCTGGAACGCGTTCTAGTTACCTGGGCCCGCGCTGGCTAGGGTGGCCGGCCATGGGCAGCCCGCAACCGGCCGCGACTCCGGTTCCCCCCACCCCGCGCGCCGCGGAGACCGCGGCGCGCCGGCGCCGGCTGCTCGAGGCGGCAATCGAGCTCGCGACGGAGGGCGGGTACGACGCGGTGCAGATGCGCGACGTCGCCGCGCGGGCCCACGTTGCGCTCGGCACCCTGTACCGGCACTACTCGTCGAAGGACCAGCTTCTCCTCGCAGCCCTGGCCGATCAGGCCGACACGTTGCGCACCCGCCTCGCCCAACGACCACCACGAGGCGACGCGCCCGGCGACCGCGTCGCCGACGTGCTTCGGCGCGCGACTCGCGCGCTGACGCGCGATCCCACGATCACCGCGGCGATGGTCACGGCACTCTCCTCGCCGGGGTCCGAAGCGGCAACGTCGAAGCGCGAGGTCTACGACATCCTGCGGGCCATCATCAGCCGCGCGATCGACGGCGACGAGGTACCCGACCTCGACGGGATCGTGCGCGTGCTGGGCTACGTGTGGCTCGCGACGCTCAGTGCCTGGGTCGGAGGCATGATCGACCCCGACGCCATGGCCGCCGACCTCACGATCGCCGCGCACCTTCTCCTGGACTGACGCATCAACCGCGTGAGCCCGCCTCCCCCAGGAGGGGCAGGACTGCTTCGCCGAGAATCGTCGCGTTCTCGGGATCCGAAGAGTCGACGGGACCGACGGTGAGCCAACGGGCGCCCGCATCGAGGTAGGCCCGCAATCCATCCGCGACCCGCTCGGGCCCGCCCACCAGCACGTTCGGCCCGGGGTTGAACCGCGCCCGCTTCGCGCCGGCCGCCTGCTCGTTCTCGGCGAGCAGGATCAGCCCGCCCCAGGACGGCGTGAACGCCGCCGGCGCGCGCCCGAGCCGCTCCACCAGGCTCCGCACCTCGTCGAGCTCGCGGGCGTAGGTCGGCGCGCTCCCACCCCACCGGTTCCATCCGTCCGCGCCGTCGGCCGCAATCAGCCCGACGTGGCGGGCGCGCCCGCCGACCCAGATCGGGTAGCCGCGATCGCGCACCGCGCGCAGGGTGCGGCGCAGTGCCATGACGCGCGCTTGCTCGTTGCCGAACTCGAAGCCGAACGTCTCCATCTCGGCGCGGCTCTCCTCGTCGCCGGCACCCAGCCCGACGAGCAGCCGGGGCCCGGCGATCCGCTGCACCGTGTCGAGCATCGCCGCGAGGACGGCGGGTGGCCGCGTCGTCACGCGCGCGACCAGGGTCCCGATCGAGATCCGCCGGGTCTCGGCGGCCACGGCACCGAGGAGCGCACCGCACTCCAGGGCCGGCCGGAGCTCCGCAGAGCTCGTCGTGCGGAACAGGTGGTCGTACACGAACACGCCGTGCAGCCCCGCGGCTTCGGCCGCACGCGCCACACCGAGCGGGATCTCCGGGTCCTCGACGAAGGACGGCAGGGTCAGTGCGAGCCTCACGACGGGCGCGGGGGGTCGCGGCGGTCCAAGGCGAGCAGCGCGGCCCCGATCGCGCCGGCCCGCTCCCCCAGCGCGGCCGGGACGATCTCCGGCGTCGGGCGGTACTCGGCGCCCTCGATGTGGCCGAGGAAGTGCCGGCGCATCGGGCCGAGGAACAGCTTCCCGTCGCGCACGAGCCCGCCGGAGATCGCGATCAGTGCCGGGTCGAAGATGTTGGCCAGTCCGACGAGCCCGATCGCGACGTTGTAGCTGTACGCGTCGACGAGCGTCAGTGCATCGGGCGAACCGGCCCGTGCCGCCGCGCTGACGTGGTGCCCGTCGATCGAGTCGACCTTGCCGCCCGCGAGCTCGAGAATGCTCGGCGCGTCACCCGCGGCGGCCGCCTCGCGCGCCATCCGGCCGAGTGCGTTCCCCGATGCCATCGCCTCCCAGTGCCCACGTTCGCCACACGCGCACATCGGTCCGAAGGGATCGATCTGGAAATGGCCGATCTCCGCCGCGAAGCCGTTGGCCCCCCGCAGCACGTTGCCCTCGACGATCACGCCGCCCCCGATGCCGGTGCCGAGCGTGACGACGAGCGCGTCGCGCAGGCCACGCGCGACGCCGGCCTTGATCTCCCCGTAGGCCGCCACGTTCGCGTCGTTGTCGACGATCGTCGGCAGCCCGGTGGCCGCGGCCAACGTCGCCTGGACCGGCACCCGACGGAAGCCGGGAACATTGGGTGCGTAGTGGATCACCCCGTCGAGATCGATCATGCCGGCAGCTCCGACGCCGACTGCACACACGCCCGGCTCCCCTTCGCGCAGCACGTCGATGACGCCGACGATCGCGTCACGCATCTCGGGCCACGGATCCGGTGACGGGACCCGGTGCTCGCGCAGGACCGCGCCCGTCTCGTCCACGAGCGCGCCGAGAACCTTCGTGCCGCCGATGTCGACACCGACGGCAAGGCGCGGGGTGCTCACGCGAGATCGATCCTCCGCACTCCCGAAGCCGTCGGAGGCGGTGCGGAGCCGAACGGGTCGGGTGCGGTCTCAGCCGGGCCGTCCGTCGCGTCCGCCGGGTTGCCGACCGACGCGCGCTGGGCGGCGAGCACCGCCTCGGTCGCGTCGACGACGGTCTTCACCGCGAGCACGAGCTCGTGCGCGGCGGCGACAAGATGTTCCGTGGCTTCGGGCTGCGCGCCCTGGAGCGCGTCCACGAGCGCGGCCAGCGTTCCGAGCGGGTCGGCGCCGGGCGGCGCCGGCCCCGGACCCGGCCCCTCGGCGGACGCCGGGTCCGGACCCTCGAGGAACGGGAACGCGGCAAAGATCTCTTCGTCGAACTGCGTACCCGACTCGTCGTAGTCGGGCCCGAGATCGCCGAGCTCCGCGTCGGGTCCGTGGTCGAAGAAGGGGTTCCGTCCCGGGGTCCCGGGATCACGCATGGCCATCAGACCTCCACGAACTCGACGAGCAGCCGGTCGTCCTCGAGCCGCGCCGACCCGACTTCCCGGCGCGCCAGGCTGTCCGGCAGCACGATGGCCCGGCGGTGCGGGCCGACCGCGATCAGGAGCTCGCCGTCGCGGCGGCCGAGGTCGAGCTCGTGCTTCTCGGTGAACGGAAGGTGCATCGAGAGCACGAGCGCCGCGCCTTCGGCGTCGACGCGGAACGGCTCGGTCGCCGAAAGCCGCGCCGCCGGGTCTCCCAGCCCGTAGACCGTCTGCGCGAACGCCTCGAGCCGGTCAGGACCCACGAGCTCCTCGGGCGCGAGCTCGGCAGTGAGCACCGGTACCGGCGCGAACGCCGCGTCGATCTCCTCGAGCTGTTCGGCCTGGATCTCCTTCCAACCCTTGAACCACGGGTCGATGATCTCGGCCGGGAGCAACCGGTTCGCGACGACCGCGTCGACGTGGTAGCCGAACAGCGACAGGTAGGTATAGGTGCGGCGCGCTTCTGCGACCACCAATCGCTCCGCGTTCACGACCAGGCGCGCGCTCGTGACCGATCCGTCGGTGAGCAGCTCGCGCACCCCGTCGAGGCGCGCGTAGAAGTCCCGTACCGCGTCGAACACCCCGTCGCCGGCGATCGGCATGTTCACGACGCGCGCCAGGAGTGGACGGATCGCGCGCGTGACGTTGCGCTGCGCGGGAAAGACCCGCTGCATGTACCAGCCGAGGACGTCGGGGAGTGACAGCAACCGGAGGGTCTCCGCCGTCGGCGCGCAGTCCACGACGACGAGGTCGTAGTCGCCGGAGTCGGCGAAGGCCTTGATGTCAGCGAGCGCGAACACCTCGTCGAGGCCGGGGATCACCGCCAGCTCCTCGGCTTCGACCGTTCCGGCGCCCGCCCAGTCCAACAGGGCCACGAGGTACTCGCGCACCGAGCCCCACGACTCCTCGAGCCGGCGCCGGGCGTCGAGCTGCACCCCGTCGAGTCCCGGCTCGATCCGGACCGCGGCGTCGCCGAGCGGGACCGCGAAGACGTCGGCGAGCGAGTGCGCCGGATCGGTCGAGCAGATCATGGTGCGGAGCCCCGACCGGCTGGCGCGCACCGCGGTCGCGGCCGCGACCGTCGTCTTGCCGACGCCGCCCTTTCCGGTGAACAGGAGAATCCGCATGAGGGCGCGAGGCTACTCCCGGGTCTCGACGGCCTTCTTGAGCTCTTTGAGCGCCGTCCCCATGATCATCCCCGCCGCCCGCCGCTTGATCAGACCGGGCAACGGGATCGCGATGTCGACTGCGAGCTCGTAGTGCACGCGGGTCGAGTCGTCCTCCGGCTCGAACCGGTACGAACCGTCGAGCCGGCGGAGTCCCTCGCCTTCGACGAGCTCCCACGAGAAGGCCGCCGGGAGCTGCGAGTAGTCGTATCGCAGCGTGTACCGGAAGCTCTTGCCGAGACCCGCGGCCCGGAACTCGACCTGCGATCCCCGCCCGTCCGGGTCCCGCTCGACGATGGTGACCTGCTTCACGTCGCGAGCCCAGTCCGGATACCGCTCGAAATCGAGGACGACCTCCAGGCACTTCTCCCGTGAAGCGTCGATCCGGATCCGCTCACTTGCCTGCTCCGCCACTCGCCCTCCTCGTCGATGTCTCCGAGCTCGATGTCACTCCGACGTCACGTCCGGTCGCTTCGTTCTCCGCCCCGCCGGCCCCGGCGCGTGCTGCTGTGGTCGGGACGGAGGGGCCGGATCTCGGGCTCCGAACCGGGGCGAGGCCGGAACTCACCGTGGCGCGCACCCCAGAGCCCGACGAACCCGAGGGGAAGCATAGGTACCAGGACGCCGAACGGGTTGGCCGACACGGTCACGGCCGTGACCACGAGGCAGACCCCGACGGAACCGAACAGCTGCCGCCGGACTGCCCTGGGCGCGTCCCCCTCGAACAGGAAGAGGTTGCCGACCGCGATGTCGTCACCCTGGGAGCTCCGCACCACGGCCACGGCGAATGCCCAGACCCACACGCCCAGGGACACCGCGAAGAGCGCCAGCGCCACGACCACCGCGAGCGGCTCCAGGGAATCCACGAACACCGCGGGCAGCGCCGCGACCGCGAAGATCAGGTTCCCGACCCACGACGCCCGGATGATCGCCTTGCCGGCCACACGGGGAGGCTAAACCCCAGGCTCAGCTCGCCAACAATGGTCGGAGCACGGAGAGATCGCCGGCCGCCAAGGTCGCGAGCTCGGCGACGCGGGCGTCATACGAGCATTCCGCCGCCCAGGTGCGAGCCGCCGACGCCATGCGGGCGCGCAGCCCGTCATCGACGAGCAGCCGCTCGATCCGTTGGGCCAGCACAGTGACGTCGTCCGGGTCCACGACGAACCCGGTCGACCCGTCGATCACCGCTTCGTGTGATCCACCACTGCGACCGGCGATCGCGGGGACCCCACTCGCCGCGGCCTCCAGGAACACGATGCCGAAGCCCTCCGCCTCGAGCCCACCCCACCGCTCGCGGCAGGTCATGACGAACACGTCACCCGCCCGGTAGACCTTCGGCAACGTCTCGTCCGGGACCCGCCCGAGGAACCGGACGGACGGGCTGAGGCCCAACCGCTGCGCCCGCGCTTCGAGCCGTTTCCGATCCCGCCCGCCGCCCGCGATCACGAGCTGGACGTCGATCTCCAACATCGCGATCGCGTCGATCAGGACGTCGAATCCCTTGCGCGGCACCAACCGGCTGACCGCGACGACGGTGAGCCGGTCCGGATCGAGACTCAGCGCTTCACGCTCGCGACGGCGCTCCGCATCGGACGGCGCGGGCGTGAAGCGCTCGATGTCGACGCCCGGCGGGATGACGATGCCCGCGAGATCCGTCTCCGCGGCTCGCATCGCCTCGCGCGCCGGGTACTCGCCGGCGGCAAGGACGCCCGCGGCGCCTCGCAGGACTCGTCCGAGCAGACGATGCGTTCCGGGCAGGCGCCCGGGGACCGTCACCTCCGCGCCGTGCGCCACGACGACCCAGGGCGCCGCGTCGATCCGCCGCCCGAGCGCGCCAAGGGGGAGCGCCGGATCAAGGAACACGATGTCCGCGTGGACCTCGCGCGCGAGCGAGTTGATGTGACGCGCCAGCATCGGGGTCGGGAGCAGCACCGGCTCACGGGTGCGCTCGACCCGGAAGTCCTGGGCCTGATCCCACTCGCGCGCCCCGGCGTGCGGCGTGGTGAGGACGGTGGTGGCGTCCGGTGGGAGGCGCCGCCACAGCTCGTAGAGATAGGACTGGATGCCGCCGATCTTGGGCGGGAAGTCGTTGGTCACGAGCAGGGACGGCAAGCCGACGACTCTACGTCCCGGCGCCGCCCCGGTAGCGTTGTCGCGGTGAGACGGGACCGGTCGGGCTACGCGATCGGGCTCGGCGCCGCGCTCCTGTTCGGAGCGAGCGCACCGATCGCCAAGCTCCTCCTCGCCGACGTCGGCCCCCAGCTTCTCGCCGGCCTGCTCTACCTCGGAGCGTTCCTCGCCGTCGCCCCGTTCGTGCGCTTCGCCGGAGGGCGCGGGGAGGCCCGCCTGCGCCGAACGGACCTCCCTGCCCTCTCCGGCATCGTCGTCACCGGCGGGATCGCCGCGCCGGTCCTCCTCATGCTCGGCCTCGAGCGCCTGAGCGGAGTCTCGGCGTCGCTGCTGCTCAACCTCGAGGGACCACTCACGCTGCTCGTGGGCGTCGTGGTCCTGCACGAGTACCTGGGCCGGCGAGCGGGGCTCGGATCCCTGCTGGTGTTCGCGGGGTCCGCCGTGATCGGCCTCGAAGGGGGAAGGGGGAGCCTCGACCTCCTCGGCACCGGGCTCGTGGTGGCCGCGTGCCTCGGCTGGGCCATCGACAACAACCTGACCCAACGGCTCTCCGTTCGTGACCCGTTCCAGATCGTGGCAGTGAAGACCGGCGTTGCGGCGGGCGTGAACATCGTTCTGGCACTCGCCCGCGGCGAGTCGTTGCCGGCCGGACCGGTGCTCGCCGGCGCGCTCGCAGTCGGCGCGCTGGCGTACGGGATCAGCATCTTGCTCGACGCGTACGCGCTCCGGGCACTGGGAGCCGCGCGTGAGGCGGCGGTGTTCGCGACCGCGCCGTTCGCCGGCGCGTTGTTGGCGGTGCCGCTGCTCTCCGAGTCGTGGAGCACCGGAGATCTGGCCGCCGCGGTCGCAATGCTCGGCGGGATCGCCATCCTGGTCCGGGATCGGCACGAGCACGAGCACGTCCACCCACCGTTGGACCACGATCACCGGCACATCCACGACGAGCACCATCAGCACGATCACGGTGTGGACGTCGACCCCGCCGAACCCCACAGCCACCCCCACCGGCACGAGCCGCTCGTGCACTCACACCCGCACGTGAGCGACATCCACCACCGCCACCCGCACTGAGTCGCGTCAGGTTCCCGGTTCGGGCTCCGGCATCTCGTCGTACGCCCGCACCGCGACCGGGGCGCGGCGGGCCCGGGGATCGATGCCCGCCCACAACAGCGCCAACCCGGTCACCCCGAGCAGCGAACCCGCGAGGAACCCGCCCTGGTCGTTCGTGACCGCCGCCGCGCCCCCCAGGATCAGGGCGCCGAGCCCCTGGGAGAGATCGAAGAACGTGCTCACCGTGCCGACGACCGACGCCCGTTCGGAGTCGTCGATGCCGGTGAGGGCCAGCGTCAACATCGCGGGGTACATCAACGACATCCCGGCCGCGAACAGGATCGTCCCCAGGATGAGCCCCGCGACCGAGCTCCACGCGGCCATCACCGCGAGCCCGGTCGCGCCGCCGATGAGTGCGAGCGACCCGGCCCGGCGTGACCCGAGCCGGTCGGGCAGCTTGGCGCCGACGATCCGCACGACGAGGATCAGGCATCCGTACAGGAGGAAGACGAGCCGGGAGTCGTCGAGCCCGACTTCGTTGACGTAGAGCGGGACGAGCTCGGTGAAGCCCGCGAGCCCGCACAACCCGAGGAACAGCACGAGCCCGGGCGCCAGCGCGCTGCGGTTGAGGAGCGGCAGGCGAACGTGGCTCGCACGGGTCGCGGCGCGCGCGTCGTCGGTGAGCGTCTCGCGCGCGAAGAGCGCCAGCAGGCCCGCCGCGAGGGCGAAGAGCGCGGAGACGATCCACACGGTGTCGTAGTCCGCGGCGTCGAGCACTACCTCGCCGATCGCCGGACCGAAGGCCAGCCCGCTGTAGACCGCGACCGACCAGTAGGAGATCGCCTCACCTCGGCGCTCGACCGGCGCGAGGTCGGCGATCATCGTCCCGGCCCCGACGAAGAACGCCGCTTCGCCCAGGCCGCCGAGCACTCGCACCGCGACGAGGATGCCGAGGTTCGACGCGAGTGGGTAGAGCGCGGCCGACGTCGCGACGATGAACGCGCCGACGATCACCAGGATCCGGCGCCCGTACCGGTCGCCGAGCCGGCCGGCGTACGGACGCAACAACACCGCGCCGACCGCAAAGGCTCCGACTGCGATGCCGACGCGGAGGGTGTCGCCGCCGAGCTCTCCTTCGACGTACTGCGGGAGGACCGGTAGCACCATGCCGAGTGACAGGAAGTAGAGCGCGCCGGCAGAGGTGACCGTCAGGAACTGGGGCGTCAGCAGTCGCGCGCGCTTCTCGGCCATCGGGGGATGCTCGCGCTCAGGCGTTCGCGGCCGCGGCGAATTCGAGTGCGGCCTCGAACGTCGCGCGCTCGGCCACCATCCGCCGGTACTGCATGACGCGCCGCGGCTCGGAGAACCCGAACACGCCCGAGATCCGGCCCCCACGCTCGAAGATCGCAGCGAACCGTGGTGCGTCGAGCGCACCGTGCACGACCTCCATTCGGTCCTGGCCCGAAAACCGGCCGGCGATCTGGATCTTCACGTCGTACTGGTCGGACCACACGAACGGCACCGGTGCGAACGGTGTCGGCACCGGGTCCCGATCGCCTTGCAGCAGGCGCTGCCCGACGTACACGCCTTGCTCCGCGGCGTTCGTCCAGTGCTCCACCCGCATGACCTCGTCGTCGAACGCCGGGTTCGGCCAGCGCGCCACGTCACCGGCCGCCACCACCCCGGGCGCCGCGAGCAACGTCGAATCACAGACGACCCCGTCGTCGAGCACCAGTCCCGATCCTTCGAGCCATCTCGTCTCCGGCCGGACGCCGATCGCCACGATCAGGGCGTCGCAGTCGACCCGGTCGCCGTCGGCCAACCGCACGTGCTCGACGCGCTCGTCCCCTTCGATCGACTCCAACGTCACGCCGCAGCGCAGGTCGACGCCGTGATCGCGGTGCAGGCGCGCGAGCACGCCGCCGAGGGTCATCCCCACGCCGCGCACCATCGGCTCGGGCAACGCCTCGAGGACCGTGACGTCCAGACCGCGCTTGCGGCACGTCGCGGCCACCTCGGCCCCGATGAAGCCCGCGCCGATCACGCAGACGCGAGCGCCGGCGTCCATTCGCTCGCGGATCGCGTAGCAGTCGTCGATCGTGCGCAGCGTGAACACACCGTCCAGCTTCGGCTGGCGCGGCAACGTCCGGGGCGTCGACCCGGTCGCGATGACCAGCCCGTCAAACGGGAGCACCGCGCCGCCGGCGAGCGTCACCGTGCGCGCGCCGACGTCCAGCGCGCTCGCGGCCACGCCGAGCAGCAGCTCGAGGTCGAGGTCCTCGTACGGGACCTTGCGCAGCACGACCTGGTCGTGCTCCCAGTCCCCCGCCAGCATCTCCTTCGACAGCGGCGGCCGGTCGTAGGGCAGGTGCGGCTCGGCGCCGACGAGCGTCAGCCGTCCCTCGAACCCCTCGCGCCGGAGCGTCTCGACCGCGCGCAAGCCCGCGAGCGACGCTCCGACGACGACGATGGACTTCATGCGCGCAATCTATGTGCGGCGGGCGCCTACCCGTCGATCGAGATGGCCCCCGTCGGGCACATGCGCACTGCTTCCTCCATCTTCGGCCGGAGCGCCTCGGGCGGCTCCTCCTGGAGGATGTACAGGAAGTTGTCGTCGCGCACCTCGAAGACCTCGGGTGCGATGCCCATGCAGACGGCGTTGCTGTTGCACTTGTCGAAGTCGACCACGATCTTCACGGTTGCCCCCTCCGGACGGTTCCGCGGACCTTACCCGGGTGCGATCTCCCGGCAGGTCGCCGTACCGCTGGCCGGGCCGGCCAACCGGATGGCGCCGTAGTACAGATCCGGGTTGAACCCGCCCCGGACATCGGAGTCCTCGTCGAAGAACACGACGTCGACGACCGTGCAGTCCACCTCGAACTGCGGGTCGTAGCGCGCCGACATCGAGCCGTCGTACTGATAGTCGACATCTGTGGGCGGGAACGCAACCACCGGGCCCCACGCCGGCGCACCCCCGACGCGGGCAAGGAACGCGGGATGGATCTTGTCGTCGTGGCCGAGCAGCGCCCACCGGTCGTCGCCGTGGGCGTAGCTGCCCGGCGCGTGCGCATAGACGTTCGGATCGTCGGGGACCCAGCCGGTCGCCGTCTTCACGAGCATCCGTACCCGCTCGTCGGGATCGCCGACGTGCCCGGACATGAACAGGACCATCGGCTCGTCGGATGCGTCGACCGTGATGCTCGGGCTCTGGTCGCCGCCGCCGTTCGAGAGCACTGCCGGGTTGCCCGCGATCGCGACCTCGGGCGCGCCCCAGCCGCCGGCCGCGTCACGCATCACGTACCTGATCTCGTCGTCACCTTCGAGCCACGCGACGTGGAGCCGGTTCTGGCGATCGAACGTCATCGCAGGATGGAACGACGAGATGTCGGAGAGCGCCCGTTCCTCGATCCAGGTTGCGCCGGCCTTCCGGAACGCTCGCACGCCGGCCGCGCCGGCGGTCACGACGAACGGCGTGTCGTCGCGCGCCAGCGCGATCGCGTCCAGCGCCGCGGCGCGAGCTCCGTAGGAGGGGTTGTCGGGTAGCGCACCGAAGCGCGTGACCTCGACCGCCGGGCCCCAGGTGTCGGTCAGCGTCGAAAAGGTCTGGTACATCGTCGCCTGACGGTCGGTCCGGAAGTAGACGACGTGGATCGTCCCGGCCCGGTCGAGTCAGCGCGTCGCCGCCCGACATGGTCCCCGGCGCCTCCACCCGGGGTGAGTGCTCGGCGTCCACCGGCGCGAACTTCGTGGGGATCCCCGTGGACGTCGCCCGGTACATCGTCATCACCGTTGGGGTGGTGAACCCGTTGCGGAGCGCCCCGCCGTCGTCTGGCGCCGCGATGTAGACCCGACCGTCGAGGGTCCGCACCACCTGGCGGATCGAGCTCTCCACCGCACCCGGCCCCACCGCAACCCGCGGCGTCGGATCACCCTCCGGTCCCGGCGGCGCCGAGGTGGTGGTGGTACCCCGGTTGGCGGGCTCCGGGTCGTCACCGCCCATGGCGAACACGATCCCCAGCGCGGCGACCACAACCACTGCACCGAAGGCCAGCAGGAGCCAACCCACGACGCGGCCACGCCCGCGGACCCGGGCGACTCCACCGGCGGTTCGGGGGTCGGTTCCACGGGGGCGACCCTACGCGTCTGGCGCCCACGCGGGACTCGATGGGAACCTGACTCCGGCGTCATACTTGGGGCGCCCGTCGCTACCCACCCCTGGAGCCGCGCGCCCATGGCACCCAACGCAAAGGCCCGCCCCCCGATCGACGTGTCGGGCCGACCGCTGGAGCTCCGCGACGTCGACCTCGATGCGTTCCTCGCCCCGAAGACGATCGCGCTGATCGGTGCCTCCGAGCAGTCCCGGAAGCCCAACACCGCGATGACCCGGAAGTTCGACGTCTGGGCCCGTGAGCACGGCGCCACCTTCTACCCGGTGCACCCGACCTACGAGACCGTCCTCGGCCACCGGGTCTACAAGTCGATCTTCGACATTCCGGGCGACATCGATCTCGCCATCATCCTGACCGGCCGGGCGGTCGACACGTTCGAGGAGGTCCTCGCCCGCAAGGTGAAGTTCGCCGTGATCTTCGCGGCCGGCTTCTCGGAGACGGGCAAGGACGGCGAGAAGCTCGAGGCCCGCCTCGCCGATCTCGTGGCGGGCGGCGACGTCCGCCTCCTCGGGCCGAACACGAACCTCAACGCGTTCGAGCAGTTCCGTGACGACCTGACCGGACCGTCGATCGCGCTCATCACCCAGTCCGGCCACCAGGGCCGGCCGGTGTTCCAGGGCCAGGAGCTGGGCATCCGGCTCACGCACTGGGCTCCGACGGGCAACGAGGTCGACCTCGAGTTCGCCGACTTCTGCCGCTACTTCGCGGACCAGGACGAGGTCGGCGTCGTCGCCTGCTACATCGAGGGCTTCAAGGACGGCCGGACGCTCATGCTTGCCGCGGACCACGCTGCGCGGCTTCGGAAGCCGATCGTGATGGTGAAGGTCGGCCGCACCGAGACCGGCAGCTCCATGGCCCAGAGCCACACCGGCCACCTCACCGGTTCGGACGCGATCACCGACGCGGTGTTCCGCCAGCTCGGCATCACCCGCGTCGACGGGCTCGACGAGCTCCTCGAGGTCTCGGCAGCTCTTGCGAGAACCTCCCCTCACCAAGGTCTCCGCCGGCCGACCGCGAAGACCGCAGTCGCCGGGCGGCCGACGGCGGCACTCCCCGGCTGGGTGCGACGCAAGGTCGAGCCGGGCGTGTGCGTGTACGCGATCTCCGGGGGCACGGGCGCGCACATGGCCGACATGCTCGCGGCCGCCGACCTCCGGCTCCCGCCGCTGGCGAAGGAGACGCAGAAGGCGCTGCACGACGGGCTCATCCCCGCCTACCTCCGGGTCAGCAACCCGGTGGACTGCGGTGGGCCGCCCGTCGCCGACGCGCGGGGCCGCCAGATCCTCGACGCCATCGTCGCGGATCCGAAGACCGACATCATCGTCGTGCCGATCACCGGTGCCGTCGTCGCGTTCAGCGAGCCGTTCACGCGCGACCTCATCGACGTGGCGAAGACCACCGACAAGCCGATCTTCGTCGTGTGGGGATCGCCCCCGGGCACCGACGACACCTACTACAAGCGCATGCTCGACGGCGGCCTGCCGGTCTTCCGCACCTTCGGCAACTGTGTGAAGGCGGTGCGCGCGTACGTCGACTACTGGCGCTTCTCGCACCGGTACCGATCGGCGTTCGACACCGCCGCGGTCAAGCCGCTCCCCGCGGCGAAGCGGGCTCGGGCGATCATCGAGACGGCCGCGCCGGGCGAGGCACTGTCGGAGCACGCGTCGAAGCTGCTGCTCGCGACCTACGGCATCAAGGCCTCCAAGGACGTGCTCGTCGGAACTGAGGCGGCCGCCGTCAAGGCGGCCGCGGGGCTCGGTTCTCCCGTCGTGATGAAGGTGTCGTCCCCCGACCTGCTCCACAAGAGCGATCTCGGGCTCGTGCGCGTCGGCGTGGCATCGGCGAAAGAAGTGCGGGTGGCCTTCACGGAGCTCATGGCCGCGGCGCGGCGCGCGGGCGGGAAGCAGGCCCGCATCGAAGGTGTCCTGGTGTGCGAGATGGTCACCGGAGGCGTCGAGACGGTCGTCGGGGTCTCCCGCGACCCTCTGTTCGGCCCCGTCGTCATGGCCGGGCTCGGTGGGATCTTCGTGGAGGTGCTCGAAGACGTCACGTTCCGCGTCCCACCGTTCGACGAGCACGAAGCGCTTCGGATGCTCCACGAGCTCGCGGGCTTCAAGCTCCTCGAAGGGGTGCGGGGCGCGAAGCCGGTCGACATCGGAGCCCTCGTCGACGTCATCATGAAGGTGTCGCGTCTCGCACTCGACCTCTCGGACGAGATCGCGGAGCTCGACATCAACCCTCTGGTCGTGCGTCCTCGCGGCGCGGTGGCCCTCGATGCATTGGTGGTGCGCAGCAAGTGACGGATACCAGTGGCAAGACCCCGGGCGATGTCGACCAGGAGCTCCTCGCGACCCTGGAGAACGGTGTGCTGTGGCTCACGATCAATCGGGCGGAGTCGAGCAACGCAATCCCCTTCTACGTCCGGGACCGGCTCATCCAGTACTTCCAGGACGCCCACGCCGACCTCGAGGTGCGCGCGATCGTGCTCACCGGCGCGGGTGAGCGGCACTTCTGCACCGGCTCGGACCTGCGCGTGCGGCCCCCGGCGGCACCCAAGCCCGAGGGCGCGCCGGACATGGTCGTCGGCGCCGCGGTCCACATGATGCGGACCGGGTTTCAGCGCCTCATGGAATCCATGCAGGACTGCCAGAAGCCGGTGATCGTCGCGCTGAACGGCACGGCGGCCGGCGGTGGTGCGATGCTCGCGCTCGCCGCGGACCTGATCATCGCGTCGGAGACCGCCCGCTTCGTCGACGTCTTCGGCAAGCAGGCACTCATTCCCGACGGCGGGTACCTCTACCTGCTCCCCCGCATCGTCGGAATGCACAAGGCGAAGGAGATCGTCTTCTTCGGCGAGACGATCAACGCGAAGGAAGCGCTCGACCTCGGCATCGTCAACAAGGTCGTCGGCCCGCTCGAGCTCGAGACCGCGGCGCGCGCCTGGGCCGACCAGCTCGCGGCAAAGCCCACCAAGGTGCTCGGATGGGCCAAGAAGCTGCTGCACGACGCGACCGAGGTCCCCCGCACCCAGGTGTTGGAGAACGAGGCCGTGTTCATCGAGCTGAACCTGGGCACCGCCGACGGCCGGGAGCGCATGGCCGCGATGATGGAGAAGCGCGACCCCGAGTGGAAGGGCTGGTAGCGGGCCCGACGGTCCGCACCGGCAACCGCCCCGTGCCCGAGCTCGCCGCACTCAAGGACCGGACGGCGGTCGTCGGCATCGGCCAGACCGCGCTCGGCAAGGGTCTCCCGGACTCCGAGCTCTCGCTCGCGTGCCAGGCCATCAGCCTGGCGATCGACGACGCAGGTCTCACTCCCGGCGAGGTCGACGGTCTCGCGATGTTCTCGATGGAGGACGGGCGCGAGGTCGACGTCGCCCGCAACGTGGGGTTGGGTGACATCACGTTCTTCAGCCAGGTCGGGTACGGCGGCGGCGCGGGCTGCGGCGTCGTCGGCCAGGCTGCGATGGCGGTCGCGACCGGCCAGTGCGAGGTCGCGGTGGCCTGGCGGGCGCGCAAGCGCGCCGCGAAGATGAGCCGCCCGTGGGCCCAGGTCAACCAACGGGTCGCCGGGCATCAGCAGTGGAGCCGCCCGTTCGGCGTGCTGCGGCCGGTCGACGAGATCGCGCTGCTCACCCGCCGGGCGATGCATGAGTACGGCTACACCCGGGACCATCTCGCGAACGTGGCCCTCGCGTTCCGCAAGCACGCGAACCGCAACCCGAACGCGACCATGGGCCACAAGGAGCTCACCCGCGAGCAATACATGGACGCGCGGTGGATCTCCGAGCCGCTGTGCCTCTTCGACAACTGCCTCGAGACCGACGGCGCACTCGCGATCGTGATCACCGAGCGCGGCGCGGGCACGCGACCTGCGCCAACCTCCCGCGTACGTCCACGCATTCGCGCAGAGCATCCCGCAGCAGCACCAGGTGATGACGAACTACTTCTGTGCCGATCCACTGGTCGGGCCGTCGTGGGCGTGCGCGAACCGGTTGTGGGCGCGCTCGGACATCCAGCCCGATGACGTGCACGTGGCGCAGCTCTACGACGCGTTCAGCCCGCTCATCCCGCTCTCGTTGGAGGGGTACGGGTTCTGCGCGCGGCGAGGGAGGCGCGTTCACGGACGGCGGCACGCTCGAGTGGCCCCACGGTCGGCTCCCGACGAACACCGCCGGGGGCGGGATGTCCGAGGCGTACGTCCACGGCTTCAACCTCGTGCTGGAGGGCGTGCGCCAGTGCCGCGGAACGTCGACCGCGCAGGTCGAAGGCGCGGAGTCGTGCCTGGTGACGAGCGGTGAGGGTGTCCCGACGAGCGCAGTGCTGTTCCGCCGATGAGCACCGAACCGGCCACGATGGGTTCGTCCTGGGTCCTTCCCGAAATGGACGACGAGATCGCGGCACCGTTCTGGGCCGGCACCGCGCGCGGTGAGCTCCTGGTACAGACCTGCGGTCAGTGCGGTCGCCGGCGCATGCCACCGCGTCCGATGTGCCCGCACTGCCGATCGCTCGAGCACACCTGGGTGGCGAGCAGCGGTCGCGCCACGATCTGGTCGTTTGCCGTCCCCCACCCGCCGCTGCTGCCGGCGTTCGCCGAGCTCGCGCCGTACAACGTGATCATCGTCGCGCTGGACGAGGACCCAGAGATCCGCTTCGTCGGCAACCTGGTCGCGCGTCCCGACGGCGCCATCAACGAGATCGACCCCGCCACGATCACGATCGGCGAACCGGTGACCGTGACCTTCGCGAAGGTCGACGACGTCTCACTCCCCCGCTGGCTGCGAACCTGACCCGCAGCATCGAAGGACCGCTTGCGGCCGCCCCACAACCACAGAGCCCGGCCGACGGCTACCCGCAGCATCGAAGGACCGCTTGCGGCCGCCCCACGACTACAGATCCCGGCCGACGGCTACTCGGAGCATCGAAGGACCGCTTGCGGCCGCCCCACGACTACAGATCCCGGCCGACGGCTACTCGGAGCATCGAAGGACCGCTTGCGGCCGCCCCACGACTACAGATCCCGGCCGACGGCTACTCGCAGCATCGAAGGACCGCTTGCGGCCGCCCGACAACCACAGGTCCGGCAGTCGGCCGCAAGAGATCCTCAAAAAGACGCGCAACGACGCCGCCCCTGCAACGGTCGACGGGGGGAGTCGGCCGGAGTGACGGCGTCGATGCGGCAGGACCAGAGTCCCACAAGGTGGACCTTGGTTACGCAGCCTGGGCGGCGGTGCGCCGGCTCGACCGGTGGTCCCGGAGGCTGCCGAGGGTGCGCTCCCACCGGAGCTGACGCTCGATCCAGTGCCGGGCCTCGACCGTCTCGGTGCGCGCGGGCCGGCCGGTGGTCAGCTTGGTGCTGGATTGCCTCACCTGGACCTCCCCTAGACTTGGAGTAGTGACCCTGAGAGTAAACACTCTCAGGGTAGTCACTGTCAATCCTTGTGCCCAGGGTCACAAGCCCCTCCGAACGGGTGGAGAGCGATGACCGAGATCCGGATCGACGAGCTGGCCCGCCGGGCCGGGCTCACCGTCGACACCATCCGCTTCTACCAGCGCGAGGGGCTGATCCCGCCGGCGGAGCGGGCCGGGCGGGCGAAGGTCTACGGCCAGGACCACCTCGACCGCCTCGCCCAGATCCGCGATCTCCAGGCCCGGCGTTTCTCCCTCGCGGCGATCAAGGCCCTGCTCGAGTCCGAGCGACCCGAGCTCGTCGACGGGATCTTCTCCGGCGAGGGCTCGATCTCCTACTCCCTCGACGACCTGGTGGAGCGCAGCGGCGGGTCAGCCGACCTCGCGGCCCGCCTGCGTACCGCCGGCCTGTTGCGGGATCCGGCCGAGTTCGGTCGCGACGCGTACGACGCCACCGATCTCGACGTCCTGCGGGCAGTTGTCGAGCTCGAACGGCTCGGACTTCCCGACGACGTTCTCATCGAGCTCGCTTCGATCTACGTCCAGGGCGTCGAAGGGATGCAACGGGAGGTTCTGGAGCTGTTCTCGGGCGAGCGCGGACCCTCCTGGGACCCTGACGACCTCCGGACGTTCCAGACCCGCACCGCCGCCTCGGCGGGTCAGCTGCTCCCGCTCGTGACGCGGATCGTCGAGTACGTGCACCAGCGCACGCTGCAGCGGCTCACCCTCGGCGCGATCGAGCGCGACCAGACTGCGGGGCGGTGATCAGCGGGTCGCGCTCGCCGTTCCCGCTCGCGACCCCGAGCCGGCCCGCGCGTCAGTCGAGGCCCCAGACACGTGACGCGTTGCCGCCGACGATCAGCGCCTTCTCCGCCGCGGGGATGCCGTTCATGGTCTCTTCGATGACCTTCCGCGAGTACGGCCAATCGTTGCCGTGGTGCGGGTAGTCACTCGACCACATGATGTTGTTGATCCCCGCCTGGTGCCGGAGTGCGATGCCGGTGCGGTCGCTGATGAAGCTGGCTGCGTTGTTGCGGTACCAGTAGTAGGACGGCGGCTGCTTGATCGGCAGCTGGCCCCAGGAACGGTTGCGCCAGTAGCGGTCGTCCAGGCACTCGATGAAGTGCGGGAGCCACCCGACGCCGATCTCGATCCACTGGACCGAAAGCTCCGGGAAGCGGTCGAACACCCCGGTGAACAGCATCGCGGTGATGTTCCCCGCGGCCATCGAGAACACGTGGCTCATTCCGCCGATCGCCTTCGCGCGCGGCTTCCGTGGTCATGTCGTAGAGCGCGTTGCCGCGCTTCGCCGCCGCCTTGCGGCCGGCCGCCCGCTGCTTCCGGCTGATGATGTTGATGTGGACCGCCACGGGCATGCCCTCGTCGACCGCGGCAGCCCAGAACGGGTCGTCTTCGGGCGAGAGGCTCGAGCCGCCCGACGGCCAGTTCGAGATGAGCACACCCTTCGCGCCACGGGCCTTGGCCTTGCGCAGCGCGTCGATCGAGGTGTCGATGCCGAGCGACGGGATCTCCGCGACACCGATCAGACGCTTCGGGTCGGGCGCGCAGAACTCCTCGAAGAGGAAGTTGTTGTAGGCCTCGACGCCGGCGAGCACGAAGTCGTCGTCGTCATCGCCGAGGAAGTGGCTCATCGTGCGCTGCGGCGGGTAGAGCAGCTCGGCGTGCACCCCGTCGATGTCCATGTCCTCGAGGCGCGCCGTGCCGTTGTAGCAACCGGTGCGCGCTTCCTCGTACGTGACGCCGAACCACCGGAACTCGTCGAAGGGCATCCCGGGCGTGGAGACGAGCCCGATCGGGTCTGGCTCACCGCCGACTGCCGTCAGCCAGGCGTCGCCGCCCTGGGCGTCCTTGACCAGCTTCGGGGCCTTCTCCGCATGCTTCTCGGGCAGCCAGTTCTTCCAGATGTCGGGCGGCTCGAGAATGTGACAGTCGGCGTCGACGATGCGCAGCTCGGACATCCGGCTTCCTCCTGATGCGGCGTTCGAGGAAGCGTAGACTGACACGAACGTCAGGAACAGTGGAGCCCGCTTTGGTCGAGGAGAACCCGCTGCTCGCCGGGGTTCGGGTCGTCGACCTCGCCGGTGAGCCCGCCGCCATGGCCGGCCGCATCCTCGCCGATCTCGGTGCCGAGGTCGTCGTCGCCGAGCCCGCGTCCGGCCATCCGTTGCGAGCCCTCCCCGACCGCTGGTCCGCGTGGGCCACGGGCAAGCACTCCATGGTGGTCTCCGGTTCCGACGACCCTGCGCTGCTCGACCTCCTGCGCGGCGCGGACATCGTCATCGACACCCCCGGCTTTCCCGGCACGGCGGTCGTCGATCCCGCGGTCTCGCCGGACGCGGTGTGGGTCAGCGTCACGCCGTTCGGCCTCGACGGACCGCGCGCCGGCTGGCGAGCGTCCGATCTCGGCGTGATGGCCGCGAGCGGGAACATGTACTGCACTGGCGACCCCGACCGGGAGCCGGTTCGCTGCACCGAGCCCTCCGGGTACGCGCACATCGGCGCGGAGACCGCGTTCGCCGCGCTCACGGGGCTCGCGTCGGGTCGCCCGCAACGAGTCGACGTCTCGATGCAGGAAGTGGTGTTCGTCGCGAACATGGCGACGCCCGCGCGCTTCCCCAGACCGGGTTCCGCGGGACGCGCCGCGGGGCCAACATCGGGCGCACCCGCGAGATCTGGCCGACGAACGACGGCTTCGTCAGCTTCGGGCTGCGCGGTGGCAAGGCGCGGGTTCCGAGCCTGGAGACGCTGACGCGGCTCGTCGACACGCCCACGCTGCACGCGATGGACTGGACCACGTTCTCGCCGAACACCGCGGACGACGAGACGCTGCGGGCGATCGAGGTGGACGTCGCCGCGTACTTCGCCCGCCACTCGATGCAGGAGCTGTACGACATCGCGTGCGAGACCAATCTGATGCTCGCCCCGATCAACTCACCTCGCGAGATCCTCGACAGACGCGCAGCTCGCCGACCGCGACTTCTTCGGCCCACTCGGCGAATACCGCAAGGTGCCGGCCGCGTTCGTCACCGTGGACTCCGCCGACGGCCGTGCGGCGAAGTCGCGTCCGGCCGCGCCCGCGCCGGACCTCGGCACGGGGAACATCGGACCCCGCACCGTCGGCGCCCGCGCCCCGACCCCGACCGGCTCGGCGGGCGCCTGGGCCGGCACCAACATCGTCGAGTTCGGCTCGGGCGCGGCGGGCCCGATCGCCACCCGGTACTTCGTCGAGCACGGTGCCACCGTCCTGCGCGTGGAGTCGAAAGGCCGCCCGGACTTCCTCCGCGTCTACGCGCTCGGGCCCAAGAACCCCCATGGGCTCGAAGGTGCGCCGATGTTCGACGGTCTGAACGTCGGGAAGCGCGACGTCACGTTCAACCTCAAGGAACCGCGGGCCGTC
Organism: uncultured Acidimicrobiia bacterium; assembly: GCA_963770095.1. Lineage (GTDB taxonomy): Bacteria > Actinomycetota > Acidimicrobiia > IMCC26256 > JAENVU01 > Chersky-806. The sequence goes on from CAVYOO010000001.1 coordinate 394,225, forward strand.
GCGTTGGTGCGCAGGCTGATCGTCGAGTGGGCCGACGCAGTCGCGGAGAACTTCGCGCCGCGGGCGATGCGCGGGTTCGGGCTCGACTACGCGTCGCTCGCGGCCGCCAAGCCGGACCTCGTGATGGTGAGCGCGTGCCTCAACGGGCAGACCGGCCCCCACCGCCACTACCCCGGCTTCGGTGGCCAGGGCTCCGCGCTCGCCGGCTACAACTTCCTCACCGGGTGGCCGGATCGCGAGCCGGTCGGGCCCCACGCCACCATCACCGACTCCCTCGCACCACGGTTCGTCGCGACCGCGCTCGCCGCGGGGCTCCTCTACCGCGCGCGCACCGGCCGCGGCGTCCACCTCGACGTGTCACAGGTCGAGGCGGCCATCTACTCCTTGTCGCCGTGGTTGCTCGAGTACCAACGGACCGGCCATGCGCGCGGTCGCGCCGGGAACTCGAACGATCGTACGTACTTCCACGCGGTGCTGGCGTGCACCGACGAGACCGTCGATGACATCGTCGTCACGGACCGTTGGGTGGCGGTTGCCGCATGGACCCAAGCTGAGCGCGACCGCCTCCTCGAGATCACCGGCGGTGATCCGGCCGCGTTCGCAGCGGCGCGCACGCGCCTCGAGGTGGCCGAGATCCTGCAGGCCGCCGGCATCGAAGCGGTGCCGGTGGAGGACTTCGCCGACGTGCACTCGGACCCCCAGGTCGCGCACCGCGACCACTTCGTCGCGCTGACCCATCCGTTCCTCGGCGAGGGCCTGTACGAGCGCAACGGGTTCCGGCTCTCCGACGCGCCGAGCGGTTACGACCGCCCCGGTCCCACGCTCGGCCAGGACCAGGACTGGGTGCTCGACGACCTGCTCGGCCTCTCCCCAACCAACCGCCGCGCGCTCGAGGCCGACGGCGTGTTCGACTAGGGCACCGCTCCCAGAGATCTCCCTCGCTCGACAGCGTGGCCCCGGACCTACGGGGTCGACGACCCCATGCCGATCGGGTACCTGCGCCAGCTCGCCTCGCCGTTCCGGTCGCGGCATCCGGGGTCCCCGGCGCCGCCGGTGCCGGTACCATTGGAGGCGTGCGTGGAGCCGTCCTCGACGACCTGGACATCATCGAGCTCGAGGTGATCGATCTCGAGAGCACGTCGCGCGACCGGACTGGCATCGTGACGGACTGGCGCAGCTTCGAAGACCGCTACGCGACCCTCGCCTTCGGACTCGGCGTCGTCCCCCGCCGGCAGCACTCGGACGACGCGCTCTGGCAGCGCCCCGCCGGACTCCTCATCGGCGTCAGCGTCGTCCTCGCCTTCCTGACGCTCGTCAGCACCGCGCACTGACCCCACCCCGGTAGGTTCATGCCATGACCGAGCTCGACGAGAACGGCCGCCCCGAGCCTCCGATCGTGGGCGACGAGATCGAGACCCTTGTTGGCTTCCTCGAGTACCAGCGCGCGACCCTGGCGTGGAAGTGCTCGGGGCTGGACCCGGCCGGCCTGCAGGCAACGGTCGGGGTCTCGTCGATGACACTGGGTGGGTTGCTCAAGCACATGGCCCTCGTCGAGGACCATTGGTTCTCGCAGTCGCTGTACGGGCGGGAGCAGTCACCCCCGTGGGACACCGTGGACTGGGCTGCCGACCGCGACTGGGAGTGGCACTCGGCCGCCGCCGACACCCCCGAGCAGCTCTTCGCGATCTGGGAAGACGCGGTGGCCCGCTCCCGCGTCCTGGTCGCGGACGTGTTGACCGATGGTGGGCTGGACCGGCTCGCGCGGCGCCCTGGGCACGGTGGCGAAGCACCCAGCCTGCGCTGGATCGTGGTCCACATGATCGAGGAGTACGCACGGCACAACGGCCACGCGGACCTCCTGCGCGAGTCGGTGGACGGGTGCACCGGGGAGTAGCCCCTCGCCGGGTCACATCATCTGGCAGAGCACGTCCGTGGCACGTTGAAGTTGCCGCTCGTTCCTTCTGCGGGGCCGAAGTTGCCCGCAGTTGGATCGAGCTGGACGCTCACGCCCAGCCTGCGGAGAGTTCTGAACTCGTTGCACGACGTTGACGGTGTTCGCTTCGTTTCGCGGCGTGCTTGACATGCGAACGTATGTTCGTGTATGGTGATGAGACCTTCCCCGACGCTTCCCCCGTCGCACACCTGGCGCGCCGCCCGTGCACGTCGGCTGTGTTCCAGGTTCGACCGTGGGGAGTGAACGTTGTCGGTTGGTGTTTCGTATCCGGTGGCGCGGCCGGTCGAACGGTTGCGCGGCGCGGTGGACGACCTCGCGCGAGCTCGATCCGGTGGATCTCTCGGATGGCGGGCTCGCGGCGGAGCTGATCGCGTTGCGGCGGGAGATGGACCGTCAGGAGGCGGTGTTCGCGCGCTGGCGCACGCGGCGCATGTCCGGGGTGTGGGGAGTGTCGATGGGGCGGCGTCGACCGCGTCGTGGCTACGGCACCGGGCCGGGATGCGTGAAGGCGACGCGAAAGCCGCGATCGAATGCGGTGAAGTCTGTGAGCTGCTCGCCGAGACCGGCCGGGCGTGGCGGGCCGGGGAGATCTCCACCGGCGCCACCCGCACCATCGTCGCCGCCCGGGTCGCCGGTCACGACGACACCCTCGTCGCCTGCGAACCCGAGCTCCTCGCCCTCGCCCGCCGCGGCGACCTCCGCAGCCTGCGGCGGGCGGCGGCGCATTTCCGGAACCTCGCCACCGCGGATGGGACCGCACCCGGCGACCGCGACGGTCTGCACGTCTCGAAGACCTTCGACGGCCGCGTCGCGATCTCCGGAGACCTCGGCGATCTCGGCGCCGAGAAAGTCGTCACCGCCCTCCACGCGTACGTCGACCCACCCAGGGTCGACGACCCGCGCACCACCGCACAGCGCTACGCCGACGCCCTCGTACGCATCTCAGACGTCGCACTCGCGCACGTCCATGACCAGCAACGACCCCAAACCCAGGTCACCGTCGTCATCGACTGGGCCACCCTCACGGAAGGCCGGGTGGGGCGCCTGGATGGCCAGTTCACCGGCCCGATCCACCCCCACGCGGTCGACCGGCTCCTGTGTGACAGCTCGATCAGCCGGGTCGTCACCGGCCCCGACTCCCGACCCCTCAACGCGGGCCGGACGCGGCGCACCCCGACCCCGGCGCAGCGGCGAGCGATCATCGCCCGCGACCAGGGCTGCCGATTCCCGGGCTGTGACCGACCACCCGGCTGGTGCGAAGCCCATCACACCACCCCATGGCAAGACGGCGGGCCCACCGACCTCGACCACCTCATCCTGTTCTGCGACCACCACCACCACGTCATCCACCAACCCGACTGGATCGTCGAGTTCGACGGCCGCGACCTCCGCGTCATCCGCCCCGACCAAACCGAGCTCACATGAGAGCCGCGGGAGGGAGTGCTACGCGGGCATGCAGGTGCCGCCGTCGACGCAGAGGGTCTGTCCGGTCACCAGCTCGGCGTCGTCGGACGCGAAGAACACCGCGGTCCCGGCGAGGTGCTCGGCTTCCAGCGGTCGCTTCATCGCGCTCATCATCGGGAGCATGCCGATGTACTCCTCGGGCACGATCTTCTTCGTGGCCTCGGTCATCGTGACGCCGGGGGCGATGCAGTTGACGGTCACGTTGTACTGGCCCAGCTGCGACGCGAGGAACTTGGTGAGCCCGATCACGCCCCACTTGGTCTGGCTGTACGTGAACGCGCCGAGTCCGTGGAACTCCCCCATCGGCGCGAGGTTGTAGAGGTAGGCGGCGCCGGAGGACTGGTTGATGATGCGACCCCAGCGGCTGCTCGACCATCGACGGGGAGCACGCCTTGGACATCAACCAGGCGCCGTGCAGGTTCACCGCGAAGACCTTCTGCAGGTACTCGTAGTCGTTGTTCTCGTTGTCGATGTCGTAGTACAGCGCCGCGTTGTTCAGCAGGATGTCGATCTGGCCGAACCGGTCGATCGTCGCGGCGGCGCAGTCGAGGGTCGACTGCTCGTTCGAGATGTCCGTGAGCTGGAAGACGACCTCGCCCTGGCCTTCGAGCTGCTTCATGGCGGAAGCCGCGCGGTCTTCGTTGATCTCGGCGACGACGACCTTGGCGCCCTCGGCGAGGAAACGCTCGGCGTAGGCCAAGCCGATCCCCTGGCCCGCTCCGGTGATGATCGCGACCTTGTCTTCGAGTCGACCCATCTGTGTGCTGCTCCGTTTCGATCGAGGTGCCGGATACCGACTGCGACCCGAGGCGGGTTACTTCTTGAGTCGGGCGATCAGGTTGAACTGCTCGGTGACCACCGGGGCGCCGGATTCGGCGTCCTTCCACTGCGTCTGCATGACGACGAACGTCATGTGCGCAGAGTCGGTCTCCTTCTCGTAGAGATCCTTGATCCTGCCCTCGCCGACGAGCACGTCGCCGACCTCGACCGCGCGGTGGTACTCGAACTCCTGCTCGCCGTGGAGCACCAGCGCACCCTGGGCGAAGAGGTCGCCCATGATCGAGTGCATCGGGTTCTGCCCGCCCGTCGGATCGGGGGGTTGGTCCTCGGCGAACGCACCCCAGAACGACATCGCGAACGTGAACGTCGGTGGTGCCGGGATGTGCTCGAAGCCGGCCGCGCGCGCCGCCGTGGCATCGCGGTAGACCGGGTTCGTGTCGTGGAGCGACGCCGCGAACGTGCTCACCGGTCCCCGTTCGACCGTCACCTTCCACGCACCCGTCGTCTTCCCGATCGCGCTCGTATCGACGGCCATGTGGTGCGACTCCCCCGGGTGCGTTCGTCTTGGCGGCTTCGTGATGCGTCGCGCTAGCGTGACGCCGACGTCAGTTTTCAGGGTGGGGGAAGGAACGCGCAAATGGGCATGCTCGACGGCAAGGTCGCGATCGTCACCGGGGCCGGGAACGGGGTCGGGCGCGGCGAGGCGCTGATGCTCGCCCAGCATGGTGCGAAGGTCGTCGTCAACGACCTCGGTGGATCCTTGAGCGGCGAAGGATCCGACCAGCGCGTCGCCGACGAGGTGGTCAAGGTCATCGAGAGCCGGGGCGGCGAGGCCGTCGCGAACTACGACAGCGTCGCCGAGTCCGACGGCGCCGCCAACATCGTCAAGACCGCGGTCGACGCCTTCGGGCGCCTCGACATCCTGGTCAACAACGCCGGGGTGCTTCGGGACAAGATGATGTTCTCGATGTCCCCCGAGGACTTCGACGCGGTGATCAAGGTCCACATGTACGGCTCGTTCAACACGATGCACCACGCCTCGGCGTACTGGCGCAACGAGTCGAAGGAGGGCCGCCAGCCCAGCGCATCGATCGTGAACACGGTCTCGAGCGCCGGCCTGCAGGGCCAGGCGAGCCAGATCAACTACGGCGCGGCCAAGGCCGGCATCGCTGCAATGACGGTCATCGCCAGCCTCGAGCTGGGCCGCTACGGCGTGCGGGCGAACTGCATCGGCCCCGGCGGCTTCACCCGCATGGTCGGCGTGGCCCGCCCCGACATCGAGATCAAGCAGCCCGACGAGTACGAGGAGTTCACCCCGATGAACCCCGGGAACTCGGCGCCGGCGGTCGTGTTCCTCGCCTCGGACGACTCGAAGCCGCTCACCGGCCAGGTCCTGCGCATGGTGGGCAACTCCCTCTGCGTGTACAAGCCCTGGGAGATGGGTGAGGAGTTCTTCGCCACCGACAAGGAGGGCAACCCCACGCAGTGGGACCCTGCCGACATCGGCCGCATCCTCGGCCGCTACCACTTCAAGACGATGAACCCCGGCATCGACGCGCAGCGTCGGGCCTGAGCCCGCCGTAGTGGCCTTCGACCCCAGCTTCGAGACGCTCCACTACGAGGAGCGCGACGGCGTCGCGTACGTCACCCTGAACCGCCCGGCCCAGCTGAACGCGTTCAACTCCGTCATGCAGCGCGAGCTCAAGGCGCTCTGGCGCGGCCTGCGCCGCCACGACGACGTCCGCTGCGTCGTGCTCACGGGCGCGGGCGAGAAGGCCTTCTGCACCGGCATCGACCGGATGGAGCAGATGGGCGGCGACGGCGAGACCACGTTCGACCCGGACGAGGAGATCGGCTCGGGCGAGACGCCGTTCATGTTCAACGACCCCGGCGACAACATCGGGCCCAAGAGCTGCGACCTCTGGAAGCCGGTCATCGCCGCGGTCAACGGGATGGCCTGCGGCGGCGCGTTCTACATGCTCGGCGAAGTGGAGTTCATCATCGCGGCAGAGACCGCGACCTTCTTCGACCCTCACGTCACCTACGGCATGACCGCGGCCTACGAGCCGATCCACATGTCCGGAGTCATGCCGTTCGGCGAGATCATGCGCCTCTCCCTCATGGGCAACCACGAGCGCCTGTCAGCGCAGCGGGCCTACGAGATCGGACTGGTCTCCGAGGTCGCGCCCGCCGGCGAGCTGCTCGAGCGCGCGTCGTGGGCCGCCAACGCGATCGCGTCGCAGCCCACGCTCGCGATCCAGGGGACGGTCCGCGCGATCTGGGCGGCGCGCGAGATGGGTGGGCGCCAGGCGTTGCGGCTCGGCTACGCGTACATCGCGATGGGAACGAACCAGGACTCCATCGCCGAGGGCCAGAAGACCTTCGAATCCGGGAAGCGCATCGACTGGAAGCTGCGATGACCGGGCGAGTCGCCATCGTGGGCGCGGCGCTGTCGGACTGCGGGCGCGTGGACACCAAGTCGCCCTTCGAGCTGCACTACCAGGCCGCGAAGCGCGCGCTGGACGACGCCGGACTCACCAAGGCGGACGTCGACGGGCTCGGCTCGAACGGCATGGGCCTGCTCGCCCCGGTCGAGATCGCCGAGTACCTCGGGTTGCAGCCGACCTGGATCGACGGCACCGGCGTCGGTGGCGCGACCTGGGTCGTGATGGCCGAGCACGCAATGGAGGCGATCCTCGCGGGTCACGCGGAGACCGTCGTGCTCGTCTACGGGTCGACGATGCGGGCGGACCTCAAGGCGAAGCGCCGGCGGGCGAACCTGGCGTTCGGCACGCGCGGCCCGGTGCAGTTCGACGCTCCGTACGGACACACGCTCATCGCCAAGTACGCGATGGCCACGCGCCGGCACATGTACGAGTTCGGCACGACGATCGAGCAGCTCGCCGAGATCGCGGTGTCGAGCCGGTTCAACGCAGGCCTCAACCCCGACGCGTACTACCGGGACCCGATCACGATCGACGACGTCCAGTCATCGCCGATGATCGCGGACCCGCTCACCAAGCTGCACTGCTGCATCCGGTCCGACGGCGGTGGTGCGATCGTGCTCACGTCGGAGGAGAGGGCCAAGGACCTCAGGCGCCCGCCGGTCTGGGTGCTCGGGTCGGGCGAGACCTCCAGCCACACCACGATGAGCGAATGGCAGGACTTCACGGAGTCCCCCGCCATCCGGTCGGGCAAGCTCGCCTTCGAACGCGCGGGCATCACACCCGCCGACGTCGACACCTGCCAGATCTACGACGCCTTCACGTCGATGGTGTTGCTCTCCCTCGAGGCGCTCGGCTTCTGCGGCAAGGGCGAAGGCGGCGCGTTCGTCGAGGACGGCCGGCTCCGGGTCGGCGGCGCGCTCCCGACGAACACGGACGGCGGTGGCCTCTCGGCCTGCCACCCGGGGATGCGCGGGATGTTCCTGATGGTGGAGGCGGTCAAGCAGCTCCGCAAGGAAGCCGGTGACCGTCAGGTAGCGGACGCCCGGATCGCCTGCGTGAACGGTACCGGCGGATGGTTCTCCTCGACCGCAACGCTCCTGCTCGGCCTCGACTGACCGGACTGCGGGCTCACGCGGCGGTGGCGCCGAAGAAGCCGCGGTGGATCAGGCGGGTCAGCGACGTGAGCATCTCGTCGTCATCGAAGCCGAGATCCCGCGACGACACCGCGTAGCTGAAGCGCTCCAGCAGGGCCATGAGCGCGGCCACGGAGGCCGTCGAGTCCACCGGCTGGGGTGCGCCGCTCTCGTCCATTCGCCGAGCCAGCGCGCTCGCGATGTGCGTGAAAGCCCGAACGCCGAGCCGGTCGACCTCGCGATCGCTGACCTGATCTTCCATCCAGGCCCGGATGACGACGCCGTAGCGCCGGTACGTCGTCACGAAGCGGCCCAGGAAGTCGCGGAGCCCGTCGAAGCCGGCCGGTGACGAGTCGATCGGCTCGATGTCCTCGGCCAGCGCCTCCATCTCCTGGGCACAGTCCACCGCGAGCGCGCGTAGGAGATCTTCCTTGTTGGCGAAGTACAGGTAGAACGTCCCGTGCGAGGTGCGGGCCGCGCGCACGATGTCGTCGACCCGGCTCTGGTGGTAGCCGCGCTCGGCGAACACCCGCATCCCCGCGTCGGAGAGCCGTCGCATCGTCTTGCGGCCCTGCGCGGCGCAGCTCACGTTGGCGCGCCGGGGTACCCGCCGTTCCGGCGCGCTTCGGTCGGCTGGAGTTGTGCGATCCTGAGCCCATGCTTCCCCAGACGACGCGCGAGGCTGCTCGCCGGTTCGCGGATGCTACCGCCTACGTCACCGAGCCGGGCCGGCCGATCTCGTTCACCGAGATCGATCGGGCCTCGGACGAGGTCGCGGCCGGGCTCCGCCGGCGCGGCGTGCGCGTCGGCGATGTCGTCGCGCTCATCCTTCCACCCGGCCCCGACTACCTCTTTGCCTACCTCGCGGCCGCGAAGGTCGGCGCGATCACGACCGGGATCAACGACCGGCTCGCCCCCGCCGAGCGCGCGGTCGTCCTGGATCGGGCGGCGCCGCGGCTCGTGATCGCTGCGCCCGGCGTCGAACCGGAGGCGACGGGTGCCGACGTCGTCGTGACGCGCACGGATCTCCCCGACGCAGCACCGCTCGGAGACCTGCGCGCGGACAACGACGTTCCCGATCTCCCCGACGACCCCGACCGGCCGGTCGCGATCATCTTCACCTCGGGCACGACGGGGGCGCCGAAGGGCGCGCTGTACACGAACCGGCAGCTCGCGTTCATCACCCGTACCGATGTCGGCGACACCTGGGGCGGTGGGGCCCGCAGCTTCACCGGCACGTCGTTCGCGCACCTCGGCTTCATGACGAAGCTCGCCGGCAACCTCCGGCGCGGCGGTACGAGCTTCATCATGTCCCGCTGGCGCGCCGAAGCCGCACTGCAGCTCGTCGAGCGCGAACGGATGACCACGGTCGCCGGGGTGCCGACCCAGCTCGCGCTGATGTTGGCGCGCCCCGACTTCGACGCCTTCGACCTCGAAAGTGTCCGGTACCTCGTCGTCGGCGGCGGCCCGGTGACCCCCGGGCTCGCGGACGAGGCTCGCGCCCGGTTCGGCGCCGCGCTCGCGACCCGCTACTCGTGCACCGAGGCCGGCATCGGCCTCGGCACGGCCTTCGACGACCCCGAGGAGGATGCAGTCGTCAGCGTGGGTCGTCCCCACCCGGCAGTCGACCTCGCCGTGCTCGATGAAGCCGACCGTGCGGTTCCGACCGGTGAGGTCGGACGCGTGTGCCTCCGCTCGCCTGCGGTCATGAGCGGGTACTGGCGCGACCCCGACGCGACGCGGGACGCGTTCACCGCGGACGGCTTCGTGCGCACCGGCGACCTCGGCTGGGTCGACGACCGCGCCCGCCTCCGGCTCGTCGGCCGGAGCAAGGAGATGTACGTCCGCGGCGGGTACAACGTCTACCCGGTCGAGGTCGAGGCCGTGCTGTCCGGCCACCCTCTCGTGGCCGCGGTCGCGGTCGTCCCGCGCGCAGATCCCGTCATGGGCGAGATCGGGGTGGCGGCCGTCGTGCCGCGCGATCCCGGCGCGGCGCCGACCCTCGACGACCTGCGCACGTTCGCGCGCGACCGGCTCGCGGCGTACAAGCTCCCCGAGGCACTCGCGATCATCGACGCTCTCCCCCTCACGCCGATGGAGAAGGTCGACCGCTCCGCCCTCGCGCGCCGCCTCGAACATCCCTGACGGGGAGCCGGCGCCGCGGTGGCCCTCGACCGTCGCCAGTCCTTCCTGACAGCTGCGTCAGGTAACGTGCGGCCGCCATGGAGCTGGACTTCACCGCCGACCAGGACGAGCTGCGCGACTCCGTACGCACCCTGCTCGCCGCGCAGTGCTCGCCCGCGGTGGTCCGGGAGCTGGTCGAGGCCCGCACCACCGGGAAGCCGGCCACCCCGGACGCCCTCTGGGCCCGGATGGTGGAGCTGGGCTGGCCGGCGCTTACCGTGCCGGAGACCGCCGGTGGCCTCGGGCTCGGTTCGGTCGAGCTGGCCGTCGTCGTGGAGGAGCTCGGCCGGGCCCTCGCGCCGGGACCGCTCCTCCCCACGATCAGCCAGTTCGTCCCCGCCCTGCGCGCGCTCGGGACTGCCGAGCAACAGCTGCGCTTCCTCGAGCCGGTGGCGACCGGGGGCGCGGCCGGCACGATGGCGATCGCAGAAGCCGCGGGGAACTTCGATCCGGGTGCGGTCACCGCGACCGCGACCGCCACGGCGAACGGTGGCTACCGGCTCGCCGGGGTCAAGCACGGTGTCATCGAGGCGCCGGCGGCCACCGAGATCGTCGTGGTCGCCCGGGTCGAGGGCACCGATGGAGACGAAGGCGTCGGCGCCTTCGTCGTCCCCGGCCGCGCGCTCGAGATCGTTCCGGTCGCCGCGCTGGATCAGAGCCGCGTGCTCGCCACCGCGACCCTCGGCGGCGTCGAGGTCACCGCTGACCGGGTGCTCGGGTCACCCGGCCCGGAGGCGGCCGCGGCCCTGCGCGGCGTGGTGCGGGAAGCGACGGTCGCGCTCGCGCTCGAGTCCGTCGGGACCGCACAGCAGGCGTTCGACATCTCCGTCGAATACGCGAAGCAGCGGGAGCAGTTCGGTGTGCCGATCGGGTCGTTCCAGGCCACCAAGCACAAGCTCGCCGACCTGCTCGTGCTCCTCGAGCGGGCGCGGGCCCTCGGCTACTTCGCCGCATTGACGATCGCGGAGGCCGACGATCGCGCCGCGAGCTCGACGTCGATGGCCAAAGCGGCCGCCGGCGATGCCGCGCAGCGGATCGCCAAGGAAGGCATCCAGATCCACGGCGGGATCGGCTACACGTGGGAGCACGACATGCACCTCTACGTGCGCCGCCTGCAATCGAGCACCGCGCTGTTCGGGGGGCCGACCCACCACCGCCAGCTCGTGGCCGACGGCCTGGGGCTGTAGGCCGGGTTCCGTACTAGCGGGCGAGCACCAGCGAGAACAGGAAGAGCCAGACGACCGCCAGCACGAAGCCGGTGATGATCGCGTTCTTGTGCGTGTCGTAGATCGCGTTGACGCCACCGGGCTTCGTCCCGCCGATCCAGCCGAGCGCGTTCGCTTCCAGGACCGCCCAGATCACGATCGTGATCCCCCAGTACAACGCCCGCTTGCTGCCCTCGGGGGGAAGGATCTGCTGGTAGGGGAAGTGGGCTGTGCCGACCATGAAGACGAGCAGCGGCAGCGAGAAGATCGTGTTCATCCTCGACGCCAGCAGGGCTTTGCGCCCTGCGGGGGCCGCGGCGGGGTCCGCCTCGCCACCGGCCTGCACGTTGCGGGCGTTGGCGATGACGATCTTCTGGGCCCGCCAGATGATCCCCCAGACGTTCACGAACATCGTCAGGCCCAACAGGATGCCGGTGGCGATGCTGATCCCCGGAAGGGACTTGAAGTAGTCCATGTCGGACAGCTGCGAGCTCCCGCCCGCGCTCCGCTGGAAGCCGAGGATGAGCAGCCCGGTGACGACGGTCGCGACCGCGGCCCACCGGAACCACCACAGGGCCCGTGACGCGAGCTTGTCGACCGCATTGTTCCGGGCCGCGGCTTCCATGTCGGCGAACGCCGGGACCTGCACGAAGTTGAAGTAGTAGAGCAACCCGATCCAGGTGATGCCCACCACCACGTGCAGGTAGCGCGAGATGAAGGCGTATCCGCCCCGCGAGAAGATATCGAGCACTGCTGCGACCATTCGTGCCACCCCCGAGCGCGCGTCCCACAACCCATTGACGTGTCGGCGCGGAACGTAGCACCGCGTCAGTGGATCGTCAGGGACTACTCGTCCAGACCCCGTCGGCGGAGCCGGTCCCGGGTCGCCCGGCGGCCTCCCACTCGGCGTAGAAGTCGAAGAACGGCGCACCGAAGGGGTCTTCGCCCCGCAGCGGCAGCGTCCCGCGCCGGATGGTGAAGTCCATCGGCGCAAGCTCGGAGGCCCGGGCGAAGTGCGCCTCGGCGGCTCCGGTCCGTCGGTCGCGGGCCAGGAACGCCCCGACCCGCCGCTCGAGGCGCGCCAGCTGCTCGGCCTCGGTCGGCAACGGCTGGCTCGCTCGCACGGCCTCCTCGACCTCCGGGACGTCGCCGGTGCGAACCCACGCACGCAGCTGATCGTGGTGCACGGCCGAGTCGATGTTCGTGAAGTCCCGGAACTCGTCGTCCCCCGGCGCGATGACGGGTGCCCGCACGACGTGGTCGTCCTCGTCGATCCAGACGACCGACGGCACGTTCGTGATGCCGAAGAGCTCGCCCAGGAGGTGCTCGCGGTCATAGAGCACCGGGAACGTCGGCTTCGGGTCCGCAGCGTCGACCCATTCCTTCGCGGCCGCCGCGCTGTCGTCCATCGCCACCGACACGACGGCCAGGCCTTCGGGGCGGAGCTCGTCGGCCAGCTGCTGCCACGCCGGGAGGTCGTAGCGACACCCGCACCAGGACGCCCACGTCACCACGAGCTTCTTGCGCCGCCCGAGTGACGAGAGCCGGAAGGACTCACCCTCGATGTCGGGGAGCTCGAAATCCGGCGCCTGCAGCGACTTCATCGACGCCGCGCGCTCCGCCGCCGGCAGGCCGATCGCGAGGACGGCCTCCCCGGGGTCGACGACTGCCGGACACCTCAGGACCTCCGCGACCACGGCAACGTCGATCGCGCCGTCGACGACCAGGCTGGTCTGGTCCCGCACCGAGACGCACACCGACCCGCGACAGAGACCTTCCGGCTTCAGCACCCAGCCGGTCGCCTCCACGAGTGCCTCCGGCCCCAGGAGCACGCGGTCCCCGACGATTCGGGCATCAACTTCGAGTGCGCCGCGCGCCGCGTCGATCACGGTGACCTGGGAGGAAGCCATGTCGGCAATCTACGCTCGCCCCCATGACAGATGTCGCGAAGGTCGAAGCACTCACGGACCAGCTCGTCACGGGCTACGACGCGGGGAACCGGATCGAGTTTCGCGGCGCCCAGTACGACCTGGGACTCGCCTGGGTGCACTTTCCGGTGGGCTACGGCGGGCTCGGAGCCGATCCGGCGCTCCAGCGCACCGTCGAGAGCCGCCTGCGGGCCGAACACATCGAGTTCCCCGAGACCGGCTGGAACGGCTTCGGCTTGTACCTGGCGGCGCCGACGATCGTCCAGCACGCCGCACCGGAAACGCGCGCCCGCCTGCTTCGCCCGCTCTTCACCGGCGAGGAGGTCTGGTGCCAGCTGTTCAGCGAACCAGGCGCCGGCTCCGACCTCGCGTCGCTGGCGACCCGTGCGGTGCGCGACGGCGACGAGTGGGTGGTCAACGGGCAGAAGGTCTGGAACACCCTCGCACACATGGCCGACCGCGGGATGCTCGTCGCGCGCACGGACCCGGACGTCCCGAAGCACAAGGGCCTCACGTACTTCGCCCTCGACATGCACGCTGCCGGGGTCGAGGTGCGGCCACTCGTGCAGATCACCGGTGAGGCGGAGTTCAACGAGGTCTACATGACCGACGTGCGCGTCCCGGACCGCGACCGGATCGGCGACACCGGCGACGGCTGGCGCGTCTCGATGACCACGCTGATGAACGAGCGCGTGACGATTGGCGGCGCGGTCGCGCGAGCGCGAGTCCGGTCCGATCGGCGATCTCATGCGCCTGTGGCGAGGGTTGCCGCAAGACCGGCGCCAGGATCCGGTGGCTCGCGACAAGGTCGCGGCCCTGTGGACCGAGGCGGAGGTGCTGCGGCTGACCAACCTTCGGGCGACCCAGAACCGCAAAGCCGGGATCGCGGGCCCCGAAGGCTCGGTGAGCAAGCTCGCGTTCGCCGAGGTGAACAAGCGGATCTACGAGCTGGCCGTGAACCTCATGGGTCCGGACGGCCTGCTCATCGACCACTACGACTTCGTGCGTCCACAGGCCGCCCAGCTCACCGGGGGCGGCGATCCCCGCAAGATGTTCCTGCGTTCGCGAGCGAACTCGATCGAAGGTGGCACGTCCGAGATCCTGCGCAACATCCTCGGCGAGCGCGTGCTGGGCCTGCCCGGCGAACCTCGTACGGACAAGGTGTTGCCGTGGAAGGACGTCCCGCGCAACTGATCTCGGCGGCGCGACTCAGCTCATCACGCGGACGTAGTCGACCAACATCTCGGACGGCACGCTCACCGGACCCGAGACCGTGGACGAGAGACCGAGGTTCAGGACCACGTACATCGGCGACGAGGTGATCCCCGAGGTGATCCGGCCGACCTGGACCCCGTCGTAGAAGTAGGTCACGACGCCCGGACGCCACTCGGCCGCGTAGGTGTGCCAGCCGGCGGCGTTCGCCTGGTTGGCGCAACCACCGGGTTCACCCCCGGTGTAGTGGAAGTGCCAGCACGCGCGGCCCGCGAGCCCCTCGAACGCGTCGATCTCGCCGTTGGCCGGGTGTGCCCCGACCCCGTTCGCCCAGAACGCGGGCCAGTTCCGGATCGCCCCGGAACCTGGTGCCGTGAAGATGCGCGCCTCGATGGACCCGTACGTGAACGTGAAGTGGTCCTTCGTCGAGACCAGGCCCGACGCGTACGGGTAGGTGACGCCGTTGTTCGCCGGGCAGGACCTCGCGACGGCATTGAGATGCAGAGACCCACCGCTCACGGACACCTGGGCGGGGTCGTAGCAACCCTGCTCCGCGGTGTTGACCGGCTTGGTGATCGCGGCGTTGTTCGTACCGAACCAGTTCGGTCGCCACTTCGACAGATCCAGGCTGGAACCGCTGAAGTCGTCGCGGAACAGCTCCACGGATGTGCTCGGCGAGTCCGGGATCTCGAACGTCGAGGCCCCGCCGGCGCCCGTGAACCTGAACTTCCTCAGCCCGGACCTCGTCGTGCAGGCCGCCTGACCGAGCGTGTCGCTGACGATGAACGCGCGCGCGGCACCCTGCGCGTACGAGCCCGTCACGAGGGCCGCGCTCTCGTAGCTCCGCGACATTCGCGGGCTCGTGGCGTTGTTGCTCCCCCACCACGTCACCACCGTCGGATTGATCCGCCCGCCGTTCGCCTTCCACTTGATCGTCGCGGTGACGGCCGGCGACTGGGTGCTCGAACAGCTGAGGGTGGCGGGAGCACTCTTCGCCTTCAGGCGGCCCGAGCGCACGGTCACCGCGCTCTGGCCGGTGGTCCCGGTCGTGCACGTCAGCTTGGCCCGGAACGTCTCGACGACGTTCGCCTTCGCGACGGTTGCCAGTCCCGGCCTCATGATGTGGGTCCCCGACATCGTGCACCGCACCGTCCCGAAGGCGTTGAAGCGCACTTTTGCCGCCGCGGACGCGGGAACGACCGCGAGACTCGCCGCCGCGAGCGCAATCACGAACGCCAACAGCAGCCAGCGACCTCGCGG
The DNA here is from genome assembly GCA_963770095.1 of uncultured Acidimicrobiia bacterium. Taxonomy (GTDB): domain Bacteria; phylum Actinomycetota; class Acidimicrobiia; order IMCC26256; family JAENVU01; genus Chersky-806. The sequence goes on from CAVYOO010000001.1 coordinate 409,792, forward strand.
AGCTCGATGCATCTCTGGTTCCCCTACGTCCATGTAATGGGAGTCGGAAGTCGGCCGGCGATTCACCTGCCCGCCATCGCCCGTCGCGGTCTCTTCCGCCGGGCTCCGACGCTAGACCTGGCTGCAGGTGGATACAACGACCTCACCCCGGTTGACGTCGTTCGCACACCTTGTCCGCGCAAACCGCGCGAAGGATGGAGGTGGCGGCGGGAATCGAACCCGCGTACGGGGCTTTGCAGGCCCTTGCCTGAACCACTCGGCTACGCCACCAGGAGCCGCGAGGTTACCCGCGCCCCTCTCCCGGTCCGGAGTGTCCGAAATTGTCGGCCCATCGACCGCCGCACCGTCCCGACGCTCCCGGTGGTGACTCCGGGGCACGGGGGAACTGTGATCGCGCGGGCGTTCGGGCTCGCCGTCGTACGATGGGGTCCGGCGAGCGCGAGCCGCGCGGCAGCGGGCCCGGAGGCCGGCGTGCTCAACCCACCGCCGGGCGCATCCGTGGGCTCGAGCCCACCCCCCGCTCGCCGGACGCCACGTTCCGTGACGTTTCTTCCCACGGACGGTGATCTCGTGTCATTCTTTCGCCGGTGTGGGGGGAGGAGAACCGGAGTTCGGCGCGGGCGCCCGCGCTCGACGGCCTACGGGGCGTCGCCGTGGCCGGCGTCCTCCTGTTCCATGCCGGGGCAACCGGCTTCGACGGCGGATTCCTCGGCGTCAGCATCTTCTTCACGCTCTCGGGCTTCCTGATCACCTCACTGCTCGTCGTCGAGCACGAGTCCACCGGCCGCATCGCACTGGGTCACTTCTGGAGTCGCCGCGCCCGGCGGATCCTGCCCGCGGCCCTGCTCGCGCTCGCCGGCGTCGCGCTCTACGGCCTCACCGTCGCCGACGCGCACCAGGCGAGCCGACTCCCCGGCGACGGGCTCAGCGCGCTCGGCGAAGTCGCGAACTGGCGCTTCGTCCTCGGCGACCAGTCCTACGCCGCGCTGTTCTCCGCGCCCTCGCCGGTGCAGCACTTCTGGTCTCTCGCCATCGAAGAGCAGTTCTATCTCGTCTTCCCGCTCGTCCTGTTCGCCACGCTCGCGCTCGCGCGCGGCCGCCGGCGCCCGCTGGCCTACGTCGTGATCACTCTCGCGGTGGTCTCGGCCGGGTTGGCCGCGCTGATGTTCTCGCCGGGCCACGACCCCTCGCGCGTCTACTACGGGACCGATACCCGAGCGGTCGAGCTGCTCGTCGGCGCGCTGCTCGCGGATCGCGCTCGCCGGTCGCCGGCGACTCGTCGGTCGCACCAGCCGGGTCGCGGCCGCGGGAGTCGGCACCGTCGCGCTGGGACTGCTGCTCCTGAGCTGGGTCACGATCGAGCAGGCCGAACCGCTGCTCTACCGCGGCGGGCTCACCGCGCACGCGCTGCTCGCGGCCGCGGTCATCGCCGCCGCGCTCGTTCCGGGTCCGGTCCGGTCCGTGCTGTCCTTCACACCACTGCGGGCACTGGGGCTCATCAGCTACGGCGTGTACCTGTACCACTGGCCGGTGTTCCTGTGGCTCACACCCGAACGCACCGGTCTGGACGGCGTCGCTCTCTTCGGCGAGCGGATGGCGTTGACGATCGCGCTGGCGACGGTCTCGTACCTGTGGATCGAGCAGCCGATCCGTCACGGTCACTTCACCTCGGGCTGGCGACCCGCGGCCGTCGCGGCACTCGGGGCGGCGACCGTGGCCGCGCTGTTCGTCAACCTGCCCGGCGCGCCGAGCTCCTCCCGGATCGTGTTCCGGGCCGTGAACCGCCCCGCGGCGGCTCTGGCTGCGGTCCCGGGTGCCAACGACGCTTCCGCATCCCTTCCGGTCACCGGTCCGCCCGCCGGGTCGGCTCGGGTTGGCGCGGCCACGACACCGACCGCGCCCCCGGCGGCGGCTGTCCCGGCGCCGGTCCCGCCCCCGCTTCCCCCCGTGCAGCGCATCATGGTCGTCGGCGACTCGGTCGCGCAGACGCTCGGTCGCGGCCTCGAACGTTGGGGGCCCGACCATGGTGTGAGCGTCCTCAACGCGGCCCGCTTCTACTGCGGCATCGCGCGTGGTGGCCGGCTCAGCATGGCGTTGGGCCACACCGCGAAGCACTGCGAAGACTGGGGCGACCGGTGGCCGGCGACGCTCGATCGCTTCCGCCCCGACGTCGTCGTCGTGCTCTCGACGATCTGGGACGTCGGCGCACGCCAGCGCGACGAGTGGGGCCCGGACTACCTCAACCCGGGCGATCCGCGCTTCGACCAGTTCGTGATCGACGAGTGGCGCCAAGCGGTCACCGTCCTCGGTTCGCGAGGCGCTCGGGTGATCTGGCTGACGAACCCGTGCGCGGCCGAGGATCCGCTCACGCGCGTCCTCCAGTACGCGAACGGCGGGTACATGCCCGCCCTGGTCGGCTCGACGCCGGTCATCCGGCTCGACTTCTCGGCCGACATCTGCCCTGACGGCACCTTCCGGGACCAGCTGGGCCCGGTGGCGGACGCCCGACCCGACGGGCTCCACTTCTCCGACGCGGGAGCGGACTGGATCGCGACCTGGCTCGGTCCGCAGCTGGCTGACCCGTACCTCCAGAACGCGGTCGGCGAGGGCGTCCGGTTGCGGCGGTTCTGAGCCATCGCCGCAGGCGGGAGTGCACGGTGTGACTGACGCTACAGTCAGGTTCGTGGCTCTCCCGGTGCGCATTCTCTCGGTCGGCGCAGCCGCGCCGACCCTGCGCCTGGCCGCCGGCGACGCCGCGGCGCCGTGGGGCCGTTCGGGCGGCAAGGGCCAGGCCGGGATCTGCGCGCGCCGGACGAGGACACGCTGACTCTCGCCGTCGAGGCCGGGCTGGGCGCACTGGCCGCCGCGGGCGTCGCGCCGGCGGGCGTCGACGGCGTCTGGTGGGGCACCACGCGACCACCGTTCGCCGAGGGACCGAGCCATGCGGTACTCGCGTCCGCGCTCGGACTGTCCCGGCAATCGGGCGGTGCGCTGGCCGCCGGCTCCCCCCACTCCGGCATGGACGCCCTGCTCGCGGCGGCCGACGCGGTCGGTGCCGGCTCCGGCGCGCGTCGCGCTCGTGGTCACGTCCGATGCACTGGTGCCGGGGCTCGGCTCCGGATTCGAGGCCCGTTGCGGCGCCGGTGCCGCCGCGGTCGTGCTCGCCGCCGAAGGTGGCGCCGCAGCCATCACCGCTCGAGTCACGCGCACACAACCGCTGTTGGACCGGTACCGGGGTGACGGCGAGTCGGCAACCCGCGATCTCTACGATCCGCGCCTGTTCCGGGAGGAGATGTTCCTCCCCGTCGTGCGCGAGGTCGGCGAGCACCTCGCGGCCTTCGACGTGCTCTCGTGGTCCCTCCCCGATCCCGACGGCCGGCTCGGTGCCGCGGTCGGGCGCCAGATCGGGGCCGAGAACCTGGTGTCCTCCGCGGTGTACGCCGCAGTTGGCGACACCGGCGCGGCGGCACCGCTGCTCGGCGGGATCGGGGCACTCGATGCTGCCGGCGTGGTCGCGATCGTCGGCACGGGCGGCGGCCGCACCACCGGCGTGATCGTCACCTCGGATGCTCCCGTACCCGGCGCAGCCACGGTCGCCGACGTGCTCTCGTCCGGGCGGGCCGCCTCCTACACCGAGGTGCTGCGCGCCCGCGGGCAGCTGGCCCCGGCCGGCGAGATGATCCCGATGGGAGTCCCGCCCGAGAGCGCACTGTTCGCGCGCGGCGCCGACGAGATGCTGCAGCTGCTCGGTGGACGTTGCACCGACTGCGGGACGATCAACACCCCGCCGTCCATCCACCCGGCCTGCATCGCGTGCGGAGCCACGAAGCTCGAGCTCGTTCCACTCGCCCGGTGGGGTGTCGTGCACACGTTCATCGTCAACCAGACCATGCCGGCACCATTCGTTGCCCCACTGCCCATCGCGGTCATCGACCTCGAAGACGGCGCCCGGATCATGTTGCAGGTCGTGGGCGACGGCCGGGGCCTCGAGATCGGGACCGAGGTGGAGCTCGTGCTGCGCCGGTACGCCCACGAGCGGGGAGTCCCGGTCTACGGGTGGAAGGCCCGCGCCGTACCTGCCGTCGCAACGGAGGAACTCGAGTGAGCTGGAATCGGGTCGCGGTCGTCGGCGCCGGGCTGATCAAGTTCGGTGAGCTGTTCGACCAGTCGTACGAGACGATGGCGGCCGGTGCGTTCCGGGCCGCATGTGACGCGGTCGACAAGGGCTTCGATCCCCACGACGTGGAAGCGGCGTTCGTCGCGACCCAGCGTGGGACGTTGTGGGGCCAGGAAGGGATCAGCGGCAACACGGTCCCGACGGCACTCGGGCTCGCGGGCGTCGCATGCACGCGGATCGAGAACGCGTGCCCGAGCGGTTCGGACGCGTTCCGGGTCGGGGCGATGGCGGTGGCGAGCGGCGTGCACGACGTCGTGCTGGTGATCGGCGTGGAGAAGATGCGCGACAAGTCCACCGAGGAAGGGCTGCTCTCCCGGGCGGCGGCCGGGCATCCGATCCTCACCCGCGGCGAGACCGCGCCGGTGCTGTTCGCTCCGTTCGCGACGCGCCACATGCACGAGTTCGGCACGACCCGGGAGATGCTCGCCTCCGTCGCGGTGAAGAACCACTACAACGGCGCCCGGGATCCCTACGCGCACTTCCAGAGCGAGATCACCGTCGACCAGGTCATGGCCGCGCCCGAAGTCTGCTCCCCGTTGCACCTGTTGGACTGCTGCCCGCAGACCGACGGTGCGGCCGCGACCATCCTTGTTTCCGCGGCGCGCGCCCACGAGTTCACCGACAACCCGGTGTACGTCGCAGGCTTCGGCGTCGCGACCGATCACCCGTATCTTCACGAGAAGACGAGCTTCGTCGGCCTCGACGCGACCGTTCTCGCTTCCCAGCGGGCGTACGCGATGGCCGGCGTCGGCCCGTCGGACATCGATGTCGCCGAGGTGCACGACTGCTTCACGATCACCGAGATCCTCGACATCGAGGACCTCGGGTTCTTCGACAAGGGCAAGGGCGGGATCGCGTCACTCGAGGGCGAGACGTCGCTCACCGGGCGCATTCCGGTGAATCCCTCGGGCGGGTTGCTGGCCAAGGGCCACCCGATCGGCGCCACCGGGGTCGCCCAGATGACCGAGTGCTGGTGGCAGCTGCGCGGGCAGGCCGAGGAACGCCAGGTCGAGATGCGCAACGGGTACGCGCTGCAGCACAACGTCGGCGGCCGAGGATCCGGCGTGAGCGTCGTGAACATCCTCACCAACCGCGCGTGAGCACGGGCCGCCCGGCGCCGCCCACCCTCCCCGGCTCCGGCAACCGGCGGCGGGAGATCTGAGATGACCGTACGGGTCGAGACGACCGGTACCGGGGTGTGCATCATCACCCTCGATCGCCCGGAGGCGAAGCACGCGCTCACCCCGGAGATGCGCGACACGATCACCGCGGCGCTGCGCGCCGGCCGGACGGACCCGGCGGTGCGGTCGTTCCTCATCACGTCGACGGGCGACGCGTTCTGCTCCGGCATGGATCTCACCGCGTCGACCGTGGCGCAGGCCGGCACACCCGGATTCGACCCCCGCACCACGGCGGAGGTGTTGCGGTCCGGCGTCCAGGCCTTCATCCGGGAGCTGTGGGAGATGGACAAGCCCACGGTGGCGGCGGTCAACGGCGCGGCAGTGGGACCGGGCGCGCATCTCGCGCTCGCCTGCGACTTCGTGCTGGTCAACCCCGCGACGAAGTTCCTGTGGTCGTTCCACCGTTGGGGCATCGTCGCCGACGCGGGCGGCGCGTACCTGCTTCCGCGCCTCGTCGGGCTGCCGCGCGCCAAGGCGATGATCCTGCTGGGCGAGGGGTGCACCGGCGCGGAAGCTGTCGGGCTCGGTCTCGCGTACCGCTGCGTCGAGCCGCCCGAGCTGCTCGCCGGTGAGGCCCGGGCACTCGCGGACCGGCTCGCCGCCGGACCGACCCGATCGCTGGGGATGTCGAAGCGGCTGCTCAACGCGAGCTTCGAGACCGATCTCGCCTCGCTGCTCGAGCGCGAGGGTACGTACCAGTCGCTCGCGACCACGACGAACGACCTCGTCGAGGGGCTCGTCGCGTTCCGCGAGCGACGGGACGCGAAGTTCACCGGCACCTGACCCGACCGCGCGACCGGGCGATAAGGTCACGCTGCATGGGGGGACGGCGGCGGAGCGCGCGCGGCAATCTGGTCCGACTGGTGCTCGTCGCACTGCTGGCGACCGCGGCGACTGCCGCGGCGCTGCCATCCGTCGGCGGTGACGGGGCGGCCGGCGCCGCGGCGCCATCACTGGAGCTGGCTCGTCCCCGCATCCTCGGCGCGGGCGCGGACCTGAGCGCGATTGCACAACGGGTCACCCGCGAGCCGTACCGGACCATCTTCACCCGGGTGGTGGCCAACGCACGCGCGTGGGACCACGTCAGCCTGGACGACGACACGATCGAGGCGGAACGCATCAAGTCACGGGCCGCCAAAGACCTGGCGTTCCAGTACGCGATCGATCGCACCATCGTGGCCAATGAGCCCGCACCGTTCACCACTCCCGCCGACCGGCAGGCCGCGGGCGACGCCGCCCGGACGCTGCTCCTGAACATGTACACCCGAAGCCGGCTCGCGGTACCTGCCCCCCTGGGTGGCTACGACCGCGACATCAACACCTCCGAGGAGCTGCTGCAGTACTCCACCGCGTACGACACGCTCCTCGGTGCGGGCTACGAGCTCACGCCGGACGACGAGCTCGCGATCCGCGCGAACATCGCCGACCTCGCGACCGAGTTCTACGACAACTACATCACTCCGGGGTCCGCGGGCGGCGCCGCGACCGTCCTGCCGAACAACCATCGATCGAAGTCCGCCGCGGCACTCGGCGTCGCGGCGCTCGCGCTCCTCGAGACGTCACCACCGCAGGGCGCGCCGCCGGCCGACCTGCGCGCCCCGGCCGCCTGGCTCACGTTCGCGATCGACCAGGTCGACCTCGTGCAGCGGTGGACCTTCATCGCCCCGGACGGCGGGTACGGCGAGGGGCCGTACTACCAGCGCTACGCCGCGCAGAACCTCCTCCCGTTCGCCGCGTGCGTGGAGCCGGGCGAACCACGCGCAGCCATGGGACGTCGGCGGGCGCCTGGTCCCCGACCTCTGGACCAGTCCCCTGTACCGGCGGACCCAGCGCTGGATGCTCGACATGACGCTGCCCAACGGTGCGCTCGCACCGGTCGACGACGGCAACGTCGACTTCTCGTACTACTTCGGTGCCGCGCCCACCGACGCCGAAGATGCCGCCGCCTTCGCGTGGCGGTGGGCGAACGCACCGACGCCGTACGACACCGAAGGCAGTGTCGACCTCTCCGCCGACTCGCTGATCGCGTATGACGACGCGGTCGCGCCCGCTCCCCCGCCGGGATCACCCACGCGTTTCTCCTTCGAGGGTGGCGCCGCGGTCTTCCGCAGCGGCTGGGACTCCGACGCGACCAATGTGGTGGTCCTCGGTGAGCACGGCCCGGCCATGGAGCTCGGGCGCGATCGCGACGGGCTCGGCAAGATCGCGTCCGCCGCGCACGAGCAGCCGGACACGGGGAGCTTCTCGCTCGGCGCATTCGGTGAGCGCCTGCTCCTCGACCCCGGCTACCTGACCTACCCGCAACGTGACCTGGTCGGAACGGCCACCGACCACAACATGATCCTCGTGGACGGCAAGGGGCCGCTCGACCCGTTCCTCGCGTCGATCCAATGGGTCGGCGACCTGGCCGGGCCTCCACCCGTGGACGGCCAGGCGACGATCTCGGGTACCCACGACACGGCGCTCCTCGACACCGCGCGCGTGACCAGCCGCTACCGGGACACCGAGGTCGACCGTCGCTTCTTCTTCGTCGACGACCGCTACCTGATCGTGGCCGACACGATGACGGCCACTGCGGGCGGCGACACCGACGTACACCTGGCCGCTCCACGGCAACGGCGGCGGGACCAGTGGCGGTACCTTCACCGCGACGACGTCCGGCGGTGAATGGACGAACGGCGGGGCGCGCCTCGATGCCGCGGTGGCGACCGATGCCGGCCCGGCGTCGTGGTCGACTCGGGAGACGAACCACGAAGGGCGCGGACGCGAGCTCCTGACCCACACCACCCTCGACGCGAGCCGGGTCGCCGCGGGACCGATCACCCACGGCCTGGTGGTGGCCTACCCGAGCCGGTCGGGCGATGCCGCCCCGACGGTGCAGACGCTGCTCGCGTCGAGTGTCGGGACCGTGATGCGCATCACCGATCCCGCCGGCGACCGCGATGTTGCCGTGCTCCTGCGCGGCGACGGCGTCGTTGCGATCCAGGACAACCGCCTGAACGGTGCGCCGCGCGTGAGCTACTCGGACGTGACCACCAAGGTCGGCAACCGGCGGGGCCGGGCGACAGCCCGCTACGCCGGCCCGCTGGGCCTCCGGGTGAACCCGACGAGTGCCGATCTCTTCTCCGGTGGCCCGAGTCGGTGGGTGCGCTTCGATCGCCTCCCGTTCACCCCGCGGCGGGCCGACGGTGCGTGCGATCTGCGCCGGACGGCGACCGGCGTCTCGGTGCGTCCCGGGGCCGACGGCGCGGTGACGTTGCGCGCGAGCCGGGGGAACTCGGCGCCGGCCGCCGACGCGGGCGCAGACCGCGACGACGTGAAGGTCGGTACGCAGATCCAGCTCCACGGGCGCGGATGCGATGTGAACCGCGACCGGCTGACCCCGAGCTGGGAGCTGGTCGCGGCACCGCCGGGCAGCTCCTGGGCGCTGACCGGCACCGACACGTGGACACCGTCGCTCACGGTGGACGCGGCGGGTCCGTACCGCGCCCGGTTGACCGTGACCGACGGCCACGGCGGGACGAGCCGCAGCTCCGAGGTCGAGATCTTCGGTGGCGCTCGATGCACCGGCGACCGCCTGACCTGGAACGACCCGCGCTGTTCCTGACGCGCGGCGCCTGACGCGGGCCGGCGGGCAGTGGATAGTGTCTGACGTCCACGTCAGTTTCGTTGCGAGGGGGGTCCATGGGTCAGCTCGACGGCAAGGTCGCGATCGTCACGGGTGCGGGTCGCGGGATCGGGCGGGCCGAGGCGCTGCTGCTCGCCGACGAGGGTGCTGCGGTCGTCGTCAACGACCTCGGCGGCGAATCCAGCGGCGAGGGCGCGGACCAGCGCCCGGCCCAACAGGTTGCCGACGAGATCGTCGCGGCGGGCGGACGGGCGGTCGCCAACTTCGACAACATCGCCTCCTGGGACGGAGGGCAGGCGCTGATCTCGCAGGCGGTCGACGAGCTCGGTGGGCTCGACATCCTCATCAACAACGCGGGGATCCTGCGCGACAAGATGAGCTTCAACATGACCGAGGAAGAGTGGGACTCGGTCATCAACGTGCATCTGAAGGGCCACTTCGTGACGAGCCGGTTCGCGGCCGCCTACTGGCGGCAGCGCAGCAAGGACACGGGCGGTCCCGTCGAGACGTCGATCGTGAACACGGCGTCGGAGTCGGGCCTGTACGGCAACGCGGGCCAGGTGAACTACGCCGCGGCGAAGGCGGGCATCGCTTCGATGACGATCGTCATGGCCCGCGAGCTCGAGCGGATCGGAGTGCGCGTCAACGCAATCGCGCCCGTGGCGCGAACGCGGCTCACCGAAGCGGTCGCGGGCGACTTCATGAACGCGAAGGAAGGTGAGTTCGACCGGTTCGCGCCGGAGAATCCCGCCGCGATCGCGGTCTGGCTCGCGTCACCACTCGCCGCCGGCATCACCGGTCAGGTCCTGAAGGTGCAGGGCGGGGTCGCGCAGCTGCTGCGGGGCTGGCGGCCGATGACCGAGGCGACGTCGGACGACGTGTGGACGCTCGCCTCCATCGAGGCCAACCGCGACGTACTGATCGGCAAGGCCGACACCGGCGTACCTCCGTTCATGCCCGCCTTCGAGGGCTGACCGCCGGCCGACGCAAAGGCGGCTCGCATGCACCTGGCGTGGGGTGAACCAGAGGAGCGGTTCCGGGCGGAGCTCGTCGCGTTCCTCGACCAGTACGCCCCACCCGAGGCGCGGGTCCGCCGCGACTTCGCGGGCAGTGTGCGCGGCGGGCGGCGACGGCTCGCTCATCCCGCAATGGGCGCGCGACTGGCAGGCGACGCTCTTCGACCACGGGTGGATGATCCCGGGCTACCCGCCCGAGCTCGGCGGGCGCAACGCGACTCCGGTGCAGACGCTCGTGTACCTCGAGGAGATGGCGACGCTCGGTGTACCCCGATCGGTGCACTTCCCGGGCTACGCGATCGTGGCGCCGACCCTGCTCGACTACGGGACGCCGGAACAGCGCGCGCTCGCGCCGGCCGCGATCCGCGGCGACACGGTGTGGTGCATCGGCATGAGCGAGCCGAACGCGGGCTCGGACCTCGCCGGCCTGCAGACGCGCGCGGTGCTCGACGGCGACAACTTCGTCATCAACGGCCAGAAGGTCTGGACGTCCTACGCGATGGACGCCCAGCTCTGTTGCTGTTACGTGCGGACCGATCCGGACGCGCCCGAAGCACAAGGGCATCTCGATGCTCATCGTCGACATGGCGACGCCCGGCATCGAGATCCGGCCGCTGCGCCATCTCACCGGCGGGGCGGACTTCGCGGAGGTGTTCTTCACCGACGTGGTCGTCCCCGCGAGAACCTCGTCGGCGGGCTCCACGACGGCTGGCGGCTCACCCAGGGGTCGCTCGCGCACGAGCGGGCCGGGCTCTGGGTCGAGAGCGTGGCCCGGCTCGAGCAGAGCATCTCCGGGCTGATCGATCTCGCCCGGCTGGTCGGAGCCGCCGACGATCCCGTGGTCCGGCGGCGCATCGGTGAGGCGACCCAGCGCGCGTCGTCGTTGCGCGCACTGGGGTACAAGGGCTTCACGTCGTTCGCGCAGGGGTCGTCCGCACCCGAGCATTCGTACCTGAAGCTGGCGTCCTCCGAGCTCGGCAAGGCGCTCTACGAGCTCGGGATGGAGATCCAGGGACCGTACGGAACGGTGATCGACGAGCAGCGCAGCCCCGACGCGGGCCGCTGGATCCTCGGCTTCTTCGTCTCGTTCGCGAACACGATTGCCGGCGGCTCGAGCGAGATCCAACGCAACATCATCGCCCAGCGCGTGTTGGGTCTCCCCCGCGCATGAAGGGAGCGGCGTGGACTTTGCGCTGACCGGTGAGCAGGAGCTGTTGCGGGAATCGGTGCGCGCGCTGCTTGCACGCGAGTGCCCGACGACTCTCGTGCGCGCACATGGAGGACCTGTCCGCTTCGGCGTCCCTCTGGTCGCACCTTCGTTCGTTCAGCGAGCTCGGAACCGGCTCGATGGTGGACCTGTGCCTGTTCATGGAAGAGCTCGGGTTCGTCTGCGCGCCCGTGCCGTTCCTCGCGTCGGCCGTGCTCGCGGCACCGGTCCTGGCTGCGCTCGGTTCGGATCTCCTGGGCCCCGTGTCGAGCGGCGACCGAACCGCCACCGTCGCGCTCGCGGGCCCCGAGGGGCTCTGGACGCTGAACGACGGGCCGTTCAAGAGCTTCGTTGCCGACGCCGAGACCGTCGACGTCGTGGTGTCGATCGACGGTGCGGGAGTGGTCTCCGAGCTCGCAGCTCCGGAGCTCCGCCGGCTCGAGATGATCGACCCGAGCCGGCCGCTCTACGACGTCGCGATCGACGGCCCGGCGGCCGCGATCGGCGCGCTCTCGGCGGATCAGGTCGACCGCGTGATGGCGCGGGCCACGGTTGCGCTTGCAGCCGAGATGGTCGGCACCGCTCGGCGGCTGTTCACGATGTCGTTGGCGTACGCCAAGGACCGGGTGCAGTTCGGGGTGCCGATCGGATCGTTCCAGGCCATCCAGCACAAGCTGGCCGACATGAGCCTCGACGTGGAACGCGCGTGGAGCGCGGTCTACTACGCCGCGATGACCGTCGACGCGGACGACGCGGACCGGCGCCGCGCGGTGCACGTGGCGAAGGCCTCGGCCGGTGAGGCGGCGAAGCGCGCGGCGAAGGACGGCATCCAGATCCACGGCGGCATCGGGTACACCTGGGAGCACGACCTCCACCTCTTCATGCGTCGTGCCTTCGGGAGCGAGGCGTTCCTCGGCACCACCGGCTGGCACCACGACCGTCTCGCCGATCTGCTGATGGCGGGAACGCCGGGTTCATAGGCGCTACGGGCGCCCGGCGGCCTCCCACTTCAGGTGCGCGCGGTGGACCTTCTGCCAGAGTGCATCGAGCAGCGTCGGCCCCGATCGCGTCCACGTCGAAGCCGAAGATCTCGTGGAGTGCCGCGATCAGCTCGGCCTGGCTCGTCAGCGTGCATGCGTACGCGGCTGCGCCGATGCGGCAGAGCGACTGGCCCCGGAGGATGTCGACCCCGGTCGCGTCGCGCCGCTGCACCGTCAGGAACTTCACGAACCCCGACTCGGGTGAGGTCGACAGCCAAACGTGTCGCGGCGCGAACTCGTCGATCTCGGCCGGCGCCGACCGCCACGCCATTCCGGCGAACGAGCCTTTGGGATCATGGACGAGGTGCCAGTCACCGATCGCGCCGTCGCCCCGAGCCTCCTCGAGCTCGAGGTGGAACGGGCCCTGGTCGTACGCGCCGGCGATCAGCGGCAGCGGCTCGTGGAGCGCGTCGCCGAGTCCGGCGTCGACGTACCAGGTGCCGCCCGGGTTCACGTCCGTCGGGAGGTCGGTGACCGTCAGGACGAGATGGTTGGTCATCTCCGCGTCGGAGGCACCCTCCGGGCCGTGCACGCCACCGACGTGGCGGACGACGGCGTAGCCCAGGGAACCCAACAGCTCGCTGAGCGCGCCATTGAGGTGGAAGCAGTAGCCACCGCGGCGCTCGGTGGCGATGCGGTCCGCCGACTCGCCGGCGTCGACGCTCCATGACTCACCGAGCTGGATCCAGAGCGTCTCGTAGGCGACGCGCTCGACGTGCGCGCGCTGGAGCCGGAACAGCGCGTCCACCGAGGGCGGCTCGGCCTCGAGCCCGAGCCGGGCGAGGTACGCCGCGCGGACGTCGGGTGCGAGCGGCGCCATGTCCGAAGCCTAGGAACTCGCGCGCGTGCTCACGGCTGCCGGCACCGATGGGTCAGTCACCGCCTTGACGGAGGTGGCTCAGTTGTCGCGCTCCGGCAGCTACCCCGACGGGCGCGTCGAGCGCCGTCAGGCGATGGAGCCCACGAGCACTACCGCGATCCCGATCGCGGCGAGCACGCCGCCAATCGCTTTCCACACCGTAGGGCCAATGCCGTTGTAGTTCTCGTGCGTCGGCTTCCCGTAGCCGTAGCGGCCAACCAGGAAACCTGCCCCACACATGAACAGCCCGAAGGCCAGCAACGCCACGAACCCAGCCTAGAACCACAATCCTCAGCCCCGGGGAGATGGACTCTTGACGTACGAACGTATGTTCGTGTAGGGTGTCGGTACTTCCCCGCACCACTGCTCTTCCCCCGTTCGAGTTTTGTCTCCGGTTGGGAGTGGGTTGTGGTGGTTGGGTTGCGGGAGTCGATCGAGTCGTTGCGGTGTTTCGTCGCGGCGCTTGATCCTTCGCGACTCGATGGGACGGAGGCGAAGGAGCTGGTGGCGGCGAGCGCGGAGCTGGAGCGGTTGGCGGGGGCGGTGCGCACGTTGGCGGCGGGGCGGGTGGCCGAGACCGGCGCGTGGGCCAACGATGGTCCGTTCCGGGACGCGGCGGCGTGGATGGCCGATGTGGCGGGGGTGACGGTGGGTCGGGCGCGGGCGACGATCGAGACCGCCCAGCGGCTCGGTGCGCTGCCCGCGGTGGATGCGGCGTTGCGGTCGGGTTCGCTTTCGGAGGTGCAGGTCGACGCGATCAGCACTGCCGCGACCGCGAACCCGCGCGCGGAAGGTGTGTTGTTGCGTTCGGCGGAGCTCGATGGGGTCAAAGGGTTGAAACAGACGTGCGCGCGGGTGGAGGCCGCGGCGTCGACGGATCAGGCGCAGCGCTACGAGACCGCCCGACAGAACCGGTATCTGCGGTCTCGGCGGATCTCGGATGTGGAGGGGCTCATCGAGCTGCGGGGCCCGATCGACGAGACCGCCCGGGTCATGGCCGCGCTCGAACCCATCGAAGCCGACCTGTTCACCCAAGCCCGCAGCCGCGACCCCGAAGACCGCGAGCTGCCCGAGGCGCGGGCCTTCGACGCACTCGTCCTCATGGCAGACGACTCCGCGACCGTCGCATCGGAATCAAGCGGGCGGCGCGCTCCCGCAACGGTCGTGGTCCGGGTCGACCACACCGCGTTCACCCGCGGTCACACCGAAGACGGTGAGCTCTGCGAGATCGCCGGGATCGGACCGGTACCGGTCGCAGTGGCCCAGAAGCTGGCTCGAGCGACGGGATCTTCAAAGCGTTGATCACCGACGGCACCGACGTCCGCGCGATCAGCCACCTCGGTCGGACAATCCCGGCCCGCATGCGCAGCGCGATCGAAGAGCTCCAGCCCGAGTGCGTCATCGCGGGCTGTCACGTCGACCGGCACCTCGAGATCGACCACAACATCCCCGTCGAAGCCGGCGGACCCACCGCACTGTGGAACCTCAACCGGGTCTGTCACCACCACCACGACCGCAAAACCCGCGACCAGCTCCGCATCCAAGGCGAAGGCACCCACAAACACCTCGTCCCCGAGCCCCGACCCCCGCCGGACCCATGACCGGCCGGTCCGCTCCGGAAGGCGGCACCCCGTCATGAGGCGGAGAGAACGGTGTAGATTTTGTCTGACATCGGCGTCAGGTTTGTGCGCCGTGCGAGGGGGTCAGCCATGACCGACGTGGATCTGGTGCAGCTGGCGGGAAGCCGGGGCCGGCTGAGCGTCGAACCAACCGTGGATCAGGTCACCGCCGAGGTGATCCGGGGCGCGATGGAGACCATCTGCTTCGAGATGGCCGTCTACGTATCGCGGACCGCGACGACACCGATCCTGAACCAGAGCAACGAGCGCAACGCGACGATCCTCGACGCGCAGGGCCGGTTGGCCGCGCTGTCGGTCGGGATCCCCCAGTTCATGCTCACCTCTACCCTGCCGGTGCGGTTCGCGCTGCAGCTCCTCGGGCCCGAGGAGTTCCGCGAGGGCGACGTGTTCGTCGGCAACGACCCGTACCACGGCGGCGGGCACCTCCCCGACTACAACGTGTTCGCTCCGATCTACGCCAACGACCCCGCGGCACCCGGCGGGCGGCGGATGGTGCTGATCGCGAGCATCCAGTGCCACCACGGAGACACGGGTGGTGGCGTGCCCGGCGGCTACAACGTCACGGCCAACGACATCTGGGGCGAGGGCGTGCGGTGGCCGGCGGTGAAGGTCGTCGACCGCGGGGTCGAGCGCAAGGACGTGCTGTACGCACTGCAGGTCAACAACCGGATCCCGAGCTACATCGGGGACCTGCGCGCGCAGATCGGTGCCGCGCAGCTCGCGGCGCAGCGGCTCGGCGACATGCTCGACCGCTACGGCGCGGCCACGGTCGAGGAGTCGGTCGACTACATGATCGACTACGCGGCCCGGCGCTTCCGCGAGGAGGTGACCGCGTGGCCGGACGGCGTCTACGAGGCCGACGCCTACGTGGACCACGACCCGCTCGGCAACCCGGACGTCCATCTCCACGTGAAGATCACCGTGGACGGCGACAACATCACCATCGACTACACCGGAAGCGACACCCGGTCCGAGCTCCAGGCGTGGTCGACCTTCGGCAACACGCGGGGGTACACGGTCGGCCAGATCGCCTCGATGATGGATCCGGAGATCCCGAAGAACGAAGGGTTCTTCGACCAGATCAACCTGATCGTGCCGGAGGGCTGCGTGCTCAACCCACCGCCCGGCAAGCCGGTGAGCGCCGGGACGCACCATCCCGGCGCCGACGTCGGCGAGGTGATCGCGGTCGCGATGCAGCACGTGCTCCCCGACAAGGCCGTGCCGCAGACCTACAAGACCGGGATCCCCACGATCATCGTCGGCGAGGACCCGGTGACCGGCCAGTCGTTCACCGACCACTCCGCCGAGGTGTACGCCGGGTGGTGCAACGCGGGGAAGGGCATGGACGCCTGGGGCGCGCAGAACGCGAGCTTCGGCAACCTGTGGAAGGCCACCGCCGAGATCAACGAGAGCCTCTATCCCCACGTGCAGTGGGACCGGGACTACCGCACCGACTCGGGTGGGCCCGGGCAGTGGCGCGGCCTGTGCGGCAGCCACTACGAGAAGGAAGTGCTCGTCGACGCGAAGGTGTACACGTACGTCGTCGGCATGAAGTACCCGATGCCCGGGATCTGCGGCGGCATGCCGGGCGAGCCGAACCAGATGATCATCCGTTACGGCTCCGACGACCCGTTCGTGGTCAAGCACACCGCGGACTGGGTGCCGATCGCGGCGGGCCAACGGGTCATGTACAACTACGGCGGCGGGGGCGGTTGGGGCGATCCGCTCGACCGGGATCCGCACATGGTCCTCGACGACGTGCTCGATGAGTACGTGAGCGTCGAGGGCGCGACCCGCGACTACGGCGTGGTGCTCCATGGCTCCCTCGACGAGCTCACCATCGCGGTCGACCACGAGGCGACCGAGCACCTGCGGGCCGAGCGCCGCGCGGCCCGCTGAGTGGACGCCTGACGTGGGCTTCCGGATCGGCGTCGATGTCGGCGGGACGTTCACCGACGTCATCTGCGTGACGCCCTCGGGCGAGGTGCTGCTCGACAAGACCCCGACGACTCCCGACGACCAGTCGACCGGCGTGATGAACGGCATCGCGCTCGTGGCCGAGCGCTTCGGCCTCTCGCTCCACGACCTCTGCGCGCAGCTGGACATCGTCGTGCACGGGACCACGACCGCGGACAACACGATGATCGAGATGGACGGCGCACCGACCGGGCTCCTCGTGACCAGGGGACACCGCGACGAGATCGAGATGCGCCGCGTCCACAAAGAGGAGATCTGGGACCCGACGTATCCCGCACCGGCCCCCATCGCTCGCCGAAGGGCCCGGATCCCGATCCCGGAGCGCATCGACCATCACGGCAACGTGATGCTCGCACTGGACGAGGACGCGGTGCGCGAGGGAGTACGGCGGCTGCGTCGGCTCGGCGTCACCTCGATCGCGGTCATGTTCCTGTTCTCGTTCGTGAACCCCGAGCACGAGCGGCGCGCGGCGGACATCATCCGCGAGGAGTTCCCGGACGTAGACCACATCTCGCTGTCGCACGAGGTGATGGCGCGTGGCCCGGAGTTCGAGCGGGTCTCGACCACCCTGGTGAACGCGTACGTCGCCCCGCGCATCGCGTCCTACGTCGAGCACCTCCAGGAGAAGCTGCGCACCGCCGGGTACGCGGGCCAGCTCCTGATCATGCAGTCCACCGGCGGTGTGATGCCGCCGGACTACGTCGCCCGCCGCGCCGTGACCCTGCTGGCCAGCGGTCCCACCGGAGGTGCGATGGGCGCGGCGCTCGCGGCCGGGCGCGCGGGGGTCGAGGACTTCGTCGCGGTGGACATGGGTGGCACCAGCTTCGACCTCTGCCTCGTGCGGGGCGGGCGGCCCGAGATCAAGACGGACTGGAACTGGCGCTACCGCTACTACATCGGGCTGCCGATGGTGGATGTGCAGAGCGTCGGTGCCGGCGGCGGATCGATCGCCCGGGTGCGCCAGGGCGCACTGCTCGTCGGTCCGGAAAGTGCGGGCTCGTCCCCCGGGCCCGTTTGCTACGGCCGCGGCGGCGACCGCCCGACCGTGACCGACGCCGATGCGGTGCTCGGTTACCTCCCCGAAGACGGTTTCGCCGGTGGGCGCATGACCCTCGACATCGCCGCGGCGCGCGCTGCGATCGAACGTGAGATCGCGGAGCCACTCGGCCTCGACGTGGTCGAATCCGCTTGGGGCATCGAACGGATCGTGAACGCGAACATGGCCAACGCGACCCGGCGGGTGCTCGCCGGGCACGGCGCGGACCACCGCCGCCTGTCGCTCATCGCCTACGGCGGCAACGGCGCGGTGCACGCCTGGGCGATCGCGGCCGAGCTCGGGATGCACCGCATTCTCGTCCCGAAAGCCGCGCCGGCGTTCTCGGCCCTCGGGGTGCTGGTCGCCGACTACGTGGTCGACCTGGTGCGGGCCTACGTGGTGCCGCTCTCCCAGGTGGACCTCGGCCGGCTGCGCGAGCTGATGCACGAGGTGTCGGATGAGGCCCGCAAGGAGATGGAGCCGACCGGCCTGACCGAAGCGCACACCGAGGTCACCCTCTTCACGCAGATGTGCTACCCGGGCCAGAACTTCGACATGAGCGTGCCCGTGCCCGAGGGTGAGCGCCTCGATGAGGTCGGCTTGCTCGACCTCGCGGAGCGGTTCCACGACCAGCACGAACCGAGCGCGGCTTCTGCTTCCGGAACCAGCAGCCGTTGGTCCGCGGCGTGCGCTTCGTCGCCCGCGGCACGACGCCGAAGCCGGACCGGTTCGCCCAGCTCGGCACCGAGACGGACGCGAACACGGGCACGAACCGGCAACCGTCGCGCGTACTTCGGCGTCGACTTCGTGGACACGCCGGTTTACGACGGTGCGGCGCTCGGTGCCGGCACGACGCTCGAGGGACCGGCGCTGATCGAGGAGCCTTTCACCGTGATCGTCGTGCCCCCCGGCGCGAGCCTCCGCCTCGACGATCTCGGCAACTACGACCTCACCCTCGGCTGACCCTCCCGTTTCGAGGATCCCCGGCGGGGGCCACCCGGCCCGGCATCTCGACGCAGCCCCTGGCGCAACTACCTGCTCACCGCCTGCTCACCTGCCTGCTCAACTTCTGCTCACCTGCCTGCTCACCGTCTGCTCACCGTCTGCTCAACTTCTGCTCACCGATCTGCAAGGCTCGTGCGATGGGACATCACATGACAGAAGCGGAAGTGCGGACGTTCCTCATGGGCGTGCCGCCCCACACCGGGAAGCTGGCGACGACCCGTCGGGACGGCAGCCCGCACGTTGCTCCGATCTGGTTCACGGTCGACGACGACGGCGACATCCTCTTCACCACCGGGGCCGAGACGGTCAAAGGCCGGACGCTGCGCCGCGACCCCGCGCCGCAATCTGCGTGGACGACGAACGGCCACCGTTCGCCTACGTGATCGTGCGGGGCACCGCCGAGCTGATCGACGACCTGGACCAGGTCCGGCACTGGGCGGGGTTCATCGGCGGGCGCTACATGGGCGCGGACCAGGCCGAGGCGTACGGCGAGCGCAACGGGGTTCCGGGTGAGCTCCTCGTCCGCCTCCACCCCGAGCGCACCATCTCCGAATCCGGGGTCGCGGACGAGACGGAGAGCTGACGGGGGCCAATCCCCGCGCGGGCTTCATCCGTACCTGGGTCGACCCGTTGCTTCCGAGAGGCAACCGGCCGCCCGCCGATGGGCTCGGCGTGCCCGCCCCGGGGCGCGCCGGGCCCGTCGCCCGGCTCCCGTCGTGATCCCGCGACCACCTGACACGGGTGTCAGGGTCCTCGGGTAGAGTCCGCTCCCGGTGCCTGCCTCGCCCCCGTACCTCGACCCCGACGCCTATGCGGTGCTCGAGGCTGCCTGCGAGCAGCTGATCCCCGCGGTCGACGGCCACCCCGGCGCCACCGAGCTCGGGGTCGCGGACTACATCGACGGGCTGCTCGGTGCCTTCCTCGTCGATCCGCCGCGGATCTACGCGGGCGGCCCGTTCTCCGGCCGGTTCGGCGGCGAGGCCGGGTTCGGCCGGTTCACCCGCCTGAGCCGACTCGCTGAGCTCGGCTGGCGCATCCGCATCGAGGGATCACAGGGCATCGCCGAGCGCGAGCACAACGGCCCGGTCGCCGGATGGCAGCAGGAGTACCGCGACGGCATTGCCGCGCTCGGTGCGGACTTCCCCACCGTCGGAAGCGCCGAGCAGAAGCGACGCCTCGACGCGCAGCCCGCGTTCAAGCAGCTGCTCTACGAGCACGCGTGCGAAGGCGCGTACGGCGCGCCCGAGTACGGCGGCAATCGCGACGGGCGGGGCTGGCAGGCGATCGAGTTTCCCGGCGACGTGCAGCCCGCGCGGCTACACGGACGACGAGGTGCTGGGACGTGAGTAGTCATGGGGCGTGAGTAGTCGTGGGACGTGAGTAGTCGTGGCTGATTGCGATGCGGTGATCGTCGGGAGCGGGCCGGCCGGCGCGACCGCGGCGGACGTGCTCACGAGCGCCGGCTGGTCGGTGATCGTGCTGGAGAAGGGCCGCAACCACCTGCTGGCGCTCGAGCCACCGTTCGGACCCGCCGGCGAGGTCTCGAACGACGAGATCAAGTTCACCCGCCGGCACTTCCTCGGGCCCGACCCGCTGCTCGAGCCGCGCACCTACCGCAACCGGGCCGACGAGCCCGATGACTCGGTGGACGTCGGTGAGGCGAACAACCTTCCGTCGACGGTGGGCGGGGGTGGGTTCCACGCCGACGGCAAGCTCCCCCGCTTCCGCGAGGACGACTTCGCCCCGCTCAGCGCGGCCGGTCCGGTCGAGGGCGCCGAGCTCGTCGACTGGCCCGTCGACTACGACGAGATGGAGCCGTACTACGGGGCGGCGGAACGGACGGTGGGCGTCGCGGGTGAAGCCGGCGCGAACCCGTTCGCGGCGTGGCGCGCGGATCCGTACCCCATGCCGCCGGGTCCCGACATGTTCTGCGCCGTGGTCACGAGCGATGCCGCGACCCGGCTCGGCTACCACCCGTACCGGGCCCCGACCGGCGTGAACAGCGTCGCGTTCGACGGCCGGCCGGCGTGCAACAACTGCGGGTTCTGCGGGTACTACGGGTGCCCGATCGACGCCAAGGGCGATCCCGTCGCACCGCTGCGCCACGCGTTGCGGACTGGCCGGTGCGAGATCCGGCCGGAGAGCCTACGTCGCCGACGTGCGGCGCGACGATCCGTCGGGACGCGGGCGCGGGGCGTGCGCTACCTCGACGCATGACCTCGCCGAGCACGAGGTCTCCGCCCGTCACGTGATCCTCGCCGCGGGGGCGTTCGAGACGCCGCGACTCCTGCTGCGCACCGGGCTCGGCAACCCCGACGTCGTCGGTCGCTTTCTCCAGTACCACTTCCAGACGTTCGTGCTCGGCATCTTCGGCTACCGGTTGCACGGTCACCGTGGCCGTTCCGTGACGCATCTGATGGACGACCCGATCGTTCCGGACGCGACTGCGCTCGCCGCGGCACGGGAGGCCGGGCTGCCGTTCATCCGGGGTGGGATCGTCGAGCACGGGGCGGCCGGCCAGCCGATCCAGGAGGCCGTCTACTCCCCCACCGGGCGCGGCCACGCCGCGGCGATGCTCGGGTCCCCGATGCGCGACCGCATGGCCGTCTTCACCATGCAGGGTGAGGACCTCCCGCAGGCCACCAACCGCATCGACCTCGACCCCCGAGTGAAGGACGTGTTCGGGCTCCCGGCCGGCCGGGTCACCTACGCGCCGCACCGCCACGAGATCGCGTGCGCCGAGCACTGGGCGCCCCGGCTCGAAGCGGTGATGCGCGCGGCGGGTGCCGAGCATGCGTTCTGGGCGACGTCGCCCCCGATTCCGGGGTCCGTCGGCGACCAGCCCGGATCGCGGGCGCCGGTGTCGCGCCACATCATGGGTGGCGCGCGCATGGGTGACGACCCGCGCACCAGTGTGTTCGACCGCTGGCAGCGGCTCCACGAGATGGAGAACGTCGTGTGCACCGACTCGTCGGTGTTCCCCACCTCGACGGGTTACGGGCCGACGCTCACCATCGTCGCGCTGGCGATTCGCGCCTCACGCGCGCTCGCGGGCCTCGATCCACTGCAGTCGACTCGCCGCTAGCTCGCCGGGGGCTTCTTGCCGAAGTCCTTCATCTTGTCGCCGACCTTGGTGCCGACGTCCGAGACGGTGTCCCCGACCTTGTCGCCGACCTCCGCAATGGTCACGTTGAGCGCCTCGCCCATCGAGTTGAGCGCGTTCGTGAGGTCGTCGCGCACGTCCGGGTCCTTGACCGCGCCGGTCAGGGACGTGACGGCCTGGTTCATCGCCTTGCCCAACGTGTTGAGGGCATCGACCACTGCGGCCTGGTCGGGGTCGCTTCCGGCCCCCTCACCCTTGGCCGCCTCACCGGCAGCCTTCGCGTGGCCCCGCAGCTTGTCGCCGACGGCCGCGAAGTGGAGGCCGACCTTCATCCACGCCTGCTTGCTGTCGTCATCCATCCGGCCAGCCTGCCACGCCGGACCGGACTCGGCCACGGCCACGGCGCCTACGCGGCTTGGAGCTCCTGTTCCGCTTCGGGCTGGAGCACCCGTTGCGGTGGGACCTTCAGGTCGCGGACGATCCCGACCCAGCTCGAGCGCGCGCAGCACGTACCAGGTCGTGTCGATCTCCCACCAGAAGAAGCCCTGCCGCGCGGATGCCTGGTAGTGGTGGTGGTTGTTGTGCCAACCCTCTCCGCCGGTCAGCAGCGCGATGAGCAGTGAGTTGCGGCTGGTGTCGTCGGTCTCGTAGCGGCGGCGGCCGAACACGTGGGCGGCCGA
The DNA here is from genome assembly GCA_963770095.1 of uncultured Acidimicrobiia bacterium. Classification (GTDB taxonomy): domain Bacteria; phylum Actinomycetota; class Acidimicrobiia; order IMCC26256; family JAENVU01; genus Chersky-806. The sequence goes on from CAVYOO010000001.1 coordinate 432,341, forward strand.
GTTCACCAGGAACGTGCTGTGCCAGAGCAGCACGGTCGACCAGAAGAAGCCGACGACGAGCCCGGGCCAACCACCGATCAGGAACACGACGAGCCCGAACGTCCACGGTGCGATCCAGTCGTGGCGGTTCAGGAAGCGCAGCTCGGGATACTTCGCGAAGTCCTTGATGCTGTCGTAGTTCGTCGGCTTGTACTTGTCGGCGAGGATCCAACCGACGTGGCTCCACCAGAAGCCCTTGCGCGGGGAGTGCACGTCCTGGTCGGTATCCGAGTAGCGATGGTGGTGCCGGTGGTTCGCGGCCCACCACAGGACGCCCTTCTGGGCCGTCGCCTCCGCACCGAACGCGAAGACGAACTGCCAGAAGCGATTGAGCTTGTAGCTCTTGTGCGAGAAGTAGCGGTGGTACCCGGCAGTCACGAAGAACATCCGGGTGGTGAACATCACCGCGAAGATCGCCAGCGCCGTCCACGTGATGCCCGTGAACACGACCGCGAAGCACAGGACGTGCACCAGGAAGAACGGGATGGAGTGCGGCCAGTTGACCCGTTCGTCGGCCGCACGGGTGAGGGAATTGATCGAAGTCGACATCGGCCTCAGCCTACCTACTGGTAGGTAGGCTGGCTCGGCCCACTGGAAAAAGTCCGCTGACCTGCTCTCATGACAGGATCAGCGCATGACCGATGGATTGGGCACCTACGACACCCTGCGGGTCGAGACGGCGGACGGCATCGCCCGGGTGACGCTCTCGCACCCACCCGTCAACCTCCTGGACGCCGCGATGCTGGGGGACCTGGCCCAGCTCGTCGGCCGACTCGAGGCGTCCGATCCCGCGGATCCGGACACGCCCCGGGTCGTCGTCGTGGCGAGCGACGACCCCGAGTTCTTCATCGCCCACGCGGACCTCGAGCTGATCAAGACGCTCCCCCGCGACCCGCGCCCGTATCCCGAAGCACTCGACTTCTTCCATTCGTTCGTCGAGCGGTGGCGCACCCTCCCGCAGGTGACGATCGCCCAGATCGAGGGGCGGGCGCGCGGCGGAGGCAGCGAGCTCGCGCTCTCGCTCGATCTGCGGTTCGCCGCGCTCGGTCGCGCGGTGCTCTCGCAGCCCGAGGTCGCGATCGGGATCATCCCCGGCGGTGGCGGCACGCAGCGGCTCGGGCGCCTGATGGGTCGTGGCCACGCGCTCGAGGCCGTGCTCGGCTGCGACGACTTCGATGCCGCAACCGCGGAACGCTACGGCTGGGTCAACCGCGCGCTCCCGGCGGACGAGATCGCACGGTTCGTCGACCGGCTCGCCCGGCGGATCGCATCGTTCCCGCCGAACGCGGTACGGCTGGCCAAGCAGGCTGTCGACGCCGCGCTCCCCTCCCCACTCGACGGGCTCCTCGCCGAGGCCCACGCGTGGAACGAGGTGCTCACCGACCCGGAGCTCGACGCCCGCTTCGACGCGGCACTCGCCGCCGGCGCCCAGACCCGCGCCGGCGAGCTCGACCTCACCACCCTCTTGTCCCCCTAGCGGCCGTAGGTACCCGTGAGCCGGCCTTCGGCGAGCACGGAGCCCTTGATCGCCTCGAGGAACTGCTCGACGTTGGCCGTCGGTGCGATCTCCGGGGTCCGGGACAGGGCCAGGATCCTGAACTGGTAGTGATGCGGCCCCCCGGCCGGGGGACACGGCGCCACCCAACCTTCGTTCCCGCGTCCGTTCATCCCCGGAATTCCACCGGGGTAGGCGTTGCCCGTCGCCTCCCGCACCGTCGGGTCGATGTCCCAGACCAGGTAGTGCACGAACCCCGGGGCGCCCGCGTCCGGATCGATCACGAGGAGGGCCAGCTCTTTCGTCCCCGGCGGGGGTGCGCTCCAGCGCAGGTCGGGTCGTCCACCGGTCCCGGCGCACGTGAACTGGCTCGGGATCGGTTCGCCGTCGGTGAACGCGGAGCTCGTGAGCGTCATCCGACGAGTCTCCGGAGCGCTCCTGCCCACCACGGCGTTGTCCGAGCTGCACGCCGAAAGCACGGTGACCGCCAGCCCCAGAGTCACGATCCCTGCCGCTACTCGTCGCACGCGTCGACGGTACCCCCGTACGCTCCTGATCCATGAACACGAACACGACGAGGGCGGTGCTGTTGGACTTCTACGGCACGGTGGCGCCGCGACGCACTGGGTGTCGATCGATGCAGTGCTCGCCGAGCACGGGTACCAGATCAAGCCCGACATGTACGAGCACTACTTCAACGACGGGATCGACGGCACCGAGCACGACGAGCACTCGCAGAGTCGCGACCACTACGTCGCCTGGCAGCGCCAACGCACGCTGGCGATGTTGGCGCAGACCGACATCCATCCCGGCGAGCACGACGTCATCGTGGAGAAGCTCCGGGCCGGGAACGCGAGCCGCGTCATCGAGGCGTACGACGAGGCGGCCGACGTGCTGATCGCGCTCCGCGCCCGCGGCCTGCGTCTCGTCGTCTGCTCGAACTGGGACTGGGACCTGCGCGAAGCGGTCGAGGAGTCCGGCCTGACGACCCATTTCGACGCCCTCATCTCGTCGGCCTGGGTGGGTGCCCGGAAGCCGCACCCGCGGATCTACGCCGACGCGCTCGCCACCGCCGGGGTGGAGGCCGGCGCGGCGCTCTTCGTCGGCGACACGTGGGGGCCGGACGTCGACGGACCGCTCGCGGCGGGGATCCGCTCGGTCTACCTGCGCCGGGAGGGCCACTGGCCCGATGGCACCTGCCCGCACGATGCGCCGGCCACGACGGGTACGCCCGTGATCCGGGATCTCCGCGGTCTCCTCGACCTCGTCGAAGGTGCAGCCGTACCCTAGGGAGATGACCGACACGACGGAACGTTCGCTCGCCGGCCCGGGCTCCCCCTCCGACGTGGTCAAGCGCCTGCGCACGACGTTCGAGAGCGGGCACACCCGGCCGGTCGAGTGGCGCAAGCAACAGCTCTCGGCGCTCCGCCGGCTCCTCGCCGACGGTGAGACCGAGATGCTCTCGGCACTGCAGCAGGATCTCGGCAAGTCCGCGACCGAGGGCTTCGTCACCGAGATCGCCATGGTGCGCGCCGAGATCGACTACACCCTGGGTCACCTCGACTCGTGGCTCCGACCGGTGCGCGTGCACGTGCCGGTGAAGCAGCAGCCCGGGCGCGCCCGCATCCAGCGGGACCCGCTCGGCGTAGTGCTCATCATCAGCCCGTGGAACTACCCGGTCCAGCTCCTGCTCGCGCCGTTGATCGGCGCCCTCGCCGCCGGCAACGCAGCCGTACTCAAGCCGTCGGAGGTCGCCGGGCACACGTCGCGCGACGCTCGCGCGACTCGTCCCCCGCTTCCTCGATCCCGATGCGGTCGCGGTGATCGAGGGCGGTGTCCCCGAGACGACCGCCCTCCTCGAGGAGCGCTGGGACCACATCTTCTACACCGGCAACGGGACGGTCGGGCGCGTGGTGATGGCAGCCGCGGCGAAGCACCTGACCCCGGTGACCCTCGAGCTCGGCGGCAAGAGCCCCACGATCGTCGATCGCAGCGCCAACCTGGACGTGGCTGCCCGGCGCATCGCGTGGGGCAAGTACGTCAACGCCGGCCAGACGTGCGTCGCCCCCGACTACGTGCTCGTCGACCGGCGGGTCGAAGGCCCGTTGGGCGCACGCCTGCGTGACGCGGTCCGGCAGTTCTACGGCGACGACCCCCACGCGAGCGGCGACTACGGGCGGATCATCGACGACCGCCACTTCGCCCGCCTCGCGCGGTTGATCGACGACGACGGGGCCGGTGAGGTCCTCTACGGCGGCGAGCGCGACGAAGCCGACCGGTACTTCGCGCCGACGGCGGTGCGCAATCCCGAGCCGACGTCGCCGATCATGCAAGAGGAGATCTTCGGACCCATCCTCCCCGTCATCGCAGTGGACGACGTGGACGCGGCCATCGAGTTCGTCAATGCGCGCGAGAAGCCACTCGCGCTGTACGTGTTCGCGGAGGACGCCGACGTCGCGAACCGGGTCGTAGCGAGCACCTCCGCGGGCGGGGTGTGCGTCAACGCGACACTCTTCCAGCTCGCGGTGCCGGGCCTCCCCTTCGGTGGCGTCGGCGGGAGCGGCATGGGGGCGTACCACGGGCGCGCCACCTTCGAGACGTTCAGCCACGCGAAGAGCGTGCTCGCGAAACCGACAGGCATTGATCCGAGCATCGCGTACCCGCCGTACCAGGGGATCAAGGCCAAGCTCCTGCGGAGGCTCCTGTGAAGCCGGTCGGGATCCACCACGTGAACCTGATGTTCGCGGACATCGACATCGCGCGCGCCTTCTACGGCGAGACGCTCGGCTTCGAGGAGATCGAACGGCCGGACTTCGGGTTCCCGGGGCTCTGGTTCCAGATGGGCGCGCAGCAGCTGCACATGCAGCCCGGTACCGCGCCCGAGACGTTCCAACACTTCGCGCTCGAGGTGGACGACCTCGATGCCGTGCTCGAGGAGCTGGCGGAGCGCGGGCTCGAGGTCTCGGCCAGCCCGACGGTCGACGGCGCGGGCCAGCAGGCGTTCCTCACTGACCCGACCGGCAACATCATCGAGCTGAACCAGCCCCGGTAGACGATGGCGGAGGCGTTGGAGAACGGCTGGGGCCGCGAACACGCCGGAGACGGACTCACTGTTGCGGGGATTCGTCGTGGGATTCGGCGAGATGCTCGCGGGGATCGGCGGGGCGATCGGCGGCCGGGTGCTCGAAGACGACGACGTGATCGCACTCGACGTCGGCTCGGACTTCTTCCTCGCGAACGGAGCCGTGCTGCGCCACCCCGTTCGTGATGCCGACCTGCCCGCGATCGTCGACCGGCTCTGCGCCTTCTACGCGGCGGGCACCGGAGTCAGCTGGATGCTGCTGTCGGCGTGGCCGATCCCGCCGATCGACCGCATGTTCCTGATCGGGCACCCGCCGTTCATGCTGCGCAGCGCCGGCGGAGCTGCTCCGCCGGCCCCGGCCGAGCTGGTCGTCCGCGAAGCCACCGACGCCGCCGGGATGGCGGACTTCGCCCGCACGCTCGAGGGGTACCCGGCCCCGGCCGAACAGACCGCGGTCTTCGCCGACGGCCGCATCCTCACGGTCCCCGGACTCCGGATCTGGGTCGGCTATCTCGACGACCGTCCGGTTGCGTGCGCCGGCGCGCACGTGACGGAGGTCGGTGTCGACGTGGAGTTCGTCGCGACCCATGCCGACGTCCGCGGCCGGGGCTTCGGCGCGGCGGTCACCTGGGCCGCGACGCTCGCCGACCCGGCCAAGCCGGCCGTGCTCATCGCGAGTGACCCCGGCCAGCCGGTCTACGAGCGCATGGGCTACCTGCGACTCATGCGCCTCACGATGTGGGGCGGAAAGGGTTAGCCCTCGCGCCGGCGCTTCCGGTAGGTGCGTGCCTTGTTGCGGTTGCCGCAGACGGCCATCACGCACCACTGGCCCGACCGGTTCCGCGAGTGGTCGTAGAACGCCCACTGGCACTCGTCGTCCTTGCAGACCTTGAGCCTGGCCCAGGTGCCGTCGGACTCCGCCTGCACCACGATCGCCATCACTCGCGCCAGCGCACCATCGATGCCGCCGGCACGCGCCGTGACGCCGATCGCACCGGTCGGGTCGAACCGGGCTTCCAGTGGGCAACGTTGTGCCACCGCGTTGAGCACGTCGACCGCGCCGGGCTCGAGCGGCTCTCCGTTGTTCGCGAGCAACAACGCCGCGGAACGCCTCGCGGAGCTCGACGACCCGCCGCTGGTCAGCGGGCTTCACGCGCGTGCCGGCGGCGATCAGATCGTGGTCGACGAACCACGCCTGCACTGCTGCGGCACTCCCCAGCTCGTCGACCCCCGACTCGATGTCGAACGTGTTCACGAACGCGCGCACGAGCTCCAGCGGTTCGGGCGCCGGTGGCCGGCCCGGCCCGTCCGTCGTCGCTCCGGTGGTCGCCACCGTGCTGCTCATACGTCGAGGATACCCGGAATCACCAGTCATTGCACTTGACCGGTGACGACACCGGTGTAATACTTTTGGTGGTTAGTAGGAAGCGACGGCACCGGATCGGGGAGGGACACCGTGAACCCCTGGGTCACCGGAAAGATCATCGAGCAGATGCAGCGGGAGGCGCGCGACAACGCCCGCCGGGCTCGGCTCCAGCGCGAGGCCGGGCTTCGGCGTCGGCACGCGACGGTCGCGACCCGCGAACCCCGGCGCGAACGGCTCGGTCTCGCGGTCGCCCGATTCGGGTTCCGCATCGCGGGGTGTCGCGCCGAGTCCGGCGCGCTCCCCGGACGTTCGCCTCCCCCACGCTCGAAGGGACCCGCTGACCGATGGTTCAGGCGCGGCAACTTCGACGTTGCACCGCTGACCCCCGATCGATGGGCCGATCTCGAGCAGCTCTTCGGCGCGGCGAGGAGCGTCGAGCGGTTGCTGGTGCATGTGGTGGCGGGTGGCGGCCAAGGACTGGGAGGTGAATGCCGGCGACGGCAACCGCTCGGGGTTCCGTCGCATCGTCGAGGCCGGGCCACCTCCCGGGCTCCTGGCGTACGACACCGACGTTCCCGTCGGTTGGGTCGCAGTCGCACGCGCGACGACTATCCGCGGCTCAACCGGTCACCCAAGCTGAAGCCGGTCGACGACGTCCCCACCTGGGCGGTCACCTGCTTCTACATCGACCGGAGGTACCGCGGGTCCGGTGTCGGTGGCACGCTGCTTGCCGCCGCGGCCCGACACGCGCGCGATTCCGGTGCGATCGCGGTCGAGGGCTACCCCGTCGACCCGGGGCGCGACCGAGTCTCGAACGCGTCGGCGTTCACGGGAGTGCTCGACATGTTCCACGCCGCGGGCTTCGAGGAGATCGCGCGCCGCGGCGGCCGGCCGATCCTGCGTCGCACCTGGTGACCGGACCGAGGATCAGCCCGGGTGGGACAGCATCGGACCGGCCGTCTCCCACCAGATCTCGATCACGGGATCCGGATCGTCGACCGCCGGCCCCCAGATGAACAGGCCTGGCGTCGGGCAGCTCGCGCCGATCTCGATCAGCACGGGCCGGAGGTGCACCTCGACGGCCAGGCTGTGCACGGCGCTGCCGCCGGTCATGATCGGGATCGTCGGGATGCCGCCGAGCTCGCCCGACCCGAACTGATCCAGGAAGAGCTTGACCAGCCCGGTGTACGCGGCCTTGTACGTCGGGCTCGCAACGACGAGCAGCGATGCCCCGAGCACCGTCGCCTTCAGGTCCGCGACGACGGGCGACCCCCACTCGAGCAGCGCCGGGCCGTGTTCGCCGAGATCGATCGTCTCGATCGCCCCACCGTCCGCAACCCGCGCCGCGACCAGCTCCGCCGCGGTCCGGGTGCGCGACCCGACCTGCGGGTTGCCGACCACCACAACGACGGAACGCGCGGCCACGGCGCCAGCCAAGCACACTCGCGCCCGGCGTCTACCGACCAGTCACGAGCCGCTCGTCATCCGCACCGACTCGGGCGGCGGGAAGGGCCGGACCCGGTCAACGCGGCAGGCCGAGGATGCGCTCGCCGATGATGCTGCGCTGCACCTCGGAGGTGCCGCCCGCGATGGACGCCGCCTTCGACCACAGCCACTGACGCGACCACTTGCCCGCCAGCGGTGAGCCCGCCCCGACAACTGCGAGCGCGGCTTCCGACAGGTGCTGGGTCATGTCGGTCCAGGCCAGCTTCGTGAGGCTCGACTCCGGTCCCGGCTCGATGCCCCGTCCGAGTCGCGAGAGCGTGCGCCAGTTGTGCAGCCGCAGGATCCGGAGCTCCACGAACGACTGCGCGAGCGCGTCGGAGATCTCGACGTCGTCGAGTGCGCCCCGCTCCGCCGCGAGGGCGTAGAGCTCGTCGAGGAACACCTCGTGCACCACCTGTTCCTTGAACGGGAACGCGGTGCCGCGCTCGTGCGCGAGGGTCGTGCTCGCCACGGCCCAGCCCTCGTGCAACCCACCGACCAGGTGATCCTCGGGGACGAATGCACCGTCGAAGAACACTTCGTTGAACTCCGCCTCCCCGGTGATCTGGACGAGCGGCCGGATCTCGATGCCGGGAGCTTCCATGTCGACGACGACGTATGAGATGCCGCGGTGCTTGGACGCCTCGGGGTCCGTGCGGACGAGCGCGATCCCCCACCGGGCGTACTGCGCGTAGCTCGTCCAGACCTTCTGGCCCTCGAGGTGCCATCCGCCGCCCGCCGCCGGAACGGCTCGGGTCCGCAGCGACGCGAGATCGGAACCGGCCTCGGGTTCGCTGAACAGCTGGCACCAGATCTCGGTGGCATCGAGGATCGGGGACAGCCAGCGTTCCTTCTGGACGGCGGTGCCGTGCGTCAGCAGCGTCGGACCGGCCAGGTTGATGCCGACCCGGTTCACCGGCTGGAGCGCGGCGAGATCGCGCGTACTCCATGTTGTAGATCGCGACCTCGACCGGCGAGGAGCTCCGGCCGCCGTACTCGGCCGGCCAGTGGATGCCGACCCATCGATCGGCCGCGAGCTTGGCCTGCCACGCTCTGCCCCACGCGATCTGCGCGTCGAGCGTCTCGAAGGCGGGCGGGAGCTCGAGGTTCGTCTCGAGCCACGCTCGGATCTCGCTCGCAAAGGCCTGTTCCGCGGGGGTGAAGCTGAGGTCCATCAGAGATCCCAGAACCGCTCGCGACCCGCGGCGGTGAACGCCGCGTGCAGTACGTCCTCGTCCGTCGCGGTGAACGCCCGGTACGCGTCATCGCCCCGGCCGCGGACGTAGACCGCGTCACCCGAGATCCGGTCCACGCGCCACTTCTGGTGCACGAGCGCACGCTTCACGATCTTGTTGGTCCCGGTGGTGGGCGGATCCGCCAGGATGCGGACGTAGCGCGGCCGCCACTTCGGCCCGACGTCGGCGAGCCGGTCGACCCACGCCGCGAACGCGGCGGGATCGAACTCGGCCCCGTCGCGCACGACGAGGCTCGCCATCACCTGGTCCCCTGCCTGCTCGTCGGGCACGCCGTAGACCGCGCTCAGCACGACGTCCGGATGCTGACGGAGCGCGTCCTCGATCGGGCCGGCCGGGAAGTTCTCGCCGTCCACGCGGATCCAATCGGCCGTGCGCCCCGCGAAGTAGAGGTAGCCGTCGGCGTCCAGGTAGCCGAGGTCCCCCGACCAGTACCACCCGAATCGAGTCGTCTTCTCGGTCGCCTCCGGATTGTTGTAGTAGCCCTCGAACGGTCCCACGCCCGCGGTGTTCACGATCTCGCCGACACACTCGTCGGCGTTCTCGAGCCGACCGTCGGCATCGAAGCGGGCGCGCGGCTTCTCGGTGCCGTCGTCGTCGACGACCTTGACTCCCGAGCCGACGAGGCCGAGCGCGCCGGTGCGCTCCGCCGCGTCACGATTCACCGCCACGCCACCTTCGGTCGCCCCGTACGCGTCGATGACGTCGACCCCGAAGCGGCGCGGCGAACTCTTCGACGACCTGGGGTGATCCCTCGTTGCCGAACGCGACGCGCAGCGGGTTGGCCGCGTCGTTCGGTCCTTCCGGCAGGGCGAGGAGGTACCCCAGCGGTTTCCCCGTGTAGTTGAAGTACGTCGCGCCATAGTGGCGGACGTCGCCGAGCCAGCGCGACGCGGAGAACTTCCGAGCCAGGCCGACGCTCGCGCCGTAGACGATCGACGGGGCCCAACCGACCTGCACCGCGTTGGAGTGGAACAGGGGCATGCACACGTAGCCCACGTCGTCCGGACCGAGGTCCATGATGATGCCCATGCGGTTGCCGGTCACCAGCAACCGGCGTTGCGAGCACACGACGGCTTTCGGCGAGTCCGAGGTGCCGCTGGTGAAGATCAGCGCCCAGATCGTGTCGACCGGCGGGTCGAGCCCCGGATCGGTCGTGTCGTGCGCAGCGAGCGCGCGCTCGAGGTCCTCACCAACCTCGAGCACGGGAGGGAGCCGGTCTGCGATCGGCGCGAGCAGGTCCCGGTGCTTGGGTTCGGTGATCACCAGCCCGCAATGCGTGTGCTCGATGTCGCGCAGGAGGTGCTCGCCCCGGCGCGTGTGGTTGAGACCGACGATCGCCGCGCCGGCCAGTGCCGCGCCGCCGAACGCGAACAGGTACTCGGGCACGTTGTCGAGCAGCACGGCGACGTGCGGTGGCCGGTTCGCCGGGAGCCGGTCGAGCAGGAGGTTGGCGAAGCGGCAGGACTCCGCCACGTATTCACCGTGGGTCCAGACCGAGTCCTCGAACCGGATCGCCGGGCGGCTCGCCCGGTCCGGATCCGCCGCGTTGCGGCGCAGCAGCGCGGCCGCGTTCGCCGCCGGCAGCGGGGCCTGGCCGGGAGCCGGCGCGGCCCGGCGCGGGCGCGACTGGGAACCTGACATCGGCGTCACTCTACGTCCCCCGTTTTGGCGCCGTTCGTGCGCGCACACCCCAACGTCAACGGCGCCAAGATCCTCGGGGTGGGTCAGGTGATGGCGCCGGACTCCCGGAGCGTCGCGATCTCGGTGTCGTCGTAGCCAAGAACGTCGCGCAGGACTGCGTCGGTGTGCTCACCGACCTCCGGGGCCTTGCCCGGCACGAGCGGCTCCCGGCCCGCGACCTTGACGGGGAACGGGAGCTGGTCGGCGCCGAGCGCGTCGGCCGGGAGCCAGTCCATCCGGTCCCGGAACTGGCGATCCTGCTGCAGGGTGTGAGGCGTGTTCACCGGCGCGATCGGCACGTCGACCTCGATCCCGAAGTCCACCCAGTCGGACGTGCTGCGGTCCTTGAAGATCTCCGTGAGCTCCGCCTGCAGCTCGAGGTTGCCGCGGGCGTGGTCGCCGTACTGCGATCCGGGCCAACGCTCGAACAGCTCCGGGCGCCCGACGGCATCGGTGAACTTCTTCCAGAAGTGCTGCTCGCTCGCCATGAAGAGGACGTAGCCGTCGGTGGACTCGTACACCTGGTACCGGACACCGCCGCGCATGCCGGCGATCGCGGGTTCGCGCCGCACGTAGTCGTCCGACTTGTTGCCCGTGACCTCGGACTCGGGGCGCTCGTAGGCGCGGTAGGTCTCACCCCGGTACCAGTCGAACGCGGCCGCCGCGTCGGACTGTGCGAGCTCGAGCTCCGATCCTTCGCCGGTGGAGCGGGCGTGGATCACGGCCGCGAGGATGCCCAACGCGCCGAAGAGGGGGCCGGCGTTGATGCCGATCGACACGTGGTCGGGAATCCCGGGGTGCCCGTTCGCGTCGGTCTCGGGCGCGAAGATGCCGGCCCAGGCGTCATACGCGATGCCGTGGCTCGCGAGGTCCCGGTAGGGGCCGGTCGCGCCGTAGCCCGAAATGGTGCACTGCACGATCCGCGGGTTGACCTCGAGCATCCTTGCGAAGCTCAGGCCGCGGCGGGCGAGCCCACCGGGACGCATCGCCTCCACGACGACGTCGGCCTCGCGCACCAGCTCCAGGAAGAGCTCGACGCCCGCCTCGGCGCGCAGGTCGATGACGACGCTGCGCTTCCCCCGGTTGACGTGAAGGTGCATCAGCGAGACACCTTCGACGATCGGCCACGTCATCTGGCGCACGTAGTCGCCGGCCGGGGTCTCGACCTTGATCACCTCGGCGCCGAGGTCTGCCAGCGCGGTGGTGACCGCGGCGGGGCCGAGCATCGAGACTTCGACGATCCGCACACCGTCCAACAACCCGTTCGTCATCCTCACCTCGTGCTCGGAGCCACCCTCGGCAATCTGGCTCCGGGAGACTAGTGACCAGGGGCCCGGTCAGGCGTCTCGGCCGTCCACGGCGAGGGCGCGAAGGCACCGCCGCACTCCGGTTCCTGCGCTGCCGCGGCCATCCCCCGATCATCGCATCGAGGGTGGGGCCGTAGTCTGGGCATTGTGGAAGATCGCACCGCGGCGGGCCTGTACCTCGAGATGACCGACGGACCGATCGACGCCTACGCCGGTGGTCGCGTTCCCGAGGTGCTCAGCGCCCCCGGTGCCCTGCGGGCGACGTGGTGGGAGAACTGCGTCCGCGATCGCACCGACCTCCCTCGCAAGCTGCCCGAGTTCGCGTACCTCGGCGTGTTCGAGGTGGACGCGGACTTCGCCCCGCCCCCGGTTCCCCCCGGTGTGACGGGCCACCTCTTCCACCGCACCAGCCGGCCCGGGCAGGGACGGCTCACCGGCAAGCCCACCGTCGGCCTGTCGCTCGTCCTCATCTCGCCCCGATCACCCGACGGCGCGCCGTCGCTGCGGGACTGGGCCGACTTCGTGCACATCCGTCACATCGCCGAGGTGAGCGTCCCCGGCTACTCGATGATCACGCCCTACGAGCATGTCAACGGCGGCGAGCCCCGGTACCTGCACTTCTACGAGATGGACACCGAGGATCCCGAAGCATCGTTCCAGGCGATGACCCCGCTCGTCATGAAGCTCCTGGGCGAACCGGGCACCCCCGCGTTCGACCACTGGGCCCGGCACCCGGAGCTGCGCATCATGTACGTCAACAGCTTCCGCCGCCTGGGCGAACGGACGCGGTGACCGGCGACCCCGATTTCTTCGCGGTTGCCCGCGCGCAACGGGCCCACCGTTCCTTCACCGAGGACCCGGTCTCCGACGCGCTCATCGACCGCGTGCTCGAAGCCGCGACGTACGCGCCGAGCGCCGAGAATCGCCAGCCGTGGGAGTTCGTGGTCGTGCGCGACCCGGGCCTGCGCGGCCAGATCGGTGCCCTCATGCAGCGCGCCTGGGAGCAACACGGCCGTGCGCACTCGGAAGGGCGCCTGGCTCCCGAGCTCTTCGCGGCCGTGGACCGCGGCGCGACCGGCACGATCAGCGCCGCGCCCGTGCTCATCGTGGTCGGCGCCGATACCACCCGCTGCCTACCCGCCACCGTGCCCTCCTCCATCTTTCCCGCGCTGCAGAACCTGCTCCTCGCCGCGGGTGCCCTCGGCCTCGGCTCCGCGTTGACCACGATCGCGACCGCGTTCGCCGACGAGCTGCGGGCCGTCGTCGGGCTCCCGGAAGCAGTCGTCCCGGTGGCGGTGGTGCCCATCGGCGTCCCCGCCGTGCCGCTCGGCCCGTCCCGGCGCGAGCCGTTCGCCACCCACACCCACCGCGACCGCTACGGCACGCCCTGGACCCCCCACTGATCCGCCCCGCTCGTTGCGATCGGTTCCCTCACGGAACCAAATGCAACAAGCGGCGGGGGAAGCTGGGTCAGTAGCCCTCGTCGGGGTTGACGACGTCGGCGAGGGGCTCGCCGGCCGCGAAGCGGCGCAGGTTCTCGATGAACAGGTCGACCGTGCTGTCGATGCCCTGGTGCGACGCCCACGAGATGTGCGCGCTCAGCCGAACCTTCGGGTGCTCGTAGAGCCAGTGTCCGGCCGGGAGCGGCTCGGGGTCGACGGTGTCGAGCGTCGCCATCGCCACCCGGTCGTCGTCGAGCGCGACCCGGAGCGCGTCCTGGTCCACCAACCGGCCGCGAGCGATGTTCACGAGGTGGACGCCCGGCTTCACCGCCGCGAACGCGTCGGCGTCGAGGAGGTGCTCGGTGCGAGCCGTGAGCGGCACCGCGAGCACGAGGTGATCCGACTCGGCCAGCACGGCATCGAGGGAGGTACGCATCTCTGCCCCGTCAATCGGACTCGGGGCGTCGGTGCGACGGAAGGCGAGCACGCGGATGCCGAACGGAAGCGCCCGTTGCGCGACCGCGACCCCGATGCCGCCGAAGCCGACGATCCCGACCGTCCGACCCTGGAGACCACCGAGCCGGTCGAAGTTCCAGCGCTCGGGCGGCTCGTGCAACCAGACGTCCGGGAACCGCTTCTCGAAGGCGAGCATCGCGCCGAGCACGAACTCGGAGATCGGCACCGCGCTGGCCCCGCGCGCGCGACGTGACGGTCCGGCCCGCGAGGAGCGCGGGCGGAACCTTGTCCACGCCGGTGCCACTGAGCTGCACCCAGGCAACGTGTTGCGCGTACTCGAAGCTGTGCGGCGCCCAGCCGCCGAACAGCACGTCGGCGGTGAGGTCGTCGGCAGGCGGTTCGGCCCCGACGTCGAGCACCTCGGCGTCGGGAACTGCGGCCCGGATCTGATCGCCGATGCGGTGGCCGAGCTCGTTGAGGACGCGCACCGCTACTTCTTGTGCTCCATGCCACTGGGCATGGTCATGCCGACGTGCTGCATGTGCTGACCGAGGATGCTGTCGAAGTTCTCGGAGACGCCGTCGACGTCCCAGCCCCCGTCACGCCACATGAACCCGATCTGCTTGGGCGTCTGGTAGATCGTGTAGGCGAAGTCCGTACGCCCGACGATCTGGCCGTTGACGTGCGCCGCGCCTTCGGACGCCAAGAACGTCACGATGGGTGCGTTGAGCGCGGGGTTGGCCTCGGGCGGCGGCTCGGTTCCGGTGCGCTCGAACAACGACGCGGTCATCCGGGTCGCGCCCGCCGGCGACATCGCATTCACCGTGACGCCGTACTTGCCGAGCTCGATCGCCCACACGAACGTCATACCCATGATCGCGGCCTTGGCCGCGCCGTAGTTCGTCTGGCCGAAGTTGCCCCTCAGCCCGGCCTGCGACGTGACGTTGATGATGCGTCCGTAGCCCGCGTCCTTCATGTATGGCGCGGCGTGACGGGCGCAGTTGAACGTCCCCTTCATGTGCACCGCGACGACTGCGTCGAAGTCCTCTTCGCTCATCTTGACGAGCGAGCGGTCACGGACGATCCCCGCGTTGTTGACGAGGATGTCGATCTTGCCGAATTCGTTCACCGCAGTGTCGATGATGCGCTTCGCACCCTCGAAGTCGCTCACCGAGTCGTAGTTCGGTACCGCTCGCGCGCCCAGGGCCTCGATGTCCTTGCACGTCTGCGCGGCAGGGTCGTCCTCGGTCCCCTGCCCGTCGAGACTCACCCCGACGTCGTTGATCACGACGCTCGCACCCTCACTCGCCATGCTGAGCGCGAACTCGCGCCCGATGCCGCGACCCGACCCGGTCACGACCGCCACCCGTCCGTCCAGGATCCCCATCTGAGTTGTTCAGCTCCTACTCGCGCTCGACGGCCGCAGTGGCCGTTCCGGTCAGCTTCTCTTCGCCGTCCTGGTTCGTAGCCGACAACGCCAGCTCCACCAGCCCACCCTCGCCCGTTTCCGCCGGCTCGCGCCCCGTGACGCTCGCCGAGAACGTGAGCGTCTCACCCGGCCACACCTGCTTGGCGAATCGGACGTTGAACTTGGCGATCGACTCGGGCCCGAGCCAGTCCTTGACCACCCTCGCCATGAGGCCCGCGGTGAGCATCCCGTGCCCGAAGACCGACGGGTTGCCGACCTGGACGGCGATCGTGTCGTCGTGATGCATCGGATTGAAGTCGCCGCTGGCGCCTGCGTAGCGCACGAAGTGCGTGCGGCTGAGATTCTCGACCACGAGCGGTGGGGCGGTGTCCCCGACGGCCAAGTCGGCGAACCCGGGGCCGGCGGGGGTTGCGGTTGCGGGGCTCATTTCGCGTCTCCTGGAGCAGCGGGCGGGCGCGGGCGGCCGAGACTATCCGAGCCCGCCCGGAAGGTGACACGGGTGTCAACTCCGCGTAGCCTGCCGGGATGCCGCGCCGTCGTCCGAGTGCCGCTGCGGCACCGCGGCGGGAGCTTCGGGCACGCGGGCAGCGCACCATGCAACGTCTCCTCGACGCCGGGGTCGAGGTCTTCGCCGAAGCGCGGCTATCACGCGGCCCGGGTGGACGACATCGTCAAGGTCGCAAAGACCTCGCACGGGACCTTCTACCTCTACTTCGCGAACAAGGAGGACCTCTTCCGGGCGCTCGCCGAGGAGGTCTCGACCGGGATGCGGGAGCTCGCGGAAGCCCTTCCACCGATCACGCCGGATACCGCCGGTGCCCGGGCGTTCAAGCAGTGGCTCGAAGCGTTCGCCGACCTGTACGGCCACTACGGGCCCGTGATCCGGGCCTGGACCGAGGCGGAGATCGGCGCGAGCGAGTTCGGCCGGATGGGTACTGACGTCCTCACCGAGTTCACGCGCATCCTCGTCGATCGGGTGCGCACGGCCGCGCCGTTGGACCTCGACCCGGTCGTCGCTTCAATCGCGCTCGTCGCGATGATCGAGCGCTGCAACTACTACGCGCTGTCGGACCAGGTGCAGATCTCGCGCGAGGCGATGATCGACACGCTCGCGGAGGTCACCCACGCCGCGCTCTTCGGCGCTCCGGTCACCTCCCGGCGCTAACCGGTCGACGGCAGGAGCCACTCCGAGAGGTCGCCGAGCTCGTCGGTCGGCCCACGGAACGCGACCGTACCCTTGGCCAACACCGCGACTTCGTCCGCAATCTGCAGCGCGTGGCCGACGTACTGCTCGACGATCAGCAGCGTGGTCCCGGCGTCGCGCACGGCCGCAAGGTTCTTGTACACCTCGTCGATGATGATCGGTGCGAGACCCAGCGAGAGCTCGTCCGCGACGAGCAGGCGGGGTGGGTGAACCAGCACGCGAGCCAGCGACAGCATGCGCTGCTCACCACCCGAGAGGGTTCCGGCGACCTGCTTGCGCCGCTCGCCGAGGCGCGGGAAGAGCTCGTACGCGCGGTCGAACGCGTCCGGGACGCCGCGGCGACCGAACTCGCGCCGGAACGTCAGACCCAGGTTCTCCTCGACGGTCAACGACGCGAACACGGACCGGCCTTCCGGCGCATGGACGATGCCGAGGCGGGCGATGCGGTACGGGCGCAGCTTGTTGATGCTGACGCCCTCGAAGAGGACGGTACCGCTGGTTGGTCGGACCAGTCCTGACGCAACCCGCGCGATCGTCGTCTTGCCGGCCCCGTTCGAGCCGAGCAGCGCGAGCACCTTGCCTTCCGCGATCTCGAGCGAGACACCGAAGAGCGCGCGGAACGGCCCGTAGCCGGCGCTGACGTCGCGCAGCTCCAGCAGCGGCGCCGCCGCGCTCATACCGGCTCTCCGAGGTACGCGCGACGCACCGCGTCGTCCGCGAGGACCGCGTCCGTCGGCCCGCTGGCGATCAGGTGACCGAAGTCGAGAACGGACAGGCGGGTCGAGAAGCTGCGGACGAACTCCACGTCGTGCTCCACGAGCAGCACTGCGGTCCCCCGTTCGGCCTGCACGGCGCGCAGCGTGTCCGCGAGCGCCTCGGTCTCGGGCCCGTCGAGCCCGGACGACGGCTCGTCGAGCAGGAGCAGCTTGGGCTCGGTCATCAGCGCCCTCCCCACCTCGACCAGGCGGGCGCGGCCCAGGCTGAGCGCCTCGACCGCGCGCTCGGCATCGGCCTCGAGTCCCAGCAACGACAGGGTCCGGTCGGTGCGGGCGTTCTCGTCCGCGGTCGGCTTCGAGAGATTGAGTGCGTCCTTCCAGAACCGCCCGGTCCCGAGCCGGGCCCGCTCGGCGACGAGCAGGTGATCGCGCACCGTCATTCCCGCAAAGAGCTCGATGCGCTGGAACGTGCGCGCGAAGCCGAGGCGCGCCCTGCGGTACACCGGCGTCCGGGTGATGTCCTTCCCCGCGAAGACGACCCGGCCTTCGTCGGGCCGCAGGAGCCCGAGGAGGCAGTTGAAGAACGTCGTCTTCCCCGCCCCGTTGGGCCCGATGAGACCTGACGGACTCCCCCTCCTCGACCGAGATCGAGACTTCGTCGAGCGCGGTGATGCCCGAGAACCGCTTCGTGATCCCCGTCGCCTCGAGCAGGCTCATCGTGTCTCGACTCCGCTCATGACTCGACCGCGGCGACGGTCTGCCGGGACTGCGGTGGCGCGCCGTCGTCCGGAACCGTCTGCCCGACGAGGTCCGCTTGCGTCGCGCGCTCAGCTTGTCGAACTGGCGCTGGAAGAACGCCGTCGAGGTGCGCTTCCCGTTCTCGAGCGTGCCCTCGGGGTGGCGTGCGTACTGGACCGCGCCGAACCCGAACAGGATGAACGCCCAGCTCTGCGAGCAGACCGAGCCACTCGACGAGGATGTACGGCAGGAGCACGAACGCAATTCCCGCGTTGATCGCGCCTTCCACGGTTCGCGCCGCGGTCGAAACGACGATGACGACGAAGACGAGTCCGTAGAAGTAGGCGAAGTCGACCTCGGGTTCGCGATGCCGGTCTTGATCGACAGCAGCCCGCCGCCCAGGCCCGCGATGCCGGCCGACAGCGCGAACGCGACGATCTTGGCCTTCGCCGGGTTGATCCCGATCGACTGCGCGGCGGTCTCGCTCCCGCGCAGCGCATCGAGGTAGTGGCCGGTCGTGCCACGGCGAACGAAGATCACCAGCACGCTGACGAGCGTGAGCACGATCAGGCAGAAGACGAAGAACGACTTGTTGTTCGAGAGGTCGAAGGGGCCGATCACCGGACGCGGTACGCGGATCGGCGTCGTCCCGCCGCCGATCCAGCCCATCGGCACGAGCACGTAGTCGAACAGCAGCGCGAATGCGAGGGTGGCCAGGGACAGGTAGATGCCGGCGAGGCGAAGCACGGGGATCGCGAGCAGCGCGCCGACGACCGCCGCGACCAGGCCGCGCCGACGACCATGCCGAGCAGCACGTTCGAGCCCAGCGCGCTGACGAACTGCGCGGTCGTGACGGCTCCGATGCCGGCAAAGGTCGCCTGGCACAGCGAGATCTGGCCGGCCATGCCGGTGATGACGGTGATCGACAGGAAGATCAAGGAGAACACGAGCGCCTGCGTGAGCAGCGAGAGCCAGAAGTCGTCGGCCCGGCCGAGCGCGAGGTACACGACGACGGCGACGAAGACCACGCCGAGGATGTGGGTCGAGCGGGAGAACAGTGCGCTCCGGGTCGCGGCGGCGAGCGACGGTGGAGGCGGGTCGGCGCCGGCGAGCGGGTCGGTGACCTCGCGCCGGTTGCGCAGCCCGGGCCAGAACAACAGCAGCAGGAACAGCGCCGCGAACGGCAGCGCGGGCTTGAGACCCTGCGCGATCAGGCTCGCCGGCGGGAGGTAGCCCGCGAGCAGGGCGCCGCGCCACACCGAGCAGGATGCCGCCGAGCAGCGCCATGGGGATGCTCGTGAGACGGGCGAACGCGGCAGCCGCGATCGCGGAGACGAGCAGCGTGGTGAAGTCGTCGATGTTGAGCACCGACGAGTACGGGGCGAGCAGGACGCCGGCGAGCCCGGCCATCGTGCTCGAGAGCATCCAAGCCGCGGAGCTGGCCCGGTCCGCGTTCACCCCGGCGAGCTCGGTCAGCCGCGGGCTCTCGACCACCGCCCGCATCTGCAGGCCGATCGCGGTCCACCGGAACATCGCGACGAGCAGCAGCACCGCAAGCGCGGTCGCTGACGAGGATCGCCATCTGGCGACCATCGAGCACGTAGTCACTGAAGTGGTAGAGCGCGTTGTCGTCCCACCAGACGCCCGTGATGCCGAAGGTCTGGCCGGGCCCGAGCCAGACCTTGACGATCTCGGGGAGCGCGACGAGCAGACCGAGCGAGGACACGAGCTTGCCGATCGGAGAGCAGCCTCGCAGCCAGCGGAAGACGAACCGGTCGAGGATGAGCCCGAGGAGAGGTGAGACGACGAACACCGCAACGATGAACGCAGGCACGATCGGCCACTCGTGGCGGACGTGCACGTCGTAGTACACCGCCGCGGCAAGGTACGCCTGCGCGGCAAACGCCAGGTTGAACACCCCTGACGTCTTGAAGGTCAGGACCAGGCCGACCGCAACGAGCCCGAAGATGCATCCCACCGGGATGCCGAGGATCACGTACCTGATGAAGTCCTGCACGGCGGCTCTCTGGACGCACTCAGGGGCGGGAAGCCGGGTGGGTTACTGGAAAGTCGCCTTCGTCGGCAGCTTCGCCGGCTGGTCGGGCAGGCACATGAACGGCTTGCCGGGCTTCGTGAACGTCGGGACGAACTTGCCGTTCTCGACCTTGACGTACGCCGTGCAGACCTGGTTGTGGTTGATGTCGTGATCGACGGTCCAGTTCGCGCGGCGGGATGAGACCATCGAGGGTCTGGTCGGTCTTCTTGTTCAGCGCGTCGATCACCTTCTGCCGGGTGAAGTTCGGACCCGCACCCTGGAGTCCCTCGTAGAACATCGCGGCGGAGAGCCACCCCGCCATCGCCAGCTCGTTCTTGTCGTATCCGGCCTTGTCCATCCACTTGTTGAACTCGACCAGGCCGGGCGGCTTCGGCTTCGTCTCGAACGGGGCGAACGGCACGCCCACGATGTCGCCCTCGAGGAACTCGCCGTTCGCCTTGGCGAGCTCCGCGTCGTAGCCGTTGGGCAGGTACTGGATCGCGTCGAGGTTTTGCTTCCGCAGCTCCTTGCCGAGGGCCAGAGCCGCGTTGTCGTCGATGCACGTGAGGACGAGGTCGACCTTCTTGTCCTTCATCTGCTTCGACCTCGACGCTGTAGTCGGTGGAGCCGAAGGTGATGCTCTTGGTGAGGAACACGACATCCGCGGTCGGGTACTGCTTGAAGGACTTCTCGATGCCGTCCGCGCAATCGGCCGAGCTCGCCTGGTTGTACGCCAGGACGCCGATCCGCTTCTTGCCGAGCTGCTTCGCGACGAAGGGCTGGGGTGTGCCGACACAACCCAGGCAGAGCGCGCCGTAGTTCGAGCCGAACATGTTCTCGTGCCCGGTGAACTCGGTGTTGATGTTCCACCCGAAGGTCGGGACGTTCGCGTCGACGAGATCCTGGGCGCCGGTGAAGGAGACGATCGTGGCCATCGGCAGCGCGGCGAACACGTTGTCCTGCGACAGGAGCGCTTGGACCTGCTGCTGGTTCTGGCCCATCTGGTCGTCGCGCTCGGAGACGAGCTCGAGCTTGCGCCCATAGATACCGCCACCGTCGTTGACCTTGTCGAAGTACGCCTTGACCCCGTCGAACGTCGAATCGTACGGGCCGTTGAGGATGTTCGTCTTCGACACGACACCACCGACCCGGATGGTGTCATTGGTCACTCCGGGCTGGTCCACCTGAGCACTCGCGCCCCCACCTCCGGTCGTGGTGGTGGTGTCGGACTTCTTGTCGTCCGAGTTGCTGCAGGCCATGGCAACCAGCGTCAGCACCGCCAGGACTGCAATCAATCGAGCTCGCATCAAGTACCCCCCGGATCGGACCAGACGCTGCGGACCTGACTCTAACGTCAGGTTGGGAGCCTCACCAGGCATGGTGATCGCCGGCTTTCGGCTCCCGGCACGCGCGGGTAGAAAGGCGCGCATGACCGGAACCCTCGTCGCCTTCCACGCCCACCCCGACGACGAGGTGATCACGACGGGAGGCGTGATGGCCCGCGCCGCGGCGGACGGCAGACGCGTCGTCCTGGTGATCGCCACCGGCGGCGAGCTCGGCGAGGTTCCGGACGGATTCCTGGACGACGGCGAGGAGCTGGCGACCCGGCGCGCGATCGAGGTGGCACGGGCGGGTGAGCTGCTCGGCGTCGCGCGGATCGAGTTCCTCGGCTACGGCGACTCGGGCATGGACGGCGAGCCCACGAACTCCGCCCCGGGGGCATTCGCCGCGGCGTCGATCGACGAGGCCGCGCCGCGGCTCGCGGCGATCCTGCGCGAGGAGGATGCCGAGGTGCTGACGATCTACGACGAACACGGCAACTACGGACATCCCGACCACATCCAGGTCCACCGCGTGGGCGCCCGCGCCGGCGAGCTGGCCGGTACTCCCCGCGTGTACGAGGCGACACTCAATCGCGACCGCATGATCGAGCTGATGCGCGCGCGGCTCGACGAGATGAGCGGGATGGAGGACGCGCCGAATCCGGACGAATTCACGATGGGAATGCCGGCATCCGCAATCACGACGACCGTCGACGTCACCGATTTCGTCGACACGAAGCGCGCCGCGCTGCAGGCGCACGCCAGCCAGATCCCGGACGACTCCTTCTTCCTGCAGCTGCCGCCCGACGCGTTCCGCGAGGTGTTCGGCTACGAATGGTTCATCCGGCGGGGTGCCAAGCCTCGTACCCACGAGACCTGGCTGTTCGACACCTAGCCTCGCTCCGACACCACAGCACCGGGGGGACGATGCGCACGACACGAAGGCTCGCGGTGGTCGCGGCCGCGCTGATCGCGGTCGGCACGCTCGGAACGGGGGCCGGGTCCGACGTTGCCGGCGCCGCCGCGAAGAAGCCGGTGGCCGCGTTCGCCAAGCACGGTCCGTACGCCGTAGGCGTCAAGACGTTGCCGATCGGCGATCGCAAGACCGAGGTCTGGTACCCGGCGAGACGCAAGGCGGTGCGGGGCAAGCGGCGTGCCGCGTACAACATCTCGAAGTACCTCCCCCAGGGGCTCCAGGATCTGCTCACGCAGAAGAACATCGAGGCGCCGTTCACCACCGGCGCGTACCGCAACGTCCGGGCGAGCCGGAAGGGACCCTTCCCGCTCGTGCTCTTCAGTCACGGGTTCAGCGGCTGGCGCGAGCAGTCCACGTTCCTCACCACGCACCTCGCGTCGTGGGGATTCGTCGTGACCTCCCCCGACTTCCTCGAGCGCGGTCTCGGTGCCCAGCTCGGCGCGCCACCCGCGACCCCGCGCACCGAGGACGACGTGATCAGCGCCGCTCTGGCCGCCACCCGCGCTGCGTTCCCGAAGGCGGTGCGCAAGGGAAAGATCGCCGTCGTCGGCCACTCGGCCGGTGGTGGCACCGCGATCCGGTACGCGCAGAACCCCAACGTCCTGACCTACATCCCGATGTCGGCGGGACCGTTCGCCTTCGGCGGCGGCGCTGCACCGGTCCCGCCGGACAAACCGTCGATGTACATCACCGGCCGGGACGACGGCATCGCGGACCTCGACCGGATCACCACGGCCTACAAGACCGTCCCGGCGCCGAAGCGCTTCGTGGTCATCGACGGTTCGGGCCACCTGAACGGGATGAGCGACATCTGCGAGATCGGCAAGGGCGGCGGCGGGATCGTCGCCCTCGCGCAGGAAGCCGGGATCCCGGTGCCTCCGAACCTCGTCCGGCTCGGCACGGACGGTTGCGTGGCGCCCACGCTCAGCTCCAAGCAGGTGTGGCCGGTCACCCGCCACTTCACGACGGCGCAGCTGCGCTACGAGTTCAAGATCGACAAGCACCCGATCGGGTTGCGCCCGAGCGTCGTGAAGGCGTTCCTCCCCGTCAAGGTCACCTACACCCAGACCCTCACCAAGAAGTAGCCCAACTCGTTTCGGGGAGGAATTCGGCTGCTATAGCGACACGATCGCGCCCCGAAACGAGTTGGGTTATTCGGAGTGCTCGACGTCGCGGGCGATCTTGACCAGCTCGGACAGCGCCTCGGGTACTTCCGCGGCGAGCCGCCAGAGATCGGGCACCACCTCTCGGCAGGCCATGAAGCCGATGTCCACCTGGTCGCGGTAGCTGATCGCGGTGACGTTGAGCCCGGCCCCGTCGAACACCGGGCCCATCGGGTAGAAGTCCACGAGCCGGGAACCCGCCATGTAGAGCGGGAACTGCGGGCCCGGCACGTTCGACACCACGAGGTTGTGGATCGGTGGGTGCCGGTCCGCGAGCCGGAGCTGCGAATAGAGCCGCGCCCCTCGGGCCAGCATCGCGGGCGCCGCGAGCTCGGCCCACTCCTCCAGGGTGTTGCCGCCGATGTCCTGGTGCACCTGCTTGGCGCCGCTCATCGTCACCTGCACCGCGGCCAGCCGGTCGAGCGGGTCGGCGAGGTCGGTCGAGAGCTGGGTGAACATCGCCGAGACGCGATTGCCCATCTGCTTCTCGTCCAGGCTGCGCACGGAGGTCGGGATGACCGCGACGAGCGGGCGGTCGGGCAGCTCGTCCCGTTCGACGAAGTAGCGACGGAACGCACCCGAGAGCACTGCGAGCACGACATCGTTGACGGTCGCGCCGAACGCGTTCTTCACGACCTTCACGTCGTCGAGCGACATTCCCGCGAACGAGACCTCGCGATGCGGGGTGATCATCACGTTCCAGCTGAGGCGCGGCGCGGTGAACGGTACGCCGGCGTGCAGCTCTTCGTGACGGATCCGCGTACCGAGGCGCGCCAGCGACGTGCCGAGGTGGACGACGGCCTTGGCCATGCGCAGCGGTTGGCGGGCGATCGACACCATCGAGGCGCCGATCATCTCGACGTCACTCGGCACGCGATCGGCTTGCCACACCTCGTCACTCGCGTCCGGCGCCGCGATCGGGGTCGGCTCGAGGTCGACGAGGCTCGCGAGCACCTCGACCCCCGATGCTCCGTCGACCGCGGCGTGGTGCACCTTGGCAACGAGCGCGCAGTGGCCGTGCTCGAGTCCCTCGACGACCCACATCTGCCACAGCGGTCGGTCGCGGTCGAGCGGCCAGCTCGCGACCTCGCCGACGAATGCCGCGAGCTCGTGCGGGCCACCCGGCGCGGGCACGGCCACCTGACGCACGTGGTAGTCGAGGTCGAAGCCCGGGTCCTCGATCCAGAGCGGGTGGTGCAACCCGAACGGCACCCGCACGATCCTCCGCCGGAACGGCGCGAGCCGATCGATGCGGCTCTCGACCAGGCGCTTCATGGTCTCGGCGGTGAACCCGCCGGGGACGCCGTCCGGGTCGAGGATCGCCACCGCGATCAGGTGCATGTGGTTGCTCGGCGTCTCCAGCGAGAGAAACGCGGCATCAAGACCGGTCAGGCGCTCCACGGGCCCGATCGTATCCCCGGGATGGGAGATCGGCGTCAAACGATCAGGCACAATGGTGGCGTGCCGTGGCTCTTCCTCGCCCTCAGCCTGATCGGCGCCTGGATCACGTACAACGCGTTCCGGCCCACCTCGCGCTGGCAGATGCTGGGCGTGAGCTTCTTCGCCGCGTGGCTCACCGGCGAGCTGGCGATCTGGACCGTCGTCGGGCAGGCCGTCGTCACCGCAATGTTCGTCGCGGCCGGCGCGCTCGACGCGTGGCCGGGATGGGTCGGGCTCGCGATCACGATCGCTTCGTGGGTCGGCCTCGTCGTGCTGGCCGCGGTCGCCCGCCGGTCGGGGCCCGTCTTCGACACCGCGCTGACCGACGTGATCGGTCTCGACCCGCCCGACCGGGTCGTCCGGGCCAGGTGGACCCACAAGGTGTTCCCGTTCCTGCTGCGCGACCGCAACGTCACCCGGATCAAGAACCTCGAGTACGGGCCGCTCGGCCGACGGAACCGCCTCGACGTCTATCGACCGCGCCACACCTCCGGGCGGACGGACCCGGCACCGGTGCTGTTCCAGATCCACGGCGGTGCGTGGGTCATCGGGGACAAGAGCCAGCAGGGCCTTCCACTCATGCTCCACCTCGCCGCCGAGGGCTGGGTGTGCGTCGCGATCAACTACCGGCTCAGCCCGAAGGCCACCTGGCCCGAGCACCTCGTCGACTGCAAGCGCGCGCTGGCCTGGGTCCGGGAGCACATCGCCGAGTACGGCGGGGATCCCGACATGATCTGCGTGACCGGCGGCTCCGCGGGAGGGCACCTGGCCGCGATGGTGGCGCTGACCGCCAACGAGCCGCAGTACCAGCCGGGGTTCGAATCGGCGGACACATCGGTCACGGCGTGCGTGCCGTTCTACGGCGTCTACGACTTCATAAACCTCTTCGAGGGCCGCGGCGCGGGCGACCGCGCGATGCGCCTGCTCGGGCACTGGGTCATGAAGGCCACGCCCGAGGAGGACCGCGACCGGTACGAAGATGCGTCGCCCATCAATCACACCCGGAAGGACGCCCCGCCGTTCTTCGTCATCCACGGCACCCACGACAACCTGGCCCCGGTCACGCAGGCCCGCCGGTTCGTCGAGGAGCTTCGCGCCGTGTCCGATGCGCCGGTGTTGTACGCCGAGGTCCCGGGCGCGTCCCACGCCTTCGACGTCTTCTACTCCACGCGCACCGACCATGCGGTGAGCGCGGTCGACCGCTTCCTCGCCTGGATCGTCGACCGGGAACGGCCCGAGAAGCCCGACCGCGAGCCGGACGACGTCGGTCTCGGCGCGGCGCTCGAACCCGTCCCGCCCGAGCGCAGCTAAGTCCCGTCGTTGCCGCCGCGACGGATGATCCGGACCTTGAACGGGATCGACCGGTCCGAGGACCAGGGCGCGTAGGGCGCCACGAGCAGGCCGGCCAACGCGACGAGCGGGACGTCGTAGTTCACCCGCCAGCCCGCGAAGTCACGCCACGCCTGGTCGCGGTCCTCGCGCAGCGGCACGCCCGCGGCCTCGAGCTCCCGGCACGCGGATTCCCACTCGACGCGCGACAGGCTGATCGGGTCGTCCGGTGCCGGATCCTCGGGATGCGGCATGTGGAAGTACCGGGCGATGGACCGCAGGGCGGTGTACCCCGATCGGATGCACAGGCTCGCCATCGGCTGGTTCGGCCCCGCGATCGTCGAGTTCGTCAGCGCGGCGGCGTCGAGCACCGCACCCGCGGCGGTGATCCAGGACCGGTCGGGCTCGGGCGAGCGGAAGAAGTTCACGAACGGCAGCGACGTGTGGGTCTCCTGGAGCTCGGCGAACCAGAGCTGCCAATCGACCCAGACGTCGTCGAGGTCGTCGATCCGGCCGATCAGGTAGGCCCGGCGCAACAGGTCCACCGCGCTCGGCGGAGATCCGGCCCGTGCCGCCATATGGGCGACGAGCACCTCGCGGCGTGAGAACGCACCGTAGATCGTCGGGAGGTACGCGATGAGCAGTGCGAGCAGACCGAGCCCGATCCCCGCCTCCACGAAGCCCAGCGTCGCGGCCCAGAACCCGATCGGCGGCTCGAAACCCAACGTGAACATCGACGACCCGCTCTGGATGAACGCTTCCTTCCAGCTCACCCCTTCGACGGCGACGAAGATCATCGTGAAGCCGGCGAGCACGACGATCAGCCAGAGCATCACGAGCACGAACATCGCGATCGGCCCGTACAGCGCCATCACCCGGTCCCGCGCCTCGTAGCTGCGGGCCCAGCGGAGGCGAAGGTCGAACACCCTCCTCACCATGACGCTCACGATGCGGGTCAGGCGCACGACGACACCTCGTGGGAGCACGAAGGTCCGCAGGGCGGAGTCGAGCACGACGCCTACCAACACCAGTCCGGCGACGAACAGCACGCCATCTCTCAGGGTCTCCAAGGTGGCCGTCAATCCTCGGTGGGCCGGGACCGGGCCCGCTTGCGTTCGGACTGCCGGCGCTTGTCGTTCAGCCGCTTCTCCTTGGCGGACCGCTTGACCCGGGTCGGGACCCGGGGCCGCTCGATCCGGAGTGCGCCGGCCAGCCGTTCGGTCAGGCGCTCGAGCGCCAGCTCCCGGTTGCGGTGTTGCGAGCGGGAGTCGGAGGCCACCACCCGGACCACCGGGCCGAGCCGCTCGATCAGCCGGGCCCGCTGGCGGGGCCCGAGCGATCGTGAGCCCTCGACGTCGAAGCGGAGCTCGACCCGGGTATTCGCGGTGTTTGCGTGCTGCCCGCCGGGACCGCCCGACCCGCTGAAGCGCCATTCGAGCTCGTCGAGCGCGATGACGCACGAGCTGCTCACGCGTAATCGGTCGCCGGGCACCGCCCCACGGTATCCACCGGGGGTGACCCGACATGCGACCCGCGCGGTGCGAGCATTCCCCCGGGAGTGTGGTTGACAACGCGGGTCACGCTTCTTAGGTTGCGGACCACAACAACCACACCAGCAGCAAACCAACTGTTCGGCGAGCCGGGTTCATACCTGGCCACACGGGGGGAACAACGTGCGACACAGCATGCGACCGCGTCGACGGACGCTCACGCTCATGGCCCTGCTCGCGGCGTTCGCGCTCGTTGCCGCGGCATGCGGCGGGAGCAGCAGCGACAAGAGCAGCGACAACACATCGTCGAACGACGGCAAGCCCGTCTCGGGTGGCACCATCACCTACGGGCTCGAAGGCAAGACGACCGACTTCTGCATCCCCTCGGCGCAGCTCGCCATCTCCGGGATCATGGTCGTCACCGCGGTCTACGACACGTTGACGGCTCCCACCACGGACCCGAACGTGTACGCCCCGTACCTCGCCAAGAGCATCGAGCACAACGCCGACTACACGGAGTGGACGATCGGGCTCCGGTCCGGCATCACGTTCCAGAACGGCGAGCCGCTGAACGCCGCCGCGGTCAAGCAGAACATCGACGCCTGGCGCAAGGGCACGCTCCTGCAGTTCGTCTACCTGAACATCGCGGACACCACGACCCCCGACGACATGACGGTGGTCGTGACCATGAAGTCTCCCTGGGTCGCGTTCCCGGCCTACCTCTGGACCACGGGCCGCACCGGCATCGCGGCCCCGGCCCAGCTCGCGGACCCGGAAGCCTGCAAGACCAACATGATCGGCACCGGTCCCTTCCAGGTCACCAAGTTCGACCCCTCGACCGGCGACGTCACGACCAAGAAGAACGTGAACTACTGGCGGAAGGGGTTCCCCTACCTGAACGGCCTGAACTTCAAGATCCAGGAGTCCGGTGACCAGCGCGTGAACGGCCTCCAGGGTGGACAGTTCGACATCATCCACGACGACAACGGCGTCAACTACGACACGGTCAAGGGCTTCAGTGGCATCGCCACCGAGCTCGAGCCGCCGGGGCGCAGGGAGATCGGCCAGGCGCTGCTCAACGTCACCCGTCCCCCGCTCGACGACCTGAACATCCGCAAGGCCATCGCAATGGGCACCGACCGCAACGCGCTGAACCAGATCGCGAACAAGGGCAACTTCGATCTCAGCAACCAGGTGTTCGACAGCGACGTGATGGGCTACGTCAAGGACCCGGGCTTCCCGAAGTACAACCCGACCGAGGCGAAGAAGCTGGTCAACGCCTACAAGCAGGCCAACGGAGGCCAGGCCCCGACCTTCGCGCTGCAGTCCACCTTCGACGAGCAGACCAAGGCGCTCGCCCAGGAGACCAAGCGGCAGATGGCCGAGATCGGCATCAACGTGACCCTGCCGGCCCCGGTCGACCAGGCGACGATCATCAACCAGGCGATCGGCAGCCAGGTCGACTCGTTCCTCTGGCGGAACTACCCGGGCGCCGACCCCGACACGATGTACGTCTGGTTCTACGGCGGCTCGCCGGTGAACTTCAACCACATCACCGACGACGTCGTGGACTCGAACCTCGACAAGGGTCGCGCCGAGGGCGACATGGCCACCCGGAAGGGCTACTACGAGACCTTCAACAAGCGGCTGTCGACCCAGGTGTACAACATCTGGACCTGGTACGAGAACTGGTACATCGCCGAGAAGACCAACGTGAAGGGCATCCTCGGCCCGAACCTGCCGAACGCATCAGGTGCACCCGGATCACAGAAGCCGGTCGACGTGCTGGCGGGCTACCACCAGCTCCTCGGCCTCTGGGTCCAGAAGTAGCGTCGGAGATGATGGACGACGACGCGCTGGAGCAGTGAGGTGGGCGTTCTACGCTCCTTCGCGGTCAAGCTGCTCCGGCTCGTCATCGTCCTCATCGTCGTCACCTTCCTGACCTTCTCGCTGACGAAGCTGGCGCCGGGTGACCCGGTCTCGAAGATCAAGCCGTTCGCCCAACCGGCGGAGCGCGCGCAGATCACCGAGGAGCTCGGCCTGAACGACAGCTTCCTCAGCCAGTACACGACCTGGCTGGGCAACTTCGCCACCGGCGACTTCGGGAAGCTCTACGACTCGGGGCTCCCGGTTCGCGATGTCGTCGACGAACGGCTCCCCGTCTCGCTGGAGCTGATGATCTACGCGCAGCTGCTCTCGCTGATCATCGCGATTCCCCTCGGCGTCTACACCGCGTACAAATCGGGATCCCGGTTCGACGGGGCCAGCAACACGCTGATGTTCGCGCTCCTGGCGCTCCCCACGTTCGTGCTCGCGCTGCTGCTGCAGATCTACGTCGGTGCGAAATGGGATCTGTTACCCACGCAGAGCACGGTGACGGGCAGCTTCCCGCTCAATCCGATCGACAACTGGCAGCTCATGCTCATGCCGACGATCGCACTCGCGGCCGGTCAGATCGCGGTGTACATGCGGCTCCTGCGCTCCGACATGATCGCGACGCTGCAGGAGGACTTCATCACCACGGCGAAGGCGAAGGGCATCAAGCCCAACCGGGTGCTCTTCTACCACGCGCTGCGACCGTCGAGCCTGACGCTGCTGACCGTGGCGGGGCTCAATGTCGGTGCGCTCATCGGTGGCGCGATCGTCATCGAGGCAATCTTCGGTCTCCCGGGCATGGGCGACGCCCTGTACCGGGCGATCCTGGCCCAGCAGTATCCGGCCGAGCTCTCGTTCGTCGCGATCATCGCGATCATCTACGTGCTGTTCAACTTCTTCGTCGACATCCTGTACTCCGTACTCGACCCGCGGATCCGTCATGCCCGAGCACTCGCCTAAGCCGTTCGCGGAGGAGCTCGTCTCCGACGAGCAGCGGGCGGGGATCCCCCTCGCGCCGGCCCAGGTCGAGTTCAGCGCGATCGAGACCGGCGGCGAGGGCCGCCACAAGGGCAAGGGGATCGGCATCGGGGCGTGGGTCGCGATCATCTTCCTCGCCCTGGTCGTCGGCTCGGCCATCCTCGCTCCGCTCCTGCCGATTCCGGATCCGAACAAGGACGTCTTCTCGGGGCTGAACCGTTCCGCTCCCACACTCGACCACGTGTTCGGCGTCGACGCGAACGGGCGCGACGTGTTCGCCCGGGTCGTCTGGGGTGGGCGGAACTCGCTCGCGATCGGCGTGTTCGCCATCGTCTTCGGTTTCATCATCGGCGGGATCTTCGGCCTGGTCGCCGGCTACTTCCGCGGCCGCACCGGGACTGCGTTGGGCTCCGTGACCGACATCCTCCTCGCCTTCCCTCCCCTGGTCCTGGCCCTCGCGATCACCACGAACCTCGGCCGCACGATCTTCTACGTGACCCTGGCCCTCGCCATCGTCTCGATCCCGGTGCTGGCCCGCATCGCGCGCGCCGTCCACGCTCAGCTGGTCCGAGCGCGAGTTCGTGCTGGCCTCGCCGTGCCCAGGGGGCCAAGCACGGCCGGGTCATGGTCCGCGAGGTGCTGCCGAACATCCTTCCGGCCATGTTCTCCATCGCGCTGCTCGGCATCGCGGTGGTGATCGTCGCCGAAGCCGGCCTCGCGATCCTCGGCGCCGGCGTCAAGCCCGAGGTCGTGACCTGGGGCAACATCATCAGCGCCGGTCGTACCGACCTGCGTGACGCGCCCCAGCTCGTGCTCGCCCCCTCGTTCGTCATCTTCGGCGTCGTGCTTGCGCTGAACTACCTCGGCGATGTCGTGCGAGCTCGCTTCGACGTCCGCGAGAGCGCACTGTGAGCCCGCGCCGCTCGAAGAAGGCCGACACGCAGACCCGCTTCGAACCCGCTCCGCTCGACGGCCCGCTGCTCGACGTCACCAACCTGCACACCCACTTCTCGACCGCGCGGGGCATGGCCCGAGCCGTCGACGGGGTCACGATCTCGCTCGAGCGCGGCAAGACGCTCGGCGTCGTCGGCGAATCGGGATCGGGCAAGACGGTCCTGTCCCGCTCGATCATGGGGCTGTTGCCCAAGTCCAACGTGGAACGGACCGGCAGCATCCTGTTCGAGGGGCGCGAGATCATCGACGCACCGAGCGACGAGCTCCGCCTCCTGTGGGGATCACAGATGGCGATGGTCTTCCAGGACCCGATGACCTCGCTCAACCCGGTCATGAAGATCGGCAAGCAGATCACCGAGGGGCTCCTCTTCCACCTCGACGTCTCCAAGAGCTACGCCACCGAGCTCGCGCTCGCGTCTGCTGCAGTCCGTCGGGATCCCCGAAGCGGAGCAACGGCTGAAGGAGTACCCGCACCAGCTCTCCGGCGGCATGCGCCAACGGGTCATGATCGCGCTGGCCATCGCGTGCGGCCCGAAGCTCCTCTTCGCCGACGAGCCCACGACCGCGCTCGACGTCACCGTGCAGGCCCAGATCCTGGACCTCCTCCAGGAGCAGCAGCGCGAACGGTTCATGGCGATGATCCTCGTGACCCACGACCTCGGCGTCGTCGCCGGGCGGACCGACGAGATCGCCGTGATGTACGCCGGACGGATCGTCGAGAAGGCGCGGACCAAGACGCTGTTCACCGAGACGCGGCATCCGTACACCGAGGCGCTGCTGCGCTCGATCCCGAAGCTCGACGCGCCGAGCCACTCCCGCCTGGCCACCATCACGGGACGACCCGCCGGACATCATCTCGCCGCCCCCGGGGTGCAAGTTCGCGCCCCGGTGCCCGTACGTC
Organism: uncultured Acidimicrobiia bacterium; assembly: GCA_963770095.1. Taxonomy (GTDB): domain Bacteria; phylum Actinomycetota; class Acidimicrobiia; order IMCC26256; family JAENVU01; genus Chersky-806. The sequence continues at coordinate 464,499 of CAVYOO010000001.1, forward strand.
CAGGCGAAATGTGAAACCGAAGAGCCACCATTGGTCGATGCCGAGACTCCCGGCCACGAGTACCGCTGCTGGATCCCGATCGGGACACCGGAGAGCCGCGCGGCACTCGAAGCGAACCAGCAAGCCGGCAACGCGTCGGCCATGTCGATGATCGGGAGCGTCTGAAGTGGCCGGAAGTGGGACTGCACACCTCCGCCCCGCCGAAGATGCACTGCTTCGCATCGAGGGGCTCGTCGTCGAGTTCCCCGTCGGCCGGGCCGGATTGAAGGTCCACGCGGTCTCGGACGTGAGCCTGGACGTCAAACCGGGAGAGACCCTGGGCCTCGTCGGCGAATCCGGTTGCGGCAAGAGCACCACCGGCACGCGCCGTGATGCAGCTCGTCCATCCCACGAGCGGCGCCGTCCGCTTCGACGGCAAGGACCTGACCGCGCTCTCCGGTGAGGACCTGCGCCAGACCCGGCCCAAGCTGCAGATGATCTTCCAGGACCCGATCTCGTCGCTGAACCCCCGCCGCCGGATCAACGAGATCGTCGCGCGAGGGTCTGGACATCTGGAAGATCGGCGACGAGGCGAGTCGCGGTGCCAAGGTGCGGGAGGTGCTCGAGACCGTCGGCATCGACCCCGACACCGCCGGTCCGAAGCGCCCCCACGAGTTCTCCGGTGGCCAGTGCCAGCGGATCTCGATCGCGCGAGCAGTTGCGACCGACCCGAAGGTCATCATCTGCGACGAGCCGGTGTCGGCCCTCGACGTCTCGGTCCAGGCCCAGATCCTGAACCTGCTCGAGGACATGAAGGCGCGCTACGGGCTGACGCTGATCTTCATCGCCCACGACCTCGCGGTCGTGAAGAACGTGAGCGACCGGGTCGCGGTGATGTACCTCGGCAAGATCTGCGAGGTCGCGCCGCCCGACGAGCTCTACGACGACCCGGCCCACCCGTACACGGCGGCGCTGCTGTCCTCGATCCCGATCCCCGACCCGTCGGTCAAGCTCGCCGAGCGACGCCGGGCTGACCGGTGAGATCCCGTCGCCGGTGGCGCCGCCCAGCGGGTGCCGGTTCCGCACCCGCTGCCCGCGCGCCGAGGACGCTGCGCCGAGACGGAGCCCGCAGATCCGCGAGATCCGACCCGGTCACTTCGTGGCGTGCCACTTCCCGCTCGAGGTGGGCGAGCAGCTCCCCGACAGCGAGCACCGTCGCCGCCCCGAACGGCGACACACCTCCTTCCTGAAGGTCTCCGGAGGCCGAACGCCGGACCGCGACCGAACGGCGGCCTCCGGCGGCTTCCTGAGGTATCTCCGGAGGCCGAACGCCGGACCGCGACTGAACGGCGGCCTCCGGCGGCTTCCTGAGGATCTCCGGAGGCCGAACGCCGGACCGCTGCCGAACTGGCGGCCTCCGGCGGCTACTTCGACTGCGGAGGCCGAACGCCGGACCGCGACCGAACGGCGGCCTCCGGCGGCTTCCTGAGGATCTCCGGAGGCCGAACGCCGGACCGCTGACCGACCTGGCGGCCTCCGGCGGCTTCCTAGAGCTCGATGGTGCGGGTGATCCGCACGGTCTCGAGCAGGCGCCGGTCGTGGCTCACGAGCAGCAGGGTGCCTGCGTAGGCGTCGAGTGCGAGCTCGAGCTGCTCGATCGCCTCGAGGTCCAGGTGGTTCGTCGGCTCGTCGAGGATCAGGCAGTTCACTCCCCCGGCCATGAGCGCCGCGAGGATCGCCCGGCTCCGCTCCCCCGGTGACAGCCGCGCGCCCGACGCGCTCGACGTGCGCGGCGGTCAGGCCGAACTTCGCGAGCAACGAGCGTGCCTCGGCGCGGCCGAGCCCGGTGGACTCCCGGAATCCGTCGATCAGGGGCTCGTCCGCCGGGAGCTGCGCCGCGGGCCTGGTCCATCTCGCCGACCTGCACCCCCGGGCCGATCCACCGCTCCCCCGCCGTGAGCGGGATCTCTCCGAGGAGCGCGCGCAGCAATGTGGTCTTGCCGCTCCCGTTCGGCCCGAGGATGGCGATCCGTTCCTGCCACCCGATCTCGAGGTCGATGGGGCCGAGCTCGAAGGTTCCCCGCTGCAGCACCGCGTGACTCGAGCCGAACCACGACATCACCGCTGCGCGGATGGTCGGTGCGAGCTGGAGCTCGCAGCTCCCAGCCCTCCCAGGGCTTCTCCACGGCCTCGAGCCGCTCCATCGCCCGCTCGGTGATCTTGGCCTTCGCCGCCTGCTTCTCGCTGCGTTCGGTCCGGGCATGGCGGATGTTCTTGTCGGTCTCCCCGCTCCGCTTGACGTTGCGCCGCCCCTGCTCGGACCACGCCTTCTGGGTCCGTGACCGCTCCAGCAGCGCGGAACGCTTCGCCCGGAACTCGTCGTAGCGGGCGTACTGGTGGCTCCGGGCGAGATCACGCGCCGCGACGTAGTCGCTCCATGATCCTGCGTACTCGACCGCGCGCCGAGCTCTCCTCCTGGAGCTCGAGGATGCGCTCGACGCTCGCGTCCAGGAACGCGCGGTCATGGGACACGACCACGACCGCGCCCGGCGTGCCGTCCACGAACTGCTCGAGCCGATCGAGGCCGGCGAAGTCCAGATTGTTGGTGGGTTCGTCGAGGAGCAGCACGTCGAACCGGCTCAGCAGTATCGCGGCGAGTGCGGCCCGCGCCGCCTGGCCGCCCGAGAGGACTGCGACCTCGACGTCGAGGCGGTCCGCCGCGAGACCGAGGTCGGCGCACACGGCGCCCACCCGGGCGTCGAGGTCGTCTCCCCCGAGCGCGAGGAACCGGTCCAGCGCGTCGGTGTACGCCTCGGCCTGGCTCGGATCGGTCTCGAGCACGACGGTGAGGCGATCCAGCTCCGCGCTCGCGCCGGCCACGCCGGTGCGCCGGGCGAGGTACTCGCGCAGCGTCTCGTCGCCCCGGGCATCGGTCTCCTGGGGGAGGAAGCCGACGGTGAGCGAAGCCGGGGCGCGCTCGACCACACCCGAGTCCAACCGGACCTCGCCGGCCAGGGCCCGCAACAACGTCGTCTTGCCGATCCCGTTCGGGCCGACGACGCCGAGCCGGTCCCCCGCCGCGACCGACACCGACACCTCGTTCAGGACCAGCCGCCCACCCAGGGAGACGGTGACGCCCTTGGCCGACAACATGCCCGTGACCCTAGAAGGCTCGGCCACGACCCCAGATGGGAAAACGGACGGCACCCCGCGGCCAGACTGGCCCCGTGATCGTGACGGGCACCGAGCTCGCAGCCGTCGTGGACCGGCTGGTCGCGGCAGGGTGCGTCGCCGCGGCCGAGGAGGCCGACGAGCTCGTGGCCGGGGCCCCCGATGCGGCGACGCTCGATCAGTGGGTGCGCCGCCGGGAGCTGGGCGAGCCACCCGGCTGGATCACCGGCGGGGTCGTCTTCTGCGACCGCCCGCTGCAGCTGGTACCCGGCGTCTACGTCCCCCGGCGCCAGACCGAGGCGCTCGCGCGCCTCGCCGCGGCGCGGCTTCCCGACCACGGCAGGGCGGTCGACCTCTGCACGGGAGCGGGTGCGGTGGCCGCGGACATGATGCACGAGGTCCCGACCGCGACGGTCTTCGGCCTCGACGTCGATCCGATCGCGGCCGCGTGCGCTCGGCGCAACGGCGTGGTCTCGGGGGCGGCCGACCTCGATGCCCCGCTCCACGCCCGGGGCACCTTCGACGTCGTCACCGCGGTCGCGCCGTACGTCCCGACCGGCGAGCTCTCGCTGCTGCCCACGGACGTCCAGCGTTACGAGCCTCGCCGCGCGCGCTCGATGGCGGCTCGGACGGACTCGACCTGGTCCGAAGGGTGGTCGAAGCCGCGGCCCGGCTGCTGCGGCCGGGCGGCTGGCTGCTCACCGAAGTCGGCGGCGAGCAGGACCGAGCGCTCCGGCCGACCCTCGACGACCACGGCTTCGCCGTCATCGAACCGTGGTCGGACGCCGACGGAGACCTCCGGGGCATCGCGGCCCGGACGACCAACCGGCCGTGACCGGTTGGGTCACGGCCGGTTGTCGGGGGGATCACTGCGGCGGTGGCTACGCCGCCACGACCGGCTGGCGCACCGGAGCCGGCTCGAGCGCCCAGTCGAGGACCTGAGTCACGTCTTCGGCCAGGTGGAACGTCATCTGCTCCCGCACGGACTCGGGGACGTCCTCGAGGTCCGGCCCGTTGCGCTTCGGCAGGACGACCGTCGGTCAGGCCGGCCCGTTGCGCCGCGAGCACCTTCTGCTTGAGCCCGCCGATGGGCAGCACCCGACCCGCAAGCGTGACCTCGCCGGTCATGCCCACGTCGGCCCGCACCGGGCGCCCGGTGAGCCGCGACACGAGTGCCGTGGTCATCGTCACACCCGCGGACGGGCCGTCCTTCGGGCACCGCTCCGGCCGGCACGTGCACGTGGAACCGCCGGTGGTCCAGGGCATCGGACTCGACGCCGAGCGCGTCGGAGTTCGCCCGGATGAAGCTCATCGCGATCTCCGCCGACTCCTTCATGACGTCGCCGAGCTGACCGGTGAGGGTCAGGCCGGGCTCCCGGGGAGGCTGGTCGCCTCGACGAAGAGCACGTCACCGCCGGTGCCGGTCACGGCGAGCCCGGTCGCCACTCCCGCCGCGGACGTGCGCTCGCGCACCTCCTCGGCGAAGAACCGCTGGCGGCCGAGCAGCTTCGGGACGTCGTCCGCACCGATCGCCACGGGCGGGGTCGCGGTCTCGCTCGCGATCTCGGCGGCGGTCTTGCGCAACAGCTTGCCGAGCTCACGCTCCAGGTTCCGCACTCCCGCTTCCCGGGTGTAGTCCCCGACCACCACGCGCAACGCGTCGTCGTCCACGCTGACCTCGTCCTCACCCAGCCCGTTGCGTTCACGCTGGCGGGCCAGCAGGTGGTCGCGCGCGATCACGACCTTCTCGTCCTCCGTGTAGCCGTCGAGCCGGACGATCTCCAGCCGGTCCAGCAGCGGTCCGGGGATCGTCTCCAGGACGTTCGCAGTCGCCAGGAACAGCACCCCGGAGAGATCCAGGTCCACATCGAGGTAGTGGTCTCGGAACGTGTGGTTCTGCGCCGGGTCGAGCACCTCGAGCAGCGCGCTCGACGGGTCACCGCGCCAGTCGGCGCCGAGCTTGTCGACCTCGTCGAGCAGGATCACCGGGTTCATCGTCCCGGCCTCCTTGAACGCGCGCGCGATGCGACCGGGCAGCGCGCCGACGTAGGTGCGCCGGTGCCCGCGGATCTCCGCCTCGTCCCGCACTCCGCCGAGCGCCACCCGCACGAACTTGCGTCCGGTGGCGCGCGCGCAACGGACTCGCCGAGCGACGTCTTGCCCACTCCCGGCGGACCGACCAGAGCCAGGATCAGCCCGCTGCCGCGGCGCGCCGACTCGTGGGCGTCGTCCAACCCTCGATCGGCGCGCAGCTTCCGCACCGCGAGGTACTCGACGATCCGGTCCTTCACGTCGCCGAGACCGGTGTGGTCCGCGTCGAGGATGCGGCGGGCCTCGGTGACATCCATGCGCTCCTCGGAGCGAACGCCCCACGGCAGCTCGAGGATCGTGTCGAGCCACGTACGGATCCAGCCGTGCTCGGGACTCTGCTCGGACGTGCGCTCGAGCTTGTCGATCTCCTTCGTGACCGCCGTCGCGACTGCCTCGGGCAGCTCGAGCTCGGCTGCCTTCTCGCGCAGCTCCTCGACGGTGTTGCCGTCGTCCGCGCCCTCCCCCAGCTCCTTGCGGATCGCCTGGAGCTGCTGGCGCAACAGGAACTCGCGCTGCTGTCGCTCCATTCCCTCGCCGACCTCTTGGCGGATCTTCTCGGTGACCTCGTGCTCCGCGAGCGCGTCACGGGCCCACTCGAGCGCGCGCTCGACCCGACTCTCGGTGTCGACCGCCTCGAGCAGCTCGACCTTGCGCTCCGTCGGCATGTCGGACCACGCACCGAATCCGTCCGCGAGCGCGCCGGGTTCCGTGGTGGAGCGCAACAGCTCGGGGAGCCGGCGCGAGCGGCGCCGCTCGGCGAGCACCGAGAGGACCGCCCGCAGCTCCCGGCCGAGGTCCTCGGCCCGGGCCGATGCCACCGCGTCGGCGATGTCGTGCGCCTCGACCCACAGCGCGGCGCCGGTCCCGGCGACCCCGGCACCGAGCGTGGCGCGATGCAGGCCGCGGATGATCGCGGCCGCGAGGCCGTTGGGCAGATCCCCGGACTCCTCGACGACCGCGACGGTCCCGACCCGGGCGTAGCGCCCGTCGATTCGGGGCACGAGCAGCAACCGGCCGTCGCCGTCGTTCGCGGCCGCCACGGCCGCGGCTGGGCCTCGTCGGTCTCGAGGGTCAGCGTGGCGACGGTGTTCGGCAGCACCACCCCGGTTGCGAGGGGGAGCACCGGCAGCGCCTGGGTGTCAGTGAGCTCGGCCATGGGTCTCCGATCGTGATTACACGATTACGAGTCCCGTAGAACCGGCTCCGGCGCCCTCCTATTCCCGACCCTGGAACCAGGGATTCGGGGACGCAGCTACCCCGGGATCTGCCCCTCGATGGCCGCGACGAGTGCCGGGTCCTCGGGGGTGACGGTCGGGTTGAACCGGCCGACGACCTCGCCGTCGGGGCTGACGAGGAACTTCTCGAAGTTCCAGCGGATGTCGCCGGTGTAGCCCTCCGCGTCGGCGACTGCATTGAGCTGGCCGTACAGCGGGTGCTGACCGTCGCCGTTGACCTCGATCTTCTCGAACAGGGGGAACTGCACGCCGTAGTTGAGGGTGCAGAACTGCTGGATCTCTTCGGCCGAGCCGGGCTCCTGCTCGAGGAACTGGTTGCAGGGGAAGCCGAGCACCTCGAAGCCGCGAGGGCCGAGCGTCTCGTGCAGCTTCTCGAGGCCCTCGTACTGGGGCGTCAGGCCGCAGTGCGACGCCACGTTGACGATGAGCACGGCCTTGCCCTTGTAGTCGCCCAGCGAGGCCGGCGTACCGTCGAGCTGGTTGACCTTCACGTCGTAGATCGCCATCTTCTGGATCCTGCTTTCTTCGTCATCACCTCGGGGCGGTTCGGCGCCAGTCTAGGGACGCGACGACTTGCGCACCTCCCGGTCCATCATCCGGTAGACGAGCGGCGCCACGAGCCCGCCGCCGCGGGCGAGCAGGGCAGTCTGGGGATCGAAGGTGATCACGTGGCGGTCGCGCTCGATCCCCCGCACGATGCCGGCGCCGACCTCCTCGGGCCGCTTCGGCGCGATCCCGGCGGAGACCGCGGCCGTCTCGGCGGGCTTGATGAGGTTCTCGGTCTCGAAACCGGGCGTGAGCGTGTCGGGCGGGAACGCGCAGGCCACGAAGACGCCCTTCGACTTCACCTCGGCTCGCAGCGCATCCATCAGGCCCCGCACGGCGTACTTGGACGGCAGCGTACGCGCCGAACCCGAAGACGCCGACCAGCCCGGCGGCCGACGAGATCCCCACGATGGTCCCGCTCCCCCGCGCCACCATCGGGCCGAGCACTGCCCGGATGGGATGCAACGTCCCGAAGTAGTTGAGGTCCATCTGCGCCCGGAAGTGCTCGGTGTCGAGATCGGCGAAGTAGCCCGGATGCGACGCGCCCGCCGCGGTGACAAGGATCTCGCACGGACCCTGTTCGGCGACGAGGTCGGCGATCGCGGCAGTGACGGAGCGGTCGTCGGTGACGTCGGCCGAGGCGATCGCGGTTCCGGGTCCGACCGCCGCGGCGGCCATCTGCAGACGATCGAGATCGCGGGCGATCAGCGAGACCCGGGCACCGCGCGCGGCAAGGACCCGGGCGGTGGCGAGGCCGATGCCCTGGGACCCCCCGGTGACGATCGCGTGGGCGTCACGGATGCGCATGCTCAGATCCTGCCACGGTCCCTACCTTCCCGGAGCTGGTTCCGCTACTTCGGGGCGATCATCTCTTCCGGCTTCACTGCGGCATCGAACTCGTCGCCCGTGAGGTGGCCCGACGCCACCGCGGCTTCCCGCAACGTGGTCTTGTCCTTGTGCGCCCGCTTGGCGATCCCGGCGGCCTTGTCGTACCCGATGACCGGATTGAGCGCGGTGACCACCATGAGCGAGTCGCGCACGTACTCCGCGATCTGGTCGAGATTCGGCTTCAGCCCGTCAATGCAGAACTCCCGGAAGTTGCTGCAGGAGTCCGTGAGCAGGTCGACCGAGTGGAGGAAGTTGAAGATCATCACGGGCTTGAACACGTTGAGCTCGAAGTTGCCCATCGAACCGGCGATCGCGGTCGCGCTGTCGTTGCCGAGCACCTGGACGCAGACCATGGTGAGCGCCTCGGACTGGGTCGGGTTCACCTTGCCGGGCATGATCGACGAACCGGGCTCGTTCTCGGGCAGCAGCAGCTCACCGAGCCCGGCCCGTGGGCCCGATCCGAGCCAGCGGACGTCGTTGGCGATCTTCATGAGGCTGACCGCGAGCGTGCGAACCGCCCCGCTCGCGAACACCAGGTCATCGTGGGACGCGAGCGCCGCGAACTTGTTTCGAGCGGACGTGAACGGGAGCCCGGTGATCTCCGCGATCTTGGCGGCCGCGCGTTCGGCGAACTCGGGATGCGTGTTCAGCCCGGTACCGACGGCCGTGCCGCCGATGGCGAGCTCGTACAGGCCGTGGGTCGCGACTTCGATGCGTTCGAGGTCCGCGTCGAGCTGAGCGACGTAGCCCGAGAACTCTTGTCCGAGCGTCAGCGGCACGGCATCCTGCAGATGGGTCCGGCCGATCTTGACGATGCTCGAGAACTCGACCGCCCGCTGGTTCAATGCGTCGCGCAGCGCCCGCACGGATGGGAGCAGCCGCAACGTGACCTCCTCCACCGCGGCGATGTTCATCGCGGTCGGGAAGGTGTCGTTCGACGACTGCGACATGTTGACGTGGTCGTTCGGGTGGATCGGAGTCTTGCTCCCCCGCTCACCGCCGGCGATCTCGATCGCGCGGTTCGAGATGACCTCGTTGACGTTCATGTTCGTCTGGGTGCCCGAGCCGGTCTGCCAGACGTAGAGCGGGAAGTGGTCGTCGAGGGATCCGGCGATGATCTCGTCGGCGGCCTGGCTGATCAGATCCGCGTCCCGGTCCGAGAGCTTGCCCAGATCCTGGTTCACCCCCGCGGCCGCCTTCTTCAGCACCGCCATGGACCGGATCACCGCGTCGGGCATCCGGTCGTCGGCCACCGAGAAGTGATGCAGGGACCGTTGGGTCTGCGCGCCCCAGTACCGGTCGCGCGCGCGACTTCGATCGGCCCCATGCTGTCGCTCTCGGTCCGAGTTGCCCTCTCGACCATGTCCCCTCCTCGACGAGGCGGACGGTAGCGCGGTCTCTCCCCATAAGATCGAACGGACCCCCGAGGAGCCGCTGTGCCTGCGAACCACGACCGCCCCGTCGACGACATCGCCGACCACTACGTCGAGCGCCACGCGAGCCTCGACCCGATCTCCGCCACCATGGAGGGGATCGCCGGCCATGACGCGGAGATGACTGACTACTCCCCCGACGCCGCCGAGGAGCGCGCCGAGCACGACCGGGCGACGCTGCGGGCGCTCGATGCGATGCCCCCGCTCGACGAGCGCGGCCGAATCGCGGCCGAGATGATGCGCGACCGGCTGCAGATCGGGGTGGACCTGTACGGGCTCGGCGAGCACCTGCGCGACCTCAACGTGCTCGGCTCGCCCGTGCAGTCGATCCGCCAGACCTTCGACTTCATGCCGACGGCCACCGAGCACGACTGGGAGATCATCGCGGCGCGCATGGCGATGGTGCCGGAGTCACTCTCGAGCCTCCAGGCGGGGTACGACGAAGGCATCGCGCAGGGGCTCGTCGCGGCGCGTCGCCAGGTCGTCGGGTGCGTCCAGCAGGTCGAGGTGTGGTCGGGCACCGGGGGTTCGGACACCAAGCCGTTCTTCCAGCACCTCGTCGATCGGTTCGACGAGTCCGGCGTCGACGCGCCCGGTTTGCGGGCCACGCTCGAGGAGCGGGCCGAGCGCGCCACCCGCGCGTACGCGTCGTTCGGGCGCTATCTCGTCGAGGAGTACTCACCGCACGCGAGCGACCACGACCCCGCAGGCCGCGACCGGTACGCGGTGTGGGCCCGGGTGTTCAACGGCACCGAGCTCGACCTCGAAGAGACCTACGCCTGGGGGTGGGACGAGCTGCATCGCATCGAGCACACGATGCGCATGGTCGGTGAACGCATCCTGCCCGGGGAGCCGCTCGAGTCGGTCATCGAGCTGCTCGAGACGGACCCGGCCCGCGCGATCGAGGGCGAGGAGAACCTGCGCGCGTGGCTGCAGGACCTCATGGACACCACGATCGCCGAGCTGAACGGGGTGCACTTCGACATCCCGGAACCGGTGCAGAAGGTGGAGGCGATGATCGCCGAGCCGGGCGGTGCCGCGGCGATGTACTACACGGGTCCGTCCGAGGACTTCTCCCGACCGGGTCGCACCTGGTACCCGACGCTCGGCAACACCCGGTTCCCGCTCTGGGGCGAGGTCTCGATCTGCTACCACGAAGGCGTCCCGGGCCATCACCTCCAGGTCGCGCAGGTTCGCTACCTCGCGGACCAGCTCAACCGGTACCAACGGACGCTGGGCTGGGTCTCGGGCCACGGCGAAGGTTGGGCGCTGTACGCGGAACGGCTCATGGGCGAGCTCGGCTACCTCGACAACCCGGACTACGAGCTCGGGATGCTGCGGGCCCAGGCGATGCGCGCGGTGCGGGTCGTCGTCGACATCGGCATGCACCTCGAGCTGCCGATCCCCGCCCACGAGCACTACCACCCGGGCGAGCGCTGGACGCCGGAGCTCGCGCTGCCGTTCGTGATCGACCGGAGCATGTTCCCCGAGAAGTTCATGCGCAGCGAGGTCGATCGCTACCTCGGGCTTCCCGGACAGGCGATCTCGTACAAGGTCGGCGAGCGCGTCTGGCTCGACGCCCGCACCGACGCGCAGGCGCGCCACGGGGCGGACTTCGACCTCAAGGCCTGGCACAAGTTCGGTCTCGACCTCGGCAGCATGGGTCTCGACCAGCTCCGCGCCGAGCTCGCGCGGTTCTAACCCCTGAGCGGCCCGAGTGGTCGTGCGGTGGGTCGTGACATCGGTACGGGTGGCTGCTTCGCTACCCCGGAGTGCGGCCGCTCAGCTTTCCCGGGGTGGGCTGAGCGACCTCAACCGCGGGCGCCGGAGCCGCGGCGTGGTGCGGATGTCACGGCTCGCCGCGCGACGACTCCGGTCGCTCAGGGTTTGATGGGCCGGTTGGTCCAGGTGCCGTCACCGCGGCGGAACCAGCCGCCGGCGGCCAGGCTGCCGCCGTCGGCGTGGACCGTGGTCCCGGTGACGAAGGCCGCGAGATCGGACGCGAGGAACAACGCGACGCCCGCGATGTCATCTCCGGTCCCGAACCGCCCGACCGGCACCCAGGACCCGATGAGGTCCTGTTGCTCCTCGGGGACCCAGCGGGAGTACGGGACCTGCAGCGTCTCGGTGAGATCCGGCGCGATCGCATTGACGCGCACCCCGTCGTTGCCGAGCTCGACGGCGAGGCTCTTGGTGAACTGGGTGACCGCGCCCTTGAATGCGGAGTACACGGGCCGGCGCGGGATCGCGCGGAACGCCTCGACGCTCGACACGTTGACCACGCTCCCCCGCCGCCGCTCGACCATTCCCGGAACGAACGCGCGCGTGCACAGGAAGACGTGCTCGAGGTTCACCCGGTACAGCGCGCGCCATTCGTCGGACGTGCTGGTCAGGAAGTTGCCGTCTCCGGGGAGGTAGTGCCCGACGTTGTTCACGAGCACGTCGACCGGCCCGACTGTCTCGGCGAGGTTCGCCACCGCCATCTCGTCGCCGACGTCCACCACTTCACCGATCGCGTCCCCGCCCGCGGCGCGGATCGCATCCACGGTCGACTCCGCCCGCTCGGGATTGATCTCCGCGACCACCACGCGCGCCCCGTGCGCCGCGAACGTCTCGGAGATCGCGCGGCCGATGCCGCCTCCGCCTCCGGTCACGAGGGCCACCCGGCCCGGCAGCAGCGGGCCCGGGGCGTGGGTCACGGTGCGGGGATGGTGATGCGTCCGGTGGCGAGCGCGGCCGTCTCTGCCGCGTCGAGCTGCTGCTCGATGATGTTGAGGCCGCCGACCCAGAACGCCGGATCCGCGAGGTCGACCCCGACGATCTTGCCCAGCTCCTCCGGCGGCAACGACCCGCCGCGTGCGAGCAGCTCGAGGTAGGCACCGACGAACCCCTCGCCCTGCTCCTGGTACTGGCGGTACACGGACAGCGCGAGCAGCTGGCCGTACGCGTAGGCGTAGACGTAGCCGGGCATGCCGATGAAGTGCGGGACGTACGACCACCACGTGCTGTAACCCTCGGTGAGCTCGACGGAGTCACCGACCATCGCGGTCTGGCTCTCCGTCCAGTGCCGGTTGAAATCCTCCACGCTCAGCTCGCCGTGCTCGCGCCGGGCCGAGTGCACGGAGTCCTCGAACCGGTTCATCGCGATCTGGCGGAAGACGGTCGCGATCTGGCCCTCGAGGCTCTCGGCCAGCAGCGTCAGGCGCGCCTCGGGCTCGTGGGTCGCTTCCAGCAACCGCCCAAACGTCACCGTCTCGCCGAACACCGATGCGGTCTCCGCGAGCGTGAGCGGGGTGCCCTGGTGGAACACGCCCTGCTCGCGAGCCAGGTACGCGTGAAGACCGTGGCCCATCTCGTGGGCGAGCGTGAGCACGTCGCGGCGCCGCGAGGTCCAGTTCAGCAGCAGGTACGGGTGCTGGGACGGGACGGTGTACGCGCAGAACGCGCCCGGCCGCTTCCCCGGACGTACCGGTGCATCGATCCAGTGCTCGGTGAAGAACCGTTCGGCCACCCCCGCGAGCTCCGGGGAGAACGAGCGGTATGCGTCGAGCACGAGGTGGCGGGCATCGTCCCAGCCGAACTCGGTGTCGACCGTGGCCACCGACGCCATGCGGTCGTAGTCGGCGAGGCGATCGAGCCCGAGCAGCTGGGCCTTCAACGTGTACCAACGCTTCGGGATGTCGTTGCGGCCCTGTACCGCGTCTACGAGCGCCTGGACCGACTCGTCGCTGGCCTCGTTGGCCAGGTTCCGGCTGGCGATCCAGTCCGGGAACGAGCGGAGGCGGTCGTCCGTGGCCTTGTCCGCGAGGAGCGTGTTGAACACGTAGGCCCGCGTGCGCAAGCCGGGCGCGAGGCCTTCGGTGACCGCCGCCGCGGCGCGTTGACGCACCTCGCGATCCGGCGAGGCGAGCAGGGCCAAGCCCTGTTCGAGCCCGACGGTCTCCCCGTCGAGATCGATGGTCATCGCGGACGTCAGCTCGTCGAAGAGCCGGGACCACGCGCTCGAGCCGGTGACGTCCTTCTCGGCCATGATCTTCTCTTCGGGCTCCGTCAGCAGGTGCGGCCGGTAGCGACGCGCCGACCGCAGGTGGTGGCGAGCGAACGTGAGCTGATCGTCGGCGAGGAGCTCCTCGACCCGCTCGTCCGACAACGCGGCCCATTCGAGCTCGAAGAAGAGGATGCGCGTGTTGATCGCGGTCCCCCGCTCCTCCACCCGCTGCATGAGCGCGCCGAGCTCGGGATCCGCGGTGTCGACGGCGAAGCGCAACCCGGCGTAGGAACCCGCGCGACCGATGAGGTCGGCCAGATCGGCCATCGTGTGCATCAGCTCGGCCAGGCCGGCGGCGTCGAGATCAGCGATGCGACCGCGGTACGTCTCGATCTCGGCGGCGAGCGCGTCGCCGGCATCGAGCGCCACGTCGACCCCCGCGATCCCGCGCCCGTCGACGAGCGGCTCGAGGTCCCAGGCGACGTCCGCCGCGGTGAAGTCAGCAGTCTCTTCCGAAGTTGTCGTCATGCGCCGAGCGTAGGGCGTGGGCCACGTTGGAGTGGAGCCGATCGCCGGCCCGGAGCGACCCGGCGGGCCGCGCTACGGCGCGAGCGCCTCCGGCAGGCTCTCCGCGTGGACGACGGTCAAAGTCTGGGTGGCCCGGGTGAGCGTCACGTAGAGCAGCCGGAGCCCCGCGGAGTCGGGGGTGACCAGCCGGGCCGGCTCCACGACCACGACGTGGTCGAACTCGAGACCCTTCGCGTCGGTGGCGACGAGCACCCCAATCGGCGCGTCGAGTGCGTCCGCCGCATCGGCAACGGCACCCACGTCGGCCAGCGCCCCGGTGATGGCGGCGTGGATCTCGACCGGCGCGATGACCGCCACGGTGCCGCCCTCACCAAGCGCGGTGCGGGCCACGGTCGCGGCCCCCGCGACGAGCTCCTCCGTGCGTACGAACTGCGGCGGGAAGCCGGTGTGGCGCACCGACTGGGTCGGTTCCACTCCGGAGGCGGCCACGGCCAGGAGCTTGTTCGCGAGATCCATGATCTCGGCCGGCGTGCGGTAGTTCACGGTCAGCGTGACCCGCCGGGGTGCGTCGTGGGTGGGGAGCAACCCCAGGACCTCGTCCCAGCCGCCGGCCGCACCCGGGCGGCTCGCCTGACCGAAGTCGCCGACGATCGTCATGGACCCGGTCGGGCACCGCCGGGCCAGCATCCGCCACTGCATCGGCGAGAGGTCCTGGGCCTCGTCGACCAGGACGTGACCGAAGGTCCGCAGCTCCGGGATCGAGTCGTCCGCGCGTCCCGACCCGTTGCCGTACCGGTCGGCCAGCGCGGCCGCCGTCGTGTAGCCGCCGAGCCCGAGCTCACGAACCACGCTCTGGGCCGCCTCGACGGCTTCCCGGTCCGCGGCCGAGCGCCGGTTGCCCCGCCGCGGCCGGGCCGCCTCGACCGGGCCGAGCAGCGCATCGGCTTCGTCCACCAGTGCCACGTCGGCTTCGGTCCAGGGGACCTCCCGGACGTCCGCCGAGCGCGGCCGGAACAGCAACTGCTGCTCGTCACGCGAGAGCACATCGTCGGACGCGGAGCGGATCAGCGCGCGGAAGCTGAAGAGGTCGTGGACGAGCTCGGCCCCGTTCAGCACCGGCCACATCCGTTCGAGCAGCTTCCGCACCTCGGGGTGCCGGCGCAACCGGTTGGTGAGCTCGCGCTCCCACTCACGCGGTGGCGGCTCGCCACGCGAGAGCGCCGCGGCGACCTGTGGGTCGTAGCCCGCGTCACTGTCGCCGTAGTCCAGGTCGAGGATCTCGCGGTG
Organism: uncultured Acidimicrobiia bacterium; assembly: GCA_963770095.1. GTDB lineage: Bacteria > Actinomycetota > Acidimicrobiia > IMCC26256 > JAENVU01 > Chersky-806. The sequence goes on from CAVYOO010000001.1 coordinate 479,645, forward strand.
CGTGCGCGCCAGTGCGGACCGGTATTGCGCGACCAGGCGATCGAGCAACATGCGCTCGACCAGCGGACGGTGTGCGTTGTGCGTCGCGCGCCGGCGCCTCACGCGCTCGATGACGCGTCGGCACTCGCGTCGCGTGATCCGGAGCCGCAGCCCGTCGACCCGGAGCTCGACGTCATGGCGCGGCGGCCGCTCCCGATCATCGAGCGCGCGTCGCAACACGCTGGCCATCCGCACATCGCCTTTGACCGCGGCGGTGGCGGGCCGGTCGGGCTCGCTCGCGTGAAGCTGCGGTTTCAGACCGGTGACCGTCGCCAGCTGCACCTCGTGCTCGCCGAGCGACGGCAGCACCTGCTCGATGTAGCGCAGGAACACGGTGCTCGGGCCGACCAGGAGCACACCCTGGTTCCCGAGCCGGCGCCGGAACGTGTACAGGAGGTAGGCCACGCGATGCAGCGCAACCGCGGTCTTGCCGGTGCCGGGTCCGCCCGCGACCACGAGCACGCCGGGCAGGTCGGCACGCACCGCGGAGTCCTGCTCGGCCTGGATCGTGGCGACGATGTCGGCCATGCGTCCGGTCCGGGACCGCTCGAGCGCCGCCATGAGCGCGCCCTCACCAAGGACGGTGAGCCCGGCGGCCTCGACCGCGTCGGGGTCGAACACCTCGTCGTCGAGCCCGATGACCTCTCGACCGTGCTTCGTGAGCAGGTGGCGCCGCCGCAGGACTCCCATCGGCTCGAGCGCGGTGGCCCGGTAGAACGGCTCGGCGACCGGCGCGCGCCAGTCGATCACCAGCGGGGTGCGGTCGGCGTCGTCCACCGCGAGGCGGCCCACGTAGAACTGCGTGTCGTCGATCCGGTCGATGCGACCGAAGCACAGCGGGGTGTCGCCGATGTCCAGCGCCGCGAGGCGTCGGTGGGTGGTCTCGACCGCGATGTCCCGTTCGAGCCGGGCCTGGTGCGTGCCGCCCTGGCGCACGTCGCCGTACGCCGCCGCAACGCTCTCCGCGGACTCCCGCATCGCGTCCAAACGGTCATAGACCGCGTCGAGGTACGCCTGTTCGGCAGCGATCTCAGGATCGGAACGGTCGGACAACGCAGCTCCGCAGCCTCGGGGGACCAAAGAGACTACGCCGTTCCGAAGATCTCCGACGCGCCGGCGGAGCTCAGACCTGGTTGGGGGTGGTGACCTCGACGTCGTCGGGGTCGAGCAGGAGGAACCGCTCTCCGAGCTCGAGCCCGCCGCCGCGCACGAGGACCTCCCGGGCACCGAGGTTGGGCGTGCGTTCCCAGGCGGCTTCCAGGTGGCGCTCCACCGCCCCGATCAGGCCCCCGTGCGTGACCACCAGCACGGTCTCGTCCCCCACGGCCGCCGCGATCTCGTGCACCGCCTCGAGCGCCCGCGCGACCAGGTGCTCGTGGGTCTCGAAGCCGGGCGGGCGCCGGTGGTCGGCCAGGTAGCCCGGCCACTCCACTTCGATCTGCGCCCGGGTCAACCCCGTCCACTCGCCCGCGTCGACCTCCTGCAACCGGTGGTCGACGGCGACGTCGAGCCCCAGCCCGGCACCGATGATCTCGGCGGTGGACCGCGCCCGGCGCAACGAGGACGCCCAGATCCGATCGACGGAGCGCCGCTTCGCCGCGCGTCCGTGCAGCACGACGACCACGTCGGCGGCCTGACGCTCGCCCAGCTCGGACAGCGGCGGATCCGCACGGCCCTGCCACCGGCCGTCGGCGTTCCAGGTCGACTGCCCATGGCGGGCGAGGAGGAGCCGGGCCACGTCGCGCTCAGTCGCCGGCTTCGACGAGCTCGAACTCGCCGTTGCGGTACACCAGCGCGGCGGCGCGCCCCTCGAGCGGCGGGCGCAGGCCGCCAGCGCGTGGGGTCCATGTACACGCGGACCGTCCGCTTCCCGGCCGCCGTCGGCAGGGTCACGCGATCCGTGGCCGGCCACTTCACCGCCGCCGGGGGCAGGACGAGAGCCTGATAGGTCCCGAACTTCTGCCGGGTGAGCGACGCCTCGACCCGCTGGACCGCCGGGGCCACGAAGCTCGCGGGGAGCTTGAACCGGTCGAGCTCCTCCTTGACCACCGTGCGCAGCGGTCCCCGGCCGGTCACTCCCCCCTCCAGGGCCCGGGTGCGCGCCAGGTTGGAGGCCTTGTTGACCCGCTCGAGGGTCGCCGCCAGCAGGTCGTGCTGGTCGGGATCGGGCAGGAGTCGGACCGTGACGGGGGCAGTCATCGCGCCCCGAGCGTGCCAGAAAGACCGGGTGCGAGGCGAGCCTTTCCGTGCGGGACGGCTGTGCCAGTCTGAAGCCCGTGCCGAAGGAGTGTGCGGGTCAGGTGGCGATCGTGACCGGGGCGAGCCGGGGCATCGGCGCGGCAATCGCCGGTCGCCTCGCGGCCGAAGGTGCCGCGGTCGCGCTCGTCGGCCGCACCGCCGGGCCGGGCGTGCAGGCCAATCCCGGGTCGCTCGCGGAGACGGCAGCCACCATCGAGGCGGCAGGCGGTCGCGCGCACGTCGTCGTCGCGGATCTCGCGGACCCGGCGCTCGACCGCGCCGGAATCGTCGACGACGCACGGGCCGCGCTCGGTGCGATCGACATCCTGGTGAACAACGCGGCCGCGTGCTTCTACATACCCTACGAACAGGTCAGTGACCGTCGCTACGCAGTGATGTTCGAGGTGAACGTCCACGCACCCTGGGACCTGAGCCGAGCCGTGCTGCCGGACATGCGTGCACGTGGCCGCGGCGCGATCCTGAACATCTCCTCCGGTGTCGCCGCACACCCCGACGGCCCTCCCTTCCCGCCGTTCCACGCCGAGCACGGTGCGACGCTCTACGGGGCCAGCAAGGCTGCGCTCGAGCGGCTCACGAGCGGGCTCGCGGCGGAGGTGTTCCGGTCCGGCGTCGCGGTCAACGCGCTCTCGCCGGTTGCCGCGGTCGCAACGCCCGGTGCCGAAGCCATGGGACTGTTGCCGAAGGACCCGGGCCAGGTAGAGCCGATGGAGCAGATGGTGGAAGCTGCACTCGCGCTCTGCACGGTGGGCGCCGCTCGCGTGACCGGTCGGGCGTTGACCAGCGCCGAGGTGCTGAGCGAGCTCGACCGCCCGGTCCTCACCCTCGACGGGTCGGCTCCGTACCGTCGCTAGGGTGCACGCCTGACCGAAGCGAGGGGGGACTCCGTGGGCATGTTCACGCGAGACGAGATGGAGCGGGCGTACGCGCACTACCGCGCGGTCGCGGCCGAGGCCGGCGCGTCGGGTCGCTGGGATGCGTGGGCCGACCTGTTCACCGAAGACGCCGAGTACGTCGAGCACCTCTACGGGACGTTCAAGGGCCGCGAGGCGATCCGCACCTGGATCAGCTCGACGATGGCCGAGCCGCTGAACCGGGAGATGACCGAGTTCCCGGCGGACTGGTGGGTGATCGACGAGGAGCGGGGATGGGTCGTCTGCGCGGTCTGGAACCGGATGCAGGATCTCGGTGACGGGGTGCAGCACCAGGCGATCAACTGGTCCCTGCTCAAGTACGCGGGCAACGACCAGTGGTCCTACGAAGAGGACATCTACAACGTCAACGAGTTCAGCGACATGATCAAGGGCTACCTCGCCGCGCGGAAAGCTGCGCCGCGCTGAGCCTCAGGACTTGATGTCCTTGCGGTGGAACCACCACCACGCGATGCCACAGAACACGATCACGTACGGGACCTGCAACGCGATGCTGCGCCACATGTCCGCAGTGAACTCGTTGCGGAGGAACAGGTCGCTCCACGCGTCGTAGTAGCGGATCGGAAGGCCGTACCGGATCGATCCGAGCGAGGTGATCTCGTTGAGGATCAGCGAGACGATGTAGAGCCCGACGGCACCGAAGATCGCGCCCGCCGAGGAGTCGGTCATCGTCGAGAGCATGAACGCGAAGGTGACCACCGCGGCGAGTCCCCACGTGATCAACACGATCGAGAGCCCGAGGTTCACGAGGATCTCGCCCGTCGACTGCGACAACCCGAGGAGGGGAACGGTGATGGGATCCCACCCGAAGGCGATCACTCCGGCGACGAGCCCCGAGAGCGCGACCACCGTCGTCGAGATGAAGGCGAAGATCGTGGCGACGATCAGCTTCGCCGTGAGCAGCCGGCCGCGCGACACCGGTCGCATCAACAGGTAGCGGAGGTTGCCCCAACCGGCTTCGCTCGCGACGGCGTCGCCGGCGAACATGCAGATCACGACGACGAGGAAGAAGCCGCTCATGACGCGGAGCGCGGCCACCGGGAGGAAGAGGCCGCTTTGGGTCGCGAGGAAGAAGTAGCGCGCGCCTTCGCCGCGCGTTGGACAGATCGGGTGGGTTGATCTCGAGCGCGACCGCGATGATGATCGGCACGATCGCGAGGAATCCCAGCGCGACCCAGGTCCTCGGGCGCAGGATCTGCTTGCTCAGCTCGGTCCGGATGAGGCGCAGCATCAGGCACCCTTCCCGGTGTGACGCTCCGTGTGGCGACCGACGAGACCGAGGAACGCGTCCTCGAGCTGATGGCGAGCGGTCACCGTCTCGACCGCGACACCGGCGTTCACGAGCGCCGCCACCAGCGCGGCGCGCGCGCGGCACCGTCGAGCTCGACGCTGATTCCAGGCGACTCGTCCGTGACCCGGCCCACTCCGGGCAGGGTCCCGAGCACCCGGCGCGCGGCCTCGACGTCGTCCACTTCGAAGTACGCGGACGTGCTGGTTGCGAGGAGCTCGCTCACCGTGCCGGCCGTGACCAGCTGGCCCTTGTCCATGACGACGACGTGGCTGCAGACCTGCTCGATCTCGGCCAGCAGATGGCTGGAGAGCAGGACCGTGACTCCTTGTTCCGAGAGCCGGCGGAGGAGCTCGCGCACCGCGCGCATCTCCTGGGGGTCGAGACCGTTCGTCGGCTCGTCGAGGAGGAGCAGCTCGGGTCGGCCGAGCAGCACCCGGGCGAGTCCGAGCCGCTGGCGCATCCCCTGGGAGTACGTCTTCACCCGCCGGTCGACGGCCGACCCGAGCCCGGCCACCGCGAGCCGCGCTCTCGACGTCCGCGTCGGCCCAGGGCGTGCCCCCGGCCTCCCACCAGAGCCGCAGGTTCCGCATGCCCGAGAGGTGCGGGACAAACGCGGCGTGCTCGATCATCGCGCCGACGCGCGTGAGCTGCGGCGAGCCCGGGCGGACCTTCCGGTCGAACAGCCGAGCTTCGCCCGCCGTCGGCTGGATCAGCCCGACCAGCATTCGCAGCGCGGTCGTCTTGCCCGCGCCGTTGGGCCCGAGCAGCCCGCACACCTGGCCCTGCATCACCTCGAAGTCGAGGGCGGCCACGGCCTGCACGCGCCCGTAGCGCTTGGTCAGGCCGCGGACGGCGACCACGGCGTCGTCAGTCATCGCCGCGACCCTAGGCCGCGGAACCGAGATTTCCGGTGCGGGAACCGTGAGAATCTCGCCGAGGCCCGGATGCCCGGTAGCGTCGTCGGATGGCTACTGAGCAAGAACGGTTCGCGCGGTGGGCGCGCTCGACCGACGGCGCCGAGCCGGTGCCGATCGTCGCGGCGGCCACGGTGATCCTCCTGCGTGACACCGACCGCGGCCTCGAGACGCTGATGCTGCGGCGCGACTCACGGCTCGCGTTCGCCGGCGGGATGTGGGTGTTTCCCGGCGGTCGCGTCGACCCGGGCGACTTCACCGCCGACCCGACCGACGTGGCGACGGCGGGACGGAACGCCGCGGTCCGCGAGGCCGCCGAAGAGGCCGGGCTCGCGGTCAGTCCCGAGTCGCTCGTTCCCTTCGCGCACTGGACGCCTCCGCCGGAGGCGCCCAAGCGCTTCTCCACCGCGTTCTTCGTCGCCCCCGCGCCACCCGGACCGGTCACGATCGACGACGGCGAGATCCGCGATCACATGTGGGTCTCCCCCGTCGACGCGTTGCGGCGCCGCGACGCGCTCGAGATCGAGCTCGCACCGCCGACGTGGGTCACCTTGCACACGCTGGCTGCCCACGCGACCGTCGACGCCGCGCTGGACGCCAGCCGCAGCTCCGAGCCCGAACACTTCACGACGAAGGCTGCGTTCACGGACGAAGGAGTCGTCGTCATGTGGCACGGCGATGCGGGCTACGAGGACGGCGACACGACGCGCGCCGGGAGTCGGCACCGGCTCTGGATGGTCGACACCGGTTGGCGCTACGAACGCACCGCCCCCTGACGGTGCGCTAGCGGGGTTTGACGAACCACTGCAGGATCGCATCCGCCTGGGGGTTCGGCAGCACCGAGCCGCCGTCGATCACGATGTTCTGACCGGTGACGTAGGACGCGAGCGGCGACGCAAGGAAGACCACGAGGTTCGCGACGTCCTCGGCGGTGCCGATCCGACCGAGCGGGGTCGCGGCCTCGATCTCGGCGCGCAACCCGGGATCACCGAGGACGACCGCGGTGAGGTCGGTCTCGACCAATCCCGGCGACACACAGTTCACGCGGATGCTCGGCGCGTATTCGAGCGCGGCGTCCATCGTCAGCGAGATGACGCCGGCCTTGGCCGCGGAGTACGGACCCTCGAAGCGCGTTGGGCGCACCCCGCTCACCGACGCGTGATTGACGATCGCGCCGCCGCGTGACCGCATGAGCGGCACCGCCGACCGGATCCCGTGAAACGTTCCGGCGAGGTTCACGTCGACGAGCCGGCTCCATTCGGCGTCGGAATACTTGTGCAGCGGCATCGCGGCGCCGACGCCGGCGTTGTTGAACAGCACCGTGAGCCCGCCGAGGAGCGCGGCGGCCTCGTTGATCGCCTGCGTGCAGGCCTGCGGGTCGCTGACGTCGGCGACGAACGCCGGTACGCCGAGCTCCGCCGTCAGCTGCTCCGCCGCGGCCCGGTCGACGTCGACGACCGCGACCGAAGCGCCCTCGTCCGCCATGCGTGCGGCGGTCGCCCGTCCGATTCCCCGCGCGCCGCCCGTGATGACTGCCAGTTCTCCGTCGAGCATTCCCATCACGGCATCTTGACGCGATGAGGGGAGGCCGTGTGTGGCCTCCCCTCATCCCGTGCTTGAACCTCGACCGGCGCGGCTGCGCCGTGGATTGCTACTTCTTGCCGCCGAGCACCGCGTCCTTGAAGCCCTTCAGCGGGGTGATCTTGGCCGCCTTCTTGGCCGGGATCTTGATGGGCTCGCCGGTCGCGGGGTTGCGGCCCATGCGCGCCGTGGTCTCCCGCCGGTAGAACTTGGCGAATCCGGTGATGGCCACCGGGTCGCCCGCCGCCACCGTCTCGGTGACGACCTCGGTAAATGCGGCGAGGAACGCATCTGCGGTCTTCTTGTCTGACTCTGTGCGCTCGGCGATCGCCGTGACCAGATCTCTGCGGTTCACTGAGACTCCTTCGAAGAACGGACTGGGTTGATGGGCTCAGCCTTGCACGGCGGGCCTCCGAAACGGCGGATTTTCCTGGGGTTTTTGCCGAATCACCGTGGCAATACCTCCGAATTGATGACTTTCGGAGATCAGATCGGCCCGCACCCCCCTGTCCCAGTGGCCACCTAGCCTCGCCGGTGCGAGGGAGTGAGGAATGACAGAGGCCACAGCAGCCCCACAACATCAATCCAGCCCCAAGAATCGGGGTTTTGACGCGCCCACCGTCCTGACGGCGGCGGTGGCCGCGCTCGGGGGCGACGAACGTCCCGGCCAGCACCGCCTCGCGGCCGCGGTCGGCGACGCGATGGCGGCCGGCCACCATCTCGTCGCCGAGGCGCCCACCGGATCCGGCAAAGGGCTCGCGTACCTGGTTCCCGCCGTCGTCTCGGGGCTGAAGGTGGTCGTGTCGACCGCCACGCTCACTCTGCAGGACCAGCTGTGGCACAAGGATCTCCCCCACCTGCGCGAGCACGGCGGCGTCCCTTTCGCTGCGGCCCTGCTCAAGGGCCGTTCGCAGTACGTGTGCCGGGCGAAGCTGCGGGGCGCGCTCCAGGGCCACCCGATGCTCGACGAGCGACCCGGGCCCACGCTGGCCCGCGACCTCGAGCGCCTCGATCGGTTCGCCGCCGAGTCGACGTCCGGTGATCTCGCGGACGTCGACATCGCGGACGGGTCCCGCCGCGCGGCAAGCTGCCGCGCCGCGCGAGTGCCCCGGCGCCGGCAAGTGCAGCGACGGCGAACGGTGCTTCGCGGAGAAGGCGCGCGAGCGCGCGATCTCTGCCGACATCCTCGTCGTGAACCATGCCCTCTACTCCGCGCATCTGGCGTCGTCGGGGAACGTGCTCCCGGAGCACGATGTGGTGGTGTTCGACGAGGCGCACGCGCTCCCCGACGTCGCGACCGGTGCCTTCGGGTTGGACCTCTCGCCGATCGGCCTGCGCCACCTCGCATCGCGCCTCGGCACCGTCGGCGTCGGGAAGGGTGACACCGATCTCGTCGCGGCGGCCGCCGATGCGCTCGAGAACGCGCTGGAGTCCCTCGATGGTCGGGTCGACCCGACCGAGGGCACGCTCGCGGCGGCCCTGAGCTCCGCCGCCGAACGCCTCGCCACGGCCAACGCGGCGATCGATGCGTCCGAGGACGCCGACTCGGCCGCGCAGATCGCGCAGCTCGCTGCGTCGCGACTCGAGGCATTGCGCCGATTGCAGTCGCCGCGCGCCGACGAGGTCGCGTGGCGCGAAGGCGGCTTCCTGCACCTCGCGCCGATCAGCGTGGCGGAGGCGCTCGCCGGCACCCTGTTCGAGAAGATCCCGGTGGTCCTCGTGTCGGCAACGCTCGGTGGCGGCACCCGCTTCGCACCGATCGCCCGGCGGCTCGGGCTCGATCCCGCCGCGGCGCTGGGGCCGGTGCTGATCCCCGACGGCCCGGACGCCGCGGCCGACGATCCGGACGACGAGTTCGGGCCGGGGCTCGGATACGCGGATCTCGTCGTCGAGTCACCGTTCGACTTCCACGCGCAGGCGATGCTCTACGTGGCCAAGCACCTGCCGGAACCCCGAGACCCGGCCTGGGCCGACGCCGCGGCGCACGAGGTCAGCGGTCTCGTCGCCGCGGCCGGTGGCCGCGCCCTTGTCCTCTGCACATCACGCGCGGCCGTCACGCGGCTGAGCCTCGTGCTGCGCGAGCAGGGCGATCACCCGATCCTGGTGCAGGGGGAAGGGTCTCGCTCCGCCCTGCTCCAGCAGTTCGGCGCCGACGAGCGTTCGTGCCTCGTGGCGACGCGGAGCTTCTGGATGGGAGTCGACGTACCGGGTCCGAGCTGCGTGCTGGTCGTCATCGACCGGCTGCCGTTCTCGCGACCCGACGACCCGTTGGCCCAGGCGCGTCGCGAAGCCGCGGAACGCCACGGTGGCTCCGGTTTCCGTGACGTCGATCTTCCGGCGGCCGCGCTCGTCCTCGCGCAGGGAGCGGGCCGGCTCATCCGTAGTCGTCACGACCGCGGCGTCGTCGCGGTGCTCGACCGTCGCCTGGCCACCGCGGGCTATCGCGACACGCTGCTCGACGCGTTGCCGTCGATGCGCCGGGTCGTCGACCCGAAGGTGGTTCACGCGTTCCTGGCGGACATCACGACCGGCACGCGCGGCGCGAGTCAGACCAGGTAGCGCGAGACGGTGTCGACAACTGCGGCCGGCTTCTCGGAGCCCTCGAGCTCGACCGTGATGCGCACCACTGCCTGCACGCCGCCGGGCACCTCGGTGACCGACGCGACCTCGCCCCGACCCCGGACCCGGGCTCCTGCGGGGACCGGCGCGATGAACCGCGCCTTGTCGATGCCGTAGTTGATGCCCATCGAGATCCCACTCACGGTGGCGAGCCGGCCCAGGAAGTAGGCGCACAGCGACAGGGTGAGGTAGCCGTGTCCGATCGTCCCTCCGAAGGGCCCGGCCTTCGCCTTCTCGACGTCGACGTGGATCCACTGGTGGTCCTCGGTCGCGTCCGCGAACTGGTTGATCCGGTCCTGGCCGATCTCGATCCAGTCCGTCGTGCCGAGCTCCCGCCCGGCCGCTCCGAGGAGGTCCTGCGTCGATGAGAAGGTGGTCGCCATACCGGCGTTCTAGCACTCCACGGCGTAGCCTCGATCGGGGTCGGAAGCCTTGGGGGGAACTATGCGCGGACGAATCGTGGCCGCAGTGGCCGTGCTCACGACGACGTTGGTGGCCGGCTGCAGCAGCAGCTCCGAGTCGTCCGGATCCGGTGCTTCGACGAGCACCACGACGGCGACGGCGGAGGTGCTCCAGATCCTCGTCGTCAACGACGACGGGTACTCGAGTGACGGTCTCGACACGGTCGTCGAGGCACTGCGCAAGCTCCCGGACGTGAAGATCACCGTCAGCGCGCCGGCCGAGAACCAGAGCGGTACCGGCGCCAAGACGACCCCGGGTGGGGTCACGGCGACCAGACAGCAGACGAAGAGCGGCTACGCGGCCACCTCGGTGAACGGGTTCCCGGCGGATGCGGTGACCTACGGTCTCGAACAGCTCCTCACCGAGAAGCCCGACCTGGTCGTCGCGGGCATCAACCAGGGGCAGAACCTCGGCCCGATCGCTTCGATCTCGGGCACGGTCGGCGCCGCGAAGACGGCCGTCGCCGCGGGGATCCCGGCATTCGCCGCGAGCCAGGGGCTGGGCGACGGGATCGAGTACGCGACCGCAGCGGGCTACGTCGTGGACTGGGTAACCGCCCACCGCGCCGGGCTGCTCGACGGGACCGCGGCCAAGGTCGTCGTGAACCTCAACGTGCCGACGTGCCCGGCGGGATCCGTGCGGGGCCTGAAGCAGGAACCACTGAGCACCTCCGGGAACGGGCTGGTGCCGGCGACGAATTGCGAGTCGACCGCAACCGAGTTCACGGGCGACGTCGAAGCCTTCCTGGCCGGGTTCGCGACCGCCACCGAGCTGGACGCGGCGGGCGCGACGGTCACGTCGAGCACCACCTGGCCCGCCGCCGGGTGACCGGCGCCCGTCGACCACCGCGGCGATCCTGAGCCCGCATGCCTGAGCCTCCCCTCGTCGTCCTGATGGGTGTCGCCGGCGCCGGGAAGAGCACCGTCGGCCCCCGCCTCGCCCGCGAGCTGGGACTCCCGTTCGTCGATGCAGACGACGTGCATTCGGACGCAGCCAAGGCTCAGATGGCCGCGGGCCGACCGCTGGACGACGGGGCGCGTGGCCCCTGGCTCGACCAGCTCCACGCGGTGCTCGTCGACCATCGGGCGGGCGGGCTCGTGCTGGCCTGCTCGGCCCTCAAGGACGGTTACCGGGAGCAGCTCACAGCCGGCGTGCCCGGGGTCGTGTTCGTAGCCCTCGTAGCTCCACCGCAGGTGCTGGAGGCTCGACTCGAGCAGCGCCCGGATCACTTCGCCGGCCCGGCGCTGCTCCCCTCGCAGCTCGACGACCTCGAGCTGGGTGCCGACACCATCACGATCGACGGCACCCAACCGGTCGACGTGGTCACGGCCGCCGCGGCACGGGCCATCCGCAGCCGCGCGGGGTGAACTCGTGACCTTGGACCCTGTCGGGTCGGTCACCGCGACGCGATCATCGCCGGGACGGCGCGGAAGGACCGGGGAATGGCTGTGCGTTCGGACCGGCGGCGGCGATGGCGCGTCATCATGATCGTCTCGGCGGTCGTCGTGCTCGCGCTCGGAGCGGTGGGCTATGCGTGGTGGACCCGGCGCGGACCGTCAACGCCTTCGATCAGCAAGGCTGTCGACCAATTCCGCACGGCGACATCGGTGCCGACATCGAGCGCAGCCCTGCAACCGCCGCCCGGCGTCTACATCTACGCCGGCAGTGGCGGGGAACGGCTGTCGTTCATGGCGACGAGCCAGTCCCAGGACGGCGATCTGCCCGGCACGATCACCAGGAGCGCGAACGGTTGTTGGACGTTCACGATCCAATACAACTCGTTTCACCGGCAGTCCTCGCGCCGCTGCGCGGTGGACGGCCGGCTCGTCGAGCGCGGCAACACCACCGATCAGAAATTCGACTTCGGACCGTTGAGCCAGAGCGAGCACACGGTGGTGAGCTGTGATCCCCCGATCACGCTGTACGACCCGGCGTTCGCACCCGGGGACACGAGCCCGGTGCGCTGCACCGCGCGTTCGACGACCACGAAGGCTGAAATGGTGCAACGCGGTCACGTGACGTTCGTCGCCCGGACCAGCGTCATGGTCGACGGTATCCGGGTACCCGCGCTCCACTACACCCAGGATCTCGAGCTGAGCGGCGACCAGCAGGGAACGGCGCACGAAGCCGTCTGGATCGCCGCGAGCAATGGGCTGCCCCTGCGAGAGGAACGCCGGACGAGCGTGGTCTCGCCCGCGCCCGTGCCGCTGAACCACGTGACGTACTCGGAGGACGGCCGGTGGCAGCTGACGTCGCTGGTTCCGAAGACCTGAGTCGGCACGCGGGACCTCTGGCCCTACCGGGCCGTCGGCGCCGTCCATACCGTCGGTGGCACCTAACCACAGGAGGCACCATGACCGATGCTCGCACGAAGCCCGATGGCATTGACGCGCTGCTGGCGCGGCTCAGCCACGCGACCGATCAGATCACGAAGGCGTCCGAGAAGCAGGCACGCGAGATCGACCGGCAGCTGAAGCGGATCATCGACCGGGGCGAGGCCTCGACCGAACGCATGCTCAAGGCGATCGACAAGGAGCTCACAACCCAGATCGGGGCGCTCCGCCGCGAGCTGAAGGACCTGGAACGCCGCGTGAGCGAGGCCGCCAAGCCCGCCCGGGCGGCCGGGAAGAAGGCCCTCGCGAGGAAGCCGGCCCCGAAGAAGGCGCCCGCGAAGAGATCCGCCGCGAAGAAGACTGCGGCGAAGAAGGCGCCCGCGAAGAAGTCCCCCGCGAAGCGGACCGCGGCAAAGAAGGCGCCCGCGAAGAAGACCGGGAAGTCGGCGTCACGGAAGGCCGTCGCTCGTTAGTACCGCGTCTGTCGATGGTCCCGGGGCCGCCACACGGGGTGGTGGTGATTCGGGTGGTCCGGCCGGCCCGGACCGGGCCGGCCGGGGTGACCCCAGCCCGGGTGGGGCGGCCGAGCGGGTGACGTCGGCGCGAGCTCCAGCACCTGCTGGAACGTCGGGCGGTTCGTGGCGCGCATCGTGTCGGGGATGAGCCCCGGGGTGAACCCGACCCGGCGGGCCGGGCTGCGCCACGTCGACGGATCGGGACCCTGAGCGGCCGCAAGCTCTGCCGCCACCTGGTCGACGACGGCCCAGAGCGACGCGCGACACGCGTCGAGCGATCCGTTGCCGCAGTACTGCAGGTTGAACTTGCCCGACACGGACCCGTTGAGCAGCGTGCGGAGGTCCTTGTCGACGTAGGACTCCCCCGCGAGCCCGCCGAGACCACGGATGCTGTTGAGGTCGGGAGTGAGGTCGCCGAACACGGGGCGCATGACGGCTTCGGCCACCGGGGTCCAGAGCGCGTCCATGACCGTCGGCCCCGCGTCGTCGTTCTGGCCGCTGTTGTCGGCGTCGAGTATCGGCGCGTCACGAGCGACCCATTCGTCGAGCAGGTCGACGACCTGGGCCGACAGCTCGTTCGGCGCCGCGCCGCCGCGCAGAACCTGGCTGATCACGGGCCAGACGATGGAGCGGACGTCCTCGGTGGCCGCGCGGTTCATCGTGCTGACGTCGTTCGCCAACGTCACCCGGCTGGGGAACTGGTCGAAGAGCTCGACCCGGTGCACCGACCCGAAGGGCGAGTCGTCGCCGTGCATGAAGCCCGGAGCGGACTCGTTGTTCCAGTTCAACAACAGGCCGTTCGGACCGGCCTTGCTGTGCGGGTGCTGCCACTCGTTGAGGAACCCGCGCCATTCGTAGTCACCCGTGCCGACGGTCGGCAGCCGCCGATCGAGGCCCGGCGCCCGCACCGGCAAGAGACCCGACGAGAAGTAGGCGGTGTCGTGGCGCGAGGCGTAGCCCCAGTTGAACGTGAAGCCGAACTGGTTGGCGGTCTCCCAGAACCGTTCCGGCGTGGACGCCTTCCCCTCGGTCATGTCCTTGAGGGCCCCGAGGTTGAGGCCGTCCCGGCCGAAGGTGGAGCGCTCGCGGGTGAGCGCGACGGGCTTCCCGTTGGAGGTGGCGGTACCGATCAGCGGTCCGTGCACCGACCGTGGGTAGATGATCGGGGTCCCGTTGAGGGTTCCGGCGTCGAACGTCTCGAACGGCCGGCACGTGCCCTGGAACATGTAGTGATCGGACGCGCGCGTCGCCGCGGAGCCATCGGGGTTGCAGAGCTGCTCGGCGAACACGTCACGCACGTCGTGGTTCGCGGACGTCAAGCTCCACGCGTAGTCGGTGGTCCGACCGATGAGGAGGTACATCGCGGCGCCGGGGACCGCCACACCCTGGGCCTCGATGCCGGGACCGCTGAGATGGATCTGCTGCACGATCTCCGGGTAGTAGTAGCCGAGCTGCGGGCCCATCACGGCGAGCGTCTTGCCGGTGGCGGAGCGGGTCGGGTCGGCGATCAGGAAGTTGGACGCCTGCTTGGCCGGCACCGGACCGGCGGCAGGGAACGTCGGCTCGTCCGGCGAGGGTGATCCGAGTGTCGATGCCGACGCCGATGCCGCGGGAGCCGCGCCGGCCTGGCGCGGGTCGAACGAGACGATCGAGCCCTCGTCGATCGTGGCGGATCCGGTGACCGGGCCGCCCGTGAGTGGGCCGTAGTCGAACCTGCGCGTGATCGTGGTCGGAGCTTCCGGGTCGCCGAACAACATCGCGTCTTCCCAGGCCTTGCGACCGGTGTCGGCGCCGAGATGGTTCTGCAGCTTCGACAGGAACTCGGCGTTCGACGCCTCCGCGCCACCGCCGGCGCCGAAGATCGAACCGATGAACGCGGTGACGGCGATGACGTCCTGGGCCGTCACCGGCGCCTGCGCGACGCCGTTCGCGTCGAACCACGCGGTCATGCCTTCGGCTTCGGCCATCAGGTCCTGGATGATCTGCCAGCCCTTGTCGCCGTAGGTCTGGACGATGAGCACGATCTGATCGGTCAGGAGCTGCTCCGTCGCCGCGCTCGGTACGAACGATTGGCCGCTCGTGACCAGACCGAACGCGTTGATCCCCGGGACGTCGGCGACGGCCGCCCGCGCCGGGCCGCGACCGAGCTGGAGCAACAGACCCCGGTCGCGCGCCGTCACCCAGCCCGCACCGTACGCCAGGTCGGCGCGGGTCTTCCCGTAGACGTGAGGAACGCCGTACTCGTCGTACAGGATCTTCGTCCCGGGACGGGGTGTGACTTCCTCGCGTCGTCGCGCCGATCGGCTTGAAGTCCTCGGGCAGGAACAGCTTGTCGATGTCGGAGTCGGTCACGTTGCCCCGCAACGGGGTCAACGCGTCGTAGAGCGGAAGCTGGTCGAGCGAGTTTTGGGAGGTCGGAATGCCGCCGTAGTTCCCCGGCGGCAAGATGTAGCGAGTCCGATCCGTCGCGGCCGGCGCCGCCGAGTTGTGTGCCCCGGCCGGCGTGACCACCAACGCGGCCAGGACGATGCCGGTCGTGATGACGAGTGCGCCGACGCGGCGAAGGTGGACGTCCATGTTCCCCCCAGTGATGCGGTTCGAGTCCGGTGCGGACGGTACCTCACCGACGGTAGTTTGAGTATTCGGAACAGGAGGTGTCCAACATGGCGAGTGACTCGCAGATCGTGAAGCTCCTCGAAACCTTCGGGAACGCCTGGAACGACCACGACCTCGACACTGCGCTCGGGCTCACCACCGAGGACGTGGTGTTCGAGAGCACTGGGCCGTCGCCCGACGGGGTGCGATCCGTCGGGCGAGCTGCCGTGCGCGCCGCGTGGGAGCCCATCTTCGGCGACGAGGCCGCGCACTTCGACGGCGAGGAGCTCATCGTCAGCGGTGACCGCGCGGTGCAGTGCTGGACCTACCGCTGGGCCGGCGGCCACGTGCGCGGGATCGACCTCTTCCGGATCCGTGACGGCTTGGTCGCCGAGAAGCTCTCGTACGTCAAGGGCTGACCGCGCCGGCTCCGGCGGATCGAACGCGTCGACGTCCCGGCCTCACGACCATCCTGTCGATCGCCGCGGGACCCACCGACCATCCGGCTCATGTCGCCTCGCGCGGACGGCCCTGCTCGGATCGGATCGCGGAACGCAAGAGGACCCAGTACACGAGCGTCACGGCCAGGCCGATCGTCCCGGCCAGCTGCTCCTGGTCGAACACGAAGATCTGCGTGACCAACAGGTCGACGAGCAGGCCCCAGTTGAGCCACCGGTACGCCTGCGCGCGTGAGAACGGGAGCCAGGCGACACCGACCACGGTGAGCAGGGTGGCGACCATCACGCTGAGGGAGCTCACCCACTCGCCGAAGCCCACGATCCCCGCGCCGTCGAGCACGAGCACCGCCGTCACGGCAACGGACGCCACCGCCCGGACGAGGAAGAGCGCCGTGACGGTCAGAACGAAGCTTCGTCTCGTCGTCCACCGGTAGTACGCGGCCTCGAGCTGCTTCGCCGCACGCGCGGGCCGGCTCGGCTCGTGCGGCGCGATCACGGGCACCTCGCGGAGGGCCGCGGCGACCCGGTCCGCGAGTCCCCCCGTCGCGTTCGTCGTGTGCAACAGCTCGAGCGCGCGGTCGGCGGCCCGTCTCGTCGAGCTTCCCGACCGCCGCGGCCTTCAGGGCCTCGAGCGCGTTGGCGACCCCCTCGTTCGGCCCGAACGGCTTGCTCTCCATGCCGCGGAAGGCGAGGAACATGAGGACGAACGTGATGTAGATCAGCGCGAACGTCGGCCGGAAGAAGTAGTTGACATCGCGGGTGATGAACTTGCCGAGCTCGTCGACGAAGAAGCCGAATCCGATCCCTCCGATGAACGCCACCACCCCGCGCGTCTGCGGGGTGAGATACGAGACGGCGACAATGATCGCGATCGCCATCATCAAGGCGCCCCAGATCGCGTGGGAGATGTGGAGAGTGCCATTCCCGATCTGCGGGTACCCGGTGATGACGAGAAAGACCCGGTTGCCGACGACGGACGCGACCGCGACGACGAGAAAGACGTCGAGGTGGCGGGCCTGATCCACGCTCCGGACCAGGAACCGCCGGCCCGTGTCGGTGGACGGTGTCGCGCTCATTCAGCCAGCAGCTGACACCGGAACGAGCAGGACACGTCAGCAGCCTACGACGCGAGACGCCGCAGATCGTGTGACGGGTCGGCGGCTCGGTCCCGTCTGCAACTACCGGCCGAGAAGGAAGTCCACCATCGGCGTCGCCGCCGGGAACGACTTGGTCAGACCGGCGCTGACGTACCCGGCATCGGTGATCATCGTCGTACCCGTGATCGCCACCGCGGCATCGCTGCAGAGAAACACGAGCGGGTACGCCTGCTCGAGCGGGGTCGCGGCGTCGACACCCACCTCGGCGCGGTAGTCGGCACCGAATCCGAGCCACACGTCCCGGTTGGCCTGTGCCAGTGGCGTATCGGTCGGCCCCGGACATGTGGCGTTGATTCGTATCCCCCGCTTGAGGAATGCCATCGACTCCCGCGCGACGTAGGCACAGATCGCCTGCTTGCTCCACATGTAGTCGGCCTTGCCGTGTTCCTGCGCCCACTGCGCCGCTTCGTCGAAACCGACGATGTCGAGGTACTCCTCGAGGAGGGGAAGGTTCTGCTCCCACCCGAGACCGGCCGCCGACGAGATGAAGCCGATCGCCGCGCCGCGTGGAAGCATGCCCCGGTCGAGCAGCCGGTTGATCAAATGGCGGTGCCCGATGAAGTTGATCTTCTCGAGGTTGGGCGTGCCGTCGGCGACACCCGCGCACGAGAAGACCGCGTGCACCGGCCCGTCGCATTCGTCGACCGCGGCGTCGATCGATCCCGCGTCAGCGAGGTCGACGGGGACCGCCTGCACGCCCGGAAGCTTCACCTCGGCGAAGTCCATCGCCACGACCTCGGCACCGCCATCGAGAACCAGCTCCGCGACCGCTGCGCCCATCCCGCTGGCCCCCCCGACCACGACCACTCGCTTGCCGTCGTACCGAAACGCGCTGAACGGTGACATGACCTCTCTCTCCCGTGACCGGTCAGACTCGATCGAGCTCGAGCATACGGATCGCGTTCCCGCGCAAGACTTTGTAGGTGGTCTCCTCGTCGAGCAACGAGTCGGCGACCATCTTCTCCACGTACTCCTTGGAGTTCGGCCAGGTGGTGTCGGTGTGCGGGTAATCGGTCTCGAAGCAGATGTTGTCCACTCCGACCTGGTCCAGGTTCGCGAGCCCGACCCGTGTCCGCCGTGAAGCAGCCGAAGATCCGCCCGTAGTAGTAGGTCGACGGGGGCTCCGGAATCAGCGCCTTCGAGTGTTGCCACGAATCATGCTGATCCCACACGGTGTCGGCCCGCTCGAGCGCGTAGGGAATCCAGCCGATCTGTCCTTCGGAGTAGGCGAGCTTGAGCTTCGGGAACTCGATGAGCTTGCCGGAGAACAGATAGTCGGCGAGCGAGGCCATCGAGTTGTTGAACGCGAGCGTCCCTCCCACCCCGGCCGGGGAGTCCGGCGACGCCACCGGATCGCTCGACGACGACCCGATGTGCATGCACAGCGTCACCCCGGTGTCGTTGCACACCGAGAAGACCGGGTCCCAGTGCCCGGTGTGGATGCTGGGCAGCTTGAGGCGGGTCGGCAGCTCGCTGAAGCAGAACGCACGCACGCCGCGCTCGGCGTTGCGACGGATCTCCTCGACGGCCAGGTCGACGTCCCACAGGGGCATGAGGCACAACGGGATGTTCACGCCGCCGGACGGCTCACACCACTCCTCCACCATCCAGTCGTTGTACGCCTTGACGCAGGCGAGCGCGAGATCCTTGTCGCTCGCCTCGAAGAAGGTCTGGCCGCAAAAGCGCGGGAAGGTGGGGAACGGCAGCGAGCCGTCGCACCAGTTCAGCGCGAAGTCCTTCACCCGGGCGTCGCGGTCGTAGCAGCCGTCGCGCATGTCGTCATAGGTGACGGCGGTCATCACCATCTTCGTCCGGTCGAACTTGCCGACATCGCCACCCGGCGTCGCTTCGTTCGGGATCGCCACGAACTTCTTGTGCACGTAGATGACCTTGTCCTCGTAGATCCACGCACTTCCCCAGTCGCCCTCGGGGTCCTCGGGGTTGGAGTACTTCGCACCCGGGAAGAGCCGGAAGTCGCCGAAGCGCCGTTCCTCGACCCGCGGTCCCTTCTCGCGGAGCTTCTCGGGGAGCCAGGTCTCCCAGACGTGGCGAGGCTCGACGACGTGGTCGTCGACGCTGATGATCTTCGGGATCTCCACTGCGCGCTCAACCCCCGGTTCCGTCGAGCTCGCGCCCGGCCGGACGCAACCCTCCCTGACACTAGTGTCAGTTTCCGGGGAGCGGTCACTCCCCGGCGGCGAGACACCTCAGCGGTAGTTGCCCGTGTGGCCCATGCTGAAGCGGCCCGGTTGGGGGAAGATGGCCAGCCCGTGCGGCCCGTGGCCGACCGGGATCGTGGCGATCAGCCGGCCCGACGTGGTGTCGACCACGTAGACCGCGGAGTTGTATCGACCGGTCAGCCAGAGCTGACGGCCGTCGGCCGAGACCCCGCCCATGTCAGGGCTCCCGCCGATCGGCCACGTCGCGACCACTCGACCGGTCGCGAAGTCGATCACGGAGATCGAGCCGGCGAGCCGGTTCGTCACGTACAGGCGGGTGCCATCGCGGCTGACGTACAAACCGTGCGCGCCGCGGCCGGTCGGGATGAACCCGACCTCGCGGATCGTCACCGGGTCCACGACCGACACTCCGCCCCGACCCTGGTTCGCGACGTACATCACGGTGCCGTCCGGCGAGGACTTCACGTCGACGGGCATGCCGCCCACGTTGAGCTCGCCGCTCACCGTCATCGTCTCGAGATCGATGCGGACGACCCAGCCCGAGAACTCGCAGCTCGCGAGCATCACGTTCCCGTTCGGACTGAAGTCCGCGTGGTTCACTCCCGCGTGCGCGATCGGGACCGACGTGATCAACGCGAACGTCTTCGGATCCCGGAAGTCGAGGCGCGAGTTCCGCTCGGCCATGACGATCGCTCGCGTCCCGTCGGGCGTGAAGTACAGGTTGTACGGATCAGTGACCGGGATCGGAGCGCCGGGCTTTCCGGTCATCGGGTCGATGGGTGTGAGGGAGTTCCCCCGGTTGTTGTTCACGTAGAGCGTCTTGAGGTCGTACGCGGGGACGACGTGCTGCGGCGTGGCGCCCACCGCGTAGTGGTCGACGACCTGCATCGTTGCGGGGTCGATCACGTCCACCGTGTTCGAGAGGGTGTTCGGTACATAGACCCGAGTGAGGCACTCCGGCCACGACCGGGCTCAGCATTCCCACACCGGTGTGTGCATAGACGTTCACCCCGGGGCCCGCGCCGGTCAGCGGGTCACGGCGGTCCGGCATGCTCGTCGCGGTCGATGACGTCGACTCCCGCTTGGTCGTCGTCGAGGTGCCGGCGGACTTCGACCCGCTTCCGCCGCACGCCGCGGTCGCCAACAGCAGCACCGCCACGCCGGTAGTTCCCACACGGCGGAATCTCATCGAACCTCCAGGATCGACACGCTCGAGAGCATGGCCGGACTCTCGCCACCGACCAGGTACGCGGGTTGCCGAGTACGGCGACCGCGGCGTCGACGACCGGGGTGGCCAAGGTGGCGACGGGGGTGAGCCCCACGTCTGGGGCGGAGGCCGACCCGACCTCGAGCCGCCACACCTGGGCGGAGGGTCGCCCACCCCACTCGCCACCGAACACGTACACCCGCCCGCCCACCGTCGCCGCGACCGCATCGGACAGACTTTGGGGAAGCTCTCCGAGCGTTCGGACGGTGCCCGTCGTCGAGTCGAGCACCTGAACGGTCCTGACGGCACCACTCGCCGTCGCTCCACCGATGACGTAGACGTCGGAGCCGAGCGCCGCGACGGCCGGGTACCGCACCGGCACCGGCAGGTCCCCGAGCAGCGTGAAGCTCGCGCCGTCCGTCGTTGCGAGCGCCGTCGCGTGAATGCTCGAGCCGTCGTAGCCGCCGACGAGGAACGTACGGGCCCCGACCGTCGCCGCCGCGAGGTCCGAGCGTGGATCGGAAGCTGGCCTACGACGCGTGAGCTTCCGTCGGCGCCGAAAGCCTGCACCGCCGCGGTCTCGCTGCTGTTGCCGCCACCGAAGACCATCGGCGCGCCCGCAACCAACGCGCCGGCCGTGTCGTGCACCGCGACTCCGAGCGCACCCGCCCGCTGACGACCCCGGTGGCCGGGCTGATTCGCAGGACCTCGGAGGTCGTCTGCCGGTTGCCGTCAAGCCCGCCGAGCAGGAGCAGGCCTCGACCGTCGGCGACCAACGCGGCGCGAGCCGATCCGCGAGGCAACGTCCACGGGGCCACCGAGACGCTCACGACCGGGACGGGCGAGGACGTCGACGTGGTCGACGACGGGGGTGCGGTGGAGGTCGAGGTGCCGGCACCGGGTGCGCTGCCCCCGCCGCTGCAGGCGGCGAGCCCGAGGCCGAAGCTGACCGCGGCCGCGGCGAGACGGAGCGTTCTGACGGCGACCACCGCCCGACCGTACCCGGGACCTCCTGAAGGTCCGCTGAACGACCGGGCGCCCGCCGGAACCGGCGATGCCGCGGTGGTTGGGTAGACGTGGGCGGCCGCGTTCCCCCGTTGCGGCTCGACCCGGCACGGTCCAGGCGCGCGACTTGCGTGCCTCACGGCGCCGCGGTCGGCACTGGCGGTCGCCGACCACCCGTTCTCGTGGAGCCTCCGTGGACCGCGTTGACAACGTCGTGACGTACGGCGGGGGTGGGGCCGAAGCCCCACCCCCGCCGTACGTTCAGAAGTTGTTGCTTTGGTGCGTTACCGGCTGATGACCAGAGTGCCGGTGTCGAGGTTGAGCTTCTTGATGCCCTTCCCCTTCTTCAGCTTCGCGGTCGGAACGCCCCTCTTGACCTTGAGCTTCAGGCTCGGCTGGCAGGGACCGCCAGCGTCGGGGCTGGTCGAGCTGACGAGATTCGGGCGCAATCTCGGTCGACGAGAGGAACTGGGCCAGCGTCGGCAGGTCGGGGTTCGCCGACGTGGTCGACGTCCCGCCTGCGAACGAGCCGCTGATCGTTCCACCCGAGATCTCGAAGCTCCCGCCGGAGGCGATCTCCGCCGCGGTGATCACCGTGTTGGTGACCTTGGCACCGCTCGCCTTCCACTTGATGAGGGCGTCGTAGCGGGCCGTGCTCGGGTTCAGGGGATCCGGTGCGATCAACCCTGCGCACGTCGCGGGATCCGTGCTACCCGGGAACGAAGGATTGTTGATGAGTGAGACCTTCGCGAGGGTGACGGCGGCAGTGTTCACCCCGTCGGTCACGGTTCCGCTGCAGCTCACCGACTTGGCCTTCGCCTTCACGATCACCGGGCCGGGAGGACCGAACTCGGTATCCGGGAGAGCCACGACCGCTGGGTTCGGGTCGTCCTGATGGTCCGCCGCGATCCAGGGGTCGCGGAACGGCCCCTTCACCTTCGCCTTCGCGGCGATGGAACAGTTCACGCTGCTCCCCGGTCCCGCGGTGATGGTGGGCTTCGCGGCACCGGCTTCGGTCATACCGGAAACCGCGATCCCTCCGGCCACGAGCGCGACCGTAGATACGGTCGAGATGATCGTTTTGATCACGTAGTTCTCCTTCTCAGTAGACGCCTTGAAGAACGCGCGATGAAAGTTTGAAGCAAGCAGTTGCGTCTTCGCTGTCGTTCGCGCGTTGGTTTCGGAGCCATACCGTGAAAACCCGCGCGTGATTTCGTGGACGACTCGACCACTTGCGCACAACGGAGACAGAGATGTCACGGAACGTGGCAGCGGCAACGCGTTCCGACTACACCGAGCGCGTCTCCGCATCGAGGTGGCGGTCGGTCCGGGCGGCGACAACCTCCTCGTGGCGCATCCACTGGTAGAGCACTATCCCGAGCGCGATGAGACCGAACAGCTCGCCGAACGCCCAGAGCATCCCCGCCCCCAGCTTCTGGTCGCTCAGCGCTGCCGGATGCCCACGGCCGCGACACCTCCGCATACCAGTCGGCCGCAATCACCGTGCGCCGGCCGAGGAGCGCAACACCAAGGAACGCGTGGAACGGGAGCACTACGGCAACAAAGAGCATCCGTGCGCCGTAGCCGAACGCGTGGTGGGAGCGGATCGACGCCGATCACATATCCCATGAAGAGGCAGCCGACAACGACGAAGTGGACGTGCAGAAGCCCGTGCACCCACCCATTGCGCAGGGAGAGCTCGTAGAGACCAGTGAAGTAGAGGACGACGAGCGTGCCACCGAACAGGATCCAGACGACGAGCGGATGGGTGCCGACCATGACCGGTCGGCTGTGCAGGACCCGGAGCACCCGGGTCTGCGCCGATCGGTGGCCGGCCTGCAGGGCGAGCGTCACGGGTGCACCGAGCACGAGGAGCAATGGCGCGACCATCCCGAGGAGCAGGTGCTGGGCGACGTGCAGGCTGAAGAGCACCTGGTCGTAGCGCGCCAGCCCCGACTGCGTGGCAAGCACGATCACGACCAGCCCGCCGAGAAAAGCCAGCGATCGGGCGATCGGCCACTCTCGACCACGTGCCGGTGAGGCGGCGGACTCCACTGAGGTAGAGCGCGGCGGCGGCCAGGGCCAGCACAAGGAGCGGATCGAGCGACCACTCCCCGAACACCGCCGACCACGACGGCTTCCCCGGCTCGAGAGAGCTCGCGAGCAGCGCAGCAACGCTCACCGGGCCGAGCGTAGCGGTGTGTGCAATCATCGGCTGCGTGACGGAGGGCGTCGCCACCACAGCCCGACCTGAACAGCCGTCGCTGCTCGGTGTCGGCACCGTTGTCTGGCTCGCCTCGGAGCTCATGTTCTTCGGCGGCCTCTTCGCGGCGTACCTGACCCTGCGCGTCGAACGCGACGGTCTGGCCTCCCGCGGAGGTGCACCTCGAGCTGCTCGCCGCGACACTTGCGACGCTCGTGCTCATCGCATCGAGTGGCACGATCCACTTCGCGACCCGGGCACGCGAGCGCGGCGACCGCACGATGACTCAGCGCTGGCTGATCATCACCTGCGCACTGGGCGCGGTCTTCCTCGCCAACCAGGTGCGGGAGTTCTTCGTCCTCGACTTCTCCGTGTCGTCGAGCTCGTTCGGTTCGATGTACTACCTCATGACCGGCTTCCACGCACTCCACGTGCTGGGCGGGCTGGTGCTGATCGTGGTAGCCGTCGTGATCACGACCGGTCCGGGCACCCTGGAGCGGAGGGGACCGGCCGTGGAGTCCGTCACGTATTACTGGCACTTCGTGGACGTCGTCTGGGTGCTCCTGTTCCTGACCCTCTTCGTGCTTCGGTAACCGGATGCGCCGGATGGGCTTCGTCATCCTGATCGCGGTGCCGACGGCGCTGGTGTTCGCGGGGATGGTGGCGAGCACGCGGACTTCGGCCGCGCCGGCCCGGCCCCATGACGGGCTCGTCGATCACGGGCGGCAGCTGTTCCTCACGTCGTGCTCGAACTGTCACGGATCGCGGGGCCAGGGCACGGACCAGGGCCGACCGCTCATCAACGTCGGCGCCGCGGCAGCCAGCTTCCAGCTCACGACCGGACGCATGCCGCTCACCGACCCCAGCGTGCAGCCAGTACGTAAGCCGCCGGCGTTCCGGCCCGGCCAGATCGACGCACTCGTCGCGTTCGTTGCGTCGCTCGGAAGTGGACCGCCGATCCCGAACGTCGACACCGCGTCCGGGAACCTCAGCCAGGGCGGGACCCTCTTCCGATTCAACTGCGCGGCGTGCCACAGCACCACCGGCGTCGGCGGCGCGTTGAGCTACGGGAGCGATGCGCCGTCCCTCAAGGAGGCGACGCCACAACAGATGGGCGAAGCGATGCGGAGTGGCCCGGGCCAGATGCCCGTCTTCGGACCCGACACGTTGTCGGCCCACCAGGTCAACTCGATCGCCCGCTACGTCACCTACCTCCAGGATCCCGACGACCCCGGCGGCTTCTCGCTCGGGCGCATCGGGCCCATCACCGAGGGCATGGTGGCCCTGCTCGTCGGGATCCCGCTCCTTCTGTTCGTCACCACGCGGATCGAGGAGAGCCATGAACGGCAACGTTGAACGGCGCGCGACCCGTCTGATCGCCGGCGCGCTCGGGCTCACGACCCTCGCGGCATTGGGGCTCGCGGTCGTCTACCTCTTCGGCGGCCAGACGCAGCTGGAAGGGATCACGATCGCGATCGCGTTCGGGCGGATTGGGCTACGCATTCGTCGTCACTGCGCGTCGCCTCCTGCCCCAGGGTCCGTTCGCCGAGGACCGCACCCCGCTCGAGTCGAGCACCAATGAGATCCGTGACTTCGCCCGTGACTTCGACACGGTCTACGACGAAGATTCCGAGGGCGAGGACGCGACGAAGGAGGGCATCGCCCGGCGCAAGCTCCTCGCCCGCATGCTCGGCGCCGCCGCCGGGGCCCTCGGGCTCGCGGCGCTGTTCCCCATCGCGTCGCTCGGGCCCCGGCCCGGCAACTCGCTGTTCGTCACCAAGTGGCGTCGGGGCTCGAGAGTCGTCAACGAGCAGGGCGAGCCCGTCAACGTCCGCGACCTCGCAGTCGGCGGAGTCATCACGGTGTTCCCGCACGGCAACGTCGGCGCGGCTGACAGTCAGACGCTCCTCATCCGGCTGGCCGAAACGGACGTCACCACCCGGCCCGGTCGAGAGGACTGGGCACCCGAGGGCTACGTCGCGTACTCGAAGGTGTGCACCCACGCCGGGTGTCCGGTGGGCCTGTACCAACAGTCGATCGAGCGTCTCCTCTGTCCGTGCCACCAGTCGACGTTCGAGGTCGCGAACGGTGCGACACCCGTGTTCGGTCCGGCGACGCGTTCGCTCCCCCAGCTGCCGCTCATGGTCGATCGCAATGGCTTCTTGCGATCGCAGAGCGATTTCAACCAGCCGATCGGGCCCGGCTTCTGGGATCGCAACCGCTGATGGTCATCGAACGCGTTGCCCGCGGGTTGGATCGGCGGCTCGGACTCGCGCGCTTCGCCCGCACCGCACTCAACAAGGTCTTTCCCGACCACTGGTCGTTCATGATCGGGGAGATCGCCATGTACTGCCTGGTGATCCTCATCCTCACCGGCGTGTACCTCACGTTCTTCTTCGTGCCGGACTCACGCCAGGTTGTGTACCACGGGAGCTACGCGCCGCTTCGCGGGGTGCGGATGTCGGCTGCGTACGAATCCGCCCTGCACGTGTCGTTCGACGTCCGGGCCGGGCTGTTGATGCGCCAGATCCACCATTGGGCTGCGCTCCTGTTCGTCGGTTCGATCCTCGTGCACCTCCTGCGCATCTTCTTCACCGGTGCGTTCCGCAAGCCGCGCGAGCTGAACTGGATGGTCGGACTCACCCTGTTCCTGCTGGCGCTCGGGAACGGATTCACCGGCTACAGCCTTCCCGACGACCTTCTCTCAGGAACCGGACTCCGCATCGCCTACTCCGTGCTGCTCTCAATCCCGCTCGCCGGACCGTGGCTCGCATTCCTCGTGTTCGGGGGTGAGTTCCCGAGCGACGACATCATCCCGCGCCTGTTCGTGATCCACATCCTCATCGTCCCTGCGTTGATCGTCGGGCTGTTGACGCTGCATCTCGTGATGCTCGTCCGCCAGAAGCACACCCAGTTCGCCGGTCGGGGCCGGAGCGAGACCAACGTCGTCGGCTCGAAGCTCTGGCCGACCTTCACCGCGAAGACGCTCGGCTTGTTCTTCTTCGTCTTCGCGGTGTGCGCGGCACTCGGGGGCCTCGCCCAGATCAACCCGGTCTGGCTCTACGGCCCGTTCGACCCGTCGGCGGTCAGCGCGGGCTCGCAGCCCGACTGGTACATCGGCTGGCTCGAAGGCGCGCTCCGGCTCATGCCGCCGTGGGAGCTGCGGCTGGGCGGATTCGAAATCCCCAACCCGTTCTTCCCCGGCGTCCTGCTGCCCGGCGTCACGTTCACCGTGCTGTACCTCTGGCCGTACATCGAGGAACGGATCACCAAGGACCATGCCGATCACCACATCCTCGACCGTCCGCGGGACCGCCCGCGCCGGACCGCGATCGGGGTCGCAGTGCTCGCGTTCTACGTGGTGCTGTTCTTCGCGGGCGGAAACGACGTGATCGCGGCCCGGTTCGACCTCTCGGTCAATGCAGTCACCTACGTGTTCCGAGTGTTGCTGTTCGTGCTACCGGTGGTGGCAGGCGTGATCGCCTACCGGCTCTGCCGGGAGCTCGCGGCGCGGGACCGCGGCGTCGAGGAGAGGCTCGCGTTGCTCGAACGGACACCAGAAGGTGCCTACGTCGAGGCCGACGCCGAGACCGACGTCGAGGTCCCGACCTAGAGGCTCCCCGCTCGCTCGCTCGGCAATGTCTCATTGCGCACCTCGCGGACAAAACCGATCAGCGAGATCGCCAGCGCACCGCCACCGATCATGACCAGCCAGAGCCCGAACGCGAACCCGCTGGCGAACAACGCGGCGCTCAGGCCAATCGCGAAGGGCCAGACCGAATGCAAGGGGAAGACGTCGACCGGACCGGCCCCTTCGGCGATCGTCGCGTCGTCACGGTCCTCGGTCCGCACCGGCGCATGGCGCGACAGGAGCCAGATCGAACCGCCGGCGACGAGTCCCATGGTGGCGCTCGCAGCGAGCATGACCGCGCCGGCCTCCTCGTAGGACGCGAACCAGTAGACGACGCCGATCACCACGAAGAACGCCGTCACCCCGAGGAAGACACGCGCTTCGGTCTTCACGGCTCGGTGCCTTCAGGCGCGGCGGCGGCCTCGGCGCCAGCGGGATGGTGAAGATCCCAGAGCGGCCGCTCGGAGCGGATCGGTGGCAGCGAGTCGAAGTTGTGCTCCGGAGGCGGCGACGTCGTCGCCCACTCGAGCGTCTGCCCACCCCACGGGTCATCACCGGCGGGCTCGCCGTGCCGGAGCGTCCGGTACAGGTTCCAGACGAACGCGAGGACCCCGATCGCGAGGATGTACGAACCGATCGTCGAGATGAGGTTGAGCGTCCCCCAGCCCTCCTTCTCGGTGTAGGTCGCGACCCGGCGGGGCATACCGTCGAGTCCGAGCTGGTGCTGCACGAAGAACGTCACGTTGATGCCAATGAAGAAGCACCAGAAGTGCACCTTGCCCCAACGCTCGTTCAGCTTCTTGCCCGTCATCTTCGGGAACCAGTAGTACGTGCCCGCGAACGCGCCCATCACGAGCCCCATGATGACGTAGTGCAGGTGCGCGACGACGAAGTAGGTGTCGGTCAGGCTGAAGTCGACCGGCGCCATTGCCTGGAGCACACCGCTGAGCCCGCCGACCAGGAACACGAGCAGCATGCCGATGGCGAACAGCATCGGTGTGTCGAGGGAGATTCGGCCGCCCCACATGGTGCCGATCCAGTTGAAGAACTTGATGCCCGTCGGCACCGCGATCAGCAGGCTCATGAGGCTGAAGAACGACAGTGCGACCACACCGGTCGCGAACATGTGATGGGCCCAGACCCCGAACGAGAGCCCGCCGATCGCGAGCGTCGCGAACACGAGCGTCTTGTACCCGAACACCGGTCGGCGCGAGAACACGGCGAACACCTCGGTCACGACCCCGAAGAACGG
Source organism: uncultured Acidimicrobiia bacterium (assembly GCA_963770095.1). Classification (GTDB taxonomy): domain Bacteria; phylum Actinomycetota; class Acidimicrobiia; order IMCC26256; family JAENVU01; genus Chersky-806. Next base: position 508,275 of record CAVYOO010000001.1, read on the forward strand.
CAACGCGATGATGTACACCTCGGGATGGCCGAAGAACCAGAACATGTGCTGCCAGAGGATCGGGGTGCCGTTGTCGGTCGCTTCGAAGATCCGCGTGCCGAGGTGGCGGTCCGAGAACAGCATCACGAGTGCGGCAGTGAGCACCGGGAACGTGAGCAACACGAGCATGCTCGTGACGAGCATGTTCCAGGTGTAGATCGGCATGCGGAACATCGTCATGCCCGGTGCGCGCAGCATGAAGATCGTCGTGACGAGGTTCACCGCCGTGAGTACGCCGGCGGTGCTCGTGACGACCACGCCGATGATCCAGAGATCGGGGCCGACGCCGGGCGAGTACACGGCGCCGGAGAGCGGCGCGTACGCGAACCACCCGAAGCTGGCCGCACCACTCGCGGTGAGAAAACCCGAGATCATCGTGAGACCACCGAACAGGTAGAGCCAGTACCCCAGCGCGTTCAGGCGCGGGAAGGCCATGTCCGGCGCGCCGATCTGCAGCGGGACGATGTAGTTCGCGAGTCCGAAGGCGAACGGCACCGCGAACAGGTAGATCATGATGCTGCCGTGCATCGTGAAGAACTCGTTGTACGTCTGCGGGTCGACCAGGTGCTCGTCCGGCTGCGCCAGCTGCGACCGGATCACCAGGGCGAGAAGCCCGCCCATGCAGAAGAACGCGATCGCCGTGAAGACGTAGCTCAAGCCGATCTGCTTGTGGTCGGTCGTCGTGACCCAACGGAGGATGCCGGTGGCCCCTGGTCGAGGTTCGGGCGCCGCCTCGTCCTCCGGGCGTTCGAGCGTCGTAGTCACGGGCTCCCCTGCTTTCGCGCGACCCACGCGCGGTAGTCGGCTCGGGACAGCGCCCGTACCGCGAACGTCATGCGCGCGTGGTCGAGCCCGCAGAACTCGGCGCAATAGCCGCGGTAGATACCCGGCTTGTCGATCGTGATGTCGAACCGGTTCTTCACACCCGGAATCACGTCGCGTTTGAACAAGAAGTCGGGAACGTAGAACGAATGAATGACGTCGCGCGACGTGAGAACGAAGCGCACCGTCTCCTTTGCCGGCAAGGTCATCACCGGTGTCCGGTCGGGCAGGCCCGTAATCGTGATGTCTTCGTCGCGATAGTGGAACTGCCATTGCCACTGGAACCCGCGCACCTCAACCGTCACATCAGGGTCCGAGCTCAACGCATCGACATCGTTCTGGACCGACCAGGAGAACGCGAAGAGCACGAGCACGATGACGATCGGGATCGCGGTGTAGGCGATCTCCAACGGGACGTTGTATTGGCGCTGGCTCGGAACGCCTTCGCGCGGCCGGTGCCGGTACCGCAGCACGCACCAGATGATCAGCGAGACGACGATGGCGCCGATGACGATCGCGGCCAGCATGCTGCCGCGCCACAGATCGGACATCCCTCGGCTCTGGTCGGTCGATCCCGATTTCTGACCGAAGGTCGTGTCGCAACCGGAGAGCACCAACAGCGCCAGCAACCCGAGTGACGCCGCCAGGAATCGCCGAGCTGGTGCCCGCATCCCGCGAACGTAGCGCCGGGCCGGAGGCCTGTCTCGCGCGGACAACCTGACCAGCGAATGGGACGACAAGCCACAGACTGGGCGGTTGAGCGACAGAACTTTCGAGAGTTCTTACACGGGGGGCACGAGGTCTTGATGCTCGGACGACAGAGTGTTGGGTGCCGGTGGTGGTCGGACGTTCGAACGCGGATCGCCAGGGATCGCGTGCCGGCCGCGAGCGGATCCGAGAGACGTTGACCCCACGGAGGTGTTCGGCGGGTGCTGGCGCGAGGGACGCGAGCCGGTACGGCCGCGAACGGGATGCGTCGGCCCGGACTCACGTGCGTCGCCGTCGCGCTGGCCATCGGACTCGTCGCGACTGGGTGCGACGGTTCGACCGGCAATGCCCGGACAGCTCCGGCGAGTAGCAGCCGAGCCGGTAGCACCACGACCTCGTTGCCGCCGTGTCCGCCGCGATCGCCCGGTCCTCGCGTCACACCCCGTGGCTCGAGCGGGACGGGAAAGCTTCTCACGAAGGTGTCGATGAAGCCCGGTCCGCACAGCGTGCTCACCGCGGTGGTGCGCGCGACGGCTTCACGTCCGGTCAGCTTGGCGGTCGTCGCCCGATCGGGCTCGGGCGCCATCGAAGTTCCGGCCACCGAAGCGTCGACGAAACCGAAGGCGATTGTGCTCGGCATGACGGCCACGACCGATTACGACGTCTCGGCGACCGCCACCGCGGCGGGTGGGCGTCACGAGACCGTCCATCTCACGTTCAGCAGCGGCTCGCTACCCGCAAACCTCCCCGCGGTCCACACCACGGTGAGCACGCCGGCTCAGATGGCACCGGGCATCACGCTGTTCAACACCTTGGCCTGGGGACCGGGGAACGCGGCCACGTGCGAGCCGGCCCCCGACCCGGGCGGATGGATCATCGGCGTCAACGCCTCGGGGACGGTCGTCTGGTACTACCGGTCCGCGCTGGAGATCGCGGATGTCAGCCCGACGCCCCGGGGCACCCTGCTCGTCTCGATACACGACGTGGTGATTCGGGAGATCGACATGCTCGGCAACGTGCTCTCCGAGCTCGGAAGCCGCGTCGCGACGACCTACGCGTGCCAGGACCTGACCGGGAGGAGCAACGTCACTGACCGCACGGTGCCGATCGACATCGACAGCACGCACCACGAGCTCACCGAGCTGCCCAACGGGCACCTGCTGACGTTGTCCACCGAGGTCATCACCCTCGATCCGGCCCGGGCCCGGGGCCTGTGTCGGGGCGTGAAGGACCCCAAGGGCAATCCGATCCCCGATCCCACGGGTGTCGTCGCCGACGTCGTCGTCGAGCTGACGCGCCAGGGAAGGGTCGTGAACCGCTGGCCGCTGACCGACTACTTCGATCCGCTCGAGCAGCCCGGATCCGACCTCTGCGTCATCGGCAACCCGATCGCGCCGCCGAACTGGTTCTACCCCGCCAAGAAGGGACTCCGGGACTGGACCCACGCCAACGCGGCCGCCCTCGACGAGGCGACCAACACACTGCTGGTCTCGATCCGACAGCTCGACTCGGTGATCGGGATCCGCTACGCCGCCGACGCCTCGGGTCCCGCGGGCCAGCAGAAGTGGATCCTGTCACCCCGCTACGGGACGCTCGACCTCACGTCGGGCCAGTTCGCCTATCACGGGCACGCGGTCGAGCCGGAGTCCGGCGGGCGGATCCTGTACTACGACAACGGCAACGCGTGGCCGGGCACGGTCGAGGTCGGCGGGTCGGAAGCCAACTACAGCCGCGCGGTGATGTACCAGATCGACGCGGCGGCCGGCACCGCGGACCAGATCTGGGAGCACCGCGACCTGACGCCGGAGGGTGAACCGGTCTCCACCCCCTTCCTCGGGGACGCGGACATGCAGCCCAACGGCAACATCCTCATCACGCACGGCGGCGCGGCCACCAAGGACGGGGTCTTCTACTCGCGCATCGTCGAGGTGACGCCGAACTACAACGGTGGCGACGACACCGTCGTCTTCGACCTGACGCTGGGCGACCGTTCCACGATGGGCTACACCGCGTACCGGGCCGACCGCGTCCCGTCCCTGTACTTCGGTCGGTTCTGATGCTCCTCTCGCCGGCCCCGGGTCGCCGCGTGTGGTTTGCATGTGAGATGCAGCCGGGCGCACCGCAGGACAGTCGTCGAACAAAAATGGCTCCGCCTCACCGCCCGAGCTGCATTGCGTCAGCCCGGAAGGCATGGAAGGGCAGGGCCAGTCAGTCAGTCAGTCGACCGCCCAGGCGAGTGTTCCGGCTGGTTGATCGGAAGTCGGCCTTCTGCGCTCAGGTGGAGGCACGCGTCGACGACGTCCGGCGCGTAGCGGCTCCCTCGTCCATCTCGAATCTCGGCGAGCGCGAGGGCCAGCCCCGGCGCGGACCGGTACGGACGGTCATTGGCCATTGCCTCGACGGTGTCCGCGACCGCGATGATCTGGGCACCCAAAAGAATCTCGTCGCCGTGGAGACCGTTGGGATACCCACTGCCGTCGATGCGCTCGTGGTGTTGGAGCACCATCTCGGCGATGGGCCAGGGAAATTCGATGCCGGCGACGATGTCGTAGCCCGTCCGGGGGTGGGTCTTGAGCAGCTCCCGCTCCGCCGGCCGCAGCTGGCTGGGACGGGTCAGGATCTCGGCCGGAATTCCGATCTTGCCGATGTCGTGGATCGTCGCGGCAAGGCGAACGCCTTCGAGCTCGTCGTCATCAAGACCGAGCTCGCTTCCGATCGCGGACGAGATGTCCGCCACCCGTCGTTGATGGCCGGCAGTGTACGGATCGCGGGCGTCGATGGTCGCGGCGATCGCGTCGATGGCCGCGTGCGTGAGGTCGTTCCTTGCCACTTCCGCTTCGAAGCGCTCAGTGATGTCCACCACGACGATGCCGGCGCCGATGATCTCCTCGCCGAGGCGCACCGGGTAATAGCTGCCCAAAGCGTGCCGGAGGTGATCCGGCTCCGCGGCGAGCGCGCCACTCACATCGACGTTGAGCACGGACTCGCCCGAGTCGAGCACTCGCCGGAACACCGATTCGACCTGCGACCAGATCTCCGGCACGACCTCCGCGACCGTGCGGCCGAGCTGCTCCTCGACCGATCCCCCGTTGAACTCCGCGAGCATCGCGTTCATCCGAACGAGCCGGCAGTCCCGATCCACGAAGCCGACTCCGACCGGTGCCACCGTGAGCAAGCTTTCGAGGAGGGTCCGCGTCTCGGCGGTCTCGCGTTCCGATCCCTGCAGCTGATCCTCGAGGCACTTGCGCTCGTTGATGTCAGTCCCGGTGCCGACCCACCCCAGGACATTTCCGTCACGACCGCGGGTCGGCATGCTGCAGAGCGAATGCCAGCGATAGACGCCGTCGTGCCGTCGGATCCGGCATTCCAGCTCGAACGGGGTCTCCGCGAGCAACGCCCGAGCCCACGCGCGCCGAGCGTGATCGACGTCGTCGGGATGGATCAGACCCAACCAGCTCCAAAGCTCGGTGGGCCGGCCCAGGTACTCGCTGGCCCGTTCGTTGAGGTGGTCCGTCGAGCCATCGGGTGCCGACGTCCACACCATGTGCGGAATCGACTCTGCGATCCCCGACAGATCAACCGCAATCGCCGTGGATGCGCCCCGGCGCGACGCCAACCCGAAGGTCATGAGGGCGCGGGTTCGGGCGGCGTGTGGGACGGGGCGACATCATCGGCGCGCTCGGCTCCGGCGACCACGACGCGGTCGCGGCCCTGTCGCTTCGCGAGCAAGAGCGCTTGGTCCGCCGCATCGACCGTTTCGCTGAACGTCAGCCCCGTCTCCGACGCCGCGAGACCAAAGCTGACGGTGAAGGGCGGCGCGGCGCCATCGGCGAGTGCGGCTCGAAGTCGCGCGTGGACGCGCTCAACGACGATGAGCGCGTTGTCGAGGGAGCAGTCCGGGAAGACCGCGACAAACTCCTCCCCGCCGTAGCGCGCGGGGATGTCGTTCGGGCGGACACTGTCGCGCAGCACGCGGGCGAAGAGCCGCAACGCCCGGTCGCCAGTGTCGTGGCCGTGCACATCGTTCAACAACTTGAAGTGGTCGAGATCGCCGTACGCGACGGTGAACGGGAGGCCCTCGTCGATGAGACCCCGGGTGAGCGTCTCGAGGCTGCGCCGGTTGAGGAGGCCGGTGAGCGGATCCGTGTGCGCCTGAGTCTCGGAGCGAGAGAACGCGCGAAGCATCCCGAGGCGATCGCTGGCTTTGCGTCCGATCAGGTCCCAGGCGCGGCTGGCCTTCGGGGGAGGATGCTCGACCGCGCGTTGCATGTGGAGCACGCCGGTGGTGCGGCCCGCGATGGCGACTGGCACACACGTTGCCCAGACTTCGTCGTCCCGGCCCCGCAGGTACGGGCACGTGTCGAGGTCCGAGCTGCTCGCGAACTCTCGAGTCTGGCCGCTCATCACGGCCGGACAGTCGCCCGGCATGCCGACCCGGCACGCCATGTCCGCGTCCGGCGCGGTGTTGAACACCTGACGGAAGTGCGCCCGGCTCGAGTCGGCAACGAGCATCTCGGACGGCACGTCGGCATCGACGATCGTCAGTGCCTGCGCGATGACGTCGAACGCCGCCTCCTCGGTCTGCTCCATCTCCAGCGCCCGCTGCAGCGAAGTCTCGAGGTTGGAGTAGCGGGCCTCGGTTTCCATCGCTTCAGCGTCAGCCACCATGCGCCGGTCATCGTAAATGGAGCCCCGGATGAGCCAGATGCTGATGGCCCCGAACGCGAGCGCGAGCATCCCGAACGAGAGATACATGGCGGAGCGCGAGTCGTTGAGCCCCGAAACGATCCTGGTGGAGCTCTGGCTCATGGTCGGTCCGTAGATCGTCGTTGCGATCGAGGCGAGCGCGCCCGAAGTCAAGGCGGACTCGTGACGCTCCTCCGCGAGTTTCGTCGCGAACGAGGGATCCGCGGGGCTCGCTCCGAGCAGACCCGCGGCAAGCTTCACCGAGCGGGCCGCCGACCTGGTGTACTCCCGCTGAAGCGCGCGCTCGCCCGGGCGGTGGATGGCGTGTCGGAGGTAGTCCGACCACGCCGCATTCTGCGTCGCGCTCGGCCTGTTGCGCGCCGCCCAACGCCGTTGCCTGCGCTACTGGGTCCTGGCTCTCGATCGCAGTCAGGAAGAGACTCTGGCCCGCGGTGCTGGCCGCGTACGTCCGGAGCAACGCCCGCTGAGCCGGGACCGTACGGTCAGCGACCTCCCGGGCCACCGAGCCCGTTCCCCGTTCGACCACCATGAGCGTGACGACGATGATGAGGCCGGACGCGACTCCCATCGTGCACAGCATCACCGTCCGTGTCGTCGGACCAATTCGTCGAGATCGCAACGTCACCTCTCCCGACGACGACGCGTCCCTCGGAGGTTGGTCAGCTCAACGCAGCGCCAGTCGAATGGCTCATCCCGTTATCGACGGTTCAGCCGGGAACCTGAGGGGAGACGTTGCGATTCAGGCCGACTGCCTGTCGATGCCGTCGGTTCTGATCCTTGGCCCGCTGCCGGCGGGCCGCTCAGGACCCGCTGGGCTGCCTGCGACGCGGCCTCCATCAAGGTCTGAGCCTGCTCACAGTGAACTGGTTCACACTTCGTTTCCTCGCTTCGAATGATGCGAGAACCGACACGGGATGAGAGGGGTCGACCACGGTGAAGACTCTGGTGACCGGAGCCACTGGTTTCATCGGATCGGCGATCGCCCGTCAGCTGGTCGAGGGCGGTGCCGCGGTCAAGGTCCTCGTGCGCAAGACGAGCGACACCCGCAACCTCGACGGACTGGAAGTCGAACGCGTCGAAGGCGACATCTGCGATGCGGCGTCGGTCCGGGCCGCGCTCGACGGGTGCGACACGCTCTTCCACGCCGCGGCCTACTTCACCCACTGGGCCAAGGAGCGGCAGCGCTTCTACGACGTCAACGTGGGCGGCACCAGAACAACGCTCGGAGCCGCGCTCGACCTCGGCATCGAGAAGGTCGTGTACACCAGCACCAACAACGCGGTCGGTGCCTACGGCCCGACTCCGTCGACCGAGGATGCCCGGTTCAATTATCTGGAACACCCGGGACCACTACTCCATCTCCAAGTACTTCGCGGAGGTCGAGGCGTTCAAGATCGGAGCCAAGGGACTGCCGCTGGTCGTCGTGAACCCCACCCTCGTCGTCGGCCCGAACGACCTCCGCCCGACCTCCTCAGGGCAACTTGTCATCGAGGTCGCGAGCAGGAAGCTACCGGTCTACGTCGACGGCTGGGTGAACGTCGTCGACGTCGACGACGTCGCCCGGGGCCACCTCCTCGCCGCGGCGAAGGGTCGGGTCGGCGAGCGGTACCTCCTCGGCAACGAGAACCTCTCGGTCGGCGAGTACTTCCGCATGATCGCCGCCGCCGCAGGGGTAGAACCGCCGAGGTACAAGGCGCCGTACGTCGTTGCGCTCGCGGTCGCCCATGGCTACGAGCTCGTCTCCAGATTCACCGACCGTCATCCCGTCGCGACCGTTTCCGAAGTGAAGATCGGTCGTCTCGGCGAGACCTACGACTGCTCGAAGGCAATCCGGGAGCTCGGACTACCCCAGACTCCGGTCCAGAAGAGCATCCAGCGCTCGGTGGACTGGTTCCGCGCCAACGGTTACCTCGCCTGACCGCACACGCCCCGGGCCGGGATCCACCAACCCACTGGACTCCTTCAGATCGTTCAGGCTCTTGCCGACGTCTGCGAGCGTGAGTCCGCGACATCGCGGTCTGTAGTCGGGGTTGCACCGAGAGCAAGGCCTCTGGCGTCCGCTTCGCCTCCACCGACCGACACCCATGCCACGGAGCTCGCGGCCTTCACGGCTCGGGGTTCCACGGCTCGAGATCGCCGGCGTCGAGGCGATCGAGACGCTCGATCCAACCCGGCATCCCGAGCTCCTCGGCCATACGGCGCGCCGCCGCAATGGTCTCGGTCGCGAGCGCGTCATCGCCCGACGCGCCGCGGACGCGCGCCGCGGTCCCGAGCTCCACTCGCGCAACCACCCCCCACGAGGGTGACTGAATCGCGTCGCACTGCTCGACCGCACGAGTGAGGTAGTCCACGGCTTGATCGAGTTCGCCGGCCGTGAGGGAAAGCACACCGAGCGCGGTGTCCCACGGGCCGTGGAACCAGCAGGTGGTGTTGGTGAAGAAGTAGCCGGAGTGGCCCGCGAACTCGACGACACAAGCGGCCGCCGCGTCACCTTCGCCGAGCCGGCGGAGACTCTCCGCCACCATGGTGATGCTCGGGGGACGGGTCCACTCAGGGAGCTGCGGCTCGACCTCGGTTCGCCAGTGTTCCCACTCGTCGCGGAGCTCTTCGACGCCGGCGGTGAGGTGCGCGTAGCTCAGGTACGGCGCCATCAACGCGGGCATGGTGGCGCGCGCCTCCTCCCATGCCGCCCGGGATGCCGCCCAGTCACCCCGGAGATACTCGAGGTCGCCCCGACCGAGCGCGGCAAAGGCGTGCGGCAACAGCGCTTCGACTGGGTACCCATCCAGCGCCGCGGTCCAGGTGGGCACCTCGTCGAAGCGCCCGAGGATCAACGCGTGGGTCATGAGCCAGGAGTCGCGGTAATAGCCCAACGACTCCATCCCTTTGGCCGTCAGCGCGGCATGCATCAGGTCCATCGTCTGGTCGACCCCGGCCAGGTCACCTATCGCGAGCTTGGCGTCGGCGATCAGCCCGGTATAGGTGTCGCTCGCCCCCGAGCCTGGGATCGAGAGCGCCTCCTGTTGATAGGCGAGCGCGGCCGGCGGATCGATGTTCCGCAGGGTCGAGGCGAGACTTGACGCCGCCATCCCCCGCGCGGACTCGGAATTCGACGCGGACCGCCATGTCGTGCGCTTCGCGCGCGGCCCGGTGGCCGGCGTCGCCGGGCGCACTGGCGAGCCACTCCGAGAGCCGCGCGAGCACCGTGGCCCGCCGCGCCGAGTCCCCGGGCGGGAGCAGGTCGAGGACCCGCCGGAGCCGGGCCGGCCCGTGCTCGGCGCCGTACTCCTCCCAGGCGGCCTGCGTCCCGCCGTATTCGACCGCCGCTTCACACGCGGTGTCGACGTCACCGGCGGCGATCGCCTGCTCGAACGCGTCGTCCGCGACCCGGCGGGCCTCCACGAGCTCACCGGTTGCATCAAGCGCCCGAGCCAGTAGGAGCAGCGGCCGGGTGCGCGCCGGACCGTCGACGTCGCCGAGGTTCGCGGCGTCCAGCGCCCGGCGGGCAAACGCGACGGCATCCGCCGGCGCGGCGAGCGCCAACGCGTCCTCGGCCGCGGCGGTGGCGTAGCGCACGGCGCGTTCGGTCTCCCCCATCACCGCCGCTTCGCCGAAGTGATGGGCGAGCTCGCCGATCGGCGGGTCGGCCTTCGCTTCGAGCGCGATGCCGGCCGCGCGGTGGAGCCGAACCCGACGGTTCGTCCCGAGCTCCTCGACGAGCACCGTGCGCACGAGCGCGTGCGCGAACGAGTAGCGACCGGGCCGGCCCGGAGTCTCGCCGATCAGCCGCGCGCCCTCGGCGGGGCCGAGCGCCTCGAGGATCGCTTCCACCGGTTCGCCCCCCACCTCGGCCACGAGCCCGACGTCGAACTCGCGCCCGATCACCGACGCCACCCCGAGCACCGTGTTCGTCGTCTCGGGGAGCCCGGCGAGCCGGCGGCCGATGACCTCCCGGACCCCCTCCGGCAGACCGGTCTGGTCCAGCGTTGCTCCGGCGCGCCAGCGCCCACCCTCCTGCACGAGGCCACCGGTCTCGATCAGGTGGCGCAGCACCTCCCCGATGAAGAACGGGTTGCCCTCCGTCTCACGCCAGAGCGTGGCCGCGAACTCCTGGCCCTCCTCGTCGAGGTCATGACCCCCGGCTCCGGTGAGGAGGTCCGTGATCCCATCGCCGTCGAGCCCGACGAGTGACAGCCGCGTTGCCCCGCGCAATCGGCGAAGGTCGGCCAGCGTCCCGGCAAGTGGATGGGAACGATCGACATCCGTGTCGCGGTACGTCGCGAGCACGAGGACGGCCGCGGGACCGTCGGCCTTCAGCAGGTGCAACAGCAGCTGGAGGGTCGAGCGGTCGGCCCAGTGCAGGTCATCGAGCACCAGCAGGACGGGCGCCTCGACCGACACGCTCCCCACGAGACCGGAGACGGCCTCGAACAGCAGCAGGCGCTCGGTCTCCGGATCGGTCGCGATCGGAGGCGCGAGTCCGTCGACGCGGCGGTCGAGCTCCGCCACGATGCGCGCGAGCTCCCCGCCGTGCTCGGCCACGTGCTGGTCGAGCACCTCGTCCGGCGCGCTCCGAACGAGCGCGCGCAGCGCCTCCCGCCACGGCCCGTACGGCGCGTCGACGTGCTCGTCGGTCCGGCCGAGCAGCACGAGCGCGCCGTCGGCGTGCACGGAACGGGCCAGCTCCGAGACCAGACGGGTCTTCCCGACCCCCGGCTCCCCCGCGATCATCACGACGCGCCGCTCACCGACGGCGGCCGCCTTCCACTGCTTGCGGATCTCGTCGAGGGCATCCGCGCGTCCGGAGAACGGCAGCTCCCCTTCGTCGGGGGCGAGCGGACCGGGGAGCGCCACGGCGAGCGTCGCCGCGCTGGGGCTCCAGGCCACCTCGGCGGCACCGACGGGGTCGGGCAGGCCCTTGAGCTCGAGCGTCCCCACCGACCGGAACTCGTGCCCGCCACGGCTCCCGGACAGCAACCGGACCACCTCGCTGACGAGGATCTGGCCCGGTGCCGCGGCCGCGCAGAGGCGCGACCCTTCGACCACCGGCGTGCCGTACCAGTCGCCGTCTTCGGGCGTGGCGTCGCCGGCTGAGATCCCGACCCGCACGGCGACCGCGTCGCGCTCGGTCCCGCGTGACGCCGCGTCGACCGCGCGCTGCATCGCCACGCCGGCGGAGACCGCGTCGGACGCGCTCCCGAACGTCGTCATGAGCCCGTCGCCGAGGCGCTTCACCACCTCGCCGCCGTGCGCTTCGACCTGGCGCTCCAGCACGTCGAAGTGGCGGCGCCGAACGTCGTCGAAGGCTTCGTCGCCGAGTCGCGTCAGCAGCTCGGTCGACTCGACGATGTCGGTGAAACAGATGACGACCGTGCCGGCCACGAGCCTGCCTCCTCTCGGCGAAGGGGAGCCTAGGGCCTCGCTCGCCTTGGACATGTCGGAGGCCCGAGCACGTGGCTCGGGCCTCCGCAGTGTTCCGTCGTGAGATTCGGGCTGCTTCACGGATGCAACTTCACACTCCGAGGCGTGACCAGAAGGCGCAGACTGTGAGCGAACTACGAACAGCCGCTCGTGGCGCCGCAGCTCGGGCAGGCGTGGCAGGAGCCGGCGCGCTGCATGATGTCGCCGCAGACGTAGCACAGGACGGTCTCGCGCTCGCGCGTCGGGGTCTTCGCCACGGGCGGCGCGGGCGGGGGGACGACCTCCGCGGTCTCGAACGCCGCGTCACCCGGGGCGCGGTCGTCGAGCGGGAGCATCTCCATCGTCGGCTCGGCCGCAGTCGCGGCCTCCTCGACTCCGGGCAGCGTCGGCTGGAGACGCTCCCCCACCGTGAGGATGCCCATGTCGCGGCGCTTGTCCTCCGCCATGTACTCGACCGCGAGCCGGCGGAAGATGTAGTCGACGAGACTCGCGGCGAACCGGATGTCCGGGTCGTCGGTCATGCCGGCCGGCTCGAAGCGCATGTTGGTGAACATCTCGCAGAACGCCTCGATCGGCACGCCGTACTGCAGGCCGTGGCTCACCGAGATCGCGAACGCATCCATGATCCCGGCGAGGGTCGAGCCCTGCTTGGCCACCCGGAGGAACAGCTCTCCCGGGCGCCCGTCCTCGAACTCGCCGACCGTCACGTAGCCGTGGCAGTCCGCGACCCGGAACGAGAACGTCTTCGACGCCCGGACCCGCGGCAGCTTCTGGCGGACCGGCTCCTGCACGATCACATGCTCGACGATGCGCTCCACGATGCGCTCCGTCACCCCGTCGGCCGCGGTCTGCGTGGCCGAGCGCTGCGTGCTGAGCGGCTGGCCCACCTTGCAGTTGTCGCGGTAGACCGCGACCGACTTCAGGCCGAGCCGCCACGACTCGATGTGGAGCTGCTCGACCTCTTCGACCGTCACCTCTTCGGGCATGTTCACGGTCTTGGAGATCGCACCCGAGAGGAAGGGCTGGACCGCGCCCATCATCGAGACGTGACCCATGTAGTGGATCGTGTTGTCGCCCATGGAGCACGCGAACACCGGGAGGTGGTCGAGGTTGAACTCGGGGGCGCCGATGATCGTCTTGTGCTCGTCGATGTGGGCGACGATCACCTCGACCTGCTCGTCGGTGTACCCGAGGTTGCGCAACGAGCGCGGGATCGCCTGGTTGACGATGTACATCGTGCCGCCGCCGACCAGCTTCTTGGCCTTGGTGAGCGCGAGATCCGGCTCGATGCCGGTGGTGTCGCAGTCCATCATCAGACCGATCGTGCCCGTCGGCGCGAGCACGGTGGCCTGCGAGTTGCGCACGCCGTAACGCTCACCGAGCTCCACCGCGTCGTCCCAGCTCCGCTGCGCGGCCGAGAGCAGCTCCGGGGGGACGAGCTCCTCGTCGATCTTCGCGGCTTCGGCCCGGTGCATCCGCAGGACGTTGAGCATCGCGTCCTCGTTCTTGGCGTACCCGGCGAACGGACCCATGCGGCCGGCGGTGCGCGCGCTCGTGGCGTACGCGTGGCCGGTCATGAGCGCAGTGAGCGACGCCGCCCAGGCGCGCCCCGCCGGCGAGTCGTACGGGAGGCCCTGGGACATGAGGAGCGCACCGAGGTTCGCGAAGCCAAGACCGAGCTGGCGGAACTGCCGGCTCGTCTCGCCGATCGCTTCGGTCGGGTAGTCGGCGTTGCCGACGAGGATCTCCTGCGCGGTGAACATCACCTCGACGGTGTGCTGGTACCCGCTGACGTCGAACGCGCCACCCTCGTCGATGTAGGCGAGCAGGTTGATGCTCGCGAGGTTGCACGCCGAGTTGTCCAGGTGCATGTACTCACTGCACGGGTTGGACGCGTTGATCCGGCCGGTGTTCGGCGCGGTGTGCCAGCGGTTGATCGTGGTGTCGAACTGCATCCCCGGGTCCGCGCACTGCCACGTGGCCTCGGAGATCTGGCGCATCAGGTCGCGCGCCCTGACCGTCTTGATCGTCTCGCCGGTGAGGACGGCCTTGAGCGCCCAGTCCTCGTCGTCGACGACGGCCTGCATGAACTCGTCGGTGACCCGCACCGAGTTGTTGGCGTTCTGGTACTGGATCGAGTGGCTGTCCTTGCCGTCCAGATCCATGTCGAAACCGGCGTCGCGCAGGGCCCGGGCCTTGTGCTCCTCGGTCGCCTTGCACCAGATGAACTCTTCGACGTCCGGGTGGTCGGCGTTGAGGATCACCATCTTCGCGGCGCGCCGGGTCTTGCCGCCCGACTTGATCGTGCCCGCCGACGCGTCGGCGCCGCGCATGAAGCTGACCGGGCCGCTGGCGGTGCCGCCGCCCTTGAGTCCCTCGGAGCTCGAGCGGATGTTGCTCAGGTTGATGCCCGAGCCCGAGCCTCCCTTGAAGATCGTGCCCTCTTCGCGGTACCAGTTGAGGATCCCGTTCATCGTGTCCTCGACCGCGAGGATGAAGCAGGCACTGGCCTGCTGGGGCGTGTTCTTCACCCCGATGTTGAACCAGACGGGCGAGTTGAACGCGGCCCGCTGGTTCACGAGGATGAACTTCAGCTCCGCGTTGAACGCGTCGGCCTCCTCGTCGTCGACGAAGTACCCGTCACGCTTGCCCCAGCCGGTGATCGTGTCGGCGACCCGGTCGATCACCTGGCGCAGCGACCACTCGCGCTCCAAGGTGGCGAGCGTGCCGCGGAAGTACTTCTGGGCGACGATGTTCGTAGCGTTCTGCGACCACGGGACCGGGAACTCGACATCGGGCTGGAAGAAGGCGTCGGTCCCGTCCTTGTAGTTCTGGATGCGCGCTTCACGGCGCTCCCACTCCACGCTGTCGTAGGCGTCTCTGCCCCGACTCGGTGAAGAACCGACGGATCCCGATGCCTACGTGCTCCGGCGCCATGGCCATGGGCCTGCTTCCCTTCCCCGCCCGCGGGCGGAACCTCGATCGGATTCGGTCTCGTGCGTCGTGTCGATGCGCTCACACTGATGCGCTCGTGGTGCTGGTGCCGCCGCCCCGGTCCCGGCCACACAGGGGGCGACAACCACAAGATGTTGTGGTTGTCGCAACCAGCGACGCGAGATGGAGGTGAATTACAACACTGGAGTTCCACGCTTGTCAACGGTCACGCCCGAGTTCCCCCTGACCTGCACCAACGGTGCGCGGCCCGGAGTGTGACCCGCGTCGCTCTCAGGTACGGGCCCGCGACGGGCGCTTGGGGGCGGTCGTCTTCTGGAGCAGGACGACTTCCGCCTCGAAGTCCGCGATGTCCGCGAAGTCCTTGTAGACCGAGGCGAACCGCAGGTAGGAGACCGGGTCCAGGGCCTGCAGCCGCTCGAGCACCGCCAGGCCGACGGCTTCGCTCGGTACCTCGGGACCGATCTCGCGGAGCTGGTCCTCGAGCTCGAGCGCCATCGCGTCGACCGTGCCTTCGGGGATGGGACGGCCGACGACCGCCTGGGCGATCCCCCGGGCCAGCTTGGCCCGGTCGAACGGCTCCTTGACGCCGGAGCGCTTCGTGACCGTGAGCGGGAGCGGATCGATCCGCTCGTAGGTCGTGAACCGCCGACCGCATCCTGCGCACTCCCGCCGCCGCCGGATCGCGACCCCGTCGGCCGACTCACGTGAGTCGACGACCTTGTCGTCCACCTCTTGGCAGTAGGGGCACCGCACGCCGTCACCGTAGCGCCACCGGGTCCGCCGGCTCAGCCGTTGCCCATCCGCCTCGGGGCCGGGTCAGGGCTGCCACACGATGGTCTCGCCCGGCAGCAGCGGAGCATCGTGGCGGGCTTGCGCGAGGGCATCCATGACCGGGCGCGGATCCTCGTCAGGGGCGACATGGCCCGCGACCGTCCAGAGGGAGTCCCCCGGCTGGACGACGTAGCGGGTGACCGACGGGGGGCGCCCGGGAGCCGCGAGGGGTGAGCTCCCGAGCGCCGCGCCCGCCCGTCCCGCCACCAGGACCACGATGGCGACGCCCAGCAGGACGGCGAGGCGCCGTCGCCAGTACGTGCCGGCCGAGACCCGCGGCGGACGCCCGAGGCCCGCCTGGGGCATCGGCACCAACGTGAGGTGGACCGGTCGAGAGTCTGGCTCGACCGGGTACCTCTCCAGTGATCTCGGGGTGGTCATGACGGCGGCCATCTGATTCCTCCATCTCCTGCGTGCGTGGCGGTGCGGGGGGAAGTCGTGCGGGGGTGCGATCCGGTGTGGGGACGATCGAACCACGGGGGTGGGACACCAACGCCTGGCGTCGGGGTGACCGGGCGTCGGTGCCCCGGAGCTCGGGACCGGACGAACGTCCGTTCGCTGCCCGACCACCCAACCACGAACGTCCGTTCGGAGTCAAGGGAAATCTACGAACAGGTGTTTGCCACGAACGCCTGATCGTGTTACCTTCCCCGCATGGCCGAAGCAGCACCGCTCACCGCCCGTCAACAGCAGGTCCTCGAGTTCATCGACGTCGAGGTCCGTCGCCGTGGCTACCCGCCCAGCGTGCGAGAGATCGGCGAGGCCGTGGGCCTGTCGTCGAGCTCGACCGTCCATGCGCACCTCGGTGCGCTCCAGGACAAGGGCTACCTGCGCCGCGACCCCACCAAGCCCCGGGCGATCGAGATCTGCTACGAACCCGACTCCGGCGCGCTGGTGGACCGTCGCCCGGTCCGCCACGTCCCGCTCGTCGGTGACGTTGCGGCGGGGACCGGCACCCTCGCGGCCGAGAACATCGAAGAGACGATGCCGCTGCCCGAGGATCTCACCGGCGACGGCCAGCTCTTCATGCTCCGGGTCCGCGGCGAGTCCATGATCGACGCCGGCATCTTCGACCGTGACTTCGTGGTCGTCCGCCAGCAGGAGACCGCGGAGAACGGCGACATCGTCGTGGCCGGCATCCCGGGCGAGGAAGCCACCGTGAAGACGTTCCTGCGCAAGCGGGGCAAGATCGTCCTGCGACCCGCGAACGAGGTGCTCGAGGACATGGTCTTCGATCCCGCCGAGATCACGATCTACGGCAAGGTCGTGACCGTCCTCCGCAAGCTCTAGGTTCAGGCCACCCCGAGGAACCGACCGAGGACGGCGTAGCAACCGTCGAGCGACTCGCGGGTGACGTGCTCCCCCGCGGTGTGCGCGATCTCCGGATCCCCGGGACCGAAGTTGAGCGCGGGGACACCGTGCGCGGCGAAGCGGGCGACGTCGGTCCAGCCGAGCTTCGGGCGCACCCCGAGGTCGAACGTGCCGATCAGCTCGGCCACCAGCGGGTCCCACAGGTTCGGGGGCGCGGCCGGTGACGCGTTGATCACCTCGATCTCGTCCGCGCCCTCGAGCAGCGCCTCGACCTGGGCCCGAGCCTCCTCGACCGAGTAGGCGGGGGCGAAGCGACGGTTCACGACGATCGAGCACTCGTCGGGCACGACGTTGTTCGCGATCCCACCCTCGATCCGCACCACCTGCAGCGACTCCCGGTAGGGCAAGCCGTCCACGTCAACCGTCTCCGCCGGGTGGGCCGACAACCGGGCGAGCACATCCGAGGCCCGGTGGATGGCGTTGGTGCCCATCCAGGGCCGGGCGGAATGCGCCCGCGCGCCCGGAAGGTCGCCCGGAGGTGGATGGTGCCCTGGCAACCGGCCTCGACCCAGCCGCCGGTCGGCTCGAGCAGCACCGCGAGATCGCCGGCAACGAGGTCCGGACGCTCGGCGAAGAGGCGGCGCAACCCGTTGAACTCCTCCGCGATCTCTTCGGCCTCGTAGAAGACCATCGTCGTGTCGAAACGGGCCCGGGCCGGGTGGGCAGCCAGCGCGTCGACGAGCGTGAGCAGCACGGCGAGCCCGCCCTTCATGTCGGCGGCGCCGAGCCCGTAGAGCGTGTCGCCGTCCCGACGCGGGACCTCGTTGCCGTTGGGTGCGACGGTGTCGAGATGGCCCGCGAGCACCACCCGCTGGTCGCGGCCCAGATCGGAACGGACGACGACGTTGTCGCCGACCCGGTCCACCACGAGCGTCGGGGCGTGACGAGCCACCCGCGCCTCGACGATGTCGGCGAGGCGCGTCTCGTCCCGGCTCACCGACGGGATCGTGATCAGCTCCTCGGTGAGCCCGAACAGATCCACACTCATCTCTCCCGCTCCTGGCCCTGCGGGCCGGGCCGCTCGGACCACACTCCGCTACTTATGCGGCACAGGGTCGGGGATGACGCCGCTCCGCTCACCACGGACTCACGTGCTGACGCCGCGTTCGCGCAGGATCTCGTTGAGCTTGGACTTGTCGTGGCGCTCGCCCTCGGCGAGCCGCTTCACGACGAGGACGCAGGGCAGCCCGAAGTCCCCACCGGGAAACGTCCGGGGCCGGGTCGCCGGCCACCGCGACGCACCAGTCGGGGACGTGGCCCCGGCTCAGCTCGTCGCCGGTCTCCGCGTCGATGACCGGGATCGATCCGGTGAGGATGCATCCGGCGCCGAGCACCACGCCGTTGCCGACCCGGGCACCCGCTGCCGACGATGCAACGCGACCCGATCATCGTGTCGTCACCGATCACGATCGGCACCGCGCCCGGAGGCTCGAGCACGCCACCGATCCCCACGCCACCGGAGAGGTGAACGTTCGCCCCGATCTGCGCGCACGAGCCGACGGTCGCCCACGTGTCGACCATCGAGTTCTCGCCGACGTACGCACCGATGTTCACGTAGCCGGGCATCATCACGACTCCGGGCGCGAGGTAGGAGCCCCACCGCGCCTGCGCACCGGGCACCACGCGCACTCCGGCCTTCTCGTAGTGACGCTTCAGCGGGATCTTGTCCCGGAACTCGAACGGCCCGAGCTCGGTCACACTCATGTTCGTCAACCGGAACAGCAACAGGATCGCCTGCTTCAGCCACTGGTGGACCACCACCTCATCGCCGACCACTTCGGCGACGCGGGCTTCACCGGTGTCGAGCAGGTCGATCGCGGCGCGCACGCATGCGGCCGCGTCGGCTTCCGGCATCAGCGCGGCGATGTCGTCACGGTGCTCCCAGAGCTCCGTGATCTGCTGTTCGAGGTCCGACATCGGGTGCAGCCTCCTCAGGCCGGTCGAAGGGGGTTCACAGGGTGCCCGACGACTCGGCGAGCCGGCTGAGCGCGAGCTCGAGGCGGTCGTCGGGCTGGGTCAGCGCCAGGCGGACGTGGTCTGCGCCCGCCGGACCGTAGAGGCTCCCGGGCGCCACGAGCGTGCCGGCCTCGGCCAACCGCGCCGGCGATCTCCCAACCGTCGTCGGCCGACCCCTCGGCGCGCAGCCACAGGTAGAACGCCGCCGGCCCGCCGTCGTGAACGAGTCCGTGCCCGGCCAGGCCACGGATCATCCGGGCCCGGCGCGTCTCGTAGCGGTCCCGCTGCACGAAGACGTGCTCGTCGTCACTCAGCGCGGCCGTGGCCGCGGCCTGGATCGGGGTGGGAACCATCAAACCCGGCGTGCTTGCGGGTCTCGCCGAGGTACCGGATCAGCCCGGAGTCGCCCGCGACGAACCCGACCCGCATGCCCGCCATGTTCGAGCGCTTCGACAGCGAGTGGAGCGCGAGCAGACCTTCGCTCCCGTTCTGGAGCACCGTGGTCGGCGGCACCTCCCCACCGGTGAACTCCACGTAGCACTCGTCCGCGACGAGGATCGCCCCGCGCGACCGGGCCCACTCGACGTGTGCGCTGGTCGCCGCGCCGCCGGCCACTGCCGCGGTCGGGTTTCCGGGATCGTTCGTGAAGAGCACGAGTGCACGCTCGGCATCCGCGTCGCTGACGCGGTTGAGATCGAGGTGCCAGGTGTCGTCGAGCGGCACCGCGACCGAGCGCAGGCCCGCGAGCTCGGCGCCCATCGCGTAGGTGGGGTACGAGATGGCCGGGTACAGGACGGTGTCGCGCGACGGGTCCCGCAGATGGAGCAGGTGCGGCAGGGAGGCGACGAGCTCCTTGGTCCCCACACACGCGATCACGTCCGTCGGGCTCGACGTGAAAGACCGAAGCGGCGCTCGAACCACCGCGCCGCGGCTTCGCGCAGCTCCGGCGTCCCGATCGACGGCGGGTACGACGTCGCGCGGGGCGCGGCCTGGATCAGCGCGTGCAGCGCGATCTCGGGGATCGGGTCGACCGGATTGCCGATGGAGCAGTCGATGACGCCACCCGGCACCGCATCGGCGAGGCGGCGCAGGGCATCGAGCCGGTCGTGGGGGTACGGCGGCGGAACGAATCCGTTGGGCGGGGCGGCCATCATCCTGAGGCTATCCGGGCACTGGCGCGACGAAGTCCATGTAGCGACCGGTCACCGTCTGCGGCAGCCGGGCGCGCACCCGGGTGCCGCCTTCCTCGTGCACCTCGACGAGGACCTCGCCGTCGCGGTGCAGACCGGCCAGCACGTCACCGCGGTCGTACGGCACCTGGAGCTCGATGACCTGCTCGAGCGCGCGCAGCCGGTCCCCGATGACCTTCGGCAGGTCGTCGACCCCGTCGCCGGTGCGCCCGGAGACCGCAAGTGAACCGGGGTGGGACGCGACGAGCTGCGCCACCGTTTCGGGATCCACGGCGTCGGACTTCGTGAACACGAGCTGCTCCGGCACTTCGGCAGCACCGATCTCGCGCAGCACCGACCGCACCGCCTCGATCCGTGGACCGACCTCGACCGTGCCCGCATCCACGAGGTGGACGAGCAGGTCGGCGCTCGCGACCTCCTCCAACGTCGACCGGAACGATTCCACCAGCTGGTGCGGGAGGCGCCGCACGAAGCCGACCGTGTCCGAGAGCAGGATCGTCTCCCCGCCCGGCAACCGCAGGCGCCGCGTGCTCGGGTCCAGGGTCGAGAACAGCCGGTCCTCGACGAGCGCCTCGGCCTCGGTGAGCCGGTTGAGCAACGTGGACTTCCCGGCGTTGGTGTAGCCGACGAGCGCGACGGTCGTCAGCGATCGCCGGTGACGGGACTTGCGCTGCGTCGCGCGCGTGCGGGCGAGCTGCACCAGGTCGCGTTCGAGCTTGGTGATCTTGGTCTGGATGCGCCGCCGGTCGACCTCGAGCTGGGTCTCACCGGGACCGCGGGTGCCGATGCCACTCCCCTGTTGGGAGAGCTCGATGCCCCGGCCGCGCAGCCGCGGCAACCGGTACCGCAGCTGGGCGAGCTCGACCTGGACCATTCCCTCCTGGCTCGCCGCGTGCTGGGCGAAGATGTCGAGGATCAGCGCGACGCGGTCCACGACATCGACCTTGAACAGCTTCTCCAGGTTCCGTTGCTGGGCCGGGGAGAGCTCGTCGTCGAAGATGATCACGTCGAGATCGAGGGACTCCGCCAGCTCGGCGAGCTCCGCGGCCTTGCCCTTCCCGACGTAGGTGGCCGGGTCCGGGCGGTCACGCCGCTGCAGCTCGGTCGCGACGACCTCCGCGCCGGCCGTGTCGGCGAGCAGTGCCAGCTCTTCGAGATCCGCCTCGGCCTCTACGACATCGCGCGCGTTGAAGCCGGTCCCGACCAGGAGCGCCCGCTGGCGCACGACGCCGAGATCGACCTCGGTCGCGGTGAGCCGGCGCCGCTGGCGGCCTTCGTGGCGTTGCGTCATGGACGGAAGTCGTCGAGGTCGAGCGAGAGGTCGACGATGTGGCGGACCGGGCCACCGAGCCGGATGGTGGCACCGAGATCGACCGTGAGGTCGCCGCCGCGCACGTGCACGACCACCTGGTCCCCGACGAGACCGCGGTGATGCGCGACCGCCGCCGCCGCGCAGGCCCCGGTGCCGCACGACAACGTCTCGCCGACCCCGCGCTCCCATACCCGCATGGTGAGCGCGTCCGACTCGCCCGGCGTGAGCGCGATGAACTCCACGTTGGCGCGGTTCGGGAATCGTTCGTCGTGCTCGAGGTGCGGGCCGTGTTGGACCACCCGAGCGGTCTCGGGATCTTCGACGAACAGGACCAGATGCGGGTTCCCCACTCCGGCCGCGTCACCGCGGTAGGAGGTGCCGTGGAAGGTCGCCTCGAGGTCGAAGGGGCTCGGCGCGTCGACCGGGATGTCCGCCGGGTCGAACGTCACCGGGCCCATGTCCACGGTTGCGTGCACGACCGCGTTCGTCGCGGGATCGAGCTCGAGGTCGATCTCGCGCCGACCGCCGCCGGTGTCGACGACGAGGCGCTTGCCGTCGCCGATCCCGGCGCGGTGCGCGACCCAGGCCAGGGTCCGGGCGCCGTTCCCGCTCATCTCGGCGATGCCACCGTCGGCGTTGCGCAGGACCATCGTGCAGTCCGCGCCGTCAGCGCCGGCGTCGATCGTGATCAGACCGTCGGCGCCGATGCCGCGGTGACGATCGCAGAGCAACGCCGCGTCCGTCGGCGCGATCGGCGGCGACATCCCGTCGACGGCGAGGCGGACGAGAAAGTCGTTGCCGGTGGCCTCGAGCTTGGCGAGCGTCAGCGGGGGCTTCACGGACACCACCTTGCCAGGAGGGCGGGCAGGACATCGCACGAATTCTCCGGGGCGCCGAACCAGGTGATGCGAGGATCCCGGCGGAACCAGACCCGCTGGCGCCGCGCGAACGACCAGGTGCGCCGGACCGCCGTGTCCAGCGCGACATCGAGATCGGGCTCACCACCGTCCAGGAAGGCCGCGATCTCCTTGTACCCGATGGCCTGGCGGGCCGTACCGGACCAGCCCCGGGGGTCCGCGACGAGGGCCCGGACCTCGTCCACCAACCCGGCGTCGCGCATCATCGCGAAACGCTTCACGATCCGGTCCCGAAGCACCGGCCGCGGGATCCACACGCCGGCCATCGAGACCGGCAGCACGGTCGCGCCGTATTCGCCGAGCCCGGGACCGAACGACGAGAACGGCTTCCCGGTGAGCTGGATGACTTCGAGCGCACGCACGATCCGGCGCGCGTTCGTGGGCTCGATGCGCGCCGCCGCCTCCGGGTCGACGCGTTCGAGCTCGGCGTACGCGGCGCCAAGACCTTCCGGCTCGGCCGCGCGCGCCGCGATCTCGGCCCGCAACGCGAGGTCTTCGCCCGGAAATCGAAGGTCGTCGACGACGGCCTGCACGTAGAGCCCGGTCCCACCCAGGAGCAACGCGCGCTTGCCGCGCGCCTCGATGTCGGCGACGGCCCGGCGGGCTTCGGTCTGGAACCGGGCGACCGACCAGTCCGCCCACGGGTCCGCGACATCGATCAGGTGGTGGGCGACGACCGCCTGCTCGGCCGCGGAAGGCTTCGCGGTGCCGATGTCCATACCCCGGTAGATCTGCATCGAGTCGATCGAGACGATCTCGACGTCGCCCAGTGCTCGGGCCAGCTCCAGGCCGAGCGCGGACTTCCCCGACGCCGTGGGACCGACGAGCGCGAGGTGCGTCACCGTGGCGCCCTCGGCCACCCGCGGGTCGCGGTCAGGGTGATCGGCCGGGGGAGATCTTCGAGCAGACGTGACCGCTCTACCCTGCCGTGACCGGGATGCGGATGCGACGCGGCGGTGCCTTGGCGGTGACCTCGAGCAGCTCACCCCGGAGCCAGTGGTCCGCCGCCGCGGTGATGCGCACGTCGGCGAACGTCCCGGGTGCGAGGGACCTTCCGGCCGGGGCGGCGACGTGAACGAGCTTGTTCTGGCGGGTCCGGCCGGACATCACATCGGGGTCCTTCTTCGACGGCCCCTCGAACAGGACCTCCTCGACCCGGCCGACTCGCGCCGCGTGGTGGCGTTCGGCGTGGGCGGTGACGAGCGCCTCGAGCCGGGCGAAACGCTGCTTCACGACCTCCGTGGGCACGAAGTCGTCGACCATCTCGGCCGCCGCGGTCCCCGGCCGGGGTGAGAACACGAACGTGTAGGCCGCGTCATAGCTCGCGGCGTCGACGACCTCCAGCGTGCGCTCGAAGTCCGCGTCGGTCTCGCCCGGGAACCCGACGATCAGGTCCGTGGTGACGGCGAGATCCGGGATCGCGCCACGCGCGGCAGCGAGGCGAGCGAGGTACCGCTCGGCCGTGTAGCCGCGGCGCATGCGCGCCAGGGTGCGGTCGCTGCCCGACTGCAGCGGGAGGTGCAGGTGCTCGCACACGGACGCGAGCTCGCCCATGGCCGCGATCGTCTCGGGTCGCTGGTCCTTCGGGTGCGGTGACGTGAAGCGGACGCGCCGGATCCCTTCGACATCGTCAACCGCGCGCAGGAGATCCGCGAACTGCGGTCGCCACTGCCCCGCGCCGAGATCGCGGCCGTACGAGTTGACGTTCTGGCCGAGCAGCGTGATCTCGACGACGCCGTCGGCGACGAGCTCCTGCACCTCGCGCACGACGTCGCCCATGCGGCGGCTCACCTCGGCGCCGCGCACGCTCGGCACGATGCAGAACGCGCACGAGTTGTCGCACCCGATCTGGATGGTGACCCAGGCCCGGTGATCGACGTCCCGGCTGACCGGCAGCGCGGACGGGTACGCCTCGTGCTCCTCGAGGATCTCGACGACCGGTTCGCCGCGGCGGGCGGCTTCGGCCAGCAGGGCCGGTGCGTGGGCCAGGTTGTGGGTGCCGAAGACGACGTCCACGTGACCGGCCCGCTCGACGATGAGGTCCCGGTCCTTCTGCGCGAGGCAACCGCCGACCGCGATCTGCAGATCGGGCCGCTCGGCCTTCAGCGCCTTGAGCCGGCCGAGGTGCCCGTAGAGCTTGTTGTCGGCGTTCTCCCGGATGCAGCAGGTGTTCAGGACGACGATGTCGGCGTCCTCGAGCCCATCGGCGGGTTCGCAGCCCTCGTCCGCCAACAGCCCGGCGATCCGCTGGGAGTCGTGCTCGTTCATCTGGCACCCGTAGGTGCTCACGTAGAAGCGGCGAGGCATGTCCGCCCAGTGTACGAGCCGGGCTTCGAGAGCCATCGACGGGCTGCGTTGTTGTGAGAGGCCGGTGCGGGCCGACCCCTCACAACCCCGAGCGGTTGATTCCGTCAGCTCTCGGCGTCGACCTTGCCCTCGGCGTCGGCATCCGCGTCGGTGAGATCCACTTCCGCGTCGGGATCTCCGTCGAGCCCGGCCGCGAGGCGGATCTTCTCGCTGATCTCCATCATGAGCTCGACGTTCTCGGTGAGGAACTGCTTCGAGTTCTCGCGGCCCTGACCGAGCTGCTCGCCCTCGTAGGTGAACCAGGCCCCGGACTTCTTCACGATGCCGAGGTCCACGCCGACGTCGAGCAGCGAGCCCTCACGGCTGATGCCCTTGCCGTACATGATGTCGAACTCCGCCTGCTTGAACGGCGGGGCGCACTTGTTCTTGACGACCTTCACCCGGGTGCGGTTGCCGATGACCTCGGTACCGTCCTTGATCGCCTCGATGCGCCGGATGTCCAAGCGGACCGACGAGTAGAACTTCAGCGCCCGACCGCCCGGGGTGGTCTCGGGCGAGCCGAACATCACGCCGATCTTCTCCCGGAGCTGGTTGATGAACACGGCGATGGTGCGGCTCTTGTTCAGGTTGCCGGTGAGCTTGCGCAGCGCCTGGCTCATGAGCCGGGCCTGCAGGCCCATGTGGCTGTCGCCCATCTCGCCCTCGATCTCGGCCCGGGGCACGAGCGCGGCGACCGAGTCGATCACCAGCACGTCGAGCGCGCCGGAGCGGATCAGCATGTCGGCGATCTCGAGCGCCTGCTCCCCCGTGTCCGGCTGGGAGATGAGCAGGTCGTCCACGTTGACGCCGATGGCCTCGGCGTACACCGGGTCCATCGCGTGCTCGGCGTCGATGTAGGCGCACACCCCACCGTTGCGCTGCGCCTCCGCGACCACGTGGGTGGCCAACGTCGACTTCCCGGAGGACTCCGGGCCGTAGATCTCGACGATCCGGCCCCGCGGGAGCCCACCGATGCCGAGGGCGAGGTCCAGGGCGAGGGCACCCGTCGGCACCGCCTCGATCCCGACGTTGCCCCGTTCGCCGAGCCGCATGATCGCGCCCTTCCCGAACTGCTTCTCGATCTGGCCGAGGGTCATGTCGAGCGACTTGTCACGATCCACCGTGGATCCTCCTGAAGTGGGGAGACGCCGGGGCGCCAAGGTCGGGGGAAGTTGCCGTTGCGACGACCCTACGGCGAGGGTGGGACACGATCACATGGTTGAAGTTCCACGCGTGTCGTGCACTCTAGAGCGAACACCCGTTCGACACAAGGACTCTCGGCCGGAGCGGGCCCGAAACCGGCCGGACGCGGCCGGAGACGGGCCGCGGGGGACGGGAGCGGGCGCTCCGCGAGACTGTCGGCTCCTTGCGCACCCTCCGGCCGCTCGCGCTGATCCTGCTGCTCGCCCTCCTCGCCGCCTGTTCGGGCGGTCGACCGGGCCACGCCGCCCGAGCGCGCCACCCGGACCACCGCGGCGCCGGTCACGACCACCACCACCACGACCGTCCCGGCGCGGCCGGCGCGGGTCTTCACGATCACCGGGTCACGGGCCGGCTTCGCCCACGGCTACGAGCTCGTCCGCCGCGAGTCGCCCGCCGACGTCGAGGCAGACCTGGACCTCATGGCCGCCACGGGCGCGCAATGGTTCCGGGCGGGCATCTCCTGGGCCCAGGTGGAGGGCACACCGGGCGTCTACGACTGGGTCGGGACCGATCGGGTGGTCCTCGGCGCGCTCCGGCGAGGCCTGTCGGTCGTGGTCGCGGTCAGCTCCGCACCCGGCTGGGACGCGTCCTCGGCGTGCCGGGGCGACGAGTGCGCGCCGAAGGACCCCGGGCCGTACGCGAGCTTCATGCGCGTCGTGGCCGAACGTTACGCACCACTCGGCGTGCACGACTGGGAGATCTGGAACGAGCCGAACCACACGTTCTTCTGGGGATCGGCGGCGGACCCGGTCGCCTACACGGAGCTCCTCCGCCAGTCCTCCGCCGCGATCCACGCCGTCGACCTCGCGGCGACGGTGATGAACGGAGGGCTCTCCCCCGCCTCCGACGGCAACGGCAACCTCTCCCCGCTCACCTTCCTTCGGCGCGTCTACGAGCTCGGTGGTGGCCCCTATCTCGACGCGGTCGCGCATCACCCGTACCAGTTTCCCGACCGGCCGACCGCTCCTTCGCCGGCCAACGCGTTCCTCCAGACCACCGCGCTTCACGACGTGATGGTCGCCTTCGGCGAGGGCTCGAAGAAGATCTGGGGCACCGAGGTCGGCGCGCCAACCCGCGGCGCGCGCTCGGTGAGCGAGACGAACCAGGCCATCTGGTTGAAGGAGTACTACGACACGTGGAACGGCTGGGCGTTCACCGGGCCGTTGCTCTGGTACGCGGCGCGTGACACCGGCGACCGCAACGACGTGGTCGACAGCTACGGGCTCGTGCACCACGACCGCCGGCCGAAGCCCACGCTCGGCGCGTTCGAGACGATGGTCCGCAGCAGCTCGGTCCTGCCCGAGGCGCTCATGGCCCCCCGCTAGGCCGCTCAGGTTCCGAGCCGGAACCGGGCCTGCTCGACGTAGACGGCGCCGCCCCGCTGCGGCTCGCTCTCGAGCAGCAGCAGCTCGGCCAGCTCCCAGGGCGGACCGACGGGGACGCCGCCGAGCACCGCGGCGTCGTCGGTCAGGTCGACCGGACGCTTGAGGCGAGCGAGGGTCAGGTGTGGCTCGAGGGTGACGCGGTCACGGCGGCCGATGAAGTCGCGGGTGGCGGCCGCCACCATCGCGTGGAGATCGATCAGCGCATCGGAACCTTCGACGCCGAGCCAGAAGACCCGCGCGTTCTTCGGGTTCGGAAACGCGCCACCCCCGCGCAGCGCGAGGTTCACCGGTTGCGATGCACCAACCGCGGCCCGGATCCCCTCACCCAGCGAGTCGGGGTCATCCACGCGCCCGTAGAACTGCAGGGTGATGTGCCACTGGTCACGCCGGGTCCATGCGAACATCGACCGCTTCGGCCGGTCGAGCAGGCGGTCGACCGCGTCGAGCACCTCCTCCGGAGGAACGATCGCGAGGAACGCACGCTTGAGCCCCACGACACTCAGGGCAGGGCGTCGAGCCGCATCCGGAGAAGGTTGAGCAGCGAGATCGTCGCGAATCTGGCGGACGCGCTCGCGGTCCCCGGGCAGGCGGGTCGTCACGGCTTCCACCGGCAGCCCGGGGAGGGCGAGGGCGAACCACACCGTGCCGACGGGCTGGCCGTCCTGCTCGTCGGGGCCGGCGACTCCGGTCGCGGCGATGCCCACGTCCGCGCCGAGCACCCGTTGTGCACCCTCGGCCATCTGCTCCGCGCTCTCGCGGCTCACGACCTGATCCGCCGTCACGCCGAGCACCGATCGCTTCACGTCCGTCGCGTACGACGCGACCGAACCTTGAAACGTGCGGCTCGCGCCCGGGACGTTCGCGATGCGCGCGCCGATCAGGCCTCCGGTGAGCGACTCCGCGACTCCCAGGGTCCAGCCACGCGCCTCGAGTCGTTGCAGCACGGCGTGCTCCATCGTCTCGTCGTCGACTGCGAAGACGAGCTCACCGAGGATCTCGCGCAGCTTCGCTTCCTCGGGCTCGATCAGCGCCCGGGCGGCGTCGCTCGACGCCGCCTTCGCCGTCAGGCGCACGACGATCCCTTCGATGCCCCGTGCGAGGAACGCGATCGTCGGGTTGTCCTGCGTGTCGACCCGGTCCGCGATCATCTCGGCGAGCCCGGACTCCGAATGCCCCCACGTCTTCAGTGAACGGCTCACGATGACCGCGGCTTCGCCGGCACGCGCCAGCAGGTCCGGGAGCACGTGCTCCTTCATCATCAGCTGCATCTCGTACGGGACGCCCGGCACCGCGTAGATCACCTTGCCGCCGACCTCGGCCCGGATCCCGGGCGCGGTGCCGATCGGGTTCGGGATGACGTCCGCGCCGCGCGGGAGATCGGCCTGGCGCAGGTTGTTCTGCGGCATGTCGCGCCCCCGGGTCCCGAACAACGACGCGATGTGCTCGACGAGCTCGTCGCGACGCTCGAGCTCGACGCCCATCACCTCCGCGATCGCGTCGCGGGTGACGTCGTCCTGGGTCGGGCCCAGACCACCGCACACGACGACCGCGTCGGAGTGCTCGAGCATCTCGCGCATGGACGCGACCATCCGGCCGAGGTTGTCGCCGACCTTCCGGTGCTCCATCGTGTCGATGCCGACCGCGGCGAGCTGCTCGCCGATCCAGGAGGAGTTCGTGTCGACGATCTGGCCGAGCAGCAGCTCGGTGCCGATCGCGAGGACGTCAGCCCGCACTCGTCGACTCCCGCCAGCCCCGCCGGACGATGTCCACCGCCGACACGATGGTGAAGCCGACGGCGACCCAGAGGATCGCGAGCTTGAGTCCCGTCATGTCCTCGACCGGAGGGAACAGGTACGCCCCGACGGCAAGCATCTGGAGGACGGCCTTCCACTTGCCGAGCTGGCGGGCCGGCAGCGAGATCCCGCGGCGTGCGGCCGCGGACCGGTAGATCGACACCAGCACTTCGCGCGCCGCGATCAGCGCCACCGGGAACCACCAGATGGCACCACTGACCACCAGCACGACGAGGCCACCGATGGTGAGGAACTTGTCGGCGAGCGGGTCGAGGAACGCGCCGGACCTCGTGGTGCCGTCGCGCCGCGCGATCCAGCCGTCGAGCCCGTCGGTGCACGACAGCACGAACCAGAGCGAGACCGTCAGCCAGCCGGTGCCGAGGCGCGCGATGAGGATCAGGGTCGGGACCGCGAAGAGGAGCCGCGCGATCGTGATGAAGTTCGCCGGGGTCGCGACCGCGTCCCGCCCGAATCGCTTGTCCGGCACGACGGTGCTCACGACGCTTCGCGGGCCGCGACCGCAGCAGTGGCGTGGGCGACCAGGTCCGGGCCTTCCGCCTCGGTGACGAGCGCGCTGACGAGTGCGCCGGGCCGGGCGAACCCGTTGCCGGTCACCCGCACCACGCCGTCGATCTCCGGGGCCTCGCGGTGCGTGCGTCCGACGGGCATCCCGGAGTCCGGGTCCACCCCGTCCACGAGCACTTCGACGGTCGTACCGACCAGCGCGTCGCGTGCCGCCCGCGTGATCGGGTCCTGCAGCTCACTGCACTCGCGCAGCCGCTCGGCCGCGAGCTCAGCGGGGACCTGCTCGTCGCGCGCGGCGGCCGGCGTGCCGTCCTCGGCGGAGAACGGGAAGAACCCGGCCCAGTCCAGCCGCACCTCACGCAGGAACCCGAGCAGCTCGTCGTGGTCCGGTTCGGTCTCACCGGGGAACCCGACGATGAACGAGGACCGGAACGCGGCCTCTGACTCGGACGCGCGGATCCGGCCGATGAGATCCACGAACCGCTCGCCGCTCCCCCACCGCTTCATGGAGCGCAACAAGGGCGCCGACGCGTGCTGCAGGGAGAGATCGAAGTAGGGCACGACCGTCGGGAGCTCGAGCATCGTCGAGAGCAACGGGTCGCGCACCTCGCTCGGGTAGAGGTAGAGCAGCCGCACCCGCGCGAGACCGACGCGGCGCGAGCTGGTCCAGCCGGCGCAGGAGCGGCGCGAGCGAACCCGGCTCGCCGATGTCGCGGCCGTACCACGCGAGGTCCTGAGCAACGAGCACGATCTCGGCGACACCCGCGTCGACCAGACCGCGCACCTCGGCTTCGATCGAGTCGATCGAGCGCGACCGCTGCTTGCCGCGAAACGACGGGATCGCGCAGAACGCACACGCCCGGTCGCAGCCCTCGGCCACCTTCACGTACGCCCACGGCAACGCGGGTGCGGGCCGGGGCAGCTCGAGCAGGTCGCGGACCCCGGAGGGCTTCCGGCCCATCAGGACCACCTGGGACAGGCTGCCCTCCCCGCGAAGCCGACGACCGCATCGGCCTCCGGCAGCGCCTCGGCCAGCTCGGTCCCGTACCGCTCGGCCATGCAGCCGGTGAGCACGAGCCGGGCGTCCGGACCCTTGAGATCCGAGAGCGCCAGGGCGGCGTCGATCGACTCCTGCCGGGCTGCCTCCACGAACGCACAGGTGTTGACCACGATCAGGTCGGCATCCTCGGCCTGGTCGGCGGGGGTGAGCCCGTCAGCGAGGAGTGATGCGACGACCTTGTCGGAGTCGACGGCGTTCTTCGGACAGCCCAAGGTCTCGACGAAGAACCGGGGGGCCACGGACGGATCCTACCGGGCCCCCTCCGTAGACTCCCGCTCCGTGATCGAAGGTCTCGTCGAACCGGGGTTCGGAGGCGTCGCGGACGCGCTGCGTGCCAATATCGACCGGCGGGGCGAGATCGGAGCCGCGTGCTGCGTCTACGTCGAGGGCCGGCCCGTGGTCGACATCCGGGCGGGGATCGCCGATGTCGGGACGGGCCGACCGTGGCAGGAGGACACCATCGCACTCGCGTTCTCCACCACGAAGGGGGCGACCGCGATCTGCGCCAACCTCCTCATCCAGCGCGGTCTGGTTCATCCCGACCAGCGCGTCGCCGAGATCTGGCCGGAGTTCGCCGCGAACGGGAAGGACGACATCCCGGTGCGGGCAGTCCTCTCCCACCGCAGCGGGCTCCCCGTCGTCGAGGGCGACTTCACGCTCGAGCAGGCGCTCAGCTGGTATCCGGTCGTCGAGCAGCTCGCCACGCAGACGCCGCGCTCGGGACTGGCACGAGCCCACCCCCGGGTACCACGTGCGGTCCTACGGCTGGATCACCGGGGAGATCGTGCGCCGGGTGAGCGGCCGCACCATCGGCCGCTTCTTCGCCGACGAGATCGCGACACCATTGGGTCTCGAGTGGTGGATCGGCCTCCCGGAGTCCGAGGAGCCGCGCGTCGCGACGCTCCTGGCGCCGCCGCCGCCCGACGACCCGGCAATCCGGGAGCTGGTCGAGGTGTTCACCGCGCCCGGCACGATGACCGGTGACGCGTTGACCGGGCCGTCGAACCTCTTCCACTACGACGAAATGTGGAACACGCGCCAGCTGCACGCGCCCGAGCTGCCGTCGTCGAACGGGATCGCGTCCGCCCACGCGATCGCCCGGCTCTACGCGGCGACGGTCGACGAGATCGACGGGCACCGCGTCCTCTCGTCCGAGACGGTGACCCGGGCCCGTCAGGTCGAGTCCGACGGCAACGACCGGGTGATCGGTGTCCCCGAGCAGTTCGGGCTCGGCTTCTCGCTCGGACCGGGGCTTCCACCCGCGTGCGGTCCGGCCGCGTTCGGGCACCCGGGCGCCGGAGGTTCGCTCGGCTTCGCCGATCCCGACGCCCGCATCGGCTTCGGGTACGTCATGAACCAGATGCAGCTCGGCGTCGACACCCGCAGCGAGCATCTGGTGCGCGCGGTCTACGCCGCCCTCGCGTCGTAGCCGCGACGGCTCAGAGATCCAGCTCGGTCAGGTCGTCGCCGAGAACGACCGGTCCGGAGAAGTGCTCGGCCGCACGGGCCCGCCACTCGCCCTCCTGCTCCTTGACCAGCCCCGGGATGTAGTGCGTGAGCACGAGCGTCCCGACGCCGGCCTTCGTCGCGGTGCGGGCGGCGTCTTCGACGCTGGAGTGGTAGTCCAGGATCTCCTGGAACCGGGGGTTCGGCACCATGCGCACGATGTCCTCCCGAAGGACGGTCTGCACGTACGCGTCCGCACCGCGGCACAGCTCGTCGAGACCTTCACACGGCACGCCATCCCCGCCGAGCACCACGGAGTGCCCTTCGGCCTCGACGCGGAACGCGACGGTGGGCTCCACCGGGCGGTGATCCGTCCGCCCGACCGAGATCGCCAACGTGTCCAGCGTGAACGTGTCGCCGGGCCCGACCTCGGTCACGTCCACCCAGGGACCTTGCGTGAGGTCTGCGTGGTGCGCGAGGCGGTACCCGATGTCCGGACCGAGCATCGCGAGCAGCCCGTCGACGACCTGCTGCGTGCCGGGAGGGCCGTAGACGCGGATCGGCGTCGGCGCGGCGCACATCACCCAGTGGGTGGTGATCACGTCGTTCAGGTCGGTGATGTGATCGCTGTGCAGGTGGGTGAGGAACACCGCGGTCAGCATCGGGGGCAGCACCCCGGCCGCGGTGAGCCGCATGAGCACCCCCCGCCCGCAGTCCACGAGCAGCGTCGAGGTACCGGACCGGACGAGCGTCGACGGGCCGGCGCGAGACGCATCCGGAATCGGGCTTCCCGTGCCGAGCAACGTGATCTTCATGCACCAGTCCTAGCAACTTGTCACTCGCAATGCCACAAGCTGGCCCTCTGCCCCCGGGCATCCGCACATTGGGCGAGGCTGGGGCCATGGAGCCGAGCGAGGAGGTTCTGGCCGGTGGGCTGGGCAACGAGGGGCGCGTCGTGCGGGTCGGCGCTGCGGTCCGGCGCCCGGTCGGGCGGTGGACCGCCGCGGTGCACGGCCTGCTGCATCACCTCGAGGGTGTGGGGTTCGACGGCGCGCCGCGAGTGATCGGCATCGATCGGGACAACGAGCTGCTCGAGTTCATCCCCGGCGACGTCGCGGTCCCGCCGTTCCCGGCCTGGTCGGCGAGCGACGACCTGCTCGTGAGCGTGGCCGACCTGCAGCGTCGCTATCACGCTGCGGTCGCCGACTACCAGCCGCCTGCCGATGCGGTGTGGGCCGACGGACCGGCGCCACGACAGTTCGCGGGAGATCTCGTCTGTCACAACGATCTATGTCTCGAGAACGTGGTCGTGCGCGACGCCGCCGCGGTCGCGTTCATCGACTTCGACTTCGCCCGTCCGGTCGATCGGGTCTGGGACATTGCGATCGCGCTGCGGCACTGGGTCCCGATGTGGGATCCAGTTGACCTCGACGACAACCGCGCCCACGTCGACACCGTCGCCCGGTGCCGACTGTTCCTCGACACCCATGGCCTCGGCGAGGTGGATCGCGAGCGGACGATCGACGCACTGCTGCTGTTCTTCGATGAAGCCCTCGCCTTCGTCCGGTCCGAAGCCGCGGCTGGGCACTCCGGCCACGTGGCGCAGTGGGACGCGGGCTACGAAGGCCGGAACCGCCGCTCGCACGAATGGGTCGCCGACCACCGCCGCGCGCTGGTGACTGGCCGGAGCTGACACGTTGGTTAGACGCGGGTTTCGAGGGCTTCGAGCTCCTCGACCGTCATGAGCACCGCGCGGGCCTTGGAACCCTCCGAGGGCCCGACGATGCCCTTGCGCTCGAGCAGGTCCATC
Source organism: uncultured Acidimicrobiia bacterium (assembly GCA_963770095.1). GTDB lineage: Bacteria > Actinomycetota > Acidimicrobiia > IMCC26256 > JAENVU01 > Chersky-806. The sequence continues at coordinate 542,072 of CAVYOO010000001.1, forward strand.
AGACGACCGGCGCGTGAGAAGCCGACCCGCAGCTTGCGCTGCAACATGCTCGTGGAGCCGAACCCGCTGCGCACGACGAGATCCATCGCCTCGAAGAGCAGGTCGTCGGAATCGTCCGGGTCGTCGCCACCGCGGCCACCGCCGGGCTTGTCGCTGCCCTGGAGGCCGTCGATGTACTGCGGCTGCACGACCTGGCGCCGCCAGTGGGCCACGACCTTGCGCACGCACTCCTCGTCGACCCAGGAACCCTGGATGCGCTGCGAACGGGAGGACGACGCCGACGAGAGCAGCATGTCGCCGTGGCCGATGAGCTTCTCGGCGCCGGGCTGGTCGAGGATGACCCGCGAGTCGGCGAGCGTGCTCACCGAGAACGCGAGCCGGCTCGGGACGTTGGCCTTGATGACGCCGGTGATGACGTCGACCGACGGGCGCTGCGTCGCGATCACCAGGTGGATGCCGACGGCCCGGGCCATCTGCGCGATGCGACAGATGCTCTGCTCCACGTCGCGCGCCGCGACCATCATCAGATCGTTGAGCTCGTCGATGACGATGACGATGAAGCTCATGCGCTCGTAGCTCTTGTCACCGTGCGGGTCGGGGTTCTCGGCCGTCGGAAGGTCGCCGCGGTCGTACATGGCGTTGAACCCGCTGATGTCGCGCACCCCGACGTCCGCGAGCTGGTCGTAGCGCATCTCCATCTCGCGCACGGCCCACTCCAGCGCGTTCGCCGCCTTCTTCGGGCTCGTGACGACTTCGGTGAGCAGGTGCGGCAGCCCGTTGTACTGACCGAGCTCGACCCGCTTGGGGTCCACCAGGATGAGTCGCACCTGCTCGGGCGTGCACCGCATCAGGATCGAGGTGATGAGGCTGTTGATGCAGCTGGACTTCCCCGCGCCGGTCTGGCCCACGATGAGGAGGTGCGGCATCTCGGCGAGGTTGAGCATGAACGAGCGACCGGCGATGTCCCGCCCGAGGCCGACCTGGAGCGGGTGCGTCGCCTGCTTCGCCTCACTCGACACGAGGATGTCGCCGAGCGTCACGAGCTGGCGCTGCTTGTTCGGCACTTCGACGCCGATCGCGCTGCGACCGGGGATCGGCGCGAGGATACGGACGTCAGGACTGGCCATCGCGTACGCGATGTCGTGGTTCAGCGCGGTGACCCGGTTGACCTTGACCCCGGGCGCGAGCTCGAGCTCGTAGCGCGTGACCGTCGGGCCGATGGTCATGCCGATGAGCTTGGCGTCCACGCCGAAGTCGCGCATCGTCGCCTCGAGGACGTCGCCACCCTGCTCGACGAGCCGGTGATCCACCTCCTTCTCGACGCTGCGCTTGAGCAGCTCGCGAGCCGGCAGCTTCCAATCCCCGTGCGCGGTCAGGTCGATCGCCATCTGGCCCTCGTCGGCCTCGACGACCGCGATGTCCGAGGGCTCCTCGTCGTCGAGCGGAGTCGGCACGGCGACGACGGGCTTGATCGCGACGCGTTCCGGTTCCGGCTCCGGTTCGGGTTCGGGTTCCGGCTCGTCCGCGACCTCGACGGGGACCGCGTCGAGCGTGGCCCGCTTCGAGGGCACACCCACCGGTTCGGCCGCGGCGTCCGCCTCGGCCTCGGCCGGCACCTCGTTGAGCGCCTTGAGCGCAGTGCCGATCCAGACGCGGAGCTTGGCGATGCCGGCGGCGGTGAGCTCGACGACGCGCGCGAGCGACAGGCCCGACGCGAGGAGGCCGCCGAGCGCCAGGAAGGCCAGGAGGACGATCGCCGCGCCGGCGCTCCCGACTCCGGCGATCAGCGGCCCACCGGTGGCACCACCGAGGTAACCGCCGGCGTCGCGAAGCTGGTCCACCGGATCCGACAGGTGCGGCGCGCCGCCGAGAACGTGGAGCAGGCCGACCGCGGCGAGCACGATGAGGATGACGCCGATCCCCACCCGGAGCGGGGCGGCGGACTCTTCGTCCTCGCGCCGCCAGAGCAGGAGGCCGGCCACCGCGAGGAAGGCGAGCGGCACGAGGAAGGCGCCGTTGCCGAGCAGCGCGGTGATGCCGGCGGAGACCTCGTGACCGAGCGGGCCGGCCAGGTCCGTGGCCAGCGCCAGGCCCGTGAGTGCCGCGAGGGCCAGGAGGGAGAGGGCGAACGCGTCGGTGCCGTGGCCGTGAAGCTGGGTCCGGGCCGCTTCACGCAACGCGGACGGCTTCTTCAGCTTCGTGACCGTCTTCTTCTTGGCGCCGGCCTTGGCCGCCGGGCGTGCGGAGCGCGCGCGGGCGGGAGGGCGGCGGCGGGGTTTCGTGGTCGCCACGCGGCCACGGTAACACCCGCAACACCAGCAACAGCGGTTCTCCCGAGCCCCAGAACGCTGCCCCTATGGGCCGCCGATGGTCTTGACGAACCAGTCATGGCGCTCGTGGACCCGCATCCCCGCCTCCTCGTAGAGGTGGATCGCGGCGGGTGCGGCGTCGGCATCGACCGAGACGAGGACCCGCATCTGGCCCCGCTCCCGCAGTGCGGCGAAGGCGTCGGCGACGAGGGCCTGGGCCACACCGTGGCCCCGCCATGCCCGGCGCACCCCGACGTTGCTCAGGTATCCGGTCTCCCCGACGTCGTACACGAGCGTCGCGCCGACGACCTCGCCGTCACATTCGGCGACCCGCCACAGCTGGGGGTCGAACGCCGGGTGGCGCAGGCGCAGGTCGAGCCACTCGTCGAGCCGGCGCGGCGTGTAGCGCCGGTGGCCCTCGAACGCCTCGGTCATCGTCTCGCGCACGGCGGCGGCGTCGTCCATGCCGTACTGGCGCAGGATGATGCCCTCGGGCACCTCGACTGATTCCGGCGACCGGTTCGCCAGGTCGATCTTGAACCGCAGCACCGTGTGCCGTGAATGGAACCCGCGCCGCTCGAGCAGCTCCCGCTTGCCGGCATTCGCGTGCGACACGTACATCCCGAGGGTGACCGTGCCGGTGCCGGCGAGCTGGCGGGAGCGGTTCTCCATGAGCTCGACGAGCAGGGTGCCGAGCCCGCGCCCCGAGTACTCCGGAAGGACGAACGCGTCGCCCTCGATCTCGGTTCCCGGCTGCGCTTCCCAGACGAACGCGTACCCGACGGTCCGCCCGGTCGGCCCGCTCAGCACCCAGGCGTCGTGGCCGAGATCGAAGCGAGGCCGCGCCCAATCGTCGATGAGGTCGTCCTCGGTGAAGTCGGGTTCACCGAAGTCGGCGACGTCGCCCGCGACCACGACCTCGGCGATCGAGCCGGAGTCGCGCTCGCGCGGATGACGGACGACGTAACCGGTCGGCAGCTCGACGGAGTGCTCCGAGCGGTCCGCCGAGTCAGAGCGCGGGGGCATACCCACCGTCAACCGGATACACCTGGCCGGTGATCCACGAGCCGGCGTCGCTACAGAGAAGGACCGCGAGCGGAGCGGAGTCGTCGACTTCGCCGATCCTTCCGGCGGGATACGCCTTGGCCAGCTTCTGCTCGAGAGCCGGGTTGTGCTCGATGGCCTCGGCCAGCTGCCCGTGGCGCATCGTGCCGAGCGAGATGCAGTTGACGGTCACGCCGTCGCGCCCGACCTCCGCCGCGAGCCCGCGGGAGAACCCCATCGCCGCAGCCTTGGCCGCCCCGTAGACCGCCTGCTTGCGCTCACCGCGGCGCCCGGCATCCGAGACGATGGTGAGGATCCGGCCCCACCGCTGCTCGATCATGAACGGGAGGTAGGCGCGCGTCACACCGAGCACGGCGGCGAGGTTCAGCCGGATGACCGGATCCCAGTCCACCGGCCCCGTCTCGACGAACGACTTGACCACGAAGCCCTCGGGAGGGATCCCCGCGTTGTTCACGAGGATGTCGGCCGGACCGGTCTCGTCGAGCATGCGGGCGACCTGGTCGCGGTCACAGACATCGGCGGCGACCGGGGTGGCGACGCCCCCCTCCTCCTCGATCTCGCGGCAGACCTTCTCGGCCCGGTCGAGGTGGATGTCGTTGATGCGCAGCTCCGCACCGGCGCGCGCCATCTGGATCGCGATCGCCCGCCCCACTCCGCCGCCGGATCCGGTGACGAGTGCCGTCCGACCGGCAATGAAGTTCGACCAGTCCCGGATCACTCAGACCTCCATCACGACCGGGATCACCGCCGGACGCCGGCGAGTCCGGTCGTTGATGAACCGGCCCAGGGCCCGCCGCGCGTGGCGCCGCACGGCCTCGTAGTCGGTCGCGCCCTCGACCTCGAGCGTGGCGAGCTCCTCGCGCACTGCGGCCTTCGCCTCCTCGAGCAGCTCCTCGGCCTCGGGCGCGTACACCCAGCCCTTGGTCACGATCTCGGGGCCGGTGACGATCGCGCCCGAGCGCTGGTCCACGGTGAGGATCACCACGACCACGCCCTCCTCGGCCAGCTGCCGGCGGTCCCGCAACACGGCATGACCGATGTCGCCCACGATCCCGTCCACGTAGAGGTACCCCGACGGCACCGCCCGGCGTTGCGCCTTGAGCCCATCGTCGGTGAGGGTGACCGCGTCGCCGTCCTCGCAGACGAACACCTTGTCGTACTCGACGCCGCACTGATCCGCGAGGTCGCGCGTGATGGACCATGTGCCGGTACTCGCCGTGGACCGGTACGAACCACTCCGGACTGAGCAGGTTCAGCATGAACTTGAGCTCTTCCTGCGACGCGTGACCGGAGACGTGCACGGCGGTGTTGCCACCGTGCACCACCTCCGCGCCGGCGTGATAGAGCGAGTTGATCACCCGTGTCACGCTCGTCTCGTTCCCGGGGATCGCGTGGGCCGAGATCACCACGACGTCGTCGTCGCTGATCTTGACGAACTTGTGCTCATGGGCGGCCATCAACGAGAGCGCGCTCATCGGCTCCCCCTGGGAGCCGGTGCAGATGATGCACAGCTCCCCCGGCGCGAACCGCGGTGCTTCCTCGATGTCGATCACCCGGTTCGACGGGACCTTGAGCAAGCCCATCTCACGCGCCAGCGTCACGTTGTTCGCCATCGATCGGCCGACGAACGCGAGCTGGCGCCCGCTGGCCAATGCCGCCTCGGCAACCTGCTGCACGCGGTGAAGGTGTGACGCGAAGCTCGCGACGATGAACCGCTTGTCCTCGCGCTCACGGAACAGCGTGCGCATCGCCTGGCCGACGGTCGACTCCGACTCGGTGAAGCCGGGGCGCTCCGCGTTGGTGGAATCGGAGAGCAGGAGCCGGATCCCGCCGAACTTCCCGTCCGGCCGCATCGAGGGCCGGCGCGCGATCTCGCCGAGCCGGGCCAGGTCGGTGCGGCGACCGTCGACCGGCGTGAGGTCGATCTTGAAGTCGCCGGTGTGCAGGATCGTGCCCTGGGGGGTGTGGTACGCCGCGCCGAACGCATGCGGCACCGAGTGCGTGACCGGGATGAACTCGACGTCGAAGGGACCGATCTGGCGCCGCTCGCCGTCGGCCACGGGGATCAGCTCGGTGCGACCGAGCATCCCCGCCTCGTCAATGCGGTTGCGGGCGAGGCCGAGCGAGAGCGGCGACCCGTAGATCGGGCACCGGATGTCCCGCAGCAGGAAGGCGAACCCGCCGGCGTGGTCCTCGTGGCCGTGGGTGAGCACGGCGCCTTCGACCCGATCGGCGTTCTCCCTCAGGTACGTGAAGTCCGGGAGCACGAGATCGACCCCCGGCATGTCGACGTCGGGAAACATGATCCCGCAGTCAACGATCAGGATGCGGTCCTCGACTTCGATGCAGAAGCAGTTGCGTCCGATCTCGCCGAGCCCGCCGAGGAAGACGACCCGCACCTCGCCGGTACGTGCGGGAGTGGCCATCGGGCGAGGCTAGCCCGATCCCGGCCGGTTCATCTCCGGCTCGCGGGGATGGTCGTCAAGCTGAACCCGGTGTCGGGATTGGAAGGCGCGACGACGACGAGCGCCGGGTCGTGGCGATGGACCCGCGCCCAGTGGCGGCCCGCCGCGGTCGGCCGGAGCATCACGCGCGCGGAGCCCCCACGAGCCGCGTCGACGGTCACGACGTCGGCGAGAAGCGTCGGGTATGTCTGCCCGTGCTTCCACCCCACCACGTAGACGCTCCCCGCACAGTGCGACGCCGTGCGTTGCGGGCAGGTCAGGTCGACGCGTCCGTACCAGGGACCCAGCCAGTCCACGCGTGGACCGGCCTCGAACGGGGTGACGAAGGAGCCGCGGGCGTCGAGCGTCTCCTGGAGCAGCGCGGGTTTCCCGGTGATGAAGCCATCGACGCCCATGTCCAGCAGCGACTCGTAGCTCGCGGTGGTGTCATCGCTGTCGCCGTTGAACCATACGTAGACCGCAAGGTTGTTGGCGTGCGCGTCGGCCACGAACTGCTCGCTGACGATGGGAATGCCGCTGTACACGGGCGGCACCTGCAACGACGTCTCGCCGGGCAGGGGACCTCGGGTCCCGAACCAGGCGGTGATCGTGTCCAACCCGGGACTCGTGTCGATGCCGGGGGCGATCGTGTGGAAGTGGTCCATGACGCTGTCGTCGAAGGACACCACCACGACCCGGTCGGCGGCGTGGTACTCGTCGATGAGGGCGGCCAACCCGTCCGCCGCGGCGATGGCGTCGGGACCGTCCTTGATCTCGATGTCGAGCAGCCGGTCGGGAAAGGCCTCCAACACCTGGCGCAGGGTCGGGATCGTGAAGTCGCCCGCGACGTAGCCGGTCGGCGGCGGGACCTCGCCGGTGCGGACTCCGCGCAACGCGTACTGGTCCACCGGCCGGTCGTGACAGCTCCAGCAGCCGGGCGCGAACCAGTAGGCGTTGTCGAACGCCTGGAGCTGCGCGGCGGTGAAGTCGCGCACCGCACCGGTGCCGTTGGTCGTGCGGTCGATCGTGTCGTCGTGGACGACCATGACCTCGCCGTCGGCGCTGAGCCGGATGTCCATCTCCAGCGCGTCGGCCCCTACCGCGACCGCTCGCTTGTACGCGTACATCGTCTCGTGGGGTGCTTCGAGGTCACCGCCGGCGTGGGCGATGTTGAGCGGATGCCGCTGCTGCCAGACGTTCGCGGGTTCCGCGGGCGGGGCCGGGGTGCCGCCGGCGACCGGTACGACCGCGAGCAGTGCCCCGGCCAGCCCGACGACGGTCGCGAGGACGAGGAGCGAGGTTCGGCGCATTCCCGGATGATGGCGCATCTGCGGGGTGCGACGCACCCCGAGCCGATCTACGCGGCGTCGCGGTCCTTGGCCACCTCGTCGAGATCCGTGTACTCCTCGGCGGTGTCGGTCCAGTCCTCGAACTGGATCACGCCGAGATCGGTGAACCGGTCACGCAACCATCCGTCACCCGCGTCGAGCAGACCGAGCTTCTTGCAGTTCGGGACGATCTTGGAGAACAGCATCGACTGGAACATCGCCCGGGTGTCGTCCTCGAGCACGAGGGTGAGCGCGTCCTTCACGTCGACGCCCATCTTCTCGAAGACCTCCTGCTGGAGGAACCGGTCGCGCATCCGTACGGCCGCCTCGAACGCGAACTCCTGGCGCTCGCGGATCTCCTTGGAATCGAGCTCCGTGTAGAACTCCTGCAGGGAGAGCACGCCGAAGGCAACGTGGCGCGCCTCGTCGGCCATCACGTATCGGAGCAGCTTCTTCAGCAGCGGCTCGGTCGTGAGCTGGTGGATGAAGCCGAACGCGGCGAGCGCCAGGCCCTCGACCATGATCTGCATGCCGAGGTAGGTCATGTCCCAGCGGTTGTCGCTGATGATGTCGTCGAGGAGCATCTTCAAGTGCGCGTTGATCGGATAGTGACCGGAGAGCTTCTCGTCCAGGTACCGGGCGAAGACCTCGACGTGGCGGGCCTCGTCCATCACCTGGGTCGCGGCGTAGTACTTCGCGTCGATCCACGGCACGGTCTCGACGATCTGCGCGGTGCAGATGAGCGCGCCCTGCTCGCCGTGCAGGAACTGCGAGAGCGTCCAGTTCTGGGACTCGATGCCCATCTCGATCCACTGGTCGTCGGTCCAGGACTCGAACGGAGTGCCCGTGAGGTCGACGGACTCGCCGAACCCGTTCGGGATGTTCGCGGCCTGGTTCGCCATGACGACCGCGGCCTGGTCGACCTCGGTGGTCCAGTCCAGGTCCGTCGTCACGTTCCACTGTGACGTCTTCGCCTTCTCGTAGAGCTTGATGAGCGCGGGCCGCGAGCGCTCGTAGTCCCAGGTGAAGAGCGCGTCCGACTCGGCCTTGACCGTGTGGAGCACCTCGTTGACGTCACTGTTGGTGATCGACAGGATCGCCTCGAGGTCGTTGATGTTCTCGCGACCGATCATCTCTTGGTTCGTGGCCATGTCTTATCCCCCAGTTGGTTGAGACGCCGAGGCGCGAAGCGCCGGGGCGACGAAGTCGGAGACGAGCGCGCGGACCTCGCGCGGATCGGTCATGTCGACGGGCCCGTTGTCGGGCCCGAGGTAGGCGAGGAAGATCCGGGTGCACCACGCCGCGCCACGATGCGCGTCGGAGGCGGGGACGAACCGTGCGAATGTCGGCGCGAGCGCGGCCGCAGCTAGGGCAAGAAAGCGATCACTGCCGTCGAAGGTGACGAACGGCAGGATCAGCTCGGGCTCGTGGGCCAGCACGAACTGCAGGGCGTCGTGCTCGAGCAGCTCGTGGGCGGCGGTGGTGGCCATCGCGACGAGCGCATCTTCGAGGGCGAGCCCGGGCCGCGCCGAGGCGTCGATCGCGGCGAGGATGCGCTGGGACTCGTGCAGGACCGCGGCGTGGATGAGCTGCTGCTTCCCACCGAAGTAGCGGTAGACGGTCGCCCTCGCACAGCCGGCTTCCTTGGCCACGTCTTCGAGCGTCGTCTTGGCCACGCCGTAGCGAGCCAGCGAGACGAGCGTCGCCGTGATCATGCGGTCCCGGGCGTCCGAGGGCCCGGCGTCGCTCCGCCCGCCGGGCATCTCGCGCTCCGTGGTCACTCATGAGACATTAAGGCGATGACTGTCTCATGGTCAACGTGTCCCAGGTCACAACGTGGGTCAGACGTTGGGGAAGCAGGCCTGGGTGCCGAGGCGGGCGAGGCCGCGCCGGTCGCCGTCGCCGAAGTCCGCCACGTTGAACTCGGCCTCCGAGAACATCAGCTGGGTCCGGTCGTTCGTGTGGTCGAGCCCCACGAGGTGCCCGAACTCGTGGAGGATCGTCGCTTCGGCCTGCGCGCGATCAGGCTCCTCGTCCGCCGACAGCTGTTGCGAGTCGAGGACGATGTCGCCGGTGACGTAGACGAGCCGGCCATTCGGCGCCTGCACGGTCTGCGGCCCGCCGATCCCGGCGACGTAGCCCGCAAGCTTCGGGAAGGAGGCTTCGTCCGCCCACGCGATCAGGACCGGCGCCCACCGATCCTTCCCGTACCGATCCGGTTGGTACGGCTCCCGGGCCTTGTCCGGCGTCTCGTTCGAGATGCCGTCGTAGACGAACGTGAGCCCGGTGGCTGTGCTCACGCGCGCCACGGCATCTTTGATCAGCGCGAGGCCGTCGCTCGGTGCGCCGGCCGGATTCACGACGTAGTGGACGGGCCGGCACGGGTCGAACGCGACGGGCGTTGCCGCATCGCCCGGCTGGTTGGAAAGGAACTCGAACCGACCCGAACCGGCCGGCACCGGGCCGGGTTGGCCAAGCGGTTTCGCGGCTTCCTCGCCCGACGGCGGCGGCGCGTTGCAGCGAGCTCCGCGCGGCGGGGCTCGGGTCGCCGCCCGAGTCGTTGGTCACGTACTTCGGTATGGCCCACGTCGCGCCGACCAGCACGACGAGGATGGTGATCGGGAGCACCACACGCCGGAAGCGGTCCCGCTTCGGCGGCGGGGGCTCACTGGTCGCCACGGTGTGGCGGGCGAGCGGCTTCTCGGTCGTGCCCCAGCGCTTCCCGTCGAAGTAGCGCTCACCCTCACCGGTCGCGCTCCACGGATCCGGATACCACCCCGGAGCAGTCGGTTCGCCCTCTGGTCGCCCTCGCTCCCCCGCCACCCTCGAAGTCTACGAACCGCCTCGTTTCCGTGTCAGTTGAACACGCCAGAGCGTGTTCGGATGACACCGAAAGGGGGTGGTCGGTGGGCTCTCGAGCCGCGCTCAGGGGGTGGCGAGGGCTTCGGGGGTGAGGACGCCGACGAGGAGCTGTTCCCGGACGAGACGATGGCGGGCGACGGGGTCTTCGATGTCGTCGCCGTCGGAACCGATCAGCGACAGCAACATGCGCGCCACGAAGTCGGCCGCACGAGCCTGGTCGAGCCCGGGCTGGAGCCGGCCCTCGCGTTCCTCGCGCTCGAGGAACGGCATGAGGTAGCCGGTGATGAACTCCAGCGGCCGGTGCTGCTCGGTCGTGAGCAACGGCAGCAACCGTTCCGGCTCGGTCACGAGGATCTTCTGCAGCACGACGTGCTCCGCGACCGCGCGGTGGGCGAACAGGAGCCCGTCCTCGACGAGGCTCGCGAAGTCCGGCGCGCCGACGACGGCCTCGGCGAGCGCACCGAAGAACCGTCCCATCTCCCAGGCCACCACCTCGCGCAACAGCTGGTCCTTGCCCCCCGGAAAGGCGCGGTAGACGGTGGCACGTGAGACACCGGACTCCTTGACCACGTCCTCGACGGTCGTCTTGCCCAGGCCGAACCGGGCGAAGCAGGCGTAGGCCGCGTCGAGGATCCGCTCGCGCAGCACCGGGTCGGGCGCCTTCATCTCTTCCGCTCCTGACCCTGCGGGCCGGGTCGCTCGGGCGTCCCCGCTCCGTGCACGGCGCGTCGACCTACGCGTCGAGGAGTGCGTCGAGCCCGACGGTGAGGCCGTTCGGCAGGCCCGCGACCTGACGCACCGCGAGCAGCACGCCGGGCATGAACGACGACCGGTCGTACGAGTCGTGGCGCAGCGTCAGCGTCTCGCCGGTCGTGCCGAGGATGACCTCCTGGTGCGCCAACATCCCCTGCATTCGCACCGAGTGGATCCGGATCGCGTCGTCCACGAGCCCGCCGCGCGCACCCTCGGCCACCACGTCGCGGGTCGGGTCGGGCGCCCACTGCTGCGAAGCCGCCGCCATCCGGTGCGCGGTCAGCATCGCGGTGCCCGACGGCGCGTCGATCTTCTTGTTGTGGTGCAGCTCGATGATCTCGCCGGTCTCGAACCAGGGCGCGGCCTGCGCCGCGAAGCGCATCAGGAGCACCGCGCCGATCGCGAAGTTCGGCGCGACGAACGCGTTCGCCGCACTGTGATCGAAGAGGTTCGTGAGCTCGTCGAGGTCGTCCTCGGTGATGCCGGTGGTGCCGACGACCGCGTGCACGTCGTGCGCTGCGCACCAGCGGAGGTTCTCCCGGGCGCCGGCGATCACGGTGAAGTCGACGCTCACCTCGGTCGCCGCAGCTTCCATGGCCTCGGGCGACTCCGAGATCGTGACGTCGGTCCCCACGACCTGCTCCCCCGCGTGCTGCGGGTCAACCGCGGCCACGAGCTCGCAGTCGGGCGCGTCGAGCACCGCCGAACACACGGTCGCGCCCATCCGCCCACCGGCTCCGAACACACCAACCCTGATCACCGGGTCGAGACTACCGGCATGCCTCCCTCACCTCCCGCCGTTCGTTGCGTTTGGTTCGCATACGGAACCGATTGCAACAAACGGAAGGGTCGCGAAGAAGAGGGTCAGACGAAGTCTTCGGCGTCGAACGGGCCGACGACGGCGAGAACCCGAGGTTCCTCCGCGAAGACCCGCTGGATGACCCGGGCCGCGTCGTCGACGGTGATCGCATCGATCTCGGCCACCAGCTCGTCGACCGACGGCACCTCGTTCGTCGTGAGCTCGCTGCGACCGAGGCGGTGCATCCGACTCGAGCTCGTCTCGAGCGCGAGTGCCGTCGAACCCTTGAGGTGACCCTTGGCGGCCGCGAGCTCGGACTCCGGCAGGCCGTCGGCGACCAGACGGTCGAGCTCCCCGCGAATGACCGCGAGCGTCTCCTGCGCGCGGTCGGGGTTGGTGCCGGCGTAGACCCCCAGCGCGCCCGTCCCGTCGAACGCGACCCGGTACGAGTACACGGAGTACGCGAGGCCGCGCTTCTCGCGCACCTCCTGGAACAGTCGCGACGACATCCCGCCGCCGAGCGCCTGGTTGACCACGGAGAGGGCGTACCGATCCGGATCGTCCCGGGAAAGCGCTCGCACCCCGAGCACCAGGTGGGCCTGCTCGGTCGGGCGACGTTCGCCGAGGACACTTTCCGGTGGCGCGAACGAGGGGTCGATCCGTGCCGGGCGCGCCCCGTCCTCAACGCCGAGCCCGGCACTGATCAACTCCACCATCTGACCGTGCTCGAGGTTCCCCGCGGCCGCGACCACGACGTTCTCCGGACGGTAGTGCGCCCGGTGGTACGCCGCGATGTCGTCACGGGCCGCGGCAGTGATCGTGTCGCGCGTGCCGAGCACAGAACGACCGAGCGGGTGCTTCGGGTAGAGCGCCGCGGCGAAGAGCTCGTGCACGATGTCGTCCGGTGTGTCGTCGCGCATGCCGATCTCTTCGAGGATCACCTGGCGCTCGGAGTCGACGTCGGCCGAGCGGAACGCCGGGGACCACACCACCGAGGAGAGGATGTCCGTAGCGATGGCGAGCTGGTCGTCCGGGACCCGGACGTAGAACGCCGTGTACTCCTGGGTGGTGAAGGCGTTCATGTCGCCGCCGACCGATTCGATCGCGCCGGCGATCTCGGCCGCGGCGAGAGCGTCCGTGCCCTTGAAGAGCAGGTGCTCGAGGAAGTGACTCGCCCCGAGCAGGTTGTCCGGCTCGTCGATCGCGCCCGTCCCGACCCAGAAGCCGATCGCCACCGAGCGGAGCTCGGGCATGGATTCGGTGAGCACCCGCAGCCCCGAAGGGAGCCGCGTGCGCTCAATCCCCAAACTCCCCGCTCCGCTCATGATGGCGTATCGACGTTCAGGATGGGCGTCTGAAGGCTCTATCGCCGGCGGCGACGGGGACCGCGGTCACGGTCGCCACCACTGCGGCTCGGCGCCTCGGCCGGACCGAGGTCGCCGAACTCCTTCTTCGCCTCTTCGTCCCAGGCGGCGTCGAAGGACGCGACGTCCTTCGGCGGACCGGTGTTGCTGCCCCGGTCGCCTTCACCGCGCGATGAACGCTCGCGTGGCGCCCGCTCGGGTCGGTCGCCGTCACCGGAGCCACCGTCGTCGCCCTCTTCGCCCACGAGGGACAGCGAGAGCTTGCCGGAGTTGTCGATGTCGTCGACCCGGACGGTGACCTCGTCGCCGAGGTCGAGCACGTCCTCCACGCGGTCGATGCGCTTGCCGCGACCGAGCTTCGAGATGTGCAGCAGGCCGTCACGACCCGGCAGCACGTTGACGAACGCACCGAACTTCGTGATGTTCACGACCCGGCCCTTGTACTCGGCACCGAGCTCGGCCGTCGGCGGGTCCAGGATCAGCTCGATGCGGCGACGGGCCTCTTCGACCTTCTCGCCTTCCTTCGAGCCGATGCTCACCGTTCCGACCATGCCGTCGTCGCTCACCGCGATGTCGGCACCGGTCTCCTGCTGGATCGTGTTGATGACCTTGCCCTTGGGGCCGATGACCTCACCGATCTTGTCGATCGGGATCTCGAAGCTGACGATCTTCGGTGCGGTCGGGCGGACGTCGGCGCGGGGCTCCGCGATCGCGTCGTGCATGACCTCGAGGATCGCAAGTCGCGCGTCCTTCGCCTGATCGAGTGCCTTGAGCAGGACGTCGGCGGGGAGCCCGTCGATCTTCGTGTCGAGCTGCAGCGCAGTCACGAACTCGGACGTTCCCGCGACCTTGAAGTCCATGTCGCCGAACGCGTCCTCGGCCCCGAGAATGTCGGTGAGGGTCGTGTACTTGCCGTCGTGGTAGACGAGGCCCATCGCGATGCCGGCGACGGGAGCCTTGAGCGGCACACCCGCGTCCATCATCGAAAGGGTCGAGCCGCACACGGACGCCATCGAGGTCGAGCCGTTCGATGCGAGCACGTCGGACACGACCCGCAGGGTGTACGGCCACTCTTCCTTGCTCGGCACGACCGGCAGCAATGCCCGCTCGGCGAGCGCACCGTGACCGATCTCGCGCCGCTTCGGCGAACCGACGCGACCCGTCTCACCGGTGGAGAACGGCGGGAAGTTGTAGTGGTGCATGTAGCGCTTGCGGTCGTCGAGCCCGAGGGTGTCGACGATCTGTTCCATGCGGGACATGCCGAGCGTGAGCACCGACAGGACCTGGGTCTCGCCCCGCTGGAAGAGCCCGGAGCCGTGCACCGTGTTGATGATGCCGACCTCGGCGGAGAGCGGACGGAGATCCGTGACCCCCCGGCCGTCGATGCGGACACCGTCGTTGACGATGCGCTCGCGCACGACCTGCTTCTGGAGCGAGCGGAAGGCCTTCTTGACCTCGCCCTCGCGGCCGGCGAACTCGCCCGGCTCGTCCGGCGTGCCCCCGAGCGCGAGCAGCAGTCCCTCGAGGACCTCCTCGAGCTTGTTGTTGCGTTCGGTCTTGTCCGCGATCGCCATCGCCTCGGCCGTGTAGCCCTTGGCCTGGCCGGATACGGCGGCGAACAGGTCGTCCTGGTAGTCGACGCGGCGCTCGAACGGCTTCTCGACGATCGGACCGTGGGCGAGGACGACGGCGGCGACGAGCTCCTGCTGGAGGTCGATGGCCTTGCCGATCCACTCCTTGGCCACGCCGAGGCCCTCGGCGATGACCGACTCGGTCACCTTGGGGGCGCCGGCCTCGTAGAGAGCCCAGCTGTTCTCGGTGCCACCGGCCTCGACCATCATCACGGCGATCTCACCGGCTTCGGTGCGACGACCCGCGACGACGAGCTGGAACGTGGACTCCGCTCCCTGCTCGTAGGTCGGGTGGGCGATCCACTCGCCCTCGTGATGCGCCATGCGCACCGCGCCGATCGGGCCGTTGAACGGGATGCCCGAGATCATCAGCGCCGCGGAGGCACCGTTGATCGAGATGATGTCGTGCGGGTTCGTCTGGTCCGAGCCGAGGATCGTGGCGATCACCTGGGTCTCGTCCCGGAAGCCCTCGGGGAAGCTCGGCCGCAGCGGCCGGTCCGTGAGGCGGCAGGTGAGGATCGCGGCCTCGCCCGGACGACCCTCACGGCGGAAGAACGAGCCGGGGATCTTGCCGGCCGCGTACATCCGCTCCTCGACGTCCACCGTCAGGGGGAAGAAGTCGATGCCTTCACGGGGCTTGCTGGTGGCGACCGTCGACAGCACGACGGTGTCGCCGACCGTCAGGACGACCGCGCCGTCGGCGAGGTTCGCCAGCTTGCCGGTCTCGATGGTCAGTTCCAGTCCGTCTGCATTGATCGGACCACTTACTCGAATCGCGTCTCCCATAGGAACGCGCTCCTCTCTCGCCGCCCGCTTGGGGGGCGGCACTTGTGCGAGGGGCGGTGATTCCCAGTTGTCGGCGCTCGGGGCCTCGGCCTCGAGCATCGGCGACTGACAACCGCCGTCACGCTCGCGTTGGTTTCGTTCGCGAAGCGGGAGCGGCATTGGCCGCTCCCACGATCCGCTACCGGCGGAGACCCAGCTTCGCGATCAGTGCCCGGTACCGTTCGACGTCGTTGCGCCGGAGGTAGTCCAGCAGGCGTCGGCGCTGACCCACGAGCATGAGCAGCCCGCGGCGCGAGTGATGATCCTTCTTGTGGATCTTCAGGTGCTCCGTGAGGTGGTTGATGCGCCCCGTGAGGAGCGCCACCTGGACCTCCGGCGACCCGGTGTCGGTGTCGTGGAGGCGGTGCTCAGCAATCGTTGCAGTGGTATCGGGCATGCGCGGAGAAGGATTCTTTCGGTTGCGGAAGCGTTCAGGGTAACACGGAGCCCCAAACCGGGGCAGTTCGCGGCACTCAGGCCCCGAGCACGCGACGGGTCTCGGCGACGTCTTCTCCCATTTGCTCCACCAGGGCCTCGACGCTTTCGAAGCGGACCTCTCCTCGCAGCCACTCGATGAAGCGAACCGCCGCGGACTGGTCGTAGAGGTCCCCGTCGAAGTCGAGAATGTGGGCCTCGAGCAGCGATTGCTTCGCCTGGGCGTAGAAGGTGGGGCGGCGGCCGAGCGAGATGGCGGCGGGGCGCCAGGTGCCGTCGGTGCTGCGGTACTCCCCCGCGTAGATCCCGTCCGCGGGCAGGCAGATCTCGTCCGGGACCGCGACGTTGGCAGTCGGGAAGCCGAGCTCCCGGCCCCGCTGGTCCCCGCGCATGACCGTGCCCCGGACCTCGTGGGGCCGCCCGAGCAGCCGGGCCGCGACTGCCACGTCGCCGTTGGCGAGCGCACCCCGGACCCGGGTTGACGAGAAGGGCTCGTGACCCGGGTCGCCTTCGGGCGCGACCAGCCCCAGCCCGACGACCTCGAACCCGAGGTCCTTGCCCATCTCCTCGAGCAGCGCGACGTTGCCGCCCCGGCGATGACCGAAGTGGAAGTCCGCTCCGACGACGACGACCTGCACTCGCAACAGGCCGACGAGCACTTCACGCACGAACTCCTCCGCCGTCTCGTGGCTGCGGGCGTCGTCGAAGCGCAGGACGCACACGACATCCAGGAGACCGAGACCTTCGAGCAGCTCCAGCTTCTGATCGAGTGACGTCAAGAGCTTCGGGGCGGAGTCCGGCCGCACGACCTGGGCCGGGTGCCGGTCGAACGTCACCAGCGCGGCATCGAGCGCGCGGGCGTCGGCGAGCTCGCGCACCAGCTGGAGCACCTTCTTGTGGCCCTGGTGAACGCCGTCGTACGCGCCGATCGTGACGACGCTGCCGTCGCTCAACGGAGCGAGGCCATCGACCTGATGGACGATTCGGGTCGCGGTCACGGCGCCATTGTCGCGGTCATGAGCCGTCGCCGTTGGACGGAGGCAGCACGACGCTCGGCTTCAGCCCGGCACCCCGGCGCTCGTACACCGCGAGCAGCGCGCCCTGCTCGTCGACCACCGCGTACGGTCCCGGCCCGGAGACCGCGAAAGGTGCGCACGAGAACACCGAGCCATGGGCCACCGCCCGGGCCGACTCGGCATCGACCGTCGCCCGCTCGAGCCCGCGCATCGCCTCGACGGGCGTCAGGAGCGTGCTCTCCCGATCGGCTTCGATCGCGTCGATCGGGTGCGCCTCGTCGATCGTGAACGAACCGACCCTCAGCCGGCGTAGCTCCGCGAGGTGCGCGGGTCCGCCGAGCGCGGCGCCGACGTCAGCGGCGAGCGAGCGGATGTAGGTGCCACTCGAACATTCGACGAGCACCGTCGCGCGCGGAAACGGGCCCGGCTCGAACGCTTCCACCGCGAACCGGTCGATGCGCACCGCCCGCGGCTTGCGTTCCACTTCCTCTCCCGCGCGCGCCAGCTCGTGGAGCCGGCGGCCGTCGACCTTCAACGCGGAGACCATCGGTGGCACCTGCTGGAGGTCGCCGATGAACCGCTTCGATGCGGTGACTACCTCCGATTCGCTGACCGGCATCGGACGCCGCTCCAGCACCGCGCCCGCCGCGTCGAGGGTGTCGGTCGCGACGCCGAACACGATCGTCCCCCGGTACTCCTTCGTCGTCTCCTGCAGGTAGCGGAGCAACCGCGTGACCCGACCGAGGCCGACCAGCAGCACCCCCGTCGCGTCCGGATCGAGCGTCCCCGCGTGACCGACGCGCTTTTGACCGAAGATCTTTCGCAGCTTCGCCACGACGTCGTGGGACGTGAACCCCGCCGGCTTGTCCACCACCACCAGCCCGTCGAACATCATCAACCCGCCGGGTGGCGTCACTAGAGGGCGGCGCGAATGCGGTCCACGGTCTCGGCAACGCCGACTTCCGAGGTGAACCCGGCGGCGAACCGGTGACCGCCGCCACCGTGGGCCGCGGCGATGTGGCGGACATCTGCCGCTCCGACGGAGCGCAGGCTCACCTTGACCGTCCCGTTGACCTCTTCCTTCAGCACGCACGCGACATCAGCCTCGGCCGTTCGGCGGATGATGTCGATGAGCCCTTCGACCTCTTCGAGCGACACGTCGTGGCGGGCCAGCATGTCCTGAGTGACCGCGGTCCACACGAAGGACTGCTCCCGTACGAGCTCGGCCGCGGCGAGCGCTTCCGCCAGGAGCTGCAAGTACGCGAAGCGGTGCTCCTCGAAGAGCGTGCGGCTCAGCGTGCTGACCGGGACGTCGTACTCGACGAGCTCGCCCGCCAGCGCGAACACGTCCGCGCCCGTGGACTCGTACTGGAAGCGGCCGGTGTCGCAGATCGAGCGCGGTGTACAGGCACACCGCGGCTGCGTCGTTGAGCGGGAGCCCGAGCCGGTCGATGAGCCTCCGGACCAGGACACCGCTCGCGGCGGCATGGGGATCGATCACATTGATGCCGCCGTACCGGTCGTTCGAGATGTGGTGGTCGATGACGATCAGCTCGCCGGCCGATTCCGCGGCGGGCCGGAGATCGCCGAGGCGGTCGAGCGACCCGCAGTCGAAGGTGAGCATCACCGACGGTCGGCGCGGGAACTCCTCGGGCCGCGTGAGCAGCTCGAGACCGGGGATGTCGCGGTAATGCGGCGCGACGCGAAACGGGTTCGGGAACGAGGCGATGCTCGACTTCCCCGCCGCGCGCGCAGGACATGGTGCAACGCGAGCACCGAGCCGAGCGCGTCCCCGTCAGGCGTGACGTGACACGCGAGCGCCACGACGTCGGCGTGGTCAATCGCCTTCGCGGCCCGAGAGAGTGCCTCGTCGACGCTCTCGAACTCCTCAGTCACGAACGTCCCTCTTCGTCGGGCACCACCGCGCCCTCGTGGATGGATCGGATGATCTTCTCGATGTGCTGACCCTGCGCGATCGCCGGATCTTCGCGGAACCGGAGCTCGGGGACGAACTTGAGCCGGACCTGCTTCCCGATCGCCGCTGCGCAACCGGGGGATCGCGGACCGCAGCGCGTTCGAGCTCTCGTAGCCGTCCTCGGGGGTGCCGAGCACCGAGTAGTAGATGTCTGCGTACCGGATGTCGGGGCTGACCTCGACCCCGGTGATCGTCACGAAACCGAGTCGCGGGTCGGACATCCGTTCGAGCTCGTCGGCCAGCGTCTCGCGCACGACCTCGTTGACGCGAGCCGCTCGCGGGTACTGGCGCGGCGCCTGACGGCGGCTCATGACTCGAGCCACGCGGTCTCGGTGTCGAGCAGGTCGAGGTCGGGGGCCGCAGCCACAAAACGCTCCACGGATGCCATCACCTCCTGGAGGTGGGACGCGCTGCCGTCGACCAGCGCCACGCCGATCGATGCACGCTGCCACTGGTCCTGGTAGTCGACTTCGGCGACGGACACCTTGAACCGGTGGCGGAGCCCGTCGACGACCGGACGGATCGCGGCGCGCTTCGCCTTGAGCGACCGGCTGGCCGGAACATGGAGATCGAAGCGCACCGCGACGGCATGCACGGCCTCACCCTCGCGCGATCTCGCGCTCCTCGTAGGTCTCGATGACGTCGCCCGCCTTCAGGTCCTGGAAGTTCTCGAGCCCGATGCCGCACTCGAATCCCTCTCGCACCTCGCGGACATCGTCCTTGAACCGACGGAGCGTCGCGATCGAGCCCTTCCAGATGATCGTGCCCTCGCGGAGGAACCGGACCTTCGAGCCCCGGGTGATGACCCCGTTGAGCACGTAGCAACCGGCCACCTTGCCCAGGCGGGGCACACCGAAGATCTCCCGGACCTCGGCGTCGCCGGTGACGACCTCTTCGTACTCGGGCTTGAGCATGCCGAGCAGCGCCTTGCCGACGTCGTCGAGCACCTCGTAGATGACCTCGTAGAGGCGCATGTCCACCTGCTCGGACTCCGCGAGCGCGCGGGCCTGGCGGTCCGGGCGCACGTTGAACCCGATGACCGTGGCATTCGCCACCGCCGCCAGGTTGATGTCCGACTCGGTGATGCCACCGACCGCGCGGTGCACGAAGGAGAGCCGCACCTCGTCGTGAGCCTGGTCGAGCTTGCGCAATGCGTCGGTGAGGGCTTCGAGTGAACCGTGCACGTCGGCCTTGAGCACGAGACCGAGCGTTGCGGTCTCACCGCGCTGCACCATCGCGAAGATGTCCTCGAGTCGCGCGCCACCCGCGAGCGTCATCGGGTGGGTGAGGTTCGCGGCGCGACGACGGTAGCCACGAGCTTCCGCGACCGCTCGCGCAACCTTCTCGTTGGGCGCGACGCGCAGCTCGTCGCCGGCGAGCGGAACATCGTCCAGGCCGAGCACCTCGACCGGCGTGGAGGGACCGGCTTCGGTCACCTGCTTGCCGGCCTCGTCGAACATCGCGCGGACCTTGCCCCAGCCACCGCCGGCGACCACCGGATCGCCGACGCGCAGGGTGCCGCGATCCACGATCACCGTCGCGACCGGCCCCCGCCCCTGGTCCAGGTTGGACTCGAGCACGAACGCACGCGCCGGCACCTTCGGGTTGGCCGCGAGCGGCGGGTCGTACAGGTCGGCGAGCAGCTGGATGGACTCGAGCAGCTCGTCGATGCCGAGACCCGCGGTGGCCGCGACCTCGTTCACCACGGTCTCGCCACCCCACTCCTCGGGGACCAGCTGCTGTTCCACGAGCTGCTGCTTGACCCGGTTGACGTCGGCGTTCTCGCGGTCGACCTTCGTGATCGCCACGACCATGGGGACGTCCGCCGCCCGGGCGTGACTGATCGCTTCGATCGTCTGCGGCATGACCCCGTCGTCTGCGGCCACCACCAGCACGACCACGTCCGTCGCCTCGGCGCCGCGGGCGCGCATCGCGGTGAACGCCTCGTGACCCGGGGTGTCGATGAAGGTGATCGGGCGGTCGTTCTTGACCACCTGGTACGCGCCGATGTGCTGCGTGATGCCACCGGCCTCGCCCGCAACGACGTTCGCTTCGCGGATGCGGTCGAGCAGCGTGGTCTTGCCGTGGTCGACGTGACCCATGACGGTGACCACCGGCGCGCGCGGCTCGAGCAGCGCCTCGTCTTCCTCGTCGTCGTCGTCACCGAGCATGGCCTGCAGCTCGAGCTCGGCCTCCTGGCCGGGCTCGACGAGCAGAATCTCGGCACCGAGCTCCTGCGCGATGAGCTCGATCATCTCGTCGGCGAGCGACTGCGTGCCCGTGACCATCTCGCCGGCGTCGAACAGGATGCGCACGAGGTCCGCGCTGGTCCGGTTGAACTTGGGCGCGAGCTCCTGGATCGTGATGCCGCGGGGCACCAGGATCTCGCCTTCGGGTACGGGTGCGTCCGCCGGCGTCAGTGACGGTGCGGACTGCGGGCCGAGATCCTCGGCGCTGCGACGACGGCGCTTCTTGCGCCGGGGCCGCTGGTTCGGGCCACCCGGACGACCGCGGTTGAACCCACCGGGCCCTCCACCACCACCGGGACGGCCGCCGGGGCCACCGCCACCGGGGGGACCGCCGCGGTTGAAGCCACCGGGACCGCCGGGGCCACCGCCACTGGGCGGGCCGCCGCGGTTGAAGCCACCGGGACCGCCGCCACCGCGGGGCGGACCACCGCCGGTGCGACCGGGTGAGGACGGCGCGCGCTGACCCGGCGGGGGTGGCGTCATGCGCTGGCCGGGCGGGGGCGGGATCGTCTTGCCGGTCGAGCTGCGCAGCGGGTTCGGCGGCGGGGGTGGCGCGGGCTTCTCCTCGGTCACCGGCGGGGCCGCTGACGCGGCTGCGGCGGGCGCGACCGGTTCCGGCGGGGCGCGCGGGAGGCGGGGTGGGAGCGGGTGCAGGTGCAGGTGCAGGTGCGGCCGGTGCCGGGATCCCTCCGGTGGAACGCACGACCCGGTGGACCGGGCGCGGCGGCTCCGGCTCGGGCACCGCGACGGGTGCAGTCGCGTCGGACTCGGCGGCCGGCTCGGGCTCGGGGGCCTTGGGCTTGCCCCGGCCCCGCGCGCCCGTGGTCGGGGCCGCCTTCGGCTTGGGCTCCTCGACGATGGGCTCACCGCGCAGGTCGCGGCTGTCGGCCAGCCGCCGGACGCGATCCGCGGACGGATCGTCGATGCTCGACGAATGGCTCTTCACCCCGATCTTGAGCTCTTCGGCGAGGTCCAGGACTACCTGGTTGTCAACGCCGAGCTCTCGGGCGAGCTCGTAGACCCTGATCTTCTTCGTGGCCAAAGCCAGTTCCGTCCCTTATTGCGTTGCGGTTCCGTACAGTCTCGCACGGAGTCTCTCGATGTCGGTGTTCGTCAGGGGGGTGCGAAGCGCCCGTTCGAGCGCCTTGCGCCGGATCGCCTGGTCGAAGCAGGCCGCCGAGCCGGTGCACATCCAGGCTCCGCGACCCGGCTCCCGCCGGCCGACTTCCAGACTCCCGTCCGGTCGCCGGGCGATCCGATCGAGCTCCGCCGGCGCGGCCTTCCGGCCGCACCCGACGCAGCTGCGCTCGGGTTCTGCGCTAACTGACGGTCTCTCCTTCATTCGTCGCCGACGGCGCGCCGTCGGCATCATTGCTGGTCGCCAACGGCGCTCCGTCGGCATCGGGTTGGGTTGATGGCGCCGTTGGCTCCTCTACCCCTTCTGCTGCACCACCGGTCTCTGGGGCAGCTTCAGGCGTGGGCGCCTTGGCGCCGACGGGTGCGGGAGGTGGTGGCGCGGGCTTGTCGCCGAGGCTCGTCGGGTCCATCGGGGGCTTGGCCTCGCCGTCGCCCTTCTCGCCGACGGCGGCACCGAGGTCAGGCGATGCGTACCCGGCCTCGGCGGCGGAGATCGTCTCCCCACCTTCGGCCGGCTGCCAGACGAGCTCGCCGGACGGGTTCTCGACCCATTCGCCCTCGGCGTACTCGACCCCGCCGCCGGACTCTTCCTCGGCGAGCTGGCTTTCGCTCTTGATGTCGACGCGCCAACCGCTCAGGCGCGCGGCGAGGCGGGCGTTCTGACCTTCTTTGCCGATCGCGAGCGACAGCTGGAAGTCCGGGACGATCACCTCGGCGATGCCGGTGTCGGGATGGATGCGCACTTCACGGACGTGTGCCGGTGCGAGCGCCTTCATCACGAACTCGGCCGGGTCGTCGGTGTAGGGGACGATGTCGACCTTCTCGCCGCGCACCTCGTTGACGACCATCCGCACCCGCGATCCACGGGCACCGACGCACGCGCCGACCGGGTCCACGTTCTGGTCGTTCGAAGCGACCGCGATCTTCGTGCGGTGACCCGGCTCCCGGGCGACTGCCTTCAGCTCGACGACGCCGTCGAGCAGCTCCGGGACCTCGAGCTCGAACAGCCGCTTGACCAGGCCCGGGTGGGTACGGCTCACCACGATCTGCGGGCCCTTGGCCGTCTTGCGGACCTCGACGATATAGGCCTTGAGCCGGCTGCCGTGCTCGTAGCGCTCGTTCTGGACCTGCTCCGCCTGGGGCAGCAGCGCCTCGACCTTGCCCAGGTCGAGCAGGGTGTAGCGCTGGTCGGTCTGCTGGATGATCCCGGTGACGATGTCGCCTTCGCGCCCCGCGTACTCCTCGTACTTCATCTCGCGCTCCGCCTCACGGATGCGCTGGAGGATCACCTGCTTCGCGGTCTGCGCGGCGATGCGGCCGAAGTCGTTCGGGGTGTCGTCCCACTCCTTGACGACCTGTCCTTCTTCGTCGAGCTCCTGGGCGATGACGTGGATGTCGCCCGTCTCGATGTCGATCTCGACCAGTGCTTCCTCGGCGGCGTCGGGCATGCGCTTGTAGGCGGTCACCAACGCGTTGGCGAGCGCTTCCAGCATGATCTCGACCGAGATCCCCTTTTCACGCTCGATCGTGTAGAGCGCTTCCATCATTTCGCTATTCATGGGCGTGCGACTGCTTCCTTCTTGGCGCGACCGGGCTTGGAGCCTTTGCCCGGCTTCGGCGCGGGGGACCAGTCGAAGACGGTGCGGGCCTCGTCGATCGCGTCGAACGCGATCTCCCGGTCACCGTCGTCGAGACGGATGGTGATGGTGTCGGCGCCGGCGGCGAGCAGGACGCCGCGCACCCGCTCCTTGACCCCGTCGTCGCCGCGGGCCTTGACCGAGACGATGGAATCGACGGCACCGGCGAAGTGCTCGCGGGTACGAAGCGGCCGCTCCACCCCGGGGCTGCTGACTTCGAGCGTGTACGGACCGGAGAGCTCGTCGAGCTCTTCGAGGAGCGGCGCCACGCGGCGGCTCACTTCCTCGAGGGTGTCGATGTCCACGCCACCGGGGCGGTCCAGGATCAAGCGGATCGCAGGCCCGGCCAGGACCAGGTCGTAGATCAGGAGACCGAGCGACGTGGCCACCGGCTCCACCATTGCTTCGATGGTCTCCAGCCGGTCGGGCACCACGCTCACCTCCTCCTTGTGCGCCTCGTGAAGTCAATAAACAGCGTGGGCACAAGGCCCACGCTGGCCCGACCCACGGGGGGCCGACACATCCGTACGAGAACCCGAGAAGAATACCAGACGCCACCCCGATTTCCCATGGCGGAATGGTCCCGGGCACCGATCGTGACGAACCCTGACAAGGGGTGCCGCCCGCCCCGCCCCCCAAGCTTTTGGCGCCATTTACCTTGGGACGTCCCAATGCAAGTGGCGCCAAAAGCCCGGGTTGGGGCTGGGTCAGCTGCCGAAGACCTCTTCGAGCTCCATGGGGACGGGGACCTCGAGCTGCTCGTAGGTGCACGACGCCGGCTCCCGGTCCGGGCGCCAGCGCTGGAACCGGGCGGTGTGGCGGAACCGGTCGCGCTGCATGTGCTCGTACGCGACCTCGGCGACGAGGCCGATGCGCAACGGCTCCCAGGTCATGTCCTTCTTCGCGTTCCAGCGGCTGGGCGCGCCGGGCATGCGGTCGCCGTCCTCGTGGCCTTCCGCGCCGCCCCACTCGGCCCACGGGTGACCTTTCAGCGAGTCCGTCCGGTACGGCGCGAGCTCCTCGACCAGCTCCGCGCGGCGCGCCGCGTTGAAGCTCGACGCGACGCCGACGTGCTGCAGCTTCCCGTCGTCGTTGTAGAGGCCGAGCAGCAGCGAGCCGACACCCTTGCCGTCCTTGTGGGTCCGGAATCCGGCGACGACACAGTCCGCGGTCCGCAGGTGCTTGACCTTGAGCCAACCGCGCTCGCCTTCCTTGTACTCACCGTTCACGTCCTTCGCGACGACCCCGTCGAGCCCCGCGCCCTCGAACGTGTCGAACCACCGGCGGGCGACGTCAGGATCGCGGGTGATCGGCGTGAGATGGACCTGCGAGTCCACCGAGGCGAGCATCTGCTCCAGCGCGGCCCGGCGCTCACCGAACGGCAGCTCGCGCAGGTCCTGGCGGCCCGCGGCGAGCAAGTCGAACGCGACGAACGCGGCCGGGGTCGCCTCGGCGAGCATCGCGACCCGGCTCGCGGCCGGATGGATGCGCAGTGACAGGAGGTCGAAGTCGAGGCCGTCGGGTGTCTTGATCACGATCTCGCCGTCGACGACCGCACCGTCGGGCAACGCCGCGAGCAGCGGCTCGATCAGGTCGGGGAAGTAGCGGGTCAGGGGCTTCTCGTTGCGGCTGCCGAGCTCGACCTCCTTGCCGTCGCGAAACACGATGCAGCGGAAGCCGTCCCACTTCGGCTCATACGCCCACTGTTCGCCGACCGGCATCTCACGCGCCAGCTTGGCCAGCATCGGCGAGACCGGCGGCTTCACCTTCAGCGTCACACCGCGCCCGCGATCGTGGCCACCGCGTCGGCGCGGGGAAGCTCGTCACGCTCCCCGGTCGCGCGGATCTTGCGCTCCACGATCCCCTTCGCAATCCCCTTCGCGCCGACGATCACCTGCACCGGCATGCCGACGAGATCGGCATCGGCGAACTTCACGCCGGGGCGCACCTCGCGATCGTCGTACAGCACGTCCAACCCCGCGGCGGTGAGCTCCGTCGCGAGCTTCTCGGCTTCGGCCAGCGACTCGTCGCCCGGCATCGCGATCACGTGCACGTCGTACGGGGCCAGCGCCGCGGGCCACGCGATCCCGTTCTCGTCGTGGTGCTCCTCGACGATCGCGGAGATGACCCGGCTCACCCCGAGCCCGTAGCAACCCATCACCATCGGGTGCTGCTCGCCCTCCTCGTCCGTGTAGAGCGCGCCGAGCGGGACCGTGTACTTCGTGCCGAGCTGGAAGACATGGCCGACCTCGATCCCACGGTCGATGCGGAGCGGCTTCCCGCACTTCGGGCACCCGTCGCCCGGCTCCACGATCGCGAGCTCGGCCCACTGGGTGGGGGTGAAGTCGCGACCGAGGATGCTGCCGCGCACGTGATGGTCGACCTCGTTCGCGCCGGTGATCCAGGGATGGGGCGCGCGGATCGAGGAGTCCGCGACGACGTAGCTCGCTCCCCCGAAGTCCGGCCCGATGTAGCCCTTCGGGAGATCGGGACGCGCGGCGAAGTCGGCGTCGGTGAAGAGTCGCACCTCGGCCCCGGGGAAGAGCGCCTCCAGGACGAACTCGTTCACCTCGCGGTTGCCCGGGACGATCGCGAGCCCCAGCTCGCCGTCGACGTCGAACGCGATCGCCTTCAGCAGACGGTTCGGCTTGGTCCCGAGGTGCTTCGCGACTTCGTCGATTCCCGGGAGGTCGGGGGTGTGAACCTTCTCCAGCGCGGGCGCGTCGGCGGGCGCCGGCTTCTCCGGGAGCTCCTGCTTCGTGGCCGCTTCCGTGTTCGCCGCGTAGTCGCAGTGCTCGCACCAGACGAACGCATCCTCGCCGACTGCGGCGACAGCCATGAACTCCTGGCTGGTATCGCCGCCGATCTCACCGGACTGTGCCTTCACCGACCGGAACGTGAGCCCGCAACGGGTGAAGACCCTCTCGTACGCGGCGTACATCGTTTCGTAGGACGCCTGGCAGCCGGCGAGATCGCGGTCGAAGGAGTACGCGTCCTTCATGAAGAACTCGCGCTGCCCGCAGCAGGCCGAAGCGGGGCCGAAGCTCGTCGCGGTACTTCCAGTTGATCTGGTAGAGGTTCACCGGCAGGTCGCGGTAGGACGAGTACTCCCCCGCAACCAGCGTCGTCACGACTTCCTCGGCGGTGGGCGCCAGGCAGAACGCGGTCTCCTTGCGGTCCCGGAGCCGGAACATCATCGGCCCGTAGGCCGCGTCGCGACCGCTGCGCTCCCAGAGCTCGAGCGGCTGGATGATCGGCAGGACCGTCTCCTGGGCCCCCGCCGCGTCCATCTCCTCCCGCACGATCCGCTCGACCGCCCGCAGGACCCGGTTCCCCAGCGGCAGCCACGAGTAGACGCCGGAGGCGATCCTGCGGATGTAGCCGCCCCGGACGAGCAGCCGGTGGCTGTCCAGCTCGGAATCGGCCGGATCGTCGCGCAGGGTGCGGACGAAGAGCTCGGACATGCGCGTCGTGCGACCGGGAGACATCTGTCAGAGGTTACCGATAGGCGTTCGACGGCCGGATCAGTTGATGCTGGGACGTGCCCTCCGGTCAGCTGGTGCCGGAGGAGAACGACACCGGTGGATCCTGCGGGTTCCGGCGGTTCAGGAGATGGGCCACGCCGAGCCCCAGGCCCACGGTGGTCAGGACCAAGGCGACGAGGAGCGTCAGCATGCCGAGGTACCAGGCCTCCACCCCCAACCCCGCGGCGACGATCACGGCGGCGACCAGGCAGGGGCCCGAGACGAGGAACCTCCACCAGCTGCTGCTGAGCGTCGTCGCGCGCACGGACCCGCTCCGACGCCATGCCACGACGCTGAACGCGCCCGCACCCACCATGATCGCCAGTCCGGCGAGGATCGGAACCGGGTTCGTTCCGCCGAGGAGTGCGCCCGCGAAGCCGGCGACCGCGATCGCCAGATAGATGAGTGGGACGAGTGTTCGTGAGGAGCGGTGCATCGTCGCCTCCAGGCGTTGGGTCGGAACGGTCAGCACGAGGTCCAGCGCCGCGCGCGTCGTGACCCGCCAGGCCGACTCGTCACGGCACTGCTCGCGGAACATCGCGACCATGTCGGCCCCGTACTCGTCCCGGAACCGGCGCGGGTAGAGCTTCACGAGCGAGCGGTACGTCCGCAACGCGACCGGGTCGCGGCTCATGCCGTCGCCGGTCCTGCGGATCGACGCGCGACGCGCTCGACGAGTGCCTGCAGCCGGGCCAGCTCGTCGAGCGCCACGGTGCGACCAGTCGGGGTGAGCTCGTAGAAGCGCCGGCGCTCCCCCTCGGCGCGCGGCATCCGGTCCGTCGTCTCGACGATGAGCCCCTCGTCCACCAGGCGGTTGAGGGTGCCGTAGAGGGTCCCCGGGCCCAGCTTCACGGTGCCGTCGCTCAGCGCCTCGACCTGTCGCATCACCGCGTAACCGTGAAGCTCGCCCTCGAGCAGGGCCAGGACGATGTGCTGGGCGGCGGGGGTCAGCCCCTTGCCTCGCTGCGTCATAGTCAGATTCTGATATATCAGAACCCGATAGTCAACTCCCCTTTCGCGTCCCAGGGTCGGCATCGCCACCCGCCGGCGAGGATGCGGTCGCATTCCCCGGTGTGACTTCTGGCCGAGCCTGGAAACGTTGGGCGGATCAAATCTCGACCGGGCCTGTCAGTTTTTTTCCCGACCAAAACGCTGGTATTTAGACCGGCGAGTCGTTACGCTCCCCCACGTGATCCGGTCCCACGGCGCTCCCAGCATCGCTCAAGGTCGCACCCCTCACGAGGTGACCGACGAGCTGTGTCAGCGCGCGGGCCTGGGTCGCGCCTGAGCGCACCCACTCCCCCTCGGTCTCGGACCAGGAGTCGCTGCGCCGCGCTGCGCCACACCCAGGGTCGGGGCCGTCCCACGACCTTGCAGAGGATCTCCGGTGGCAATCAATCTCGATGAGCTCAGAGCCCTCCCCCTCGATCCCGAGGTGGCCGACGAGATCGACGCGTTCGAGGCGGCGATCGAGCAGTACCTCGCGGGCGACCTCTCGGAGGAGGTCTTCCGGGTGATGCGGCTCAACCAGGGGATCTACGGTCAACGCCAGGGCGGTACCAACCAGATGGTGCGGGTGAAGATCCCCCACGGCCGCGTCACCCCGGAGCAGCTCGAGACGCTCGGCACGATCGCGACCGAGTACTCCCGGGGCTGGGGCCACCTCACGACCCGCCAGAACGCGCAGTTCCACTTCGTACAGCTCCGTGACGTCCCCGACGTGCTCCGGCTCCTCGGCTCGGTCGGCCTCACCAGCCGCGAGGCCTGCGGCGACACCGTCCGCAACGTGGCGGGCTGCCACCTCGCCGGTGCCTGCCCGTTCGAGGTGCTCGACATCACCCCGTGGGCGCAGGCCGTCACGGACCTGTTCCTGCGCAACCCGATCGCCCAGCGGCTCCCCCGCAAGTTCAAGGTCAACTTCTCGGGCTGTGCCACCGACTGCGGCCAGGCGATGTTCAACGACGTCGGCATCATCGCCCTCACCCGCCCCCCGCGGACGGTTCGCTCGAACCGGGCTTCAAGGTGTTCCTCGCCGGCGGGCTCGGCACCACGCCCCACCCCACGCTCGCGCTCGAGGACTTCACGACCCGCGAGGACCTGCTCCCGACCGTCGAGGCCTGCCTGCGCACGTTCGACCACTACGGCAACCGCGACAACAAGCTGCGGGCCCGCATGAAGTGGCTGGTCGACACGATGGGCATCGACGAGCTGCGCGAGCGGATCGTCAAGGAGCGCAAGTTCCTGCGGGCCTCGGCCACGTACCCCGGTGGCATCCCCGCCATCGTGGAGGAGCGCGGCGACGCACCGGCCGGCGTCGGCACCACGGTCTCGGCCGACGGTGGCGTCCCCGTCGAGCTGCGGGGCCTGGACGACTACCGCCGCTGGGACATGGCCAACGTCGTGCGCGGCCGCGCCAACGGAACGGTCAGCGCGTACGCCTACTGCAACCTCGGCGACATCACGACGGATCAGTTCCGCGGCCTCGCGCAGATCCAGCGTGACTTCGACGTCGACATCCGCATCACCAACCGGCAGAACTTCGTGCTCCGTGGCCTCGCCGAGGCGCAGCTCCCCGAGCTCCACTCCCGGCTGGCGGAGTACGACATGCACCAGCCGGGCGTCGAGCTTGCGCGTGACGTCGTGAGCTGCCCCGGCGCGGACACCTGCAACATCGCAGTGACGCAGTCACGTGGCCTCGCGTCGGACATCGGGCGTGCGCTCGACGACGCCGGACTCGCGGAAGTCGGCGGTGTGCGGATCAACATCTCCGGGTGCACGAACTCGTGCGGACAGCACCACATCTCCGACATCGGGTTCCTCGGCATCGAGCGCCGCGCGCACGGCCAGTCGGCGCCCGGCTACCAGATGCTGCTCGGCGGGCACCTCGGCGACATGGAGATCGCGTTCGGCGAGAAAGCATCCAAGCTGCCGGCCAAGGCCGCCGCCGAGGGCGTCGTGCGCGTCGTAGGAAAGTTCGCGAACGAGCGCACTGCCGGCGAAACGTTCTCGGAATGGCTGGGCCGCTCCGGTGGCGCCGCCGGAGTCGGAACGCTGCTCAGGGACCTCGACGTCTTCCCGACGCCGGACGAGAACCCTGATTTCTTCGTCGACTTCGACGAGACTGGGCCATACGTGGCCGAGGTGGGTGACAGCGAGTGCGCGACATGAGTGTGGCTGCCGGGGTTGGCATCCCGGCCCGGGTCGCCGACCCGACGGCTCCCGCTCGGGGCGTCGCCACGCCCGTGGAGCTGTTGCCGCAGATGACTGAGCTCGCCGAGGTCTCGCGCACGTTCGAGTCCAAGCCGGCGGCGTCCGTCGTCCAATGGGCCGCGGACCGCTTCGGCAGCGGGCTCGTGCTGGCCGCGTCGTTCCAGGACTGCGTCCTGATCGACGTCGCCGTGCAGACGGTCCCCGACATCGAAGTGGTGTTCCTCGACACGCAGTACCACTTCGCCGAGACGTTGTGGTTCGTCGAGCAGGTGCGCGCCCGGTACGACCTGAACCTCACCGTGCTGCGCCCGAAGGCGGCGGCCGACGATCTCTGGCACAGCGACCCCGACCAGTGCTGCAGGGTCCGGAAGGTCGAGCCGCTCGAGCGCGCGCTGCGCGGCCGGGCCGCGTGGATGAGCGGGCTGCGCCGCGACGAGGCGACGAGCCGGGCCTCGACCCCGATCGTCGCGTACGACACGAGCCGCGGCCTGGTGAAGGTGAACCCGCTCGCGACCTGGACCGGCCTCGACGTCGAGGGCTACATCCGGGACCACAACCTGCCCGTCCACCCCCTCGCGGAGCGCGGCTACCCATCGATCGGCTGCTGGCCCTGCACCCGCCCCGTCGCCCAGGGCGAGGACGCGCGGGCCGGCCGCTGGTCCGGCTCCGACAAGACGGAGTGCGGTCTCCACGAGGAGTAGCTCCTGCCCCGCCATCCCGCGACGGGACATGATGGCGGCATGCCGGTCCACGAGGTTGCCGCCGCCGGGTTCGACCAGGGTGCCGAGGTCTACGAGCAGGCCCGTCCGACGTACCCACCCGAGGCGGTGGCGTGGCTTGCCGAGCACCTGCACATCGGTGCCGGAACCCGCGTCGCGGACATCGCGGCGGGCACCGGCAAGCTCACCCGCCTCCTGGCCCCGCTCGAGCCGGCGATCGTCGCGGTCGAGCCCGTGATCGGGATGCGCACGACGTTCGCCGCGATGTGTCCCGGCGTGCCGATGGTCGCGGCCACCGCCGAACAGCTTCCGCTCGCCGGTGCGGCACTCGACGCGATCACCGTCGCGCAGGGGTTCCACTGGTTCGACGGTCCGGCCGCGCTCACGGAGTTCGCCCGGGTTCTGCGACCCGGCGGCCGGCTCGGCCTCGTGTGGAACGCGCGGGACCGCAGCAACGACCTGGTCGACCAGCTGTGGTCGATCATGGACCGGGTCGAGAAGCGTGCGCCGTGGCGGATGCACGAGAAGTGGAGCGACTCGGCATTCGTCGAGCAGTCCGACTTCGGCGATCTCCACGAAGGCACGTTTCACCACGAGCAGGTCCTCACACCGGAACAGGTCCTGGACCGGTTCCGATCAGTGAGCCACATCTCGGTGCTGCCACGCGACGAGCAGGAACGCGTGATCGACGAGATCCGGAACGTGCTCGACACGCATCCGCTCTCGTCGGGCCGGGAGCACGTCCCGATCCCCTACCGAGTCGATGCCTACTGGTGCGAGCGGCGGTGACGACTGCTCGCGCGCGTCTTGCGTTGACGGCCGGGCGTGCCGCCGGATGGGCGTCGCGGGTCACCGGCCGCGGGGCGGGCACCCAGGTGTCGGGCCGGGTCATGCTCGGGATCGACCCGGAGCTGCTCGCCGAGGTCGTGGACACGCGTCGCGTCGCGTTGGTGTCCGCGACGAACGGCAAGACGACGACGACGCGCCTGCTGGCCGAGGCGCTGCGCGCGAACGGGACGGCAGTCGCGACGAACCACACCGGCGCCAACATGCCCGCCGGAATCGCGGCTGCGCTCGCGCGTGAACCGGAGAGCGATGTCGCGATCATCGAGGTCGACGAGCGGTGGCTGCCCAAGGTCGTCGACCCGCTCGCCGCCGAGCTGCTCGTGCTCGGCAACCTCACCCGGGACCAGCTCGACCGGTTCGGCGAGGTGCGGGCGATCGCGCGAGCGCTGGCGCGAGGTCTGCACCACGCACCCGGGCATCGGGGTGATCGCGAACGCCTCGGATCCGCACGTCGTCTGGGCCGCGGAGCCGGCGAACCCCACCTGGGTCGCGCTCGGCGCACCGTGGCGCGGCGACGCCGCGACCTGCCCCCGCTGCGCCGCACTGCTCGACTGGTCCGACGATCGGTTCGACTGCCCGGCCTGCGGGTTCTCGCAACCCGAGACCCCGCACCGCCTCGACGGCGACGCTGCGGTCCTGGGCGGGGAGCGCATCCCCCTGCTCCTGAACCTCCCGGGCACGTGGAACCGGATGAACGCCGCGCTCGCGCTGGCGGCCGCCGTGCTCCACTTCGAGGTGCCCATCGGGCGCGCGGTGGCCGGGCTCGCGACCGTCGAGGTCGTGTCCGGCCGGTTCTCCACCCGGCGGCTCCCCGACGGGCGCGACGCACGAGTGCTGCTGGCCAAGAACCCCGCGGGCTGGACCGAGGTGCTGCGATGGCTCCAGGGCCGCGGCACCGGGGTGGTGCTCGCGGTCAACGCGCACGTCGCCGACGGGCGCGACCCGTCATGGCTCTGGGACGTCCCCTACGAGCTGTTGCGCGGGCTGCCCGTCGCCGCCAGTGGGGAGCGTGCGCTCGATGTCGCGGTCCGGCTCGAGTACGGCGGGGTCGAGTGCTTCGTGGAACCGGACCCGCTCGTCGCCGCGGCACGTCTGCCCGGCAACCCGGTGGACATCATCGCCTCGTACACGCAGTTCACCCACCTGACGAAGCGTTCGTGGTGACGGCCGACTCGGGGGTGCGGGTCGGGCTGGTGTTCCCGGAGCTGCTCGGGACCTACGGCGACCGCGGCAACGCGGTGATCCTGGTCGAGCGCTGCCGGCGCCGGGGCCTCGAAGCGGAGCTCGTCGAGGTGCCGGCCGGTTCGCCGATCCCCGACTCCCTCGACGTGTACCTGTTCGGCGGCGGCGAGGACGACCCCCAGGTGATGGCGGCCGCGGGGATGCGCGAGTCGCGTCCCGCGATCGAGCGCGCGCTCGGGTCCGGCGCGGTGATCTTCGCGGTGTGCGCGGGCTTCCAGCTGATCGGCCACACCTACGAGGCGCGCGACGGCGAGCGCGTCGATGGCCTCGGCCTGGTCGACATGACGACCGAGGCCGGCCCGGACCGCCTGATCGGCGAGGTGGTGGTGGAACCGGATCCGAGCCTGGCGATCCCCACCCTGACCGGCTTCGAGAACCACGGCGGCCGCACCCGTCTCGGTCCGGGCGAGAAGCCGCTGGGTCGGGTGCTGACCGGCGGGGGCAACGGCGTCGGCGGTGGCGACGGGATCCTGCGCGAGCGCATCGTCGGCACCTACCTGCACGGCCCGGTGCTGCCCCGGAATCCTGCGCTCGCCGACCTCCTGCTGGGTTGGGTCGTCGGCGGCGAGCTCGAGCCCCTTGACGACCACCTGGTCGAGGCGCTCCGGACCGAACGCCTCGATGCCGCGAGCGCCACCGGCTGGCGCGCCCGCCTCCGAGACCTCCGCCTCAACCGCGGCTGACCCGCTCGTTTCGGGGCGCGATCGCGTCGCCCTGGCGACCGCTGGGCTCCCCGAAACCAGTCTTGGGGTGGGCGTGGGTGACGAGGTCGATGATGGTGGCGCAGGCGAGGACGACGGCCATCCCCGTCGCGACGCCACCGACCGCGTCCAGGGGAAGGTGCTTGTCCATCGCGACGACGGAGACGGCCGTGAGCGCGGTCAGTGCAGCGAGTGCGGCGGCCAACGCGATGCGCAGGCCGGTGCGGCGCACGACCGGGACGGCGAGGAGCCACGTGAGCGTCGTCCACGCGGCCACGCCGGCCGCGGTGCCGGACGGGTAGTACAGCGTGCTGTCGAGCGCGTAGCGCCGGTCGACGATCGGCTTCAGGATCGCCTCGACGAGCAGCACCGCACCCGGGACGGTCGCGCACGCGATCAATGCGGGCCAGCTCCGGCGCGCGATCGCCCACACCGCGAGCGCCACCACGACCACCGCGAAGAACGCAGGCGCGCCGAGCGCGAGCCCGAACCTCCACAAGGCCTCCGGAACGTCCGAGGTGCGGAGCTCGTCGATGATGCGCTGCTCGAACGGTCTCGCGCCGATGTCTCCCTTGGTCAGCACCGCGAACGCGACTCCGACCGCAGTCAGCGCGGCGATGAAAAGCCCGACCCACCGCCAGAGAAAATCCGGGATGAGCGGCGCGCTGCGGTGCACGCGCGCCGGTTCCGGCGCGGGGGGATCGTCGCTCACCTCGACCGGCACGGCCCTGAGTCTGGCCGCCGCTGCCCGCTCAGGGCGAGCGGAGCTCCACCGGTGTCGACTCCGGCTCCGCCACCGCGCGGATGCGGTCGATCCTCTCCCCCGCGTGGTTCACGTCCGTCCCCTGCTCGGACAGCAGCTCGTTGCGGTCGGCCTCGGCGGCCGCTTCCGCACCCGCGTCCGCCGAGGCGAGGACGGCCTCGATGCCGTCTTCCATGATCCGCTCGGCTTCGGCGACGAGCGCCTCGACCATGTCGGCCTCCGGCACCACCCGCACGACCTGGCCCTTCACGAACAGGTGCCCACGACCACGCCCGGCCGCGATGCCCAGGTCAGCTTCGCGCGCTTCACCGGGACCGTTGACGACGCAACCCATCACTGCGACCTGGAGCGGGATGTTGCGATCCTGGAGCGCGTCCATCGCGTCGTTGGCGACCTTGATCACGTCCACCTCGGCTCGCCCGCAGCTCGGGCACGCGATGAGATCCAGCCCCTTGCGCTCGCGCAACCCGAGCGACTCGAGCAACGTGCGTCCGGCTCGCGCCTCTTCGACCGGGTCTGCGGTCAGCGAGTAGCGGATGGTGTCGCCGATGCCTTCGCTGAGCAGCGTGCCGATCCCGGCGGTGGACTTCACCAGCCCGGCGGGTGGTGGGCCGGCCTCGGTGACGCCCAGGTGCAGCGGGTAGTCGACCGTCTCCGAGAGCAGACGGTACGCATCGATCATCGTGGGGACGTTGCTGGCCTTCACCGAGATCTTGCAGTCCTCGAAGCCGACCTCGGCGAAGTACGCGAGCTCACGTTGCGCGGACGCGACCAGCGCTTCCGGCGTGGCACCCCCGTACTGCTCGTACATGTCCGGGTCGAGGCTTCCCGCGTTCACCCCGATCCGGATCGGCAGCCCGCGGTCCTTCGCCTCGCTCGCGACGAGCTTGATGTGCTCACCCTTCCGGATGTTGCCCGGGTTGAGCCGCAGACCCTGGACCCCGGCCTCCATCGCGGCCAGCGCGAGCCGGTACTGGAAGTGGATGTCGGCGATGATCGGCACCGGCGAGCGCGGGATGATCTGCGCGAGCCCCTCGGCCGCCGCCTCCTCGTTGCACGTGCACCGCACGATGTCGCAACCGGCCGCGGCGAGCGCGTAGATCTGGGCCAGCGTGCCGTCGACGTCCGCCGTCTTCGTGGTGGTCATCGACTGCACCGACACGGCCGCGTCCCCGCCCACGGCGACGCTGGGGCCGGGCGGACGGCCCACCACCACCTGCCGGGTCCTCCGACGCTCGAACATGCGATTCAGCCTAAGCCGTGGTGCGGACCAATCCGGTCCCGGAGCACCTATCAACCTGTGATGATTTGGCGTACATCCAGGTACATCGTCGACAACCCGAGCGCGAGCACCACCATCAGCACGGCCGCGGTGATCGGCACGAGCCGCCGGTAGTCGACCTGGACCTTGCGACCCTGGATCTTGGACGCAATGGACTCGTAGATCGCCACCGCCGCGTGCCCGCCGTCGAACGGCAGCAGCGGGATCAGGTTGAACAGTGCGAGGAACAGGTTGATCGTCGCGAGCAGGACGAGCAGCACCCAGACACTGCCCCCGACGATGTCACCGCCGTCGGCCACGATGCCGACGATCGACCGGGGTCGCTCCTCGTTGCTGAGCGATCCCTTCCCGTTCGGGTTCGTCACCGTCTTGCTGTACTGCTCGACGCCGGACGGCGTGAAGTACCGGGCGAGCCCACCCACGGTCGCGGAGGTCGCACGCCCCATCCAGGAGAACGACTGCGGTACCGCCTCGATCACCGAGTACGTCTGGCGGATCGTGTTCGGGTAGACGCCGAGCTTTCCCTCGCCGGCGACAGCCTCGGGCGTCGCGGTGACGCGGATCAGCTCACCGTTGCGGCGGGCCGTGATCGTGAGCGGGTCGCCGGCACTCGGGCGCACGCTCGCGCCGAGGTCGTCCCAGCTCGCGATCGGCGTTCCGTTGATCGCCACGATCTGGTCGCCCGACTTCAAGCCGGCGGTCGCGGCCGGGCTGCCCTTGACGACGCGGTCGAGCGAGGTGCCGGGCTTGAACTCGCCGTTGCCGACGATGACGATGAAGAAGAGGATGTAGGCGATCAGCAGGTTGACGGTGACGCCCGCCAGGATCGTCTTGAGCTTGTTGGCGGTGCTGGCGTTCCGGTAGAGGCGGGGCTCGTCTTCGGGATCGGTCTCCTCGACGTTGCTCATGCCGAGGATCCGGACGTACCCACCCGCGGGGATCGCCTTGATGCCGTACTCCGTCTCGCCCTTGCGGAACGACCAGATGCGTGGACCGAACCCGACGAAGAACTCCGTCGCCTTCATGCCCGACCGCTTCGCCATGATCAGGTGGCCGGCCTCGTGCAGCATGATCGTGAGGATCAGGCCGATGACGATCGAGATCGTCACCCACGCGGATGGCCGCGCCAGGACGAGCAGCGCGATGCCGATCACGACGACCGAGATGCCGGTGATGGCCTTCCGGGTCTCTACGGGCGGGGCATCGTCCAAGGGATCTTTCAACGGGACCTCACGCGGCGGCTCGATTGGCGATGGATGTGCGGGCGCGCTCGCGCGCGACCCGGTCGGTCTCCAGAACGTCTGAGACGTCTTCGACGTTCCCGGTCCCACTCTGGAGCACCTCGTCGACGGTCTCGGCGATCCCCAGCCACGGGATCCGGCCGGCGAGGAACGCTTCGACTGCGACCTCATTGGCCCCGCTGAGCGCCGCCGGGGCGCCCCCGCCGGCGCGGCCGGCCGCGTAGGCGAGCCGAAGGCACGGGAAGGCATCCAGGTCAGGGAGCTCGAAGGTCAGGGAGCCGAGCGTGGTCCAGTCGATCGCACCGAAGGCCTGGTCGAGGCGCTTCGGGGCACCGAGGGCGAGGCCGATCGGCAGCTTCATGTCGGGCATCGAGAGCTGGGCGATCGTCGCCCCGTCGGTGAACTCGACCATCCCGTGCACGACCGACTGCGGGTGCACGACGACCTGGATGCGGTCGTAGTCCGCGCCGAAGAGCTCGTGCGCCTCGATCACCTCGAGGCCCTTGTTCATGAGCGTCGACGAGTCCACGGTGATCTTGGGGCCCATCGTCCAGGTCGGGTGCTTGAGCGCGTCGGCGACGGTGACCTGGGCCAGCTCG
Source organism: uncultured Acidimicrobiia bacterium (assembly GCA_963770095.1). GTDB lineage: Bacteria > Actinomycetota > Acidimicrobiia > IMCC26256 > JAENVU01 > Chersky-806. The sequence continues at coordinate 580,028 of CAVYOO010000001.1, forward strand.
GCCCGGGACTTCCCCCGGAACGGTCCGCCGCTCGCGGTGAGCACGATCTTGGCCACCTCGTTCGGCGCGCCGGATCGCAGCGCCTGGTAGATCGCGGAGTGCTCGGAATCAACCGGCACGATCTCGCCGCCGCCCGCGAGCCGCGCCTTGGCCACGACCGGCCCACCCGAGATCAGGCTCTCCTTGTTCGCCGAGCGCGAGGCGCTTGCCGTGGGTCAGAGCCGCGAGGGTGGCGGGCAAGCCGGCGAAGCCCACCACGGCGTTCAACACGACGTCCGCCTCGGGCAGTGCGGCAAGGTCCGCGAGCACGTCGGGGGTGTCGCCGGCGAGCAGGGCCCGGTCGGCGGGAACGCCGAGCGCCGCCGCCTGGGCATCGAGCGCCTCCCGGTTCCGACCCGCGGCGAGCGCCACGACGCGATAGTCCTCGGGGTGGTCCTCGATGACCTCGATCGCCTGCGTCCCGACCGACCCCGTCGATCCCAGGAGGACGACGTTGATGGGGTGGGTCATCAGCCGATCGTCAGCGCGCGGGCGAGGTAGTAGACCGCCGGCAGGCAGAACAGGATGGCGTCGAACCGGTCCAGGATCCCGCCGTGACCCGGCAGGAGCGTCCCGAAGTCCTTGACGCCGAGATCCCGCTTGATCATCGACTCACAGAGGTCGCCGAGCGGTGCCATGATCGCGACGGTCAGGCCGAGCGCGATCGCGTCGGTGAGCTCGTTCCACGGCGTGATCCGGTTCACGAACAGGACTGCGACGACGACGGCGGCCACCATCCCCCCGATGAGGCCTTCGACCGTCTTGTTGGGCGAGATGCCCGGCACCAGCCGCCGCTTGCCGAACTGCGACCCGACGAGATAGCCGAAGATGTCGTAGGCGACCACGCACAGCACGACGCCGAGGATCAGCCCGACGCCGTTCTGGTAGCTGAGCAGCAACCCCGCGAAGGCGCCGAGGCACCCGACGTACACGAAGCCCATGACGGTGACCGCGACGTTCACGACCGGACGGGCGCGCACCACTTCGAGCAGGTACCAGAGAAGGGTGAAGACGGTGACGAGCGCGATCGTGAACGGGAACGCGAACTCCCCCCGCTGGTAGGCGAGGGGCACGATCGCGATCGAGCCCAGCACCGCGAGGATCGTCGCCGGCCGGAAGCCGCGGCGCTGGAAGCCCTGAAAGAGCTCGAGCGACGCGAGGCCGATGATGGCGGTGGCGAGGACGGTCGTCGCATCGCGGCCGAGCTTGAGGCAGATGAGCGCCAGCACCGCGATGCCGACGCCGGTGATCACGCGGGTCGTGAGATCGGGTTGCGGACCCGCGACCGCTACCTCCGGTTCGGGGCGCGGCGGCCGGCGGGGTGGCGCACCGGCGCGGACCCCCGACTCGCCTCGCGGCCGGATCTTCCGGCGGGCCGCGACCTCGCGGTCGAACGCCGTGTCGTCGTCCTCGGGGGCGCGCGCGAGCGCTCCGACGTCGGTGTCGTCGTCGCCGAGGGTGCCGAGGGACTCGTAGTCGTCCTGGGCCCAGTCGCCGACTCCGGTCAGGAACCGCGGCCCGCTCGCGGTGCTCGCGGCTGCGGTGAACGCATCGAGGCTCTCCTCGCCGGTCAGGTCGACCGGCTCGGCCTCGGGCAGGAGCATCGGCATCTCGCCGGTGGGCGGCTCGCTCCAGTGCGGGAGCGCGGCCGCGGTGCCGTCGGCGTCCGATTCGGTCACGAGCACGTCGATCTCCTCGGAGCCTTCGTCCGGCTCCGGGTCGTACTCCGCGACGTCGGTCTCGTCGTCGGGGCGGTCGGCTGCGACGGCCTCGAGCGCTTCGGGCTCGTCGGGCGGGCGGATCCCAGTCAGCGGAGGCTCCTCGTCGTGGACGGGCTCGAGGTCGTCCAGCAGGGAGATCCCCTGGGCGAACTCGTCGTCTCCGTCGGTGTCATCCTTCGGCGGCGTCGGTTTCGGCACGACGTCCGGCGTGGGCTCGTCGGCCGCGCGCGGGAACCGCGTGGACGGGCGGATCGCCGGATCCGGGCGCGGCGGGACATCGCCGTAGCGGGTGTCCTGGTCACCGAGGCGCCGGCCGACGGTGCCGGCCTCCATTGCCGCCTGGGCCTCTTCGGCGCCGAGAATCCGGACTCCTTCAGGCGTTGCGCGCGCGGGCGCGGCCGGAGGGCTCGCTCAGCTCGTCATCGGTTTCGTCGTCGCGCCGGTCGGTCACGGCATCCTCCGGGTGGCCCGCGGTCCAGGCTAGACCTCGAGCAGCTCGCGCTCCTTGTGGGTGACCATCTCGTCGATCTCCGCGATGACCTCGTGGACGGCCTTCTCCAGGTCCTTCTCGGTCCGGGCCAGGTCGTCCTTGGAAAGGTCCCCGGCCTTCTCGAGGGCCTCGAGCTCCTTGCGGGCGTCCCGGCGCACGTTGCGCACTGCGACCCTGCCCTCCTCGGCCCGGTGCTTCACGACTTTGACGAGGTCCTTGCGCCGTTCCTCGGTCAGCTGGGGGAACGTCAGCCGGATGACCTGGCCGTCGTTGCCCGGGTTGATCCCGAGATCGCTCTGCTGGATCGCCTTCTCGATGGCCGTCATCGCGCCCTTGTCGTAGGGCTGGACCACCAGGACCCGGGGCTCGGGCACGCTGAAGCCGGCGAGCTGCTGGAGCGGGGTCTGGGCCCCGTAGTAGTCGACCATGATCTTCTCGACCTGGGCCGGGCTCGCCCGGCCGGTCCGGATGCCGCCGAACTCCTCCTGGAGGTGGTTCACGGCCTTGCGCATCCGCTGCTCCGTCTCGGCGGTGATCTGCTTCGCAGTTGCCACTGCCTTATCCCTCCCTCGAGCTCACGAGCGTCCCGATCGCCTCGCCGAGCAACGCCCGGTGGATGTTGCCCGGAGCGGTCACGTCGAAGACGATGATCGGAAGCTTGTTGTCCATGCAGAACGTGATGGCAGTCGAGTCCATGACCTTCAGGCCCCGGTTGAGCACCTCGAAGTGGCTGATCTCGGTGAGCTTGACCGCCGACGGGTCGAGGCGCGGATCGGCGCTGTACACCCCGTCGACCCCCGAGTGGGTGCCCTTCAGGATCGCCTCCGCCCCGATCTCGGCGGCCCGGAGCGCGGCAGTGGTGTCGGTGGTGAAGTACGGGTTGCCCGTGCCCGCGGCGAACACGACGACTCGGCCCTTCTCGAGGTGCCGGGTCGCCCGCAGGGGGATGTAGGGCTCGGCGATCTGGGCCATCGTGATGGCGGTCTGGACCCGGGTCGGCTGGCCGACGTTCTCGAGCGTGTCCTGGAGGGCCAGTGCGTTGATCACCGTGGCCAGCATCCCCATGTAGTCGGCCCGGGCCCGGTCCATTCCCCGGGTGGCGCCGACCATGCCCCGGAAGATGTTGCCGCCGCCGACGACGATCGCGATCTCCACGTTGAGCTGCTCTCGCGCCTCGGCCACCTCTTCGGCGATCCGCTGCACGACCGCAGCATCGATCCCGAAGGAGATGCTCGTATCGGCAAACGCCTCCCCCGAGAGCTTCAGCACCACTCGGCGGAACCGGCTCTCGGTCATCGGCACTCCCGGGTTCGCGTCCAGACCGACCCTATTCCTCGCCCACCTTGACGCGGGTGAACCGTCGGACCGTCGCTTCGGGCCCCAGGTCCTCGAGCAGCTTCCCGACGGTCACCTTCGGGTCGCGCACGAAGCCCTGTTCGAGCAACACGTAGTCCTTGTAGAAGCCATTCAGCCGGCCCTCGACGATCTTGGCGATCGCCGCCTCGGGCTTGCCCTCGTTGCGCGTGAGCTCGGTGAGCACCTCGCGCTCCTTCTCGATCGCCGCCTCGGAGACGTCCTCGCGGCGCACGAAGCGGGGCGCGGCCGACGCGATGTGCAGCGCCAGGTCGTGCGCGAGCTCCTTCGCCTTCGCATCCGAGGGGTCGACGCCGCCCAGCTCGACCAGGACCCCGATCGTGCCGCGCTCGTTCTGGATGTGCTTGTAGCCGTCCAGCAGACCGTCCGTGGTCTCGTAGCGGGCGATCCGGCCGAGCTCGATCTTCTCGCCCAGCTTGGCGACGAGCAGCGTCACGGCTTCGCCGACGGTCTGACCCTCGAACGGCTTGCTCGCGAGATCCGCCTCGCCCTCGTCGGCCACGAGCTGGGCCAGCGCAGCCACCGTGGCGACGAAGTCCGCGCCCTTGGCCACGAAGTCCGTCTCGCAGACGAGCTCGACGAGCGCGGCGACATCGCCCTTCAGGACGACGTCCACAGTGCCCTGCTCGGCGCTGCGGCCGGAGCGCTTCGAGGCGCCGAGACCCTGCTTGCGGAGCCAGTCGACCGCCGCTTCCTGGTCGCCGTCGGTCTCGATGAGCGCATTCTTGCAGTCCATCATCCCGGCGCCGGTGACCTTGCGCAGCGCCGCAACATCCTTCGCCGAGACCTCAGCCACGGTCGCTCTCCTGCACCTCGGTGCGGGCGGCCTCCGCGTCGATGGTCGGATCCTCGACTCGCGGCACCTCGGTCTTGTCGTGCTTCTTGGACTCGGCGAGACGCGCCTCGCGCGCAGCCTGGTCCGCCGCGGCCTGGTTCCGGGCCGCAGCCTGCTCCTCGGAGCGCTTGCGCTGCTCCTCGGGGCTGAGCGCCTTGGGCGCGACGACCTCGGCCTTGGTGCCGGGGCGGGCGCCGCGCTTCTGCGCGAGGTGGCGACCCTCCTCGACCGCGTCGGCGATCACCCGGCACATCAGGTTCGACGATCGGATCGCGTCGTCGTTACCGGGGATGACGAAGTCGATGATGTCGGGGTCACAGTTGGTGTCCACGACCGCCACGACGGGGATTCCGAGGCGGTTGGCCTCGGTCACCGCGATGTGCTCCTTCTTCGTGTCGATCACGAACACGATGCTCGGGAGCTTCTCGAGGTTGCGGATGCCACCCAGGTTGCGGTTGAGCTTGACCAGGTCACGCTTGACCTTGAGCCCTTCCTTCTTGATCATCTGGTCGACCTCGCCGGTCTGCACCAGACGCTCGAGCTCGCGCATCTTGGCGACGCGGGCATGCACGGTCTGGAAGTTCGTGAGCATGCCGCCGAGCCAGCGGAAGTTCACGTACGGCATGCCGCTGCGCAGGGCCTGGCTCTGCACCGGCTCCTGGGCCTGCTTCTTCGTCCCGACGAACATCACGGTTCCGCCGTCGGCGACGGTGCTGCGGACGAACCGGTAGGCGGTGTCGATCCGTTCCAGCGTCTGTTGCAGGTCGATGATGTAGATGCCGTTGCGCTCGCCGAAGATGAACCTGCGCATCTTCGGGTTCCAACGGCGCGTCTGGTGACCGAAATGGACTCCGGCCTCCAGCAGCTGCTTCATAGTGACGACAGCCACGCGGAGTTTCCTTCCCTCGGGTTGTTGACCTTCCGCCCGAGCCGCACCTCCGAAGAGCCGGAGGCGACCTTTGGGTGCCGGGCGTGCGAATTCCCGAGCGGGATGCCCGGGTTGCCGGGCACTGTAGCCGAGAGGTCAGCGGCGGCTCCGGGCCGGCCCGGCGAGCCGCGCGGCGCTGAACGCCTGCAGTGCGTCGTCTCGGACCAGCCGCTGGAGGACCACGACGAGGCCGTCGGCGCCGGCCAGGCCGACGGGCAACCCCGCCGGTGCCCGCCGGGCCCGGATGGCCCCCGTCTCGCGGTCGAGGGTCACCACCTCACCCCGTTCGTTCCACACGACGATGGCGTCTTCCACGCGAATCGGATGAACGTGGGTCTGGAGCGCCTGCGTGTCGGTGCTCCACCGCCGCCGGCCGTCCGAGAACCGCAGGCGGGCGACGTTGCCCAGCTGGTCCACGACGAAGAGGTCCCCGCCGTCGAGCAGCGGGCGGAGATCCGACTGCGAGGGCGCCGCGACGGGCGATCGCCAGCGGAGCCGGCCATCGGTCAACGCGAAGGCCCGGACCTCGCTGTCCTCGGTTCCGTTCCCGGCGCTCACCGCGACCGTTCCGTGGGCGACGATCGGTGATCCGGCCATCAACCCCAGCTCCTGGACCCAGCGGACGGCGCCGGTCGCCCCGTCGATGAGGCGGAGCTCGGTGCTGGTGGCATCGTCCTGCCACACGGTGGCGACCGTGCCCGACGCCTGGTCGACGGCGGGAAAGCCGCCGTGGGTGTCCGGAGAGCCGGGTGGACCACCGGACGCGGCCGGTGCGGGCATCGAGCCCGACGAGACCGCCCTCGGCAGTGGTCACCATCGCGATCTGGTGCGCGCCGTCCGGACCGACGAGCGCGACGCGGTCCGGCGTCTCGGGCGTCTCGGTGAACCAGCGGACCTTCCCCGTGCCCCGGTCGAGGGCCACGAAGCCGATCGCGGTGCTGAGCAGGATCGTGTCACCCCGCACCACTCCCCCGTCATCGACGTGCGGGACCTGCCGCTGCCACCACATCCGCCCGTCATCGAGCGCGACCGAGCTCACCCAGTTGTCGCCGATCACGATCACGTCGCCGCCGTCGGGGATCAGCGACTGCGCCCAGTCCGGGAGGGTCCGCGCCCAGCGGGGCGGCACGCTCCCGGCGGCGGCCGACGGCGTGGCGCGCGGTGCCGGTGTCGCGGCCTTCGCGGGGTCCTCGCTCCCGGCCCGCACCACGGAGACGACCCCCGTGGCGACGATCACCGCCGCGAGCACGAGCGTGGCGCGCCGTTTCCGCCGCGACCAACGTCGGGGCCTGCGGAACCGGGCCCGGGCCGGGCGGGCGTCCTGCCAGAAGGTCATGGTGTTCCTCCAATGTCGAAGAGCGCGTCGGCGGTCGCGCCGAGCGCGCCGCCGACCTCGCCGACGGTGTGTTCGGCGCGGCTGATGAGGACGGGTTCGACGGCGCCCCGCACCCCGGCGGCGACGCCGACGCACGGCATCGACCGACCCTCGAGCGCGAGCCGGGCGGCATCGAGAGCGCCCGGGTCCCGGACGATCGCCGAGTGGTCGGCGAACCCGGACGGGTTGACGGTCAGCGAGCGAACGTCCGGCCGGGTCGTGTGATCGGCGGGGACGACGAGATCGTCCGTCGCGCCGATCGAGGTGACGTCGATCTGCTCGGGAAGCGGCGCGCGTTCCAGGCGGCGCATGAAACCCGAGTCCTCGGCCAGCTGGCGGGTCGAGGTCCCACCCGTCGGCGGTGCCACTCCCGCACTGTGTGCGTCGACCGAATCGGCCAGGACCCGACCCGACGCCGTGGCGCGCACCCGCTTCACCGCGGTCGCGAGCGGGGCGCCCTGCAGCGGCGACGAAAGCGTGACGACGGACCCGAGCGGCGGCAGCGTCGCGTCGCTCGCGTCGTAGCCGTGGGCGAGGAATTCCGCGACCACGACCCCGCCCTGAGAATGCGCGATCAGATCGACCTCGCGACCCGGCTCCCGACGCTCCAGCGCGCGCAGCTGGCGGCCGAGCGCCCGAGCCGCCTTTCGCAGATCGGCGGCCGTGTCCGCCTTGTCGTACGGACCGCCGTCGGGCGCGTAGGAGAACGAGTGGACCTCACCCTCGCGATAGCCCAGCCGACCGGTGTCGAGTGGCAACGCGACGCCCGTGGCGCGATCCGTTGCGCTGTTGATCCCCGCGATGGTGAGCGCAAGGTGCCCGGAGCCTCCGCCGTTCGATGGCTGCCGCGATTCGGAGTCGCAGTCCTGGCGCGAGCGGGCCCACGTCAGCAGCCGCCCGGCCACCGCAACGCTGTCGGCCCCGATCGGTCCGCCGACGATCGCGGCGACCGACGCCAGCGCATCGAAGGCGTCGCCGATCGCGTCCCAGCCGCCCTCGCCCCGGGGCGGATCGAGGAGCCCGGTGACGCCCGACGGGAGGTGGAGCGACTCGGCGAGCGATCGCCGCTCGATCGCCGGCGGGTCGAAGCCGGCCTGCTCGGGAAGGTCGACCGCAACCAGCCGGATCAGACGGGTGAGGTCGGAGGGGACGAACAACACCATCGGGTCCACGTAGCGGTCCCCCACCCGGAGCCCGAAGTGGAGGACCCCGACGTGCTCATCGGGACCGTTCCCGGTGGTCCCGATGACGTCCCCGTGGGCGACCCGTTGCCCGCGGCGAACTGTGACGGTCGCGAGAAATGACGCGGAGGTGCGGAGACCGCCTTGATGCGCGACGACGACGTGCAGCGTCCCGGCGACGCTCCCGGCGAAGGTGACCGTGCCCGCGTTCGCCGCGCGCACCGCGGTCCCAGCCGGCGCGACGAAGTCCACCCCGCGATGGCCGGCGCCGTAGCGCGACCGCGGTGCGGCGAACGGGCGCGGCGACGGCGCCGCGGACCGGACGGAGCCACACAGCCGTGACCTCAGCGTCAAGCGCGAAGACCGGCGTGATCGGCGTGAACCCGAGGACGAGCGCGCCCACGAGCGCGACGATCCAAGCGGAAGGGGAACGGAGCCCCATCGGCGACTCCCGTCAGAGAGAACGCGGGAGGGGGAAGCCGAAGGGGGAAGTGCGCTCGAACCTAGTGCACCGGTGTGACGGGCACCAGGGTCGCGGGGGTTACGGGAGGCGCTCGGACGCGGGCTCGACGAGACGGGAGCGCAGCTGCAGGATCGCCTTCGTGTGGATCTGGCAGACGCGGCTCTCGGTGACGCCGAGCACCTCGCCGATCTCCGCGAGCGTGAGACCTTCGTAGTAGTAGAGCGTGAGCACGAGGCGTTCGCGGTCCGGCATGCGGTTGATCGCGTCGGCGAGCACATGCTTCATCTCGTCGACTTCGAACGCGGCGACCGGGTCGTTGACGCGGTCCGCGACGGTGTCGCCGACCGTCGTGCCGCCGCCGCGATCGCCCGCGCTCAACAGCTCGTCCAGCGCGACGAGGCCGACGAAGCTGATCTGCGAGAGCGTCTGCGCGAGCTCCGGCTCGGTCACACCGAGCTCGGTCGCGACCTCGGACTCCTGCGGGGTCCGCAACAGCTCGTTCTCGAGCTTGGAGTACGCCCGTTCGATCGAGCGGGCCTTCGACCGCACCGACCGGGGTACCCAGTCGATCGAGCGGAGCTCGTCGATGATCGCGCCCTTGATGCGCGAGATCGCGTACGTCTCGAACTTGAACCCCCGCGCCGGGTCGAACTTGTCGATCGCGTCGATGAGCCCGAAGATGCCGTAGCTGACGAGGTCGGCCTGCTCGATGTTCTGGGGCAGCCCGGCGGCGACCCGGCCGGCGACGAACTTGACCAGCGGTGAGTAGTGAAGGATCAACCGCTCGCGCGAGTCCGCGGTGCCGCCCTCCTTGTACTCGCGCCAGAGCCCGGCGACGACCTCGGCGGCGTCGGCTTGGGCAGAGACGGTGGTCGTGTCGTCAGGCACGGGGATGAGTTGCCTCGTAGACCGCCCGGAGGCGCTCGCGGGTGAGATGGGTGTAGATCTGGGTGGTGGCGAGGTCGGCGTGGCCGAGAAGCTCCTGCACGACACGGAGATCGGCCCCACCTTCCAGCAAGTGCGTAGCGTAGGCGTGCCGGAGGACGTGTGGGTGCAAGGTGTGCCCATCGGGCATCGGGAAGCGGTCGACGATGCGGCGGGCGTCCCGTGGGGACAGGCGCCGGCCGCGTTGGTTGAGGAACACGGCATCCGGCGGGCTTTCGGGCCCCGCCACCAGTGACCGGCCGTCCCCGAGCCAGTCCCGGAGGGCATCCCGGGCGGGCCGGCCGAGGGGCACCCGGCGCACTTTGGCCCCTTTTCCGAGGACCGTGATCGACCCACCGTCGAGATCGCAGTCACGGGGGGTCAGTCCGCAGCACTCCGAGACCCGCACGCCCGTGCCGTAGAGGATCTCGAGGACCGCGATGTCCTGGAGGGCGAGCGCCCGCTCCACCGGGTCCTCGGAGCACTCGGCGGTCGCGACCCGGTCGAGCAGCGCACCCGCCTCGGTCGAGCTCGGAACCCGCGGCAGCCGGGCCGGTCCCTTGGGCGCGCGCAGCGACCGGCCGGAGTCCGTCGCCACGACGCCGCGGCGCTTCAGGTAGCGCAGGAACGACCGAAGCGACGCCGCCTTACGGGCAATCGTCCGCTTCGCGAGCCGCTGGGTGCCGAGGAACGCGAGGTAGCGGCGCAGCGTCTGGTGATCGAGGTCTTCGGGATCCTTGCATCCACCGCGCTCGGCCCACTCGACGAACTGGCGCGCGTCGCGCCCGTACGCCTCACGCGTGTGGGGGCTGGCCGCCGTGAGCGAGGCGACGTACCCGTCGACATCCCAGGGCATCGCGTCGAGATTACCGCCGACTCCCCTGAGCCGACGGACCTCTCGGCCAATGTGTCCCACCCGCTGGCTAGGTTGCTCCATGCCGTCGAGGTGCCGCGGTTCACCGGCCCTCCCATCCGTCTCATCGGTTCCGGGAGGTCCACGTGCTCGCCTCGATCCCCAGCGCGACGCTGCTCGGCGTCGACGGCCAACCCGTCTGGGTCGAGGTCCACGTCAGCGACGGGCTGCCGGGCTATCACGTGGTCGGCCTGCCCGACGCCGCCGGACGCGAGTCGCGCGAGCGGGTGCGCGCCGCGCTCATCTCCTCCGGCATGGACTTCCCGCTCAAGCGGATCACGGTCAACCTCGCGCCGGGCAACGTGCGCAAGACGGGTGCGGGTCTCGAGCTCGCCATCGCGCTCGCGTTGATGGTCGCGATGTCGTACCTCCCGGAGGGATGCCTCGACGGGACCGGCGTCCTCGGCGAGCTCGGCCTCGACGGTTCGGTCCGGCCGGTTCCCGGCACGCTCGTGCTCGCCGATGCACTCCGCCGGACCGGCGTCGAGACCATCGTCGTGCCGACGCACAACAGGCACGAAGCCGCGCTCCTCCCGGACATGTTGGTGCGCAGCGCGCGGACCTTGGCCGAGCTGCGCGAGTGCTTCAAGGGCGAGCTTCCCTGGCCCGACCCCGATCCCCAGCCGTTGGAACCCGACGGGCACGCCTTCGACCGTGACCCGCTCGATCTGGTCGACGTGCGCGGGCTCGCGACGGCGCGCGTCGCGCTCGAGGTCGCAGCCGCGGGGTCTCACCACATCATCTACGCGGGCCCACCGGGTACCGGCAAGACCATGCTCGCCCGTCGCCTCGCCACGATCCTGCCGCCGCTCGACGCGGACGAGTCGTTCGAGGTCACCCGCATCGCGTCGGCCGCCGGCGGCGAACCACCCCGCAGGCTGGCGACGCACCGACCCTTCCGCGCCCCGCACCACACCGCGTCGACCGCGGCGCTCGTCGGAGGCGGCTCCGCCCGACCCCGACCGGGTGAGGTCACGCTCGCGCACCGCGGCGTCCTCTTCCTGGACGAGCTGGGGGAGTTCCCGCCGTCCGCGCTCGACGCGCTGCGCCAACCGCTCGAGGAACGGGTCGTCCGCATCGCCCGCCAGGCCCAGAGCCTGGAGCTGCCGGCCGAGTTCCTCCTGATCGTGTGCACCAATCCGTGCCCGTGCGGCCTCGAGGCTGCGAGCTGCCGCTGCAGCGACTTCCAGCGAGCCCGGTACCGCCGCCGCCTCTCCGCGCCCCTCCTCGACCGGTTCGACCTCCGCGTCCGCGTCGCGGGGCCGCAACCCGGCGACGGCCCCGGGGAACCGTCCGAGGTCGTCGCCGCACGGGTGCTCGCCGCGGTGGACCGGCAGCGCGTCCGCTTGCGGGGCACGCCCTGGCGCCGGAACGCACACGTGCCGGCGGGGGCGCTCGGCTTCTACGTCTCACTCTCCGACGACGTGGCCGAGGCGTGGCGGGTCGTGGTCGAGGAGTACGACCTGACCGGGCGCGGCGCGGCGCGCGTGCGCCGGGTCGCTCGCACCCTCGCCGACCTGGCCGACGTCGCCGACATCACCGAGGAGCACGTCATGCTGGCGGCGTCGCTGCGAGGCGAGGTCCCGTGACCGCGCCCGACGAGATCACGGACGGGTGCGCGGCGGCAACCCTCGCCGCGCTCCCACGCATGTCGCCCGCCCGGCTGTTGCGGGTGATGACGCACTGGCCGACTCCAGCGGGTGCGCTGCGCGCGGTCCGGTCGGGCGCAGGTGCCGCCGCGTTGGCACCGGAGGACCCGCGCCGGGGATCCATCGCCCGTGAATGGGTCGGAGCAGTGGACGCAACCTTCGCGACGATCGCGCCGGCCCTCGCGTGGCGCGGCACCCGCATGGTGCACATCGGCGGACCCGACTACCCGATCGACGAAGGCATTGACGATCGACCGGCTGTGCTCTTCACCGAGGGCGACCGGCCGGACGTGCTCGAACGACCGCGGGTCGCTGTCGTCGGCACGCGCGCCGCGACGCCGCACGGGCTCGCCGACGCCCGGGCCCTCGGCGCGGCTCTGGCGCAGGAGGGGATCGTGGTCGTGAGCGGGCTCGCGATCGGCATCGACGCCGCAGTGCACGAAGGCGCGCTCGATGCCGGCGGCGCAGTGATCGGCGTGGTCGCGACCGGACTCGACGTCGTCTACCCCCGACGCCATGGGCCGCTCTACCAGCGGGTGAAAGCCCGGGGACTCGTCCTGGGCGAGCAACCGTTCGGCATCGGTCCGCACCCCGCCCGCTTCCCGGTGCGGAATCGCATCATCGCGGCACTGAGCGACGTGACCATCGTGGTCGAGGCCACCCAACGCGGCGGCGCCCGCATCACCGCTCGCCGTGCGCTCGACTACGGGCGATCGGTGCTCGCGATTCCCGGGTCGCGGCGCAACCCGTCGGCACGCGGGTGCAACGAGCTGCTGGCCGAGGGAGCCCAGCCCCTGCTCGACCCCGCCGACATCGCCGTTGCCCTCGAGCTGAGCCCGGGAAGCCGCCGGCATCCGGCCCGCGACCGGGCCGGGCTCGCGGGCGCGACCGCGGAGGAGCTGGCGGTGCTGCGCGCCCTCGGCGGCGAACCTGCGACCGCAGACGAGCTCGTCGGCCGGACCGCGCTCGCGCCCGGGGCAGTCGCGGTCGCGGTGTCGGGGTTGACCCGCGCCGGCCGGACGAGCCGCGCGCACGGCCTGGTGTGGCCGATGTGACTACCCACCGGGATCACGGTCGGGCAGGTTCGCGGCCTCCATGGCCTTGCGCATCCGCGAGAGCCCCGAGCGGATGCGGCTCTTCACCGTTCCCTCGGGCGCACCGAGGAGCTCGGCCACCTTCCGGTACGGGTGACCCTGGAGGTACGCCAGCTCCACCGCTTCGCGCTCCACGTCCGGGAGCGTGGCCAGCGCGTCTCGCACCTGGGTTGCGGTCGTCCGTTCCATGACCTCGCGCTCGAGGTCGTACGCCGGCTCGGACTGCATCTTGGCATCGCGCTCTTCCCGCCGGCGCCGAGCGGCTTCCGAACGGACGACATCGAGGGCACGTCCGTGGGTGTTCGCCAGGAGGTAGGACCGCAGCGACCCGCGACTCGGCTCGAAGCGGTCCGCTTGCCGCCAGAGCCGGACAAACACCTCCTGCACAACTTCTTCGGCCAGGGCCGGTTCGCGCGCGAGGCGCCGGGCGAGCGCGCGGCTCGCATGGGCGTGGCGCTTGTAGGCCTCGGCCAGCGCAGCTTCGTCGGAGTGCAAAATCGCCTCGACGAGCTCGGCGTCCGAAACCTCCCCCAACGTGTCGATGCGACGAGTGTCGCGCCGTTCTGCCGCCCCGCGGGAGCGGGGCAGAAACAGCTCCGGCCCAATTCCCGTCATCCGCCTCACGACGCGGCGGCGTAGAGCGTGAGACTGACCACAACCCGAAAGGCAGAACTCGATGCGCACGACCAGGACAATTCGCATCGTCGCCGCCGCGGCGATGGTCGCGTTGCTGGCGGCCGGCTGCAGTAGCAGCGACAGCTCCGACGCGAGCACGAAGGACAGCTCGACCACGACGACGGACGCGAAGGCGGGCGGCGACACGATCGTCGACGTCGCGTCGGCGAACGCCGACTTCGGCACGCTCGTCACCGCAGTCACCAAGGCGGGACTCGCCGAGACGCTGCAGGGCACCGGCCCGTTCACCGTCTTTGCGCCGACCAACGCGGCGTTCGCGAAGATCCCCGCCGATCAGCTCGACACGATCCTCGCCGACAAGGCCCAGCTCACCTCGATCCTTACGTACCACGTGGTTCCGGGGAAGGTGCTCGCGGCCGACCTCGAGCCCGAGCAGATGGTGAAGACCGTCGAAGGCCGAGACGTCGACATCAAGGTCGGAGCATCCGGCGCGACCATCAATGGCTGCACCATCGTGAAAACGGACGTGATGGCATCCAACGGGGTGATCCACGCGATCGACTGCGTGCTCACCCCATAGGCTCGCCGAGGAATGGGGTACTCGCTGAGACCAGCTGACGCGTCGAGCGTCCGAACCATGTTGCTGGCCGCCCTCATCGACGGCGATCTCGGCACCGCGTACGAGATCACGACCGGCCTCCTCGAAGAAGGAGTGCCGTTCGAGGTGCTCGTCACCGACGTCGTCGGCCCGGTCCAGACCGAGATCGGTCGGCGCTGGGCCGACGGTGACCTCTCGATCGCCGACGAGCACGCGTCCACGGCCGCCACCGAGAGCCTCGTCGCGCTGCTCGCCGGAACGCTCGCACCCGCGGACGGCCCGACCGTCGTGATCGCCTGCCCGGAGAACGACACCCACTCGCTCCCCGGCCGGGTCGTCGCGGCAGCACTCGCGGTGCGGGGATTCCGCGCCATGTTCCTCGGCGCGTCGCTCCCTGCCGCCGATCTGGGCGAGTACCTCGAGCACCAGCAACCGATCGCCCTCGCCCTCAGCGTCTCCATGGGGTCCGCGCTCTACTCGCGCGACCCACTCGGTCGCGACCGCTCACGCGCGCAACATTCCCGTGATCGTGGGCGGTCAGGCGATGGGTCAGGACGACCGCCGCACCCGGGCGCTCGGTGCCGACGCCTTCGCCGCGAACGCGACCGAGGCCGCGGAGCTGCTCGACCGTTGGATCGTGCTGCCGCCCGAGCCGCTCGCCGCGAATGCCGCCGAGCACCCTGAGTGCACGACCATCGAACGCGTCGGCCCGCGCCTCGTCGCCACGACGCTGGACGGACTCACGGCGACCGGAGACGTTGCGTCGCGGCTGGCCGACGAGCTGGCCCGGGTGTTGCGGGTCGTCCAGGGCGCGCTCACCCTCGATGATTCCGCGATTCTCGTCGAGCACGTCGACGCGCTCCGAGCCGCCGATCGGGCGCACGGCCTGGATCCCACCGTGGTTGACGCGTCCGTGGCCGGCCTGGCCGACGCGATGGACGATCACCTCACCGCCGCGCGGGCCCTGCTGACCCGCATGCAACCGGCCAAATAGGAACGGGTACGCCGGAAAACCCGTACTCAGGCGACTATTTTGCTCCGACGTCAAGATTTTCGGCGGCCGAGCCGACACACTTCTTCGTGAACTTGCACCGTTGCCCCTACGACGGAACTCCGATCGAGGCCGAGGCCTACTCCGGCGGGTCGTTCCTGCTGTCGTGCACCTCGTGCGGCGCCGAGTGGGAAGCCCACAACTCCTTGGTCCTGCGGGTGACGGCACCCGACTGGGACGCCGTTCGGCGAGCCAAGAACGAGCCCCTGGCCGCGGACGAGGTCTCGCCCGCGTAGTGCGCTACCGGCCGGTGAACGTCGGCGGGCGCTTCTCGACGAACGCGGCAACCGCCTCGGCGGTGTCCGCGGACTGGAAATTCATGACCTGCGCAACGTCCTCGAACTCGAGCGCGTTCGCCATCGACACCGACAGGCTCTGATTCAGGAGCTGCTTGCTCACCGAGAGCTGCGCCGGCGGAAGTGCGGCAAGGCGCTGCGCGAGCTCACGCACCGTCGCCTCGAGGTCCGCGTGCGGGACGACCCGGTTGACGAGGCCGATGCGATCGGCCTCCGCCGCGTCGATGATCTCGGCGAGGAACACGAGCTCCTTCGCCCGGTGCAGCCCGACGAGGCGCGGCAAGATCCACGAGCCGCCGAAGTCGACGCTCAGACCACGCTTCGAGAAGATCTCCGAGAACCGCGCCCGGTCCGACGCGACCACCAGGTCGCACCCGAGCGCCAGGTTGCAGCCTGCACCCGCCGCGACACCGTTCACCGCCGCAATGGTCGGGATGTGGAGCTCGTGAAGCCGGAGCGCGCAACGGCCCACGACCCGCATCGAACGCAACGAGCCCCCCACTCCTGCCGCCAGGGTTCCGGCGTTGCTGGTGTCGGTCAGATCCGCCCCGGAGCAGAAGCCGTCGCCCGCGCCCGTGAGCACCAGCACCCGGATGTCGCTGGAGTCCTCGATCTCGTCGAAGAGCTCGATCATCTCGCTCCACATCAGCCCGTTCATGGCGTTCTTCTTCTCGGGCCGATTCATGGTGACGGTCATGACGCCGTCGTGATGCTCGACGAGCAGGGTGTCCACGGTGGCTTCCCTTCGCTGGGGCGCCGCTACCGTAGTTGCGTGGGTTTCAATCCGTTCCGGGAGCAGGTCAAGCACCGCAGCGACATCGTGCTCGTGGCCGCGGCGTTCGTCGTCGTCATCGTGCTCGTCGCGTGGGGCCTGTTCGGATGAGCCCCCACCGGTTGGATCCGGACGGCCCGATCGAGGTCCGCCACGTGCAGCCATACCAAGCGGTGAAGCCGTACCGGTGCCCGGGCTGCGACCACGAGATCGCGATCGGGCTCGGCCACGAAGTGGTCGTTCCGTCGCTCGAACCGGAGCTCCGCCGGCACTGGCACACCGGCTGCTGGTTCCGCGAGCAGAAGCGGCGACCAAGCTAGAACGCGCCTTCGAGGACATCGATCACCGGTTCGGCGCCCCGCTCGATCATCACCGACGCGACGTCGAAGCGCAGCTCGCGTCCCCGCAACCTGCCCTCACCCAGCCAGAGACCGGCGAGCACCCGGATGCGGCGCTGCTTCGTCGGGGTGATCGCCTCGACCGGCGCGCCGAAGCGGTTGCTCGACCGGGTCTTCACCTCGCAGAACACGACCACCCGACCGCGTCCGACGACGAGGTCGAGCTCACCCTCGCGTCGGCGCCAGTTGCGATCGAGGATCTCGTAGCCCGCCTGCTCGTACCAGTCCGCGACCAGTGCCTCGCCGCGCTGACCCGAGCGCGGCGGGGGGTCCCCGGGCTCACAGGTCCTTGCCGGCGAGCTCCTCGATGTTGACGTCCTTGAACGTCACGACCCGGACGTTGGCCACGAAGCGCGCCGGGCGGTACATGTCCCAGACCCACGCATCCGAGAGCTCGAGCTCGAAGTACACCCGACCCTGCTCGTTGCGGACTTCCATCTTCACGCCGTTGGTGAGGTAGAAGCGGCGCTCCGTCTCCACCACGTACGCGAACATCGGCAGGACGTCGCGGTACTCCTTGTACAGCTGGAGCTCGATCTCGGTTTCGTATCGCTCGAGATCTTCGGCGCTCACCCGCGTCCTCCGTCGGCTCTCACTGGGCTCCAGTGTAGGCCGCGGCGAGGTCCGTCAGACTCGCTTCTCCTTGATCTTCGCGGCCTTCCCGATGCGGTCGCGCTGGTAGTAGAGCTTGGCCCGGCGCACATCGCCGTGGGTCTGCACCTCGATCTTGGCGAGGATCGGCGAGTGGACGGGGAACGTCCGCTCCACGCCGACGCCGAAGCTCACCTTGCGCACGGTGAAGGTCTCACGCAGCCCCGATCCCTGGCGCCGGATGACGGCGCCCTGGAACACCTGGACCCGCTCCCGGTTGCCTTCCACCACCCGCACGTGGACCTTCACGGTGTCACCCGGCGAGAACGCCGGGATGTCGTCACGAAGCGAAGCGCGGTCGACCAGATCGGTGGGGTTCATGGCGCGGGAGTTCCTCGGATCGGGTGAATCGGGAAGGGCGAACCCCTGATGTTATCGACCCGGGCCCGCCCACGGGAACTCGTCGAGCAACTTCTGGTCCTCAGGGTCGATCCCGCCGACCCGATCGATGAGGTCGGGGCGCCGAGCCCGCGTCCGGTGCAGCGCCATCGCCCGGCGCCACCGCTCGACCCTGCCGTGATCGCCGGAGCGCAGGATCTCCGGCACCTCCCAACCCCGGAACGCCGCGGGCCGGGTGTACTGCGGGTACTCGAGCAGCCCCTCGGTGAACGACTCCTGGGCCAGGGACTCGTCGTTGCCCAGCACTCCGGGCACCAGCCGGCTCACCGCCTCGATGACGACGAGCGCCGCCGCCTCACCGCCCGCGAGCACGAAGTCGCCGACGCTCACCTCACCGTCGCAGAGATGGTCCGCGACCCTCTGGTCAACCCCCTCGTACCGCCCACAGATCAGGGAGAAGCCGGGGCCGGTCGCGAGCTCCCGAGCCGTCGCCTGGTCGAAGGGCCGACCGCTCGCAGACAGCAGGAGGAGCGGCCGAGCAACGTCGCCGGCCTCGACCGTGGCGAAGAGCGGCTCGGGCGACATGACCATCCCCGCGCCGCCACCGAACGGTGTGTCGTCGACGCTGCGGTGCCGATCGGCGGTGTGGTCGCGGGGGTCGTGGAACCGGACCTCGAGCAGACCGAGCTCGCGGGCCCGGCCCAGCAACGAGACCCCGAGCGCGGGTTCGAGGTACTCCCGAAAGATCGTGATGATGTCGATCCGCATGTCGGCCTAGTCCCGCCGGTTGACGTCGAGCAGACCTTCGGGCGGGTCCACCACGACGAATCCCTGGCCCTGCTCGACGATGAACGCCATCGGGATCAACACGTCGCCGTCGAGGACGAGCAGGTCGCTGGCCGGGTTCGACTCGACCGCGAGGACACAACCCAGATCCTGGCCGGATCGGTCGCGCGCCACCGCGCCGATGAGCTCGTGCACCCAGAGCTCGCCGGCCTCGGTCGGGAGCGCGTCGCCCGTGAGCACCACCCCGAGCAACGCCTCGGCCGCGGTGCGGTCGTCGATCCCCTCGAAGCACACGAGCCAACGCCCGGAATGCGGACACGCGCTCCGAACCACGAGCATGCGGTCATCGGCGTACAGCACCGACTCGGGGGCGAGACGTTCCGGCCGTTCGGAGCTCAGGCTGACGGTGACCTCACCGCGCAGGCCATGCGCCCGGCCGATCCGGCCGACCTCGAGCCGCGAGGTCTCGGGCACCGGGTCGCTACTCGATGATGTCGACGGAGACCTTGATGCCTTCGGCGGCACCGGCAGCGCGGGTCACCTGGCGCAAGGCCTGGACCACGCGACCGCGCTTGCCGATCAGCCGACCCATGTCACCCGGGTCCGCGTGCACCAACAATGCGACCTCACCGCTTCGCTCGACGAGATCGACTTCGATCGCGTCGGGTTCGTCCGCGATGGAGCGCGTCACGTGCTCGACGACGGCCTTCGCGTTCCCACCGACGATGCGGTTGCCCTCGCCGGCAACCTCGTCGTCGAAGTCCTCGTCGTCGTCGTAGGTGTTGTCCGCGTCGCTCACTCGGACGCCTCGTCCGTCGTCGCTTCTTCCGCGACCGGCGCCTCTTGCGCGGCCGCGGCTTCGGCAGCTTCGGCTTCCTTCGCCGCCGCGTCCACGCTGGCCTTGGCTTCCGCCGCGGCCTTCGCCTCCGCGTCGGCCGCGGCCTTGGCCCGCGCGTCGCGCTCGGTCTGCGCCGCGGCGGCACCCTTCGCCTTCGCGGCGGCAGTGCGGACGGCCCTGGACTCGCGCTTGCGGTCGGTCTCGTAGCGCTCCCAGATACCCGCGTTCACGAGGAGGCGATGGACCTGGTCGGTGGGCTGTGCGCCTTGGCGCAACCAGTCCAGGACCTTGTCGTCGTTCACCGCGAAGTGCGACGGCTCTTCGCGCGGCCGGTACTGGCCGAGGATCTCGATGTAGCGACCGTCACGGGGGGAGCGGCCGTCGGCGACGACGACGCGATACGTGGGCTGCTTCTTCTTGCCCATGCGCATGAGGCGGATCTTTACGGACACCGGTGGTTCCTCTCGGTTCTCGGGAGCGCACCAGGGTAGCGGGAGCGAGCCTCCGAGCGCCTACAGACCGGTTTGGAGGCTTTCGAGACCCCCGGGTGGGAGCCGCATCTTCCCCTTGCCCGAGGTCATCGAACGCATCATCTGTTGCACCTGCTTGAACTGCTTCAGCATGGCGTTGACCTCCTGGGTGCTGGTGCCACTCCCCTTCGCGATCCGCACCCGCCGGGAACCGTTGATCAACGTCGGGTCACGCCGTTCCGCCGGCGTCATCGAGCAGATGATCGCCTCCACCCGGCCGAGCTCCCCTTCGTCGATCTCGGCCTTCCTGAGCTCTTTGGGCATTCCCGGCATCATCTTCATCAGGTTGCCGATCGGGCCCATCTTGCGCACCTGGCGCATCTGGTCCAGGAAGTCCTCGAGCGTGAACTGGCCCTTGCGCAGCTTCTCCTCGGCGACCGCGGCCTCACCCTGGTCGAACGCCGCCTCGGCCTTCTCGATCAGCGTGAGCACGTCGCCCATGCCGAGGATCCGGCTGGCCATGCGATCCGGGTGGAACGCCTCGAAGTCCTCGAGCTTCTCGCCCGTTCCCACGAAGAGGATCGGCTTGCCGACGACGTCTTTCACCGAGAGCGCGGCGCCACCACGCGCGTCACCGTCGATCTTGGTGAGGACGACCCCGTCGAGGCCGACCGCCTCGTCGAACGCAGTCGCAACGTTCACGGCCTCCTGGCCGGTCATGGCGTCGACGACGAGGAGCGTGTCGGTCGGGTTGACCGCATCCCGGACGCGCCGCAGCTCGTCCATGAGCTCCGTGTCGACCTGCAGTCGACCGGCGGTGTCGACGATCACGAGGTTCTTGCCGAGGCGCGCGGCCTCGTCGAGCGATGTACGCGCAACCTCGACCGGGTCCTTCGGCCCGTCGTCGGGCGCGGACCACACCGGGAGGTCCAGCTGGCGGCCCAGCACCCGGAGCTGCTCCACCGCGGCCGGGCGCTGGAGGTCGGCGGCGACGAGCAGCACACCGAGGCCCTGGCTCTTCAGCATCCGAGCGAGCTTCGCGGCGGCCGTCGTCTTCCCGGAGCCCTGGAGCCCGGCGAGCATCACCACGGTCGGCGGCTTCGAGCTCATCTCGAGCTTGCCGGTCACACCGCCGAGCGTGTTGACCAGCTCCTCGTGCACGATCTTGATGACCTGCTGCGCCGGGCTCAGGCTCTTCTGCACGTCCGCGCCGTTCGCACGCTCCTTGACGCGCGCGATGAACTGCTTGACGACCTTGACGTTGACGTCCGCCTCGAGCAGGGCGAGCCGGATCTCGCGCGCGATCTCGTCGACATCCTTCTCGTTCAGTCGGCCGCGGCCGCGAAGGCGCGTGAAGATGCCGTCGAAACGGTCGGAAAGGGCGTCGAACATCAGCGTGAGTGTACTGAGACGGTCAGTCGAACAGGGCGTCGACGAACTCGGCGGGATCGAAGACGACCAGGTCGTCAGCTCCCTCGCCGATGCCCACCACCTTCACCGGCAGCCCGATCTCCGCCTGGATCGCGAGGACGATACCGCCCTTCGCGGTGCCGTCGAGCTTGGTGAGGACGACGCCGGTCACCTCGACCGCCTCGGCGAACTGGCGCGCCTGGGCGAGCCCGTTCTGGCCCGTCGTCGCGTCGACGACGAGCAGCACCTCCTTCAGTGCACCCGGTGTGCGGTCGACGATCCGGCGGAGCTTCTTCAGCTCCTCCATGAGGTTGACCTTCGTGTGCAACCGGCCCGCAGTGTCCACGAGGACGAGGTCTGCGCCGCGGTTGTTCGCTGCGCTCATCGCGTCGAACACCACTGACCCCGGGTCCGCACCGTCCTGGCCCCGGACCAGGTCTGCGCCCGCGCGCTCCGCCCACAGCCCGAGCTGGTCGGCGGCCGCCGCCCGGAACGTGTCGGCGGCGGCGAGAACGACCGAATGACCCTCGTCGACCTCCCGCTGCGCGAGCTTGGCGATGGTCGTGGTCTTCCCCACGCCGTTGACGCCGACGAACATCCAGACGTTCAGCTCACCCAGCGGCGCGTGGAGCTCGCGGTCGCCCGGCGCGAGGAGCAGCGCGAGCTCGGCCTTGAGCAGCTCGAGCACCTCCTCGGAGTCCGAGGCCTTCTCCTGCGCGGCGCGGGCCTTGACGTCTTCGAGGATCCGTTGCGTCGTCGGCATCCCGACATCGGCGAGCAGCAACGCCTCTTCGAGGTCGTCCCAGGTCTCCGGGTCGATCTTGCCCTTCCGGCTCAGCGCCCCGGAGAAGGCCGCCCGGGTCTTCCCCAAGCGGTCGCGCAGCCGGGGTCGTTCCCGCACCGCCGGCGGCTCGAGCACCTCTGCCTCGGCCGGTGCGGGCGCCTCGGCCAGTGGGGGCGCCTCGGCCGGTGGGGACGGTGGGGCTTCGAGGTCCGGCTGCTGCGGCGCGCCTCGCGCATCACGGCGGCTGAGGAACAGGCCACCCGCGATGAGCACCACCGCGAGGACGAGGATCAGGAGGAAGACGAGCAGCTCAGTCGACATCGGGCGCCGATGCTAACGGTCGGACGCCGGCGGGCCGCCTTCGACGCTGTAGGTGATCGGTGGCGGGGACACCGGCGCGATGCCGGCCTCGTCGAGCGCGGCTTTGAGCCGCTCGCGCAACGCGCGCGCTACCCGCCATTGCTCCAGGGGCACGGTCTTGACCGCGAGCCGGATGAGCACGCGCTCCGCCTCGACCGCTTCGACGCCCCAGAGCTCCGGCTCGTCGGTGATCGCGCGCCCGTACTCGGGATCGGTCACCATGGCCTCGGCGACATCCCGGATCACCTGGCTCGCCCGGGCCACGTCGGCGCTGTAAGCGATCGCGACGTCGAGGATCACCCGCGACCACTGCTGGCTCTTGTTGCCGACGCGGCGGATCTCGCCGTTGGGCACGTGCCAGACGGTGCCCTCGGCGTCGCGCAGGCGCGTCGTGCGCAGGCTCAACCCTTCGACGGTCCCCGTGGCCTCGCCGGTGTCGATGACGTCGCCGACGCCGTACTGATCCTCGATGAGCATGAAGATGCCCGAGAGGAAGTCGCGCACCAGCGCCTGCGAACCGAAGCCGATCGCCACCCCGATGATGCTCGCCCCGATCCCGATCGCCGCCAGGTTCACGCCGAGGTCCTGGAGGATCATCAACGCGGCGGTGGCCCAGATGAACACGCTCGCGAGGCTGCGCAGCACCGCGCCGATCGTCTCGGCCCGCAACGCCCGCCGCACGGTGGGGACCGGCGACGTGTCGAGGAGCGCGAGCCCGGTGCGGTGCTTGATCTTCGAGATGCGCTCCCCGGACCCCTCGCGCTGCATCCTGCGGACGACGCGGCGCGCGAGCACGTGGGCGATCCGCACCAGCACGTACGCGACGAGCAGGATCATCAGGATGCGCAACGGCAGCGCCAGATCGTCGCCGATCTCGGCCGCGCGCTTCGATCCGGTCACGTCGTACACGGTCGAGCACAGCCAGGACTGCGTGCCCGCAGCGCCGCACGCGGCAGCTTTCTCCAGCTGCTCGGCCGCGGTGGCGGCCAAGAGGCTCACGTCAGGACGACCTCGCCGCGCATCCGCTGGCTCACCACGCGACTCGATGCGCCGGGGGCCATGGAGACGCCGTACAGGCAGTCGCCGGCCTCCATGGTGCGCTTCTGGTGCGAGACGATCAGGAGCTGGGCCTCGTTACGGAACTCGTGCACGAGGTCGAGGAACCGGTGCAGGTTCACGTCGTCGAGCGCGGCTTCGACCTCGTCGAGGAGGTAGAACGGCGAGGGGCGGGCGCGGAACACTGAGAAGAGGAACGCCATCGCGGTGAGCGAGCGCTCACCGCCGGAGAGCAGCGAGAGTCGACGGGTGTTCTTTCCGGACGGACGTGCCTCCATCTCGATGCCGGTGTTGAGCAAGTCCTCCGGATCGGTGAGGAAGATCCGCCCGGATCCTCCCGGGAACAGCGTGGTGAAGAGTGACGCGAAGTTCTCCTGCACGTCTGCGAACGCAGTCTCGAAGACGGTGACGATCTCCTTGTCCACTGCCTTGATGACGCGCTGCAGCTCGCGCCGGCTGTTCTTGACGTCCTCGAGCTGCTGGCCGAGGAAGTCGTGGCGCTCGAGCAACGCGTCGTACTCCTCGAGCGCGAGCGGGTTGATCGGGCCCATCAGTCGCAGCTCGCGGTCCAGGTCACGGGCGCGACCCGCAAGCGTCGCACCTTCGACCGGGTCGGGCGCCGGAGCATCGAGGGCGACCCCGGGCTCACAGTCGAAGTCGGTGCGGATGCGTTCGACGACCGCCTCGAGTCGCATCCGGTTCTCGGCGTCGTCGACCTCCCGGCGCTGTTGCCGCTCGCGGATGCCGGTGAGCTCTCGCTCGAGATCGGAACGCTCGCGGCGCAGCGTCTCGAGCTGGCCGCCCGCGGCGCTGGCCCGCTCGGCCTGGCGCCGACGCTCGTCGCGGAGCCGCTCCAGGACTGCGTCGATCCGGCCGCTCTGCTCCTCCAGGCGGTCCGCCACCTCGGCGTAGGCGCGTTCCTTGGCCATCAGCGCGCTGCGGTACCGCTCGGCGGTCGCCTTCGCTTCCGGATCTCGCGCGAGGCGGTCCTCGACCCCGGCCAGCCGGCGGGTGAGCACGTCACGGCGCTCGTCGAGCGTGGCCGCACGCATCTCGAGCTCGCGGCGCACGCTCGCCGCAGCTGCGTCCTTCTCCCGGCCCTCCTGCACCACGAGGCGCGCCGCGCTCACCGCGCGCTCGGCCGCGGTACGGGCCGCGGCCAGCGCGAGTCGTCTTGTCCTCAGCCTCTTCCAGCGCGGTGCGGGTGATGCCCGAAACCTGCTCGCCACCGAGGCGCCAGAGGCCGGGACCACCGAAGCGGTCGCCCGACCGCGTCATCACCGTGAGGTCGGGGTAGTCGATCGCGAGATCGACCGCGGCACGCCACTCACCTTCGGCCAACACCACACCGGCCAGAAGGCGGGCGAGCGTGGCCGACAGCCCCGGCAGCCGCGAGTTGACGCACGACGCCAGCGCCCTCGAGCCGTCGGGAGCGATGGTCGCGCCCGACGTGACCGCGGTGTCGCGCGCGTTGAGGACGAGCAGCAACGCCTGCGCATCGCCCGCAGCGAGGCGAGCGACCGCGTCGCGAGCCGCGTGGTCTCCGTCGACCACGATCGCGTGCATCGCGTCACCGAGCGCGGCGGCCACGGCTGCTTCCGCACCGGCTTCGATCTCCAGGTGGTCGACCAGGCTGCCGGCGATGCCGTCGATGCCATCGAGCACCGCGATGTCCACTGCGGCTCGCGCGGAGTCAAGCGCCTGCGCGAGCGCCTCGGCGCGGGCCTGCCAGCGCCCGGCTTCGTTCTCGCACTCGCGCCACTGACGCTCGGCTGCGGCGAGCGCGGCCTCGGCATCCAAGGCACCGACCGGCTTGTCCCACGCGTCGAGGCCTTCCACTTCGTGCTTGCGCGCTTCGAGCAGTGCAGCGTCCTGCTCGACCGCCGTGAGCTCGGCGCGCAACGCACCCGCGTCGGCAACGAGCGTCTCCACGACACCTTCGTCGGCCGCCGCCGCGAGCTCGCGCTCGAGCCCGCGTCGCTTCTCGGCCATCAGTGCCTGCAGCCCGCGGGCCCGCTCCCGCATCGACTCGACGCGCACCAGCGCGTCGGCGACATCGCCGTGCCCCGCGTCCGTCAACGCACGCTCCACGTCGAGCACCGCGATGTCCAGCTCGCGCAGCCGCGCCTGGACGACCGCCTCGTTGCGGGCGAGCTCGGTGGCCTGGTCGCGCAGTCGTTCGGTCTTGGCCTGGAGGCCGGCCAGCTCGTGGCCGGCGAGGTGCAGGCGAATCGCGCGCAGCTCCGCGACGAGACCGTCGTGGCGGCGGGCCGCGTCGGCCTGCTTCTGGAGCGGAGCCAGCCCGCGACGAACCTCACGGAGGAGGTCGTTGAGCCGGAGCAGGTTGCCTTCGGTCGATTCGAGCCGCCGCTCGGCGCGCTCACGGCGCTTCCGGTACTTCAAGACTCCGGCTGCTTCTTCGATCACCGCGCGCCGGTCCTCCGGGCGGGAGTTCAGCACCGCGTCGAGCTGGCCCTGACCGACGATGACGTGCTGCTGGCGCCCGATGCCGGTGTCCGACAGGAGATCTTGGATGTCGAGGAGTCGGCACGGCGCGCCATTGATCGCGTACTCGGAGTCCCCGTTGCGGAACAGGGTGCGGGTGATCGTGACTTCCGAGAACTCGATCGGCAGCAGGTTCGCGGAGTTGTCGATCGTCAGGGACACCTCGGCGCGCCCGAGCGCAGGCCGGTCAGGGGTCCCCGCGAAGATGACGTCGTCCATCTTCCCGCCCCGCAACGTGCGGGGTCCCTGCGCGCCGAGCACCCACGCGACGGCATCGACCAGGTTGGACTTGCCGGAGCCGTTGGGGCCGACGACGACCATGACCCCGGGCTCGAACTCGAGCACGGTCTTGTCGGCGAACGACTTGAAACCCCGCAGGGTCAGGGCCTTCAGGAACACGCGGTGCACCCTCCTTGGTCAGACCCGTCGAGGTTAGCGACGGTGAACCATCGTGCTGTGGATCTCAGACTTGGCACGCCGCGCAGAAGAAGGTGCTCCGGCCGCCGGCCTTCTGGCGCACGATGACGTGGCGGCAGCGCTTACACGCCTCACCCTCGCGGGCGTAGACCTTGTGGTGGAGCTGGTACTCGCCCTTCTTCCCGAACAGGTCCACGTACTGCTCGTCGGCCAGCGACGATCCCCGGTACTTCACCGCGTCCTGAAGCGTCTCGACCAGGGCGCGGTACAGCCGCCGCACCTCTTCGGGTGAGAGCGAGTCACTCATCCGGTCCCAGCGCAGGCCGGCATTGAAGAGGATCTCGTCGGAGTAGATGTTGCCGATCCCGGCCAGGAACTTCTGGTCCATCAGGGCGGCCTTCAGCTTGACGTGGCGTTGCGCCACGAGCTCGCCGAAGTAGTCCCAGCTCATCGCCGACTCGAGCGGGTCGATCCCGAGGTGCGACAGCTCGTCGACGTCCTGGTCCAGGCCCTCGAACGGGCTGACGAACATCTCGCCGAAGGTCCGGGGATCGACGAACCGCAGCTGGCCACCCTGGGTGAACGTGAACGTCACGTGAGTGTGCTTGGGCACCGCTTCCCGTGCGCTCTTGGCCCGCAGCAGCTGCCCCGACATCCCCAGGTGGATGATCGAGCGCGTTGCCGTCGTCGAGCTTCAGGACCAGGTACTTCCCCCGCCGGGTGACGGCCGTGATCTTGCGTCCCTCGACCTCGCTCGTGAACAGCTTCCGCTGCCGGTAGCGGCGGATGCTCCGCATGCCGTCGACATCCACCGACTTGACCTTCTTGCCGATGATCTCTCGTTCGAGGTCGCGGCGCAGGACCTCGACCTCAGGTAGCTCCGGCATTGCTGCCCCCCATCGCCGATCCAGCCGCGGTGCCGTCGTCCGGCGTTCCCTCGCCTGGCTCCCCCCCGGCTTCCCCTTCGCCCGGCCTGCTCAGCCCGCGCCATGCGGCGCGTGCTGCGGCCTGCTCAGCCTGCTTCTTCGACCCGCCCTCACCGGACCCGTGCGGCTCGCCCCCGAGCAGCACGGTCGCGAAGAACCGCTTCGCGTGATCCGGTCCTTCGTGGTAGACCTGGTAGCGCGGCAGCTTGTCGAACCGCTGCGCCGCGAGCTCCTGGAGCCGCGTCTTGTAGTCGTCGCCGCCGGGCCCACTCGCGGCGTCGGCGATCCGGTCGCCGAGCAGGCCCATCACGACGTCACGGGCGGCATCCATCCCGCCGTCGAGGTAGACCGCGGCGATGATCGCCTCCATGGCGTCGGCGAGGATCGAGGTCTTGGCCCGGCCGCCGGACAGCGTCTTCGCCCTTGCCGAGGCGGAGGCACGGTCCGAGCTCGACGCCCGCAGCCACCTCGGCGAGCACCTCGGCGTTGACCACCGACGCGCGCACCTTCGCGAGCTGCCCTTCCTGGAGCAGCGGGTAGGTGCGGAACACGTAGTCGGTGACGACGATGCCGAGCACCGCATCGCCGAGGAACTCGAGGCGCTCGTTGGACGGCTCGGCCGGGTGCTCCGCGCACCAGGACCGGTGCGCCAGCGCCTGGGCGAGCCCGACCTCGTCCCGAAAGGTCCAGCCCAGCCGCTCCTCGAATCGGGCTCGCGCCTCGGCCTGCATCATCGGCGCGGCCCTCAGGCCGCAGCCCCTCCCAGCCTCAGCACGACGTAGTCGACCGCGTCGCGGACGGTCGCAAGGTCACCCAGGTCCTCGT
Source organism: uncultured Acidimicrobiia bacterium (assembly GCA_963770095.1). Taxonomy (GTDB): domain Bacteria; phylum Actinomycetota; class Acidimicrobiia; order IMCC26256; family JAENVU01; genus Chersky-806. The sequence goes on from CAVYOO010000001.1 coordinate 608,132, forward strand.
CGTCGACGGAGAACCCGACCGTGCGCTCGCCGAGCTCCGCCTCGAGCGCCTCGACCAGCTCGATCAGGGCGAGCGAGTCGGCATCGAGGTCGTCCGCGAACTTCGAGTCGAGGGTGATCTTCTCGTCGTCGATCTCGAGGATCTCCGCGAGGTTGGACCGGACCATGCCGAAGACGTCGTCGGCGCTGATCGGATCATGGGTCGAGTGGGTCTCAGCCGGCATGGGTGGCCTCTCTTCGCGACGGCCTGCTTCAATCGATCCACGACCCCGCCCTGGACGCACTCGACCGCGAGTGCGATCGCGTTCACCATCGCACGCGCGGACGACGAACCGTGGGAGATCACGCAGACGCCGTCGACTCCGAGGAGCGCAGCGCCACCGACCGTGTCCGGATCGAGGTAGTCGGTCACTCCTTGCAGCAGCATCGGTGCCACGACACCGCGAGGCCTCCTTCGCCTCGGGCGTGGAGTCGAGCACGGTGAACACGAGTCCCGCGGCGGCCTTCAGGGCGCCTTCGATGGTCTTGAGCGCGACGTTGCCGGTGAACCCGTCGGTCACGATCACGTCGGGCTGGCCGGTCATGAGGTCGCGGCCCTCGACGTTGCCGACGAACCACGGGTTGCCCTTGAGGGCGGCGAAGGTCTGCTTGCGGAGCTCGTCGCCCTTGCCCGCCTCCTCGCCGTTCGAAAGCAGCCCGACCGTCGGATCGACCACTCCCCGCATCTCGGCGTAGGTGCGGCCCATGTAGGCGAACTGGGTCAGCCACTCGGGCGTGCAGTCGACTGTCGCACCCCCGTCGACCAGCAGGTGCGGACGCCCGAACGGCACCGGGATCGGCACCCCGACCGCGGGCCGGGTGGCGCCCCGGATCCGGCCGAAGCGCAGCAGCGCGCTGGCCATGGTCGCGCCCGTGTTACCGGCACCGACCATCGCGTCGGCGCGCCCGTCGCGCACCGCCTCCGCGCTGCGCACGACCGACGCGTCCTTCTTGGTGCGAACGGACGCGCCCGGCTCGTCCTTCATCTCGATGACCTGCGAACAGGCCAGGATCTCGACCCCGGCCGGGGGCTTGCCCTCGGGGAGCTCGGCGCGCACGGCGTCCTCGATGCCGACGAGCAGCACCTCGACCCCGAGCTGATCGACCGCGGCCAGTGCACCGGCCACGATCTCGCCCGGTGCCCGGTCTCCCCCCATTGCGTCGACCGCGATCCTCATCGTGAGGCTCCGCGCCGCCCGGAGCTCAGTCGACGTCCAGCATCTGGCGGCCCCGGTACCAGCCGCAGTTCCCACAGACCGTGTGCGGCAGCTTCACCGCCGCGCAGTTGGGGCACAGCGAACGCGCGGGCGCGTCGAGCGTCCAGCTCGATGCTCGCCGCATTCGGGTCTTGGACCGCGGGGTCTTGCGCTTGGGGACGGCCATCGGAGCTCCTGGTCAGTTGTCGAAGGTGAGCTCGCGCAGAGCGTCCCACCGCGGATCGGGGATGGTCATGTCACAGTCACACGAAGATTGGTTCAGGTCGTTGCCACACACCGGGCACAGGCCGGCACAGTCGTCGCGACACACGGGGGCGACGGGAAGGTCGAGCAGCAGCGCGTCGCGCACCGGCAGCTCGAGATCGATCTCGTCACCGACGAGTGGGTAGGTCTGGCCCTCGATCGGCTCGACCTCGAACAGCTCCCGGACCGCGGTGACGACCTCCCGGTGCACCGGGCGCAGGCAGCGGCTGCATTGCGCCGCGTAGAAGCCCCGCACGGTTCCTTGGACCACCACACCGTCGGGCACGCGCTCCAGCACTGCTTCGATGAACAGGGGCTGGTCGTCGAGGCGTGAACCGCCGACGCCGCCGAGCTTGGTGGCGTCGGTCTCGAAGTGCACTGGACGACGGGCGGCCGGGTGGTGCAGCAGATCCGCGACGTTGCAGCGGAGGGCGCTCATGTTGTTTCAACCCGGTCGAGACAATGGAATCGGCCCGCGAAGGCCGTGACCAGCGATAATAGCAGCCCGGCGATTTTCCAGGTCTTTCCAGGAGCGCGCTCAGCCGTCGTCCTGGTCGAAGAACCCGCCCTCGTCGATCTCCTGGACCACTTCCGCCTCCGGAAGATCAACGACCACCTGCAGCCGCTCCCGCCCCTTCTGCACCGCCTGCATCGTCCGATCGAGCACGACCTCGAAGGATGCGAGCTTCTGGTCGATGTAGTCCTCGGCCTCGTGCTTGATGTTGCGGGCCTGCGCCTCGGCGTCGTCGACGACCTGCTGGGCCCGGCGCCTGGCCTCCCGCACGACCTCGGTCCGTTCGACCATCCGCTCGGCCTGGGCGCGGCCCGCGTCGATGATGTCCTCGGCCTCCCGGCGGGCCTTGGCGAGGAACTCCTCGCGCTCCTTGAGGAGCCATCGCGCCTGGCGGAGCTCCTCGGGGAGACCCGCGATGGCGTCGTCGACCAGGACGAGCAGGTCGTCGCGGTTGACCATGACCGATGCCGACATGGGCACCGAGCGGGCGGTCTCGAGCTGGTCCCGGACCTGGAGCAGCAGCTCCTCGGTGTCCGGCGGCTGGTACGGCTCCTGGACGTCGGTCACAACGGTTCCTTGCGTTCGCCGAAGCGCTCGGTCAGGCGCTTCGCCACGAGGGGCGGCACCATGCTCGAGACGTCACCGCCGTACTTGGCGACCTCGCGCACGAGGCTCGACGACAGGAACGAGTGCTGGGGGCTCGTGGAGATGAAGAAGGTGTCGATGCCGGAGAGGCGCTGGTTCATCTGCGCCATCTGCAGCTCGTAGTCGAAGTCCGAGATCGCCCGCAGGCCCTTGACGATGGCGGCGGCCCCGTGGTCACGGGCGAAGTCGACGAGCAGGCCCTTGAAGAACTCGATGCGGATGTTCGTGAGGTGGGCCGTGACCTCGCCGAGCATCTCCTGGCGCTCCTCCAGGGTGAACAGCGACTCGGATTTCTGCGGATTCCGGATCACCGCGACGATCACGTCGTCGAAGTGCCGTGCGGTCCGTTCGATGATGTCGAGGTGACCGAGGGTCACCGGGTCGAACGAGCCCGGGCAGAGTGCGGTGGCCACGCGGGTGCTCCTGGCTGCAATCAGTGCTCCGTCGCGGGGGCGACGAGCACGACGAGCGTATCGCCGTAGACCCTCGACCAGGTGACTTCCCACCCGGGCGGCAGCATCGGGGGCCCGGCCGACTCCGCTCGCTCGACCACGACGGTCCCGTCGGGCGCGACCCATCCGGGCGCCGAGAGCCCCTCGAGGACCCCGGCGAGCTCGCCCGCGGGCTGGTCGTAGGGCGGGTCACAGAAGACCAGGTCGAACGGGGCGTCGGGTGGCGGCTTCCCCGCTACGACCGAGCCCACCCCCCGCCGCTGCACCCGGGCCCGCTCCATCAACCCGGTCGAGCGCAGGTTGCGCCGGATCGCGTCGACGGCCAGGGGGTCGCGGTCGACCAGGAGGGCCGTTGCCGCGCCCCGGGACAGCGCCTCGATCGCCAGCGCGCCGGACCCCGCGTAGCAGTCGAGCACCACCGCGCCGAGCAGCCGGCCCGGGCCGAGGGCCGCGAACAGGGCCTCCTTCACCCGGTCCGCCGTGGGCCGGGTGCGGGTGCCCTTCGGCGCGGTCAGGCGGAGGCCTCCGGCCTCGCCGGCGATCACCCGGGGTCCGCGTCCGCTCGTACCGCCCGGCGATCTGCTCACGCCGCGATGGTTGCACGTGGCTACGGTCTCTCGGATCGAACTCCTCCACCTCCTCGACGAGCTCCAGGCCATCGCCCGCACCGGGCTGGTCTACGCCGAGGATCCCTACGACCGAGAGCGCTACGAGCGGCTGCTCGCGATCGCCGTCGAGGGCTACGAGTCGGCCCTCGAGCTGCCGCCCGCCGAGATCCGGGCCCGCCTGGCCGAAGACCTCGGCTACGTGACGGCCAAGGTCGGCGCGGACGCCGCGATCTTCGACGACCAGGATCGGATCCTGCTGATCCGGCGCTCCGACGACCACTGCTGGGGTCTCGTCAGCGGCTGGGTCGACATGGGCGAGGCGCCCGCCGAGACCATCGTGCGCGAGGTGCAGGAGGAAGTCGGGCTCGACGCCACCATCGTTGCGCTCATCGACGTCTTCGGCCGCCCCGCCTCCGCCGTGAACGGCCCCCACGGGGTCGTCGCCGTCCTGTACCTCTGCACCGTCGCCCCGGGCGAGATCACGCTCTCCCACGAGACCCTCGACGCCCGCTACTGGAACATCGACGACGTCGAGCCGTGGCACAAGAACCACGAGGCCCTGGCCCGCGCCGCGCTCGCCTTCAGGTCGACCTGAGGGCTTCGCCGGCTAACGCTCGTAGCAGCCGATGAACCGGCTGGATCCTGGACCGACGTTGACTGCGTAGGCGCACGCGAGGCGGATCCGGCCGTGGCGCGCCTTGAAGGCGAAGCCGTCAAATCCGGCATCAGGCCCCGCAGCCGGGAAGAGGGCATCGACGTCGGGGCGCGCGACGCCCGTCGTGAGCGTGACCAGACTCCGCTGATAGGTCGCCTCGAACGGATACGGAGAGCCGTTGTAGAAATAGATTCTCGCCCCGAGCACCCGCACGCGGACCTTCACCGGACCGCCGGTGTCGGGGTCGTAGGCCCAGCCCCGTGCGTTCCAGCGCTTCCCCGGGGCCGGCTTCGCCACCGAGTCGATGTGGCCGCGCGGATCGTGTGGTCCCGGCGGCCGGGCATCCGGCAGGATCCCGGACACACACCCGAGGTCGAGGTTGTGATAGCCGCCCGGCCCGGTGTTCTGCCCGTAGAGACAGATGGTGTGCCTCCCCGGCGTGATCGGCAGCGTGACGTCGAAGCCGGTCGTGGCACTCAGCCGCGGGAACGCGGCCTTGACGTCGGGGCGCGGTCGGGTCGGCGACCACGTCCGCGACCGGCACCAGCACATCGTCGTAATAGACGCGCAGTGCCGTCGTCCTGTAACCGTCGGGGTCTCCGGCCCAACCGGAGACCCGGAGCTGACCGGGCGCGGCCGACGCGTGCTCGAACGTGCCGATCGGGTCGTTGGGATTCGGGTTCAGCAGGTCGATGCAACCGATGGGTGTGTTCGGCCCACCGATCGGACGGTTGATCGCGTAGGCACAGACGATCGCCGTCTCGTCGAAGCGGAAGCTCGGAAACGTGGCCTCCCATCCGGCGTTCGGTCCCGCCCACGGGAACGCGCGCTGAACGTCGGGCACGCGTACCCGGTGGCGGCCGGGAAGAACGACACGCCGTTGAGATAGATGTCGACGCCGATCTTCTGGCCCGGCGCATCCGGGTCCGCGGCCCATCCGTACAAGGTGTGCTGGGCGTAGGCCGGTGTCGCCCCTTCGGGGTTGCCAAATCGGGCCGTCACCCGGTCGAACGCGCCGATGGCCATCCCCGGCACCGCCGAAGCCGTCACGGCCGGCGCCGCAGCCACCGACGGTCGCGCCGGAGCTACCGAGGATGCGTGGACGCCCGGCTGGAGCGTCGCGGCGGATGCGCCCTCGAGCGGTGGGATCCCTGCCAACCCTGCCAGCGCGGTCGCGACCCCTGCGATCAGCACCAGCACCTTCCGGTGCATGGCAGCAGGGTACGCCCGGCAGCGCGCACCTGTCACGGCTGCCGTCGACCGCGCGCGATCCGAGCGAGTCAGCTCGTGGAAACAAGAAGTCGTTCGCGGACGCGGGCGTCGAGCGGTGGTGGTCGGTAGGGCGTGATGACGCGACCGTCCGGTTGTTGGAACTCGATGGACTCGGGTTGCCCGGGATGGCCGCGGATGCGCCATCGATGTTCGTGCAGCAGTCGATGGTGCCGACCGCACACGAGGATGAGGTTGTCGAGATCGGTCTCGCCGCCGTCGGCCCAATGCACGAGGTGGTGGGCATGCAGCCCGCGGGTGCGGTTGCATCCGGGGGCCCGGCAGTGCTTGTCACGGTGCTTGAGCAGCCGGAACAGGTACGCCGGGACGGTCCGGGTGCGCCGGCCGAGCCGGAGCGGTACGCCCTTGGAGTCCTCAACGACGGTCTGACGGACCGCATCACAGGCCAGCCGTTGGACTGTCTCGTTCGCGATCGGAATGCCCGAGTCGCCGGCATCGACGTAGGCGCCGGGCTCATCGGACGCGTCGTGCAACGCCGCCTCGGGTGTGTGGACGATCACCGTTCGCGCGGTGCGGCTCGGTGGATTCGGCCAGGTCCCGGGTGAGCGACCCGACGAGAACATCCGCGCATCGAACCGGGAACGGGTCCCATTGCCCGTGTTCGTCGGGCCCGACCGCATCCGCGCCGCGGGCCAGCGCCATCGCGACGTTCGCACCGTCCGCGTCGGGAATCCGACCCCAGACGCGCAGCTCACCGCGCTTCTCGTCCCACCGGTACGAGACCTCACGGCGCCGATCACGCTCGACGGCTTCGTCGGCGGTCACCGTCTTCCGATTCTTCGCCGCGGCGCGAAGCGACGTGGCCGTCCATCCGGGTGACTCGTGCGCCCACGCGGCGTCGGTCTCCGGGGTCGCGACCTGCACCACCGCTTCGAGCTGCTCACCGGAGAGTCGGCCCTCGAGCGCGACCGTGCCGATCTCGGGTCGGTCGGGCAGCGCCCGGGCCGTCTCCACCAACGCCCGGGCGCGAGCGCGCGTGACCCACGCGGTCCAGCTCACCCAACCGACCGTGTCGAGCGCACCGTCGTCCCGCCCGACCTCGCGTTCATCGAGGACGGCCAGCACCATCAAGCGATGCGCGCCCGTCGCGTTGTGCAACGTGTCCAGCTCGCGGAACGTCGCCTCGAGCTCGGACGTCGGGGTCTCGCGCAACCGGTTCAGCAACGCCTCGGAACCGAGGCCATCGGATCCATCCGAGTTCGAGTGATCTTCCTGATCGAACATATGTTCGTATCGTAGCCGGAACCTTCCCGCGCCGCAAGCCCTTTCCGACCAGTTGTTTTTGTTATTAGCTTTAGTGTTAAATACAACAGATGAGCGAGCTGACTGCGAGCGAGGAAGCAGGGGTCTTCAAGGCACTGGCGGACCCGACCCGGCGCCAGATCCTCCAGGATCTGAAGTCGGGTGAGCGCAGCGCCGGCGACATCGCCGCACAATTCACGATCAGCGGTCCATCGATCTCCCGTCACCTGGGTGTCTTGAAGAGTGCAGGGCTCGTCCGCGAGCGGCGTGACGCCAACCGAATCCTCTACTCGCTCGTCGAGGAACGCTTGGCCCAGTGTGTTGGCAATTTCCTCTCGACCGTCTGCCCCGAGCAGATGGTGCTGCGCCACAAACGCGGTCGCAGCACGAAGGGAAAACGATGAACCTCCCGAAGCTGCAAGGTGTGATCGAACGCCGGCTCCTCATCAACTACCGCGCCGATCCCGACGTCGTTGCGAGGTATCTCCCCGCTCCGTTCCGACCCCAGCTTGTTGGCGGCGCCTCGGTCGTCGGCGTCTGCCTGCTTCGGCTCGGCGCCATGCGGCCGTACCGCCTCCCACGTTGGCTCGGACTGCGAAGCGAGAACGCCGCGCATCGCGTCGCGGTCGAGTGGGACACGCCCGATGGGCCGCGAACCGGCGTCTACATACCCCGGCGCGACTCCGCGTCCCTCACCAACGTCCTGATCGGCGGACGGGTCTATCCAGGCGAGCACGAGCGAGCACGGTTCGCGACGGACGAGTCTGGCGCGAATCTGCGCGTCACCTTCGCCAGCCTCGACGGCTCAGCTTCCGTCGACGTCGAGGTGCGAATCGCCGAGAAGCTCGCGGGGAGCGAGTTGTTCGCCGACCTCGACCAAGCGTCCCAAATTCTTCGAACGTGGCTCGGACGGGTATTCCGCGACTCGCGACCCGGGCTGGTACGACGGGCTGCGGCTCGAGACTCGAGCGTGGAAGGTCGAACCTGCCATCGTCGAGCACATTCGTTCGTCGTTCTTCGAGGACGCGTCGGTGTTCCCGCGCGGCTCCGTCGAGCTGGACAGCGCACTGGTGATGCGAGACGTCCCAGTGGTCTGGCATCCGCTCGAATCGGTCCGGGCACCGCTCGGAGCTACTTCACGCGCCTGAGGGTCGGCCCGTTCTCGCTCCGAATGCGCCGCATCCGGAACCGGTCGACGACCACGCGCCACCCGCGAACCTCTCGTCCGGGGGGAACCGCGACGGGGTGCGGAGGGAGGCTGCTCGCGAGACCGTCGGCGAGCGCGGAGATCAGGCGCGCGCTGTCGGCGATGGGCACCCGGAACGTCGCGGTGCAGGTGTCACCGGTCCAGAGGCTCAGGACGACGACACCTTCGTCCGCGTGGCTCGACACGCCCATGCGCCGGCTCCGGCTCCACGCGCGTCGCAGAACCACACGCGATCGCCGTAGAGGAGCCCCTCCTCCGCCATGGCCACATCGTCACACGATCGCGCCGTGATGGCCAGAGGGGCTCCCGTCCGGCCTCGTCACATGGCGATGGTCTCGTAGACCTCCACCGAGCCACCGGCCGCCAGCACCGGGCAACCGCCGGCCAGCTTGGCCGCGATCTCGAGGCTGTCGGCTTCGAGCACCGAGTAGCCGGTGAGACCCGCGGTGGTCGCGGCCGCGGACCCGTCGGGCCGCACGGCGGTCGAAGGACCGAACGGGTTCCCCCCGTCGATCACGGCCGGATCCGAGCTCACCGAACCAACCCATCCACGCCTGCATCACCGCTTCCTGCGCCTCGGTGGTCTCCGCCATCGAACCGCCCGTGTAGGCGAGCACGTACTTCCCCATGTCGAATCTCCCTTGCTGGCACCGGCGCCCGGGTCGGCGCCGCGTACCCAGACGACGAACGGGGACCCGACGATCGACAGGTCGGCACGAAGAAATCGTCGCCGCCGATCTGGCAGGGTGCAGCCATGGCCGGACCCGCTCCCGCGGTGCTCGACTCGTGCGCCACGGCGCGTGCCCGCCTCGGCGAGCTCGGGCGCCGGACCTCGACCCCGCTCCCACCCGCGTCGATCCCCGATCACTTCCGCCGCGCCGCAGTCCTCCTGCTCGTGGGCTGCGTCGGCGATCAGCCTTGCATCGTCCTCACCGAACGGGCCGCGAACATGCGATCGCACGCGTCCGAGATCTCACTCCCGGGTGGCCGCATCGAACCGGGCGAGACCGCCGAGCAGGCCACGGTGCGCGAAGGCACCGAGGAGGTCGGCATCGAACCTGGCTTCGTCGAGCTGTTCGGTCGGCTCGACGAAGCCTGGAGCAAGGGTCGGAACCATGTCGTCCCGGTCGTCGGGTGGTACGGCGGCGCGCTCGGTGACCTCCGACCGTCGAGCCCGGAGGTCGCGGACGTGTTCGTCACTCCCCTCGCGCGCATTGCCCGACCCGACGCGCATTCCGTCCACGTCGCGGAGATCGAAGGTCGCCGCTACGAGAACGATGTCATCTGATGCCGACGCGTTCGACATCTACGGCATGACCGCGGACATCGTCATGGACCTGCTCGCCTGGCTCGCCGGCCGCGAGCGTGACCGGGTCCCGACCCGGCTCCTGGAGCTGGAACGGATGCTCGAACGCGACTGACCCGTCATCCTTCGAGCCGTCCCTCGGCAGCACCGACAAGACTCTTCCCATGCCCGACCGATGGCGGCGTGTGGTGCGCGACGGGTACGACGAAGTGGCGGAGCGCTACCTCGCCGACCGGACCAGGGACGGCGCCGACGTTGCCGCACTCGCGGATCTGACCGCGCAGCTATCGCCCGGAGCGCGCGTCCTGGACGCCGGCTGCGGCGCGGGCGACCCGGTCACCCGCGCACTCCTCGACGCCGGAATGCGCGCCGTCGGGCTCGACATCTCGACAACCCAGCTCGAGATCGGGCGGCAGCTCCTCGGCACCCCGAAGTGGGTCCAGGGCGACCTCGCCGCCCTGCCGTTCCCGCCGGAGAGCTTCGATGCGGTCGTCTCGTTCTACGCGATCATCCACGTCCCGCGCGCTGACCACGCCGCGATCTTCGCCGAGGTGCACCGGGTGTTGCGGCCCGGCGGATGGTCACTGCTGTGCCTGGGCGCAGCCGACCTGCCCGAGGACCACGATCCGAACAGCTGGCTCGGCACGCCGATGTACTGGAGCCACTTCGACGTGACCACCAACCTGGGGCTCCTCCGGGAAGCCGGACTCGTCGTGATCGACGAACGGGAGATCCCGGACCCCATGGGCCATCGGGGCCACCTCTTCGCGCTCGTCCGCCGGCCGGCGGGCTGACTCAGCTGGCCGAGCGCCCGTCGCACTGCGTGAGGAGCGCCTCGGTCAGGCGCCGCGCCTCCTGCTGCTCGCTCGGGGTGAGCTCGTCGCCGCGCTCCAGCGCGTCGGCGAACAGCTGCGACTTCGCGAGACCGTGGCTGATGCACGCGCCGACGCGCGGCGGGATGTCCTCCTTGAGCAGCGACGCGAGCAGCCCGTTCCGGCTGCCGAGCAACGCCAAGGCGCCCGCGAGCTTCGACGACTCCGGCGACGGGTTCGCGCCCGTGTCGCACGACGTCAGCGTGGACCGGCGCCGATCGAGGTTCGTCGTGATGGTCGCCGCGGGCATCTGCGCGGCCCAGCCATCCAGCGCCCGACCCAGCCGTTCCGCACCGTTGCGCGTCTCGCTCGCGATCGCCGCCCGGACGCACACCCGTCCGGCCGACCGGTACGTGACCATGCGGTCCCCGGCCCACGCGTCCGCGGCGTCGAGCGCGACCTGCCGGTCGATGCGGCCCGCCAGCAGCGTGTAGAGATCGAACGGCCCGAGGTCGTCCGGGTCGCCAATGCGCTTTGCCCCCCGGGGCAGGACCGGCGCCGGGACCGTGATGACATGGGCAGCGTCGATTGCCGCGGTCGGGTCGAGGTAGATCGCGTCGGTGGGCGCGGGTCGGCGCAGCGCGTCGTCGACCGCGGCATTCCCACCCTTGGCGGTCAGCGCCGCGAGGACGTCCGGCCCGAACGCGTACGGCGCGCCGAGCTCGATCTTGACGATCTGCTCGACGTTCGCCGTCTCTTCGTCGATCGCGGTGCCGGTCTTGGCTTCCGCCGCGTTGTACTCGTTCTGCTGCAACCGCGGCAGGCCGCGGAGGTACTCGTGCTTGATCCGCTCCGCATCGCCCTCGATCAGTGCGGTCAGCGCGCCGCTCGACGCGGTCTTCGACATCGCGGCGTCGGCGCGCATCTTGTTCAACCCGAAGTGCTGATCCTGGAGCACGTGGGTGAGCTCGTGCGCGAGTGTCGCCTTGCGTTCGACGTCGAACGGTCCCGTCCCTCGAACCACGATCTCTTCCTGATTCGGGTCGTAGAAAGCCACCACGCTCGACCGGTTCGCCGTGTCGAACGACTTCACGAGGTCGGTCGTCGGACTGATGAGTCCGAGTGCCCGCAACGTCGCGGCGAGTCGACGGACGTCTCGTCGCGCGCTCGCGCTCAGACCGGCCGAGTCAACCCCGATCCGGTCTCGGAACTCCGCGTCCGCGAGGTAGCGGACCCGGACGGGATGCTCGAATCCCAGGCCCCGAAGGGCCGCCACGCGTGTCGCGATCGGCGCTACTTGCGGGTCCCAGTCAGCGGGATAGCCGTCATCGGACCGATTGGCCACTGCGAACGCGGCCCCGATCACGAGCACGAGCGCCAGACCCGCGGCCAGCCACCGCCCCCGCGTCCGAGATCTGCGATTCGGCGCGGTCGGGGCCGGGGCGATCCCGGGCGTCGCCACGTGCTCGGTCCAGGTCGCCCCGTCCCAGTACCGGTACTGCCCTCCGGCCGCGCCGGGCACCGGATCCGGGTACCAACCTGGTGGGTGTTCCATTGCCGGCACGGTCCCCCGCCCTGTGACCCTTGGATCGAGATTACCCGGGCCCGGTCAGCTCTTGAACAAGAACTCGACGCTGTCCCCGAGGAGGTCCTCGACCTCTTCGGCCAGCTCGCGGTACGCCTTGAGACCCGGATCCTCGTCGAGGATCCGCTCGGCGACCTCGCGCGCCTTGAGCACGTACGGGATGTCGCGCGGCAACCGCCCGAGCTTCAGGTCGCCGATGCCGGCCTGGCGCTCACCCAGGACCTGCCCCGACCCCCGGATCTCGAGGTCCCGCTCGGCGAGGAGGAAGCCGTCGGTGGACTCCGCCATCGCGACCATCCGCGCTTCGCCGTCCGGAGTCGATGGATCCGCGAACAGGAAGCACCACGACTCGCCTCCCCCGCGGCCGACCCGGCCCCGGAGCTGATGGAGCTGGGACAGGCCGAACCGATCCGCGTCCTCCACGATCATCACCGTCGCGTTCGGCACGTCGACCCCGACCTCGATCACCGTCGTCGCGACGAGTGCGTCGATCTCACCCGCGCGGAACGATGCCATCGCGGCTTCCTTTTCCGCGGCCGGCATCTGACCGTGCAACAGCCCGACCCGCAGGCCGGCCAGCTCCTCCACCGCCAGGCGCTCGGCCTCCTCCGTCGCGGCCTTCGCCTCGACCTTGGGCGATCCTTCGACCAGCGGGCACACGACGTACGCCTGGTGGCCGGCCACCACTTCGCCGCGCAGCCGCTCGTACGCCGCGGCGCGCTCGTCCGGGTTCGGCCCGATCACCAAGGTCGAAACCGGGTTGCGCCCCTTCGGCATCTCGCGCAGCTCCGACTGGTCCAGGTCGCCGTAGACGAGCATCGCCGCGGTGCGTGGGATGGGAGTGGCCGTCATGACCAGGACGTCCGGCTCGTTCCCCAACCCCTTGAGCACCGCGCGCTGCTCGACGCCGAACCGGTGCTGTTCGTCGATCACGACGAGCCCCAGCCGGGTGAACGGTGCGTCGCCGTAGAGCAGCGCGTGGGTGCCGACCACGATGTCGACCTCGCCCGTCTCGAGACCGGCCGCGATGCGGCGGCGCTCGGCCGCACTCGTGCGGTTGGTCAGGAGCGAGACGCCGACCGGGCGTTCTTCGAGCAGCGTGGCCGGGCTCGGCACGGTGAGCCCGGCGAGCAGGTCGCGCGCCACGACCGCGAGCTGCTCGGCGAGCACCTCCGTCGGGGCCATCAGCGCGCCCTGGTAGCCGCCCTGCACCGCGATGAGCAGCGCCGCCACTGCGACGACCGTCTTGCCGGAACCGACCTCGCCCTGCAGGAGCCGATGCATGGGGACCGGGCTGGCGAGGTCGCCGCGGATCACATCGAGCGCGTGGTACTGGTCGGCGGTGAGCTCGTACGGCAACGACTCGAGGAAGCGGGTGAGCAGCTCGCCGTCCACCTGGTGCTCGATGCCGCCACGCTCGGCCTCGATCGTGCGCTTGCGCAGGACGAGAGGGATCTGGATCCGAAGGAACTCGTCGAATCGCAGCCGGCGTTGGGCCTCCCGCCAGTCCTTCGCCACCTCCGGCTGGTGCACGTTGCGGTACGACCACGTCCGCTCGGGCAGCTGCTTCAACTCGTCGCGCAGGTCGTCGGACAGCGGGTCCGCGAGGGGTCCGGCGAAGTCGAGCGTCGCCGCGATCGCCTTCTGGATCTCCCACGTCGAGACGTCGGCCTTCCCGGACTGCGGGTAGATCGGCATGATGACGCCGGTCTTCACGTCTCCCGCGCGTCCCAGCACGTCCACGATCGGATTCGCGAGCTGGCGCTTGCCGCGGAAGATGTCGAGCTTGCCGTAGAGCGCGACCTCCGTACCGACCGCGAGTTGACGTTCACGCCACGGCTGGTTGAAGAACACCAGGTTCAGGAGCCCGGTCTCGTCCTCGACGACCGCCTCGACCATCTTCTTGCGTTGGCGCGTCGGCCGCGACGAGACCCGCTTGACCTCCGCGACGATCGTCGCCTCCTCACCCTTGACGAGCTCTGCGATCTCCGCCTTGCGCGTCCGGTCGTGGTACCGCCGTGGATAGTGCTGGAGCAGGTCCAGCACCGACTCGATCGGCGGCGACATGAGTGCGAACCGCTCGAGGAGCTTCGGGGCGATCCCGCCGACGTCGCCGAGGGGGGTCGCATCGAGCTCTCGCAGCGTGCGGGAGGCCGTGGCTACTCCACCCCGATCAGGTACGGGTAGAGCGGCTGGCCGCCCTCGTGCACCTCGACCTCCACGTGCGAGTGCGCCAACGCCACCTCGTGGCGGACGCGCTCGGTGTCGGCGCCGCGGGCGTCGGCGCCCACCAGCACCGTGACGATCTCACTGTCCTCGGTGATCAGGCTGCTCACCAGCGCGAGCGCGGCGTCAACCGGGCTCGACGCGGTCGCGTAGATGCCCGATCGGTTGATGGCGATCCAGTCACCGGCGCCGATCGGCCCGCACTCCGCGACACTGTCCCGGATCGCCTGGGTCACTTCGCCCGCGGCGACGCGCGACGCGGCCTCGGTCATCGCCGCCGTGTTCACCTCGAGCTCGGCGTGCGGGTCGTACGCCACCAGCGCGGCGAGCGCCTCGACCACCGAATGGGTCGGGACGACGGTGACCTTCGTCGACGTCAACCCGTCCACCTGCTCGGCGACCGGCACGATGTTCTTGTTGTTCGGCAACACGACCACCGCGTCCGACGGGCAGCGCTCGACCGCTTCGAGAATCTGCGCGGTCGATGGGTTCATCGACTGCCCTCCGGCCACGATCTCCTGCACACCCACACTCTGCAGGAGACGTCGGATGCCCTCTCCGACCCCGACCGCGACCACCGCGGTCTCGACCCTCTCCCGGTCCTTCACTGCGAGTGCCGGGACCTGCTCCCGGACCCAATGCTCCTCCTCGACCTGTTCGAGCAAATCCGTGACCCGAAGCTGGCGCGGGCGCCCGGCCTCGATCCCGGCTTCGATCGCGCCACCGATGTCGTCGGTGTGGACGTGGCAGTTCCACAGCCCGTCACCGCCGACGACGACGATCGAGTCCCCCAGCGTCGCCCAGGTCTGCTTGAACGCGGGGACCGTGGAGTCGTCCGCTTCGAGCAGGTACATCACTTCGTACCGCAGAGACGCGATGTCGTCGCCCGCGAGGTGCGCCTCGACCGAGATCGGCGTGTTCACCACCTCGGGCTCCGGGATCGCTCGGCCGGCGACGACCTCGAGCAAAGCGTCGAGGAGCAGCGTGAAGCCCCGGCCCCCTGCGTCGACGACGCCGGCCTCCTTCAGGACGGGCAGCAGCTCGGGGGTGTGCAGGACCGCGGCGCGAGCCGCGGTGTTCGCGGCGTCGAGCACACCGACCAGCGCCTGCTCGCCCACGTCCCGCGCGGCCTCGGCCGCTTCGGCCGCGGCGCGCACGACGGTGAGGATCGTCCCTTCGACGGGGCGCATGACGGCCTCGTACGCGGCATCCGACGCCTGGCGCAGCCCGACTGCGAAGTCCGGGCCGGCGGCGAACTCCAGGCCGCGGAACGTGTCGGCCAGCCCGCGCAGGATCTGCGACAGGATCACGCCCGAGTTGCCCCGGGCCCCCATGAGCGACCCGTGGGCGACGGCCTGACAGACCTCGGCCATGCCCTCGGCGCTCCCGAGCTCGCTGACCACCGATTCGAGCGTCAGGGTCATGTTCGTCCCGGTGTCCCCGTCGGGCACCGGATAGACGTTCAGGCGGTTGAGCTCGTCCTGGTGCGCCCGCAGCGCATCGCGGAACCGGGTGACCGCCAGCCGCAGATCGAGAGCGGCCAGCCGCTCGAGTGTCACCATCGGGGCGCATCGTACTGGCCGAGCCGGAGCGAACGATGGCCCGCTGCTATCCTTTCCCGGTTCCGCCCCTGGTCCTCAGCGAGGTTTTCTCCCCATGGCATCCGTCTGCGAAGTCTGCGGCAAGAGCCCGGTCTTCGGTAAGCGCCTGAGCCACTCGCACCGCCGCTCCAATCGGCGTTGGAATCCCAACGTGCAGAAGGTGCGCGCCATCGTGAACGGCACCCCGAAGCGACTCCACGTCTGCACCGCCTGCCTCAAGGCCGGCAAGGTGCAGAAGCCCTGACGACGGGATCACGGGTTTCATGCAGGGCGTGATCCGCTCCTTCGACCCCGATAGCGGTGAGGGCGTCGTCGTGCGCGACACCGACCGCGCCGAGCTCGTCCTTGCCTCCGACGCGCTCGAAGGATCGATCTTCCGGATGCTGCGCCAGGGCCAGCGCGTCGTGTTCGACCTCGACCCCGAGAACCGGGCCATCCGGGTGCGCGCGGGCTCCGAGGTCGACATGGGCCTCCCCCCCGACGTCCAGGTCTAGGCGTTCGCCCCGGCCTGACTGGCTCTTCGGCCCGGGGCGGCCCGGTTTCGGCCTTCGGGAAGGCTCTCACTACACTTTCCCGACCGCGCCAAAGGAGCCGTGACGTGTCGAGGACCGTGAACGCACCCACCCGCCACGAGGGTCTCCTCCGGTGGGTCGGAGAGATCGCCGATCTGTGCGAGCCGGAGTCGATCCACTGGTTCGACGGTTCCGAGGAGGAGGCCGACCTCCTCTGCAAGGGCCTCGTCGAGGCCGGGACGTTCGTTCCCTGAATGACGCAAAGCGGCCCAATTCGTACTGGGCGGCGACCGACCCGTCGGACGTGGCCCGGGTCGAGGACCGCACCTTCATCTGCTCGGAGCGCGAAGAGGACGCCGGCCCGACGAACAACTGGAAGGACCCGGCCGAGATGCGCGGGATTCTCGACGGGCTGTTCCGCGGCTGCATGCACGGCCGGACGATGTACGTGGTGCCGTTCAGCATGGGTCCGCTCGGCTCGCCGCTCTCGTACATCGGCGTCGAGATCACCGATTCGCCGTACGTCGCGGTGAGCATGCGAACCATGACCCGCGCCGGTCAGGCTGCGCTCGACGTGCTCGGCGACGACGGCGAGTTCGTTCCGTGCGTCCACTCGCTGGGCGCGCCACTCGCGCCCGGCGACACCGACTCCGTGTGGCCGTGCAACCCGGACGACAAGTGGATCGTCCACCTCCCGGAGACGCGAGAGATCTGGTCCTACGGCTCCGGCTACGGCGGCAACGCGCTCCTCGGCAAGAAGTGCTTCGCGCTGCGCATCGCGTCGGTGATCGCGCGCGACGAGGGCTGGCTCGCCGAGCACATGCTCATCCTCAAGCTCACGTCGCCCGCGGGCAAGGTGCACTACATCACCGCCGCGTTCCCTCGTCGTGCGGCAAGACCAACCTCGCGATGCTCATCCCGTCGATCCCGGGCTGGAAGGCCGAGACGGTCGGTGACGACATCGCGTGGATGAAGATCGGCGAAGACGGCCGCCTGCGCGCGATCAACCCCGAGTTCGGGTTCTTCGGGGTTGCGCCGGGGACCAACTTCGAGACCAACCCGAACGCGATGCTCACCCTGACGAGCAACACGGTCTTCACGAACGTCGCGCTCACCGACGACGGCGACATCTGGTGGGAAGGCATGGACGGCGAGCCGCCGGCGCACGCCACCGACTGGAGGCACCAGGACTGGACGCCCGCCTCGGAGACCCCGGCCGCCCACCCGAACTCCAGGTTCTGCGCGCCCGCATCGCAGTGCCCCGTCATCGCGGACGAGTGGGAGGACCCGAACGGCGTCCCGATCTCGGCCGTGCTGTTCGGTGGTCGCCGCGCGACGACCGTCCCGCTCGTGTACGAGTCCCGGGACTGGCGCCACGGCGTCTTCGTCGGCGCCACGATGGGATCCGAGAAGACCGCCGCCGCGTTCGGTGGCATCGGCGACCTGCGCCACGACCCGTTCGCGATGCTGCCGTTCTGCGGCTATCACATGGGCGACTACTTCGGTCACTGGCTGTCGATGACGGAACGCACCGACGAGGCCGCGCTCCCCCGCATCTACGGCGTCAACTGGTTCCGCAAGGACGAGGACGGCAAGTTCCTCTGGCCCGGCTACGGCGACAACTCGCGGGTGCTGGCGTGGATCATCGGGCGGCTCGAAGGCACTGCGGACGGCGAGGAGACTGCGATCGGTGTGGTCCCGCGTCCGGAGGATCTCGACCTCGACCGGCTCGACGCCACCACCGAGCAGGTTGCCGGCGCGCTCGCCGTCAAGCCCGCCCAGTGGCAGGCCGAGGCGAAGGGCATCGGGTCCTACTTCGAGGAGTTCGGCAGCCACTTGCCGCCTGCGCTCATGGAGGAGCTCGACGGGCTCGAGCGCCGGCTCGGCGGCTGAAGCCGTAACCTCGCGGGACCGAGTGCCCAGACGAGTCGGGGAGGCCGCATGGCCGTGACCGCGTACCTGCTCATCCAGACCGAGGTCGGCAAGGCGGCCCACGTTGTGGAAGCCATCCGGGAGGTCGACGGGGTCGTCTCCGCCGACGACGTCACCGGGCCCTACGACGTGATCGTCGTGACCCGGGCCGACAACATCGACGACCTCGGCAAGCAGGTCGTCTCCAAGATCCAGGCCGTCGACGGCATCACCCGTACCCTCACCTGCCCCGTCGTCCGCCTCTAAGCCTCGCCCCCCTCCCCCTGATTTTGGCGTCGTGAAGGTGCCTCTACGGCACCTCAGCGACGCCGAAACGGGATCGGGGTGGGATCAGGGGCGTTGGCGGCCGGCCGCGCGGCGCGGCGGGCGTGACGTTCGATCGCCAACGCGATGAGGCGGTCGAGCAGCTCGGGGTACGGCAGGCCTGACGCCTCCCAGAGCATCGGGTACATCGAGATGGGCGTGAACCCCGGGATCGTGTTCACCTCGTTCACGAGGAACCCGCGACCCTGCTCCTCGAAGAAGAAGTCCACGCCGCGCCATGGCCTCGCACCGCACTGCGTCGAACGCGCGCACCGCGAGGGCACGCACCTCGGCTGCTCTCGCGGCGTCGATCGGTGCCGGCACGAGGAGGTCCGCGGCTCCGTCCTCGTACTTGTCGGCGTACGTGTAGAACTCGGCGCCGGGAACGATCTCACCCGGCACGGACGCTTCGGGTGGCGCGTCGCCGAGCACCGCGACCTCGATCTCGCGCCCCTCGACGGCCTCCTCGGCAATGATCCACTCGTCGAACGCGAGCGCCAGCTCGATCGCCGCGTCGAGCTCGGTCGCGTCGTTCGCCTTGCTGACGCCGACCGACGATCCCATGTTCGCCGGCTTCACGAAGCACGGCAGTCCGAGCTCTGCGATCACTCGCGTCGGCGAACCCCGAACGGTCGGCTCCGTCGCGCAGCGCGAGGTAGTCGGCCTGCGGGAGCCCGCACGCCGAGAACGCGCGCTTCATCATCACCTTGTCCATCCCGACCGCCGAGCCGAGGACACCCGAGCCGACGTACGGCAGGCCC
The DNA here is from genome assembly GCA_963770095.1 of uncultured Acidimicrobiia bacterium. GTDB lineage: Bacteria > Actinomycetota > Acidimicrobiia > IMCC26256 > JAENVU01 > Chersky-806. The sequence continues at coordinate 627,281 of CAVYOO010000001.1, forward strand.
GCGAGGTCGAGCAGCCCCTGGACCGTCCCGTCCTCGCCGTAGGGACCGTGGAGCAACGGGAAGACGACGTCCACCTCCAACCCGCCGGTCCCGGGATGGGCCACGGCGCCGCCGAGCGTGTCGAGCTGTGCGCCTTCGACGTCGAGCGCGGCCGGGAGCCCCGCGGGATCACGGGCGATCAGCTCGCGTGCGGCATCGTTCGAGCAGCCACTGCCCTTCCCGGGTGATCGCCACCGGCACGACCTCGTAGCGCGCCGGGTCCAGCGCGCGGGCGACGGCCACCGCGGTCACCCGCGAGACGTCGTGCTCGGCGGACCGACCACCGAACACGAGCATCACCCGGAGGCGCTTCCGCGCGCTCGTCATGACAGCACCTGGAGAACCGCCCGGATCCCGAGTCCCATGATGAACAGCCCTCCAAGCCCGTAGAGCAGCTCCTGGCGGCCCTTCATCTGCTCCCGGTACTGGTACAGCAACCCGATCGTCACGAAGATCAAGAACCCGTAGAACATGTGGAAGCGCGGCACCGCCTTGCGGTAACCCTCGTCGCCCGCGACCAGGATCGTCCCGATCAGCACCTGGAGGAGGATGGCCACCTCCGCGACGATCGTCGCGATCCACAGCGGCCGACCGCGCAGCTGCTTCCAGCGCCACGCTGCGAGCGCGTAGAGCCCGGCCAGCGCGTTGAGCACGATCCCGACGTACCCGAAGTACCTATGGATGTTGAACAGGGTCTCCACGGCTACAACGCGGAGTCGTCGGCGACGGACGGCGTGAACGCGGAAGCGGCCCCGTCGCCGCGCAGCACGCTCTTCAGCACCTTGCCCGCGGGATTGCGTGGCAGCGGCTCGTTGCGCAGCTCCACGTACTCCGGCACCTTGAACCCGGCGAGCCGTTCGGAGCAGTACGCGCGGACGTCCTCGTCGGTGGTGGTCGAGCCGCGACGCAGCTGCACCACCGCCTTCACCTCTTCGCCGAGCTGTCGGTGCGGAACACCGACGACCGCCGCGTCGAGGATGTCGGGGTGCTCGACGAGCACGTGCTCGATCTCGACGCAGTACACGTTCTCACCGGCGCGGATGATCATGTCCTTGGCCCGGTCCACCAGGTACAGGTACCCGTCCGGATCGAGGTAGCCGACGTCACCGCTGCGGAACCATCCTCCGGGCAGCGTCGCGGCCGCGGTCGCGTCCGGGCGGTTCCAGTAGCCGCGGCTCATGATGGTCGGGCCGCGCAACGCGATCTCCCCGTTCTCGCCGAGCGGGACCGGGTTGCCGTCGGGGTCGACGATCTGGATCTCGACGGTTGGCGCGGCACGGCCGACCGAGCTCGGGTGCGCGAGGTATCCCTCGCCCGCGTTCGAGGTCGCGATCGAAGCCGTCTCGGTCAGGCCGTACGCGGTTGAGAGCGTGTCGCGAACCTGCGGGAACGCACTCCGGATCCGCTCGACGAGCTCCGGCGCGGCCGGGGCACCGCCGTAGCCGATCCGGCTCACCGACGAGAGGTCGTAGCGCCCGAACGACTCGGCTTCGACGATCCGCCACATGACGGTCGGGACACCACCGATGTTCGTGACCTGCTCGCGCTCGATGACCGCCATCGCCTCGTCCGGGTCGAACTTGCCGGGCGGCATGAGGACCAGCTTCCCGCCCGACGCGTAGCCGGGCACCGTGGTCGCGAGCGCGCCCGTCACGTGGAACAGCGGGACGACGAGGAGGTACGCGGTCTGCACGCCGGACTTCGGGCCGACCGCGGCGCCCTCCGAGGCGGCGATCGCGCCCATGCACGCCATGTTCTGCAGGTTCGCGAGCGCCTGGCGATGGGTGATGGTCGCGCCCTTCGGGCGGCCCGTGGTGCCGGAGGTGTACAGGATCGCGAGCAGGTCGTCCTCGTGAACGGGGACGTCGGGCAGCAACCCCGGATCCAGCGGATCGAGCAGCTCGACGCCCGGTCGCGCGGGCCCGTCGGGCGCGTCCAGGTCCATGACGAAGATGTGCTCGAGGTCGGGGAGCGCGGCGACGACGTCGCGGACGACGGCCCAGCGCTTCGGATCGCAGAACAGCACCTTCGCGCCCGAGTCGGCGAGCGCGAACTCCAGCTCCTCGGCCTTCCACCACGCGTTCAGCGGCACACAGGCGGCGCCGATGACCGCGCAGGCCCAGAACATGACCACCCACTCGATGTTGTTCGCCGACAGGACCGCGACCCGGTCCCCCGGCTGGACGCCGAGGTCGAGCAATGCGGTCGCGCTCCGGCGGACGAGCGCGTTGTGCTCCGCGTACGTCAGGCGACGGTCGCCCTGGACGACCCAGACCACGTCACCGCGCGCATCCGCGCTCAGAACGAGGTCGCGCATCGAGCCCAGCCGGCTCCGGTACACCTGGAGCGGGACGCCCAGCACGTCCTCGACGACGATCTCGAACGGGCCGCCCGGGCCCGTCAGCTTCTCTCCTGCATCGGTCACGGGCACGACACTAGGAGTCGGAGGCCGCTCGCTCGTGCTGGGCGACGTCGAAGCTCCAGAGCTCGGCGTGCGTGCTCACCGGTCCGTCCGAGTTGTGCGCCTTGTGGCCGTGCCCGAACGCCGGACTGTTCACCCAGGCGAGGAAGTCCGCTTCGGAGCGCCAGCGCGTGTACACGAGGAACTGGTTCCGGTCGTCGTTCGGCTTGAGCAGCTCGAAGGCCTCGAAGCCCTCCATTCCGCCGACCTCGCCGGCCCGCGCCGCGAACCGGGCCACCAGCTCGTCGGCTCGTTCCGGCTCGACCGTGATCGCGTTGATCTTGACGACACTCACGCTGGTCTCCTTTACCCGTCGGTTTCGGTCAGCGCTCGTCGCGCAGGAACCGTTCGATCTCCCGGGCCAGGTCTTCACCCGACACCGCTTCGTCCGGCTCGCTCTGGGCCTCGAGCTGCAGGACCATGTCGGCGACATCCGGCCGTTCGCTCAACCCCTCCTCGACCCGTTCGAGGTAGGCATCGCTCTCCTCGTCGAGCGCGTGCAGGTCCACGGTGAGTCCGGCGACGTCGCGCAGCCGCTCGAGCATCGCCCGGATCGCCGGCGGTGACGGCGTGGCCGCCACGTAGTGCGGGACCTGGGCCCAGAACCCGACGGACTGAATCCCCGCGTCACCGAGCGCGACCTGCAACACGGTCTGCGCACCGGTCGGCCCGAAGTAGTCCCCGCGTAGCGCGCCGACTTCCTGGGCGACGGACCGGCTCGACGCGGTCGCGAGCACGTTGACCGGTCGGCGGTGCGACACGGGTGCAGGCATGCCGCCGAGGGTCACCGCGAGCTTCACATCGAGCCGTTGCGCGACCTGGACCAGATCTGAGGTGACGTCCCGCCAGCGCACGGACGGCTCCGGTCCCGCGACGATCACGACGTCGCGTCCCGCGCGGCCGGCCACGAGATCGATCGAAGGCCAGTCGATGCGCCGGGTCACACCGTCGATGAGGGAGACGGTCGGCCGGGTCTGCTGGAGGTCGAGCAGGTCCGAGAGGTCGACGGATGCGAACTTTCGGGGTGACTCCAACGCCTCGGCGACAGCCGCGAGCGTCCCGGTTCCTGCGAGCCCACCGTCGACCCAGCCGGTGAGCGCCACGAGCATCACCGGCTCGCGCAACGTCGGCCACTGATCTACGTCAAGCACGCTCCCACTGTAGGGGAGACGCTCCGCAGCCTTCCGTTCGCGTTCGTTTCGCTAGGGTCGGCGGCGTGAAGTTCGGAGTGCACACGGGGCTGCAGAACACGAGCATCAGCGAGCTGCAATCGCTGTGGCTGCGCATCGAGGATCACGGTTTCGACTGGATCTCGATCTGGGACCACTTCTACGCCGCGGACGGCACCGGGAACCCGCACTGCCTCGAAGCCGTCGCGAGTCACGCCGCGCTCGCGGCCACCACCTCGCGCGTCCGCTGCGGCAGCCTCGTGTACTCGGTCGGCTACCGGCACCCGGCGGTCCTCGCCAACGCCGCCGCGACCCTCGACCAGCTCTCCGACGGTCGGATCACGCTCGGGCTCGGCGGCGGTTGGCTCGCGGACGAGTACAACGCGTACGGCATCGACTTCCCGCCGGTCGGGGTGCGCCTCCGTCAGGTCGAGGAGGCGATCCAGTGCGTGCGCGGACTGCTCACGCAGGACGTCACGAGCTTCGACGGCGAGTTCTTCAACCTGACCAACGCTCGGTGCGAGCCGAAGCCGGTGCAAGATCGCCTGCCGCTCTGGATCGGCGGAGGTGGCGAGAAGGTCACCCTGCGCACCGCGGCCCGCCACGCCGACGGTTGGAACGTCCCGTTCATCTCGCCGGACGAGTACGGCCGCAAGGTCGAGATCCTCGACCGGCACTGCGAGGACGCGTCGCGGGACCCGGCCGAGATCACCCGGTCCGTCAATGTCGGGATCGCGTTCAGCGACGATGCGCTCAAGGCGCAGTTCGGCAACATCGCCGACTACGTCCGCCCCGGCGTCCTGACCGGCACGGTGAACGAGATGGTCGACCGGGTGGGCGAGTACCGCGATGCGGGCGCCGAGTGGCTGATCCTGGCGATGCGGGCGCCGTTCGACACCGAAGGTCTCGACCGCTTCGCCGCCGAGGTGCTCCCTCACTTCTCGTGAGCGAGCTGCGCCTCGATCCGCTCACCCGCGAGTGGGTGGCGATCGTGGCCGACCGCCAAGGTCGGCCGAACCTCGCACCCGCGGGGACCGACCCCCCGTCGGGCTGCCCGTTCTGCGTCGGCGGGATCGAGGCGCCCGATCCGTACACGGTCCGGGCGTTCGAGAACCGCTGGCCGCCGTTCTCACCGGGCGACCCGATCGACGTCGACGGTGCGCTGGCCCGCGTGTCGGGGTTCGTCTCGCTTCCGGCGCGTGGCGCGGCCGAGGTCGTCCTCTACTCCCCCGAGCACACGGGGTCGCTCGCGACGATCGGGCTCGAGGGTGCGCGCCGCGTCGTCGATCTCTGGGCCGAGCGAACGCAAGCGCTGCTCGCGTGGCCCGAGGTCGAGTACGTGCTCGTCTTCGAGAACCGGGGTGCACTCGTCGGCGCCACGATCCCCCATCCGCACGGCCAGATCTACGGGCTCCCCTTCGTCCCCCCGGTTCCCCGGCGCGAGGCCGAGGTTGCGGCCGAGCACGGTTGCTCCGTGTGTGCCGCGCTGGCCGGCGAGGCCGCGGAGGGTGTTCGCGTCGTGCGCGACGCCGGCGGCTGGGCCACCTACGTTCCGTTTGCCTCGGCCTACCCGTACGGAGTGATGGTCGCGCCCGACGCGCACGATGACGGGCTCCCCGCGCTGGGCGACTCGTCCCGAGACGGTCTCGCCGCCGCGCTCGTCGACATCGTGGCCCGCTACGACCGGCTCTTCGATCGCGAGATGCCATACCTGATGTGGGTGCACCACGGCGTGCACGTGCACGTGCACTTCGCTCCACCGCTGCGATCGGCGCACACCCAGCGCTACGTGGCGTCGGGTGAGGTCGGCACCGGGACGTTCGGAAACCCGGTCGCGCCCGAAGCTGCGGCCGAGGCGTTGCGCCGGGCCTAGAAGCCTCGACTCACGCCCTTGCGCTTGCCGAACGTGTGCTCCATGTCCGTGCTCGCGAACGCGGGCGGCACCTGGCCGTCGACCGCGTACCGGTACAGCGCGGTGCGGTAGATCCCACTCAATGCCGAGACGACGGACGCGGCGATCGCGAGGTACACGACGGCGATCGCGATCAGGGGAACCATCACGAGTGCCGTACCGCTCAACACGCCGAGCCCGATCACGGCGAGCCCGGGGAGGAATGCGATGAGCCCGATGACGCCGAGACCGATCTGCGCCATCAGGTTCTCGCCCCACGTCTGCTTCAGGAGATGACCCGAGCGCTTCAGCGCGGTGATCGGACCGACGTCCTCGAACACGATGATCGGGACGGTGAGGAACGTGACGACGTTCCACGCGGCCCCGATGAGCGTGCCGATGATGCGACCGAGGAATCCGAACCGTTCCTCGATGGCCTCGATGATGAGGGACACCGTCGCCGAGACGAGAGCCCACGGCAGGATGCGGTGCAGGCGGGACTGGGCGACACCGAGCGCCATGCCCAGGGTCGTGTCACGACCTTGGAGCCGCTCGTTCGCGCCCGCGCAGAGCGCCGCGAGGAAGAAGGTCTGGACGAGCGCGACGCCGACGTAGGTGCAGAAGGTCAACACGTAGGTGACGACGTTGGCCGAGTACTGGTCCGTGCCGTCCAAGCCGGTGTCCTTGCCGAGCGTGGCCCAGACCGCGAGGGCGAAGATCCCCACGACGATCAGGGAGCCGATGAAGGACAGCACCGGCAACCAGAGCAGACCCCTCTCGGACTTCAGAACGGCCCAGCTCGACTTGGCCAGGGCCCAGGACCTCTGCATGCGAGTCATGGGTTCATTATCGGCCACCGGGGCGCCCACTTGACGGCGCCCTCCCGGAGCCTCACCCCGCTCTCGTAGAGTGCCGCGGTGATCGGGCTGCGAGCGCCGGGCCGGGTGAACCTGATCGGCGACCATACGGACTACAACGACGGGTTCTGCCTGCCGCTGGCAATCGACCGCGAGTGCGTGGTCTCGGGGAGCCCTCGGGCGGACGGTCGGGTCACGTTGCGCTCCGAGGAGATCGCCGGCGTGGTGGATGTCGCGGCGGACGGGAGCGACGACCCGGGCTCGGTCGAACCCGGGTGGGGACGCTTCGTCGCCGGAGTCCTTCGGGCACTGGCGGACCTCGGCCGGGAACCGGTCGGCTTCGACGGCATCGTCACCTCGACGGTCCCGGCCGGCTCGGGTCTCTCCTCGAGCTCAGCCCTGTCCGTGGCACTCACGCTCGCGCTCGCCGAGGTTGCCGCGCTCGACTGGGACGACCTCCGCGAGGTCGCGCGCACCGCGCTCGCCGGCGAGGTGCTCGCGACCGGGGTCCCCGGCGGGATCATGGACCAGCTCTGCTCGCTGTTCGGCGTCGCCGACCATGCCCTGCTGCTCGACTGCCGCTCGCTGTCCGTCACCCCCGTCGCGCTCCCCGCGCGGTACGCAGTCCTCGTGCTGCACTCCGGGGTGGCGCGCACGCTCGCCGGGAGCGCATACGCGGATCGGCGCGCCGCGTGCGAAACCGCCGCCGCGCGCCTCGGCCTCACCGCGCTGCGTGACGCTACGTTCGACCAGGTGCGAGACGATCCGATCGCCCGCCACGTCGTCACCGAGAACCAGCGCGTCCTCGATTTCGCAGACGCGCTCGGCACCGGGGACGTCAACGCCCTCGGTCCACTGCTCCTCGCGAGTCACACCAGCCTGCGCGACGACTACGCGGTGTCCACGCCGGAGCTCGACCTGCTCGTCGATCTGGTCGTCGAGCACGGTGCAATCGGGGCGCGGCTCACCGGCGCGGGATTCGGCGGGTGCGTCGTCGCGCTCGTCCAGCGCAACCACGCAGACGACTGCTCGGTCAAGACCGTGACGGCGTACCAGGAACGGACGGGGCTCGAACCTCAGGCCTTCGTCGTACGCGTGGTCGACGGCGCGGGACCGGTGCCATGAGGCTCCGCCCGGTCGACACCGCGCGCCCCGGCCGTGCACCCGTCGCGGCGACCTCGGACTTCGCACCCGTCGCGGCCGCGACGTCCATCGACTGGACCGAGCGCGCCGGTGACGTCACGCCGCCTCCGGGCGGGGGGCGCATCGTCATCGAGCTGGGGGGCCGGTGGGAGCGGCGCGCCGACGAGGGTGAATGGCGCAAGGTCGTGGTGCCCGACAACTACGGGTATGACGAGGAGTTCTCGGACTTCTTCGGAGCGATGTGGTACCGCCGGAAGTTCGCGGACCCCCGCGTCGACGCACCGGAAGGGAATCCGCAGCGGGCCCGGCTGGGCTTCGCCTCGGTCGACTACTTCGCAGACGTCTGGCTGAACGACGAGCTGCTCGGTCACCACGAGGGGTACTTCGCTCCGTTCGGCTTCGACGTCACCGACCGGCTCCAGAAGAACAACGAGATCCTCGTGCGGGTCCAGGACCCGCTCGAGCCCCTCGACCCGGACGCGTTCTTCTTCGCGCACAAGAAGCGCATCATCAAGGGGACGCTGAAGTACCACGACAGCCGGCCGGGCGGGCTCCCCGGGCGGATGGCGAACCCGATCGAGGGGGACGACTCCCCCGCGGTCTGGTCACCGGAGTGGGGCCAGTCCATGACCACCGCGGGGATCGTGGGACCGGTCACGCTGACCCGCACCGGCGACGTCGCGATCAGCGCGCTCTTCGTCACCCCGCTCGATCACGACACCGGGTCCGTCCAGGTCGCGATCGTGTTCACCAATCACGACGACCATCCGCGGAGCGCGACCATCCACCTCGCCGTCGGCGACGAGGAGGTTGCCTTCGACGCCACGGTTCCGCCCGGCGCGTCCCGGGTCGACCTCGCGACCGAGCTCGCCCATCTGCATCGGTGGGAACCGGTGCACTCCCCGTCCGGATCACCCGAGCTGCACGAGCTGGTGGCGACCGCGATCGTTGCCGACCGGGTCACGGACCGACGCACCACGACGTTCGGGCTGCGCACCGCGCGTGTCGTCACCGACGACGCCGGAAACGCGCGCCACCTCGAGGTCAACGGGCGGGCCGTCTTCGTGAAGGCCGTGAACTACATCCCGTGGCAGCACTTGGCGGAGGTCGGTCGCTCGTTCTACGACCGCGACATGCGCATGATCGCCGAGGCCCACGGCAACTCGATCGGGGTCCACGCCCACGTGCAGTCGCCCCACGCCTACGACGCGGCCGACGCCGCGGGCATCCTCACCTTCCAGGACTTCCCGCTTCAGTGGTTCTACGACTGCGGCACCGAGACCAATCCCGGATTCGTCGAGGAGGCGCAACACCAGATCGCCGACATGGCGTACCTCCTCCACTCGCACCCGAGCGTCGTGTACTACGCCTGCCACAACGAGCCGTTGCGGATGTTCATGCCGACGAAGCCCGCGGACGACACGGCCGAGCGCGACATCGGCGAACGCCACCTCGACGCGGCGCTGTTCGCGACGCTGCACGCGATCGAGGACTCGCGCCATGTGCACGAGGCGTCGGGGATCGGCGACGACGTCCACTCCTACTCGGGCTCACTCACCGGCCGGAACCTCTACCGGGTCTCGGAGATGCCGGCCTGGTTCGTGAGCGAGTACGGCTTCTGGACCGTCGGGCCGCAGGCCACGAAGTTCGGGGACCGCGGGTGGCCGCCATCCCCCGAGCAGATGCGCCAATGGGTCAGCCGCCTGTCGTTCATCGGCTCGACGGTCGGTTTCGCCGGGATGCCCGATCGCTACGAGTCACTGGAGGAGTGGGCAGCCGCGACCGAGGCCTACGGCGCCGCACTCGCGAAGCACCAGACCGAGTGGTTCCGCATCCACCGGGGCGCCCCGTTCATGGGGTACCGCTGGCACTTCTGGGCCGACTGGTGGGGATACGCGGGCGGCGGGCTGGTCGACGTCGAGCGCGTGCCGAAGCGCACGTACGCCGCGTTCCGCGACGTGTCCCGGCCGGTCCTCGTGACCGCGCGCGCCGACCGGTCGGTCTTCGAGCCCGGCACCGCGATGCTTCCGGTGTTCATGATCAACGACACGGACCGGGCCTGGAGCGGCCCGGTGCACTGGGCAGTGCGCGAGGCCACATCGGCCGTCATCACCCCCGACCCGCGGGGGTTTCGCATCGGCCTCGCGTATCCCGACGATGGAGTGCTCGTCGCGGTCCCGCAGACGCAGGGAGAGGTCTGCGAGTCCGGGACCTTCCGGGTCGATGCCGGTCCCGAACGTTCCGTGGCGATCGGTGAGGTCGCGGTGGATCTCGCGTCCGGCGACGCCCGCACCGTTGCGTTCCGGTGGGGCGACGAGACGAACTTCGTCCACCTGCACTGCCCGGCGGCGCGGCGGCATACCCGCCCGGCCTGAGCGAGGTCCCGTGACCCGGACGCTCGGCAACGGATCCGTCGAGCTCGAGCTCGGCACGGGCGACTGGACCGCGCGCTGGACCAGCTGCAACGTCGTGCTCGGCCCGTGCCGCGCCGCAGTGGACGCGCGGCGAGCCGGCGCCGGCCCGACCGAACGGTGCGTGGCGGGTCGACACGACCCGCAACGGGGCACGCGCCCGATGGACCCAGTCCGACGGGCGCTTCTGGCTCCAGCTGCACCTCCCCGCCGAAGGCGAGATCCTCGAGGTGCAGGCCGGTTACCAACCAGCGCGTGACGATGCGGTGCGAGCTGTCATCCCGCTCTCCGGGGCCGTGTCACCCGCCCTCGACCGTCAGCTCGTGAACGGCTACGACTCGTGGTCGTACTCGGGAGTGCGCGCCGGCGCGAACGGAACGGACTCGTACTGGAGCGCCACGTTCACCAGCTCGGCCGGCGCCCTCGCGATTCAGGCGCTGACGAGCGACGACCTGGTGACGCGCATCCGCAGCGACGGCAACATCGTCTCCGTTCACTCCGAGGGCGCGCCGACGCACCACCTCGTCGAGGGCAGCTGGGGCCACGAGCAACGAGCCGCAACATCCACCCGAATGGTGCTCGCCGGCGAGGAGATCGTCTCGGAACCGGTCGCGATCCTCGCCGGTGCCGATCCACTCGCCGTGACCGAGATGCTGGCGGCGCGGCTCCCCCGCCGGGCCTGGAACGGCCCCCCGGCGCTCGGATGGGAGTCCTGGTACTACTACGCCATTCTTCTCAGCCAGGGCCGCCTGCTCGAGAACGCGCAGCTCCTGAAGGAACGGTTCGGCGGTCGCCCCGGCTTCGACCTGTTCCAGATCGACGACGGCTGGCAGGAGACCTACGGCGCGTGGTGGCCGCGCGAGCGGTTCCCCGAAAACTTCGGTGAGCTCGTCGAGCAGATCCACCGTCTCGACCTGCGCTGCGGGCTGTGGCTCGCGCCCTTCATGGTCCAGCCCGGAGCGGTCGGGCTCGGCACCGAGCACGAGGACTGGTGCATCACCGACGAGTCGACGGGGACGACCCTGCTCGACCGCCACCAACGCTGGGCCCTCGACGCATCCAACCCTGCGGTCATGGACTACCTGCGGGACCTCGGAACCCAGGTGCGCGGGTGGGGCGTCGACATGGTGAAGCTCGACTTCCTGTACCAGGGCGCGCAGGAGGGCCGGCGCTACAACCCACGCGTACCGGGAACCCAGGCGCTGCGTCGCGGCCTCACTGCGATGGTCGACCAGCTCGGCAACGACGTGTACGTCCTCGGGTGCGGCGCGCCGATGCTCCCGATGGTCGGCATCTGTCACGCGAACCGGATCGGCCACGATCTCGCGGTCCCGGTGCTCGGGCGGGCCTACGGCCAGCCACTCGCGGATGGATGGACCGGGTGGAAGGGCATCAAGGCGCAGGCGCGCCAGGCCGCGTCGCGCTGGTCGATGCACGCGCGTTGGTTCCACAACGATCCCGAGATCGTCATGGCGTGGGGCAGCGACGGGCGGGGCGGCGACGACGGATACTCGCTCGAGGAGTCACATACCCAGGCGGTCGTCGCCGCGCTGGTCGGCGGACCGTTCTTGCTCGCGGACCAGCTCTCGACGCTGCTCCCCGAGGAACGCGCGGTGCTCGAAGACGCCGAGATCCTCGACCTGGCCTGGGACGAGCGCGGGTTTCGACCGGTCGATCTGTTCGATCACGCCGACGAGGGCCGCCAGCACGCCTACGCGCAGCCCGAGGATCTTCCGTCGATCTGGGTGGCCGAACGCGAGCAGGGAACGGTCGTCGCACTGTTCAACTGGACCGACCGTGTGGCGGACCGCACCACGCCGGGCGGCACGATCGTGACGATCCCCGCTCACGGCGCCCGGCTGATCCCCCAGCCGACCGCCGGATAGACGTCACCCGACGGCGCGCTTCAGCGCCGTGTCGATGTCACGCAGGTGGTGCCGACCCTCGTGGATCGTGTGCCGGCCGAGCCACGTCATGGTCCGTTCGGTGGTCGTCGGCCAGTTGTACATGCCGGTGCGCGTCCACTGATCGTCGCGCAGACCGGCGAACTCAGCCGCGAGTGCCGCCGCGGCCTGCTCCAGTTGATCCGCGACCCGATCGGGAGCCTGTTCGTTGTAGCGGTCGCGAGTCACCCGCTCGTCGCGACCCATCGGAGCGAAGCTGGGACGGGCCTCGGTGAGCGCCAGCAGGAGTCGGCCGCGCTGCACCTCGAACACGTCACGCACGTGGCAGGCGTACTCGAGCGCCGACCAGACACCGACGACCGGATGCGCCCGCAACCGGACGGGATCGGCGATCAGCCGGCCGCGATACTCGGCACCAAATGCTGAAAGTGCATTCGGAATCTCAACCTCCGAAATGGAGGCATAGACGAAGCCGCACTCCCTGCAATGGTCCATGCCGGACCGCGGCGGTTCAGGCCGCTCCACGTGAAATTCCCGCCGCTTTCAGGTCCTCCGCCGGAACGCCCGCTTCACGCCAAGCACCGTAGGAAATTCCCTTGCGCTTCGCGTACGGCTTGGCGTGCTTGATGAACTCCCGCCGAAGGCCCGAGAGGTCGACCTTCACGGCAAAACCCTCGAGCTCAGCCGCGAGATCGATGCGCCGTTGCGCGAGCTCGAGCTTCTTCAACCCCGTGGCCGGGCCGATCTGGGCGGAAACCTCGTCGAGCTGCCTTTTCACCGTCTCCTTGGTGCGCTTGCGGCCACGCTTCGGCTTGTTCGCCTGCAGCGCCTCGAGATAGGCGCGCACGTGCCGCGATGCTTCACGACCTTCGGCGAGCGCCTGCTTGTGCGAAGCAGTCATCTTCGCGGGCCCGCGCTTTCCTGCTGACTTGGCCGGAGCACGACTTCCTGTGGCCTTCTTCGTGGGAGGCATCTGGAGCAGTTCTCCTTGGTTCGTAGATCCGGGAATGTCCTGCCCCGAGGGACAGCCTAGCGAGGTTGACGGAGCCGCTCATACTTCTGGTTTGCGCTTCGATTGCATGTTGGGCCTATACGACCTCAGTAGACTCTTTCGTCTGTGGCCATCCTTCTCTTGATCGTGATTGCCGGTGCGGCCGGAACTTTCGTGGGAATCATCACGGTCATTCTGAAGAACGAGCGCACCACGAACCGCCATCAGCTCCTCACGAACATCCCGGCATCGATTGCGCTCGGGGCCGTCGTGACCGTCCTGCCCGGGATGCTGATCTACGTGCTGACGGACAGCTACCCCGTCACGCTGTTCGGCTCGGTGCTCTCCGGCTTCGTCGTCGCGTGGCTCATCGAGGCCCTCGACCACTAGTCCGCGACGGGCCGTCAGACGCCGAGCGAGCGGCCGACGATCTCCTTCATGATCTCCGTCGTCCCCCCGTAGATCGTGGTGATCCGGGCATCGGCGTAGGCGCGGGCGATCGGGTACTCAGTCATGTAGCCGTAGCCGCCGTGCAGCTGGAGACAGGTGTCGATGACCCGTTTCTGGAGCTCGGTGCACCACCACTTGGCCATCGCGGCCTCTTCCGCGGTGAGCTCCCCCGCGTTGAGTGCGAGGACCGCGCGGTCGACGAACGTCTGGGCCAGCTCGATCTCGGTCGCCATCTCGGCCAGCCGGAACCGGCTGTTCTGGAACGTGCCGATCGGCTGGCCGAACGCGGTGCGCTCCTTCGTGTACTCGAGCGTGATGTCGAACGCCTGGCGGGCGGCCGCGACCCCGGTCACCGCGATCGAGAGCCGTTCCTGGGGCAGCTTGTCCACCAGGCCCCGGAATCCACCACCCTCCTCACCCAGGCGGTTGGTCACCGGGACCGGGACATCGGTGAAGAAGAGCTCAGCGGTGTCCTGGGCGTGCATGCCGATCTTGTCGAGGTTGCGACCGCGCTCGAACCCGGGCATGCCGCGCTCGAGCACGATGAGGCTCATCCCCGCGTGGCGCTGCGTCGGATCGGTCTTCACCGCGGTGACCACGAGGTCGGCGTTGATCCCGTTCGTGATGAACGTCTTGGAGCCGTTCACGACGTAGTGGTCGCCGTCGAGGATCGCGGTGGTCGACATCGACGCGAGGTCCGAGCCGATCCCCGGCTCGGTCATCGCGATCGCGGTGATGAGCTCGCCCGAGCAGATCCCCGGGAGCCAGCGCGCCTTCTGCTCGTCGGTGCACATCGTCAGGAAGTACGGCAGGCAGATGTCGTTGTGGAGGGTCCAGCCCAAACCGGCGGCGTTCACACCGGCCCGTTGGATCTCCTCGGCGATCACGACGTTGTAGCGAAAGTCCGCGACTCCCCCGCCGCCGTACTCCTCGGGCACGGCCATGCCGAGGAACCCCTGCGCGCCCGCCTTGGCGAAGACCTCCCGGTCGACGATGCCGGCCTGTTCCCACGCCTCCGCGTGCGGCACGTACTCCTTGGCGATGAACGCCCGCACGGAGTCGCGAAACATCTCGTGATCGGTCTCGAAGAGCGTGCGTTGCATGGACGCGACGGTACCGCTCCTACCAGTCGTTGCGGGAGAGCCGCTCCAGCGCGTCCGGGGTGCGGATCCCCCACCAGAACAGATCCTGGCCGTCGACCAGCGCCACCCGGGCCGTCGGGAACGCGGCGTCGACCTCGGCGACGTGGCGTTCGCCGAACGGGTACGGCTCGTCCGGCATCAGCACCAGCTCCGGCGCGAACCCGGCCATCTCCTCGAGGCTCGCCTCGGGGTAGCGATCCTTGACGCCCGCCACCGCGTTCCTCCAGCCGAGCAGCGACAGGAGCGACGAGCCGTAGGTACGGCTGTTCATCGTCATCCACGGGCGGCGCCAGATCAGGACGACGACCCGGCCCCGGTAGTCGGCCGTCGAGCGCCGGAGGAAGTCGGGCCACTCCGGGCGCGAGAACCGAGCCGGCGCCGGGACCCCGACCCGATCGGCGAGCGCCGACACCACGGGGCCGACATCGCTGACGCTCAGTGGCGACATCGAGTGCACTTCGAGCCCGGCCTCGTGCAACGCGTTGAAGTCCTCGATCCGGTTCTCCTCGTTGTTGACCACGACGAGATCGGGCGCGAGCGCGACGATCTCGTCGATCTGGGGATCCTTCGTCCCGCCGACCGTCGGGATCCCGTCCTGCTCGCAGAAGCGCGTGCACGCGACGGGGATCACGCCGAGCGCAACGAGCGTCTCCGTCGCGGACGGCACCAGGGACACGACCCTCACATGCGCTCGAGCAGCTCGGCCTTCTTCGCTTCGAATTCCTCGGGCGTGATGTGGCCCTGGTCGCGGAGCGCAGCGAGCTTGGTGATCTGGTCCGCGATGTCCGGCGAATCGTGCACCGGGATCGCGGTCGGCGCGTGGAGCCCAGCCGCCGCCGCGGCCTCACCCGACCAGGACGCCTGCCGGCGCGCGTTCGCCTCCATCTGCCGGTAGACCTCTTGTTGCACCATGTCCGGGTGACGGACGTTGTCGAAGTGGCTCTGACCGTCCTTGCCCGCGGACTCGATGTCGAGGTCCCCCGCGCCGATCATCCGCAAGAGGATGTTCTGGTGGAAGTCGATGTTGTTGATGCGCTCGAGCGGGATCTCGGTGCCCCGCTTCGAGATGATCCCGGACCGGGAGATCACCCGCCGGTCCGTCAGCACGAAGTGCGTGTACGTCCAGACCAGGTACTTCTCGACGACGAACCCGGCAAAGACCAGCAGCCCGATCCCGAGCGGCCAACCCAACCAGTTGGACCCGTCAGCCGGCCCGACATAGACGACGAACACGACGAGGAACACCACGCCGATCACCATGTGCTTCCAGAAGAAGAACCAGTGCGGCTTCAGGTCGAGGACGACGTTCTCACCCTCGTTGATGAGCTTCCTCGGGTACGGGGGCATGCGCCCAGCCTACGGCGTACCCAGCACGCGATCGGCGAACGCGCTGCCGAATCGGCCCTCGGGATCCAGCTGCCGGCGGACCGCCTGGAACCGCGCCCATTCCGGATACCGCGGGGCGAGGGACGCTGCGGTCTCGAAGTGCATCTTCCCCCAGTGCGGGCGTCCGCCCAGCCCGCCCATGATCGCCTCGACTCCGTGGAAGTACCGCTCGTACGGCGTGCCCGCCGAGAGGTGCACCGCGAGGTAACACGTCTCACGACCCACGCCCATGCTGAGGGGGATGTCGTCGGGCCCGATCGCACGGATCTCGATCGGGAAGTCCACGAACAGTCCCTCCCGTTCGATCAGCGCACGGATCGCGCGTAGGCCGTTGGCCATCTCGGCGCGCGGGATCGCGTACTCCATCTCCACGAACCGCACGAGCCGGGTCGTGCAGAAGACGTTGTAGCTGAGGTCGACGCGCTCCGCGCGGTGAAACTTGGTGACCAGCTCGCGCGCGAGCTCGGGGATGCGCTCCGGCCGGCGCCGACCGCGTGCCGCGCTCAGGCCGTGCCGGATGTTGCCGTAGTAGATCTCGCTCTTCCACTTCTTGTACCCGCGCCGCGTCCGGATCGGGTCGTCCGTTCGGTTGCTCGTCTTGACCGTGCAGGTGTCCGTGTGTGGGAACCAGTAGCAGTCGACGTGCTCGTTCGCGTCGACGATGTCCGAGTACTCCGAGAGGAACTCGTCCCACGGTTTGGGCACCTCGATCGCCCGCAGCTTGAACAGCGGCTCGCACTGCAACGTCACCTGGGTGACGACCCCGAGCACACCGAGCCCAACCCGCGCGCACGCGAAGATCTCCGGCTCTTCGGTGGCCGAGCAGCGCACCACGTCCCCGGATGCGGTCACGAGCTCCATCCCGACGATCGCCGCCGCGATGGACCCGTACCGGAGCCCGGTGCCGTGCGTCCCGGTCGAGGTCGCACCGGCGATGGTCTGGCGGTCGATGTCACCGAGATTCGAGAGCGCGAGCCCGCGCCGGCCCAGCTCGTCGTTGAGCCGCCAGAGCGGTATGCCGGCCTCCACGGTCGCGGTCATCGCGTCGCGGTCGATCGCGACGACCCGGTCGAGCGCGCCGATCCGCATCATCCGTCCGGCGGTGCACGCGATGTCGGAGAACGAATGGCCCGACGCGACCACCTTCACCGTCTGTCCGGTGCTCGCCGCGGTCTCCACCGATTCCACCACTTCGAGCAGGCTGCGCGGCTCGTCGACCGCGGCCGGTGTGGCCTCCTGGTTGCGGCCCCAGTTGTGCCAGCGCGCGTGGTGCCCGATCATTGGTACTTCACCCGTGGGAAGACCTCGTCGACCGACGTCACGCGATGCCGGGACGATCTCCGCCGAGCGTCCAGACGACGCGGCGCTTCACGCCCAACCCAGCTCGTGCAGACGGGCGTCGGACAACCCGAAGTAGTGGCCGACCTCGTGCAGCACGGTGACGCGGACCTGCTGGGCCAGGTCGGCTTCGTCGCGCGCCCGCATCGACAGCGGGCCGCGAAAGATCGTGATCTTGTCGGGCATCACGCCGGTGTAGCCGAGCGGTGAGCGCCGCGGGAGGTCGATGCCCTCGTAGAGCCCGAGCAGCGTTCCGGTGCGACCGTTGAGCTGCGCGGCAGTGGGCCAGTCCTGCACCATCACCGCGACGTTCTCGAGCCGGCCGGCGAGCTCGTCGGGGATCGAGTCGAGCGCGTCCGCGACCATCGCCTCGAACTGCTCCTCGGACACCCGCACCTGCGTCACGTCGACGAAGGTACCCGACACGAGAAACTCCCTTGACGGTTCGAGGTGGCGTCCGTACCATGCAGGTCCGGTCGGAACGAGGTTCGGTACCGGGAGTCGGAAGCGAGGGTCGCCCGCAAGGGCCATCGGAGCGGAGGGCACCTGGAAGACGAGCCCCGGGAAGGCCGGTGCATCACTCCCGAATCCGGAGCGGAGGTCAGGCCCTCGGGCCGGGCACCCGAGTCGGTGGGCGACGGTGGAGCTGCGGTTGCGGTGACAGGGTTTCGGCCCTGGCGCCGGCGAAGCGGTGTTGAGGCCGGCGCCGACGGTGTGGTGTGAGGGCGAAGCCCCGAGGAGATCGGAGCTGCTACGCAGCCGAGACTACTCGGGGCTCGCTCGCGTCTCGGCCCGATTCGCGACGCCGAGAAGGTGTCCCAGCCCCCCGGTAGGTTGAGCGGCGTGCGCCCCGACGAGCTCCTCTCCGACCTCGACCCGACGCAGCGGGCCGCGGTCACCGAACCGGTCGTCCCGCTCGCGATCCTGGCCCCGGCCGGGTCGGGCAAGACACGCGTGCTCACCCGTCGGATCGCGTGGCAGGCCGCGGCCGGGAACCTGGATCCGAACCACGTCCTCGCGGTCACGTTCACCCGCAAGGCAGCCGGCGAGCTGCGGGGCCGGCTGGCCCGGCTCGGGGTCCGGGGGGCAGTCACGGCCGGCACCTTCCACGCGGTCGCGCTCGCGCAGCTCCGCCGGCGCCACGCCGATGCCGGCACCGCGATGCCGGCGATCCTGGACCGCAAGGCCCGCCTGCTCGGTCCGTTGCTCGGCGGGGCGAAGGGCGCCGAGCTCGCCGTCGCGATCAACGAGATCGCCTCGGAGATCGAATGGGCGAAGGCGCGCCGGATCCGGCCCGAGAGCTACGCCGCCCAGGTGCGCCAGGCCCAGCGCGAGATCCCCCGCGCCGCGGGCGAGGTGGCCACGATCTATACCGCGTACGAACGGGAGAAGCGGCGCAAGGGCCTGTTGGACTTCGACGATCTCATCGCCGCGTGCACGGAGGCGCTCGAGACCGATCCGCAGTTCGCCGCGACGCAGCGGTGGCGGTTCCGGCACCTCTTCGTCGACGAGTTCCAGGACGTCACGCGAGCTCAGCTCGACCTGTTGCGCGCGTGGCTCGGTGACGGAACCGACCTGTGCGTCGTCGGTGATCCCGATCAGGCGATCTACGCGTTCGCCGGCGCCGACGCCGGGCTGCTCACCCAGTTCGGCGCGCAATTCGAGGGGGCGGCCGTCGTCCGGCTCGGCGCCAACTACCGGTCGTCGCCGGAGATCGTGAAGACCGCACGGGCGGTGCTGCCCGAACGGGAGCGGGCGGCAGTCCGCGCCGCGGGCGTCGAGGGATCCGAGCCCACGGTCACCGCCTACGCGACCGACACCGCCGAGGCCCGCGGCGTCGCCGACGCGATCCTGGCCGGCCACGCCACGATGCGTCCGTGGTCGAGCATGGCCGTGCTGTACCGGGTGAACGCGCAGTCCGCGCCGTTCGAAGAGGCACTGGGCCGAGCGGGCATCCCCTACCGCGTCCGCGGCGCGGCCGCGTTCCTCGATCGGCCCGAGGTCAAGACGGTGGTCGACGCGCTCCGCAAGAGCGCGAAGACCGCGCCCGGGCGGGCGTTCGCCGAGCACCTCACCGACCTCGTCACAGATGCACAGGAGCTTTCGGAAGACCGGCGGGAGCACGTCGACGCGGTGGCCGCGCTCGGCCGCGAGTACCTCGCGGCCGAAGGCAGCACCGGCTCGGTCAACGGGTTCCTCGAGTACCTGCGGGCTTCGCTGCGCGGAGGCGACGACGGCGGGCTGCACGACGACGCGGTGGATCTCCTCACCTTTCACCGCGCCAAAGGGCTCGAGTGGGACACCGTGTTCGTCACCGGACTCGAGCGTGGCCTCGTCCCGATCTCGCACGCGAGCGGCAAGCCCGAGGCACTGGACGAGGAACGCCGCCTCCTCTACGTCGCGCTCAGCCGCGCGCGGAGCGGTACCTGCACCTGTCGTGGGCGAAGGAGCGCGCCCGGGGCAGTCGGATGTCGAGCCGGACGAAGAGCCCGTACCTCGGCGAGATCGAGCGCGACCTCGGGGCCTCCCCCGGGCGCGAGCCGGACGCGGCCGGAAGCCCGGCGCGCGGCGCCGCCGGAGCCCGGCAACGGCTCGCGGCCCTGGATGCCGGAGAGCTCGCGATGGCGGACCGACCGCTCTATGAGGCGCTCGTCACCTGGCGGCGCGAGCTGGCCCGCGCCGCCGCAGTACCGGCCTACGTGATCCTGGACAACAAGGCTCTCCAGCGGGTGGCCACCACCCGGCCCCGGTCCACGGACGCCCTGCTCGAGCTCCCGGGGATCGGGCCGGTCAAGCTCGAACGGTACGGGGCCGCACTCCTGGAGGTCGTGAGCCAACACCCCGGTTGACTCGTACCCGATCGGGGCGCACGATGCGGAGGGGACGGGTTGCGAACCCAGGAGTGGCCATGCACATGCGAACCACGCACCCGCTGTTCCCGACCGACGAGGGTTGGCCATACCCCGACGCTGACGCCGCGGCCGAGACGGCGCTGCTGAGCCAGGGCCACATCGTCGAGCCGGACGTCGACCTCGACGTCCTCCAGCTCAGTGCCAACGTGCACGCGTTCGACGGGTTGACCGCCCGCGAACGCGATGCGATCGACCGCCGCTTCTGGCAGGGCGAGTCGATGAAAGACCTGGCGCGGTCGCTGGGCTGTTCGCACGCCGAAGCTGCCATGGTGCTGGGGAGCGCCATCGACAAGGTGCGGACCCGTCTGGCCCCCGACAGCTAAGGCCCCGCCGCGCCGTACTCTCCGGGGCATGCACAGATACGACGCGAGCACCGAAGAGATCGCTCAGCTCTGCTTCGACTACTCGATCGCGCGCCTACGCCTGGACCCGGTCCCGCTCGACGGCCCGTTGACCCGCGAGGAGCTGGAGCGACTCGCGGGCCGGACCATCACAGCCGAAGGTCAGTCCCCGGAAGCGGTCATGACCCTCTTCGCCGACGTGCTCGCACCCGCGTGCGTCTCCAACGACAGCCCCAAGTTCCTTGCCTTCATCCCGGGCGCACCGACGAAGGCGTCGCAGCTCTTCGACGTGGTGGTTTCCGCGTCGGCCATCTACGGCGGATCGTGGATGGAGGGCAGCGGCGCGGTGTTCGCCGAGAACCAGGCGTTGCGCTGGATTGCCGACCTCGCGGGCCTCCCCGCGGACGCGGGCGGGTGCTTCGTCTCCGGCGGCTCGGCCGGGAACCTCTCCGCGCTCGTCGCCGCCGCGCAGACCGCGGCGCGGGCACGGTCCGACCGCCCCGCGCGCTGGCGGGTCGCGCTCGGCGACCAGGCGCACTCGTCGCTCGAGAGCACGATCCGGATCATGGACGCGACTCCGCTCGTCGTGCCGACGGGCGACGACGACCGACTCGGCGGCGCGGAGCTTCGGGCCGCGCTCGATGCCGACCCGGATCCGGATTCCGTCTTCGCCGTGGTCGGGACCGGCGGGACGACGAACACCGGCCAGATCGATGACCTCGAAGGAATCGCCGCAGTCGCGCACCAACGCAAGCTGTGGTTTCACGTCGATGGCGCGTACGGTCTCGCCGCGCTTGCGGCTCCGAGCGTGCGCGACCGGTTTCGTGGCGTCGAGCAGGCGGACTCACTCGTCGTCGACCCGCACAAGTGGCTCTTCGCGCCGTTCGACTGCGCGGCGCTCGTGTACCGGAACCCGGAGCTGGCCCGGCTCGCGCACACCCAGCACGCGGCGTACCTGGACGCAATCGAGAGTCGCGACGAGTGGAACCCGTCGGACTACGCGTACCACCTGACCCGGCGCGCCCGTGGGCTGCCGTTCTGGTTCTCGCTCGCGGTGCACGGGACCAACGCGTACACCACCGCGATCGAACGGACGCTGGAGATCGCACGCGACGCGGCGCGCCGGATCGATGCGGCGCCCCACGTCGAGCTCGTCCGCTACCCGGAGCTCACCGTGGTCCTGTGGCGCCGTCCGGGCTGGTCCCCCGAGCACTACACCGAATGGTCCCAGCAGCTGCTCCGCGAGCAACGTGCGTTCGTCATGCCCACGACCTGGCGGGGTGAGACCGTCGCCCGAGCGGTGTTCCTGAACCCGGAATTCCCGCCGGAGATCGTCGACGACATCATCGCCTCGATGCGTTGACGCACGGGTGAGCGATACTGGCGCCATGACTGAACGCAACGTGCTCGGCGGCGAGCTCGAACCCTGCGGGACCGACCCCATGACCGGGTTCTTCCGCGACGGTTGCTGCAACACGGGACCAGAGGACGCCGGCAGCCACACCGTGTGCGCGGTCGTGAGCTCCGAGTTCCTGGAGCATCAGCGCGGGATCGGCAACGATCTCAGCACGCCGATGCCGCAATACCGGTTCCCCGGCCTGGTGCCCGGGGATCGCTGGTGCGTGACCGCGCGAAACTGGCTGCAGGCCCACATCGACGGCGCAGCCGCGCCCGTGGTGCTCGCTTCGACCCACGAGCGGGCGCTGGAGATCGTGCCGCTCACCGCACTGCGGGAGCACGCCGTCGACGTCCCGGCCGATCCGGGCGCGATCAGCGGCTGACCTGCGGGCCTGGTCACCCTGCTGGCGCTGAACAACGGGTGACCCCAGGTGAAGAACCCGCGTCACGCCGGCCCCTCGGGTAAGCATATGTCCGTGGGATTACACATAGCGCCGGTGCTCCCGCACACGCTCGAGAGCCTCAGCGACGCTCGGAGCTGGCTGGACGGGGTGTTCGCAGCAGAGAAGATCGACGGCGACGGTTGCGATGTCTGCCGGCTCCTGCTCGACGAAGTGGTCGCGAACGCGGTCATCCACGGCGGGAGCGAAGCGGAGGTATCGGTCGAGGTGACCGACATCGTGCGGGCCGAGGTCACGAACCGCGGCACGCACGGCGTCGTCGAGCCCATCCCCTACGAACGCGGCGAGCCGGCGTCCCACTTCGGTCTCCATCTCGTCCACGGTCTCGCGACGACGTGGGGGGTCACCCGCGACGACGAGACCACCACGGTCTGGTTCGAGCTCCCCCGCCCGGGCCGCGCGGAACCGGGGGCGCGGCCGCGCACGCTCCACTCCGTATCGGGCGGCGATCAGAGCCGTCCGTCGTCGCGCAACTCGCCCTGACCGCCCGGTGGGTCAGCACGCGCCCCAGAGGCCGACGCGGTTGCGCTTGGCCTCGAGCTCTTCGGCGAGCATCGTGCGCGCGTGGGAGCCGTTCGGCGGGATCACCAGCAGGCGCTTTCGACGTGCACGACTGGCCAGCACACAGCCTCGTCACTGCTGTCTTGGAGTTCCACCCCAGACACATGATCGCGACCTCCACTGCCCGGTACCGCGACATGCCGGATCAGGCGATGCGGCGCTTCAGGAGGCGGGGGCGCTGGCGGTGAGGATGCCTTCGATCTGACCGATCGCTTCGACCATGCCTTCCTCCTGGCCCATCTCGAGCAGCTGCTGCATCGCGTCGAGTGACTCGAAGGTCGACTCGATTGCCATCAGCGTGCCGCCCTCGTTCTCGGTGAGGTTGACGACCATGAGGCCGGTCGGCATCTCGGGGTCTGGCCTGCCGTCTGAGTCTCCGAAACCGTCTTGCAGCTCGAGGCGAGTTGGCGGGTCGGCGGCCCGAACCTTCCACCAGCCGTGATGCTGCTCCCCATCGGGTCCCGTCATGAAGTACGAGACGTGCGCACCGGCCGTCAGGTCGTGCGTCGTGAATGTCGCCGGGTAGCCCGGCGGACCCCACCACTGTTCGAGTTGGCGCGGGTCGGCCCAGAGCTGCCACGCGCGATCGACAGCCGCGTCCAGCTCCGCGGTGATCGTCATCGTCAGATGCTCGGGGTCCTTGACGACGTGCGTTGCGATCATGGATTCCGTCCTCCGTGGTGGTCGGTGGCGAGCAGCTCGCCGATGCGATCGATGCGGCCGCGCCAGGCGGCTTCCAACTTCTCGAGGAGCTCGACAGCGCGGTGCATCGTGTCGGCATTGCCCCGCACGAGTTGTTCCCGGCCATGGCGGTGCTTCCTGACGAGCCCCGCCCGTTCGAGCACGGCGACGTGCTTCTGCACCGCGGTCACCGACATCGAGTAGTTGCGGGCGAGGGCCGAGACGCTGTGCTGCCCGTCGAGCGCGCGCACGAGGATGTCGCGGCGCGTGCTGTCGGCCAGGGCGTGGAACACCCGGTCAGCCTGTGCGTCCTGCAACGTTCCTACAACCATATGGTTGTAGGTAAGCACATGCAGCCGACGGTTGCAACCCCGCGATCAGGTCGGGGATGGTCACCTGCTTGACCTGGACCGGATCGACGATCTGCTCGGCCGTCGCTCGCACCCAACGGGGACCCCGAACCTCCGGTCGACCGCGCGGCCCGCACCGTGGAGCGTTATGGAGTCAACGGCGCGTGAGGCAGTCTCGGAGCAGGTCGAGGTGACCGGCGTGACGAGCCGTCTCGTCGATCATGTGAACGAGGATCCAGCGAAGGTTGACCGGCCCGCTCCCGAACGACGGGACCGCGGCAACCTGACTGAGCGAGTCGCACCGCTTGACCGCGGCGCGGCTGCGTTCGCACGCCGACGCGTAGAGCCGGACGATCCCGTCGATCGTGTCACCCGGTGCCAGGCGCATCGAGTGATTGGCGTCATCGGCGCCGGGCACATCCCACGGTGCAGGCATCTTCGAGCCGAGAAGTCGGCCCTGGAACCACCGGTCCTCGGCCCAGGCGAGGTGCCTGATGATCCCCGCGATCGTCATGTCCGTCGCGGGCAACAGACGCGCCGAGGCCTGCTCCCACGGAACATCGACAAGCGCGGCAGTTGCGATCGCCCGGTACCGGTCGAGCCGCTGCACAAGTGCAGAGCGCTCATCCTCGGGCTGAAGATCAGGACCCCCAGGACCGACAACCGTCACGCGCCCATCCTCGCACCCGTCCGCACGCCGATGGCTCCACTCGTGCCCCCGAACGCCGGCTCAGTCCATGTCGAAGAGGTGCTCCCACGCCACAACAGCTGCCGAGAGGTAGGCGCCGCCTACCCATACCGCCCGATCGTGAACTCAACGATCGACGGCGTTCAGCACCCGGTGCAGCGACTCCGCCAACGGCACCGCCCCATCGATCCGAAGGACTCTCGGCGTGCGCGAGAGCAGCCACGATTCGTGGAGTGCCCGGCTACGCATGGCGAGGCCACCGTCTTCGTATTCCAGTGCCCACTCGATGAACGCCTCGTCGACACCCCCGAGTTCGGCCTCCTCCCGGCGCCGCAGACGTTCGAGGCGGATGTCGGTAGGCACGATCAGGAACACGATGAGATCGAACCCGTCAACGATCTCGTCACCCCACCCCACGATGGAACCAGAGAGCACTGCTCCCGTGGATTCCGAGCGCTCCAGAGCGTTCGCCAGAAGCCGGATCCTCTCGCTGCGTGCCCGCTTGACCGAGTAGGGCGGGTCGGTCGGGAGCCAGTAGAAGTCGTCCGCGTCGAGGAATTCCGCGTCAAGTTGCGCCGCGACCGATCGCCCAAGCGTCGACGTGCCGCTCCCGGCGGCCCCAGTGACGTGAACGAACGTCGGCCGTTCCCGATTCACATCGTCCTGAAGGTCGTCCCAATTCGCCGGCCCCGCCATGACACGGCATCGTGCCGGATCGGACCGTCGCGGTGATGAAGACTGCAGGCGATGTCCGCTACCGCCGTCCCGCTGAAGAACGCCCCGTTCCTGGAGCTCACCGACGGGCAGCTGCAGGCGATCGCCGATGGTCACGGCATCGCCGTCGAGATGGAGAACGTCCACCGTCTGGATTCGATGGGGATCGTGCACTCGATCTACGCGCTCGGCGAAGCGTTCGTGCTACGGGTCCCGAAGCTTCATCCCGACGCGCGCGGATGCGTTCACCGGCAGCGTCGCCGCGCCGGCCGCGGTCCGCGCGGGGGTGTCGACACCGCGACTCGTGGTCTTCGACGAAGCCTTCGACATCGTCCCGGTGCCGTATTCGATCTTCGAGCGCGTGTACGCCGAGCCACTGAGCGTGCGTCTCGGCGCGGATCCGCTGAACCACCAGCCGGTATGGCACGAGCTTGGACGCCAGCTCGCGACGCTGCACGCCAACGCGACCGACGTCCCCGACCCGCACGGCTACCTGGATCCGCACAGCCGGACGCACGACCCCGAGGAGCTGCTCACCGGTTTGGAGCGCGACGGCTATCTCGGTGACGAAGCCGCGCCCTGGGTTCGTGACGTGCTCCGGCGCCTCCGCCCCTCGGTTCCTCCGCCTGAGACCTTCCGACGGTTCCTCCACGGCGACATCACCGGCACGAACGTGCTCGTCCGTGACGGCACCCTGCTCTCCATCATCGACTGGGACGATGCCGGATGGGGCGACCCCGCGATGGACCTCGTATCCCTGCCCCTGCGTGTGATCGACGCCACCCTGGCCGGCTACCGATCCGTGATGCCACTGGACGGCGACGACACCGCCGAACCGCGAATCCTCTGGGACAAGCTCATCGGGGTCCTCCAACGACTCCGACTTCCCCCGGAACCGCCGGCGTCACCAGCCTGGCCGACGCCGACCGGGCGACTCTTCGATCTTCTTGCCGCCGCCGCAGACGGAGAAGCGCCGATCATTCGTCACCTCCACCGAC
Source organism: uncultured Acidimicrobiia bacterium (assembly GCA_963770095.1). GTDB lineage: Bacteria > Actinomycetota > Acidimicrobiia > IMCC26256 > JAENVU01 > Chersky-806. The sequence goes on from CAVYOO010000001.1 coordinate 653,567, forward strand.
CGCGGTGAGAGCGTCAGCGACGCTCGGATCTGGCTGGACGGGGTGTTCGCCGCGGAGCAGATCGACGGCGACGGGTGCGACGTCTCCGGCTCCGGCTCGACGAGGTGGTCGCGAACGCGGTCATCCACGGCGGGAGCGAAGCAGAGGTGTCGGTCGACCAGAGCCAGCCGCCGACACGCAACTCGCCCTGACGCCCGTCTGGGTCAACACGCGCCCCAGAGGCCGACGCGGTTGCGCTTGGCTTCGAGCTCCTCGGCGAGCATCGTGCGCGCGTGGGAGCCGTTCGGCGGGATCACCAGCAGGCGCGGCGTAGCCCTTCGCGATCAGCTCGTCGTTGAAGCGGCGCCCGTCGAGGTAGATGTACGAGAGCCGGCGGCCGTAGATGTCGCGGGGCTCGACGTCGTCCTCGAGCCGGACCGTGCGCCCGAGCAGGTGCGCCTTCGTGTACGCCGCGGCTTCGGGACCGAAGCACTGCACCGGCTTGGTCGGGTGATGCGTTTCGGGCGTGTCGATGCCGAGAAATCGGACGGTGTCGGTGCGCGTGCCGATACGGACCTCGACGGTGTCGCCGTCGATCGCTTTCACCACGACGGCGGATTGGGATGCTGCGCCGCGATCGGTACGGCCGAGCCACCACCCCCCGAGCGAGGCGGCGGCGAGGATCGCCACGACCACGGCCCGGGTGCGGACCATTGGCGGACCGTAGCGGAGCGATGGGACACTGCGTCGACCTGCACGTCGTGGTCGAGCGGTGCGGGTCTGCCGGACGTTCCTCGACAAATCGACGAAGGATCCGAATCAACGCAACGGCGCCCTAGGTGGTCTCAAGCCCAGTTCGGGGTATCCAGGCGAAGCGTGCCGATCCGCAGTTCTGCGTCGCGCATACGCCACCGGTCGGTGACGAACCGCCAACCGCCCGTCGTCCTACTGTTCGGTTGTGATGGACGAGCATCCGAACGCGACCGCCTACCGCCGCACAGCAGACGCGTTCCGAGCGGGCGATCTGGCCAGCCTTGAACAGCTGATCGATCCCGATGTGGTCTGGCACGTTCCTGGTTCCCATACCATGGCGGGAGACGTACTCGGGCGACCGAATCTCATGAAGTGGCTCCGCGAGCTGAACGGGAAGGGCTTCTGGCTCACCGAAGAAGACGTGTTCGGTAGCGACAACCATGTGTGCGCGCTGAGCGTCATGGGAGCGACTCGTCAGGGCGTCGACACACGAACGCGAGTCGTGAGCGTCTTCCGGTATCGAGATGGCCGCCAGCTCGAACGCTGGCTCTACCCGGACGATCCCGAAGCCTGGAACATGATCTTCGGCTGAGTGACAAGACGACGGATCGGCAGATTGGCCGAGCCGCCCGAGGGGGGCGATTCTCAGAGGTGATAGGTGTTCTTCGCCTTCGGGGCTACGCCGAACGGACCAGCTTCGGGCGTACCGATGCGAGATAGATGATGCACGCGACGAGGCTCCCGATCCCGCAGCCAAACAGGAGGACGATCGGGAGCACGATCCACATCGTCCTGCTCTGGCCTGTCGCCTGCCATGCGGCGTCGGGACGGCCACTCGCGTCGACCACGACGACGATCGTCAAGACCAGCGCCACCAGGCCGCTGAGGATCACCAGAATGATCAGAAGCTCCGGTGCCCCCAATCCAGACATCGACGGGACCATAACCTGACGCGCGGCCCCATTGCCGAACACGAGGCCATGTACGGACTCGCCCGTCCCGTGGGTTGACAACTTGGCCGGGGTCACCGTCAGCGACCTGCGGTAGGTCGAACGGTTGGACGGGTGCAGCGGCGTAGGCCGTGCGCGGTCGCTGAGTTCGCTCCGTGGTCTTGGGACCAGTGACGCCGGTGAAGGCTACGGATCACCCGGTCGGCGCATCACGACGTCGAGCGCCGGCCACGGTGGGCCCTCGCGCAGGGCGCGGAGGAGCTCTCGCGCGGCTCGTTTCCCGTCCGGGAATTGGTCGCCGGGATCCCAGCGCCACGCGGTGACCATCGCCAGGACGAGGATCCGGCACTCGCCGGAGCAGCTCTTGATCAGCGTACGGATAGCGCAGGCTGACCGCTTCGGGCACATGGGCGACATCGAACTCGACCGGCCCACGGCAACACGTCTCGAGGTCGATGAACCGCAACCCATTCTTCGTGGTGAGCACGTTGCCCGGATGCGGCTCGCCGTGGAGCAGCTGCTCGGGTGCGCCGCGATCACTGATCGCTCGGCTCAGGCTTCGCAACGTGGTGCTGAGCAGCGCCCGGTCGGAGTCGGCGAGTGCCGGTGTGCGGTCGCGGTTCGCGACGAGCTCTAGAGCCTCCGCGACTCGATCCGTGAAGTGCGGCGTCGTGATATCGATCGTCCGCATGCCGGCATGCAGCCGCTCGAGCGCATCCGCGTAGTCGGCTGGTGAATGCGCTTGTGCAACCGATTCGTAGTAGGTCCACAGCGTGACCACGAAGCCGTCACCCTCGTAGACGCGCGGCGCGACTCGCGGCTCCAGCGCCGCCACCGGGCTCTCGGTTTCGGCGAGTCGCTGAGCAAGCTCGACCTCGAACTGTGCGACCTCCTGCCCCCGATGTGCGACGCGGGCAAACACGTCACAAGGCAGCAGACGGAGTGCGAGCTTGTTCGAGTCGTGAACGAACGACCGCGTCGTCGACCGTCAGGTCGAGCGCTGAGGCGACCGACATGGCCGCAGCCACCGCACGCGGAACGTCTGATGCCTGCATCTTCGTCCTACCGACGCCGCGCTGCGCGAGGAGATCCCGAGAGCGTGCAACCTGCGCACGATACCGAACGTCTCATGAGCCAGGAGTCCCGAAGCTGCCGCGGTGAGTTGGAACGCTCGAGACCGCGGGATGTTCCGCCGATCGCGGCCTCGGTGCGTTGGCTCAGTCGGAGTCGGGCGGCGGGTCGAATAGTGCGAGCTCCGCAGCATCGGGCGCCTGGAAGCTGGCAACCCACTCGTCAAAGTGGGCGTGGCGGATCGGATAGCTGTTCCAGGGCGCCGTGGCGTTCCTGGCATCGACGCGCCGCCAGAGCTCTTCGGTCGGCACGTCGAGGTAGTGAAGCTCGACGCCGACCCCGAGCGCGCGAGCGGCGGACCTCATCTCATCGCGTTCGATCCTCGCCCAGAGCCCGAAGTCGAGGACGACGCTCAAGCCGAGGCGCAGAACATCCTGGGCCAGGCGCCATAGCTCGTGGTCGAGCTTCTCCCGGGTCGCCGTGTCCCAGGGGCTGGAGCCGAGCGCGATGAGCCATTCGTCCTGCGTGAGGCGCAAGGCGCCTCGGTCGACGGACAACTCCCTCGCGAGCGTGGTCTTGCCCGCACCGGGCAAACCGCAGGTGAGAATCAGCCGAGCTTCGCTCACAGCGACCCACACTCCCACCGTGCGCCCACTGGCGCCACGCGTATCGTCCGGACGATGGACTCGCCCCCCGCCGACCAAGCGACGAGTGCGAAGAACACGGATAGGTAACTGAGCGACTGCCCGTGCTCGATCACGATGACTTCCATGCACGAGCGATGCCTCGGCCTCGGTGACTTCGCCGGACACCCGTCATCTCATTGAAGGGCGGCTCCTTGGAAGCCGCTTCGGTGGGTCAATGTCATGACAACGTCGAACTTGTGGCCGACCAAGGAACCCCGCCGTATATTGGATCCAGAAAGCGCCACGGGGGGAGAGCTGCAATGCGGACTGTGACCGCCGCGCCGCCGCGCGATGGCGAGACCGAACCGGTCCCGACCACCGGCGCGGACTTCGATCGACGCATACCTCCGCGATCTTCGTCCGCGATGGGTTGCGCTGGTCCGTCGCGGCGCTGCTCATGGGTGCTGCCGGCATCCACTTCGCCATGATGGGAGAGCACGCCGGAGTGTCGTGGACCCATGGCGTCTTCTTCGGCGTGGCGGCCTGGCTGCAGATATCTCTCGCCGTCGCCATCATCTGGCGTCCGTCGCGCGTGGTCATTGGCGCGGTCACGATGGTGAACCTGGCGATCCTTGCGGTGTGGGTCCTCACCCGGACGGTCGGGATCGCAATCGGTGGCGACGGCACGCCCGAGGCTTGGGGAACCATTGACGGCGTGTGCGCGGCGCTGGAGGGTCTCGCGATTCTCGGCGCCCTCGCCTTGCTCGTCCCTCGATTCGCACGCCGGCCCGTGAGCGCGGGTGTCGGCCTGGGTGGGGTCGCGTTCGTGGCGATCGTCGTTGCCACGCTCGTGACGCTCGTCTTCAGTCCCGCCGCGCTTGGCGGTAGCGGTAGCGGAACCTCGGCGGACGGGCACGACCACGGCGGCGGCGCGGCGATCCCCGCGGCCACCGGCGGCGCAGCCGCCCTCGGCGACGGGCATGCACACTCGCACGGTCCGGTCTCGTTGAACGGCCAGAAGATCAAGGGCGTCAAGGCCGCCGACATCGCGGCCGAGTCAGAGCCGGACCAGCCGCTCGACGCGTCTACCCGGGCCACACTCAAAGCGGAGCTCATCGGCTGCCCGCGATCTTCGCGTTGCGGTATCCGACCGTTGCCGACGCGAGCGCCGCGGGTTACTACCTCGCGGGTGGGTTCGCGCCGGGGAGCGGCGCGCATTACATCGCGCCGAACGGCGGCCTCACCGCCGCGACCGGACCCTTCGACCCGACGATGGCGAACTCGCTCATCTACGCGGGAACTGCGCCCACCTCGCAGGTCACCGGGCTCATGTACTACTCACTCGGCGACCAGCCGGCGAGTGGCTTCGCGGGCCCGAACGACCACTGGCACCGGCACAGCAACGTCTGCATCGCACGGGGCACCGACAAGCTCGAGGTTCCGTTCCCCGCGGACGCCGACGTGACGAAGGCGCAGTGCGAAGCTGCGGGCGGCGGGATCATGGAGCTGACGGGCTGGATGGTGCACGCGTGGATCGTGCCGTCGTGGGAGAGTCCCCAGGGGGTGTTCTCGCACGACAACCCGAACGTTCGCTGCGCCGACGGGACCTATATGACCGACAAGGCCGGCTTCTGCACCGGCGTGTGATCGGGAGCTCAGTCGTCGAGCCTGATCGGGTCGCGCCGTCGTGCCCGACGTCGTGTCTCGGGCGTCAGATCCGGTGAGGCCAGTAGTTGTGGCAGCAAGTCTGGTTCGGTCGTGAGCGCCCGAAACGTCAGGCCGACGCTCACGTGGTGTTCGGGCCGGTACTCGATGACGATCGGGTCGCCTGCAGCGACATGCCCCGGGCTGATGACACGAAGGTAGGCGCCGGGCACCGCCCTCGCGGTGAATGCCTTCACCCACCCGTGTCGGTTGAGCCAGACCGCGAAGGTACGGCAGGGCACCCGGGGACAGGTGACTTGCAGAACACACTCCTCGCCCACCCTCCACCGCTCGCCGATGCGAGCATCAGTGATGTCGAGTCCGATCGTCGTGAGGTTCTCACCGAAAGTCCCGGAAGGGATCTCGCACCCGAGGTCAGCCTGCCAGGCGTCGAGATCTTCTCTGGCGTAGGCGTAGACCGCCTGGTCCACGCCGCCATGGTTCTCGGTGTCGCACACCGTGTCACCCGAGAGCCCGCTGCCGCCCGCCGTCGGCCTGGTGATCCCGACCGGCGCCGCGCTCGGCCGCTTGTCGATGCCGCTCATCCCCGACTTCGCGGCGATCGAACGGGCAATCCCCAGGTTCACCGACAGCACGGCTGGCACGACGCGACCCTAGGCACCCGCAATCTGAGACGCCCGCGAATGTTTCGATCATGTCGGGTTGGTCGTCGGATAATCGGCAGTGACGCTGAGTTCACCTGCCTAGAGTCCGATCCATGGCGCAGAACGTCTTCGTCGGGCAGGTCGCGAAGCTCTACGACGCGACTTCGCACGCGATGAGTGCCACCAACGTTGTCGAACCGACCGCCGCGTTCCTTGCGGAATTCGCCGGAGACGGCGCGGCGCTGGAGTTTGCGATCGGCACGGGACGGGTCGCGATACCGCTTCAGGAACGCGGTGTCGAGGTGCACGGCATCGAGATCTCGCGGGACATGGTTGACGAGCTACGCGCGAAGCCGGGCGGCAATGCGATCCGGGTGACGATCGGTGACATGGCCACGACACGCGTCGACGGCACCTTTCGTCTCGTGTACCTCGTGTACAACACCATCGGCAACCTGCTGGAGCAGTCCGAACAGGTCGCCTGCTTCCGCAATGCCGCCGCGCATCTCGAGCCGGGTGGATGCTTCGTGATCGAGGTCGGCGTGCCGAAGCTGCGGAGTCTGCCGCCGGGCCAGCACGCGTATCCCTTCGACGTTTCTGAACGCCATCTCGGCTTCGACACCTACGAGTTCGTCGACCAGCAGCTCACCTCGCATCACTACTGGACGGACCCCGATGGCAGCGTCGAGCGATTCGACTCGCGCCACCGCTACGTCTGGCCGTCCGAGTTGGACCTGATGGCCGAGCTGGCGGGACTGTCCCTGCGGGAGCGCTGGGCCGACTGGGCCCGCGCGCCGTTCACCGGCGAAAGCCCGAGCCACGTGTCCGTATGGGAACGGCCCCGCTGATCCCGACGCGCCATGCAACCAGGCGAAGACAGTGGACTCGGATGCTGCGCCGCAATCGGTACGGGCCGAGCCACCACCCCCCGAGCGAGGCGGCAGCGAGAATCGCCGCGACCACGGCCCGGCTGCGGACCATGACGGGCCCGTAGCCGGAGAGCCTCTGGACCACGCTGCGTGGCGACCGCGAGGCTCGGCTACGGCCACGGTCACCGGGATCGACGGCTCCCCTGGGTAGGGTGGCGTGTCGTCATGGGCCGCTGGATCCGCTGGGTCGTGCTCGCGCTCGTCGTGGTGATCGTGACCGGAACCGTGATCCTCGTGATCACCGTCCGGCCCGGTCTCCAAGACGATGCTCAGGAGGTTCGGCGCACGTGGAAGCCGCTCCTCCAACCGCTCGCGGCCCGGTACACACAGCTCGCCGGGGTCGCGACCGCGCTCGACGCCGCCGGCAACGGCGACACCGACACGACCAAGCAGCTCAAGCGCACGCTGAGCGACTGGGAGCTGTTGGCGGCCACGAACGACGACGCGGCCCAGGCCGAGACCGCGGACGAGCTCGAAGGCCTCGCCTCCCGCGTGAGCGCGACGGTCAAGGGTTCGGACCGGCTCCGGGCCGACACGGGCCTGACCGCGGCGATCGCGGCATTCGACGCCTCCAAGGTGTCCCCCGTGCTCGTCAAGCGGTACAACGACACCGTGCTGGCGTACGAACGGAACCGCGACGGCATGCTGCGCGGGATCGTCGCGAGCCTCGACGGCTACAGCCCGCATCCAACCCTCCAGCTCGCGACCCTGACGCCGACGCCGTGACTGAGCGGTACGTATCGCCGATCGTCGCGGTGCTCGGCGGAGGCCAGCTCGGTCGCATGCTCGGCCTCGCCGGGGTTCCCATGGGACTCGGCTTCCGCTTCCTCGACCCGACCGGGACAGCACCCGCGCACTCGGTCGGAACCTTGGTCGTCGGCGCGCTGGACGACGAGCACTCGTTGCTCAAGGTGGTCGAGCACGCCCAGGTCGTGACCTACGAATGGGAAGGTGTCCCGGCGCCCGCGGCGCGACTCCTCGAAGCGCGCGGCCACACCGTGCACCCGTCGACCCAGGCGCTCGCGATCTCGCAGGACCGGCTCGACGAGAAGACGCTCTTCCGCCAGCTCGGGATCCCCGTCGCCGAGTTCGCGAACGTCTACGGGCTCGACGAGCTGCAGGCCGCGGTCGGCCACATCGGGCTTCCGGCGATCTTGAAGACCCGGCGCGGCGGCTACGACGGCAAGGGCCAAGTGGTGCTGCGCGACCCGGGTGACGTCGAGCCGGGATTCGCGGCGTTGCACGATGGCGTCCCGCTCATCCTCGAAGCCATGGTGCCGTTCGACCGCGAGCTCTCCGTCGTCGCGGTCCGAAGCATCGACGGCGACGTGCGCGCCTGGCCACTGGTCGAGAACCGGCACGAGGACGGGATCCTGCGCGTCTCCCGCGCGCCGGCGCCCGGGCTCACCGACGAGCTGCAGGAGATGGCCGAGGGTTACGCCCGCGCGCTCCTCCAGCACTTCAGCTACGTCGGGGTGCTCGCGCTGGAGCTGTTCCAAGTCGGCGACACGCTGCTCGCGAACGAGATGGCACCACGCGTCCACAACTCGGGCCACTGGACCATCGAGGGCGCGGTCACGAGCCAGTTCGAGAACCACCTGCGTGCGATCCTCGGGTGGCCGCTCGGCGCGACCGAAGCGCGCGGCGTGAGCGCGATGGTGAACTCGATCGGCGACCTCCCCGACCCCGCCGCGATCCTGGCGATCGAGGGCGCGCATCTCCACCGCTACGGCAAGGCGCCGCGCCCCGGCCGCAAGGTCGGCCACGTCACCATCACCGCCGACACACCGACCGACCTCGACGCGCTGGCTGGCCGCGCTACGCGCTGACCTGATCGCGCCCGAGTCGCGGAGCTTGGCGATCCGGTCGTCGGAGAAGCCCCAGTCGGAGAGCACTTCGTCGGTGTGCTGGCCGGGCCAGGCCGGCGGGCGCGAGATCGCGCCCGGGGTGCGGCTGAACCGTGGAGCCGGCGCGGGCTGCGGGAGCCCGTTGTCCTCGACGATCGTGTGGCGCGCCTGGATGTGTGGGTGCTCGACCGTCTCCGCCATGGTGAGCACCGGCGCGAAGCAGGCATCGGTCATCTCGAGGATCTCGCACCACTCGTCGCGCGTCTTGGTCTTGAACAGCGTGGTGAAGCGCTCCCGCAGCTCCGGCCAGGACGACTGGTCCATCTGGCGCGCCGTCTCGACATCCTCACCGAGACCGGTCCGCGCGATGAGCTCGGCGTAGAATTGGGGCTCGAGCGAGCCGAGGGAGATGAACTTCGCGTCCGAGGTCTCGTAGGTGTCGTAGAACGGGGCGCCGGTGTCGAGCACATTGGTGCCGAACGAGCCCCAGATGCCGAGTGCCTGGAAGCCCCACATCATCGTCATGAGGATCGCGGACCCGTCGACCATCGCGGCGTCGACGACCTGCCCCTCCCCCGAGCGCCCCGCCTCCACGAGCGCGCACGCGACGCCGAACGCCATGAGCATCCCGCCCCCACCGAAGTCGCCGACGAGGTTGATCGGTGGCGTCGGCTTCGTGCCCGCGCGACCGAAGTGCGCGAGCGCGCCCCCGAGCGCGATGTAGTTGATGTCGTGACCTGCGGCCTGCGCGTAGGGCCCGTCCTGACCCCAGCCGGTCATGCGGCCGTAGACGAGCTTCGGGTTCCGCGCGAGGCAGGCGTCCGGTCCGATGCCGAGCCGTTCCGTGACGCCCGGCCGGAACCCCTCGATGAGCGCGTCGGCCTGCTCGATGAGCGTGAGGACCGTCTCGACCCCGTCGGGCGACTTGAGATCGACGCCGATCGAGCGGCGGCCCCGGTTCAAGATCTCGAGGTTGGGCTTCGACGGATCGCCGCCGACGGATCCGGCCCGGTCGACCCGGATCACCTCCGCACCCATGTCCGCCAGCATCATCGCGGCGAACGGTCCCGGGCCGATCCCGGCGATCTCGATGATCTTGGTGCCCGACAACGGTCCCGACACGTGATTCCCCCGCGGTGCTCGACGACGATCGAGTGCGACGTTAGGCCCTACTGACGATCACGTCAGACTCAGAACGCGAGGGCAAGCCCCGGGCGCGGCCACGGCAGCGACACGAGCTTGCCCGTACCGGAGCAGGTGACGAACGCGGTCGACAGGTCCTCGCCGCCGAAGCACACGTTGGTGACGAGCGGATCCGGGAACGGGATGTGCTCGACCGGCTCGCCCACCGGTGGGATCACGGTCAGGCCACCGTTCCCGAGCGTGCCGACCACGACGTTGCCCGCCGAGTCGACACCGAGCGAGTCGAGGAGCTGCATCCCCGGCAACCCCGCGAGGAGCAGGCCGCCGTGCCCGATCGGGTTGGGCTTCCCGACGGCCCCGGGGCCCTCCACCGGCCACCAGTGCACGCGCCCGGTGTGGGTCTCCGCGACGTAGAGCCGGTCGCCCTCGGGCGAGAGGCCGATGCCGTTCGGCGACTCGAGCGGGTAGATCACCTCGGCGATCGACGACCCGTCCGCCGCGGCGTAGTACACGCCACCGTGGTCCCGCTCACGCGTGCGGATCTTGCCGTGATCCGTGAACCACATCCCACCGGACGCGTCGAACACCAGGTCGTTCGGCCCCATCAACGGGTTGCCGTCGCACTCCGTGTAGAGCACCGTCACCGCGCCCGTCGCCACGTCCACGCGTTCGATGCGGCCGCCCGAGTAGTCGTCGGGTTGCTGCATCTCGGTGACGTTCACGCCGAACACGTCGTGGAAGTCCCAGCCGCCGCTGTTGCACACGTACGCCGCGCCGTCAGGTCCGATCGCGAGCCCGTTCGGGCTGCCACCCGGCTCCGCGATCACCTCGACGGTCCCGTCCGGATGCACCCGATCCACCGTGCGGCGCTGGAGCTCGACGCACAGGACGGTGCCGTCGGGCATCCACACGGGCCCTTCGGGAAACTGCAGCCCGGTCGCGACCTCGGTGATGACGGGTTCGCTCACGTGGTCCCCTTCTGCGCGCGTATCACGACGGCGGCGCACGGTAGCCGTTCCGCGTTGGCTTGACCATCGAGGGTCGGTGCGGTCGAATGCGGAACATGAAGCTTCGCTTGGAACCGTCCGACGAGTACCTGCATCCGCTGGAGGAAGCCTCCAATTTCAACGAGAGCATGTACTTCAACGTGTACGACCCGAGCGAGAAGGTCGGTGGGTTCTTCCGGCTCGGCAACCGCGCCAACGAGGGCTACGCGGAGATGACGACGTGCATCTACCTGCCCGACGGGCGCGTCGGCTTCATGTTCGCCCGACCCGAGATCGCGAACAACGACGCGTTCGACGCCGGCGGGATGAGCTTCGAGGTGATCGAGCCGTTCGCCGAGCTGCGGGTGAGGTACACGGGCAAGGTCGTCATGCTCGACGAGCCGTTGCAGATGGCCCACCCCCGCAAGGCCTTCACCGAGAACCCGTGGGTGGATGCGGCTGCGGATCTCACCTACCGCGGCCTGGTCACGGCGTTCGGCGGTGAGCCGGTCAACGACGACGGGAGCCCGCTGACCGAGGACCTCTCCGGTGGTTTCGCCCGGGGTCACTACGAGCAGCACGTCGGAGCGAATGGTGTCATCCGGGTGGGCGACGAGGAGTGGGAGATCGACGGGTTCGGCCTGCGCGACCACTCGTGGGGCCCGCGCTTCTGGCAGGCGCCCTGGTACTACCGCTGGCTCACGATGAACTTCGGCGACGACGCGGGATTCGTCGTGTCGGTCATCACCGCGCGCGACGGCTCCGAGCGGGTCGGCGGGGTCGCGTTCCAGGACGGCAAGTACCACCACCTCGACCACGCGACGATCGAGACCGACTGGGCCGGCGACGACAAGTACCACGAGGAGATGCGTATCGTCGCGAAGTCGGGTGACCGCACCTACGAGATCACCGGCAGCGTGCTGAACCTCATCCCGCTGCGCAACCGGCGCAAGACGCCCGAGGGCGAGCAGCTCGTGACCCGGATCTCCGAGGGCATGACCGAGTGGCGCTGGGACGGCCGGTCCGGGTACGGGCTCTCCGAGTACCTCGACCAGATCGTCGACGGCGCACCGGTCGGCGCGACCGCCTGACCGGTCCTCCCCGGAGACCGCCGCGCGCGCACCGCTAGCGTGTCGCCCGTGGCCCCCCGGAAGATCGACGCGCAGCACCTCGGTGCGATCTGCGCGCGCCATCTCGGCGCGCCGGCGACCGTCGACGCGTTGCGCCGGCTCTCCGGCGGCGCGTCACGCGAGAGCTGGTCCTTCGATGTTGTCACCGATGACGGCACCCGCCGCGGGCTCGTGCTGCGCCGGGACCCGGGTTCGAACCTGGGCCAGTCCGACCGCTCGACCGAGTACCGGTTGCTCCAGGCCGCGGCGGATGCCGGGGTGCCGGTGCCGACCGTCCGCTTCCTGCTCGAACCGGAAGACGACATCGGCGACGGGTTCGTGATGGACCGCATCGAGGGCGAGACGATCCCCCGCCGGATCCTGCGCGACGACCAGTACGCCGGCGCGCGTTCACAGCTCGCCGCGCAGTGCGGCGCGATCGCCGCCCAGATCCACGCGGTCGACCCCGCCGGCCTCCCGAAGCTCGAGATCCAGGGCCCCCGGGAGCAGATCGACCAGTACCGCGGCATCCTCGACGCGCTCGGCGAGCCGCATCCCGCGTTCGAGCTCGGGCTGCGCTGGCTCGGGGACCACATCTCGTGCACCGGTCCCGACGCGGCACCCCGGCTCGTGCACGGCGACTTCCGCAACGGCAACTTCATCGTCGGGCCCGAGGGGATCCGGTCCGTCCTGGACTGGGAGCTCTCGCATCTCGGCGATCCGGTCGAGGACCTCGGCTGGCTCTGCGTGAGGTCGTGGCGCTTCGGGAACGTGGACCAACCCGCCGGCGGCTTCGGCACGACGGATGCGCTGCTCGCCGCGTACGCACAGGCCGGCGGGGGCGACGTCGACCCCGATCACCTGCGCTACTGGGAGACGTTCGGCACGCTCAAGTGGGGCGTCATCTGCGAGATGCAGTGCTTCAGCCACCTGCACGGGCTCGTGCGATCGGTCGAGCTCGCGGCGCTCGGGCGCCGGATCGCCGAGACCGAGTGGGACCTCCTGGAGCTGATCGCGTGACGCTGCACGATCGGCCGAGCGCCGCCGAGCTCGTCGCCGCGGTCCGCGAGTACCTCGAGCGCGACGTGATGACCGCGACCGAGGGCCGGGTCGCCTTCCACGCCCGAGTCGCGGTGAACGTGCTCGGCATGGTCGAGCGCGAGCTCGAGGTCGGGGACGCCCAGGACGCCGAGGAGCAGGCGCGACTCGCGGCGCTCCTGGGACACGAGGGCACGGTCCGCGAGCTCACCGAGGCCCTGGCCCGGGGCATCCGCGACGGTTCCCTCGACGTGTCCTGGTCGGAGCTGGTCGAGAGCGTGCGCGGTACCGTCCGGGCCAAGCTCGAGGTGGCCAACCCCGGATACCTGACCTGAGCCGCGAAGGAGTGTTGTGCGGATCGCGACCTGGAACGTCAACTCGCTGAAGGCCCGGCTCCCCCGGGTGGAGGAGTGGCTCGAGTACGCCGAGCCGGACGTGCTGGCGCTCCAGGAGACGAAGCTGGCGGACAAGAACTTCCCGAGCATGGCGTTCTCCGGGCTCGGCTACGACAGCGCGGCGCACGGCCACAACCAGTGGAATGGGGTCGCGATCCTCTCGAAGGTCGGGATCGAGGGGGTCACGACCGGGTTCGACGACGCGAGCATCGACCCGTACGAGGGCGACGCGCACGTCGTCGCGGCGAAGTGCGGCGGCGTGAACGTGGTGTCGGTCTACGTCCCCAACGGGCGCGAGGTCGGGACCGAGTTCTACGACCGCAAGCTCGCCTGGCTCGACGTGATGCACGATTGGATCGCGAAGACCTACTCCCCCACCGATCCGCTGGTCGTGCTCGGCGACTTCAACGTCGCGCCCGAGGACCGCGACGTCTGGAGTGCGAAGGCGTTCGAAGGCGCGACGCACGTGACGGAACCGGAACGGGCTGCGGTGCGCAAGCTCGAGGACTGGGGCCTCGTCGACGCGTTCCGCCACCAGTACCCGGACACCGACCGGCTCTACAGCTACTGGGACTACCGGCGGGGCGACTTCCACCAGCACCGGGGCATGCGCATCGACCTCGTCCTCGTCACCGCTTCGCTAGCCAAGAAGATCGAGTGGGCAACGATCGACCGCAACGCACGCAAGGGCAAGCAACCCTCGGACCACACCCCCGTCGTCATCGACATCGCCGTCTGACCCTCGGCCACCGCGTCCCCACCCGCCAACACGCGACCACGGCTCCGCGGGACCCCGTCCACAGGCTGGGGACAACTCACAAAACCTGTGGACACTGGTAGCCGCCCCTGCCAAAGAGCCGTTTCCGTGTCAGTTGAACACGCTCTGGCGTGTTCAACTGACACCGAAAGGTGCGGGCGGGCGGGGCGGGTCAGGTGAAGTCGAGGGCGCGGCGGGCGAGGGCGGGGACTCCGGACTCGAGGAAGGCGAACGTGGCGTCGTCGCTCGTGCCGGCGGTGAACCGGGCGTAGGAGCCCTCCATCACGCAGGCGAGCTTGAACAGGCCGAGCACGCAGTAGAACGCCAAGTTGCTCAGGTCGCGGCCGGTGAGATCCGCGTAGCGGTCCGCGAGCTGCGCGCGTGACGGGACCGGGCCGCTTCCGAACAGCGCGACGTTCGCACCGCCGAAGAACGAGGCTTCCTCGCCCTCGTCGAGCCACAGGCCCAGCAGCCAGCCCAGGTCGACGAGGGGGTCGCCGATCGTGGCCTGCTCCCAGTCGAGCACCGCGAGTGGGCGCACCGGCAGCCCCGGTTGGAACATCACGTTGTCGAGCTTGTAGTCGCCGTGGATCACGGTGGGGTCCTGCATCGGCGGCGTGTGTGCTGCGAGCCAGCGGCCCGCCTCCTCGACCTCCGGGATGTCGCGCGTGCGGTACTTCTCGAGCTGGCCGAGCCGAGCGCGGCACCTGGCGGTCGAGGTAGCCGTCGGGCTTCCCGAACCCGTCGAGCCCACCCGCGCGCCAGTCGAACGCGTGCGTCGCGGCGATGAGGGCGACGAGGGCATGCGCGATCGCGGTCGGCGCGCCCGCATCGGCAGCGAAGGCCGGCGGCAGGGTGTCGCGCACCACGATCCCTTCGAGCCGTTCCATCAGGTAGAACGGCGCGCCGATCACCTCGGGATCCGTGCACAGCGCGACCGGCTGCGGGACGGGCACCGACGCGTCGTGCTCGACGAACGCGGTCAGCAACCGGTGCTCACGCGCCATGTCGTGCGCCGTCGGCGACAGCGGGGTGCGCGGCGGCCGCCGCAACACGAGGGTTCGCCCGCCCCGCTCCACGAGGAACACCTCGTTCGAGTGACCGGTGGTGATGCGCGCGACCGCGAGGGCCGCGCCGGGTGCGATACCCGCGTCGTCGAGCCAGCGCCGGAGCCGGTCCGGATCGACGAGCGGTGCCTGGTCCCCCACGGCCCGCAGGCTACGGGACGGAGCGAGAACGGAACGTCAGCTGCGGGCCTTGAGGGCCTCGATGAGCTTCGGGACGACCTTCTTCACGTCGCCGACGATGCCGAGGTCCGCGATCGAGAAGATCGGCGCTTCGGCATCCTTGTTGACGGCGATGATGTTGTCCGAGCCCTTCATGCCGACCATGTGCTGGGTCGCACCGGAGATGCCCAGCGCGATGTACACCTTCGGCTTCACGGTCTTGCCGGTCTGGCCGACCTGCTTCGAGTACGGCACCCAGCCCGCGTCGACGATCGCCCGCGAGGCCCCCGACGCGCCGCCGAGCAGCTTCGCGAGCTGCTCGACCAGCGGGTCGTAGTTCTCCGCCTCGCCGAGACCCCGGCCACCGGAGACGACGACCGTCGCCTCTTCCAGCTTCGGACCTTCCCGCTCTTCGACGTGGTGGTCGAGCACCTTGGCGTCCGCGCCCCGGCCGGCGTTCACGTCACCCACAGCCACGACCTCGGCCGCACCCGCGCCACCCGGCTCGGCCGCGAAGGACTTCGGCCGCACTGCCGCGAGGTAGGGCTTCGGGCCCTCGAACTCGACATCGACGAGCGTGTTGCCGCCGAAGATCGCGGTCCGGGCCTTCACCGTGTCACCCTCGACCGAGAGACCCATCAGGTTCGTCAGCACGGTGCGGTTCAGCTTCGCCGACAGGCGGCCCATCGCGTCGCGGCCGTCGTAGCTCTGCGCGAACACGATCAGGTCGGGCGCCTCGGCCTCGACCAGGCTTGCGATCGCCGCGGCCGCCACCACGCCGGGCAGCGAGTCGCCGGCATCGGCGGCGAACACCTTCGCCGCGCCGTACTCACCGAGCGCAGGCGCGATCGTCGCCGCGTCGGATCCCACGTAGACCGTCTCAACCGTGTCGCCCAGCTCGCGCGCCTTGGTCAGCAGCTCGAGCGTGGCCGAGGTCGGCTTGTCGCCTTCGGATTCCGCGAACACCCAGATCTTCACGTCAATCTCCCCTAAATGACCTTGAGCTGCTCGAGGAACTGGACGACGCGCTCGTGGGCGTCACCCTCGTCCTCGATCTTCTCGCCGGCTTCACGAGCCGGCGCAGCTTCGACGGACACGATCTTCTGGTTCGCCTTGATGTCGTCGGCACCGAGACCGAGATCGGCGGTCGTCACCTGGTCGACCGGCTTGCTCTTCGCCGCCATGATCCCCTTGAACGACGGGTAGCGGGGCTCGACGACTCCGGCGGTGACGCTCACGACCGCCGGCAGCGCGGCCTCGACGACGTCGTAGCCCGCCTCGGTCTGGCGCTGCACCTTCGCCTTGGAGTCCGCGATCTCGATCTCCTTGGTGAACGTCAGTGACGGCCAGTCGAGGAGCTCGGCGACCTGTGCGGGAATCGTTCCGGTGTACCCGTCGGTCGCTTCGGTCGCGGTGATGACGAGGTCGACGTCGCCGGCCCGCTCGACGCACTTCGCCAGGACCTTGGCGGTGGTCAACGCGTCGGCGCCGTGCAGCGCGTCGTCGGACACGAGGATCGCCGAGGCGGCACCCATGGCGAGCGCGGTCCGGAGCCCGGACACCTCACCGTTCGGCGCCATCGAGACGAGGATCACGTCTCCCCCGCCGGCCTTGTCCACCAGCTGGAGCGCCATCTCGACGCCGTAGCTGTCGGACTCGTCCAGGATGAGCTTGCCCTCACGCTTGAGCGTGTGGTCCGGGTTCAGCTCACCCGGTACCGCAGGGTCGGGAATCTGCTTGACGGTGACGACGATGTTCATCGTTCTCCAGATCAAACGAGGTCGGGGTCGGGGCGCGCCGAGAATGCGACGCATCCCAGGTGACGGGCGAGATTCTGGCCTGCCCGGCGCCCGAGTGTCGAAGCGGGGCCTAGGTCACGTCCCGGCGCCCGAAGACGGCGACGGCGACGGCCCCCAACAGCACGACGTAGAGGCCGAGCCGCAGCGCCGCCGCGCCCGGCGTGACCGTGTACCCGTTCTGGGTCACCGACTCCCACCCGTAGAAGGCACCGGCGTTCGGGGTCAGGAACCAAGGGATGAGCCCTTCGACCTGGGCGCGCAGGATGGCCTCGATCGCAATCAGGTACCCGAACCAGATTCCCATCGCGGCGGCGGTGTTCTTGCCGAGTGTCGCGATCGCCCCACTGATGACGGCGAGCACGCCGGCAATCACGGTTGCTCGGCCGAGCATCACGAAGAGGTCCCGCCAGAAGTCGGCACCGGTGCCCGAGCGACCGTTCAGCGCGACCCCGATGGTCCAGGCGCCGACGAAGACCAGCTGCACGATCAAGAAGAACGCCATCGCGACGACGGCGGCGGCGAAGAGCCGGGCCAGGAGGAGCCGGGTCCGCCGGGGCTCCCAGGTGAGGATCGTGCCGACCGTTCCACCGCGGTACTCAGCGCCCACGGCACTCGCACCGATGACGATGGTGAGGAGATAGGTGAGTACCGAGACCGTCGCGATGGCGTTGTCGCGCTTGACGCCCTGGGCGAACGCCGCGGTGCGGGTCAGCCACAGCTGCGACAAGGTCATCGCGTCCTGGTTGTTCAGCGCGTCCGGGTTGCTGTTCGCCGTCACGATGACGACGAGCACGACGACGAGGGCGAGGCTCACGAGCACCAGCCACTTGACGAGCCTCCGGCCCGCGAGCCGCCGGATCTCGCTGGCGAGGAGGCGCGTCACATTCCTGCCCCGGGGACACCTTCGGTCAGCTGGAGGAAGACCGTCTCGAGGTCGACCTCCTCCGGCCGGAGCTCGCTGAGGTAGATCCCTTCACGCGCGAGCACTTCGGTGACGCGCGCGCCTGCGTCGGTCGACGCATCGACGTGGAGCAGCTGCGTCACCGGGTCATACGCGCTGGCGACGATCCCGGCGCGCCCGAGGACCTGGGTTGCGATGCCCGGGTCGGGGACGCGCACCAGCAGCTTCGCCGGGTGACCGAGCGCCAGCACCTCGCCCACCGAACCCTGGGTGATCAGTTTCCCGCGGGCGATGATCGCGACCCGGTCGCACATCTGTTGCACCTCGCCGAGCAGGTGGCTCGACACGAAGACGGTGCGACCTTCGGCACCCAGCGACCGGATGAGGTCGCGGAACTCCTTGATGCCCGAGGGGTCCAGCCCGTTGGCGGGCTCGTCCAGGATCAGCAAGGCCGGATCTTTCAGGAGTGCGGCGGCCAGACCGAGCCGCTGACGCATCCCGAGCGAGTACGTGCGGACCCTGTCGTCTTCCCTCCCGCCGAGCCCGACGCGCTCGAGCATCGATCCGACCGCTCGCTTGCCGATCCCGTCGAGCGCGCCGAGCAGCTCGAGGTTGCGCCGGGCCGAGAAGGCCGGGAACAGCGCGGGCGTCTCGACGATCGATCCGACCTGGGCCAGCACCCGGGCGAGGTGGCGCGGGACCTCGGCGCCGAGCATCGTCGCGTGCCCGCCGGTCGGACGGACCAGCCCGAGCACGCACCGGATGGTGGTCGTCTTCCCCGAGCCGTTCGGACCGAGGAAGCCGAAGACCCCACCCTCGGGAACCTCGAGGTCGAGACCGGCGATCGCCACGGTGCGGCCGCCCTGGTACTCCTTGCGCAGCCCCACGAGCTCGATCACCGCCATCTCACCGGACGCTACTCGGGGTTACGGTCGGGTCGATGGAGCTGGACGAGGCGCGCCCCGCACGACGCGTCGTGCGGCTGCTGGACGAGCTCGCCGGGCACGCGACAGCACCCGCGATCGTCGAGTCCCTCGACGGTTGGCAGCTCCGCACCTCACCGGAGGCACCCTTCCGCCGCGCGAACTCCGTGCTCCCGATCGGCGAGCTCGCGACGGGTCTCGACGACGCGATCGCACGGGTCGAGAAGTTCTACGCATCGCACGAGCGGCCGGCGCGATTCCAGGTGTCGCCGGCGGCGCAGCCCCCACAGCTTGACGAAGTGCTCGAGGCGCGGGGCTACATCATCGAAGCGCCCGTCGTCGTGATGTGCGCCGGTGCAACCATCGTCCTCGGCCGGACCGAAGGTGAAGGACGGGTAACGAGAGATCGAGGGAAGCGGGCGTGGGAACGCGCGTACGCGTCGATGCACGGCGACGACCAAGGCTCACGTGAGCGAGTGCTCGCGTACGGCCGCGCGCTCAGCGCACTGAAGCTCGCGGCAACCGCGGTCGTCGCGCCCCCAGAGGCCGGTGAAGCCGTTTCGCTCGGCTTCGCGGTCGCAGAAGCGGGCTGGACGGGCATCTTCGGCATGGGAACCCGCCGCGAGGCCCGGCGCCGGGGTGCGGCGACGGCGGTGCTGCACACGCTCACCCAGTGGGCCGTCGATCACGACGCACCGCGCCTCTACCTCCAGGTCGAGGAGGACAACGACGCCGCCCGGACGTTGTACACGCGCGCCGGCTTCGTCGACACCTACCGCTACCACTACCGCACCCGGTCGGCGCCCGGTTAGACGGAGGTGATCGCGGCAGCCGCGCCGGGCTCGACGAGGATCTTGATCTGCTCCTCGGGGTTGGCCAGCGCGTCGAACGCGTCCGGCACCCCGTCGACCCCGACGACACCGGTGATCATCGGGTCCACGTCGAGCTCGCCCTCCGCGATGCTGCGCAGCGTGTCACCGAACTCGATCGGGTCGTAATAGAAGGTGAACTGCAGGTTCAGCTCCTTCACGATCCCGACGAGCGGGAGCATGTGGTCGGTCTCCATGCAGACGCCGACGATCACGATGCGGCTGAGCGGCGGCGCGTCGCGCATCGCCTGGTCGATGATGCCGGGGATTCCGATCGCCTCGAACAGCACCACCGGCTTCGCGCCGCCGACCCGGCGCCACGCGTCGATCGCCGACTCGGTGGTGGGAGACACGACCTCGTGCGCGCCCATCGCGGTGGCGATGGCGCGACGACGGGCGGAGAAGTCCGCGGCGACGATCGGCTCGATGCCCTTCGACTTCAGGGCGGCGATCACCGCGAGCCCGACCGGGCCGCAACCGAGGACCAGCGCGCCTTCGCCCTGCTTGATCCCGGACTTGTTCACCGCGTGCAAGCCGACGGTCATCGGTTCGGTGAGGGCGGCACGACGCGCGTCGAGGCCGTTCGGCACCTTCAGGCACATCCCTGCCGTCAGTCGCATCCGGTCCGCGTAGGCCCCGTTGTAGTCATTCGAGAACCCGATCGGCTCGAGCCCCGCGGGCCCCGCGAGTGCGAACGGCATCGACACGACGAGATCCCCCACTGCCACCGGAGCCTCGTCCGTCTCCGGTCCGAGCTCGACGACTTCGGCCGAGAACTCGTGGCCCATGATGAAGTCGGCGTTCGGGTCGAACTGGCTCTCCCCGCCGCCGAGCTCCGCCACCGCCAGCAGGCTGTCCGCGTGGTGCAGCGTATGGAGGTCCGAGCCGCAGATGCCGCAGGACTTCACCTCGACCAACGCATCACCCGGCCCGGGCACCGGCTCCGGCACATCTTCGACGACCATCTGCCCGCGTCGGGCAATCGCTGCACGCATGCCGCCATCCTCGGTCCGCTTGACCGTCCGGTCAAGCGGACGGGACACTCAGCCGCGCACCCTCGCCCACCGCGGAGCAGACCATGAGCATCGAAGGCCGCGACCGGTGACTCCCCGTCGGAGTCGCTGACATGACCTGGGAGCCGGAGCTCAGCGAGCTCGAGCGGCGCAAGGCGTTCGCCCGCGAGATGGGTGGGCCGGAGAAGGTCAAGAAGCACCGGGACCTCGGGAAGCTCCCGGTCCGGGAACGGATCGATGGGCTGCTCGATCCGGGGTCGTTCCACGAGATCGGCGGGCTCACCGGTCGCGGCACCTACGACGAAGGCGAGCTCACCGCGGTCGACGCCCGCGAACTTCGTGATGGGTCGCGGCCGCGTCGAAGGTCGACCGATGGTGGTGGGCGGTGACGACTTCACCGTTCGGGGTGGCGCGGCCGACGCGTCGATCTTCCAGAAGCAAGTGCACGCGGAGCGCATGGCCCACGACCTCGGGCTCCCGATCGTGCGGTTGGTGGACGGCTCCGGCGGTGGCGGCTCCGTGAAGACGCTCGAGACCGAACGACGCGCGTTCGTGCCGTTCAACCCCGGGTGGGAGTGGGTGGTCGCGAACCTCGGCCGCGTGCCCGTCGTGAGCCTCTGTCTGGGCTCGGTCGCGGGGCTCGGGGCGGCCCGGGTGGTCACGAGCCACTACTCGCTGATGGTGAAGGGAACGTCGCACCTGTTCGTCGCGGGCCCGGTGGTGGTGAACCAGCTCGGTACGGAAACCGTGGACAAGGAGACGCTCGGCGGGAGTGCGATCCACACGCGCAACGGGACGGTCGACGACGAGGTCGCGACCGAGGCCGAGGCGTTTTCCCGGGCCCGCCGGTTCCTGTCCTACCTGCCGAGCTCCGTCGACGAGCTCCCGCCGCGTGCGGAGGTCAGCGACGACCCGGAACGGCGGGATCCGTCGCTGATCGACGCGATCCCCCGGGAGCGACGGAAGGTCTACAAGATCCGATCGATCATCATGTCGGTCTTCGACACCGACTCGTACCTCGAGATCGGGCGCGGCTGGGGCCGCTCCGCGGTGACGGGACTCGCCGTGACTCGACGGTTGGCCCGTCGCAGTGCTGGCGAACGACCCGTACCACTACGCGGGCGGTTGGACCGCGGACGCGTCGCGCAAGGTCGAACGGTTCGTGGACCTCGCGGAGACGTTCCGGCTGCCCGTCGTGCACCTCGTGGACAACCCGGGCTTCCTGATCGGCACCGCCGCCGAGGAGACGGGGACGATCCGCCACGGTGCCCGTACGCTGGCCGCCGTGTACCAGGCGACGGTCCCCTGGTGCTCGGTGCTGATCCGCAAGGTCTACGGAGTGGCCGGCGCCGCGCACCAGAACGCGTCGCGCTTCTCGTACCGGTTCGCGTGGCCGTCGGGCGAGTGGGGGTCGCTCCCGCTCGAGGGCGGCATCGAAGCCGCGTACCGCGCGCAGCTCGAAGCGGCCGAGGACCCGGCCGCGTTGCGCGCCGAGATCGAGGCCCGCCTCTCCCGCGCCCGCAACCCGTTCAAGACCGCGGAGGCGTTCATGATCGAGGAGATCATCGACCCCCGCGACACCCGGCCACTGCTCTGCGAGTTCGCGAACCTCGCCGCCCCCCGCCGCCCCCGCACCGGCGGCTCCCACCCGACCCCCCGCCCCTAGCGCCCGGCGGATTTCGGCGCCGGGGCCCTTCTGTTCATGCAGGTCACACCCTCGCGGAATTCGATGTTGCGGCGCCGAAATCGACAAGGGGCGTCAGAGGGTGAGGCGGAAATAGGCATCGCGGCCGAAGGTGCCCTCGTCGTAGTGGGTGAGGATGAAGCCGGCGTTCTCGTAGAACTGGACGGCGTCGGTCCAGGTCGCGGTCGTCTCGAGGATGACCCGCGCCAGCCGTGCAGGCGGGCGGCGTCGACGAGCCTGCGCAGGACCGCCGACGCGACGCCGGTCCGCCGGTGCTCGCGAGCGACGGACATGCGCTTCACCTCGCCCTCGTCCTGCCCGGCCGGGAGCAGCATCCCGACGCCGACGACCCGACCGTCGACCCGGGCGACCAGGACCGTCCCGTGGCCGTAGCTCGCGACGATGTCGTCGAGGTCGGGATTGAGCTCGGGATCGATCGAGCCCCAGTGCTCCTCCAGCCCGTCGAGGATCAACCGTCGAACTGCCGCTTGGTCCGCGGGCCGGAACCGGGTGATCTCGAGCGTCACCGGGGCACCTCGAAGCTCGTGACGGACGGGTCCACCGTCACACTCTCTCCCACCTCCCCCCATCGCGGTCGGACACCGGTTCCCGGGGCAGAATGCCCGGCGGATCCGACGAGAGGGAACCACATGCTGAGCCAAGCCATCGGGAACCTGCTCCCGGCCGCAATGGGCGTCGCGCTCAGCCCGATACCCATCGTCGCCGTCATCCTCATGCTCGGCACACCCAGGGCGCGGTCGAACGGTCCCGCCTTCGCGCTCGGCTGGGTCCTCGGGCTCACCGTCGTCAGCGTGGTCGTGATCGTGGTCGCGGGCGGCGCCGACGACCCGAACAGCACCGCCTCCGATTCGGTCAACTGGCTTCAGGTCGCGCTGGGCCTGGCGTTCTTCTTCATGGCCTTTCGGCAGTGGCGGAAGCGCCCGAAGCGCGGCGAAGCGCCGACGATGCCGAAGTGGGTCCAGGCCGTGGACTCGTTCACTCCCGTGCGCTCCTTCACCGTCGGCGTGTTGCTCTCCGCAGTCAACCCGAAGAATCTCGCTCTGACCCTCGCGGCCGCGGCGTCGATCGCGCAGGCGGGGCTCAGCGCCGGAGACGATGCGATCGCGGTCGCGGTCTTCGTCGTGATCGGGTCGATCACCGTCGCGGGACTAGTCGTGTTCTTCCTCTTCGGAGGGGAGCACGCCACCAAGCCGCTCGCGTCGATCAAGGAGTTCATGGAGGACCACAACGCCGTGATCATGATCGTGGTGCTGCTCGTGCTCGGCGCGAAGCTGCTCGGCAGCGGTCTGCCTCAGCTCTTCTGACCGGCCGGCTCCCGCCAGAGGACCCACGTCTCGGGCGCCCCCGCCGGGAGATCGTCGAGATGCGCGACGACGGCGAAGCCGAGCCGGCCGTAGAAGTCCACGTTGCCGACTGCACTGGTCTCGAGGCACGCGGGCGTACCGGTCCGGTCGAGCTCCTCGAGCACGGGTCGGAGCACTGCGGTACCGATCCCCTGACGTTGCCGGTCGGGGCGCACGCCCATCGTCCCGAGGAAGCGATGAGGCGCAGCGGGTCGCCGCGCGAGCACCCGCGCGTCCACCTCGTCGATGAGCGCGAGCCGCGACCCGAAGACGGACCGTGCCACTTCGGCGAGACGATTGCTCGCGGCGGTGTCGACGGGTTCGGGCGGCTCGGATCTCCAGATCGCGACGCCCGCGCCGTCATCGGACATCCAAACCTCGCGGTACGGGAGTGCAATGAGCTCGACGTGATGACGGACCAGCTCGGTGAGCCTGGCCCGCCGATCCGGTCCCGGGATCGCCCACGCCTCCCAGACGTAGTCGAGGTGGGAGTCGACGAGGGTTGCGACGACCACGTCGAGATCCGCGACTGTCGCTCTTCGCACCGGCATCACAGAACTCTCGCACGACGCCCGTACACCCGACGGTAGATTCGGGCGCGGCAACCGGTGTCTGAATCCTCCGATCCTGGGTACAGGATTCGGGGACCGTGCGTTCGGATGTTGGGAAGGGCTGGTTGGAGTGGTGCGGAGCCGAACCATCGTGTTGATCGTCGCGCTGGCGATGGTGTGCGCCGGCTGCGACTGGTGGCAGTGGGGCGGGAACCCCGAGCACCGCGCCTCCAACGTCGTCCAGGGCCTGACGCGAACGTCGGCGACGAGTTTCGTCGCATCGCCGCGTCGCCGACCTCCCGGCTTCGAGCCCGGTCGTCACCGCCAACGGACTCGGCTTCGTGGAACAGGATGGACGGCTCGTGGCCTTCGACCTCGCCACCTACGCCGTCGTCTGGGATGGCGCGCTCCCGGCGGGCTCGACGGCGGGCGGATCACCGGCAATCAACGCGGCGGGCGCACAGAGCACCGTCTTCGTGATCGTCGCGGGCGCCGCGAATCCGGTCCTGCTCGGCTTCGATGTGGATGGGGTCCGGAACTGCAACCCGAACATGCACTCGTGCGCGCCCGTCTTCACCGCGGCACTCGGCAACGCGGTCGGCCCCGCGACGCCAGTGGTCATCGACGGTGGACGAGTATTCGCGAAGGGTGCAGACACGCTGTACGCATTCGACGTCACGGCGCACGACAACTGCACGACCAATCAAGGCACCGCGACCTGCACGCCGCTGTGGTCCTCGCCCACCGGCACCACGGTCAGCGGCGTCGGTCCGACCGCCTCCGGTGGCGCCGTCTTCGACTCCGGGACCGCCGGGGGAGACCCCGTGTTGCGGGCATACAACGCGACGAACGGGGAGCTGCAATGGACCGGCAACCTCGGCGCGGCGGCCTCCGCGACGCCGAGCGTCGGCGGCAACGGCCGCGTGTTCGCGCCCGCGGGGCCGAGCATTGAAGCGTTCGCGGCTGCGGGGTGCGGCGCCCCGAGCTGCGACCGGCAGTTCGAGCTCGTGAAGCGCGTCCAGGACCCCGACGGCACCTTCTTCGCCACGCCGGCGTTCAACGGCACCACGGTCATCTCGACCAACGCGAACGGGTTGCTGTCGTCGTGGTCCACGAGCTGCGAGGCCGCCAGCTGCGAGCCGACGCTCGTCGTGGACGTGAACGCGCCCAACGGCGGTTCCACGGACTACCGCCAGTCACCGGTCGTCGCGAGCGGGATCATCATGGTGCTGGCGGTGCGCCCCGTCGAGGGCGCGAACCACACGATGTTGCTCGCAATCGATCCGGAGAACGGCGCGGAGCTGAACCGCTGGGACTTCGGTACCGCCGGATTCGGCGCCGGACTCGCGACCCCATCGGTGGCGAACGACGTCGTCTACGCACCGACCGACGGCGCGGTGTTCGCGATCCACGCGCCGGCGATCCGACCGCTGGCTTCGTTGACGGTCTCACCGCTCGCCCTGCGCCCGGCATTCTCGCCGTCGATCTTCGACTACGTCGTCCAGTGCACGGCCGGAACGAACTCGCTCACGCTGGAGATGAGCGCGGCGCCCGGTGGCAGCGTCGGACTCATCGCACCGGTCACGACGGCGCCAAGCTCGTCGCAGACGACGACGGTCCCGCTGACCCCGAACCAGGCCGCGGTCGTGAAGGCGAGCAACGCCGCAGGCGGCATCGCTGAGTACTGGATCCGCTGCCTGCCGCCGGACTTCCCGGCGTTGACCGTCACTCCCCACCCCGAGAACGGAAGCGCGACGCCGGGGTGGTACGTCCTCGGCAACAACATCCTGCCTTCGGGGGCGACGTCCTATGCGATGATCCTCGACGCCAACGGCACTCCGGTCTGGTACAAGCGGTCGTCGCCCGCCCCGGCGACGAACGTGACCCCCACGCAGAAGGACACGGTCGCGTTCATCGCGACCCAGACGCTGGTCGGGTTCACGACCGAACCCAACGCGAAGTACGACGAGTACTCCCTCGCCACCGGCACTGTGGGGGCGATCCGCGCCGTCGGGCTGCCGACGGATCTGCACGAGATGCAAGCGTTGCCGAATGGCAACCACATGCTCCTGTCCTACCCCCTGAAGACCGGCGTCGACCTGACCGGCCTCGACTCGACCCCGACTCCCGGCGCGAGCTCCACGATCGCCGACTGCGTCGTTCAGCAGGTCGACCCGCAGGGCCAGGTCGTGTGGCAGTGGACCGCGAGCGACCACCTCGATCCCGTCACGGAGTCCACCATCGCCCCGACCGTCACGATCGACGGGCAGACCGTCTACGACGTGTTCCACTGCAACTCGATCGACACGAACGCGGCGGGTGACGTGCTCGTGTCGGTGCGCCACCTCAACGCCGTGGTCCAGATCCGCCCGTCCGACGGAAAGGTCGTGTGGAAGCTCGGCGGCAAGCCGACGAACAAAGACGGAGCGACGATCCTCCAGATCCAGAACGACCCCGAAGGGGGCATGGTCCAGCAACACGACGCGCGCTACATGCCGGACAACCACATCAGCGTGTTCGACAACCAGAGCATCGAGACGAACCTGCCGGCCCGAGGCATCGAATACGCACTGAACTTCGACACCGACACCGCCGAGCCGACGTTCTCGTTCACGTCCCAAGAAGGTGGGCCGAGCTGTTGCATGGGCTCGTTCCGCCGCTCGCCGGACGGCCATCGCGTGATCGGGTGGGGCTACATGATCTACAACGGGCGCGTGATGACCGAGCTCAACGCGAACGGCGCAGCCGTCCTCGACGTCAGCATGCCCACCGGTACCGGCGTCTATCGCGCGGTGAAGGTCCCGCCGACGTTCTACACGGCTGCGACGTTGCGGAGCACCGCCGGAACCTAGAGCCGCGCGGGAACCGGGTACGCGTACAGGCGCACGTCACCGGACCCGAGGTACATGACCTGGTTGACCACCGCGGGCGGGAGTGGGGCCACCCGGTTGTCGGCGACCGGTGCGCGCCGCGCGCCCGCGGATCCGCGCCGCGATCCTGAGCGCGAGTCGTACGCGTGGAGCTGCCCGTCCGCGCCCGGCAGGTAGACGACTCCGTCCGCAATGGCGAGCGGAGTGAAGCCGAACGCGCGGGCTGCCGGGGACGTCGCCGCGTCCACCGGCGGGCTCCGGTCGCGGCGTCGAAGGCGGCCAGCTCCCCCGCCGGCACGTAGACGGTCCCGCCGTCAACCGTCGGCGCGGTGCCGATGCTCGAGAGCCCGGGGACGGGTTGTGACCACCGCAGATCACCGCTCACCGGGTCGAGCGCGCGGAGCTGTCCGGGGCCGGTCTCGTCGCCGATGAGGTGGAGCTCGCGGTCCGGGCTGGTCACGTAGACGAGCTGTTCCGTCGCGCTGACGTTCGGCCCGGCCCCGGTCTGGACGGGTTCGGAGACGACCGTCGCCCAGCGCTCCGCCCCGCTGACCCGATCGATCCCGTGCACGCGCCCGTCCCCGCCTCCGACGACGACGATCGGCCCGGTGACCGCCGGTTGCGAGTAGCCCGAGAACTTGTTGTTGCCCACCGGGGCCGACCAGCGCACCGCCCCGGTCGCGCGGTCGAGCGCAACGAGCCGCGTGCCGTCGACGTACACCTCGTTCCCTGCGACCGCGATCGGGGATCCGCCGGCCCCTTCGACAGCTACCGCCCATCGCACCGACCCGGTCGCTGCGTCGAGCGCGAACACGCCTGATCCCGCCGGTGTCGCGACGGCCACCCCCGTCGTCGGGTCGTTTCCGCTCACGTACACCACGCCGTCGACGACGATCGGAGCGAACTCGACTCTCAGCAGCGAGCCACCGATCATGACGTGCCAGAGCGCGCTTCCGGTCGTCGCATCGAACGCACGGATGTTGCCCTGCTGGTCGCGCACGAAACGCGATTGTCCGCGACGACGGGAGCCGAGCGGAGGTGAGCATCCGTGGGCGTCGACCAGATCGGTGCACGACCGTCCATCGCCGCCGGAGAGAAGTTGGTCTCCGCCTCGGGGCCCGGGAGAGTGAGGTCGAGGTCCGGAAAGGTCCCCACGTCGTCGACGAAGCGGTTCGCGGCATAGACGAGCCCGCCGATCGCGGCGCCGATCCCGAGAATTCCGACCACGAGCGCGGTCGTCGAGATGGCGGCCCGGCGCTTCGCCCGGCGCCGGCGGGCCATCGAGCCCATTGCGGTCCCCATGACGGAACCCCCCTGCCGTTGCGACGTGAGTCACCACGGTAGATCGGTGCGGGGCTTCGCGGGGGTCGTCCCTACACTGGACCCATGGCGACCTCCCCCGTTGATTCCGCGCAGCCGTTCTGGCCGAACCAGGAGCACTGGTCGGTCGAGATCCCGCTCGAGACCCCGCATCCCCGTCTCGACGTGATGCGCGAGCGCGGGGTCGTCGTGCTCCGCGACATCGAGACGCCGATCCCGCCCCACGAGTACCTCGACCTCGAGTACCTCGACTGGAAGAGCGGCGGCGACACGAACTTCGCTCCGATCGCGACTGCCGACGGCGAGCTCGACTGCCGCGGATTCTGGAACCAGGGCAACGAGCGTTCGGACAAGAACGCGATCTTCACGAGCAACGCCGAGCGGTGCCCGACGATCAAGCGCTACGTGGAGAGCGTCGGCGCAAATTTCGGACGGGTGCGCACGATCAAGCTCGAGCCTCAGGAGCACGACGCCGCGATCCGGAGCTTTCATCGCGACGACAACAACCGCTTCAACCCGGACGACGAAGGTTGGGTCGTGCGGTCGTGGCTCGAGCTCACCGACAACCCGGACAGCTACATGCTGCTGATGGAGTCAGGGCCCGACGGGCTCCCCGACCCGGCGACGGAGATCCGGGTCCCGCTGCGCGGTGGCTCCCAGTTCGTCGTCGACACCCAACGCCTCTGGCACGTCGTCGTGCACAACGGCACCGAGCCCCGCTACACGCTCATCTCGTCCTTCGAGAGCGGGCCGGCCCTCGAACGCTGGGTGACGAGCCGGCTGCCCTGACCGGCGAGCCGGTTGCGGCCGGACGCAAGCGGTGCCGAAGAAGCGCCGCGAACGGTTCGTAAGAAGCTTTCCTCCCAGGTCTTACAACGCTCTCGCGTGAGCGTCATAGGGTTCGCGTCATGGCAGCGAACGAAACCGCATCGCGAATCCTGATCGCGGAGGACGACCGGAGCGTGCGTGATTCGTTGGTCCTCGCGCTCGGCGTCGAGGGTTACGAAGTGGAAGCGGTGAACGACGGGGCGCAGGCACTCGAAGCGGTCGCCCGGCGCGAGCCGGACGCGATCGTCCTCGACATCATGATGCCCATCCTCGATGGTCTCACCGTGTGTCGCCGCCTACGCGCCGGCAAGTGCCGCACCCCGATCCTGATGCTGACCGCGCGCCACGAGGTCTCGGATCGAGTCTCGGGCCTGGACGCGGGCGCCGATGACTACCTGGCGAAGCCCTTTTCGCTCGACGAGCTGCTCGCTCGCCTGCGGGCACTGCTGCGCCGCACCAGCGTCTCGGGCACCGAGGAGCTCCTGCGCGTCGCGAACCTCACCCTCGACCCGCTCCGGCGCACCGCGGAGCGCAACGGCCGGGTGCTGGAGCTCACGAAGACCGAGTTCGACCTGCTCGAGCTGCTCATGCTGAACGCCGGCATCGTGCTCGGGCGGGACACCATCTACGACCGGATCTGGGGCTTCGACTTCGAGACCGGTTCGCGATCTCTCGATGTGTACATCGGGTACCTGCGGCGCAAGACCGAAGCCGACGGTGAGGCCCGATTGCTGCACACGGTGCGCGGCGTGGGTTACGTGGTGCGCGAGCCATGAGCTTGCGTTGGCGCATCGCGCTCGGGCTGGCCGCGATCGCCGCGCTCGTGTGCGCAGTGGGCGCGGCCGGTGCCTTCCTGACGACGAAGAACCAGCTGGAGAACAGCATTGACGACTCCCTGCTGTCCCGGTCGCGAATCGTCCTGGCTCGCGGACGCGAGTTCGGCGGTGACCCGGGTCAGCAGTTCCGGCCCGCCGTCGGGTGTCCGCCGCCGGGCGTCATCCAGCCGGCTTCGGCCGCGCAGGTCATCGGGCTCGACGGCACGATCACCAAGTGCATCGACGGCGCGCCGACGCTGCCGGTGATCGCCGCGGTCAGGCGACGTCGGCGGTGGTCGGGTCAAGCTCAGCACCATCTCGGTCAAGGGCACGCAGTACCGGGTCCTCGCGACGCGACTGCCCGACGGCAGTGTCCTGCAGATCGGGCGGTCCCTCAAGGAGACCGAGGACGTCCTCGGATCACTGCGACTCCAGCTGCTCGCACTCAGCCTCGTGGGGATCACCGCGGCCGCACTGCTCGGCTGGCTGTTCGCCCGGCGCCTCGTCCGACCGATCGAACGGCTGACCGACACCGCGGAGCGCATTGCTCGCACCCAGGATCTCGAAGCGCCGATGCCCGAGATCGGCAGCGGTGAGGTCGGGAGCCTTGCCACCAGCTTCTCGACGATGGTCGATGCGCTGGCCGTGTCGAAGCGACAGCAGCAACAGCTCGTCACCGACGCAAGCCACGAGCTCCGCACGCCACTCACGAGCCTGCGCACGAACGCCGAGCTGCTCGACCGACCTGATGCGCTGAACGCGGAGCAGCAACAGCGCGCGGTGCACGGCATCCGCCTCGAAGTGAACGAGCTCTCCGACCTCGTCTCCGAGCTCGTCGAGCTCGCCACCGATCGGGCCGACGACGAGGCCCCGGAACCGGTGGCGCTGCAACCCTTGGCGGAGGACGTGGCCGAACACGCGCGGCGGCGGACCGGACGGGAGATCACCGTCGTCACCGAGGGTGAACCGGCGACCGTGCTCGTGCGGCCCCACATGGCCGAGCGCGCGCTGGCCAACCTCGTCGACAATGCGGCCAAGTACAGCCCGGGCACCATCACGGTCGTGATCGCGGGCAACCGGGTCGAGGTGCGCGACGACGGCCCGGGGATCGCGGCGCAGGATCAGCCGCACGTGTTCGACCGCTTCTATCGCTCCGCCGAGGCCCGCACCGAGCCCGGGTCGGGACTCGGGCTCGCGATCGTGCGCCAGATCGTCGAACGCCACGACGGCAGGGTCTGGGCCACGAACCGGGAAGGCGGTGGTGCGGCGGTCGGATTCGAGCTCCCGGCCGTCGCGGCCGGCGCCGCGCCAACCGCCTCGCCTTGACCGACCGGTCAAGTGAGGCTCGAATGGGCCCATGGACTTCGGCATCTTCATGGCCCCGTTCCACCCGGTGGGACAGAACCCGACGCTCGCGCTGGAGCGTGACCTCGAGCTGATCCAGCACCTCGACCGCCTCGGGTTCGACGAGGCCTGGGTCGGTGAGCACCACTCGGCGGGCTACGAGATCATCGCCTCACCGGAGGTGTTCATCGGGATCGCGGCGGAGCGCACCAAGCACATCAGGCTCGGCACCGGCGTGAGCTCTCTGCCCTACCACCACCCGCTGCTGCTGGCCGACCGGATGGTGATGCTCGACCATCTCACCCGTGGTCGCACGATGCTCGGGGTCGGGCCCGGACAGCTCACCTCCGACGCGCACATGCTCGGCATCCCCGCCGACGCGCAACGACCGCGGATGGAGGAGTCGCTCGACGCAATCATGGCCCTGCTGCGCGGTGAGACGGTCACGATGGAGACCGACGGGTTCATCCTGCGCGACGCGCGTCTCCAGCTCAGGCCGTACAGCGACCCGTGCTTCGACATCGCAGTCGCGGCATCGTTCTCCCCTACCGGTGCGCGCGCCGCAGGCAAACACGGCATCGGGATGCTCTCCGTCGCCGCAACCGCGAAGCAGGGCATGGACCTCCTCAGTCACCACTGGAACCTGTGGGAGGAGATCGCCCTCGAGAACGGGCACGTCGCCGACCGCTCGAAGTGGCGCCTCGTCGGACCGATGCACCTGGCCGAGACGCGTGAGCAGGCGGAGAAGGAAGTGGAGTACGGCATCGCGCAGTTCTCCCGCTACTTCACCCACGTGCTGCCGGCGGGGCCGGTGCAGGGTGAGACGGCGAAGGAGATCATCGAGAACAACAAGGCCACAGGCTTCGCGGTGATCGGCACCCCGGACGACGCCATCGCCAAGATCGAGGAGCTGATCGAGTCCAGCAACGGCGGCTTCGGTGCGTTCCTGCTCTTCGGCCACGACTGGGCGGCGCCGGCGGCCACGCAGCGCTCCGCCGAGCTGTTCGCGCAGTACGTGATGCCGAAGTTCAAGGGCCAGCTCGACGCACCCGCAGCGTCGTGCGAATGGGTCACCGGGAGCGGCGGCGAGTTCGTCGGACGCGCCGCAAATGCCATCGCCAAAGCGATCGAGGACCACGCCGCCGAGCGCGCGCAGTAGTTCGGCTTACTCTTCCGCCTCGTCGTCGCCGGTCGCGACCGACGAGCCATGATGCAGCACCATGCGCCAACGGCCGCCATCGCGTACGAACACGTTGACTGCCGCGACCCGACCTCCCTGGAGCTCCGCGACGTCCTCACCGCCTTCGCGTGAGCTGCCGGCCTGCAGGATGTTCTCGTCAACCGTGACCCACGCGGTCTCGCCGGAGACGTGTACCACCTCGTCGGTGAGCACGAACTGGATGAAGGCGGTGTTCGCGAAGATCGCATCCCATGCCCCGGCGATCCGGGCCCAACCTCGCAGCGTCGGCCAGCCGGGGTGGGTGACGGCACTGCGGTCCGATCGTTCCCAGACCTCGGCCATCAGATCCAGGTCGCGCGCCTCGAACGCGGCGTAGTACGCCGAGTTGGCGGCCGCGACGGCAGCTTCGGGCTCGGACACGAATGCCATGATGGCGCACCGTGCCTGCTCCCGTGCCGATCTCCTACCGCTTTCTCACACCGTCGGGCATCTCGCTCGCCGTCCACGACTGGGGCGGCACGGGCGATCCCGTGCTGCTCGCCCACCCCACCGGTTTCCACGGGCGCGTGTGGGCGCCAGTCGCGGCCGAGCTCGTGGCGGCCGGCCGCAAGGTCTGGTCCTTCGACTTCCGCGGCCACGGCGACAGCGACCCTTCACCAAACGGTGAATACCGCTGGGAGGAGTTCGGAAAGGACGCACTCGCGGTGACCGACCGGCTCGGGCTCACCGGAGACCCACGGCTGCTGGCAGCCGGGCATTCGAAGGGCGGTGCGTCGCTCCTGTGGGGAGCAGCGCACGCGCCCGGCACGTACACGCGCATCTGGTGCTTCGAGCCGATCATCGTGCCGTTCGAATCGCCGATTGGCGCGACCGACAATCCCCTCTCGGCCGGTCGCGCGTCGGCGCCGCGACCGGTGGGGCTCGCGCGCCGAAGCGATCGCGTCGTACGGTTCGAGGCCGCCGCTCAACGCGCTTGCTCCCCGCGGCACTCGAGGCGTACGTCGACTACGGGATGCGGGATCGAGCCGACGGCACCGTCGAGCTGAAATGCCGGCCGGAGGACGAGGCCACGATGTACATGATGGGGGCGAACCTCGGCCTGTTCTCCGAGCTCGACCGGGTCCGCGTCCCGGTGCTCGTCGCCTGTGGCGAGACGACCATCTCCATCACCCCGGATTTCGCGGCGACCATCGCGGAACGCCTCGCTGATGCCACGCTGGAGGTCTGGAGCGGTCGCGGTCACTTCGGCCCCCTCGAGGACCCGGCGCAGGCAGCCCGGTCGATGCTGCGGTTCGCCGGAGAGTCCTGAGCCGGATCAGGGATCGCCGATGAGATAGCGGGGTCCGGCGCCGCGCTCGGCCGCCTGGTCGTGCGGGTTGAACAGCGCGCACACCTTGAGCGTGAGGCAGCCGCACCCGATGCAACCGTCCAACCGGTCGCGCAGCCGTTCGAGCATGGCGATCCGCGCGTCGAGACGCGGTCGCCACGAGTTGGAGAGCCGCTCCCAGTCCCGCTGGTTCGGGGTCCGGCTCTCGGGCAGCGAGGCCAACGCCTCCCGGATCTCCTCGAGCGTGAGCCCGACCTGCTGCGCGACCCGGATGAACGACACCCGCCGGATCGCGTCCCGGGTGTAGCGGCGTTGGCCTCCGTCGGAGCGCGTCGCGTGCAGGAGCCCCTCGGCCTCGTAGAAGCGCAGCGCGGAGGTCGCCACACCGGTCCGGTCGCTCAGCGCGCCGATCGTCAGCTCGTGGTCAAGCTCCACGACCGAACGTTACCTCGGGAACTTCAAGCTTCCTTGAAGTCAGGCGTCGGCATGGAACCCGGCGAGGATGCGCGACCACCGCTCCGGGTCCGACTGGTACGGCGCGTAGAACGAGATCCGGTCGAGGACGTCGCCGTAGCGGGCGAGCATCAGCTTCGGGATGTCCTCGGGCTCACCCGTCACGGCGAACACGTCGAGGATGTCGTCGGTGACGAGCTCGCCCATCGCCTCCCACTCGCCCTGCTTGGAGAGCCGATTCAGCTCGCCTTGCAGGTCGCCCCAGCCGTGCAGCTCGAGCACGCCGCGGTACGCGGGTGTGGATCCGTAGAACGCGATCTGGCGCTTCGTGCCGACGCGCGCCGACTCCATCTCGACTTCGGTCGTCCCGGTCACCACGAACATCGGCCCGGTGACCTCGAACTCGGCGCGCGTCTTGCCGGCCGCCGCCCAACCGCGTTCGAGCGCCGGCAACGAGACCTCGCGGACGTAGCGCTCGGTGGTGAACCCGTGCAGCAGGATCCCGTCCGCGACCTCGCCGGCCACCTCGGTCATCTTCTCGCCGACCGCGGCCAGGAACACCTTCGGGACCCCGTGCGGGTTCGGACCCGGGTTGAAGAACGGGGTCATGAGGGTGTGCCGGTAGTAGTCGCCCTGGAAGTCGAGTGGGGCCCCCTCGTTCCAGGTGGCCCAGATCGCGCGCATGGCGAGGATGAACTCCCGCATGCGCGGCGCGGGATGTGACCACGGCATCGAGAACCGCTTCTCGATGTGGGCCTTGATCTGGCTGCCGAGCCCCAGGATGCAGCGGCCCTTCGAGTACGCCTGCAGGTCGTAGCCGATGTTGGCCATCACCATCGGGTTGCGGGCGAACGCCACCGCGATGCCGGTGCCGAGCTCGAGGCGCTCCGTGTGCTCCGCCGCCAGCAGCAGCGGGAAGAACGGATCGTGCGCCGTCTCCACCGAGAAGCCGCCGTCGTAGCCGACGTCCTCCAGCTCCTTCGCCAGCCGACCGATGTCGCTCAGCGACCGGCTGACCAATCCCCCGTCGACCTTCACGGTGCCGAACCCTACCGGCGCACGCCGGTGCCGTCAGACCCGGCCGGACGCACCAACCCGACCCTCGTCGAAGCCGTTGCCCGAGCTCGGCTACGGCTGCCAGACCCTGACGTAGTCGACCTCCATCGTGCCGGGCAGATCGGCATTGAGGTTTCCGTTGCTGTAACCGGACGCGGTCTCCTTGCCCGTATACCCGTGATCGGCGTACCGGGGCCCGGAGCCGCCCATCGCAAGGTTCAGAATGATGCTGTGCTCGTAGGCGAGCGCCGTCAGGTCGGCATTGCTCGACGCCTTGTAGGTGCGCACCTTGACGCCGTCGATGATCCAGTCGATTCGGGTGCTCGTCCAGTTGACTCCGTAGGTGTGCCAGCTGTTGGTGCCCCCGGCGACCAGCGGGTTCGGCGCGTTGACGTTCACGCCGGTGCTCGTGGACGACAGGTTGGTGACGTTGTGGTTCTTGGAGCCGATGTTCCCGCCGGTCCGATGGAAGTTGGTCTCGCTGATGTCGGGCCGCGAACCGTAGATCTCGGTCACGTCGATCTCCCCGTAGGCCGGCCACCCGGGGCTCGTCCCGTCACCGGCGCCGACGAGCCAGAACGCGGGCCAGTACAGGTTGCCGCGCGGGACCCGCATCCGGACCTCGGCGTAGCCCTGACGGAACTTCATCTTCATCGAGCCACCTTGCGCGCGCGTGGTGACCATCCCGGAGGTGAAGTAGTAGGCACCGCTGCCGTCCGGGTTGGTGCCACAGTTGGTGACCGTCTGACGCTTGCCGACCATGCGCAGCACGCCGCCGCTCACGGTTGTGTTCGCGGCCATGTAGCACTCGTCCTCGCTGTTGCCGCTCCCATAGTTGGACTTGTTGGCGACGTTCCACTTCGTCGTGTCGACGGCGGAACCCGAGAAGTCGTCCGCCCAGATCGCCTTCCAGGTCGCGCCGCCGGTCACGCTCGCCGGCGGTTGACCGGTCGCGGGCGGGGGCGGCGGCGCCGTGACGGTTCCCTTGATGGTGCAGTTGAAGTTGCGGAGGTACTTGCGGCCCGTGCTGGGCGGTGCGGGCTTCAGTCGGCACCCGTCGCCGGACACCACGGAGAGCGAGTCCCCGTTGGCCAGCATCTGGACGCGCGACGCCGACGGGTAGGCGGGCGGGGCCTTGACCTTGCCGACGAACTTGCAGATG
The DNA here is from genome assembly GCA_963770095.1 of uncultured Acidimicrobiia bacterium. Lineage (GTDB taxonomy): Bacteria > Actinomycetota > Acidimicrobiia > IMCC26256 > JAENVU01 > Chersky-806. The sequence goes on from CAVYOO010000001.1 coordinate 690,144, forward strand.
AAGTTGCGCACGTACCGGCGCCCGTTCGTCGGCAACGCGGGCTTGACGGTGCAACCGTCCGACGAACGCACCGAGATGCTCTGGCCGTTCGTGAGGATCTGAGACCTGGCGGCTGCGAACGCGTTCGGTGGTACCACCAGCGTCCCGACGACCATCGCGAGCACGACCACCAGGGTGATCGCGGACGGTCGACGTTGAACGAACTCTCCGTAGCTCTGATCGCGCATCCATGCGGCGTGGCACTCCTGGGTCGACTTCATCCTCGCAACTGATCCGCGGGATGGAACGGCACAGTCACACCGTTCCCTACTATCGACGCAGGCGAACCTCAACATCCTGATTCGGCATTCTGGTGCATATGCGGACACAAGTGTCGGGAGACTTTCCGACAAGTCGCGGAGCGAGGTGGGCTGGCCACGCACTGCTGGTACCGATCTGGGTCGGCGTGCTCTCGCTCCTTCTGCTCGTCGGAGCCCGCTTCGTCGCGTTCGACCACGACCACACGCTCGTGCTCGCGAACGCGTACACGCTCTGGTTGTTGCTTCCCGCGTATCCCGTCGTGATCGCCGCGGTGCTCTTTCGCGCCTGGCCGCTCGCGGTGGTGGCCGGAGTGATCGTCGTCGCGCACCTGGCGTGGGTCGTCCCGCCGCTGTTCCACACCGTCCGGGTCGACGCCGCGATGGCCGACGCTCCGCGCGTTCGCATCGTGAGCGCGAACCTGCGATTCACCAACACGGATCATGCCCCGACGCTGGCCGAGCTCGAGCGATTCGACGCGGACGTGATCGTGCTCGAGGAGGTCACGCCGGCGTGGTGGCGGGCGATCATGAGCAGTCCGTTGCGGCGCTCACATCCGGAGATCGCCCGATCCGTGCCGCGAGGATCCGGGCGGCATGGCGATCCTGTCCCGCATCCCGCTGCGCGACGTGCGGGTGCAGCACGCGGCAGGCTGGCCGATCATCACCGCGACCATGACGGTCGGCCGCCGGCCGGTGCACCTCGCGGGGGTGCACGTCCCCGCACCGCTCGAGACGTTCCGCCTCAACCAGCATGCGCAGCGCCAGGTCACCGCGATCGCCCGCCGGCTCGCCGCGCCCCGCGTGCTGGCCGGCGACTTCAACGCCAGCCCCTACAACCACTGGTACCAGCAGCTCCTGGACCTCGGAGTGCGCGACGCCCACGAGGCGACCGGTCGGGGCCTCGCGACGTCGTGGCAGAACGACCGGTTGCCGCTCCCGCCCCTGCTTCTCGACCACGTCTTCGTCGACGACCCGGTCGTCGCACTCCGCACCCGTGAAGGGCAGGCGTACGGGTCCGACCACCGGCCGATCGTCGTGGACCTCGCCGTCCCGGCCGAGTCCCCGTAGCTGTCCCAGCCCATGAGTACCCTCGGGGCCATGGGAGTAGGCCTGCCTCGAGGGTTGTCACCGAGCTCGTTCGGTGCGTTCAAGAGCTGCCCGCTCGCGTTCAAGTTCTCGTACCTGGACCGCTTGCCGCAGCCTCCATCGGCGCCCGCGAGCAAGGGCACGCTCGTGCACCGGGCGCTCGAGCTGCTCATGCTCCGCGAACCCGGGCGGCGCACCATCGGGGCCGCGCTCTCGGATCTCACGCAGGCGCGCGAGGACCTCGCCTCGGACCCGGACTTCACCGAGCTCGTCCTGACCGAAGCGGAGTGGGACGGCTTCCACGCCGAAGCGGAGACGCTGGTGCACCGCTACTTCGAGCTCGAAGACCCGACGACGGTGCGACCCATCGGGTTGGAGCTCCGACTCGCGGCGACGGTCGGGTCGGTGCAGCTCCGCGGCATCATCGACCGCCTCGAGCTCGTCGAGGACGACGAGCTCGTCATCACGGACTACAAGACCGGCTCCGTACCGGGTGAACGCCACGAGCTGCAACGGCTCGCGGGTGTGCACATGTACGCACTCATGGTCGAGCAGATGCTCGGCAAGCGACCGGTCCGCGTCCAGCTGCTCTACCTCTCGAAGCCGGAGGCGATCATCGCCGTGCCGTCCGAGCAGTCGGTGACCGGTGTCGCGCGAAAGACGCAGGCGCTGTGGACCGCGATCCAGTCGTCGTCCGCGCGACGACTTCCGTCCCCGGCCCGGTCCGCTGTGCGAGTACTGCAGCTACCAGGCCTACTGCCCGGCGTTCGGGGGAGATCCCACGATGGCCGAGGAGCTGCGCGGTCCGGGCACGATGATCTCTCCCCCGCTCCCTTTGGCGTCGACACCCACGTAAGCGCGACCCTCTCGTCGATGGCCCCGGCCTTTCGGCTCCCCAGCCCTGAAGAGCTTCCTGCCGTGCAGGCGTTCGACCGTGCGGTCGACTCCTGGCTCGACACGATCCGCAATCCGGTGCTCGACCACGCGATGTACACGCTGTCCAGCGCCGCGGATCACAGCCTGCTCTGGTTCGCGATCGGGGGGGTCCGCTCGCTCCACCGCGGCGACCTGAAGTTCGGGTTGAAGTTCGCCGCGGCGATAGGGCTCGAGTCGGCCATCACGAACGGCGCGATCAAGTCGCTGTTCCGCCGGGTACGACCCGAGCACGAGATCGCCGAGGGCCCCCTCCCGTACGGGATGCGGCGCCCGATCACCTCGTCGTTTCCCTCCGGGCACGCAACCGCGGCCTTCGCCGCGGCTGCGATCCTCGCTCGCACCGGGCACGGCGACCCGTTCTGGTACGCGCTCGCGGCCGTCGTCGCCGGCAGCAGGGTCTACGTCAAGATGCACCACGCCTCGGACGTGATCGCGGGCGCGGCCGTCGGGATCGCGCTCGGCGCGCTGGCGAAGCGCTTCTTCCCCCGCCCGTAGGCGGGTCCGCCCCGGAATGTGACCGGGAGGGTCGGAGTTAGCATGGGCAGGGTTCCTGCTGCCGGAGGTTCGCTGTGCCCCGAGAGATCGCCGCTACGTTCGACTACCGCTGCCCCTTCGCCCGCAACGGTCACGAGGCCATCGTCAAAGCAGTTCGTGAAGGAACGGACATCGAGTTCCGCTACCTCGCGTTCTCCCTCGACCAGGTCCACACGGAGGAGGGCGACCCGCCCGTCTGGGAGCGGGAGCCGGGTGAGTGGGGTACCGGCACGACCGCGCTGCTGTACGGCATCGCGGTCCGGGACGCGTTTCCGGAGAAGTTCCTGGACGCGCACGTCGAGCTCTTCGCGCAGCGCCACGACCACGGCCTGAAGCTCGGTCACGAAGACGTGCTCGAGGCGGCGATCGAGCGAGTCGGCCTCGACGTCGACGCCGTGAAGGCGGAAGTGTGGAGCGGCCGACCGCTGAAGACCCTCGCGGCGGAGCACACCGAGGCCGTCGATCGCTGGTCCGTGTTCGGAGTCCCTACGTACTGCGAGGGCGAGGACGCCGTGTTCATCCGCTTCATGGAGCGGGGCCGGTCCGACGACCTGCTGCGGGCACTCGACCTCCTCGAGTGGACCCGGCTCAACGAGTTCAAGCGGACCAAGATCGACCGGTAGCCGACCCATCGCCCGGCCCGGCGCAGGTCTCGGTACGATCCTCCCGTGACCGAGCGGATGTCTCCGAGCGAGGCAATCATGTGGGCCGCCGAGAAGGATCCGGCGCTGCGGTCGGACTTCTCGAACCTGACGGTCCTCGATCAGGTCCCCGACATCGCCCGGCTGCGGGCCAAGGTCGAGCAGGCGCTCGTGTCGCTCCCGAGACTGGCCGAACGGGTCGTGACTCCCCCGTTGCGGATCGCTCCGCCCGAGTGGCGCGCCGACCCGACCCTCGATCTCGAGTACCACCTCCGCCGCGTCGCGCTCCCGGAGCCCGGCTCCTTTCGCAACCTGCTCGACGTTGCCTCGACCCTGAGCTCCACCCCCCTCGACCGCTCCCGCCCGCTCTGGGAGTTCACGTTGATCGAGGGGCTCTCCGACGGTCGCGCCGCGCTCCTGCAACGGGTCCATCACACCGTCACCGACGGCGTGGGCGGCCTGAAGCTGTCGTTGAGCCTCGTCGACTTCGAACGCGAGCCGATTCCGGACGTGCACGACACGGTCAAGGCGCTCGCCGACGAGGAGCACACCCGAGAGCTCCACGACCGGATCGAAGATCCGGTCGACCGGGACTCCCCGATCGGAGTGCTGCGCGACGCGATCGAGTTCTCGGTGCACCGGAACTTGGAGATCGCGCGCCGGAGCATCGCGGCGGGAGCGGAAGTCGCGATCCACCCGACGGATCTACCGCGGCGGGCCCACGACGCGGTGGGGCTGCTCACCTCCCTGCGCCGCCAGGTGCTGGTCGCAGGACGCGCGAAATCCCGCCTCCTCGCCACCCGTTCGCTCGGCCGGCGCTATGACGTCCTGACGATCGGGCTCGAGGACACCCGAGCGGCCGCCCACGCGCTCGGGGGCAGCATCAACGACGTGTTCGTCACGGGCGTCGCCGGCGCGCTGGGGCTCTACCACGATCGGCTCGGGATCCCCGTCGACGAGCTGCGCATGGCGATGGCGATCAGCACGCGGACCGGCGACGACCACTCGGGCAACCAGTTCGTCCCGACCCGGGTCGTCGTGCCGATCACTCCGAAGGAACCGGCCACGCGCTTCAACCGGGTGAAGGACAAGATCACCAATGTCCGCCACGAGCCTGCCCTCGCGGCGGCCGACTCGTTCGCCGGGCTGGCGGCCGGACTGCCCACCTCGGTCATCGTCGGGCTGCTCCGGAACCAGACCAGGTCGGTGGACTTCGCGACCTCCAACCTGCGGGGCAGCCCGATCGACCTCTACCTCGGAGGCGCGCGCATCGAAGCGAGCTACCCGATGGGTCCGCGCAGCGGCTGCGCGTTGAACGTCACCGCGCTCTCGTACCGCGGGGACCTCTGTCTGGGGATCCACTCCGATCCTGCGGCGCTCACGGACCCGGACGCGTTCGTCGAATGCCTCCGGGAGTCCTTCGACGCACTCCTGGCCACGGGCGTCTGACCATCGTGACCGATGTCGAGACCGGAGCACTGGCGCTCGAGGGGTGGCGGCTCGTCAGCTGACGGACCTCGCGCGCGCCCGCGCCGCGTTCCCGGCCGGGTTCAGGGTCGCCGGGGAGCCGGGCCGGCCGGGGACACCGCATCGAGCCACTCTTCGTGGCCCGGGTCACGCCACGCCCGGTGATCGCACCGTGCCGCGCCGTCGACGACGTAGAGGTGCAGGGTCGGCGCATCCTCGGCGAGCGCGAGCAGCTCGTTCGCGCGCCGGTGTGGGGGCGCCGCATCGAGCACATCGACGAGCGCGACCACCGCGAGCACCCGACTACGGCAGTCCGGGCACGCCGAGACGGTCGCGGCTTCGAGCGAGCCGGTGATCTCGAGCAGGCTGGCCGCATCCTCCGGGTCCAGCTCGACCCGCTCACCGTCGTCGTCGACGAATGTGAGCTCCGCCATGACGGCAACCTACCCGCACCGGGGCGCGGTGTCGGCGCCCCGGGTAGCGTCCGGCGATGCGAGCCGTGGTGTTCCCGGGTGACGGGGTGATCGAGGTCGAGGAGCGCCCGGAGCCGACCCCCGGCCCGGGCGAGGTGCTGGTCTCGGTCCGCGGCGCGGGGCTCAACCGAGCGGATCTGGCCCAGCAGGCCGGCTTCTACCCGGCACCTCCGGGCGCACCCGCGGACATCCCCGGCATGGAATTCTCCGGAGAGGTCGCCGCGCTCGGACCCGGTGCGAACAGGTTCGCGACCGGCGACCGGGTGTACGGCATCGTGGGCGGAGGCGCGCAGGCCGAAGCGCTGGTCGTGCACGAGAGCAACTGCGCGCGTGTCCCCGAACACCTGGACATCGTCGACGCCGGGGGCATCCCCGAGGTCTTCATCACCGCGCACGACGCGATGCGCACGCGTGCCGGCCTGCAGCCGGGCGACCACGTCCTGGTCCACGCGGTCGGATCGGGCGTGGGTACGGCCGTCGTCCAGCTGGCCCGGGCCCTGGGATGCACGGTCACCGGGACCGCGCGCACCGAGGCGAAGATCGTCCGGGCCGGCGAGCTCGGGCTCGACCACGGCGTGGTCGCGCCGTCACCGCTCGACCCAGCCGCACTCGCGACGGCGATTGTCGCGGCCGGCGGCGAGGCGGACGTCATCGTCGAGCTCGTCGGCGGCCCGTACGTCCAGGTCGATCTCGCGGTAGCGGCACCACAAGGACGGATCGTGATCGTGGGAACCCTCGCCGGCGGTCACGTCGAGCTACCCCTGTTCTCACTCATGTCGAAGCGCCTCGCCATGCACGGCACCACGTTGCGAGGACGGTCGATCGCCCAAAAGGCCGAAGCCGTCGCGGCGTTCGTCGCCGAGGTGGGCCCACTGCTCGACGACCGTCGCATCCACCCGGTGATCGAGCGGGTGCTGCCACTCGAGGATGCCGTTGCCGCGTACGACCTGCTCGCGAGCGACTCGACGTTCGGCAAGGTCATTCTCTGGGCCGGCTGAACCCCCCGCTACCCGATCTTGACGACGACCTTCCCCGGGGTTGCCTCGACCGCGAACGGGTGTCGCGCATCGAGCCCGATCACCCAGCCGACCACCGCCTCGAACGCGTCGAACAGCGCGAGGCCGCGCACGCCCTTCAGCCCGACCGGCGTGATGGTACGTGGGCCGGTGTACGTGAGCGGGGCCGATTCCATGGTGAGGTCTGCGATCCATGCGGGCTGGAAGCGCACCTTCAGGAACACCGTTCCGGCGGGAGTGACCGTCCGTCCCGCCGAGTCCGTGAAGGGGCCGTCCGCATATTCGACCCGGTAGCTCGGTGCGGGCGCGGTGCTCGGGCGGAACGTGAACGTGACCGAGTCGACGCATCCGTCCGTCGCCGTCGTCACGTTGGTCAGGAGCTGGTCGACGGGCGCGAGGGCATTCTCCTGCGGATCGGTGGTTCCGGCGAAGTGACACGGCGCCGTCGTGGTGGTGGAGCTCGACGTCGTCGTCGAGCGGCGCGTCGTGCTCGGCGAGCCGGCCGTCGTGTTGTCGCTCGCGCATCCGGCCAGCGTCAGTGCAAGCACCAGCCCAGCAGTGACGACGACTCGCGGCATGCCGGCCTCCTGCCAGAGATGAGATACCCACTCTGCCCGAAAGACGACGGTGATGGGAGCGGTACCATCCCAGGCGCCGGACTCTCGCGCCCCGTCCAGGCATTTCGCCCACCACTCTGGAGGACCCGTGGCCCCGCTCGCAGACACCGATGTCGTCATCGTCGAAGCGGTCCGCTCGCCGCTCGGGCGCAGGAACGGCGGGCTCTCCACCGTGCACCCGGCCGATCTGCTCGGTGGCGTCCAGCTCGGGGCCATCGAGCGTTCCGGGATCGACCCGGCCGAGGTGGGCCAACTCGTCGGTGGGTGCGTGAGCCAGGTCGGTGAGCAGACGTTCAACATTGCCCGTACCGCCTGGCTCGCCGCCGGGATGCCGCTCGAAGTCGCGGCGACCACGGTCGACGCGCAGTGCGGTTCCTCACAACAGGCCACGAACCTTGCCGCAACCCTGGTAAAGGCCGGCACGGTCGAGGTCGCGCTGAGCTGCGGGGTCGAGAGCATGAGCCGGGTCCCGCTCGGCGCGGCCGTCCGGGGCGACTTCGGGCGGCCCACGCCCAAGTCGTACTTCGCCCGGTACGAGGTGACCTCGCAGTTCGAAGGTGCGGAGCGCATCGCCGAGAAGTGGGGCATCACGCGCGAGGACTGCGACCGGTTCGGTCTGGAGTCCCAGACCCGGGCACAACGGGCCTGGGCCGAAGGCAGGTTCGAGCGTGAGGTGCTCCCCGTCGACGCGCCCGACGTCGACGAGGAGGGCAAACCCACGGGGTCCACCCACGCAGTCACCCGGGACGAGGGTCTGCGCGAGACGTCGCTCGAAGCGTTGGCCAAGCTCAAGCCGGTGGGGCGTGAGAACGGCGTGCACACTGCAGGTTCCGCGTCACAGATCACCGACGGTGCCGCGGCAGTTCTGTTGATGACGTCGGCCAAGGCCAAGGATCTCGGACTGCGCCCGCGGGCCCGGATCGTCGACCAGTGCCTCGTCGGAGTGGACCCGGTCCTGATGCTGACCGGTCCGATCGACGCGACGCGGCGCGTGCTCGACCGCACCGGACTCGGCATGGCGGACATCGACACGGTCGAGATCAACGAAGCGTTTGCCTCGGTGGTGCTCGCATGGGAGCGGGAGCTGAAGCCGGACATGGAGAAGGTGAACCCGAACGGAGGTGCGATCGCGATCGGGCACCCGGTCGGTGCCACCGGCGCGCGTCTGGTCACGACCGCGCTGCACGAGCTCGAGCGCACCGATGGGACCTTCGGCCTCATCACGATGTGCTGTGGTGGCGGTCTGGGCACCGGCACGCTCATCGAGCGCCTGTGACCTCCCGGTAGCTCCCATGCCGACCCACGACGTCCTCAACCAGCCGCCGCCACTCGAGGACTACGACGCGTTCGGCGCGGACGTTGCCCTGGTCGAGGCCGTACCGCGTCACGGCGCGGGTTGGGCGGTGAAGGGACTGCACGAGATCGGCGAGCGCGCCGGCACCGCGGAGAGCATCGCTTGGGGCTTCGCGGCGAACGAGAACCCGCCGAAGCTCCACACCCACGACCGCTTCGGGAACCGCGTCGACACCGTCGAGTACCACCCCGCGTATCACGAGCTGATGCGCGTCGCGCTCGATCACGAGCTTCACGGTGGTCCGTGGCGCGAGCCGCGCAACGGCGCGCACGTCGCCCGCGCGGCCGCCTTCATGCTGTGGAGCCAGGTCGACGCCGGCCACGGCTGCCCGGTGTCCATGACGTACGCAATCGTCCCCGCGCTCCGGACCGAGCCGAGCCTCGCCGCGATCTGGGAGCCGCTCCTCACCAGCCCGAGCTACGACCCGCGTCCGATCCCGGCCGCGCAGAAGCACGGCGCGATCGCGGGCATGGCGATGACCGAGAAGCAGGGCGGGTCCGATGTGCGGGCGAACACGACGCGCGCCATCCCGGTCAATGGCGGCGGACGGGGGGCGTCGTACCAGCTGACCGGGCACAAGTGGTTCTGTTCGGCGCCGATGAGCGATGCGTTCCTCATGCTCGCGCAGGCACCGGGAGGACTCTCGTGCTTCCTGGTCCCGCGCCGACGGGACGACGGATCACTGAACGGCATTGCGATCCAGCGACTCAAGGACAAGCTCGGGAACCGCTCCAACGCGTCGAGCGAGATCGAGATCGATGCGGCCGAGGGACGGCTCGTGGGTGACGAGGGACGCGGCGTGCCCACGATCATCCAGATGGTGAACCACACCCGGCTCGACTGTGTGCTCGGAGCGTCATCCGGGATGCGCCAGGCGGTTGCGCAGGCCACGCATCACGCCGCGCACCGCCAGGCATTCGGACGCGCGCTGGTCGACCAACCGCTGATGCGCAACGTGCTCGCAGACCTCGCCGTCGAAAGCGAAGCGGCGACCACCCTGGCGATCCGTCTCGCGGCGGCGTATGACGCCACTGACCGCCCGGATGCCGATCCCCACGAGGTCGCGTTTCGCCGCGACTCGCGACTGCCGTCGGCAAGTACTGGGTGTGCAAGCGCCAGCCCGGCCTGGTGGTCGAGGCGCTCGAATGCCTGGGCGGGAGCGGGTACGTCGAGGAGTCGATCATGCCCCGACTGTTCCGGGAGTCACCGCTCAACGGCATCTGGGAGGGGTCCGGCAACGTCATCTGCCTGGACGTCCTGCGAGCGATGAGTCGCGAGCCGGCGTCCGTCGACGCCTTCCGCGAAGAGGTGCTCGCGGCCGCCGGAAACGATGCGAGCTTCGACGCCCATTGCGGGCGGCTCGACGCGATGCTGGCCGACCAGGACGACCTCGAGTTCCGGGCGCGTCGCATCGTCGAAGCCATGGCACTCGCCCTCCAGGCGTCGCTGCTGATCCGGGCCGGTTCGACCCCCGTCGCTGACGCGTTTTGCGCGTCGCGTTCTCGACCCGGACGCCGCATCTCCGGTCTACGGCACGCTCCCCTCGGGCGTGGATGCAACCGCGATCATCGAGCGCGCCCGGCCTCTCGCTACCTAGGCGGCGGGTAGCCTGCACGCCGTGACCACTCTCGCGGAACGGCTCGGCTATCCGTCCGACGCCAAGCTGCTCGTCATCAACTGTGACGACCTCGGCTCCTCCCGCTCGGCCAACGTCGCGGTGTACTCCGCGCTCCGTCACGGGCTCGCGACCAGTGCCACGCTCATGGTCCCGTGCCCATGGGCGCGCGATGCCGCCGCGCAGTACCGGGGTGAGGACGTCGGCGTCCATCTCACGCTGAACGCCGAGTGGGAGACCTACCGGTGGGGGCCGATCACCCACTCCCCGAGCCTGCTCGACGGCGACGGCGGGTTCCCGCGCACACTCGAGGACATCTGGGACCACGCCGATCTCGACGAGGTCCGCAAGGAGTGCCGAGCGCAGATCGAGCGGGCGATCTTCTGGGGATTCGACGTGAGCCACCTGGACAGCCACATGGGCACCTTGCAGCTGCGACCCGAGTTCTTCGACGTGTACCTCGAGCTCGCGGTGGACTTCGAGCTTCCCCTCCGCATGGCGGCCGGAAGCCAGGAGGCACGGGTCGGGTTCCCGTTCCGCCGGCTCGCGGCCGAAGAGGGCATCGTGTCCACCGACCATTTCGTGTACACGCACGTCGGGTCCCGGCGCGCGGTCGAACGCACGTTGATGGACCTGCGACCCGGTGTCACCGAGGTCTACTTCCACCCCGCCGTCGATACCGACGAGCTACGCGCGTCGCATCCGGACTGGCCCGGCCGGGTCGAGGACCACGCGGCGTTGTGCTCGGACCCGTCGCTCAAGGACCTGGTCGACCGGGCCGGCGCGACGCTCATCGGATTCCGCGAGCTGAGAGACCTGCAGCGCTCCCCCCACTGACCCCCTTTCCCACGTTTGTTGCATTCGGTTCCCTGGAGGACCCTTATGCAACAAGCGCACGAAGAGCTTCGACGATCTCGGTGTCGGACGTCTTGGAGGTCAGGCGGAGCACCACCCAGCCGTCGACCTGAAGGATGCGGTCGCGGCGGCGATCGGCGTCGAACGCGATTCGGGTTCTGTGGGTATCCCATCCGTCGTACTCGATCGCGACCTTGGCTTCGGGATACGCCAGGTCGAGCCGGAACCTGTCATTCCCGATCCTGACCGGGTGCTGCTGGGTCGGCACAGGAAGTCCACTGGCTTCCAGGACACGAAACACCCGACCTTCCGGGCGGCTCTCCGACTTCGCCATCTCGGATCCTCGCTCGGACAAGAGCGTCCGGAGCTTCGACGGGTGCCGACCCGGCGCCTGACCCAGAGCCGCCAGCGACCGTTCGACGGACCAAAGCGTCACGTCGCGACGAACGAGACCCGCGTCGAGTGCCGCGCGCGATCTGTCCGAGCGACATGCATCCGGTGCAATCAACCAGCGTTCTCGCGTACGACGTCACCGGGATACCCTCCACGACCCGGACATCGTGTTCCGGCAGTAGTGCTGGGCGATGGATCCGGACGCCCGTGAGTCTCGGTTGCGTCCCGGGAGCCACAGTGACCTCGAGCGCTTCTCGCATGCCGTCCGGGAACTCGTGCAAACCCGCCGCGCTGAAGTGTGACGCAACCGTGCCGGGGCCACCGGCGAGGACCACGGCAAGGAGGCGTTGCTCCCACGAGACCGGTGCACCGACGAGCGTGAACACTCCGCTCCGTATTCGACGCCACTTCCCGGCCCGCGTTCGCTTCTTGATCTGGTTGTCGGTAATGCCGGTCCCGATCGCTTGCATCCGGGTGATCAGCCCGAGTTGGCGCGCTGCGATCTCTCCCGCAATGACATCCGTGTGCACATCAAGCCTTCCCGTCCCGAGTGCCTCCCGCCGCTTGTTGCATTCGGGTCCCATAGGGAACCAAACGCAACAAACGCGGGAAGGGGTTGGGGGAAGGCTGGGGGAAGGGTGGGGGGAGTCAGAAGGTGGTGATCTGGCGGACCTGCTCCTGGAGGGCTTTGTACTCGGGCGAGGTCGTGAGGGGAAGGAGCTGCATGAACTTGGCCATGTTCCCCGCGACCTTCATCCGGCCCTGCATGAACGCGGCGTTCGCGTCGAGCTCGCCGCTCTGCACCTTGACGGAATCCTCATAGGTGATCGTCAGTGTGAGATCGGCGTCGGGTGCATCACCGAGCGCGCTCTCGAGCAGCTTGCCGTCCTGGAGGATCCAGTAGTACTTGATGTCGCCGTTCGGCCCCCCGCTGACCACGTACTGCATCTGGGCCGACGCGCCCGGGCGCTCGGGTTGACTCTCCGCGAGGACGCGGGCCTCGTCGAGCCACTCCTGGCTCAGATACGGGGGCATCAGGTACGCGCCGGTGCGCGCAGACCCGCGAAGAGATCGTCCTCGGGCTCCCCGTCCGGCACGCCGTTGTCCACGAGCGAGCGGGCGAGCACGAACTCCTCCCACGGGAACACCTCGCGGACGACATCATCGGGCAGGCGCATCCAGAACCCGTCGGGATCGACCTGGGTGCGGTGCGCGAGGAGCGCCTCGCGCCGCTTGTGCAGGAACTCGCTCACGTCGACGTACGTGGTGAAGTGATCCGCTTCACGCTCGTCGAATCCCTCGCGGTCGAACCACTGCGCGTAGGGGCTTTCCTCACCACGGGCGATGAACGCTTCGTGCAGCGCGCGGATGCGTCGGGCCGACCAGCCCGTGTAGTACAGCTTCAGCGGCTGCCACGGCTCGCCCGAGTCCGGGAAAGCGCTCGGGTCGCCGGCCGCATCGAACGCGGGGCCCGAGATCTCGTGCACGCGAATGTGGTCGGGGTGCGGGTAGAACTTGCTGTCGTCGCCATAGGTGATGATCACCTGCGGACGTTCGTCCCGGATGATCCGCACCAACCGCTCAACGGCCTCGTCCAGCGGTGCATTCGCGAAGTTCTCCGGGCGTGTGTTCGCCTCGGTGTCCTTCATCCCCGAGTCGCGGTACCCGAGCATGTAGAGCTTTTCGTAGCCGATCGCGTCCACGCTGTTCTGCAGCTCCTGCATGCGGACGTCGTGGAGGTTGGCACGCGTCTCGGGCGTGTCCGCAGCCGGATTGAGGATCTCGCCTTCCTCTCCACCGGTGCAGCACACGAGCACGCCCCGGATCTTCTCGGCGGCGTACTTCGCGACGGTCGCCGCACCTTTCGACGCTTCGTCGTCGGGGTGGGCATGGACGGACAGGAGGCGGAGGGGCGTCGTCGAATCACTCATGCGACGCCAACGCTACCGCGCGTCCCGCGTCTCCGGCTCGAAGCGGCCAGGTCGCGACCCGACCGATGTCACGTATCTTGCGGTCGCGGGAGCGGCCCCATCGGAACCTCGAGTCGCTCGACACGGCGTCGTGGAGCTCGTCCGAGGCCAACACCGTCCCGGGATAGGCCACCTCGACGAGCCGGTGGGCCAGGTTGACCACCGGCCCGTAGTAGTCGCCTTCGCGGGCGATCGTCGGCCCGTAGGCCAGGCCGGCGCGCGCTTCCGGCAACACCGCGTCACCGCCCGTCCGCTCGGTGAGTCGCAGCGCGATCGCGGCGGCCACTTCCGGAAACTCCGACACGAACATCACTTCGTCGCCGATCGTCTTCACCACCCGTCCACCGAGTTGCGCGACCGTATCGTGGGTGAGTGCCTCGAACCGGGAGACGAGCATCCCGAGCTCGTCGTCTTCGAGCTCTTGGCTCAGCGCCGTGTAGCCGACGAGATCCAGAAACCCAACCGCGAGCGTGGGCCGAGTCGAGGATGCGTCGTCGATCGCGAGCTTGCGCCAGACCGCGTCTCGCATCTGAAGCCGCAGGAGGTAGTCGAGGAGCTCTGCCAGCGATCCCCATTCGAGGTTCTCGACGTAGATCGACGCGATCGTCGCGTCGTCGAGTCCGGCGACGCGGCGGCTCGAACCGAATCGACCACATTGTCGCTCAGCACCTCGGCGACCCGCGCGAAGCCGCCGCTGAGCGCCCGGACCTGCTGGACCAGGGCCTCGACCGCATCGTCGGGCGAGTAGTCCGTCCGCATGAACCAGGTATCGACCCGCTCCTGCAGGGTTCGAAGGACGGTGACGGATTCCTCGGTGAACACCGGGACACCATCAGGGACATCGGCAAAGCCCAGGGCCCGCCACAGCCGCATCGACACCTCGGGATCGACGCCCGACCGTTCCGCCACCCCTTCGCGGGTGAACAGTGCGCCGGTGTCGAACAGCGACCGGTCGATCGCGAGGAGCGTCAGCCAACCTTCCGCTTCGGCCTGGTGGACGACCTCGGGAGTCGCGCCACGGCCGAGCAGGAACTGCTCGAGTTCGGGGTTCACGTCCGCATGCTCGCGCTTCCGTCAACCAGAGCGCGGCACCTCGCTCCAGGGGAGCTCGCGGGAGTTGTCGGGATCCTTCGGGAGTCCGAGCACCCGCTCACCGAGGATGTTGCGCATGATGTCGGAGGTCCCGCCCTCGATCGTGTTGGCCTGGGCCCGCAGGAACCCGAACGCGATCGACGCGTCATGGTCGACCTGAGGGGCGCGTCCCGCCCGCACCGTCTTGGAGAGATTCACGCCGTCCCACGCGACGCCGCTTGCTCCTTCGAGATCCAGCGCGAGCTTCTGCAGCCGCTGGTTGAACTCGGCCTGCTGCAACTTTGTGATGGAACCTTCCGGCCCGGCTTCCGCGCCACGCTTGCGCTTGTCTCCCGCCCGCTGGTTGTTCAGGCGGATGAGCCGGCTCTCGATGTACGCCGCGGCGAGCCGTTGGCGTGCGAGTGGATCGGTGATGCCGCGATGCCGCTCGAGCAGACGGTCGATCGCACTCCCGCCGACGGCATCGCCACCGATCGATCCGGCGCCCGACAACGAGACGCGCTCGTTCATGAGCGTCGTGATCGCGACCTTCCATCCGTCACCCTCACGACCAAGCATCCAGTCGTGGCGGACCCGAGCATCGTTGAAGAACACTTCGTTGAACTCGGAGTCGCCGGTGATCTGCACCAGCGGGCGCACCTCCACTCCCGGCTGTTCCATGTCGACGACGAAGTACGACAGGCCGGTGTGCTTGGGAACGTCGGGGTTCGTGCGGCACAACAACATCCCCCATTTGGACAGCTGCGCGACCGTCGTCCACACCTTCTGGCCGTTGACCACCCACTCGTCACCGTCGCGGACCGCCCGTGTCGACAAGCCCGCGACATCCGAGCCCGCACCCGGCTCGCTGAAGAGCTGGCACCAGATCTCCTGGTTGCACGCGAGGGGTCGCAGCAACCGGTGCTTCATCTCCTCGGTTCCCCACGTCATGACCGTCGGCCCACCCATGCCGATCCCGATGATGTTGAACGGCCGCGGCACCTTGTAGTGGTTCAGCACCTCGTTGACGAAGCGGGCTTCGCCCGCTGAGAGCGAGAGCCCGGCGCCGTACTCGGCCGGCCAGGTTGGCGTCGCGTAGCCGGCTTCGCCGAACTGGATGCACCACTCTGCGTAGTCCAGGGCGCTGCGGAGCGTCGCCGCCGCCGAGGTATCCCCGGCGTCGATTGCTTCCATCCAGCCGGCGGGCAGGTGGTCGGCGAGCCACGCGCGCGTCATGTCGCGCAGGTCCTCGGCGCTGCGGGATGGGCTCTCCACGGCCATTGCGTACCTCCAGGTGCGGGTGGGCGGGAGCGTACCCGTGCCCGACCAGACGGTCAGGTTGCGCCTGAACGGAAGATGGGCCCGCTCACCAGGTAATTTCGGCGTCCCTTGAGCGTCGAGAGTCCTCCATCCGCGGCGCGCCCGAATTCGGCGCTGCCCCCGCTCGAGCCCCCGGGTCGGGCGGCGTTGCGACGCGCCTGGAACAACAGCCGGACCGGACTCGTCCTCCTCGGCGTCGCCGGCGCGCTCCTGCTCGCCGTCACGCTCGCGTTGTCCGAGCGCGTCGTGGAAGACGGTCACGTGCTCCGGGGGGTCGAGATCGGCGATGTCAACGCGGCCGGCATGTCCGAACAAGAGGCGCTCGCGGCCATCCAGCAGAGCGCCGCCGCACTCGAGGGCACCCCGATCACCGTGCGTGCCGGCAAGACGGACCTCTCGGTCGACCCCACTGCCCTCGGCCTGAGCGTCGATGCGGAAGCGAGTGTGCGTGCCGCGCGCCGTGCCGGCCGGAGTCACAACCCGGTCAACCAGCTGGCCGGCGCGATCTTGCGTCGCATCCGGCCCGACCACGTCCCGTTCGTCCTCAACGTCGATCCCGGCCGCTTCGACGCGGTCCTCGATTCGTGGGTCGCGCAGACCGGGAAGGGCCTCGTCGACGGGGGACTCCAGTTCGAAGGCACGAAGGTGGTCGTGATCCAGCCGAAGACCGGCATCGGGATCCAACGCGACGAGGCCAAGCGTCAGGTGCTTGCCGCACTCGGGCGCGGTGAGAGCGACGCGGGTTCGCTCACCATCGGTGAGACGACTCCCGCAGTCGACGAAGCCGACGTGCAGCGAGCGGCTCGACAGCGCGCGCGGTCTTGGCATCGCCGGTGACAGTCACGGTCAACGGCACTCCACTCGTCCTCACCCCGGAGCAGATCGCCCCCACGCTCTCCACCCAGATCGTCGAGTCGAAGCTCGTGCTCAAGACCGACGCGCTCAAGCTGCGCGCGGCATTCGGTGCGCCGCTCGCCGCGCTCGAGACCGCGCCGGTTGACGCGAACTTCGCGATCAACGGCACTGCAGTCTCGGTGGTGCCGGCCGTCACGGGCAAGCTCGTCAACCTCGACGAGGTGGGCCAACGGATCGCGAGCGGAAATCACTCGATCACGGCGGAGGTCGCCGACGTGCAACCCCCGCGCACGACCGAATGGGCCCAGAAGCTCAACATCACGGAACTGGTGTCGAGCTACACGACCTACTACACGCCGGGTGCACCCCGAGTGACGAACATCCATCGTGGCGCCGACGGCATCAACGGCTCGATCGTGGGACCGGGCGACACCTTCTCGCTCAATGCGACGCTCGGGCCACGCACCCTCGCGAAGGGGTACGTCAGCGCGCCGCAGATCGGGGCCGACCTCTCGTACGAGGATTCGGTCGGTGGTGGCGTGAGCCAGCTCTCTACGACGCTCTACAACGCGGTGTTCTTCGGGTGCTACAAGGACGTCACCCACAGCGTCCACACGCTCTACATCTCCCGGTACCCGATGGGTCGCGAAGCCACGCTGAACTATCCCGGCATCGACAACCAGTTCCAGAACGACTCCAGCTCGGGCATCCTGGTCCACGCGTTCTACAGCTCCGGGTCGATCACGGTCGCGC
This sequence comes from uncultured Acidimicrobiia bacterium, assembly GCA_963770095.1. Lineage (GTDB taxonomy): Bacteria > Actinomycetota > Acidimicrobiia > IMCC26256 > JAENVU01 > Chersky-806. Next base: position 707,399 of record CAVYOO010000001.1, read on the forward strand.
TGTACGGAAACAAGGGCGGCCGGACGTGCCATGCGGAGGGGCCCAACGTCCTCGAGACGATCCCGCCGACCCCCGAGTACGTCGACGACCCATCGCTGCCCGTGGGCCAACAGAAGGTGCTGGAGACCGGGCACACGGGTTACGTCGTCGAGAACTTCCGCATCATCGACACGCCCGGACAACCCCAGAAGCGCGAGCGGTACCACGAGCGCTACTCGCCGAGTAAGACCGTGATCGCTCGCGGTACCGGCGCGGCACCGCCCCCTGCACCACCGGCACCGGTAGTCCCGGCTCCAGCCGCGCCTCCCGGCTGATCAGCCCTCGAAGGCGCGCCACGGCAGTCGCGCGGCCGTAGGCTGACGTACCGATGATCACGGCTCGGCGATTCGTCCATGGGGTCAAGGAGCCCGAACCCGTCGCCGTCGAGGATCTCGCCAACGCGCGGAAGGGACCGGGAACGCTGCTCGTCGTCGACGCGGTCGACTTCACCGGCGACGAGCTGACGTATCTGGCCGACACGCTGCCGATCCACGCCGTCGCGCTCGACGACCTTCGCAACGCGAACCAACGCACGAAGCTCGAGCGCTACGGCGACCATTGGCACGTCGCGATCCACTCGGTGGAGGTCCGCGCCGACGAGCTGGTCGTCAAGGAGACGGATGTCGTCTTCGGTGAAGACTGGTTCCTCAACGTCAGCCAACCGGTCGAGGGCGGCACCCCCATGGATCTCGCCGAGGTCAACCGACGCTTCGGCCGCATCCGCCTCGAATGCAACGACGACGACCTCGGCTGCGCGCTCTGGGCCGTGTTCGACGTCATTGTCGACGGCTACTTCGCCGTTACGGACCTCGTCGACGATCGTCTCGACGACATCGAGGAGATCGTGTTCGGAGACGAGCAGCACGACGCGATTCCCCGCGAGGTGTTCACGCTGCGCCGGAGCCTCGTGCAGTTCCGCAGGGCCGCCGCCCCAATCCGCGAAGTGCTCGCAACGTTCCTGCGCCGAGAGATCGAGTGGATCGGCCCGGAGGCGATCGTGCTGATGCAGGACGTCTACGACCACTCGCTGCGGATCGCGGACCTCATCGAATCACAACGCGATCTGCTCACCGGTCTGCTCGAAGCTCACCTCGCGGTGGTCTCGAACCGGATGAACGACGTGATGAAGAAGACGTCGAGCTACGGCGCGATCCTCCTGGTCTCGACTCTCATCGCCGGAATCTACGGGATGAATTTCCGCTACATGCCAGAGCTCGACGTGCACTTCGGCTACTTCTTCGCACTCGCGACGATGGCCGTTGCCACCGTGATCCTGTGGGTGCAGTTCAAGAAGAAGGGCTGGCTGTAGCACCCAGCACCAGCCCGGCCCGCCCCGCGCTCCACCTTCGCACCGCGCGGATTCCCAGCTCGAGGCAGAGGCAGCCACCCGCGGCAATCGCGATCCCGCTGGCGACGACATCAATCGACGGGAGCGACAGCGCGTAGAAGTCCCGGGCGAGCGGAATCGCGAGCGCCCCGAGGAACAATCCGACCATTGCGAGCACCAGAACCGCCCGGTAGCGCGTGAACGGCCGGGCCAGCATCACCAGCACGTACAACCCGAGGATCATCAACACCACCGTCGTCATCGTGCGCGCCTCGCGAGTCCCTACCGTCTCCTCGCGGGCGACGGCATATGCAATCGCCACTGACGTGGCAATGATGATCCCGGCGGGAATGGCGAAGTACATGACTCTCCGCACAAAGCCGGGCACGTAGCGCTGCGTGCTCGGTGCGAACGCGAGGAAGAACGCGGGAATGCCGATCGTCAGGGCGCTCACGATCGTCAGGTGTCGCGGGAGGAACGGGTAGGGCCAACCGATGAAGACCGTGGCGATCGCAAGCAGTGCGGCGTAGGTCGTCTTGGTGAGGAACAGGTTGGAGACGCGTTCGATGTTCGCAATGACGCGTCGACCTTCGGCGACGACACCGGGCAAGGTCGCGAAGCTGCTGTCGAGTAGCACCAGCTGGGCGACCGCTCGAGTCGCGGCCGCGCCCGAACCCATTGCCACGCCGATGTCCGCATCTTTCAGCGCGAGGGCGTCGTTGACACCGTCACCGGTCATCGCGACTACGTGCTCGCGAGATTGCAGGGCCTTGACCATCTGCCGTTTCTGCTGGGGTGTGACTCGTCCGAACACCGAGTGGTTCTCGAGCACGTCGGCGAGCTCGTCGATGTCCTCCGGCAGCTCGCGGGCGTCGACCGGATCTCCCGCGTGCGGAAGGCCGACGCGTTGGGCCACCGCACCCACCGTCCGTGGGTTGTCACCGGAGATGACCTTCAGCGACACGCCCTGGGCGTGGAAGTACGCGAGCGTCTCGGCCGCGTCCGGGCGCACCTTCTCCTGGAGGAGTACCAGCGCGACGGCAGCCAGGCCGGACGGAAGATCCTCCCCGGTGAGCGAGTCGCACCGCGCGAGGAGCAGGACCCGGTTGCCCATCGCGGCAAGCTCGTCGGCCCGGCGCCGAACCGGATCGGAACCGTCGAGCCAGACCATTTCGGGCGCTCCGAGCACCCAGGCGCCATGGTTGCCGTAGCTTGCCGCGCTCCACTTCCGGGCGGACGAGAACGGAACCAGACCGTCTCGCGTCCAGCCGGACGGAGCGGGAAACGCTCCGGCGATCGCGTCCTGGGTCGCGTTCCCGCCCTCGTCGTGACTGATGATCCCCAACGCTTCGCTGACGACGGTCTCGTCGGCATCCGACTCGAGGAGCTCGATCCGCTCGAACTCGACGATCCCCTCGGTCAACGTGCCGGTCTTGTCCAGGCAGACCACGTCCACCCGGGCGAGCCCCTCGACCGCGGGGAGCTCCTGCACCAGGACCTTGCGCCGCGCGAGCGTCACTGCGGCGAGGCCGAACGCAATGCTGGTGAGCAGGACCAGACCCTCCGGCACCATGCCGACGACGCCCGCAACCGCTCCGCTGACGGCGTTCGAGACGTTCTCGTCCTGGAGCTGTCGCAGAAAGAGGAGGGGGCCGACGACGACCAGCACCCAGGTGACGAATTTGAGGATCACGTTGATCCCGGCGACGAGCTCGGAGTGCGTGACCGTGAAGCGGCGGGCTTCGGTCGCGAGCTTGCGGGCGTAGGCGTCGTCACCGACGGCCGTCGCCTGGAACCGACCGCTCCCGGCCACGACGATCGCACCCGACAGCACCGGATCGGAGATCTGTTTGACGATCGGGTCCGACTCGCCGGTGAGCAACGATTCGTCGAGCTCGAGACCATCTGAGGCGCGTGCGACACCGTCGGCCGGTACCTGATCGCCGGCGCGCAGCTCGACGAGGTCATCGAGCACGATCTCCTCGACCCGGATCTCCACCACCGCGGCGTCCCTCACGACCCGGGCGATCGGGGCGCTGAGCACGGCGAGCCGGTCGAGCGTGACCTTCGCCCGGAGCTCCTGCACGATGCCGATCAGCGCGTTGACGATGAGGACGATGCCGAACAGACCGTCCGCGGGTGACCCGAAGACGAGGATCAGCCCGAGCATCGTGCCGAGGATCGCGTTGAACCGGGTGAAGACGTTCGCCCGGACGATTTCAATCAGCGTACGGCTCGTTCGCGCCGCGCTGACATTGACGAGCCCTTGCGCGGAGCGCTCCGCGACCTCGCCCCCGGTCAGGCCTTCAGGCGGTGTTTCCGGCCTGACTGCCAGCTCGGGCGGCGTTTCGGCCGCAGGAGAAGGCGTGACAGCCACAGCTTGACGCTACCCTCGGCCGCGGTGAAGGAGCACTACCCCGCGGAATGGGAATCCGACGTCGTCCTCACCGACGGTGGGACCGTCCATCTCCGACCCATCCGTCCCACGGACGACCCCGGTCTGCTCGGTCTGTTCGCGCGCCTCTCGCGCGAGTCGGTCTACATGCGGTTCTTCTCCCCGGTTTCCGCGCCGACCGAGCAACAGCTCCGGCATTTCACCAACGTCGACTACGACAACCGGATGGCGCTCGTCGCCGAGCTCGGCGACGAGATCGTCGCCGTGGCGCGCTACGACCGGACGCGCGGCGAAGATGAAGCTGAGGTCGCGTTCACCGTTCAGGACGACCAGCAGGGGCGCGGGCTCGCGACGATCATGCTCGAGCACCTTGCGGCGGTCGCGCGCACGCATGGGATCCGTGCGTTCATGGCCGAGACGCTCCCGGACAACCGCAAGATGCTGGGAGTCTTCCGTGACGCCGGCTACGAGGTGGTCCGCGAGTTCGCCGACGGCGTCGTGCACGTGCACTTCCCGATCGATCCGACGATGTCGTCTCAGGCGATGCAGGAAGAGCGGGAGCAGATCTCCGAGGCGCGCTCGGTCCGGCGGCTGCTCGCGCCGCGGACGATCGCGGTGATCGGAGCGGGCCGACGACCAGGAACCATCGGTCACGAGGTGTTCCAGAACCTTCTCGCCGGCGAGTTCACCGGCCCGGTGTACCCGGTGAACCCGCACGCGTCAGTGGTCGCCAGTGTCCACGCGTTTCCGACCGTGCTGGACATCCCCGACGCGGTCGACCTGGCGGTTGTCACCGTGCCCGCCGCGTCGGTCGCGGAGGTGGTGCGCGAGTGCGCGCAGAAGCGAGTTCACGGCCTCATCGTGATCAGCGCCGGGTTCGCCGAGCGCGGGAGCGCGGAAACCGAGCAGCAACTCGTCGAGCTGGCGCGTCGTCACGGCATGCGTCTCGTGGGACCGAACGGCATGGGCGTCGTCAACACCGATCCGGACATCTCGATGAACGCGACGTTTGCACCGTTCCGCCCGGTCCGCGGGCAGATCGGGTTCGCGTCGCAGTCAGGCGCGCTGGGAATCGAGCTGCTCGGCCAGGCTGCGGGCCTCGGCCTCGGCGTGTCGACCTTCGTCTCGATGGGCAACAAAGCCGATGTGAGCAGCAACGACCTTCTCCAGTTCTGGGATCACGATCCGGATACGAAGGTGATCCTGCTCTACCTCGAGTCGTTCGGTAATCCGCGCAAGTTCGTCCGACTGGCCCGTCGTGTCGGTCGGAACAAGCCGATCCTCGCGGTCAAGAGCGGGCGCAGTCACGCCGGATCACGCGCCGCGACGTCGCATACGGCCGCCCTGGCGTCTTCGGACGTCGCGACGGACGCACTGTTCCACCAGGCCGGTGTCGTTCGGGTGGACACGCTCGCCGAGCTGCTCGACACCGCCCAGGTGCTCGTTCACCAGCCGCTGCCACCGGGACGCCGCGTCGCGATCGTGTCGAACGGTGGCGGGCCCGGGATCCTCGCGTCCGACGCGTGCGAGGGCGCCGGCCTCGAGGTGCCGATCCTCTCGGACGCGACCCAGTCCGAGCTCCGCAGCTTCGTGTCGCCCGACGCGGCGACGACCAACCCGGTCGACCTCATCGCCTCGGCCACGGCGGCGACCTATGAGCGTGCGCTCCGGACCGTGCTCGCCGACCCGGATGTCGATGCGGTCATCGTCATCTTCGTCCCTCCGCTCGTCACCGATTCCGACGACGTCGCACGCGCCATCGTCGCCGCCGCGAGCACCGCCGGGACGAAGCCGATCGTTGCGTGCTTCCTCACCCAGGCGAACGCGCCGGAGATCCTGCAGGCCTCGGCCGACCAACGCCGCGCGATCCCGTGCTTCACGTTCCCCGAGGCGGCCGCGGTGGCACTCAGCCGGGCGGCCAGCCACTCTGAATGGTGCCGACGGCCCGAGGGGGTCGTCCCCGACCTTCCCGGAATCGATCGGGCGCGTGCCCGCGCCCTGGTCGACGCGGCGCTCGCAGCAGCTGAGGACGTCTGGCTCGACCCCGAGGTCGCCACCGATCTCTGCCGGACCTTCGGCATCCCGGTGGCGCGGCTCGCCCACGCGGACTCCGCCGACGCCGCGGTGAGCGCCGCCGAAGCGATCGGCTTCCCGGTCGCGCTCAAGGCCGGGGCCGGCTCGATTGTGCACAAGACCGACGTCGGCGGAGTCGCGCTCGGCTTGGAGGATCCCGATGCGGTCCGGCACGCGTTCGACGAGATGACGGTTGCGCTGGGGTCCGCACTCGGCGGGGTCGTCGTCCAGCCGATGGTCGAGCCCGGGATCGAGACGATCGTCGGGGTCACCCAGGACCCGAGCTTCGGCCCGCTCGTCCTGTTCGGCATGGGTGGAGTCGGTGCGGAGCTGGTGCGCGACACCGCCCTGCGTCTCGTCCCCCTGACCGACCTCGACGCGACCGAGCTGGTCCGGTCGCTGCGATCGTCACCGCTGCTCTTCGGCTATCGCGGCTCCGCCGCGGCTGACGTCGACGCGCTCGAGGATCTCCTGGTGCGCATCGGCATCCTCGCCGACGAGATCCCCCAGGTGCGCGAGCTGGACTGCAACCCCGTGGTCGTGCGGCCGGACGGCGTGATCGCCATCGACATCAAGATCCGGCTCGCGCGCACCCCCGACCACCCGTCCGCCGAGGTCCGCCGCCTCCGCGCCCCTGCCTGAACCGGACCGCCCTCCCCCGCTTTGGCGTCGTTCCTTCACCTCTGAGGTGAACGTACGACGCCAAAATCCGGGAGGAGGGGGGTCAGGTGGGTTGGAAGGCGGCGACGAAGGCGAGCTCGCCGGCGTCGCCGACCTCGGCCGGGCCGAAGCTCGGCGCGGGGATGCCGTAGTCGCTGAACGTGATCGGGATCGATCCCTTCACCTCGATCGTGTTGCCGTTGCGCTGCGCGGTGAGGTCGAACGTCACCGACTTCGTCTTGCCGTGCAACGTCAGGTCTCCCGTCGCGGTGTAGGTCTTCTGCACGAGGTCGGCGGGCACCGGCGCAAGGTCGATCGGCTCAGTGAGCTTGAGCTTCGCGGTCGGAAAGCTGGCCGTGTCCATGATCCGGCCCTGGAACTGGCGGTCGCGGGTGCTCTTGTCGCTCGTCACCTTCGTGAGGTCCGCGGTGAAGCTCGCCGACTCGACGGTGCTGTCGGTGATCGTCATGCCCCCGGTCACCGCATTGGTCGAGCCGACCGCTGTCGCGCTCTGCCCGAAGAGCGTCTCGGGCACGCGGTACTGGAACTCACTGGCGGACGTCACCTTCCAGGTACCGTCGACGCCCGTGCCCGTGCTCGTCGCCGTCGACGACGACGCATCACCCGGCTTGGTGGATTCGATCGTCGAGAAGTCGGGCTTCGCGGGCGGGTCGCCCTCGATGAAGTTGATGTACGCGAACGGGCCGCCGACGAAGATCAGGACGAGCAGGACGGGCACCCCGATGATCCAGGTCCACTTGTTCTTCATGGTCGAGCGAAATGACATGGGGGCATCCTGGGATCGGGGGCTGGGAGCCGGCTGGGAGCACTGCAAGAACGGCGCGGGGGTCGCGCCGATGTGCGTGCTTACCGGAAGTCTCGCGAACGGAGAGCATCAGCGAGGGTCAACGGCAAGGCTTCGATGCGCTGGGCGAGCACGTTGGTCACACCCTGATGCCGCTCCAGCAGACCCCGGACCCGTACTGCGGGGGCCACTCGCGCCACCTTCCGGTACCGCTTCCACACCCCGGGTGGGCAGATCACGTTGATCAACCCGGTCTCGTCCTCGAGGTTGAGGAACACGGTCCCCTTGGCCGTCTCGGGCTGCTGGCGGTGGGTGACCACGCCCGCCACCTCCACCACTCGACGGGGCTCGGTCTCCCGCAACGCGGCCGCAGTGATCACACCCCGGCTCGCGAGCTCCCCCCGGACGAACTCGGTGGGGTGCTTGCCCGGCGCCATGCCGGTGGCCCAGAGGTCGGCGGCGGTCTCCTCCACCTCGCTCATCCCCGGCAGCCGCGGTGCCTCGATCCCCGTGACCATCCCCGGCAGCGTCGACGGCTTGGCGTCGCGCAGAGCACCTGCGGCCCACAACCCCGCGCGCCGGTCCACGCCGAAGCACGCGAACGCGCCGGCGGTCGCGAGCGACTCGAGCGCGTCGACTGGTGCACTGGTCCGCCGGGTGAAGTCCTCGAGATCCCGGAACGGCTCCTTCGCTCGCTCCTCGTCGACCCGATCGAGCAGCGCGCTCGACAGACCGCGCACGTAACGAAGGCCGGTGCGCACCGCGTGGATCGACGGGTCCGCGTGCCAACCCGCCAACGGGTGCCCGACCGGACCCGCATCGGGCGACCGGCGTTCGAGTGTGCAGTCCCGGCGTGACCGCTCGATGCACGGGCCGAGCACCTCCACCCCGTGCCGGCGCGCGTCGCGTACGAGGGTGTGCGGCGAGTAGAAGCCCATCGGCTGCGCGTTGAGCAACCCGCACACGAACTCGGCCGGGTAGTGCAGCTTGATCCACGCGCTCGAGTAGACGAGGTAGGCGAAGCTCACCGAGTGGCTCTCGGGGAAGCCGAAGCTCGCGAACGCCTCGAGCTTCTTGGCGATCTCCTCCGCGGTCGCGCCGACGATGCCGTGCTCGGCCATGCCGACCATGAGCCGGTCCCGCATGCGGGCCATGCGCGCCTTCGATCGCTTCGAACCCATCGCCTGACGGAGCTGGTCCGCTTCACCCGGGCTGAAGCCCGCGGCGTCGATCGCCATCTGCATCAGCTGCTCTTGGAACAGTGGCACGCCGAGCGTCTTGCGCAGGCAGTCCTCGAGGATCGGATGGGGATAGGTGACCTCCTCCTCGCCGTTGCGCCGCCGCAGGTACGGGTGCACGGAGCCGCCCTGGATCGGGCCCGGCCGAATGAGCGCGACCTCCACGACGAGGTCGTAGAAGCTCTCCGGTCGGAGCCGGGGCAGCGTGGCCATCTGCGCGCGGCTTTCCACCTGGAAGACCCCGATCGTGTCGGCCGCGCTCAGCAGCTCGTAGACCGCCGGCTCCTGCGGGATGGTGGCGAGATCCACCTCGACCTGCTCGTACTCGCGCACCAGATCCACCGCGAGGTGCAGCATCGTCAGCATCCCGAGCCCGAGCAGATCGAACTTCACCAGGCCGGCGGCCGCGCAGTCGTCCTTGTCCCACTGCAGCACGGAGCGACCCTCCATGCGCGCCCACTCGATCGGGCAGCACTCCACCAACGGACGGTCGGCCATCACCATCCCGCCGGAGTGGATCCCGAGGTGACGGGGGAAGTCCTGCACCTGCTCCGCGAGCTCGAGCACCATCTCCGGCACCGGCGGCGCGTCCTCGCTGTCGCGGAAGTCGGTGAACGCACCTTCTTTCGAGCGCCAACGGTCGATCCAGCGGGTGATCGCATCCGCGTGCCCGGGCGAGAGACCGGCGACCTTCGCCATCTCGCGCAGCGCGGACTTCGGCCGGTAGGTGATGACGTTCGCGACCTGCGCGGCCCGGTCACGGCCGTAGCGCTCGTAGACGTACTGGATGACCTCCTCGCGGCGCTGGTGCTCGATGTCGAGGTCGATGTCGGGCGGGCCGTCCCGTTCGGTGGAGAGGAACCGCTCGAAGAGCAACCCGAGGGAGACGGCATCGGCCTTGGTGACTCCGAGCGCGTAGCAAACCGCGCTGTTCGCCGCGCTTCCCCGCCCCTGGCAGTAGATGTCCTGCTCGTGGCAGAACTCGACGATGTTGTGCAGCAACAGGAAGTAGCCGGGGAAGCCGAGCTGCTCGATCACACCGAGCTCGTAGTCGATCTGGCGCATCGCCTTCGCGTGGTGCGGATGGGTCGACGGGTAGTACACCGCCGCGCCGCGCCACGTGAGCTCGCGCAACCAGCTCATGTCTGTATGGCCTTCCGGCACCGGGTACTCCGGCAGGTTCGGGACCGCGACCCGGAGATCGAACGCGCACACCGCGGCGACTTCGGCCACGCGCTCGACCGCGCCGGGATAGCGGGCAAAGCGCCGGAGCTGCTCGGCCGGGCTGCGCAGGTGGGCGAACGGGGTGGCGGGCAGCCAGCCGTCGAGCTCGTCCAGGCTGCGGTGGCTGCGGACCGCCGCGAGCGCGGTCGCCAGCCGATGGCGATCGGGGGTGGCGTAGTGAACGTTGTTGGTCGCGACCACCTCGACCCCGGTGCGCGCCGCGATGCGCGCCAACGCGTCGTTGCGCGGCCGGTCCATCGGGTCACCGTGGTCCCAGAGCTCCACCAGCACGCGGTCGCGCCCGAACGCGTCCACCAGCCGAGCGAGCGCGTGCTCCGCCGCGGCCGGACCGTCGCGCACCAGCGCGGTCGGGACCGCGCCCTTGCGACAACCCGTGAGCGCCCACCAGGCCGCGCGACCGGCGCGGGGCGTGCCGGCCAGATCCGCGAGCGTGAACCGCGGCGCGCCCTTCTCGCCGCGCATCTGCGCCTCGCTGATCGCCCGCGCGAGCCCGGCGTACCCCGCGGGCCCCTCGCCGATGATCACCAGGTGCTCCCCCACCGGATCCGCATCCCCGGAGACCGGCCGCTCGGCGCCCAGGGTCAGCTCCGCACCGAACACGGTGGGGAGACCGAGCGGGCGCGCGGCCACGGCGAAGCGGACCACGCCGTAGAGGCCGTCGTGATCGGTGACCGCCAGGGCGGAGAGGCCCAGGCGGTGCGCCTCCTCGGCGAGCTCCTCGGGGTGGCTGGCCCCGTCCAGGAAGGAGAAGTTGGTGTGGCAGTGCAGCTCCGCGTACTCCGCCATCCCCCGACCATACCGAACGTACGTTCGCATCGTCCAGGCCCGGCCGCCCTGCTGGTTTCGGGGCGGAATTCGGTCGCCAGGGCGACGCGATCGCGCCCCGAAACGAGTCGGGGGCAGAATCCGGGGATGACGATCGAGCTGGTTCCCCTGTGCACCGCCACCCTGACCCTCGCCGACCCGATCATGATCCCGGACACGCCGGCGGGCATGCGCGTGATCGCCGAGGTCGATGCGTGGGACGTCGAAGGTGAGCGGCTGCGCGCGCACCTGCACGGCCGGGCCGCCGCCGACTGGCTGTCGGTCAGCGCCGCCCTGATCGGCACGATCGACGTGCGCGCGGTGCTCGAGACCGACGACGGTGCTCTGATCTACACCTGGTACCACGGCCGGTTCGACCTCTCGCAGGGTCCCGGCGCGAGGCCCGCCTACTCCGCTCCCCTGTACGAGACCGGCGACGAACGCTACGCGTGGCTCAACTCGATCCAGGCCGTGGGGAAGGGCATCGTCTCCGACGACGGCAAGAAGCTCGTCTACGAGATCTGCGAAGTCCGCTGAGCCGTGTCCCGGGTCAGGCGGGGAGGACGCCGGCGACGACAAGGGCGTGCTCGGCTTCGGCAACGCCGTTGGCCCGGGCGGCGGTGAACCCCGCGTCACGGGCGCCGTCGACGTTGAGCTGGTTGTCGTCGAGGAACAGGATGCGCCCGGCCGGCACGGCGACGAGCTCGGCAACCCGGTCGAACACTTCGCGGTCCGGCTTGAGGAGTCCGAGCTCGTAGGACAGGAACTTGAAGTCGAACGCGTCGAAGATCGGCCAGCGCGAGAAGTGATCGTCGCAGTGGGATGCGTTGGTGTTGCTCAAGCACCCGACCGGTACCGACCGCCGCACCCTCGCGACGAGCTCTTCCGCTCCTGGGTACGGGCCACTGGGCCATTGCGCGAACGTCGCGAGGAACTCAGCCGGGTCCGCGTCCAGGCCCCAGTCCCCCACCACACCCCACCGCGAACTCCTCCGGCGAGCACTCGCCGCGTTCGTAGCTGCGCACCCATCGGCAACCGAGCCATCGGCGCCACAGCTCGTCGTCGCTGTCGAAGCCGCTCAGCTCACGCATTGGGGCGACGCCGTTGAGCTCGATGAGCACACCACCGAGATCGAACAACACCACCTCGATGGGTTCAGCCCCCACCGGCGTCACCCCCGAGCCCGTCGAGGAAGGTCTCGACCTGATCGGTCCACGAGAGCAGGTCCATCAGCTCGCCGGAGACGTTCAGCTCGGCGTTGGGCAGGAGGTCCAGCAACCGTTCGGCGGTAGCCAACGGATGACCGGGATCACCGGCCCACGCGAGGAGCAGCGTGGGCACCGTGATCGCACCCACCTGCTCCGGCGACGGGAGGTCGCTCGCGCCCGCGCCGCGCAGCGCGGCCGGGAGCAGGTCGTCGGGGATCGCGGGCGTGAAGTCGAGGTAGGCCTCGGCGATCGGTTCGAGGATCGGGGGCACCGGCTGCGACCGGTGCCGCTCGACGTAGGAACCCGGACCGTGTTGTTCCACCAGGTCCGCGCCACTCACGTATTCGTCGGCTTCCGCCGCGCGCGTCTCCCACGCCGTCGGTGGGAGTGCGAGCACGAGGCCCCGGACCCGCTCGGGTGCGAGCACCGCCACATGGAGCGCGGTGGCGGCTCCCATCGATGCACCGCCGACCGCGAACGATTCGATGCCGAGCTCGTCCGCCAACGCGAGGACGTCGCGCGCGAGGTTCGCCCACAGGTAGTCGGTCGGATCCGCCGTTCCGCTCGACTGCCCGTGACCGCGAGCATCCCAACGCACGACCCGATGTTGCGCCGCGAGCCGGTCCCAGCCGAGCATCATGTCGGCCTCGTTGGCCGTGCAGCTCGCGAACCCGTGGCCCCAGAGGAACGCGGGCCCCGAACCGAGGTCCGTCACCGCCAGGTCCACTCCGCGGATCATCGTCATGGCGCGCAGCGTAGGACGCCGCCGCGACCCCCCGCCGCTCGTGCGTTCGGATCCTCAGGGGAACCGAACGCAACGAACGGGGAAGTGGGTGGGGCGCAGGTCAGTCGCGGCGCGCGATCAGCGAACCGTGAACGACTCGTGCATCCCCTGCTCGAAGTGGCTGAGCTTGGTGCCATCCGATTCGTCTTCGACGATGTTGCAGAAGATGACGTAGTCGCCGGCCTTCAGGTCGAAGGTGACCGACTTCGTCTTCCCGACCGCGACGTCCTCGACCTCGCCGATCTGGTCGGACTTGGCGATCTGTTCCTCGTCGACGGCGCCATCGGCGTCAGTCGGGAGATCAGAAGCGCTCTTGGCCCGGACGACGACCATCTCGTGGACCTCACTGCCGACGTTGTCGGCAGTGAACTTGGTCTTGCCGGCGTCGGCGTCGACCGGGTCCGGGGTGACGGTGAACTCCTTGAGGCCCACGTCGACGGCAGTGGTGTCGCTCCCACCACCACTGCTGCACCCGACCAGCGCCGCGGCGAACATCACCGCGGGAATGGCTACCGAACGAACCTTCACAGCTGCCTCCCAGAAAGCGAAAAGGCAAGTAGAGCATCATGGGGGCGCTCCGTCCATGGAAGGAGCGCGATCCGCGCGTCGGCGTCGGCACACGCGCGTGGAGCGTGACTCCTCGTTGCGCATATGACGTTCAGAGTGGTGGAGATGCATGGGCTGAGGCTCAGTCGTAGAGCGCGTCGAGGGTGACGGTGCCGCGTTCGACCCGGACGAGGCAGGCCACCTCGCCGACCACCACCTGCCAGTGGACCCGCCGGGCGGATGCATGACGATCCCACCAGCGCACGTCCTGGGGCCAAGGTCCCGCCCACGCGGTGATCTCGCCGCCTTGTCGCGGCAAGGCTCGGCAACGCAGCACGGCCGGGACCGCGGATGCCTCGCCGCGACTCGTCACCGTGACCGGTCGCCCGTGCGCGTCTAACAGCTCCGCCGGTGGTGGCGGCGCCAGGACACGAGCGGGGGCCGGCCCCGGTACCGCACCCGGCCACGAGGGCGGATCGAGCCGGCGATCCGGCTCGGGTTCACGCGGCTCGCCCCACGGCACCCAGTGCACCCGCTCGGCCGGGGTGCGACCACCCTGGGGCACCGGAGTCACCACGTGGTCCGGTCCCAGCAACCCCTGCACGCGCGCGAATACGCGCGACGCGCGGTCGATCGCGGCCGCGTCGCCACCCCAGAACCCGAGCTGACGGCCCCGTGCCGGGATCACCTGATCGGGAGTGAGGCGGAGCAGCGTGAGCCCACCGGTGAGCTTGCCCCCGGCCGCGGCGCGTGCTCCGAGACCACCGGTGATCCACCCGTCGAGCTGCCACCGGATCCGCTCGGTCAACGTGGCCGGCGTGAGCGCGCCTTCGTGGCGCCACGATCGGGCGAGGTGCTCTCCGTGTTCGGTCTCGGCCTCCACCACGACCTGCGTGCACGCGAGCCCACGCGCCGACAGGGCGGCCAGGAGCCGGTCGGCGAGTCCTTTCGCCGCGAATGCTGCTTCGTCGACCCTCTGCGCGGGCGGGTCCAGCTCGCAGGCCTCCACCAGGTCCGGCGGTGGCACGGTGAGCGCGGGTGGGTGCTCCTCCTCCCCGCCGGCCAGCCGGTGCGCCCCGATGCCGGCCGGACCGAACCGCGCGAGCACCGCCGCGGCCGGGAGGTCGGCAAATGCGCCGAGCGTGCGCAGCCCCAGGCGGCACAGCACCCCGGCCAACGCCTCGTCGCTCAGGACACCCACCGGCCACGGCTCGAGGAAGGCCGGGGTCTCCCCCGGGGGAACGACGACACTGCGCCGCGCCGCGAGCCGTGCCGCGAAGGCACCGTCGGCGATCCCGGCGCGCGCGTCGTCGATGCCCTCGGACTCCAATGCCTCCAGCACTCGAGCGGCGAGCTCGTCGTCACCACCGAAGTAGCGCGACGGCCCGCGGGTGGGAAACGCGAGCACCCCGGGACGGTCGATCACCAGGCGAGGGGTGAGTCTCTCCACCGCCCGCGCCATCGGCTCGAACGCGCGTGCGTCGGCCGCCGGATCGAGCTCCACGACGGTGATCCCCGGACTGCGCGCCTCGGCTTCGCGCCGCCGGAGCCCGGCCCCGACATCTTCGGCTCGGGCCTCCCGGGACGCGGCAAGCACCCGGCCGTGATCGAGCACCGCCACCGGCTCACCATCGGGCGCGTCCCCGCGGCGCCGCGCCGCGACCACCGGCCAGTCCGGGCACCACAGCGCCAGCGTCCGCGTCGCGGCCGTCCGGGTCGTCCCCATCAGCCGGTCAGGCCGAACGCATTCCTCACGGTCTGCACTCCGGACGGCATTCCGCGTCCCTCGATCCTCAACCGCGGGGTGCGCGCCTCGAGCACACCGCGACCGGGTTCCAGCCCGGGCCAGGCTCCACCCTCAGCTCGGAGGCGCCATGCCGCGTCGACCGGCCAGGCCTGCACCGACGCGCTCACCATGACCAGCACGGTGCTGCGCTCCCGGGCGCGCGCGACCAGGCGACGCGCGTCCATGGTGTGAAGGCCCCGAGGGACATCGGCCATGACCAGGCTCACGCCGTCGAGCAGTGCCGCGATCACGGTGGCCCAGCGATCGTTCGGGACTTCGCGCACGACGGCGAACCGCGAAAGATCCACTCCGCACTCGTACGCCGAGAGCCCACCGAGCGTGCCGGGGAGGTCGACCGCGGCGGCCCACTCCCCCGCGGCCGTCGCCGCGGCAGCCAGACCGAGCGCCAACGAGGTCGCTCCCGCGCCGGGCTCGCCATTCACGGTGACCACCGTGCCCCGTTGCAGCGCACCGTCCGGCAGGAGTGCGCCGAGCGGACCGGGGACGGGAAGCACCCGGTCGCGCGCCAGCACCACCGGCGCGCCGCGCCGTGCGACCTCCTCCAGATGGGCGCGCGACTGCGGGTCCCGTCGAGGAAGCGCTGGGAGCGTAGGGGGAAGTGCCGTGATGGCCACCCGACCACCCTATCGAACGTACGTTCGATAGAGCAACCGGGGTCCGGGTGGGGATAGTGGTCAAGCCGGCCCGGGGGCACGCCGAGGAACGAGCCATGCGGTCACACCCCAACCCCACCGAACCCGACCTCGCCACTGACGAGCTCGGTCTGGCCGACCCGTTCGACGCCGATGGCGACGCGTCGTCGAGCGGCTTCGTCCTCTTCTCGCTCGGGCCGGCGCAACCCGACGCGTAGCCCCACATCCGAACCGCGACGGAGGCGGCGCTAGTCTCAGTTGCGGCGTGCCGGGAAGTCTGGTCGGCGATCCGTAGTCCTCCACACGGAGCGCCCAACCATGACCCGTCGCGGATTCCGCCTGCCCCTCGGCCGCTATCTCCCTCCGATGGGGAGCGCGTTCGTCTCCGTCGAGGTCCTCGGCGGCGTCATCCTCCTCGCGGCCACCATCGCTGCGCTCCTCTGGGCGAACGTCTCGCTCTTGTCCTACGAGCAGCTCTGGTCCACCCACCTCACCATCGGGGTGGGCAACCTCACCGTGACCGAGGACCTGCAGCACTGGGTCAACGACGGTCTGATGACGATCTTCTTCTTCGTCGTCGGGCTCGAGATCAAGCGCGAGCTCGTGCGCGGCGAGCTACGCGATCCGCGCACCGCCAGCCTGCCGGCGATCGCCGCCCTCGGCGGGATGGTCGTCCCCGCGGCGCTCTACCTCGCGATCAACTCCGGTGGTGCCGGGGGTCGGGGCTGGGCGATCCCCATGGCGACCGACATCGCGTTCGCCGTCGCGGTCCTCGCGATCGCCGGGTCGCGGGTGCCGGGCAACCTGAAGCTGTTCCTCCTCACGCTCGCGATCGTCGACGACGTCGGCGCCATCGTCGTGATCGCCCTCTTCTACTCGAGCGACATCTCGGGCACCTGGCTGCTCGCGGCCGCCGGCGCCCTGCTTGCGATCGTCATCCTCCAGCGCCTGGGTGTCCGTCGCATCGTGGTCTACATCCTCCCGGGAGTCGTGCTCTGGGTCTGCGTCTTCGAGTCCGGCATCCACGCGACCATCGCCGGAGTGATGCTCGGTCTGCTCACCCCGGCTCATCCGCTCGGCGACCGCGAGCTGATCGAGGAGATCGAGGCGCACCTGCATCCCTGGTCGAGCTTCCTGATCGTGCCCCTCTTCGCACTGGCCAACGCCGGCGTGTACCTGGGCGGCGGCAGCGTCGACCACGCGTTGAGCAGCCCGATCGCATGGGGCGTCATCCTGGGTCTCGTCATCGGCAAGCCGCTCGGAATCGTGATGGCCGCGGCGCTCGGACTTCGGGCCCGACTCGGCCGGCTCCCCGACGGCGTACGGCTCGCGCACCTCGTCGCCGCGGGCGCAGCCGCCGGCATCGGGTTCACGGTGTCATTGTTCGTGGCCGACCTCTCGTATCGCGGCGCGCTCCTCGCCGACGCCAAGGTCGCGATCCTGATCGCATCGGTAGTGAGCGGAGCGGCGGGGTTGCTCCTGCTCCGCGCCACCACGCGACGTTCCGAGCCCTGAGCCGCCTCAGGGGGCCGGTAGCTGCAACAGCTGGACCACCGAGAAGATGAGGATCAACCCGCCGAGCACGATCAGGCCGTAGCGCGCCGTCGGGATGGGGAACTGCGTGCTGATCCCGACGAGGAACAGGACGGTGGCGAGATACACGGTGATGCGGACGTACTGGTCGCCGTGCTCGCCTTCCTCGGACCCCTGGGCCGAGAGCTCCTCACCCTGCGCCTTGAGCGCCTTCGCGTGCTTCACCTCGGGCTCCCGGTATGCCGACATCGCCTGAGGCCCGGGGGGCGAGTCAGGGTTCGTATCCGGATCCGTGGCGATCCACTCGTCGAACGCGGCGCGCAGATTCGGCCGGAACCGGCGCAGCGCGACTTCTTCGTCGGCGGTGTCGTGCAGCGCGTGGGCGCCGAGCCACGCATTGAAGACGAGCGCGTCGCCGATGCGGAGCTGAAGCCCCTCGACCTGGGCGGTGTTGCCGGCATTCGTCACCTCGGTGGCGTGGGCAACGGTCAACCGGGACTCGGTCGACCACTTCGCCGACGCGTAGCCGGACCATGCCGCGGTCAGGGCAACGATCGCGAGCAGCGCCGCCTCGACGATGCTGATCCGCCGCTCATGGCGCGAGCCCCCCGAATGCCCCGAGTGTTTGGTGTGCTCCGAGATCTCCTTCGCGACCTCGCCGGTGCCGAGCCCAGCCTCACCCATCAGTCCCTGGTCCCTTTGATCGTGGAAGCGCTCCGCTGGATCGGGGACAGTACTGTCTCGCCGAGTTGTGAGCATTCCTCTCGATCATTGGTGGCGCGCGTCCCGGCGCCGGGTCGTCGCGGCCTTCGCGGTCCGATCGCGCCAGGTGCTCCTGCTGGCGGCAGTCGCGGGCTTGGCGACGGGCCTCGGGGTCGCGTTCTTCGAGACGATCGTCGTCGAGCTCCTCTTCGACCGCCTGCTCGAGCTCCCGATCTGGGCGCTCGCTCTCATGCCGACGATCGGCCTGTTCCTCGCGGCGCTGTCGCTCCCGCGTTCGGTCGGACGACCCCGTCGACGACGGACGCGTACCTCCAGGCGTTCCACAACCCTTCGGAACGACTCAAGGCGCGGACGGTGCCGGCTCGGATCATCGCCGCGATCGCGACTCTCGGGTTTGGGGGCTCGATGGGCCTCGAAGGTCCGTCGCTCTACCTCGGAGCTTCCATCGGAGCCGGCATCCAGTCGCGGTTCCGGCGCTTCTTCCGGTCCGTCGACCACCGCGTGTTGATGGTGGCCGGCGCCGCCGCGGGCGTCGCCGCGATCTTCAAGGCACCCGCGACCGGGGCCGTGTTCGCGCTGGAGGTGCCGTACCAGGACGACTTCGCCCGCAAGATGCTGCTCCCCGCCTTGGTGGCCGCCGCCAGCGGGTACCTGGGCTTCGTCGCGATTCACGGCACCGCGAGCCTGATCCCCGCCGGCGGCTCTCCCGATCTCACCGCGGCGGACCTCATCGGGAGCCTCGTGCTCGGCGCCGCCGCGGGCCTCGTCGCACGGGCGTTCGCCGGCCTCGTCCGCCAGGCGAAGCGACTCGCCACGAGCGACCGGACCTGGCTCCGCGCCACGCTCGCGGGCGCGACGCTCGGACTGATCCTCCTGGTCGGTGACCTCCTGACCGACGAGCCGGTGACCATCGGCGTCGGATACCACACCGATCGCGTGGGCACTGGAGCCCCATCACTCGGCGTGGCTGCTGCTCGCGATCCTGCTTCTCCGCCGCGCTCGCCACCGCCACCACGGTCTCGGGCGGCGGGGTCGGTGGACTGTTCATCCCACTCGTCGTCATCGGGGCTCTGCTCGGACGCACGGCCGGAACCATCGTGCCGGGCCTGGACCACCAGCTCGCGCTCATCATCGGCGTCGCGGCGGTGCTCGGCGCTGGCTACCGGGTCCCCCTCGCCGCCGTCGTGTTCGTCGCCGAGGCGACGGGGCGTCCCGGCTTCATCGTTCCTGCACTTCTCGCCGCGGTGGCCGCCGACCTGATGATGGGACGAGACTCGATCACGGCATACCAGCGCGCGTCGGACTCGTGACCGACCTCGCGGCTCAGCGGTACTCGGGGTTCATGAAGTCGAAGCGGCATCCGGCGTCCCACTCGGTGCGCTGGTTGCCGTGCGCGGGGATCCCACCCGCATCCTTGAGCATCCACGCGACGTGCAGCAGGTTCCAGGTCATGAACGTCGTGTTCCGATTCGTGAAGTCGTTCTCCGGTCCACCGGACCCGGGGTCGAGGTAGGACGGTCCCGGTCCGGCCTCACCGATCCAACCGGCGTCGGCCTGGGGCGCGATGACGTACCCGAGGTGCTGGAGCGAGTACAGGACGTTCATGGCGCAGTGCTTCACCCCGTCCTCATTGCCGGTGACGAGGCAGCCACCGACCCTTCCGTAGTACGCGTACTGGCCCGCATCGTTGAGCAGATGCGAGTTCCCGTAGAGCCGCTCGATGATGTGCGTGCACACCGACGACTTCTCCCCGAGCCAGATCGGCGTGCAGAGCACGAGGATGTCCGCCGCCATCACCTGATCGAAGATCTGGGGCCATTCGTCGCGAGCCCATCCGTGCTCGGTCATGTCCGGCCAGACCCCGGTCGCGATGTCGTGGTCGATCGCCCGTATCTCGTCGACCGTCACGCCCTGTTGCCGCATGATCTCCATCGAGATGGCCGCCAGACCCCGGGTGTTGGACACCTCCGGGGACCGCTTGAGGGTGCAGTTGATGAACAGCACGCGTAGATCGCTGAAGTTGGACATGCGATGTCGTCCCGGCGGGCCCCTCGGCGTTACACCGTTTCTGTTCGGGAGCGCACGCCCCGAGCCCGACATCCCGTCTCGTGCCGACGACGCATCCGGCGGTAGCCTGGCGCGATGGCGACTCCCGCTCCCGCTCCCGGCACCGGCAGCTTGCAGCTGCGGCCGGGTCAGCTCGCGGCGATCTTCGGCGTCTTCCTCGCCGGGTTCGCGATCTGGATCCTCCCGCTGATCCTCGGCCCGCTCGCGATGATCTTCGGCGGTGTCGCGATGTATCGCGGTGAGCGGCGCGGACTCTGGGTGATCGGCGCGGCCGCGATCTGCATCGTGCTCGGCCTGATCGTCCATGCGCTGCCCGCGGAGACCATCGGGCGCTGAGCGCCGGACCTGGTCAGGACGCGTCGCGCAGGGATTCCTTCCACGTTCGGAAGCGAGTGTGCGTGACTCCGTCCGCGCCGACCCCGGTTCCGTGGCCGTCGGCGAAGAGCCGGAACGTGTACCGCTCCTCGAGGTCGTCCGAGGCCAGGGCCATGTACCGCGCGTCGGCATGCACCGCCGGGCCGGCCCGCCACAGCAAATATCGGCCGATCCGGCGCTTGTAGGTCACGAGGCCGATACCGAGATCCGCGCCGAGCGACCGCAAGGCTTCAGGTGCCTCCGGCCAGCGCGTCGCCGGGATCGACGAGTCCCGCTGCGGAAGCGGCGGGAGCTCGTGCGTGTGCACGTCATGGGTCACCGCAGGTCGGGCTTCGGCCGGCGTCACCACCCGACCATCGTCGCGCACTACTGCAGATCGAGCTCGTTGCCCTCGGGGTCCTGCATCGCGACCCAGTACTCGCCCCGCTGATCGAACGAGCTCACCCGCCGCGCTCCGAGCATGGCCAGACGCTCGGCCTCGGCGTCCACGCGCCGGCGCCGCTCCTCGATGGGGGTCTCGTGCCCGCCGCCGACGTTCAGGTCGAGGTGCACTCGGTTCTTGACGGTCTTGGGCTCGGGCACACGCTGGAAGAAGAGCCGCGGGCCGACGCCATCCGGGTCGACGACGGCACTGATCGCGTTCCACTCGGACTCGGGGACGTGGTTCGCCACCAACCAGTCCTCCCACGAGTCGAAGCCGGTGGGTGGCGGCTGCACGATGTAGCCGAGCGCGTGGGCCCAGAACGTCGCGAGCGCGGCCGGATCGTGACAGTCGATCGCGACCTGGCAGCTGACTGCCATCGACCGCTAGCTCGGGTCGACCGGTGGCGGGGACTCCACGCCGCGCGCCTCGAAGGACCAGCCGGCGTCGTCGCCGTAGTACTCGAACAGGTGCTCGATGAGGAACGTCGCCTTCGGCTCGAGCTCGGCCCAGCGGTCGGCGGGCGCTTCGATCGTGACCGTGTTCGAGTACACGGTCACGTGCTGCGCACCCGCCTCGATCAGCCTGAGGGCCAGCACGTCGGGTGGGCGCCCGCCCCGTTCCCGAGCTTCGTCTGCCGACGAGTACTTCTCGATCGCCATCCCGGTGATCGACCGGTTCAGGTCGAACATCCAGACGGACGGAGACGCGCCCGCCCGCGCGGTGACGGTGATCGGCTGACCCATGCCCGGAGACTATGCGCTCACGGTCGGCGACCGAGCATGGCAAGGAGCCGGGTCTGAGGGTCCGAGCTGCCGGCGGCGTCCACGCCGGTATCGAACATCCCACTGCCGGCGAGGAGTGCCTGCTGCGGCTCGACGACCTGAATGCAGGCCTCGACGAGATCCGAAGGCAACGAGGTGTCCTGACCAGTCGCCTTGGCCACGTCCCAGCCGTGGATGAGGACGTCGAGGAACCGGTGACCGCAATAGACCTCCCCGGGCACCGGGCCGTAGGACACCGCGCACGGTCGCTCCATCGCCCCTGGCGCGCGGAACACCGCGGCGGCGAGCTCGGACGAGACGAGGTAGACGGCGGCGGGGTCCTCGGTCAGGACGTCGCCATCGAGGCGGTCGCCGACCTCCGCGATCGTCGCGCCCGCGGCGAGCTCCGCCGCCCAGAAGTTACCCGTGACGATGTGGTTGACCAGCGCCCGCACATTCCAGTCCGCACACGGAGTGGGATCCGCCCATTGGCTCCTGCCGATGCCGACGACGAGCGCTCGCGTCGTGTCCAGTGCCGCGGCGTGCGCTTCGGGAAGATCCACTGTCATCTCCGGCCCCCTTTGCGTTCAGAACAATCGACCCGGTGCCGGCTCGAGCCCACCCCAGAAGCCGAGGCCCTCCATGAAGATCCACGAACGGCGGTGAATCGTCGTCGGCCCCCACGCGGCCAATGCAGCCTTGTGCACCGGCGCCGGATAGCCGCGGTTGGACTCGAACCCGTACGCCGGAAAGTGCTCGGCCTCCTCAGCCATCATCGCGTCGCGGGTGACCTTGGCAACGACCGAGGCCGCCGCCACCGCAAGTGACGTCGAGTCGCCCTTGATGACGGTGGTGCAGCGCGCGCCGAGCCGCAGGTAGTCGTGGTTGCCGTCGAGGATGACGCGGTCGGGTTCGTAGCCCTGCTCGGCCAACGAGCGCAGCGCCCGCTGACCCGCGGTGCGCTGCGCCGCGGTCATGCCGAGCGTGTCGCATTCCTCGTGACTCGCGTGCCCGATCCCGATCGCGACCGCCCACGCGCGCACCGAGACCGCCGCGACCTCACGTTGGCCGGGGGTCAGCATCTTCGAATCACGCACGCCGCGCAGATGCTCGGGTGCGGGGATCACCGCGGCGACGGTCACCGGGCCGGCCCAGGCGCCGCGACCAACCTCGTCGATCCCGCAGACCAGCCGCTCCCCCGCCTTCCAGCAGCGTCGCTCGAGTCGGAGGGTCGGGCGCGGGGCGACGGTGGTCACGCCGCGCGCACGCTAGCAACCGGGTCTGCGCCGCGTCGGGATCAGCCTTGCCCCCGGGTTTACGATCGGGCGGTGGACCCAGGGACCCGCGTCGAGGTTCGATCGCGCTTTGATCAGGCATGGGCGCGCGGGTTCGAAGTCGCAGAACAGGTCCCCGCCGACCAGGGGTTGCGCTACCGGGTCCGCCGCCGTTCCGACGGTTCGGTGCTGCCCGTCCTCTTCGGCGACGACGAAGTCCGCGAGGAACGACGCAAGAACGACATGTGGTGGATCTGAGCGGATCGGGACCGGGAGCTACTCCGGGGCCTCGCGCAGCGCCTCGAGCAGGACCTCGATGGGCAGCGCCTGCAGCGTCGTGGACCGCATGGTGCCCCGGGCCGCCAGCGTGACTGCGGCTTTCGCCATGGTTCCTTCGTCGGGCGCCTCGATGATGTTGAGGAAGTCCCACTGCCCGAACAGTGCGTACTGCGCGACCACCGTGAGCCCGAGCGACTCGACCTCCGCGGTCACCTCTTGGAGGCGCTCCGGGTTGTCGCGCAGGGTCGCCCATCCACCGGGACCGAGCGTGCTGAGCATCGCGTAGGTCGGCACGGCGGCAGCCTATCCGGGTTCCAGCCGGGCGATGTTGACCGCTTCGTCCGGATCGACGGCGGTGGCGAACCAGGCGTCGAGCATCTCGCGCGCCACCTCGACGCTCGTGAGCCGAAGGCTCATGACGAGCACGTTCGCGTCGTTCCACCGCCTCGCTCCTGCCGCCGTCGCCGCGTCCGCGCAGAGCGCGGCGCGAACACCCCGCACCTTGTTCGCCGCAATCGACGCGCCGGTGCCGGTCCAGCAGAACAGGACGCCCATCTCTGCATCGAGGTCGGCCACGGCCTGGCCGACCTCGCGCCCGACCTGGGCCCATTCCTTCCCGGACTCGCTCGCCGCTTCGGCCGGCGGGCCGACGCACCAGACCCGGTGCCCCCGGGAGCGAAGATCCGCGAGCACCGCGTCGGTCAGTGCCGTCCGTTCGTCGGAGCCGAACACGACGTTCATGGCAGGAGCGTCGCGCGAACCTCGCCGAGCGACTCGAAGGGGACGAAGTCCACCGCGTTGCCGGCGCACCAGCGCGCCAGGGAACCTTTGGCGAAGACGAGGTCGGCGAGCAAGGCCGCTTTCCGGTCGCTCGTGCCGTCGCCGACCATCACGGTGCTCCGACCCCGGTGGCGCGCGTCCTTGATCGGCGCCTGCTTGCAGGTGCCGCAGCTCGAGCAGGCGCAGCAGCGGTCCTCGTTCGGGAACTCGAGGCGCCCGGTCCCCCAGTCGACGGCATTGGTCAGGACCGGGATGTCGAGATGCGCGCACTCCTCGGCGGCATAGAACCCGAAGCCGTCCGAGACGACGCTCACCTCCGCCCCCGCCGCACGCAGCCCGGCCACCAGCGGATCGAGATCCGGGTCGAGGGGGATCTCGGCCGCGACCCGGCGGAGCAGCTCGGAGTCGTGGGGCAGGAGGTCCCATTCCTCGAGCAGGCAGACCCGGCTCCCGATCTCGCCCGTGTCGTACTCCGCGTCGATGGCTTCCCACCCGGGGCGGCCGAGCCGTTCGAGCAGGTGAACCCCGACGTCACCGCAGCTGATCGTGCCGTCGAAGTCGAGAAAGATGGAGGCCGCGGCCAGATCGAGGGGCATCGGGCGGCCGGGCATGCAATCGATCGTACCGGCGCCCCCCTGTCGATTCGCGCGGATCGCGGCTAAACAAGCACCCGAACGACTGGGGGACGACATGGCGATCGAACGACGCGAATTCCTACGGCGGGCCGGGCTGATCGGTGGCGCCGCAGTCGCCGCGACCGCACTGCCGGGCTGCCGGCGCCTGTTCGGGGGACCCTTCGGCGCGATCCTGGGCGGGCCCGGGATGCTCGAGTTCTCGGCGAAGGAGTCCGGGATCGACCACGTCGTCGTCGTGATGATGGAGAACCGGTCCTTCGACCACTGGCTCGGGTGGCTCGCCGAGGACGAGGCGTACCTCGAGGCCGGCCGCGAGCGGTACGGCAAGGACTTCTCGGTGGACGGGAACCAGCACCAGACGTTTGCGAGCCCGACGGGTCCGGTCACCACCGAGCACCTCGTCGGCGCGGCGGACGAGCCGAGCCCGTACCAGGGCTGCGGGCACGGCGACCCCGGCCACGGTTGGGACCAGGGTCGTGCGCAGCGCGACGGCGGATTCCTCGCGCCGGGGAGTCGCAACGACACGCTCGCCACCGGCTACTACGTCGGCGACGATCTCCCGTTCACGTCGGAGTTCGCCCGCTCGTTCACGACCTGCGACCGGCATCACGCCTCGCTGCTCGGTCCGACCTGGCCGAACCGCGAGTACCTGCACGCGGCGCAGTCGGGTGGCAACAAGTCCAACACGCTTCCCGCCGAGGGATTCGCGTTCGAATCGATCTGGACGCGACTCGCCGGCGCCGGGGTACCCGCCCGCTACTACTACTCCGACCTGCCGTTCCTCGCGCTCTGGGGCGCACCCGTCGCACCGTTCCTGCACCCGAAGGCCGACTACTTCACCGATTGCGCGGCGGGGACGCTTCCCAGCGTGTCGTTCCTCGATCCGAGCTTCGTCGGGGCCGAGCAGAACGACGACCATCCGCTCGCCGACATCCGCCGGGGTCAGGCCTTCGTCCGCGATGCGTTCCGAGCGTTCGCGCAGTCACCGAACTGGCGCAACGGCCTCTTCATCCTCACCTACGACGAGTGGGGCGGATTCTTCGATCACGTGGCGCCGGCGCACTTCGCCGACGATCGGGCCAGCGCGCTGGACGCAGACGACTTCAGCCAGGGTGGATTCCGGGTCCCCACGATTCTCGCGTCGCCGTTCGCGCAGCCCGGCTTCGTCGACCACCGGGTCTACGACCATACGTCGATCCTCCGGTTCCTCGAGTGGCGGTTCCTCGGTGCGCCGGCGGAAGGGCCCGGAAAGGCCGGCGACTCATGGTTCCTCACCACGCGTGACCGCAACGCGAACAACCTCGGTGCGAGCCTCCTGGCCCAGCGATGCGCGGACGACATCGGGTTCGATCTGAACCTCGCGATCCCTCCGCCGGCGCCCGCGTGCGCCGAGGGCGCGGGGGGCCTGTCCGCCTCGAGTACCGGCGGCGAGCAGACATCCAGCATGCAGGACGCACTCGATGCGGGAGTCTTCGAGCGGATGGGCGCCAAGGTCCTCGGCCAGTGATGCCGTTGCTCACCCTTCGCCGGTGAGCATCTCCATCAGCGTGTCCTTGATCCGGTCCGCCTGATCGTCGACGGACGCGCCCGACGCGTCGCGCACGTAGAACGTGTCCACGACCTCCTGTCCGAGCGTCACGACGCGCGCCTGGTGGATGTCGAGGCCGAGCCGGGTGAACGTCCGCGCGATCCGGTACAGGACTCCGACGTCGTCGGGCGACCGGACCTCGACCACCGTGGCCTCGGACGCGGCGCGGAGGTGCACCAGCACGACCGGGTCCGGCGGGCGTGCCGCGGTGCTGCGGGTCGTCCGGTACCGCCGGGACCGTTCGTCGACACGCGCCGCGAGATCGATCTCGTCCCGGAGCACGGCAGTGAGCTCGTCGCGAACCCCGGACCAGTCCGGCTCCCGATCGAACACCGGCTGGATCGTGAACGTGTCCACCGCCACCCCCGCCGCGTCGGTGGTGGCGACCGCGGTCCGGACACTCTGGCCACGGAGCGCGAGCAGGCCCACGATGACTGCGAGAAGGCCGGGCCGGTCCGGTGCGACGACAACCACGCGGGAGTCGTCGACCTCGACCAGGAGCTCACCCGCGGCCCGTTCGACGAACCCGGCACGCGCCACGTCCGGGGCATCGCCCGGCGCCGGCATCGTCTGTCCGCGCAACACCGCGTCGACCCGCTGCACCAGATCCGAGATCAGCTCCTCCTTCCAGCTGCTCCACGCCGCGTCTCCGGTCGCCAGCGAATCTGCCTTCGTGAGCGCCGCAAGGAGCTCGAGGGTTGCGCGGTCCTTCACCGAGCGGGCGACGGACTCAATGGTGACGGGATCGCTCAGGTCCCGACTCGTTGCGACCGAGGCGAGCAAGAGGTGCTCGCGAACAAGTGTGGTGAGCACTGCGACATCTGTCGCGGAGAACCCGACACGCGCTCCGATGGTCTGCATCAGCTCAACGCCGGCTTCCGTGTGGTCACCCGGGTAGCCCTTGCCGAGATCGTGGAGCCACACGCCGACGAGCAGGAGGTCCGGACGGGCGACATCGCGGGTGAGCCGGCCCGCTTGGACCACGGCTTCGATCAGGTGGCGGTCAACCGTGTACCGGTGAAACGAGTTGCGCTGCGGACGGCTCCGCACCGGGGCCCACTCCGGCAGGACCCGCTCCATCAGTCCGTGGTGCTCCAGTGCCTCGACCACCGGAACCAGGGACTCGCCCGAGCCGAGCAGGCCGATGAGCGCGTCATGGGCTTCGGGCGACCAGGGATCGCCGGGCGCCGCGGCGCCTTCGAGCCGTTCCAGCAGCGCCCCGCCGGAAGCGGACACCTCGACGCGCCGCGGCTTCGCCGGCGCGCAGGATCAACGACCCGTCGGTGAGGTCGGCGCCGGCGCGGAGATCGACCTCGCCGTCACGCAGGACGATCCCCCGACCGAGGTCGCGATCGCCGCCGCCGCCGCGGCCCTTCGGGCCGGCCCGCCAGGAGTCCACCCACGCCCACGCGTCATCGGACGCCCACACGATCGCCCGCCCCGCGGCTGCAAGCGCGGTCATGAGTGCGTCCGCGTCCGAGTACCCGAGGCGCTCGGCAACTTCGTCCTGGTACTGCAACAGCAGACGGTCGGTCGCCCGTCCGGACACGCGGTGCAGCTCGATCCGGATCGCGAGCACGAGGTCCGCCGCGGGCCGGGTCAGCTCCGGTGGCTCGGTCACCGGGCCGGCAACACCGAGCGCGTGGATAACCCTCAGGTCGCGCAAACCACCGTTCGCTTGCTTGAGGTCGGGCTCCAGCAGGTGGGCGACGTCGCCCTCCTTGACGTGGCGCTCACGGGTGATGGCTTCGAGCCCCGCGACCCGCCGCTTGGCGGCGCCGACCCATCGCTCGCGCACGGTGGCGAGGACCCGGGCACCAAGGTCCAGGTCGCCGACGACGGGACGACCGTCGAGCAGGCTGAGCACGACCCTCAGGTCGTCGTCGGCCACGGCAACGGCTTCCTTCGGGGACCGCACGCTGTGGTCGAGCGCGATCCCCGCGTCCCAGATCGGGTACCAGAGCCGTTCGGCGACCTCGGAGCAGTCGCGGCGCCCATCGTGGAGGAGCAGCAGGTCGAGGTCGCTCCCCGGCGCGAGCTCCCGCCGGCCCAGTGCGCCGCCGGCGACGACCACGACCTCGGGCTCGTCACCCAGGAGGTCGCCGATCCACTGGTCGACCAGGTCCGAGTACCGCGCGGGTGAAGGCACTGCCCCGCAGCTCCCCGTCTTCAAGGAGCTCGGCCCGGACGCACGGAACGCGGCCGGATCGTCGACGAGTCCCGGCGAGGTCACCCCGAGACCCTACCGACGCGCCACGGCCGGTGAGCGTCGTTGCTCACCGGCCGTGGTGCGTGGATCGTCAGATCGGAAGGTTCGGTGCTACCTCCCGATCGACGGGTCGGGCGAAGGACCACCCGAGTGGACCTCGGTGACCCCCTCGCTGCCCACGATGTCGAGCTCGTTCACGACGAGGTTGTCGTAGGCGAGGACCCCCATCTCCGGAAGGTCCATGCCCATCTCCTCCACTTCGGCCGTCGGCCGGATGCCGCCCTTCATGATCGCGTTCTGGATCTTGAAGAACGCGAAGGCGATTCCGAAGATGATCGTCATGATGACGAGTGCACCCACCGCCTGCGCGCCGAGCTGGCCGAAACCGAGGCTTCCCTGGTCGTACAGGATGCCCGTGACACCCTTCGCGGTCGCCGCCGCGCCCACGTTCGTCCCGTTCCAGCCGCCTCCGTAGTCGCCGGACGCGAAGATCCCGACACAGAGGACGCCGAAGATCCCACCGACACCGTGCACCGAGATCGCGCCCACCGGGTCGTCAATGCCCCGGCGCTCGACGAACCAGCACGACTCGATCACGATCACCGCGGCGAGGATGCCGATCACGGCAGCCGCCCACGGCTGGACGAACGCGCACGGTGCGGTGATCGCCACCAGTCCGGCGAGCATGCCGTTGCACATCATCCCCGGGTCGGGCTTGCCGATCCGCGCCATGACCCAGAACATCGCCGCGGTCGCGCCGAACGCCGCTGCGAGTGCGGTGTTGGCAGCCACCATTGCGAACTGCACGTCGGTCGCCGCGAACGTGGACGCGGCGTTGAACCCGAACCAGCCGAACAACAGGATGAACGTCCCGAGAAACGCCATCGGGATGCTGTGAGCCGCCAGCGTCCGCGGCTTGCCATCCGGCCCGTACTTGCCGATGCGGGCACCCAGCACGAGTGCGCCGGCGAGGCCGGCGACCCCGCCGACCGCGTGCACGACGCCGGAACCGGCGAAGTCGACGTAGCCGAACCCGAGGTGTGCGCTGCTCCCGAGCTTGGCGAGCCAGCCGCCGCCCCAGGTCCAGGCGCCGAAGATCGGGTAGTAGATCGCCCCGCAGAACAGGCCCCAGCCGATGAACGCCTTCCACTTCCAGCGCTCGGCCATGGCCCCGGTCGGGATGGTGGCGGTCGTGTCCATGAAGGCGACCATGTAGAGGAAGAACGCGGCCACCGGCGCCCCGTTCACCAGACCACCGAGACGGGTCAGCGCCCAGCCGCCCTGCCAGAGGAAGACCCAGTTCCCGGAACCGATGAGCGAGTCGCCGACCGGCTTGTTGAACCCCATGATCGGAGCGCTGAACCCGCCGAACATCAGCGGGAAGCCAATGAGGAAGAACGCGACGAACCCGAGTCCGAAGACCGCGAAGTTGGTCGAGATGACGTGAGAGGCGTGCTTCGCCCGGGTGAATCCGGTCTCCACGAGCGCGAAGCCGGCCTGCATGAAGATCACGAGCACTGCTCCGATGACCACCCAGAGCAGGTTGAGGCCGACCCCAATGTCGGTCACGGTCGTGGGGACGGCCCCGCCGCCGTCGTAGGTGGGCTTGTCGGCGGCGAACACCGGGCCCGCCATGAGCAAGACAAACAGGGTCGCCAGCAGCCCCACTGCCGCGACCCTGCCGAACGTTCGAGTACGCAAGATGTCCTCCTGCTTTGGAGCGAACCTCTGTGAGGTTCGACGGCCGTGGCCCGGGCACACGCCCGTCCACCCCCCGTGTGGTTCCAGCCCCACTTCACGAGGTACCCAGCACGGTAAGCAGGAAATGTTTCGGCTCGATTTCATCGAAGTGACGCCATGTGAACGTCGAAGGTCTCGGTCAGATTGACGTCAGTACCGGGCAACGGTTCCTTCACCCGCGGGTGACCAGGTCGACACCCCGGGTCCGTAGGTTGCCGGACAGGTGAGCCGGGAAGTCTGGTCGGCCTCTGCCAGCGGTGATGCGGCGGAGTAAGAGCGTTCCTCTTTCCCATCAAGGGAGCACGACTAGTGCCCGTTCCGTTCACCCACCCGAACACCACTCCCGGAGCTTGCAGCGCCGCGCGCTCCCGGAACGGTACGGGCCCAACTCGCGTGGTGTTCCTTCGCCGCGCTCGCTCCCAGGAGGAACCTTGCTCAAGAAACTCGCTGTAGTAGGCGGAGTGGCGGGTGGAGCGGTGCTTGCGACCGCCTCCCCTGCCTTCGCCGCCGACGAGATCACCGCACCGATGGTGCAGGTCAACCTGGACAACGCGTTCGTCCTGCTCGCCGCAGTGCTCGTCATCTTCATGCAGGCCGGCTTCGCGCTGGTCGAGGCCGGACTGACGCGGGCAAAGTCAGTGGGCAACATCATGATGAAGAACCTCACGGACTTCATCGTCGGCGTCATTGCGTTCTTCTGTGTCGGGTTCGCGTTCGCATTCGGAACCGGCAACGACTTCATCGGGACGAGCGGGTTCTTCTTGGAGAACCTCGGGAACTTCAACGCCTACGTCGAACCGGCAGGAAATCTCACCGTGCCGACGTTCTTCGTATTCCAGGTGGCCTTCGCAGCTACCGCGGCCACGATCGTGTCCGGGGCAATGGCTGAACGCACGAAGTTCATCGCCTACCTGATGTACAGCGTCGTGATCTCGGCCCTGATCTACCCGATCGTCGTCCACTGGGTCTGGGGTGGCGGGTGGCTGTCGCAGCTCGACACGCCATTCGTCGACTTCGCGGGCTCGACAATCGTGCACAGCGTCGGTGGCTGGGCCGCACTCATGGGTGCGCTCTTCCTCGGACCGCGCATCGGCAAGTACGGCGCCGACGGCAAGCCGCGCACCATTCCGGGCCACTCGATCTCGTTCGCAGTGTTGGGCACACTGATCCTCTGGGTCGGCTGGTACGGATTCAACCCGGGCTCCGAGCTCGCGGCCGATGCAACGATCGGGCCGATCGCATTGACGACGACACTCGCGGCAGCTGCCGGAGCGATCATGGCGATGCTCACGAGCTGGGTCCGAGGCGGCAAGCCCGACGTGGCCCTGACCGCGAACGGTGCCCTTGCCGGTCTCGTGGCCATCACGGCCGGCTGTGCGTCGGTCCACAACTGGGCGGCGCTGGTGATCGGAGCGATCGCAGGAGTCCTGGTCGTATTCGCGGTCAGCTTCTTCGATCGGATCAAGATCGACGACCCGGTCGGAGCGATCTCCGTGCACGGCATCTGCGGTGCATTCGGGACGCTCGCGGTCGGCCTGTTCGCCGCCGAGGGTGGTCTGATCACCGACGGCAAGACCGACCTCCTGGTCACCCAGGCGATCGGCGTGATCGCCGTCTTCGTCTTCGTCGTGGTCGCCACCTCGATCCTGTTCGCCACGATCAAGGCGACCATCGGGCTGCGGGTCAGCGCCGAAGAGGAACACGTCGGGCTCGACATGCACGAACACGGCATGAAGGGCTACGCGGACTTCGTGTTCGCACCGGAGGAGGACGAGGAGTTCGAGCTCCAGCCCTGACCCTTCGTCACATCACGCATGACCGGCCGGGCCCCAACGGGGGCCCGGCCGGTCCGCGTCCGGCTCTTCTACGCTGGCGGCATGACTCGACCCACCACCGTGGCCATTGTCCCCCACACCCATTGGGATCGTGAGTGGTACTCGCCGTTCCAGGCGTTCCGCCTTCGGCTCGTGGCCCTCCTCGACGACCTCCTTCCTCTGCTCGAACGCGACCTTTCGTACGCGCGGTTCCTGCTCGACGGGCAGACCGCGGTGCTCGACGACTACCTCGAGGTTCGACCGGCGGCCGCGGACGCGTTGCGACGGCTCGCGACGAGTGGGCGCCTCGCGGTCGGGCCCTGGATGATCCTCATGGACGAGTACATGGTCTCGGGCGAGACCATCGTGCGTGACCTGCAGCTCGGGATGGCCCGCGCCACGGAGCTCGGCGGTGCCATGCAGGTCGGCTACCTGCCCGACATGTTCGGGCACGTCGCGCAGATGCCCCAGATCTTGCGCCAGGCGGGCCTGGAGCATGCCGTGGTGTGGCGGGGCGTTCCTGCCGCCGTGACCCAGACGGCCTTCTGGTGGGAGGCACCGGACGGCTCCCGGGTGCGAGCGGAGTATCTCTACGGCTCGTACTCCAATGGACGCGACCTCCCCGACGACGCGAAGCAGCTCGTGGCACACGCCCACGGGTACGAGCTCGAGCTCGGAGACGTCCGCCTGCCCGGCGGCGGGCTGCTCCTCATGAACGGCACCGACCACCAGGCGCCCCAACCTTGGCTCGGACGCGTCGTCGCCGAGGCGAACGCGGTGCAGGACGACTACCGGTTCGTGGTCACGTCGCTCCCCGAGTACCTCGTCGATCAACCGACCGGCGGGCTCGCGACCTGGTCCGGCGAGCTGCGGTCCGGCGCTCGGGCCAACGTGCTCATGGGCGTGGCGTCGAATCGCGTCGATGTGCACCAGGTCTGCGCCGCGGCCGAGCGGGCGCTCGAACGCCGGGCCGAGCCGATGAGCGCGCTGTTGCTGTCGGCGGATCGGTATCCCCACGCATTGCTCGGCATCGCGTGGCGCCAGCTCGTGCTCAACTCGGCCCATGACTCGTCCTGTGCGTGCAGCGCAGACGAGGTCGTCGACGCGGTCGTCGTCCGCTACCAGGAGTCCCGTCAGATCGGTGACGGGTTGGTCCGCCAGGCCCTGCACACGCTCGCGGCCGACGTCGACGCGCCGGCCGGATCGACGGTCGTCGTCAACCCCACCGGCACGGATCGGGGCGGGATCATCAGCGTGATCGTGCCGGGCGACGGACCGATGCACCTCCGCGCGCTCGATGACGGCGCCGCGTGCGCGGCGCAGGTCCTGCGCACGATCGGCGGCGAGGGCTTCGCTCGCCGCGTCGTCGGCCAGAAGATCCGTTGGGTTCTGGAGAGCATGCGCGGCCCCGAGTTCGCGGGGACCCGCATCGGCCGGTACGAAGTCGAGCGCGACGGCGACATCGTCGACGTCACCTGTTACGGCACCGCACCGAACGAGTCGGCGATTGATCTCGAGGACCTGCGCGACGAGCTGCTCACGCTCGCCGAGGAAGACGTCACCTTCAACGTGAAGGTGCACAACGCACCCGTCCGGGAGATGCTCGTTGCGATCCCTCCGACTCCGGGTTTCGGGTGGCGGACGTTTGCGGCCGCCGAGGGCGAGGGTCCCGCGACCGGGCTCGCTACCGGTGACGGATGGCTCGCGAACGAGCACCTGCGCGTCGAGGTGGACGCGGATGCCGGCACGTGGACCGTCGAGACCGGCGACGGCGTGAGGGTCGCGGGTCTCGGCCGGCTGGTGGACGGCGGTGACGGCGGCGACACGTACAACTACTCGCCACCCACCGACGATGTCGTCATCGACCGGCCCGAGTCGGTGGTCGTGACGACGCTGGACTCCGGCCCGGTGCGCGCCGGCATCCTCGTCCAGTCGACCTACCGCTGGCCGGAACGCGCGATCGGGGACATGTTCTCCTGCAGCCGGCGCAGCGACGAGACCGTCCCGGTGCGGGTCGACACCCGACTCGAGCTCCGGACCGGCGAGCCGTTCCTCCGCGTCCGCACCGAGTTCGACAACCAGTCCCGCGACCACCGGTTACGAGCACACTTCCCGTTGCCCGCCCCGGTCGACCACTCCGACGCCGAGTGCGCGTTCGCGGTCGTGCGTCGCGGGCTCACCACTGAGGGCGGTCCGCACGAAGCTCCCCTGCCGACGTTCGTGTCGCGACGCTTCGTCGACGCGTCGAGCGGCGATGCCGATCACGACGGTCTCGGGCTCGCGGTGCTGCACGACGGCCTGCTGGAGTACGAGCTCGTCGACGAGGGCCGGGAGCTCGCCCTCACGCTGCTTCGCGCCACCGGATACCTCTCACGGGCCGATCTCGCGCTACGGCCGAACCCGGCCGGCCCGCTCGACCCACTCGAGGGACCGCAGCTGCAACGTCATCTCGTGATGGAGTACGCACTTCTCCCTCATCGCGGCAACTGGGAAGACGCCGACCTGCACGCGCGGGCGGACGAAGTGCTCGTGCCGCTCGAACGCGTTCGTGGTGGCGGAGTGCACGGTGCGCAACGTCCGATCACCGGGCGGCCGCTGCGGGTCGAGGGGGTGGCGATCTCCGCGATCTTGCGCGAGCCGGGCGGGCTCGTGGTGCGCATCTACAACCCGTCGGCGCAGCCGAGCGTCACGCGATTGGAGCGCGACGGCGCCCCGGCGACGGGTTGGGTCACCGACCTGCTCGGCCGTCCCCAGGAGCAGTTCCAGGGCGAGCTCGAGCTCGCCCCCGCCCAGATCGCAACCCTCCACCTCGACTGACCGCCCCCACCACCCAGGTTTTGGCGTCGTGAAGGTGCCTCTGCGGCACCTCAGCGACGCCAAAACCTGGGTGGTCAGTGGGGTTGGCGAATTGTTGCGGGGGTGAGGAGGGCGTCGCCGGCGGGTTCGGTGCTCGACCAGGTCGGGTCGAGCTCGGGCGCGCGCAGCACGAGGCCGGGGGCGGGATCGGTGACGTCCCACAGGACCGCCGCTCGGTCACCGTGCCAGCGAACCGCGTACGAGAGACGCCCGGAACGGGTCGGTGCGTCGTGCACCTCGAAGTCCTGTCCCCACCAAGACCCGGGGAGGTCCGGCGCGAGCTCGATTCCACGTTCGTCGCGCACGAGGGCGCGCCGGATCGACACGAGGAGCCCGCCCGGAGTCGTCTCGTCGAACCGTCCCTCCCGGCGGCGCGCCGCACGCCGGGCCGCGAGCGAGAGACCGCGCCAGGCCCACGCCGCTTCTTCGTCATGGCCCCAATCCTCGAGCGCCGCGGTCGACGCGGCACCGGGATCCGGATCGAGCAGCACCTGAGACCGAGCGAGCTCCACAGCCTCCTGAACCTTGGGATCGGGCAGCACGACGCGCATCCCGTGGTCGAGCAGCGCGTGCCATCCCTTCACGGCTTCCGAAGCGCTCGCCGCCGCCGCGAGATCAACGGGCCCGGGATCGTCGCCGGTCGTCGCCACCGCGATCCGCAACCGGTTGCGGTGGCTCAGTGGATACAGCAGCGCGGCACTGATCCGGGGGCGCCGGTCGCGCCGGGCCGGAAACGGACCGGTCTGCTCGCCGATCGATTCCGGCACGAGCGACTCCGTCCCGACGCTCCACCACGCGGGCGCGGCGGGAACGACGAGCGCACGCCGGCCGTCGATCTCGATGGCCGAGGCCGCACCGCCGACGGCCCGCGCGTGCGAGACGACGAATGCGGCGATGAACGCCCCCGGGGAGTCGTTCTCGATCTCGAAGATCACGATTCCGCCCGGCCCGCCGATCCCGTACACCCGCGCCAGCGCGTCGCCGCCGGGGACGCGCAGCGCCGTCTCCACCACGGGCGTTCCCTCGATCGTGCGCTGGCGGACCGCGGGTTCGACGCCGGGCCGGCGCCAGCGGTCGTCCGCGCCGATCCACCAGTCGAGCGACCAGTGCTCACCCACGACCTCGAGGCCACCGTGTTCGTCGACCCGGGCCCGACCGCGCCCGGCGAGGGCGCCGACCAACGTCACGTCACTCACGCACTAACGCATCCCACGGAGCTCGGGCTTGGCCTCCCGCAGCATGAGCGCGGGAACGATCTCGGCCGGCGTGCGACCTTCGTAGAGCACCGCCCCGACCTGCTCCGCGATCGGGAGCTCGAGTCCGTTGCGCCGCCCGAGCTCCAAGACCGCTTCCGTGCTCTTCACGCCTTCGGCCACCATCTTCATCTCGGCCACGATCTCGTCAAGCGGCCGACCCTGACCGAGCGCGACGCCAACCGTCCGGTTGCGGCTCTTGTCACTCGTACAGGTCGCGACGAGATCGCCCATCCCCGCCAGACCGGAGAACGTCAGCGGGTCGCCGCCGAGGGCCATGCCCAGCCGAGCCAGCTCGGCCAGGCCACGGGTGATGAGAGCAGCCTTCGTGTTGTCGCCGTAGCCGAGACCGTGCGCGATCCCGGCCACGATCGCGATCACGTTCTTCAGCGCGCCCGCGATCTCGCAGCCCACGACGTCCGGGTTCGTGTACACACGGAAGGTCAAGGTCATGAAGAGGCTCTGCAAGCCGTTCATCAACTCGGCGTCACCGAGCGCGACGACCGAGGCCGTCGGCTGTCCGAGCGCGACCTCCTTGGCCAGGTTGGGACCGCTGAGCACACCGATCCGGTCCCGGCGGTGCTCGGGGAGCACCTCGGCGACGACCTCGGTCATGCGGAGCCCGGACCCCTGCTCGAGCCCCTTGGAGAGGCTGATGATCGCCGCGTCGCTCGCGATCGACGGCCCGGCGTCCGCGAGCACGGCGCGGAACCCATGCGAAGGGACCCCCATGACCACCACGTCCGCGCCCTCGCACGCTTCGACGAGCGAGCCCGTCGCGGCGAGCCCCTCGGGAAGCGCGATTCCCGGGAGATAGTCCTCGTTGCGGTGATCGGCATTCACCCGCTCGACGACCGCCGGATCCCGGGCCCAGAGCACGGTCGGCGCGTTCGCGGACGCGATCATCGCGACCGTCGTCCCCCACGACCCCGCACCGATCACCGCGACCTTCACGCGGACTCACTCGGGGTGACACAGCTGCGGACCCGTGCCGTGTCCGGCGAGCGCACCCACCACCCGTCGTCGTCGCCGTGCGGCCGCTGCGGGTAGATCTCCCGCGCCCTCGCCACCTGCGTGCAGATGGCAGCCATGATGCGGTCCGTCGCGGTCCGCACGTCTTCGTCCGGGTCCACGTGAACGGGCGGGCCGACGGCCACCGTCTCGGCGACCCCGGTCTGCCACGCCGGCTTTCTTCCCTTGAACAGGACTCGTTGCATGCCCCAGAGCCCGACCGGGGTCACCGGCACCCCGCTCGCCTGCGCGAGCCGCGCGGTGCCCGACTTCCCCGCCATCGGTTCGAGGTCGAGCGAGATCGTGCCCTCCGGGAACACGGTGACGCACTCACCGCGCTGCAGCGCCTCGACGGCCGCGTCGAGCGACGATGCCGCGTCCGAAGTTCCCCGCCGCACCGGGATCTGGCCGGCGGAGCGCAGCAGCGGTCCGAGGACGCCCTTCTCGAACAGCTCGGCTTTGGCCAGGAATCGCACCCTCCGGTGCCGCCGGTCGGCGAGATAGGCGAGGACGAGCGGGTCGAGGTACGAGACGTGGTTGCTCGCCAGGATCACGGGGCCCCGTACGGGGACCATCTGCGCGCCCTCGATCGTCCACCGGATACCCAGGTGCAGCGGTGGAAACAACGCGGCGCGAGCGAGACATACGTCGCGTCCACGGTCGGTAGCATACGCAGACTCATGGCTCCCGACCCGTCCCGACTCGCGCGCGGGTGTCGTGATCCCGATACGGGCGTTCGCCGTGGGCAAGGCCCGCCTCTCGGGAACGCTCGATGACGCGCCGCGTGCCGAGCTGGCCGAGTGGATGGCCGATCAGGTGCTCGCAGCCGCGGGTCGCCTCCCGGTCGTGATCGTGTCGTCGGCGGACGACGTCCGGAGCTGGGCCGAGCGGCGCGGCGTGACGGTGATCGCCGACCCTTCGAGCCTCGACCGGGCCGCCGCAGCCGGTGTCGCCTGGTGCTCGGACCGGGGCCTGGTCCGGGCGATCATCGCCCACGCCGACCTGCCGCGTGCACCCCAAGGGGGCCTCGTGCCGCTCGCGAACGACGGCTCACGGCCCATCGCGACCGTGGTCCCGTGCCACCGCGACGACGGCACACCCGTGATCGCGGTTCCGGTCGAGGCCGGCTTCTCGTTCGCGTACGGGCCGGGGTCGTTCCGCCGTCACCTCGCCGCCGCGCGGAACGCAGGGCTCGCGGTGCGCGTCCTGCGCGACGCGGCGTTGGGCTTCGACATCGATGTTCCCGCCGACCTCGCCGCGCTCAGCGCGACCTCGCCATGACCGGGAAGCTGGGTGAGATCAGCCAGGACATCGAGATTCCTGCCCGCGCGCTCGCGATCGGCGCACATCCCGATGACATCGAGTTCGGATGCGGGGCGACGCTTGCGAAGTGGGCGGCCGGCGGGGCCGAGACCCACCTCCTGATCCTCACCGACGGGTCGAAGGGCAGCTGGGAGGCGGGCGACGACCTCGACGCGCTGATCGCGCGCCGACAACGCGAAGCGCGCGAAGCCGCCCACCGGCTGGGCGCGACCTCCGTGACGTTCCTCGGGCTGGTCGACGGCGAGCTCGAGAGCGGCCCATCCGAGCGAGCGTCGGTGTGCAAGGTCATTCGCATGGTCAAACCTTCGGTCGTGCTCGGTCACGACCCGTGGAAGCGGTACCGCCTGCATCCCGACCATCGCCATGCCGGTTGGTTGACCGTCGACGGCGTCGTCGCCGCACGCGACCCCCTCTTCTTTCCCGGGCTGGGTGGCGCACATCACCGGCCCGACGCGTTGCTGCTCTTCGAAGCGGACGAGCCGGACCACCTCGAACTGGTGGACGCGACCATCGCCGACAAGGTCGGAGCACTGCTCGCACACACGAGCCAATGGCGATCGACGATGTACATCGAAGCCGGCACCGACGCGGAAGCCGAAGGGCTCGCGGCGTTCACCGATCGCATCGAGAACCAGGCGCGCGACGACGGACGGCTCGGACCGGGTGGGTTCGCCGAGGCGTTCCGTCTCCTGAGCGACGTGTAGCCGCGGGTCCGGACGCGATTCGGGGAGGCCCGCAGGCCTCCCCGAATCAACAGTGTTGCGAGCCGGAAAGGCTCGTCAGCGCCGCTTCGCCGCCTTGCGCTTCGCCGGACGCTT
Organism: uncultured Acidimicrobiia bacterium; assembly: GCA_963770095.1. Lineage (GTDB taxonomy): Bacteria > Actinomycetota > Acidimicrobiia > IMCC26256 > JAENVU01 > Chersky-806. The sequence goes on from CAVYOO010000001.1 coordinate 746,425, forward strand.
CTTGGCTGCTTTCCGCTTGGCCGGAGCCTTCTTCGCAGCCTTGCGCTTCGCCGGACGCTTCTTCGCGGCCTTGCGTTTTGCCGGACGCTTCTTCGCGGCCTTGCGCTTCGCCGGACGCTTCTTGGCTGCCTTGCGCTTGGCCGGAGCCTTACGCTTGGTCGCCTTCTTCGCCGCCTTGCGCTTCGCCGGAGCCTTGCGCCTGGTCGCCTTCTTGGCTGCCTTGCGCTTGGCCGGAGCCTTCCGCTTCGCTGCTTTGCGCTTGGCCGGAGCCTTACGCTTCGCTGCCTTGCGCTTCGCCGGAGCCTTCTTCGCTGCCTTGCGCTTGGCCGGAGCCTTGCGCTTGGCGGCTGCCTTGCGCGTGCTCTTCTTTGCCGGAGGCACGGGTACCACCTTTCCTGGTTTGTCTCTCGGTAAGAGAACACCTGGCGCGAGTTCGCGCCAGGTTCCTCAGTTCACGGCGGACGCGAAGCCGGCACCTGCCGTGAACTCCGCGTCCTCTGATGCCGCGATCTCGATGGTCTCAGCAGTCCCCAACTTGCGACCGGTGAAGACCCTGCGCTCGGTTCGGTTCGTTGTACCGAAACCGACGGGCGAACCGTTCCCGCCCCGCGCAAATGCCGCATTGCTGTGTTCCATTACGTGCATCGAAACGTATTCGCACGCGAACGTCAAGCATTTCCACGCACCGTGTTGCTCGTGTTGCTCACGCATCTCGTGCAACTGAACTCCACCCGCTCGCTTCTTGCGTGACGTGCACGCATGTGTGTAACGGAGAAAGCGTGACACAACTTGATGTTCTTGTGGCGGATACCTTGCACCGAACGCGGCGATCCGACGCACACGACCTGCACGTTTGCACCCGTGGCACGACAACGACGAGGACGAACCCATGGACGACTCGCAGCTCGAAGACGGTTCGTACGACGCGTTCATCGTGTGGGCGGACACGCGTGACGACGATCACTTGTCGTTCGATCTCACCTTCACGACCGGCGCGCACAAAGGGGACGTCATCACCGTGCTCGCGCGCTCGACCGAGGATCCGATCGCACTGATCGGGCTGCCGTGCACGCTCGTCGTCTCCGACGGCGAACCCCGCGTCGATCTCTCGTGACGCCGCATCGAACGCGGCACGAACATGGCAGCGCCGCCGAACCCGGGAGGGTCGGCGGCGCTCCTGGTAGCCCCGAGCAGATTCGAACTGCCGTTACCGCCTTGAGAGGGCGGCGTCCTAGGCCACTAGACGACGGGGCCTCACTGTCCTCCGGTACCTCCGGCCCTGATGACCGGACGCCCTTCGGCTCGCTCGGGGGGGAGGACTCGAACCCCCAATAACGGGACCAGAACCCGTTGTGTTACCGATTACACCACCCCCGAATGGGAGATCCGATCTTAGCTTGCGCCGTCTCGGGGAGCCGATCCGACCCGCGCGTGCTGCGGCGAGCCGGCCCACCGAACGCTGCCGCCCGAGCAGGGAGATCGCGTCGAAGAGCGGGAGGCCGGACCGGTGGCCTTCGACCGCGGTGTAGAGCAGGGGCATGACCTTCCGCGGCTTGATCCCGAGCGCATCGATCGGCGGGCGGACATCGGTCAGCTCGATCGTCCACTCGCACGTCTCGAGGTGCGCGATGACCGCGTCGAGCACGTCGGCGGCGCGCTCGGTCTTCGCCAACGCCTCGTCCCAGTCGTTCTCATCCACCGCGAACTCGTCTTCGGTCACGAAGAGGAACTCGGCTTGGTCGACGAGCCCGGTGATCGTCGCGGCCCGTTCCTGTCCGATTCGGGCGACCTCGCTCGCCGTGGCGCGGTCGACGCGATCACCCCACCGGGCAGTTGCGAGCTCGAAGATCTCTTCGGTGAGCGCGTCGAGCGAGAGCGCCCGGATGTACTCGCCGTTGAGCCAGTCGAGCTTCTTGTAGTCGAAGAACGCGGCGGAGTGGGTCACCCGGTCGAGGTCGAACTCGGCGAGCAGCTCGTCGCGCGTGAGCACCTCACGACCGTCCGCCGGGGCCCAGCCGAGCAGCGCAAGGTAGTTGACGAGCGCATCGGCGAGGTAGCCGCGGTCCCGGAAGTCTTCGATCGCGACCGCGCCGTGGCGCTTCGAGAGCTTGGCGCGGTCGGCACCGACGAGGAGTGGAAGGTGCGCGAACTCGATCGGGCCCGCATAGCCGAGCGCGTCACGCAGCGCGAGCACCCGGTGGGTCGAGTCGAGCAGGTCCTCACCCCTGATCACCTGGGTGATCTCCATCTCGGCGTCGTCGACGGCGTTCGCGAGGAAGAAGACCGGGCTGTTGTCCGATCGGACAATGACGAAGTCCGAGACCGTGGACCACTCGACCGTGACCTCGCCGCGCACCAGATCCTGGAACGCGCTGACCCCGGCATCCGGCGTACGGAACCGGATCGATCGGGGGCGACCCTCCGCATCCCGGTCCGCCCGCTCCGCCGGGGTGAGGTCGCGACAGGCGCCGTCGTATCCCGGCGGGCGACCTGCCTTCATCGCCGCATCGCTACGCGCCTTGACCTCCTCGGGCGTGCAGTAGCACTCGTAGGCGCGGCCCGCCTGCAACAGCCTCCCCGCGGCCGCGGCGTACCGGTCGAGTCGATCACTCTGCAGGTACGGCCCCTCGTCCCAGTCCAACCCGAGCCAGCGCAACGTGTCCTGGATCCCGACGATCCACTCGCCGCGCGACCGCAGCGCGTCGGTGTCCTCGATCCGCAGCACGAACGTGCCCCCGTGGTGGCGGGCGTAGAGCCAGTTGAAGAGCGCGGTGCGGACTCCCCCGACGTGCAGGAACCCGGTGGGTGCGGGTGCGAACCTGACCCGTACCGGCGCGGGACCGCTCACGCGGGGTCGGTGGCGTCGCCGTCGGGAGCTTCGCCGACGTCGATGTCCCCCAGATCCACGCCCTCACCGTCGTCGGCCACCACGGCCTCGGCCGCGGCCCGGGCCATCGCCTCGCGGACGATCGCCAGGTGCTCGGGCAGGTCGCCGATCGGGAGGCGCAGCAGCCCGGTGCTCACGGTATCGACGACCGCGCGGCGCACGACGTAGTCATGCGCGGCTTCGCGCACGACGTCGGGCCGCCAGGTCTTCACGTCCTCAGGGGCGTCACCGACGTATCCGAGCAGCTCGATGGCGAAGTCGATGTCGGTCACGGTCGGCGCACGGCCGAACGTCGCCGCCCGCTTCATGGCCACCGCCGCGATCACCTCGGTCGCGTCGTCCGCCGACTCGTGGGGCTCCAGGCGGAGGCGCTCGCGCGCCCGGTTGGCCAAGGTGAGCGCGTAGCCCACGTTCGGGCCGGGTGACCCGAGCAGCGAGCCCTTCGGTTGCAGGGCGCCGAGATCACCGGGACGGTCGGCGCGCCACGAGCCGGAAGGTGGCATGTGACTGCCCGGCGCGAGGTTCGGCTCCTGGCGAGGCTCTTCGTCGAGCGTGGTGGGAACGAACGGGTCAGTGGGCACCGGTGAGTCTCTACCCGCGCTGCGAGGCTTTGAGCAAGCCATAGACCAGCGAGTCCGACAGGGCCTGCCAGCTGGCTTCGATGATGTTCTCACTCACCCCGATCGTCGTCCACGACTCTTCGCCGTCCGTGGAGTCGAGCAGCACCCGGGTGATCGCCCCGGTTCCGTGCTGGGTGTCGAGGACCCGCACCTTGTAGTCCGTGAGGTGCAACCGGTCGAGTGCGGGATAGCGACCGTCGAGCGCGTCACGCAGGGCACGGTCCAGCGCGTTGACGGGACCGTTGCCCTCCGCGGTCGCGATCTGCCGGTCCTCGCCGACGGTCAGCTTGATGGTCGCTTCCGTGGTGACGCCCGCCGGGGTGTCCTCCGCCGCGAGGTCGTCGGTGATGACGCGGAAGCTCTCGACCCGGAACCAATCCTGTTCCCAACCCGACGCGCGCCGCATCAGCAGCTCGAGCGACGCATCCGCGACCTCGAAGTGGTACCCCTCGTGCTCGAGGTGCTTGAGCGTGTCGACGACCTCATTGATCGTGGGACCGTCGAGCTCGATGCCCAGCTCCTGGGCCTTGAGCACGATCGGTCGACTTGCCCGCCAGCTCCGACATCACGAACCGGGTGCCGTTGCCGACGGAGTCCGGGACGACGTGCTCGTAGGCGTCGGGTCGCTTGATGATCGCGCTGACGTGCAGACCGGCCTTGTGGGCGAACGCAGACGACCCGACGTACGGTGCCTGCGGGTTCAGCGCCATGTTGACCAGCTCGGCAACGTGGTGCGCAACCGGCGTGAGGCGCTCGAGTCGCCCGAGGGGCAGCGTTCCCACCCCCATCTTCACCGAGAGGTTGGGGATGATCGTGGTGAGGTTGCAGTTGCCGGTGCGCTCGCCGTACCCGTTGATGGTCCCCTGGACCTGGGTGGCGCCACCACGCACCCCGGCGAGGGCGTTGGCCACGCCGCACCCCGCGTCGTCATGAAGGTGGACACCGATCGCCACGTCCGGACCGAGGTAGTCGACGACCTCGTTCACGATGCCCTCGACCTCGTGCGGCAGCGCGCCACCGTTCGTGTCGCAGAGCACCAGGCGGTCCGCGCCCACCTGGGCCGCGCCTTCGAGCACCCGCAGGCTGAACTCGGGGTTGCGCTTGTAACCGTCGAAGAAGTGCTCGGCGTCGAAGAGCACTTCGAGCCCGCGGCCCTTCAGGTACTCGATCGAGTCGGTCACCATCGCGACCCCCTCGTCCAGGGTCGTGCCGAGCGCTTCGAGGACGTGGTAGTCCCAACACTTGCCGACGATGCAGACGGCTGCGGTGTTGGCCTCGACGAGGTGCCGCAGCGTGTCGTCCGAATCGACCTTGCCCTTGACCCGCCGGGTCATCCCGAACGCCACGAGCTTGCTCGTCTCGAGCTTCAGCTCCTCGGGCGCGCGCCGGAAGAGCTCGTCGTCCTTCGGATTCGATCCCGGCCAGCCGGCCTCGATGTAGTCGACACCGAGGTAGTCGAGCTGCTCGGCGATGCGCAGCTTGTCGTCGACGGTCAGCGAGATGCCTTCGAGCTGGGCGCCGTCACGAAGCGTCGTGTCGTAGATCTCCACCCGGTCCGGGAGGGGGCGTTCATTCGTCGACATGCTCGCACCAGTTCTTGTACCGGTCGGTCTGGCCACGGACGGCCTTCGCGTACTCGGTTGCGATCGCGACGGTCTTCTCCCCGGGGCACGGAATCGACCGGTCGTCCACCGAGTTCACGGCGCTGACCTCGGCCGCGGTGCCACAGACGAACATCTCCTCGCAGATGTAGAGATCGCTGCGGGTGAGGTGGTCGATCCGGGTGTCGTAGCCCAGGTCCCGGGCAATCGTCATCACCGAGGACTGCGTGATGCCCTCCAGCGCGCCGGCGGCGATCGGCGGGGTGATCAGGATGTTGTTGCGCGACGCGAAGATGTTCTCGCCGCTGCACTCGCTCACGTAGCCGTCGGGGTTGAGCATGACCGCCTCGTCGTAGCCGGCCTTCAGCGCCTCGACCTTGGCCAGGGACGAGTTCACGTAGTTGCCGGTGGTCTTCGAGGACGGCGGCATCGTGTTGTGGTCGTGGCGGGTCCAGGAGCTCACCTTCATCCGAACGCCCTTCGTGAGCGAGTCGGCACCGAGGTAGGCACCCCACGGCCAGCACGCGATCGCCACCGTGACCGTGCACGGCAACGTGTTCAGGCCCATCTCGCCGTACCCGAAGAACGCGATCGGACGCACGTAGCAGGACTGCAGCCCGGTCGAGCGCACCGTGTCCTTACACGCCTGGACGATCTCGTCCACCGTGTAGGGGATGTCCATCATCATGATCTTGGCGGAGTCGAAGAGTCTCTCGATGTGCTCGGTGAGCCGGAAGATCGCCGGGCCCTTGCTCGTCTCGTAGGCCCGGATGCCTTCGAAGACGCCCATCCCGTAGTGCAGCGAGTGGCTCAGGACGTGGATGTTCGCCTCGTCCCAGGGGACGAGCTTGCCGTTCATCCAGATCTTCTCGGTCTTCTCGATGGGCATGCCTAGACCCTTTCCGCGATCCGTGAGCCGATCTCCGATGTGGACCCCGACACGTCGTCGGAACCCTCGACTGCCTTCTTGACCCGCGCGGCCGCCTCGGTCTCGCCGAGGAACTCGAGCAGCATCGCCGCGCTGACGATCGCCGCTCGGGGGTCGGCCGTCGCGGTGCCCGCAATGTCGGGGGCCGAGCCGTGGACGGGCTCGAACAGCGACGGTCCGGTACGAGCCGGATTGAGGTTCGCCGAGGCCGCGCGGCCGATCCCACCGGCGATCGCCCCACCGAGGTCGGTGAGGATGTCGCCGAACAGGTTGTCCGTCACGATCACGTCGTAGCGCTCGGGGCGCTGCACGAAATGGATGCACGCCGCGTCGATGTGGTCGTAGCCGGTCGTCACGTCCGGGAACTCGGCGGCCACCTCGTTGAAGGCTCGTTGCCAGAGGTCACCGGCGAAGGTGAGGACGTTCGTCTTGTGCACCAGGGTGAGGTGCCGCCGAGGTCGCGTCTCGCGCGAGCTCGAACGCGAACCGGATGCAGCGCTCGACGCCGAACCGGGTGTTGACCGAACCTTGCGTCGCAACTTCGAGCGGGGTGCCGTGGCGCAGGAATCCGCCCTCTCCCGCGTAGGTCCCTTCCGTGTTCTCGCGGATGACGACCATGTCGACCCCGTCGTTCAGCGTGCCGGCGGTCGCGGAGAACGGGCGGAGGTTGATGAAGAGGTCGAGCTCGAACCGCAGCTTGAGCAGGAGACCGCGCTCGAGCACGCCGGGTGGTACCTCGGGCGTCCCGACCGCGCCGAGCAGGATCGCGTCGTACCCGCGCAGCTCCTCGAGGACGGAGTCGGCCAGGACCTCTCCGGTGCGCAGGTAGTGCGCACCGCTGAGGTCGTACGCCACGGCGTCGAACCCGACGCCCGTCGCATCGATCACCTTCAGCGCCTCGGCAATGACCTCGGGGCCGATGCCGTCACCCACGATGACCCCGATCCGGTGGCTCACCTGTCTGTGCTCCTCGCGCAAAAGTGTTCCGGCAATGAAAAACCGCCCACCGAGGTGGACGGTCGAGAGCGAACGCCGGAGTGGCGTTCGCTTAGGAAATGACGACGATGGTGTGCAGGCGCATGGACCGTCCAGGATTGCATCCGACCCCTTTCCTGTCAACCAAGTTACCTCCACTTCCCGTGGGTCCGGGCATGACAGGCTGCCCCGATGCGTGGGCGCTGCCGGGGCCAGCAGGGCGGGATCATCTCGCTGCTCATGTTCGGGGTGGTGGTCGTCGCCGCGGCCGGCGTCGCCGGTTGGTGGTTCTTCGTCCGGTCCGATGCTGCTCCCCCGCCGAAGATCGAGGAGACGAACCTCGTCGTCGGCGGCACCCTCGACGGGGCGTGGACGGTCCGGCCCGGCGAGTCGTCGTTCGTGCAGTACCGGGTCAAAGAGCAGCTTGCGGGCGCGGTCATCGAGACGGATGCCACCGGCCGGACCAACGACGTCACGGGCACGATGACGATCAAGGCGACGACGATCTCGGACGTCACGGTCAGCGCCGACCTGTCGACCTTGACCTCGGACCGCGATCGGCGCGACCGCACGATCCGCGACAGCGGACTGCAGTCGAACCAGTTCCCGACCGCGACGTTCGTACTGGTCCAACCGATCACCTTGGCGCAAGCTCCGCGAAAAGGTGTGAAGCTCACGACCGACGCAACCGGTGACTTCACGCTGCACGGAATCACCAAGCGAGTGACGATCCGCCTCGTTGGACGGTGGGACGGACAGACGGTCCAGGTCGTCGGCAACCTGCCGATCCGGTTCGTCGACTACGGCATCACACCACCCAACATCGGCGGCTTCGTCACGGTTTCGGGCGAAGGTCGCATGGAGCTCCAGCTCTTCTTCGCCCAGAGCTGAGTCGGACCTCTCCGCTACCCTCGCTCCCCCATGGAGCAGTCTCAGGCGTCTCACTTCTCGCGGCCCGCGCACGAACGTCTTCAAGAAGAGCTCAAGCACCGGTCCGGCCCACTCCGGCTCGAGATCTCGGAACGGATCGAGCGGGCGCGCGAGATGGGCGACATCAAGGAGAACGCGGACTACGACGCGGCGAAGAACGAGCAGGGCCTGAACGAGGCGCGGGTGCGCCAGCTCGAGCAGATGCTGCGCGACGCGGTGATCGTGGAGTCCTCGGATGCCGACGTCGTCGGACCCGGGACGATCGCGACCCTCCTGTTCACCGGCGACGACAAGCCCCAGGAGTACCTGATCGGCTCGATCGAGGAGCGCAGCGAGGACCTGGAGGTCCTCTCCACCTCCTCGCCGCTCGGCCAGCAGCTGCTGGGCAAGGGTGTCGACGAGACCGCGAGCTACGAGACCCCCAAGGGCGCGACCATCGAAGTCACCATCAAGGCGATCCGCCCCGCCGACTGACCGCCGACTGACCGCCGGCGCCGCCTCAGCTCACCACGCGCCAGCCCGCCCCAAGGACCGTTTCGGCGTCAGTTGGACACGCCAGGGCGTGTTCGGATGACACCGAAAGGGGTTCTGGAGCTCTGGTGGGTCAGGAGGAAGGAGGTCCCGGGGTTCCCCAGCCTCCGCCGCCGGGGGTGCGGATGCGCAGGACATCGCCGGCGTGCAGATGGATCGTCACCTTGTCGCCGAGCCGTTCGGCCCGATCCTCGTCGCCGGCGGGGAGCAACCAGTTCTCCCCCACCGCGGCCGGCGCACCACCCACGAGCCCCCACGGCGCGCTCACGCGACGCTCGGTGATGAGCGACACCGTCACGGCCTCGAGCGCTTCGAGGTCGCGCTCGATGCCGTCACCGCCGGCAAACTCGCCGGCCCCGCCGCTCCCGCGCCGGATCGAGTAACGACGGACCCGCATCGGGTACGCGCGCTCGAACGCCTCGACCGGCGTGTCTCGGGTGTTCGTCATGTTCGTATGGACGCCGCTCATGCCCGCGCGGCCGGGGCGCCCGCCCTGGCCCCCGCCGATCGTCTCGTAGAACACCCATCCGTCGCCCCCGACGAGGACGTTGTTCATCGTCCCCTGACTTGCGGCGCCGACGCGGTCCGGTGCGACCTCGGCCAGCACCCGCAGGCACACGTCGGCGACGCGCTGGCTGACCTCGACGTTGCCCGCGCCCACGGCTGCCGGGAACCGCGCGGCCACGATCGAGCCCGGCGGCGCGACCACCCGCACGGGCCGCAAGGCCCCGCCGTTCGCGGGCATGGTCGGGTCGGTCGCGGTCCGCAGCGCGAACGCGACCGCGCTGACCGTCACCGCCTCGACCGCGTTGACGGTCCCGGGCCGCTGGTCCGCGGTGCCGGTGAAGTCGAACGTCACTTCGTCGCCCCCGAGGACCAGCTCGAGCGCGATACGTGCCGGATGTTGCTGCTCCGGCCGCGGGCCGGTCGAGTCGATCACGTCCTCCGCCGACCACCGGCCGTCCGGGAGGGCGCGCAACGCGGCCCGCATCCGTCGCTCGCCGTAGTCGACGATCTCGTTGAACGGTGCACCCGCGAGCTCGGCCAGCCGCGCGACGCCGAGGCGGTTGGCGCCGACCTGCGCGTCGAGGTCGCCCCGGCGTTCCTCCGGTGTGCGCGAGGACGCGATCATCACCGCCGCGACACCGTCGGACAGCACCACCGGCGGGATCCGCAAGCCCTCCTGGGCGATGTGCACCGCGTCGGGCGGCATCGACCCGGGTGCCATCCCGCCGAGATCCGCGTGGTGCGCGCGGTTCGCGGCCCAGCCGACCAGCCGACCGTCGACGAAGCACGGCGCGACGAGGGTCACGTCGTTCAGATGGGTTCCGCCCGCGTACGGGTCGTTCAGGATGATCTGGTCTCCCGGCCCGACCGCGTCGCCGCACGCGTCGATCGCCGCCCGTACCCCCGCGGGCATCGAACCGAGATGCACCGGGATGTGCTCGGCCTGCACGAGCAGCTCGCCGCCTGCGGTGAACAGCGCCGCCGAGCAGTCGGCCCGCTCCTTGACGTTCGGGCTGAACGCCGCGCGTTGCAGCACCGCGCCCATCTCCTCTGCGATCCCGGTCAGCCGCGAGATCAACACCTGCAGCGCCGCCGGATCCATCATTCCCGCTCACCGTCCTTCGGCCCGGGCCGCTCGGGCCACACTTCGCTGGTCTCTCGGCTGCGATTCCGTGAGGTCCCCGCTTCGTTCCTGCTCCTCGCCGGGCTCACGCCACGCCTCGCCTGGTCAACACCCAGGTGCCGTCGGGGGCCGGGTCGGCGATCCAGCCGTCGGGGATCCAGACGGTGCAGTCGGGCTCGGCCGCGACCGCGGGACCGACCACCCGTTCGCGCGGCCATTCCGGGAGCTCCGACGGGTCGAGCGCGGCAACCCCCGGGCCCGGGCCCGCAGGGCGACGACCTCGATGGGGGTCCCGGGTCGGGCGTAGCCGTTGCGCCGGGCGTGTTCACCGGGGAACTCCGCGATGTCCCCAACCGTGAGCTCGTGGCTCTGGCCCGCGTACCGGCAGTCCAGGAACGTCTCCACGTCGACCGCGCCGGCGAGGCCCGCGAGCTGCGCGACCTCGCGGTCGAGCGCCTCCCGTGCGGCAGCGACCCCGGCATGGTCCGCCGGATCCTGCCACGATCGGACCAGGTCCCGTTGCGGCGGTGCCGATACCAGCCCGACGGCCGACAGCACTCCGGCACGCGGCGGTACGAGCACCGCCCGCATCCCGAGCGCCTCGGCGACCGCGCACGCGTGCAACGGCCCGGCGCCTCCGAACGCGACGAGCGCGAGGTCCCGCGCGTCGACGCCGCGCTCGACGGTCACGACCCGCACGGCACGTTCCATGTTCGCGTCGACCACGCGCGTGACTCCGTCGGCGGTGACGCCCGCGCGTTCGATCGCGGTCTTCGCGGCGACGACGTCGAGCCGCCCGAGGCCGGGAAGCTCCGCGCCGGCGGGGATCCGGCCGAGCACCAGGTCCGCGTCGGTCACGGTCGGCTCGGTCCCACCCCAGCCGTACGCCGCCGGGCCCGGCACCGCGCCCGCGCTCTCCGGCCCCACGACGAGCGCCCCACCCGGGTCGAGGCGGGCGATCGACCCACCTCCGGCACCGATCGTGAGGATGTGAAGCGACGGGTACCGCACCGGGAACCCGGCGACCTCGTGGATGGACGTGGGTTCGGGTACGCCACCACGAATCAGGCAGACGTCGGTGCTCGTCCCACCCATGTCGAAGGACACCGCGTCGTGATAGCCGCACGACGACGCGACGGTCGCCGCAGCCCGCACGCCACCGGCGGGTCCGCTCAGCAACAACGCAACCGGGAGCTCCGCGGCAACCGATACCGGTACGAGTCCACCCGCGGAGGTCATCACCAGGACCGAATCGGCAAGTGGTTCGATGCCGCGCAAGTAGGGGCTGCACCTCGGTCGCAACGCGGCGTTCGCGACCGTGGTGACGATTCGCTCGTACTCCCGGAACTCCGGGGACACCTCGTGGGAGCAGCTGACATCGAAGCCCTGCGCGGCGAACGCCCGGGCGACGATCTGCTCGTGCGCAGGGTTGAGATCCGCGTGCAGGAGGCACACTGCGACGGCCTCGACATCGGGCGGAAGCGTCGGAAGATCCCCTTCCGCGACGGGCGAGATCTCTCGGCCTGACGCATCCAGCCGGCCACCGGCCTCGAAGCGCAGCTCGCGCGGGACAAGTGATTCGGGTCGATCCACGAACGGGTCGTAGAGCGAGGGGCGCGCCTGGCGCGCAATCTCGATGACGTCGGCGAAGCCGCGGGTCGTCACCAGCGCCACCCGCGCACCCTTGCGCTCCAAGAGTGCGTTCGTCGCCACCGTCGAACCGTGCGCGAGCAGGTCCGGGCGGCCACGTTCGAGGGCCGCGATGCCGGTGCGCACCGCTTCGCCGGGATCTGCGGGCGTCGACGGCGTCTTGACGATCCGGCCGTCGTCTGCGACCACGTCCGTGAAGGTTCCCCCGGTGTCCACGCCGACCCGCACCGGGCCAGCGTGCCAGATCAGACCTTGACCAGGCGCCCGAATCGCCGGTGACGAAGGTTCACCCCGCCGACGATCGCTTCACGGACCTCGGCCTTCGTCTGGTCGTCCAGCTTCCGACCCGTCGAGTCCGTGAGCTCGAAGCGGTCCATCGCGAACGCATCGACGGTCTCGACCCGAGCCGAGTGCACGCTGGCTCCCGCCGCCGCGACCCCGACGGTGATGGTGTGCAGCAAACCGGGCCGGTCGATGCTGCGGACCTCGCACAACGTGTACCAGGGCGAACCTTCGTCGTCGAAGCTGACTTCCGCCTCCGCATTGGGCGCCGCGCTCAGTGGGCTGCCGAACGATCCGCTGATTGCAGCCTCGAGCCGCGCGGGATCCGGCGGCTCCATGGGCTGGAGATGATCGGGGCCGAGCGGGACCGATGGGTCGATCTGCGCGCGCCGGACCTTGAAGCTCTCGAGCGCGGTCCCGTCGGCCCAGGTCGCGATCACGGAGTTGTACACGTCGAGTCCGTAGCCCAGAAGGACGCCGGTCACGTGCGCGAGCAGCGCCGGCCGGTCCCGGCTGGCGACGTCGAGGTCCCATTCGTCCGCCTCGAACGAGTAGAGCGCGACCCGAACCTCGTTGCGCGCCGGGACACGGTCGAGCAACCGGACCTGGCGCGCCACTGCATCGGCACTCTGGGACAACAGGTACGCGCGGGGCGCCTGCTCGACGCGCTTCTGTTGGGCCGGATCCGAGACCAGCCGCATCGCTTCCGAACGGCGCTGCTCGACCAGGTTCCGGGCCTCGAGCCCCGTCACGCTCGGCTGCTCCAGCATCGTCACGATCAGCATGAACAGGTCATCGAGGCGCGCCCGTTCGACGGTCTCGAGCTCACCGATGCCCAGGCTCAGCAAGTAGAGCGCCCGCGCGCGTTCGGCGCGTTCGAGATGCGTCGCAAGCTTGAGGACGGACTCCTCGTCCAGGCCCTCGACCCGTCCGGCCGACGCCCGCAGCAGCCCGGGGTTGCCAACGAGCAACGCGATCTCCTGCTCGGCGGCCGCGCCGAGGTCGAGGCGCTGCACCAGGCGACGGGCCAGCGCGACCGGCTCGGAATCTTGGCCCGCGGTATCCAGGATGAGCGCGGCGAGCAACAACCACTCCGGATGGTCCAGCTGCACCTGCTCCTCCGCCGCGCGAGCGTCGTCCTTCGCGATCTCGCGCAGGCGCTCGACCAGCTCGAACCGCAGGACCTGGCTCGAGTCGAGCAGGTGGGGATCGGCGCGGCGGCGCTGCACCGAGTCGGCGAGCTCGGGGAGCGCGCGCTCGAGCACGCCGCTCGCCTCGAGGAACCGCCACGCGCGGTCGTTCCCCCGGAGGAGCACCTCGAGCAGCCTCTGGGTCGCGTCGCGATCCCACTGGATGGACCCGTCGCCCAGCGCCCCCAGCCACTCGAGCAGCTTGCGGCCGGGGCGCGCGCCGTCGGCAATGGCCAACGCCGACTCGAACCCGATCTTCAGGGCCAAGCGGCTCGGGGCATCGCCGGTGATGTCGACGACCCCGTCGTCGACGACGAGCCAACCGGCTTCGGGCATCGGCTCCCCCGACGCGACTTTCGGTCTTCGACCGGCGGCCAGCTTCTGGAGCCGCCAGCGCAACAGGGGCGGGGCCATCAGGGTCGTGATCAGGACCACCAGGAGCAGTGAGGAGTAGAGGTCGTCGCCGAGCACACCCTCCTTGAGGCCGATGGTCGCGAAGATCAGGCCGACCTCGCCGCGAGGCAGCATCCCCAACCCGATCAGCGGCTTGTCGCCCGGCGACCCGATCGCGCCTGCCGCGGCGAAGACCTTCCCGATGATCGCAACGACCACGAGCGCGGCGGCGACCTCGAGGACCTCGGCCCGGACGAACGACGTGACGTCCACCGCGATGCCGATCGCGAGGAAGAAGACCGGGATGAAGAGGTGGCCGACCGGGGTGAGGTCACGCTCGATCCGCTCTCGCTGGTCGCTGCGGCTGAGCGAGAGTCCCGCCACGAAGGCACCGATGATGGGTGCAAGCTGCGCGGCATCCGCCAGCTCGGCGAAGAGCAGCGTGAATGCCAGGGCCAGCGCGACGAGCGTGCCGGCCGACCGCGAGTACTTCTGCACCGCTCGGAACAGCGGCGGCCCGAACCGGCCGCCAAGGTAGGCGGTCAGCACCAGGAACGCGACGGCGACACCGACGATGCTGAGCACCGTCATCAGGGAGACGGTTCCCTCCGTCACGATGCGCACGACCACGGTGAGGATCACAAGCCCGAGCACGTCGTCCGCCACCGCCGCGCCCAGCACGGTGCGCGCCTCGACGGACGTGAGCGCGCGCAGGTCGCTGAAGACCCGTGCCGTGATGCCGACACTCGTCGCCGCCAGCGCGGCGCCGAGGAACAGCGAGGTGTTCGAGTCGTAGTCGAATGCGACGCCGACCCCGTAGCCCAACATCATCGGAAGGACGACGCCGATCACCGCAACGCTCATCGACGCCCGCCCGACCGCCGCGAGATCGCGCACGTCCATCTCGAGACCGACCTGGAGCAACAAGAGGATGACCCCGAGCTCGGCGAGCACCTCCAGCACCTCGGTCGGACCGACGAGCCCCAGCACTGACGGCCCGATGAGCATGCCGGCGACGATCTCGCCGACCACTGCCGGGACCTTGACCCGCTCGGCGAGCTCCGCGGCGATCTTGGCCGCGACGAGGACGATCAGGATGTCCCGAAGGATCTCGACGACGGTCACGGGACTACGAAGTGGTGATCTGGAGGAGGTATCCGCGCGACCGCACCGTGCGCACCTCCAACCCGAGCGGCGCGATGCGGCGACGCAACCGAAGAATGTGCACGTCGAGCGCGTTGCGGGTCGGCGCACCCGATGGCCACGCCGCGCCGGGCCATCAGCTCACGTCCGACGACGGCGCCGAATCGTTCGACCAGCGCCCCCGCGAGCTCACGCTCCACCGGGGACAGCGACACCCAACGGTCCCGGAAGCGAAGGAGGCCGTCGTCGTCGATCTCGGGCACGGCAAGCCCGTTCGAGGCCCGGGCTTCGAGCGTGGCCACTCTCGCCCTGACGTCACGATCCTCCGCGGGGAGCCGGATCCAGTCCTCGAGCGGGTCGGTGGAGTCCGGGGCGCGGCATCCGGCCCGACCAGGAGCAGCCGGGGTGTCCCGGAGCCCCGGAGCTCGCCGAGATGAAGGTTCTCTTCCGGCCAGCGGACCAGCACGACGTCCATCGTGGGGACGGTAATCCTGAAACGTTTCGGGTTTGTTTCGCCGTGGTGAACCGACGCTGCCACGGCATCAGCGCGGGCGGCGCGCCGGGCCCTGGTGAAGCCGCTCCGCGGCCCGGACGAGCGCCGGCGCGAACCGCGGGCCGGGGCGGCGGCCCAACCGATCGATCGGACCGCTCACCGACAGTGCCCCGACGACCGCACCATCGGGCCCGCGCACCGGCGCGCTCACGCTCGCGACGCCGGCCTCACGCTCGGCCACCGACGCGGCCCGGCCGCGATGGCGCACCGCCCGGAGCCCGGGGCCGTCCACGCCCGGAGGCCAGTCGGCCGGATCGGTCCACGCCAGAAGCACCTTCCCGCCCGAGCCCGCCACCAGGGGAAGGCGCGCGCCGATCGGAACCGTGTCCCGGAGCCCGGTCGGGCGTTCGGCGGCGGCAACGCACACCCGGTGGTCGCCGTCGCGCACGTAGAGCTGCGCGCTCTCCCCGGTCTCGTCACGCAGATCGGCGAGCACCATCGCCGACTGCTCGAGCATCGTGGCCGACAGTGGAACCGCGCTCCGGCCCCAGGCCGCGAGACGTACGCCCAGCCGGAACCTGCCGCGCTCGTCCCGACCCACGAGACCGTGTGACTCGAGTGCGAGCGCGAGGCGATGGGTGGTCGGGCGCGAGATGCCGGTGGCATCGACCAGCTCCGCGAGACTGGTGGGGCCGATCTCGGCGAGTGCTTCCAGGATCGCGGCCGACTTGTCGATGACCCCCACGCCACTTAGGCTGTCCATATATCAGGAACCCTATCTCATATTCTGAGATGGGTGAGGGCCGAAGGAGCGAGCGATGCCACAGACCCTGAGCGAGAAGGTGTGGGAGCAACACGTGGTCCACCGGGCCGACGGTGAGCCCGACCTCCTCTACATCGACCTGCACCTCGTGCACGAGGTGACGTCCCCCCAAGCGTTCGACGGCTTGCGCCTCAACGGTCGCGGGGTCCGCCGACCCGAGCTGACCGTCGCGACGATGGACCACAACGTGCCGACCGTCGGCCTCGAGCTCGGCATCACGGACCCGATCTCGCGCACGCAGATCGAGACGCTCGCCGCGAACTGCAAGGAGTTCGGCATCCGCCTGTACGGCATGGGCGACCCGGGCCAGGGCATCGTCCACGTCATCGGCCCGGAGCAGGGTCTGACCCAGCCGGGCATGACGATCGTGTGCGGGGACAGCCATACGTCCACCCACGGCGCGTTCGGCGCGCTCGCGTTCGGCATCGGGACGAGCGAGGTCGAGCACGTGCTCGCGACCCAGACGCTCCCCCAGCAACGACCCGGGACGATGGCAGTCACGGTCGACGGTGACCTGCCGGCCGGCGTCACCGCCAAGGACGTCGTGCTCTCGATCATCGCCCAGATCGGCACGGGCGGAGGGATCGGTTCGGTCATCGAGTACCGCGGCTCCGCGATCCGCGCGCTCTCGATGGAGGGTCGGATGACGATCTGCAACATGTCGATCGAGGCCGGTGCCCGCGCCGGGCTGATCGCACCCGACGACACGACGTTCGCATACCTCGAGGGCCGACCGTTCGCACCCGAGGGGAGGGCCTGGGAACAAGCGCTCGAGGCGTGGCGGGCCCTGCCGACCGACCCTGATGCGTCGTTCGACCAGGAAGTCGTGATCGATGCATCCACGCTCGCGCCGAGCGTGTCGTGGGGCACCAACCCGGCGCAGACCACCACGATCGACTCGGTGGTACCCGACCCCGAGTCGTTCACCGAGGAGGGTCAGGCCGAGTCGGCGACCCGCGCGCTCCAGTACATGGGGCTGAAGGCCGGGACGCCGATTCGCGACATCAACGTCGACACCGTGTTCATCGGCTCGTGCACCAACTCCCGCGTCGAGGACCTCCGCGCTGCGGCAGCCGTGGTGCGGGGTCGGACGGTGAAGTCCGGGATGCGGGCGATGGTGGTCCCGGGGTCGTTCGCGGTGAAGCAAGCCGCGGAGTCGGAAGGTCTGCACGCAATCTTCACGGCCGCAGGATTCGAGTGGCGCGAACCGGGGTGCTCGATGTGCCTCGCGATGAACCCCGACAAGCTCGCGCCGGGCGAACGCGCCGCGAGCACGAGCAACCGCAACTTCGAGGGACGCCAGGGCAAGGGCGGAAGGACGCACCTGGTGTCCCCCGCCGTCGCGGCGGCCACCGCCATCGCCGGCCACTTCGCTGCGCCGACCGACTTGGACTGAGGAGCACAAGATGGAAGCAGTGCGCGAGATCGTCGCCCGGGCCGTGCCCCTCGACCGGTCCGATGTCGATACCGACCAGATCATCCCGTCCGACTGGCTGAAGCGGGTCGAGCGGACCGGGTTCGGTGCCGGTCTCTTCTCGGAGTGGCGTGAGCGCTCGGACTTCGTCCTCAACCAGTCGCGCTACGACGGGGCCCACGTCCTCGTCGCGGGCCCCAACTTCGGGACCGGCTCGTCTCGGGAGCACGCGCCGTGGGCCCTGCAGGACTACGGGTTCCAGGCCATCATCTCGCCCAGGTTTGCGGACATCTTCCGCAACAACTGCCTCAAGATCGGCCTCGTCCCGGTGACGCTCCCGCAGCCGGTCGTCACCCGGATCATGCGCGCGATCGAGGACGACTCGACCCTCGAGATCGTGATCGACGTGGTGGACCGCCGCGTCGCCGTTCCGGCGCTCGACCTCGACGAGCCGTTCGAGCTCGACGACCACACGCACCACCGCCTGCTGAACGGCCTCGACGACATCGGGCTCACCGAGCAACGCGGCGAAGAGATCTCGGGATACGAAGGCCGGCGCCCGGGCTTCATGCCGAGTGCCCCGGCCCGACCCGCCTGAGGCGTCCTACCGGGCGAGCACCGCGAGAGTGACGATGATCGCGTTGTAGGTCGCGTGCGTGAACATGCCCGGGGGCAGTCGACGGGAGTAGTGGCGGATCACGCCGAGACCGAGCCCGACCGCAGTGATGATGACGAACGTGCCGACGTTGCCCACGCCGTTCTTCGGGTCCAGATGGACCAACCCGAAGAGCATTGCCTGCACGACGAGCCCGATGCCGAACCCCCACCGCGCGGTCAGCGTCCCCTGCACCAGTCCGCGGAAGTAGAGCTCTTCGAAAAAGGGCGCGCCCACGACGGCGATGAGGTAGACCACCGCGATTCCGAGGACGCCACCGCGGTTGACTCGGGTCCGAGATGTCGGACCGGCCCCCCGGGAGCAGGTCCTTGTCGATCGCCTGGAGCGTGGCGGCGATGATCGTGACGCCGATGACGCCGGCGATCCCGAATCCGATGCCGAGCGCGACATCGAGCCAGCGTGGCTTCTCGAGGCCCAGGTCCGAGAGTGAGCCCGTTCCCTTGGTGTGGACCGCGACGACACAGGATCCGCCCAGCCCGATCCAGAGCCCGAGCGTCGAGCCGAGCAGAAATGCCGGGTCGGTCGCCCGGTACCCCATCAGGTACAGCGCGGTCCCGATCACGAACGAGATCGCGAGCCCGACGACGAAGCCCAGCGCGGCTATCCCCCCGGCCCGCAGACTTCCGTCGGAGGGCGCCGCGACCTCGGCTCCGAACCACCGGTCCGTGTACGCCGTCCACGCGACGCCATCCCACCATCGCCACGTCGACTGGCGCCACGGGTCCGAATACCAACCCGGCGGCGCGGTCGCGGTCATGTGCTCAGCCACGACCAGATCGTCTCACCGGGAGGCGGACGGCGGGGACCGCGGCTACGCGGGTTGCATCGAGCCCTGCTGTTCCTTCAGCAACTGCTCGTCGATCACGAATGCGAGCTCGACGGCGAGCTCCTTGGTCTGCTCACGGTCGAAGAGGTACGTCAGAAACTCGGGGTACGTCACGGTTTGCCTCCAGTTGAACCAGTCCCATTGCCTCGTGCTCCCGTGATTTCGGCAATGGGCCCGAAGAACTGAAGCCGGCCGACCAGGTACCACCGTGCGTGGGAAGCAACCGGGCATTCCCGGCACCACTCGCGCGGAGCGGGGCTGGGTCAGGCCGCGCGCACACCGGCCAGGAGCGCGAGCTCACGCCACTTCCAGTGGCAGTCGACCTGGACGAACCCGATCGCGCGCAGCCAGCCCAGCTGATCCTCGACCGGGGCGAGCTGGTTCGAGGGGTCGTCGTCGGCGGGCGCAGTTCCGAACGTCGCCAGAAACGCCTCATGAAGCTCACGGGTGGCCGAAGCGACATGTTCCAGGTTCAGGAACCCGCCGCCCGGCCGCAGCCGGTCGTAGACCTCTCGGTACAACGCGCGCTTGCGCTCGTCCGCGACGTGGTGGATCGCGAAGGCGGACACAACGATGTCGAACGTGCCCCACTCGGCCGGAATCGGTGAGTCAAGGTCGTGCTCGACGATGGTCACCCGCTCCGAACCCGCGAACCGAGCGCGCACGCGGCCGAGCATCTCCGCGGAGAAGTCGGCCGCGACGGCCTCGGCATCGGGGCGCGCGTCGAGGACGCGACCTACCACCTCGCCGTCGCCGCACCCGAGGTCGAGCACACGCGTGACGCTCTCGGGCACGAACTCGAGGAGCGCGGCATAGCCCTCGGCTCGCCGAGGAATGCGCTTGCGGTTTTCGAGGTACGCCCACGCGTGATCATCGTCGGTCCACAGGTTGACCGTCATGGCCCGACGATGACATCGCGCGTCATCGGTCGCTCGCGCATGCGGACGATCCGGTTGACTGCCGCGAGGTAGGCCCGAGCCGACGCTTCGACGATGTCGGTCGCGACACCGCGTCCCGTCGCCTTGAGTCCGTCGACGTCGAGCTGGATGACCACGTCGCCCAACGCATCTCCGCCGCTCGTCACCGACGAGACGTTGAAGTCGAGCACGGTGCCCGAGATTCCGGTCGCTCGCGCGATCGCCGCGATGGCCGCGTCCACCATTCCATTGCCTTCGGAGGTGCCGTCGACCTTCCCGTCGCCGTCGCTCAGCACGACGGTGGCCTCCGGAGTCGAGAGCGTTCCGCCGCGCACGTCGAGGCTCACGACGGTGTACCTGTGCACGACACCGGTACCGAGCTCCTCGGCGACGATCGCTTCGAGGTCGGCTTCGGTGATCTGGACCTTGCGGTCGGCCAGCTCCTTGAACCGCACGAATGCCTGGTTCAACCCGTCGCCCTGCAGGTGCAGACCCATCTTCTCCAGGGAGTCGGCGAAGGCGTGGCGCCCGGAGTGCTTGCCGAGCACGATCTGCGCGGCTTCCTGCCCGACCTCCCCCGCGTCCATGATCTCGTAGGTCTCGCGATCCTCGAGCACACCGTGCTGGTGGATGCCGGCCTCGTGCGCGAACACGTTCCGACCGACGACCGCCTTGTTGTACTGGACCGGATACCCGGTGAGGCGCGAAACCATCCGCGATGCACGGGCCAGCTCTTCGGTGTGCACCCCGGTGGTGATGCCCTCGAAGTAGTCCGAGCGAGTGCGGATCGCCATGACGACCTCTTCGAGCGCGGCGTTGCCGGCGCGCTCGCCCAGCCCGTTGACCGCGCACTCGACTTGACGCGCACCGTTGGCCACGCCGGACAGCGAGTTCGCAACCGCCAGCCCCAGGTCGTTGTGGCAATGCGTCGAGACGACGAAGTCACCCTTCACCGTGTCGATGACGTACGCGATGAGCCGGCCGAAGTCCTCGGGCAGTCCGTAACCGACCGTGTCGGGGATGTTGATGGTCGTGGCACCGTTGTCGACCGCGATCTGGCAGACGTCACACATGAAGTCGGGATCCGACCGGAACCCGTCCTCGGGCGAGTACTCGACATCGGGTGTGTAGCCCTTGGCCCGGGCGACACCGGCGGCCACCTCGGCGCGCACCTGGTCGTGGGTCATCCGGAGCTTCTTCTTCATGTGCAGCTCGGACGTCGCCAGGAAGACGTGGATCCGGTTGCGCTCGGCGTGCCGCACCGCTTCCCAGGCCCGGTCGACGTCCTTGAACCCCGTCCGGGAGAGGGCGGCGATGATCGGACCCTCCACGTGCTTCGCGATCGACTCGACCGCTTCGAAGTCCCCGTCGCTCGCGATCGGGAACCCGGCCTCGATGACGTCCACCCCGAGGCGCGCGAGCTGGTCTGCGATCTCGAGCTTCTCGCCGACGTCGAGCGAGATGCCGGGCGACTGCTCGCCGTCCCGGAGGGTTGTGTCGAAGATCAGCACCTGGTCCATCGGAGTACCTGCTTGCTTTCTGGGGTTCGGTTCGGATCGGTCACTTGGTTACGGGTCAATTTCGGCAAACAAAAAACCTCCCGGCCCGAAGGCACGAGAGGTTCCGGCGAGCACCTGGAGGCGCTCGCCCCTACGTAAGGAGCAGTCCGTTGAAGTGCGGCACCACAGTCATAGGACTGCTCAGTCTGCCAGACGGAGATGGCGTCGTCAACGATCGGCCGCCGACGCGCGAGACTGCCCCAATGCTCAAGCTGTTTCGCCGTGGGGTCGTCGCCGGGCTGATCGCCGGCGGCGCGTACGCGATCTGGCGCTTCCTCGCGTCACGCACGCCGGACACGGCCGGGGTCACCTTCGAGGCCAGCCCCTTTCCCGGCCTGCCGCGCCCGGTGCCCAAGCCCGACCCACCCGCGACTCCCGCGTCACCCGACATCGCGTGGGTCGAGCCGGTCGACGGTGCCTGCCCGCTGTCACACCCCGTCAAGGCCAAGCTGACGAGTGGCATCTACCACCTCCCGGGCGGTGGCAACTACGACCGCATCCGCGCGGAACGTTGCTACGTAGATGCCGACGCGGCGATCGCCGACGGGCTCCGCGCCCCGAAGCGCTGAACCGGCGCTAGTCGAGCTCGATCGCGCGGGCGTCGTCGACGCCGGCCTGGGCGCGCAGCGCATCGACGACATCTGCCGGGACCGGCAGCGTCGTGGAGATGGCCATGAGCGCGGCCTCCCCCTCGGCGGTCTTGCCGACGTCCATGTCGTCGACGTTGACCCCCGCGTCGCCGAGGATCGTCCCGACCTTGCCGATCATCCCGGGTACGTCCGCGTTGCGCACCACGAGCATGTGACTGGACGGTGGGACGTCGACGATGTGGTCGTCGATCCCGACGATGCGCGGTGCAGCCTGCTTGCCGTACAACGTTCCCGCGACATGGGTCGCGCGCCCGTTGCACACCCCGCGCAGCTCGACCAGGTTCACGTAGTCGCGCACCGAAGTGAGCTTCGTCTCGCGCACAGTCAGACCGCGTGACTCCGCGAGCTGGGGTGCGTTGACGAAGCTCACCGGCTCGTCCACGACGGGGGCGAGAATCCCCTTCAGCACCCCGAGGGTGAGCACCCGGCAGTCGTAGTCCGCGATCTGGCCCTCGTAGCCGACCTCGAGGGTCTCGACAGTCCCGCCCGCCAATCCGGTGAAGAGACGGCCGAGCCGTTCCGCGAGCGGAAGGAACGGCTGGACGGTCGAGTTCGCCTCGGTCGCGGCAAGGTTGACCGCGAACGGCACGAACTCACCGCGGAGCGCGAGCACGACCTGTTCGGCGATCGTCTGGCCCGCCTTGTCCTGAGCCTCGACGGTCGATGCGCCCAGGTGCGGGGTGACGACCACCTTGGACAGTCCGAACAGCGGCGACTCCGTCGTTGGCTCGGTTGCGAACACGTCGAGCGCGGCACCCGCGACCTGACCGGCTTCGATCGCCGCGGCGAGCACGGTCTCGTCGACGATGCCACCGCGCGCGGTGTTCACCAGGCGCAGCCCGGGCTTCGACTTGGCGAGCAGGTCGGCGTCGATCAGCCCCATCGTCTCCTTGGTCTTCGGAAGATGGATCGTCAGGAAGTCCGCGACCGCGAACAGGTCCTCGATCGTCGGCGCGAGCTCCACTCCGAGCTGGCGGGCGCGCTCCGCGCTCACGTACGGGTCGTAGGCGATCAGCCTCATCCCGAAGGCATTGCAGCGCTGCGCGACGAGCACCCCGACCCGGCCCAGTCCGAGGATGCCGAGCGTCTTGCCGTAGAGCTCGACGCCGGCCCAACGCGAGCGGTTCCACTCGCCGGCCTTGAGGTCCGCGTCGGCCTGGGGGATGTTGCGGGCCTGGGCGAGCATCAGCGCGATCGTCTGCTCCGCCGCCGACAGCACGTTCGACTGCGGCGCGTTGACCACCATCACGCCCTGCTTGGTCGCGGCAGCCACATCGACGTTGTCGAGACCGATGCCGGCGCGCCCGACCACGACGAGCTCCGTCCCGGCTTCGAGCACCTCTGCGGTGACCTGGGTCGCGCTCCGGATCACGATCGCCGCCGCACCCCGCACCGCGTCGATCAGCTGCTCCGGGCTCAGACCGAGCTGGACGTCGACGTCGAGTCCCGCGGCGCGCATCGACTCGAGGCCACTGTCGGCCAGCTCTTCCGACACCAGGACGCGATTCGTCACGGCGTGAGGTTAGGCGCTGGTGCCGGAGCGAGCGGAGCCGGAGCGGTTATCAAGCGAGGAAGTCTGCGATGCGCCGGAGACCTTCGCCAAGGTCGTCGTCGCCGAGCGCGAACGACAGGCGGGCGTAGCCGGGCGCGCCGAACGCCTCGCCGGGCACGATCGCGACCCGCGCCTCGTCGAGGAGGACCTCGGCCAGCTCGGTGGTCGTCGTGACCTTGCGGTCGCCGTACTCGCGGTCGAGGACCGCTTCGAAGTTCGGAAAGCAGTAGAACGCACCCTCTGGCTGCATGCACTCGACGCCGGGGATCCCCGAGAGGATCGAGTGCATCGCCAACCCGCGGCGCGGCGAACGTGTGCCGCATCTCCGAGACAGCTTCGAGGTCACCGCTCACGGCCGCGAGCGCCGCGCGCTGCGAGACGTTCGCGACGTTCGACGTGGACTGCGACTGCAGGTTCGTGGCCGCGCCGATCACGTCGAGCGGTCCGATCATCCAACCGACCCGCCATCCCGTCATCGCGTAGGTCTTGGCAACGCCGTTCAAAACGACGCAGGTGTCGGCCAGCTCCGGCACGAGGGACGGCATCGAAGTGAAGCGGTGCTCCCCGAACGTCAGGTGCTCGTAGATCTCGTCGGTCACGACCCAGATCCCGTGTTCCACCGCCCACTTCCCGATCGCCTCGACCTCCGACGCCGGGTACACGGCGCCCGTCGGGTTCGACGGCGAGACGAAGAGCAAGGCCTTCGTGTTCGTCCCGCGTGCCGTCTCGAGCTGTTCGACGGTCACCCGGAATCCAGTGGACTCCGTCGTGGGCAGCGGGACCGGGTGGCCGCCGGCCAGCGCGATCGCCTCCGGGTACGTGGTCCAGTACGGCGCCGGCACGAGCACCTCGTCGCCGGGGTCCAGCAGGGTCTGGAACGTGTTGTAGACGGCGTGCTTGGCCCCATTGGTGACGAGCACCTGAGCCGCGTCGCAGGTGTACCCGGAGTCACGCGCGGTCTTTGCTGCAATCGCGGCCCTCAGGTCGGGGAGCCCGGCGGTGGGCGAGTACCGATGGTTCGCCGGGTTCCGGCAGGCCTCGATGGCCGCCTCGACGATGTGGGGAGGGGTCGGGAAGTCGGGCTCACCGGCGCCGAAGCCGATCACCGGCTCGCCGGCCGCCTTGAGCGCCTTGGCTTTGGCGTCGACCGCGAGCGTGGCGGACTCGGCAATGGCCGCGATCCGGCGTGAGACACGGGGTTCAGAGGTCACGACGCCATCGTGACACGCCGACTCCGGTGATCCTGGGTCGATTACGAATCCGAAAGACCGGGGGAAACTGGACACGCGACTCCATGGCGCCCCGCCGGCTCCCCTACCCTGGGGCCCGCATGGCGTTGCTCAGCCGCTTGGGGCGGCGGCTCCTCACGCTTGCGGTCGTGCTCTGCACGTTCGCGTCGGTCGTCGCGGCGCGCCCGGCTACGGCGGCACCCGCCACCCAGGAGCCCGCGGCCTACATCCTGGTGGATGCCGACAGCGGCCAGGTCCTGGCCGGGAAGAGCGTCCACGAGCCTCATCTCACCGCCAGCACCGTGAAGCTGCTCACCGCGTTGACGGCGCTCGAGCGGCTCCCGCTGGACAGCAAGGTGCCAGTGAGCGCCCGGGCCCAGAGCCAGCCCGCAATGAAGATCTCGATCCTCGAGGGTCAGGTCTGGAAGTTCGACGACCTGCTCCACGCCCTGCTCATGGAATCGGCCAACGACGCCGCGTTCGCCATCGTGGAACGGGCGAGCGGCAGCGTCGAGAAATTCGCGGTCGATGCGAACCGCGAGGCGAAGCGCCTGGGCACGCGCGACACCACGTTCGGCGATCCGGCCGGCCTCGACGACGAGCACTCCTACGCCGGCGGCACCCACATGAGCGCCTACGACCTCGCCGTCGTCGCCCGCAATGCCTTGGCGGTGCCCACGATCGCGGACACGGCCAAGACGATGTCGTACGAGCTCACCGATCCCGCGGGTACCGCGCGTGGAGTTCTCGAACCACAACAAGGGCTTCCTCAGGACCTATCCGGGCGCGACGGGCCTGAAGACCGGGTTCACGGACGCGGCGAGTCGCACGCTCGTCACGTCCGCGACGCGAGACGGCCGGACGATGATCGCGGTGGTGTTGGCGACCTGGGACGACACGGGTTGGGCCGGGTACCTGCTCGACCAGGGCTTCACGACCCCGGCGAACGCGCCGGGCACGGGCGAGAAGGTCCCGCCGGTTCGCGCCGTCACTGCCGACGTGCGCCTCGCCGCGTTCTCCGGCCTCCCCGGCGCGCTCGGCGTCGGCGGTCGCAGCTCGGAGGCGGGTGCAGCAGCCGGCGCGTCGGAGTCCGTGGCCGCCGAGTCCACCACGACGACGAAGACGAAGACGAGCGATACGACGGCGAACGATCCCGTCGGCGACTCGGGTGGGACCGCACTCGCGACGACACCCGCTTCGTCAACGAGGTCTGGCAGCTCCGGGATCACGATCGGGTCGGTCGTCAACCTCCGCAACCTCCTGATCTTCGTCTTCGTCATCCTGCTCGCGTTGTTCCTGTTGCGCCGGCGCGCGGTGCGGCGTCAGCGGGCGCGCCGGATCGCGCGGCAGAAGCGCATGGCGGAGATCCGCCGCCGGCGGATGATCGATGTCGTCGACCCGGCCGAAGCGGTCGACGACGTGAGCCACGTCCGCGTCGTACCACCCCGGGCCCGCAGCTCCGCGATCTCAGCCGGGCCGGGCGAACCGGGAGCTACGCGACGGCCTCTTCCGCGCTCGGGGTCCCAGGCGCGCAGGTCCAACAGGCGGGGGTCGTTGGAGAAGACCTCGACGATCGGCCCTTCGATGTTGAGGCGGCGCTGGATCACCCGCACCTCGTTCTCCTGGTTCCAGAGCGTCAGCATCACCGCGACACCGAGCGCGCCGGCACGAGCTGTACGCCCGGAACGGTGCAGGTATGCCTTGTGGTCCTCGGGCGGGTCGTAGTGGACGACCACGTCGACCGCGTCGACGTGGATCCCGCGCGCCGCGACGTCGGTGGCGACGAGGACCGGGAGCTTCCCGCTCGTGAAGTCCGCGAGGGCGCCGCTCGCGCGCCGCCTGGCGGAGGTCGCCGTGGATCGCCCCGGCCTTGACGTGCTCGCGCTGCAGCTGCTCGACCAGGCGGTCGGCGCCGCGCTTGGTGCGACAGAACACGAGCGTGCGGTCGACTCCGCTCGCGATGGATGCGACGACCTTGACCTTGTCCATCTGGTGCACCAGCAGGAAGTGGTGGCGCATCTCGTCGACCGTGTCGTCCTCGGACTCGACCTCGTGGGAGACCGGGTCGTGGAGGTAGCGCGCGACCAGCCGGTCCACGCCGCGATCCAACGTCGCCGAGAACAGCATCGATCTGGTGGTCGCCCTCGACCCGATGGAGGATCTTCTGGACCTGCGGCATGAAGCCCATGTCGGCCATGCGGTCCGCTTCGTCGAGCACCAGCACCTGCACGTCTGCGACCGAGAGCTCGCGGCGCTCCATCAGGTCGATGAGCCGGCCCGGGGTTCCGATCACGACGTCGACGCCCTTGGTGAGCGCCTCGATCTGGGGCTCCATGCCGACACCGCCGTAGAACGCCTTGACCTTGAGACCCTTCACCCGCCCGAGCGGGGCGAGCACACCACGAACCTGGTTGGCGAGCTCGCGGGTCGGGCACGAGGACGAGACCGTGGGGACGGCGCGGCTCGGCCTTGGTGATGCGATCCAGGACCGGGAGCCCGAAGGCCAGGGTCTTGCCGGACCCGGTCTTCGCCTTGCCGAGGACGTCGCGCCCGGCGAGGGCGTCGGCGATCGCCAGGTTCTGGATGGCGAAGGGCTCGGTGATGCCCTGGGTGGCCAGGGCATCGACCAGCTCGGTCGACACCCCCAGCGCGTCAAAGGTGGTGGTCATCGGTGAAGCTCGCTTTCGATCGATGCGTCGGGAGGTTCAGGGAGGGTCTCCCTCCTGCGACGCGACGACCGCGATCGCCACGTAGGGCACGATCGGTACGAACTGCGTGAGGTTGACCCGCGAGCGGGGATTCGGCTCGCGACAACCATGCTAACCCCAGGGAAAGGCCGGGATTGACCCGTGTGGCGGATCTGCCCTGGTCAGCGTGGCCTACCAGGGCATCGCAACGCCGCCGTTGGGCCTCAGGATCTGGCCGGTCATGAACGACGCGGCCTCCGAGACGAGGAACAGGATGCTGTCGGCGACGTCCTGGGCCTCGCCCACCCGCTTCAGCGGCGCCATCGCCCCGAAGCGCTTCTTGTAGCTCTCGACCTTCTCCGGGATGACGTTGCCGGCCTCGTCCACGAAGTTGTGACGGGAGAAGTTGGTGTGGATCACGCCGGGCGCGAGGGCGTTCACACGGATCCCCATCGGGCCGGCCTCACAGGCGAGCGTCTTGGTCAGCATCGCGACTGCGGCCTTCGTCATGCCGTAGCAGGCGAGCGTGGGCGCCGGGGTGTCGATCGCACCGGACGAGATGTTGATGATGTTGCCGGACTCCCGAGGTGCCATCACCCGCATCGCGGCCTGGCACCCGTAGAAGCAGCTCTTCAGGTTGATCGACAGGATGCGCTCGAACTCGTCGTCGGTGACGTCCATGACCATCTTGTTGTGCGGGATGCCGGCGATGTTCCCCATGATGTCCACGCGACCGAACTCGGCCTGGGCGCCGTCGACGAGCGCGTCGACCTGCGCGGCGGCTCGTGACGTCCGTCGGCACCGCCCGCGCCGTCCCACCCGCGTCCGTGATCTCCTGGGCCGTGGCCGCAACTGCGGCCTCGTCGATGTCGCCGCCCACGATCGTCGCCCCGGCGGCCGCCAGGGTCAGAGACGTGGCCTTGCCGATGCCGCTCCCGGCGCCTGTGAGCACGGCCACCTGGCCGGTGAGGTCGTAGCCCGCCACTGCGTTCGTCATGTTCGTCGCTCCCGAGATCTGCTGCGTGAGGTGGGTTGAGGAGACTACGCAGGGCGCCCGGTAGCCTGCGACTTCCGCCATGGCCGAGCTCACTGTTGCCAGCTTCAACACCCACTGGGGCGTCCACCGCTCCGGCCGAACGTTCGACGTGGTGCGCCCGAGCCTCGCCCTGGCGGCGGACGTCCTCGTGCTCCAGGAGGTGTGGCGCCCGAACGCCGGGTGGTGCTTCGTCGACGAGATCGCCGAGGGCATGGGCGCGACGGTGCACGAAGCCATCTTCATGTCGGACCACAACTCGGCTCGGCCGCGCCAGCTCGTGCCGCCCGCCGGCGCGCCGGGCACGTGCGGGATCTCGGTGATCAGCCGGCTGCCCGTCTGCGCGGTCCGCGACATCGAGCTGCCCCACGCGCAGGGCGACGTGGTGGAGCAACGCCACAGCCTGCTCGTGACGGTGTCGGTCGACGGCGAGCCCGTCACCATCGCCGGGATGCACGCGTCGCACCGCCTCTGGGGTTCGTTGCCTCAGGTCCGCCGGGTCAACCAGGCGCTCGCCGAGACTGGGAACCCGAGCGTGATCGCCGGGGACCTGAACATGTGGGGGCCCGTCGTCGGACTGGTCCTCCCGAACCGGACGCGAGCCGTGCTCGGCCGCACGTGGCCCGCCCGGCACCCGCACAGCCAGATCGACCATCTCTGGATCGACGACGGGCTGACCGCGCTCGCGAGCGGGGTCGCGCCGGCGACGGAGTCCGATCACCGCCCGATCTGGGCCCGGATCCGGGTGCGCGACCGTGGCGCATGAAGACGATGCGCCGGCGTCTGCGGTAAACAGCACCGACACTGACGAGGGGGATTGAAGGTGCACGAAGTTCGAGGCGTCGTCGCTCGGGGCAAGGGTCAGCCGGTCACCACCGAGACGGTCCTCGTTCCGGATCCCGGACCGGGTGAAGCGCTCGTCGCAGTCCAGGCGTGCGGTGTCTGCCACACGGACCTGCACTACCGCGAGGGCGCGATCAACGACGACTTCCCGTTCCTCCTCGGGCACGAGGCGGCGGGCGTCGTCGAAGCCGTCGGTCCCGATGTCACGAGCGTTGCGCCCGGCGACTTCGTGATCCTCAACTGGCGCGCGGTCTGCGGGGAGTGCCGATCGTGTCGTCGCGGCCGACCCTGGTACTGCTTCAACACGCACAACGCGACGCAGAAGATGACGCTCGCCGACGGCACCGAGCTCTCCCCTGCGCTCGGGATCGGCGCGTTCGCCGACAAGACGCTGGTTGCGGCCGGGCAGGCCACGAAGGTCGACCCGGCGGCGTCGGCGACCGCGGCCGGTTTGCTCGGGTGCGGGGTGATGGCCGGGCTCGGCGCCGCAATGCTCACCGGCAACGTGGCGAACGGCGACTCGGTCGCCGTATTCGGCTGCGGCGGGGTCGGCGACGCGGCGATCGTCGGCGCGCGGCTCGCGGGCGCGGCAACGGTGATCGCAGTGGACCTGGATCCGCGCAAGCTCGAGATCGCGCAGAAGTTCGGGGCGACGCACACGGTGAACGCATCCGACGGCGATCCCGTGGCAGCCATCCAGGCGCTGACGGACGGCAACGGCGCGGACGTCGTCATCGAGGCCGTCGGCCGGCCCGAGGTGATGAAGCAGGCGTTCTACGCACGGGACCTCGCGGGCACGCTGGTGCAGGTCGGTGTGCCCGACCCGAGCATGCAGATCGAGCTGCCGATGATCGACTTCTTCGGTCGGGGTGGCGCGCTCGAAGCCGAGCTGGTACGGCGACTGCTTGCCGAGTCGCGACTTCCCGATGCTGATCGACCTCTACCTGCAGGGCCGGCTTCCATTGGACGACTTCGTCTCCGAGACGATCGCGATCGACGCGGTCGAGGAGGCGTTCGAAAAGATGCAGCGCGGCGAGGTGCTGCGATCGGTGGTCGTGCTCTGACGAGCCCGCACTGGACCGACGACCCGGTCGATCCCGATCGGCTCGAGGCCGAGCCCGGTACCCGCCGGGCCCGCCTCCGGCCCTCGATCCTGCTCGCGATCGCCGTGGGGGGTGCCGCGGGAACGCCGGCGCGGTACGCCCTCGAACGCATCGTCCACGTCGCGCCCGGGTCGTTCCCGTGGTCGACCTTCACCGTCAACGTGACCGGCTGCTTCCTTCTCGGAGT
This sequence comes from uncultured Acidimicrobiia bacterium, assembly GCA_963770095.1. Taxonomy (GTDB): domain Bacteria; phylum Actinomycetota; class Acidimicrobiia; order IMCC26256; family JAENVU01; genus Chersky-806. Next base: position 777,177 of record CAVYOO010000001.1, read on the forward strand.
CCTGCTCACATTGATCGTCGAACGGTGGCCACCGAGTCGCTACGTCCGCGCGTTTGCGATCATCGGGTTCCTCGGCGTGTACACGACGTTCTCCACGTACACCGTTGAAGCCGTCACGCTGTCCAAGGACGGCTACGTCGAGATCGCGGCCGCGTACGTGGTGGCATCGCTCGTCGTCGGGTTGGCCGCGTCCTACGCGGGGATGTCTCTCGCTCGGTTGCCACTTCTGCGCGGGGACGGCGCCTGATGCTGATCCTGAGCCTCCTCGTGGCCGGGGCGATCGGTGCGCCGATCCGGTACGTCGTCGACGAGCTCGTACGGGAGCGCGTCGGTGGAACGTTCCCGTGGGGCACGCTCGTCATCAACGTCGGCGGCTCGTTGCTCCTCGGTGTGGTCACCGGACTCGCGCTCTACCACGGGCTCGGGCCGATTCCGAAGGCGGCGGTCGGGGTCGGGTTCTGCGGCGCGTTCACGACGTTCTCGACGTTCTCCTATGAGACCATCCGGCTCGTCGAGCTCGGATCGCTGCGCCCCGCGATCGGCAACGCGCTGGCCAGCGTCGTCGCCGGCCTCGCCGCCGCTGCAGTCGGTCTCGCGCTCACTGCCGCACTCTGACCCGGTCCTGTTCTACGTTTGGCGGATGAGCCCAGCCACCGCCGCACCGCAGCGCGTCGTCACGTCAGGGACGTTCTCGATCGACGGTGAGGACTACGCGGTCGACAACAACATCTGGATCGTCGGCAACGACGAGGAGTGCCTGGTGGTCGACGCGGCGCACGAGGCGGGGCCCATCATCGACGCAGTAGGCGACCGGCGGGTGGTTGCAGTCGTCTGCACCCACGGCCACAACGACCACATCAACGCGGCGGTCGAGGTCGCGGACGCTTTGAACGCGCCGATCGCGCTTCACGCCGACGACCTGATGCTCTGGCACAACGTCCATCCCGACCGGGCACCGGACCTGCTGATCGAAGATGGTGCGCGCTTCGACGTAGGTGGGAGCACGCTCGTCGCGCTGCACACTCCAGGGCACTCCCCCGGGGGCGTGAGCCTGTACGACGCCGAGGGGCACGCGGTGTACGGCGGTGACACGTTGTTCAAGGGCGGGCCCGGCGCCACCGGTCGCTCGTTCTCGGACTTCCCGACGATCGTCGAGTCGATCCGAACGAGGTTGCTCACGCTTCCACCCGACACGGTCGTGTACACCGGCCACGGCGACACCACGACGATCGGCGACGAAGCGCCCGACCTCGACGCCTGGATCGCCCGCGGCCACTAGCGCCAACTGGGCGAGATCGTGCTTCCCCCGGGACGTAGGTGTCCCACCCTCCTGGGACAATGAGTGCGTGATCATGGACGATCTTCTTCACGCAAGGACTGCTCTCGAAGCCGCGGCGCGCGACTTCGATCCGAGCGGGTGCAGCGGGCAGGAAGCCATCGATCTGGTCGAGCAGCTGGGCGCTCAACGTCGATTGATCGACGGAATGATTGGCAAGGCCGCGAAGCGTGTCGAGGACACTGCGGCGTACACGTACAAGAACGATCGCAACGCCGCGGAGCTCTGCCAGCGGCTCACGGGCGTGAGTACCACCGAAGCGAAACGGGCGATCGACGTAGCCGGGAAGTTGCAGTCGCTGCCGGCAACGGACGCGGCGATGCGAGCCGGGACGTTGTCGTCCCGGCAGGCGGATCTGATCGTGGCGGTCGCGGTCGACGACCCGTCCGTGGAACGGCAGCTGTTGCGCACGGCAGCGAGAGGGATCGTGGCGCTGCGTGACGAGTGCATCGCGGTGCGCGCTGGAACGGGAGGATCAGGCGAAGCGGGCCGCGCGGTTGCATTCGCAGCGGTCGTTCCGGATGTGGCCCACCGCCGATGGGATGGTCGAAGGCCATTTCAAGGTCACGCCCGAGGTCGGTGGCGCGATCAAGGCCGCGATTGACCACGGGACCCGGCGCAAGTTCCGCGACGCCCGCAGGGCCAAGATCCAAGAGTCACAGGATGCCTACGCGGCGGACGCGTTCGCGGATGCCGTGACCGGCGACCCGGCACAACGGAAGGGTGGGGGGTACACGACGCACGTCGTGATCGACCACGAGGCACTCGTGCGCGGCAACGCGCTCGAAGGCGAGCGCTGCGAGATCCCTGGCGTCGGACCAGTGAGCGTCGACTGGGTCCGAAGCCTCCTGGGCGACGCGTTCGTCACCGCGATCGTCAAGAAGGGCACCGACATCTCGACCGTCGCGCACTTCGGGCGCCACGTGCCCGCGGAGCTGCGCACCGCGATGATCGTCTCCGGGCGCGAATGCTCCATCGAAGGGTGCTCGGGCCGGGAGTACCTCGAGCTCGACCACTGCGAGGTCAATCACGCTGCCGGAGGACCGATGGCATGGTGGAACGCGACCTGGCTCTGCTCGATCCACCACACCCGAAAATCGTCGGGCTGGATCCTCGGTCCGCCCGACCCGGTGACCGGGAAGCGAAGACTCGAGCCACCGGGTTCGGCCCGTGCGGCGTGACGCCGACACGGGCACAGAGATGGCGAGCCCCTTTCGCAATGCTCATCGGAGCCTCACATGGATGCGGTTCTCTAGGTAGACCAACACCGAGAGGACCGACCATGAAGAAGCTCATTGCTGCTGTGACGACCGCGGGGTTGCTCGTTGCCGGCACCGCGGGGATCGCCCAGGCTGCGGAGACCCCGCCGCGCCAAGGCCGCCGCTCGCGTCGGCCACCAGGCGAGGCGCGTCCGCGCCGCGGGCCACGTCGCCGCCGACACGATCGGTATCGAACCGAAGGCGCTCCGGACCGCAGTCCGTGACGGTCAGTCCGTCGCCGATGTCGCCCGCAGCCACGACGTCGACCCGCAGGCGGTCATCGACGCCATCGTCGCCGCCGCGAACACCAAGATCGACGCCGCCGTCGACGCCGGGAAGATCGACGCCGACCGCGCCGCCACCATGAAGGAGAAGGTCCCGGTCCGGGTCACCAAGCTCGTGAACGGGAACCTCGAGGGCCGGATGAAGCGACGAGTCGAGCGGGTCAAGCGCCGCCGACACGCTCGCCGCGCCGGGCTCGCCCTCGCGGCGGACACGATCGGCATCGACACGAAGGCGCTGCGCGAGGGAATTCGCGGCGGGCAGTCCGTCGCGGACGTCGCCCGCGCCCACGACGTCGAGCCGCAGGCCGTCATCGACGCGGTCACCGCCGCCGCGAACAAGAAGATCGACGCGGCGGTCACCGCCGGGAAGATCACCGCAGACCGGGCCGGGGCGATCAAGGACCGACTCGCCGACCGCATCACCCATCGGATGAACGCAACACGCCCGCGGGTCGCCGGCTCCTAGCCCCTCCACACCCGACCTCCCCCCAGCGAGGGTAACGATGCCCGGGTGCACACCCGGGCATCGTCGCGTCCGCGCGTAGTGTCTCGCTCCGAAGCACCCTCCAGCGCACGATTGAGGTAGTACGGGTGGACATGACGGGCAAGGTCGTCGCGATCACGGGCGCCAATGCAGGCATCGGCAGGGAGACGGCCGTCGCCTTGGCTCGCATGGGAGCAACGGTCGTCATGACGTCGCGCGATGCCCGGCGGGGGGCTGAGGCCCTCGAGGATGTCCGGGCCAGAAGCGGGAGCGCGAACGTCGAGCTCCTCGCACTGGACCTCGCCGACTTCGCGTCGATCCGCAGCTTCGCGACCGAGCTGCTCGAGCAGTACGACCGGCTCGACGTGCTCGTGGACAACGCCGGGCTCGTGATGGCCGAGCGCACCGAGACCACGGAGGGCTTCGAGACCACCTTCGGCGTCAACCACCTCGGGCACTTCTACCTGACCGGTCTGCTGCTCGACCGGCTGCGGGCGAGTGCGCCGTCAAGGATCGTCGTGGTGGCCTCCCACGCCCACAAGATGGCCCGCCGGGGCCTGGACTTCGACGACCTGCAGGGAACCCGACACTACCGGGGCTTCGACGCGTACAGCCGGTCCAAGCTGGCGAACGTGTACTTCACCCGTGAGCTGGCCCGCCGTCTCGCCGGGACCGGCGTCACGGTGAACGCCGTGCACCCGGGCTACGTGGCGAGCCGCTTCGCCCGGGACGGCGACATGAAGTTCGAGTCGGTGATCAAGCTCGGTGCCAAGCTGCTCGCCGTCAGTCCCGAGGTCGGCGCGAGCACGTCGGTGTACCTCGCGTCCTCGCCCGTCGTCGAAGGTGCGACCGGGGGCTACTACGCGAAGAGCAAGCCGGCCTCCGTGTCGAAGCGCGCGCGGGACGACATCGCGGCCCGGCGACTCTGGGACACGAGCGAAGCCCTGGTCGCGTCCAAGCTCCAGACCTGACGCATCGAACGCGGACCGCGAACGGGGAACGCTCGGGTCAGCGGCGGGCGATCGCTTCGCGGGGAGTGCGCAGCTCGTAGATCGAGATGCCGTCGATCGTCCGGACGTACTCGTAGCGCTCGTCGACGAACCGCCGGAGCTCTGGGTACTTCGACATCGGCGAGTACTGAGACCCGCGAAACGCCGCCGGAGTGGTGTCCAGCACGTAGCGCGGCACGCGGGTGCGCAGGTCTTCCATCATCTGCTCGAACGCGCCCGGGGTCGGTACGTTCGAGGCCTCGTCGCCCTCGGGCCGGCTGCCCCAGTCGCCCACCGGGAACCCGCTCGTGATGAACCGGCTGGCCGGACGGCGGTCCGAAGCCCAGTAGATCTCGGGCATGTGACCCCAGACGAAGATCTTGTCGGAGACCTGGGTGTGGGTGTCCAGGTACTCGGCCACCAGCTCGTACTTCGGGTGGTCGCCCCACGGCTTCACCCAGAACCCGAGCAGCGAGAACCCGACCGCCACCACGACTGCGAGCGCGACCGTCGCCTTCACCAGCTGGCGGCTGCGGCCCACGAGCGCGCCCGCGCTCAGGAGGCACAGCGGCGGCAGGAGCTGCAGGTAGTAGTGACCGAAGAACCGGAACCCGACCGCGACCGACAGTGCCGCCGACGCCAGCCAGATCCACACGTCCGTGTCCGGTCCCGCCCACTCGTCGGGCGCGCCCGCACCGTCGGCACGCGAGAGCGACGGGAGCCTGCGTTCGCGCCAGGCGCGCGGCAGGGTCCAGACGATCGGCAGGTTCGACGCGACGAACGCGAGCGTCATCACGAGAAACAGCCCGATGACGTAGGCCGACGCAGAGCCGAGCCCGAAGTAGGAACCGTTGCCGAGCAGGGTCCAGAACAAGAGCTCGCCGGGGCCGACCAGCACCGCCACGATCGCGATCGGGATCGAAAACCCGATCGCAGCCTCCGTGACCCCGCGTCTTCCGCGGGCGCGCCAGACGAGGTACAGGACGGGCAGGAGCGTGGCGGCACCCGTCTGCTTGGCCAACGTGGCGACCGCGACCGCGACGCCCGCGGACCGCGTGCGGCCGCGCGCGCCCAACAGGACTGCCGCGGTCATCGCCGGGAGCATGAAGACCTCGAAGTTCGCGGCTTGCCCGTCCTGGGGCGCGAACGCCACCGAAGCGAGCACGAAGAGGATCCCCGCCAGCCACGCGGCGCGCGCTCCGTAGCGGCGCCGGGCTTCCAACGCGAGCATCAGCGCGGTGAGCGCGACCGCGAGCATCGCGACGACGCGCACCGACCAGAGCGCGCTGCTGCCGAAGACGCTGAAGGTCGCCGCGTAGAGGTACGGCACCAGTGGCGGCTTCCGGTCCGTCGCGTCCTCGTAGAGCCGTCCACCCTCGTTGATGACTTCGGCCTGCGTCGCGAGGAAGGTCTCGTCGGAGTTGAAGACCTCGACGAAGAAGGCGGGCAACCGGAGCCCAACCGTGATGAGGAGCAGCACCGCGAGGAGGCGCCAGGTCTTCCCGGCACCGAGCCTCGCGCCGAATCCGGAACCGGTGTCCGGCGCCGGCGCGCGACGGCTCGCGGGCGCGCCAGCGCCCGCGCCTGCTTCGTCGAACGCGAGATCGATGGCCACCGGCGTGCCTTCGGAAGACGGGGCTCCATTGTGCCCCGTATCCGGGGGCCGGCACTGCATCGCCCCGGTAGCTCCCGAACCCGGTGCCCAGGCCCGGGGAGCCGCGGATGGCATGATCCCGACCAGATGCGGACCCTCCTCCGTGCGGGCGCCCTGGTCGCGGTGCTGGCACTCTCCGTGACCGCGATCGGCGCTACCTCCGCCCCGAACGCCACCGCGGCGGTGCCGGACGGGCCGGCCCGGCCGGCGACGACCCCGGCCAGAGCCGTCGACCGGGTCCTGATCCTTTCGATCCCGGCGGTCTCCTGGGCCGACATCAGGGGCGCGCGCCTCCCCAATCTCGACCGGCTCTTCGCGTCGTCGGCGCTCGCCGATCTCGCCACGCGATCCGTCCGCCAGCGCACCAGCCCGGCGGACGGCTACACCGCGCTCGGCGCCGGGGCCCGGGCGGTCGGCGCGGGCATGCCGGGCCAGAACTTCGAGCCCGACGAACGCTACGGCGACAGCACCGCAGCTCAGGTCTTCGAGCGCAGGACCGGCGTGCCGCAGCGCGACGACATCGGCGCGCTCTCGATCTCGTCCATCGTCGATGCCAACAAGGGCCTTCCGTTCGACGCCGAGGCCGGCGAGCTCGGCCGCACGCTCACCGAATCCGGCGTGGGACACGCGGTGGTCGCGAATGCCGACGAGGACGAGATCCAGCCGGTCAGCGACCGGTATCACCGCGAGGCGGCGCTGGCGATGATGGACACCACCGGCCGCGTTCCCCGTGGCTCGGTCGGCGATCGGCTGCTGGCCCAGGATCCGGCATCACCGTTCGGTCTGCGCCTCGACCCGAACGAGGTCATGCGGCAATTCACGCGGGCCTGGGCCGCCCACGCTCGCAATGTGGTCCTGGTCGAGGCCTCGGACGTGGCCCGGGCCAACGCCTATCGAGGCCTCGCGGCACCCGAGCAACGCGCGGCGATGCGCCTCGCCGCGCTGCATGCGACCGACCGGCTGGTCGGGCGGCTGCTCGAGCAGGTTGATCCTGAACACGACGCGGTGATGGTCGTCGGCCCGTACCACAGCTCGCTACGCCGCGAAGTCACGCTGGCCTCGATGCGCGCGCCGGGCGTCGACTCCGGCTACCTGCGCACCGGGACGACGCGTCGCACCGGCTTCGTGCAGATCGTCGACGTCGCGCCGACCGTGTTGCGGCTGCTCGGCATCGAACGACCCGAAGCGATGGAAGGTCGCCCGTACGAAGTCGATTCGAGCTCCGCGTCGTACGACGCGCGCGTACGCACACTGGTACAGGCCAACCGGGCCGCGGTGTTCCGCGACAACAACATCGGGAAGGCGACCGCACTCCTCGTCGTCGTGACGCTGATGCTCGCTGCCGCCGCGCTCCTCATCTTCCGTCGCCGGCTCGTCGGCGCGACCCAGGTGCTCGAGATCGCCGCGCTCGCGGTCCTCGGCTTCCTCGTCGGAACCTTCGTGTCGGGGTTCCTCCCCTGGTACAAGTGGACCGACAGCCTCTATTTCGGATTCCTCGTCGTGTTCGCGCTCGCGTACGCGCTCGTGTGCTTCGCCTTCGGGCGGCGCCACCCCGCCGACGCGCTGCTCCTCGGGCTCGGCGCGATGATGGTGATGCACCTGCTCGACGCGCTGAGCGGCGCCCGGCTCGAGTTCAACACGGTGTTCGGGTACACACCGACGATCGGGATCCGGCTCGCCGGGCTCGGCAATCCCGGCTCCGCGCAGGTCTGTGCATCGACCCTGCTGTTCGCGGCGCTGCTCGCCTGGCGGGTCCCGCCACCGAACGGGCGCCGGATCGCGGTCGTGCTCCTCGCCTTCACGGTGATAATCGTCGGCGCTCCGTTCTTCGGTCAGGACTTCGGTGGGGCGATCAGTGCAGCTCCCGCGTACCTCCTGCTCGGCCTGTTGCTCTACGACCGACGGATCACGAAGCGCGCGGTGACGCTGCTCGCGGTCGCCCTCGTCGGCGCGGGACTCGCGGCCGGGTTCGTCGACCTCATGCGACCGGCTGACAGCCGCACCCACGTCGGCCGGTTCTTCGAGAAGGTGGGCAACGAAGGACTCGGCGGCTTCACCACGGTCGTCGGACGCAAGCTGACTCTCATGCTCGCGACCTTCCGCAACACCGGCTGGGTGCTGCTCGTGGCCGGCGTGCTCGGTGCGCTCGCCTACCTCGCCTGGCGCACGGACCGGCTCCGGGCGCTGACCGACGCGGTCCCGACCCTGCGCGCCGCACTCATCTCGTTCGCGGTGTTGGCGGTGCTCGGAACGGTGCTCAACGACTCCGGGGTCCAGGTGATGGGCATGATGCTCTCGGTCCTCGTGCCGACCCTGGTGGTGCTGGCCTGTCGCGAGCTCGTCCCCCCGGAGACTGCGGCCGGACCCGTAGCGGTCAGCCCCGGCGGGGGCGGGACAGCGCCAGTGCGTTCTCACGCATGATGAGCCGCACTTCCTCCGTGGTGAACCCCTCGAGGTCCCGAACGAAGCTCTTCGGGTCCGCCAGCCCTTCGGCATGTGGGTAGTCCGACCCGAACACGATGCGCTCGGCACCGATTGCGGCCCGGAGCGCGATGAGGTCGTCCTCGTAGTAGGGAGACACCCAGACGTGCGCGCGGAGATCCTCGACCGGATCGCCACCGGGGAACGCGTTCGGCGCCTGCGCGAATGACTTCTTCATCTTCTTGACCAGCAGCGGCGCCCACTCGCTCCCGCTCTCGATGGTCGCGACGCGCAGGTTCGGATGCCGCGCGAACACGCCGTGGCACACGAGCGCGGCCATGGTGTCGTAGATCGGGCGATCGGCCGAGGTGATGATCTTGAACGGGTTGTGGCGGAACGCCTCCATCTCACTCGACTCGCCCCACTCCGCGGCGTACCGGTCGTAGCCGCTCTCACCGGAGTGGTACGCGACGAGGATCCCGGCCTCGGCGAGGCGCGCCCAGAAGGGGTCGTAGACGCGATCGCCCGGCGAGCGGAACCCCGTCGGCGCCTGCACCGGCCCGGCGCGCATCACGATCACCTTCGCGCCCTGTTCGAGGACCCAGTCCAGCTCGCGCACGGCGGAGTCCGGGTCCAGGAGCGTGAAGTACGGCGCCGCGAAGATCCGGTTCTGGTAGTCGAACGTCCAGTCGTCGAGCAGCCACTGGTTGAACGAGTGGAAGGCCGCGTGCGCCGCCTCCGGGTCGTTGACGAGCGGCTGCTCCATGCCTACCCCGAGCGTCGGGAAGAGGAAGCACCCCTCCATCCCCTGCTCGTCCATCAACGCCGCGCGAGCCGCGGGCTCGCGGTACGAAGGGCTGATCGGCTCCAGCTCGCCGAACGCGGCGCGAATGTCGTCACCGGCCTTCTGACCGCGGAAGTAGTCGTCCAGCGCACCGGGTCGTGCCACCGGGTCGAACGTCGGGTTCGGGATGAAGCGGTTGAGCCGCCCGCCGACGAGGAGTCGCTGCTTCCCGTTGATCTCGGCCCACTGCATCGTCCGCTTCTGGAGCTGCGGATCGAGGTGACGGGTGAACGCATCCGTCGCCTCGTAGTAGTGGTTGTCCGCGTCGAAAAGCTGAAAGTCCACGCTGCTGGTCACCATCTCCCGACGGTAGCCGGGGGGTGGCGCGCGACGAAAAGTCAGATGCGCGCGCGGTCGGTCAACCAGCCCAGGATCTCCTCGTAGATCGCGAGGATGCGATCGCCGTAGGTGCGGGCGGTCGCCCAGGTACCGGTGAGGCCGGCCCAGGTCGTCACCTTTCCCTTGAGGTGGTGACGCTCGAGCATCGGGTTCACCGCCGGCGGGTTGAGCGCCGCGTTGGTAAGCCGGGCGTCGGCGTAGACCCGGAGCTGCTGCATCTGGGCGCGCACCCCGGTACGGGCGTCCGAGAACCGATCACCACCGTTGCAGCTGTCGCACGCACCCATGCCCGCGAAGTTGTTGTCCGTCCCGAGCACCTGGCCGCCCGCCGGGTACGAGAACCCCCCGGTTTCGAGCATCGACTGGGCGAATGCGATGTCGCTGCGAACCTTGGCCGCGCTCCCCTCCTCGATGTAATAGCGCGTCAGCTCGTCGATCGGCACCGTGGTGCGAGTCCGATGGCGGGTGGCCGTGAACCACGTCGCCAGCTCGTCGGCACCCAGGCGGGGCGGGCCCATGATCGGTGTCGCCGGGCCCGTTGCGATCGACTGCCACCGGGCCAACCAGAACTGGGCCCGGTCCCGCGCCGCGGTCGCAGCGGTGAGCGCCGACTCCCGCGTCGGAAGGTCCCGCTCCAGGCTCGCCGCCAGCGCATGCAGCCGATTGCGTTCGGTGCGCGCCGCGCCGGTCGCGGCGGCCGCCGCCACCTGGTCGCGCCGAGCCGTCCTGACCAGCTGACGCTGCTGGATCCCGACGCGCCGGACGAGCTCGTGGCGGTACGTGAACTCCCCCGCGCTGTCGGACGAGAGCAGGTGCGTGAGTGGGGTCATCGACGGTCCGTCCCGGTAGGCCGCGGCGGCGAACTCGGCCACCCGCGCCCGTGACTTCTCCGACCGGACCTCGGCCTCGGCTTCGAGCTCGCCGAGCAGGTTGGTCCGAGCCCGGGCCGCCTCCTCCTGCTGGCGGGCGGTGATCAGGCGCGACCGCACGCGGTCCCGCCGGGCGGTCGCGGTCACCACGAGGTCGGCCCGCCGGGCCACGAGCGCGCCGAGGGTCGCGATGCGAGCGGCGGGATCCACGACCCGCGCCGGGGCCGCGGTACGGGCCCCGGCGGCCGGGCTCGCAACCACAGGAGCAACAGCAGCCACAAGAACGACGAGGGTGACCAGGATCCGCGCGCGACGTTCCACAGTCCCGGTGATCGACATGATGGCCAGCGATCTTCACACATGTCTGGGCGTCGGCTGACCAGCCCACCCGACCGGTTCCGACTCCGGCGGGCGAAATCGGGCCCGACGGTTCAAGAAACGCGGCACGTATTGCCGATGCCACCCACATCCCCCTGCGCAGTCGCACATCAATCCGGGGATCGAGGCGGAGTCTGAGTGTTCATCTTCTTCTTGCAGCTTCGCGAGACGTTGCACGGAGGACGCATCTACGTCTTCACGATCCTCGTCCTGATCACCTGGGTGATGTGGTGCGTGAAGGCGTCGCTTTCACGTCGCTACCAGCCGTGGACGGCCGAGTACGAGACCATGGCGTCCGTCGTGGTGCCGGTAGTCGACGAACCAGTGGGGCTGTTCCACGAGGTTCTCGATCTCATCACGGAGCAGAACCCCCACCAGGTGATCGTCGTCATCAACGGCCCGCGCAACCTCAAGCTCGAGCGTGTGTGCGACGCGTACCCGGGCGTCGAGTGGACGTGGACATCGGTGCCCGGGAAGCGCAACGCGATCGACGAGGGACTGAAGCGCTGCACCGGCGACATCGTCGTGCTCGTCGACAGCGACACGATCTGGACCCCCGGAACACTCTCCGAGCTCGTGAAGCCGTTCGGCAACCGCAAGGTCGGCGGGGTCACGACGAACCAGCGCATCATCGACTACGACCGCAACATCCTCACCCGCTGGGCGGACTGGCTCGAGAACATCCGCATCCAGTACTCGATGCCCGCGATGAGCGTGCTCGGGCAGGTCGGCTGCCTGCCGGGCCGGACGATCGCATTCCGGCGGTTCATTCTCGACGAGGCGATGCCCGCGTTTCTGAACGCGTGGTTCCTCGGCGTCTTCCTCGAGGTGAGTGACGACCGGACGCTCACCAACCTCTGCCTGCAGCAGGGGTACCGGACCGTCTACCAGTCGACGAGCTGCGTCTACACGGATGCGCCCGTCGGCATGCAGAAGCTGGCCAAGCAACAGCTCCGCTGGGCTCGCGGCAGCCAGTACAACACGTTGCGGATGTTGCCGTGGATGATGCGGAACTCGCCGATGCTCGCGCTGTTCTACATCACGGACATCGTGATGCCCTTCCTGTTGCTCGCCGCGGCGACCGGGTTCATCTACCGGGTGCTCAACGGCGAGAACCTCAACTTCTACGAGGGCATCACCTTCGGGTACGGACCCGTCGTCGGCACCGTGGTCATCGTCATCCTCACGCTGGCCGCGACCTGGATCTCGGCGTACGTGCGCCAGAGCCGGCACTTCGACGAACGGCCGCGCGACCTGTGGCTGCTCCCGGTCTTCACGGTGCTCAACACGTTCGTGCTCATGCCCATCCGCATCTACGGCTTCATGCGGATGGCCCGCAACGACGGTTGGGGGACGCGCCGCGACGCCTTCGACGGCGAGAGCGCCAAGACGCGAGCGAACCCGCTGGCGGCGATCCCGTACGTCCTCGCATTCGCCTTCGTCCTGATAGGGGTCGCATACCATGGGTAAGCGCAGCACGCTCAGCCTGATGATGGCGACGTTGTTCGCCATCGGCGCGTTCGTCTACCTGTCGCCGTCGGCACCGACTGCGGAGATGAAGGCGGCGGAGGCCCGGTCCCTCGCCGCCGCGAACGTGTCGGCCACGCGCAGCTCACTCACCGTGGACGGGATCACGCCGAAGAGCCGAGCCGAGAAGCTCAAGGCCCGTGAGTCCACCCGCAAGGCCCGGGCCAAGGACAAGCTCGACGGAGGGACGTCCAAGAAGCCGGCCAAGACAGTCGTGGTCCGGAGCACCCGGACGGTGACCCGGACCGTCAAGGCGCCGACCAACGGTTCCTCGTCCGGCGCGTCGACCGGCGCGGACGTCGTACCCATCCCGGACGCGACCGCCGTGCCCCACGACCCGGTCTGCTCGGACTTCCCCTGGCAGCAGGATGCGCAGGCGGCGTACGTCCGCAACCTGGCCGACCCCTACGGGCTCGATGGACCATCCGGCCCCGCCGACGACGATGGCATCGCGTGCTCCCTGCTCCCGGTGGACCCGAGCCGGCCGGCGTCGACGCCCGCTGGAGCCAAGCCGCCCCCGCCCCCGCGCCCGAGGGGCTGCCCGCCACCCCGACGCTCGACGCGCTGCTCTCTCCCACGCTCAACTACTTCGGCGTCTCGACGCCGCAGGCGCCCTACGACTTCAAGGACTTCCAGATCTTCGCGGCGGCCGCGCGGAAGCTTCCGAACCTCAACGAGTTCTTCCTGGGTTGGGACCACGAGTTCCCGCGCGACCAGGTGATCGCACTCTGGCGCCGGGGTGCGCTCCCGATCCTCTCGTGGGAGCCGCGGCCAACGGTGCAGCCAACCGGACCCGACAGCGACAACACGACCTCGGCGGGCTTCACGCTGGCGTCGATCATCGACGGTAGCCACGACGAGTACATCGACCGCTTCGCCACGCAGGTGCGCGATCTCGGCCTTCCCGTCGCCATCCGGTTCGCGCACGAGATGAACGGCAACTGGTTCCCGTGGTCGGAGGAGACGAACGGCAACCATTCTGGTGAATACGTGCAAGCGTGGCGGCACGTTCACGACCGGTTCACTGCGCTCGGCGCGACGAACGCAATCTGGATCTGGAGCCCGAACGTCGTGACCGCGCGCCCGAGCGTCCGACTCGCGCCGCTCTATCCCGGCGACGACTACGTCGACTGGCTCGGCATCGTCGGCTACTACCGCCGCGTCTACCTCGACGACTACGGCAAGCCGAAGGCTCCTACGTTCGACAACACGTACGGGTCGACCCTCAACGAGCTTCGGGCCGTCGCATCCAAGCCGATCGTGCTCACGGAGGTCGGAGCCACGGAGGTGGGCGGGAACAAGCCGGCCTGGATCACCAGCCTGTTCCAGGGTCTCGCCGACAACCCCGACATCATCGGCTTCGTGTGGTTCGACCACAGCGTGAACGGCACGGACTGGCGCATCGAGTCCTCAACCGCCGCCACCGATGCCTTCGCCACCGGTGTCGCCGACCCCTCGTTCGGGAAGGGGAAGATCTACGTCGGCCGGTGATCGCGCGTGGACCCGCCCCGCCGGCGTCCGCCCCGGCGGCGCTCGCTAGTGTCCGGGCGTGCGCGAACGATTCCCCGGTGTGGGTGACGGCTGGTCGCGGTTCGACGGACCCGCCGGCACCCAGATGGTCGACACCGCGATCACGGCCATGCACGACTACCTCGCCGGTGGCAACAACGCGAACAGCGGAGGGCGGTTCGCCGCGAGCCTGGCCACCGGGGATCTGGTGCGCGGTGCACGCGAGACCGTCGCAACGCTCCTGGGCGCCGATCCCGACGGCATCGTCTTCGGTCCCAACATGACGACGCTGACCCTCGCGTTCACCCGGGCCCTCGGCCGTACGTTCGGCGCCGGCGACGAGATCCTCTCCACCCGGCTCGAGCACGACTCCAACATCACGCCGTGGCGGCTGGTCGGTGAGGACACCGGGGCCACCGTCGCCCTCGCGCCCTTCGACCCCGAGACGGGCCGTCTCGCGCTCGACGCCGTCGTGGAACGAATCGGGTCGCGGACCCGCTGGGTCACGATCACCGGTGCGTCCAATGCGCTCGGGACGATCCCGGACGTGGGCGCGATCGTCGAAGCCGCACACGCGGAAGGCGCTCGAGTCTTCGTAGACGCCGTCCATCTCGCCCCGCACCGCCCGATCGACATCGCCGCGCTCGGCTGCGACGCGCTCGCGACCTCACCGTACAAGTGGTACGGACCGCACGCCGGCGTGCTGTGGCTGGCGCCGGACCTGCGCGCCGAGCTCACCCCCTACAAGGTGCGGCCCGCACCCGACTCCCCGCCGGAACGCTTCGAGACCGGCACGCCGGCGTACGAGGCGATCGCCGGCACCCGGGCCGCCGCCGAGTTCCTCCTCACCGAAGGGATGCCGGTCCTGGCGAAGGCGGAGACCCAGGTGTTCGCACCTCTCCTGGAGGGTCTCCTGGGCCTGCCCAAAGTCCGCGTGCACGGCCCCCGTGACCTCGAGGATCGCACTCCGACCGTCTGCTTCTCGGTCGATGGGCACTCGGCGGACGAGATCGCCACCGCGCTCTGCGGCCCGGCAGATCGCGGTGTGGGGCGGCCACTACTACGCAGTCGAGGTGATGGCGACGTTGGGTCTGGCCGAACGCGGTGGCGCGATTCGGGCCGGCGTGTCCTGCTACACGACCCCGGAGGATGTCGACCGGTTGCTCGGGGCGGTCGGCGCGCTGGCGTGACCCGGTTCGCCGCGGCGTGCGGACTCGGGGGTACGGTCCGGAGGTGAAGCTGATCGAGGAGCAGCGACGATGAAGGAGTCCCGCGGTGTCCTGCCTGCGCCGGTCGAGGCGTTGCTCGACGTGGCGCTCGTGGCCGAGCTGACCGTCGTCAACGACGCGGGCGAGCCGGTGACGTACCCGCTGATCCCCCTGTACGACGGTGAGCACATCTTCATGACCTCGGCGGTGCTGTTCTCCAAGAAGCTGCGTCACATCAAGGCCAACCCGAAGGTCGCGGTCGCGCTGACGGATCCGGTCGGGGTGCCCGCCGAGCCGTTCGCCCGGGCGACCATCCAGGGCGACGCGACGATCGTCGAGGACGACCTGCACACCGGCTGGGAGAAGCTGCTGCCGCTCTGGCGGGCCAAGGAGCCGGTGATCGACAGCTTCGTGAAGAAGCGCTTCGGCATCCCGCTGTTCTTCGAGCGCTCGATCATTCAGATCCGGCCCCGCCGGGTCCTCTACTGGCCGGGCGGCGACACCACCGCGACCCCGCAGGTCTTCGAGCTGGCGGAGGCGGGCTGATGTCGAAGCTCCAGCTCGCGGACGCCCTCACCCGAGCCGAGACCTACTCGCACGCCGTCATCTCGTTCGTCGACCGCAACGGCTACCCGGCGAGCGTGGCCGGCGAGTTCACGACCGATCCCGCCCGCGAGTCCCTCGACATCGGTCCCGTCGCACCCGACGTCCTGCCCGAGTCCGGCACCGAGGTGTGCATCACCTTCAGCCACATCCGGCCCCAGTCCGGGATCGGTTACGACGAGCGCCGCTACATCAACGTGTGGGGTGCGTCGCGGGTCGTCGGCGACCACCTGCAGGTGACGGGGGTCCGAGCCACGGGCTGGGACGAGGCCGACATCCCGTTCTTCGAGTACGCCGAGCGCAGCGTCCCCGCCGCGCACGAGTACATGGAGGACGTCGGCGACCAGCGACCCCACCTCTCCAAGTGGTGGACGTTCTTCCTCGCGACCCGGCTTCCCTTCCTGACCGCGACGATCGTGCCGATCGCGCTCGGCGGCGCAGTGGCAGCCGCCGACGACTCGTTCGCGTGGGGCTGGTGGCTGCTCGCCCTCGTCGCCGGGTGCGCGGTGCACCTCGGGCTGAACATGGCCAACGACATCTTCGACGACGCGAGCGGCGCCGACGCGGCCAACGTGACCCCGACCCCGTTCAGCGGTGGGTCGCGCGTGATCCAATACGGGCTCGTCTCCCGTCGAGCGATGATCCGCGCGTGCATCGGTTTCTACGCCGTGGCCATTGCAATCGGGTTGTTCCTCGCCGCGGAACGCGGCTGGTGGCTCTTGGCGATCGGCGCGCTGGGAGTGGTGCTGAGCCTGGTGTACACCGCACCCCCGTTCCGCCTCGTTCACCGCGGGCTCGGCGAACCCGTCACCGCGCTCGGGTTCGGACCCGTGATGACGCTCGGTGCGTACTTCGTCTGCGCGCAGGAGTGGAGCTGGGAGGCGCTCTACATCTCACTGCCCGTCGCGCTTCTCATCGCACTCGTCCTCTACGTGAACCAGATCCCCGACCGGGCGGGCGACGAAGCAGTCGGCAAGCGCACCCTGATCGTGCGCTGGCCGGAGTCACGGGTCATCACCGCCTACGAGGTCATCGCCGGTACGGCATTCGTGCTCATCGCGCTCGGACCGCCGCTCGGGATCACCCCGTGGTGGACGCTGATCGGGTTGCTCACCGTGCCGATGGCGCTCAAGGTCGTGCGCGGCATGCGCGCGTCCTACGGCCAGCCGTACGCGCTGATGCCGGTGATGCAGACCAACATCGGCCTGCACCTCTTCACGGGTCTGCTCCTCATCGTCGGCTACCTCATCGACGTGGCGGTCGGCTGACCCGTGTCCTGGATCATCGGCGTCACCGCGATCGCGGTGATCGTGGTCGTGCTGATCGTCGCCGTGGTGCGGCACCGCCGGATCTCCGGCGAGCTGGTCGCGGAGCACGCCGCACTCGAGGACGCCCGCCGGTCCACCGAGCACCTCGAGACCCGGGTCGCGACGCTGCGCCAGGAGCTCTCCGAACAGCACCGAGCGAACGCAGAGCTAACCGCCAAGCTGCGCTCGGCGGGCGACGCGCGGCGCGGCCGGGCTCTGGACCCTCGAACGGATCCGCCAGGGTCGGCTCGCCGGGACTCCGAGCCTGCACCCGACCACCGGACCCGGGATCGACATCGCGACCGATCTGCGCACCGCGCTGGCGCTGGAGCTCGAGCTGTTGCGCGAGGAAGTCGGCACGTACGCCGAGGTCAGCGACGTCGAGCTGGGGAACCCGGTGAGCCCCGCGAAGCGCTCGCGGTGCTGCGGGTGGTCCAGGAGCTCGCCGCCGCGTTGGCGAAGCGCGCGGACGAGCTCCGGATCACGATCGGCCGTGACGGCGACTCCGCCCTCGTGAGGATCGTCGCGTCGGGCTGGTCCGAAGCGGCGCCGAACCACGGCGTCCTCGAGCGGGGCGTCACCGCGCTGAACGGCACCTTGGAGCTGTCGACCGAGGCCGAGGTGCTCACGGCGGAGGTCCGGATCCCCGACCGTTCGAGCTGACGTGGCAGGCCACGAGCTTCGGTGCCGCATCCCCCAGGGGCTGTGGCAGGCGCTCGAGCAACGCAGCGCCGAGACCGGTGAGCCCGTGCGCCACCTCGTCGCCACCGCACTCGCCGAGCTCCTCGACGTGGACCACCAGACGATCTTCCAGGTCTCGACCGTGGGCGCGCTCGTGGAAGGGGTGTACGAAGGCGCGGTCAGGATCGGGACGCTGCGGGAGCACGGCGACTTCGGGTTGGGGACCTTCGAGGGGCTCGACGGCGAGATGGTCGCGCTCGACGGCGACTTCTTCCGGGTGCGCGGCGACGGCGCGCTCCATGCCGCCGACGACTCGGCGCTGAGCCCGTACGCGATGATCACGCACTACGTCGCGGATCGCGTCACCACGGTTCCGCCCTGCACCAGCCTCGACGAGCTCTGCACGGTGCTCGACGGTCTACGCGATTCGGCCAACCACTTCTTCGCGTTCCGCGTCACGGGAGCTTTCCCCGCGATGCACGTGCGCGCGGCCTGCAAGGTCCCGGAAGGGACACCCCTCGTCCGCGCCGCCGAGCAGCAACGCGAGTGGAACCTCGAGGCAGTGCGCGGGACGCTCGTCGGCTTCTGGTCGCCACCGTACGCCGCGGACTTCGACGTCCCCGGCTACCACTTCCATGTGGTGGACGAGCACCGGCATCGCGGGGGGCACGTTCTCGCGTGCGCGACCGACGCGCTCGAGATCGGCGTGCAACGGCTCGAGCAGCTCGTCGTCGCCCTCCCCGAGACCGCGGACTTCCTGGCCGCCGACCTGGCCCACGATCCCACCGAGGACCTGGACACGGTCGAGCGGGACTAGGCCCGGCTCGGGGTCAGCGGTAGACGTTGATGGTCTCGTCGAGCCCGAGCGACTCGGGCGCGGCCCGGCCGGTCGCGACGAGAACGAACTCCGCCGGCGGTCCGGTGATCGCGGGACCACCTCCGGACACCACGAACTCGTCCATCCCATCCAACGCGAGCGTCGCCGGCGGGTAGCCCTGGTCGGTGAGGATCATCGCGAGGTGCGACAGCGCCACCCGGGTGCCGGAGCTCATGTCCGAAGGCCGGCCCACCGCGGCGCGGATGTCGTCGGCGTGGAGGGCGGCATCAAACCACAGAGCTTCGACACCGTCGCCGAGAGTTCCCGTGCCGGCGGGTGAGGGGCCGTTCCATGCCGCGTCGTCGAAGACGGCGAGCAGCGCAGCTGAGGCCTGTCTGACCTCGGCCAGCTCGTCGGCGAGCTCCTTGGGCGTGCGACCGCGCCGCTCCTCGACTTGGCGGGCGGTGACTTCGGGCGTGCCCAAACCGTCGAAGCGACCGCCCGTGATGTCGGCGAGCTGCCCGATCACGTGGGCGGCAACGTCCGCGGCGGACCAGCCCGTGCATCGGCTCGCGGCCTGGGCCTCGTCGACGTCGAGCGAGCGGACCAGCTCCTCGAACCGACCGAGCTCGTCGATCAGTCCGGCAACGATCTCTTCGCGCGCCAGTGTCACGGTGATCCCCCTGGTGCTCTGCTTCCGCCCGAACGCTCGGCGGCCACCCGCATGTTGGGCCGGACGGTCTCCGTCGTCAATCGAGCGTGACCTCTGT
This sequence comes from uncultured Acidimicrobiia bacterium, assembly GCA_963770095.1. Classification (GTDB taxonomy): domain Bacteria; phylum Actinomycetota; class Acidimicrobiia; order IMCC26256; family JAENVU01; genus Chersky-806. The sequence continues at coordinate 796,456 of CAVYOO010000001.1, forward strand.
CACGCGTCAGTCGGCGGCGAGCAGCTGGTACAGCTTCTTGCGCGCGTCGTTGACGATCTCGACCGCGCGCTGGGCCTGCCGGGGATCGCCCGTCATCGTGACCTGCTTGGCCGCGAGGTGCAGCATCCCGACGGCATCGCGCAGCTCGGTGCCGCGCCCGCCGGTGCGGCCGGCCACCTCCCACGGGAGCCCTCCGGCATCGTCGACTCGCCGTTCGACCTCGGTGCGGCCGGCGTCGGTGATCTCGAAGGTCCGCTTGCCGTCGCGCTCGACCGAGCGCACCAGGCCTTCGTCCTCGAGCAGCTGCAGGGTCGGGTACACGGAGCCCGGGCTCGGGCGCCACGCGCCGCCGGTCTTCTCCTCGAGCGTCTGCATCAGGTCGTAGCCGTGACCCGGGCCCTCGGCGAGCACCGCGAGCAGCGCGGTGCGGATGTCGCCGCGGCGCATGCGCCGCCGGCCGCCCCGTGGCGGGCCGCCGTGGCCACGACGATGCCCGCCCCGCTCACCACTGCCTCGTTCGCTCACGTTCACTCCTTCTCGCATCCGCGCGTCCCTCGTCTGGCCAACCCGTCGGTCCTGTCTCATCCGCTTCCTCGTCTCGCTTCTCATCTCGCTCGCTTTCTCGTTCTCGTTCGACCGCCGTCGTCGGCGGTCCTTGTGATAGATCACGATATATCGCGATCACTCGCGATGCAACCCACTCCCGCGTCGGAGGGATCACTACCGCGAGCGCCGCAGCGCCGTCGTTGCGGCGCGGTAGCCGCAGAGCCCGTGCACTCCCCCGCCGGGAGGGGTCGAGGACGAGCAGAGGTACACGCCGTCCACGGGCGTCGCCCACGGCACCGGGGACAGGACCGGGCGTGCGACGAGCTGGCGGAGGTCGGAGCTCCCGCCGTTGATGTCCCCGCCGATGTAGTTGGCGTCGTGGTGCTGCATGCTCGCCGGACCCATCACGTGGCGGGCGATCACCCGGTCGCGGAACCCGGGGGCGAACCGTTCCACCTGCGCCTCGATGCGGTCGGTCATGTCGAGCTCGGAGCCGTTCGGAACATGGCAGTAGGCCCAGGCCGTGTGCATCCCTTCCGGTCCGCCGGCTCGGATCGAACGGCGTCTGCTGCACGAACAGAACGTACGGTCGTTCCGGGTGCCGGCCCCGCAGCACGTCGTCCTCGGCGCGGGCGATCTCGGCCATGGTGCCGCCCAGGTGCACCGTCGCGGCGCGCGCCACATCCGGATTCGTCCACGGCGCGGGACCATCGAGCGCCCAGTCCACCTTCCACACACCGGGGCCGTAGCGGAACGACTCCAGCCGGCGGCGGTACCGCGCCGGGAGCCGGTCCCCCGCGATCGCGACCAGCTGCCGGGGCGTCACGTCGAGCAGCGTCGCTCGCGCGGGCGGGAGCTCGTCGAGCGAGCGCACCGGCCGGTTGCATTCGACCGAACCGCCGTGGGCTTCGAGGATCGACACGAGCGCGGCGGTGATCGCGGCCGATCCGCCACGCGCCATCGGCCAGCCCACCAGGTGCCCGAGCCCGCCGAGGAGGAGCCCGTATCCCGCCGTGGGCACCGCCCGCAGCGACAACATCGAGTGGGCCGCGAGACCGGTGAAGAGCCCGCCCGCCGCGTCGGTCTCGAACCGGCTTCGCGCCAACCCGACCGCGGAACGAATTCCGGTCAACCCGAACCGGGCGAGCGCGATCGGGCGCGCCGCGGGAAGCCGATCGGGTCGAGGACCATGTCGACCAGGTCCTGGCGGACGAACGGCGTGATCAACCGGCGGTAGGCGTCGGCGTCGGGCCCGAGCCCGGCCGCAGTCTCGTCAATCGACCGGTGCAGGAGCGCGGCCCGCCCGCCGTCGAGTGGATGCGCCAACGGAACATCCGGATGGATCCACTCGAGGCCGTGCTCCGCAAGTGGGAGCTCGCGCAAGGCGCGGCGACGCCGAGCGCGAGGGGATGGATCGCGGAGCAGACGTCGTGCACGTATCCGGGGAGCGTGAGCTCTTCGGATCGAGTCCCGCCGCCCGGCTGGGCCTGGGCTTCCACCACGCGCACCCGCCAACCGGCGCGCGGCGAGCGTGACCGCAGCCACGAGCCCGTTCGGGCCCGCACCGACAACGAGCGCGTCATGCTCGAACGATTGCGTCAATGCTCGGGTTCCAGCGGGATGCTTCCGCCGATGCGCGTCACCGTGACGGAGGCGCCTTCGCCGGCGTGCGCGCCGACGTTCTGCATGGGCCTCCGGGTGCCCCGGCCCGGGCGCCTCTCCGGCTCGGTCCAGGGGGTGAGCACGCCGGGGGCGCTTCGGAACCGGCCCGCCGGGCCGGCTGCCGAGACGGTGCGGGCCGGGTTCATAGGGTCGCCAATGATCGCACGGCGGCACAACGCCCCGCCGCCACACGGGACGCCGTACGCTGGGGCCATGGCATCGAAGTCGAAGCCCACAGGCGAGTCCAAGAAGCCCGGCCGGTCGCTCAAGGAAAAGCGGGCGGCGAAGCACCAGAAGCAGGCCGAGCAGAAGCAGAGCCGCAAAGGCTGGGAAGCGAAATAGCCGACGGGCGGGCGTGGGCCGTAGCCGCGCTCTGCGCCAGCGCGAGTCGGCCGGCTCGGCACGATCGGACCGACCGGCGAGGTTCGCCTCGTTCCCATCTGCTTCGCGCGTGATGGCGAGGCGATCGTCTCGGCCGTCGACCACAAGCCGAAGTCCACTGCGGCCCTGGCCCGCCTCGACGACATCCGGCGAGTTGGCCGGGCCACGCTGGTCGTCGATCACTACGACGACGAGGACTGGTCTGCGCTGTGGTGGGTGCGCGTCACCGGTCCCGCATCCGTACACTCGCCGCCAGACCCGCGGTCAGTCTCCGGGATCGCCCGCCTGACCGAGAAGTACACGCAGTACGAGCAGTCCCCGCCCGCGGGCCCGACCTATTCGATCGGCATCGAAGCCGTGACCTGGTGGAGGGCATCACCATGAAGTACCACTCGCTCGGCCGGACGGGCATGAAGGTCAGCCCGCTGTGTCTCGGGGCCATGATGTTCGGCGCGTGGGGCAACCCGGACCACGACGACTCCGTGAAGATCATCCACGCCGCGCTCGACGCGGGCATCAACTTCGTGGATACGGCCGACGTCTACTCGGCCGGCGAGTCCGAAGAGATCGTCGGGAAGGCACTGGCGGGTCGCCGAGACGACGTCGTGCTCGCGACCAAGGTGCACGCGACGATGGGCAAGGACCCGAACATGGCCGGCAACTCGCGGCGCTGGATCATCCGCGAGTGCGAGAACAGCCTGCGGCGGCTCGGCACCGACTACATCGATCTGTACCAGATCCACCGACCGGACCCGACGTGTGACGTCGACGACACACTCAGCGCGCTCTCGGACCTGGTGCACGCGGGCAAGGTGCGATATCTGGGCAGCTCGACCTTCCCCGCCTCGGAGATCGTCGAAGCCCAGTGGACCGCCGAACGGCGGGCCCGCGAGCGGTTCGTCTGCGAGCAGCCGCCGTATTCGATCCTCGTGCGCGGCATCGAGGCCGATGTGCTTCCCACGTGCGACCGGTACGGCATGGGCGTCATCCCATGGAGTCCGCTCGCGGGCGGATGGCTCTCGGGCAAGTGGCGGCACGGCACCGACCCCAAGAGTCGTCGAGCCGCGCTCGTCCCGGATCGCTACGACCTCGCGAACCCCGAGAACCAGCGCAAGCTCGACGCCGCGGATGCGCTGGCCAAGGTCGCCGAAGAAGCGGGCATCCCGCTCGTGCATCTCGCGGTGGCGTGGGTGATCAACCATCCGGTCGTGAGCTCGGCGATCATCGGGCCGCGCACGATGGATCAGCTCACGACCCAGCTCGGCGCAGCCGACCTCGAGCTGGACGGCGCGGTGCTTGACCGGATCGACGAGATCGTTCCCCCGGGGACCAACTTCAGCTGGGCCGACGCGGGATACACGCCCCCCGCGGTGGCCGAGGCGCGGTTGCGCCGCCGCCGACCGCGCTGAGCGGGCCGCGCCCGGTGGTCGGCTGCGGCGGGTGGACGCCCTGCCCTGCGTCCCCCTGCCCTCCCCGCCGCAGCCGGGCCCGACGGTACTGGGGCAGCCGGTCATAATGCAAAGGTCGCATTACGGCGCCGTCGACTCCGGGCGCGAAGCCTCGGAATGGAGGGTCGGACATGGCCGATATCGACGCCCGCACCCGTCTGCGTGAGGTCGCCCTCGACTTGTTCGGGCGCCACGGGATTCGCGATACCTCCACCCGGGAGATCCTGAGCGCGGCCGGCATGAAGAACCCGTCCGCAATCACGTACCACTTCGGCTCGAAGGCCGAGCTGGTCGAGGACCTGGTGCGCGAGATCTACCGCTCGCAGGCGCCGGTGCTCCCACTCCAGATCCAGCTCGCCGAGAACGCAACGACGCCGGACATCGACGCGTGGGCCGCGATTGCGGCGAACTCGTCGGCCGACCTCATCTCGACCGAGCATGGTTGCCTGCTCGCCCGGGTCTGGTGGGAGTACGACGGCTACGTCCATCCCGATGTCTTCGAGGAGTACCTGGCGAGCGGCAACGCCACGAGCGTCAGATGGATGGACGCCGTCGCCCGGACCATGCCCGAGTTCCCGCGCTACGTGGCGGTCGCGCGCAACATCGCGATGCTGCGCACCTTGGAGTGGATGATCGCCCGCCGGGCGGGACGGCTGCTCACCGGGAGCCCTTCACGATCGCTGCAGATGGACGATCCCGAAGCGTTCCGCCAGCTGATGCTCGAGGTGTCCAGAGGAATCCTGGTCGCGCCGACGGAGCTCTCCGACGCCGACGTGACCTTCGGCGGTGTGGCAGGCGGAGCGCCGGAGTAGTACAACGCGTACATGCGCCTCGGCCTGGACATCGCCCAGCAACGGATGCCGTGGCCGGAGCTCGCGTCCCGAGTGCAGCTCGCGGACGGGCTCGGCTTCGACGGCATCTGGGGATTCGACCACTTCCAGCCCATGTACGGCGAAGGTCCGGGTGAGTGCTTCGAAGGCAACACGACACTCGCCGCGTGGAGCGGGATCACCGAGCGGGCCCGGCTCGGGTTGCTCGTCACCGGGATGACGTACCGCCATCCGTCGGTGTTCGCCGCGGAGGCGATCACGATCGACCACGCGTCGAACGGCCGACTCGAGCTCTCGTACGGCGCGGCATGGTTCGACGAGGAGCACCGCCGCCTCGGCATTCCGTTCCCGGTGCTGAAGGAACGGGTCGATGCATTCGAGGAAGCCGTCCAGATCGTGCGTGGGCTGCTGACGACCGACGGCTTCACCTTCGAAGGCCGGCACTTCCAGGTGCGCGACGCGACGTTGCACCCGCGGCCGGTCCAGGACCCCCACCCGCCGATCTGGATCGGCGCATCGGGCGAGAAGCGCATGATGCCGATCGCGGCGCGCTACGCGGACATGTGGCACTGCTACGGCCCGGTCGAGGTGCTCAGGGCCAAGTCACAACGGTTGAGTGACTTCGCAAACGCCGCCGGCCGCGACCCGGGCCAGATCCGGCGAGCCTCGTCGCTGTCGATCGAGGACGACCTCGACGACCTCGCGCGGTCGATCGACGCGTGGGAGGCCGCGGGCTTCGAGTACCTCGTGTGCGGATGGCCGGCTCAGGGCCGCGCGCGCGTCGAGGAGTTCGCCGCGCGCTTCCTGGCGGCCTGAGATCAGATCAGGGTCAGGCCGCCGTCCACCGGCAGCACCTGGCCGGTGATGTAGCTCGCGTCGTCGGACAGCAGGAAGACCGCGGCCGCCGCCACCTCCCAACCGGTCCCCTGCCGGCCCAGCGGAACCGGTGTGCGCTCACGCGAGGGGCGACCGCGCGACGCCCACCGGCCCAACGGCGTGTCAATGAGGCCGGGGGCCAAGACGTTCGCCCGGATCCCCCGCCGCGCGCCTTCGAGCGCCACGTGGCGACACAATCCGACGAGCCCCGCCTTGGATGCGTCGTACGCGGGCAGGTAGCTGCCGGGCTGGAGACCCGCGACCGATCCGATGAACACGAGTGAGCCGCCCTCGTCGAGGTGCGGGAGCGCTTCCCGGGCGACGAGGAAATGGGCGCGGAGATTGACGGCGAACGTCGCGTCCCAGTCTTCGAGGCTCGCGGCCATGCCGACCCCGCGCCCGATTCCCACGTTCAACACCACGCCGTCGAATCCGGTCTTGGCGGACTCCTCGACCAGGGCGACACATCCGGGTCCGGTCGACACATCGGCCACGACGACCGAGGCACGGCCGCCCTCTCGCTCGATCCACGCCGCGGTCTCCGCGGCCGAGGACTCGTCCCGGTCGGCACACACGACCGCCGCACCGTCGCGTGCCGCCGCCACCGCGATCGCCCGGCCGTTGCCCACGGGCGCTTCGGGGTCGTCGGAGCGCTGCGTCCCGGCCCCGACCACCAAGATCTGCCGCCCAACGAGTCGCTCACCGCTCACGGACGGGACCGTAGCGGTTAGACCTGTCGCGAACCGGGAAGAAGGGATTGATCATGGTCAACGTCCAGCCGCCGGTCCACCCGACCGATCCGCTCGAGGCCGCAGCCCAGGCGCTCGAGCAGCTCGCGGCGGCGCGTCGAAGCGCTGAGCGCAACCGACGGGCTGTCAGAGCGGCTGCAGCACCTCGTCCATTCGCGTATCGGGCGCAGCCGCCTCCGCGACGCGCTCACCGGCCGTTGGCTCGGGCACGCCGTGCATCCGGTGCTGACGGACCTTCCAATCGGTTTCTGGACCAGCGCCTTCACGCTCGATCTGATCGGCGGTCGTCGTAGCCGCGCCGCCGTGCAGCGACTCGTTGGGCTCGGCGTGCTGTGCGCGCTCCCCACTGCGGCAAGTGGCGCCGCCGACTGGTCCGACACGACCGGCAAAGCGCGACGCGTCGGTCTCGTGCACGCCGCCCTCAACACCACCGCGATCGCATGTTTCACCGCGTCGTGGTTCGCGCGCCGGCGCGGTCGGAACGGCCGCGGCGTCCTCTACGGGCTTGCGGGGAGCGCGGTCGCGACGGGTGGCGGCTTCTTCGGCGGCCACCTCGTGCAGCGGCTGGGCATGGGGGTCGACCACACGACGTTCGACGATCTCCCGGAGGAATGGACACCCACCCTGCCTGCGGCCGCGTGGACCGACGCCACACCACGTCGGGTCGAGGTCGGCGGGACCGCGATCGTCGTGGTGAGCGAGGAGGGGAGCTGGCACGCGCTCGTGGCCCGCTGCACGCATGCGGGCGGGCCACTCGACGAGGGCTCGGTGCACGACGGCTGCATCGAGTGCCCGTGGCACGGAAGCCGGTTCCGGTTGCGGGACGGTTCCGTCGCCCGGGGCCCGGCGTTTGCCCCCCAACCGGTCGTCGACGTGCGCCTGCGCAACGAGATCGTCGAGGTGAGAGGCCGCCGCCGCTGAACGCACCACTAGCCTGCGCCCGATGGACGTTGCCCTGGTGTACCGCGAGACGCGCGAGCACCTGCTCGAGCTGGCGCACACGATGGACGACGCCCAGGCGCAGCTCGACGTGCCGGCCCTCCCGGGTTGGACGGTCAAGGACGCGTACGCGCACCTCGCCGGGCTCTGCGCCGACGTCCTCGACGAGAACATGGAGGATGCGGGATCACCCGCCTGGACGGCCCGCCAGGTCGGCGACCGGTCCGGCCGCACCCTGGCCGAGATCGCGGCGGAATGGGCCGAGCGGGGGCCCGATCTCGACGAGTGGATCGCCGATCGCGAGGAACCACCCATGTTCGTCGCGTACGACGTGTGGACCCACGAGCAGGACATCCTCGGCGCGCTCGGCCAGCGCGGTGAGCGCGACGACGAGCGGGTCCAGGACCTCGCCGCCGCGGCGCTCGCGTCGTTCAACGAGCGGTTCGTCGCAGAAAGCGTCCCTGCACTCCAGATCGTGGGTGACGGAGTGGAATGCGTCCTCGGCGAGGGTGAGCCGGCGACGACGCTGCACATCGACGACTATGAGCTGATGCGCATCCTGTTCGGTCGCCGCAGCCTCCAGCAGATCGAAGCTGCCGACTGGAACGGCGACGACGACCCGTTCATCGGCCACCTCCACCTGTTCCCACTCCCGCCGCGCGACCTCGTCGACTAGCCGGCCTGCTCGGCGAGCTCCGCCAGGCGATCCAGGGTTGCGACCATCGACTCCCGGTTGTGCGACGCGTGATCCGCGACTCCGGAGACGATCTTGCCCGCGAACATGACGAACCGGCTGCGAGCGTCGGTCCAGGTCTCGGTCACCTTGCAGCCGCCGTCGGTCGGCTCGAAGCGGTAGGTCCACCGGGCGACCTTGACCGGCCCGGACGTGACGTCGAACGCGAACGCACGACCGGGCTCGCACTCGACCACCTTGCCGGTCGTCGACCACTTCTTCTTGCCGTTCTGGTTGTCACCCTTGAACTTCGCCCCGAGCGCCGGGCCGGTCGCGCCACCCAGCCACGAGCCGCCGATGTTCTCCGGGGAGATGTCGCCCATCCGCTCGATGTTGGCGACGCGGGCCCACACCGCTTCCGCGGGCGCACCGATGACGCGTTCGACACTCACTTCTTCTGCCATGCCCGGACCCTAGGCCCCGCCCGACGAGAAGGAAAAGAGGAACGGAAACCGGGAGAACGAGAACAGCAGCGCGCTCAGCGCGAGCGGGACTGCGAGCGGCGTGACTGCGTGTGGCGACGCGGCGGGCGCCCCGAGCGCGTGTCGGCGCCGTTGCGGTTCTGGCGCTCCGAGCGGGGCTCCGGGCTGGTGTCGCCGATCCCGAGCTCGCGCTGCATCTGGCGGCTCGCCCGCTGCTGGTCCGCGGCCACGAAGGACACGACGACGCCGGTCGCACCCTTGCGGGCGGTGCGGCCGGAGCGGTGAACGTAGGTCTTCGCGTCGGTCGGCGGGTCGAAGTGCAGGACACACGCAACATCGTCGACGTGAATGCCGCGGGCCGCGACATCGGTCGCGACGAGTGCATGCACCGAACCCCGGGTGAACGCGGCAAGCGCGCGGTCACGCTGACCCTGCGAGAGCCCACCGTGGATCGGTGCCGCCTGGACACCGGCTGCACCCAGCTTCTTCGCGATCTTGTCCGCACCGTGGCGCGTGCGGCAGAACACGATCGTCGGCCCTTCGGCGTGGATGACCTCCGCCGCGCGTGAGAGCCGGTCACTGGTGTGCACGGCCTCGAACCGGTGCTCGGCGTCCATCGCGTCCGACTCCTGGCCGGGAACCTCGTGCCGAACCGCGTCCCGCTGGTAGCTGCGGGTGATGACGCCGACGTCGCCGTCGAGCGTGGCCGAGAACAGGATGGTCTGACGCTCCTTGGCGGTGGCATCGAGGATGCGCCGGACGGCAGGGAGGAACCCCATGTCCGCCATCCGGTCGGCTTCGTCGATCACGACGATCTCGACCATGCTCAGATCCACGACCCGCTGCGCGATCAGGTCTTCCAGGCGGCCCGGGCAGGCCACCAGGATGTCCACGCCGCGCCGCATCGCCCGACGCTGCGGCTCGTAGCCGACCCCGCCGTAGACGGTGAACACGGTGCGGTCCCGGACGTCGGCCAGGGGTGCGAGCTCACGCTGGATCTGGGCCGCGAGCTCCCGAGTGGGCGCCAGCACCAGGGCACGGGGCTTCTTCGACTTGGCCCGCCCGACCCGGTCGACGAGCGGTACGCCGAAGGCGATCGTCTTGCCGGAGCCGGTCGGGGCGCTCCCGCAGACGTCGCGACCCGCGAGCAGGTCGGGGATGGTGAGGGACTGCACCGGGAACGGTGCGGTGATGCCGCCCTTCGAGAGGACGGCGACGAGGTCGGCAGGAACGCCGAGATCAGTGAAGCTGGACACGTGAGAACTCCTACCCCCGCGTGGGGGGACATGGCCCCCGCTCGGGGGCTCGTTACGGGCCGGCGCACTTACTCGAGCAGCGCGGCACACAGGCAACGAGGATCGAGACGGACCCGGAACCCCTGCACATCTGCGGGGTGTGAGGTCCTGAAGAGCGAAGGTTCGCAATTGCGAACGGGTTCACGTTACCAGGTCGACCACGCATCTCCGGCCATTCAGGAAACGCCGGGTCATCGGGTCCAATCCCCTCGCCGCGTTCGCTCGTACCCTCTCACCGAACCCGACTCCTGAGGATGAAGACCATGAAGATCTCGCGCCACACCCTGGTTCCGACGACCGTGATCCTCGTCGCGGTCCTCGGTCTCGCCGCTTGCGGTTCCGACGCCAAGACGTCGACCAAGAACGACGCGTCGAACGGGGCCTCCTCCACCTCGTCCTCCGGCCCCTCGCCGTCGACGGCGGACGCGGTCGTCAAGACCGCACACAACGCCGACCTCGGCACGATCCTCGTCGACTCGGGCGGCCGGACGGTCTACACCCTGACGAAGAACGGCGTGAACGTGCCGTGCACCGGCGACTGCCTGGCCTCGTGGCCCGCGGTGCTGCTGCCCGCCGGGGTGGACACCGCAACCGGTGGCCCCGGGGTCCGCGGGCTCACCGTCGTCACCGTCACCGACGGCAAGCAGGTGGCCCAGGGCGGGCTCCCGCTCTACACCTTCTCGGGTGACCGGCTCGCGGGCGACGCCAACGGTGAGGGGCTCGACAGCTTCGGTGGCGTCTGGCATGTCGTGAAGGTCAGTGGTGGCGCGGCGTCCTCGTCCACCAACACGACGGACACGACTTCGGGCAACGGCTACGGCTACTAGGACGGGCCGAGCCGGCTCAGGTGACGTGCACCCACTTCGCGACTGACGGCACGCCGTTCGAGTCGACGACGAACAACATGTACCAGCCGGGCGGTGTGATGTTCGGTTGCGTGGGAACGGAGACGGAGATCCCGTTGGCCGTGGTCGTGAGGCCCAGCTTGATGAGACGCTGGTTGCTGTCACTCGAGTGCGTCACCGCGGCGGGACGTACGAGCACGGCCGACGTCAATGCCGAGCTCTGGGTGGTGCCCAACGAGTAGCCGCCGCCGTAGGTCATCTCGGTCGGGCCACTGGTGATGCGCGGTCTCGGCGTGTCCTTCTCGAGGTACGCCGGCGTGTAGATCTCGATGCGCATCTCGAAGGAACCTTGCGGGTTGCCACCGAAGGTCGCGACCCGCCCGTCCGGCAGCAGGAGCGCCGAGGAGTGGTACACCCGCGGCACCGTGGAGTCGGCGGCCTTCGTCCACGTGTCCGTCTTCGGGTCGAAGATCTGCGTGCTGAAGACCGGGTTGTTGCCGAGCTTCACGGATGTCGACGCACCACCCGTCTCCAGCACCGTGGAGTCGGGCAGGATCACCGCGCTCGGATAGATCTTCGCCTCCTCCATCGGCGGCCCGTTGAAGTACTTCGGTTCCGGCTCCTTCAGATCGACGATCGCGGTCGACGCGGTCGGCGCCTTGGTCCCGTTCGTCCGGCCGCCACCGAGGATCATCACCCGCTGGTCCTGGGCCGGGGGTAGCAGCACGCTCATCGCCTCGTCGCGCACGCCACGGTTCGCCAGGTTCCGTACCTTTTGAAACGTGTTCGCCCCAATGTCCCAGATTCCGGGCAACGTCCCACCCGTCCCGAGCACGTTCGCGCCGGAGTAGAAGAGCCGCCCGTCCTGCATCAGGTGCAGCGCCGGATAGGTGGGCATCAACGGGAACCCGGCGGGCGGCGGTGCGGGCTTCGACCACGACGTCCCGTCGAAGATCTCGTTGTTGCGGGTCCTCACCCGGTTCTCGTTGAAGCCGCCGAGCGTGAACAGTCGCCCGTCCCCGAGCTCGACGACCGTCGGGTACCAGCGCGCGACCGCGGTGTCCGGCGCGGCCACGTAGCTCGCGGAGACCGGATCGAAGATGTACGCCTGGCGGGTCCCGGCGTAATAGCCGGTCGTCTCGTCGGGGTATCCCGATGTCCCGCCGGCGACGAGCAGCCGTCCGTCGGGGAGGAACGCGTGCCCGGCACAGAAGGCGTCCCACGGTGTCGCGACGGTGCTGAACGTGTTGGTTGCCGGGTCCCAGATGCTGGTCCGGAACGTCCCCGCCGCGAAGTCCGCCTTGTTGTTCGAGGAGCCCGCGACCAGCAGGACCTTCCCGGTGTGGAGCAGGGCGACATGGATCGCGGCGACCGGCGAAGGCTTGGAGTTGACCTGCCAGCTCCCGCAGGCCGCGCCCACGACGGTGACGGCCGTCAGCACACCGATCAGCCCCAGCTTGCGAATCCCCCTCACCGACGAAGTCTCTCGCGTCGAACGGGACCGAGACCAGTAGCCCGCGTCCCGTGCTCGCCCTGAACGGCGCCGGAACCCGTCGGATCGGAGCTTGGGGCCGGTCTGCCTCGGGTTCGCGGTGATCGGCGCCTCGATCACCGGCTCACCGTTCGGTCAGGCGCGCGCGAGCACCTCGCCGTGGAGGACCGCGTAGTAACCGTCGGGCTGCCCGGCCCAGCTCCGCCACGCCGCGGCGATCGCGGCCAGCTCGCCGGGATCACTGAGCCCGTAGGCGAGGGCCTGCTCGGCGAACGCCGACTGCTCGACCCGGTCGGCCCACAGGCTTCCCCACCAGGCGCGCCCCTCCGGGTCGGCGAACGTCCACGTCGAGCTGCCCGCTTCCACGTCGGTGAACCCGGCCTGTTGCACCCAGCCGAGCAGGTAGCGGCCTGCATCGGCCTCGGCCCCGTTGCGCACGGTGATGGCGTGGTACAGCTCGTTCCACCGGTCGAGCATCGCGTCCCTGGGGGCCCAGACAAACCCCGCGTAGTCGCCGTCGCGCACCGCGAGCGTCCCACCCGGTCGCAACACGCGCCGGAGCTCGCGCAACGCGGCGACCGGGTCGCGCAGGTGTTGCAGCACCTGATGCGCGTGCACGACGTCGAACGACGCATCGGGCACATCCAGCGCGTACACGTCCCCGGTTGCGAACCGCACCGTCCCGACCCCACCGTCCTCCGCTTGCCCGCGCTCGCTCGCCCGGATCAGGTTCTGGTTCGCCTGGGCGATCACGTCGTCGGCCCGGTCGATGCCGAGGACCGAGCCCGGGGCGACGCGCCGGGCGAGATCGATCGTGATCGTGCCCGGGCCGCAGCCCACGTCGAGCAGGTCCATGCCCGGCTCGAGCCGATCCAGGAGGTAGCCGGCCGAAATTCTCGGCCGTGCGCCACTCGTGGCTGCGCAGCACCGACTCGTGGTGTCCGTGCGAATAGGTCTCCGTCGCCGGTCCGTCGCTCATCGGCTCATCTTCACAGAGCGCCGTCGGCGCGTGCACCACTTTCGACGGGTCACGGCCGGGCGATCTGGGTACGACGGTTGCCATGACCGAGTTCGAGACGCTCATGGGGTCCGTCGACTACCCGATGCTCGTGGTCACGACGCGCAACGCCGCGGGCCAGAGCTCGGGGTGCCTCGTCGGCTTCGCGACCCAGTGCAGCATCGACCCCGCGCACTTCCTCGTGTGCCTCTCGAAGCAGAACCACACCTACGAGACGGCCAAGCGAGCGGACATCCTCGTCGTGCACGTCCTGTCGGACGACGACAAGGACCTCGCCCGCCACTTCGGCGAGGAGACCGGCGATTCCGTCGACAAATTCGCGGACGTCGAGTGGCAGGCCGGTCCGGGTCGGGTCCCGGTGCTCGCCGGCGTCGACTGGTTCGCGGGTCGGATCCAGCAGCGATTCGACTGCGGCGATCACGTCGCGCACTTGCTGGCGGTCCTGCCCGACGGGTGCGCGTCCAACGCCAACACCGAGCAGCTCGGCTTCTCCTCCGTCCACGACATCGACGCCGCGCATGACCCATGATGCCGGTACCGTCCCGGTGTGTGCCCTGCACCGGCTGAACGAGTCCCCGCGCCGATCGACGCGTGGCCGATGCTCGCGACCCTCGCCCCGGCTCCACCGGTCGGGCCGGGTTGGGCGTGGGAGCTGAAGTGGGACGGCATCCGTGCGCTCGGCCTCGTGGAGAGCGGCGCGCTCCGGCTCTGGACCCGCAACGGCAACGAAGTGACCCCGCGCTACCCCGAGCTCCAGCCGCTGGCCGATGCGCTCGACGGCCATGCCGCGTTCCTCGACGGCGAGATCGTCACGTTCGACGACGAGGGCCGCCCGAGCTTCGAGCGGCTGCAACGCCGCATGCACGTGACCGGGGCGCACGACATCCTGCGGCTCGCGGCAGAGGTGCCGGTCGTGTACGTGGTGTTCGACCTGCTCTGGATGGACGGCCACCTGACCACTGCACTCCCCTACTCCGATCGCCGGCGCCTGCTCACGGGGCTCGTTTCCGACGGTGAGTCGTGGCGGGTTCCGTCCCACGAGCTCGGCGACGGCGCCGCCACACTCGCGATCAGCCAGGAGTTCTCACTCGAGGGCGTCGTCGCCAAGCGGGTCGACAGCATCTATGAACCGGGCCGCCGGTCCTCGGCCTGGCTGAAGGTCAAGAACCACATCCGCCAGGAGTTCGTCGTCGGTGGGTGGGCAACCGGAAGCGGGGCGCGGGCCTCGACGTTCGGTGCGTTGCTCGTCGGCTACTACGACGGTGAAGGCGCGCTCCGGTACGCCGGCCGGGTCGGCACCGGGTTCAGCGCCGACACGCTCGACGACATCCAGCGGGCGCTCGGGCCTCTGGCCCGGGACACGTCCCCGTTCGCCGACCCGCTCGAGCGCCGCGCCGTCGGAAACGGGATCCACTTCGTGGAGCCCCAGCTCGTCGCGGAGGTCCGCTTCACCGAATGGACCTCGGTCGGCCGCATCCGCCACCCCGCGTTCCTCGGCCTCCGCGACGACAAAGCCCCCGACGACGTCCACCGCGAGACCTGACCCCCCTCCCCCTCCTTTCGGTGTCGTTCGAACACGCTCTGGCGTGTTCAAACGCCACCGAAACCGGCGGGGTGGGGTGGTGTGGGGTGGGTCGCGGCGGTCAGGTGGATGGGTCGGTAGAGGTTTCCGGGTCCTCGTCCGGGGCGCGACGGATGACGACCCTGGAGCGCTCGGGGTGTTCGAAGTCCAACGTCACCTCGACCGGACCCTTGGCCGTCGGCACGGGCGCGTCGACCACGACCGCGGTCTCCTCCTTCTCGGGACGTCCCTCGAGCGCGTCCCGCAGCCCGAGCAGTCCCGCGGCTACGACGCTGCCCGCGGTCGTGCGCCGGAACTTGTCGACCGGTCGCGGCGGTGCCTGCTCGTCGCCATCTCCGTCACCGGCCGCCAGCGCCTCGTCGATCAGTTCGTCCGACTCGGCGAACTCGTCGTCCATGCCCTCCAGGGTACGCCCGGGAGACGCCTATTCGACTTCGGGTGCAGCCAGCTCCTCGCCGATGGCGTCAAGCGACCCGCGGACTTCCTCGACGAGTGCGTCGAGCTCCACCCCGGCGTGCTCGATGCCCTTGCGGGCCTGGGTGTGGTACTTCCGGATCGTCGTACACCGCTCGATCGCGCGGGACGCGTCGTCGATCAGGTTCCCGACCCGCTCGACGTCGAGCTCGTCGGCCGGCGCCACACAGAGATCGCGGCGGACGACCCACCGGGCCCACATGTAGGCGAGCCGGAGCGCCGCGTCGTCGGTGCCCTCCTTGTCGAGCACCACGATCGCCTTGTTCCCGGCGTAGTGGAACGGCACCGACGTCGGCGCCTGCTCCTGGGTGGTGAACACCGCGATCGCGGCGAGCGCGTCACGGTTCTCGAGCGCGTCGTCGAGCTCCTTCAAGGTGTTGCGCATCGTCAGCTTGCGGGACTTCGCCTCGAGCGCGAACCGGGCCTCGTAGCCGTTCGAGTCGTCGGGGTTCAGGGTGACGATCTCGTCGCCCTTCTGCGTCCCGGCGAGCCCGGTCTCAGTTCCGACGTGCTCCGCGACGTCACCGTGCTGCGCCGCGATCCGGCTCACGCACGCGTCGAGCACGTCCTCGAACTTGAACCCCTTGCCGGTCGTGAGCTCGAGCACGGGCGCGACCGCTTCGGTCACCGCGATCTTCTCGGAGAGCTCGGCGACGTCGCGACGCACCTCGACCACACGCTCGTAGAGGTCGCGCACGAGCTCGCGCTTGAGCCGAGCCAGCGGGCTGTCCTCCCCGTCGGTCGCGATCAGCTGCTGCATCGCGTACGCCTGCTGCTGATGCGCGTCGACGAGCACGGTCTCGAACAACGAGATGACGCTGCGCTTCGAGTCCGGGTCGAAGGTGTCACCGAGCAGCTGGTCAAGCTCGCAGCGATGCGCGGCCAGCGCCTGGGGCAGCGCGCCGTCCTGCTCGTCCAGCAACGACTCCGCGACGTCCGAGATGCGGGTCACCGCGGCCTCGACCTGCTCGTCGAACCGGTCGGTCATCGCGTCGAACCGCTTCTCCACGATGTGGGTCTCGACGCTGACGTGCGCAGCCAGCACGGCGCGCGCCCCGACGCGGAGGCACTGACGCGTGGCGTCCGCGGCGTCGACGTCCATCCCCATGGCGTCCCGCACGACGCGCCGGACTTCGGGATCGGTTTCGACCAGTTCGTGCACCACGAGCGAACCGCTGCGCAGCTCAACGTCTTCGAGGTCCTGGGAGTGCAGCGGAGAAGCGGCGACCATTCGAGAGCTCCTCGTTGTCGGGGAAGTGGGAGCACCGGACGGCTCCGGTGCGGCGGAAGGTGCCGGCACCAGCATGGCCGCGCCCTGGGACAACTACACGGATGTGATTCGCAGCCCGGAAAACCGGCTTGGACGTCTCCCGCGCCCGGGTGGAGACTCGGCGATCCCAGGCGCGAACGAGGAGCAGGCGTGAAGGCAGCTGTCTATTACGAGACCGGCGGACCCGAGGTCTTCCGGTACGAGGATGTCGCCGATCCCGAGGTGTACCCCGGCGGGGTGCTCATCGAGGTCGAGGCCATCAGCATCGAGGGCGGTGACACGCTCAACCGGGCGGGCGGCGAGATGGCCACCACTCCCCACGTCGTCGGCTACCAGTGCGCCGGCACGATCCGCGAGGTCGGTGAGGGCGTCGAGGACCGCCACGTCGGCCAGCGCGTCGTCGCGTCCGGGTTGTGGGGCTCGCACGCCGAGCGCTTCGTCACCCCCGCCGTCGTGACCTGGCCGATCGCGGACAGCGCCGACATCATCAAGGCCGCGTGCGTCCCGTCGCGTTCGGTACCGCCCACGACTGCCTCTTCGAGTTCGGTCACCTCGTCGCCGGCGAGACCGTGCTCATCCAGGCCGGCGCCGGTGGTGTCGGCATCGCGGCGATCCAGCTCGCGAAGCGCGCGGGTGCCACCGTGCTCGCGACTGCGTCGAGCGAGGAACGGCTCGCGCCGCTCGAACGGCTCGGCCTCGACCACGGCATCAACTACTCGAATCCCGATTGGGTCGCGGCCGTCCGCGAGCTGACCAACGGACAGGGCGTCGATCTCGTCGTGGACTCGGTGGGCGGACGGGTGCTGCAGGGCAGCGTCGCGAGCCTGCGCTATCGCGGCCGGGCGATCACCGTTGGCAGCGCGGGTCGCGACCCGCAGCCCTTCGACGTGTCGGTGCTCGGGATGTCGAACCAGTCGTTGACGGGCGTGTTCCTCGGGGCCGAGATCGGGACCGAGCGAGCGCAGCGGATGGTGCAGGGCCTCGTCGACGACGTCGGCGCCGAGCGACTCGAGGTCGTGGTGGACCGCACGTATCCCTTGGCGGACGCGGCCGAGGCCCACGCCTACATCGAGAGCCGTCAGGCCGTCGGCCGCGTGGTGCTGATCCCATGACGACGCAGGCCGAGAAGGCCGAGGCGTTCCTCGCCCTGCACCACGCCGACGCACCGCTGCTGCTGCCGAACCCGTGGGATGCGGGTTCGGCGAAGATCCTGGCGTCGATCGGCTTCCAGGCGCTGGCCACGACGAGCGCCGGCTTCGCGGGCACCCTGGGCCGGCTCGACGGCGGCGTGACGCGCGACGAGCTCCTGGAGCACGCGCGCGTGATCGTCGCCGCGACGGAGCTCCCGGTCAGCGCGGACATGGAGAACTGCTTCGCCGACGATCCCGCCGGCGTCGCCGAGATGATCGGCCTGGCGATCGAGACCGGCCTGGTTGGTGGCTCGTGCGAGGACTTCACCGGCAACGCGGACGACCCGATCTACGACGCCGGGCTCGCGGCGGAGCGCGTCGCGGCCGCGGTCGAAGCCGCGCACCGCGGCCCGGTCAACTTCGTGCTGACCGCGCGGTGCGAGAACTACCTCCACGGTCGCAACGACTTCGACGACACCGTCGCCCGCCTCCTTTCCTTCCAGGCCGCGGGAGCCGACGTCCTCTACGCGCCCGGCCTGAACGGCACCGAGGACATCCGCCGACTGCTCGACGCGGTCGACCTGCCGGTGAACGTCCTCGCGCTCCCCGGCACCGCGGCGGTGGCCGAGCTCGCGGCAATGGGCGTGAAACGAATCTCGGTCGGAAGCGGCTTCAGCAACGTCGCCGCCGGCGCCCTCGCCGACGCCGGCCGGGAGCTCTTGGAGCAGGGAACCTACGACTACTGGGGCACCGCGATCACCGGCATGACGGTGATCCACGAATCCTTCGCCTGATCGGCCGCAGATCCCGAAGGCCCGGCTTCAGCCGGTGCGAACCAGGTCCGGACCGCGGCTAACGCACCGCGTTCTCGTGGTCGGGGTCGGCGTAGGCCGCGGCCAACGCGTTCGGCCGGTCCTGTCGGAGCAACCCGATCTCGTTCCCACTCGGGTCGCGCAGCACGTGGACCGGACCGTCGGGGGTCCCCGCGGTCACGCCGTGCGTCTCGAACCCGGACGATTGCAGCCGGTCGATCGCCGCGTCCAGGTCGCGGACCGACCAGATCGGCAGGCAGCTCGGCGCGGTCCGGTGATCCGCCAGCAGGACCAGCGGTCCCGGTCCCAGCCGCACCGCGGCGACATCCGTGTCGAACGCGCGGAACCGCCACACCGGTTCCGCGCCGAGCGCCTCGAGGTAGAACGCCCGATCGCGATCGACGTCGTCCGTCGCTATGTACAGGTACACGAGCTCGCCCAGCGCGCAGCCCCCTGCGTCGCTCATGGCTCACCGAGCCACGGAAGCCGCGACTGCATCCCATCAAGGGGCTCGCGGCCCTGCTCCGGTCCCGCGGCATCGTCGACCCGAGCGAGATCGTCAACGGCGCCACGGCGCGTCATGCGGTCCTCCCCGCCGCTTCTTCGGCGACCCCGACGAGGTTATCTGCCAGGTGCACGACCTCCTCGACACCGGCCTCGACGGCATCGTCGTGAACATGATGAACGACGGTCACGACCCCAATGCCGTGCGGCGGGCGGGCGAGACCCTGACCCGGTCGTTCGATCCCTGAGCGGACGTGGTAGATCACGGAGGTGGATCTCGCTCGCCGGGTCGAGCTCATCACGCTCGACTCCGCTGCACTGGCTGACGCGGCCGATCAGGACCTGCGCGCCCGGATCCCGAGCTGTCCGGACTGGTCGATGGCGGACCTCGTGCGCCACATCCTCCAGGTGCACCGCTCGTGGGGCCGCATCGTCGGCGAAGGGCTGATGGAGCCCGAGTGGTCGACGGCACCGATGCCTCCGGATGCCGAACTCGTCGCCGAGTTCCGCGCCAACGCGAACCGGTTCGCCGACATCCTCGGCGCGGCCAGCCCGACGAAGCGCTGCTGGACCTGGGGACCGGACGAAAACGCCGGGTTCGTGCAGCACTTCCAGGTCCAGGAGGCAGCCCTCCACCGCTGGGACGCACAGCATGCCGTCGGGACCCCCGATCCGATCGCCGCCGACGGCGCCGCCGACGCGCTCGAGCTCGACAACCAGCTCCTGCCGGACGCGGCGAAGCGTATGCAGTTCGCGTTCACCCTCGTCGCGACCGATACCCCGCTCGAGATCACGATGACCTCCGACCTCGCGCTCCCCGTCGCGGGCACGCTGCGCGGTCCGGCGAGTGACCTCCTGCTCGTGACGTGGGGCCGGCTGCCGCTCGACGCCGTCGAAGTGACCGGAGACGCAGACGCCGTCGCCGCATCGATCGCGGCGATCGACATCGACTGATGCGCACCATCCCGGACCTGCTGGCCGACGCGGTTGCGGCCGGGCCCGATCGTCCCTGGTTGATCAGCGGCGACCAGGAGTTCTCCTTCGCCGAAGCCGAGCAGCTGGTCGCGGGGGCCGCGTTCGGGCTCGCGAGCAACGGCGTCGGGAAAGGCGACATCGTCCTGGTCGTCGGACGGAACTTCCCGGCGCAGGTCTTCACCTGGCTCGGCATCGCGAAGCTGGGCGGGGTCATGCTGCCTGTGAACCCGAGCAGCACCGTCGACGAGCTCGTCGGCTTCTGCGACCAGGTCCATCCGAAGCTCGTCGTCTGCGACCGGAACCTCGACCTCACGATGGACGATGCCCTCGCTCGATCGACGGCCTCAGCCCCGATCGTCGACGTTCACGAGCTGCTCTTCCGTGGGACGGGCGCAACACCAGACGTAGCCATCGATCCCCGCGACCCGGTGGTGCTCATCCCGACCTCGGGCACCACGGGGCGATCGAAGCTCGTCACCCAGACCCACCAGGGCTACACGCTCGCGGCCGAGGGCTTCCCGTCGTGGGTCGGCATCACCGCCGATGACCGCCTCATCACCGCGTTGCCGATCTTCCACATCAACGCGCCCGCGTACTCGTTGCTGGGTTCCATGGCCGCCGGCGCGAGCGTCGTCCTGCTCGAACGCTTCTCGCCGAGCCGGTTCCTCGACGAGGCGCGCCGGCACCAGGCGACCGAATTCAACATGATCGGCGCGATGCTCGAGATGCTCATGCGCCAACCCGAGCGCCCCGACGACGCCGACAACCCGCTCCGCGTCTGCTACACGGGACCCACGCCGCCGCGGGAGCGGCAACTCGAGATCGAACGGCGCTTCGGCATCGAGGTGGTCTGCGGGTACGCGCTCTCGGAGAGCACGTACGGGACGTTCTGGCCTCGCGGCGAGCGGCCGTACGAGACCCTCGGCCCCGCGCGGCAACACCCCACGCTGGGCCACATCAACGACGCACGCGTGATCGGTGACGACGGCGAGGTTCCGTACGGCGACATCGGCGAGCTCGAGCTCCGCAACCCCGCGATCATGCTCGGCTACTACGGCATGCCGGACGAGACCGCCGCGGTGATCGTCGACGGCTGGCTGCGGACCGGCGACCTCGTACGCCGAAACGAGGACGAGACGTTCACGTTCATCTCGCGCAAGAAGGAAGTGATCCGCCGTCGCGGCGAGAACCTCGCGCCGAGCGAAGTCGAGGAAGCACTCGTCGAGCATCCCGACATCCTCGAGGCCGCGGTCATCGCGGTGCCGTCGGACCTCGGCGAAGACGACGTCAAGGCGTTCGTCATCGTCGGACCTGGCACCGACCTCGACTTCGACGCGCTGCGCACCGCGCTGGCGACCCGCCTCACCCGGTTCAAGCTCCCCCGATTCGTCGAGACCGTCGACGAGCTCCCGCGCACCCCGACCGGTCGCGTCGCGAAGCATCGGCTCGACGTCGAACGCAACGCGGCCGAGCACGACTACGAGCCCACGCCCTGAAGGAGACCATGAGCATGAACCAACCGGACAACGCGTGGATGCACACCGACATGGGCTCGACGACCCCGACGACGATCACCGTGTGCGGGCTCGATCTCGCCGACGAGATCATGGGCACGATCTCGTTCCCGGACCTCGCGTTCCGGATGGTCGCCGGCCGACTGCCCGACGAGCGCGAGTCGGCCCTGTTCAACGCGGTGCTCGTGTCGCTCGCCGACCACGGCATCACCCCGACCGTGCTCGCGGCGCGCCTCACCTACCTGGGCGCGCCCGAGGCGCTGCAGGGCGCCGTCGCCGCGGGCCTGCTCGGCGGCGGCAGCGTCTTCCTCGGCGTGGCGGAGGACGCCGCGCGGTTCCTGCACGAGACGCGGGCCGACCTGCCGTCCGACTCGGACGACGAGTCGCTTCGCGCCGCGGCAGCCGGCGCGCTCGCGGCGTTGCGGGACGAGGGGCGGCGCACACCCGGGCTGGGTCACCCGGTGCACAAGCAGACCGATCCCCGCGTTCCGCGGATGTACCAGCTCGCCACCGAGCTCGACCTCCTCGGGCCCCACCTCCGCCTGCTCCGCATCGTCGCCGAGGTCTCGGCCGAGCAAAGCGGGCGCCGACTCCCGATCAACGGTGCCGGAGTCGCCGGTGCCGCACTCGCCGACCTGGGATTCGACTGGCGCATCATCCGCGGGTTCGCGCTCCTGGCCCGCACCGCGGGTCTGCTCGGTCACCTCGCCGAGGAGATGCGCACGTCGATGGCGACGCCGCTCTGGCAGGCGGTCGAGGCCGGAAGCACCGACTGAGTGTCGTACCCTTGCCGACAGAGATGGCAACCCGAACGACCGCCCTCGGCCGCCCGGACAACGATTCTGTTTGCGGACAGCCGAGGGAGATCTTCGGAGAGGGAGGAGAGCTCCGATGACCGACGAGCAGCAAGCGAACCCTCGCTGGCGCGGCATCAACCACCTTGCGCTCGTGTGCTCGGACATGGACGCGACAGTGCGGTTCTACGTCGGCGTGCTCGGCGCGCGGCTCGTGGCGACCGTCGGTACCCCGGACTTCCGGCACTACTTCTTCGAGATCGGGGTCGGGAACACCCTCGCGTTCTTCGAGTACGCCAACCTCCCGCTCGAGCACTTCGCCAAGCCGGCCGGCGTTCCGAGCGAACGGGCCACGCAGTTCGACCACCTGTCGTTCGCGCTCGTGGACGAGGAGGCGCTCCTCGACATGCGCGCCCGGCTGAAGGCGGCGGGTTGCGAGGTCACCGACGTCGTCGACCACGGGTTCATCCGCTCGATCTACTTCAACGACCCCAACGGGATCGCACTCGAGGCGTCCTACTGGGTCGTCGACCCAACCGGTTGGGCCGAGGTCTCCCTCGAGGACGCGCGCCTCTTCGGTGACCGCAACCCGGTCGCGGCCGTCGACGAGATCCGCAGCACGGGTCGCGTCGCGCACGTGCCCCAGACCCGCCTCGTCGATTCCTTCACCAGCGACACCGAGGACTGGGTCGTCAACCCTCGTTGAGCCTCAGGGCCCGGACGGCCCGCGCACGTCTTCGTCGATCAGGCGGGTCGGCGCGCTCAGCAGCGTCACCGCGATCTCTTCGAGCCAGAGCCGGAAGTGCTTCCCCGAGCGCATCCGGAAGGGGTCCGAACGCGAGGTTGATCGCGGCCATGCGCGCGAGCATCCAGCCGACGGTGCGCAAGACGGTGACGTTTCGGGCCAGTCCTATCTGCGGCGGGAGATGCGGGAAGGCCTTGGCAATGGCGGCGCGCCAGTTGGTCGCGACTTCGCTGGTGCCGCTCAAGAAGCCCTCGAGCGATTGCGGACTGAGGTACCCGTCGAACTCCCACCACACGCCGCGAGCAGGCAACCCCGCTCGATGGACACCAGCTCGATCGAGGCGTCGATCACCGGTCGGACCCATTCCTCGGGCGTCGGGCACGTCGTCCCGGACGCGAGCTTCGTCTGGCGGCCGAGGATCGGGTACTGCCCCCCGGCGATCTCGGACGCCAACGCTTCGACGAGCGCGGCCTTTGATCCGAAGTGGTACGAGATCGCGGACGGGTTCCTGATGCCGGCGACGTCCAGGATCTCCCGGGTCGACGTCGCGGCGATCCCGTTGCGGCCCATCAGGTCGAGGGCCGCCTCGTAGAGCCGTGCCTTCCCATTTGGTGCCGCCATGGCACCCACCTTCCCATTCCCAACGGGCCGGATGGTGCCATCCCGGACGAATGCACTCCTTGCATTAATGCCTGTGCCCACTTAGCGTTGACGGCGCCCTCGACGATGTGGAGGTACGCCAACCTCTCCCAGCGCAGCGTCGAGGGTCCGGCATCGGGCAGGGCGCCGGCGTCGGGTACCCCCGAGGTCAGGCGGTTGGGCACCGATCCGGTGGGACGGGAGGGACAGGGCCGCGCCAGCCCCCCAGGTGGCAGGCCCTGTCCCCGTCCCAGTTAGCGTCACTGCGTGGACGACTACTCCGGCCCATTCAACGACGAGTTCGATCTGACCCTCCTCTCGCGTCGTGCCCTCTCGGTGCTCGGCCGCGAATGGTTGCTCCACGGTCACCTCCAGGACCGGGTGGGCATGCCCCTCGTCCACGAGGGGCGACCCCGCGAAGCGATGGAAGACGTCGCGATCGTCGAGTGGATGGGCGCGAGCCCGGTCTATTCGATCCGGTCCCAGCGAGCGTTCGACTTCGCGGACGGCAACGTCCCGACGATCATGAAGAACCTCCAGCTCGACATCGGCGCGCCCCACCAGTTCATGGACTTCCGGTGCCAGGTGCTCGACGAGAACCACGGGGAGTTCTGGCTCGCGCACTGCGGCGCGCTGATGGACGTCGAGCCCATGGGTGAGGACTACGTCCGGGGCATGTGCCACACGATCGAGGACCCGACCTTCGACGCCACCGCCGGCGCGACAAATCCCCGAGCGCAGGTCCGGCCCGTCCACCGGCCGCCGCCGCGTCCCGGCTGATCAGGTCCCGCACTGCCGCTGGACCGTCGAGATCGACGAGTCGTTCGATCCCGTGTTCCCGCACCCCAACCGGGCGCTCGTCGAGGCTTCGCGCATCGCCGGGATCACGGTGCAGGTCCCCGACACGGACGCGGAGCCCGGCGGCTGGGACGACTACAACCGCGACTTCGACCCGGATTTCCAGCTCGAGGACCTCTCCCATCGCGCGCTCGTCGTCGCGCTCCAGGAATTTGCGGTGCAGAGCCACCTGCTGTTCCGTTCCTTCCTGCTCACCGTGGCCCAACGCTTCGGCGAAGCGGAAGCGCAGCGCATCAACCCCATGGTGTTCACCGGGCTCGCGGGGCTGACCGCGCAGCGGCTCCGGACCGCGATGAACATCGGGGGTGACGGGCCGGACGCGATCGCCAAGGTGCTGCAGCTCCACCCCGTCTTCTACCCCCGCACCTACGTAGACATCGCGGTTGAGGTCGTCGACGACCGCGTGCGCTTCGCGATCCTGGACTCCCCCGTCTTCGCCGAGACCGACGACTACCACTGGTTCTCGCAGCTCGGCGGCGTGAGCGACCGGGCCCTGCACGCGATCGTCCAGGCCGTCAACCCGCGGGCCCACGTCGTGCCGACCACCGTGCGACCCGGCGAGCGGTTCGCCTACGAAGCCGTGATCGATCCGGACGCGGCGCCCGCACGCGAAGCTCCGGAGATCGGACTGGCAAAGATCAGCACCGGCGCGACGGTGGAGTTCAGCCCTCGGCGGCCCGTTCGCGCAGCTCGAACTTGAGCACCTTGCCGCTCGCGTTGAGCGGCAGCGCGTCGACGACCTCGACGCGGCGCGGGCACTTGTAGTTCGCCATCCGCTCGCGGCACCAACTGATCACGTCGGATTCGACGATCTCGGCCCCCGGCCGCGGAACGATGAACGCCATGCCGACCTCGCCCATGCGCTCGTCCGGCACCCCGACGACCGCCACCTGGGAGATCCCCTCGTGCTCGAGCATCATGCCTTCGATCTCGGCCGGGTAGGCGTTGAACCCGCCGACGATGAACATGTCCTTCATCCGGTCGGTGATGCGCAGGTTGCCCTGCGCATCCATCACGCCGATGTCACCGGTGTGGAGCCAACCACCGGGGTCGATCGCCTCGGCGCTGGCGTCCGCGTCGTGGATGAACCCGCGCATGACGTTGTACCCACGGATGACCACCTCGCCCGGCTCACCCGGCGCCAGCGGCTCGCCCTTGTCGTCGACGACCCGCACCTCGGTGCCGGGAATCGCGCGGCCGCAGGTGGTGGAGATGATCACCGGATCGTCGTCGTGGCGGCACATGGTCGCGATCCCGGTGCACTCGGTCAGCCCGTACCCGGTGACGATGGTCTCGAAGCCGAGCTCGGCGCGCATCCGGTTGATCATCTCGACGGGCACCGCCGCAGCACCGGTGACGGAAAGGCGCAGCGACGACATGTCGAACTCACCGACCCGCGGGTGGTCCAGGATCGACTGATACACCGTGGGAGGTCCGGGGAGCATCGAGATCTTCTCTTCCGCCACGCGCTGCATCACGGTGTCCACGTCGAACACTGCGTGCGGAACGATCGTCGCACCGGTGAGGATGCTGGCGAGGATGCCGGCCTTGAGGCCGAACGAATGGAAGAAGGGGTTGACGATCAGGTAGCGGTCGCCCTCGCGCAGGCCCACGACGTCCGACCACGCGTGGTACGCCCGGATGCTCGCCGAGTGGGTGAGCATCGCCCCCTTCGGCTTCCCCGTCGTCCCGGACGTGAAGAGCACATCCGAGAGGTCGTCGGGCTCGAGCGCCGCTTCGCGGGCTTCCACTTCCGCCGCGGTCGCCTGCTCGGCCCGTGCGTTGAACTCGTCCCACGTGAGCGCGCCGGCTGCCGGCGCGCCGCGCAGGACCACGATCTCCTGGAGCGAGGACGGACGCTCCACCGACCTCAACAGCTCGACGTAGTTCGTCGCAAGGAAGTCCGTGACGGTGAAGAGCAGCTTCACGTCGGCCCGACCGAGGATGTACGCGGCCTCCGCGGCTTTGAACCGCGTGTTGAGCGGAACCAGAACCGCGCCGCAGCGGTAGATGGCGAGCGCCGCGATCGCCCACTCGGTCGTGTTCGGGCCCCAGATCGACACCCGGTCTCCGGGCTGTATCCCCGAGGCGATCAGCGCCCGTGCGCCGCGCGATGTGGCCTCGGCCAGCTCGGCGTACGTCATGCGGGCCCGCTCGTCGACGAGCGCCTCGCGATCGCCGAACCGCTCGAACCGCGCGCGCCAGCACGCCCGGAATCGTCAGCGGAAGATCGGGGTCAACCATGCCTGCTCCCATTCAACGGCCCTCGAAGTCTGGCTCACGGCGGTCCCGGCGTGCCCGGGCGAATTCCTGGAAGTCCGCGGACCGGCTCGAGAGCTCGATGGCGAACGCTTCGTCGGCGAGGTGCCGCTCCAGGTCCACCGTCAGGCTCCGCTGCACCAGCAGCTTGGTGAGCCCGACCGCGACCGTTGCCGCACCCGCGAGCTCGGTCACGAGCGACTCGGCGGTCACCGCGACCGACTTCTCGGGCGCCGCCCGGTGGACGAGCCCCCACCCGACGGCCTCGAGCCCGGTGATCTCGCGGCTGAGCATCAGCATCTCCTTGGCCCGGGCCACACCCACCAGCCGGGGGATGAGCCACGACGCACCCGAGTCGGGGGTGAAGCCCATCCCGGTGAAGGGCGCTCGCAAGGCGCGCGTCCTCGGCCACGACGGCAAAATCCGACGCGAGCACGAGGTTGAGGCCGAGCCCGATGACGTAACCGGTCGCGGCCGTGACGATCGGCGTCTGCGTCTCGAGCATCGTCGGGATCAGCCGGTTGACGTGCCCGCGCATCTGCCGTTGCGTCGCACCCGCTCGCGGCTTCGACTCGTCCTGGCCGCGAGTGCCGAGATCGAACCCGGAGCAGAAGTGCTCACCCGTCCCGGACAGGGCGATGACCCGCACCCGCTCGTCACTTCCCGCCGCCTCGATCGTCTCGATGAGCGCGAGGACGATGTCATCGGTCACCGCGTTGCGCCGGTCGGGCCGGTCGAGCCGGAGTCGCAGCACCGCGCCGTCTTCCTCGACCACCAGGCCGTGCGGCGGCGTCGGGTAGGGCTTCATGGGTTCTCCATCCGTTCGAACCGCTCGACGAGCGCAGCCAGCGCATCGGTGCAGGTGGTCGCGCCGCCCGGCGCGTCGGGCAGGCGGACCGAGCCGCGGTCGCGGCTCGGCAGCAGGATCGTCGCGTGCCCGGGCGTCGTGGTCTCACCCCGCTGGTTCTCGCCCCAGACCTCGAGCTCGACCGCGGGCCGGTCGCCGTCGGCCAGCAGCTTGCGCACGACCCGCCCGCGCATCCAGTGCGTGTCGCCGACGTAGTTGAACTTCCGGAACTGGCAGTCCAGCTTCCAGAGCCACCCGTCGTCGCCCATCCAGTCGGTGCAGAGGTGGATCAGCCACGTCTCGCGCATGCGGCCGTAGTCGTAGCTCGCGGGATTGCCGGCGCGCCGCGCCCACTCCGGATCCCAGTGGACGCGCTGTTGGACGTCGGGAACGTTGAGGTCGTCGGGCCGGAAGAAGCGGGGCACGCGTTGGCGCTGGTCGTAGCCGAGCCGGAGTGCCTTCACGCCGTACAGACCCATGCCCATGCCGACGTGCCAGCAGACCATGTCGGTGACGCGCAGCGGTCCCTTGACGATCGGACCTACCGCGTCACCTTCTTCGACGTCCTCCCACCATCGCGGCCTTCCACCCCGCCGGTTCGACGGTTCCGCGGCCGAGACCGCGTCGATTCCGGCGATCTCCTCGTCGGTGTACGGCTCGATGACGATCGCGTCGTTCTTGCCCCGCTGCTCCGCCTTCTTGCGATCGGTCCGGATCATGAGGCGGTACTGCGCCGCGAGCACCTCGTCGGGGTCGCGCGATGCGAAGACCTCGGCCGTCCACTCGTGGATGGCCCGCTCGGCGAAATCGCTGTGCTTGTCGTGCACCCCGACCAGCGCGTTGCGCCGCACCATCCGCCGACCTGGGCGCAGCGGCGCCCACCACTCGCGCGAGCTGCCGGCGTAGAAGGCATGCGCGCCCCGGATCGGATCGCCCCGAAGCAGCGCGGCGGTCTCGTCGGGGAGCTCGGTGACCTCGTCCTCGCCGATCAGCGTGTCGCCGCCGACCAGATGCGGTGACGCGATCGGTCCGTTCCAGCACGTCGTCCGGGCATAGTCCGGGTCGCCCCAGAGCGGGTTGTCGTCGCCGTAGGCCTCCGCCACGTTGCGGAACGTGTCCTCGTTCGGGAACCGGTAGTGCGGGGGCTGGGTGTGCGGGCGCGCGATCCCGACGCGGGCGCGCAAGCGTTCGACGCCGTCGTCGGTGATCCCTTCGGCGGTTCCCTCGACCATTCGCGTACGGTACCGCCCGATGGATCCGGACCTCCGCCTGCCGCTCGGACGGACGTCGTCGGAGGACGAGGTCCGCGCCGTGGTCGAGGAGTGGGTCGAGCGCAACGTGCCGGCCCCCTGGCGTGAGGCGGCCGATCGGGGCGGGCGCTCGGCGATCCGGACGGTGCGGAGCCGGGCGGCGTACGAAGCGTGGTACCCCAGCCTCGCCGACAGCGGTCTCGCGGTCGCGACATGGCCGGTGGAGTACGGCGGGCTCGACCTCAGCCCCGACCAGGCGCGCGTCGCGGAGGCGGTGCTGGCGCCGTACAACCTCGGCCGGTTGAACCCGCTCGGGCTCAACAGCGCGGCCCCGGCGTTGTTCGCGCACGGCCGGGAGGAGCAGCGTCTGCGATTCCTTCCCCCGCTGGTGCGCAACGAGGAGAAGTGGTGCCAGCTGCTGAGCGAGCCGGGCGCCGGATCGGACCTCGCGTCGTTGGCCACCCGAGCGGTGCTCGACGGCGAGGAGTGGGTGCTCAACGGCCAGAAGGTCTGGACGACATGGGCGCACATCTCGGATTTCGCGATCTGCCTCGCGCGAACGGATCCGGGCGTCCCGAAGCGGCGCGGTCTCACCTACTTCATCGTCGATCTCCGCGCGCCGGGGGTTTCGGTGCGGCCGCTGCGGCACATCGGTGGCGAGGTGGACTTCAACGAGGTGTTCCTCGACGACGTGCGGATCCCCGACGCGTACCGGATCGGCGCGACCGGCGACGGGTGGCGCGTCGCCGGGTCGACGCTGGCCGGCGAACGTCAGATGGTCTCCGGGTCGGGGTCGGGCGGCGTGGACCGGATCGGCGGCTCGGGGATCGATCGCGTCATCCAGCGGGCGGTCGAGCTCGGTCGCAGCGCGGATCCCCACGTCCGCCAACAGCTCATGCAGCTCTACAGCGAGGAGCGGATACGCGCGTGGACGAACCAACGCGTGCGCGCGTCGGTGCGCGCGGGCGGAACGCCCGGCCCCGCGGGTTCGATCGGCAAGGTCCACCAGGGCAGCTTGAACCAACGACTCCAACGGCTCGCGGCGGACCTCCTCGGCCCGAACGCGGTCGCCTGGGACGGCCCGACTGCCGACCTCGACGCGTGGGCTGCGACCATGCCCTTCGAGAGCCACGCGATGTTGCGCAGCCGGGCGAACACCATCGAGGGTGGTACCACCGAAGTGAACAAGAACATCGTGGCGGAGCGGGTGCTGGGGCTGCCGCGTGAGCCCGATCCCTACGTCGATGCACCCTGGGACGAGGTGCCCCGGTCGTGACGTCACCATCGCTTGCGTCGCTTCTCACCGATCACCCGTTTCCGGCCGACACCGCACTGCTCCACGGCCCGATTGCGACACTCACCGCGGGTGAAGCGCGCGCGGCCGCACACGCGGTCGCGGCTCGCCTGCGAAGCTCAGGTGTGGAGCCCGGTCAAGCGGTCGCCGTGCAGATGCGTGACGGACCTCAGCTGATCACGACGATGTTCGGCGTCTGGCTCGCGGACGCGGTCTTCGTGCCGGTCAATCCACGGGTTCCACCGCCCGAGGTGGCGAACGTACTCGCGTCGACTGGCGCGGCGGTGCTGGTCACCGGGAACGGCACCGAGGCCGTGACGCCGCTCGACGGCCCCGCTCGTACCTACGCCCCGGACACCGCGTTCGTCATGTGGACCTCTGGGACCACCGGAGAGCCGAAGCCGGTCCTGCACCAGCACGCTGCGTACTTCGAGCTGCTCGACCGTG
This sequence comes from uncultured Acidimicrobiia bacterium, assembly GCA_963770095.1. GTDB lineage: Bacteria > Actinomycetota > Acidimicrobiia > IMCC26256 > JAENVU01 > Chersky-806. The sequence continues at coordinate 827,086 of CAVYOO010000001.1, forward strand.
TCCTCGGTCCGCTGCGGTCGAAGCCACGCGACGAGTCCCGGCCACCGTCGCCGAACCTGATCGCAGTCTCGCTCTCGTTGAACGCGGGCATCTACAACGTCTTGTTCGGGCTGCGCGCCGGCGCGCCCATCGTCGTCATGGACGGCTTCGAGCCGGCCGCCTTCGCCGACCTGGTCCGCCGGTTCGAGATCCGTTCGACGGTGCTCCCGCCGGCCGCGATGACGATGCTCGCCGACGACCCGCTCGTCGAGGATCTGGCGCCGCTCAACTACGTCCGCAGCATCACCGCGCCCCTGTCTCCGATCCAGGCGCGCCGCTTCGCGGACAAGTTCGGGGTCACCGTGCTCAACGGGTACGGCCAGGCCGAGATCGGTGAGGTGATCGGGTGGACCGCAGCCGACGCGCGCGAGCACCCCGAGAAGGTCGGGGCGGTCGGGCGCCCCCACCCCGGCGTCGCGATCAAGGTGCTCGACGACACCGGTGCCGAGGCGGGGCCCGATGGCGTCGGCCGCCTGCTCGTCCGGCCGCCGTCGATGGCCTCGGGCTACGCCGACGGCGCCGGGCTCGCGGACCGCATCGACGCCGAGGGCTTTGTGGACACCGGCGACCTGGCGCGGGTTGATGCAGACGACTTCGTCTGGATCGAGGGGCGCGTCGGCGACGTGATCAACCGCGGCGGGAACAAGGTCTTCCCGGATCACGTGGCCGAGGTGCTGCGGCTCGTTCCCGGCGTTGTCGACGCCGGAGTGGTCGGCGTACCCGACGACCGCCTCGGCGCGGTGCCGGTGGCGTTCGTCGTTGTCGAACGTGACGTCTCCGACGACGACCTGCGCGCGCGGTGTCGCGAGCATCTCGCGCCGTACAAGGTCCCGGTCGCGTTCCACCGGGTCGACTGCGCTGCCTCGCAACCCGGTCGGCAAGCTGTTGCGCACCGATCTTGCGGCACTGCACGCCCAGCTCACGAACCAGGCTCAGGCTGCATGAGCGCGTACGAGACACTGATCGTCGAGCGGCGGGGTGGCGTCGGTTGGCTCGAGTTCAATCGTCCAGAGGTCGGCAACGCCATGAACGCGACGATGATCGACGAGCTCGAACGCGCGTGGCAGGAGCTCGATGCCGATCCTGATGTCCGGGTGATCGTGAACACCGGGTCCGGGCGCGCGTTCCAGACCGGTCTCGATGTCGTCGAGCTGAGCCGGAACCCGGAGGCTCTGCGCGAGCAGTCCCGCCGGACGAAGCGGGCCGAGCTCAGGCTCACGGCCTGGCACAACTCGGTGTGGAAGCCGGTCATCGCGGCGGTCAACGGCGTGTGCGCCGGTGGCGGGCTGCACTTCGTCGCCGACGCCGACATCGTGATCGCGTCGAGCAACGCAACCTTCCTCGATCCCCACGTGTCGATCGGCCAAGTGACCGCGTACGAAGCGATCGCCCTCGTGCGGAAGTCGCCGATGGAAGCGATCATGCGCATGGCACTGACCGGTCGCCACGAGCGGATGCCCGCGTCACGCGCGTACGAGATCGGTATTCTCAGCCAGGTCGTCGACCCACCCGAACAGCTCGCCGTCGAGGCGATGACCCTCGCGGAGAAGATCGCGCGGAACTCCCCCGCCGCGATGCGCGCCACGAAGAAGGCGTTGTGGGGTGCTCTGGAGCTGGGGCTCACCGACGCGTGCCGCGCCGGCGCGGGTGAGCTCGTCGCCATGTGGGGCCACCCGGATCAGGAAGAGGGCCCGGCCGCGTTCGTCGAACGCCGTGACGCACGGTGGCTGCCACTTTCATCGTCACCGTACGGGAAGGACCCGGAGTGAAGTACTCGTCGTTCGACTGCCTGATCGTGGAGCGTCGCGGGCCGGTCGGCTGGCTCATCAACAACCGTCCCGACCAGCTCAACGCGATGTCGGCCCAGATGCGCGACGAGTTCGCAGTGGCCTGGAAGGAGCTCGACGCCGACCCCGACGTCCGCGTGATCGTGCACACCGGCGAAGGGCGCGCGTTCCAGACCGGCGTCGACGTGACCGAGATCGCGACTGACGGTCAGGGCATGGAGCGCTACCGCGAATCGGTGGCCAACTTCGACCTGCACTTCACGGCCTGGCACCAGGAGGTGTGGAAGCCCGTGATCACGGCGGTCAACGGCCTGTGCGCGGGGGGCGCGTTCCATTGGGTCGCCGACGCGGACATCGTCATCGCCGCATCGGATGCCCAGTTCTTCGACCCGCACGTCTCGGTCGGGCAGGTCGTCGCCATCGAGGCGATCGGACTGTTGCGCAAGATGCCGGTCGAGGCCGTCATGCGGATGGCGTTCGTCGGGAAGTACGAGCGCATGTCGGCGGCGCGCGCCTACGAGCTCGGGATGATCAGCCAGGTCGTGGACCCACCCGAGCGGCTGCGCGACGAGGCGCAGGCGTTGGCCGAGAAGATCGCGCGGAACTCACCCGCCGCGATGCGCGCCACGAAGAAGGCGCTCTGGGGTGCCCTCGAGATGGGGCTCACCGACGCGTGTCGCGCGGGAGCCGGCGAGCTCGTCTCGATGTGGGGCCACCCCGACCAGGAGGAAGGCCCCCGCGCCTTCGCCGAGCGGCGCGATCCCAACTGGCACCTCGACGACCCCACCTGACCCCACCCGCGTGACTGGTTTCGGGGCGTAATTCGGTCGCTATAGCGACCGCTGGACTCCCCGAAACGAGTGAAACGCTCGGGCGCGGTCGTACGCTGGGTTCGTGGACGAGGACCGGCGGCCGGACGACGTGGACGATCTTCCGGACCCGGGTGCCGCCCCCAGCCTGGGCAACGCGGTCTACCGGTGGGCGGATTCCACGATCAAGCCGCTCCCGTTCGGGATCCGCGTCGCCATCGTCGGGCTGATCATCGGGTTCCTCGTCGCGCTGCCCGTCATCCTCTTCCTCATGCTGCTCAACGGGCGCTGACCGAACCCGCTATCCCGGATTTTGGCGTCGGAGCCTTCGCGTATGTGCAGGTCAGAGGCGCGCGAATTGGCGCTTGCGGCGCCAAAATCCTGGGCGGTGGGGCGAGGGGGCGTTACTCGTAGGCGTCGAGGGCTTCGAGGTGGGCGGCGCGGCTCGGTGTCGTCGAGGAACGACGCGAGGAAGGAGTTGCGGGCCATCCGGCGCATGTCGTGCCGGCTCAATTCGAGCGCCGCGGCGGTCGCGACGTAGTTGTCGCCGACGTAGCCGCCGAAGTACGCGGGGTCGTCCGAGTTGATCGTGACCATGAGCCCGCGCTCGAACATCCGGCGGATCGGGTGGTCGGCCAGCTCGTCGAACACCCGCAGCTTCACGTTCGACAGCGGGCAGACCGTCAACGGCACCTGTTCCGCCACGAGCCGCTCGACCAAGCCGTCGTCCTCCATGCACCGGACGCCGTGGTCGATCCGACGAACGTGGAGGTCGTCCAACGACGACGCGATGTACGCCGGTGGCCCCTCCTCCCCCGCGTGCGCGACCGCGAGGAGCCCCGCCGCGCGCGCCCGGTCGAAGACCGCGCGGAACTTCGACGGAGGGTTGCCCGACTCCGCGGAATCAAGTCCCACGCCGACGAACGCATCGCGATACGCCAGCGCCGTCTCCAACGTCGCCATCGCGGCGGCTTCGCTCAGGTGCCGGAGGAAGCAGAGGATGAGCCGGGACGTGATGCCCAGCTCGTCCCGACCGTCCTCGAGCGCCCGGCGGATTCCGCCGACCACGGTCGCCAGGTCGACCCCTCGGTCGGTGTGGGTCTGCGGGTCGAAGAAGATCTCGGCGTGGCGGACCCCCTGGGCCGCGGCCCGACGGAGATAGGCCATCGTCAGGTCGTAGAAGTCGGGTTCGGTGACGAGCACCGAGCACCCCGCGTAGTAGAGGTCGAGGAACGACTGGAGATCGTCGAAGACGTACGCGGCCTTCGCCGCGGCAACGTCGGGAAACGGCAGCGTCACGTCGTTGCGGGTCGCGAGCTCGAACATGAGCTCCGGCTCGAGCGTGCCCTCGATGTGGAGGTGCAGCTCCGCCTTCGGGAGCCGTTGGAGCCATTCCGGCGTCGGGAGACCGGGCATTCGGCGAACCTCCAGGTCGTGTGCGTCACGCGCCCGGATCGGGCAGGCTGCGAGGGTGAAGATCGCCATCTTGGCTCCGATGCGCCAGGAGCTCGCGCCGGTCGTGGCGGCCTTCTCGCTCGAGCGGGCGACCGTCGGCGGAACGGTGATGCAGACCGGTCGAATCGGCGGGACCGAGATCGTCGCGACCACCACCGGGATCGGCACCGCGGGAGCCAAGCAGGCGACCGAGCAGCTCCTCGACGCCACTCCGGTCGATCACGTGATGGTCGTGGGGATTGCCGGGGGCGTCGGGCCGACCGTCAAGGTCGGCGACCTGATCTTCGCGGACGTCGTCGTCGACCGATCGACCGGGAGCGAATACCGCCCGGTTCATCTCGGTGCGCCGGCAGCCCGCGGGACCATCGTGACCTCCGACGACTTCCTCGTGGAACCCGGGATGGTCGCGGAGCTCACCGCGGCCGGGGTGATCGCGCTCGACATGGAGACCTCCGCCGTGGCGGCGGTGTGCGAGGACCACGGGTGCGCGTGGTCCGTGATCCGCGCGATCAGCGACATGGCGACCGACCACCCGGACGACTCCGTGCTCGGGCTCGCCAAGCCGGACGGTTCCGCGAACGGCCCCGCCGTCGCGAAGTTCCTGCTCACCAAGCCGTGGCGGATCCCGCAGCTCGCCCGGCTGCAGCGCGACTCGAAGATCGCCGCAACCGCAGCCGCGCGGGCGGCCGCCCGTGCGTGTGGTTCGGCCTCGACCTAGCGCCTACGCCGCCGATGTTCGACGGTGCAGAGACACGGCGTACGACCCGTCGCCCGGAAACGGTTCGCGGCTCCACGTGGCCCACCGCCCTTCGAGCTCGAGCCCGGCATCGGCGCAGTGCGCGTCGTACTCGTCGAGCTCGTAGCCACGACCGAGCTGGAATCCGGCGACCAGCCCTCCATCGGGGGCGACGTGGCGCGCCCCGCCCGCGACGAGCGCAGCCTGGGAGCCCGGTGGCGTGAACAACGGAACGTTGCCGGCCATGACCACGACATCGAAGACCTGACCCAGGTCGAGCGTCGTCACGTCGGCCCGGATCCAGGTGACACCCGGTCCCCGGCTCCGGGCAGTCGCGAGCATCGACGGATCGCGGTCGACCCCGACCACGGGCACCCCGCGTCGGGCGAGCTCGATCGCCACCCGACCGGTGCCGCACCCGGCATCGAGCACCGACGCCGGCGACAGCCGGCTGACGAAGCCGGCCTCGCCGTGCACGTCCTCGCCGGAGGCAGCGAGCGCGTCGAACCGCTCCTGGTAGCTGTCGCCTTCCCATGCCATCGCCGCATCGTCGCGCACCTTGGGTCACACCAGCTGGGCGACCAGCGCGCCGAGCGCGACGGCCCCGAGCAGCCGGCGAAACGGATTGACGCCTCGGACGATCTCCTCGACCCCCCAGACGACCAACGCGAAGGCTGCGATCACCTCCAGACCGCTCCCCACCGACCCGCCCGGCGCCCAGATCGAGTTGACGAGCCACGCGGCGAGGAACACGACGAGCGGGGTGTTGGGAACCTGACCGACGGTGATCTCACCGGTCTGTCGATTTCGGAACCACCATTCGATGGGGTCGATGCTCCCACACCCCCAGGTTCCGACCACGCGTCCTCCTAGTGTGAGGCCCCATGACTTCGGAGATCGACGAACGCCTTGCCGCGGCCGCCGCGCTGCGCGACCTGAACCACGCCTTCATGGGCCACGACGCGAACCCGGCCGAGCTGCAAGATCTCACCGACGACGCGCTTCGCCACGCCACCGAGATCCGTCAGGGCGCCCATCGCGACCGGTTGGCGCGAATGCGCGCCGCCCGCGAAGCGGATCCCGAGGGGTCGATCATCGCCGGCGGCCCCGGCTCCGGATTCGAGGACCGGGCGGTCGCCGGGCGGGCGAACCCGACCAGCGTGGACCTGGATGTCCGCTTCGAGAACGACGAAGTCGTCGCCGACGTCGTCCTGCACCGGGCCTTCGAGGGTGCACCGGGCCGGGCCCACGGTGGCATCGTCTCGGCGGTGTTCGACGACGTCACCGGTTTCGTCATCGGCTTCATCGGCGAACCGGCGTTCACCGGCGAGCTGACCGTCCGGTTCAACGCACCGGTACCCGTCGAGGAGCCGCTCGTCATTCGCGCCCGGCTGGAGGGACGCGAGCGGCGCAAGCTGTTCATCACCGCCGAGGCCACTGCGGGTGAGGCGGTGGTCGCCACGTGCAAGGCGACGTACATCGCGGTCGATCCGTCGATCTTCGCCGGGTCGCCCGATCCGCGCTGACGTTCAGGGATTGAGCGCGTTGAGGCGTTCCGCCCATGGGCCCGGAGGAACTCCGACGGTCTTCCACACCGCGGCGAGCTCACGTCGATTCAGATACGCGAGGTGTTCCTTGATCGTGAAGACCGCCTCGATGTAGCCCGCGGCCCACGAGTCAGCTCCAGCAGCCTCGACGAGCGCGGCGCGCAGGGTGTCCCCGTCCTCGCACTGGATGTAGTTCCCGAAGAACTTCGTCTCCCGCTCGAGCCTCAGGTCGGCTTCGATGCCGCGGGCCCGGGCGATCGACTTGGTGTACGCCCACCACACCTGCGGGGCCTCGCCCGTGCAGTACGCCGCGGAGAGCACCCGAGCGCTCCCCCGATGGGTGCCGAGGTGGGCGAGGGTGCGCACCCGGTCCGCGAGCCGGCCCGACGAACCCACGTACGAGATGCAGTCGCCCGACGACACCACGTAGACACCGGGCTCCGCGCGCAAGCCCATCGACCGCAGCGCCAGCGGCTTGGGGCCCGCGAGCTTGATCCCGCCCGAGATCGGGCAGACGGAGACCGTCATCGGACGGTGTCTCGTCGCGGCACACGGCCGCGACGTCCGTGACCACCGGCTCGCTGTGCCATCGCGGACCATTGCCCTTCGGGGGATAACGCACCGTCTGAGGAGATGGAGCAGTTTAGCGACTCCCCGCAAGTCTCCGGACACGGCCGATGTGCTTGCCGATCGGCCGGTGCTCGTACCTCAGGAGCTGGGCGTGAAGAGCGGGAGCGCGGCCTGGTCCGAGACGCGTTCGAAGTAGACCTCGACGCGCATCCCGACCCGGACGTCCTCGGGCGCGACGTTGACCAGGTTCGTCATGACGCGCGGACCCTCGGCCAGGTCGATGAGCGCGACAACGAGTGGCAACAGGTGCCGCAGCGACCGGGAGTGATGCTGGCGCAGGACGGTGAAGGAGTAGACGGTCCCGAATCCCGACGCCTCCTCCCATCGAACCTCGCCGCGACACGTCACGCAGTGCGCGCGCCCGTAGAGCTGGGCATGACCGTGAGGGATGCAGCGCTGGATCAGCAGCCGGCCCTCGAGGGTCGCGGCCCAGTACGGCGCCATCTCGAGATCGGCCGGCGGCCCCTCCCGAGGCTTGGCCTTCTCGGGGAGTGGACCCGGCTCGTGGACCGGCCGCGGGTGCTCGTTCGTCATGGTGCGTCCGTTCCCAGCAACAGCGTCGCCCCGGTCGAGAGCATCCCGCCCGTGCCGTGGACGAGCGCGAGCTCCGCATCGGCGACCTGCGTCGGGCCGGCCTCACCCCGGAGCTGGCGAACGGCTTCGACGATCAGGAACATCCCGCGCATCCCCGGGTGGCAGGCGGAGAGCCCACCGCCGTCGGTGTTGGTCGGGAGCGGGCCGTCGAACGCGAGGCGCCCTCCCTCGACGAAGGCACCACCCTCCCCTTTCGCACAGAATCCCAGGTCTTCGAGCGTGAGCAGCACCGTGATCGTGAAGGAGTCGTACAGCTGCAACACGTCGACATCCGCGAGAGTCACGCCGGCCCGCTCGAGCGCCAGCGGCGCGGAACGCGCGGCCGACGTGACGGTGAGGTCGGCGGACTGCGAGACGTTGAGCGCGTGCGAGTCAGCGTGTGCGCGCCGCCGAGCACGTGGACGGGACGCCGTTTCAGGTCGCGAGCACGCTCCTCGGTGGTGACGATGCACGCTCCCCCACCATCGGACACCACGCAGCAGTCGAGCAGGTGCAACGGGTCCGCGACCATGCGCGACGAGAGGACGTCGTCGACCGTGATCGGATCGCGATACTGCGCCGACGGGTTGAAGCCCGCGTGGCGCCGGAACGTGACCGCGATCTCGGCCAGCTGTTCGGCCGTCGTGCCGTACTGCGCCATGTGACGGGTGGCTGCCAGCGCGTACGCGCCGACCAGGGTGTTCCCCCACATCGCGTCCCATGCCTGCGTCGAGCTGACCGAACCACCCCGACCACCGATGCGCCGGCCCATGGCCGAGAGCTGGACGCTGCCGTAGGTGATGAGGACGACGTCGCACGCTCCCGCCTCGACGGCACGCGCCGCGTGCTCGACGTGCACTTCGAACGACCGCGCCACCGATGTTCGTCTCGTCGAGCCATTGGGGATGGATCCCCAGGTACTCGCACATCCCGACGCAATACATCGGGTAGTACCCGACCGTGGCGTAGCCGTCGACGTCGTCGAAGGTCAGCCCGGCGTCGGCGAGCGCCCGCTCGGCCGCCTGCACGTGCACCTCGGTCTCCGCCATCTCGGGCAGGACGGGATAGTCCGACGTCGCAGCACCGACGATGGCCGCGCGCCGTCCCGACCCGGTCAACGTTTCCCCCGATCGGCGGTGCCGATCAGATCCGCGACACCGGTCTTGCGCTCGAGCCGCGGTGCCACCGACCGGGGGGTGACGTCGACGTCCGTCGCCAGCGCGCGCAACGCACCCACGGTGCACTCTTCGCGCGGGCGCACCGCGAATGGATCGAAGCGGAAGTGACGTAGTGCGTTCTCGTGGGTGATCTTGTCGATCCACGCGTCCGGGAGGTCCTCGACCGCCGGCCAGAGCATCTCGGGCGAGATCGGCCAGGTCGAGTCCGAGTGGGGGTAGTCGCCTTCCCAACAGATGCGATCGACGTCCATCCGGTCCAGGTTCGCGACCCCGGCCGGGTCATCGATGAAGCACAGCACGACCCGCTCGAGGAACACCTCACTCGGCAGTCGACCGCCGAAGTCCTGGCCGGTCCACTGGTGGTGACGCGTGTAGATCCAGTCGACACGATCGCAGAAGTAGGGAATCCAGCCGATGCCGCCTTCGGAGAGCGCGACCCGCAGCGTCGGGAACTTCCGGAGCACCGGTGACCAGAGCAGGTCGGCGGCTGCCTGGACGATGTTGATCGGCTGCAGCGTGATCAGGACGTCGATGGGCGCATCGCGGCGCAGTCATGACCAGTCGCGACGACGAACCGATGTGCAGGCAGACGATGGTTCCCTCATCGACGCACGCCTGCCAGAAGGGGTCCCAGTGCGCGTCGTGAAAGCTCGGGAGCTTCAGGTGCGAAGGGTTCTCGGAGAACGAGACCGCGTGGCATCCCTTCGCGGCGTTGCGCCGCACCTCGGCCGCCATCGCCTCCGGGTCCCAGATCGGCGGGAGCATGAGCGGGATGAACCGGCCGGGCGCGCTTCCGCACCACTCGTCGATGTGCCAGTCGTTGTACGCCTGCAACACCGCGAGCCCGGCTTCGAGATCGGTGGAGCGGCTGAACAGCTGTCCACAGAGGTTCGGGAACGACGGGAAGCACATCGAACCAAGGACACCGTTCACGTTCATGTCGCGGATGCGGTCGCCGATGTCGAAGCAGCCCGCGCGGATCTCCTCGAACGACGTCGGCTCCATCCCGTACTCGTCGGGTGGTCGGCCGGCAACGGCGTTGAGCCCGATGTTCGGGATCTCGTTGCCGTCGTAGACCCAGACGTCGCTGCCGTCGTCGCGGCGCACGACGTGCGGGGCAATGTCGTGCCAGCGCGCGGGCAGGTGCCGCTCGAACATGTCCGGTGGCTCGACGACATGATCGTCGACGCTGACCATGATCATCTCGTCGATCCGCATGCATGCCCCCTCACCCGTGACCCGCGAACGTCATCTTGGGCCACGGCAGCCGCGCAGGGCTAGTTTCCGGATATGGCGGAACCGACGGGTCCGGGCGCGCTCGACGGGCTGCGGGTGCTCGACTTCTGCCGCCTCGGGTTCGGGTCCCAGGCCACGATGATCCTGGGTTGCCTCGGCGCCGAGGTCATCCGCATCGAGAGCACGACTCGCCCCGATCCAATCCGCGTGATGCCACCGTTCGTCCCCGAACCCGGCGAAGTCGGCCAGGGATTCGGCGGCGCAACGCTCGCACAGGCCCAGAAGACGCAGAGCGCGAACCGGGGCGGGATCTTCTACAAGTACAACACCGGGGGGAAGCGCAGCATCGCGGTCGACGCGCGCAACCCCGACGGGAACGAGCTGTTGCGCAAGCTCGTCGCGGTCAGCGACGTCGTCACCGAGAGCTTCGCCGCCGGAACCCTGGCCCGGTGGGGTCTCGACTACGACGCACTGCGCGAGCTCCGATCCGACATCATCTACGTGTCGATGTGCGGCTACGGCCACGTCGGACCGGACTCGCACTACGTCACGATGGGCCCGACCGCGCAGGCACTCACCGGGCTCACCCACCTCGTCGGGCTCCCGGATCGCGAACCCGCCGGCTGGTCGTTCAGCTACCTGGATCACGTCGGCGGCTATCTCGGTGCGTACGGGGTGCTGACCGCGCTCGCGCACCGGGGCGCCACGGGCGAGGGTCAGCACGTCGACGTCTCCCAGCTCGAGCCCGCAACCGCGCTCGGCGGGCCGTTGGTGCTCGACCGGTCGGTGAACGGCCGTTCCTCACGTCGCGCCGGTTTCCCACCCGGGAACCGTCGAGGCGGCGCGCCGCAGGGCGCGTACCGTGCGCTCGGCGACGACCGCTGGGTGGTGATCTCATGCACCACGGAGGATCACTGGTACCGCTTCGTCGCGGCGCTCGACCGGCCGGGCTGGGCCGACGACTCGCGGTTCGCAACGCTCGCCGGCCGGGTCGAGCATGCCGATGACCTGGACCGCCTGGTCGAGACGTGGACCGAGTCCCGCGACCGCTACGACATCATGGACCTGCTCCAGCGCGCGGGTGTCCCGGCCGGCGCGGTCCAGGACGCGGCTGACCGGGTCGAGCGGGATCCCCAGCTCGCGGCGCGCCGGCACTTCACGCGCCTGGCGAGCACCGAGGTGGGCGAGCTGCCCCTCGAAGGCGTGCCGTTCGCGCTGTCGGTCACGCCCACTGACACCGGCGGCGCGATTCACCGCGGCCCGCCGGATCTCGACGAAGACCGCGACTACGTGTTGACCGACGTACTCGGGCTCGGGGGCGACGAGATCGAGCGCCTCGCCGCGTCAGGCGCACTCCGGTGAGCCCCGACGGCGGGCCGTTGGCCGGGGTGCGGGTGGTGGAGCTCGTCGAGGAACCGGTCGAGTACTGCGGACGGCTGCTCGCCGGCCTCGGCGCCGACGTCGTCAAGCTGGAACCACGCGACGGCGCACCGAGTCGGCGCGTCGGTCCGTTCGTCGACGGGCGGGACGGCGATCCCGATGCGAGCCTGAATTTCTGGCACTTCAACGTCGGCAAGCGCTCATTCGTGACGACCGACACCGAGACCACTCGCCGCGTCTGTGCTTCGGCCGACGTGATCATCCACACGTTCGGGTCACCGCGGGCGAACGCGCTCGGCCTCGACCACGCATCGCTCGCGGCGGACACGCCGCGGATCATCACGTGCGCCATCACCCCGTTCGGACTGACCGGACCCTGGGCTGACTACCTGGCCGACGATCTGGTCCTGATGGCCCTCGGCGGTTCGATGGCGGCGTGCGGCTACGGGACCGACGACCCACCGCTGGCGTGCTGGGGCGACCAGGCCTGGTCCACCGCCGCGACCTACGGCGCGATCGCGGTGCTGGCCGCGCTGGAGCACCGCGCCAAGACCGGTGACGGCCAGCTGATCGACGTGTCGGCGCACCAGGCATCAGCCTCGATGACCGAGTGGCACGTGATGACGTACCTCTGCACCGGGTCGCCGATGGCCCGGTTCCGTCACCCGACCGTGACCGCGCGCGACGGCAAGCAGGTGGCCGCATTGATCCCGGACTTCCTCGGCCCCCACGTCTTCGCGCACTTCCTCACCCTGCTCCGATCCGATGGCGTGGAGGGACCGCTCTCGGATCCCGCGTTCGAGGATCCGCGTCACCGCGCCCGCGAATACGGCGAGCTGATGGCTGCGACGCAACGGCTCGCCGCGCGGCACGACGGTGAAGAGCTCTTCCGGCTCGGCCAGGAAGCCGGGCTGCCCTGGGGAGTGATCCGTGCGCCCGACGAGGTGCTCGACGACCGTCACCTGCACGCGCGCGGCCACTTCGTCGAGCTCGACGGCGCGATGCACACCGGCGCGCCGTTCATCGCGAACGGATCCCCTTTCCGCTTCGACCGTCCTCCGCCCAAGCTCGGTGAGCACACCCGCGAAATCCTCGAGGAGCTCGGCGCATGAGCGTTCCCGTCGGTGTGCTCTATGACTTCCCCCAGGGTGACGGCGGGCGGTACTTCGAAGACGGGCTGCAGCTCGGCTTCGCGCAGCAGCGGGCCCAGGAACGCCTCGGTGACGAGATCTCGCTCATCGCGAAGCAGGCCGACGGGCTCCCCGCGGGATCGGCCGAGTCGGTGATCGACACGTTCCGGGAGCTCGCCGATTCCGGCGTCGTCGCGATCGTCGGTCCGTCGATCAGTGACAACGGCCTCATCGCGCGCGACCTCGCCGACGATGCAGGCATCGCGTGCATCAACTACACGGGCGGCGCGTTCACCCGCGGTCGGAACATGTTCCACTACCAGGTCGGCTCGCTCGAGGAAGAGCCGGTGCTGCTCTCCGAGCATCTGCTCGCGCAGGATCACCATCGGGTCGCAGTCCTTTACGACGACACCCCGGTCGGCACGAGCTACGACCAATGGCTGGGTCGGACGGTCGCCCGGACCGGGGACCCGGAGCTCGCCTACCGGGGCTCGGTCTCGCCGCTCGCCGAAGACCTGCGCAGCGACGTCGAAGCCGCGCTGGCCGTCGAACCCGATGCACTCCTCTACCTCGGTCTCGGCGTCGCTGCCCGCGCGGTCTCGCTCGCGGTCGAAGCAGTGGGTTGGCCGGGACCAGTCGTGACGAACTCCGCCCTGATGTTCGGGTACGCACGTCCGGACTGGCGCGCCGGATTCGAGAACTGGGTCTACATCGACACCATCTCCGACGCGAACCCGATCCGTGCCGCGCTGCGCGAGCGGTCACGCATGCACGCGGCCAGTCCGATCGGCGTCGCCGCGTTCGACATCGGACGGCTGTTGGCCGAAGGTCTCGTCCAGTCCGACGACCGGACTCCCGCGGGGGTGCGCGACGGCCTCGAACGGGTGAAGCGACTCCCGGCTGCGACCGGGAAACCCGGAACGACGATGGGGTTCGGCCAGTGGGACCACGGCGCCCTGAAGGGTGACTATCTCGTGCTGCGCTCGTGGCGCGGCGGCCGCACCGTCGAGGTCGAATGATGGACTGGGATGCGTGGGCCCGCAGCGCCGAGTCCGCACTGGCATTCGAGGCTGACGGTCGGTGGCGCGATCTCTTCGCGCCGGACGCGTGTCTTCGGGGACCCGAACACGCCGAGCACAACGGACCTGCGCGCGGTGCAGCGCGGCACCGCCGCGGTGTTTCCCGACTGGCGCCAGGAGATCACGACCATCCGAGGTGGCGAGGACTGGGCGGTCTTCGAGTGGATCGGTCGCGCGACCTACGCCGGGCGCGGTGCCGACGACCCGGTGGCCGGCACGCCCATCGAGATGCGCGGCGCGACGATCGTCGAGATCGACGCCGACGGTCTGGTCACGAAGTGGACCGACTACCTGGACCGCAAGGAGCCCGAGCTCCAGCTCCGCGCCGCCGCGAAGGACCTCCGCCGCCCGTAGGCCGGGCGGCGGAAGTTCCCCGTCAGATCGCGTCGCCGTCCTTCTCGCCGGTGCGCACCCGCAGGACGCCGGCCAGGTCGATCAACCAGATCTTGCCGTCACCGATCTTGTCGGTGCGGCTCGCCTCGGCGATCACGTCGACGAGCCGTTCGGCGTCCTCGGACGCGCAGAGCACCTCGAATTTCACCTTCGGGAGAAAGTCCACGGTGTACTCCGCACCGCGGTAGACCTCGGTGTGACCGGACTGCCGCCCGAACCCCTTCACCTCGGTGATGGTCATGCCGGCGACGCCCGCCTCCTTGAGCGCGTCCTTCACGTCGTCGACCTTGAACGGCTTGACGATTGCGGTAATCAGCTTCATTGGTTGAGGTCTCCCCTAGCTCGCGTAGGCGGTTTCGGCGTGCTGACTGATGTCGAGGCCTTCTTCTTCAGCCGCCTCGTCGACCCGCAGGCCCATCGCCATGTCGATGACCTTGCCGATGATCAGTGTCGCGACGAACGAGAACGCGAGGACCACGACCGATGCGATCACCTGGTCCTTGAGCAGCTCCGCCCCGCCACCGAAGAACACCCCCTCGTTCGTGACTGCCGGGTTGATCGTGGCGTCAGCGAAGAAGCCGAGCAGGATCGAACCGACGATCCCACCGACGAGGTGCACGGCGATCACGTCCAGGCTGTCGTCGAACTTGAACGTCTTCTTGATACCGAGCGCAAAGCAGCAGATCAACCCGGCGAGGAATCCGATGTAGACGGGCGCCATCCCGCCGACGAAACCGGCGCACGGCGTGATCGCGACCAGGCCGGCTACCGCGCCGGACATCGCACCGAGCGTCGTTGCCTTGCCCTCCCGGAACCGCTCGACCACGAGCCAGCCGAGCATCGCGGCGGACGCCGCGAGGAACGTGTTCATCAGCGCGGACGCCGCGATCCCATCCGCGGCCAGCGCGGAGCCGGCGTTGAACCCCGCCCAACCGAACCAGAGGATCCCGGTGCCGATCATCGTCATCGGCAAGTTGTGCGGTGGCATCGCGTGGTTCGGATACCCCTTGCGCTTCCCGATCAGGAGCACCAGCGCCAACGCCGCCGCGCCCGCGTTGATGTGCACGACCGCGCCACCTGCGAAGTCGAGCGCTCCCATCTCCGCGAGCCAGCCGCCCGCGAACACCCAGTGCGCGACCGGTCCGTAGACCAGCACCAGCCAGACGGAGATGAACACCGCGTACGCACCGAACTTCAGCCGGTCGGCGGTCGCGCCGGTGATCAACGCCGGGGTGATGATCGCGAACGTCATCTGGAACGCGCAGAACAAGACGAACGGGATGGAGAGGGCGCTGAAGAACTCGCCGCCTCCGGCCCCCTGGCCGACGTCCTTCAACCAGGCGTAGTCCAGGTTTCCTATCAACCCTCCATTGCCCGCGTCACCGAACGCGAGCGAGAACACCACCGCGACCCACAGCACCGCGAGGATCCCCATGGCGAAGATGTTCTGCATCAGCATGCCGAGAACGTTCTTTCCCCGGACCATGCCGCCGTAGAACAACGCCAGCCCCGGCGTCATGAACAGCACCAGTGCCGTTGCGATCAATACCCACGAAGTATCACCCTTGTTCACGAGCCCTCCCCGGCCGGCTGTAGGACAACCGCCAGACTCTAGGGAAAGTGTGAACGGAACGTGTCGGATGCTGCGTAGTCGGGCCGACGGGCGCCTGGACGTGGCTTCCTGCACCCGAGCGCCGCGGCCGGATCGAGTCCGTATGCGATGCTCACGGACCGCACGGGAGGCCGGGAACATGGTGCAGACGGGGTGGGATCGCGGCATCGAAGGATCCGTACCCGGCCGCGGGCCGATCCGCCGGTGTCTCGCCGTGCTCGTCGTCGGCACCGCCGCGGCGTTCCTTCTGGCGGCCTGCAGCCCGTCGGCGTGGGTCGACGAGACCGCGCTCCCGAACCCGGATGCGCCCCGGATCGGGCTGTCCTACGACGCCGCACTCGGCGATCCCGCGGATCTGCCCACCTTCGACGACGGCAACGGTCACGGCGAGGTACCGCCGGGCGGTACGTACCAGCTCGGCGTCCGCCAGGGCCAGAGCGTCGTCACGGCCACCCTCGACCAGCGGTTCCCCGCCGACCAGATCGTCACCGCCGGGTTCGACACCACCGGGAGCCCGCCCGACACCGGCTTCGGCGTGGTGTGCCGAATGGTCGACCAGGACAACTACTACCGGCTCGGCGTGGCCAACGACGGGCAGTACGCGATCCAGCGGGTGAAGGACGGCACGAGCACGGTCCTCACCGGCAAGCCGTCGTTGCTCGATCCGAAGGACCGGTCCTGGGAGCTCGACGGCGCCATTCGCGACACGCCGGGACCCTTCACGGTTCGGGCCGAGTGCATCGGTCACCGCTTGACGCTCTTCGAGAGCGACCGCGAGATCGTCTCGACCCGCGACGACTCGATCACGGGCGGCGAGGTCGGCGTGTTCGTCGAGACGTTCGCGGAGCCGGACGCAACGGTTCAGGTCCGCAGCCTCTCGGTGCGGTCGTTTCGCAATCGCCGGCGGGTCACCGACGCGACGGTCGCGCAATGGAACGCCCTGTTGGTCGGCCAGAGCGTCTCGAAGACGTGCGCGCTGATCGACCCGGTCGCGACGGGTGTCGACGCGCGCGGCATGGTCGTGACCCGCTGCGGGACGGTGCTGTTCCTCCGGCCGGCCAACGTGGCGCGTGGAATGCTCGAGTACTCACACATCCTCGACCAGTCCGGCGCGACGCTCGAAGAGGTCAAGGGATTGCCGAACTGCGCAAAGCGCACCGGAATCCGCGGCTCGCTCCCGCCGGCACCACCTGCGGCCGGCGTGGCCGGCAGCGGGACATCCGTCGGACGGGTCGCGTGCATCGATCTCCACGGGACGACGGCCATCATCTGGGTCCACGAGCCGTCCGGCGTCATCGGGGTGGCGCGACTGGGGGAGAACGACCGGAGCGCGTGGGAGGGCTACGGCCCCGGCTGGACGCCGTTCACCTACGAGGAGCAGCCGGGCTGAGCCGTACCCTGCGACTCAACCCGCCTCCCCAACTCGTTTCGGGGCGTTTCACCGTCGCTATCGCGACGGTAGGACGCCCCGAATCGAGCAGGGGGACAAGGGTCGGCTCAGGTGGGTGGAACTCCGGCCCGGAGGGCGCGCTTGCGGGAGCGCCGACCGAGCAGCCAGGCGATCACTACGAGCGCGAGCAGCGCGCCGAGCGGGGGGCCGAGCCGCTTCGCGAGCGACTTCCCCGCCCTGGTGGCCTCGCGTTCGAGGAAGTCGACGTCACGCTGCAACGCCGCGACATCGGCGTCGACCTTGGCCTGGGTCTCGGCATCGGTTTCCATCGGGTGAGTCTCGCAGCCGTCGCCGCCGGTCGCCACCTCAGCGCGTCCGGGATGCCCACACCGCGAACAGGGGGTCGCCGGGGTGGTCCGGCGGCGTTCTGTTCGCCACGACGGCCGGATCCCAACCACCGGCCCGCCGGAAGTACTCGGAGACGATCTCGCAGTGCTGGTCGTCGGTCGACTGCAGCCAACCCCGGATCGCCTTCGTCGGGAAGCACCGGTTGGAGAAGGTCGTCACGAAGATGCCGCCCGGGCGCACGACCCTCGCCAGATCGGTGAACACCTCGACCGGCCGCACCAGGTAGTCGACCGAGACACAGCAGACCGCCGCATCGAACGCGTCATCCGCGAACGGCAGCTGCGGATCGGCATTGAGATCGTGCACCACCGTGGTCGTGGCCACCGGGTTGGCCCCGAGCTCGGCCGCGTTCATCCCGAGCACCGTGAGGCGCGGCGGGGGCGTGCGGAAGTGTGAGACCCAGGAGCCCATCAGGTCGAGGACGTCGCCGGCGATCCCGAGCTCCTCGTAGAGCGCACCGACAGCGTCGATCGCGCCGGCATCGATGTGGGTGACCAGCCGGGCGGGGCCGTAGAACTCGGCGTCGGATGCCGGGTCGGCCCGATCGAAGAAGCCCGGCGGGAATCCGTGGTCGACCATCGGTGGCAGTCTCGCCGAGCACTGGTCCGGGCGCCGGGAGCTCGTTTCCGGCACCGGGTGATAACCTCTCCATCACGCCGTCCGGGTTCGTAGGCAACCCCGGAGGCGCCATCGACCGACTGACTCCACATGGTCCTGGTCGGGCCAGCATCCCGGAGGTCCCACCTCCGAGGCGGTGCGCAGTGCGACCTCGTCGCGCAGATCCTCTGGGGCCCAGGTCCCACTGCACCGGACCTACGAGACAGGACGTATGGCCGTCACCACTGGCACGTCAACCCGAACGGCGACCCGCCACTCCGCGTCGTCGACTGCGCCGCTCACGGTGCGCATCGTCGAAGGCCGCCTCTACCTCTGCGCGCCCACCGAGGAGCTGCTCGCCGGCCCTGCCGACGACGCGGGCATCGACTTCTCGGCGTCGCGGACCGTGCCGGTCCTCCTCGACGACGGCAGCACCGGCACCTGGTTCGGCGCACCCGTCGTGGGCTCGTTGCGCTTCGTCGACTGGCTGGTGCGCAGCCGCCCGAGCGTCGACGTGACGGTCACGGCAGTCGCCGCGCTCATCGTGGAAGCCGTGGAGCTCACCTCGGGCGGCGAGCTGGTCCCCGACCTTGCGACCGACACCGCGGAGCGCACGTGGACGTGGCGGCCCGCACCGGGCATCGAGTCGGCGGGGCGCATCGGCAAGGTCTGGTTCGCGGCCTCGGAGGCTGTCGCGGACGGCGACCCGGACGAAGTGCTGCACGGCTGGTTCGCCACCACGGTCGCCGATCTCGCGACCCACGCGCCTCGGGCCGCCACCCATCGCGAGCGCGGCCCAAGACGCGAAGGTCCACCGCTGGGCCGACCAGGTCACCGCGCGGGCCAGCGCCGGGGCGCGGCTGCGATTCCACATCGACGCGCGCCGGACGACCTCGACGGCCACTTCCTGCTCCTCCCCGCTTCGAGGCCCTGACCGACCCGAGCGTCCTGCTCCCGCCGCTCGGCCCCGACACCGCGGACCTCCTCGGCACCTCTCCCCACGACGCGGTCACGCTGCTCGCCTGCGAGTGGGACATCGCCCGCCGCGCCTGGTCGGACCTCCCCGAGAAGCCCGCGGACCAGCTCGTCATCTCGCCGGGTGCGGTCGCCGCCCTGCTCGAGGACGGGATCGGGGCGCTCGACGCGGCGGGGATCACCGTCCATCTGCCCTCCGCCCTGCTGCCCGACTCCTCGCTCGTCCGCCGAGTCACCATCACGGGCAGCTCGTCGGGCCTCGACGCCAAGACCCTGGCGCTCACGGGAGAGGTACTCGTCGACGGCGACCCGCTCACTGCCGAGGAGCTCGAAGTGCTGGCGCGGGCTCGGGGCGAGCTCGTTGCCGTTCGCGGTCGTTGGCTGCGCATCGACGAAGAGACGCGGGCCGCGACCCTGGCGTTCACCAAGCGGGTCGCGGAAGGGAACCAGTCCACCGCCGACGTGCTCGAGCTCGCGGCAACCGCGGACGAGGTGGACGTCGAAGCCGTCTCCGGTTGGGTCGGTCGCAGCGCTCGCCGGCGAGTTCAAGCCCACCCCGGCCGAGAAGATCAAGACGCCGAAGACGATCACCGCGACGCTGCGCCACTACCAGGAAGACGGGTTGGCCTGGCTGGTGTGGCTCGAGAAGAACGAGCTCGGCGGCATCCTCGCCGACGACATGGGACTCGGGAAGACCGCGCAGGCGCTCGCGATCATCGCCTACGACATCGCGTCGCGGAAGAAGCCGAAGACCCCCACGCTCGTCGTCGCCCCGACCTCCGTCGTGTCGAACTGGCTCCGGGAAGCCGAACAGTTCGCGCCCAAGCTGCGGGTGGTGCTGCACCACGGATCCGGTCGTGAGGATCCGGCCGGCTACATCGGCGCGGCGGATGTCGTCGTCACGAGCTACGGCGTGATGCGCCGCGACGAGCCCCTGCGCGAGATCGAGTGGCACCGGGTCGTGCTCGACGAGGCGCAGGCGATCAAGAACCCGACGACGGCAACCACCAAGGCCGCGCGCAAGCTCAAGGGGACGCACAAGCTCGTCGTCACCGGCACGCCGGTGGAGAACCACCTCGGCGAGCTCTGGAGCCTGATGTCCTTCGCGAACCCGGGCCTGCTCGGTACGCAGGGCCAGTTCAAGAACCGTTACGCCGACTACGTCGGGACGGCCGCCGGCGCGGATGCCCTCGCCGCGCTGCGCAAGCGGATCGCCCCGTTCGTGTTGCGCCGGCACAAGGCCGACCCGGGGATCGCCGACGAGCTGCCCGAGCGGATCTTGGTCCGCGACGACTGCACCCTGACGCGTGAGCAAGCCGCGCTCTACCAGGCGGTCGTCGAGGACATGCGCTCGGACATCGCTGACGCGACGGGCATGAAGCGCCGGGGCAAGGTCCTGGCCGGCATCACCAAGCTCAAGCAGATCTGCAACCACCCGGCGACCATCAGCGACGAGGACCCTTCGAGCGTGCTCGTCGGGCGCTCGGGCAAGCTGGACCGCCTGGTGGAGCTCGCGCAGGAGATCATCGACGAGGGTGAAGCCGTCGTCGTCTTCAGCCAGTACGCAACGTTTCTGCGCCGGGTGGCCGAGCACCTCCGGACCGAGCTGGATGTCGGGGTGGAGAACCTGGACGGCAAGATGGCTCGGCCCGCGCGTGACAAGGCCGTGGCGCGGTTCAGCGAAGAGGGCGGCCCGCCCGTGCTCTGCGTCTCCCTCAAGGCCGGCGGGACCGGCCTGAACCTCGTGCGCGCCAACCACGTCATCCACTTCGACCGCTGGTGGAACCCGGCGGTGGAGGACCAGGCATCGGACCGGGTGTGGCGGATCGGTCAGAACGCGAGGAGTCGTCGTCCACACCCTCGTGTGCCCGGGCACCCTCGAAGAACGGATCGCGGATCTCCTGGACCAGAAGCGGAGCTTGGCCAAGGCCGTCGTCGCGTCCTCGCCGGAGCAGCTCATCAGCGAGCTCGACGATGCCGCGCTGGCGGCGCTGGTCGAGCTCGACGCCGACCGGGCCGGAGGGTTGGTGTGAACGACCCGAACGCGCGGACCGATCCGGAGCCCAACGCGGCGCCCGCGCCGGACCCGAACCTGATCCGGGACCCGAACCGGATCGAGGATCCCAATGCCGCGGCTCCGGCAGCTCCGCGGAAGCGCCGCTCGCGCCGGCGGTCGCGCTCCAAGAAGGGACCTCGCCCCGCCGAGCAGTCCTCCGCGCAAAACCGCCAATCCGACGACACCCCGTCGGCGAGCGAAGGCGCGCAGCGCCTGGCCCAGTCGCTCCAGGAAGCGGTGCTGCGGCACACGTCGGCCGCCGTCCTCGGGCGCGGCACCGGCTACGCGAAGCGCAACCGGGTCTCCGAGCTGCGGGTGAGCGCAGGCCGGATCCGCGGCCGCGTGCGCGGTTCGGGCGACCAGCGGTACCGGGTGGAGCTGACCGTGCCACAGCGTCCCGCGCCGGAGCAGATCACGAAGATCCGGTGGAGCTGCGATTGTCCCTACGCCGCCGAGCACCGGCGCGGGACGTGCAAGCACGTCGTTGCGCTCGCGCTCGTGGCGGCCAAGCGCATCGAACGTACGGAGGCGATGCACCTGCGGTGGCTCGGCCAACCGGCCGCCAACGCAGCCGAGGCCGCGCCTGCCGAGGTGGACGCGCTGGCCGAACGGCTGCTCGCGGCGTTCACCGCGCAGCCGATGAGCGTCGACGAGGTGCTCGTCCGCGCCGTCACCATTTCCCCCCCACCCTTCGACATCCCCGCCCCCGGCCGATAGCCCCACCCTCCCAACGCACCCCACCCCTCCCGCGTTTGTTGCGTTCGGTTCCCTCAGGGAACCCTTTGGCACAAACGGCGGCGCCATCCGGGTGGGTCAGCGGAGAGCGTCGGGGAGAGGGTCGGCATGGACGACGGTCAGTGTGCGCACCGCGCGGGTGAGCGCGATGTAGAGGAGCCGCAGACCGTGGTCGCCGAGCGCGGCGATCGCCGAGGGCTCGACGACGATCACCGCGTCGAACTCGAGACCCTTCGCCGACTCCGGCGGGACGAGTGTGACCGCATCACCCAGGCCCGCGGCCGAGCGACCATCCGTGAACTCGATGCCGGCTGCACGCAGCGCGTCGGCCGAGCGCGTCGAGATCCGAGCGCGGCGCGACGACGCCGACTGATCGCTCGTCCTCGCGCTCGGCCGTGACCGCGCCGACGACCGCGTCGCGGACCGCGGCCGGCGTGGCCTCTCTGAGCACCCGCGGCGGAGCACCCGTCGTACGCACCGACCGGCTCGGCCGTACCCCCGGTGCAGCCACCGGGAGGAGCCGGTTCGCGTATTCGAGGACGGGCGCGGGCACGCGATACCCGAGCTCGAGCTCGGCGATCCGCCCGTGCGGTGCCTGCAACGCCCCGAGTGCCTCCGCCCACCGGATCTGCGCACCGGATCCGGTCGCCTGCGCGAGGTCGCCGAGGATCGTCATGGAACGATCCGGGGTCCGGCGGGCGAGGAGCCGGAGCTCCATGGCCGAGTGGTCCTGGGCCTCGTCGACCACGACGTGACCGAATGTTCGCGGCGGTCCACCGATGACGAACTCGGCTTCGTCCAGCAGCGCGAGGTCGGCCCGGGTCCATGGCGCGTCGGCCTGCTTCCCGCGCACCCGCCGGTAGAGCGTCGCTTGTTCGCCACCGCTCAGGATGCCCCCGGCCGCGGCCGCCAGCACACGCCGGTTGCCGAGGATCCGCCGGACGAGCACTGGCGCGCTCGGCACCGGCCAGAGCCGGTTCACCGCGGCGGACAGCTCCTTGCCGCGGCGCAGTGCCCGGGCAAGGTCGTCGGCATCAGTCGACGGTCGCCGCGCGGTGAACCGCTCGAGGGCAACCTGTTCCAAGCGGCCCCGAAGCTGCTCGCGCCCCGCCCGGAGGGAGATGGAGCGCGGCGTGGATCCCGTCGAGCGCACTCTGGACGTCCGGCGCCGGGAGATGGAGCGTCACTCCGAGCGCACGCAGCACGATCTCTTCGGGCGCCGTCGTGCTCAACCCGGCTCTCGCCGCGCGCTGGATCACCTCCGCCATGCGCAGGTCGCCCTTGATCGCCGCGACGTCCGGCGACTCGTCGGCGCGCACCCGGTACCGGGACTCCAGCAGGCCCGGCAACGTCGATCTGGGACACCGCGGTCTCGCCCAGCGACGGGAGAACCTGCGCGATGTAGCGGAGGAACAGTCGGTTCGGCCCGACGACGAGCAGGCGCTCGCGTTCGAGGCGATCCCGGTGCTCGAAGAGGAGGAACGCGGCGCGGTGGAGCCCGACCGCGGTCTTGCCCGTACCGGGCCCGCCCTGCACGACCAGGCATTCCGTCAACGGCGCTCGAATCACCTCGTCCTGTTCCGCCTGGATGGTCGCGACGATGTCGCGCATCTCGCCCGTACGCCCGCGCTCCAGCTCCGCCAGCAGCGGGTCCGGGACACCACCACCGCCGCCCGCTCCGGAGGCATCCGGGTCCGCGAAGTCCTCGTCGAAGAGACCGACGAGCTCGCGACCGTCGAGCGCAAACCGCCGGCGGAGAGCAATGCCCATCGCGTCCGCCCACGTCGCGCGGTAGAAGGGAATCGAGACGTTCGCGCGCCAGTCGACGACAACCGCGTCGCCCCGCTGGTCCTCGACGTGACGCCGGCCCACGTAGAACCGTTCACCCTGCTCTTCGTCCAGCCGCCCGAATGCGAGCGCGACCGGGGAGTCCGCCAGCGCGGCGAACCGCCGCTCCAGCTCCTCGAGCAGCAGCGACGTGTCGACGCTCGGCTCCTCCCGGGCCCGGCGCTCCCCGACCTCGACGTTGCGCGCGGCGCGGGCGCGCATCGCCGAGAGACAGGCGTGCGCGTGGTCGAGATAGGCCTGTTCGGCCGCGAGATCGGGGTTGAATGAGGTCATGGACGCGCGCGAGCCCCCGAGCCACGCTCGGGCCCGGGGGTGGTCGGATTGGTTGCGGGCGATATTTTGTCACGATCCCAACCCGTTCACCGACGGTTCACACCTCGGTCCCAGACTCGGCGATCACTGTGGCGGCCATGACCGACTTCGACGCTCCCGATCAGCCGCCACTGTTCCCGCCGCCCTGGCCGACCGCCCCCGGCGCGCCGCAGCCGACTCCCCCCTCGGCTCCGCCCCCGGCCCCCCCGACCCCGACCACGCGAACGCACCGATTCCCCGCGGTGCTCGCGCTGGTCGGGGTGGTCGCGCTCGTCGCCGGGGCGGCGGGTGCGGCGCTCGGCATCACGGTCTCCAACAACAGCTCGAACGACCCCGACACGTCGAGCCTCGTGACGCCACGTTCTCCGGGTTCGCAGGGAAATGGCTCATTCTCCGACCGCTTCGGCAACTCTTCGGGCTCCGGTTCGTCCGCGCCGGGCACGAACATCGACGTGAACGGCATCGCGGCGAAGGTCAGCCCGGCAATCGTCAACATCGCCACCACTCTTTCGGACGGCGGCGAGGCCGCGGGTTCCGGGATGGTGCTCACATCCTCGGGCGAAGTGCTCACCAACAATCACGTCATCAGCGGCGCGACCCGGATCCAGGTCGAGATCGGCGTTACGGGAAAGACGTACTCCGCGAAGGTCCTCGGCTACGACGTGAAGGACGACGTCGCACTCATCAAGCTCAACAATGCATCGGGCATGAAGACGATCAACACCGCGAGCGCCGAGTCGGTGTCGCGCAATGACGCGGTCGTGGCGATCGGCAACGCGCTCGGGCGCTTCGGCGAACCGGCGGTGGTCTCGGGCACCGTCTCCGCGCTGCACCAGCAGGTGACGGCGGGCGACGGGCTCGATCAGGAGACGCTCTCCGACATGATCCGGATTGCCGCATCCATTCAGCCCGGCGACTCGGGCGGTGCCCTCGTCAACGACGCCGGCAAGGTCATCGGGATGAACACCGCGGCCGACGCCGGTTCGGGCCGGTACGGCTACCAATCCGGGACCACCGGATTCGCGATCCCGATTCACAACGCCATCTCGATCGTCGACGAGATCAGGGACGGCGACACCTCGAACGGAGCGCACATCGGTGACCGGGCGCTCCTCGGCGTCGTGCTCGAAGCCACCTCCGAGCAAGGTCCATTCGGCTCCGACGGTGGATCCTCGACGACCGGCGCCGGAGTTGCAGACGTGAGCTCGAGCTCGCCCGCGGCGGATGCGGGCCTGGAACCGGGCTCCACGATCACCGCGCTCGGGTCACAGTCGATCGGCTCGATCGACGATCTTCGCTCCGCACTGGACCGCTACCATCCGGGCGACACGGTGAAGCTCACGTGGACCGACGCGTCCGGCAACCGCCACCGGGAGTCCGTCACGCTCGCGAAGGGTCCCCCCGCGTAGCGAAGGCTCTGCTCCCCCGTTGGTTTCAGCCTGACCCGGCGCGGGTATTCGGGAGAGCATGGCGTTCGGGGGGCGGAGGTCGGGGCGGCGAACGTTCTCGCGTGGGGTCGGGTCGCGGGGACCACGGACGCGGCGCGCCGTTGCCTCCGCACTCGCGGTCGGGTTGCTCGCGGCGTGTGTGCCCGCCCCCAATGTGACGGTCACCACGGTGCAAGGCGGCGTCGACATCCCGTGGGACCTCGGGTTCCTCCCCGGTGGGCGGACGATGTTGTTCACCGAACGGACCTATGGGCTGAGCTCGGTCACGAACGGGCAACGCCACCGGGTGTGGCAGCCGGCCGATCTCCTCGTCGCGTCCGAAGCGGGAATGATGAGCCTCGCCGTGGATCCCGCGTACTCGACGACGCACCACGCGTTCGTCTGCTTCGTCGTCCACGATCTCCGGGATGCCCGACGTCCGCATTGCCCGCCTGACCCTCGATGCCGCGGCGAATGCGGTCACGGCGCGCACCGACATCCTCACGGGGGCGCCCATCAATCCCGTCGGTGAGCTCGGCCGCCACTCGGGATGCCGGATCAAGTTCGGCCGCGACGGCTACCTCTGGGTTGGTACGGGCGACGCGGCGATCGGCACCGCGCCCCAAGACCCGAAGTCGCTCGGCGGCAAGATCCTGCGCATCGACACGAACGGCGCGCCGGCTCCCGGGAACATGGGCGCACCGTTCGACCCCCGGATCCAGTCCTTCGGCCACCGCAACGTCCAGGGCCTCGCGTTCCGTGCGAACGGACAGGTCTACGCGGTCGAGCACGGGCCTGGCTGCGACGACGAGGTGAACCTGCTCCAGACGGGCGCGAACTACGGATGGGACCCGGTGCCCCGCGCCGCCGGCGACCCGGCGTACAACGAGTACACGCCGATGACCGACACCACCCGGCATCCGGGCGCCGTCCTGCCCGTGTTCAGCTCCGGGTGCCCGACGATCGCGCCGTCGGGCGCGACCTTCGTCTACGGCTCGAAGTGGGGCACCTGGGACGGCGGGCTGGTGATGGCCGTGCTCAAGGGCTCGCAGCTCCGGATGATCCACCTCTCCGACGACGGGCAGAAGGCGACCGCGGTATCCGTCACGCTGACCGATCGCGGCCGGCTCCGCACCCCTCTCGTCGGACCCGATGGAGCGCTCTACGTCACGACGTCGAACGGAGGCGGCACCGACTCGATCCTCCGGGTCGCGCCCAGCGTCGCCATCAGCTAGCTCTCCTCCCCCGGACCGATGTGCCGGGGTTCCGGAGGTACGCGAAATCGCGCGGCGGTGTGCCAGCCTTGATGCGTGGCCGTGACCTCGGAATCCGTCGAGACGATCAACGCGGTGACGTTGCTCACCGCCGACATGGGCAATGCAGTGGCCTTCTACGGCGCGCTCGGCTTCGACCTCAACTCGGGCGGCCCGGATTCGGCGTTCACGACCTTTCGCGCCGGCGACAGCTTCCTGAACCTGCAGCTCGATCCCGCCCACGCGCCGATCAACGACATCTGGGGTCGGGTCATCTTCTTCGTCGCCGACGTGGACGCCGTCTACGAGCGCGCCCGGATCGCCGGCTACCAGCCGTCGACCAGCCCTGCGAACGCGACCTGGGGTGAGCGGTACTTCCACATCCGCGATGCGGACGGCCACGAGCTGAGCTTCGCGCGCCCTCTCGCCGCCTGACGCTCCTCGCCATGGCATTCCGGGGCTGGCCCGTCGAGGCGGTGGAGTTCTTCGACGGGCTGCTCGCCGACAACTCCAAGGTCTACTGGCAGGACCACAAGGAGATCTACGAGCAGTGTGTGCGCGCACCGATGGAGGAGCTGCTCGCCGAGCTCGCTTCCGAGTTCGGGGCCGGGAAGGTGTTCCGGCCGTACCGCGACGTCCGGTTCAGCAAGGACAAGACGCCGTACAAGACCGCGATCGCGGCCCGGCTGGGTGAGGGGGGCTACGTGCAGATGTCGGCGGACGGGCTCGCGGTCGGGTGCGGGCTCTACCGTCCCGCGCCGGATCAGCTCGAGCGATACCGCGCCGCGGTGGCGGACAGCCGGAGCGGAACCGCACTCGTCAGGCTCGTCGCGAAGGCCCGAGACGCAAAGATCGAGATCACCGCCGCCGAGACGCTCAAGACTGCACCGCGTGGCTTCCCCAAGGACCATCCGCGCATCGACCTGCTCCGCCAGAAGGGCCTCATCGCCTGGCGCGAGTGGCCGGTGGGCGCGTGGCTCGGCACGAGGAAGGCGAAGGACCGCGTGGTCGAGTTCCTCCACACTGCCGCGCCGCTCAACGCGTGGCTCGCGAAGCACGTCGGAGATTCCGAGCTCGACGACGCTCGCGGCTGAAACGGAAGCGGGGCCCCAGTCATGCGTGGAGGTCGCGCTCGGGAACGAGCGCGCGGCGACGGAACTGATCGACGCCGGTTGCGACCACGCGGTCGTGCGCCCAGATCATCGCCGGGCGGCCGATGCGGGCGAGGCTGCGGAGCACCCGGCTTCCCGGGCTGAGCGACCATACGAGACGCGGCGCTGCATCCATCCGGGGCGCGACTGATCTCGAGTCGCGCGGGACCTTGGAGATCGCCGTCCACGGTCGTGACGATTGCCTCGGCGATGCGCATCTCGTCAACGTGGATCGTGCACCGCAACGCGTACGGCAACGGGGACTGGATCGTGCAGTACGCATGCGAACCGGTGGCAAAGCCCTCCGTATCGAACTCACGCAGCCACGACCACCACGTCGGATACTGCCCGGTCCGGGTGAGCACGACCCAGAGCTGCTCGGGAGGAACCGGGAACCACCACGCGCGGTCGAAACGAAACGGGGCCGCCACGAGACCCACCATCGCGCGGAACTCGAGGCAACGCACGCGCCGATGCGTCGTGGTGACGACCTCGGGCAGGCCCCAACTACCGGTCGGCGCTGACTGGGTCCCGGTGATAGGCGTCGTCGGCCGCAAGCTGCGCTCCGGGCCCGATCTCGTATTCGTCGCGCAGCTCGTCGATGTCTCGTTCGACGATCGCCCACGGGTCCCAATCCCGCGCCGCGAACTCCCCCGTCGTGGCGGCGCCACGGTCGAGTGCCGCGAAGAACGACTCCGGTTCGAACGCATCGGCGCGATCCGGCATCGCGGTCGTGTCCATGCCGAGCTGCACCCAGAGCAGAAACACGAGCGCGCTGTCCATCGGCCGGTCGGCTGCGCCGGCTGTGAACGCACCCACTTGGAGCTCTCCGGAGGCGGTCGTCGCGTAGCCACCGAGAACGTGGTGGAAATCGTGCGCGGCGTTCGCCAGCGGCTGGTGATGATCGGTCCCGGGGTAGCTCCAGCCGTTGTCGCGGTAGTACCGCGTCAGCTCGGCCCCGACGGTCCCGGCCGGTAGGCCTTCGATCCGCTCCCAGAGCGCGTGAACGCGTCGAGCATCGATGTGCAGGCGAGTCTCGGAATGAACGAGTGCGGTGTCGACCACGCTCATCTGCTCGCTTCCGCTCCGGAGGGGGAACTGACGGAAACGGTCGAAGGCGATGCGATCACGATGCTGCTTGCTCACGCGTCGGAGCTCGATCACCTCGAGCGCGGACACGCGCAGGTCGCGCGCGAGGTCGTCGACGATCATCGCCCGAACCGGGTCGAGGAACTCGGTATCGGCATCGTCGGACTCGCCCGGGTCGGCGAACGTGAGAACGGAGGCGAGGGTCAGCGTGAGCCGGCGCGCCTCGACGGTGTCCATCTGCTCGGCGACCTCACCGGGGATCGATGTCCGTAGTGGCTCCGGGACCGTCGCGCCGCCCAGCAGATGGCGGGTCGACGCACGGATCACCGCGAGGTTCGCCGGGGAGGGAGTCTCGGTGCCGCGCGCCGTCGCGACGGCGCCGAGGACCGCGACAATCGTCGCGGCCTGCTCCCGATCGATCGCGGCGAGTTGCATCGGCGTCCTCCGTCGTTCCCACGGCGCGGCCGGTCCCGAACCGTGGCGTCCGTACCATCGGCCGGCCGGTCCACCGCCCTTGAGCGCATTGTTCGCGGATGGGCGCCCGCACGGGGCGACTCGACGGTCGGTGCAGTGGTGGAATGCCGCCATGGACAGCATCAGCATGGGCCCGATCGGTCGGGTGCAGGGCGGGCGCACCGCGGCCGAAGACGACAACTGGGGCGCCTCGCGGTGCCGGATCGAGCTCGACCCGGACATCGTGACCTCGGACGCGACGTTGGGCCTCGGGGACTTCTCGCACGTCGAAGTCATCTTCGTGTTCGACGGCGTTGACCCGAACGACGTGTGCACGGGTGCCCGTCACCCGCGGGGTCGGGTCGACTGGCCGCTGACCGGCATCCTCGCCCAGCGGGCGAAGGACCGCCCGAACCGCATCGGTAGCACCGTGTGCCAGCTGCTCGCGGCGTCCGGCCTCACGATCGACGTCGCCGGGCTCGACGCGATCGACGGGACCCCCGTGCTCGACGTCAAGCCGTACCTCACGGGCTTTGCGCCGCGCGGTCCGGTACGAGAACCGGACTGGGTGGGTGAGCTGATGGCGGAGTACTGGTAGCCGCGTCTCTGCTCGACGATGCCGCGGTCGGCCACCTCAGGACGACAGTGGCTCCGCTTCGTAGATCTCCATGACCGGGCGCGCCGCGGCACACTCGGAGAGGGCCGTGACGAACGCGAGCGACTCGGGCACCGCGAAGTGCGCCGAGAGCGCGGCTTGGTCCTCCCACTGCTCGAAGAAGACCAGGGTGTTGCGATCCTCGACGTCCTGGTGCACCGAGTGCTCCAGGCATCCGGGCTCGGTGCGGGACCTGCGGACGTGCTCGAGGCTGACTCGCAACGCTTCATCGAGCTGCTCGGGGCGGGCCGTCGCGCGTCCGGTGACGATGATCATGGGTTGTCCTCCATGGGTCAGACCATGCCGTGGTCGGCCAGCAGCGCGGCCAGCTGGCGATCGGTCGACGGTCCGTACGTCCGCCAGGGTGCCGGCATGCTCACCCGCAGTGCGGCCAGCTCGTCGCGCGTGAACGCGCACCGGTTCGGCACGTCGTGCACGCCGTAGAGCGCGATCGCGTTCTCGCCGAGGATCTTTCGTTTGATCGCCGGAGTGAGCGCCGGGTAGCCGTACTGCTCCTGCAGCTCGGCGGAGATCTCGAACGCGCGGAACGCCTGGATCTGGTCCTGCGGCGAGCCGTACCAGAGCGAGTCGGTGCCCCAGAGGATCCGGTCGGGTCCAAACGCCACGAGCAGCTTGCCGAGCACGTGCGCGGCCTGCGTGGGATTTCGCATCAGGACCCACCACGTTGAGCCGAGCTCGGCGTAGACGTTCTCACCGGGCGCAACGCCGGCGCGATGCAGGCTCGTGATCAACCGGTTCACGCCTTGCTCGGCGGTCGCCTCGGTGTACGGACCTTCGTCGCCACCGGACTCGAAGCCCGAGTGGTACACGACGAAACGGATGTCGGGGTGCGCCTTCGCCGCCGGCCCGACGTCCGCGGGCGACGCGTACTCGATGCCTCCGGAGAAGCCCTTGTGCACGCACACGATCTTGGGGCCGACCTCCTCGACGCGCGCGAGGAACGCGTTCCCTACCTGCGGTGCGGTCGCGTCGTGATCGTCGAGCCACCAGCCCTGACCGGGCGCGTGCGTGTAGATCTTCCACGCGGCAATCGGGTGCTCACGGGTGAGCCGGCCCATGCCGTCGATCTGCATCCCGGGCGGGCCGACGCTCGGCTGCACCCCACCGTGGAGCAGCACGCGCTCGTCGCCACACAGCTCCATCGCGAGGCGCCGGGCCAGCTCCATGTCGTCGATGGTCAGCGGGTTGGCCTGCTCGGGAATCGGGATCGCGCTCAGCACGACCAGGTTCGTGTCGCTCTGCCCGAACAACAGGTCGAGGTATTGCTCGACCGAGAAGCACGCCCGGGAATCCGCCTCGCCGCATGCGCCCTGAGGGAAGGAGTCCGCGAGACCGGCGAGACCGCTGATCCCCCCGGCGACGGCGAGGTCGTAGTTGAGGTAGTGCGTCTGCACATCGACGATCACCTCGTCGCCCCCGAGCGCGCCCTTGGCCGCGTCGGGTTCGGTGATCGCGTCGTCGCCGACCCGGTAGCTCCCGCCGGACCGCTTGCCGCGCGACCGGTTGTCCTCGTCGTGGCACGCGGCGAGGACGGTCAGCATCAGTGCGGCGCCGCCCAGGCTGCGCAGGAACTCACGGCGACCGATGCCGAGCCGGCGCGCGTGATGTTCGGCGCCGGCGCGGGTGCGGCGGATGGTCTCGCGCTCGACGGGTCCGAGCGGGAACGGGCGGAACTCGCCGTTCGAACACGGCCCGAGCTTGATCGGGAGCTCGTCGTCCGGATCCCATCGATCCATGCGCCGACCCTAGGGCCCGAGCTGCACTACGTGAAGGCGAGCTTCCCGTAGGTGATGCAGAGACCGCAGGCGTTGATCGCCAGCAGCGAGCCGACGACGAGCACCGGCGGCAGCCGGCGCCAGCCGGTCAGCAGTCGCCCTCCCGGCGCGGCCGGCATGTACCACTCGGGCAGCGGACCGTCGGCGCGCGCCCCGGTGAGCTCGGCGAAGGGCACCGCGTCGGGCGCGACCGGGGTATCGGGATCGGCGGCGAGCGCCAGCGCGGCAAGCTCCTCGTCCGTGATCTCGTCGTTGCGGCTGTCGGTGCCGATCATCGGATCGCTCCTTCGCCTCGTGCTCGCCCTCGCGCCATCGAGGGTACCCACGTTCTCAACCGCTGAACACGCGGGCAGCTTCCCCGGCCGGCTCGAAATCGGCCACCGGCTCGAACTCCTCGACGACCGTGCCTTCGGGGCAGCCGTCGACGTAGACGACGTGACGGGTCCGCACCGCCGGGACGTTGTCCGCCCGGAACGATGACGCCCACCAGGTTCAGCGGGTCGGTCGCGTTGACGATGACCCGCTCGCCCGTCCGCGGGAGCTTGGCCACGTGGGCCAGCTGCTCGACGCACTTCGGGCAGCGCGTACTGCTCACCGGTGAACCCGGTGACGAACCGGCCGCCCCGCACCAGGCCGCGGTCCTCGAGTCGGCGCAGCGCCCACTGCAGCTCCCGCCACGGGAACCGCAGCGAGTCGTGCACGGCGAGGTCGCGGAAGATCACGCCCCAGCGGTGCAGCAACTGCTCGGCCACGGCCTCGGCGAGCTCGTCGCGGTCGATGTCCGAGCCGGTGGTCGGGCACGAGCGACCACCGACCGGCACCCGAGCTCGTGGTCTGCGCCCCCGCGGAGCAGCCGGGAGAACCGGCGGGGGTCCGGCGTGCGGGCGTCGCCGACTCGCGCCCGGATCGCGCCGAAGCCGTCGGAGGTGAGCAGGCCGCGCGCGACTCCGTCCCACAGCCCGCGTTCGACGTCTTCGGGGAGGCGGCGGGTCGCGTGTGACGAGCTCGGCCGAGAAGCTGGCGCCCCGCTCGCGCAGACACCTCCAGGATCTCGCGGTCGCGCCGACCGTCGGCTCCGGCGGATCCGTGCCGGCGCGCGCGGCCTCGAGCAGCCAGGGGAGTGTCGGCGCGGAACACGACCGCGATCGGGGTGGCCTTCGACGGTGGGCCGACCGGTGCGTCCGCGTCGTCACGGGGGCGGGGCGTGAGCCGGAGCCAGCCGACGTGGCCGTCGTGGCAGAGCCGGTCGAGCGAGCTCGGGGCGGTAGCCGGCGCATGCGCCGCTTCAGCAGCTCGGGCTCCCAGGCCACCGCCGCGGCCTCGTAGCCCTGGAGCTGCTCGAGCGCCGCGAGCAGCCCGGCCTCGCCGCCGAGCTGGGTGCCGGGCGCGACGTGCTGCCAGCGCAGGAGGAAGCGCATGAAGTCCTGCGCCGTCACCGAGCGGGTGCGGTCCCGGCGGGAACGGCGCGAGTACGAGTGCATCCGCGCGAGCAGGCGGCGCGCGACCCATTCGACGGTCTCGCCACCCGCGGTACCGGCCCTGGAGCGCGAAGCCGTCGTTCTGCAGCACCGCCAGCCCGGCGTCGACCCGCGTCGGGACAGCGTCGTCGCTTCGGCCAGCGCGTCGGCCGTGGTGACCCCGCGAGATCTCCAGGTGACCCCGCACCGCGGCCGCCACCTCGGGCTCGTCGCCCGCGAGCGCCCGCTGCGCCGCTTCGTCGGCGTTCGGTGGTGCACCACAGCTCGTGGCCCCGGTGCTCGAGCACCCGGCCCCGCCCGCGCTCGGCGAGCTCGTCGACCAGATCGGCCGCCACTCGGCGCGGGGTCGCACGATGACGCAGCGAGCTACAGCAGGTCGTGGAGGTCGTCGGCGGTGGTCGGCTCGGGCGTCGATCTCGTCGCGCACCCGCTCGATGGCGTCGGGCTCGAGCGCGCCGATCGCGGTGAGGTCGACCGTCAGGCCCCGCCGGAGCGTGGACCGCGTTCGTGCGACGGTTCTGGAGCTCCTCGTCGTCGAGGAACGCGTACGGCCGCGCGTTGATGATCTCGTGCGCGAGCACCGACGCCTCCGTGGTGTCGACGCAGTGCACGGTGATCGCGCCCGACTCGATGCGCTCGAGCAGCGCGCGCAGGCCGTCGACGTCGAGCGCCTCGTGCAGCGTGTCGCTGATGGTCTGGCGGACGAGCACGTGGTCGGGGATCTCGATCGGGCCCTGTGACGTTGTCCTGGCAGGCGGCCGCCTGCGGGAACACCGCGGCCATGAGGTCGTCGGACTCCATGCGCTGGATCGGCGGCGGGTTGCTTGCCGACCGTTGCGGAACCGGAGGACCATCAGCGAGCGGTTGAGGTTCCAGCGCCAGCGGGCCTGGAACATCGGCGAGTCGAGGATGGCGTGGCGCGAGCGTGTCCTCGACACCGCGCGGCTCGACACGTAGCGCGGCACCTCTTCGAGCGGGAAGCTGTGGTGCGGGCCGAGCGAGAGCACGATGGCGTCGTCGGTGGCGGCGGCCTGCAGCTCGAAGTTGAACGTGCGGCAGAACTTCTTGCGCAGCGCCAGCCCGAGCGCGCGGTTGATGCGGCCGCCGTACGGGCGAGTGCACCACGAGCTGCATCCCGCCGGTGTCGTCGAAGAACCGCTCGAGCACGAGATGGTCCTGGGTCGGCATGACGCCGAGCACCGCCCGACCGACCGCGAGGTAGTCGACGATCGAGCCCGGCCGCGTCGGCGTCGCAGCCCGGCGGCCTCGATCAGCCACGCCCGGGCGCCGTCCGGGTCGCCCGCGGCGAGGTGCTCGTCGACGTGGCGCCGCAGCTCCGACACCTCGGTCGACAGCTCGGCGGTGCGCGCCGGCGCCTCGCCCAGCCAGAACGGGATGGTCGGGCGGGCGCCGCCGGCGTCGCGCACACGCACCACCCCGGGCTCGACCCGGCGGATCTGCCAGGAGTGGGTGCCGAGCAGGAAGATGTCGCCCGCCATGGACTCGACGGCCCAGTCCTCGTTGACCGTGCCGATGAACGTGTCGTCGGGCTCGGCCACGACCCGGTAGTCGCCGGTCTCGGGGATCGCGCCGCCGGAAGTGAGCGCGGCGATGCGGCCGCCGGTGCCGCCGCGCAGCTCGCCGTTGACCGCGTCGTGGTGCACGTACGCGCCCCGCTTGCCCCGCCCGGTCTCGATGCCGCCGCGAGACGAGCGCGACGACCTCGTCGAACTGCGCGCGGGTGAGCTCGGTGTACGGCGCGGCCTTGCGCACGAGCTCGTAGAGGTCGTCGGTGCGTCCACTCCTCGCGCCGCGACCTCGGCGATCACGTGCTGCGCGGCGATGTCGAGCGGGAGCTTGGCCGGGACGATCGCGTCGAGGCGGCCGGCGCGCACCGCCGCGAGCAGCGCGGCGCACTCGACGAGCTCGTCGCGGGTCAGCGGGTAGAGCCGGCCCTTCGGCGTGCCGACCCGGGTGTGGTTGGAGCGACCGACCCGCTGCAGGAACGTGGCGATGCTGCGGGGCGACCCGATCTGGCAGACGAGCTCGACCGGGCCGATGTCGATGCCGAGCTCCAGGGACGCGGTGGCCACGAGCGCCTTGAGCTCACCGGCGCGCAGCCGGCGCTCGACCCGGGCCCGCCGGTCCTTCGAGAGGCTGCCGTGGTGCGCGGCGACGACGTCGTCGCCGAGCCGCTCGCCGAGCTGGTGCGCGAGCCGCTCGGCCATGCCGGCGCGTGTTCACGAACACGAGCGTGGTGTGGTGCTGGCGGACGAGCTCGGCGATGCGGTCGAGGACGTCGGCCATCTGCTCGGCCGAGGTGACCGCCTCGAGCTCGCCGTCGGGCAGCTCGAGCTGGAGGTCGAGCTCGCGCTGGTGGCCGACGTCGACGATCGCGGGCAGGGGACGGTCGCCGACGAGCAGCCGGGCCACCGTCTCGATCGGGCGCTGGGTCGCCGACAGCCCGATGCGGGCGGGCCGGTCGGTCGCAGAGCGCCTCGAGCCGTTCGAGCGTGAGCGAGAGGTGCGCACCCGCGCTTGTCGCGCGCGACGGCGTGGATCTCGTCGACGATCACCGTCTCGGTCGTGCGCAGTCAGCTCGCGGCCGCGCTTGCTGGTGACGAGGAGGATAGAGGGACTCCGGCGTCGTGACGACGAAGCTGGGCGGGCGGCGGAGCATCGCGGTGCGCTGCGAGCTGGTGGTGTCGCCGGTGCGGACCGCGACCCGGATGTCCGGCGCGGGTCGAGCCCGAGCTCGACCGCGATGTCGGCGATCTCGGCGAGCGGCCGCTCGAGGTTCTCGGCGATGTCGACGGCCAGGGCCTTCAGCGGCGAGACGTAGACGACCCGGGTCGATGTCGGCGACGGGCTCGCCCGCGTCGTGGGCCCGGTAGAGGCGGTCGATGCCGACCAGGAACCCGGCGAGCGTCTTTCCGGACCCGGTGGGCGCCGCGATCAGGGTGTCGACCCCCGCGGCGATGTGGGCCCAGCCCTCGGCCTGGGGCCGGGTCGGGCCGTCGGGGAACCGCCGCCGGAACCATTCGGCGACGGCCGGGTGGAAGGCCCCGTCGGCCTCCGAGGCGGCCCGCCGCGACCCCCAGCGACATCTGGCCACGGGTCACGAGAGCAGTCACGTTCCCATCCTCGCGCGGGGCTGGGACAACGACCCGAGCCACCGAGGATCTTGGGCCGGTCAGGGTCAGGGCCGCGAAGTCACCCGACCCTGACCCTGGCCAGGCACCTGACGTGGGTCCGTCCTTCTACCGAGACGGAAGCGGTGTTGCGACCGCGTGGCTGGACGCGGTCACACCTTCGACGGGCGCTCGTCTTGTCGACCAACTTTGTGAACGCCTCACACACATCCTTCGGATAGGTGTACGCCGTTCCATGTCCCGATTGCGACCTCGCGGGCGATGCCGCCCTGGTCGAACGCGAAACCCATTCCGGTTCCGGAGTAGCGAAAGAAATCCCAGGATGTCCCGGGGTTGTACTCGTCGGGAGCTGACTCCGAAGGCTCACCGAGGACTTCACGGACGTGATCCCGAGAGGATCCGACGCCGAGGCCGTCGCGGGTCCGGAATTGATCCGCCTTCACGATGAGTTGCTCGAGCCCGTCCGAGGAAAAGATCGCGCCGAAGTCCTCTTCGCCGAACGGCGGACTTGCAGCAACAGCGCCACCGCATTGGTAACCATCCTCCTCCACAGTGAAACTCCAGCCGCCCCACGTGATGAGCCCCGTGGCGGAGGCCTCCTCAGGGGTGATGCCGACCTTCAGGGGACCGAGTCCTCCCGCAGATAGCTCAAGGGCTCCAGCAGTCACGGCTCGGGCACTCGTGATCCGGATCGAGTAATCGTCGCGATGGGAGACCTGATCGCCGACTGCGTTGAACTCGCTGTGGAAGAACTCGATGAGACCACTCGCGACCATGAGCGGCGCAACGAGGAGAGCGCTTGTGCCGAGGACTCGGATCATGTTGCCGACGCCGAAGCATTTCGACAGGATCGACCCCGCGTCGGTTGGGTGCTCCAAGGTGGTCGCGCAGTCCGATGCTCCGACGAGTCCAGCGGCGACGGTGACTGCACTCTTCGTGGCTTTGAAACCAAAGGCCGTCATGAGGTCGAGGGCGGTCTGGACGCCGACCTGCAACTGGTAGAGCGACTGTCCCAGACCATCGAACTCGGTGTGCAGCACGGCGGTTGAGCCGTTGGCAGCGTCAACGCGGAAGGTCATCGCCTCCCGAGGTGCGATGACTCCGCGGTCTCCTGAACCCCACCGGGAGGAGGTCGCGAGTCCGTTCAAGTGGCCTTCGGTGATCGTCGTGAGACCAGGGTGGCTCATCGACAGTGGGTAGCGACGGCGATTCACAACTCGCAGGATGCGCTGGCCACCCTCGATTCCGAAACACCAGTTGACCGTGTCCTTGGCGTCGGAACCAATCGAGTAGCCACCCGAGCGCGCCTCGGTCTCGCTCTCACACGTGGGCGGCTCCGCTTCCACGACGAAGTTGGAGGTCAGCCCATCGAAGATGTTCTTCTTCGCGATCTTGATTACATCTCCGACATCGGCGAAGAGCCCGCCGAAGAAGCTGAAATGAGTTGTCGAGATCAAGACCGTACGTTCCCGACGATCCAGGGTCGCCGCGACTGGAGACCAAGGTCCCGATCGATGCTCCACGCTCAGGGCGACGACGAATTCGCTCTTCCGCGGCTTGCGCAGAAGTGGAAGTCGAATGTGACCTCGCCGTCGACGCTCTTCTCGCTCGTGATCCGCCACACCTTGGTCGCAGGAGTCAGACCATCCACCTTCGGATTCACGCGGGAGTCGACACTGGCTGACGCTGGCGAGCGAAGGCCGCGCCCAGACACCGAAGCAACGCGGCCCGCGGAATTCGATTGGTCCGAACTCGCCGAACAGCCAGCAGCGACGAGCGCGACGACGAGCACGAGGGCACAAACGCGCCGCGGTAGCCATCGATCAACCGGCCTCCTGCTCGAGGCAGGAGTACGCGGTCATCACGCGCCTTCTGCTCATGTCGCTCGCTCGACGGCATTGCTTGGCAGATTCCACATCCGGGGATGTGCTGGCCGTCTTGGACTTCACGTTTGCGATACGTCAAGCGGGATCCGCAATGCAGCAGCTTCCGGTGGCGAACCAGCGTCGATCCGCCGACACAAGTCCCGCAGCCACGCCTCAGGGTTCATCGGACGCCTATCCATTCCGGCCATCACTGCAGCGCCTTGTCATACGCAAGCGGAAAGTCGCAGGCCACCGACGCGAACTCGCCTGCCGCCGCCGGTCAGCGAGCGTGACGGCACCGGGCAACCGCCTCGCGGGTTCCGGCAGCGGGCCATTCCAATCAAGCGGAATCCGCGAAGCGGCTGCCTCGGGCGGAGATCCATCAGCTATGCGCTTGCACAGCTCGCTGAGCCAACGAGCGGGAATGCTCGGCTGTGTAGGAAGCGCCCGAAGGCGCGCTGCCACGGCCTCGTACTGATCCGGGTACTCGATCTCAACCCGATCAAGATCCCCATCCGACGGTAGCGAGTCTCCTTCGCTCATTGGTTCCACATCGCGTCCGCAGTACCGACGGAGACGCGCCGCGGGCTTGATCTGCTCCGCACACCACGGGCAGGCGCTGTCGGCCCCAGACTCGCCGCTTCGCGACCACCGACACCCGAGTTGATTCGCGGAGGCGAGCGCGATAGCCCGTTGCTGCTGAATTTCGTCGGACAGTTCCATGACCGCAACGATGATCCAGCCGATGAAACCGAGAAGGAAGCCGAGCCAGAACCCCTCGGTTCCGCGGCCCTTGTTGGAGCCGATTGCATAGCCAGCAGGCGTGTCGGTGGCTCTGATTGGCTGTGCGATGGGCTCCAACAAGGGGGGCGGAACCGAGGGGTTCTGGCTCGGCTTCCTTCTCAGTTTCATCGGCTGGATCATCGTTGCGGTCATGGAACCGTCCGACGAGATTCAGCAGCAACGGGCTATCGCGCTCGCCTCCGCGATCAACTCGGGTGTCGGTGGTCGCGAAGCGGCGAGTCTGGGGCCGACACGGCCCGCCCGTGGTGTGCGGAGCAGATCAAGCCCGCGGCGCGGATTTGTCGGTACTGCGGACGCGATGTGGAACCAATGAGCGAAGGAGACTCGCTATCGCGGATGGGGATCTTATCGGGTTGAGATCGAGTACCCGGATCAGTACAGGCCGCGGCAGCGTGCCTTCGGGCGCTTCCTACACAGCCGAGCATTCCCGCTCGTTGGTCACGAACTGTGCAAGCGCATAGCTGATGGATCTCCGCCCCAAGGAGCCGCTTCGGGATTCCGCTTGATTGGAATGGCCCGCTGCCGGAACCCACGAGGCGGTTGCCGGTGCCGTCACGCTCGCTAACCCGGCGGCGGCAGGCGAGTTCGCGTCGTGGCCTGCGAGTTTCCGCTTGCGTATGACAAGGCGCGCGCAGTGATGGCCGGAATGGATAAGCGTCCGATGAACCCTGAGGCGTGGCTGGGGAATTGTCTGGCGGATCGACGCTGGTTCGCCACCGGAAGCGCTGCATTGCGGATCCCGCTTGACGTATCGCAAACGTGAAGTCCAAGACGGCCAGCCATCCCCGGATGTGGAATCTCCCAAGCAATGCCGTCGAGCGAGCGACATAAGCAGAGCCGCGCAAATGACCGCGACTCCTGCCTCGAGCAGGAGGCCGGTTGATCGATGGCTACCGCGGCGCGTTCTGGCCCTCGCGCTCGTCGTCGCGCTCGTCGCTGCTGGCTGTTCGGCGAGTTCGGACCAATCGAATTCCACGGGCCCTGTTGCTTCCGTGTCTAAGGACGGCCGCCTTCGCTCGCCAGCGTCGGCCAGTGTCGACTCCCGCGCGGTCCGAAGGTGGATGGTCTGACTCCTGCGACCAAGGTGTGGCGGATCACGAGCGAGAAGAGCGTCGACGGCGAGGTCAAATTCGACTTCCACTTCTGCGCAAGCCGCGCAAGAGCGAAGTCGTCGTCGCCCTGAGCGCGGAGCATCGATGGGACCTTGGTCTCCAGTCTGGCGACCTGATCGTCGGGAACGTACGGCTCTCTGGACAACTCATTTCAGCTTCCCCGGCGGGCTCTTCGCCGATGTCGGAGATGTAATCAGATCGGCGAAGAAGAACATCTTGGATGGGCTGACCTCCAACTTCGTCGCGGAAGCGGAGCCGCCCACGTGTGAGAGCGAGACCGAGGCGCGCTGGGTGGCTACGATTGGTTCCGACGCCAAGGACACGGTCAACTGGTGTTCGGAATCGAGGGTGGCCAGCGCATCCTGCGAGTTGTGAATCGCCGTCGCTACCCACTGTCGATCGGCCACCCTGGTCTCACGACATCACCGAAGGCCACTTGAACGGACTCGCGACTCCTCCCGGTGGGGTTCATACGCGGAGTCATCGCACCTCGGGAGGCGATGACCTTGCGGTTGACGCTGCCAACGGCTCAACCGCCCTGCTGCACACCGAGTTCGATGGTCTGGGACAGTCGCTCTACCAGTTGCAGGTCGGCGTCCAGACCGCCCTCGACCTCATGACGGCCTTTGGTTTCAAAGCCACGAAGAGTGCAGTCACCGTCGCCGCTGCACTCGTCGGAGCATGCGACTGCGCTACCACCTTGGAGCACCCAACCGACGCGGGGTCGATCCTGTCAAATGCTTCGGCGTCGGCAACATGATCGAGTCCTCGGCACAAGCGCTCTCCCGTTGCGCCGCTCATGGTCGCGAGTGCTCGAGTTCTTCCACAGCGAGTTCAACGCAGTCGGCGATCAGGTCTCCCATCGCGACGATTACTCGATCCGGATCACGAGTGCCCGAGCCGTGACTGCTGGAGCCCTTGAGCTATTGCGGGAGGACTCGGTCCCCTGAAGGTCGGCATCACCCCTGAGGAGGCCTCCGCCACGGGGCTCATCACGTGGGCGGCTGGAGTTCATGTTGAGGAGGATGGTTACGAATCCGGTGGCGCTGTTGCTGCAAGTCCGCCGTTCGGCGAAGAGGACTTCGGCGCGAATTTTTCCTCGGACGGGCTCGAGCAACTCATCGTGAAGGCGGATCAATTCCGGACCCGCGACGGCCTCGGTGTCGGATCCTCTCGGGATCACGTCCGTGAAGTCCTCGGTGAGCCTTGGAGTCAGCTCCCGACGAGTACAACCCCGGGACATCCTG
>CAVYOO010000002.1:0-1482735 GCA_963770095.1 uncultured Acidimicrobiia bacterium
TACCAGCACGTTGGCGGTCTTCGCAGTGAGGAGACCGGCGCGCGACAGCGGCGTCGAACCGAGTCGCTTCAGCACTCCGTAACGCCGCTCGAACCCGTCGCGATGCCGAGGCTCACCATCGCGGTCGACATCACCGCGA
This sequence comes from uncultured Acidimicrobiia bacterium, assembly GCA_963770095.1. Classification (GTDB taxonomy): domain Bacteria; phylum Actinomycetota; class Acidimicrobiia; order IMCC26256; family JAENVU01; genus Chersky-806. The sequence goes on from CAVYOO010000002.1 coordinate 140, forward strand.
GCGCGAGCACACCGGGACGAGGAAGTCGATGCTGGTGGTGCTCCAGCCCTTGACCGGATCGACCTTCGAGAAGAACACGAGGATGCCGAGTGGGATGACGAGCGTCACGAGCAGGCTCTCGCCTCGGCGCAGGGTCATCATCAGCTCGATGCGCGTCTGCGCGGCGACCGCGGGCCGGTTCACGCGCCGTCCTCGTGCGTCAGCGAGAGGAAGACCTCTTCGAGCGTTGCCCGCCCGGTGCGCAGCTCCGTAGCCCGAACCCCTTGTCCCGCAACCAGACGGCGAGATCAGCGACGAGCTCGGGCGTCATCGTGGCGCGGATCATGTAGTCCCCCGGCCGATGCTCGCCGACCGCGTCCGCAGCCAGGCTGAGTGCCGCGGCCAGGGCGGGCAGGTCGAGGCCGGCGGCGGTCGAGAAGCGCAGGTCGTGACCGCCGAGGCTCGTGATGTCCTCCGGGGTGCCCTCGCGCACGATGCGGCCGTGGTCGATGATCGCAAGGTGGTCGCAGAGCTGCTCGGCTTCGTCCATGTGGTGCGTCGTCAGCACGATGGTGGTGCCGTCCTCGCGCAGGCTCCGCACGAGGTCCCAGGTCGTGGCCCGCGCCCGCGGGTCCATGCCCGCGGTCGGTTCGTCCAGGAAGAGGACCTCGGGGCCGGCCGACCAGTGCCAGCGCGAGCGACAGACGTTGGTACTCTCCCCCGGAGAGCCGGCGTACGTACGTGCCCGCGACTTCGCGCAACCCGACGAGGTCGAGGAGTCGCTCGGGATCGTCGGGATCGGGGTAGTACGCCGCGAACAGCCCGAGCGCCTCGAGCGGACGGACCCCGGGGTACAGCCCACCTTCTTGGAGCATCACGCCGATCCGCGGGCGCAGGCTCGGGCCGTCACGCCGCGGGTCGAGTCCGAGCACGCGGACCGTGCCGGCGTCCGGGCTCCGGTAGCCCTCCAGCGTCTCGACCGTCGTCGTCTTGCCGGCTCCGTTCGGGCCGAGCAGCCCGAACACCTCGCCCCCCTGGATGCGCAGGTCGATGCCGTCGACGGCCCGGCGATCGCCGTAGCGCTTCTTGAGCCCGGCGACTTCGATCGCCCATTGGGCTCCGCCATCCATCGTCCGGTCAGCCTATCTGCGGCCGCGGTTCGGCCCCGGACCGATCGTCCCCGGCCCGTCGGAACCGGTCACACCGGCGGAACCGGCCGAGTCCGGCGTCAGCGGTCGCGCCAGGCGACGAACCGGCCGAGATCGGCGAGCGCGGCGTTCGCATCGTCGGTGATCGGGACCAGCTCGAGCGCGGCCAGGCTCTCGTCGACGAGGCGTTCGATGTCCGCTTCGATCTCGGCCACCGCGCCGCTGCGCGACAGGAGCTCGCAGAGCGCGGCGGATCTCGTCGTCGCCGAGGTCGCCCCCGCCGACCCGTTCGAGCAGACCAAGCTCGTCGCCGCCGACACGCGCCGCGGCCGCGGCGAGCAAGGGGGTCAGCTTGCCCTCGCGCAGGTCGTCGCCGACCGGCTTGCCCGTCACCGCCTCGGTCCCGAAGACGCCGAGGAGGTCGTCGCGCATCTGGAACGCCTCGCCGAGTGGAAGCCCGAACGCGCTCAGGGGCTCCTGGAGCTCGTCGAGCCGGCCCGCGAGCGCCGCGCCCAGGTGGAGGGGGCGCTCGACCGTGTACTTGCCGGACTTGTACCACTCGATCGTGCGCGCCTGCGCGGCGCCACGCCCACCCGTCGCGGTGGCGCTCAGATCCAGGTACTGGCCGACGCAGAGCTCGATGCGGAGCTCGTCGAACACCCGCCGCGCATCGGGCGCGACCGGACCCATCAGGACGTCGGCGTACACGAAGGCGAAGTCGCCGACGAGGATGGCTGCGCCCTCGCCGAACCGACGGGCCTGGCCCCGCCAGCCGGAGCGCTCGTGCTCGGCGATGAAGGCGCGGTGCACCGCGGGCTCGCCGCGACGTCGGTCCGATCCGTCCATGATGTCGTCGTGGACCAGCGCGAAGCTGTGGAGCAGCTCGAGCGCGGCGCCGGCGTCGATCGCGATCTCGTCGTCCGGACCACCGCCGGCCCCGACGTAGGCCCAGTGACAGAAGGCCGGGCGCAGTCGCTTCCCGCCTGCGGCGACGAGCGCACGCAGGGCGTCGAGGGCACCGGCGAGCGCGGGATCGACGCGGCTCCACCGGTCCCGCTCGGCGTCGAGGAGCAGCCGGATCCGCTCGACCGCCCGTTCCCCTACCTCGCCGAGGCTCGCCGGCGCACCGGGGACAGCCGTGACGGGATCCGAACGACTCATCGCATGGCACCCTAGGTCCGGCCCTCGACGATCCCGACATCAGAGCCCCTTCGACGGATCCTCTACGATTCGCCGACCGCGTGAGGGGGACTGCATGCCCGAAGCCATCACACTCGACCAGTTCAGCGCCGAGGCCAAGAGCTTTCTCGATGCCAACGCCGAGACCCGGGGCGAGGAGAAGTTCGTCTGGGGCGAAGGCTCCGACTCGGTCGGGGTCCTCGACGAGAAGACGCCCGAGGAAGAGGCCGCGGAGCTCGTCGCTGCGAAGGCGTGGAAGGCGAAGGAGTTCGACGCCGGGTTCGGGTGGATCACCGGGCCCGAGGAGTACGGCGGGCGCGCCCTCCCCGCCGACTTTGAGCGGCGCTACCGCGAGATCTCGGGCGGCTACCGGACGCCGAACACGAGTGCATTCGGCATCGGCCTCGGGATGGTCGCGCCGACGATCCTCGCTCACGCGATCCCCGAAGTGCGCGAGCGGTACCTCCGGTCGATGTACCGCGGCGACATCGTCGGCTGCCAGCTCTTCTCGGAGCCGGTGGCGGGCTCCGACCTGGCCGGGATCCAGACCCGCGCCGAGCGCGACGGCGACGAGTGGATCGTGTCGGGGCAGAAGGTGTGGACCTCCGGCGCGCAGTTCTCCGACATCGGCGAGATCATCACGCGCACGAACACGGAGAAGCCGAAGCACAAGGGCCTCACGATGCTGGTCGTGGACATGCACGCGCCCGGGGTCGAGGTTCGCCCGCTGCGCCAGATGACCGGTGGCGCGACGTTCAACGAGGTCTTCTTCGACGAGGTCCGCGTCCCCGACTCGCACCGTCTCGGTGACGTCGACGAGGGCTGGACGGTCGCACTCACCACGCTCATGAACGAGCGCGCCGCGATCGGTGGCGGCGGCGCCGGAGTGGGAACGATGAGCTTCACCCGCTTCGTGGAGCTCGCCCATCATCTCGGCGTCGCGAAGGATCCCCTGATCCGCCAGGGCCTCGCCGACGTCTACATCCGCACGAACGTCGCGCGGTACACGAACCTGCGCGGCATGGCGAAGATCCGCGCCGGCCAGCTCCCCGGCCCGGAGATGTCGATCGGCAAGCTCTCGCTCACCGAGAACATGACCCGCATCGGCACCCTCCTCGCCGAGATGCTCGGCCCGCGCCTCGCGGCCGACTCCGGGGAATGGGGCACCTACGCCTGGTCCGAGTTCATCCTCGGTACGCCCGGAATGCGCGTCGCCGGGGGCACCGACGAGATCATGCGCAACATCGTCGGCGAGCGCGTCCTCGGGCTCCCCAAGGAGCCCAAGCCGGTCAGCTGAATTGGACAGCTACTTGGGTGGCTTGTCGCCGAATCGCGAGGATCCCGTCTCGGGGCAGCGCGAGACCGGGGCGCCGTCGACGTCGACCGAGGCGTGCCAGCGCGTGCGGGGCTTGACCAGGGGAACTTCGCGCACCGGGACGACCATCGAGATGCCCTGCTCGGTCTCGGTGTAGGACCCCTCGAGCGCGGTTCGCGCGCCGGTCGTCGAGTCGAGCAGGAATCGCGAGAGGTTCACCCCGTTGCGCTCGATCCCGATCCGGTACGGGCCCAGCGTGATGACCAGCGCCGACGAGTCCGAGTCCGGGATCGTCTCCGGCGTATCCCACGACACCGCCAGGTTCGGGCCGGCGGTCGCGAGCCCGGCCTTCGTCACCGGGCCTCCGGCCGTGAACGTGCACTCCGAGAAGCCGACGAGCGCGGAGTCCGGAACGGTCCTCGTTGTGGTGCTGGCGCTGGACGACCCGCCGCCGCCACCGCACGCCGCGAACACGACGAGCGCGGTGAACACCAACGCGCCCCGAACGACCGATACTGGCATCGCGGCCACGGTACTCGGAGGCCGGCGGCGAGGAACTCCGTGGCCGAACCGGCCGAACGCGGGGGTAGGGTCAGAGGGTGCAACCCTTCGAGCGCCTGCGGTATCTCGCGCGCTGGTCGGAGGACGACGGTCCCGAGCTGTTGAGCGAGGCCGCGGACTGCCTGGCCGCGTTCGGTGGTGACCCGGCGGGACTGGTCGTGGCGTGCCGCCGGTTGTTGGCCCACCACCCCGGAGCCGCGACTCTGTGGTGGCTGTGTGCGCAGGTGCTCGCGGCCCCCGACGCGGTCGACGCGAGCTGGACGGCATGGCAGGCGTTTGCCGACGACCGAACCCCGGCCCGCCTCGTGTCGGCGCTCCCCTTCCCGCATGACGATCCGGTGGCCGTCCTCGGATGGCCCGACGTGACTGCGGCCGGGCTCGCCGAACGCCCGGATCTCGATGTCGTCGCGGTGAGGATCCGGGGCCAGGGCGACCAGCTCTCGCGCCGCCTGCGCCACGCCGAGCAGCCGGTCCGCGTCGTGGCCGAGTCCGAGCTCCTCGCGCTCGAACCGTCGCACCTGGTCATCGAGACCGGGGCGGCCGGCGGCGGCAACGCGTGGGTGCCGGTGGGCGCGGTGGACCTGGCCGCCGCGGCCCGCAGCCATGGCACGAAGGTCTGGCTCGTCGCCGGGATCGGCCGGGTCCTGCCCGAGCGTCTGTTCCAGTCGCTGGCTCGCGCCGTGGGCGACCAGGACGATTGGGAGGAGCTTCCCGCCGGAGCGGTCGACCAGGTGGTCGGGCCGACCGGGCTCGAGCCGCCCGGCACCTTCACGCGGCGAATGGACTGCACGGTCGCGCCGGAGCTGCTCCGCCTCGCGGGATGATCCGCGCCGCGCGCGGCGCGGCTCGCTACCGTTGTCGGTGCCATGTACTTCAGCTCCGTCACGCAGCCCAAGTCGTCACCGACGCAGCGGCCGACGTGCGACCTCTCCACGGTCTGCCTGGCCTGCGGTGACCAGATGCGCGAGGAGCATGCGCACTACCGCTGCCCGACGTGTGGGTGGCGCGACTCCTGCTGCGACGGGCCGTACTAACCGTCGTCGGTCGTCCCTGAATCCGGGGGCGGTGTCGGCGGCAGCTGGCGGGGCGCAGGTGGCAGCACCTCGATCGTGTCGGACGTTGCCTCGCGTCCGCCGGGCCCGCGGGTGTTGACCACCTTCACCACCCGGGACGCGACGCGCACCGTATAGCGCTTCCGCAGCCGGCCCCGGAAGAAGCCGCGCACGGGCGGGACCAGCAGCAGGAGCCCGACCGCGTCGGTGACGAAGCCGGGGACGATGAGCAGCAGGCCGGCGATGAGGATGAGCAGCCCGTCGACCAGCTCGGCGGCCGGAACGGTTCCCGCGCTCAGCTGCGCCCGTACCCGTCGCCACACACCCAGGCCCTGGTGGCGGACGATGAACACACCCCCGACCGAGACCGCGAGCAGGAGGAGCAGCGAATCGAGCGCGCCGATCCAGTGGGTGAACTGGACGAACACCGCCAGCTCGGTGAGCGGCAGTACGACGAACACGAGGATGAGCACGAGACCCACAGTGCGATCGTACCGGGGCGGGCTGCGATTTACGCTTCGACGAACAGGTGCCGCTCCGGGTCCGTGATCGCCAGCGCCTGATCGGTGCGCAGATCCTCGATGCGGTCGAGCTGGCGCTCCAGCTGGCGCCGGCGGGTCCCCGCAAGCTGGTCGAACGCGGAGGTCGTGCTCTCGAGGCGCTTGCCGAGGGTGTCCATCTGGTCGACGAACCCGTCCCACTGCTTCGAGAACGATCCGAGCACGTCCAGGATCTCGCTCGTGGTCCGCTCGAGCTGGAAGCTGTCGACCGCCTGGCGCACGACGGCCAGCACCGCGAACAGCGTGAGCGGTGAGCACATCACGATCTTGTGCCCGAGCGCGTGCTCCAACACCGCCGGGTCGTGCTCCTGGATGAATCCGTACAGCTGCTCGTTCGGGATGAAGAGCAGCACGCAGTCCACCGTCTCGGTGTCCGAAGCGTTGTAGGAGCGCGCGGCGAGCTCCTTCACCTTGATCCGGACGTCGCGCAGGAAGTCGTCGCGGTGCCGGCGTTGATCGAGCTCGGTCTCCGCGTCGAGATACCGCAGGTAGGCGTCGAGCGGGAACTTCACGTCCATGTACATCACGACGCCGCGTGGCAGGAGGAACGTGAAGTCCGGGATCCCCCGCCCACCCTCGACGGCGCGCTGCTTGCGGTACTGGATGCCCTCGACGAATCCGGCGAGCGACAGCACGTCTTCGGCCATGCGTTCGCCCCACTGGCCCCGGGCCTTGCTGCTCGAGAGGGCCTCCCGCAGCCCGTGGGTGGTCTTGGTGAGCTCGACGATGCCTTCCTGCTGCTGGGCCAGCACGCCGGAGAGGACGTCGAGCTTGGCCCCACGCTGGGCTTCGAATTCGCGGAGCAGCTCCGTGACGTGGCCCAGCTCGGTGTTCATCGCCTCCAGGCGCGCGTCGATCAGGACGCGCTTGCCGTCGAGCTCGGTGGTCGAGCGGGCCCGCTCCGTCTCCATCAGCGCGCGGTTGGTGTCGAGCAGCTGGGCCACGACCGCGCCGCTCTGCTCCGCCGCAGCCTGGCCTGCCTCGCGGGCGATGACCGCCGGGTCCGAATGGGCAACCGCAGCGTGCCGGGTGGCGACGACTGCGATCACGGCCGCACCGGCCATGGCGACGAAGAGGGCGACGATCAGGGCGATGAGATCCATGCCCCGATGGTGCCAGGGCGGTGGGACAGCTACGCCAGGCGGGTCAGCTCGACCTTGACGTCGAGGGCGTGGGCCGGGCCGCCGTGGTACACCCCTTCGGGCGGTGGGATGTCGCTGTAGTCGCGCCCGTGGGCCACCACGACGTGACGGGGCCCAACCTCATCGCCGCTGGTGCCCGTAGACGTCGGCGAGGAACGCTTCGAGGGCGAGGACGCGCTGGCGGACCCCCGACTCGATGACCGCCCATTCCTCGGCCGGCAGGATGCGGGGCACCAGGTCCAGTGGGAACGGTCGCTCCTCCCCGGAGAGCTGGAAGGTGATGCCGGCGTCCCGGAAGGCCCGGTCACGGGCATCGCAGCGCTCCTCGAAGTCCCGCCGGGACAGGGTCTGCAGGACCCCGTTCAGGGATTCGTAGTGCTCCCGGGGTTGCGAGAGCCCCGTGAACATCTCGTCGTAGGCCGCGGCGAGCTGGTAGTCGTCGAGCAGATCGCCCATCGGGGCGCACCGTACCGACGGAACGTTTCGGCATTGTTTCCCCGTGAATGCCCTTCGGGGTACGCCCTCATGGGGCCGCGACCGGCCGGTGCGCGGGCGTGCACGTCGCGCTCCCCCGGATCGCCACGATCGGCACGGGGTCCATGAGCGGCGTCTCGTAGTCGAGCGACGCGACGACGTCCTGGCCGCGCGTTCCACCCGGTGGGTTGACGATCACGGTCACGCAGGCACGGACGCTCGCCTTGTTGCCGCGGGCATGGAAGTTGGTCCACTCGAAACCGCCCCGTACCTGCCGGGGGCTGTAACCGGATCGGGTAGCGGCCTCGGCGACCTTCCACCGGGTGCCGTCGAAGGACGCCGAGTCGAGGGTGAACACGACGCCGACGGCCATCACCAGGGCGAGCGCGAGCCCCGCTCCCACCAGGCGTACCCGTGCGTAGCGCGCCGGAGCGGCCGCGTCGGTCACGGGCAGGACGGTGCCTGCCGCTCGCGCACTTCGCAGCAGGAGGAACGCGGCGAGCGGGAGGATCGGGAGCACGTAGCGGTCGGCCATGGGCAGGCCGGAGAGGCACGCCAGGGTGTAGGCGGCGAGGTACCCGACCACCACGAGTCCGAGCAGGGCCACCATCGGTTCGGGCATCGCGACGTCGCGCCGGCCGAGCCGTCGGCCCAGTGCGACGATCGTGGGAACGGTGGCGAGGACGAGCACGAAGGCCGACGCGGTGCCGATCGCGACCAGGAGGGGCCACGCGCCCGTGGGCAGGATGTCCGGGCGGTTGCCGCCGATCACGGCGTTGCCGAGGACACCGTTCGGCAGGACGAAGTTGCCCACGAACGCGATCCGGGGGGCCTCGACGGCCGTGTAGCCGAGCACGGCGAGGGTGACGAAACCGATCGCGAGCGTGGTCGCGCTCGCGGCGGTCCACGCTCTCCGCACGATGTGCAGCGGGCCGGCGAGCACGACCGCGGGGCTCAGGAGGAGGCCGATCAGGCGAAGGTTGCCCGAGCCCTTGTAGAACGTCGCGCGGATCGAGTGCGAGTCGGGTGCGCCCGGAGTGAAGGGCTTGATGTTCGGGATCGTGCGCCAGAAGAGCAGCACGGCAACCGACCCGGCGACGACGCCGACGGTGACCCAAGCAAACGTCCAGAACCGGCGGTCGCGCCCGGCCGGGAGCAACGACCACCCACCGACGATCACGAGCGCCAGCATGGGCACCGCGGCGTACTGACGGATCGTGAATCCGACGAAGGCGGCCACGAGTGCCGCGATGAGGTAGCCGATCGAGACCCGCTTCGGCAGCAGCGCTCGGGCTCCGAATGCGCACGCGATCATCGAGAGCGCGAACGCGGGGACGTCGGTCATGTAGCTCACGCTCAGTGCGCCCCACATCGGGCCGGAGGCAACGACCACCGCGATGAAGGCGCCGACCCAGAGGCGGCCCGTCATCAGGATGCCGAGCCAGAGGACGGCGAGCAGGCCGATGAATCCGATGACCACCGTCACGACCTGCACGGCAGTGATGTCGTTGCCGAACGCCAGCACGACGGGAGCGGCCAGCACCAGCTGCCCGAGCAGGATCATCGACACCCAGTGGTTGAAGTCGAGCTGGCCGGTGTCGACCCAGTGGAACAAGGCGCGGAGGTAGGACCAGTCGTCGTCGCGCGGGATCCCGGTCGCGCCGTAGTGCCGGGCGACGACGAGCGGGATCACCACACCCACCACGACGATCAGGCTCACGGCTGCGACGAGCGCGAGCGTGTGCGCGTGCTTCGGCTCCCGGCGCGCCATGGCGGTGGACCCTACTGGGGGTCCGCCCCTAGAAGGTGCCGCCGTCAACGGTGATCTTGACGCCCGTGACGTAGCGGCCACCGGCGCCCACGAGGAATCGCACGACGTCGGCGACCTCCCCGGGGGTGCAGACGTGGCCGAACGGCGAGCCCGAATCGAGCGTGTTGATGTCCTCCACGCCCATGGCCCCCTTCACCAGCCGGCGCCCCATCTCGGTCGCGACGAGCCCGGGAGCGACGACGTTCACGTGGATTCCGTTGCGCCGTTCCTCCTTGGCGAGGGTCATCGCCAAGGCCTCCAACGCGGCTTTCGCCATGTTGTACGGCGAGGAGTTGGCCGCCATGTGCGATGTCGCGACGCTCGAGATCATGACGACGTCGCCCCGCTCGTGCTCGCGCATCTGCGGGACGATGTGCTTGCACAGGACGAACGCCCCGAGCGCGTGCGTCTGGAAGAGCCGTTCGATCTCGGCCGGCTCGGTACGCCGCGACATCGAGGCCGCGTGATGCGATCCCCGCGTTGTGCACCAGGAGGTCGATCGGACCGAACTCCTCCAGGGCCTGCAGTGCGAGCGTGGTCGCCTGATCCACCTCGTCGAGTGAAGCGCAGAAGGCCGTCGCGCGCCGACCCATGGCGTCGATCTCGGCGACGGTCGCCCGCGCGGACTCCTCGTCGCGTCGGAAGCTGATCGCGACGTCCGCACCGTCCGCGGCCAGCCCGAGCGCGATCTCGCGTCCGATTCCTCGCCCGCCACCGGTGACGAGCGCCCTGCGCCCGGCCGCATCACCCATCAGAAGGTCCCCCCGGTGGTGAATCGTGGCGGGCGCTTCTCGAGGAACGCGGCCATCGCCTCCTCCATGTCGCCGGCGAAGCTCGAGAGCACCTGCGTGCGGTTCTCCAAGTCGATGCCGGCCTGCATGCTGCCGATCTCCAGCTGGCTCCACATGACCTCTTTGGTCATGCGGACTCCGAACGGGCCGTTGCCGAGGATCAGGTCCGCCTCCGCGAGTGCGGCGTCGAGCAGCTGATGGTCCGGCACCACCTGGGTGACGAGACCGATGCGTTCGGCCTCGGTGGCGTCGACGAATCGGCCCGTGAGCATCAGCTCGTGCGCTCTGGAAGCGCCGATCAGTCGGGGCAGGATCCAGCTCGTCCCGATGTCGCACGCGGACAGCCCGACCTTGATGAACGCGACGTTGAACCGCGCGGACGCGGCGGCGATGCGAATGTCGCTGCCCAGCGTGAGCGCGAGCCCGCCACCGGACGCGGCACCGTTGACCGCCGCGATGATCGGCTGGGGCTGGCTGCGCATCAACGGTATGAGCCGCGCGATGTACTGCTGGACGCGCATCCCCGCCTGCGGGCGGCCCAGCCCCTCCATGCGGGGCATCGCCACACCCTCCGACAGGTCCAGGCCGGCGCAGAACCCCGGGCCGGTGCCCGTCAGGACGACGACTCGGCATTCGGCGTCGTCGCGAAGCTCCTCGAACGCGCCGTACAGCCCCGAGAGGAGCGGGTAGTTCATTGCGTTGCGCCGGTCCGGGCGGTTCATGCGGACGACCGCCACTTCGGGACGTACCCGGTCGATCACCACCGCGTCGCCGGCGCCGGTCGCGGCCGGTTCGGAGCTCACCATGACTCTCCTCAGGTCCTCGTGGCGGCCAGCTTGCGGCGCGGGATGCCATGGCCGGTGCTCCGAGTCGCTCGCACCACGCGTCGAAGTCCGGTGCGGGCCCGGTCCAGCGCCAATCGTCGACGGTGCCGACGTCCGCATCGTCGCGGAGGATGGCCAGCACCTTGAACAGGTCCGCGTCGCCCCGCTGGGCGGCGAGGTTCGTGGCGAGCTTCGTCGCGCCTCGCACCTCGACCTCCCAGTCCTTGGCGAGCGCCGGGATCTGCTCGAGGTGCAGGTAGTGCGCGAGCACCGTCGCCGTCGACTTCGCGCCCCAGCCGGGGATGCCGGGAAACCCATCCGCGGCATCACCCACCAACGCCAGGTAGTCCGGGATGGACGCCGGTGGAACCCCGAACTTCGCGATCACGCCGGCCTCGTCGCGGATCGTCGTGGTCCGGCGGTCGAGCTGGACCACCCGGTCACCGACGACGCACTGGCTGAGGTCCTTGTCCGGGGTGCAGATGATCGCCTGATCGACGCGCTGGTCGGCGGCGCCGACGGCGGCCGCACTGGCGAGAGCGTCGTCGGCTTCGACGTCGACCATCGCCCACACCGCGACCCCGAGCGCACGGAGGGCGTCCTCCAGCACCGGGAACTGCGTGAGCAGCTCCGGGTCCATGCCCTCACCGGTCTTGTAGCCGGCCCAGAGCTCGTTGCGAAACGACTCGACCACGTGATCGGTCGCGACACCGACGTGGGTCGCACCTCCTTCGAGCATCATCAGCACGGAGCCCACAACGCCGCGCGTCGCCGCCACCTCCATGCCGTCCGGGTCGAGGTGGGACGGAACGGCGAAGTGGTGACGGAACAGCTCGTAGGTTCCGTCGACGAGGTGGACCTGCATGGTGGTGCCAGCCTGGCACAGGCGCGCTCGGGCCCGCACCAGATGCAAGGATCACCGGCTGTGACCTCCCGCCCGGCCCGCCACCCCAACCGGAAGAGCTTCGCCACCCGATTTGCCGAAGGCGACACGTACGGGACGCTGCTGGTCCTGATCGTCGTCGCCTACGTCATCATGGCCGTGACCGAGGACAGCAAGTGGTCGCGCACGGCCGTAGGGGTCGCGTTCGGTGCCGCGTTGTTGCTCGCCCTGCACACCTCGCACGTCCGCGGCCGCATCATCAAGCTCGCGGCGGTGATCGTCGGCGCCGCGGTGCTCTGGAGCTTCTCGTTGGCCCTGTTCGACCGCGAGCCGTTCATCGGCGCCGGGCACATCACCGTCATCCTGATCGTCGTGGCCCCGGGCGTGATCCTCTACCGGATCTTCCGCCACCCGGTGATCAACGTCGAGACGATCCTCGGTGCGATCGACGCGTACCTGCTCCTGGGCATCTCGTTCGCGGCGATCTACCGGATGCTCGACGGCGTCGATCCCCACTTCTTCACCCAGGGTGCGGCCTCCGGGGTCAAGTACCTCTACTTCAGCTTCGTGGTCATCACGACGCTCGGCTTCGGCGATCTCACCCCGCGCACCGACATCGGGCGCGTCGTCGTGAGCCTCGAAGCCCTGCTCGGCCAGATCTTCCTCGTGACGATCGTGGCCGTGCTCGTCACGAACCTCGGTCGCGCGACGCGCCTCGCCCGTTCCCCCGTCGTCGACCCCGCCGACGACATCGCGGAGCTCGAGGGAGACGACGAGTAGCTAGCCCGGGCGCACGCCGAACTGGAAGTTCTCTCGCCACGCCGGCGCGATCTTCACGACGTCGCCGGTCTGCGGCACGTGGATCATGCTGCCGCCGCCGATGTAGAGCCCGACGTGGTGGTAGTCGGAGTAGAAGACGACGATGTCGCCGGGCTGCAGCTGGTTCCAGCTGACCCGCGGGAACGCGTTGGCCTGCGAGCCGGAGTAGTGGTCCATGTACACGCCCGCCGCGGCCCACGCCGCCTTGGTCAGACCGGAGCAGTCGAAGGAGTTGGGGCCGGCGGTCGCGAACACGTAGGGCTTGCCGAGCTGGGCCCGGGCGAAGGCCACTGCCGTCGCGGCGCGAGACGACGGCGCGGGTGGCGCGGGAGCGCTGGGGGTCGGCGCCGCGGTCGGCGGAGGGGTGGTCGGTGCGGCTGGGCCCGCAGCCGGCTGCGCAGCCGGTGCCGCGGTCGCGGCGGGAGTCGCGGCGGGACTCGCAGCGGTGCGAGCCGAGGAACCGCTCGAGCTGGCGACGAGCATCGCCCGCGGCGTGCCGACGGGTCCGGCACCGTCGCCCCGGGGCTGGGTGCGCGCCGCGGCCGCGGCTTCCTCCATGAGCTTGCGCCGGGCTGCCGCGGCGGCGTCGGCCTCGGCTTTCAGCCGGTCACGCGCTTGCGCGGCGGCCTGCTGTTGCGCGTCGAGCCGGTCGAGCGTCTGGCTCAGGGTCGCCAGCAGCGCCCGGTCCGGCTTCGCGGCGGCGGCGACGTACTGGGTGCGCCGCCCGAGCTCGTTGACGCTGCCGAGATGCAGGACGGCGGCGATGCCGTCCCCGCTGGCGCCCAGGTACAGCCGGGCAGATCGGGCCCGGACCACGGCCTTGACGCCCTCGACGCGGGTCTTCGTGGCATCGAGACGGGCCTGGGTGGCGGCCAGCGCGGCGGAGGCACGCTCGAGGCGCAGACGGGTCAGGTTGTACTGCTCGTTCAGCACGCCCAGGTTCCGCGTCCCGGAGGCGGTGCCCGACGGTTCCGCCGCGGCCGGTCCGGCCAGGCCGAAGGTGATGGCCGAGACGGCGATCAGGACCGCGACGGGACGAAGAATGGGGCTGAAACGGGTAGGCACACCCCTTTGTCGGCGTGCATCCGGTTTGAGTTGAACGCGAAGTCTGATTACTGCTGGGGCACCGGGGTGCCCGGTACCGGGGGCGGCGAGCCGGCCCAGAGGCCCGGGGCCTCCCCCGCCGGGGCCACCGTGGGTTCCCGGAGGCCCGCCCGGCGCCGTACGGGTTCGTACATGGCCAGGAGGACAACGAGCGTGGCGCTGAACACCGCCGTGGCGCCCGCGACGTGGAACCCCACCATCAGTGGCGGCACCCCGTTGAAGTACTGGGCGTATCCGAGCGCGCCCTGCGCCAGGATCAGGGCCAGGAGAAGCCCCAACCGCTGCATCACGCGGACGCGTGCCGGGTTGCCGGCTCACGACCCACAGGGTGATCAGGGTGAGCGCGAGGAAGACCATGACGGTCGTACCGTGGATTCGTGCCACCTCCGGCACCGCGAAGTTGAGCCGGGTGGCCTTCAGGTCGGCGTTGGTGCCGGCGTCGCCCGAGTGCGGTCCGGCGCCGGTGACGACCGTTCCCGTCACGAGCACGACCGACGCGCTGAGCACGAGCAGGCGGCCGAGCCAGATCGTTCCCGGGCTCAGCGCGGGGCGGCTCCTCATGTCGTCGGGGATGCCCGCCCGGTGGTAGAGCACGATGGCGTCCGCGAGCAGCACGGCCGAGAGGAGGAAATGCCCCATCACGAATGGCGGATCGAGGAGCTCGGAGACCACGAGCGCACCGAGCAGCGCCTGGGCTACGACACCGACGACGAGCCCGACGGACAGCCAGATCAGATCCTTGCGCCGCGGGAGCCGCACGAGTGAGCCGAGCACCGCGACGATCACCGCGAGCGACACCAGACCCGTGACCATACGGTTCGCGAACTCGATCTGCGCGTGGACGTCGTCCGAAGCGCCGGCGGTGAGCTTCCCTGCGGTGCAGTTGGGCCATTCCGGACACCCGAGCCCGGATCCGGTCAAGCGGACGGCGGCTCCGGAAACGATGATGAGCGCGAGGAGGATCGCCGCCGCCAGCGTGACGTGGCGGTACCGCGCGCGGCGAGATGCGGAGCCGACCCATGGCCGCGCCATCGTAGGTGGGCGCACGACGTACGCACCGATCCGCGCGACGCCGGAGCGTGGCAGTGAGCTCAGGCTTGGGGCGGGAAGGGGAACGTATCGGGCTCGAGGCCGTCGTCACGCTCGACGCCGAACGCGTTCAGGGCGAACGAGACGAGGTGGTACTGGCCGATGGCGAAGACCAGGTCCATCATCTGGGACTGCCCGTAGGTCTCGGAGAGGGTGGCCCAGGTCCCGTCCGAGATCGTCGACGTGTCGTGGAGCTCGTCCGCGGCCCGCAGGATCGCGGCATCGTGCGCGCTCCAGCCCGGTGCGTCCGGCCCGTCGGCGATGAGGGCGATCTCTTCGGCGCGGATGCCTTCGCGCTGTCCGATCGCGACGTGCTGGCCCCATTCGTACGGAGAGCTGCACCGCCACCCCGTCCGCAGGATCGCGAGCTCGCGGTCGCGCCCCGTCAGGGTGGACTTCGTGAGGACATGGTTGGCGAACACCAGCCAACGCTTCATCAGCTTCGGGTGCTGAGCCATGGTGCGGAACACGTTCAGCACTTCGGCGTCGTCGCCGCGCAGCGTCGAGAGGGCCGCGAGCATCTCGTGCGTGTCGGGCTCCGCGTCGGCGAGCGAGACGGGCTGGATGCGAGGAGTCATCGCCACAGCCTACGGTGACGCCGTGGCGACGATTGAGTACGACGAGTTCGGTCTGTTCCACGAGAACGCCGAGGAGGCCGGGCTTCCCTTTGAGGCTGCGCCGGTGGTGGAACGCGTGAGCATCGAGGTCGCGCCCGGTCAACGCCTGAGTGCGCTGCGCTGGGGCACCGGGCCGCCGGAGCTGGTGTTGCTGCACGGCGGTGGCCAGAACGCACACACCTGGGACACGGTCGCGCTTGCGCTGGATCGGCCGCTGCTGGCTATCGACCTCCCCGGCCACGGTCACTCGGACTGGCGGGACGACCACGCGTACTTCCCCGCCGAGAACGCACGAGCGGTTGCCACCATGATTCGTGAGCTCGCGCCCGACGCGGCTGCGGTGGTGGGCATGTCGCTCGGTGGTCTGACCGCTCTCGTCCTGGCCGCGGACGCACCGGATCTGGTCCGCAAGCTCGTGCTGGTCGACGTCACACCGGGCGTCAACCGCGACAAGGCGTCGGCCGTGATCTCGTTCATCGCCGGCCCGGAGTCGTTCGCGAGCTTCGACGAGATCCTGGACCGCACGGTCGCGTTCAACCCGACCCGCTCCGTCGCCTCGCTGCGGCGCGGCATCCTCCACAACGCGAAGGAGCGACCCGACGGGTCCTGGGCGTGGCGCTACGAGCGCTTCGAGATCCCCGACGACATGGAGATGCCCGACTTCGGGGGCCTCTGGGACGCGGCCGACGCGATCACGATGCCGCTGCTCCTCGTGCGCGGCGCGGACTCCCCGGTGGTCGGCGACGAGGATGTGGCGGAGCTCACCCGCCGCGTGCCGGCCGCGCGCATCGTCGTGGTCGAGGGCGCGGGTCACAGCATCCAGGGAGATCGCCCGCTCGAGCTCGCCGCCCTGATCGGCGCCTTCGTTCCCGGCGCGTGAACCCGGTCACGGAGCGTCGTGGATCTGCCCGATTCGGGGCATCCGCGCGCCCACAGCGAAGCCGCGCGCGCTCCGTGGTCACAATCCCAACAATTGCTACTAAACCTCCCGCCAACATTGCGGAGAGTGGTCATCGCCGGTAGACCCAACGGCTATCGGCATGGGAGCTGGTCGGAACGTTTCGTGGGTCGGGGTGGCGCCGGCGTTCCCCGCGCGCTCGGCGCGGGCGACGGCGACACTCTTCGCGCTCGGATCGCTGCTGACGCTGGTCGACGCCCTGCTGACCCGGACGCTCCTGTCGGGCACCGGAACGATCGAGCGGTGGGCCCCCGTGCGGGCGCTGATGGACACGTTGGGCGTGGACCTTGCCCTGGTGGTCTGCTCGAGCCTGGCCGTCGCCGCGATGGCGGCCGTCGCCTGGAGCGCAGTCCACGCCCGGTCGACCCTGGCATCGCTGTCGTTCTTCGTGCTCTGCGCGGTCGTCATGGTGCGGGTGTGGGGTTGCGTCAACAACTTCGGCCTCCTGCTCAACTGAGCGAGGTCGGTCCGGCTCGGGGTGCCCGGCGCCGATGACCGGTTCGGAGCACGACCGCTACCGCAGTCGCAGCTTCTGGCTCGACACGCTGCCGGAACCACTCACGCCGCGCCCGGCGCTGGAACGCGACATCGATGTCGACGTTGCGATCGTGGGAGCGGGCTACACGGGCCTGTGGACCGCCTACTCGCTCGCGCGGCAGGACCCGACGCTTCACATCGCGGTGCTCGAAGCGGAGATCGCGGGCTTCGGTGCGTCGGGACGCAACGGTGGATGGTGCTCGGCGCTGTTCGCCGGGAGCCGGGAAGCCACTGCCAAGGCGCACGGTCGCGAGGCGGCGATCGAGTTGCAGCGCGCATTGTTCGCGACCGTCGACGAGGTGGGTGCGGTCGCGGCATCGGAATCCATCGACGCGCACTTCTTCAAGGGTGGAACGCTCGAGCTCGCGACCGCCGCGGTCCAGGTGCCACGCCTGCAGGCTCGGGTCCAACACGAGCGCGCGTGGGGCTTCGACGAGACGGACGTCCAGTGGTTGGAGCCGGCCGACGCGGCCGCCCGCCTAGACGTGGCCGGCGCGCACGGCGCCGTCTACACGCCCCACTGCGCGCGAGTGCACCCCGCCCGGCTCGCGCGGTCTCGCCGACGTGGTGGAGCGGCGCGGCGTCACGATCTACGAGCAGACGCGGGTCACCGAGATCTCACCGCGCCGGGTCGTCACCGAGCACGGGACAGTGAAGGCGGACGTCGTCGTGCGTGCGACCGAGGGGTACACCGCGCAGGTCCCGGCGCACCACCGGGAGCTGGCGCCGCTCTACTCCTTCATGATCGCCACCGAACCACTCCCGGCGAGCTTCTGGGACGCCGTCGGGTGGGATCAGCGGGAGACCTTCAGCGACGGCCGGCACCTGATCATCTACGGGCAGCGAACCGCGGACGACCGCATCGCGTTCGGCGGCCGTGGCGCCCCGTACCACTTCGGCAGCCGCGTGCTGGACCGCTTCGACCGGGATCGGGCGACGTTCGCGGAGCTGCACCGCGTGCTGCTGTCGTTGTTCCCTGCGCTCGAAGGCCGGAAGATCACGCACCAATGGGGTGGTCCACTCGGCGTGCCGCGCGACTGGTACAGCTCGGTGGGATTCGAACCGACGACCGGCCTCGCGTGGGCGGGCGGCTACGTCGGCGACGGGGTCGGGACGGCCAACCTCGCCGGCCGTACGCTCGCCGATCTCATCCTGCGTCAGGACTCGGAGCTCACCCGGCTCCCCTGGGTCGGGCACACCTCGCCGAGATGGGAACCGGAGCCGTTCCGGTGGCTCGGCATCAACGCCGGCGTTGCGCTCACGGCGGGGCTGGACCGCACCGAAGCCCGCACCGGGAAGCGGTCTCGTTGGCGCGAGCGGATCCTCGGCCGGATCACGGGTTGATCGTCGGGACCCCCGCCGCATCGAACCCGATCCGCGCGAAGTACAGCAGCCGGCTGTTCGGGTACTTCACGAGTGGTTCCTGGTAGGCGTGATACGCGAGCCGCCAGGTCCCCGCCGCGTCGAGGAACACCTCTCCGCCGCCGGGTCCGGCCGCAGTGCCACGTGACGTGAGGACCGGGTTGCCGGGATTGGCGCGGCAGGGTCCGGCGGGGCCGGCGCAGCGGGCCACCCCCTCGGCGTAGTTGCGGCCGTTCCAGTCGTTGCCCGAGTAGAACAGCCAGTACGTCGACCCGTTGCGCAGCATCGAGGGGGCCTCGACGTTGCCTCCCTCCCACCGCTGGGTCGGGGTGAGCATGAGGCTGGGTGGCCCGGCAAACGCGCGACCGTCGGGCGTGAGCGGCCGGCTCCAGATCCGGGCCGGCCGCTCCGTCTTGTAGAGCAGGAAGGGGTTGCCGGTCGCATCGATGAACGGGCTGGGATCGATTGCCCCGCTTTCGGCACACTCCATCGGGCCCGAGGAACCGTCGAGGAAGGGGCCACCCGGCGAGGCGCTGATCGCCGCCGAGATGCACTGGCGCCGGCTCGAGGCCTCCCGGACCGTGTAGTAGAGGACGGTGACGGGGCCGCGGACCATGGCTGCGGGTGCCCAAACGCTCCCGGCAACGGCCCACGAGGGGATGTTGTCGAGCGCATTGCCGACGAGCTCCCAGGCGCCGAGATTCGGGCTCCGCGCCTCTTGCACCGAACCCCCGGCGGCGTTGGTTGCGAACGCGTAGTAGCCGCCGCCGACGCGCAGTACGAAGGGATCCGCGAAGTCGAAGGCAAGGACGGGTGCGGCTTCACCGTCCGGCGTGAGGGCGGCCTGGCACGACGGCGCGGCCGCCCGCAGATGCGCCGTCGCCGATTTGGTGTCGCGTGCGCGCGTCGCGTCGAGGGCCTGCTTCACACCGGTGAGGCATTGCTCGACCACGGCGCGCCGACTGCTCTGCGTGCTGAGCACGACCTGGGCGTTGCTCAACGCGGTCTTCGCCGCGCCGAGCGCAGCCTGCGTCGTCGCCGCGTCTGCGTTGCCGGCATCCAGCTCCTTCACCAGCTTCTTGGCGAGGGAGTAGGCCGCGCTCGAGGGCCGCGCGCTCGTGGGTGACCGTTCGCCGGGCGAGCGCCAGATTTTGCCGCTGCGCGACTTCGGCGGTGCGGCGCGATCCAGCCGGTGTTGCTCGCTCCCACCGGAGACGAGCAGGACCACCAGAACCGCGACGAGCGTGGTGACTCCCAGTGCCTGGAGCGCGCGGCGGTATTCGGGCCTCATGCGATGCCGACCGCCCGGCACGGGGTTTCGACCGCGCGCAAGCTCGCGATCGAACGTCCGTCGCCCACTGCGAGCTGGTTGAGCGCCTGGGAGATCCCGGTCAGACAGGCGCGAAGGTTGTTCGCCTGTGCTCCCGTCGTGTACGCGCCGATCTCGGCTGCCGTCGTGTCTGCTCGCGTGCGATCGAGATCGGCGTGCAGTGCGGCGGCCAGCGCGAGGACCCGGTCGCGTTCGGCCTGCGTGAGAGTGTTCGCGTGATCAGCTTCCGTCCGGGTCGCCGAGACCGTGCGGAAGACGGCGAGCGCCCGCGCGGTCTTGACCGTGAGCCGGGTGACCGTCTGTTCGGTCGCGATGCGGTCGTCGCGCACCAGGAAGTAGCGCGCACCCGCCGCAACGATGACGAGCGCGCACAACCCGATCGCGATCACCCACACTGCCCGTCCCCTGCCGATCGAGCGCAACAACGAAAACCAGCCTAGTGAGGGTCCGCCGCTTCGAACGCGCGCGCGTAGTGGCTGACGGATGCCGGGGCCTCGACCCCTTCGAGCACGGCGGCGTCCGCGATCGGCGCACCCGCGACCGTGTGCAACGGGATCTGCCCGGCCCAGATGGGCAGGTCCAGATCCGCGGCGTCGTCTTCGGGCGGCCCGGCGCTGATCTTCGCCGAGGCCTCGTCGAGCTTGACTGCCGTGACGAGCGTCTGCTTCAGCTCGGCGTCGTTCGGCGGGCGAACCTCGTTCCAGTGGCCGGGGACCAGGTGGTCCATGACAGCCCGGAACGCGGTCATGCGCTCGTCCGGGTCGGCCACGAGTCGGGCCCGGCCGTGCACGACGACCGATCGGTAGTTCATCGACATGTTGAACGCGGATCGGGCCAGGACGATCCCGTCGACGACCGTCACGGTGATGCAGACCGGGTCCCCGGTCTTCAGGGTCCGCATCACCCGGCTCGCGGTCGAGCCGTGCACGTAGAGGGTGTCGCCGACGCGCGCGTACGCCATCGGGATCACGACGGGGGCTCCGTGCGAGGAGATGCCCACGTGAGCGACGATGCCCGCGTCGAGCACTGACTCCACGGTCTCGGCGTCGTAGGCAGCCTTGTCCGGCAGCCGGCGAACGGTGGCGCGAGGCGTGGGATCCATCCGGGAAGTCTCGCAGGGCGAAGCCGGGATTCAGGTGCACGGCCTGTTTGTGCCGATACCAGGATCCCGTGCCCACCTGGTCCGATACCGAGTTCCCGTCGATGGGCAGCACCGCGCGCCTGCTCATCCAAGGAGGCCCGCCGAACCTTCCCCGCTCGCGCGTGAACGGCTCGCGGAGCTCGAGGCGCGGTGGTCGCGCTTCCGGCCGACGAGCGAGCTGTGTCGGATCAACGAAGCGAACGGCGCGCCAGTGATGGTTTCGCACGACACGTATGACGTCGTAGCCCTGGCCGTAGGTTCCTGGCAGGACACCGACGGCCGGTTCGACCCGACCGTCATCGACGCGCTCGAATGGGCGGGGTACGACCGGGACTTCGAGACGATCACGAGCTCCGATGCCCCGCTCGGCGCAGTTCCCGGGCGTTCGGACGGATGTGCCGGCATCGAGCTGCTCCCACTCCTCCCGGCCATCCGCCTTCCACCCGGTACCCGCATCGACCTCGGCGGGATCGGCAAGGGCCGGGCGGCGGACCTGCTCGCCACCGAGCTGCGCGCGGTGGCGCGGCCGGTGTGTGCGTGAACCTGGGTGGCGACGTCCGGGTCAGCGGTGCGCCGCCGGACCCGGCCGGGTGGCAGGTCGACGTGGACCCGGCCATCACGCCGGGGCGCTCGTTTCACCTCGACGAGGGCGCGGTGACGACGAGTACCCGGTTGCGCCGCACGTGGACCCGCGCCGGAGCCGCGCAGCATCACCTGGTCGATCCGCGTGTGGGTCGACCCGCGTGGACGGGGCTCGCCGCGGTCACGGTGCTGGCCGGCAGTGCGGCGCACGCGGAGGTTCTGGCCAAGGCGGCGTTCGTGGCCGGTCCGGTAGCCGGGCGCGAGCTGTTGGGTGGCGCGGAGGTCACCGGCCTGTTCGTTCACGACGACGGCCGGGTCGAGGAGCTCCCGGGGTTGGCGCCGTTCCTGCGATGACCCCGAGCCAGTTCAGGCGCTGAGTGCGACCCCGGCGGCGCGCTTGAGCTCGTTCTCGTCGCGGCAGCGCTGGAGCGCAGCTTCCAACGTGATGCGACCGTCGCGCACGAGTGTGCCAAGGCGCTCGTCCATCGTGTTCATCCCGAACTTCCGCCCCGCCGCGAGCATCGGGAAGACCTGGTGGATCTTGCCCTCCCGGATGAGGTTGCGGATCGCGGGGGTCGCGATGAGCACCTCGGCCGCGACCACCCGGGCGGTGCCGTCGCTCGTCGGGATGAGCTGCTGGGTGACGATGCCCTGCAGCGTGGACGCGACCTGGATGCGCACCTGAGACTGTTGTTCCGACGGGAACGCATCGACGATGCGATCGATCGTCTGCGCAGCGTCCTGGGTGTGCAGCGTCGCGAAGACGAGGTGACCGGTCTCGGCCGCCGTGACGGCGGTGGAGATCGTCTCGAGATCCCGCATCTCGCCGACGAGAATCACGTCCGGGTCCTGGCGCAACGCCTGACGCAACGCGGTGGCGAACGACTCCGTGTCGGTTCCGACGTCTCGCTGGCTCACGAGCGCCATCTTCGAGTCGTGGACGAACTCGATGGGTTCTTCGATCGTGATGATGTGGCACGGCCGGTTCTGGTTGACGAGATCGATGATCGCGGCGAGCGTCGTCGACTTCCCGGAGCCGGTCGGGCCGGTCACGAGCACGAGCCCGCGGGGCATCTCCGCGAACTGGCGGACCGCGTCGGGGAGACCCAAGCTGTCGAACGGGACGACCGAGTACGGGATCTGCCGGAACGACACCGCGACCGCGTTGCGCTTCAGGTAGATGTTCACGCGGTAGCGCGCGATGCCGGGGACCGTGTAGTTGGTGTCGAGCTCGTGGAGCTGCTCGAACCTCTCCTGCTGGCGCTTGGAGATGATCGAGTACACAAGCTCGCGGATCCGTGACGCCGTGAGGACCTCGAAGTCGGTGAGTCGGTGGAGGTCACCGAGCACGCGGACGAGCGGGGGTTGGCCGGCCGCCAGGTGGAGGTCCGACGCGTCGATCTCTTGAACCCGTTCGAACATCCGATGCAGCTCGGGATCGATGCCCTCGCCCACCAGGTTCTGATCGGCGTCGGTGTCCACGTGCCCAGTCCCGTAAGCGTTCTCGATCGCCGCGAGAAGCTCTTCGCGTTCCGCACCTGCGGGGATCACGGTCAGGCCGGCGTCCGAGTGGACGGTGGCGGCCACCTCGCCGAGGGCGGCGTGGTCGGCCGGATCGGCGAACGCCACGAGGATCGAGTCGTCGAGGATCTCGACGCCGATGGCGGTGTGCCGGCGCGCGAGCGCTTCCGGTATGACGTGTCCCGCGGTGGGCTGGATGACGGTCTCGTCGAAGTCGACGAACTGCATGCCGAGCGCGACACACAAGGCTGCGGCGAGGTCCTTGGGTCCGACCAGCCCACGTTGGAGCAGGATCGTCGGCAACGGCAGGTTCATCCGCGCCGACTCTTCGATCGCGTCTTCGAGCAGGTCCTTCGAGATGACGTGCCGCTCGACGAGCGACTCTCCGAACTGGCGTGCCTGGCGGTTCAACATTCGCGTTCTCGCTCCTCGTAGACCCGGTCGCTGCGCACCTGCTACTTCGGCACACGCGGGCTCCACCACAAGGGCAAAAAAGTCCCCTACCGGTCGTGTTCGGGCACGAGCCCCCGCCAGATCAGTGCGCCGACCAGGCCGCCGACGATCGGGAAGAGAATGAAGACCCAGAGCTGTTCGAGGGCCCAGCTGCCCTGGAAGACCGCCGTGGCGATGCTCCGGGCCGGGTTCACGGAGGTGTTGTCGATCGGGATCGTGATCAGGTGGACGAGCGTCAACATGAGCCCGACCGTGAGGCCGGTGAAGCCGATCGTCATGGAACCGCGGCTCGTACTCGCGATGACGAACACGAAGAGGGCGGTGAACACGACCTCCACCAGGATGACGACTCCGAGATCGAAGCCACCGAGCACCGACCCGCCGTTCGCGACGGCGCTCGGCGAGTGGCTACCCCAACCGTTCGACGCGAAGCCCGTCGCTTCGGCGCTGAACCCACTGATGCTGTTGGCGATGACGTAGATGATCCCGGCACCGACGATGCCGCCGATGACCTGGCCCACGAGATAGAAGGGCACCAGCCCGGTCTCGGTCTTCTTGATCGCCCAGAGACCGATCGTCACCGCGGGGTTGATGTGGCACCCCGAGATCGACCCGATCGCGTACGCCGCGCACAGGAGGCTGAGGCCGAACGCCAGCGCGACACCGAGCACACCGACGGTTCCCTTCGGCAAGAAGGTGCCCGTCGCCAGGATTGCAGTACCCGGTCCTCCCACGACCAGGATCAACGTTCCGATTCCCTCTGCCAGCGCGATGCGCCCACGTTCCTGCACCGTGTACCTCCCCGTCGCGAATGCCGGGGCAGATGCTAGGGATCGGCGGTGCGCCGCGCTCGGATATCCGTCAGAAGGTTGCGGCGCCCTCCAGGACCGCGCTTTCGGTGCACGTCTCGCACAGGGCGAGGTCGCCCACCGCCAGCTCGTCGGTCAGGTCGCGGTCGCACTCGGGGCAATAGCGATCGGAGGTCATGACCGAGCCGAGCGAGGGAAGCGAGCAGGTCCGGATCGCGGCGTCCGCGATGCCGGGGGGAGGGATCACCGTCATGTCCACGGGGGGATCCTCTGCCCGGTTCGTTGCCGCAACCGACCGGGGTTGTGAACGGCGCGCGAACTGACCGGGGCGCAGTCCGGGTCAGACCGGGCTCAGGGGCCGGTACGGGAGCCGCGGAAGCTCGATTTCCACGGGATCTCCCGGGGCGACGGTGCCCTCGGCGGACACGATCCCCATGACGCCGGCCTTCCGGACGAGGGATCCGTCCTCGTCGCGGCCGAGCACCGCGGCCATGAGACCTTCCTGCACCCCGTCGAGCTGGCGGCAGGGGTTCCGCAGACCCGTCACCTCGACGGCGGCGTCGGGACCCAGCCGCAGGCGCGTCCCGGTGGGGAGCGCGAGCAGGTCGACTCCGCGGGTGGTGACGTTCTCCCCCATCGCGCCGGGCACCAGGTCGAAGCCGCGTGCCCGGAGCTCGTCGTACAGCTCGGAGTGGATGAGATGGACCTGGCGCAGATTCGGCCGGCTCGGGTCGCGTGCAACACGCGACCGGTGCTTCACCGTGGCACCCATGTGCGCGTCACCCTCGACGCCCAGCCCGGCGAGCAGCCGGATGTGGTGACGCGCCGCCTTGCCCATCGTGTGGCCACGACTTGCATGCACGGCCAGGACCAGCCCCGTCACGAGGGTCAGCGTAGAACCACCCGCAATGACCGCCGACTCGTTTTCGGGGCGGAATGCCGTCGCCAGAGCGACGGTGAGACGCCCCGAAACGGTTGGGGTCTGGATCAGGCGGGGACCCACGCGGCGTGAAAGCCGGCGGGAACCCGCTGCGGGGTCCGGATGCGCGCGACCGGGCCGGCGCGCACGGCCGAGGCGTCCACGATGACGAGCTCGCTCTCACCGGAGGCGTCGTCGTGCAGATACGTGAGCAGGTAGCCGGCGTCCTCGTCGTCGGAGCTTCCCTCCGGGACGAAGAGCCACTCCCCCGCGTGCTTTGCCGGACCCGGATCCCAGACCTCGACCCCGCCGCGGCGATAGTCGCGCTTGATGAGCCCACCGAACTTTGGGACACCGTCCTGGTCCTCGCGGGTCTGGACGAAGTAGCCGTAGCGCTGGTTGCGCCCGACCCGGCGCGGATCCCGAGAGGGCAGCTCGCCGGGGTCGTCGCGCTCGATCACGTCGTCGACGACGCGGTTGCCGACGGTATCGACGGTCCAACGCCGCAGGGTCAGGTCGCCGCCCAGCTGCTGGTTCGGGGCGAACATCGATGAGAGCCGGCACACGTCGAGCACGACGTTGTCACCGTCGCGGTGCGCATTCACGCCGTGGAACACGTAGCAGGGATCGATGTCGTACCACTGGATGGCCGAGCCGGGACCACCGAGCGGCATCACGCCGATGCGCAGCGCCGTACCCGGGTGACCATCGGTACGGGAAGACGCCGGAGTCGGGGTCCGCGATCCACTTCGTCGCGGCCGCGAGGTCGAAGATCACCGGCAGCTCCCAGAACACCGCGTCGCGCTCGGTGATCGTGAAGTCGTGGATCATCGTGGATGCCGTGACGGGGACCTCGCTCGAGTGGATCAGGGTCCCGTCGGGCGCGGCGACGTGATACGTCAGGAACGGGGGCGTGAAGCCGTACCCGAAGAAGTGCAGCCGGCCGGTCGCCGGATCGACCTTGGGGTGCGCGGTGAACGCCGTCTTCAGGGTGCCGGCGTAGTCGAACGTTCCCGAGGTGCTCAGGTCGGCGGGCGACAGCTCGTACGGGAGCCCAACCTCGCCACTGGTCAGCAGTCGATTCCCGTGCCAGATCGCAGACACGTTGGACTGGTTCGAAGCGCCGCCGGGCGCGCCGTCACCGAAGCTCGCCTTGGCGTCGTACAGCGCGGTGTGCACGTACCGGTTGCGGTACCACGCCGCCTTGCCGTCCTCGAGCTTGATCCCGTGCACCATGCCATCGCCGAAGAACCAGTGCGACGAGTCACCGGACTGGGGGTTCGAGCCGTTGCGCACGTACAGGCCGGCCAGGGCGGGAGGGATCGCCCCCTTCGTCACCTCGAGATCGAACGCTTCCACTTCCTTCGCGACCGGCGCGAAGTTCTGCTGGAGCCACCACTTCTTGGCCGGGTCGTAGTCCGCGTTCGTGGCGCGGCTCCGTGACCGCACGCCCGTCGAGGAACGCGCCCCGCTCCCTCCGTCAGAGCACGCGGCGAGCAGCGACGCCAGCGGAAGCGTCGCACCGCCGAGCAGTGACCAACGCAAGACGTCGCGCCGGCTGATGTGTTGTTCCACGCTCGTCTCCCCCCGGGACGGTGATGCGGCAGCATAGAGGGAGGTGGCATCTCTCCCGGCGCGGTGACCCGCGTCGCGGCGTGGGCGCCATGTGCGAGGGGCACGACGAGGCCGTGATCGGACTGCAATCTCGTGACGCGAGAGCGCCTGACGCGCCAGGCTGTACGCCATGGATCTCGATGATCTCGTCCGGGACGCGCTTCCGGTCAACCAGCCGTACGACGGGCTCGTCGCCGAGGCGTACGACGTCTGGCTCCCGCCGGATGGCCGCTACCGCGATCGCGATTCCTTCCGCGATCTGATCCGAGCCGGAGGCGGCCCGGCGCTGGAGCTCGGCTGTGGGAACGGTCGCCTGCTGGTCGGGTACCTGACCGACGGCCTCGACGTCGACGGCGTCGACTCGTCGGGCGACATGCTCGACATCTGCCGCCGTCACGCCGCGGCGGCCGGAGTGGACGTGACCCTTCATCACGCGGACTGGACCAACCTCGCGCTCGCCCGTGAGTACTCCACCATTTACAACCCGGCCGGGTCCTTCGCTCTGATCGACGACGACGACCAGGCGCGCGACGCGCTCGTCACGTGGCACGGCCATCTTCGGCCCGGCGGACGCCTGATCCTGGCGATGGGAGCGCCGGACCCCGAGGCGTCGAGCGACTGGGAGTGGCGGGTGCGTCGGAGCGGAACGCGTCCGTCGGACGGCCTCACGTTCATGGTGCATCAAGCCGTCCGCCTCGAGGCGGGGAGCAATCTGGCCCAGACTCTCGACCGCCACGAGGTCTGGGGCCCCGACGGGACGCTTCGCACCACGTTCCTGCGGCGCCACCGGCTCCGCTACCGCAACCAGGCCCAGCTCGCCGACCTGCTCCGGGAGTGCGGGTTCGAGGATGTCTCGACCTCCGGGACGGATGCGGCCTTTCTCGGGTTCGCGAGCCGGAGGTAGTCCGGGATCGGGCCCCGGGGCCGGGCAGCCTGAGCCTCGGGCCCGCGCCGAGGATGTCTGATGGCCACCGTCCCTCGTAACCTCGGTGTCGTGACCGACAGCTCCGAGCTCCTCGTGCTGACCGAAGCTCAGCGCGCGCAGTACCGGGACGAAGGCTGGGTCTCGGTGCCCGGCCTGGTCGACGACGAGTGGCTGGGCCGGCTCCGTGCGGTCACGGACAGCTTCGTGGAGCAGAGCCGCGCGCTCGCGAAGTCGAACGTGATCTTCGATCTGGACGTCGGCCACTCGGCCGACGAGCCGCGGCTGCGCCGGCTGAGCTCACCCACCGATCTGCACGAGACGTACTGGGAGTTTGCGTCGCAGTCGGTGCTGACCGATGTCGCGGTCGACCTGCTCGGGCCGGACCTGAAGTTCCACCATTCGAAGCTCAACTTCAAGGCGGCTCGGGGTGGTGAGGAGGTGAAGTGGCACCAGGACATCCAGTTCTGGCCGCACACCAACTACGACCTGCTCACGATCGGCGTGTTCCTCGAGGACGTCGAGCCCGGCATGGGTGAGGTGGGGTTCGTACCGGGAAGCCACGCCGGGCCCTTGTTCGATCTCTACGACGTAGACGACGTGTGGGTCGGGGCGCTCCGTGACGAAGACGTCGGCCGTGCCGGCGTCGAGCGCGCCGAGTACCCGACCGGACCCGCCGGCACGATCACCGTGCACAGCTGCCGTACGGTCCACGGTTCGGCGCCGAACTCGTCGGAACGCTCGCGCCCGCTCCTGCTCCAGACGTACGCGGCCGCGGATGCCCTGTCGTACACCGACCTGGTCCGGCAGTCGCCGCACGGCGAAGAGCTGATCCGAGGCGTTCCGC
Organism: uncultured Acidimicrobiia bacterium; assembly: GCA_963770095.1. Classification (GTDB taxonomy): domain Bacteria; phylum Actinomycetota; class Acidimicrobiia; order IMCC26256; family JAENVU01; genus Chersky-806. Next base: position 28,482 of record CAVYOO010000002.1, read on the forward strand.
CTCGCTGGGCCCGCCATGATCCCCGGCCCTGCCTCCTGCCGCCCACCGGTCCGTACCGTCCTATCTTCGCCGCGCAACAGCGCGAGGCGCCGCCTTCGTGAGAATGACGCGGGCCACGGTCATGGTGTTCGGCACGTCCGCGGCGGTGCTCGTCCTCGAGATCATCGCGGGCCGCCTGATGGCGCCCTACGTCGGCATCTCACTGGAGACGTTCACCGGGATCATCGGCACGGTCCTGGCGGGGATCGCGATCGGCGCGGCCGTCGGTGGCGTGCTCGCGGACCGCTTCGATCCACGCGTCCTGATCGGTCCCGCACTCGTCGTCGGTGGTGCCCTCACGTGGCTCTCCGTTCCCGTCGTGTTCTCGCTCGGGCCGCACGTCGACAACGGGCCGGTTGCGATCGTGATCCTGACCGCCGCCGCGTTCCTGCTGCCGGTTGCCGTCCTGAGTGCGGTGAGCCCGATGGTCGCGAAGCTCCGGCTGGCCAGCCTGAGCGAGACGGGCACTGTCGTCGGCGGGTTGTCGGCTGCCGGCACCGCCGGTGCGCTCGCGGGCACCTTCATCACCGGGTTCGTGCTCGTCGCCGCGATCCCGTCGAAGACGATCGTGATCGTCGTCGGCGCCGTGCTGGTGGCGACCGGGATCGTCGCGACGTGGTGGCTCCGCCGCCGCCCCCCGGTGGTCACGGGCATCGGGCTGGTGCTGCTCGTCCTCTGGTCGGGACTGAACGTGACGTCCCGCGATCGACCTGCGAGCACGAAACGGCGTACTACTGCGTGCGGGTCGTGGTCTCGGCCGCGAATCCCGACCGCGCGCGATCTCTACCTCGATCGGCTCCGTCATGCGTACGTGAACCTCGACGATCCGAAGGATCTCGACGTGAGGTACGTCAAGCTGTTCGCCGACGTCGCGGCCGCGATGCCGGAGGGGCCGCTCGACGCCCTCCACATCGGTGGTGGGGGTTTCAGCTTCCCCCGGTACCTGGAGGCCGACCGCCCCGGCACCAAGAACCGCGTCCTCGAGATCGACGGCGAGCTCGTCAAGATCGCGAAGGACGAGCTTGGACTCGTCGAGTCGAAAGATCTGCGCGTCGACGTCGGTGACACGCGGCTGGCACTCGCGGACATCCCCGCCGATTCGTACGACCTCGTCGTCGGTGACGCATTCGCCGGCGAATCGGTGCCCTGGCACCTGACGACCGCGGAGGTGGCCGACGAGATCGACCGGATCCTGCGGCCGGACGGGATCGTGATGATGAACGTGATCGACGGTGGCCACAGCCGGTTCGCGCGCGCCGAGCTCGCGACGCTGGCGGCGCGGTTCCGGCACGTCGCGGCCATCCTCCCCGAGAGCGGTGTGCCCACCGACCATCCGGTGAACCAGGTGCTGATCGCGTCGCAGGCCCCACTTCCCGGTTTTCGCATCGACCCGGTCGACGGTGTCCTCGTCTCCGGCCACGCGCTCACCGACTTCATCGGGGATGCTCGGGTCCTGACCGATGACTACGCACCCGTGGACCAGCTCGTGATGTCGGTCTGATGAGCGGTCCGCTCCGGCTCGAGTTCATCCTGTCCGCCCCCGACCTGGACCAGCTGCCGGCGACCCATGCCGAGATCGCGTTCGTCGGGCGCTCGAACGTCGGGAAGTCGTCGCTGCTCAACGCGATCGCCGGGCGCAAGAAGCTGGCCCTCGTGTCGAACACGCCCGGCCGGACCCAGCTCCTCAACTGCTTCGGCGTCGAGCACGGCGGACGCGACGGTCGTCGACTGCCCGGGCTACGGGTACGCGAACGTCTCCAAGACGCAGCGGGCGTCGTGGCAGCCGATGATCGAGCGCTACCTGCTCGAACGCGAGAACCTCGCCATGATCCTGCTGCTCGTCGACGGCGAGATCGGGCCGACGAAGTCGGATCTCCAGATGCTCGATTGGCTCCGGGCGAACGGGCTCCCCCACTCGGTGATCGCAACGAAGCACGACAAGGTGAAGTCCTCACAACGGGCCAAGCGCACACGTGAACTCGCGGCTGCGTGCCTGCTCGATCCCGGCGACGTCGTCTGGGTGAGCGCGACGAAGGACACCGGCATCCCCCGGCTCCGAGATCTCTGCCGGCTGTGGCTCTCGTGACGACGCGGCTCGTCGACGGCAACAACGTCATCGGCTCCGTGCCCGATGGCTGGTGGCGAGACCGGCCGGGAGCAGTGCGCCGACTCCTCGCGCGCTTGCAACGGTTCGTCGCCGTGACCGGCACCCCGCTGCACGTCGTCTTCGACGTCGCCCAACCCGATCTGCCCGAGGGAGATCACGACGGCGTCCTCGTGCACTACGCGACCCGACGCGGCCGGGACGCGGCCGACGACCGGATCCTGGAGCTGCTCGACCAGGGATTCGACGATGTCGTCGAAGTCGTGACGTCGGACCGGAACCTCGCTGAGCGCGCGCGCCAACGCGGGGCGAGGGTCACCGGCGCCGGTGAGCTGCTGGGCCGCCTTGATTCCGCCGGCTGCTAGCCAGTCGCGGGCGGGGCGAGCCGACCCTGGAGGAACGCGCCGACCTGGGCCAACGCCTCCACCGTCTCCTCGGGCGCGTCGAGCACTGCGCCGAGCCCGTCGCCGCGACCGGCGAGTACGTCGGTCACCGCCACCACCGAACCGTTGACCGGTCGGTCGTCCAACTCGGCCACTGAGATGCGGACGTCGGTACCTTCGGCGACCGCTCGGAACGTGGCGCTCCCCGGACCGTCGAGTGCGAGCGTGATCTCGAGCGGGCGCCCGAGCACGCCCAGCATGATCCCGGCGCAATGCAGCCCGTACGCCGCGGCGAGGCGAGCTTCGTCGTCGACGATCTCGACCTCGCGTCCCAGCGGTTCCAGCAGGTCGCGCTCGTGGAGCCACGAGTCCCAGAACATGTGGGTGACGAACAGGCGCCAATCGACGGACTCGCCCCAGACTGCGGTCACCCGCAGCTCGGGGTCCTGCACGCGTACCGTCTCGATCGCCGTCCCGCAGCGATCGATCGCGATCGCGAGCTCACGGAGAATCGCGGACGGCGGATCGGCCACCCGGGTTTGCACGAACGTGTCCGGGCTACGGCTCGGGTCGAAGCCCCCGGCGAACACGGAGTGCTCTCCGGTCAACGTGGTGCGGCACGCGTCGGTGGCTCCGAGCACATGGACGACGAGCTCGCGGGCGTTCCACTCCGCGCAACGGCTCGGGTGGGTCCACTCGTCGTCCCGGAGCTCGCGGGCGGCGCGAAGCAGGCGGCGTCTCTGGGCCATGAAGGCGCCGACGATCAGCGGCTCGGCATCCGTGAGATCCAGATGCGGTCCGATCTCGAGCACGGTTCCCGGCACACCGACATGGTGCCAGAACGGAACGGGGGCCGGTACTTCGAGCGGATCAGGCACCCGGGAAGGCGCGCCGGCCGGTCGGGTCGGGCGCAGCTCCTCGACGACGGATCAGCTCCCGCGCGGCTGCGTGTTGGCGCGGGCGACGAAGCCGAAATCGTTGGTGCGGAGGTCGACGGCGGTGAAACCGGCCGCACCGAGGCGTGCCGGCAAAGTCGCGGGATCGATCGGATTGTAGGTGTCACCATCGTGGAGTGCCGCCAGGTCGTCGCTCGCGATGCTGTCGGAGAACACGGCGACGCCGCCGGGCGCCAACACCCGGGCGACCTCGGCAAAGAGGCGATCCTGCAACTCGGTCGACGGAACGTGGTGCAGCATCGTGAACGAGACCGCGCCGCTGAACCGGTCGTCCTCGAGCGGGAGGTTGGTCGCGTCCGCGTGGAGGACCTCGACGTTCGTCCCCGCCATCCGATCGGCGAGGGACTCGGCCAGCTCGGGATCGAGCTCGACCGCGGTCAGCTTGGCCACGGCGGTGCGCAGCGCGTCCGTGGTCAGGCCGGGGCCGGGACCCACCTCGATCACGTCGTCGCCGAGCGCCACGTCGGTGAGGGCCCACGGCAGGATCTGACCGGTCACGATCTCCCGCCACTCGTCGCTCGCACACAGCTCCAGATGCACTTCGTTCATGCGACGACGGTAGGACGGGACGGCCCGGTCGCGTCCTGACTTGTCCGATATCCGCTAGCAGGTCCTCCGGCGACCTGTCACGCTCGTCCCGTGTTCGAGGACGAGGAACAGTGCTACCGGGCGGTCCAGAGCCGGGACACCCGCTTTGACGGGTGGTTCTTCGGTGCCGTGACCAGCACCGGGATCTACTGCCGGCCGAGCTGCCCGGCGCGCACGCCCAAGCGGTCGAACATGCGGTTCTACGCCACGGCCGCCGCGGCCCAGCTCGCCGGCTACCGGGCGTGCAAGCGGTGCCGCCCGGACGCCACTCCCGGATCGCCGGAGTGGAACCAGCGCGCGGACCTCGTCGGTCGAGCGATGCGGCTGATTGCCGACGGCGTCGTCGACCGAGAGGGAGTCGCGGGTCTGGCCCGGCAGCTCAACTTCAGTGAGCGCCACCTGCACCGTCAGCTCATCGCCGAAGTCGGCGCCGGACCGATCGCGCTGGCGCGTGCCCAACGCGCGCAGACCGCTCGGATCCTGATCGAGACGACGGAACTGCCAGATTCCGCGAATCGCGTTCGCGAGTGGGTTCGCGAGCATCCGGCAGTTCAACGACACGATCCGTGCCGTCTTCGCACTGACGCCCACCGGATTGCGGACGCGCGCGCAATCGGCGGCTCGGTCCACCCGATTCGACGCGTCGCTCGGTGCGACTTCCACGGGCGCGATCTCCTTGCGTCTGCCGTTCCGCGCGCCACTCGACGCCGGACCGCTCCTGGACTTCCTCCGGCTCCGCACCGTGCAGGGCATCGAGACCTGTGACGATGAGACGTACCGCCGGTCGCTCACGCTCCCCTTCGGCACGGCGACGGTCGCGCTCACCCCGTTGCCCGATCACATCTCGTGCACGTTGCGGCTCGAGGACCTGCCGCGACCTCCCCGCCGCCGTCCAACGCTGCCGGCGCCTGCTCGACCTCGACGCGGACCCGGTCGCGGTCGCCGGCATGCTCGAGCACGACGAGCTGCTCGCCCCGCTCGTGCGCAAGCACCCCGGACTGCGCGTCCCGGGCCACGTCGACGGATTCGAGATCCTGGTGCGCGCCATCGTGGGTCAGCAGATCTCGGTCGCGGGCGCGCGCACCGTGCTCGGCCGGATCACGAAGGCCCGGGGCGCCCCACTCGCGATCCCCGAGGGCCGACTCACGCACGCGTTCCCGACCGCGGCCGAGCTCGCGTCCGCCGATCCCGATGCGCTTCCGATGCCGAAGGCCCGCGCGGCGACCATCCGGCGGGTCGCGCTCGCGGTCGCGTCGGGAGAGCTGGTGATCGACCCCGGGGTCGAACGCGAGGAGCTCCGGGCGCGACTGCTCGCGATCCCGGGCGTGGGCCCGTGGACGGTCGCGTACGTGGGGCTGCGGGCGCTCGGTGATCCCGACGTGTTCCTCCCGACGGACCTGGGCGTTCGGCACGCGCTCGAGCGCCTCGGGTGCGCCGGGGATCCCCACGCGGCGGCAGCTCGGGCCGAAGCGTGGCGGCCGTGGCGCTCCTACGCGTTGATGCAGCTCTGGACGAGCTTGTCCGGCTGACAGACTGGTGTGAGTGAATGACCCGTCCGCACCCGACTCGCCGAAGTCCGGTGGCCGGCTCGGTGGGCGCGAGCTGGCGCGCTACGGGTGGGGCCAACGGTGGTCGACCCTGATGGAAGAGCTTCATCCCGGGCTCACCCCGGGCCGCGTCACGCGCCACGACGGCAGCGCCGTGCAGCTCGCAACGGAGGCCGGCCCGGTCGTCGCGTCCCTCGTTCGTCGCATGGATCCCGCGCCCACGGTGGGCGACTGGGTTGCGTCCGAGGGGGACGAACCCGTAGCCGTCCTGCCACGCGCGTCGCTGTTGCGCCGCCGGGCGGCCGACCGCGACGTCGATCAGGTGCTCGCGGCGAACGTGGACGTGGTGTTCCTGGTGTGCGGACTCGACCGCGAGGTGAAGCCCGGCCGCGTCAATCGGGGCGCGACGCTCGCCCGGGATGCCGGTGCGATCCCGATCGTCGTGCTCACCAAGGCAGCCCTCGTTGGAGATGCCGAGTCGATCGCCGCGCGCGTCGGCGCAGCCAGTCCGGGCATCGAAGTGTTGATCACCTCCGCGCATGAAGGGATCGGTCTCGACGCACTGCGCGACCTCGCGCGGGACCGGACGGTGACGTTGCTCGGAGAGTCGGGCGCCGGCAAGTCGAGTTTGGTCAACGCGCTGCTCGGTGAGGACGTCGCGGCGATCGGGAACGTGCGAAGCGGCGACTCGAAGGGCCGGCACACCACCACCTCGCGTGACATGCACGTGCTTCCGACCGGCGGAGTCCTGATCGACACGCCTGGCATCCGCGGCGTCGGCCTGTGGGTGGAGCCCGAGGCGGTGGCCGAGACATTTCCCGAGATCGACGAGCTCACAACATCGTGCCGGTTCGGCGACTGCCGCCACGAGACGGAACCCGGTTGTGCGGTCCTCGCCGCCGTGGAAGCCGGAACGGTCACCCCCGCGCGCCTCGCGGCCTGGCGGGCCCTCGAGGACGAAGCGCAATCTTCGCCTCGGGTCGCGACGAGCTACGAGCAACGCCGGCGCGACAAGGAGCTGTCGCGCATGATCAAGGCCGAGCTCCGCCGGAAGGGCCGGTCCTAGGCGCCACCTGATGATCCGGCGTCAGCGGGTGAGGGCCGGAAGATCGGTCTCGATGCCGTCCAGGAGGCGGCGCAGGTTGCGCGCGAACCGGTCCGGGTCGCGCCGATGCTGCTCGATCTGTTCCCACGCTCCGTCAGGGCCGAACTCCGCGGTGAGCGCGGCCAGCTGCGGGTAGTCCCCCGTCTCGACGAGCCCGTTGACGTAGGCGATCATCCGGTCGTCTGGCTTGCCGGACCGATGGACGTCTTCGCGCTCGGCCATGCACGAGCCGAACACGTACTCATCGACCGCGCTGACGATGTCGAATCGGTCCTGCAAGCTGATTGAAAGCGAGCTGACGGCTTCCAACGTCTGGTCGAAGTGGCGAACACTGTTCGGGCCGACGGCCGGCTGCTCGGTCAGGTCGAGGATCCAGGGGTGGCGCAACAACGCGGCCCGGGTCTTCTCTGCGATCAGCGTCAGTGCGTCGCGCCAGTGCGCGGGCATGGGCTGGTCGGGGCCGAGGACGACTTCGCCCATCACCGCGTCGATGACGAGTGTGAGGAGCTCGTCCTTGGTTCGAACGTAGTGGTAGAGCGTCATCGTGCCGGCGTCGAGCTCGCCCGCGAGCCGGCGCATCGAAAGGGCGTCGAAACCCTCCGTGTCCGCGACGTGCATCGCGGTCGCGGTGATCTCTTCGCGGGTGAAGCGCGGGCGTCGCGGCGTCGGTTCGGTGCGGGTCCAAAGGTCGAGTGCACCCAGTCCCGACGCGATCCGGTCGAGGGAAATCGCCTTCTGCGTGACCTTGGTCGCGATACGGTCGAGCTTCTCGGCCTTGCGGTCGAGCTTCTCGGCTTTCGAGCTGACCTTCTCCGCGACCTTCTCGACGACGGAATGCACGGAGGGCGCCGCCGAGTCGTCTCGAGGATTGCCGCGCCCGCGGCCCCGATGGTGCCGCGGGTCACTTGTCATACGTACACCGTACCAGTAGGGTGACCGTACTATGTACGAAATCGACGTACGCCATACGACAACAGTACCCGACCCGGCCGGGGACGCCACGCACTCCGGCGTTTCGGCGCGCGGGCTCGGGAAGCGCTTCGGCGATCTCTGGGCCCTGCGCGACCTCGACCTCGACGTCGCCCCGGGCTCCGTGCTCGGCCTGCTGGGCCACAACGGCGCCGGGAAGACGACCGCGATCCGGATCCTGACCACGCTGTCGGAGCCCACCGAAGGCGTAGCCACGGTCGCGGGCATCGACGTCGTTGCCGACCCCCTGCGCGTGCGTGAGCGGATCGGCGTCGCGGCACAACAGGCCACGGTCGACGGGTTGATGAGCGCGCACAAGAACCTCGTGATGGTCGGCCGGCTCCACCACCTCTCGAAGGCCGAGTCCAGGCGCCGGGCCGACGATCTGTTGGGACGCCTCGACCTCGCGGACACGGGCGGCAAGCTCGTGAAGTCCTTCTCGGGGGGCATGCGCCGCCGGCTCGACCTTGCCGCGAGCCTGGTTGCTGCTCCCCCGGTCCTGTTCCTCGACGAGCCGACGACCGGCCTGGACCCGCGCAGTCGCAACGATCTCTGGGATCTTCTGCGGGGCCTGGTGCGCAACGGCACGACGGTGATCCTCACGACGCAGTACCTCGACGAAGCCGACCAGCTCGCGGACGACATCGTCGTGCTCGACCACGGTCGCACGGTCGCGCACGGGACACCGGCCGAGCTCAAGGCGCGCATCGGCACGGACCGCATCGACGTCAGAGTCGGGTCCCACCACGAGCTCGCGGCGGTCGTGCGCGCGACCGAGCGGTTCGCCATGAGCGCGCCCGCGTTGGACCACGACCTGCTCGTGGCCACCATTCCCGTCGTCGAAGGCACCCGGCTGATGGAGGTCATGCGCGCGCTCGACGCCGCCGGGATCGACGCGGTGGACCTCAACCGCCGTCAGGCCTCGTTGGACGACGTGTTCCTCACCCTGACCGGTGCACCACCCCCGCCGGAGCCCACGACGTCGCCCGAGGTCTTGCCATGACTGCTCTCTCCGAAAAGCCGGACACGCGTGAGGCACCGGTGCTCGCCCCGGCCGAGGGCCACCGCTCGGCCCACGGCCCGCTGCGCCTGTGGTGGAGCGACACGCTCGTCTTTGCGGGTCGCAACATCGAGCACATCCGGCAGATCCCGGAGAAGCTGCTCGACGTCACGCTGCAGCCACTGATGTTCGTGTTGTTGTTCGCCTACGTGTTCGGGGGCGCGATCGCGATCCAGGGTGGCAACTACCGCGAGTTCATCATCGGCGGGATCCTGATCCAATCGCTGGCGTTCGGCCTGACCGGCCCCGCGACCGCGATCTCGACGGACCTGACCGAAGGGGTCATCGACCGGTTCCGTTCACTGCCCGCGACACGCACCGCGTACCTGTCGGGCCACTATCTCGCGGAGCTCGCGGGCATGGCGGTCTCGGTCGTGGTGCTCCTCGGCGCGGGGCTGATCGTCGGCTGGGGTGTCCACAACGATCCGATCCACGTCACCGGAGCGTTCCTGCTCCTGTTCGCATTCTGCTCGGCGATGATCTGGATCGGGACGTACATCGGGCTCGCGGTCCGCACCCCGGATGCAGTCATGGGAGTTGGCTTCGTCGTCGTCTTCCCACTCACGTTCCTCAGCAACGCCTTCGTCCCGATCGACTCGCTCCCCGAGGTGCTGCAGTGGGTCGCGGCCTGGAACCCCGTGAGCGTGGTGGTTGCCGCGATCCGAGAGATGTTCGGCAACCCGGCATCCGCGGTGGGCAAGCACACCTGGCCGCTCGATCACCCGATCCCGGCGGCGTTCCTCTACTGTGGCCTGATCCTCGCGATCGCCGTCCCGGCGTCGCTGCGCCGCTACCGCGCCCGGACGAGCGACTGACCGACGGTTGGCCGCGGGCCAGAATCGCATCCGGCTCGACTGAGCCTGGCATCCTGACGGGTCAGTCGCCGCCATCGAGCCCGTGATGCCGAGAGGGTCAGCAGTGCCAGCAGAACCCGACGACCACGAACGGGCGGAGCGGCTGCGGTCCGTGACCGCGCTGCTCCAGGTCATCTCGCTCGATCCTTCGGTGCTCGAGGTGCTGACCGAGAAGGAGCGCATCGAGCTGATCAACGCGGCCGGAGACGTGTTCGCTCCCGACGTCGAGCTCCGCCGCCAACGGGTTCGGGCCCGTCAGCGCCGGGAGCGGGCGGCGAAGCTGCAACACGACCAGGACGTCCTCGCGGAGACCGGGATCCGTCGGCTCCGGGCCAAACCGGTGTTCACGACTCCGAACGTGTTCCCACCCGAAGACTTCGCGGGGGAGGACGGTCGGGCGGACGAAGCTCGGGCGGAGGTGAGCGACCCGCAGCATTGCTACGTCTGCAAGCAGAAGTACTCGCGGGTCCACCACTTCTACGACCAGCTGTGCCCCGCCTGCGCGGACTTCAACTTCGCAAAGCGCTCCGAATCCGCGGACCTCCGCGGGCGGGTCGCGCTCCTCACCGGCGGCCGGGTGAAGATCGGTTACCAGGCGGGCATCAAGCTCCTGCGCGCCGGCGCTTCCGTGATCGTCACCACCCGGTTCCCTCGCGACTCGGCGCAGCGCTACGCGGGTGAGCCCGACTTCGACCAGTGGGGTGACCGGCTCGAGATCTTCGGGCTGGACCTGCGCCACACGCCGAGCGTCGAGGCGTTCTGCCGCCACATCCTGGACACGCGCGACGCGGCTCGACTTCATCGTCAACAACGCGTGCCAGACGGTGCGGCGCCCGCCGGACTTCTACCGGCACATGCTGGAGCTCGAGACGACGTCACTGTCCACGATGCCGGCGCCGGCGCGCGCTGCTCGGCGAGTACGAAGGCCTCCGGGGCTACGACCTCGTCGGGGAGGGCCCGCCTGCCCTGCTCGGATCGCGGTCTCACCCGATGGTCGGCCTGACCCACGCGGCCGAGCTGTCCCAGGCGCCCGTGCTCCCGGAGGATGCGGGATCGCAGGCGCACCTGTTCCCGGAGGGCGCGTTGGACCCGGATCTCCAGCAGGTCGATCTCCGGGGCCGCAACTCGTGGCGCCTGACGCTGTCCGAGGTGTCGTCGGTCGAGCTCCTCGAGACCCAGCTGGTCAACGCGGTCGCCCCGTTCGTCCTCAACGGCCGGCTGAAGCCGCTCATGGTCCGGTCACCGGAGCGCGACAAGCACATCGTGAACGTCTCCGCAGTCGAGGGTCAGTTCTACCGGCGGTTCAAGACCACGAAGCATCCGCACACGAACATGGCGAAGGCCGCGCTCAACATGATGACGCGGACGTCTGCGACCGAATATCACGCCGACGGCATCCACATGAACAGCGTCGATACCGGGTGGGTGAGCGACGAGGATCCGGTGCAGATCGCCGCGCAGAAGGCTGCGGAGCACCGCTTCCACCCGCCGCTCGACATCGTCGATGGCGCCGCGCGGATCGTCGATCCAATCATCTCCGGCTTCAACACCGGGACCCACGTCCACGGGCAGTTCCTGAAGGACTACCGACCGACGGACTGGTGAGCGCGACCGGACTCACCCGAGCCCGAGCCGGCTACGGGCGGGAGCCGAATCCGAAGGTTGAGGACTCGACGACCGCCTTCGACAGCGGGCGCGCGAGCGTCCGGAGCCGGGCGCAGTCGTCCTCCCCCAGCGCCTCGTAGGCCGGTGTTGCGAGTGCGTCGGTGCGATCCTCGACGCCCTGGCGATGAACACGGCCCGACTCCGTCAGCGAGCCGTCCGGCTCGAGCCAACCGCGACTACGCAGGCCGGCGGACGCCTCATCCCATTCCGCGTCAGTCCACCCGCGAGAGGACTGGAGCACGGCGCGGGGGACCTCGCCGGTGCCGCCGTGGATCACGAGGGACTCGAGGCCGTTGACCTCCTCGGTCATGAGTACGGCGACGTGCCCGTCGCCCCGAAACTCGCGCAGCAAGCTCTGCGCGTGCCAGAGGACGAGGAGCGGATCGTCGGGCCAGTCGAGCGAAGCGTGGCCGGCGAAGAGGGGCCGACCTTCCTGCGAGTCGCACGCGCGCAATGCCGCGCGCCGCGCGAAGCGCCGCCGCTTCGGCAACCTCGGGCGCGTCGGCCGAGGGGCCGAGGATCCTGCGGAGGGCGCGGCCGGCGGCTCGGAACCGGGCCGCGACGATGGCGTCGGGCGGAGCCACCGCCCACGCGGCGGGAATCTCCCGGCGGACGACATCCGGCCGGAAGTTGTAGAAGGTCGCGATCACCACCGCCGCCGAAACGGCGCCCATCGGCGCCGCCCGTGACGCGAAGTAACCGCCGATGTCCGGCCCGAGCCCGAGTGCCGCGTACTCCTCGGTCGCTTCGGGTGCGAAGTAGATGAGGCCGTGGAGCGGCTCGAGCGTGCGCCACGTCTTCCGGGCGGTCACCGCATCCATGCCGGCAAGCTACTGCCGGCTCGGCACCGGCCCCTCACCTCCGCCCACGCCATCACTCGTTTCGGGGCGCGATCGCGTCGCTCTGGCGACCGAATTCCACCCCGAAACGAGTGATGGTCACGGGGACGCCGGATGCTCGGGGCATGGTGGTGAGCAGATCGATGTCGAGGTGGGCACTCGTCAGGTGACCCGGGCTGGAATCCGTGCGGCCGTGCGTGACCGAGAGGACGCCGGGGCGCACGTTCGGATCGACGAGCACTCGAGCGGTGATGCGGCCGTGGACGCTCTCGATGGTGGCGAGCGCTCCGTCACCGAGCCCGGCCGCGGTTGCGTCCGCCGGATGGATCCGCGCCAACGGCTCGCTCCCGATGCCGGCGTACCGCACCGAGTTGCTCCAAGCCATCTCGCGCCGCGGGGCCATGACCAGTTCGTCCGCGGGCTCGTGGTGCGCGGCCAGCCGCTCGACCAGGATGCCCGGGGCGATCTGCCAGAGGCCGTCGGGGAGCATCGTCTCCCGTACCCAGCCGAACTCCTCCTCGACGTCGATCCCCCGCGGGCCGGCTGCGAACACCGCCGCCGGGTCGAGGGTCGAACGGGTGAGAAGACCGCGGAGGAACAGGTCGTCGCTCAGGTCGTCGGGATCGGCGCCGCCCAACAGGTCGCCACCCATCCGGCGGGCGAGGGATCCGAGCATCCACCAGACCGGGCGTCGCTCCCCCGCCGCGTCGACGACGGCGGCGGTCGCCTGTAACCCGGAACGGACCGCGGTCCCCTCCGCAATCGTCATGTCCGCCCGCTCGAGCTGGCCCGTGGCCGGCAGCCGGTGGGTCGCACGTTCGGTGAGCTCGTTCTCGACCACGTCGACCACCGCCAACACGTCCAGCTGATCCAGCGCGGCGCGCAGTCGGTCGGGCTCGGGGAACGCCGTGAGGGGGTTGCCGCCGGTCACGACGAGCGCCCGGACCCGTCCCGTTTCGATCTCGTCGGCGAGCGCCACCGCGGGTTGCTGCCCGGCCACGCGCGGCAGCTCGGAGCGGCTCTCCGGTCCGGGCCCGACCGGGCGAGGGGGCCGATCGGCGGGCCGCGGGCGGAAGCGGTTGATCGCCCCCCGGTTGAATCGCATCCCACCGGGCCGGTCGAGCGAGCCGGACAGGACCAGGATCACCCACCGCAACCACTCGACCAGGATCCCGTCCACCGCCATCGTCGTTCCCGTCCCGCACATGACGGCGAGCCGGCCACGCTGGCCCCAAACCGCCGCAACGAGCTCGCGCAGGACGCCCTCGTCCACGTCGGCGGCGAGCGCAGCACGTGCGAGCGTGAACGGCGCGAGCACGTGTCGCAGGGCGTCCAGGTCTTCCGGGCGGCACGGCTCGTTCGGATCGGCACCGTCGTGCAGCAACGCCGACGCCAGCGCGGCGAGGACTGCGACGTCCGAACCCGGCCGGACCGCGAGATGCCCGTCGGCGAGGGCCGCGGTCTCGCTTCGGCGCGGGTCGAGCACCCAGACCTGTCCACCGTTCGCCCGGTAGTCGCGCAGGTGCCGCACCGGATCTGGCAACGCGGTTCCGTAGCCGTGCGACACGACCGGATTCGTGCCGACGAGCAAGAGGAGTCCGGGGGCCCCGGGGTCCCACACCGGGTTGAGCATCGCGTTTCCCGTGACGAGCTCCGCCGCCACCAGGACCGGCGCGTTGTCGACGGTCGCGGCCGAGTAGAAGGCACGACTCCCGAGCGAACCCATCCAGGTCGTCGCGGCGACCTGGCCGCACGCGTCGTACGCCAGCCCGGTGGCGAGGTACATCGCAACGGCGTCCGGTCCGGCGTCGCGGACGACCTGGCTCAGTGCACCCGCGAGGTCGTCGAGCGTCTCGCCCCAGGTTGCGTCGCGTCCGTGTACGCGCGGGTGGTCCAGCCGCCCGGCGCCGTGATGCCACTCCGGCAGGCCGCGACCCTTCGAGCACGTGTAGCCGCGGGAGACGGGGTGCCCGGCGTCGCCGCGCACGCGCAGCACGCGCGGGCCGTCCACCGTGACCACGATCCCGCACGCCGCGGCGCAAATGCGGCAGTACGAGAGGTGGTCCTGCTCCACGTCAGTGCGCCTGGGCGCGCTCTCTCGCCGTCGCGATGCGGCTCGCCGGTGGCGCGACCATCGTCCACGGTCGCTCGCGTTCCACGGCGAGGGCCACATCGAAGAGCAGCTCGTCGTCGTGGTGCCGGGTCAGCACCTGCATGCCGACCGGCAGCCCGTCGACGGTTCCCGCGGGGATCGACACGGCCGGGTTGCCGTAGATGTTGGAGATGATCGTGAGCCCACCCATGTTGAGGAGCTCGCGCGCGTACGGCGCGGCCCGGTCCATCAGGGAGCTCGGCAGCTTCGGCACCACGACGCTCGTCAGCCGGGTTCCGAACAGGATGCTGCGGAAGGCGTAGAGCGCCGCGGTGCTGGACTTGGCCCAGTCGATGAAGCTGCCGTCGCTGCTGCTCATCGCGGCATCAGCGGGGAAGGCAGGCCCCGGATTGGTCGACGCGACGATGAAGTCTGTTTGCTCGAACGCCGCGGCCATCACCTCGTTGGCCTGGACCCGCAGCTCCTCGGCGACGGCGGCGGTACGAAGGTTGTACAGCGACTGCGACATGTAGAGGCCGGCCGCGACTTCGGGCGTCATCTCCGGCGCGCAGCTGGGCCACCGGTCACCGAGCTCGGCGAGCAGGGTGGCGAGGTTGCCCATCATCCATTGAGCGGCGAGGTTCGGCAGGTCGATGTCGAGGTCCACGCGCACCATGCCGGTCGCGGCGATCATCTCGTCCGCCTCCCGGCGCAGATGAGCCTCGACTCCTGGTTCGAGCGTGACCCCGCCGAGCGCGGGGATGATCGCCACCCGCTTGCCCTTCAGGTCGTGGGTCCCCAATCCGGCCTCGTACCCCGGATGCTTCGGAAGGCTGGACGGGTCTGCGCCGTGATACCCGCCGCAGACATCGAAGTAGCGCGCCGAGTCCCGGACCGACCGGGCGAGGTTGCCGAGGACCACCGTGTTGGGGCGCATGAACGCGTGCCGGCCACGCGGGATCCGACCGAACGTCCCCTTCATGCCGAGCAGGCCCGTGTAGCCGGCCGGGATCCGGATCGATCCTCCGCCGTCGCCGCCAGTGGCCAGGGTCAGCAGCCCGCCCGAGACTGCGGCCGCCGACCCGCCACTGGACCCGCCGACGGTGCGCCCGCGTTGCCAGGGGTTGTGGGTGACGCCGTTGAGCTTGGTCACCGACACGTTGAGCCCACCGAACTCGCTCGCCGTGGTCTGGCCGACCGGGATCGCGCCGCCGAGCTCCAGCAGCCGGTCGACGACGGTCGCGGTGTAGGTCGACACCCGGTCCTTGAACACCAGGGACGCTTCGGTGAACGGCCAACCCGCGACCGGTTCGAGCTCCTTGATGCCGGCCGGCACTCCCCCGAATGGCTTCGACAGGTCGGCGTTCGCCGCCGCGGCGCGGGCCCGCTCGACGTCGACGAGTGAGAAGCAGTTCAGGTCGGACGCTTCGATTGCCGCGAGTGTGGCGTCGAGCTCCTCGACCGGGGAACGCTCCCCCGCTCGCAAGGCATCGACGAGTGAGGCCGCGTCACCTTCCCAAGGCTGATCAGTCATGCCCTCGATCATGGCACCCAGCCAGCCGGCGCACGTCAACGTGTATAGCGTTCCCCCGGTGACGATGCGTGCATGGCGAATCCACGAGTACGGGCAGCCACGCGATGTGCTCCAGCTCGACTCGGTGCCGATCCCCGATCCGGAGCCAGGCGAGGTTCGCGTGCGGGTTCAGGCAATCCCGCTGAACCTGAACGACCTCGAACGAATCACCGGCGGCAACATGATGGTGCGGCCCGACCTGCCGTACAGCCCGGGCATGGAAGTCATGGGCATCGTCGAGTCGTGCGGCGCCGGAGCCGAAGCCTGGCAGGACCGGCGGGTGGTGGCCATGGCGAAGCAGGCCCACGGTGGCTTCGCCGAATACGTCATCTGCCCGACGGTCTCCACGTTCGACATGCCGGAGTCGATCCCGCTTCCCGGGGCTGCCGCGCTCTACTTCCCGTTCCATCTCGCGTGGTTGGGGCTGCTCGATCGCGCGGCGTTGCGTCCCGGCGAGTCCGTGCTCGTGCACGCCGCGGCGGGCGGATCCGGCTCGGCCGCGGTCCAGCTGGCCAAGCATCTTGGGGCACGGGTGTTCGCGACTGCCGGTACCGACGAGAAGGTGGCGCTGTGTCGCGACCTCGGTGCCGACGTGGCCATCAACTACAACGACGCGGACTTCGCCGAAGTCGTCCTGACCGAGACCGCGAACCGCGGTGTCGATGTGGTCTTCGACAACGTCGGCGAGGCCGTGTTCGAGAAGTCGCTCGCTTGCACCGCATACAACGGTCGCTACCTGATGATGGGGTTCGCCTCGAACAAGCTGGTCGCCGACGAGCCCACGATCGTTCCCCGCCGGCTCGCCCTCGGGAACCTCAAGCTGTGTGGCGTGCTCCTGGCCTACGCCGAGCCCGAGATGGCCGACCTGGTGAAGACCGCGATGGGCTGGAACTTCGCGTCGGGCGCGCTCGGTGAGTCGATCATGCGCGAGATCGTCGAGCTCGTCGGGGCGGGGTCCGTCCGCCCGGTCGTCGGGCAGGAGGTGGGCTTCGCGGAGCTCCCGGAGGCGATCGTGGCGATGGCGGACCGCCGCACCACGGGCCGCACGATCGTGATGGTCGACTAGCCGGAGCGAGGCGCCCGCCGGCCGCTCCACAACAGCCACGCGGCCTGATGGGCACGGCCATCGAAGCCGAACCGAACGATTCGGGGCGGACCCGGCGGGTCGATCGACACCGCGTGGTCTTCGGAGAAGAACGCGATCGTGTACGGAGGGTCGAGCGGCGGTTGCCAGCCACCGTCGATGTCGTCACGGGCGGTCGCACTCACGATGAGTGTGCCCGGCGTGTCGCCCGCGGTGAGGTTGAGTCGGGAGAACGAGTGGATGTACTGGCCCGTGAATCGGTCAGGGTCGATCGTCAGCGACGGGTCAGGCTCGGGATCCCGTTCGTCGAGCTCGGCGAACCGCTGGAGCGCCCACCGGCGGACCGCCTCGTTCACCGATGCTCCGTTCGTCGCGTTCGTGAGCGAGACGCATGCGACGCGGCGCTCGGGCACGATGACGAGGTCGCTCACGTATCCGGCTGTGACGCCACCATGGCCGATCGAGTTCACACCGTCGATCGGCGTGACGAACCAGTCGAGGCCGATGTCTTCGAGCGCGTTCGCGTTGACGACGGGCGTGTGAAGGCGGGTGAGGCTCTCGCGGCTGAGGATCTCCGATCCGTCCAGGGCGGTGCCCGTCTCCTGGAAGCGACACCAGGTCATCAGGTGCTCGACCGACGCGATGAGCCCGCCGGCCGGCCGATCGACCGGACCGAGCTCCCAGCCGGGTTGCCAGCCCGCGCCGCGAATCACGTAGGCCCGGTTCGCGATCACGACGTGTGGACTCGCAACGGGATAGGTGATCGCGTGGTCGGCCGTGAATCCGGCCGACAGCAAGCCCAATGGGGCGAGGATGCGGTCGCGGACGAACCCGTCGAAGGTCTGCCCACTCGCGGCTGCGACGACGGCACCGGCGACCGAGAACCCCGCGTTGTTGTACGAGAAGCCCTCGCCCGGAGGGAACAGGCGCCGCGCTCCGGCGAGGACAGTGAGGTCGTCCCACTCGCGCCGCACGAAGAGGTGGTCGCCGTCGAAGCCGGCCTGGTGGCTCAGCGCCTGCTCGATGGTGATGGCCTCGAAGTCCAGCCCGGTCGCGGGACCGAGGTCCCGAAGGTGCTTTGCGACGGGATCGTCCAGTGCGAGAAGACCGTCCTGGACCAGCAACATCACGGCCGCGGAGGTGAACGTCTTGCTGATCGATCCGACCTGGAACATGGACGCCGGGCCGACGTCCGCCGGGTACTCGACGTTGGTGACTCCGTACGCGGCGGTGAAGCAGTCGTCGCCCACCAGCACGCCGGCGGTGGCACCGGGCACATCGTGCGCCTTGGCGGCGGCAGCCAGGACCGACCGGAGCTCTTCTTCGATCGCCATCCGCGGACGGTAACCCACGATCCCAAGTCGATGCGGTCTCGATCGGGTCGCTCCCGGGACCCCTCACGGCACGCCGGCTCCCTGTACCGTGCGCGCATGACTGATCCCGTGACTCTCATCCACGAGCAGGACGTCGCCGTCATCAGCCTGGACGACGGCAAGGCCAACGCCCTCTCCTTCTCCGTGCTGGACGGCTTGAACGACGCGCTCACCGTGGCGGAAGCGTCGGCGAAGGCGGTCGTGCTCCTGGGCCGCGAGGGAAAGTTCAGCGCCGGCTTCGACCTCAAGGTCATGACCGGTGGCATCGACGACGCGCGTCGCCTGCTGGGCGGCGGTGCCGAGCTCGGGTTGCGCATCTTCACGTTTCCGATCCCGGTCGTCCTCGGCGTCACTGGCCACACGCTCGCGATGGGCGGCATCCTCACGACGACTGCCGACTACCGAGTCGGCGCACACGGCCCCTACAAGATCGGGCTCAACGAGGTTGCGATCGGGATGCCGGTTCCCAGCTTCGGCGTCGAGCTCTGCCGCGACCGGCTCGCCAAGCGGTGGTTCACCCGTTGTGTCCAGCACGCGACCTTGTGTTCACCGGACGAGGCGGTCGACGCCGGTTTCCTCGACGAGGTCGTCGCCCTCGAGGATGTACCGGCCCGCTCGCGCGGTGGCGGCCCAGCTCGCCGAGACCGTGCATCCAGGTCCGTTCCGCATGACCCGCAAGAACATCCGGGGCACACTGGCCGAGCAGGTCCAGGTGGGGCTCGAAGCCGACATGGCTCTCTTCGACGTCACCCAGTAGCAGTCGGCGCAGACGCGGCGCGTACCAGCGGGGTTGCCGGCGCCACGGTCGATGAAGGCGTGGACCCGGAAGAGCGGTTGGTCCGTCCAGTCGAGTTTGGTCATCCGAGTTGCGTTCCGTCAGGGCGGTAAACCCGGAGGTCGCGGCCGCCGTCGAAGGTGACGATCCAGCCGCGTTGATGGATCACGTGGTGGTGGTTGTCGCAGAAGGGCACCAGGTTCACGACCGCGGTCTTCCCGCCGTCGATCCAGTGCACGACGTGATGGATCTGGCACCAACCGGGTGGTCGATCGCATCCGGGAAATTTGCAGCCGCCGTCGCGGGCAATGACCGCGCGGCGCATCGAGGGTGGGATCGATCTTCGGGATCGGCCTACATCGAGCGGGAGGCTCCCGGGCCCCGTCACCACCCGGGAGATCGATGAGTCGCAGAGGAGCCGACGGACATCCGCCGGGTGGATCGAACCCGTGAACTCCCCGTCCGCCCGGCCCAACCGGCCTTCGGTGAGCGTCGACCAGTCGAGCACCACCGTGACGTGGGCCGACTCGCGTCCCGCGTCGCGGGTGTTCTCGATCGCGACCTTGCAGATCTGCACGAACGCATCGGCGGCTCGTTGCGCGGTGCTGCGCGGGTCGCCCGGCGACGGTGGATCGGTGTAGGCGTGGATCGCGGTGACGACGATCTCTGCCGCCAGATCGGTGAACTCGGCGCTGAGGGCGGTCACCCCGCCGTACGTCTGCCCCACGTGCAGTCCGTCGTTCTCGCTTGGATCCGAGCCGTCGGCGCGGGCCAGGTTGCGGAAGTGGCGCACGGCGCGGCGGAGCTCGTTCAGGTCGCCACGGCGGGCCAGATCCAGCAAGGCCGGCTCGCAGCCGGACAGCTCGTCGTCATGCCCCGGAACGCGCGCGCCGAAGATCGTGCGGGCGGCGCCGGTGGAGATCTCGCCGGCGCGCCAGGCCGCGCCGGTCGCGGCGAGCAGATCACCGGCGGATCCGGCCTCGATCGCCGCCTTCGCGTCGCCCTCGCGCATGCCCGCGCGCGACCTCAACCAAGCCGCCGTGGACTGGGCTCCGTCGACCGCTCCAACGCCACGCCGGTGCGCGGCGGCAGCCAGCTGGGCGAACTCGGCCTCGAGCCGATCGATGCGGGCCCGCAACGCCAGGAGCTCGGCCGCGAGCGCTACGTCAGAGAGCGCGGACGGGTCGACCCCGAGCCCCTCGCCGACGCCAACTCCCAGCTCTGCGATCACAGCCCTCTCCCGGTACGTGACCCGCGATGCGTGTGCGGATCGAGGAAGACCGGCCGGCGAGAGACCCGTGGGCGTTCCGACCAGTATACGAACGTACGTTCGCTACGTCAAGTCACGCGGGAAGAAGCTGCAGCACCAACACCAGAGTGATCGCAGCGAAGCACGCGAGATGGTCACGCAGGATGGTGCGCGCCAGCTGCGACTGCACCGCCGCGGAGTCGACCGCACTGCCCAGGCGCACCGCGTTTCGCACCGTCCGGGCTCCGGCGAGACCGACCGCGAGCGCCGCGAGCACCAACGACGCGACCGAACGCCAGAGCGGGAGCTCGTCTCCGAAGGTCGACGCCACCAACGCGACGATCGTGACCAGCATCGCCGTGGCAACGAGCCGGTTCATCGGCCGGGCTGCCGTGGTCACCCGTGCGTAGTACGCCGAGATCGACGAACGGACGGGCGGGGGCACGTCACCGGTGGAAGAGCCGCGCACCTGCACGTCGAACATCAGATCCATCCACAACACTGCGAGGAGGAACCCGGCTCCGGCACTGGCCAACGCGCGCACACTCAGGAGTCTGACCGCGAAGACGCGGGTGCGCCCGGCCGAGACCGGGAACACCCGGCGCTCATCGGACCAGAGGAACGCGACGTACGCCGGTCAAGGCCGAACCTGACCCGGCACTAGGAGAATCGCTCGCCCCGGAGCTGGACCGATTCGAACCCGTCGGGGCCGACCGGCGTGTCTCCCGCGAGGGTCACTCGCGCGACGCGCCGGTCGAAGTCGCTCGACGCGAGGTCGACGGGCCCGAGGTGCGCCGTCGCCCGGTTGTCCCAGAACGCGACGCTGCCGGTCTCCCATTTGAACCGGACCGTGAACTCCGGACGCGCGATCTGGTCGAAGAGAAGGTCGAGGAGGGTGCGGCTCTCGCGGTCGCTCAACCCGACGATGTACTGGGTGAAGAGCGGGTTGACGAACAGCGCACGCTCCCCCGTCACCGGATGCACGCGCACGACCGGGTGGACCGCGGCCGGCGGGTTCGCCGGGTCGTAGCCGTCCTTCACGTCGCGGTCGTAGCGATGCCACTTGTGCACCGCCTGCAGCCCGTCGACAAGCGCTCGAATGGGAGCCGAAAGATCCTCGTAGGCGGCGACGAGGTTCGTCCACAAGGTGTCGCCTCCGTAGGGCGGGATGACCGCACCGTGCAGGATCGACGCCATCGCGGGGTTGGACACGAACGTGATGTCGGTGTGCCACGCCGTCGCGGTGAGTCTCGGTGGCGCGAACTCCTGGCGCCCGTCTTCGTGTCCGAACTGCGCCTTGACCGTCCGGGTGTCCACGACGAACACCTCCGGTTGCTCCGGGACGCCGACGTGGATCGGATGGGCCGGGGTGAGCTCACCGAAGTTCCGGGCGAAGGCGATCTGCTCGTCGTAGGAGATCGTCTGGTCCCTGAAGAACAGCACCTTCCAGGTGACAAGCGCATCGGAGACTGCACTCACCGCCTCGGGGTCGAGCGGCTCCCGCAGGTCGAGCCCCTCGACCTCGGCTCCGACGATGCTCGTCGCCGGGCGGATCTGTAGCCGCCGATCCGTTTCGTGAACGGCCATCTGGTGCTCCCCGTTGCTCTCGAGCGGTCGAAGATCTAGAAAATCCTCTCATGGGGACGTTCCGAGACTCGCTCTCGCAGCTCGCAGCCGGCGCGTGACCAGCGTGCGTGACGTCCCCGTGGCCCACACGCCGCCGGGGGGCTACGGCGACGACATGCCCCTTCCGGTCCTCGCCGGCTGCACCGAGGCTCTGGTACCGGGCGCACCCGACCTGCGGGGGATCTGGAAGGTGGACGAGGCCCGCGTCGGCGGCGAGCCGCTTCCCGAGGGTCACCCGATCTGGGCTCACGTCGAACGGATCGAGCAGGCGGCGGACCGAGTCGTCGTGACCGGGGGTGGCGTGGTGCACGACATGGTCGTCGACGGGACCTACGAACATGGTGTGAACGATGTCATGGCGAGCGACTTCACGACCCGCATCGCGGTCGCCGCGTCGTTCGAAGGCGGTGTGCTCGTACTTCGACCGCGTGAGGCTCCCGGGGTCGAGGTGAAGCGCTGGCGCGACGGCGATCACCTCGTGTGGGAATACCACACGCTGTTCGCGGCCCGGCTCACCCCGCTTGATCCAGTCAGCAGTCAGTAGTGCCCGCGCATCCTGGCGGAGCCCTCGGAAGAGATGCTCGAGGCTCCCGGTTCTCGAGCATCAGCACGACGAGGTGCTCGATGCGCCCGTGCGTCCCCACGCCGGAATCGCGATCCATGGTGCCCCCCTGCCGACCGTGCCCGGGCCCCGATCGCCGGCGATCCTTGCACCGAACTGCCGACCTGCCCAGGGGCCTTGGACCTCAGGGGCCGCCCTTCGGCGCCTTCTTGGCCCGACTGGGTGCGACCCGTGACGGCTCGCCGGGCATCTTCGGGTAGACGGGTGGCCAGGGTGCGTCCTGCAACCCCGAGGCCAGGTCGCGCTCGGACAGCTCGAGCAGCGGTTCCAACGACTGCGGATGCACGTCGATCCGCGCCCACGGGTCCCCGTGGGCCGCGACCCGCTCGGGCACGCTCCGCAGCGTCAGGGACTCGGGGTCGATCGAGTCGAGCTCTTCCCACGCGAAGGGCGTGGACACCTGGCCGTCGGGCCGCGCCCGGACCGACCACACGCCGAAGACCGTCTTGTGCGGTGCGTTCTGGTTGAAGTCGACGAAGATCCGTTCGCCGCGCTCCTCCTTCCACCAGGCATCGGTGATGGATTCGGGGTGCCGTCGGGCGAGCTCGCGGGCAACCGCGACCGCGCCCGCACGGACCTGTATCGGCGACCACTCGCGGGCCAACCGTACGTACACGTGGATGCCCCGATTACCGGTGGTCTTCGGCCAGCTCTCGATGCCGAGCTCGTCGAGGAACGTCTTGACGTTCTGGGCCGCGGCTCGCGCGTCGTCGAAGTCGGTCCCCGGCTGCGGGTCCAGGTCGATTCGGAGCTCGTCGGCATGATCGGGGTCGTCCGCCGTGTTCGGCCAGACGTGGAAACCGAGGCAGCCGAGGTTCACCGCCCAGGCAACGTCCGCGACGTCCGCGGCAACGAGCGCGCGCGACGTCGTCCCGTTGGGTGTGCTGACGATCGTCGTCTCGAGCCACTCGGGAGCATCATCGGGAACGCGCTTCTGGAAGAACGACTTCTCACCGATGCCGCGAGGGAACCGCTGCATCAGGACCGGCCGCCGACCCATCGCCCGCATGAGTGGTTCCGCGACCGACTCGTAGTAGCGAATCACGTCGAGCTTCGTCGTCCCGTGCTCCGGGAACATCACCTTGTCCGGGCTGGTCACCCGGACGGCCCGACCAGCCAGCTCGACTTCGAACTCCTGACCGCGCGGCATCGAGGAACCGTAACCCGGTGCCTGCACGCGGGCGCGGCAGTCTCCGGTGGAGCCGGGTCGGCGACCTCCGGTGCGGCGAGGCGGCCGAGGACAACGGTGGCGGTGGCCATCGTGGCGATCGCGAGGAGGAGAAGGATGTCGCCGACACCACCGATCTTGAGCGTCTCCTCGTAGATGGTGAGCCCGAGCGCCATCGCGACGATGGGCTTGAGCACGGTCACCGCCGGAAGGCTCGTCTGCACATCACCCGCCTGGTAGCTCGACTGCTGCCAGAACGTTCCGAGCGCGGCGGTCAGCGCCATGGCCCAGAGCTCCCAGTGCGCCAACCCGGCAATGAACCCTGCGTCGAATCCGGCGACCGCGGACTTCGTCAACGGAGCCGACACGCCCAGCAACACACCCGCGCCCACGGCGAGCACCAATGAACGGCGGGTGCCGTGCGGAAGCCCGGCTGCCGCGTAGATGCAGCCGCCCACCAACGGGACGACGAGCACGATCGTCGGGAGCCACGCCCGGAAGGACGGGTCGTCGCGCCCGGCGGTCGGCTCCCCCATCACGACGAAGAGCACGAGCGACACGGCGAGGACGCCGGACCACACCCACTCTTCCTCGGTCAGATGCCGGTGCGCGACCCGCGCGGCCATCGGCAGGGCAAAGAGCAGCGTCGTCACCAGGAGCGGCTGCACGAGCAGCAGGCTGCCGACCGCGAGCGCGGCAGCCTGCACCCCGAACCCCGCGATGTCGGCCGTGATGCCGAGCAGCCAGATCGGGCGGCGGAACAGAGCGGTGAGCATGTTCGCGCCGAGCGCGTCTTCGTCGGAGATCCCCGCGGTGCCACGTTGCTGGAGCACCGACGCAGCCGCGAACAAGAACGCGGCAAGCAACGACAGCACAATCAGCGAGCGTCACGTGATGGGTGCTCCGTCCCACGACACGTCATAGAACTGCGCCGCGGTCAGGTCCTCGCGCGACTTGTGATCCAGGCCCAACGTCTTGCGGTACGCCTTCACGTGCTGGAGCGACAGCACCGTGTACAGGAGCGGGAGGTGATCATGATGGCCGGCGTACACGTCCGCTCCGCCCTTCGCGGCCTCGTAGTCGGAACGGAATCGGCCGATGTGCTGGAACATGTCGCGCAACACGGCTTCCTTGATCTCGCGCTTGCGACCCGCTGCCACCACAACCGGAGTCGCCGGCCGGGCGCCGAAGAGTGCGGCGTCCAGCTCCTCCGGGGTCGCGAGCGTGCAGCCGTCGGTAGGGCGCGGGTTGCACTCCACCAGGTGGTGCACCCCGTCGGCGGTGCGCAGGAAGTCGAAGCTCACCTGGCCGTTCCAACTCAGCTTCGCCGCGATCTCCCGCGCGGCCGCGAGGGTCTCGGGCGAATCGACGGACTCGAACACGATCCCACCTCGATTGTCGATGGTGAGCGCATGCTCATACGTGGAATGCAGCACCACCTCGCCGTCGTGGACGATGCTCCAGCTACACAAGTCGACGCCCTCCAGGTATTCCTGCACGAGCCAGGGGTCCTCGGGAGTCGGGGCCGCATCCTCGACGCGGCCCTCGCCGGCCAGTGGCCCGGTGTTCGTCAAGATGTTGAGCCCGCCGCGCCCGTAGGCGGCCCGGGCGAACCAGTGGTCGAATCGGCCGATGGCGTCAACCAGCTCGTCCGGTGATGTGGCGGTCACCGACTCCGCGACCGAGAGCCCGAGGTCACGACACAGCGCGGCGAACGACACCTTGTCGTGGACCTGCGCCAGGGTGTCGAAGTCGGGAAAGAAGAGCTCGCACCGGTCGCCCAGGCGGTCGCGATGGGCGGCGAGGTAGAAGACCTCCTCGAACATCGGCAGGAGCCACTCGATCTTGCGGTCGTCGATGATCTCGACGACCGCGTCGATGAACTTCTCCGTGTCCTGGTTGGGCGCCGGAACCTCGATGTGACGGGCCGCCCCGCGCGAGTGGCTGCCCGGCGACGCCTTGAACGTATCCACCGCGGTGACGTCGTGACCGGTTTCTCCCAGCTTGCGGATCTCGTCAACGGCGAACGGCATCCGTGACGTGGTGACCAGCGTGCGCACGACAACCTCCGTGATGGTGGACGGAAACCCTAGCGATGGCGATCGGCGCAGTCGGCGATCACATTGAGCGCCGTTGGCGCGTTGTGCGCGCGGTCAGACGCACACGAGGGTCGGTACCTCCGGAGCGGCGTCAGGCCCGGGAAGACGCTTGGGCCCGATGCCGAACTCCTCACGTACCTCCGCGAGTGGACGGTGGGCGTGCGCCCAGTGGTCGAGGTCGAGCAGATCGATGCCGCTCTCGCTCCCCCGGCGCAGTGCGTCGGATACCTGGTGCGCGTGACCGGGGGCCGAGCCGATCGTGCCGACGGCGCCCGGCGAGAGCGGTACCTCGAGCATGCCGGTCTCGTAGATGCTCCATCCGAAGAACAGCACCGAGAGCGCGGTCTCATCGGGCATCTGCGCGGCCATGAACGCTGTCACCTGGATCTCGCCGAGCGGTGTGGCGTCGTATCCCGACGCCACGTGCACCCAATCGTGCACGGTGGTCATCAACGGCACCGATCCGCGCTGCCCGGGAAGGGGCCACCGGTGACGCGCGTAGAAATCCGCGACGCCGCGACCCCACGTCCCGGCCGGCAGGTCGGCGAGACCGGCGAAACGGGCGATCATCTCGCCGTCGTCAGGCGCATGACCATTCATGCGAGCCAGCTGTTCGATGAGCGCGCGCACACCGTGGGAGTGCACTTCGCGCCTGATCTCATCGGTGGCCCAGCTGTGGCGGGCGTAGTCGGCCAACATCCAGAAGCGGTGTCCCTCGGCACCGCGCTCGAACGCGTTGACCATGGGCTCGTCGACGCCCAACTCGAGGGCCAGCTCGCGAATGCGCAGACCGACATTCGGGTCCGGGGGGTGGATCGTCATTCCCAGGGCGATCGCCGCGCCGATCAGCTGGTGACGAAGCTCCGCATCGGGAATCGCTCGCGCAACCTCGTCGTACGCAATTGGATCGAGCTGTGTGGCCGAGACGCGGTGGCCGAAGACGTCCGCCGACACCGCGTCGATGACCGCGGCAGGCGTCGGATCGAGCACGCCCTCACCGGCCAGAACCGTCCGAAGGGCGCGGACCCCGGGATCGATCAGCTCGGGTTGCGGGATGTGGAGCATGCAGGTCTCGCTGACAGGGTCTCGGTTCGCGGTGGACGACCCTCGTTGGGGGACGGTGCGGACCATCGGCCGCTCGCGATCCCGCCTTGAGCGCCGCGGGCGGTACGTGGCGCGGCTCAAGGGATTCCGGTCGACGGCCGACTCCATTGGATGCCCTCGCAGAGGCCCGCTCCCCCGCCCGATCCCGGCAGCCATGCCCAGCGGCTCCTGGACCGCCTGCCGGACGCCGTCTTCGTCATCGACGGCGACGGGGTGCTCGTCGACGCCGGCGGCGCGGCCGAACGGATCCTCGGGTGGGAGGTCAAGGAGTGGTTGGGGCGGAGCGTGCTCGAAGTGGTGCACCCCGACGATCTCGACATGGCGCTCGTCTCGCTCGACTCGATCGGCGGCAAGGATTTCGGCAGCCCGATCGACATTCGCATCAAGACGTCGGACGGCTCTTGGCGCTACGTCGAGATCGTCGGATCCAGCTTCCTCGACGATGACGCGGTCAACGGCATCGTCGTCGTTGCCCGCGACATGACCGAGCGTCGGCGCTTCGAGGTGGCCGGGAACGACAACGATCTCCTCAGCGTCCTCGTCCACAACTCCGCCGCGATCACGATGTTGATCGACGTGAACGGGTCGGTGCGCAGTGTGAGCGGCGCGTTCGCCCGGCTGCTGGGCCATGATCCGGAGCTCGTCGTCGGCCACCCGTTGGTCAACTGGGTCGCCGAGGCCCAGAGGACCCGGGTCGCGGCTGCGCTCATCGATGCGTGCCGGCGGACGAGCATCAGCACGTTCGAGGCGACACTGCACCATCGTGACGGCGTGCGGTCGGTACCGCTGGAGTTCAACGTCGTGAACCTCCTGGACGACCCTGTGGTCGAGGGGCTCGTCGTCACGGCGTACGACATCTCACCGCTGCGCGAGGCCCGGGACTCGCTCGAGTTCCTCGCCACCCACGACCCGCTGACGCAGCTCGCGAATCGCAGCCTTCTCGTCGAGCGGATCGAGACCGCGCTTTCCCACGTCCCGGACCGGGGTCCGGTGACTGTCTTCTTCCTCGACCTCGACCGGTTCAAGCCGGTGAACGACCTGCTCGGGCACGAGGCGGGCGACCACCTCCTCCGTGAGGTGGCGCAAAGGCTGTCACAGGTCGCTCGCGGCGACGACACGGTCGCGCGGCTCGGCGGCGACGAGTTCGTGATCGTGGCCGAAGGCGTCGAGAGCCTCGCCACGGTCCAGGCGATCTCGCGCCGCATCGAGATCTCCCTGTCCGAGCCGTACCGGCTCGCGGCCGGCAACGTCCAGGTGTTCGCGAGCGTCGGATTCGCGCGATCCGACGACACGTCGACGGCGGACTCGCTCCTCGCCGACTCCGATGGCGCGATGTACTCCGTGAAGGCCGAGCGCCGTGGAGAGATCCGGCCGCAGGTGATGCCCGTGACCGAGCGGCGTGTGCTTGCCGAGGCGTTGGCCGTGGCGCTGGTCGAGGACGAGCTCCGGGTTCACTACCAACCTGTCGTCGATCTCACCGACGAGCACATCGTCGGGTTCGAGGCGCTCGTCCGTTGGCAGCGCCCGGACTTCGGGCTGCTCCCGCCCGCGGCCTTCCTCACCGTCGCCGAGGAAGCGGGTCTCGGGCTCGCGCTGGGTCGCATCGTGCTGGAGCAGGCGTGCGCCCAGCTGCGGAGCTGGCGCAACCGCGGCGCGGACAAGAACCTGACGATCGCCGTCAACATGTCCGCGGCCCAGCTGGTGGACGCGGAGTTCCCCGGAACTGTGGCTTCGTTGCTCGACACCTATGACTGCCCGCCCGATCGGATCTGCCTCGAGATCACCGAACGGGACGCACTCGAACGGATCGGCGGCGCAACCGGTCGCACTCCAAGTGCCTGTCTCGCCGACCTGCACGCTTTGGGTGTCGAGCTCGCGATCGACGACTTCGGCACCGGCTACTCGTCGCTGACCCATCTGCGGGAGTTCTCGGTGGACATGTTGAAGATCGACCGGTCCTTTGTCTCCGGCATGTGCGAACGGGCCTCAGACGCCGGCATCGTGCACGCGGTGATCAGCCTTGCTCAGGCAATGGAGCTGGGCGCGGTGGCTGAGGGTGTCGAGCGCCCCGAGCAGGCCGCGGCGCTGCTCGCGAAGGGTTGTACCCGCGCGGAGGGTTACCTGTTCGGCCGGCCTGCACCCGCGGACACCTTCGACGCCGCGATCCTCCCGACCGTCGCCGTCGCTTCCTGAGCCCGAGCTCGGCGGCGGTCGTCGGCTGGGGTTGAGAACCGGTGCGAGTGGGTATTCCCCAGGGTGATGAGCACGAAGGTCAGACCCCATCCGGACGAGGATAGGGACGCGCCTCCGGAACCGGTCAGCCCGGAGAACCTCGTTGCGCGTCATATCGAGAACGCGCGCGATCAGCTGGCGGTTGGACGCGAGCACCTCAAGCGAGCTCGGCGGCGGGTCGTCCAGCTCGAGGACGCGCTCGGCAATTGGGAACGTCTCGGCGCCGAGGTCCGTGCGAAGGCGCATCGGTCCGAGCGCTGAGCGGTCGGCGTCGCTTTCCATCCCTCTGCGTGCCTCTGCGTGCAGCACGGAAGTTGGGTCGACGTGTCGGTGTGGATCAACGACCTTCGGACTCGTCGTGCGGCGCGGACTCCAGCCAGTGGTCGACGCCTGCTTTGATCGCGAACCCGGCGACGAGCAGGGCCGCCGCAGCGTCGGTCCACCACCAGCTGAGCCAGCTGTTGAGCACGAGCGCCGTGAGAATGCCGGCGCTCAGGCACCCGTCGAGAAAGGTCAGGGCGGCCTCGGCCTGGAGTGGCTCGTTCCCGAACTCGGCGGCGGTGACGCGCTTGAGGTGGGCGAGCCCGAACATGACCACTGCGGTCAACGCCAGATACGCGACGCCGAGGGGGGAGCTCTCGGGGTGATCGCCGCGGATCAAGCCGCGCACGCTCATGACCACGAGGAACGCCGCGAGGACCCAGAAGGCGGCGGCGATCATTCGCAGGGATCGGTGCACCCGTCGGTCACCGGGGTCGCGCCGATGATCGCGAAGGTTCCGGATCACGACGGTCGAGGCGAAGATCTCGACGACAGAGTCGAGGCCGAACGCGATCAACGCGAGTGAGCGGGCTTGGAAGCCAAGCGAGATGGCGACCACCACCTCCATCAGATTCCAGCCGTTGGTGGCCCACTCGAGGTGCACACCTCGCCGGCGGGCCTCCTCTGGCGTCCGACGCTGCGTCACGTGCGTTCCTCGGCGCACATGACGCCGCACCCGGACGTGACGGCCGCGATCAAAAGCTGACGACGAGGCGTCCGACGGTCTCGCGACGTTCCATCGACTCGAGCGCCTCGGGAATCTCGTCGAAGGTCAGCTCGCGTCCGACGGCGGTGCGAATGGTCCCGGTGCGGAGCAGCTCGAGGATCTTGGCGTGCGCGACCTGACCCTCCGCTCGAGACGGCCAGTTGAACCCCATAGCCCGACGCGTCCCCAGCGGGTCGTTGACGTACACGAGGCAGACGCCACACAGGGAGAAGTTGCCGTATGCGATCGGCCACGGCGTGAGATAGCTACCGTGCTCGAGCTGGATGTCCTCGCTGAAACCGGCGATCAGGTGGCGGCCGTTGAACCCCATGCACTTGAACGTCTGCACCGTCACGTCGCCGCCGATGGCGTCGAAGGCCACATCCACGCCGCGACCGTAGGTCAGCTCCTCGACGGCTCCGACGAAGTCCGTGGTGCGGTAGTTGATCGCGTGGTCCGCGCCCAGATCCCGGCAGTACTGGACCTTCTCGTCGGTTCCGGCCGTCGCGATCACGCGCGCGCCGAGTGCCTTCCCGATCTGCACCGCACCGGAACCCGTCCCGCCCGCGGCGGCGTGCACGAGCAACGTCTCGCCCGGTTGCAGACGCGCGCGCTCGTGCAGAGCGAACCAGCCGAGATGGAAGGGGTAGTGCAACGCGGCCCCGTCGACGCTGCTCATCGATGCCGGGATCCCGAGCGCGGTCGCCGCGTCGACGATTGCGTGCGTCGCGTAACCACCGTGGGCCATCACCGGGATGCCGACGATCCGCTGCCCTTCCAGATGCTCCGCTCCCGCACCGGCCCGTTCGACGACGCCGACCGATTCCATGCCAGGGACGAACGGCGCTTCGAGCGGCAACGTCAGGTACCGGCCCCGGATGATGTCAATGTCGTTGAAGTTCAGGCAGAACGACTCCACCGCGACGCGAACCTCGTTGGGCCCCGGCGCGGGCACATCGATCTGCTGTCGTTCGAGCACCGCGGTCGGGTCGCCGACCTTGGTGGCTACCCACGCGTCACAGCGCAACGATCCGTCCGAGTCGGCCATGTTCGGTCCCCCTGACTCTCCACTGGCGCGGGTCGCCGACCCTATCGACCGGCCCCCACGGTGCACCGCGAAATCGTTTGTCGCCAAAAGCGTTGAACGGCAGGCTACGGGGCATGGGTGACCTGGCGAAGGACACGGCGGTGACCGGGCGCGGCGATGGTCGCTTCGAGGCGACACTCAGCCCGGACTGGGAGATCTGGGGACCGATGGGCGGTTACGTCGCCGCCTGTGCGTTGCGCGCCGCCGGCGCGGCGTCCGAGCACCCTCGACCCGCGGCATTCTCGTGCCAGTACCTCGGGGTTGCTCAGTTCGGGGTCGTCGACATCGAGGTGTCGACCCGCAGGCGCGGCCGGGCCGCGACCGCCCAACGGGTCGAGGTGACCCAGGCCGGGCGTCCGATACTCGACGCCATGGTCTGGAGCATCGGCGACGTCGAAGGGCTCGAGCACGACGAGACGACGATGCCGGCAGTTGCAGGGCCCGACGATCTTCCCGAGCTGCGCGAGCTGCTGCCGGACGACGCTGATCCGCCGTATCCGTTCTGGAACAACCTCGACGCGAAGCCACTCGAGTTCGAAGTCGAGTGGCCCCCGGACGGGCCCCGCCCCGCGCGCTGGCGGGAATGGTTGAAGTTCACGCCTACCCCGGCCTTCGACGATCCGTGGATCGACGCCACTCGATCGGTCATCCTCGTCGACCTTCCGAGCTGGCCGTCCGCTCATCGCCCGCACGCGTGGAAGCAGCCGTCGTTCATCGCGCCGACGCTGGACCTCAACGTCGCGTTCCACCAACCGACGAGCGCCGAGGAATGGCTGCTGTGCGAGGGCGCGGCACCCCTCTCCACGGACGGCCTGTTCGGCTGGACCGCTCGCGTGTGGTCCGCGGGTGGGCAGCTTCACGCTTCCGGCGGCGGTCAGTGCCTCTATCGGCCGCTCCCGCCGACCACACCCTGATCCGCGGCCGCGTCGCCATGAAAGACTCCGACGATGGCCACCGCGATCGCAGCTTCCGGGCTCGTCAAGACGTTCGGCCCCACCCGGGCACTCGATGGGCTCGACCTCGCCGTCGAGACGGGTGAGGTCCACGGGTTCCTCGGACCGAACGGCGCCGGCAAGACCACTGCGATCCGCGTCTTCCTCGGGCTCATGCGGGCCGACGCCGGTTCGGCGTCGCTCCTCGGTGGCGACCCGTGGCATCAAGCCGTCGAGCTGCACCGCAAGCTCGCGTACGTGCCGGGAGAGGTCAGCCTCTGGCCGAAGCTGAGCGGCGGTGAGGTGATCGATCTTCTCGGCCGGTTGCGCGGGGACCTCGACCCGCGGCGCCGCGACGACTTGCTCGAGCGATTCGAGCTCGATCCGACCAAGAAGGCACGCACCTACTCGAAGGGCAACCGCCAGAAGGTCGGGCTGGTCGCGGCCTTGGCATCCGATGCCGAGCTGCTGATCCTCGACGAACCGACCTCAGGCCTCGACCCCCTGATGGAGGCGGTGTTCCAGGACTGCGTCCGCGAGATCAAGTCCGAAGGCCGGACCGTCCTGTTGTCGAGCCACATCTTGGCCGAGGTCGAGGCTCTCTGCGACCGCGTGACGATCATTCGCGCGGGCCGGACCCAGCAGACCGGCACGCTGACCGAGCTTCGCCGTCTCACCCGTACCGCGATCACGGCCGAGACCACGCAGCCGGCCGGAACACTCGCGGATCTCGCAGGCGTCCATGGGCTCGAGATCCACGGGGCCCACGTTCGCTTCGACGTCGACCGCGAGCATCTCGACGCTGCGGTGCGCCGTTTGAGCGAGCTCGGGGTTCGCAGCCTCGTGAGCCACCCGCCGACGTTGGAAGAGCTGTTCCTCCGGCACTACGGAGATGAGCTCGCGCGCGAGCAGGAGCTCGCGAAGCACGCCAGTGACGACGGGCGTTGACGGCGACGGGAACGGAGTTCACCGGCTCCCGGCCCCTGATCCGCTTCACGCTGCGCCGAGATCGTGTGCGGATCGTCGTATGGATCGTTGCGATCCTCCTCCTGGTCGTGTCGACCGTGGCGAGCGTGAAGGGCCTCTACCCCACGCAGGCCGATCTCGAGCAGGCCGCGCGCGGGCTTCCGAGGGTAACGCCGCCGCGATTGCGTTCAACGGTCCCGCGCAGGGTCTGGACACGCTCGGCGGCCAGATCGCGTTTCAGGTCGGCGCGTTCGGGCTGGTGGCCGTCGCGCTGATGAGCCTCCTGATGATGGGGCGCCTCACCCGCGGCGAAGAGGAAGCCGGCGCGCGCGGAGCTGCTGCGGTCCCTGCCGATCGGCCCGCATTCCCTCACGGCGGTAGCGGTGACCACGGTCGCGGGCATGGACCTGGCGACTGGCGGTCTCGTGACGGTGACCTTGCTCGCGCAAGGTCTTCCCGCAACCGGCTCAGTGGTGTTCGGGCTGTCATTCGCACTGCTCGGACTGTTCTTCGCCGCGTTGACTCTGGTGGCGGCACAGGTGAGCGACAACACGCGGGTCGTGTACGGCATCGCCGGCGCAGTGCTCGGCGCCGCGTTCGTGCTGCGCGCGGTCGGCGACATCGGTGACGGAACAGTCTCGTGGCTGTCACCGATCGGCTGGGCTCAGAAGACGCGTCCGTTCGCGGGCGACGAATGGTGGCCCCTCCTTCTGATCATCGTCGCCACCGGTGTGATCGTCGGCGTGGCGATTGCGCTTTCGCGTCGGCGTGATCTGGGTGGTGGGCTTGTGGCGCCCCGCGCGGGCCGGGCCGTCGCGGCGCCGAGCCTCGGCCGCCCGGTCGGGCTTGCCCTGCGTCTGCAACGCGGGAGCATGCTCGGCTGGGGTGCGGCGATCCTGCTCACCGGAGTCGCCTACGGGTCGATCGCCGACAGCATCAACGAGTTCGTCAAGGACAACCAGGCGCTGGCGGACCTCATCGCCGCGCAGGGCGGTGGCAGCCTCGCGGACTCCTACCTCGCGATGTCACTCCGCATCCTCGCGCTCGGCCGGCACCGGCTTCGCGATCCAGTCCGCGCTCCGGCTTCGGAGCGAGGAGACCTCGTTGCACGCCGAGAGCTTGCTCAGCACGGCCGTGTCACGGATCCGGTGGGCGGCCAGCCATCTCGTCCTCGCGTTCGGCGGATCCGTCGGCGTCCTCGTGGTCGCCGGTCTCGCCGTGGGTGTCAGCGATGCTGCGGTCAGCGCCGACGTCAACGCGATCGGCCAGGCGCTCGGCGCCGCGCTCGTCTACATCCCCGCGGTCTGGGTGCTCATCGGTTGTACCGCCGCGCTCATCGGGCTCGCACCTCGATTCGCGGCCGCGGCGTGGGGTCTCCTCGCAATCTGCTTCGTCATCGCGATGTTCGGCCAGCTGCTCGATCTCCCGACGTGGCTGGAGGATGTGTCGCCGTTCCAACACGTGCCGCAGCTGCCCGCGGCAGATCTCACCGTGCTCCCACTCGCCGTGCTCCTCGCGGTCGCAGTCGGGCTCACCGCGGCCGGGGCCGTCGGGCTCCGCCGCCGTGACATCGGCTGAGGCTTTCGGCGCAGCTCCCCGTCGCGGCGCCGAAAATGGTGACCCATCTCTCGGGCCGGAAGTTGCGAGGACGACATGCAGACGCTCACCCACGCGCTGACCCACCTCTGAGTCGCCGAGCGAGTTCGATGGTCAGAAGGCGGTTGGGTCAGGGTCTACACTCCATCGCCATGATCCGCATCGTGGTCGCATCCATCGTCTTGGTGTTGGCGGCGGGAACCGTCGCCGCCGGTTGCAGCGACAACGGCTCGTCTCTTGCTTCATGCAGCGACATCTACGTCAAGGGCCACGTCGTCACGGCCAAGCAGGCGAAGGACGGATGCCAACTGAAGAACGGTTCGACCCTGAAGGGAAATTGCATGCGAGCGGGTCGACGGCGTCCTTCTCGTCACCTTCAAGAAGAGCGACCCTCAGTTGTGGGGTCTCGTCGGCAAACCGCTGCGAGCGGCTTCGGGCGGCACGGTCGACGGCGACCCCGCGTACACGAAGGCCGTCGCGCTGTGCTGAGGTCGCAGTCCGTGAATCGAACGAGCTCCTCCCCCGCCATCGACTGACGATCGTCGAACGGGTCGCACCGCGGGTCCGGGAAGGACCGGCGACATCCCGCAGTCGGGATGAGCACGCGCTCACGGTTCGGGGGTTGGTCGTCTATTGGACGCCGGCTTTGCGGATGAGGACGCTGGGGGTTCGGGCGAGGATGGCGAGGTCGGTGCGGAGGGTCCAGGTGTTGACGTAGTGGGCGTCGAGGATGGCGCGTTCGGGGTAGCGGATGTCGTTGCGTCCGCTGATCTGCCAGGGGCCGGTGATGCCGGGGCGCACGGCGAGGTATTCGCCGGTCCAGGGTCCGTAGCAGCGTTCGAGCTCGTCGGGGACGACGGGGCGTGGTCCGACCATGCTCATGTGGCCGACGAGGACGTTGAAGAGCTGTGGGAGCTCGTCGAGTGATGTTTTGCGGAGGAAGCGTCCGAGGGTGGTGACGCGTGGGTCGTCTTCGCAGTTGAGCTTGAAGTCGTTGGCGATGTAGGTGGCGTAGAGGTTGGGGTCGCGCCGGAGGATGTCTTCGGCGTTGCGGTGCATGGAGCGGAATTTCCAGCAGCGGAAGACTTCGCCGTTGCGGCCGAGTCGTACTTGTCCGAACCAGGGCAGGCCGGGTGAGGTGAGTGCGACGGCGATGGTGATCAGCGCCATGATCGGCGTGATGATGAGGAGTGCGGTTCCGGCGAGGAGCATGTCGAGGCCCCGCTTCGCCGCACGATCGACCCGGCTCGAGATCCCCGAACCAACCCCCGGAACCTCGAGCGCTTCGCCAGCCACCTCGAGTCGCGCCCCGAGAACGGCGTCCGTCGCGTCGTAGATCGTCGTCTCGTCGTTGACGGGAACGGTGATCGCCATTCTCAGTGCCCTCCCTGCGCGACAGCTGAAATGGTCTTCACCGTTCCCGACTCCCCCGGAGGGGAGTCGGGAACGGATCGACCGAAGCGCTGTGCAGCCGCGTTACAGGGAGCCGACTGGCTGCGTGACCGGGACGTCACCGTTCTGGCCCCACTGGGTGGAGCCCGCGATGCCGTTCACGTACCAGGTGCCGTTGGAAGGCCGGAAGATGGCGATGTCGGTGCTGCCGTCGCCGTTGTAGTCGGCGGGCACCGTGACGTCGCCGCTCTTGCCCCACTGGGTGGAGCCGGCGATGCCGTTGACGTACCAGCGGCTGTTGGAAGGCCGGTACACCGCGAAGTCCGTGGTGCCGTCACCGTTGTAGTCACCGGGGACCGCGACGTCGCCGTTCTTGCCCCACGGGGTGGAGCCGGCGATGCCGTTGACGTACCAGCGGCCGTTGGAAGGCCGGAAGATTGCGATGTCCGTGGTGCCGTCACCGTTGTAGTCACCCGGTGCGACGACGTCGCCGTTCTTGCCCCATTGGGTGGAGCCGGCGATGCCGTTGACGTACCAGCGGCTGTTGGAAGGCCGGTACACCGCGAAGTCCGTGGTGCCGTCACCGTTGTAGTCACCGGGGACCGCGATGTCGCCGCTCTTGCCCCACGGGGTGGAACCGGCGACGCCGTTCACGAACCAGCGACCGTTCGAGGGCCGGTACACCGCGATGTCGACGGTGCCGTCACCGTTGTAATCACCGGGGACCGCGACGTCGCCGTTCTTGCCCCACTGGGTGGAGCCGGCGATGCCGGTGATGAACCAGCGGCTGTTCGAGGGTCGGTACACCGCGAAGTCCGCGGTGCCGTCACCGGTGAAGTCACCGAAGACCGCGCCCTCGGTCGGTACTGGTGGTACGACGTTGACGGTCACGTCGACGCTCGTGGTGTCGGTGCCGTCACTGGCTTCCACCGTCACCGTGTACGGCGAACCCGCAACGTCCCCCGCGCTCGGCGAGAGCTGGAGATCGCCGCCGACCAGGCTGGCAAAGCCGGGCCCGGCCGTGATCTGGGTGGTGACCGTGTCACCGTTCGGGTCACCCGTGGTCAGACCCACGACTGCGGTCTCACCGGCGGTGACCGTCACCGGGTTCGGGTCCGCGGAGATCGTCGGCGGGTCGTTCGGGGTGCCCACCGGCCGGACGTCGATGGCCCGGAGGTTGGCGACGCTGACCACCGGCGCGATGAGGATGTTCAGCACGCCATCGTTGACCTCGACTTCGACCGGGGTCGTGAACGCCACGTTGTAGCCGTCCGCCGGATCGGAGGATCCGGCCAGGGCCATGCCCGTCGCGAGCTCGTCGAGATCGTTGATGACGAGGTTCCCCTCGGCCGAGACGTCGATCAACCGCTGGCCGACGTCGGTGATGGTCGCGAAGTTGTGCTCCATCCAGTGGAGGTCGACCTCGTAGGTGCCGTTGGGCACGTTGAAGTCCCAGTTGTACCCGGTGGTGTTCTGCGTTGCGTAGAGCGTGGTCTGGAAGATGGCCTCCGGCAGGGTGGGATCGACGTGCGAAAGGTCGACCGTGTCCGGGATCGTGTTGTCGTCCCGGATGTCGACGGTGCCGCCGATGTTCCCGCTGAGCGTGAAGCCCGGCACGGTGCCCGGGGCCGAAGTGATGCCCGTGTAGCCACCCACGTCCTCGCCGCCGGCGTTGATCCGGTACAGGTACGCCCCGGCTGCGATGACGTTGACGGTGACGTTCACGCTGGAGGTGTCGGTGCCGTCACTGGCCTGAACCGTGACCGTGTAGGGAGATCCGGCAACGTCGCCGGCGCCCGGCGACAGCTGCAGGTTGCCGCCCACGAGGCTGGCGAATCCCGGACCCGAGGTGATCTGGGTCGTGACCGGGTCCCCGTTGATGTCGTTGGTCGTGAGGTTGACCACCGAGGTCTGACCCGCCACCGCGGTTGCGGGGTTCGGGGTCGCCGAGATCGTCGGCGCGCTGTTGCCGCCGCCGGTCTCGGGCAGGATCTCGATGCCGCGGATGATTGCGACGCTGGTGACCGCGGTGATGTCGAGGTTCAACGTCCCGTCAGTCACCGCGATGCCCGGCAGCGTCTCGGTGATGGCCTGAGACTTGGTGCTGGGCGGATTCGTGTTCGCGAGCATGTCGTAGTTGTCGAGCGCGAGGTTGCCCTCGAGGGCAACGTCGAAGACCCGACCACCGATCGCGTTGATCGTGCTGCTCTGGTGCTCGGCCCAATGGAGCCGGACCTCGTACGAACCCGTCGGGACGGTGAAGGCCCAGTTCATCTGGTTCCCCGCCGTCGTGTTCGTGCGGGCCAGTGACTGGAACAGCGCCTCGGGCAGGCTCGGATCCACCTGCGACAGGTCGATCGTGTCCGTGACCGTGACGTCTGCCGCGTCGCTGGAGTTGGTCAACGTCACGCCCGGCGCGGTCGGGTTCGACCGCCCCACACCGATGAAGTCACCACCCGGGTCGCTCAACGTGGGTCCACCCGCGTTGATGCGATACAGCGGCGCGCCGGTCGCGGCCGCAGCCGGCGATGCTGCCCCGGAGGCAAGCAGTGCCGGCACCATCAGCGCCACCGTCGAGACGATGGCGACGAGACGCCGACGGCGTGGTACCTGCCCGCCGGCCTGCCCGGAACGACGACCGAAAGGCATCGTTCCCCGAACCTTCAATAGCGAGGACCCCATGAGTCCAACTCCTCTAGCAACGGTCCTCGCCCGTACAGGATCGTTGGAAGAGCGAATGAGGCCGGTCTCACCACTTGGCTCGCCAGGGGGAAAGGTGACCGAATCGGCCCCCTGGGTCGTTGCCTCCCTCGTACGCCCGCGCTTTCTGTGTTCTTTGTCGTAGTCACACTGTTTGTGCCGTGACCGAAGCGAAGTTAAATGCAACTTCTCGGCCTGTCAAGACCAACCGCCCGTTTATGACCATTGTTCACATAAACCGCGCCTAACGGCAGCAACCAACTCCCGAGCTCGGGGGTTGGTCGTCTATTGGACGCCGGCTTTGCGGATGAGGACGCTGGGGGTTCGGGCGAGGATGGCGAGGTCGGTGCGGAGGGTCCAGGTGTTGACGTAGTGGGCGTCGAGGATGGCGCGTTCGGGGTAGCGGATGTCGTTGCGTCCGCTGATCTGCCAGGGGCCGGTGATGCCGGGGCGCACGGCGAGGTATTCGCCGGTCCAGGGTCCGTAGCAGCGTTCGAGCTCGTCGGGGACGACGGGGCGTGGTCCGACCATGCTCATGTGGCCGACGAGGACGTTGAAGAGCTGTGGGAGCTCGTCGAGTGATGTTTTGCGGAGGAAGCGTCCGAGGGTGGTGACGCGTGGGTCGTCTTCGCAGTTGAGCTTGAAGTCGTTGGCGATGTAGGTGGCGTAGAGGTTGGGGTCGCGCCGGAGGATGTCTTCGGCGTTGCGGTGCATGGAGCGGAATTTCCAGCAGCGGAAGACTTCGCCGTTGCGGCCGAGTCGTACTTGTCCGAACCAGGGCAGGCCGGGTGAGGTGAGTGCGACGGCGATGGTGATCAGCGCCATGATCGGCGTGATGATGAGGAGTGCGGTTCCGGCGAGGAGCATGTCGAGGCCCCGCTTCGCCGCCCGATCGACCCGGCTCGAGATCCCCGAACCAACCCCCGGAACCTCGACTCGCACCGAGGTGAGGCGCTCGATCGGCGCGGCTTCCACCGGGCCGATCGACATCGAATTGTCCTTGACCGTGGTGGCAATCGCCATCTGAAGTCTCCTCCCCTTCCCGACAGCTGAGATGGTCTTCACCGTTCCCGACTCCCCCGAAGGGGAGCCGGGAACGGATCGACCCAAGCGCTGTGCAGCCGCGTTACGCGGAGCCGGACGGCCGAGTTGCCGGGACGTCACCGTTCTGGCCCCACTGGGTGGAGCCGCCGATGCCGTTCACGTACCAAGTCCCGTTCGAGGGACGGAAGATGGCGATGTCGGTGGTCCCGTCGCCGTTGTAGTCGGCGGGTGCTGCGACGTCGCCGTTCTTGCCCCACTGCGTGGAGCCGGCGATGCCGTTGACGTACCAGCGACCGTTGGAGGGACGGAACACCGCGAAGTCGGTGGTGCCGTCACCGTTGTAGTCACCGGGTGCTGCGACGTCGCCGTTCTTGCCCCACGGGGTGGAACCCGCGATGCCGTTGACGTACCAGCGACCGTTGGAGGGACGGAACACCGCGAAGTCGGTGGTGCCGTCACCGTTGTAGTCACCCGGTGCTGCGACGTCGCCGTTCTTGCCCCACGGGGTGGAACCCGCGATGCCGTTGACGTACCAGCGACCGTTGGAGGGACGGAACA
This sequence comes from uncultured Acidimicrobiia bacterium, assembly GCA_963770095.1. GTDB lineage: Bacteria > Actinomycetota > Acidimicrobiia > IMCC26256 > JAENVU01 > Chersky-806. Next base: position 68,890 of record CAVYOO010000002.1, read on the forward strand.
CCGCGAAGTCGGTGGTGCCGTCACCGTTGTAGTCACCGGGTGCTGCGACGTCGCCGTTCTTGCCCCACGGCGTGGAACCCGCAACGCCGTTCACGTACCAGTTCCCGTTCGACGGACGGAACACCGCGAAGTCGACGGTGCCGTCACCGTTGTAGTCACCCGGTGCTGCGACGTCGCCGTTCTTGCCCCACGGGGTGGAACCCGCAACGCCGTTCACGTACCAGTTCCCGTTCGAAGGCCGGCAACACCGCGAAGTCCGCGTAGCCGTCGCCGGTGAAGTCACCGAAGATCGCACCCTCGGTCGGTACTGGTGGTACGACGTTGACGGTGACGTCGACGCTGGTGGTGTCGGTGCCGTCGCTGGCTTCCACGGTCACCGTGTACGGCGAGCCCGCAACGTCGCCCGCGGTGGGCGAGAGCTGGAGATCGCCACCGACCAGGCTGGCGAAGCCGGGCCCGGCCGTGATCTGGGTGGTGACCGTGTCGCCGTTCGGGTCACCCGTGGTGAGACCCACGATTGCGGTCTCACCGGCGGTGACCGTCACCGGGTTCGGGTCCGCGGAGATCGTCGGCGGGTCGTTCGGCGCAGCGGCCGGGAGGATCTCGATGCCCCGGATGATCGCGACGCTGGTGACCGCGGTGACGTCGAGGTTCAGCTCCCCGTCAGTGACCGCGACATCAGGCGCGACCTCGGTGAGCGCGACACCCTTGGTCCCGCTGGTCTGGGCCAACATGTCGTAGTTGTCCAGGACCGTGTTGCCCTCGAGCGCCACGTCGAAGACCCGGCCCCCGATCGCGTTGATCGTGCTGCTCGACTGCTCCCCGAAGTGCATGCGCACCTCGTAGTCACCGTTCGGGCACCGCGAAGGTCCAGTTCATCTGGTTCCCCGCCGTCGTGTTCGTGCGCGCCAACGACTGGAACAACGTCATCGGCAGGCCCGGGTCCACGCCCGACATGTCGAACGTGTCGGTCACGGTCACATCCGCTGCGCTCGAGTCGTTGGTCAGCGTGACTCCGGCGCGGTCGGGTTCGACCGGCCCACACCGATGAAGTCCCCGGCCGGATCGCTCAACGTCGGTCCACCCACGTTGATCCGGTACAAGAACGCGCTCGGCTCGATCACGTTCACCGTCACATCCACCGTGGCCGTGAGATCACCGTCGGAGACCTCCACGGTCACCGTGTACGGCGAACCCGCCACGTCACCCTCGGTCGGCGACAGCGAGAGATCGCCGCCCACCAGACTCGCGAAGCCCGGACCGGAGGTGATCTGAGTCGTGAGCGGATCACCTTCAGGATCACCGGTAGTGAGACCCACCACCGCGGTCTGACCCGCCACCGCGATCGCCGGGTTCGGCGTCGCCGAGATCGTCGGCGCCTGGTTCGGCAACACACCCTCCGGGATGATCTCGATACCCCGAATGATCGCCACGCTCGTCACCGCAGTGATGTCGAGGTTCAACACCCCATCGGTCACCGCGATCCCCGGAAGCGTCTCGGTGATCGCCGTGCCCTTCGCCGCGACGGCCAACATGTCGTAGTTGTCCAGGACCGTGTTGCCCTCGAGCGCCACGTCGAACACCCGGCCGCCGACCGCGTTGATCGTGCTGCTCGACTGCTCCCCGAAGTGCAACCGCACCTCATAGGAAGCATTCGGCACGTCGAAGGTCCAGTTCATCTGGTTGCCCGCCGTCGCGGTCGTACGTCGCCAACGACTGGAACAACGTCATCGGCAACGACGGATCCACACCCGACATGTCGAACGTATCCGTCACCGAAACATCCGCCGCACTCGCAGAGTTCGTGAGCGTGACTCCCGGCGCCGTCGGGTTCGACCGACCCACACCAATGAAGTCCCCACCCGGATCCGACAACGTCGGACCACCCGCATTGATCCGATACAACGGTGTGCCGGCAGCAGTCGCGACCGACGAGCTCGCACCGACTGCGAAGACCGCCGGCAGTGTCAACGCCAATGCCGACACGATTGCGACACCCCGCCGGCGGAGTCCCTGCCCCCCGGCGTTCCCGAAACGACGTGCGAACGGCGGTGAACGCCGAACGCCCAATTGCGAGGACCTCATAGGATCCAACTCCTCTTACAACGGTCCTCGCCCGTACAGGATCGTTGGAAGAGCGAATGAGGCCGGTCTCACCACTTGGCTCGCCAGGGGGAAAGGTGACCGATTGGCCCCCCTGGGTCGTTGCCTTCCCTCGTACGCCCGCGCTTTTCGTGCTTTGGTGCGAACTAGCACGCTTTGTACTAGGACGAGAGCGAACCTACCGGGTCATATCGGACAGGTCAAGGGGGCCATACGGCCTGGTTCGACCTCTGGACCGCAGGCGCGGCGTGGCACAACGGACCCGTCAGCCCTTCGGTTTCAGCACCATCGACTCGAGGTCCGCGCGCTTCACCCGTTCAAGCGGCGCACGATCCCCGATCCCCACGGTGTACGAGTCGGAGCCACCGTCCACGCCGGGAACGCGGAAGGGCATCGAGCACGAGACGACCCCGTCGGAGCCGCGGGGTACTCCTCGGATGGTCTCCCCGGTCGCGGCGTCCCTGAACGTCGTGGTGCCGGTGGAAAGCTGCGTGGTCCCGACGACCTCTCCGGCGGCGTTGCGAATGACGATGCCCTGGCCTTCCACCAGGTCGCTGAAGCGGCCGGTGCCGGCGCAGGCCCGGGTCCCGCCGTACAGGTAGTCGACCACCGGGTCGTCGATGGCGCCCCGGTGGATCTCCTCGGAGAACCTGACGACGCCCTGGGCCACCACTTCGTTGCTCCCCCCGCCACAGCTTGCTGCGGCGAGGAGGGCGAGTGCCGCGAGCGCGGGTGACAGCACCCGGACCATCCCGTGCAGCCTCATGGCCGCGGAGCGTAACCCCGCGCCCCGAAGACCAGGTGACACGCCGGTGTTCTCCGTTCCCGGCTCCGAGGTACGTCACCTCGGAGCCGGAAACGGATCAGACCGAGCCCGTCGTGCAGACGCTCAGGCCCCCGGCGCCCGCGTGAGCGGGAGGTCGCCGTTCTGGCCCCACTGGGTGGAGCCGGCGATGCCGTTCACGTACCAGGTGCCGTTGGAGGGCCGGTAGACCGCGATGTTGGTCGTGCCGTTGCCGGTGTAGTCGGCGGGGACCGCAATGTCGCCGTTCTTGCCCCACGGTGTGGAGCCGGCGATGCCGTTGATGTACCAGTTGCCGTTGGAGGGCCGGAAGATCGCGATGTCGGTGGTGCCGTCGCCGTTGTAGTCACCCGGTGCTGCGACGTCGCCGTTCTTGCCCCAGGGCGTGGAGCCGGCGATGCCGTTGATGTACCAGCGGCCGTTCGAGGGCCGGAAGATCGCGATGTCGGTGGTGCCGTCGCCGTTGTAGTCACCCGGTGCTGCGACGTCGCCGTTCTTGCCCCACTGCGTCGAGCCGGCGATGCCGTTGATGTACCAGCGGCTGTTGGACGGCCGGAACACCGCGATGTCGGTGGTGCCGTCGCCGTTGTAGTCACCGGGGACCGCGACGTCGCCGTTCTTGCCCCACTGCGTCGAGCCGGCGATGCCGTTCACGAACCAGCGGCCGTTCGAGGGCCGGAACACCGCGATGTCGGTGGTGCCGTCGCCGTTGTAGTCACCGGGTTTCGCGACGTCGCCGTTCTTGCCCCACTGCGTCGAGCCGGCGATGCCGTTGATGTACCAGCGGCTGCTGGACGGCCGGAACACCGCGAAGTCTGCGGTGCCGTCACCGTCGAAGTCGCCGAACGTGCCGACGGTCGGCTCCACCACGTTCACCGTGACGTTGACACTGGTGTTGAGCGTTCCGTCGCTCGCCCGCACCGTGACCGTGTAGGGCGAGCCCGACACATCACCTGCACTCGGCGAGAGCTGGAGATCTCCACCGACCAACGATGCGAACCCCGGGCCCGAGGTGATCGAGGTGGCGACCGGATCACCATCGGGATCACCCGTGGTGAGATCCACCACCGCGGTCTTCCCCGCCGTCACCGTCACCGGGTTTGGCGACGCCGAGATCGTCGGTGCCTGGTTGCATGCCCCGACCGTGACGTTGACCGTACCGGTGTCGGTGCCACCGTTCCCGTCGTTGGCGGTGTAGGTGAAGCTGTCGGCGCCGCAGTGGGTGGCGCTGGACGTGTACGTGACGTTGGTGCCGTTGTTCGCCACCGTGGCGCCGTTGGAACCCTGCGTCACCGCGGACACCGTGAGCGTGTCACCATCGCCGTCGGTGTCGTTGCCGAGCACGTTGATCGGGGTCGCCTGACCCTGGTTCGCCGAGGCGGAGTCGTTGTTCGCGACCGGCGGGGTGTTCCCGCCACCCCCGGTGTTGGCGTCCATGGTGTACGTGTGCGAGACGATGTTGTTGTTCGCGGGCACCGACTGGTCGGAGCGGACGTACTCGGACGTGGCGATGTTCTGAGTCGGGTCGACCGTCACCCGAATGTGGCCCGAGTTGGGTAGCACCTTGATGGTCTCGCCGTTGTTGGCACCCTCCGAGTAGAGGTTGAAGCCGCTGCCGGTCATGCCGGGTGCGGGCATCGACAGGTAGTGGATTCCGTCCACGAGCTCGTAGGCGTACTGGTGGTCGTGGCCGTGGTAATAGCCAGTCACGCCGCTGTCGAGCATGATCTGCTGGATCGGCCCGTGGGTGAAGGTCGGCCGGTTCGCAGCGAACCCGTCCGTGCCGTTGGCGTTCTTGCCGCCCCACTCGAAGAAGTCGGCGGCTGCGGCGCCGCCGCGCACGTAGCCGGCCGGCCCTCCGGACCCACCGCCGGCGAGCTGGCCGCCGAGCATGTGGTGGGAGAACACGAACTTGAACTTGGCGTTGCTGTTCTTGAGGGTGTCGTTGAACCAGTCGTACTGCTGCTGGCCCATGGTCCAGCCCCACTGGTCGGTGGTCACGGTCTCGTCGTTCTGCTCACCGGCGACCGCGCCCGTGTAGGGCTTCACCGCCGTGTACTCGAACTCGTCGATGATCACGAACAGCGCGTCACCCCATTCGAAGGAGTAGTAGTCCTCGCGAAGGTTGTCTCGCGCCGAGTCGTGCGGGTCCGCACCGATTCCCGCCAGCGGGTCGGTGTTGCCGGAGTAGAAGCTGTCGGTGGTCGGCGTCGGGAAGTAGTTCTTGCGAGCCTTGATGCTCATGAGCCCGGGGCTGACCGCGTCGTCGAGGTTCCAGCCCTCTTCTTCTTCGTGGTTGCCCGGTGACAGGAAGACCGGCGTGGAACCCGCGTACGTGTCGAAGACCGCGCGCTGGTTGAGGTACTTCTGGTCCACGGCAGACTGCGTGGTCAGGTTGTCGACGATGAACGTGTCACCGGTGTCGACCACGAAGTCGGGCTGCTCCGCCGCGATGTTGTCCGAGTCCTGTTGATAGCGAGCCGGGGTACCGAGATGTCCAAGGTGCGAGTCCGACACCACATCGAAGACGAACGGCTCACCGACGGCGCGCGCGGTGTGGAAGGTCTGCTCGGGGCGCGCCTCGGTCACACCCGTCTGGTTGGGGTGGATGTAGCGGGTCCGGTAGAAGTACCGGGTGTCGGGCTGCAGCCCGGTGATCTGGACCTCGTGCGCCACGTTGGCGGGTGCGTTGAGGGTCGGGGTCTGGTTGGTGTAGACGCCCGATGTCGTGCCGTACTCGAAGAACATCTGCACGGTCTCGCCCGGAATGATGTTCACGCGCACCGACGTGTCCGTGGGCGTGCCCAGGACCTCCGTCGAGACGAAGCTGATCGTCTGGGCCCCCGACGAGGTGATCGCCCCGGTGAGGAACAGGGACGGCACGATCAGGGCGGCCGCCAATACGACCGCAACCCAACGCCGGCGACGTTCCCGCCCCTCGGCCCTGCCCCAACGATGCGCGAACGGCATCGACTTCCGAACGTTCGACAGCGAGGACCCCATGAGTCCAACTCCTCTTACAACGGTCCTCGCCCGTACAGGATCGTTGGAAGAGCGAATGAGGCCGGTCTCACCACTTGGCTCGCCAGGGGGAAAGGTGACCGATTGGCCCCCCTGGGTCGTTGCCTCCCTCGTACGCCCGCGCTTTTGTACCTTAGTTCACTCCTAGCACTGTTTGTGCCAGGAGGCGGTGAAGGTAGACCGGGCGCCCGATCGTGTCAAGGCTCTGACGCGCGTCGCAACCTTTCGTGGCCGGCATCCCTCGCCGCGGGAGTCGCTGCGGATACGGTCCGTGTGCATGCGCGCGCCACGAACGCGCGACCCGGCTGATCGCGGGTTCGCGCGTCCGCCCCCGTCTGCCGAATGGCTACAGTTGCACCAAATGAGGCGGTTTCTCCGGCTGGCGTTCGTCGCCTTTGCAGCAGTGGCAGTGACGGCGCCGGCTGCCGGTGCCCACGACGCACACAAGGTGGGCAACCTCGAGATCAGCGTCGGGTGGCGCGACGAACCCACGTACGCCGGCTTGCCCAACGCCATGCAGATCACGGCCGTCGACGATCGCGGCGAACCGGTCGTCGACCTGGACCCCAGCCTCACGACAACCATCTCCTTCGGTGACACGACGACGGTACGGGAGCTCCGACCACTCGGGCCCGGGGTGTACAGCGCCGCAATCGTCCCGACCCAGCCCGGCACGTACTCGGTGCAGGTCGTCGGCACCCTCAGCGGCCAGGCCGTCGACATCACCTCGACCTGCTCGGACTCGACCTTCGACTGCGTCGCCGACGCATCGGAGGTCGAGTTCCCACCGGAGTCGGCGTCGAAGACGTCCGACGGCAGCGCCAGCCCCAGTCGGCTCGGCCCGGACGACGACTCGGGACCTGACGCCCTGACGATCGTGGCCCTCGGGCTGAGCGTGCTCGCAATCGGCGCGACGGTGGCGTTGGGCATCCGGTCCCGTCGCATCGGACAACCCGGCTGAGCACGATCCGCCGGCTCCTCGTCGTCGCCGCCGTCGTCTTCGCGGTCGTTGCCGGCGCCGCCTTGCCCGCGGGCGCGCACGCGGTGCTGGTCTCGTCGAGGCCGGCCGCAGGCTCCGGGCTCGAGGCCAGTCCAACTGTCGTGACCCTCACGTTCTCGGAGGAGCCTGACCCGTCACTCGCCACCATCAAGCTCACGGGCCCACGGGGAGCACCGGTCGGGACTGGTTCACCGATGGCGGTCCCCGGCGATCCTCGATCACTCGCCGTCCGGGTGCCGACGCTGGCGAAAGGCGTGTACGCCGTCAACTGGCGGGTCGTATCGAGGATCGACGGCCATCCAACCGGCTCCACCTTCTTCTTCGGTGTCGGCGTCACCCCCGAGCAGGCCCAGCTCGCAACCGCCGCCACGGCGAGCAACACCCCGGCCGCGTCGCCGATGGAGATCCTCGGCCGCTTCCTGTTCCTCGCCGGTGTCGTCATGCTGCTCGGAGCAGCCTGCGCCGGCGCCGGCGGCTTCGGCGGCGAGCGCCGGGGACTGCCGGTTGCCGCCGTCGCGTGGCCGGTCACCGCCATCGGTCTTCTGGTCCTGGCGATCGCCCAACGCTCGAGCGCCGCCGTCGGGTTCGCGGACTTCCTCGACACGTACGCGGGGCGAGCGGTTCAGGGACGCCGCGCTCGCGCTCGTCGTCGCGGGCGTGGCCCTGTTGGCCGCCCGGGCCGCTCAATCCGAGACCGGCGCGAAGGTCGCGCTCTGGATCGCGGCCGGGGCGTGCGCGGCGATGATCGCCGTGCACGTTTCCGCGGGGCACGCGGCGACATCCTCCGGCGTGACTCGATGGACGACGAGCGCGGCCCAGTGGTCACACTTCGCGGCCGCCGGAGTCTGGATCGGCGGCCTGGCCGCGCTGGTCATCGGCATTCGAGGTGTGCCGTCCGAATCCAAGGCGATCTCGGTCCGGCGGTTCTCCCGGGTAGCTGCAATCGCATTGGTAGTGGTCGTCCTGACCGGGGTCGCGCGCGGAGTCTTGTCGCGCTCGGTTCGTGGGATGAGCTCGTCTCGACCGGGTACGGCCAGGTGATCCTGGCCAAGGTCGCGCTGGTGGGCGTCATCGGGTTGCTGGCCTTGCGCAACCGGTTGCGCAGCGTGCCCGCGGCCGCGACGAACCTCAATCCACTGCGGCGAGTCTCCGCCGGGGAGCTGACGGTGGCGGGCGTGGCGATCGTCGCGGCGGCCGTGCTCGGCGCCCTCTCCCCTCCCGTCGACGTCCCCCCACTCGGGCTTGCGGTCAACGGCACGGACGCGAGCGGTGCCGTGGAGGCTCACCTGGTCACGCAGTGGGCTGTGCCCGGACCGAACCGGTTCGACGTGCGCCTCGACGACCGCGCGACCGGCCGGGCGCTCGATGCCACGCGGGTCGATCTGCGCTTCGTCCCGCTCGACGACCCCGGCATCCCGGCCTCAACGCTGCGGCTCAAGCGGGGGACGGAATCGGGCTCCTGGTTCGGCTCGGGGACCAACCTGGCGTTTCCGGGACGCTGGCGGGTATCGGCGGTCGCGGGGTCGGCCGCCGAATCCCGCGTCGTGCCACTCGAGCTCTACGTCAACGGTCCGCCCCTGTTCCTGTCGGTGGACGCATTTCCCGGCCAGCCCGTCCGCTACTCGGTGCAGCTTGCCGACAACGGCTTCATCCGGCTCACCGTCGAACCGGCCGGCGGCGCCCGCCAACGCATCACCGTCGAGTTCTTCGACTACTTCAGTGAGAAGCGGCCGGTGAACCAGTTGGTGCTCACGGCGAAGAGCCCGGATGAGCCCACGCGCCAGCTCCCGGTACGACGCCGGGATGCGTCGAGCTTCGTGAGCCGGGCGCGCCTTGCTCCCGGCCGGACCCGGATCGACGTCATCGCCCGGACCGCAGACGGCACCCGTCTGTACGGGACCTACACCGTCGACGTTGCTGTGCCGGAGAAGTGAACAAAATGGCTTTGGTCTTGACACGACCGAAATGCCGCCGTACTTTCACCCCGTCCTAGCGCAAAAGGGGCTAGTTCGAACGAAGGTACGAAAAGCGCGGGCGTACGAGGGAGGCACTGACCCAGGGGGCCGATTCGGTCACCTTTCCCCCTGGCGAGCCAAGTGGTGAGACCGGCCTCATTCGCTCTTCCAACGATCCTGTACGGGCGAGGACCGTTGTAAGAGGAGTTGGAGCGATGTCGTCACTCGGCCGCTCGAGGAACGATGCGCTCAACGCATCGTTCGGTCTTCGCCAGGGCGCGGGGACGTCGCCCGCGATCGTTCACTTCGATCGCATCGACCCGCTCGGCCGCATCTGCCGGTCCCGGTTCTTCGTCGTGGCGGTGGCGGTGTTCCTCGTTGCGGGGATGTTGGCCGTCCGGTCGGCGGCGCCATCAGCGGCGACGTCGGACATCTCGCCGTACGTCGTTCCCCAGGTCGTGGACACGAACCCGGACCCGAACATCGTCGAGACGACGATCGTCGCCGACGAGCTCGCGGTGACCGACATCGGTGACGGGCGCGAAGCGACCGGCGCCATGGCCTACAACGGCTCGATCCCCGGCCCGGAGTTCCACCTCACGGTGGGCGAGCGAGTCCGAGTGCACTTCGAGAACCACCTCGACACGGAGGACACCGGCATCCACTGGCACGGCATCGAGCTGGACAACAAGTCGGACGGCACACCGCTCACGCAGAACCTGGTTCCGCCCGGCGGGTCCTACCTCTACGACTTCGTGGTCACCCGTCCCGGCGTCTACTGGTACCACCCGCACCACCAGTACTCGACCAACCAGGTCGTGCGCGGCCTCTACGGCTCGCTCATCGTCGACGATCCGAACGAGGCCCCGCTCCAGGCCAATGGGACCATCCCGTCGCCGGCCGACACGCACACCTTGATGGTCAGCGACCTCACGGTCTGCAAGGCGCCCGGCCAGAACGACACGGTGAACTTCGACCCGTCGCTCCCGCACGTGAGCGGTGGAGCGCTGCCGGCCCAGGGGGCACCGCACCCGGACGACCTGTGCGACACGCCGTTCGACCAGGACGGCAGTCCGACGAACACGCCATTGCCCGAGGGATGGATCGCGAACGTCACTCCCCCGAATGCGGCCATCGTGAACGAAGGCCAGACCGTCATCACGAACGGCATGAACGTCGGTGGTAGAGCGGGCAACCCGGGCGCGCCGGGTGCGCTCGACGCGAACGCCCACGTGCTCGACGTCAGCCCCGGCCAAGGGATTCGGCTCCAGCTCATCGCGCCGACGCAGATTCGCTATCTGAGGTTCCGCCTGACGCTCAGCGACGGGACGCAGGTCCCGCTCGTGCGCATCGGCGGCGAAGGTGGGTTGTTGAACAGCGCGGTTCTCGACGGTGGCGTGCAAACCGGTTTCGACTTCAAGTACGACTCCGGTGAGATCCTGCTCGGTCCGAGTGAGCGGGCGGACGTCGTCGCCGCGATCCCGGCCGGGGCCAGCGGGGTTGCGACCCTCTGGACCGAGGACTTCCAGCGCCTTGGCAACGGATTCACCAACACTCCGACCGTTCCGGTCGCCCACTTCAACGTGACTGGTGCTGCGGTCAACCCGCCCTACACCATCGCCGCGGGGACACCGCTGCGCGACGCGACCGGCGACCCGGTCCCGGTCCTGACTCCGTCCGACATCGACGGCACGGTGCTGAACCCCGCGTCGTTCTCACCCGCCAAGACGGGGAACGGGACCAACGCCCTCACGCTCGGCCTGTTCAACGTCAACGGGGTGACGGGAGTGCACTCTCCCACTGGCGACTACGCAGTCGCACCGCACCAGGCCTCCGCGCGCTACGCCGCGATCGGCGACACGATCGAGCTCCAGGTGACGAACACCTCGGGCCTCCACCACTCGTTCCACATGCACGGGTTCTCGTTCCAACCGGTCACGATGACCCGAACGAACAACCCGACGTTCACGTTCCCGCCCGAGTTCGTCGACGCCGTCGACGTACCGCCCAACGAGACGCTGACGTACCGGTTCAAGGTGGAGGACCGGCCGCAGATGGACGGCACCACTCCCGGTGGGGCAGCCGGCCGGTGGGTCTTCCACTGCCACATGTTCATCCACGCGCACCTGGGCCTCATCTCGGAGCTCGTGGTCACCGGCCCGGATGGCAACGAGCGTCCGTACGTCGACATGACCCCCACCGCGGTCGAGGCGAACGAGGGCGACGTCGCCCAGGTGTCGGGCCAGATCGTGGAGCGCGACGGCGACGCGGTCACGATGACCGCAAACGTCGGCCAGGTCGTCAACAACAACGACGGGACCTGGACCTGGAGCGACGACACGACCGGTGCACCCGCGACGCAGCCCGTCTTCATCACCGGTACGGACCCACAAGGCCTGACGGGCCAGGTCGAGTTCGACCTCAACGTCGCACCGACCCCGCCGTTGTATCGGATCAATGCGGGTGGTCCGACGTTGTCGGATCCGGGTGGGGATTTCATTGGTGTGGGTCGGTCGAACCCGACGGCGCCGGGTGTGACGTTGACGAACGACGCGAGTGCGGCGGATGTTTCGGTGACGGATACGTTCGACATGTCGGGTGTGGATCCGTCGTTGCCGATGACGTTGTTCCAGTCGTTGGCGCGTACGACCGCGACGGCGGGCAACCAGATGAACTGGACCTTCGACGTGCCGAATGCTTCTTATGAGGTGCGGTTGCACTTCGGGGAGCAGTCGAGCAGCACGATCAACGCGGTCGGCGGCCGGGTGTTCGACGTGGCGCTCGAGGGCAACACCGTCCTGGACAACTACGACATGTTGGCCGTCGCGGCGAAGGGCACGGCGATCACCGAGACGCTTCCGGGGATCGCAGTGACCGATGGGGTGTTGAACCTCGATCTCACTGCGGTGACGAGCGTGGCGATCATTCGGGGTATCGAGATCATCCCGGAGGGTGAGCTGCCGAACCAGGCGCCGACGATCTCGGCGACGCCGAACCCGGCGATCGCAGTGGCGGGTCAGACCGCGGTCGTGGGTCTCACTACCGGTGATCCTGAAGGTGATCCGCTCACGACTCAGATCACCTCCGGTCCGGGCTTCGCCAGCCTGGTGGGCGGCGATCTCTCGCTGTCGCCGACCGAGGGTGACGTGGCGGGTTCGCCGTACACGGTGACCGTGGAGGTCTCCGACGGTGATCTCACGGCCACGGTGGATGTGACGGTGAACGTGATCGAGCCGAGCGCGTTCTTGTACCGGATCAACGCGGGTGGACCGACGTTGAGCGATCCGGCCGGGGACTTCATCGGTGTGGGCCGGTCGAACCCGACCGCGCCCGGAGTCACGCTGACCAACGACGCGAGCGCAGCGGATGTGACCGTGACGGATACGTTCGACATGTCGGGCGTGGACCCGGGCCTGCCGATGACGTTGTTCCAGTCGTTGGCGCGCACGAACACGACGGCGGGGAACCAGATGAACTGGACCTTCGCGGTGCCCAACGGTGACTACGAGGTGCGCATGCACTTCGGGGAGCAGTCGAGCAGCACGATCAACGCGATCGGGGGCCGGGTCTTCGACGTGGCGCTCGAGGGCAACACGGTCCTGGACAACTACGACATGCTCGCAGTGGCCGCGAAGGGCACGGCACTCACCGAGGTCGCGCCTGATGTCACGGTCACTGACGGGGAGCTGAACCTGGACGTCACTGCGGTGACCAGCGTCGCGATCATCCGGGGCATCGAGATCCTCCCGGCCGCTGCGCCGAACGACCCGCCGACGATCTCCGCGGACCCGAACCCGGTGACGGTCACCGCCGGTGAGACCGCAATCGTGGGTCTCACCACGGGTGACCCGAACGGCGACACGGTCACCACCCAGATCACGGCCGGGCCCGGCTTCGCCAGCCTGGTCGGTGGCGATCTCCAGCTCTCGCCCACCGCGGGCGACGTTGCGGGCTCGCCGTACACGGTGACCGTGGAAGCCAGCGACGGCACCGACACCACCAGCGTCGACGTGACCGTCAACGTGGAGCCGGCCATCGAACCCAGCGGAGGTACCTTCGGTGACTTCACCGGTGACGGCAATGCCGACTTCGCGGTCTGGCGGCCGTCCAACGGGAACTGGTACGTCAACGGGATCGCGGGGTCGACCCAGCTCGGCAAGAACGGCGACGTCGCGGTTCCCGGTGACTACAACGGTGACGGCACCACGGACTTCGCGGTCTGGCGCCCGTCCAACGGGAACTGGTACGTCAACGGCATCGCGGGTTCCACCCCGTGGGGCAAGAACGGCGACGTCGCAGCACCCGGTGACTACAACGGTGACGGCACCACCGACTTCGCGGTGTTCCGTCCCTCCAACGGTCGCTGGTACGTCAACGGCATCGCGGGTTCCACCCCGTGGGGCAAGAACGGCGACGTCGCAGCACCCGGTGACTACAACGGTGACGGCACCACCGACTTCGCGGTGTTCCGTCCCTCCAACGGTCGCTGGTACGTCAACGGCATCGCGGGTTCCACCCCGTGGGGCAAGAACGGCGACGTCGCAGCACCCGGTGACTACAACGGTGACGGCACCACCGACTTCGCGGTGTTCCGTCCCTCCAACGGTCGCTGGTACGTCAACGGCATCGCGGGTTCCACCCCGTGGGGCAAGAACGGCGACGTCGCAGCACCCGCCGACTACAACGGCGACGGCACCACCGACTTCGCGGTGTTCCGTCCCTCCAACGGTCGCTGGTACGTCAACGGCATCGCCGGCTCCACACCATGGGGCAAGAACGGCGATACCCCGGCACCACGACCCCCGGGCTCCGTCTAGCTCGGCATCATCTTGCCGTCGGATCCGTCGGTCCGGGAACCATCGACTCGTCGAGCGTTCCCGGACCGACGGTCCCGACGAGGCGGCGGCGCGACGATGACCCTCAATGGCCCGAAGTACAGCTTCGGGAGTGTGCTCCTGCCTTGATCAACGGTCGTCGGCTCGGTCGGGTCATGACACCGCGTCGCGGAGCACCGTCAGCATGCGTCCGGCGGCGGCGTCCCAGGTACGGCTCGCAACGAGCTGCAATCCGGCGCGACGAAGCTCCCGACGCGCCGGATTCGACGTCAGCAGCTCCGCAATGGTCGACGCGAATTCGTCCGGCCGGGTCGCGTCGACGACTCGGGCCGCGTCCCCGACGACCTCGCGGACGCTGGGCGCGGTTGACGTGATGACCGGGACCCCGACCGCCATGGCCTCGAGCGGGGGAAGCCCGAAGGACTCGAGCTCGGAGGGATAGACGAACACGTCGGCGGCCGCGTACTCGTCCCACACCCTCTCGTGCGGTACCGCACCGACGAGGTCGACCCGATCGCCGAGTCCGAGCGAGTCGATGTGTGACCGGAGCTGCCCGGCAGTCACACCGCCCGAGGGATCTCGACCGACGATCCGACACGTCCACTCGAGGTCGGCATGACGGGCGCGCAGGTGTCCGAGCGCCGAGACGAGCAGCCCGGCTCCCTTGTACGGGAACAGCGTGCTGACGAACAGGATGCGGCCCGGCGTGGCTCGGGCGGGCTCGGGCGCGACGCCGGGCGGGACCCGGACGCCCTCACTGACGACATGTACCCGATGCGCATCGAGCCCGCGGACACTCTGGAGAAGCTGGCCGCGCATCCACTCCGTGACTGCAACCACCGCGTCGGCTCGCCGCAGGCTCACGCCGAGCATTGCCCGGTGATACGCCCGGTGCGCGGCGTCCACCGGCACCGCGGGATGTGACTCGCGCACGGAGCGAACCGACAGTGGCGACTGCACGACCACGACTTGAGGTATCCGCGCGCCGAGGAGCCCGACGTTCGACGGCGTGAGCAGGACATCCCCGAATCGGGAGCCGATGCGCGTCCCGCTCCATTGCTCGGTGACGGGTCGAAGCCGCCGGCCCCCGGGAGGAGAGAGCTCCACGAGCTTGGCCCGGTCCGCCATGCCCTCGAACAGGACCCGGCTGTCGCGACTGCACAGCAACGTCAGCTCGACGTCCGCCTGGCGCGACAACGCCTCGACGAGGTTGCACAGATAGGTTCGGATCCCGCCTTTGCGCTCGTCGACGGTCCAGGTTGGTACGACGATCCGCATCAGCCTCCGCCGGCTGTCATCATGCACCTATGCAGCGGTGGGCCCGCGAGTGCGATTGGGGCTTCTTCATCGGGCCGGACAAGGCGGGATCGTCATGGATGCAGGCAGTCCTCGAACGGCACCCGACCGTCGCCGTACCCGTGACGAAGGACCTGCACTTCTTCAACCGCTTTCACCGGCGAGGCATCGACTGGTACCTGCGCCACTTCGATGTCGACGAGCGCACGAGCACCGCAGTCGAGGTGTGCCACGACTATCTCTTCGACGAGAAGGCAATCGCCCGCATCGTTCAGGCGTTTCCCTCCGCCAAGCTCGTTGTCTGCGCGAGACACCCCGCCGATCGAGCGGTCTCCGCGTACCTCTACATGGTGCGCCAGGGTCGGACCCGACTCGAGCTCCCCGAGGCACTGCGGGAGATCGACGAGCTCATTGACCACGGCCGCTACCACGCCCACCTCTCAGCCGTGCTCGAGCATGTCGATCGCGACCAGCTGACGCTCCTCGACTTCGCCGAGCTCTCCAGTGACCCGGCGGGATTCAAGGCGAAGCTCCTCGCCGGGCTCGGCGCCGATCCCTTCGACTTCGAACCCGAGGATCTCCAGCCGGTCCGCGTCGCCGCCAAACCGCGCTCGCTCGTCGTTGCCCGGGCGGCGAAGCTCGGCGCCGGGCTCCTCCGACGGATCCGGGCCGAACGGGTGCTGGGGCGGCTCAAGTCCAATGCGCTGGTCGAACGCAGCCTCTTCAGCGCCTACGGGACCGGCGAGCGACCGGTAATCGGTATGGGCGATTTCGACTATATTCGTAGGATTCTGGAACCCGACGCCCGGGCGCTCGACGGCATGTTCGGCACCAATTTCGAGCGGGAATGGTGGCATGGGAGCAACGTTAACGGAACCGGGCTCTCCCGATGACGGCACTGCGACGCCCGAAGAGGTTCCGGCCAGGGGGCGCGTCAGGGCGCGTCAGCGTCGTCGAGCTCCTGAGCATCGGGCTGCGGACCGTCGGGCCCCACCGGGTCTCCCTGTTGTGGCTGAGCGGCTTCGCGCTCCTCTCCGCATTGATCGAGACCGCGGCGCTCTACCTCATCGGTCGCATGGCGGTCGGTCTCGCCCAGGGTGTCACCAACATCGACATCGACATCGGTGGAGTCGCGCACAGCCTGTCGCTCGAGACCGTCGTCGTCGCGGCCGCACTGCTGGTCCTCGGTCTGGCGGTCTCCGCAGTCCCGTTGGGCTGGAGCGCAGCGCGCCTCAGCGACCGCACGCTCGTGCGGTTGTACTCACGGTTCACTCACGCGTACCTGACATCGGAATGGAGCGCTCGCACCGACACCCGCGAGGGCTATCTCCAGACGATGCTCGGGGACTACGCGCATCGCGCGGAGCGGCTGGTCCAGCAGATCTCGTTGATCATCGCCGCGATGTGCGGGATCGCGGTGCTGTCCATCGCGGCCCTGGTGATCTCACCGGTCCCCGCGCTCCTCGCGGTCGTCGGCGCCGCGACGATCGGCATCTGCCTGCGCCCGCTCAGCAAGGCCTCCAAGCGTGACTCGAACAGCTACGTCTCGGTGGAGAAGGCCTTCGTGTCGACCGCAGCCCAGACCGAGCGGGTCGGGCGGGAGATCGCGGCCTTCGACGTGGGACCCGCAGTCGCCGAAACACTCAAGGTTGACTACCGCCGTCTGGCGCTCGCGCTCCGGGGAATCCGGCGCCTGCAGCCGATCGTTCCGATCCTCTACCAGTGCGGTGTCCTCGCCGTCCTCGTCGGCTTCCTCGGGTGGATGATGCTCTCGAACCGGGCGGACGTGAGCGCGACCGGACCCGTCGTCCTCCTGCTCGTCCGGATGGTCGGCTACGCCAAGCAGATGCAGAACAGCGTCCAGAACAGCATCGAGTTCGCGCCGTACGCGGCCAAGATCGAAGACGAGATCGTCCGGTTGGAATCGGTCCCCCGCCGCACGGACGGAGTCGACGTCACCGAGGCCACGCCCATCACCCTGCGCGATGTCTCCTTCGCCTACGTCCCCGGCCAGCCGGTCCTGCAGTCCGTCGACCTCACCATCTCCACCGGGGAGTCCCTCGGGGTGATCGGGCCGTCGGGCGGCGGCAAGACCACCCTTGTCCAGCTGCTCCTCGGGCTCCGGCAACCGACCGAGGGGCAGATCCTGGCCGCGGGCGTCGATCTCGCTTCCGTGCGGCCATCGGCCTGGGCCGCCCGCATGGCACTCGTACCCCAGGACAACGAGATCATCTACGGCACCGTTGCCGAGAACATCCGGTTCTTCCGTCCCGGCTTCTCGGACTCGGCGGTCCGTTCGGCCGCGGTGCGAGCCCACCTCCACGACCAGATCGAGGCACTTCCGAACGGCTATCAGACGGTCATCGGCGTCGGTGCGCACATCCTGTCGGGCGGCCAGCGTCAACGGCTCGGCATCGCCCGCGCCCTCCTCGACGATCCGGCGATCCTGATCCTCGACGAGCCCACCAGCGCGCTCGACCCGCTCGCCGAACGCATGGTGCTCCAGACCCTCCGCGATCTCCGGGGCACGACCACCATGGTCGTGGTGGCACACGGAAAGTCAACGCTGGAGATCTGCGACCGGGTCGTGCGACTCGACGAAGGGAGCATCACCGAGACCACGGACGGCGCAGTTGCGGGAGAACGGCGTCCGCCGCTCTCCCAAGCCGGTTCTTGGCCGCCGGTGAAGGAGGCGTGACGTGCGGATGTTCGCGATCGCCGGCGCGCCGAAGGCTGCCACGACCGCGCTCGCAAGCACGCTCGACCGTCATCCGGAGATCGCATTCTCCATCCCGAAGGAGCCGTACTGGTTCGGTTCTGATCTCGAACCGCTTCGCCGGCGCGAAGGAATCCGGACGAGAACCGATTACCTCTCGTGCTTCGAGCACCGTTCGAAGGAGCGAATCCGCTGGCGCGGCGAGGCATCGACCCTCTACCTGAGCTCGCCGGACGCCATCGCACAGATGGACGAACAAGAGCCTGAATCGCTCGTGGTCTGCGTCGTGCGAAATCCCTCCGACGTCGCCTACGCCTTTCACATGCAGATGGTCTACGCCGGCTTCGAGCCCATGGCCGACTTCGAGTCGGCGTGGAACGCACGCGCGTCGCGCGCCGAACAAGCACCAGCCGCGTGCCCGGTTCCGCGACTCCTCCAGTACGAAGAGATCGCCGCACTCGGCAGCCAGGTCGAGCGGGTCCTCGACCGGGTGGGATCCGAACGTACCCACGTCATCGTGTACGACGATCTGATGGCTGAGCCGGAGTCGGTGCTCGCCGGCCTCGCAACCCGACTCTCCCTCTCCAGCATCCCCGAGGATCCGGGCCGGGTACACGGTGCGATGGTCCTTCGCTCGCCGCGGCTGGCCCGGGCACTCCGATCGGGTCCGGGTCGTCGCGCCGCACGGATGGCCAAGTCCAAGCTCCCCGATCGGCTGACCCGCAACCTCATCGCTTCCAAGGACCAGGTGCTGAAGCAGGGACAGGCTCGGCGCCCGCTCTCCGAGTCGCTTCGGGAGGAGCTCGCCGAGGTGTTCACGCCGGAGGTACGCCGACTCGAAGCGATCCTCGGGCGAGATCTCGGCCAATGGCTCAAGCTGCGCGAGCCGGGGTGCCTCGCGTGAGCATGGTCTCGTTGGCTCCACGCCGCGCCGACGAGCGGAGCCGATTCGTCGACGCGGTCTGGACAGTCGGCTTCGCCGGTGTGCTCGGCGTCATCCTTCCGCTCTGGTTGGTGGGCGACCCGACAACACCGTTCAGGTCCTCCAACCACGCGCTCGTCTTCGCACTGTGCGTCTTCTCGGCGGCCCGACTCGGATCGCTGCTTGGCAGTGCTCGGCGGCAATACCTCCCCATCACGTTCTACCTGTTCGTGTACGTCTGGTTCGGTCTCGCCGGGATCGTGCAGCTCGGTGCCGACTACTTCCACGCACCCGAGTTCTTCCTCGGCCGGGGATTCGATCAATCCACGCGGATCACCGCAACGGCGATCATCTGGGCCGGGGTCCTCGCCTATGAGGTCGGACTCCGCATCGGAGGGCGCCGGCCGGAGCGCTCCTCGCGCCGCCGGTTGCGGCCGCTGCGGCTCCAGCTGCTCGCGGTCGGGGGCCTCATGTCCAGCACGTTCGCGCTGGTGCTCGGGGGCTCGGTCGCGGTCCTGTTCTCGACCCGGGAGGAGTTCTACTCGTCGTTCGGCACCCGCGCCGAAGGCGGCTACGCCACCCTGGTCTCCGAGTTGGCGCTTCGCCTCCCGATCTTCGTCGCGGCGATCCTGCTCGTCTACCTCTATCGCCAGCCGGGCGGGCTTCGCTGGATGCGCGCACCACTCGCCCGCCGCGTCCTCGTGGTCGCAACGGTCGTGGCCGCACTCATGGTCAACAACATTGCGTCGAGCGCCCGCGCGGTGGCCGGCGCGCTGGCTTTCGCACTGCTCTTTGCCTGGCTCCGGCCGGATCAGAAGCTGGTCAGACGGCTCGCGTTCGTCGCGATCTTGATCAGCGTGCTCTTCGTGTACCCCTTGGCGAACAACTTCCGCCGGGCCGAATCGAAACCCGGCGCCCCCGCCGACAACTCGACCAGCCTGCGCGACGAGCTCCTGAACAGCAGTGGCTTCGGGATGTTCGGGCAGGTGCACACGTCGGTGGAATACGTCGACACGAGTGGGCATTCCTTCGGCCGCCAGATCCTCGGCAGCGCGCTGTTCCTCGTCCCGCGATCAGCGTGGACGGACAAGCCCGTCGACACCGGTGACCTCATGCACGACGCGTTGGGGTATCCCACGCAGCTGAACGAGTCGAGCCCACTCTGGGCCGAGTTCTACGTCGACGGCGGTTTCCCGCTGGTGCTGCTGGGCTTCGCCGCGTACGGAGCGCTGACCGCGCGACTCCAGCGGCGATTCGAAGAGGACGAGCCCTTCTCGTTCGGCGCGCTGCTCGTCCCTCTGCTCGCCGGATACCAGCTCTACATTCTGCGGGGCTCGCTGCTCGCGGTGACACCGCGCCTCGTGGTGCTCATCGCCCTCGTCTTCGCCACGACCGCTCACATCCGATCGGAACCGAACCCGGACGTGCCGCTCCACGACGTGCTCACATGACGAAGAACCGCGACCCGCGCATCTTGGTGGTCAGCTCGGTGACCCACGGGCACCGGAGCTTCGCCGCGGCGCTGGCAGCCGCGCTCGGTCGGCGAGATGTACGGTTCGACCACGTCCAGATCACCCGCACGCTCTGGAACCGCGCCTTCGGGTACACGATCCAACCAGCTCGCGGCGCTGACCTCGAGGCGCTCCGCCGCCAAGCTGCGCTCGACGTCCAGCTCCGATCGCTGGCCCACCGGGCGATGTCCGAGTACGACCTGGTGCACGTCGTTCCTTCCGGCTTTGCTCACGCGTTCGCTCGTGTCGCGCCGCGCTCGCGAGCCGAGCTCAGCGTCGGCATGGACTGCACGGCCGAGCTGATGCGGGACGAGTTCGGCAGCAACCGGCTCCAGGAAGCACTTCGCCATCGCGTCGATCGCGTGACGTTCGAGCGTGCCGCGCACGTCGCGTGTTACAGCGAGTGGGCACGGGAGTCAGTGCTCGAGCACTACCGGCGCTCACCGGCGCTCACCGATGTCGTCGCCGCGTCGGCGACCGTGCCGGATCGGCTCCCCGAACGCGAGCCACGCGCGGTTCCCCGGATCGGGTTCGTCGGCGCCCCCTGGACCCGTAAGGGCGGCGATCGGCTCGTCGACTGGTTCCGTCGTGGCCGGCTCGGCCGGGCCGAGCTGCACATCCTGTGCCGGGACGCGCCGGACGCGGCACGTGGCGTGGCGGGTGTGATCCTCCACGATCCGATGCCCCGGTCTCAGGTCCTGGAGGAGTTCCTCCCGTCCTGCGACCTTTTCGCGCTGCCGACCCGACGGGACCAGTCGCCATGGGTCCTTGCCGAGGCGGCCGCCGCAGGACTCCCGACCGTCGCAACGCGCATGGGCGGCATCCACGAGCTCGTCCTCGACAACGTCTCCGGCTATTTGGCGAACCGCGACGACGATGAAGCCTTCTGCGAGCGCATCGGCGCCCTCGTCAACGACGCCGAGCTCCGGTCCACCATGGGCAAGGCGGCGCATGCCCACGCGGCGACGTGCCTGAACGAACGTCGGAACTTCGATGTCTTCGCCGATCGCCTCATCGCGTTGGCGGGCGGGTCCTGATTCGAGGCGTCAGCCGCGCAGGCGCCTACCCAGACCCTGGAGCCGTCGGCGTACCAACGCGCTTGAAGCTCGGGCGAGCTCCTTGCCGGAGAGCTGCTGGCGCCGCGGTGTGAACACGTCCGGATGCACGAGATCGAGAAACTCGGTTGACGCCGGCGCGAGCCCGTCAATTGGTGGAGTAGCCGCGTACACGAGGATGTTCTGGCGGTACCAGGGCTCGATGTCGGCCCGGCTCCACAGGGCGGGGCGGACGAGGTCGTAGGGCAGATAGCCGTGCTTGGCGAACTCGGCCGCCCAATGCGACTGCCACTGCTCGTTCTGGTGGTCTCGCCCACCCTGGCCGGGGATCGCGGCCGAGAACAGCACCAGACCGGACGACGAAGTGAGCGACTCGACGACCCGCGCCCCGGCCGCGGGGGGAATGTGCTCCAGCGCCTCGACCGAGATCGCGAGATCGAAGCGCTCACCACCCAAAAGCCCGGACAGCTCGCCGGTCGATGCCTCGGCGAGATCGCAGGGTCGGAACTGAACCGGACCGGTGGGCTCGTACGCGTGTTGGTTCCAGGGGCCGTCGATGCCCAATGCCGTGGTCGATCCGCGGCCCAGGCCGGCGGTCAACCACTCCCCTCGGCCACAGCCGATGTCCACGACCCGGGGCCACGGACCGAGTCCAAGCTTCTGCAGGTGATCGAGCACTGCTTCGGCGGAACGCCCCGATCCAGATCCGCGCGCTTCGTAGAAGGTGTCCGTGTAGCCCACGGAGCGAGCCGGTGTCGACATCAATGGTCTCCTGCAGCTTCGGCACGTACCGCGTCAGGTACGTGAACGTCGGGCGTTCGGTCAGAGTCGCCGTCGAGTAGGGCTGCGAACGCCGCCGCCTTCTCGTCGACGTCGAAGTTGGCCTCGGCGTAGCAACGCGCCGCCGTCCCCAACCGCTCGCGTCGCGCGGGGTCCGTGGCCAGCGTCGTCGCCGCGGCTCGTACCGCGTCGACGGTGGGGGGAACGACGACACCGGCGTGCGCTTCGTGGGCCACGATCCGCGCGGCTCCGTTCTCGATCGGCATGGCCGCGAGCACGGGACGCCCCGCGCACAGGTAGCTCAGCACCTTGGACGGGACCGAGAACCCTCCCGCCGCCCCGTCGAGCACCGCCACCAGGACGTCTGCGGTGGCGAGCACGTTGGCGAGGTCCTCGTGGGCCTGGAACGGGAGCAGCACGAGGTTGTCGAGGCCCCGATCGGTTCGCGCCGCGGCAAGCCACTCCGCGCCGACGCCTTCGCTGACGACCACGATCTGCGCGTCCGGCAGCTCCTCGGCCAGCGCGACCAGAAGCTCCGGCGGATGCTTGCGTCCGACGGTACCGGCATACAGGAAGACCAGCCGTTCCGGATCGAGCCCGTGTTCGCTCGCCCACGCGTTGGTTCGCGGGCCCATCGGGAGGTCGTCGATCACCGCCCAGTTCCGGATCACCGTCGGTGACGCGGCTCCGGCGTCGAGCACTGCGGCGACAAATCGATCGTCGATGACGACGACCGCGTCAGCCTGTCGGATCAGAAATCGTTCGAGCGACCCGAGGGCCGAGGTTGCGATGCGGGCGGAACCGGACAACGACTGCACCGCCAACCCGGTCTGGATGTCCTGGAGCCAGAGCACCCACCGGCTCCCGCGAAGCCGCGCCGCCATCGCGATCAGCAACAAGGAGAGCAAAGGAACGTTGCTCGTGAGCACGGAATCCGGGCGTGCTCGCCACACGAGCGCAGCGGTGCGGATGCCGTAGACGATCTCCGAGCGCACGCGCGAGACGAGCCGGTACTTCTCGAAGGTTCCTCCGCTGTCGATGGGTACGGCGTCGACCCCGTCACCGGACCGGAGATCGCCGTGAGGCGTCAGGTTCGAGGAGCACCAGGTGTGTGACACCGCATGGCCGCGGCGGGCCAACGCCCGCGACAGTTCGAACTGGAAGCCGTGACCCGCGAAGTCGACGACGATGTACTCGGCCATCTTGACCTACTGGTGCCTTCCCCCGCCCACGTCCGGAAGCGCCAACGCACCCAGACTACGCGGCCCACTCGTAGGGCCCGACCATCCGATCTTCGACGAACGACTGGACCCCCGACGCGGCGAGGCGAAGCGGGTCAGTCGCGCAGCTGCCGTCCCTCACCCGCGATCCGCAGCATCGGAGCCGCGTACCGCGGGGGGCAGCGTGTCGCCCGTCACCCGGTCCGGCGGTGACGGGTCGTGCTGGCTGGTCGCACCCGGGTAAAAGCCCCCGAGGTCGTAGTAGTAGCTGGAGGACTCCCACTGGCGGCCCGGGGTTCCGTTGACGACGGCCCCGATCACCGGCGCGTCCACCTGCTTCAAGAGCCGGACGGCACGCTGGATCGCGCCCTGTCGCGACTCCCGCGTCGTTGGTGAGGAAGAGCACACCGTCGACGTGCTTCGTCAAGGCCGCGACGTCGCTGACCGGCAGAACGGGCGGCGAGTCCACGAGGACGTAGTCGAACTGCTCACGAAGATCCTGGAACACGGTGCCGGCTCTCCTCGACGCCAGGAGCTCGGAGGGGTTGAGCGGAGTGGGACCGGCCGGGAGCAAGGACAACAAGCGCTTCGCGTCCATCGCGATGACGGAGTCGACGCCGGTCCAAGCCGGCGAGAGGCCCAGGAGGCGTGCGGCATCGATCTCGACGATCGACTCACTGACGGTCGCGCGGCCGGTGAGGATCGATGCAAGCCCGGGATCGTTTCCGACTTCGAAGAACTCGTGCAGACGATGGTGGCGGAGATCGCAATCGAGGAGCAGCACCCGGTTGCCATCCAACGCGAGCGTCACGCCGAGGTTTGCCACGGCAGTGGACTTTCCTTCGCCGTGCATGGCCGACGTCACCATGATGACGCGGACCGTCCGGTTGAGCCCCTCGAACTGAAGTGACGTCCGCAGCATCTGGTACGCGTCGGACACGGGGGAACCACCCTCGCCGAGCACCAGCGTCCGGGTGTCCCCGGCCTTGCCCCGGTGCTTCGGAATCGAACCGATGACGGGCCAACCCGTCACGAGCTCGAGCGCCGGAACGGAACGTACGCGATCATCGAGAGCCTCGCGCAGGAGCGCGATGGCGCAGCCGAGGAGCAGGCCGACCAGGATCGCCAGCACACCGTTCCGAAGCGGCTGCGGTGTGTACGGGCGGTCCGGCACCGCGGCCGCCGAGATGACCTGAGCCCCGGAGGTCTTGATGCTGGTCGCGGCGAGCTCGAGACTCGCCACGCGGTCCTTCGCGCGGTCGAGTCGACTGACGATGGGGTCGCGTTCGGGCTCGAGACTGTTCTCGACTGCCGAGCGCTGAGCCACCAGCAAGGTGATTTGATCGGGAGTCTGGGCCCCGGCGATCTGGGCGTCGAGCGCGTCGAGTGGCGCATCCAACGTGTGCAGCTGCTTGGTCAGGTCCTCGACCTGCTGCCCCACCTGATCGGCTGCCGCGGTGTACTCCGCGGCGAGCCTGCTCCGCCTGATGTCGGTGTAGGTCTGCGCATAGACGTTAGCTTCCTTCGCGGCGCGCTTCGCGTCCACATTCGTAGCCCGAATGCTGACGACTTCGGTCTCACTCGCGGCATCGCCCACCGTCGCGATGACCACCGAGGGCTCGTACCCGAGCCTCTTGCGAACCGCGTCGCGGACTGTCCGCGACTTCATGTACTCGATCTCGGTCTGGACGTTGACGGGGAGCGCGTTCAGGCTGGCCGGTGCCGAATCCCCTGCGCCGAGCACCTGCTCGGTGGTCGACGGCCTCAACAAGACCTCGGTGTTGGCGCGGTATCGCGTGGCCTGGGACGCCGTGTAGACCGCCGCCGCTGCCACGACCACGATGACGACGAACAGCACCTGCCACTTGCGCCGCCAGAGCACATCCCGGTACCGGCGCAGGTCGAGCTCTTCTTCGACCAGAGGAGCGGTTGAGCTTTCCGTTGACTGCGACATCCGGGTCAACCGGCAGCGATCTGCTCGTGAACCCAGTCGTAGGTTGCCCGGAGCCCATCTACGAGGGGCGTGCCGGGACTCCACGACAAGAGCTCGTTGATCAGCTCGTTGTCGCTGTTACGACCGCGCACGCCCTGGGGCGCCGTCAGGTCGTAGCTGCGTTCCAGCCGTACGTCGGCGATGCGCTCGACGATCGACACCAGATCGTTGACGGTGACGAGCTCGGCGGAACCGATGTTCACGGGTTGGTCGACGTCGCTCCTGATCAAGCGCAATGTGCCTTCGATGCAGTCATCGATGTACGTGAAGCTCCGCGTCTGCTTTCCGTCGCCCCAGATCTCGATGCGGTGATCCCCGGTCACCCGGGCGGTCGCCACTTTCCGGCAAATCGCGGCCGGCGCCTTCTCCCGACCTCCGTCCCACGTGCCATGCGGGCCGTAGACGTTGTGATAGCGCGCCACCCTGGTCTCGAGACCGAAGTCCTCGTGGAAATGCCGGCACATCCGTTCGCTGAAGAGCTTCTCCCAGCCGTAGCCGTCTTCGGGGCTGGCCGGGTAGACGTCGCTCTCCTTCAGTGCGACCACATCGGGATCCTGCTGCCGGTCGGCGGCATAGACACAGGCGGACGAGGAGTAGAAGTATCGAGAGACTCCGGCGTCGCGCGCAGCGACGAGCATGTGCGTCGACGTCAGGACCGACAGCATGCATGCGGCTTTGTTGTTCTCGATGAACCCCATGCCGCCCATGTCGGCGGCCAGGTTGAACACCGTCCCGGCGCCGTCGACCGCTTTCTGGCACTCGTCCGGGCCCATCAGGTCCAGCTGCAGGTTCTCGGCGTCGGCGAACACCTGGAACCATTCGCCGAGTGGTTTGCAGTCGACGCTCCGAACGTCGTAGCCCTCCTGCAGCAGTCGAGCCACGAGGTGGCCACCGATGAACCCGCCACCACCGGCGACGAGCACCTTTCCCGGGAGTGACGTGACCTCACTCATGCCGCCACACCCGCAATCTCATCGTGGGACAACGACATGTAGGTCGCCATCACCGTGCCGCTCACCGTCCGCACCGATCTCATCTCAGGCCCGCCCCCAACGACGACAATCTTGGTAGTGGACATATCTTACCAACTCGGAACTATACCGCGAACCAACCCTATTATGACGATTATGCGCGGTTACGTCGCGGTTGTGTGCTATTTCGCCCGAACCCCTATCCAAGGCCGAAACGTCCCCATACGGTGCTCGAAGCGCTGCGGGACCCCCTCTCCAACCTCGCCCGGAGAGCGGGGTCTCGTCTTGTCTGGACGCAGTTTCGATCCGGTCGGAGACGGTCGAGCCCGGTGCGTCCGTTCATCGGGACTACGCAGAGCGTTCATCTCGGCCCCCG
This sequence comes from uncultured Acidimicrobiia bacterium, assembly GCA_963770095.1. Lineage (GTDB taxonomy): Bacteria > Actinomycetota > Acidimicrobiia > IMCC26256 > JAENVU01 > Chersky-806. Next base: position 95,446 of record CAVYOO010000002.1, read on the forward strand.
TTTACGTGGCGGCCCCGGCACCGGGCGCCGGTCGGTGCGTCCGGCTAGCGTGACTATCAGGACGAATCGGTCAATGGGGCGGGTCGAGAGGTCGGGACATGAGATTCGTTGCGGTCGGGCGCGCGTGCGCCACCGTGGTGGCCGCGACCATGGTGATGAGCCTGGTCGTAGGAGTGCCGATGTCACCGGTGTCAGCGGCCATCAGTGCCGGTGAGGGGGTCACCGGCGTCTCGGGTGAGATCGAGGTTGTGGACCTGGCGCCCGATCTCAACTCCGGCGTCGAGGTGAGCCCGACGCACATCGAGTTGATGCCCGAAGGCAGGGGCAGCGTCACCGCGGGAATGCCGTCGTTCCCGTTCGACGGCGCGATCCACGATCCGGCGCTGGGAACCGGAGCCGAGCCGAACACCTTCGCCAATGCCATCACCACTCCGTACAGCGGTCCGGGCCTCCCCCCCGCCGGGACCGAAGTGGTCAGCGTCCTGCTTCACTTCGACCCCGACCTGAGTGGCCTCCCCTTCAGCCTCGTCCAGGGGATCGCGCGCTCGGCCACGGTGTCCTTCGACCGTCCGGTCCTCGGTGTGTACGTCACGAGCGCCGCCCTCGACGCTACCGACGAGATCTTCAGCCCGGCCACGGCGTTCTCGACGTTGGGCGGCCACGACATGGAGTTCAACTACGACGGCGACTCCTACGCGATCTCCCCCGATCGGCACGAGCTCGCAGTCACGATGTTCGGCCACAACGGCGGTGTCTTCGACGAGATGCGGATCATCCTGCCGGCCGTCACGGAGCCCGCCACGTTCTGCGATTTCGACGGTGACGGCGCTACGGACTTCGCGGTGTGGCGACCGTCGAACGGCCGCTGGTACGTCAACGGCGTGGCCGGATCGACACCCTTCGGCAAGACCGGCGACGTCGCGGTCCCCGGTGACTACAACGGTGACGGCGCTACGGACTTCGCGGTGTGGCGACCGTCGAACGGCCGCTGGTACGTCAACGGCGTGGCCGGATCGACACCCTTCGGCAAGACCGGCGACGTCGCGGTCCCCGGTGACTACAACGGTGACGGCGCTACGGACTTCGCGGTGTGGCGACCGTCGAACGGCCGCTGGTACGTCAACGGCGTGGCCGGATCGACACCCTTCGGCAAGACCGGCGACGTCGCGGTCCCCGGTGACTACAACGGCGACGGCGCTACGGACTTCGCGGTGTGGCGACCGTCGAACGGCCGCTGGTACGTCAACGGCGTGGCCGGATCGACACCCTTCGGCAAGACCGGCGACGTCGCGGTCCCCGGTGACTACAACGGCGACGGCGCTACGGACTTCGCAGTGTGGCGACCGTCGAACGGCCGCTGGTACGTCAACGGCGTCGCCGGATCAACCGCACTTGGCCAGAGCACCGACATCGCGGTCGCGGGCGACTACAACGGCGACGGCGCTACGGACTTTGCGGTGTGGCGACCGTCGACCGGCACCTGGTACGTGGACGGCATCGCGGGTTCGACGCAATGGGGCCTATCGGCGGACCTCCCCGCGTCCCGGCCCGCCGGGCAGAGCTGATCGATCACGACGACAGCTCCGCCAGGCCCGGGTACGACGTCGGATAACGGAGCGCTCGGAACGTCCACCACGGCTCGATGGTGAAACCGGCGCCGCTGCGCCGGGGCGTGTCGTCGTTGATTCGGTACCACGGGTTTTCGTACTCCCAGACCACCGATCCGTCGGGTGTCACCTCGAGCATGCGCCCGACGGTCCCGTACACGATCAACGTGTTGCCGTTCGGGAGGGGTTGCGCGCCGGAAATGATCGCGGCGAAGAATCGTTCGGAACGGCGTCTCGGGTACACGCGCGCCATCGATGCTTCGAACGCACCGTCCACGCCCACGACATAGTCGCCGGTCGCGTCGTATCTCGGTCTGATCGCCTCGACACTGGAGTACGGGCGGACGCCCGGAAGGCCGTTGCTGAACACGAGGATCTCTCCAGCCCGTGCCTGTCCTTCGGGGACCCACACCGGGTCGTGCTGGACAAACAGATGTTGATCGGCACGGCGTACCCGCGCCGTACGCGCGCGCATTGCCGTACCGGAAGCGCAGGTCACCTGCGGCGCCCGCGGCTTCTGTGGTGGTCGTCGCGTGATCGATGACCCAGATCTCGCTGAAGGACCGCGAGCTGACCATCACTTCGTCCCGGGACGCGTTGTATGTCACTGCGTTGAGGTGGTTCCAATCGCTGTCGCCGTTGTTGCCGTCGAGCACGAAATTGATGTCGATCTTCTCGGGGCTGGCCGCGACGTCGCCGTAGTTCGCCTTCGCCGGATCGCGGTCCTGGACCAGATGGTCCCAAACCCTCCAGCGCCACACGATCTCCCTGCTCGTTGGTGAGTACTCGACGACGGTGTCGGGCCACAGCTCTCCATCGGGAAGCAGCCCGGGGTCGCGACCCGCGGCAATCGCCTCCTCTCGCCCCACCCGTTCCCAGGCAACGAGAAGGACATTCCCGTTCGGAAGCGGTTCGACATCGTGGTGCGCCATGACCTCGTCGTTGGCGTAGTCGAACCGCCAGACGAGATCACCGTTCCAGTCGAGCTGCTCGATCCTTCCGCCCGCGCCCTGTCCCTTGGCGAAGGTGCCCTGACGCTCGAGATCTCCCGCACGCAGGAGATCGCCGTTCGGGAGCAGGTACTGGCTCAGGCCCGGTTGGGTGGACGCGTTCCAGTGGCGCACCACATTGCCGTCGAGATCGACGAGGAGCGTCTCGGTTGTCTCGAGCGGCGAGTACAACGTGTAGCCCGAAGCTGCGCCAGGGAGGTTCACGAGCACTCCACCGCGGCGCGGCGCCGCCCTCGGCGCCTACCTTCACCCCCAGGCCCAGAAGAGCCAGGGCTGCGACAACGACAACGACGATGCGGCCAATGATCGTTCGACGGTGCATCCCAGCTCCCCGGTCGCGGCCCCCGTCCCGGTCGCGCAGGGCCGGCTCCGAAACTTATCGAGTCAGCACCCACTCGCGGCGTCGTGGGGGCCGGGCCAGACCTGGTCGCGCGTCGCTAGTGTTGCCCGCCCCGACCGTGTGAAGGATCTCGATGGCCGCGAACCAACAGCAGTCCGAGGCCTGGAACGGCCCCGAGTCTGTGCACTTCGTGGCTCACGCCGACCGCTACGACCGCCAGCTCGCGCCGTTCGCGGACCTGCTGTTCGAACGGATCCAGGTGGAGCCGCACCATGCGGTGCTCGATGTCGGGTGCGGTACCGGCGCCACCACGCTCAGGGCCGCTCGGGGCACCCGCACTGCGCTCGGAGTGGACATCTCCGAACCGCTGCTGGAGGTGGCGATCAACCGCGCCCGCTCGGCATCGGTCGACAACGCAGAGTTCGTCGTCGCCGACGCGCAGACCTCTGCGTTCCCAGGAGCCGCCTTCGACCTCGTCATCAGCCAGTTCGGGGTCATGTTCTTCGACGATCCCGGGTCGGCCTTCGGGAACCTTCGGCGTTCGCTCGCTCCGGGCGGTCGCGTCGCGTTCGTCTGCTGGCAGGGAATGGCAACCAACGAATGGGTCTCGGTCGTCGGCCGCGAGGTGGAGAAGCACGTCGCGCTTCCCGATCTCGGGGGTTTGGTCGGTGGGCCGGGGATGTTCGCGTTGAAGCATCGGGACGAGACGGCGGCACTTCTCGATGGCGCGGGGTTCACGCAGATCGAGCTGGACCCGATCTCACCGGCCATCCTCCTCGGCGGGGGCGGAACCCTGGATGAATCGGTCGACTTCCTGCTCGGTGCCGGCATTGCCCGCGGGATGCTCGGCATGGCCGAGCCCGACGCGCGCGCCAACGTGGCCGAAGCGGTGCGCGCCTCACTCGCGGAGAAGTACGAGCCGGACGTCGGGGTCCGGCTCGGTACCGGTGCCTGGCTGGTGACTGCGAGCTCGGGGACTAGGTGAGCGTGCGGTCGATCAGACCTGGACGGGAAAGGTGATGAGGATGCTGATCCCCGCGATCAGGACGATGACCGCGAGCCCGATGGTCAACATCCGGTTTCGTGTGGATCCGAGCTTGCTGCTCACTCCGGCGAAGAACAGCACCGACGCGAAGAGCACCGTGGTCAGTACGTAGTTGTCGCCGCGTTGGTTGTCGCGTCGCGCGAGTGAGGCCTGGACATCCGCGGCTGTCGCGAGGTGATTCGATCGTTGCCGCGCCGCGAGACGGTACTCCGGGACCGAGAACGGAGTTGGTTCGGCATCGAGGTTCTCGAGCGGTCGCATCTTGAGCCACGCCTTGACTGCCGGTTGGAACTCGTCGCGGAATCGCTCGAAGAGAAATCCCGACAGCGATTCCGGGTCGGGCTTGTACAACCCGGCTGCATCGGTCGAGGCAAGCGGGTCACCACCACGTTCCTGCGCGAGCGCCCCGACCCAGCTGACGAAGGTGTCGACGTCCACGATCTCTTGGGTGTTCGCAGTGCTCGCCTCCTTCGCCGAGTCCGTTCGCAACGCCCCGGCGCGCGCGAAGTGCGTGGCCTGGGTTCCACTCCACTTCGTGCTCTGAAAGGCCGACCAGGCGGTCAGAACTGTCGCCGAGCGCGAGAAGGAACGTTGCCACGAGCTCGATGCGCTCGCGCATCCGCTCATTGCGCTGCTGCGGACCGTCGTCGGGAGTTCACATCGTCATCCACCGGTAGATCCTCGCATTCGAACGACCTGCCGGTGTGTCAATCAGGACGGTGGGGCCCAGCTGGAACCGTCGTACCATCGATGACCGAGAGAACCGTCGATTTCCTGCGTGAAGAGGTCGAGGCGCTTCTTGCCCCACGCGGCAACGGCCATGTCCCCGCTCGCGGAGACGTTCAAGTCCTGGAAGTCGGTCCATTGCTCTGCGTCATACGTCTTCTGCAGCACGTGCCCATCGGTGCCCTGGACGAAGACGTCGAGATGGTGCTTGGCCCATGAATCGACGGCCGGGGCGGCAGTGATCGTGCCGCCCAGGTTCTCCCAACCGCTCCAGACGGAGTTGTCGAACCACTTGTGCATCAGCGCGTTGTTGGTGCCGCGGATGAACACGTCGAGCCGGCTGTTCGCCCAGGAGGTGACGGCCGGCGCCGAGGCAAGCTCTCCCCCGAGAGGCGTCCATGGACCCCACTTCCTCCGGAACGAGCGCTGCCACAGCTGGTTGTCCGTCCCGCGGACGAACACCTCGAGCCGGGCCGATCCGCGTGATGTGACCGCCGGCGCGGAGGTGAGGACGCCGCCGAGGGGCTTCCATGGACCCCAGGATTTGTTGAATGACCGCTGCCACAACTGGTTGTCCGCCCCACGGATGAACACCTCGAGCCGGTTCTTCCCGCGGGCCGCGACGGCGGGCGCCGAGGTGAGCGAACCCCCGAGGTCGGCCCAGCCCGTCCAACCATTCCCGTAGTACTTGTAATAGAGCTTGTTGTCCGAACCTCGGACGAACACGTCAAGCGTTCCCTTGTGGCGCGACGTGACCCCAGGACCGCGCTGAGCACGCCGCCGAGCGACTCCCAGTGGGTCGATGGCAGCGGCACGGCGGAACGGAGCAGGCCGACGTCGACCGCGGCACGGTCCTCTTTCACCGTCCGGTAGGTCAGCTCGCCGTTCGGGAAGTTCACGGCCAGCTGCACCGATCCCGCTGCGTTGACCTCAGTGAACCCGTAGCCGGGTTTGAACCCCCATCCGACGACGTTGTCGCTCCCGTCGGCGGAGCGTCGGAAGCTCCCGGTCGCGTTCGCGGGAAGCCCGTTGGGCGCAGCGTATTGCCACACCAGCGTCGCGGTTCCCGCGTTGACGTCAATCGCGTACTCCACGCCGCGCGCCGGACCGGTCCCGTTGGTGTGGTTGTCGTAGATGCTGATGTTGCCGTTCGGGCGGAACCGGGCATCGTGTTGACCCGAGAATGGGCTCTCGGGGTCGTTCTGGACCGTCAGGATCTTGGCGTTGTCGTGGTTCGACGCCGTACCACCAACCTTCCAGATGATGGTGCCGGTCGCCCGGTTGACCTTGAAGACAGCGTTCAGGTGACGCGCCGAGACGAGAAGGTCGCCATTCGTGTCGATGTCAGCCGAGTTGCAGTGGAACACGTCCGCGACGCTCGTCCCGTTGACGGTCCGGGGTGCGCCCAGGATCCGGGGCGTGACCTCAGCTTCATCCACGCCGACGTGATCGCTCATCCGCCACTGCCACACGAGCCCACCGCTTCCGTCCACCTCTTCGACGAGGCAGTCCACGATGGAGTGGGTCGAGTCGAACACCGAGCCGAGCCCGGAGAGATCGAATCCCGAGCGGACTGGCGTGGCGATGAGCACGCGGTGGCCGTTCGGCAGCTGGATGAGCTCGTGTGCGTCCGTTGGTTGGATGGGAGCCGGAAGTGCGCTGTACGTCTTCGTGTCGAGATCGAAGAGTGTGTAGGCACCGGCGGCGTTCGTACCGAATCCCGGGCCGAGCGAGGGGGCCCACGCGACGACGTTTCCCGGAAGCAGCCGCGTGTTGATCGGACCGGTCGGTACCTGCTGGTACCACACCGGTGTGCCGTGCTCGTCGAGGATCATCGCGTAGTAGTCGCTCGGGGCCCCGTTGGATGCCGGCACGATGTTGCCGGTGAAGTACCAACCCGGGGACGCGGTGCCGGCGTCGACCACATCGAGCTCGGGGAAGTCGTGGGGTAGGCACCGCAACCAGTACTCGGTCGGAGGCCCGGACGGCAGGTCCGGGTCCGTCGCCGTCACAACGAGCGCCTGGTTCACCCAGAGACCGATTGCGACGTTCAGAGATGCACCGCTCGATCCATCAACCGTGATGGAGCCACCGGGGGCCGCGGAGAGATGCAGGGTCGTGTCGTTCCGCGCGGCCTGACAACGAATGGCGTAGTCGTGGATGTCGGGGTTGAACGGTGGGGAGACGCCGAGTGAGCTGAGGGTCAGACCCGCGAGCGCATCCCCGGAGACCACGATTGGGACCGTCGCCGGTGGTGTCGCGGCCTGCGCCGTGGTTGGCGTCAAGACACTGACGAGAGCCGCCGACACGACGGCGAGCACGCTGACGAGCGCAACGGATGCACGCGGAGAGCGCCGCGCGCGCTTCGCAGCTTGCGAGAAGTCGTTCGACATTGCCCCGTGCCCCCTGCATCGACAAACTTGCCGGATGGTAGCAATCGGTCGGCGAGCCGGCCACGCTCGGTGGCGAAGCGCGGCTCGGCTCGGGGCCGTGTTCGCGCTACTCGGCGCGCTCGGCTTCGCGCTCCTCGTGCCGTTGATTGCGCCCCGCCCGTCGACCGACGTATGGATCTGCGGCCACTTCCATCCCGTGATCAGCGACGCACACGGGTTCGTCGAAGTCTGCGACTCGCCCTACTTCATCCGTGAGTTCGAGCACCCCGGTCAGCTCTTCCGCCACAACGACCTGCGCCAGTCTCGTCCCCTGTTCGTCCTGGCAGGAGCGGCGACCGTTCTACTCGTGCGTCCGTTCGCGGTTCTCGGCGGCGCCAACAACACCAATGCGGCCAAGCTCGGGGCGATCGTCCTGAACGTCGTCTTCCTCGGGATCGCAGTGGTCATTGCCTGGGCACTACTGCGCGCCGGCGGCGTCAGCTTCGAGCTGAGACTCGCCGCCACGATGCTCTTCATCGTGAACGACGTGACGAAGGCCTTCATCTGGACCGCGCACACCCAGATGCTGACCATCCTGATCCCACTGGTCGTCATCGCCGTCGCCGTCGAGGTGCTCAGGCGCCCGGCGATGTCGTCCCCGCTGTTCCTGGCGCTCGCTTTCGGGTGTGGACTCGGCGTCCTGATGTCCGGCTTCTTTCTCGCGACACTCCCGGTACTCATCGCAGCACCGCGTTCTCGCGCTCCATCGTGCCGGCCTTCTTACCGCGCGCCTCGGTGTGAGTCAGGCCATTGGCGCCGCGCTGGCGTTCGCAGTGCCGGTCCTCGTTTGGGTCGGTGCCGTCGTACTGATCGTCGGAAGCTTCTTCAGCTCCGAGACCGCCGAGTATCGACAGTTCGTGTGGATCTCCGATGCCCTCCGCGACGGGCTGGGCGTGTTCGGATCGCGCTTCCGGTCGTTCAGCCATGCCTTTGTCGACACGCTCGGCACCCGCGATGTGCTTCCCCTGCTCGCGGTGCTGCTCGGTGCGGTCGCCATCCGTCGCGCATGGGGAGGCCGGGATGCGTCGCCCGAGGAATCCGGCAATCTCCGCGACCTCAATGTCGTGGCTGTCCTCACCATCGCGGCCTTCATGCTCTTCTTGTGGCTGCTCGGCTACTACCGCGCCCGGCTCACGTTCGCGCTCGCGCCCCCGGTCATCCTCCTAGCCGCCGGTCAGCTCGAGTGGCTTCGTCGCCGGTGGCCGAACATCGTCGCGCCCGCCGCACTCGCCGCGTCGGGGGCCTGGGTCGTGATTCACATGATCAGGTCGGGCCCGTACGTTTGACCGCCTCCTTCACACGCCGAGCATGATGAGCAGATGAAACCCTCGTTGGCCGAAGCGCTCGACCTGCAGCCTCATCCGGAGGGCGGCTGGTACCGCCAGACGTGGCAGGCGGTTGAACGAGTCCGGACCCGAGACGGTCGTGAACGGGCCACCGGCTCGCTCATCCTCTTCTTCCTGCCTACCGGCGAGTGCTCGGCGTGGCATCGCGTCGCGTCGGACGAGATCTGGCTCGCCCATCGAGGCGTGGTCGCCCTGGAGCTCGGGGGCACCGGCCCGGGACCCCATCCCGGCGCCGTCGAGATGCTCGGGGTCGATGCCGGCGCCGGCCAATCGGTCCAGGTCGTCGTCCCGGCCGGCGTCTGGCAACGGACGCTTCCGTCAGACACCGACGCCCTCGTGAGCTGTGTCGTCTCGCCGGGTTTCGACTTCGAGGACTTCGAGCTCTTCGCCGGTGTTCCCTCCGGCAGCTAAGGCATCGTCGGTGGGGTCCCGTCGCTGAGCACGAAGAACGAGTCGCCACCGCCGAACTCGAGCCGCTTCAACCCGCCCGTCCCGCGCACGCCCTTCGTCTTCGGCTGGCAACGAGTCGCGATGTCGAACTTCGGGGAGTACATCGACGCGCGCAGCAGACCGTCGATCGTGCCCGGGAAGGATCCGGTCGTCGAGATCGTGCCGTCCGACGCGAGCAGCGCATTGTCGATGTCCGCGTTCACAAGCAACATCCTGAGGCTCGAAAGCTCGACCGTGGTCCGGACAACCCGATGGCCCGTGGCCTTCCATCTCGCGGTGAACTCGTTCGGTCCCCCATCGACGGTGGCGCCGCCGGTGCCGCAGTCATTCGTCGGCATCTGGAAGCGGCCCCGAAGCTTCGCTCCGGTGATGCCCGCGACCGGTTCGTCGAGAAAGTCGGGACCCGAGTAGCAGTAGCCGGTTGTCCCCTTGTACCGAGCGACCACTGGCGTGGTGCCATTGAACACGAGCTTCGGCGAGAAGCTGATCTTGCCCCTGACCTGGCAATAGATCTGGCCCGTCGCGGTGACGGGAGGATTCGAGGCTCCCGCGGGCCCGCCGCCGACAACCACGAACGCTGCAACCGCTAGCAGCCCACCGATCAGTCGCAACATCGCTGCCCCCCGATCGCGTCACGGTCGAGGCTAACGACTCTTCGGATGCCGGTCCACGCCCGCGACCGGTGGCCTCGCGGTGCGGGACTCGGTGATGAGCGCGCCTGCTCACCGGCGCCGGGAGCTCCTTGATTCGTTTCAGGCGCGGGCCGAACCTGCCGAACCTCACGGTGTTCAGGACGCTCAGGCGTCCGTCGTGCTTCCCGGGGGCTCTCGCTTTCGGCTCGACGAGCAGATCCGAGGGAGACATGACCGACACCCTGGCAAGAGAAGTAGTGATCGACGAGGACGTGACGCGACCGTCCAAGGTTCCGGCAACTGTCGCGATGTGGCTCGGGTATGCCCTGGCCGGGATCGGGTTCGCCCTGGCCGGCAGCCAGTCGAGCCCGGCGAATGCCCTGGAACCGGTCGTGATCTGGTCGGTCGGGGCACTTGGCGTGATCTCCTTCGTACGACACGCGTTGCTCCATCGCAGCGACGCCGCTCGAATGGGTTGGGATCTCGGACGGCGCAACAACTTCCAGGTCGAGGTCGGGATGGCGAACCTGGCCTGGGGGCTCGCCGCAATCGGCGCCGTCGCCTTCGACTGGGGAGTCCGCGCGGAAGCCGCCATCACGCTGTTGTTCGCGATCTACCTGCTGCAGGCGTTCGTGCTCCACGTCATTTCCAGGTTCGACGGCTCCGAAGATCGTCGCGGCGCGGCGAGCTGGGTTCCCACGATTGCAACGCTCGCTCTGACCGTCGCCTTGGCCTACTACGCAATCGCGGCACTCAGCGACGCGGGCGTCAAGCCCTTCGCCTGATCCCGACGACGGCGCATTACTCTCCAAGTAGTCGCGTCAATCGACGGGAGCGGGCGTCGTCATGAGATCCCGGCACTGGATCGCAGCCGCCGCCATCCTCGTAGTGGGCGCTGCATCGTGCAGCGACGACCACGCGAATGACCGGGCCGGCACGACCGCGACGGCTGAGCCCACCGCGCCCGAGGACCTGCGCGCCGCCGCGACGCGTCTTGATGCGATCGAGACCGCGCTCGACCGATGGGCCGGTGCCCGCACCGTCGCCACCGCCCACTCCTCCGCCGAGACCGTCCGCAACCTGGTCACCGGGCCGTCGGCGCTGCAGGCCGGCGACCTGGATCGCGACGGGATTGTCCGGGGAGCGGTTCGTGAGGGTCTCCTGCCCGGCTCCGATGGTTTGCCCGGTCTCGCCGGCCGACTCCCCGACGCGTGCGTGGGCGCCGATGTGCTGGGTGGCGACTGGACCCGGCCCGCGGACCGTTGGCGCGTCCTGCAAACTGCCATCCGGGCCTGGCATCCCTGGAACAACACGTTTCCGAGCTTGCCCAGCCACCCGCAGCGGATCGTGGGCTGGGCATCGCTGACCCTCGGCACCGACAACCTCGCCGAGGCGCACGAGTACGCGGGGCATGCCCGAATCCATCTCGACGTCACCCGGAACGCGATCCAAGGCTGTTGACCCCCTTGGGTCCGTCACGTAGGTGACGCGCGGGTGACGCACGGTCGGGCCACACTGAGCAGGAGCACGAAACCCGGCGATGAGCCGGCCACCCCGTCTCATAACAGGAGCAGCAACCGATGACGTACCTGATCACCCACTTCTTCGACGGCGGCACCCAGGAGCAGTACGACCAGATCGTTGCTGCCGTCCATCCCGCCGACGGCTCTTTGCCCCCGGGTCAGCTCCACCACTTCGCCGGCCCTACCGAGGGTGGTTTCCTCGTCGTGGCGCTGTGGGACACGAAGGAGTCGAACGACGCATTCCAGCAGACGCTCGGCCCGGTCGTCGCGGGACTCGAGAACGGTCCGCCCCCGCCGCAGGAGCGGACGGCCGAGGTCACCAACCAGGTGAGCACCTGAGCCACGGGTCCCGCCGGGCGCAACCGTGGCGGCGGGACCCATTGGTCAACTCCGCTGGCGTCACCGGCGCGCCAGATCAGAACGAGTGATGATGGGTCCGTGTTCGGGTTCGTCGAGTTCGAGTCTGCGGGGGCGGTGCTGCGGGGCCGGCTCTACCGGCCGGTCGGCGACGGCCCGTACCCGGTGGTGGTGATGGCCCACGGCACCTCGGCCACGATCACCATGACGACCGACCGCTACGCCGAGGTGTTCGAGCAGGCCGGCTTCGCGGTCCTTCTCTACGACCACCGCAACTTCGGCCTGAGCGGCGGGGAGCCACGCCAGGAGATCAACCCGTGGGTGCAGGCCCACGGCTACCGGGACGCGATGACCTACGTCGAGTCGGTACCGGACCTCGATTCCGGTGCGATCGTGCTCTGGGGTGACAGCTACAGCGCCGCCCAGGTGATCATCGTCGGCGCGGTGGACGAGCGTCCCGTCGCCGTGATCTCGCAGGTGCCCGCGGTTGGGCGGCAGCTTCCACCGCCGGACCCGGATGGTCGGTTGTTCGCGGAGGTCGGCACCACCCTGCGGCGTGGGTCGGTCGCGGGCGGGCCCGACGACACGACCGGTCCCCTCCCGGTTGTCTCACCCGATCAGCTCGGCACCCCGTCGCTTCTCACACCGATCCAGGCGTTCCGCTGGTTCATCGAATACGGGGGCCGCCACGGAACCGGTTGGGAGAACCGGGTGACGCGGGTCGTGCCGTCCACGTCTGCACCGTTCCACGCCGGACTCGCCGCGCCGCATCTGACCTGTCCGCTCTTGATGATGATCGCGCCCGAGGACGAGATGGCCGGCGCGCGCCCGCACGTCTCGCGCGCCGCGTTCGACTCCGTGCGGGCTCAAAAGCAGCTCGTCGAGATCGACGGAGGCCACTTCGGACTCCTCCACTACCCGAGCGAGCTCTTCGATGACGCGACTGCGACGCAGACTGCCTTCCTCAAGGGAACCATGAATGAGCTCGGGTCCCGCCGCGAATAGGCGTGTCGTGCGCGCCGTGCGTCATCCACGCGCGCGGCGTCCGGCGTCACTGCTCGCTACCGGCGTGGCCACACCCGACAGACGACCGGACCTCGAGCCCACGAATCGCACAGAACGGCGGATGTCCCTACGCGCGGCCGCGCCTGCGCCTAAAGTCTCGGCGAGTTCCAATCCGGGGAGGGCCCATGTCTGCACGACGTTCGCGTCTCGCGCTCGTAGCTGTGGTGGCTGCGTGCGTGTTCATCACGGTCGGTTGCGGAGGTGGGAGCAGCAGCAGCAGCAGCAGCGACGATGCATCCGACGCCGGTCAGACCACCCGCAGCACCAACAAGGGCTCGGGCGATTCGGGTTCCGGGTCCGCGGCGGGCGGGTTCTTCGCGAACGCCGACTGTCGACAGCTGGCGCGTGCATTCGACTCGAGCGGCTTGGGCAGCGCGTTCTCGAGCGGGGACGATCCGACCAAGGACCTGCAGGCGGCGGCGGACTTCCTCGATCAGGCCGCGGACGAGGCACCGCAGGAGATCTCCGGTGACGTGCAGGTGGTCGCCGACGCGTACCACGACCTCGCGAAGCGATCCAGCGACGTCGACTGGGCCGGGATCCGCAACGGCAACCCGGCGGCGATTGCGAGTGTGTCCCAGTTCGGACAGGCGTTCGCGAATCCGGACCTCACCGAAGCGCTCCAGAACCTCTCGAAATACGTGACCGAGAACTGCGTCAACGGCTGACGCGACGGCCCTCGGGCTCTGCGGGCGAACGACCTTCGCTTGTCTCCGCTGATCGACGTCGACCGGGCCCGGACGCGTGCCCGAACGCGCCGCCCCGGCGTCATGTTCGTGACAGGCTCCTCTCGATGGACAAGGGCGAAGAATCCCCGACGGCTCATCCATTGACCGGGCCCGGTGCGAACTGGTCGGACCTGGACCCGATCGTCCGCGCCGGGCTCGTCCGCCGAGTCGTCATCGTCGGCGCGGAGTCCACGGGCACGACCACCCTCGCTCGCGAGCTCGCCGATCGGCTGTCGGTGCCCTGGGTGCCCGAGTTCCTCCGTCAATACGCCGAAGAACGAGCGGAAGCGGCCGGGACGATCTGGGACGTGGTCTGGACCTCGGCCGACTTCGACCGGGTAGCCGAAGGCCAGGACAGGCTCGAGCGGGAGGTGATCTCCGCCTGGGTCTCCGACTCCGACCGGTCCCGCCCGACCGCAACGGGCCCCCCCGTGATCTGCGACACCGATGCCCTCGCGACGGCTCTGTGGGAACGCCGTTACCTGGGCTCACCCTCACCGCGATTTCTCCAACGAGCCGCGGCGCGACCACCGGCGCTCTATCTGCTCACGTCGCCAGAAGGGGTCGACTTCCATCAGGACGGTCTGCGCGACGGTGAACACATCCGCGGGGAGATGACCGACTGGTTCCGGACCGCGCTGCTGGAACAGAAGGTCCCGTGGGCCGAGCTGACGGGCGATCAGTCAACGAGAGTCGGCCTCGCCCTCCGGGCCATCGACCTTGTGCTCGACGAACCAGTCCCGTTCAACCCGTGATCACCGATCGAGCAACCAGGAAGGTGACCTGACCGATCGCCTCGCGGCCGGCGTCGTGCTCGGCAACGAACGCTTCGAGATCACCGCCGTCGCGAAGCGCCGTGACGGTCTCGGTCATCGCCGTCATCTCCTGTGCTTCGGCCAGCGACCACGTCGAGTCGCCAAGCCGCCACGACTCGGACAGTGGACCCGAACCGTCGAGATATGCCGACCCTTGGATCGCGACGTCGACGGGTACGAACCGACCGGTGACAAAGAGGCCGTTGGTTGCCGCGATCTCCTCGATGACTGCCAAGGGTGCGTATCGGCGGCGCAACAGGTCCGCAGCCACCGGAATGAGCGAGTAGTACCAATAGCCCTGAGTCAGCTGGCGCTGCGAGCACGTGTTGACGACAAGGACACCACCGGGACGCAGCACACGGCCGTACTCGGAGAACACCTGCTCGTGCTCGGTCCACCCCGCACCTTCCTCATCCCCGAGGTGGTGCAACACCTGATTGGTCATCACCGCGTCGAACGAGGAATCGGCGAAGGGAAGGTCCTGGAGGCGGCCCAGCTGGTATTCGAGTCGTTCCGACGATCCCAACTTCTCGGCGAGCCACCGCGAGCATGTCTTCACTGGCGTCGAGCAACGTGACCGAACCCACCTTCATGGCCACTGCTTCGGCGTAGGTGCCGGTTCCACACCCCGCATCGAGGAGCTTGACCTGAGCCAGCGGAACTCGTCCGCCGGCGAAGGCCCCCAACAGGATCTCCGTGCCGACGGCGACCCGGGTGTCGTCGTAGCGGCCCGACGCCTTCCCGTAGTCCTCGTAGGAGCTCATCGGCACTTCCCGACTCGGTACTGCATGTCAGCCGACCTGATCGCGGCGTCGAACGTCCGGAGCGGTGATGGCCGAGAGTGTCGCGCGGTTCGACACGCTGCACTGTCACCGTACGATCTCAGCCGCTGACCGTTACCCCGGCTGATCGGTGTTCGGGCGCGCGGGACCGTTGAGTGGCCCGGAGCTAGTGCAGGGTGGCTGTGGCGGGCAATCGCGTGAGCCCTGGCCGGTGCGGATAGAGGATCATCACCCGACCGCCGCGGTTTCACCACACGACCGCAATGTGCAGAGTGGGAAGGTGCGATGCCCATCCGCACCGGTCGGACCCCATGTTTTTGTGGCGCGGCTCAATCCCGGAGCCCGTGTCGAAGGGAGGGCTCACCACGAGGAGCAGTCATTTGATCAGCAGTGGGTTCGACGCGAACGATGGCAAGGCGAACTTCGAGGAGCTCTACGAGCAGCCTGATCCGCGTGCTTACTACCGCGGGCTCGGCGCCTTGGGTTACGAAGTCCCCGAACACGGCCGACGCGTGTTCGACGACGTGATTCGGGCACTCGCCGTGGAACGACCGACGATCATCGACCTGTGCTGCTCGTACGGCGTCAATGCCGCGCTGATGAAGCACCACCTCCAGCTCGACGAGCTCTACGACCACTATTGCGCCGACCGTCTCGCTGAGCTTCCGAGCGACGCGCTCGCGTCGATCGACCGCGACTTCTTCGCTCATCACCGCCGTGACGATGTTCCGATCGTCATCGGCGTGGACAGCGCAACGCCCGCGGTCGCCTACGCCGAGCGGGCCGGGCTCCTCGACATCGGTTTCGCCGAGAATCTCGAGATCGACGACCCGTCTCCCGATCTCGTCGCAGCGAGCTCCGACGCCGACCTGATCACCGTGACCGGTGGCGTGGGCTACATCACGGAACGCACCTTCGACCGTCTGCTGGGCCACGCCGAACGGGACGTCCCGCCCTGGGTGGCGGCGCTCTGCTTGCGCACCGTCTCCTACGACTCGGTCGCGGAGAGTCTTGCGGACCATGGTCTGGTCACCGAACAGCTCGCGGACGTGACGTTTCCGCAACGGCAGTTCGCGGACGTCGACGAGCGCGACGCCGCGCTCGCACGGTTGGCATCCCTCGGCATCGATCCCACTGGCCGGGAGTCCGAGGGCAGCTACCACGTAGACGTCTACGTGTCGCGGCCGGCGGAAGAGGTCGAGATGTTGCCCATCGCCGACCTGCTCGCCGGAATCAGCGGCCTCGGGGATCTCGACGACGCCTACGCGTTGTCCAGCGCCGGGACCGTGTAGCGCGACCACCGCTGCTCTCGGTCCGGGGTCGTCGCAAACGTCTGCGCGAGGATCCCGAGATGACCCACGATCATTCGCACGAGGCCGTGATGAGCGGGCACGGGTTCTACAACCGACATTCGGTGTTGCAGGCAGCCGCGGCCGAGCTCGGTCTTGCCGCGCTCCGCGCGGCTGCCGCCGCCGTGCCGGTGCGTGGCGAACCAGCGCCGCTGGTGGTCGCGGACTACGGCTGCTCGCAGGGCCAGAACTCGATGCTGCCCATGGGCGCGGCAGTCACGGCGTTGCGCGAGCGAACCGACCTTCCGGTCACGGTCGTGCACGCCGACCTGCCGGACAACGACTTCTCGGCGGTGTTCGACGTCGTCGCCCACGACCCGTCGAGCTACCTCGCGGCCCACGGCAACACGTACGCGCTCGCGGCCGGCCGGTCCTTCTACGACGAGATCCTGGCGCCGGGCAGCGTCTCGCTGGGGTGGTCCTCCATCACGACCCACTGGCTCAGCTCCACTCCCACGTCGATACCCCGCCACCTCGCCGCCCAGGTCAGTGGAGATCGGGAGATCGAGCGGCGGTTCGCCGAGCAGGCCGCGAGTGACTGGGCCCGCTTCCTCACCGCCCACCGCGGCCGAGCTGGCGCCGGGCGGAAGGCTGGTCATGGTGGAACCCTGTGCTCATCCCGACGGCCAGATCGGCAGTGAGCCGATGATGGAGCTCATGGACCAGGCGATGGGTGAGCTCGTCGCCTCCGAGCGCGTGACCGCCGACGCCGCGACCGCCGCGACGTTGCCAATGTGGATGCGCACGCCCGACGAGTACACGCGGCTCCCATCGCCGACCATCCGGCCCTGGAGATGCACGAGCTGAAGACGGTCGAGGCGCTCAAGAGCCCTCTGTGGACCGGCTTCGAAGCCGACGGCGATGCCGCCGCGTACGCCGCGGTCTCGGTTGCCGCCATGCGGGCCTGGAGCGAGGCGATGCTCGCGGAGAGCATCAGCGACCCGACGGCGCTCGACGATTTCTACGACCGTTGCCGAGCGCTCGGGACCGAGGATCCGGAACGGCTCCATGTGCGGGTCTTCCATGTCGTGATGGACATCGAGCGCGTCTGAGGCAACCGGCGGCGTACTCGAAGCGGGCCGCAGCGGGCACTGCCAGGATCGGACGGCGAACCATGATCCGGCACCGACCGCGCGGGATCGGAGGAGCTCAGTCCGGGGCTGCTGCGTCGAGCACCGCGCGAGACGGCGGCTCTGGCTCGATCGATCACGGTTGGATCGTCGTGAAGGATGAACGCGGTGTTGGCCGCGATGACCAAGGCATTGAGCTCGAACACGAGAATCGCGACATCGGTCTCCGGGTCCAGCTCACCGCGTGAGATGGCTTCCTCGGTGGCGGCTGTGAGCAGCGCGATCCACTCCTGTTGGTACTGCGCGACGCGTTCCCTCACCGGGCCGGACCGGCCGCCCAGCTCGGCGGCGGCAGCCGCGAAGAAGCAGCCGCCGGGGAGCGTGCGCTGCTCGACGTAGGACAGGAACGACTCGCACAGTCCACGGAGACGATCGAGTCCCGTTGCGGCGAGCGCGGGGGCGACGACGGTTTCGACGAACAACCGGCGAGCGGTGTGGACGGTCGCCAGCTGCAGCTCCTCCTTCGAGCCGAAGTCCGCGTAGAGCCCGCTCTTGCTCACTCCGGTGGCCTCGGCCAGATCGCCGATGCTCAGTCCGGTGAGCCCCTCGACCGTCGCGAGGCGAACCGCGGTGTCGAGGATCAATCGGCGGGTCCGCTCGCCGTCTGCTCTCGTGCGCCGCGTGCGGGTCGTTGGCTTCGGGCTCATCTTTTGACAAGTTAGCACGACCGTTCGTACTGTATAATGAACGACCGATCGTTCTATCTAGGGGGAACATTGACCGACACCGCGGAACTTGGATCCGAGAGTCCGGCGGGCGTGGATTGGGAGGCAGCGGGCCGCGGCTGGGGTGCCCGGGCCCTCGAATGGGCGTACCTCTTCGAATCGTACGCCCGACCCGCCAACGGGATGCTGCTCGATCAGCTCGCGGTGGGCGACGGAACACGGATGCTCGACGTCGCGTGTGGTGCGGGGTTGGCGGCGAACACGGCGAGCCGTCGGGGTGCGTCGGTGGCGGGGCTCGATGCATCCGCCGACCTGATCGACATCGCGTCGCGCCGTACGCCCGCCGGCGACTTCCGGGTCGGCGACATGTTCGCGCTCCCCTTCGACGATGACGGCTTCGATGTCGTCACGAGCTTCAACGGAATCTGGAACGGAGGCGAAGCGGCGTTGCACGAGGTGCGACGCGTGCTCGTCGATGGCGGCCGCTTCGGGATGACCTTCTGGGGACGCTATGAGCGCCTCGGCCTCATGCCCTACTTCCTCAAGGTCATCGAGCTGTCGCCATCGAGCCACCAATCCGCGACAAGGGAACAGGGCGAGACTCGGCTCGTCGTGGAGGACATGCTCCGCGCGACAAGTTTCGAGATCCGGGACCAAGGAACCGTCGAGGTGACCAACGAGTGGCCCGACGTGGGCACCGCCGTCGCGCGCACTCGCGGCGGCCGGCCCCTCGGTACCGGCCATCGAAGCGGTCGGCTACGACACGTTCTGCCGAGAGCTGGGCGAGGTCATCACGCCACTCCACGACGCGCGCACCGGGGTGCGCATCACCTCCGAGCTCGGTTGGGTGACCACCGAGCCGACCTGACCGCGCCGCGAGATTCGAGCGCACACTCGTCGCCGGGCGCTGGCGTCGCAGCAAACGCGGGAGCGGCTGCAGTGTGTGCCCTCAGTTCAGCGAGTCGAGCCAGGTCCGGAACTGTTCGTGACCGGCGAGCATGATGTCGGAGACTTGCTGGCTCGTCAGTGCGCCGGGCGCATCTCGGTCGTTGACCACCCGTAGGGAGTACACGAACTGGCCATCGGACAGGAGCAGGTCGGCGACGGTCACCTTCGAGACCGGGTTCTGGACCGTGAGGACGACACGTTCCTCGTCCTGGGGGATCTCCGAGAGGATGGCGTTCTCCCAGAACGAGCCGGTCTTGACGTAGACGTTCCCCCCGGACGTCCTCGTCGTGCACGATTCGGCGGCCTTGCCCTGCTCCGTCATTGCCGCGTTGGCGGCGGCAGCGGTTTCGAACGCGTCGACGCTGGAGTTGAACAGGAACCTCGTCGGCTCCGGCTTGTACTCGCTGAAGGCACCCGCCGCCGACGAACCGACCGGCCCATCGCCCCCGCATATCGGGCGAAGCCCGCGCTCGTGCGGGCCGTAGGTGCTCTCGTCATTCAGCTGGAGCGATGCGAGGAGCGACTCAGGGAACTCGTCGGGGTACTGCGCGCCGAGATCGTCGGGCGTGAGGAGTGCGTCGCTGTACTCCAGCCCCTCGAGCGCGTCGCCATCCAACCGGACCGTCGCCGCCTTCGCCGTGGTGACGGAGGTCGAGCTCGAGCCCGCCTTCGACTTCCCCGATGCTCCATCGTCTCCCCCGCCGCACGCCGCGAGCCCCACGACGCACAGGCTGAGGGCCACGACGACCCATCCGAATCGGCTTCGCCGCATGTTCCCTCTCCTCGATCCGACCGCCCCCGGGCCCGCGTGAGGCGTGCCATCCGCTCCCTGAGGTCGCCCTGTCCAAACGAACTCCCCGTCGGCGGACAAGGTACGGGGCTCCGCGCCGGTCTCAACGACTCCGCGGGAAGTCTCCGGAGAGATGTGGGCCGCCCGTGGGTCCGGGGGGTCGGCGCCGGTGAAACCGCGTTCAGACGAGGCTGGCGACGAGGTCTTCACACCGCCGGAGCAGGAGCTTCGAACCGAACCGTTGGGCCTGGTGCACCGACCGGTGGGCCAGTGCGGCCGCCTCCCGGTGATCGCCGGCCGTGGCCACCGCCAACGCGCGGTAGTGGTCGACCGGCCCTTCGCAACCGGTGGCGGTCGCGACCACCACGTGGGTCCCGCGGTAGGGGCTCAACTCGTCGGCGACGAGCGCGGCCGTCTCTGCGTCGGACACTCGCCACGCCGCCTCGGCCAGGAACGCCAACGTGACGACATGGGTGCGGGTCCGGCGGAAGGGCCACAGCTCGGTGCGGATCCGCTCGAGGCCCTCCCGGGCCGCCGGCTCGTCACCCGCTTCGGCGGCCGTGGTCAGGAACGCGGCGCGCCAGGCAACCTCGTCGGGCTCCGAGGCCACCCACGCCTGCAGGGAGTGGTACAGCTCGGCACCCCGGCCCTCACTCCGCAGGATGGAGCAGGTCTGCGCGACGTGGCCGTCGCTGAAGTTGGGCGCGCCGCCCGCGAGGGCGACTCCCTCGGCCGAGCATCGCTGGGCCTCGGCCGGATCGTCGCGCAGCAGCGCCAGCGTCCCGTCCCACATCCGCGCCTGCGCGACCCGCGAACGGGTGACGATCGACCTCGCCGCGAGTGCGCAGCGCGGCGACGCATTCGGCGAAGCCCGCGACGTCGCCCTGCTCGAGGCACGGCACCGCTTGGGACTCGATCCCCGCCAGTTCGACGTGGTCGAGCCCGGAACCCCGGATCGATGCGAGCTCCCGGGCGAGCGCTCGACGCTGGTCGGAGTTGGGCCACCCCCGCGTGGCCAGCAGCACGACCGAGATCGCCACCGCCAGGCTGTCCGCCGCGCCGCTTCGCCTCGCCAGCTCCAGCGCGTGTTCGGCCAGTGCTGCGGCGGGATCTCCCGCGTTGTCGAGGACCATGGCGCACGCTCGTGCGGCAGCCAGCGTCGACCGCCCCGCGAGATCCGCGTCGGCGATGTGCAGCTGCGCCTGACGCCACACTTCTTCACCTCCCGGTCCGGCGTGGCCTGCCTTCGTCATGAACGCGTAGATCGCCGCCGCGGTCACCAACCGGTCGCGGTCGTGCAGGGCGATCGCCAGTTGCGCGGCCCGGAGCAGCGCCGGGCGGGCATCGTGACGACGCATCGCCAAGGTCGCAGTCCGACCGAAGGCGAGGAGCGCATCGCACTGTTCACGATCATCGGGGTGGCCGGTGGCGCTGAGGTGCTCGACGCTCCGACCGAGCTCCTCCGCCGCGAGAACCCAGTCACCTGCGAGGGCCGCGATGGCGGGGATCACATCGTGGACGTCCACCGGATCGGGCCCGCCCGGTCGCGGGCGTCCCGACGCGAGCATCTGCTGCATTTCCACCGGGCTCAGCATCAAGGCCGACGCGAGCCGCTCGATCGTGGTCAGCCGGGCGCCGCCGTGCACGCCCCGTTCGAGGTCGCTGATCGTGCGGACACTCACCCCGCTGGCGTCCGCGAGCCGATCCTGGGTCCACAACAGGCGTCGACGGTGGAACCGGACCATCGCCCCGAGACTCCCGGCCGCGTCATCGCCCGTCTCGCTCGCCTGGCTCATTCCCGCGGAATTGCCCCCGATGTCGAACCCCCTGTCCGCGCAACGTTACCGCTCGCCCGCAAACGGGCACGGGCCCCACATCGGAACGCGCGACGAAGCGTACGAGAGGACGACATGGCTGTTGTCGCGCTTGGCTCGCTCACTCTCGAGCGCTGAGAACCACGACCTCCCGGGACGCACCTGCGCGACTCTCTGATCACCCGAACTGGGAACGCGGGAACCCGTGCCGCCGTGCGATTCACGCTCGGACAGACGAGGCGTCGTTGCACTGATCCGCAGGTTGCGCTCACGCCCGAGCTGACTCGAATCGACGCAACCGGGCCCACAGCTTCGGGGCCCCAATTTGGTACTTGGACTCAGGTCCAAAGTGTCTTAGACTCCAGTCCAATGAGTCAGGAACAGAGCCGCGAGGATCAACGCCGGCGGGTGCTGAGCGTCGCCGGCGAGATCTTCGCCGAGCGAGGCTTCGACGACGTGACCATGGCCGAGATCGCCGAAGCGGCCCAGGTCTCGCGGGCCACGGTGTTCAACTACTTCGGGTCCAAGCACGCGCTGATCGAGAGCATCACCGAGACGGTGCTCTTCTACTTCCGAGACATGCTGGACCAGGCCCTCGCCGACGAGACCACCCCCACCGCCGACCTCGTGCGGCGTCTGTTCGAGGACATGGGCGAAGGCATCGAGTCCCAGCGCCGCTTCTTCCGCGGCGTGTTCCGTGAGATCACCCGCATCCAGCTGGGCCTGGACGAAGGCAGCGTCGCCCAGCAGGCGACCGAGGAGACCACGTCGCGCCTGGTCCACCTCATCGAGCGCGGCCAACGACGCGGGGACATCCGCGACGACTTGGCCACCGGAACCATCGCCGACGCCTGCGCTGCCCTCATCAACGGAACGATCACCGGCTGGCTCTACGACGACGACAGCTCCGTACCCCTCGTTCGTCGCATGCGCGATGCGTCCGAGGTGCTGCTCTCACCGGTAGAGCGCCGCTAGGTCCCTGATCCCCGAGCAGAGGGAGACTCCCGTGAGCCGTGCGACCGTCATCCGCTATGACCCGCTCTCGGACGAGGTACAGGCCGACCCGTACCCGCACTACGCAATGCTCCGGCGCGAGGCGCCCGTCTTCTACGTCGAGTCCCTCGACGCGTACGCGGTGAGCCGCCACGGCGACGTTCGGCGGGTGATGCACGATCACGCGGCCTTCACGTCCGAGGCGATGGCGGATCTGGTGGCCAAGCCCGCCAGCTACGCCGACGACGACGGGACGCCGGTCGAGGAGCACAGTGTCCCGACCTCCATCGTCGGCACCGACGGCGACGCACACACCCGACTTCGCCAGATCGTCAGCCGCGGCTTCACCCCCCGGCGCATCGCCCGGCTCGACGAGCGGATGCGCCAGACGGTGGGCGACCTCGTGGACGACCTGGTCGATCAGGGCGGCGGCGACATCCAGGCCGACCTGGCGGTGCCCTTCCCCACCGTGATCATCGCCGAGATGCTCGGCGTCGAGACCGACCAGCGCGCCGACTTCCGGCGCTGGTCCGAGCACATCGTGCAGGGCGTCTTCGAGCCCACGAGCGAGGTGGACGCCGACGCGGTCATGAGCAGCACGCAACAGATGTTGGAGTGGACCGACGGAGTGGTCGCCGAGCGCGACGGGACGGACGGCGACGACCTCGTGTCCGTGCTCCTCCGAGCCGAGCTCGAGGGCGGCGCACTCACCCACGAGGAGCTGCGCAACTTCGTGCTCACGCTCCTCATCGCGGGGAGCATCACGACCGCCTACCTCATCGGCAGCACCGTCGGCACGTTGCTCGAGCATCCCGAGCTTCAACGCCGGGCACGGCGCGACCGTGGCCGCGATCGCCAACATTGTTGAGGAGTCGCTGCGCTACGAGACGCCGACCCAGCTGATGTTCCGCACCACGGCCCACGCGGTCGACGTGGCCGGCATCGACATCCCTTCGCGCGCGACCGTGATTCCTCTGCTCGGGTCGGCGAACCGGGATCCCGAGGTCTTCACCGAACCGGACCGGTTCGATCCCGATCGCGATCTCGCCCGGCACCTCGGCTTCGGGCACGGCATCCACTTCTGTCTCGGTGCGGCCCTCGCCCGGCAGGAAGCGACGACGGCGATCCAGGAGCTCATGGCGCGGTCCACGTGGCTGGAGTCGGCCGGGCCCATGGAGCGCGTCACCTCGATCGTGTTCCGCGGGCCGAGCCGCCTTCCCGTGCACGTGTCCTGATCGCGCGCCCGCCATCACGTCCAGCAACGCGATGCCGTCGACGCTCGACGAGGCGCCGTCCCCCCTGCCCTAGATCGCCATCAGCTTCCGCCATGCGGCGTAGTAGCTCCGCCCCATGTTCTCCGTGAGCATGTTGGGAGGGTTCTCGATGCTCGTGCCGCCCATTTCCAGCACTTGGGGGAAGTCCGGCGCCGCATCGAAGATGGGCTGACTCTTCTCGATCACCTCGGCGTCTTCGGAGGTCACGTAGCCGGCCGGTCCGACCAGGTTCGCCTGCTTCAGACGCGCGGCGCGCAGCTCCGGCGTGTCGTCGGCGAACCCGTAGAAGGTCCACACCATCTCCATCTTGCCCGGGCTGATCGGGATGATGCGGCGGAAGCTCGGTGTGTTCAGGTGCTGGATCCACATCGACGCCGGAAATACCTGCACGCCCATGTTCCGCTCAAGCTCTGGGAGGCGGCCGTCAACGAAGCGGGGTCACTCGATCAGGCCGAGGTCATCGCGGCGCTCGACCACGCCAAGATCGCGCAGGGCCCGGGAGGCCCCGCCGAGATGGTGCCGGGCCAGCACCACGTCCGGATGGACATGTACATCGCCCGCTCAGCGCGGCGGAACGTTCGAGGTGGTGCGCAGCCTCGGCCACATCGACCCGAAGGAGTGCGAGGTCGGCCGGGGCTGAATCAGCGCTTGAGAACGGTCCGCCCGCGCCGCAGGAGCGGACGGCCGAGGTCACCAACCAGGTGAGCACCTGAGCCACGGGTGGGCATGGCGCCAACCGTGTACCACCTCTTCGACGGCAAGTAGCTCGGAGCGCAAATGGTCTCCGATCCGCGACCTCAGGAGAAGTTGATCAGGTCATAGATCGGTTCGACCGATGTAAAACACTGTGAACAGAAGCTCCGCGCAACTCTCCGCAGCCAAGCCTGGCACCACCGATTCCGCCGACACCGACCCATCCCCGGCGAGCTCCGGCGCTGCCCACGACGGCACTCGGGCCGCCAAGCGGCGCCACGCCAGCGGCTGGCTCGGCCGCTACGTCGGATTGGTCATCGCCGGCATCGCCGTCGGTGCCGCGCTTCTGCTGTGGTTCGCGGTGTCGGCGCGCTGCGCCCTCGGTCGATCCGTCGACGAAGTCGAGCTCGGTGTTCGGCATCTGGCACGTCTTCTACGACACCCAGGCGCCCGCCCTCTCGGTCGTTGTCGGTGCCGTGGGTCTCGCTTTGATCTTCGCCGCGGGAGTCGCCCTCGTCGAACGGGTCGTCTCGGACCGATCCCGGCGGTCGACCGATGCTGATCGTGAAGCTGCTCGCACCCAAGGCTCGTGATGGCCGAGACCCGTGGCGTCTTCGGCGGACCGGTGACGGTCACCGTCCTCATCCCGGCCCACAACGAGGCGGCCTCCATCGGAGCGACGCTCGACTCGCTCGGCACCCAGGACCCTGCGCCGAACCGCATCGTCGTCGTGGCTGACAACTGCACCGACGCGACCGAATCCGATCGCGCGAGCGCACGGGGCGGAGGTGTTCGTCTCCGTGGGCAACACCTACAAGAAGGCGGGTGCGCTCAACCAGGCCTTGCGCGAGCTGCTCGACGGGTCTCGGAGACAATGACGTCGTCATGTGCATGGACGCCGACACCGTGCTCGACGATGGCTTCCTCGCCGCCGGCGTCCAGCGCTTCACCAGCGACCGCGCCCTGATGGCGATCGGCGGGCTCTTCTACGGCGAGGAAGGCCACGGCCTCCTGGGCCAGCTCCAACGAAACGAGTACGTCCGCTACTCCCGGGAGATCCGACGCCGGCGCGGGCGCGTCTTCGTGTTGACGGGCACCGCATCGATGTTTCGGGCGCGGGCACTGCGAACCGTCGCCGCGAGCCGAGGAACTGTGCTGCCGGGCATCCACGGTGATGTGTACGACACGGCGGCGCTCACCGAAGACAACGAGCTGACGCTCGCCATCAAGTCGCTCGGGGGCCTCATGGCGTCCCCGAACGGGTGCCGAGTGGTCACCGAGCTCATGCCGAAGTGGCCGCAACCTCTGGACGCAGCGTCTCCGCTGGCAGCGAGGTGCGCTGGAGAACCTCGGTGCCTACGGACCCGCCCCCACGATGCTGCGCTACTGGGCCCAACAGCTCGGCATCGGCTACTCGGTCATCGCGCTCGAGCTCGTTCTGGCTGCTCATCATCGTCACCGCGCTCGCCACGGACCACTGGGTGTGGTTCCCCTTCTGGCTCGGCGTCGGAAGCCTGTTCGTCGTCGATCGGGTCGTCAGCGTATGGAGCGGCGGATGGAGGGCGCGGATTCTCGCGGCCCTGCTGGTCCCCGAGCTGCTCTACGACATGTACCTCGACGTCGTCTATCTCAAGGGCATCTTCGACATCACCTTCGCCCGGAACGCGAGCTGGGGTCACGTGGACCACGCCCGGCAACCGACGCATGAGTCCCGCGGGACCGAGCGAGCGAGACGCCGCCGAGGTCACCTCGTGACCGCCGTCATGTTCTTCGCCAACGTGCTGCCCGAGAGCATCATGCACAGCCCGTGGTTCGCCGCGCTGAGCATGTTCGTGGCCGTCAACACAGTCCTCTACCTGACCCTCGCGATCATCAAGCTGCTCCCGAAGGCCTACCTGAGCGACTGGGTCGACCAACGCAACCGACGTTCCGAGACTCGCAGCATCTATCCCGCGTCCGAGGCCCCACCTTCGCGGTAGGCGGCGGTCCCGACCACGTTTCGTCACCACACAGCTGCGAAGGTCACAGTCGTCAGCGTCACGCCTCAACGCGCCGTCATCGAGGGGTTGCGCAGCATGGAGATCGCGACCGTCGCGACGAATGCGAGCCAGACGAGGAACCCGATCAGGCCGACCGCCATGATGGGACTGCCGTCGATGATTGCGGGAGTCGCGGCACCAGCGATGCCGAGGAGCACCGCGCCGAGCAGCCCGACCGGCTTCCAAAAGCCGGCAACGACGCCCGTGGCTGCCGCCGCCGCGGACAGCCCCGCCAGCGCGACCGCGACCGCAACGAGCAGGACGCCGAACACCGCGTTGTGCAAGATCCACATCGCCGAGACCACATCGGGACTGGGTGCGCCCCGGTGGACGTACCCGGACAATGCGAGATCCGTCGCCAACACCATCGAGTACATGGCGAAGATTCCTGCCACCCCGACCGCACCGGCAAGCGCGGCGCCGCGTACCGAGGAGTCGGTGAGCCGCGCGACCAGCGCACCTGCGAAGACTGCGATCCCGGCCGCGCCAACGGCGAAGAGAGCCGCGAGGGCGATCGTCGAGCCGCGGTGGCCGGCATAGAAGTCGATGATCCGATCCACCGGGGCGTCGTTCGCCGGCACCGTCGCCGCCCGGATCAGGTTTTGTACAACCACGCTGGCGATGAACACCAGACCCCCGATGCCCCCGACGATCCGGGCCGGCGCCAGCGCCTTCGGTTGCGTCGCCTCCTGCTCGATCGTGACCATCGATGCCCTCCTCGCGTAGAATCCAGTGACCGTAGTGATCTACGATCACTTGATACATATACAAGTGAGTGGAAGGTGTGTCAAGCATCGTGACCCCCCGCGAGTCCGCACCCGACAAGCGCCCGCTCCAGGGTCGTCGTGCACTGCAGGCCGAGCAGACCCGCCGGGACATCCTCACCGCGGCTCGCCATCGGTTCGCCCGTCAGGGGTACGCGGCAACCAACCTGAAGGACATCGCCGCAGACGCGGGCGTCTCGGTGCAGACGGTCTACGACAGCGTCGGCACGAAGCCCGATCTGGTCCGGCGACTGAACGACCTCATCGATGCCGAGGCCCAAGTCGGTGAGATCGCCGCCACGTTGGCATCGCTCGTGGACCCTCACACGATCGCCCGCGTGCCCGCGCGCATCACCTGCCGACTCGTCGATCGCTGTGGCGACATCCTGCGCGCGTGCCTCGCAGGATCGGCGACGGAACCCGGACTCGCCGGACTCGCCGAGGAAGGGGGACGTAGACATCTCGCCGGCGTCACGGCGGTCGCCCGACAGCTCTCGGACATCCACGCCCTCAGAGCCGGGCTCGACATCGATGCGGCCGCGACCACGATCGCCGCGCTCTCGGACTTCCGCGTCGCGATCCTGCTGATCGACGACCATCATCTGACGTTGGACCAGCTCGAGGACTGGATCGCCGACACAACGATCCGCGCCGTCTTCGAACCCTGAGCGCAAGCGGATGTCCTTGATCGACCGCGCAAGGTACGCAACTGGAGGTGGACGCGCGGCTGGCGGCTTCCGTCTCAGGCTTCCCAGGCGCCGGCGATCTGGCGGGTGGCGACGTTCAGGCGGTTCCACACGTTGATGTTGGCGATCGCCAGCACCAGCGTGGCCAGCTGCCCTTCGTCGTAGTGCCGGGCCGCCGCCTCCCAGACCGCGTCCGGCACCGGGTCGGACGAGTCGCTCAGGCGGGTGACCGCCTCGGTGAGCGCCAGCGCCGCCCGCTCGGCCTCGGTGAAGAACGGGGCGTCGCGCCAGCCGGCCACCGCGGCGAGCCGGTCGTCGGTCTCGCCCCGCTTCCTCGCGCCCCGCAGGTGGCCGACGAGGCACACCCCGCAAGTGAGGTGCCCGTTGATCTGGCTCGCCCGGACGTTCACCAGCTCGATGGTTCCGTCGGACACGCCGCCCTGCCCCACCGCGGAGCCCACTGCCTGCAGCGCAGCCATCGCGTCGGGGACGATCATGGCCGGGTGCTGCATCCTCGGTTCGAGCTCGGTCGTCAGGGTCGTCATCGTCGTTCCTCCTGGTCAGTCACATCCGCCGGGTGGCGGGGGTCAATGGGTATGACACGGCACGACGATGGGATGTGACCGATGAGCGATCAGGGAATTCCTGACCAGCCGGTTCGAGGAGCAGCGACGGCGGCTCCAGGGAGTCGCATACCGTTTGCTCGGCTCGCGCAGCGAGGCCGAGGACGCGGTACAGGACGTATGGATACGAGTCGACCGCTCGGACCCCGATGCGATCGAGAACCTCGGTGGCTGGCTGACCACGGTGACGGCACGCGTCTGCCTCAACCGCCTGCGCGCCCGCGCCGCCCGGCCGGAAGACCCGATGGGCGCGCACATCCCCGATCCCGTCGTCACGAGGGCTCGGACGACCCTGAGCCCCCCGAGGGCTCGGACGACCCTGAGCAGGAGGCTCTGCTTTCGGACGGTCGGTCTCGCGCTGCACGTCGTGATTGAAACGCTACCGCCCGCCGAGCGGCTCGCGTTCGTCCTGCACGACCTGTTCGCGGTGCCGTTCACCGAGATCGCGTCGATCCTCGATCGCTCCCCCGCCGCGGCCCGCCAGCTCGCGGGCCGCGGCCGGCGGCGTGTCCAGGGCGCGCCGCTCCCCGACGCGGACCGGTCGCGCCACCGCGAGGTGGTCTGACGCGTTCTTCGCCGCGGCACGCGGCGGCGATCTCGCAGGGCTGCTCGCGGTGCTCGACCCGGATGTGGTCGTTCGCGCCGACGGCGGCTCGAGCCGGCCCGAGGTGACTGCGTTCGCACGCGGCGCCGAGACCGTTGCGTCCCGGGCGATGATGTTCGCCCAGCCCGCGGCCGAGCTCAGGCCGGTGCTCGTGAACGGTGCCGCCGGCGTCGTCGTGATGGTGGATGGCCGACCAGTGACCGTCATGGGCTTCACCGTGCGCGGCGGAGTGATCGCCGAGATCGACGGCTCGCCGACGCCGACCGTGCCGCGCTCGACCTGTCCGCTCTCCCCGGCGCCATTGACCGCCGATCCCCGCCCGGGCCGACTTCGATGCCGCGGCGAGGTTGACGAATACATGCCGGTGTGCACGACGAGCGCGACCGCTGCAGACTTGGGGGCACGACCACCATCTCCCTCCCACCACCGGCCCGGTAGCGCCGACACGTCGAGGAGGCGTCGCCTTGGTCTACGCCCACTTCGAGCGACTCTCTGCCATGGACCTGAGCTTCCTGGCCATGGAGGACGGCCGGGCGCACATGCACATCGGCTCCGTGTCCATCTACGACGCGGAGCCGTTGCGGGATCGCGACGGCGGCATCGACTTCGAGCGCGTCCTGTCCTTCACCGAGGCGCAGCTCCACAAGTTCCCTCGACTGCGCCAGCGGCTCGAGTGGGTGCCTGGCTTCGCCCACGCCGGGTGGGTGGACGACGAGCGCTTCAACGTGCGCTTCCACGTGCGCCACACCGCGCTGCCGCCGCCGGGGGACATCCGGCAGCTGAAGCGGCTGGCCGGCCGGGTCCTGTCCCAAGAGTTCGATCGGGCGAAGCCGCTGTGGGAGTACTGGTTCGTCGACCGCGTCGCCGGAAACCGGTTCGCGGTGATCTCGAAGATGCACCACTGCATGGTCGACGGGCTCTCCGGAGTCACCATCGGCAACCTGCTCGTCGGGCCCGACCCCGACTACGAGCCCGCCGCCCCGCCCGGAGTGGGTCGCCGCGGCCGGCGCCAAGCGGCACCCAGCTCGTCGTCGACGAACTGCGGCACCGGATGACCGCACCGATCCGGCTGCTGCGCGCCGAACGACCACGGACGAGCCGGCGCGCGTCCACCGCGTCGACCCGGACGGCGTTCGCCGGATTGCTCGGGAACGCGTTCCACGGCGCATCACCGACTCCCCTCAACGTCGAGGTCGGCCCACACCGACGGTTCGACTGGACGCAGTTCCCGCTCGACGAGGTGCGCCGGATCGGCAAGCGCGCGGGTGGCACCGTGAACGACGTGGTGTTGGCGATCGCCGCGGGCGCGATTCGCAACTTCCTGCGCCAGCGCGGTGTGCTGGTCGACGACCTGGACTTCCGCGCGGTCGTGCCCGTCAACGTCCGCTCCGAAGGCGAGCGCTCGGCGCTGGGCAACCGGGTCTCCGAGCTGATCGCCCGCCTCCCGCTGGCGGAGGCGGACCCCTGGAAGCGGCTGCTCACCGTCGTCGACATGACCCACGAGCTCAAGGCCTCCGGGCAGTCCGGCGCGGGCGACCTGCTGGGCCAGGCCGTCGACCTGCTGCCCACACAGCTGCTGACCCCACTGTTCCGGCTGGCGTCACGGAGCGCCGTGGCGAACCTCATCCTGACCAACGTCCCGGGCCCGCGTGTACCCGTGTACCTCCTCGGCGCCCGCCAGCTCGAGACGTATCCAGTGGTGCCGTTGCTGGGCCACCAGGCCCTGGGGATCGCGCTGATGAGCTACGACGATGGCCTCTTTTGGGGATTCAACGCCGACTGGGACGCCGTCCCTGACCTCCACGACCTGGTCGAGCACGTCGAGACCGGCTTCGCCGAGCTCCCGCGCCGCTCACGACGCCGACGGAGACACGGACCGTGCCGGCTACCGGCGCCTGAGCTGCGCCCGGGCCCGCCCGGAGAGGTCGCCGAGGACGACCGCGGTCGCGCGCCGAGCCGCGCCGCCGCGGTCCCCGGTTCGGAGGCGCGGTACAGGCCGCCCTCCCACGCATCGGCCAGGCTGGGCGAGGCGACGTAGGCGGCCTCGGCGAGCACCGCGCCGGGGAGGGCCATTCGCCGCGGCCGGCGCACGATGGCGCGGCAGATCCACGCCGCGGCCTGCGCCGAGGTGAGCTCGGGCATGAGATCGTAGAGCTGGGTCGGCTTCGACATGGCCGTGCGGACGAGCGGCATGTAGATGGTGGTGATGGAGACGCCGTCGCCGAGCAGCTCGGCCGACGCCGAGCGCGCGAAGGCGTCGAACGCGGCCTTCGACGCCACGTAGGCCGAAAAGCGCGGCGCGCCCATCTGCACGCCGATGGACGACACGTTCACGATGTGGCCGTCGCCGCGTTCGCGCATGCCGGGCAGTAGGTCGAGTGTGAGCTTCAACGCGCCGAAGTAGTTGAGCTGCATCGTTCGCTCGTAGTCGTGGAAGCGCTCGACCTCGACTTCGAGGGAGCGACGGATCGAGCGACCGGCGTTGTTCACGAGCACGTCGACGCCGCCGTGGTCGTCGAGCAGCCGCTTGGCCAGCGTGTCGCATTCGTCGAGCTGCGTGAGGTCGGCGGGATACACGTAGGCCTGTCCGCCCGACCGCTCGATCCGGTCGCGGATGTGTTCGAGCCGATCCCTCGAGCGGGCTACCAGCATGACGCGGGCGCCCGCCGCGCCGAGCTTGAGCGCGGCCGCGCGGCCGATGCCCGTCGACGCGCCGGTGATCAGCACCCGACGACCGCCGGCCGCGTCCGCCAGCGCCGGGCTGTAGCGCAGGTCGGCGTCGAGCTCGTTCTCCCAGTAGTTCCACAACAACGGGGCATAGGACTCGAGCGGCGGAACCTCGATGCCGCTTCCCGCCAGGGCAGCTCGGGTGTGCCGACAGTCGAATCGCGTGGGTGAGTCCACGAGTCGGACCAGGCGCGGCGGGATCCCGAACAACGAGTTCGCGAGGGCACCGGCGATGCCCCGAGGCATCGCGCCGAATGGTCCCCCGAGCATCTCGGCGAGGCGGCGGCCTCCGAGCGACATCGCCGACGCGCGGCGCGCCCGCGGTCTCGCGCGAACACATCGATCGCGTCCACGGCGGACTTCGGTTCGGGATCGACCAGATGGAAGGTGTGACCGTCGAGACCCTCGGAATGCGCGAGGTGGTCCAGCGCCCGGGCGACGAAGTCGACCGGGACGAGATTCAACTCGGCGCCGCTGTCGAATCCGACCAACGGCACGGTGCTCGGCAGCGCCGCCGCGAGTCGCTGCAAGATGGGGAAGAAGTAGTACGGGCCGTCCACCTTGTCCATCTCGCCCGTCTGCGAGTGCCCGACCACGACGCCCGGGCGGTAGATTCGCCACGGGACCCGGCACTCGGTCCGCACGATCTTCTCCGACGCGTGCTTCGTCCGGAAGTACGGGTCGTCGAGACCCGTGGCCTCCTCGAACATGTCCTCGCCGAACACGCCGCGGTAGCGACCGGCCGCGGCGATCGAGCTCACGTGGTGCACGCGCCCGACCCGCAGCGAATTGGCGAGCTGCACCGCGTGCCAGGTCCCCCGGACGTTGGCGGCCTCGAGCCGGTGCGCGGGAGCACTCAGGTCGTAGAGCGCCGCCAGATGGAAGAGGTGATCGACCGAATCACACAGCTCGTCAAGGCGGTCGCGCCCGACTCCGAGCAGTGGCTCCTCCAGATCCCCGATCACCGGGATCACGCGATCGCCCGCGTGCCAGCGCTCGCGCAGGGCGTCGAGTCGCGCGCGCGACGGCTCGCGCACGAGGGCGTACACCGTCCCACCCCGTTCCAGCAGCAACTCGACGAGATGCCGGCCGATGAATCCTGTGCTCCCGGTCACGAAGTAGCGCGTCATGGATGGCCCAACCTCGCTGCGCCGTGACCCGTCGTCGTGAACGATCAGGGCGCAGTGTCTTGGGTGTGTGATCTCGGTGCGACGTCACGCACCTCGGTTTCTTCCTACCTCACCCAATCGCGGCTCGCCACCGTTCTGACCGGGCCCGGCGAGGACGCAATCGGGTCCAGCCCACCGGCCGGAACGAGGGCGAGAGCCATCTCTCGGTCGCCCGAGGGTTAGCGGTAGTCGCCTGGGTCGGGAAGCAGACCGTCGGCCAGCTGCGCGGTTCGTTGCCGGAGCGCGTCGATGTGGTGCGGGTGTGTGAGCGCCATAAATCGCTCGGCGCGGACGGCATCCACGACCTGATCGGCAACCCGAAACGCGTCGATGCCCTCCGCCAGGTATTGGCCCAACGCGTCATTGGCGAACGCCGCATCATCCGTCATGGTGGTGGCGAGCTCTGCCGGGCGGGTCTCGAGGGACTGAGCATCGAGGTTGGTCCGGACCATGCCCGGGCACAGCGCCGTGACTCCGAGCTTCGAACCGACGAGGGCGAGATCAAGAGCGAGGCTCTCGGTCGCGGCAAGCGCGGCGAACTTCGAGATCCCGTATGGGCCCGAGACCGGGCTCGCGAGCAAGCCGGCGACCGAGCACGTGTTCACGATGTGACCTTCGCGGTCCTGAGCGAGCATGCGAGGCACGAACGCTCGGATCCCGTGCAGGATGCCCCAGAGGTTCACGCCCAAGACAAACTCGAGATCCGCCTCCGAACGCTCCCACAAGAAGCCACCGACAAAGACCCCGGCGTTGTTGCACAACAGATCGACTTGACCCCATGTCGCAAAGACGCGGTCGGCGAAATCGTCGACCTCGCTTCCGAGACGCACGTCGCACCGTTGCGTGAGTGTGGAACCGGGTGGTGCATCAGCCGCAGTCAGGGACTCTTCGGCGCGGACAAGGGCGACCTCGTTGACGTCAGCGAGCGCGACCCGCATCCCTTCTGATGCAAGCCGCGCGGCGAGAGCAAGGCCGATGCCGCTGCCCGCTCCGGTGACTACGGCAACCTTGCCGTTGAGATCTTGCACGTGCTCCTCCTGGTCGGAAGTGGGTGTAGCCCGACGCTCGCGTCGGAGGGACGGGGACGATGATCCCACCTGTCAGAGCGTGGGAGTGAGGATCGGGCGGCGAAGCGGGCCGCCGCTATGGCGACGCTCCGCACGGAGCACGCCGTCGCCGCCGCGACCCCCGCAGTTCAGGGTCGCGCCGGAGGCGGAGCCTCTGCGCCGGGCACCCGCGTGGCGGTTGCTCGACGACGGGCGAGCTGGGCCGCACGATCGGACGTCGCCTCGTAGTGCGCGATCCGGTCCACCAACTGGTCGATCGGCACGGTCTCCGATCGAGGGCAGTGTTCGGGCGGCAGGGCCGTGGGGAGGCCCTGCCAGCGCATGAACAGGATGCACTCGCCGTGATCGCCCGGGTCGAGCCAGTTGGGCACACCGGGATCGTCGGGACACACGACGATCATGCAGGTCCCGTCGGGGTCGAACTCGAGTTGGGACAAATTCAGGCTGGAGATCTGGTCCCAGTAGTCGACCGAAATGAACTCGAGCGTTCCGAGCTGGATCCCGACGTAGCTGGCCAACCCGTGGCCGAGCCGGATCAATAGGGCGTCGTCACCCGCGACGTATCGCCCCGGGGCACTGGACTGCTTCGCCAGGCCACCCGGCGTCGGGTTCACCGAACCGACGGCGTTTGGCGGCAACCCCCGGAACGCCTCGACGATCCGCGGCCAGAACCGGGCCTGGAGGAGCGCTCGCGACCGGGTTCGATCGACGAGCTCAGCAGTCGAGGTGGGCGGAGCGAGCGCCGGTGACGAATCCAGCCGCTCGACCGTCAGTGCCATCGGCTCCAAGGACCAGTCGGCGAGGGTGTCACGGACGGTCAGCTGGGCTGCACCGGGCCGGAGCTGGATGTGGTTCGGCCGTGCGCCGGCGGGCTCGGCGTCCAGCGTGATCCGGAAGCGGCCGTCCTCGGCGACATGCAGCTCGGCGGCCGGGAGGAAGGCAAGCTGCTCGCCGATCACCCCGTCGCCCTGCCAGGCATCGAACAACTGGAACGAGACGTCGGTGGAGCTGTGACGTCGCCCCTCGATGACGTAGCGGTGCGCGGCGTCGACCGGGACGAAGCGGTAACGCGTGTCCGGATTGTCGAGCCCTGCCCGAGCATCGGGGAAGAGACTCCAATGGATCCGCGGCCGCGACGGATCGCTGTTCACCGATTGCATCGCTGTGCAGATCAGCAGCTCTCTGGCCGCTGATCGACGACGCCCCGACGACGCCGAGCCCGCACTCGGGCCCAGCAGTTCGGCGACCTCGTGCCGCGTGCGCTTTCCGAGCTGTTCGACGACACGAGCGGCCTCCGACTCGACCTCGGACTGGTCCTCGGTCGCCAGGACGTCGGGGCGCGATCGGTATCGGTCGGCATGGGCGCACGGTATAGCTCGCCTGGCTAGGTTGTTCGCACCTCCAGGGGGTGGGTGAGAGGTCCGCACGTGCGCAACAGGGGTGTTGAACGGGATGGATGAAGGCGAGTCGATCGCACTGTGGGCGCAGTTCACCGAGTGCGTCTGCGGCGCCGAGGACGTGCTTCGGTGGCCCGGGGTCGATCTGGACGATCTCGACCGCGCCGAAGGGCTCCGCTACCTCGCTCGGCTGTTGTCGGTCGGCGTGCAGTCGCAGCTCGGCCTGACGTCGCCCCGCCACCCGGGGTTCCAGGTCCTGTCGAACGGCTTCGGCATGGACAACCCCGACAACCGCTACCTCGGCACACCTGTCGACGCCGATCTCGACTACGTGATCAGAGGACGATTGACGGAGCTGTCCTACCTGTCGTTCGCCGCTCAGAACCAGAACTTCTCGCGCACCGACACCACGACCGGAGGCGGCGCCCACATCCAAGGTCACGACCTCGCCACCGACGGCGAGGGGCGATTCGAGCTCATCGCGAGCCAACGACAGCAGGGGCAGAACTGGTTGCCGTTCGAAGCCGACACCAACCTGCTGCTCGTTCGCCAAACCCGCGCCGACCCGACCGAGCAGTGGATGGACCTCGAGATCCAGTGCCTGCAAGTCGACGAGACCGCACCACCGCTCGACCCGCGATCCGTCGGGAAACGCCTCGCGATGGCCGGCCTCTTCGCGGCGGGCGCAGGCGCCTGGTTCAAGGAGTGGGTCTCGCCGTGGTTCGAGCAGCCGAACTCGTTCCAGCTGGCCGACCCCAACCAGCAGCGCGTCATCGGCGGAGATCCGAACATCCTCTCCCAGAGCGGCTACTGGACACTCGGGCCGGACGAGTTGCTCGAGATCACGATCAGACTCCCTGAGTGCACGTACTGGAACGTGCAGCTGGCGAACATCTGGGCCGAGTGCCTCGACCCGCGGCGGTCGGTGTCGTTGAACAACCGCGACGCCGACATCGACGGCGACGTCGTGCGGGTGCTCGTCGCTCACGACGATCCGGGTTCGCCCAACTGGCTCGACACATCGGGCCATCGTCACGGCCTCATGCACATCCGGTTCGTCAATAGCGACAGCTCACCGCTCGCGACGACCAGGATCATGAGTGCGAGCGGGACCGCTGCGGGCTCGGCCGACGGCGGCCGTGGCTGATCGGCGACACCACCCGACGCAACGAGTTTGCGAAGCAGCGGAACCCGAACCCCGATGCGCTTGATCCGCTTGATGAGATTGTTCGCGTCGTGCAAGAGGAGCTCCGCTTGGATCCGCATGAGGGCTCGATGGCAGTCTCCCCCGTCGGGCCCTCATCTTGGGGCGCGAGTGGGCTGAGCTGCATCGCTACGAGCTCCAGGCGGACTGGGAGCGGGCACGAGCCGAGTTGCCGCTCACTCCCAATTGACCCACCCCCATGAGTGCGCCCTACGACATCCTGGCGGTCGAGTACCTCGGCGAGTACCGGCTACGCCTCACCTTCGCTGACGGCCTCGTCGGCGAGGTCGATCTTCGCGGCAAAGTTCAGCGGGCCGGTCGGGCCGGTGTTCGAAGCACTTCGCGACCCGGCGATCTTCGCGAAGGTCCACGTCGACGCGGAGATAGGGACTGTCGTCTGGCCGAACGGGGCTGACCTCGCACCGGACGTCTTGCACGAAGAAGCGGTCCCAGTCGCGCAATCCCGCGGCTGACAATGGGGGCCTCTTCTCCCCCGATGGCCAGACGCGAAGCGAACGTGGCCCTGGTGTCGGAGGATCGCGCGGTCCTGACAGCCGACGGGCGGCGCTGCGAGGCGAACTCACGACGGCGGCCATATGAAGCCGCCCAGGGCGTCGCACGCCGTGCTACAGTTCGGTCATGGCCACCGAGATCAGTCAGCGAGAGCTCCGCAACGAAAGCGGACGGATCATGCGCTCCCTCAGCAACGGGGAGACGTTCACGATCACGAGCAATGGTGAGCCCGTCGGCGAGCTCACGCCCTTGCGTCGTCGGCGCTTCATCAGCGCCGCTGCGGTGATCGACACCTTCAGCGCAGCCCCAGCGATCGACGCAGACCGGTTCCGACGCGACCTCGATGATCTGGTGGGCCAGGACATCGAACCTCGTGGCTGACCGTCCTCGGCCCGAGCGAGGACTCCTCGACACCAGCGTGGTGATCGACCTCGAACGCATCTCCGCTGACGAACTTCCTTCCGAAGTCGCGATCAGCGCGATCACTATGGCCGAGCTCACGGCCGGGCCTCACGCGACGACCGATCCAGCGGAACGGAGCCGGCGCCAGGATCGGCTGCAGCGGACGGAGGCGGCGTTCGATCCGCTGCCATTCAACACAGAAGCCAGCCGCGCCTATGGACGCGTCTTTGCCGCGATCGCTGCCGCAGGACGCAAGCCGAGAGGAGCACGCGCCGTCGACCTGCTCATCGCAGCGACTGCCTTGGCAGAAGAGCTCCCGCTGTACACCCGCAACCCCGACGATTTCCGCGCCCTCGATGGGATCGTTGACGTCATCCGCATCTGATCGGTCCACGGCTCCCCACTACGTGACGAAGGTCGAGCTCCGGCGCTGCGGCGGGTTCGTTCCCGGCCGAACCGCGCAGGACAAGTCGGCTATCAACTCGACCAGCGATCGAGATCCAGGGTGAGTCTTCGCCGCACCCAACACATCGACCACTTCGGAACTGCGTTTGAGGGAGTACCGGGGCGGCCCGGTTCGTCCGTGTCGGAGGAACGCACGGTCCTGATAGCCGACGGGCCTTCCTCAGCGCTCGCCGGACCACATGACGACCGTCTTCGGCCGGGCGGTCGGCGCGCGATCTCTCCGAGGAACGCCGGTTGGCCGAGCGTCTCGTCCAGCCAATCGAACGCCGCGGTCGAGAACCCGATCTGCGCCATGCCTTCGTAGTGGCCTTCCGCGCCCTCAGCTCGGAGGAATCTGCGAAAGGTCTTCGGGCAGGTGAGGTGGTCGTACAACTCCTGGCCCCGGCTCGTCGAGACCACGTCGGTCTCGTTATCGGTCACGTACGTCGGGCAAGTGATCTTCGGCGCCTGTTCGACTCACGCCACCCTGAGCACCTCGACCGTGGTGTCGGAGATACGTGCAGTCCTGATAGTCGACGACCCGGGTTGAGTGGAGGCTTGGCATTCTGAGCGGCGAAGACCCGGGGGGCCACGTGCACCGAGCGACTCGGCCCGCGCACCCAGTCCGCGATCGTCGAAGCCGCGCGTGGCGACACACGTGTGGAGGCCAGCTGGAGGTACAGGTTGGGCGGCATGCGGCGATGGGCCCGACGTGACGCGAACGCAACCGACGCGCTCGAAGACCTGGGCGTCGATGTCCGCGGCGATCGTCAACGGCTGGCAACGACATCGTCACGAAATCGCCACGCGGACAGGAACAATGCAGACCGACACAGGTACAGATCGAGGAGCACTCATGGGATCGAAACGTTCGAACGAAGCGACACAACGCCTCTGGACGAAGGCGATCGTGGGTAGCGCAGCAGCAGCCGTCGCCGTCGCCGTGGTCGCATGGACCGCATCGGATGCCGTCGAGGCGACGATCGCCATGATCGCCATCCTCACCGTCGGCGTGGTGGCGCTCTGGAACTCCCACCGCCGTGACCCGTGTCGCTGAACAGTGGCCGCAATCCCGGACCATCCCGACCGCACCCCGAGACCCTTCACGATAGGAGCATGGTTCAGGTCACGACCGAAGCCGGCGTCATCGTCGCACCCGCTCGCCCGTCGGCGCGACCCCAGAAGGGTGCAACTCGCTGGTGTCGGAGGGGCGTTCACCCCTCAATGCACAAGGCCCAGTCCTTCGGGGTGAACTACTCCTGCGGAGCTAGACATCCCCCGGCGATGGCTCGAATGGTCACCTGCGCTGGTTCTTCCACACCGTGTCTGGCCCCCCGCGAGAGCTCGCCAATTCATCTGCGTGGTGGTCCGTACGCTGCGTGCAACGGCGAATCAACCATGGTCCTGGTGACTGGCAAGAATCACGCAGAGGACCTTGGTGCCCAAAGGAGTCACCGTGGTGATCCGCGTACAAGCGCCAGTCGTGGTCTTTGCAGTCGGACGGGTTCAAGGGGATCGGCCGGGCGAGGACGCGTACGGCCCCGCCGACTCGCGAATCCGCGAATGGGGTGTACACACCGGCATCGAAGGCGCCGAACGCCGGCGGGAATCCCGCGTGGTAGCTCGGATCGATGCAGCACGAGTTGGGATAGACGTTGCCCAGAAGAGAGCCCTCGGCGAGTCCGGCTTCGCGCATCCGCAACAGCACGAAGTATGCGCCGGGTGAGAGCACGAGACGAGGCGACGCCGTTTCGAAGCTGGTGCTCTCAGGATCGCCGTCGTCACTCAAGACAAAGGAACCGAGCACCGCTCCGCTGGGAACGCCTCCGATCGACGCCCGCACGTCGACAGCGAACGCAGGTGCCGAACATCCGCCGAAGATCGAGCAGTTGACGAAGCCACCAATCTCGGTGATCACCATTGGCCGCGTCAACGAGATCTCGAACGCGAGCTGGTTGTCGTAGCCGATGCTGTAACCCTCTTGCGCGCCCCCTGACGCCCCAAAGCCGAACACGTCCGTCGGCTGCGCACCCGCGAGCGTGTCAACAAGCGCTGTAGGCGGTGCGGGCTGTGAGCGGGTCGCATCAGCTCGTGTGGTCGAGAAGACCAAGGCCAACACAACTGCCAGGAGCACACCGATCGCACGCCGCAACTTCATCGACCCTTCGAGACGTTCACCGCATATGCATGATGCCCGCTCGGCGCGCGTGATGCCAACGTCCAAGAGCGCACAGAACGACGGGCACAGGTGTCCCGGCACTCCGGTTGGAGCGACACTCGGGGACGAAGCGGAGCGCGCACCTTGGCGGACTGCGATCCCCGGTTGGAGCGGTCTCGGAGCGCGCTCGATCGCGACGCAGACCCCCCACTGTCCTCAGCGGTTGGATGGGTCAGAACGAGGATCGCTCTATCACTGAACGGTCAGGCACGCCGAGCATCGGCCGGCCGCACCTGCAAGGGCGCCGGGGCCGGACCCGGGGTTGGTGACGATGGCGTCATGGGCACCTTCGGGCGCGTCGGTCGCGACGTCGACGGTCGCGACGAGCAGTGATCCAGCGAGGACGCGTACGTTGTGGACCCGGATGCCTGCACCAAGCGACAACCGCGCATCGGGCATGAACCATGCGCCCCGCACGACGACGGTCCCCCGGCGGATACCGCGTCTGAGCCGGTCCGGCCTGATCCTGTCGACGTCGGGCCGGCTGACGAACCCGACCGCGATGTCGTAGGTGGAGTTCGTGTCGTTCGGGACGATGTTCGACGAGACCGTTCCGTAGGCGGCGTAGCGACCGTCGCCACTGATCTGGCTGTTGCCGTTCGCCGAGTCACCCTGCGAGCCGTCGGATGCGACGCTGACTCGCTTCGTGCGGCCGGTACGCCGATCGTGAACGAAGACGTCCTCGGAGCCGTTCGTGTCACCGGGCACGAGGTCGTACGCGAATGAGTCGAACAGGACGAACCGACCGCTGTCACTGATGGAGGCGTCGGCGACCTGAAGGTCCTGCTCTCCATGGGCTTCCTCGCCGCCGGATCCCACGCTGACCCGTTCGGTCCGGCCGGTACGACGGTCGTGGACGAAGACGTCTGTCGTGCCGTTCGTGTCGCCGGGCACGAGGTTGGAGGCGAAGGACCGGAAGGTCACCCACCGGCCATTGCCGCTGACCCACGTCCCGAGATCCAAGACGTTGTCGTTCGCGGGGGTGCCGTCGGACGCGACATCGACACGCTCGGTGCGACCGGTCAACCGATCGTGGACGAACACGCCGCTGCAGAAGCCGGCCGCCGAGCACGCCCCGTCCGGTGACGGCGAACCGATGTCACCCGGAACGAGATTGCTGCTCGCCGAGTCGAACGCGATGTAGCGACCGTCATTGCTGAGCGACGAGTTCCCACCGGCCCAATCGTTGCCGTGGGTGCCGTCGGAGGCCACGTCGACGAGCTCGGTGCGACCGGTGCTCAGATCATGGGTAAAGGTGTCCGCAGTCCCATTCGTGTCGCCGGCGACGAGGTTCGACGCGAGCGAGGCGAAGACGACGACGCGTCCGTCGCCGTCGATGTTCGGTGACGCGTAGAGCGATGACACCTCGTTCGCCTGCGTGCCGTCGCTCGCCACACTCACCCGCACAGTCGTGTGCGCGACCCGATCGTGGACGAACACATCGGTCACGCCATTGGTGTCGTCGGGCACGAGATTCGTCGCGTCCGACTTGAACACAACGAAGCGTCCATCACGACTGATCTTCGGAAACCGGCTCGGACCGTTCGCCTCGGTGCCGTTGGACGCGACGCTTACCCGTTCGGTGCTCCCTGACGCCAGGTCACGCACGAAGGCGTCGCTGAACCCGTTCTCGTCTCCCGGCACGAGATTGCTCGCCTCGGAATCGAACGCGGTGAGGCGACCGGTCGCGCTGATCGACGGACCACTGCTCACACCGAAGTTGGCCTGCTCTCCGGTCGACGATCGAGTCGCGCCCGTCACATACGCACATCCACCCAGCGCTACAGCCGCCGCGAGCACGGCCACGACGAGCGACCTGCGATTGAGCATCCGACACCCTCCACCCATAGTGGCGATGCGCAAAGCCAACCGCTCGCGCCACCGCGGCGGTAGAGCCGAAGGTCCCGACCCATCGGCCCCGAGAACCTCTCGCAGACTCGGACACCGGCGCTAAGGCCGTTCGTTCCCGTAGGCAACCGAGAACCTGGCCCGGTACCGAGAGCTCCTCGAACATGATGTCCATCTCACCGTCGCCGCAACGTGACTGCCGAATCGAACGCGAGCGCAAATGGATCGAACGCAACCCGACCGGCCGCAATGAACCAAGGCTGAGATCAGGGCTCTCGTCGCTCAACTCAAGAACATCGTCACTGTGCTTGCAGGCGCGGAGGCCGACGACAAGCAGGCGATCGAAGTCGAGCTCGGCGTGAACCTCACCTACCACCCTGAAGGGCAAGTCCGAGTCGTCGCAGGAGCCGGTGTACTCGGCGATGGTGTCGTGCGCGATGAACACGTACGCCAGCTGCAACCGCTCCTGCAGATCCTCGAGCAGGTTCACCACCCCGGCCTGGATCGACACGTCCAGCGCGGACACCGGCTCGTCGAGCACCACCAGATCCGGGTCCAGCGCGAGTGCGCGTGCGATCCCGATGCGTTGGCGCTGACCGCCGGAGAACTCGTGCGGGAACCGGTTCGCGTGCTCGGGGTTCAGGCCGACCGTCGCCATCAGGTCCTTGACCCGGTCCTGACCGTGCTCTCTCCACGTCCCGTGGATCCGCATCGGCTCGGAGATGATCGACTGGACGGTCATTCGCGGGTTCAGCGACGCGTACGGATCCTGGAAGACGATCTGCATCTTCGCCCGCATCGTCCGCAGGTCCGTTCCGGACGCCGCCAGCACGTCGATCCCGTTGAAGCGCACCGTCCCCGACGTCGGGTCCAACAGGCGCAGGACGCAACGCCCGGTCGTGGACTTCCCGCAGCCCGACTCCCCCACCAACCCCAGCGTCTCGGCCTGCATGACGGTGAAGCTCACGCCCGACACCGCCTGCACGTCGGCGACCTTCTGGCGGAACAGCCCGGCGCGCACCGGGAAGTTCTTCACCAGGTCGTGCACCTCGAGCACCGGCGGCTGCGGGCCCGGCTGCGGCACTGACGGGTCCGAAGCCACCGACGTCATGGCGTGACCTCCGAGTCTCCGAGTGCGACCGCGGGGTCCTGCGCCAACTGCTCGGCGAAGTGGCACGCGGACCAGTGGTCGGGCCCGACCATCCGCAGCTCCGGCCGCTCCGTGTCGCAGCGCCCGGGCACCTCGGCGATCGGGCAGCGCGGGTGGAACGC
Source organism: uncultured Acidimicrobiia bacterium (assembly GCA_963770095.1). GTDB lineage: Bacteria > Actinomycetota > Acidimicrobiia > IMCC26256 > JAENVU01 > Chersky-806. The sequence goes on from CAVYOO010000002.1 coordinate 138,937, forward strand.
ACACCCGGGCGGCAGGAAGATGAGCGACGGTGGCTGGCCCTTGATCCGGTGCAGCCGGTTCGTCTTGTCCGACCGGCGGTCCAGGCGCGGCAGGGACGCCAGCAACCCCTTCGCGTACGGGTGCCGCGGCTCGTAGAAGATCTGGTCGACGGTGCCCCGCTCGACCTGGCGGCCGCCGTACATCACGAGCACACGATCCGCGACCCCGGCAACGACACCGAGGTCGTGCGTGATCAGCATGACGGAGGACTCCGTGCGGTCCTGGATGCGCTTCAGCACGTCGAGCACCTGGGCCTGGATCGTGACGTCGAGCGCCGTCGTCGGTTCGTCCGCGATCAGCAGGTCCGGGTCGTTCGAGATTGCCATCGCGATCATCGCCCGCTGGCGCATGCCGCCGGAGTACTCGTGCGGGTACTGATCCACGCGCGACTCCGGGTTCGGGATCCCGACCACCTCGAGGAGCTCGATCACCCGGGCCCGGAGATCCGACGAGCTCAGGTTCTGGTGCACGGCGATCGCCTCGCCGATCTGGTTGCCGACCTTCTGCACCGGGTTCAGCGCGGCGAGCGCGTCCTGGAACACCATGGCGATCTTGGAGCCCCGCAGCTTCTCGAGCTGCTTCTCCGGCAGCGCGAGGATCGGCTCACCGCGGAACCGCACGTCACCGGTGATCGTCGCCGACTTCGGCAGCAGCCCGAGGATCGCCATCGACGTGACGCTCTTTCCCGACCCGGACTCCCCCACGATGCCCAACGTCTCGTTGTGGTGGACGTCGAACGAGACGTTGTCGACGGCCCGCAACATCCCGTCGTCGGTCTTGAACTCGACGCACAGATCCCGTACCGAGAGCAACGGGGCGCGCGGATCCCCATCCGGCGCGGGCGCGGATTCCTCCGCCACGAGATCGACCGGTTCGAGCGCGTCAGCCGGCTGGTCCACCATTAGTTCTTCTCCGACTGCGGGTCGAATGCGTCGCGCAGCCCGTCACCGATGAAGTTGACCGCCAGCACGGTGATCAGGATCGCCATCCCGGGCGCGTAGATCAGATACGAGTACTTCGTGCCGACGTAACCCTCGGCGGTGGCGAGCATGCTCCCCCACGATGCCTGCGGTGGCTGCACCCCGAAGCCCAGGAACGACAACGTCGACTCGGCGATGATCGCCGCCGCGACACCGAGCGTCACGTTCACCATGATCGGCCCGATGATGTTCGGAATGATGTGGCGCACGATGATCCGCGTCGGCGAGGCACCCGCAGGCGCGGGCGGCTTCGACGAACTCCTTCTCCTTCAGGGACAGCACGTCGCCGCGCACGACGCGCGCGACGTACATCCAGAAGAGCCCGGCGAGCACCAGGATGATCACCTGGTCCGAGTGACCCCAGAGCTCCAAGGCCATCGCGAGGATGGCGATCGCGGGGATGATGAGGAACAGGTCCGTGATGCGCATCAGCAGCTGGTCGGTCGCCTTGCCGTAGTAGCCGGCGAGCGCACCGACCGCGGTGCCCAGCGCGGTCGAGATGACCGCCACCGCGAAACCGATCTTCAGGGAGATCTGGCCGGCGTAGAGGAGCCGGCTCAGCTGGTCCCGGCCGAGCTCGTCGGTGCCCAGGAGGTAGGTGCCGTTCGGCGACACCGGACCCAGCAGCAGATCCTGGTCGGTGTACTTGTACGGGGCGAAGAAGTTGGCCCCGAAGCACACGACGACCAGGAACAGCAGGACGAAGATCGAGAAGATGGCCACCTTGTGGCGGAAGAACCGGCGCCGGAACAGCGACCACTGCGAATGGATCTTCGGCTCGGCGTGGCTCGCACTCTCGAACTCACCGCCGGACGACGGGATGAACCCCGACGGGCCGACGCCGGTCGGTACGTACTCGTTCTCGAGGTTCATGTCAGCCGGATCCGCGGGTCGAGCACTCCGTAGAGCACATCGGCGACGAGGTTGAACGCGACGATGAAGATCGCCGTCACGATCATCCAGGCGACGAGGACCGGTGCGTCACCGGCGGTCAGCGCATCGATGAACAGCCGGCCCATCCCCGGGATCGAGAAGATCTGCTCGGTGATGATCAGCCCACCGAACAGCGCACCGATGTCGAGTGCCATGACGGTCACCAGCGGGACCAGCGCGTTGCGCAGCCCGTGCTTCACGACGACCTTGCGCCGCGGCACGCCCTTCGCCCAGCGCGGTCCGGATGTAGTCGGCGGACATCACGTCGAGCATCGACGCCCGTTGGAACCGGCTCCATTCGGCGATGATCTGCACCGTCAGCGTCATGACCGGCAGCACGAGATGGCGGGCGTAGTCGAGGTTGATGCCGGTCTGGCCGTTGCCGTGCAGGCCGACGAAGTAGAGCCAGGGTTCGTCGAGGTTGAACCAGGTCTTGGGCCCGACCGCGAGGAACTGGATCGCGAGGAGCCCGAACCAGAACGGCGGCATCGCCAGCCCGATGAACGCGAGCGCGGTGAACGTGTAGTCACCGATGGAGTACTGGCGGATCGCCGAGTAGACACCCAACACGATCGAAAGGATCGCGGAGACGAGGATCCCCCAGAAGATCAGCTGCACCGTGAACCACATCGCCCGCTGGATCATGCTCTTCACGGAATCGTTGGTGCGCTCGCTCTGCCCGAAGTCCCCCTGCACCGCATTGCCGAGCCAATGCCCGTACTGGACCGGGACCGGATCGTCGAGATTGAAGCTCTCGCGACACCGCGACACCGCCGTGACGTCCTTGCTCGTGCGCGCCCGGATGCACGGGTCGAAGGTTTCGCGGACGAACCAGAACAGCAGGAACGACGCGAGCAGGATCACCGGGATCGAGTACAGCGTCCGGCGGGAGATGTACGTCAGCAACGCAGCTCGTCCTCGCCCCGAATGTGACCCGGGCTCGGCCAGTCGTGCGCCGAGCCCGGAAGCCACGCCATCTCGATACCGGTCCGGTTGCTAGTTCGTCAGGGTCCAGAGGTGCATGTTCCAGAACATGGACTGCAGTGGGTTGTCACCGATGGGACCAGTGAGCTTCTTGCTCCAGAGCGCGATGTTCGGGAGCGGGTCGAGCGGCAGGCTGACCTGCTCCTGCGCCATGATCTGGTCCGCCTGCTTCGACGCCGTGATCCGCTCGCTCTGCACGATGCTCGTGTCGACCGTCTGCAGCAGCGGGTCCAGCGTCGGGAACGTTGATCCACTGCCAGTTCTGGCCGCCGAAGTCGTTCTTCTTCGACGGGATGTTGGACGAGCATGCGATCGTGCAGAGCCCCGGGTTCAGGCTGGTCGCGGTCTGCGCGTACAGGGACATCTGGTAGTCACCCGCCGGGAGGACCTTGCCGAACAGGTCGTCCGCGCTCGGATTCTTGATCGTGAGCTTGAAGCCGCCCGCCTTCAGCTGCTCCTGCAGGATCTGCTCGGTGAGCTCGCGGCGCTTGTTGCCGGCCGTCGTCTTGATGGTGAAGGCCGCCGTCTTCCCGTTCTTGGTCCAATACCCGTTCTTCTTCGTCCAACCATCGGCCTGCATGGTGCTGTTCACCTTGCCGAGGTTGAGCGTGTACCCCGCGTACGCCTGGTTGTCGGCGTACTTGGACACGATCGGCGGGTTCAGGCTCTGGACCGCCTTGGTCACGCCCAGGTCTCCGAACAGCCGGGTGACGATGGCGTCGCGGTCGATCGAGTAGGCCACGGCCTGGCGCACCGCGACCGATTTGAACGGGGCCTTGTTGTTGTTGATCCACAGCGCTTCCACGTTGCCCGTGTCCGCGGTGTACAGCGACTCTCCACCCTCGACGCCACCCTTGATCGCGGCGATGGCCGACGGCTCGGGCTGCGGGTAGATCGCCGAGACCTCACCCGACTTGTAGGCCTGGAACTCGGCGGCAGTGTCCGCCAGGATCTTGAAGATCACCTTCTTGATGGTCGGCTTGGTGCCGTACCACATCGGGTTCGGTGTGAGGGTCACGCTCACACCCTTGTCCCAGTTCATGATCCAAGGCCCGCCGGACCACGAGTACCCGTTCTTCATCAGCTTGTCCCGGTCCTTCCCCTCCAGGATGTGCGAGGGGAAGATGCCGTAGTCCGCAGCGAACAGTGCGGTCCAGGACGCGTAGTTCTCCTTGAACGTGGCGACCGCGACCTTCGGGTTCGTGGTGTCGATGCTCTCGATGAGGTCGTAGCCGGTCGGGTCGTAGATGTTCTTGCCGTTGACGATCTGGTCCCACGTGTACTTGAAGTCGTTCGAGGTGATCGGCTCACCGTCCGACCACACGGCCGCGGGGCTGATCGTGTAGGTCACGACCTGCTTCCCGTTGACCGTCGTCGCGACCGGCATGCCGGCCATCGCGGGGTTGGGCACTTCGGTCCAGACCCCGTCCTGCATCGCGTAGTCGAACACGCGGGGCATCGTCTGGGCCGCCATCATGTAGACCCCCCAGGCGGAGCCTCCGCACTGGTCGATCCAGTCCGCGCACGTTGCGTCCTGCTCGGCGCCGAAGGTCACCGTGCCCGGCCCGGCGTCCGTGGTGCCCGAAGCCTTCGTCGTGCCCGACGTCTTGTCGCTGGTCTTGCTGTCGCTCCCGCCGCACCGGCCAGCACAAGTGCCAGCACCGCGATCAGTGCAACAGCGGTAAGTGAACGCTTCGATCGGTTCACGCTCGAGACCTCCCCGGCTCGTTCAGCGGCCTGCCGGGTGTCGGCGTCAACCAACGCGTAGCCCGAGCAAGATTGTCGTGAATGTGAAGACGACCGCCACGATCACCGTGATGCGGTCGAGGTTCCGTTCGACCACCGTGGATCCGGCCATCGAGCCGCCGAGCGATCCGCCCCCGAACATGTCCGAGAGGCCACCACCCCGCCCGGCGTGGAGCAGGATGAGGACGATCACCGTCGAGACACCGCGATGTGCAAGATCAGTACGACGGCATTCAGCACGTGTTCTACGCCCCCTTCAAGACGGCAGGAACGCTAACAGAGAGTTTCGGTCGGATCGGTGTCCACCTGAACCCCAAGCGCGTCCGGCTATCGGCCGCTCAGGCGGAAAAGCGGATGATCCGCGCAAAATCGTCCGGGTCGAGGGACGCGCCGCCCACCAGGGCGCCGTCGATCCCGGGCCGGGCCATCAGCTCGGCGATGTTCCCGGGCTTCACGCTGCCCCCGTACTGGATGCGGACCGTCTCACCCGCGGCGGCCCCCGCCGCCTCCACGACCGCCCCCCGGATGACCGCGATCGTCGCCTCCGCGTCTTCGGGAGTCGCGTTGCGCCCGGTGCCGATCGCCCAGATCGGCTCGTAGGCCACGACGCAGCCCCCGACCTTCTCCTTGGAGACACCCGCGAACGCGGTGGCGACCTGGCCGAGCACCTTTCCCTCGGTCGCGCCGGCTTCACGTTCCTCGAGCGTCTCACCCACGCACACGATCGGCGTCATCTCGTTCTGGAGCACGGCGCGGACCTTGCGGTTCACGCCCTCGTCGGTCTCGCCGAAGATCTCCCGCCGCTCCGAGTGGCCCACGATCACGTACTTCACGTTGAGCTTGGCGAGCATCTGCGGGCTGACCTCGCCCGTGAACGCGCCTTCCTTCTCCCAGAAGCAGTTCTGGGCGCCGAGGGCGATCGGGATGCGGTCCGCCTCGAGCGTGGTCTGCACCGAGCGGAGGTCCGTGAACGGCGGGCACAGCACCACGTCGACCCGCTCGTAGTCCTTCTTGTCGAGCGCGTACGAGAGCTTCTGCGTGTACTGGATCGCGGTGAAGTGATCATGGTGCATCTTCCAGTTGCCCACGATGATCGGCTTGCGGTCGGGCATCATTTCCTCATTCCTCTGCGAAGCGCGGCGAGCCCGGGGAGGTCTCCCCGCTCGATGAGCTCGAGTGACGCGCCGCCCCCGGTGCTCACATGGTCGACTCGATCGGCCAGCCCGAACTGGCGGACCGCCGCCGCACTGTCGCCACCGCCGACGACGGTGAACCCGTGGCAGTCTGCGACCGCTTCCGCGATCGCCATCGTCCCGGCCGCGAAGGGAGCGAGCTCGAAGACGCCCATCGGCCCGTTCCACAGCACGTTCGCGGCTCCGCTGATCTCGTCGGAGAAGATCGCCGCGGTCTCGGGACCGATGTCCAGCCCCTTCCAACCGGCGGGGATCCGCGCCGCACCGACGATCCGCGTCTGCGCGTCGACACTGATGTCCTGGGCGATCACGACGTCCACGGGGACCTTGACCCGTCCCGTCTCGAGCAGCTGCCTGCAATCCGGGATCCACTCCGGCTCCAGCAGCGAGTCGCCGACGTCGTGGCCCTGGGCGGCGAGGAACGTGAACGCCATCGCGCCCCCGATCAGGATCGTCTCGCAGCGTTCGAGCAGTGCGCCGATCACTCCGAGCTTGTCACTGACCTTGGCGCCGCCGAGCACGCCGACAAACGGCTGCTTCGGGTCGTGGAGCAGCGCCGAGAGAACCTCCACCTCGCGAAACAGGAGGCGCCCACCGGCACTCGGCAGGATCGCGGGTGGCCCGACGATCGAGGCGTGCGCCCGGTGCGACGCGCCGAAGGCCTCGTTCACGTACGCGTCCACCATCTGGCACAACCCGACCGACAGCGCCGGGCTGTTGTCGGTCTCCCCGGGTTCGAAGCGGAGGTTCTCGAGCAGCATGACGTCGCCGGCGTCGAGGCTGGCTGCCATCGACGCCGCGGTCGCGCCCACCACCTGCGGAGCCAGGGCCACCTCGCGTCCGAGCAGCTCGCCGAGACGCTGCCGCGACCGGCGCCATCGAGAAGGTCATGTCGACCTTGCCCTTCGGCCGACCGAGGTGGCCGCACGCCACAACGGCCGCGCCGTGCTCGTGCAGCCACTGCAGCGTCGGAAGGACGGTCGCGATGCGCAGGTCGTCCTCGACCCGGCCGTCGCGCAGCGGGACGTTGAAGTCCGCCGCGGAGGAGCACGCGGGAGCCGTGCAGCTTGGGGAGGTCCTCGAGGCGCGGCAGGTCGATGGTCATGAACGGGTTCGGCGGGCTTCCCGGATCAGCGGTCGCCGATGAAGCCGACGAGGTCGATCAGCCGGTTCGAGTAGCCCCACTCGTTGTCGTACCAACCGAGGACCTTGACGAACTTGCCGTTCGCCATCGTGTCGAGCGCCGAGTAGACGCACGACGACGGGTTGCCGACGATGTCCGCCGACACCAGCGGCTCGTCGCTGTACTCCAGCACCCCGCGGGTGCTCGGCGCGGCGGCGGCCTCGGCGAACGCGGCGTTGATCTCCTCGATCGAGACCTCCCGGCCGAGATTCGCCACCAGGTCCGTGATCGAGCCGACCGGCGTCGGTACCCGGAGCGAGGTGCCGTCCAGCTTGCCCTTGAGCTCGGGCAGCACGACCCCGATCGCCCGCGCCGCACCGGTGCTGCTCGGGATGATCGAAAGCGCCGCCGCGCGCATGCGCCGGAGGTCCGGCTTGCCGCTGCGGGTCGCCGTCGCCTGGTCCTGGAGCTGCTGGTCGGTCGTGTAGGCGTGCACCGTGGTGATGAAGCCCTGCTCGATGCCGAACGCGTCGTTCAGCACCTTCGCCATGGGGGCCAGGCAGTTCGTGGTGCACGACGCGTTGGACACGACGGTGTGGGCCTCGGGATCGAAGGCACCGTCGTTCACGCCCATGCAGATCATCGCGTCGGCGTCGCCACTCGGCGCCGAGATGACAACCCGCTTCGCCCCACCGACCAGGTGGCCGGCCGCCTTCTCGCGGGCGGTGAAGAGTCCGGTGGATTCGATGACGATGTCGACGTCGTTCGTCGCCCCACGGGATCTTGTCGGTGTCGCGCTCCTCGAGCTTCTTGATGTCCTTGCCGTCGATCGAGAAGCCGGTACCGGTCTCCTTGACCTCGTTGGGCAGGACGCCACCCACGGAGTCGTGCTTCAGGAGGAACGCCATGGTGTGCGAGTCCCCGAAGGGATCGTTCACCGCAACCAGCTCCACCCCGGCGGACTCGCCGCGGGCGAGCAGCGCCCGGGTGAAGGACCGGCCGATGCGGCCGAAGCCATTGATTCCCACCCGTACCGTCATGACGCCTCCGTGTCGATCAAGGGACCCTCACCTGCCTGCCTTTGGACTACAGCAGAGCCTGCAGGGCTTCCGCCAGTTGTAGAGGATCGTGCGCCAGGCCGTCGGGTCGCGCGACCGCGGCGGCCACGGGCTCGACCCCGAGCGCCCGGATCGCCGGATCGTCGGCGGCCAGGAGCCCGTCGGACTGGTAGAGGAACCGATCCACCCGGCCCCCGTGGCCCAGCACCGCCCGCAGATGGTCCGCACCGTCGAGGCCGTTGGTCTCGGGCACCTGGGGGCGCAGATTGCACACCTGCACCACGCCGCCGGGCGCCGCGGCCAGGGCCTGCTGGATCTCGGGCACGCAGATCACCGGCAACAGGCTGGTGTAGAGCGATCCGGGCGCCAGCACGATCTGGTCGGCCTCGCGGATGGCCGTGATGGCGTCCACGCAGGCGGGCGCGTCGCTCGGGATCAGCCCGACCCGGAGGATCCGGCCGGCCGAGTTCTGCACCGCGACCTGGCCCTCCACGGCCTCACCCTCGATGTCGGCCTTGAGCACGACGGGATCGGTGGTGGCCGGCAGGACCCGGCCCACCGCGTCGAGCAGCCGCCCGGCCGCGTCGAGCGCCCGGCAGAAGTCGCCGAGGGTCTCGGTGAGCCCGACGATCATCAGGTTCCCGAGCGCGTGGCCGTCGAGGTCGCCCGCCGCGAAGCGGTACTCGAATGCCTCGGACCACACCGGCGCATCTCCGGCGAGCGCGACGAGACACCGACGCAGGTCGCCCGGCGCCGGGACCCCGAAATCCCGTCGGAGGCGCCCGGTCGAGCCACCGTCGTCCGCGACGCTGACGACCGCGGTGATCTCGCCCGCGTACCGCGCGGACGCCGCGCAGCGTCATCGCCAGGCCGTGACCACCACCGAGCGCGACGACCCGGGGTCCGCCCCGGGTGAGCTCAGACACGTTCGACGTCCCGGTGCCGGACCGTCGGCTCCGATCCGAGATCGACGAGGATCTCGCCGAGTGCCTCCGCGATCGCGACGCTGCGGTGACGGCCGCCGGTGCACCCGACCGCGATCGAAAGGTAGGACTTCCCTTCCCGCTCGTACGCGGGCAGCGTGAGCTCGAACAACCGGCCCAGCTCTTCGAGGAACGCCTGCGTGTCCGCCTGGCCGAGCACGTAGTCGCGCACGGCGGCATCGCGACCGTCGAGCGGGCGCAGCTCCTCGATCCAGTGCGGGTTCGGCAGGAATCGGCAGTCGAACACGAGGTCAACGTCGAGGGGCAGCCCGTGCTTGTACCCGAAGCTCACGATGCTGACCTGCAACGACTGGTTCGACAGCTCCTCGCTGAAGATGTCGACGAGCCGGTCGCGCAGCTCGTGCACGTTCAGCTGGGAGGTGTCGAGCACCACGTCGGCGCTGCCCTTGAGCTCGCCGAGCAATGCTCGCTCCTTCTGGATGCCTTCGTGCACGCGGTCCGTGACCGCAAGGGGATGGCGACGGCGGGTGGCCTCGAACCGGCGGACCAGCGCGTCGTCCGATGCGTCGAGGAAGAGGACCCGGGTGCGGGCCCCGCTCGTCCGGAGGTCCGCCAGGGCCGCGCCGAGATCCTCGATGAACACTCCCGAGCGCACGTCGACGACCAGCCCGTACCGGTGGGGTCGACCGCCACCCCGGGCGAGCTCGGCCACCTTCCCGATGAGCGCGGGCGGCAGGTTGTCGATGACGAAGAACCCGAGGTCCTCGAGGACGTCCGCGGCTTCGGAGCGCCCCGCGCCGGACATGCCGGTGATGACGGTGACGTCGAGGTCGGACTGCGACTGGTCGATGGTCATGACGACTCCAAGGATGGCAGACCGTTCGTGCTGTGACGCGCGACCGGTGACGGGCCGCCGTGGAGGTGGTCGTACAGGTCGCCGCGCGACCCGGTCCGGCAACCAGGACAACGCTTCGAGCGCCTCGACCTCCTGCTCGCGGATCCGCTTCACGGATCCGAACTCCTTGAGCAGGCGCTTCCGCCGGGTCGGGCCCAGCCCGGGGACGTCGTCGAGCACGGAACGGGTCATCTGCTTGTCGCGCAGCTTCCGGTGGTACGTGATGGCGAAGCGGTGCGCCTCGTCGCGCACCTGCTGGAGCAGGTAGAGCGCCTCCGAGTCGCGCGGGATGCGGATCGGGTCCGGGCGGCCGGGCTTGTAGACCTCCTCGAACCGCTTGGCCAGGCCGACGACGCAGATGTCCTCGAGTCCGAGCTCCTCGAGCACCCGCACCGCGACGTTGAGCTGGCCCTTGCCGCCGTCGATCACGAGCAGGTTCGGCGGGTAGGCGAACCGCTTGCCGGCCCGGGCGCCCTCATCCCGCTCCTCCAGGTAGCGACGGAAGCGGCGCGTCAGGACCTCCTCCATCGCCGCGAAGTCGTCTTGTCCCTCGTGTTTGACCTTGAAGTGGCGGTAGTCCGAGCGCCGCGGCAGACCGTCCTCGAGCACGGTCATCGACGCGACGATCTCGGTGCCCTGCAGGTTCGAGATGTCGAAGCACTCGATCCGCAACGGCGCCTCGGGGAGCTCCAGTGCCTCCTGCAACGCGAGCAGCGCCCGCGCCCGCGCATTGTGGTCCGAGGCCCGCTTCAGCTTGTGGCGTCCGAAGGCTTCCTGCGCGTTCAGCGTCACCGTCTCCAACAGCGCGCGCTTGGCGCCGCGCTGCGGGACCCGGATCCGAACCTTGGACTTCTCGCGGGTGAGCGACAGGAACTCCTCGTAGAGCTCGCGCTGCTCCGGCTCGACCGGCACGAGCACCTCGCGCGGAACGTCCTCGGCCGGCGCATCGCCGTAGAGCTGCTCGAGGATCCGCGCGACGAGCTCCGGCTGGTCCACATCCTCGACCTTGTCGACGACGAGCCCCTTCCGGCCGGTGACCCGGCCCCTGCGCACGTAGAACACCTGCACCGACGCTTCGAGTGGATCCTCGGCAAACCCGATCACGTCGAGGTCCTCTTCCTTCGCCCCGACCATCTGCTGGCGCTCGATGACCTTGCGTACCGAGAACAGCTGGTCCCGCAGCCGGGCCGCGCGTTCGAAGTCCAGCGCCTCCGAGGCCTCGTGCATCTGCTTCTCGAGCCGGTCCAGCACCGGCGCGGACTCGCCGTCGAGAAAGGAGATCAGCTCGTTGACGAGCTGCATGTAAGCCTCGCGGTCGACCGCGCCGACGCACGGTGCCACGCACTTCTCGATGTGCGCGTACAGGCAGGGCCGGCCGAGGCGCTCGTGGCGCTGGAACTTGTTGTTGGTGCAGGTGCGGATCGGGAACGTCCGCAGGAGCAGATCCAGGGTCTCGCGGATCGCGTACGCGTGGGCGAACGGACCGAAGTAGCGGACACCCTTGCGCTTCTTCCCCCGCATCACCATCGCCCGCGGCCAGTCCTCGTTGAGGGTCACCGCGAGGAAGGGGTAGGACTTGTCGTCCTTGAGCCGGATGTTGAAGCGCGGCTTGTGCGCCTTGATCAGCTCGTTCTCGAGGAACAGCGCCTCGACCTCGTTCCGAACCTCGATCCACTCGACGGTCTCGGCCGAGGTCACCATCTGGCGCGTCCGCGGGAGCAGGGTCTCGGGCGCCGCGAAGTAGTTCGACAACCGGCTGCGCAAGCTCTTCGCCTTGCCGACGTAGATGACCCGCCCGTCCTTGTCCTTGAACTGGTACGAGCCCGGGGTGTCGGGGATGGAGCCGGCGGGAGGACGGGTGACCATGGTCAGCCGCTCCGCAACACTGCGAGCACCCGGCCGATCACCTCGTCCTGCTGCTCGGTCGTGAGGTGCGCGGCGCACGGGAGACACAGCACCTGCTCGGCGATGTCGACCGCGGTCGTACCACCGAGGACCGCCGCGTCCCGGTACGGTGCCTGGCTGCGAATGGGCGGCCAGATCGGCCGCGCCTCGATGCCCACGGCATCCAGCGCGTTCCGCACCGCGGCGCGCGTCTCACGATCGGGGAGCACCACGCTCGAGAGCCAACCGGAACGGTTCGCCCACGGCAGGTCCGGGCCGCTCTTCAACCCGAGCGGCGCGAACGCGTCACGGTAGCGAGCGGCGATGGCGCGGCGCTGCTCGAGCAGCTTGGGGAGCCGGGCGATCTGTTGCGCGCCGAGCGCCGCCGCCACGTTCGACATGCGGTAGTTGAACCCGATCTCGTCGTGCACGTAGTCCGAGCCGGGCACCTTCGCCTGCGATCCGAGGTGCCGGACGCGCGCGAGATCGGCCGCGTCGCGGGCGACGACCATCCCGCCACCACCGGTCGAGATGACCTTGTTGAAGTTGAACGAGTAGATCCCGAACTCGCCGGCTGTCCCCGGCGATCGATCTGCGAGCGGGCCCCGGGCCCACGTGGCCCCCAGCGCCTCGGCGGCGTCTTCCACGACCTTCACGCCGTGCCGATCCGTGGCATCGAGGATGGGGGCGAGATCGGCCGGGTGACCGAGCAGGTGGACCGGCACGATCGCCGCGGGTTGGCGCTCGCCGGCTGCCGCGCGCCGGTCCAGCTCCTCCACGACCACACCGGGGTCCAGGTTCCAGCTGTCCGGCTCGCTGTCCACCAGGGTGATCCGGGCCCCACATTCGTGGGCCGCGTTCGCGGGTCGCGATGAACGTGAGGTCGCTGACCCACACCTCGTCATCGCGCTCGACCCCGGCGACGATCAGGGCCAGGTGCAGGGCTGCGGTCCCGGTCGAGACCGCCACCGCCCCCTCCGCACCGACCGCGGCGGCCAGCCCGGCCTCGAACGCCGGGAGGTCCGGGCCGAAGGTGAGCTCGCCGGCCGCGACGGCTCGCGTGGCCGCCTCGATCTCGGGCGGACCGATGGTGGGCTCGGAGAGGCGGACCGCGCGGGTTCACGGCGCTCCATTCTCCCAGAATCTCGCCGGGCGGGGGCACGTGCAGCCGAGCAGTTATGCTGCATGGAGGCCGGTCCTGGTTTTTCCGGCCACATATCGGCTCCGAGGCCGACAACCCCGCGGTGTGGCGACCAGGCTGTCCCCGCCGGCCAGTATCGGAGCCCTTCCCCCGAGGGGGCAATCCCATGTTGCGACTGCAGGCACCTCTGCCGGACCGCTACACCCTGGCCGGACCCGTTCAGCTCGCGCGATCGGATCCGGGCCGCGAAGGCCGAGCTCGGTTCGAAGCTCCTGATCCTCGGCCATCACTACCAGCGCGACGAAGTCATCGAGTGGGCCGACATGCGCGGCGACTCCTTCAAGCTGGCCCGCTTCGCCGCGGACAACTCGGAAGCGACCGACATCGTCTTCTGCGGTGTTCACTTCATGGCGGAGTCCGCCGACGTGCTGACCGGTGACCATCAGCGGGTGATCCTCCCGGACCTCAACGCCGGCTGCTCCATGGCCGACATGGCCAACCTGGACCAGGTCGAGGAGGCCTGGGAGGAGCTGGCGACGGTCGCCGACGTCGACCGGATCGTCCCCGTCACCTACATGAACTCCTCCGCGGCGCTCAAGGCGTTCGTCGGCGAGCACGGTGGTGCGGTCTGCACCTCCTCGAACGCCCGGGCGATCCTCGAGTGGGCGCTCGGCCGGGGCGACAAGGTCCTGTTCTTCCCGGACCAGCACCTGGGCCGGAACACCGCCCTGCAGATGGGCCACGACCCCGAAGCGATGGTCGTGTGGAACCCGCACGCGGACCTCGGCGGGAACGAGGACCGGGCGGTGAAGGACGCCACCTTCCTGCTCTGGCGGGGCTGGTGCTCCGTACACCAGCGGTTCCGGCCCGAACACGCGGCCGAGTTCCGCGCCGCGCATCCCGGGGGCGAGGTGATCGTCCACCCCGAGTGCTCCCACGACATCGTGGAAGTCGCCGACCGGGTCGGCTCCACCGAGCGGATCCTCGAATGGGTCGAAGCCGCACCGCCGGGAGCCGCGCTCGGGATCGGCACCGAGATCCACATGGTGCAGCGCATGGCCCGCGAGAACCCGGACAAGACGATCGTGTCGCTCGACCCGCTCGTGTGCCCGTGCTCGACCATGTTCCGGATCGACGCGCCGCATCTCGCCTGGTGCCTCGAGTCGCTGGTTGAAGGAACGGTCGTCAACCAGATCACCGTCGATCCCCGGACCTCGGAGTGGGCCCGCGTCGCGCTGCAACGCATGCTCGACATCACCTAGCACTGACCCCAGCCCCGTTTTGGCGCCACTTGCATTGGGACGTCCCAACCTGAACGGCGCCAAAATCCGGGGTGGGCGCGTCAGCGCGACGACTTCACCATCCGCAGGACGAGCAGGCGCGGGATCGTGACCGCGTCCGCGTATTCGGGTGCCCTCGCGATGAATCCCGGCGGCGGGGCCGGCTCGTCCATGTGCTCGAGGTACAGACCGACGCCGGCCATGGTGTTGAGGTACCTCGACAACGGGCGGTGCACGAACGGCAGCACGATCCCGGGCGCCAGCTCCTCGAGGGAGACGTCCTCGACGAGGTACGCGCCCACCCGCCAGTACTGCTCACCCAGGATGTGGTCGTCGATCCAGCCGCTCCCGGGCACCTGGAGCAGCGGATGGTTCAGGAGGAAGAGGAAGACACCGCCGGGCCGCAGCACCCGGGCGACCTCGGTCAGCGCACTGTCGACGTCGGTGATGTGCTCGAAGACCAGGCACACGACCGCCGCGTCGAAGCTTCCGTCCAGAACCGGGAGTGCGTCCGCCGCCCCGCGCGCGTAGCACGGACCACCGCCGCGCGCCGTGGCGACGGCGATCTGCGCGTCCGACGGGTCGATCCCGACGACGTGCTCCACGCCGGCAGCACGCGGAAGATGCCGCGCGACCTGACCTTCGCCGCACCCGATGTCCAGCACGCGCGAGGTGCCCTGCAGGTGCTCCGCGATGAGCGGGAGCATCTGCTCCTCGTATTCGGGATCGGCACCCTCGGTGAACTCGTCCTGCCACCAACCCGCGTGGGTCTCCCACGCGTCGTCGGTCAAACGCCGAGGACGGGCGCGAGGTACTGGCCGGTCCAGGACTCGTCCATCTTCGCGACCTGCTCCGGCGTGCCTTCGGCGACCACGTGGCCACCACCGTCGCCGCCTTCGGGACCGAGGTCCACGAGCCAGTCGGCCGACTTGATCACGTCGAGGTTGTGCTCGATGACGAGGATCGTGTTCCCCGTGTCCACCAGGCGCTGCAGCACTCCGAGCAGGCGGCTGACGTCCTCGAAGTGGAGCCCGGTGGTGGGCTCGTCGAGGATGTAGATCGTCCGGCCGGTCGAACGCTTCCCGAGCTCGGTCGCGAGCTTCACCCGTTGGGCCTCACCCCCCGAGAGCGTCGGTGCGGGCTGGCCGAGCCGGACGTAGCCGAGCCCGACGTCCACCAGCGTCTGCAACCAGCCGCGCGATCGTCGGCTGGTTCTCGAAGAACGTGACCGCTTCCTCGCACGAGAGGTCCAGGACCTCGGCGATGTTCTTGCCCTTGAAGGTGATGTCCAGGGTGTCGCGGTTGTAGCGCGCGCCCTTGCACACCTCGCACGGGACGTAGACGTCCGGGAGGAAGTGCATCTCGATCTTGATCGTGCCGTCGCCCGCGCACGCCTCGCAGCGGCCGCCCTTCACGTTGAAGGAGAACCGGCCGGGCTGGTAGCCGCGGATCTTCGCCTCGGGCGTCGACGCGAACAGCGTGCGCACCTTGTCGAAGACGCCGGTGTAGGTGGCCGGGTTCGAGCGCGGGGTGCGGCCGATCGGCGACTGGTCGATGTTGATGACCTTGTCCAGCGCGTCGACCCCGTCGATCGACTTGTGCTTCCCGGGCACGGTCCGGCTCCGATAGACCCTCTGCATCAGGGACCGGTAGAGGATGTCGTTGACGAGCGTGCTCTTGCCGCTGCCGCTCACGCCGGTGACCGCGACGAAGCAACCGAGCGGAAGGCTCACGTCGATGTTGTCCAGGTTGTGCTCCCGCGCGCCGCGCACCTTGATCCACGCGTCGCCCGGCTCGCGGCGCCGCTCCGGGACCGCGATCGTCCGCTTCCCCGAGAGGTACTGGCCGGTGATCGAACGGGGTTCGGCGAGCACGTCTTCCAACGTCCCCGCCACGACGATCTCGCCGCCGTGCTCGCCCGCGCCCGGCCCGATGTCGACGATGTGATCCGCGACCCGGATCGTCTCCTCGTCGTGTTCGACCACGAGCACGGTGTTGCCGAGGTCCCGGAGCCGCACCATGGTGTCGATCAACCGTTGGTTGTCCCGCTGGTGCAGCCCGATCGACGGCTCGTCGAGCACGTACAGGACGCCGACGAGCCCGCTGCCGATCTGGCTGGCCAGCCGGATGCGCTGCGCCTCGCCACCGGCGAGGGTGCCCGAGTTCCGGTTGAGGCTGAGGTAATCGAGCCCGACGTCGAGCAGGAACCGCAGGCGCTCGTTGACCTCCTTCAGCACCCGCTCCGCGATGAGCCGCTCCCGCTCGGTCAGCTCGATGCCGGCGAAGAACTCCGCGGTCTTGCGAATCGAGAGGTTGCCGACCTCCGAGATGTTGCGGTCCGCGATCGTGACCCCGAGTGATGCGGGCCGCAGGCGCGCGCCGTCGCACGCGGTGCACGGCACCTCGCGCATGTAGCCCTCGATCTGCTCGCGGCTGCGGTCGCTGTCGGCTTCGGTGTAACGGCGCTCGAGCCACGGGATCACGCCCTCGTAGCGCGTCTTGTACTCACGCTTGCGCCCGTACCGGTTCTTGTAGCGGACGAGCACCTGCGACTTGCCCGCGCCGTACAGCACGACCTTCTGCTGGGCCTTGGTGAGCTTCCGCCACGGCGTCTCGACCGAGAACCCGTACTCGTCGCCCACCGCATCGAGCACGCGGTTGAAGTACTCGCCGCGGTACCCGCTCCACGGCGCGATCGCGCCCTCGCGGATCGAGAGGTCGTCGTCGCCGACGATCAGCTCCGGGTCGACCTCGAAGCGGGTGCCGAGACCGTCACACCGTTCGCACGCGCCGTACGGGGAGTTGAAGGAGAAGTTCCGCGGCGCGAGCTCGTCGAACGACAGACCGCGTACGTGCACGCGAGGTGCTCGGAGAACGTGAGGATCTCCGGCTCCGCACCTTCCTCGGCGTCCTTCGGCACGATCTCGACCTCGGCCACACCCTCCGCGAGGCGCAGCGCGGTCTCGAGCGAGTCGGTGAGGCGACGTTCGATGCCCGACCGCCGGACCAGCCGGTCCACGACGACCTCGATCGTGTGGTTCTCGTAGCGCGCGAGCCCGTTCTTCGCCCGGTCGGCGAGCTCGACGACCTCGCCGTCGATGCGGGCCCGCGTGAAGCCCTGCTTCGGGAGCTCGGTCAGCATCCCCTCGTACTCGCCCTTGCGGCCCCGCACGACCGGCGCGAGCACCTGGAACCGGGTGCCCTCGGGCAGCTGCAGGACGCGGTCGACGATCTGTTGAGGGGTCTGACGGGTGATGACCCGGCCGCAGTTCGGGCAGTGCGGGATGCCGATGCGGGCGTAGAGCAACCGCAGGTAGTCGTAGATCTCGGTGATCGTTCCGACCGTGGAACGCGGGTTGCGGCTGGCGGACTTCTGGTCGATCGAGATCGCCGGCGAGAGCCCCTCGATGAAGTCCACGTCGGGCTTGTCCATCTGGCCGAGGAACTGCGCGGGCGTACGACGACAGCGATTCGACGTAGCGCCGCTGGCCTTCCGCGTAGATCGTGTCGAACGCGAGCGAGGACTTCCCCGACCCCGAAAGCCCGGTGAGGACCACGAGGCGGTCGCGCGGCAGGTCGATGTCGATGTCTCGCAGGTTGTGCTCCGCGCGCCCCGGACCGCGATCACGTTGGGTTCGCCGGCCGGCACCGTGGGCGGCGCCTTGCGCTCGGCCTTCGGAAGGGCCTTCGCCGCCTTCTTCGCGCGGCCTTCGCGGACGCCGCCTTCGCGGGCACCGCCTTCGCCTTCGGGACCGCTTTGGCACGCGTGGTCACCTTGGCGCGCTTCGCACCCGTGGTCGCGCTCTTCTTCGTGCTGGTCGTGGTGCTCCGCCGCTCCGCCATTGCTCCGGCAGTCTACTCCCGTCGAACAGGTGTTTGGGGTACCGAGATCAGCCTCAGCCGACGGCCTTGAGCTCGCGCTTGAGCTCGTTGATCTCGTCGCGCAGCCGCGCGGCTTCCTCGAAGCGCATGTCCTTGGCGGCCTCGTGCATCTCTTCCTGGAGGGTTGGATCAGCCGGCCGAGCTCGTCCGGGGGCACGCCGGCCAGATCTTCGAACACCGCGCTCTGCCGGCGGCTCCGGCCGCGCCCACGGCCCCGCGACGACTGCGGGTCGTCCGCTTCGTCGCGAGCCGCACCATCTCGAGGATGTCGGTGACCTTCTTGCGGATCGTCTGGGGGTCGATCCCGTGCTCGGCGTTGTAGTCGAGCTGGCGCTTTCGCCGGCGGTTCGTCTCGCTGATCGCGTGCTGCATCGAGTCCGTGACCTGGTCGGCATACATCACCACCTGACCGTCGACGTTCCGGGCGGCCCGCCCGATCATCTGGATCAGGCTCGTCTCGGAACGCAGGAAGCCCTCCTTGTCGGCGTCGAGGATCGCCACGAGCGAGACCTCGGGCAGGTCGAGGCCCTCACGCAGCAGGTTGATCCCGACGAGCACGTCGAACTCACCGAGCCGCAGCGACCGCAGGATCTCGACCCGCTCGAGCGTGTCGATCTCGCTGTGCAGGTAGCGGACCCGGATGCCCAGCTCGAGGAGGTACTCGGTCAGGTCCTCGGACATCTTCTTGGTCAGCGTGGTGACGAGCACCCGCTGGTCGTTCTCGGCCCGGACGTTGATCTCGGCGACGAGGTCGTCGATCTGACCCTTGGTCGGCCGGACCACGACCTCGGGG
Source organism: uncultured Acidimicrobiia bacterium (assembly GCA_963770095.1). GTDB lineage: Bacteria > Actinomycetota > Acidimicrobiia > IMCC26256 > JAENVU01 > Chersky-806. The sequence goes on from CAVYOO010000002.1 coordinate 157,813, forward strand.
TCCATCAACCCGGTCGGCCGGACGATCTGCTCGACGACCTGCTTCGACACCTTGAGCTCGTAGGCGCTCGGCGTCGCCGACATGAAGATGACCTGGTTGATCTTCTCGCCGAACTCCTCGAAGCGCAGCGGCCGGTTGTCCATCGCGGAGGGCAGCCGGAAGCCGTGCTCGACGAGCGTCTCCTTCCGGGACCGGTCGCCCTCGTACTGCCCGTGCAGCTGCGGGATGGTGACGTGGCTCTCGTCGAGCACGCAGAGGAAGTCGTCCGGGAAGTAGTCGAGCAGCGTGTAGGGCATCTGGCCCGCGGCGCGCCCGTCCAGGAAGCGCGAGTAGTTCTCGATGCCGGAGCAGAACCCGACCTCGCGCATCATCTCGAGGTCGTAGGTGGTGCGCATGCGCAGCCGCTGCGCCTCGAGCAGCTTGTTGCGGTCCTCCAGCCACTTCAGCCGGTCGAACAGCTCGGCCTCGATGCCCTCGACCGCCGTCCGCATCTGGTCTTCCTGGGTCACGTAGTGCGACGCCGGGAAGAGCACGAGCTTGTCCTGCTCCTCGAAGATCTCGCCGGTGAGCGGGTCCACCGATGCGATCCGCTCGACCTCGTCACCGAACAGCTGGACCCGGATGCCCCGCTCCTCGTAGGCGGGGAAGATCTCGATCGTGTCGCCGCGGACCCGGAACTTGTTCCGCACGAACGACATGTCGTTGCGCTCGTACTGCAGCTCGACGAGCCGACGCAGGATGTCGCGCTGGTCCCGGGTCTCGCCGACCGAGAGGGTCAGCAGCTGCTGGGAGTACATCTCCGGGGAGCCGAGACCGTAGATGGCCGAGACGCTCGCGACGATCACGACGTCGCGGCGGCTCAGGAGCGCGCTGGTGGCGGAGTGCCGGAGGCGGTCGATCTCGTCGTTGATCGACGAGTCCTTCTCGATGAACGTGTCGGTCGACGGGAGGTACGCCTCGGGTTGGTAGTAGTCGTAGTAGGAGACGAAGTACTCGACCCGGTTCTTGGGGAAGAACTCCCGGAACTCGGATGCGAGCTGGGCGGCCAGGCTCTTGTTCGGGGCGAGGATCAACGTCGGGCGCTGCACCTCGGCGATGAGCCCGGCGATCGTGAAGGACTTCCCGGACCCGGTGATGCCGAGCAGGGTCTGGTACTGGTCCCCCCGCTCGACGCCGAGCGCCAGCTCGGAAAATCGCCCGCGGCTGATCCCCGGCCGGCGAGAAATCGGAGACGAGCTCGAAATCGGGCACTGTCAGCACCATAACCAGGGGGTGGGACAAGAACATTCCTGGTCGATACGGCCGCCGCTCCTAGTCCTTAGGTTTGGCGGCCGCGTACCGTTGGAGCTCGGCCCACAGGGCGTCGACCTGGGTGGCCAGCTCCTCGCGGGTCCCACCGTTGTCGAGCAGATGGGTGGCGACCGCCCGGCGCTCCTCGTCGGTGGCCTGCGCGGCCATCCGCGCCTCCGCGTCCGCGCGGTCCAGGCCCCGGCCCTCGAGCCGCGCCAGCCGCAGCTCCCGGGGTGCCTCGACCACGATCACGTACTCGTAGCCCCGTTCGGCGGCCTTCTGCGACTCCACCAGCAGCGGAACGTCGTTGATCACGATGCCGTCGGGCGGTGCCTCGCTCATCTCCCGCACGAACTCGGCCCCGATCGCCGGGTGCGTGATCGCCTCCAGCGCCTTCCGATCCTCGTCGCTCGCGAACGCCCGCGCGGCCAGGGCCGGCCGATCGAGGGTCCCGTCCGCCGCCAGGACCTCGGGTCCGAACCGCTCGACGATCGCCGCCAGCGCCGGTTGACCCGGTTCCACCACCCGCCGCGCGATGAGGTCCCCGTCGATGACGATCGCGCCACGCTCCGTGAGAAGATCGGCCACAGTCGACTTCCCCGACCCGATTCCACCCGTCAAGCCCACCAGCAGCACGGTCGAGGATGTTACGGGACGGCCGCCCATCCGGAACGCCGTTCGCGATGAACCCGATCCGCCCATTCCTTTTGGGCGATATATAGGCTTCTGTCGGTTTGAGAAAGGGACAGTGACCCAGACTCCGACGCACCCCGGCGATACCGGCGCGGCACCGGCGCCTCGCCCGGTGAACCGCGGCCGCCGACACGACGACCCCGGCCGCGCCGCGCCGCCCCGGCCGTCCCGCCTCGGCCCGCGCCTCGACTCCCGCTCGGTCCAGACCCTCGGCCACCTCGGATCGCTGGTCACGATCCTGCGCTGGGCCAGCCTCGCCGTCGGCATCATCCTCATCCCCACCACGAGCGAGCCGGACAACACCGTGCTGATCGTGGCCATCGGCATCCTGCTCGCCAACACGATCTTCCGGACGTTCCGCCCGCTCCGGCTCCAGCCCGCCACCTGGCAGGCCGAGGCGATGCTGCTCCTCGACCTCGCGCTCGCGGTGTTCATGGTCGTGATCACGGGCGACTGGAGCAGCCCACTCATCGTCACGCCGCTCCCGACGGTCATCCTCGCGGCCTACGCATGGGGATACCGCGAGGGCATCGCGGCCGCGGCGCTCACGGGGGCCACGATCGCGCTGGCCGACACGCTCTCCGGAGTCGACGAGGACGCGCTCCGCACCGGCATCATGGCGTCGGTCGTCGTGTTGCTCGCCGCACTGGTCGGCGGGTTCACCCGCCAGCTCTGGCTCGACGCCGAACGGCGCCAGCAGGAGACCCTGGACCAGGTCACCCGGATGTCGATCGCGAACGACCTGTTGCACGCGCTCCACGACGTCGTGCAGACCCTGCCATCGTCACTCGACCTCAGCGACGTGGTTTCGTCCGCGCAACAGACCTTTCGCGAGCTCGTCGACTCGACGGTCGCGGTGGTCATCGTCCCCGACGACACCTCCGACGTATGGCACGTCGAGCTCGCCGAAGGTGTTCGCCTCCCGGCGACGCTCCTGCCCGACGAGCTTCCGCTTACCCTCGACCGGGCACTGGCGACCTACGGCGTCATCCGCATCAACACCCTGACCCCGGGCACCGGGGCGGCGTGCGGTCCCGACACGCAGAGCATCCTGACGACGGCGCTGCGGGCCCATGACCGGGTCGTCGGCCTGGTCTCGATCGAGCACAGCCGCGCCGACGCCTACACCGAGGAGGACGCAAGCCTGATCGCCGGGCTGGCGTCCTCGCTCGCACTCGCGGTCGACAACGCCCGCTGGTTCTCTCGCCTGCGCACGCTCGGTGCCGAAGCCGAGCGCGCTCGCATCGCTCGAGACCTGCACGACAACGTCGCGCAATCCCTGGCCTACGTCGGCTTCGAGCTGGATCGCCTCGCGGCGGTCCACGGCGACGACCCCGAGCTCCGAGAGCTCCAGGACGTCGTCCGGGGTGTCGTCGCCGAACTACGCGAAACGCTCTATCAGCTCAGGGCGACGGTGAGCGAGAGCCAGGACCTCGTCGAGGTCGCGCGGGACTACATCAGCCGCTGGTCCAAGCGAACCGGAGTGGATGCCGAGTTCTCCCCGCACACCGGCGGGCGTCGGGTGCCCGTCCAGGTGGAGCAGGAGCTCTGGCGCATTCTCCAGGAATCGCTCACGAACGTCGAGCGACATGCCGATGCCTCCCATGCATGGATCAGCTGGAGGATTGGTGATGGTCGGGCACAGCTCGAAGTTCGAGACGATGGACGCGGCATGAACACCGATGTCGTGTCACGCGAGCGCTACGGGCTCGTCGGGATCCGCGAACGAGCGGACGCCGTCGGAGCTCAGGTCACGCTGGCCAGCGAACCGGAGAACGGCACGACCGTGCTCGTAGAGCTGGAGGTAGCGCAATGACCCGCGTGCTGGTAGCCGACGACCATCAGCTGTTGCGCCAGGCGCTTCGGCGCGCGCTCCAGGACACGGGGTTCGACGTCGTCGCCGAAGCCGGGGACGGCGAGGAAGCGGTTCGGCTCGTCACCATGCTTCGTCCCGATGTGGTCATCATGGACGTCACGATGCCCGTGCTCGACGGGATCGAGGCGACCCGCCGCATTCACGCCGCCACCGGTGACGCCAAGGTGCTCGTCCTCACGATGCACGACGAAGACGCGCTGCGGGTCAGGGCGTTGCGGGCCGGCGCGGTCGGATTCATGACCAAGGACTCGGCGATGCAGGAGGTCGTCGAGACCGTGAAGCGGGTCGCCGCGGGCGACACGGTGTTCTCGCCGGAGATCGCGGCGGCGATGATGAGTGAGTTCCCCCTGAACGGGGACGGTCTCACGAACGGGGACTCGCACAAGGTCGTGGAGTCGCCGCTCACCAAGCGCGAGCGCGAGATCCTGCAGCTCGTCGCCGACGGTCACTCGACGACCGAGATCGCCCGCAACCTCTTCATCAGCGCGAAGACGGTGAAGAACCACCTCGCGTCGATCTACGCCAAGCTCGACTCGCGCGACCGGACGCAGGCCGTGTTGAGCGGCATGCGCCTCGGCATCGTCCAGCTCCAGTAGCCCGCGAGCGGTAGTCGTCCCACCCTTCGGCTCTTGTGTGTGCATGGCTCGACTCGCGCGACCTGGCGCAGGCCGGGTTGAGCGGCATGCGCCTCGGCATCGTCCAGCTCCAGTAGCCCGCGGGCGGTAGTCGTCCCACCCTTCGGCTCTTGTGTGTGCATGAAGCACCGAGTCGGTGTCGAACGGGCAATTGAAGCGCTGGCCGCCAGGCAACTCGGCGCGTTCAGCCGCAGCCAGGCGGTCGCGCTCGGAGCCACCCGTCGGATGATCGGCCGCCGGATCGAAGACGGCGCGTGGCCGCTCCTGCTGCCGAGCGTGCATCGCGTCTCCGCAGTTGCCGGTTCATTGGGTCAGACGGCGATGGCGGCCACGCTCTGGGCGGCGCCGGAGGGACTCGTGTCACACGCGACCGCGGGTCAACTCTGGGGCTTGGAGGGGGTCGCGACCGAGGAAGTCCACGTCACGCTTCCGAGCGCCCGGAGTCTTCGTTCGACGTTGCTGAACGTGCACCACACGCGTGACCTTCTCCCGGCGGACATCGGGCGGCGAGGACCAATCCCGGTCACGTCACCGCTGCGCACGGCAATCGACCTCGCCGCAGTGCTCGACGTCGACGCCCTGGAGATCGCGATCGAATCGGCGCTGCGACGGCGACTGTTCTCGGTCGGCCAGCTCCGGTGGCGCGCCGATGCCCTGCTGGGCACCGGCCGTCGGGGCTCATCCGCGTTGCGGGCACTCCTCGAGCGCCACCAGCTCGGAGCATCCGACAGCGGGTGGGAGGTTCGCACCGCGCAGCTCCTCGAAGCCGCCGGCTTCGGCATGCCCGTCCGGCAGCACCCGATCTACGCGCGCGGCGAGGTCGTCGCGCGCGCTGACCTCGCGTACCCGGATGTGCACCTGGTCCTCGAGTACGACAGCGACCAGTGGCACGACGGCACCGTCCGCCGTCATCGCGACGCAGCTCGGAGAAACCGACTGCGGTCTCTCGGTTGGACGATCCTCGAGGTCACACCCGCGCAGCTGCGCGCGCCGAAGCAGTTGCTGAACGAAGTCGCGCTCCTGCTCGTTTGCCCGTTCGACACCCGGTCGGTGTCGAACGGGCATGTGAAGCATTAGACCGCGGTGTCGCTGCCGGGCTCAGGTGCCGGAGCTTCGGCGACCGGCGCCTCGGGAGCAACCGGGGCTTCTGCGGGCGGAGCTTCAGCGACCGGCGCTTCAGCGGCCGGAGGTTCAGGCACCGGTGCCTCGGCCGACGCGTCGGCGGGCCCACCGGGAACACCGCCGTCGGGCGGGCCCCCCGGGACAGCACCCTCGCCGCCTTCGGCCCCACCTTCCTCGGTGTAGTCGGGCCCGATGTAGTTGCCCTCTTCGTCGTAGGCGTGCTCGCCGAACTGGTCCTGGTACTCGGCCGCGACGATGCCGCCCTCGGCGGCCTGCTTGATCGACAGCGAGATCCGGCGCCGATCGAGGTCGATGTCGATGATCTTGACCCAGAGCTCTTCGCCCGGCGTCACGACCTGCTCGGGTGCCTCGACGTGGTGCACGGCCATCTCGGAGATGTGCACGAGACCCTCGATGCCGTCGCCGACCTGCACGAACGCGCCGAACGGCACCAGCTTCGTGACCCGCCCGTAGACGAGCTCGCCGACCTGGTGCGTCGTGGCGAACTCCTGCCACGGGTCCTGCTGGGTCGCCTTGAGCGACAACGAGATCCGCTCACGCGACAAGTCGACGTCGAGCACCTGCACCGTCACCTCGTCGCCGACGGTGACGACCGAGCTCGGGTGGTCGACGTGCTTCCACGACAGCTCGGAGACGTGGACGAGCCCGTCCATGCCACCCAGGTCCACGAAGGCACCGAAGTTCACGACCGAGGAGACCACGCCCTGGCGCACCTCGCCCGGCTTGAGGTTGGCGAGGAACTCGTCACGCTGCTCGCGCTGGGTCTCTTCCAGGTACGCGCGCCGCGACAGCACGACGTTGTTGCGGTTCTTGTCGAGCTCGATGATCTTGCACTCGATCGTGCGGCCGACGTACGGCTGCAGGTCGCGCACCCGGCGCAGGTCCACGAGTGACGCAGGCAGGAAGCCACGCAGCCCGATGTCGAGGATGAGCCCACCCTTGACGACCTCGATGACCGGCCCGGACACGACGCCTTCCTCTTCCTTGATCTTCTCGATCGTTCCCCAGGCGCGCTCGTACTGGGCGCGCTTCTTGGAGAGGATGAGCCGGCCGTCCTTGTCCTCCTTCTGGAGGACCAACGCCTCGAGCACCTCGTTGAGCGCGACGACCTCGTGCGGGTCGACGTCGTTCCGGATCGAGAGCTCCTTGGACGGGATGACGCCCTCGGACTTGAACCCGATGTCGAGCAGCACTTCGTCGGAGTCGATCTTGACGACGGTGCCGGTGACCAGCCCGCCCTCTTCGAACTCGACCAGGGTCGCGTCGATCGCGTCGGACAGCGACATGCTGCCGAGGTCGTCGAAGACGACATCGTTGGTGCCGCCGTCCTCGGCCAGGTCTTCCATGGCCTCATCCGAGCCGGCGGTTTCGGTCACGCCGTTCGGGGACTCTGCGGTCTCGGTGGTCTCGGGGGGTGCGGTCTCGGTTGCGACGGCGCCGGTCTCGGGGGCGTCGGCCGTGATCTCGGCCTGCTCGTGCTCGGACAAGGGGAGGTTCTCCTAGGGATTGGGACAGTCGGGCGGCGCGCGATCGGAGGACCGTGCGACGCGTGAATGGTGTGGCCCGGAATTCGAGGGCCAAATGAGGCTACCGGGGTTCCGGGCGGTGTGCGAACAGGAGGAGCTCGGGATGGTCGAGCGCGGGAGGCCCGATCGCGTACTTCCCCGGCTTGACCCCGTGGATCGCATCGACGTCCAGCCCGGCCGACCGCGCCATCAGGGCGAGCTCACGGGCCGTGAAGCAGGTGGTCCACATCTCGAACGCCCGCTCCTCCCCGGACTCGTTGCGGACCGTTGCCCGCTCGTGGAGCACACCGGTGCGCGGATCGAAGTCCTCTCCCGGTTCGAGCCAACGGATGGCGAAACCGGCCGAGAACGCACTGATCGCGATGCGACCGCCGGGGCGGACCGCCCGCCCGATGCGTCCGATGATGCCGTCGTCGTCCTCGCCGCCGAGCAGCCCGAATCCGCCCTGACAGAGGCAGATCACGGCGTCGTACTCGCCCTCGACCGCAAGGTCGCGGACGTCGAGCTCCTCGAACGTCGCCGGGAGATGCTCGGCATCCGCCGCCGCCCGGGCGAGCGCGAGGAACTCGGGCGAGAGGTCGACGCCGTGCGCCGAGATGCCTCGGCGCGCCAGCTCGAGCGAGTGCCGGCCCGGCCCGCACCCGACGTCGAGCACCCGCATCCCGGGGGCCAGGCCGAGCTGCTCGACGAGGAAGTCGATCTCCTGGCTCGTGCCCATCGTGAAGGCATTCCGGAGGTACGCGGGCCCCAGGAACGCCGCGATCTCGTTGAACCACGGGCCGTCAGGTGCTCGTCGGGTCTCGTCCACGGGGCGACGCTAGAACCCCCGGACCAGGAATCTCGGACCTGATCTACCGGGGCGTGCCTGGTGGTGGGAGGATCACTCAGGGAGACGGGATGGCGCCACCGGCCTTCATCAAGCCATCATCATCAAGCCATCATGTTGATCCCGAACGCCGAACTCTGGGGGAACGGCTCGGAATGACGTCCTTCGCGATCGTCACGTTCGCCGCCGCGCTGGCGGGCTGGGTGGTGGCGTTCCCGATCGTCCGGAAGGGCCTGGCCGACGTCGGCCGGATTCCGGGGCCGGTCTGGCGGATCACCGGCTACGCCGATCGCAAGGCCTGGAAGGTCAAGATCATCGGCGGCTACATCCTCGGCGGATGGCCGGGCGGGCTGGTCGTGCTGGTCTGGCGCCGCAGCGAGGAGCGCGAGACGTTGCGTGACGAGTGGCACCTCCTCGTCGAAGAACGTCGCGCGCGCCACGAGATCGTCCTCGCGCACTACGAGGACCGTCCGGACGACGTCGAGTCCTCCGGCTAGGAACGGCTACTTCGCTTCCGCCCAGTTGGGGCCGAAGCCGAGATCGACGACGAGGGGCACGCGCAGCTCGATCGCCGATTCCATGACGTCACGAACGAGCTGCTCCATCACCTCGCGTTCGGGCCGCGGCACCTCGAAGACGAGCTCGTCGTGCACCGTCAGGATCATCCGCGTCTCCAGGTCCCGCGCTTCGAGCTCGCGGTCCAGCTCGACCATCGCGAGCTTGAAGATGTCCGCCGCCGAACCTTGCACCGGCGCGTTCTGCGCCATCCGCTCCCCCATCTGGCGGATCCGGAAGTTGTCCGACGCGAGCTCCGAGATCTGGCGACGGCGCCCGAGGATCGTCGTCGTGTACCCCCGCTGCTTGGCCTCCTCCACGGTCCGCTCCATGAACGCGTGCACGTTGGGGAACGACTCGAAGTAGCTGTCCAAGATCTCGCGCGCCTGGTCCGTCGGGATGTTGAGCCGCTGACCGAGGCCGTAGGCCTCCATCCCGAAGGCGAGGCCGTAGTTCACGACCTTGGCGAACCGACGCTGGAACGCGTCGACCTTCTCCTCGTCGACGTCGAAGACCTTCGCGGCGGTGATCGTGTGCACATCGGCGTTCCGGGCGAAGGCGTCGATCAGCCCCGGGTCCTCGGCGAGGTGTGCGAGCACCCGCAGCTCGATCTGCGAGTAATCGGCGGCGAGAAGCCCGGCCCCATCGTCGGCGATGAAGGCGCGCCGCATCTCCCGACCGCCCTCGCTGCGCACCGGGATGTTCTGCAGATTGGGGTTCTCGCTGGAGATCCGGCCGGTGGTCGTGGCGATCTGGTTGAACGTCGCGTGGATCCGCCCGTCGTCGCCGATGAGGGGAGGGAGGGCGTCGGCGTACGTGCTGCGCAGCTTCTCGACCTCCCGGTAGCGCATCAGGTCGTCGAGGATGGGGTGCGCCTTGGCCGCGGCCATCTTCTCGAGCGAGTCGGCGTCCGTCGACGGTCCGGTCTTGGTGCGCTTCACCGGCGTCAGCTCGAGCTTCTCGAACAGGATGCGCCGGAGCTGGGGCACGGAGTTCACGACGAAGGGCTCGCCCGCGTGCGTGTGGATCTTGCGTTCGAGATCGTCGCACTGGTCCTGGAGCTCGGATCGCAGGGCTTCGAGGAACTCGCGATCCATGCGAATCCCCGCGGCTTCCATCTTGACGAGGACGCGGACCAGCGGGCGCTCGACGGTCTCGTAGAGGTCGGTGAGCTCGCGCGCCTCGAGCCCCTCGGCCAGCGCGCCGGCCAGCCGCAGCACCGCGATCGCGCGGCGGCCGGTCTCGTCGGGCGCGGCCTCGCCGTCGAGGTCGAGGGTTCCTTCCTCCCGGTCCGGTGACGTCAGCTCGAGCTCGAGGAAGCGCAACGCGAGCTGGTCGAGGTCGTACTTCCGCTCCCCCGGGTCCAGGAGGTACGCCATCACCGCAGTGTCGAGGTCGAGCGTCTGCACGTCGATGTCGAGCGCCTCGGTCAGCCCGTGCATGAGCTCTTTCGCTCGGTGCGCGACGAGCGGCGGGCCGGAAGGTCCGAGCAGCGCGGTGAGCTCCGCGCCGACGGACGGATCTCGCAGCTCGTCGACGTGGACGTACACGGCGTCTTCGTCGGCACCCGTGAACGCGATGCCCTGCAACGACGTCCGCCGCGCGTCGTTGTCCCAGCGGGGCTCGATCGCGTACCGCGCGCCGGCGTCCGCGATGCCCCGCACGTGCTTGACGACCTCGTCGGGCGATCGCAACGAGCGCACCGTCGCGTCGAGTGACGTGCCCTTGGGTGCTTCCTCGCCCTCCTCCCCCAGCGCGTCCAGCAGTCTCGGGTACAGCAGCCGGAACTCGAGCTGCTGGAAGAGGACCTGCACCGCCTCGCGGTCCCAGCCGCCCATGCGCAGGTCGTCCGGGTCCAGCTCGAGATCCAGGTCGGTGTGCAACACCGACATCTCCCGGTTGTGCAGCACCTGCTCGTGGAACTCGGCCAGGTTCGTCCGCTGCTTCGGCGGGAGGTCCTCGAGGTGCTCGAAGATGCCTTCGAGCCCGCCGTAGGTGTTGATGAGCTTCGCCGCGGTCTTCTCGCCGATGCCCGGCACGCCGGGGAGGTTGTCGCTCTTGTCGCCCCGCAGCGCCGCGTAGTCCACGTACTGCTGCGGGGTGACGCCGGTGCGCTCGAGGATCCCGGCCTCGTCGTAGAGCGCGTAGTCCGACACGCCGCGCTTGTTGTAGAGCACCTTCAGGTGTGGGTCGCGCACGAGCTGGTACGAGTCGCGGTCGCCAGTGACGACGATCGTGTCCATGCCCTGAGCGGCCGCCCGCACCGCGAGCGTCCCGATGACATCGTCGGCTTCGACCCCCGCGACTTCGAGCGTCGGGATCGCGAGCGCCTCGAGCACCTGCCGGATCAGCGGCAGCTGTGACCGGAACAGGTCGGGGGTCTCCTTGCGACCGGCCTTGTACGTCTCGTCCATCTCCTTGCGGAACGTCTTGGCCGGCGCGTCGAACGCCACCGCGAGGTGATCGGGCTTCTCGTCGCCCAGCACCTTCACCAGCATGGACGTGAAGCCGTAGACCGCGTTCGTGACCGTCCCCGAGGACGTCGCGAGATCCGTCGGGAGGGCGTAGAAGGCGCGGTAGGCGAGGGAATGCCCGTCGAGGAGCAGCAGCTTGCTCACGCGCGCATGCTACGTGCCGGACGCCGGCTGCTTCGTGGCCGCCTCGAGCGTGGGCAGGAGCCACTCCGACGCCCAGACCGCGCCTCGGGGCGAGAAGTGCGCTCCGTCGAACGGGCGGGGCGTGAAGCCGTCGACCTCGGCGGGACACGGCGGGCCATCCGGACACACCTTCCCCGCGAGGTTCACGATCGTCACGTGCTTCGGGTGTCTCCCGGCCAGCTCCAGCAGCTGCTGATTGAGCCGGTCGAAGCTCGCGTCCTCGTCGGCCTCCGCGGTCTCCTGGAGCCGGTGGAAGCGCCCGGGCGCGGCGGGTGCCTGCGTCGCGACGACCACGTGGGCACCCCGCTTGCGGACCTGTCGCAGCACGCGTTCGAAGTTCCGGATCGTCGCCCGCTCCCACGCCCTGGTACCCGCCTTCAGCGTCCGATCACCCCGCTTCAGATCCGCCCGCTCCCAGAGACTGACCCACAGCACGACGTCCGGCCGGCCGCGCTTCAGGCCTTCCTTCAGGTTCTGGTCCACGAGGTCGCGGCACTCGTCGGTGTTCGGAGGCACGATCACGGCACCCGCCGCCAGCTCCGCTCCGGTGATCCCGCAGGCGATCACCGCGGCCTCGTCCGGCTTCAGGCCCGCCGCCGTTCCGACCACCTTCAGCCCCGGCCAGAGGCTGCAGGCGATCGAGTCGCCGACGAGCAGTATCCGGGCAGCGCGGGCGGCCCGATCCTTCGCCACCTTGGGCCCGGCTCGCAATGCCGTGCGAGCCGCGCGCAGCTCGTCGGGCCGGGGTGCGGGACACGCCGCCGGGTGATTCCCCACGCCGAAGTACGTCGGGGTCTTCGACGCCCCGCCCGTGGAGATCACGAGGGTCAGTGCGACGAGCAGGATCCCGGCGGGCGCGACCCACCGCAGCGCCGGGCGACCGAGTCCGAGGAATTGGCCCCGACGGATCGGGCGCTCGACGAGGTAGTACGACGCCGTGGCGAAGGCGAACGTCACCGCGAGCCGGAGCACGTTCTGGGCCGTGCCGCCGAAGCCGATGCGCCAGTGGACGAGCCAGATGTTGATCGGCCAGTGCCAGAGGTAGAGCCCGTAGGAGATCGTCCCGATCCAGCGCAGCGGCCGCCACGACAGCGGCGACCGGACCGGCCCGCGGCCCGGTTGCACCGCCGCCGCGATGACGGCGGCGATCGCGACGGCGTACACGAGTGACCCGATCCCGTAGTAGCCCGGGTCGACGTCACCGACGTGGTTCCAGGCCCAGATGGCGTACAGGCCGCCGATCACGCCCAGTACCTGCACGCCGATCTTCATCTGGCGCGATGTCGGCTTCCACACGATGAGCAACAACGCGAGCAGGCAGCCGACGAGAATCGTGTGCGCCCGCGAGTCGGTGCCGTAGTAGGCACGCGACGGGTCGCCCTGGTCGAAGAGCACACTCATGAGGACCACCGAACCGATGACCCCGGCGACACAGACGCCGACGAGCACGCGCAGCTTGCCCCGCCGCGATCCGCAGGCAGGCGAGCACGACCAGCGGCCACACCAGGTAGAACTGCTCCTCGATCGCCAGCGACCAGAGGTGGCGGAAGGGTGAGGGGCTCGTGAACAGGTCGAAGTACGACTGGCCGGCAAGGATGAACCGCCAGTTCGCGACGTAGAACAGCCCCGCGAACCCGTCGTTGCGCAGGCGGTCCAACTGGTCCGGCGGCACCGCGATGGCGCCGTAGATCGCCACGAACACGATGACGAGCAACAGCGCCGGGAGCAGGCGGCGGACCCGCCGGCCCCAGAACGCGACCAGCCCGATCGCCTCGGCCCGCTTCCACTCCAGGACCAGGAGCGTCGTGATCAGGAACCCCGAGAGGACGAAGAACGCGTCGACCCCGAGGAAGCCGCCCTTCGCCCAGACGTACGGGTAGTGGTACGCCATCACCGCCAGGACGGCGAGCGCGCGGACGCCGTCGAGCGCGGGTTGGTACTCGAAGCGGCGGTCGTCTTCGGTCACGACGACGTCGCGTCGAGCGGCGGGGTCAGGCCGCGTCGGGCGGGCCGAGCTCGCCGGCGACGACGAGCCCCGCGACCTCGTGCACCTTGGTGCGCCGGTTCATCGCTTCGGTCTGCAGGAACCGCCACGCCTCCTGCTCGCTGAGCCCGTGCCGATCCATCAGGATGCCCTTGGCCCGGTCGATGATCTTGCGCGCTTCGAGCCGTTCGGCGAGATCGCCGACTTCGGACTCGAGACTCGTGAGCTCGGCGTGGCGTCCGAGTGCGACCTCGATCGCCGGGATGAGGTCGCTCTTCTGGAACGGCTTGACGATGTAGCTCATCGCACCGGCGTCGCGCGCCTGCTCGACGAGGTCACGCTGCGAGAACGCCGTGAGGATCAGCACCGCCGCGAGCCGCTCGCTCGCGATGTGGCGCGCGGCGGACAGGCCGTCCAGACCCGGCATCTTGATGTCGAGGATCGCCAGCTCCGGGCCGAGGTTCCGCACGAGCTCGACGGCCTCGTCGCCGCGGCCGGTCTCGCCGACGACCTCGTAGCCCTCCTCTTCGAGGAGCTCCTTGAGATCCAAGCGGATGATCGCCTCGTCCTCGGCGATGACAACGCGGGTGGGGGCGTCGCTGGTAGTGGTGGGCACAGGCTTCCTACTGGGTCGTGAGCTCGGCGGCCATACGGTCGAGCAGGTCATCCTGCTCGCGGAGGAGTGCGGCGATCGAACGGGCGAGGACGTCTCGCTGGCGGCTCATGGCATCGGCGTGCTTCCGGGCGTCCCTCGCCTCGGCCTCACCCAGGGGTGTCTCGGCCACGAGCGCCCGCAGGCGGGCATCTTCCGCTTCCTCCTCGAGGAACGCAAGCTGCTCCTCGGTGACGGCGAGCTCCGCCCGCAGCCGCTTGATGCGCTCGCTGACGTCGACGAGACGCCGTTTCAGGATTGACTGGCTCACGGGGGCAGTCTACGGGCCAACCCGGCCCGGACCAGGGCGAACCGAGCCAGAATGGTGGGAGTGAGCACCTCTCCGATCTACACCCAGGAGCACGACGAGCTGCGTGACGCCGTCCGGCGGTACGTCGACAAGGAGCTCCGGCCCCACGTCGACGAGTGGGAAGACGCCGGCTTCTTCCCCGATGACGTCTTCCGGCGCTGCGGCGAGCTTGGTTTTCTCGGCCTGCACTACCCCGAACGTTGGGGCGGCTCCGGCGGCGACCTGACCTCCGGTCTCGTGTTCGTCGAGGAGCTGGCCCGTTGTGGCTGCGGCGGGGTGCCGATGGCCATCTCGGTGCAGACCCACATGTGCACGCCGGCGCTCGGCGAGTTCGGCAGCGACGACCTTCGCGAGCGCTACCTGCGGCCCGCGATCGCCGGCGAGAAGATCGGCGCGATCGCGATCTACGGAGCCTGATGCCGGCTCGGACGTGGCCAACATCACGACGAAGGCGGTGCGCGACGGCGACAGCTGGCTCGTCAACGGGCGGAAGCTGTTCATCACCAACGGGATCCGGGCCGACTTCCTCACGCTCGTGGCCCAGACCGAGCCCGGCTCCGGACATCGCGGCATCTCACTGTTCATCGTCGACACCGCGTCGCCGGGTGTCTCCGTGTCGCGGAAGCTCAAGAAGCTCGGCATGCTCTCGAGCGACACCGCGGAGATCGCGCTCGACGACGTGGTCGTACCCCACGCGAACCTGATCGGCACCGACACCGGACAGGGCTTCGCGCAGCTCATGTGGCAGCTCCAGTACGAACGGCTCTCCGGCGCGGCCGGCTCGATCGGCGCCGCGCGAGGAGATCCTCGAGCAGACGATCACCTACGCGAGAGAGCGCCGGGCGTTCGGACGACCGATCGCCGATCACCAGGTGATCGCACACAAGCTCGCCGACGCGGCCACGGAGCTCGAAGCGGCCCGCGCACTGGTCGAGTCGGTCGATCTGGCGGATCCAGCAGGGCGAGTACCCCGTCGCCGAGATCTCGATGGCGAAGAAGTTCGCAGCTCAGGTTGCGCACCGGCTCGTCGACGCGTGCCTGCAGGTCCACGGCGGCGCCGGGTACATGGCCGAGTTCCCCGTCAGCCGCGCGCTACCGCGACGCCCGCCTCTGGCGCATCGGCGCCGGCACCGACGAGATCATGAACGAGGTCATCGCCAAGCGCCTCGGCATCTCCGGCTGAACGCGGCGCGGGGCGCCGTTCATTGGACGTTCTCCACCGGAATCGGGGGCGATGCGTTCGATGAAGCGGGGAGATCGGGTGGGGCGGCGCGGGTGGTCATCGTCCGGACGTGTTGCGCGATCGTGACCAGTCCGTAGGCGAAGTAGAGGCAGAGCAGCGGAGTCACGGGTACTCGGAATCGCGGCGTGCTCGCCGGCCCCGCGCTCACGAGGAGGACGCTTCCGACGAGGAGCAGCACCACGACGTGAGCCGGCCCCACATCGTTGTGACGGATGGACCACAACGTTCGGACGATCCCGAACAAGGTGACGATGTAGAACAGGATGAGTCCGATGCGGGCCAACGTGTTCCGCCACGTCGACGGGTCGAGGCGAAGCTTGGGGTAGAGATCGATCTTGACGCCGAAGAGCAGGCTTGTCTCACCGGCGAGGCTGACGCGAGCGGAGGTGAACGGGTGGCGGAGGAGAATCTTTCGACCCTCGTCGAACATCGCGTCGAGATACGGCCCCTGGCCTTCGAACCCGTGCGCCGCATTGAAATCGGTCCGGAATTCCTTTCGGATGGCGCTGTACGGCCTACCGGTTTCCCGCGCGGTCACCGCGGCCGCGTTGTACATGTAGAGGTACACCGGTTCCACACCGCTGAACCGCCAAGAGTTCACGGCGCGATGGTTCCGCACCTGCCAGGCGCCGAAGCACACGACGCACGGCAGCAGCAGGGCCAGCCCCCACACCAGGGACCGGCGCCAGCCGGGCCACCAGTCCCAGAACCGGAGACCGAGCACGAGCACGATCGCCAGCGCGAGGGGAAGGTAGTACGTCGACGGGCGGACGAAGGTGGCCAGCGCGAGCAGCAAGCCGGTGCCGGCCCATCGCCAGGCCGAGCCACGGCGCGCCGCGCTCGTCGCCGCGATGGCAACCGCGACGTACATCCCCGATGTGAGCGACTCGGTGGCAATGTTCGCCGACGAACCGACCTGGAGCGGCTCGAACGCGACTGCGGCTGCTGCGAGCAACGGAATGCTCCACCCGCCCCACCATTGCCTCGCCAGGACGAAGGCTCCGAGCACGATCAGTGTGCTGAGGATCGCCTGGCCGATCGCGAGCTCTCGGACCGAGTTGCCGACGACAGTGCCCAGCACCGCGAGGAATGCCGGATACCCCGGGGTGCGGAAGAACATCGGGACGTCCGACGTGGGAGTCGTATCGAATCGGCCGACCTGTTCGAGCGCGGCTGCAGGGTCCAGGTAGCTCGGCGAATCCTGGTTCGTCAGCGTCCGCTCCGGTGCACCGGCCGCGACCACGATCCGGCTTCCGGCGGTGGCGACGAGGATCACGAACAGGACGATCCATCCCAGTCGCGCCCGAGCTGCGGCGCCGGCGGGGCCTTCACGCGTGCTGGACAGCATTTCCGGTTCTTGCCTCCAACGAGGAAACGTCCGAGAACCGCGAGCCGGCGGAAAGTCAGACGATAACCGTGTACTTGACCTTTACCTGCACGCTGTTGAGGTCGACGTCGCTCGGTGCGCCGAACGAGTTGCTCACGCCGACGCCGAAGCGCAGGCGCCGCGCCTGGTTGACGTAGCCGCCCGCCTTGTGCGACCCGAGGCCCACCCACGAGTTGGCGAGTGGCGCCACC
Source organism: uncultured Acidimicrobiia bacterium (assembly GCA_963770095.1). GTDB lineage: Bacteria > Actinomycetota > Acidimicrobiia > IMCC26256 > JAENVU01 > Chersky-806. Next base: position 174,781 of record CAVYOO010000002.1, read on the forward strand.
GCCAGACCCGCGAGCGCGGTGTCGCCGTTCGGCTTGATGACGACGCCGTAGATCTCGCTCGGGGGGTTGATCGTGTACCCGGCCACCGCGATGGTGATCGTGTCGTACCGGAGCGCGGCCGGGACGTGCACGGCGTAGTTCGCCTGCACGAGGTTGATCCCCGTCTGAGCGGCGTCACAGTCGTTGAGCAACCAGAGCCCGGTGGCAAAGTCGGAATCGGCGCGACTGATGTAGCTGCACGACGAGTTGTTGGCACCGAGGCTCGAGTACGCGCCGCCGCCAAGGGTGAACGTGGCGGTGCGGCTCGCGTAGCGAACCATGGTGACGGTGTACTTCCCGAGCGTGCGCGAGTTCCCGGCGGTGTCGGTCGCCCGGACCCACCAGTTGTACGTCCCGCTCGCGGCCCATCGGCCCTTGGTGTCGCGACCGTTCCACTGGATCGTCGCGGCGCCGGGACCACGCTTCCCGTACGGCTGGCGGACCAGCGCGCCGCTCGGCTTGCGGACGGTCATGGTCAGCATGACCCGCTCCCCCAGCGTGGCACCGGCGGTGAACTTCGCCGGCGAGCCGCCGCCCCCCGGGTAGAAGGTGCCCCCGCTTCCGGTGACGTTGGTGAGCGACGGCTTGGTCGTATCCACCACGACCGTCTTCTCCACCGTTCCGCGCAGCCGTACGGCCGTTCCCTGCTTGGTCGTCCGGACGACGATCCGGTACGTGCCGTTCGGTACCCGCTGGCCGTTCGAGTTCTTGCCGTTCCACGTGAAGGGGTGCGAACCGGTGCTGAGCGAGCCGAGCGAGATCGGGCCTCGGATCGTCTCCTCCGCCCCGTTCACCACCCGCCAGTTCGCGCTCTCGGGATCGGGCAGGGTAAGGCCGACCTTCACCGAGTCCTTCACCCCGTCACCGTTCGGGCTGAACGGATTCGGAGCCGCCGAGGCGATGGTCGGGTGCAGGCTCTTCACGCGGAACATCACACTGGCGCTGAGCGGTCCGTCGCAGCGCGTGCCGGCGATGTCACACGACCGCGCCTGGGCGTGGTGCTTCCCGTCCGCCAGGCCCTCGAGCGATGCGGTCTTCGCGTACGGCGCCGAGGTGTCCAACGCCTGACGGGTGCCGTCGATCTCGAGGGAGATTCCCCCGCCGGGCGCGGTCGCCCGCAGCGGTGTCGTGCCCGACGTGAGCACGTTCCGTGTCGGTGCCGTGATCACCGGGTCTGCGTTGGCCAACGTCACGTCGAGCGATGACGGGGTCGCCGAGCACGTCACCGGATCCGTGGTGTTGCAGTCGAAGGCCGTGATCGTCTGGGTACCGTTTGCGAACCCCCACGACGTCCAGTCCGCGCCTGCGCTCCCCGCCGATGTGGGGACCGGAGCTCCGAGATCGACGCCACCGGCGGTGAACCGCACCGCGCCTGCGGTCGACGTGGCGGTGATCGAGACCACGCCCTCCACCGACGCAGCCGCGATCGGCGCGGTGATCGTCGGCGTCGTCGACGGCACCGCGGTCGGCGTCACGGCGGCGGACGGGTCGGATGACGGACTCGTTCCCGAGTCGTTGGTCGCCGTCACGGTGAAGGTGACCTCGACTCCGTTCGTGAGCCCCGAGACGACGATCGGCGACTGCGCACCCGACACCGGAGCGCCGCCGACCGACGGCGTCACCTCGAAGGAGGTGGCGGCATCCGAGCCCGCGGGGAGCGCGAACGAGACCCGCGCAGCACCGTCGAGCGGCTCAGCCGCGACGTCGACGGGGGCCGCCGGCGCGGCGAGCGCGCCCACCGCTCCGAGTGCGGCGACCGCGCCGTTCGGGTCCGGGGCGGTGTTCTGGTCGGGAGCTGTGACCGGGTCCGGTGTGCTGCCCGCAGTGTCCGGGGCGATGACTGGGTCCGGCGTGGCGCCGACCGGGTCCGGAGTGGCCGCGGCGGTCGCCGCCGGCGGGTCCACGCCGGCGAAGGCGACGAGGTACGAGGCGACGAGGGCTGCCGCCGCGATCGCCCGCAGCATCCGATTCCGAGCCCCCATCCCCACGTCCCCCCACGCTCCGTGCTGCCTCGAGCACACCAGAACGCCAGAGCGTAACGCTGAACGGCGGATTTCTCACTGCGCCCGCACGCCGGGTGGGTCGGGAGCGCCGCGGAGCGCTCAGGGCACGATGCGCGTCGCGCCCGCGAAACCCTTCAGCGGATCCACCCGGGCCGGTGAGACGACCACGCCGTAGGCCCGTCCCTTCGCCTCGACCACGAGGCCGTCACCGATGAACATCGTGACGTGCTCGGATCCATCCGGGCCGTACGCGAGCAGGTCACCCGGGCGCAGCGTGTCGGGCGTCACCGGGACCCCGACGTGGAGCTGCGCCCCGGAGAAGTGGGGAAGCCCGAGACGGATCTGCGCGTACGCAGCTTTGGTGAGACCCGAGCAGTCAAAGGTCTCCGGCCCGTCGGTTGCGTAGACGTAGGCCTTGCCGACCTGGCGCAGCGCGAACAGCACCGCGTGCACGACGTTCGGCGGTGTCGCCTCCCAGGCCTGCTCGATCGCCAACGCCTTGGCCTCACCGCGCGCCTTGCCCCGGGCCAGCTCCGATGCGAGCGCGTGGCGGGCCGTCAGCCACTTCGCGTCCAGCGCGGGTGGCTGGTTGGTCAGGATCAAGCGGGAGAGCTCTTGGTCCGCGGCATCGGCCAGCAGCGCGATCGGGCTCGGACCGGTCGGCACGTAGACGAGCTCGCCGTCGATCATGCTGATCGTGCCGCTGTTCGCCGCGAGCTTGTTCAACAGGAAGCCGACGTTCGCGACGGCCTCGTCGAGCTGCTTGCCGACCTCGACCCGCTCCGTGCGCTCGTTTTCGAGCGCCGACACGAGTCGTTGTGCTTCACGTTGGAGTGACTTGATCTTCCCGCGCGCGGCTTCGTCCGCTGCGCCAACCAGGTACAGCGCGCGTTCCTGCGCGAGCCCCTGCTCCACGATCACGCCAAGCTGCCAACCCGTCGACTGACCCCGGTAGGTGGCGACCGCTCGGTCGAGACGTTGTGCCTCCTCGCGCTTGCGCTGCCGGCGGGTGCTCGCCAGCTTGCTCTCATGTTCCAGGATCGCGACGTCGAGCTCCGTGCGCCGCTGACCGATGAGGTCCACCTTGGCGCGCTCGAGCGCGAGCTCCTCGGTGGCGGCTTCGAGCGAGTCGTCCGGCAACAGGATCCCGGCCTTCGCGAGCTCGGGTGGCCCTGCGGTCGGCGTCGAGTCGACCGGCACGTCGGGGGCGACCGTGACGTCGTGGCGCTTGGTCGCGCCCGGCTTCTTGATCGGCTTCGTCGTCTTCGTCGTCTTGTTCGGCTTCGTCGTCGTCGTGGTCGTCGACGTGCTCGAGGTGGTGCTCGAGGGATCGGGAGGCGGGTTCGTCGGATCGGTCACGCTCGGCGGTTCGGTTGCGCCACCCGGCGTCACCGCGGCACTGACGGGCGCGGCGAAGACGAGCGTCGCCAGGACCGCCATCGCCACGAAGCGCGAGCAGGTTCCGCACTCCGCCTCCCAACTTCTGCACGCGCCTATCCCGCCTGTTCGTAAACCGGGGCCTCCGCCATCGGCCACGGAGAGTGGCCAACCAACAGGCTAGCCGGGAGAAACGGGGCCCGCGGCGCCCTCGATACCCGTTTTCCCGGTGTCTTCCTTCGGGTGCAGGCGCCGTCAATGCGTGTGCTCGCACGCGAAGCGAGCTGAGGGTGCGACGAGCTCCCCGGCCGGATCCCTCACGGCTTTCCCAAACCTTTACCGAGCGCGGCTGAGGAAACGCGGTGGGTTGTGCCGATAGCACCAATGGTTGGGACCGAGGTCGAGGAGATCCCGATGGATCGCAAGACCAAGCTCGTCAGCGTCGCCGCCGTCGTCGCCACCCTCGCGACCGGCGGAGTTGCGGCCACCGCGACCATGAACACCCTGACCCGAGCGGAGGCGAGTCCGGTCGAGCCGGTCAGGCTCGTCGACGTCTCCGCTCCCGCCTCGGCGCCAAGCGGAGCCACCGCGAGCCCGAGCGCGACCGACCCGGGAACCCGGGCTGCCGTCAACGTGTCGTCAACCGGGACAACGGTTCCGGGCGCCGGACCGGCGACACCGGACGGCAGTTCGGTCGCGACCCCGGCCGGTCAACCGAGCCCCCACGAATCCCCCGCGGTCGACGCTCCCTCCCCGTCTCCACCGCCGTCGGCCCCCGGACCGCAACCGACGCCTCCGCCTCCGACCAGTGCGCCCCCACCCACGACCACGCCGGCGCCTGCGCCCCTGAACTGCCACGGCAGCGACGACGGGATGACCGAGGCGCAGAAGCAAGCGCGCGAGGCGGCCTGCCACAGGCATGACGATGACTAGCCGGTCGGTTGCCGCCCGGGCCAGCCGCGTCGCCCTCACCGGCGTCAGCGCTTCCGCGATGTTTGCAATCGTCGCGGCCCTGGCCACGAGCGCACCGGCGGTGACCACGACGCCGGCGGCCGCGCGCGTGCCGAGCGCTTCGGCCGCGACCGGCGCGACCGGAACCGCCGGGCCGGCGCCCGCGGCAGGTGCGCCTCCGGCACCCACCCCCACCGACGCGCCCGGCGCGATCGCTCCGGGCGCAGTCGCGCCCACGTCCGCAACGGCGGGAGGCGCGCCGGGCTCCGGTTCCTCGTCGGCGGGATCGGCGCAACCCGCGCCCGCGGGTCCATCCCCCACTCCGGCGCCGGCACCCGCGCCGTCCTCCCCCGCGCCCGCGCCGGCACCCGCCCCGGCGGTGCCGCCACCGACCGCCGCCCCCGCCCCCGCACCGGCCCCGACCCCGGCTCCCACCCCGGCACCGACGCCCCCGCCCCCGGTGACCGGCGGGAGCTGATGGCGGTCGCGGTCGACCCGAAGGTCTGGTGGTACGTCAGCCGGGCCAGCGGACTCGTGTCATGGATGCTCCTCGCGCTCGCGGTCGTCTGGGGGCTGCTCCTGTCGACGAAGGCGTTGAACAAGAGCGCGCCACCCTCGTGGCTGCTCGGGCTCCATCGTCATCTCGGTGGCCTGGCGGTGGTGTTCGTCGCGGTTCACATGGGCGCGCTGATGCTGGACAACTACGCACCCTTCAGCCTGAGCGACCTGCTGGTGCCGATGGCTTCGACGTGGAAGCCGGGTGCGGTGGCGTGGGGAGTGGTCGGCTTCTACCTGCTCGTCGCGGTCGAGATCACCTCACTGCTCGGCCGACGGTTCCCGAAGAAATGGTGGCGGCGAGTGCACATGCTGAGCTTTCCGCTCTTCATCGTTGCGACCGTCCACATGTTCGTCGCGGGGACCGAACGCAGCAATCAAGCCGTCGTCTTCTCGACGATCGCGGTCACCACACTCGTGCTGTTCCTGACGGTCATGCGGGTGCTCGCACGACTCGCGCCGCGAACACCGAGCTCACGGGTGCCGGCCGGGGCTCGCGCCGCGGCCAGTGGTGCCCGGGGCGGGACTTGAACCCGCACGCCCTTGCGAACAACGGATTTTGAGCGCGCGGATGGTCGTGATGCCTCGTCGCGCCCTGTGACCATGGCTACGTCGTTTCGGGCTGTGTGCACGGACGCCTTACTCTTCATGTCCATGGCGGCTGGGACCGAGATCGACTATCTCGTGATTGGTGCGGGTGCCGCCGGTCTGGCGTTCACGGACGCGCTGGTCTCGGAATCGGACGCGACGGTGCTCATCGTCGATCGCCGGCATAGCCCCGGCGGGCACTGGAACGACGCGTATCCCTTCGTTCGGCTGCACCAGCCGTCGGCTTTCTACGGTGTCAACTCGACGCACCTCGGCCAGGATCGCATCGATCGCGCAGGACCGAACGCCGGGTTCTACGAACGCGCGACGGCGGCCGAGGTCTGTGCGTATTTCCAGGCCGTACTTTCCGATCGGCTGCTCCCGACCGGTCGTGTCGACTTCGTCTCGATGAGTGACTGCGTAGCGGATGGAGGCGGCACCGCGCGGATCGTCTGCCGGCTCACCGGAGCAGTTCGCGAGGTCACGGTGAAACGCAAGATCGTCGACGCGCGCTATCTCGAGAGCTCGATTCCGTCGACCCACACGCCCGGCTTCGTCGTCGAGGAGGGAGTCCGCTGCATCCCGGTCAACGAGCTCGTCCGATGCGAAGAGCCGGCAGACGGCTACGTCGTGGTCGGCGCGGGCAAGACCGCCATGGACGCGTGCAACTGGCTGCTCGACAACGGCGTGGATCCCGGTCAAGTCTGCTGGGTCAAGCCCCGCGAGTCCTGGGTGATCCCCCGAGCCTCGTTCCAGCCGCGCGAGAAGGTCGGGAACTTCATCATGACGTTCGCGGCGTCGGTCGAAGCGGCCGCGCTCGCAACATCGGTCCCGGACCTGTTCGGGCGGCTCGAGGAGAGCGGCCAGCTCAAGCGGGTTGACGCTTCCGTCGAGCCGACGATGTACCGCGCCGCGATCCTGAGCGACGGCGAGCTCGACCAGTTGCGCACCATCGACCACGTGATCCGAGCCGGACACATCCGACGTATCCACCGCGACCGGATCTCGCTCGAGAATGACGAGGTCACGGTGGGCCAACGCCGGGTCTACGTCGACTGCACCGCCGACGGACTGCCCAGGCTGCCACCCCGACCGATCTTCGAGCCGACCCGAGTCGTCATCCAGCAGCTGCGGGAGACCAGCCCGACGTTCAACGCCGCGCTCATCGGCTACCTCGAGGGGACCCGGGACGACGTCGACGAGCAGAACGCGCTCACCCCCACCAACACCTACCCGAGCAAGGCGACGGACTGGCTGCGCACTCGGCGCCAGGGCATGGTCGCGCAGGGCCGATGGAACCAGGCGCCGGACGTGACGGATTGGATCGAGCGGTCCCGGCTCAACATCGCATCAGGTCTGATGGAGCACGCCAACGAGCCAGGCGTCGCCGCCGCGATGGGCTCATTCCTGGAACACACCGATCGTGCGATCGAAAACCTCGGTGCACTGCTCACCACGCTCGATGGCGAGGACGTCGAGACCACGCATCCGACGTGACGGCGCTGTTGCACTGAGTGAATCGTGCGGCGAGCTGATTCCGTAGAGCCCGTCGTTACCGAGTGCCCGGGGCGGGACTTGAACCCGCACGCCCTTGCGAGCAACGGATTTTGAGTCCGTCGTGTCTGCCATTCCACCACCCGGGCCCGGGTTGAACCAGCAGCCTATTCGTAGGTGTTGGCGGGGCCGGGGTTGATCGGAAGGGTCGGCATGTCTTGCAGCGGCGTCGACTGCATCAGCGGTCCGGTGTGCGTCGCGGTCGGATCCAGCGGCTCGCGGGCGTTCCTCGTCTCGCGCACCTTCGTGATCCGGAGCGCGGGCAGCTGACCGGTTTCGTTGCCGTACGCTCCTGAGCATGTCTCGGGGGGCTCGGACCTGGCGCGCGCTGGTCCTCATGGTGGTCGCGACCGCACTCGTCGGCCTCGTTCCGGTGAGCGCGGTCGCAGCGAAGCAGCTCCGCGTCCGACATGTGACGATGACCTTCGTTGACCGCAGCCGGCCGACGGACGACCCGACCGGAGCTCGCAGCGCCGACAGCCGGACGCTCGTCACCGAGGTGTACATCCCCCGTGGCCCGGGCCCGTACCCGCTCGTGGTGTTCGCGCACGGGAACGCCGGGAATCCGGGAAAGCTCACCCAGCTGCTCTCGGCGTGGGCCCGAGCCGGCTACGTCGTGGTCGCGCCGACCTTCCCACTGACCAACGATCTCACGGACGCGCCGTCGGTGATCGTCGACTTCGTGAACCAGCCTGCGGACGTCAGCTTCGTCATCGACCGCGTCCTCCGCCAGGCGAAGCGGCGACACTCAGCGCTCTACCACCGGATCGACGCGCGCCACATCGGTCTGGCCGGACACTCGCTCGGCGGTGGCACCGCGTACGCCGTCGCGTTCAACGCTTGTTGCCGGGACCGCCGGATCGACGCCATCGTCGCGATGGACGCGGTTCGGCTGCCGTTCGGCGACAACGCATACGCGTTCCGGGGCCGGCCGCTGCTCCTGATCCACATCACCGGCGATCCGGTCGTCCCGTTCGGAACGTCAGAATCCATCTACGCGGCCGCGGCACCGCCGAAGTACCTCATGGCGCTGAACCAGGGCATCCACTTCGAGCCGTTCGAGAACGCACCGAGCCCCCACGACGGTGCGGTCATCAAGGCGACCACCGCCTTCTGGAACGGGTACCTGAAGGGCCGCAGGGCCGCGCGCCGCCACATCGTCGCGGCCGGTACCCAGCCGGGATTGAGCCGCGTCACCGCCCAGATCCACTGATCAGCGCCCCCGAGATGCACCGCGGACCTGCGCAGTACGCGACGACTGTGCCGATTCCGGGCTCGATGTCGGTCCGATCCCGGATCGCGTCACCGGCCCACTGCGGGAGGCGGTAATCTTCATGGCGAGGACAAGGGTGGGCGGAAGAGGAGAAGGGGCCGTGGATCTGCCGGTTGCAGTCGTGATCGTGGTCGGTCTGGCGTTGATCACCTTGATCGCAATCATCGTCGCTCCGTCCCGCAAGGTTCGGGCTGAGCGGCCGCTGCCGAGCGATGTGGAGACCCGGGTGCTGCTCGGAGAATCCCCGCAGGACATCGCCGCGGCGATCGAGACGCCTCAGGAGCACGCGGCGCCCAACCCGTCGCCGCCGGCCGCCAGCTGACGGTCGTCAGGTGTTCAACCGCCCGTAACGGGCCCGCGGGTACGCTCCGAACGGCCCCCGGCGGGTCGTCGACCCGCCCATCCCCGTCCCTGCGGAGCGCACCTGCGTGGTTAGTGCCGTCGTCTTCCCCGGTCAGGGCACACAACAACCGGGCATGGGCGTGCCGTGGAGGGACCACGAGGCGTGGGGCGTGGTCGAACGAGCCGAGGCGGCGCTCGGAGAACCGCTCGCCCCATTGCTGCTCGACGCGCCCGCCGAGCTGCTCGCCCGGACCCGCGAAGCACAGCTCGCGGTACTGCTCACCTCGCTCGTGGTCTGGGAGGCCTCGCGCGACGCCATCGGATCGCCGGTCGCGTTCGGCGGCCACTCGCTCGGCCAGGTCAGCGCGCTGATCGCGGCCGGGGTCCTGACCCTCGAGGACGGGGTCCAGCTCGCGGCTCGGCGGGCGGAGCTCACTCAGGCCGCCGCCGACGCGCATCCCGGCCGGATGGCGGCGCTGCTCGGTGCCACGGTCGAGGTCGCGCAGGACGCCTGCACCGCGAGCCCCGACGCGTGTTGGCTCGCGAACGACAACGCGCCGGGCCAGGTGGTCATCGCGGGTACCCCCGACGGGGTCGATGCCGGCGTGGCGCGGGCCAAGGAGCTCGGCGTGCGCAGGGCCATGCCGCTGAACGTCGGTGGCGCGTTCCACACGCCGTTGATGAACGATGCGGCTGACGGGCTCGTGCCCGTCCTCGCCGGGTTCGAGCTGCACGCGCCCCGGGCCCCGGTCGTCTCCAATGACGACGGGCAGGCCTACGCGGACGGCAATGGCTGGCGCGAGCGATCGGCGCGACACGTCGCGATACCCGTGCGTTGGCGCCAGGTGCAGCTCACGCTCGCGAGCCTCGGCGCGACCACGTTCGTTGAAGTCGGTCACGGCTCGATGCTCGCCGCCTTGGCCAAACGGACCGTCCCCGACGTGACTGTGGTTCCGATGTCCACGCCTGAAGATCTCGCCGCGCAGCTGGAACGCGCGTGAACGACCGCGCGTACGTTGCCGGCTGGGGCGCGGCGGTGCCGGACAGCGTGTTGACCAACGCCGCGCTCGAGGCGCGCATCGACACGAACGACGCCTGGATCGTCGAGCGCACCGGCATTCGCGAACGGCGGGTGGCGTCGGCCGACGACACGACGGCCAGCCTCGCCATCGCCGCCGGAGCCGCGGCGATCAAGCGGGCGGGCCTGACCCCGGACGCCATCAACCTGCTGGTGCTCGCGACCGCGACGCCGGAGCAACCCATCCCCCATACCGGGGCCTTCGTCGGCGAGGGGATCGGCCTGCAGTGCGGGTCCTTCGATCTCGGAGCCGGTTGTGCCGGCTTCGTGTACGCACTGGTCGCCGGGTCGTCGATGCTGACCGCCGGGGGGCTCGACCACGTCCTCGTCGTCGGCGCCGAGACCCTGTCGCGCATCGTCAACCCCGAGGATCGGGGCACGTGCATCCTCTTCGGCGATGCCGCCGCCGGAGTCGTCCTCGGCCGCACCGAGGGCGACGACGGTCCCGGCCTGCTGGCCTGGGACCTCGGCTGCGACGGGTCCGCGACCGGGCTGCTCGAGATCCGGGCGGGCGGCAGCCGGATGCCGACCGGACCGGACACGCTCGCCGCGGGAGACCACTACCTGCGGATGGCCGGCCAGGAGGTGTTCCGCCGCGCCGTCCGCGTCGTGGTCGACTCCTCCGTCGCGACACTCGCGCGTGCCGGCGTCGATGCGTCCGACGTCGACTGGTTCGTTCCCCACCAGGCGAACCTGCGGATCATCGAAGCCGCGCGCCAGCGGCTGGGCATCGATCCGGACAAGACGATCGTCAACATCGACCGGTACGGCAACACCTCGGCCGCGTCGATCCCGCTCGCGCTCACCGAGGCGGCCGAGGCCGGACGGCTCCGGCCCGGCGACCTCATCCTCGTTTCCGGCTTCGGTGCCGGCATGGCCTGGGCCAGCGCGTTGCTGCGGTGGGGTACGCCGTGACCGCGCCGACACGTCGCGTCGCGTTCGTCACCGGTGGTTCGCGCGGCATCGGGCAGGCCACCGCCATCGCGCTCGCACGCCAGGGCCATCGGGTCGCCGTCTGCTACTCACAGGACGAGTCAGGTGCGAAGGGAACGGTCGACGCGATCGAGTCCGCCGGCGGTTCCGCGCTCGGCGATCCGCGCCGCGGTCGAGGACCGGGCCGGGGTCGACGACGCGTTCACTGCGATCGAAGCCGCCTTCGGGCCCGTCGAGCTCCTCGTCAACAATGCCGGCATCACGCGCGACGGCTTGATCGTGAAGATGTCCGACGACAACTGGGGCGACGTCCTGGACGTCAACCTGACGGGCGCCTTCCACACCATCCGGCGCGCCACCCGGTCGATGATGCGCGCCCGGTTCGGACGGATCGTCAACGTCTCCTCGGTGGGCGCCCACATCGGTGCGGCCGGCCAGGCCAACTACGCGGCGGCCAAGGCCGGCCTGCTCGGCCTCACTCGATCGGTCGCCCGTGAGCTCGGATCCCGGGGCATCACCTGTAACGTGGTCGCACCCGGGCCTATCGTGACGGGCATGACCGAAGCGATGGGTGAGGAGTGGCTGGCGGGCGTCGGCGCCCTCTCTCCGCTCGGCCGACCCGGAACGGCCGAGGAGTGTGCGGCCGTCATCGCCTTCCTGTGCTCGGACCCCGCCGGATACGTGACCGGAGCGCTCGTTCCGGTCGACGGTGGTCTCGGTATGGGAGCCTGAACCCCCACGACCCCACAACCCGAGGAGAGACCTGAACATGGAGCGTGACGTGGCACTTGCCGCCATCCGCGACGTCGCAGTCGAGGTGCTCAGCGTTGAGCCCGACGCCGTCGTCGAGGACGCCCGCTTCAAGGAGGACCTCGACGCCGACTCGCTCGACCTCGTCGAGCTCGTGATGGGCCTCGAGGAGAAGTTCGACGTCACGATCCCCGAAGAGGACCTGGAGGGCGTGGCGACCGTCGGTCAGGCGGTCGACCTCGTGCTCTCCAAGGCTGCCGGGGCCGCATGAACGAAGCGAGGCAGGAGCGGAGACCATGAACGAGCATCTCGACCATCGCGGCCGCCCCCGGGTGGTCGTCACCGGCATGGGGCTGCAGACCCCGGCCGGCACCGGGCTCGAGAGCTTCTGGTCCACGCTCCTGGCCGGCCGCTCGGTCGCCGCGACGATCACCCGGTTCGACCCGTCGCCACTGTCGGTGCGGTTCGGCTGTGAGATCACCGACTTCGACCCGGTCCCCTACCTGGGGCCAAAGGAGAGCCGCCGCGTCGACCGCGCCGCGCAGCTCGGATACGCCGCGTCGGCCGACGCGCTCGCCGACGCGGGTGACCCGGGCGTGGATCCGGCGCGCGGTGGGGTGATCGCGGGCACGGGCATCGGCGGGCTCATCACCCTCGAAGAGCAGGTGAAGATCTACATGGAGAAGGGACCGGATCGGGTCAGCCCGTTCTTCGTCCCGATGATGATGGCCAACGCCACGGCCGGGATCATCGGCATCCATCTCGGCTGGATGGGCCCCAACCTCTGCATCACGACCGCGTGCGCCGCCGGCGCCAACGCGATCGGCGAAGGAGTGCGGCTCATCCGCGACGGGCTCGCCGACGCGGTGATGGCCGGTGGCACGGAGTGCGCGATCACTCCCCCGGCCGTTGCCGCGTTCGCCCGCATGGGTGCACTCAGCAAGCGCAACGACGAGCCCGAGCTCGCCTCCCGCCCGTTCGACGCCGATCGCGACGGATTCGTGATGGGCGAAGGTGCGGGCATGGTCGTGCTGGAACGGGCCGACCGCGCGGAGGCGCGCGGCGCGCACATCTACGGCGAGATCGCCGGGTACGGCACCAACAGCGACGCCTTCCACATCACCGCACCGTCGCAGGGTGGAGCCGGCGCCGCCGCGTGCATGCAGCTCGCGATCGATGATGCCGGGCTCACCGCCGCAGACATCGGTCACGTCAACGCGCACGGCACGTCGACGGAGCTCAACGACGCGGCTGAGGGCGAGGCGATCCGCAAGGTCTTCGGCGACGCATCGCCGCCCATCACGTCGACCAAAGGCGTGACCGGCCACCTCGTGGGCGCCGCCGGCGCGATCGAAGCCATCGCCGCGCTGCAGGCGGCGCGCACCGGGATCGTGCCCCCGACCGCGAACCACCACCGGCTCGGCGACGACATCCCCGAGATCGATGTCGTGCACGGCGAGCCCCGTTCGATCCCGGTCGGACCGGCACTGTCGAACTCCTTCGGTTTCGGTGGTCACAACGCCGCATTGGTGCTGGTCCCTGCGCCCTGATGCTCCTCGACGGCAAACGCATCCTCGTCAGCGGCGTCCTCAACGACGCGTCCATCGGCTTCGGCGTGGCCAAGCTCGCGCAGGAACAGGGTGCCGAAGTCGTGCTGAGCTCCTTCGGCCGCGTGATGAGCCTCACCCAGCGGACCGCCCGGAAGCTCCCGACTGCGCCGGAGATTGTCCAGCTCGACGTGACGAACACCGAGGACCTCGACGCCCTGCCCGAACGGGTGGGCGGCCGGCTCGACGGCGTGCTCCACGCAATCGCGTTCGCACCCGAGTCATGTCTCGGTGGTGGCTTCCTCGACGCACCGTGGGAGGACGTCGCCATCGCGTTCCAGGTCTCCGCGTACTCGCTCGCCGCGCTCGCGCGCGCCGCCCTACCCCTGATGGGCGAGGGTGGTTCGATCGTCGGGATGGACTTCGACAACCAGCGCCAGGCCTGGCCCGTGTACGACTGGATGGGTGTGGCCAAGTCCGCGTTCGAGTCCACCGCGCGCTACCTCGCGCGCGAGCTCGGGCCGCGCGGTATCCGGGTCAACCTGGTCTCGGCCGGACCGGTGCGCACGCTCGCGGCGCGCAGCATCCCGGGCTTCGACCAGTTCGAAGCGGTGTGGGCGGAGCGCGCACCACTCGGCTGGGACATCCGCGACAACCAACCGATCGCACAGGCCGCGGTCGCGTTGTTGTCGGACTGGTTCCCCGCGACCACCGGCGAGATGCTGCACGTCGACGGCGGCTTTCACGCGATCGGTGCGTAGCCCGCACTCACCCTTCACGCGCCGAGGCCCTGACCTGGGAGACATGGGCCAGAGCCTCTGAGAAGCGCCGCATGGCCTTGTCCCTGCCTCTTGCGGAAGGAAGGGGTGGCAACTCTGCGATGGGTCTCGACCCCTGCGGGGTCCGGGCTCAGTCGGGACTCGGGGTCAGGCTAGACCTGATCGCCTCGCCGCGCGTGTTGACGGCAGGGACCAGACAAACCGGACCGGACGCGGCCCCGGCGCCGCGAAGGACAACAGAGCCGTCATCCCAACTCGTTGAACGCCGAATCCGCTCTCGGAAATGGCGCCTCGGGGCTGCCGACAGCAATGCACTCGGCAAGACCCCGATCACGATCCGGACTCCTCCCGCCGCGCTCATCGCCAAGCCGCTCCGATGGTGATCGCCGGGCGGCTCAGTGCACACGAAAGCATTTCCAGGAAGATGAGGCCCCCCACCGCGCCCCCGACCAGCAGCACGATCGGGTACCGGCGCCGCCAACGTCTCGCAAGAACCGCGCCGAACCCGACGATCGCGCAAGCGAGCAGCGGCCACCCCACCCTGCGAGGATGTCGATCGGTCTGAACTCGACCGCTGACTGAGGGGTCCCACGCGAACCACGGGCGTATTCGACCCATGGGCGAAATGCCCCGACGCCGACGAGCACAGCACCCAGACCGATGATCCCGTCCATCACCGCCAGCGCCCGGTTGCTCCGAGCCGATTCCGCGCTGCCATTGGTTGCTCTCGCCCCTGGTCCGCCGTCAATCGCGCAAGATTACCGCCGCTCGACCAACCCTGCCGAAGATCCCTGTAGCCTACCCGAGCGCCTTGAGCGCCGCTTCAGCTTCGGGAACGTCGCCTTGGGGCTGACCTTGTAGAAGGCGTCGGCGATCTTGCCCTTCTCGTCGATGACGAAGGCCGAGCGGATGATGCCCTGGTACTTCCGCCCGTACATGGACTTCTCGCCCCATGCACCCCACTTCTCGGCGACGGCATGATCTTCGTCGGCGAGCAGCGGGAAGCCGAGCTTGTACTTCTTGTCGAACTTCGCCTGGCGGTCCGGCGAGTCCGGGCTGATGCCCAGGACCACGGCACCCAGCTTGGTGAGATCCTTGCGGTGGTCGCGAAGCTCACACGACTGCGTCGTGCACCCGGGCGTATCGGCCTTCGGGTAGAAGTAGACGACGACCCGCTGCCCCTTGAAGTCCGACAGCTTCACCTTGTCGCCCCGCTGATCCAGCAGCGTGAACGCGGGGGCTCGGTCCCCCGCCGACAGCTGTGCCATCAGGTGCCTCCAGTCCGCACGGTTCCCGTGATCGCGCCGTAGCATGCCGCGCGTGCGGCGCCGGGCGACAATCCACGTCGACGCGACGTACGACGTCGTCGTTGCGGCCGCGCGGCGTGAGTTCGCGCTGGATGACCGGTTGATCGGTCAGACCCACTCCGACGCGGCGATCGAGCTGACGGTCACGCCCGACGCGAACGGCACGCACGTCGTCGTCGAGATCAGCGACGACCTCGACATCCCCTTCTTCCAGTGGTTCTTCGGGCCTGCGCACCGGCGGGCGCTGACCCGAAACGCCCGTCACGCGGCAGAGACGGTGGCGGCGGCGGCAACCGGCGCGGCGCCGCCGCGGCCCGTGCGCCGGTCCCTGTTCCTCCCGCCGGCCTCGTTCACACCGAAGCAGGCCGGCCTGATCGCGTCCGTGGCCCTGGCCGCCACCCTGGCCGGCTTCGGCTCGGCGCTCTTCGGGCAGAACGTCGATCCCATCGCCAAGAGCTTCGGGGTCTCCAACTCCACCCTCGGCGTCTCCCTCGCGGTGACCCGGGCCGGGGTGCTCTTCGCGTTGCTCGCGACGGCGCTCGCCGACCGGCGCGGGCGGCGCGTCGTCCTGCTCTGGTCCGTCGCGGCGCTGTGCGTCGGCAATCTCATCTCCGCGGTCTCGCCGACCATCGAGGTGTTCACCGCCGCGCAGCTGATCGTCCGCGCCGCCGTGAACGCGGTCGTCGTCGTCGGCGGCATCGCGGTGGTCGAGGAAGCCCCCGAAGGTGCACGCGCGTTCGCGGTGGCGATGCTCGGCCTCGCGGCCGGCGCGGGGTTCGCGATCTCCGTGATGCTCCTGCCCGCGGCCGACCTCGGCACCGAGGCCTGGCGCGGCGCCGTTCGCGGTCAGTGCGCTCACGATCTTCCTGATCCCGATGCTGGCCCGGCGCATGACCGAGACCCATCGCTACGAGCAGATCGCGGCGCGTTCCACCGAACGAGGCCGGGTCCGGGAGGTCATGGACCGGAGCTACCGGCGCCGCTTCTGGCTGCTCGCCACGATCGGCTTCCTCACCAACGTCTTCAGCGCGCCATCGGCGCAGTTCACCAACCGGTTCCTGTCGGACGAGCGCGGATTCTCCTCGTCGGGCGTCGCGGCCTTCCGCGCGGTGACCGCGGGCATCCCCGGCCTCTTCGGGATCCTGATCGCCGGACGGATCACCGAGACCCGGGGCCGACGCCCGGTGGCGGTCGCGAGCCTGCTCATCGGCACCGGCTGCACGATCGTCTTCTTCCTCGGCGACGGCATCTGGCTCTGGACGTTCATGACCGTGGCGATCGTCGCGGCCGCGCCGGCCGCGTTGTCGATCGGGACGATGGACGCCGAGCTCTTCCCGACCGAGGTGCGCGGCACCTCGAACTCCGGGCTCCTGATCTCCTCGGTGCTCGGATCCGTCGTCGGACTCGTGGTCGCCGGCCAGCTCTCGGACTCGATCGGCGGCCTCGGCAAGATCATCGCCCTCTGCGGCATCGCCCCGATCGTCGCCGCGATCTTCCTCGTTCCGCGCCTCCCCGAGACCGGCGGGCACAAGCTCGACGACGTCAGCCCGTCCGAAGTCTGAGTACGCTCCCGCTCGCATGGCTGACTACCGCGCGGCGCTCGCCGACTTCACCGAGACCGACTTCACCCACGACGGCAAGACACGGACCGTCTACCGCAAGGGCACCGGGCCCGCGGTGATCGTCATCCACGAGATGCCCGGCATCACACCCGAGGTCGCCGAGTTCGGCCGTCGGGTGGCGGAGGCGGGGTTCACCGCGGTCCTGCCTGTGCTCTTCGGTGAGCC
This sequence comes from uncultured Acidimicrobiia bacterium, assembly GCA_963770095.1. Lineage (GTDB taxonomy): Bacteria > Actinomycetota > Acidimicrobiia > IMCC26256 > JAENVU01 > Chersky-806. The sequence continues at coordinate 191,644 of CAVYOO010000002.1, forward strand.
GGGGAAACCGCTCGGAGTCGGATACACATTGCGGAGCATCGCGCCGGCGTGCGTGTCGAAGGAGTTCGCCGCCCTCGCGACCGGAAAGACCAGTCCGATCACGGTGTGGATCCGCGCCCTCGGAGCGCAGATGCACGAGGAGTGCGGTGGCCCGGGCATCGGCGCGGTCGGCATGTGCTTCACCGGCGGGTTCGCGCTGGCCATGGCGGTCGACGACCGCATGCTGGCCCCGGTGCTCAGCCAACCGTCGTTGCCGCTGACCCTCTCCCGGAAGCACAAGGCGGATCTCGGAATCTCCCCGGCCGACCTCGATCGGGTGAAGGAACGCGGTCGCGGAGGGCACGTGCGTCCTCGGGCTGCGGTTCACCGGGGACAAGCTCGTTCCCGCGGCCCGGTTCGCGTCACTGCGTCGCGAGCTCGGTGACGGCTTCATCGCGGTCGAGATCGACTCGTCGCCCGGCAACGAGTGGGGCATCAAGCGCATCGCCCACTCGGTGCTGACGAACGACTTGGTCGACGAGCCCGGACATCCGACCCACGCGGCCCTGGACCAGGTGCTCGAGTTCTTCTCCGAGCGACTCAAGCCCGAACCGGCCTCGCCACCCGCGTAGCTCGGGTCAGGTCGCGACCGGATCGAACCGGGCCGTGCAGAGGATTCGGCCGTCGGGTCCGATGACGCGCACCATCGTGGGCGGTTCACCCGCGGTCCCGCCCGGCATCTCGCCGGCCCACACCCCGTGTCCTTGGTCGATCGGCAGGGGGCCGAGTGCAGTCACCCGGTTCGCGTCGTCGACCGCCTCGATGCTGTACATGCCGGATCGTGCCCCGTAGTTCACTTCCAAGAACACGTAGCGGTCCTCACCTGTGGTCATGAACGCGTGCCCCGCGTCGTGGCCCTTCGGGCCGATCATCGGAGCCGACGCGACGTTTGTCGATGATCCCGAGCTCGACGACGAGTCGGTCGTGCGCCCGTCGACGATCCGGACCGCCGCGAGGGTCGCGATCATCACTGCGGCCGCGATCGCCGCCACGGCCAGCACGCGACGCATGGTCGAGGGTCGTGGGACCAGCACCTGACCGGCGCGCAGCCGCTCGAGCGTCCGCGCCTCGAAGCCGGCGGGCGGCTCGGCGTCGGACAGGAGCAACGGCAGGACGTCGGCCGTCGCCGCCCAGTCGGCTGATGCTTCGAGGCACGCGGCGCAGTGATCCAGATGCGCCAGCACCTCCCGCGATCGCCGCCACCAAGGATCCCCAGTGCGAGCTCCGGCAGCCGATCCGCGATCGGCGCGCAGGCGCTCGGGGTGGTCGCACCGTTCATTCCGGTGCCTCCGTGTCGTCCACGAGCGCGGCGCGCAGCCGCAACATCGCGGTCCGGATCCGGGTCTTCGCCGTGCCGAGCGGAATCTGCTCACTCTCGGCGATCTCGCGTGCCGTCCGTCCGGCGAACGCGGCAAGGACGAGGGCGCGACGTTGATCGGCGGGCAGCCCGGCCATCGCCGTCCGGAGCCGGTCCGTCTCCGAGCCGAGGAGCGCCAGATCATCCGGGCTCCGTTCCGAACCCTCACCGCTGCGGGCCAGGATCTCCTCGGGCTCGACGATGACGATCCGCCGAAGGCGCACGGTGTCGATCGCCAGGTTGCGGGCGATGGTCAGGAGCCACACGCTGACCGTTCCCCGGCGAGGGTCGAATGCCGCCGACCGTTGCCAGGCCCGGAGGAATGTCTCCTGTGCGACATCCTCGGCCAGCTTGGGGTCGTTCACGATGCGCAGGGCCACGCCGAACACCCGTCGTTGGAAGCGCTCGACGAACGCCGAGCTCGCGTCCGGGTCGCCCGTGGCCAGGCCATCGAGCAGCGCGTCGTCCGACACCACCCACACGCCGGTACTACGGCCTCGGCCCACGATCGGATTGGAGGCGCGTCATGCGGTGACCGTAGCGGGCCACCGAGCCGGCGTTCCCGCGCGTCCCGTAGGACCCTCGCGCACCCGCGTGGTCCTCGGACGTGCCCGCCGACTCAAGTTCTGCCGCGTCGCCCCGTCGATACGCACATTGCTCGTACCACCCAAGGAGGAAGCCCTGCCCACTGCCGCCGCGGACGTTGCGCACCTCCTTCGACGAGCCGGTTTCGGCGCGACGATCGAGGAGGTCGATGCGCTGGCCTCCTTGGATCTGCCGGCGATCGTGGACCAGCTCCTGGACTTCTCCGTCAATCCCGCCGACCCGCCTCCGGCGAGCCTGGGAGACCCCGGTGTCGGCGACTGGGAGCAGGTCGTCCACCTGCAGCAGTGGTGGCTGGACCGGATGGCGACGGTCCCGCATCCCCTCCAGGAGAAGCTGACCTTGTTCTGGCACGGGCACTTCGCGACGGGCCAGGAGAAGGTGAACAACGCCCGTGACATGTACGACCAGAACCACCTCTTCCGCGCCGAAGGGCTGCACAGCTTCGAGAACCTGGTCCAGAAGATGTCGCTGCAGGTCGCGATGCTCATCTACCTCGACAACGACCCGAACCAGAAGGGCGCGCCGAACGAGAACTTCGCCCGCGAGCTGCTCGAGCTCTTCACGTTGGGCGTCAACCAGTACACGCAGGACGACGTGGTGGCCGCGGCTCGGGCGTGGACCGGGCACAACGTCGACTACAACGCGACCCCGCGCGCCTACCGCTTCTACCCGACCCGCCACGACAACGGCACGAAGACGTTCATGGGCCAGGCCCAGAACTGGGACGGACCGCAGATCATCACGCGCGTCCTGACCCAGGAACCGCAGAAGTCGATTGCGGCGCGCTTCATCGCGAAGAAGCTCTGGACCTTCTTCGCCTACGCGAACCCGAGCTCCGCGACCCTGGACGATGTCGTGGCTCCGTTCGTCGCGTCGGACCTGGATGTCGCGACCTTGCTGCGCACGATCTTCCTGCATCCCGAGTTCTATTCGCCGACGGCCCGCCAGGGCCTCGTGCGCAGCCCCGTCGAATGGGTCGTCGCCTGCCTCAAGGCGCTCGGACTGACCGCCGCGCAGACCAACCCCCAGTGGTGGATGGAGCAGATGGGCCAGCAGCTCTTCTACCCACCGAACGTCGCGGGCTGGAAGAACAACGCGTACTGGCTCAACAGCACGGCGCTCTGGGCGCGCGCCGACTTCGCCCGCAACCTCACCTGGAAGGCGGACCAGGCCGGCTTCCTCGCCGAGATCATGGAGCGCGATGGCGTCACCCATCTCCACGTCATGCCGGATGCCGACGCGGTGGATCTCGCGTATCGCAAGTTCGGTCTCGATGCCGCGGGCGGCCACGTGTCCCTGTACGTGCGCGGCGTCCTCGTCAACTGGCTCTCCGGCCAACGCGCGTCCGAGCTCGTCGCCCCGTGGTCGTGGAACCACTGGGCACCCATCCAGCTCACCACGATGATGATGATCACGCCCGAAGTCCAGCTTGCCTAGGAGCGCAGTGCGCGACGACGAAGCCTTTGACGACCTTGCCCTCCGACGGCTCTCCGTGCCCGCTCGGGCACCCGGCGGGATGTCGCGCCGCCGGTTCCTGCAGCTGACGGGAGCCGGTGCGGGACTGGCCGCCGGCGCGGTCTCGCTCACGCCGATGCTCGAACAGATGCGGGCGTTCGCGGCGCCGCCGATCGGCCCGGGCGACGGCGTGCTCGTCCTCGTGATGCTCGACGGCGGAAACGACTCGCTCAACATGGTCGTGCCCAACGGCAGCCCGAGGTACTACGACCTCCGCAACCGGATCGCCATCCCGCAGTCGCAGGTGCTCCCGCTCACGGGTTCGACCGGGCTCCACCCGTCCATGGGGCGCATCCAGGGGATGTACGACCAGGGCAAGGTCGCGGTGGTCCGCGGCGTCGGATACCGGCCCGCCGACCTCAGCCACTTCACCTCGATGGGCATCTGGATGAACGGCTGGGGTGGCGGGAGCCAGCCCGGCGGCCCCACCGGCTGGATCGGCCGGTACCTGGACGGGCTGCCCAACGCAGCGGGCGAATCGCTGCTCGGGGTCGTCCTCGGGAGCTCGGTGCCGCTGCACATGGTCGGGGCGGTCGCCCGGGCCTCGGGACTCCCGCTGAACATCGGCGGCGCATTCGGGATCGACCGATCCCGCATCGAAGACGCCCGGATGTTCGACGCCGTCGCGGCCTTCGGCAGCGGCCCGACCCAGCTCGGTCCGTGGGGCGACCTCATCGGGCGGACGGAGCGCAACACCCTCGATCTCGCGCAGCGGATCCAGCCGGCCTACACCGGCTCGTTTCCCGACAACGACCTCGCGCACAAGCTCGTGCTCGCGGCACGGTTGATCAACGCCAACCTCGGCATCCGCGTGATCAGCGTGAACCTCGGTGGATTCGACACCCACTCCGACCAACTGGGCTCACACGCGAATCTCATGGCGCGGCTCGACGAAGGTGTCGGCGCCTTCTTCAGCACCGTGGCCGCGGGGTTCAAGGCCCGGACCACGTTGATGACCTTTTCCGAGTTCGGACGCCGACCCGAGGACAACGACACCAGCGGCACCGACCATGGCACCGCCGCGTCGCACCTCGTCATCGGCGATCGCGTCGCGGGTGGGTTGCACGGCGCCGCACCCTCACTCACCAAGCTCGACAACTACGGCAACCTGGTCAACACCGTGGACTTCCGCCAGCTGTACGCGACGGTGCTCGACCAGTGGTTGAAGGCCGACTCCCGTCAGGTCCTGGGCTACAACTTCGGCAGCCTGCCGCTCTTCAAGAGTGGTGGTCCGGGCGGTACGGGTGGCACCGGCGGAGCGGGCCCCGCGGTCACCCCGGTGCGTCCGTTCCGGCGGCTCCGGAAGCGTCTGACCGCGGCGTAGCCCGCTTCAATCCGTGACCGAAGAACCCACCCTTGGGCCGGGCGTGGGCGTGATAGTGGTCCGGGATGTTCCGCATGTTGTCGTCGACGTAGTGCTCGAACTCGAAGTGCTCGACCACGACTGCCGCGAGGCGACCGTGCATGTGCTCGAGGTCCTCCGCCGGCGGTTCGACGCCGTGCCGGCGCCACACGACCATCGGGACCGCGCAGATCTCGCACTCGGCGATCCAGCACACCTCGTCCTCGTGGTACCAGGGAGTGATGCGCGCGGCTTCACACAGGTCGCAGTGATCGGGAGGCGGGAACGCACTCACGTTCCCGCTCCCTTCAGGTGACGGTCGAACCAGTCGAGTGCCCGCGGCCAGGCGTCCTCCGATGCGGAGGGGTTGAAGCTCGCCCGCTCGTCGCAGAAGAAGCCGTGCTCCGCGTCTTCGTACCGCACGATCTCGGTCGGGACCGGGGCGGCCGCCAGCGCGGTGCGCAGGGCCTCCACCTCCTCGACCGGGATCCCGCCGTCCTGATCGCCGAAGAGGCCCAACCACGGGGTGGCCAGGTTCGGGCTCTCGTCCACCAGAGCCGGGAACTGCGGGAACTTCGCCTTGACGATCCCGCCGCCGTAGAAGCCGACCGCCGCACCCAGCTTCCGCCGCGACGCGGCCAGGAACGAGATGCGCCCGCCGAAGCAGAAGCCGACCACCCCGATCGCCTCGGGCGGGTGGCCGAGCGACCTCAGGTGGGCGATCGCCGCGTCGAGGTCCATCAGGATCCCGTCGTCGGTCAGGCCTTCGTAGAGCGGAAGGACCTGGCTGAAGTCGTCGTACGGTGCGGTCCCGCCACCGGCGCGGTGGAAGAACGACGGCGCCACCGCGTCGAAGCCGGCGCCCGAGAACCGCTCGGTGACCCGCTTGATGTATCCGTTGACCCCGAATGCCTCCTGCACGACCACGATCGCCCGGCGCGCGGCCTCGGCGGGCCGCGCCTCGAAGCATTCCATCGGTCCGTCCGCGGTCTCGAGGCTGACGGTCCGGGTCGTCACACCGTCGGCCATTGGCCCGTCCTTCCCCACCGGCTCACGACGCGTCGAGACCGGCACGCAACGAAGCGACGAACGAGCCGGCTTCGTCCGGCCCGCCGCCCTCGAGCAAGCGACGCACCAATGCGCTCCCGACGATCACACCGTCGGCCGCTTCAGCGGCTTCCGCGGCCTGCGTCGGGTTGGAGATCCCCAAGCCGAGCAGCACCGGCTTGTCGGTCGCGGCCTTGCAGCGGTACCCCATCACCTTCGCCTGCCCGGCGAGGTGGTCCCGCTCACCGGTGACCCCCATCAGCGCGACCCCGTACACGAAGCCGCGGGTCCGCTCGCAGATCGCGCGCGAGCCGTTCGTCCGGGGTGGTAGGGCCCGCCAGCAGCACGGTCTCGATCCCTGCGTCGTCCGCGGCCTCACCCCAGCCGTCGAGCTCGTCGAGCGGAAGATCCGGGACGATCGCGGCGTCGACGCCCCCAGCGACCAGCGCGGCCGCGAACCGCTCGTGGCCCATGTGCTGGACCGGGTTGTAGTACGTCATGACGACCAGCGGGACATCGATGTCCAGGCGCGCGAGGTCCGCCGCGATGCCGGCCGGCGTCGCGCCGATGTCGAGCGCCCGCTGCGACGCTTCCTGGATCGTGCGGCCGTCCATCACCGGGTCCGAGAACGGGATGCCGACCTCGATCGCATCGGCCCCATTGGCCGCGACCGCGCGGACCACGTCGAGCCACGCGGCGCCGAGGCCTCCGGTCACGTACGGCACCAGCAGCTTCCGGCCGGCGTCCCGTCTCGCTCTCAACGTCGACTCGAGCTTCACGTGAGCGGCTCCCCGGTCAGCCGTTCCGCGACCTGCATCGCGTCCTTGTCACCGCGACCGGAAAGCGTGACGAGCACCGTCGCACCCCACGGGATGCTCTTGCCGACCTCACGGGCGAGCCAGCCGAGCGCGTGCGCCGGCTCGAGCGCCGGCACGATGCCTTCGGCTTTGCTCAGCATCTGGAAGCCGTCGAGCGCCTCTTCATCGGTCGCCGAGCCGTAGGACGCACGTCCCGACGCCGCGAGCGCGGCGTGCTCAGGGCCGACGCCCGGGTAGTCCAGACCCGCGCTGATCGAATGGGCTTCGAGGATCTGGCCGTCCTCGTCCTGGAGGAACAGCGAGCGGGCCCCGTGCAGGACGCCCGGCACTCCCCGGCTCATCGACGCGCCGTGCTTGCCCGACTCGAGCCCGAGCCCGGCCGCCTCCACCCCGATCAGCTGGGAGTCCGTATCGAGGAAACCGGCGAATGTCCCGATCGCATTGGAGCCACCACCGACGCACGCGACCACGTAGTCGGGATCCTTCCCGTCCAGGATCTGCCGGCACTGCTCCCGCGCCTCGTCACCAACGACCCGCTGGAACTCTCGGACGATCCAGGGGTACGGGTGCGGGCCGACGACCGAGCCAATGCAGTAGTGCGTGCTCTCGACGGACGCGACCCAGTCGCGCAACGCGTCGTTGATCGCATCCTTGAGCGTCGCGCTCCCGGACGTGACCGGGATGACCTCCGCGCCGAGGAGCTCCATGCGGAACACGTTGAGCGCCTGGCGTTCCACGTCCACTGCACCCATGAACACGATGCAGTCGAGACCGAACAGCGCCGCGGCCGTCGCGGTCGCCACACCGTGCTGTCCGGCACCGGTCTCGGCGATGACCCGCTGCTTCCCCATCCGGCGGGTCAGGAGTGCCTGGCCGAGGACGTTGTTGATCTTGTGGGAACCGGTGTGGGTCAGGTCCTCGCGCTTCAGCAGCACGCGCACGCCCAGCCGTTCCGACAGGCGGTGGCACTCCGTGACCGGGGTGGGACGGCCCGCGTAGCTGCCGAGGAGCTCCGCGAACTCGCCCCGGAACTCGGGCGAGGACCATGCCGTGCGGAACTCGGCCTCGAGCTCCTCCAGCGCCGGGATCAGCGTCTCGGGGACGAACCGGCCCCCGTACTCCCCGAACCGGCCGCGCGCCTGCGGGGCGGGGCCGGGTGGATCGAGGTGAACTGGTTCACCCCGAACGGGCGCGGGCATGTGAGCTCCTCGGACGGGGACGGAGCGGGCGTCGCCATGATAAGTGAGCCCCACAGGTGGGCTCACGGCCAATGGAGCTGGACCCGTCAGGCGATTCGCCTCAGCGGTCGGTGAGCTCGTCGATCTGCCAGTCGTACGGACCGTCGGGGCTCGCGGCTTGGGGCCGTTCGTCCTCCGCGAGCGCCTCGGCCGCTTCGTGGGCGGCCTGGATGAACCGGCGGAGCTTCGCGCGCGTCCTTGCGGCCCGGAGAGGACTCGACGCCGCTGGACACGTCCACGCCCCACGGCCGGACCCGCTGGATGGCCTCGGTGACGTTGTCGGGTGACAAGCCACCCGCGAGCATCAGCCGGATCCCTCCCGGCGCGCCTTCGGCCAGCTTCCAGTCGAACAGGCGCCCGGAGCCCGGATCGGGGGAGTCGACCAGGATGACGTCGGCCGGGCCGTTCGCCGCCGCGCTGAGCGCAGGGTCCCCCGCGGCGAACGCCTGGATCACGAACTTGACCCGCTGGCGGACCCAGCGCACCTCGGAGAGCGGCTCGCGGCCATGAAGCTGCGCGCCGGTCAGCCCGATGTGGTGGACGGTCTCCACGAGCCGCTCCGGCCGCTCGTCCCGGAAGACCCCGACCGTGACGGTCTCGGGCGGAAGCCGGCGGGTGATGTCGCGCACCGCGTCGGGCCGGATGAGCCGCCGGCTGCCCGGTGCCATCACGAAACCGAGCGCGTCAGCCCCCATGGCGACGGCGAGGAGGGCGTCCTCCTCGCTGGTGATCCCGCAGATCTTCACGAACACGTGGCCTCGACGGTACCGGACGACGACCGTCCGACTCGACCATTCAGCAGCAATTCACCCGCGGCTCCGACAGCGGTGGTGGTGATGGTGCCGGTGATGGCACCAATGGCGGAAGTGGTGCTGATGGTGTTCGGCGTCGTGCGGGAGCAGACCCGCGGGCTCGAGCACCTCGCGGCCCAGGAACTCCGACATCCGTTCGATCACGTCGGGCCGCTCCGGGAACAGGAAGCTGTGCTCCTGGTTCCGACCGAGAACGTAGGTGCATGGAATCGCGAGCTTCACGCACGCGTCGGCGGCCGGCGCGGGGCTTGGTTCCCGTGTATTCGACGAACTCGCACTTGGCGCCGGCCTCCACGATCACCGCACAGCCGCCGATCTGGCCACTGATGGCCAGGAGGCTGTCCTGGTTGCCGCCGAGCATCATCGAGGGCGGGTCGTCCGCTCGCGGTATCGAGGTGAGGATGCCGGCGAGCGACACCGCGGCGGCGGGGACCGACGCCGCGGGCGGCTCACCGGTGACGTCGTCCGCGAGGTTGAGTGCGGTGATCGCACCTGCCGACCAGCCGGCGGCGCTGATCGCGTTCGGCTCGATCCCGTACTCGGCCGCGTGGTCGTGCAGCCAGACCATCGCCGCCCGGGCGTCCGTCGCGCGCGTCCGCGATCGCCGGGCCCAGCTGGGTTGGATCCAGACATGCACCCCCGACGGGCACGCAATCGGGTCCGTTCGAGAAGATCTCGGGCCGCGTCCGGTAATCGATCGCGATTGACACGTAGCCGCGTCGCGTCATTGCGCTCGCGAGGTCATGAAGCTGCTGGCGGGTGCCCGAACCGAAGTAGCCACCGAACATCCACATCACGGCGGGACGTCGCGTCTCCGTATCCCCCTTCGGCCGGTAGACGTCGAGCGTGAGGTCGACCGTGACGCCGTGGGAGTTGGTTGCCTGGCGGTAGGCAACACCGTCAGTGAGCTCCACCTCCTCGAACACGGGCGCGAGATACCGGCGGGGTTTGGTTGGTGCCGGCGCGAACTGCAATGGTGCGATCCCCGGCAAGCCTTGTGAGTACTCATCGGCCACGAGCGCGCAGGTCACCGTGCGGCAGTCGATCTCGGTGCCATCCGGGCCGCCGATCACCGCGGTCACCGTCGTGCCCGCAATGAACGCACCCGTCGCGTCGGCTACCTGGAACAGGCTGGCTTGCTCGCACTCACGCGGCAGGCCCTGCTCGATCCGGCACTGTCGCACCTCCAGCCCGCCCTGGGCCGGGAAGCCGTGCCCCGCGACGATCACCGGGCTCCGAGCGGGGAGTTCGGTCCCGGGCGCGACGCTGAGCGACGGGAATGCCGGCGCGGGACCGGCGGGGTCGAACGCGATCGGGACCTCCGCCACCACCTGCAACCCGCTGTCCGACCGCACCGCAACCGAACAACCCGGCGCGATCCGGCAGTCGGTGTATCCCGACCCGACCCGGGCCAGAACTGCGACCGGAAGCGTCGCGGAGAGCTCGCCGGTCGAGTCGACGAAGACGGACTGGTAGCCCGGGCAACGCTCGTACCCGGAACCCGTTCCCGGACCGCATTGGCTGATCACCACATTCCCGGGCCGGAACCCGGAACCGGTGAGCTCGACCTGCTGGCCGTCCACGAGCCCCGCACTCGGCTCGACGGAGAGCACCGGCGGCGGGCGCAACGGGCCGTCGGGCCGGAACGACAGGGGTGCACTCGTCGTGTGCCGGGGATCCGATTCGTACACGGCTCGGGCTGCAACCAGCACGCATGCGACGAGACGGCAGTCGACCGACGCGCCGTCGTTGGTGCCCAGCACCGCACCGAGGTCCACATCCACCGACAGCGCCCCGGCGTTGTCGGCCGAGGTGTAGGTGCGCGGTGACTCGCAATCGTTACCACCGACAAACGGGGTTCGACACTGGACCACGGTGACGCCCGCGCCGCCGACGAAGCCCGTCCCACTGACGTGAGCAATCGTGCCGTCCACGAGATCAGTCGACGGGGTGACGTCTATCGTCGGCGGCGGGAGCAGCGGTCCGTCCGGGCGGAACTCGACCGGTGTCCGGATTTCGACCACCGCGCCGCCGTCGTCCTGGAGGAGCGTGAGCAGCACACAGCCTGTGCCGTCGCCGCTGCGGCAGTCGACCGTTGCGCCGCTCACGAAGCCGAACTCCGCGTCGAGCCCGACGTCGAACTCCGCCGCCCCGTCGTCGTCGAGCGTGCGACCGGAGTAAACCCGCTCGTCACATTGCGCGAACTCCACCGATCCCGTCGCGCACAGAAGTGTGAACGACTCGGACGAAGGCGTCGCACCGCTGATCGCCACATGGACCGACTGGCCGTCCATCAGCTCGGTGCTCGGGGTCACGGTGACCACTGGCTCGGTTGCCGCGCCGGATGGCACGACGCTGACCGTGGCCGCACACAGCGCGCCGACAACGAGTGCCGCCGTTGACCTGGTCACGCGCATCCTGCTCCCCCCGACCCCGACCTATCCGTGGTACCCCGTCGAAGCGTCTGCGGTTCCGAAAATTAGCCGTCGATCAGGCGGTCGTGCAGGAAGTCGTCGTACGCCGACAGATCGAGCAGGCCGTGGCCGGAGTAGTTGAACAGGATCACCTTCTCGTCCCCCGTCTCCTTGCACGCGAGCGCCTCGTCGATGGCGGCGCGGATCGCGTGACCGGTCTCCGGGGCGGGCAGCTTGCCCTCGGTGTTCGCGAACATGACCGCGGCCTCGAAGGTCTTGCCCTGCTGGTAGGCCATCGCCTCCATGCGGCCGGCCTTGACCAGGTTGGAGATGATCGGCGAGTCGCCGTGATAGCGCAGCCCACCCGCATGAATGGTCGGCGGCATGAACTCGTGCCCGAGCGTGTACATCGGCAGCAGCGGCGTCATGCCCACCGAGTCCCCGAAGTCGTAGTCGAACCGACCCTCGGTGAGGGTCGGGCACGACGCGGGCTCGACCGCGACGAGGCGTACCTCGGGGTCTGTGATGAACGGCAACGCGATGCCCCCGAGATTCGACCCACCGCCACACGAAGCAATGACGACGTCAGGGCGAGCTTCCCCGGCCAACGCAAGCTGCTCGCGGGCCTCGATCCCGATGACCGTCTGATGCAGCAGCACGTGGTTGAGCACCGATCCCAGCGAATAGTGGGAATCCTTTCGGCTCACCGCGTCGCGCACCGCGTCCGAGATCGCGAGGCCGAGTGAGCCCGGGCTCGACGGGTCGTCGATCGGTGAAGGAACGACCTCCCCGCCCCAGGTCTCCATCATGATCTTGCGGTACGGCTTCTGCTCGTAGCTCGACCGCACCATGTACACCTTGCACTCGAGATCGAACTGCCGGCACGCGAAGGACAGCGCAGTCCCCCACTGGCCCGCGCCCGTCTCGGTCGTGAGCCGGGTCGTGCCTTCAGCCTTGTTGTAGAACGCCTGGGGCACCGCGGTGTTCGGCTTGTGCGAACCGGCCGGCGACACCGACTCGTCCTTGAAGTAGATGCGGGCCGGAGTCCCGAGGTACTCCTCCAGACGCGTTGCCCGAACGAGTGGCGTCGGTCGCCACAGCCGCAGGATGTCGAGCACCTCGCCGGGGATGTCGATCCACGGGTCGGTCGAGACCTCTTGCGCGATCAGCCCCATCGGGAAGAGCGGCGCGAGGTCGTCCGGGCCGATCGGTTCCTGCGTTGCCGGGTGCAGCGGTGGCTGCATCGGTTCGGGCAGGTCCGGCAACGCGTTGTACCACGCAGTCGGGATCTGGTCGGTGGAGAGATCGAATCGAATCACGCGGTTCCCCCTCGTTCGTTGACCGTCATGTCACCCAGTGCACCCACCAGTGCCGCGGCATCGTCGGCACGGACCAGCGCCTCGCCGACGAGTACGGCATCGAAACCGGCATGCGCCATCCGCTGCGAATCTGCCGGCACCCGGATCGCACTCTCGGCCACGGCGATGACGTCGGCCGGGATCCGCGCGGCCAGGTCGGCAACCAGGTCCAGGTGCTCGTCGAACGTGGACAGGTTCCGGGCATTGACCCCGACGATGCGCGGCTTCGAGCTCCAGCGCCCGGTCGACCTCGGCGGCGTCGTGGGCCTCGACCAGCACGGACAGCCCGAGCGACCAGGCCAGCTCATGGAGGTCCTGCACCACGGCGTCGTCGGGGAGGGCCGAGAGGATCAGGAGGATCGCGTCCGCGCCGATCGCGCGGGTCTCGTAGACCTGGACCGGGTCGATCGTGAAGTCCTTGCGCAAGACCGGGATCGCGGCGCTCTCGCGCGCGAATCTGAAGATCCTCGACCGTGCCACCGAAGTACGGCGCGGTCCGTCAACACGCTGATCGCCGACGCCCCGCCCCGTTCGTACTCCTTCGCGGTCAAGGCCGGATCGAGGTCGGCAGCGAGCTCACCCTTCGACGGCGACCGGCGCTTGATCTCGGCGATCACCGCGAGCTTGCCGTCGTCGCGCCGCAGGGCGCCGGCGAAGTCCCGGGTGGGCGGCGCGGCCAGCGCCGTCTTCCGCAACAGATCCCGGGTCTCCGGCCGGTGCAGCACCGTGACCTCATCGCGCTTCGTGCCGAGGATCTCGTCGAGGACGCCCATCGCGCCCCGAGTCTAGGGTTCGGATCGGGCGTGCGGCTCTCCGCACCGCGCCCACCGACTTCGCTCGCCAAGCGGGTCGCTGCGGTCTCCGACTTGCGTGCCAGCCTACTACGCTCCGCCCATGACGATCTCATTCCCTGACGGGTTCCTCTGGGGCACGCGACCGCCGCGCACCAGGTCGAGGGCGGCAACTGGAACAACGACTGGTGGCAGTTCGAGCACACCCCCGGGAGCGGTACGACCGAGCCGTCGGGCGATGCCTGCGACCACTTCTGGCGCTACCCCGAAGACATCAAGCTGCTCGCGGAGCTCGGCTTCGGCGCCTACCGGTTCTCGCTGGAGTGGTCGCGGATCGAGCCGGAAGAGGGCGAGTGGTCCACGCAACGCACTCGACCACTACCGGCGCATGGTCGCGGCATGCCGGGACAACGGCCTGCTTCCCGTCGTGACCTTCCACCACTTCACCACTCCCCGCTGGGCCGCGGCCGACGGCGGCTGGGACAACCCCGAGATCGTCAGCCGGTTCGCCCGGTTCTGTGAACGCGCGGCAGCCCACCTCGGCGACGAGATGGGCATGGGCTGCACGATCAACGAGCCGAACGTCGTCTCGCTGATCGGCTACCGCCTCAGCGTGTTCCCGCCCGGCGCTGAACGACCGCGCCACGACGACCGCGTGAACGAGAACCTCAAGGCCGCCCATCGGGCCGCGTACGACGCGATCAAGAGCGGCCCTGGCGACTTTCCTCTCGGGTCGTGCGTCTGTCGATGGGCGATGGTGGTCTCCGCCGGGCTCGGAGCAGATGCTCGCCGACTTCCGCCACATGCACGAGGGCCAGCATCTCGAAGCCGTGCCGGGGTGACGACTTCATCGGAGTGCAGGCGTACTCGCGCACCCGGCTGACCGAGCGCGGGAAGCCCCTCGGGGCCGAGGAAGGCGTCGAGACGCTCGACATGGGTTACGAGTACTGGCCCCAGGCGCTCGAGGCGTCCATCCGCTACGCGGCCGACGTCACCGGCTGCCCCGTCTACGTGACCGAGAACGGCATCGGCACGACCGACGACGAGCAGCGCATCCGGTACGTCACCGACGCGCTGGGCGGCGTTCGCCGGTGCCTCGACGACGGCATCGACGTCCGCGGCTACTTCTACTGGTCCCTCCTGGACAACTTCGAGTGGGCGCTTCGGCTACCGGCCGACGCTTCGGGCTGGTCGCCGTCGACCGGTCCACGCAGGTTCGCACGGTCAAGCCCAGCGCCCGCTGGCTCGGCCAGATCGCCGGGGCCAACCGGCTCGACTGACGCTCAGGCCTGCACCTCACAGTCCGATAACACCATGATCATCGGAAACCGAGACTGTGATGGAACGGTGGTGACATGGAAAAGGGAACCATCCTGGTCGTCGAGGACGAGGCCAACATCGCGGATCTCGTCGATCTCTACCTGGCCCGCGAGGGCTACCGGGTCCTGAAGCAGGGCACCGGGGCCGGGGCGCTCGAGGCGGTCCGGGATCACCGGCCCCGCCTCGTCGTGCTCGACATCGGACTCCCCGACATCGACGGGCTCGAGGTGTGCCGCCGGATCCGCTCGACCGGGAACCTGCCCGTGATCTTCCTCACCGCCCGCGGCGACGAGGTCGACCGGGTCCTCGGGCTGGAGCTCGGTGCCGACGACTACCTCACCAAGCCGTTCTCGCCGGCCGAGCTCGTGGCCCGCGTGAAGGCCGTACTGCGCCGGGTCGACGGCGCGCCCCCCGCGGAGATCGTGCAGGCCGGGCGAGTGACGATCGATGGCGGCCGTCGCGAGATCCGCATCGACGAATCCCCGGTCGACTTCACGACCAAGGAGTTCGACCTCCTCCGCTTCCTCGCCGAACGACCCGGGCTCGCGCTCAGCCGGCAACAGATTCTCGACGGGGTCTGGGGCTACGACTGGTTCGGTGACGTACGCACCGTCGACGTGCACATCGCGCAGGTCCGCAAGAAGCTCAACGACGCGTGCACGATCACGACCGTGCGGGGAGTGGGCTACCGGATGGACAGCACCGCGCCCGTACGAACCTCGTGACCCGGACGCGCCGGACGCTCCGGACCCGGCTCGTCCTGGCCATGGCCGGCATCGCAATCGGTGTCGTCGTGATCACGGGTCTGACCACCATCGGGCTCGCCCGCCGCGGTGCGGCCGACACGGCGCAACACCAGATCCAGGACAAGGCCCCGCGCGTCGCCCGTCAGCTCGAGAGTCTCGGTCGGCGACTCCGCCAACGCCAACTGCGCGGCGCATCGAGCCGTCCCATCAGCCGGCTGCTCGTCTCGACCCTGCGCATATCGAATGCGGGGCTCGTGACGGTCACGCCTGATGGCGACGTGACCGACGGCCTGGTCGGGCTCAGCAACGCCGTCTTGACCGAGCCTCGGAACGCGACGTTGCTGCAGCTCCCGCCGGGACTCTCGGTCGGGGACCTGGACACCACGGCGTTGCTCGGGGGCCAGGAGCAAGTCGGACGGGGCGACGGTGTCGTGTTCGTCGCGCAGCCGCTCGCCCCGAGCGCGCAGGGCACACCCGTCGTCCTGCTCACCGAGGACATCGACAACGACACGACCCGCCAGACCCGCAACTTCTTCCTGATCGCGGCGCTCGTCGCCGTGGGACTGGCGATCGCCGTCGCCGTGTACCTCTCCCGGCGGCTCACCCGCCCCCTCGAGGCCATGGGCGACACCGCCCGGTCCATCGCGGGCGGAGACCTCGCAGCCCGAGTGGATCTCGGGCGGCACCCCGACGACGAGCTTGCCGGTCTGGCCCGCACCCTCAACGCGATGGCCGCGCAGCTGGAGCATGCCCAGGGCATGGAACGCGCCTTCGTGCTCAGCGTCTCGCACGACCTCCGGACCCCGCTCACCTCGATCCGGGGGTGGGCCGAAGCCATGATCGACGGGACCGCGACCACCGGGGACGACCAGACCCGGGCCGCGCACGTGATCTCGGCGGAGGCACGCCGGCTCGAGCGACTCGTCGCCGACCTGCTCGACCTGGCCCGGCTCGACGCCCGGCAGTTCTCCCTGGCGCCCCGCCCGATCGACGCGGCCGACACCGTGCGCACCGCGGTCGACGCGTTCCGCCCCGCATCACTGGAGCTCGACATCGCGCTCACGGTCGAGGGCGCCACGACCCTTCCGGCCGATGCGGACCCCGACCGGCTCGCCCAGATCGTCGCGAACCTCGTCGAGAACGCGTTGAAGTACGCGTCGGCCAACATCGTCGTCGAGCTCGCGGCCTACGGCACCGGCGACCTCGACGTCCGGGTTCGCGACGACGGTCCGGGCATCGATCCGGTGGATCTCCCACGAGTGTTCGACCGGCTCTACGTGTCGCGCACCGTCCCGGGTCGGAGCGTCGGCACCGGAATCGGGCTCGCGGTCGTGCGGGAGCTTGCCGGCGCCATGGGCGGCCAGGCCTGGGTCGAACCCGCCGATGGGGCCGGCGCGACGTTCGTCGTCCGCCTCCCCGTCCTCCGCCCGGAGGTCGTCCCCTCCCCCTGACCCGCCACCCCCAGCCTTTTGGCGCCATTTACATTGGGCATCGCGTGTGTAAATGGCGCCAAAACGAAGGGTGGGGATGAATTACTCGCGGCCGGGGAGCGCTTCGATGGTGACGGGGGTGCCCGCGACGGTCGCGGCCGCCGGGGGCTCGACCTCGCGGCGGACGTAGCCGAGCGCGAGACCGGGGACGGCACTCGTCACGTGACCGACCGCCTTGCCGTCGACCATCACCTCCCCGTCACGCGCCAGAGCCTCGCCGCCATCGTGCGAGCGCAACCAACGCAGCACGCGGTTCACGTGGCCGCGGGAATCGATGCGGGCGACGAGCTCCTGGCCCAGGTAGCAACCCTTGGTGAACGAGACCGCGTCGCGGTCGAGCCAGGCCTCCTGCGGAATCGTGCTCTCGTCGAGATCGGCGCCGAGACGCGGGATTCCTGCTTCGATCCGGGCCTGCTCGTACTGACCGGCATCGAGGCCGCGCGCCCCAGCTCGACCAGATCCGCGGCCGGTGCGATCACGTCCACGCCGATCGTCGTCGACCACCCCACCGGCAGCATCCGACCCGTCGCGGGTACGTCGTCGACGGCTACGAACGCGTCGCCCCGCATCGCCACCATCCCCCACGCCTCGGCCGGACTCGCGATCTCGACCTTCACCCGGAGCTTGAATCGTTCGAGCGCGGTCCGCAGCGCCTCGCCGAAACCCGCGTCGACGTCGAGCCACGCATCGTCGCCGACCCGTATCACTCGGAACGAGAACTGGACCTTGCCCTTCGGCGTCAGGAGCAACGACGCGACCACCGCCCCGTCGTCGAGCCCCTCGACGTCCTGGGACAGCAGGCTCTGGAGGAAGGAGAACGTGTCCGGCCCCGTGACGGTGACGAGGTCACGTTCGAGGACGCTCACGATCGGGGCTCCAGGGTGGCGAGCTTGCGGGATGCCGCAGCTGCCGTGAGCAACGCCTTCGCCTTGTTGTGGCATTCCAGGTCTTCGGATTCGGGGTCCGAGTCGGCCACGATCCCCGCGCCGGCCTGCACGCTCGCCCGGTCACCCCGCCAGAGCATCGTGCGGATCGTGATCGCGGTGTCGAGGTTCCCGGAGAAGTCGAGATAGCCGACCACCCCGGCGTAGGGACCGCGCTTCACCGGCTCGAGCTCGTCGATGATCTCCATGGCCCGGACCTTCGGCGCGCCGCTGACGGTCCCGGCCGGGAACGTCGCTCGCAGCACGTCGACCGCGGTGCGGCCGGGAGCGAGCTCGCCCGACACCTGGCTGGTCAGGTGCATCACGTGGGAGTAGCGCTCGAGCGTCATCAGCTCGTCGACCTGTTCGGTGCCGAAGCGCACCACCCGGCCGACGTCGTTGCGGGCGAGGTCGACGAGCATCACGTGCTCGGCCCGCTCCTTGGGGTCCTCGCTGAGCTCGGCGGCCATCATCCGGTCGTGCTCCTCGGTACGACCACGAAAGCGGGTCCCGGCGATCGGGCGGCTGATGACCCGACCCCCGAGCACCTGCACCATCGGCTCGGGGGACGAACCCACGAGCGTCGCTTCCTCGTGGCGCAGGAAGTACATGTACGGCGACGGGTTCACCTGGCGCAACACGCGGTACACGTCGAACGGCTCGTAGTGGCCTTCGAGGTCGAACCGCTTTGCCAGGACGACCTGGAAGATGTCCCCGGCGAGGATGTGCTCCCGCGCGACTTCCACCGCGCGCTGGTACTCCGGCGACGAGAGCGACGTCGTGAACGGCGGCAGCTCGTCGAGCACATCAGCCGGCGGCGGTGACGGCACGTACGGGAGAGGACGCGCCAGCTCGTCGACCAGCTCGTCGATCCGTCCGACCGCGCGGGCGTAGGCGGCGTCGATCTCCTCGGCGGTGGCCGAGGGCTCGAGGAACACGTTCTCGATCAGGTACAGCCGTTGGCGGTAGTGGTCGAACGCGGTGACGTGCCCGGTGAGCGCGAGGACCGCGTCGGGCCAGCCCAGTGGATCGTCGGGGACGTCCGGAAGGTGTTCGACCTCACGGACGACGTCGTACCCGAGGTAGCCGACGACCCCGCCATGGAACGGCGGGAGCTCGCCGAGGCGCGGCGCGCGGTACCCGCGCGAGCAGCGCCTCGACGGCCGCGAGCGCGCCCCGGTCCAGCGGCACATCTGCCGGCACGGAACCGAAGCTCTCGACCGCGTTCCCGCGCACCACGAGGGTGAGCGCCGGATCACGGCCGATGAACGAGAACCGGCCCCAACGCTCGCCGTGCTCCACGGATTCGAGGAGGAACCCGTCGCCGTCTCCGACCAGCTTCACGAACGCCGACACCGGAGTCTCGAGGTCCGCAAGGATCTCGCGCCAGACCGGGACGACGGTGTACTCACGCGCCAAGCGCGCGGAACTCGTCCCGCGACGGCTTGACGGTGGCGGGACTCACACGGGACCGGGCTCGGCGCCCCCGCCGAACGCCCGGAAGAAGCAGCTTCGCTCCCCGGTGTGGCAGGCACCGCGACCAACCTGTTCGACCACGAAGAGCAGGACGTCCATGTCGCAGTCGTAGTAGGCGCCCCGCACGTACTGGCGGTCCCCCGAGGTCTCACCCTTGCACCAGTACTCCTGGCGGCTCCGGCTCCAGAACCAGGTCCGACCGGTCTCGAGCGTCCGGCGGAGCGCGTCCTCGTTCATCCAGGCGAACATCAGGACCTGGCCCGTCCCCTCCTCCTGGACGATCGCCGGGACGAGCCCGTCGGCGTCGTACGCGACGGCCGTGATCTCGGCCTCCGTCGCCGTGATCGGGGTGACCGACGGAGATCCGGGCGGCGGGGCGCTGGGCGGTGCAGCTGACATCGCCGAGCAGCGTACCCGGCGTGCCGCGCACCTCCCGGGCCGTTTCCGACGCCGACGGTTGGCGCGATGGCAGACTGCGCCGGATGCCGGACCCGCCCGCCCCGCCGAGTGCTCCCGCGCGCCCGTCGAGCTCACCCTGCACGGTGACACCCGGGTCGATCCCTGGACCTGGCTCGCGCGAACGCGACAACCCCGAGGTCATCGGATACCTCGACGCGGAGAACGCGTACACCACGGCTGCGCTCGCGCACACGCAGGGCTTCCAGAAGCAGCTCTTCGACGAGATCCGGAGCCGGATCCAGGAGGACGACGTCTCCGCCCCGGTGCGCTTCGGTCCCTGGGACTACTACGCCCGGACCTTCGAAGGCCGCCAGTACGCGGAACACGGCCGCCGGCCGGCGGGTGCCCGGGTCGGCGAGCGCGAGACGGCGCTGCTCGACGAGAACGCACTCGCGGGCGACTCGCCGTACTTCGCCATCGGCGGGTTCTCGATCTCGCCGTCCCAAGATCTCCTCGCCTACTCCACCGACTACTCCGGCGGCGAGCGGTACACCCTGCGATTCCGCGACCTGCGCACCGGAGCGGATCTGCCCGACACGGTCGAGGACGTCTACTACAGCCTGGCTTGGGCCGACGACGATCGGACGATCTTCTACGTCCGACCCGACGACACGGTGCGGCCCTACCAAGTCTGGCGGCACGAGCTCGGCACGGACCCGTCGTCGGACGCCCTCGTGTTCGAAGAGCTCGACGAGCGATTCTTCCTCGGCGTCTCGCGGACGCGCAGCGGCAAGTACATCCTCATCGTCACCGATTCGAAGACGACGAGCGAGGTCCTCTTTTTGCCGTCGGCCACGCCGCGTGCGCCCCTGAACCTCGTGGAGCCGCGCACGAACGAGCTCGAGTACCTGGTCGAGCACCACATCGACCCGGTGCACGGAGACCGCTTCTTCGTATTGACGAACGCGGATGGCGCCGAGGACTTCAAGGTGATGGTCACACCTGTCCTCTCGCCCGGCCGGAGCCACTGGACCGAGGTCCTCGCCCATCGGCCGGGCGTGCGGGTTCACGATCTCGACGCCTTCGCGGACCATCTTCTCGTCTCGGAACGCGAGAACGGGCTCGAACAGCTCCGGGTGCGCCGGCTCTCCGACGACCACGAGCACGTCATCGAGATGCCCGAGCCCGTCCACACGGTGTGGCCCGGCGAGAACCTCGAATACGAGACCCAGACCGTGCGCTACGGCTACACGTCGCTCGTCCAACCGGCGTCCGCCTTCGACTACGACCTCGCGACCCGGGAATCGACGCTCGTCAAGCAGACGCCCGTGCTCGGAGGCTACGAGCCGGACCACTACGTCTCCGCCCGGCTCTGGGCGACCGCACCCGACGGCACGCAGGTCCCGATGTCGGTCGTGCACCGCAAGGACGTCCCACTCGACGGCACCGCGCCCGCCGTGATCTACGGCTACGGCTCGTACGAGGTCCCGGTCGACCCGACCTTCTCGTCGGTCCGGCTGAGTCTCCTCGAACGGGGCTTCGTGTTCGCCATCGCGCACATTCGGGGTGGAGGTGAGCTCGGTCGACGCTGGTACGAGGACGGCAAGCTGCTGCACAAGCGCAACACCTTCACGGACTTCATCGCGAGCGCCGAGCACCTCATCGCCTCCGGGTACACGTCCTCGGACCGGCTCGGCGCACACGGTGGGAGCGCGGGCGGGCTGCTCATGGGCGCGACCACGGTCATGCGCCCGGATCTCTACCGGGCCGTCGTCGCCGAGGTCCCGTTCGTCGACGTGGTGACCACGATGCTCGACCCGACGATCCCGCTCACCGTGACCGAGTGGGAGGAATGGGGCGACCCGAGCGACT
The DNA here is from genome assembly GCA_963770095.1 of uncultured Acidimicrobiia bacterium. Classification (GTDB taxonomy): domain Bacteria; phylum Actinomycetota; class Acidimicrobiia; order IMCC26256; family JAENVU01; genus Chersky-806. Next base: position 213,207 of record CAVYOO010000002.1, read on the forward strand.
CCGAGTACTACGCGTACATGAAGTCCTACTCCCCGTACGACAACGTGACCGCGACGAGCTATCCCGCGATGTTCGTCACGGCCGGCCTGAACGACCCACGCGTGGCGTACTGGGAGCCGGCCAAATGGGTGGCGAAGCTACGCGCGACGAAGACCGACGACCACCTGCTCGTGCTGAAGACCGAGATGGGCGCCGGCCACGGCGGCCCGTCGGGTCGTTACGACGCCTGGCGCGACGAGTCCCTGATGCTGGCGTTCCTCGTCGACCAGCTCACGGGAGACCTGCGATGACCGGCGCGCTGGAGGGTCAGGACAGGGGAAGGATCGTCGCCAGCTGACGGGATTGGGCGAGAAGCGTCCCGTCGGGTGCCCAGATCTCGCCGTCCTCCTCGAGGAACCCGTCGGCCGCGACCGTGGTCTGGAAGCTGGCCAGGACGAAGGCGTCGTCGGGGAGTCCCGGGTGGGGCAGGTCGGCGCGAAAGTGGATCGTGAGGTCCACGGTGGGTACGACCACCGGTTCCTGGATGCGGCTGAACGTGGGCGGGAGCCAGCCGTCGGTGATCGCCGCGGCGAGCAGCGCGTCGACCGGACGGTGCTCGGGGAGGCGGATCCAACCCCCGGACACGGCGCGCGCTCCGGCCGGGGCGCCGGGCACGGGCGGATGACCGATTGCCCACCGCGTCTCGTACCGGGTCGCGATCGGCGGCGCGTCACCGGGAGCCGTGGCCGGGACGTAGTTCTCGGACCGGGGACCTGCGGCATGACGATGTCGCAGAACTCCGGCCCTTGCCGCGGCTTGGAGAACGCGGCGACCGCGAGCGCAACGAGCTTGCCGTCCTGTTCCATCCGGCAGGTGCATGTGGTCAGCGAACGCCCGACCCGTTCGAGCGCGGTGGAGAGCTGGACGTCGCCCTCGCCGGGAGAGCTCACGTAGTGCACCGTGAGCGAGCGCGGCGTGCGCTCCGCGTCGCCGACCGCGTCGGTCAGCGCGCGCAGGATGATGGCGGCGAGGTAGCCACCGTTCGGCCCGCGCACGACCCACCAGGTCGTCGCCATCGTCGCCGCATACCGGCCATCCGCAATCTTGGTGATCGCGGTCTCGTGATCGAAGGTGGTGTCCACGAATCGGCGAGCCTACAGAAGGTGTCTACGCTGCGGTCGATGCCGCCCGAGTCCTTGACCATCGCGACTGCCGACGGGGTCGAGCTCGAGGCGGAGCTCGCCCCGGCCCGCGGCGGCGAACCCCGGGCGGCAACGGTGCTGTGCCATCCGCATCCGCGCCACGGAGGGACGATGCGCTCGATCGTGATCTCCGCGCTGTTCGCCGGGTTGCCCGATGCCGGCGTGACGTGCCTCCGGTTCAACTTCCGCGGCGTCGAAGGTAGCGAGGGCACCCACGACGAGGGCGACCGAGAACGGTACGACGCCGTCGCGGCGATCGACGCCATCGCCCAGCACGTGTCGGGCGACATCCCCGTCCTTCTCACCGGGTGGTCCTTCGGTGCCGACGTCGCGCTGTCGGTGCACGACGATCGGCTCGCGGGTTGGCTCGCCGTCGCCGCGCCGTTGCGCTACGTGCGCGATCCTGACCTCGTTGCGACCGACGCCCGACCGAAGCTCCTCATCCTGGCCGAGCGGGACGAGGTCCGTCCCGCGGCGGAGGTCGCGGCCGCGGCCGCGGTCCTGGACGAACACGACGGTGACGACCGTCAGTGGTGCGTCACACTTCTTCATCGGGAGCACCGACAAGCTCGTCGGGCTCGCGCGGTGACTTCGTCGACGGGCTCACCGGGCCCGGACCGCGGTCAGCCGCCTGACCCGCACTCCCGAGAAGCGGAGCTCCGTCTACGCCGAGGCGGCGACCGACGCGAAGCCCTGCCGATCGAGAAACGCCATTCGCTTGGCGACCGTCGACTTCCAGGATTCGAGGTCGAGCTCGTAGTGCTCCCGGTCACCCTCCTCGACCGCGTGCTCCAGCTCGTCGAAGGCGGCATCTTCGGCATCGAGCAGCTCCCGATACCGCCGCAGGAATCCATCGTCGACCACGCCATTTGCGTCCAACGCAACCCCCTGGGCCTCTGGGCGCCCCCGGAAGAGCGCCGGTTCAATCTTCCGACGACGGTACCCGACCGGGAGGGCATCCGCTCACGGTGCCAGGACCCCGAGCGCGTCCGCGACCGTGAACCGCTCCTCGTAGAGCGCCTTGCCCACGATGGCGCCGACGAGGCTCCGTCCGTGCACTTCGAGCCCCCCCAGTGCGGTCAGGTCGTCGAGCGTGCCGACACCACCGCTCGCCACGACGGGGATCTCGAGCGCCGCCAACACCGTGCGCAACTGGTCCAGATCCGGTCCTTCGAGGGTCCCGTCCCGCCCGATCTCCGTGACGATCAGCGCCGAGACCCCGGACGCGCCAAACCGGCGGCCCAGCTCGACGAGATCGGTCCCGCTGCCCTCGACCCAGCCCCGGACCGCCACCTCTCGGCCGCGCGCGTCGAGCCCGACGGCGACGTGGCCGGGATGAACCCGACACAGCTCGTCGACGAGCTCCGGATGTTCCACCGCGGCGGTGCCGACGACCACACGGTCGACCCCGGCATCGAGCAATGCCCGCGCGGCTTCCGTGCTCCGGACTCCCCCGCCCACCTGGACGTGGCACTCGACGGCCGCCGCGATCGCCGCAACGGTTGGAAGGTTCAACGGCTCACCGGTACGAGCCGCGTCGAGATCGACCACGTGGATCCAGCGGGCGCCCTCGGCCTCGAATCGGCGCGCGACCGCGACGGGGTCGGCGTCATAGACGGTCTCGGCGCCGAACTCACCCCGCAGGAGGCGCACCGCATTCCCGCCGTGGACGTCGATGGCCGGGAAGAGGTCTACAGGGTGCCCTTCGTCGAGGGGAGCTCCCGGCCCTCCACGCGCACCGCGTCCCGGAGGCACCGCGCGACTCCCTTGAACGACGCCTCGATCACGTGGTGGCCGTTCTTCCCCGACAGGGACACGAGGTGCAACGTGATGCCGGCTGCGAACACGAAGCCGCGCCAGAACTCCTCGGCGAGCTGTGGATCGAACGTGCCGATCCACTCCGCGATGGGGTCGATCTCGTAGACCAGGAACGGCCGGCCGGAGAGGTCGACCGCGACCTGGACGAGCGCCTCGTCGAGCGGGAACAGGCCGGACGCGAACCGCCGGACGCCCGCCTTGTCGCCGAGCGCGTGCTTGAACGCGGTTCCGAGCACGATGCCGACGTCCTCGACCGTGTGGTGGGTGTCGACCTCGAGGTCACCGGTCGCGACGACGTTGAGGTCGAAGCCGCCGTGCTTGCCGAGCTGCTCCAACATGTGATCGAAGAACGGGATCCCCGTCGAGGCGGACACCGTCCCGACGCCGTCGAGCACGAGGTCGATCTCGACGTCGGTCTCCTTGGTGATGCGGTGCTCGTGGTGCCGGCGTGAGGTCATCGGCCACCATGCTCGCGCAGGACGTCCCGCAAGGCCGACAGGAACGCCGCGTTCTCCGCCGCGGTCCCCACCGTGACCCGGAGGCAGTCCTCGACACCCGGCCAGCGCGAGAAGTCGCGCACCAGGATCCCCCGCTCGACCAACGCCTCCCAGATCGCATGGCCGCCGTCGTCCTTGTCGCGGCCCGTGAGCATGACGCGAAACAGCAGGAAGTTCGCGCCGGACGGGAAGACCGTGATGCCGTCGAGCTCGTCGAGCGCCGTGAAGAGATGTTCACGCTCCTCGACGAGGAACGCGACGCGAGCATCCATCTCGGTCCGGAACTGGAGGGCCGTCGTTCCCGCCAGCTGCGTGCTGACGTCCAGGTGGTACGGGAGCACCACCTTCTCCAGCTCGGCGACCACCCACGGCGGCGCGACGCAGAACCCGAGCCGCAGCGCGGCCATCGACCAGACCTTCGAGTAGGTCCGGGTCACGACCAGCGCCCGATCGTCGTCCACCAGATCGAGCGCCGAGTCGCGGGCGAAGTCGCCGTACGCCTCGTCCACGATCACCAGCCCCGGCGCCGACGTCGAGGATCTCCTGGACGGTCTCGCGCGGTTCGACCGTGCCGGTCGGGTTGTTCGGGCTGCAGAGAAACACGACTTCGGGTTGGTGATCCTCGATCAGCCGGCGAGCGGTGTCGGGATCGACGCCGAAGTCGTCCCGGCGCGGTCCAACGACGACCTCGGTCCCGGTGATGTGGGAGATGTGGCTGTGCAGCGCGTACGTCGGCTCGAAGACGAGCGCGCGCCGACCGGGCCCGCCGTAGGTGAGCAGCAGGGTCTGCAGCACCTCGTTCGAACCGTTCGCGCAGAACACCCGAACCGGGGGCTGGCCGAACGACTCCCCGATCGCGCTCCGCAAGGCCCGTGCAGTGCGATCCGGGTACCGGTGCAGGGGGACGGTCGCCAAGCTCGCCCAGCCACGCGTCGACGAATCCCGAAGGCGGCGCGAACGGACTCTCGTTCGTGTTCAACCGCACGGTGACGTCGAGCTGGGGCGAGTGGTAGCCCTCGAGGGCACGAAGGTCGTCGCGTGGCGCGATGCGCTTCCCGGCGGTCACAGGTTCGCCCGCAGGTCGAGTGAGTGCGCGTGCGCATCCAACCCCTCCGCGCGGGCAATGGCCGCGGCGGAACGGCTCAGCGCGGCGGACCCCTTCGGGGAGGCGCGCACGACGTGGATGTGCTTCCGGAAGTCGTCGACCCGCAACGCGCTGGCAAAGCGAGCCGAGCGACCGGTTGGCAGCACGTGGTTGGCTCCCGCCACGTAGTCGCCCAGGGCAGTCGGTGCGTACGGTCCGATGAAGACCGCGCCGGCGTTCCGGACCTGACGCAGCAGGGCGTCGGGGTCACCGGTCACGATCTCCAGGTGTTCCGGGGCGATGTGGTTCACGATCTCCATTGCCTGGCCCGCGTCACGCACGAGGACGACCCGACCGCCGTCACCGAGCGTCATCTCCATCTCGTCGCGGCGCGCCGCGTCCGCGACCATCGATCCCGAGCGCGGCGTCCACCGCGTCGGCGACGGCATCGATCCAGGTGACGAGGATCGCGGTGCCCCCCGGGCCGTGTTCCGCCTGGGCCGCCAGATCGGCGGCGACCAGTGCGGGCGGAGCGTGCTCGTCCGCCACCACGACCAGCTCGGAGGGACCGGCCGGCGACTCGATCCCGACGATGCCCGCGCCGGCAACCTCGCGCTTGGCGATGCTCACGTACACGTTCCCGGGACCGACGATGATGTCGACGGCGGGTATCGACTCGGTCCCGAACGCCAGCGCGGCGATGGCTTGCGCCCCACCGACCCGGTACACCTCCGTGACCCCGGCGAGCGCAGCCGCGGCCAGCGTGACCCGGGGGACGTGCCCGTCCGAGTCGGGCGGCACCACCAGTGCGATCTCCCGTACGCCGGCCACCGCCGCCGGGATCGCGGTCATCAGCACGGTCGACGGGTACGCGGCCCGACCTCCGGGAACGTAGAGCCCCGCCCGGTCGACCGGCGTCAGGATCTCCTCGACCTCCACGCCGTCGGCGCCGTAGGCCACCGGGCCCTGAGCCGCGGCCTGGGCTTCGTGGTACCCGCGGATCCGTGCGGCCGCCTGCTCCAGAGCATCTCGCAGCTCCGGCTCGGTGGCATCGAGTGCGGCCCGCAGCTCCGATGCCGGAACCCTCAGATCGTCGAGGCGGCAGCCGTCGAACTTCTCGGTGAGGTCGCGGAGGGCGGCGTCGCCGCGCGCGCGAACCGCGTCGATGATCTCGCGCACGGCTGCGACCGGTTCATCGGGGCGGGCGGCAGCCGCCAGCTCGACCCACGGGTCGGCGTCGGGGCCGCGCAGGTCAAGACGCGAAAGCATGGCGTGGGGATCGTACCCGGGGACCCGAATCGGCCCGGTCCGAATTGCTCCGCCACCCTGATGACGACAGGCTGGCCGCGATGCCCACCGGATCCGCGCACGCCGAGCTCAGCACGCTGCAGTCCCAGCTCGAGGAGCTCACCGAGCGGGTCGTCGCCGTCGCCGACCTCTACCGCGACACGCCGGACTCCGCGATCACCGCCGAGCTCGACACCGCCGAGCGGAGCCTCCTCACCGCCCGCCGCGCCGTCGAACGCGCCCAGCGCAACCTCCCCTAACCGTTTTGGCGCCACTTGCACTGGGACGTCCCCGTGTAAATGGCGCCAAAAGCTTGGGGGGGGGTGGGTCAGAACTCGTCGACCATCGTCGGGGGTGGGCCGGCGAACATGGCGTCGAGCGCGGCCCGGTCGGCCGGGGCCGAGTGGTGCAGGGCGCCGACGCCCGCGAGCGACGCGGCGGACGCCCAGCCGCTGGCCAGCGAGCTGAGCCCGTTGATGGTGATCTGCAGCTCCCCGGTGCCGCCGGCGACCAGCTCGCCGCGACCGCCTTCCACACGCAGCACCCACCGGTTCTCGTTCCAGGGCGCGAGGCGGTCGGTGAGCTTGAGGTGGACCTCAGCCGCGACGTCCGCCGGGAATCCGCGCGCGGCGATCGCCCTGGGTGCATCCACGATCCGGTGCATCCACCGGTTGTTGGCAACCTGTCTCACCTCCTGCTCCGGGAGGATGAGCAGCAGCTCGTCAACCGGACCGCGCTGCAACGTGACCGAATCAACCTGCATGCCGTGGCCTCCGAACATGCGCCAGAGCGTGAGTGCCGCACCGGGTTCGCGCGCGACGACTTCCTCGAGCGCGATCTGATAGCCGGAGTTCTCGGCGTGGTGCTGGCTGTACACGACGTAACCCGCCAACCCGTCGGCCCCGTCGACCCCGTAGACGAAGGTCTGGTCGACGAACACCTCGTCGGCGAGCGTGTCCCACCACCAGTCGGTGCGATCGACCCAGCCCGATTGCGCGGCCGCCGCGCCGTCGTAACAGGCCCGCACCAGGGGCCACTCTTCGCGCGTCAGTCGCCGGACCCGTTCGGACTCACCCCGAGGGAGCCGCTCGAGCGCTCGCGTCGGGATCCGGTGGATCGCCAGGTCTCCACCGATCTCCCAACCCGCTGAGCGGTACACCCGGGTCGTCGCCGGATTCAACGTGCTGACGACGAGCCCCCGCTCGCGCATCCGCTCGAGTGCCGCCTCCAGCAGCCGCGGCGCGATCCCCTCCCCCCGATGCTCGGGGAGCACAACGACGGTGGCGACGCCACCCATCGGCACCGACCGGCCACCGAACCACTGACCGAGCTCGAGGACGTTGAGCGAGCCCACCACCCGCTCGCCGAGGAACGCGGTGACCATTCCCGCCGGGTCGACCAGTGACGTCCAGCGTTCGCGATCCGACTCGGACACTGCGAACGCCTGCGCGCGCACGTCGAAGATGGCGTTGATGTCGTCGGGCGTCGGTACCCGGATCTCGATGTCCATCGTGTCGATGCTACGGGGCGGCCGACGGGCAGATGTCCGCGAGCAGGCAGTCGGCACACCGTGGCCGGCGCGCGATGCAGATCCGGCGCCCGTGCAGGATCAGCCGCAGCGAGAGTGCCCCCCGCTCATCGGGTGGGACGATCCCGTTCAGGTCGAGCTCGACCTTCACCGGATCCGTCTCGTTCGTGAGCTTGAGCAGCTTGGTGAGGCGCAGCACGTGCGTGTCGACGGGGAGCCCGGGGAGCCCGAACGCCACCGACCTGATGACGTTGCCCGTCTTGCGCCCGACGCCCGGCAGGGTGACAAGGTCCTCCAGCTCGGTCGGGACCTCGCCGTCGAAGCGTTCTTCGAGCACGCCGGCCATGCCGATGATGCTCTTCGTCTTCTGGCGGAAGAAGCCCGTCGCGTGGACGATCTCCTCGACGTCGGCGGGATCCGCGTGCGCGAGGTCCGACGCGGTCGGGTAGCGGGAGAAGAGCGCCGGCGTGACCTGGTTGACCATCTCGTCGGTCGTCTGGGCGGAGAGGATCGTCGCGACCAGCAGCTGGAACGGCGAGTCGTGCACGAGCGCGCAGAGTTCCTTCGCGTGGCCCGGGTATTCGCCGGCGAGCCGCTCACGCACGATCTCGGACCGCTGCTTCGCCCCTCTCGGCCTGGCCATGGGCGGAGACTATGTGGCCGCCGGAGTGGCCAGAAGTACCGTAGGGGGATGCTCTCGATCCGCGTCTGGCGGCCTCCCGCGCCCGCAGACGCCGAGATCGCTCACGGCCTGGAAGCCGCCGCGGCCCGACATGACGGCCACGAATCACTCGGGTCGTTCGTCAAGCGCGATCTCGACGCTCCGGCGCCCGAGTCGATCGGGATCCTCGCGACCGACGACGCACAGCCGGTGGGCTACGCGCACCTGGCGCCCAGTGACACGCTGGCCGACCCCCACGCCGTCGCCGGACTCGCCGTCCACCCGGAGCACCGTGCGGGCAACTTCGTCGCTCGTGCGCTGCTCGAGACCGTCGTTTCCGAGGCCGAAACGGCGGCGGCCCGCGTCGTGCTCTGGGTGAACGGTGCCGACGACGGCTTCGACGCGCTCGCGGCGTCCATCGGCTTCACCCGGGTGAGCGAGCAATTCCAGATGCGCGTGCCGCTTCCCCTGGCGGAGTCACCGAAGTGGCCCGCGGGCGTCACGGTGCGCACATTCGTGCCGGGCGACGACGACGCGGCCTGGCTCCGGGTGAACAACCGGGCGTTCGACAACCATCCGGACCAGGGCGGCTGGGCGGAAGCCACGCTCCAACGCAGGCTCACCGAGTCGTGGTTCGATCCGGCCGACTTCCTGCTCGCGTTCGCCGGGGACGCGCTTGCCGGCTTCTGCTGGACCAAGGTGCACCCCGCGACGCCGGACGGCCGCCTGGGCGAGATCTACGTGATCGGCGTCGACCCCGATCATCAGGGCATCGGACTCGGCCGCGCGCTCACCGTCGGCGGGCTTCAGCACCTCGCCCGCGACCGCGGGTGCCCGATGGGGATGCTCTACGTCGACGGAGCGAACCCGCCGGCACTCGGCCTGTACCGCGCACTCGGCTTCGTGGTTCACCGCACCGACCGGGCGTACGCGTGGGTTCCGGAGACGGGGTGACCACCCGGTACGCGGCCACCCGCGATGACCTGACCGAGTGGATCGCCGCGGCCGGCGCGCCGCGGTACCGCGTGGACCAGATCTTCGACGCGCTCTACCGCCAACGCATTCCACTCGAGGACGCGTCTTCCCTGCCGCGCGAGCTACGCCGCGAAGTCGGCACGGCGTTCCCACTCGCGCTCGAACCGGTCGTCGAGTCGGCCGGCGACGACGGCGAGACCTTGAAGTGGCTCTGGCGCGCTCGGGCCGACGATGCCCAGGTCGAGACCGTGCTGATGCGCTACCCGACGCGCGCAACCGTCTGCGTCTCGAGCCAGGCCGGGTGCGCGATGGGCTGCACGTTCTGCGCCACCGGTCAGGCCGGGTTCGTGCGGCACCTCGAGGCGGGCGAGATCGTCGAGCAGGTCGTGCGCGTGGCCCATGCGTCCCCGCAACCGGTCAACAACGTGGTGTTCATGGGAATGGGCGAACCGCTCGCGAACTACGACGCCACCTGGACCGCGATCGAACGGCTCCATGGAGACCTTGGTCTCTCCGCGCGCCACATCACGATCTCGACCGTCGGAATCGTGCCGGGCATCCGGCGCCTCGCGACCGAGAAGCTGCCCGTCACGCTGGCGATCTCGCTCCATGCACCCGACGACGAGCTGCGCAACACCATGATCCCCATCAATCGCCGCTACCCCTTGGCCGAGGTGCTCGACGCCGCCGCCGAGCTCGGCGCCTCGCGCGGTCGCCGGGTGACGTTCGAATACGCGTGCATCGCCGGCGTCAACGACCTGCTCGAACACGCGCACGCACTCGTGCGGCTGCTGCGCCCGCTCGGGCCGCACGGATCGCACGTCAACCTGATCCCGTTGAACGCGACCGAGGGGTACCGGGGCTCGGCGCCGGTACCGGTCCGGATGCAGGCATTCGCCACGATTCTGCGTTCCGGGGGCCTCACCGCGACCGTGCGGAAGAACCGGGGCACCGACATCGACGCCGCCTGCGGGCAGCTGCGGTCCCGGGTCGGCGGACGGCTCCCCGCACCTGCCGTCCGCACCGCCACCGACGAGTCGGCAAGAATGACGCCGTGAACGACTTTCGGTGGGTCAACCAGTCTCAGCCCCAGACGCTCTACGGGGCCACGATCCTCTGCTACATCGACGCCGTGTTCGGGTTGCTCTTCGGCATGGTGGCCGTGAGCCTGCTGCTCGGATTCCTGACGGTGATCGGCCTCGCGGCCGGCGGCTTCGGCATCGCGAACGAGAAGAAGTGGGGCTACGCGGTGGCCGTCGCGGCGGCGATCCTCCAGGTCGGGATGCTGTTGGCGATCTTCCGCCTGGACGTGCTCGGGTTTCCCGCCATCATCTCGCTCATGTTCGACGGTCTCCTGGTCGGCCTGCTCGTGCATCCCATGAGCCGCGACTACCAGCGCATCTGGTTCCGGTAGCGGTCGGACCTTGGCCGTACCCGACGTCGAGGCCCTCGTCGACGCGCTGACTGCCCGGCTCCGGCCACTGGAGATCGCCGCCAACCAGGCCTGGTGGCTCGCGAGCACCTCGGTCTCCGACGAGCACGAGCGCCGGAGGGTCTCGACCGAAATCAACCTCCGCAACGCCCTCGGTGACGCGGCCAGCTACCGCCAGGTCCGCGATGCACTGGCTGCGATCCCCGACGACGGCTCTCTCCTTCGCCGTCAGCTCGAAGCCCTTTACGACCGGACACTCCCGCATCAGGTGCCGGCGGACCTCCGCGCGGAGATGGTCGAGCTCGAAGCCCAGGTCGACGGCACCTTCAACGCGTTCGCGGCGAGATCGACGGTGCGCCGGTCGACGACAACACCATCGCCAAGGTGCTGCGCACGAGTGACGACAGACGCGCAGCGCCGTGCCGCGTGGGAAGCCTCCAAGCAGGTCGGAACGGAAGTGGCCGAACGGGTCACCGAGCTGGCCCGGCTGCGCAACCGTGCGGCCCGCCATCTCGGTGCCCGGGATCACTTCGCGCTCTCGCTTTCCACGAGCGAGCTCGACGAGACCCGCCTCTTCGAGACCCTCGACGAGGTGGATCGGGTCACGGCCGCACCATTCGCCCAGTGGAAGGCCGATCTGGACCAGAGCTTGTCCGAGCGCTTCGGTTGCCCCGCCGGCGACCTCCGCCCCTGGCACTACGACGACCCGTTCTTCCAAGAGCCGCCGGCCGCCGGTTCCGTGAGCCTCGACCAGTGGCTCGCGTCCGCAGATCTCGAAGCGCTCACGGTACGCACCTACGACGGTCTGGGCCTCGACGTGCGAGGTGTGCTGGAACGCAGCGACCTCCTCCCCCGCGCGGCAAGAGCCAGCACGCGTTCTGCATCGACGTCGACCGTGAAGGCGATGTCCGCGTGTTGAGCAACAACACCCCGTCCGAACACTGGGCCGGGACCATGCTGCACGAGTTCGGTCATGCCCTGTACGACACCAAGGTGGACCGCGACCTCCCGTGGCTGCTCCGCACGATGCACCCGCTCACGACCGAGGGCATCGCGATGCTGTTCGGGCGCCTGGTCCGTGATGTCGACTGGCTGCGATCCGTCGCCGGCATCCCCGAATCGGATCTCGAGCTGCTCGCGCCACGGCTCGCCGTCGCACAGCGGGCGTCGCTCCTCACCTTTGCCCGATGGGTGCTCGTGATGACGCACTTCGAGCGCGGCCTCTACGCCGATCCGGACGGAGACCACGCCACGCGTTGGTGGGACCTGGTCGAACGCTTCCAGCTGCTCGTTCGCCCGGAGCACCGTGATTCGCCGGACTGGGCTGCGAAGCTTCACCTCGCGCTCGCGCCCGTCTACTACCAGAACTACCTGTACGGAGAGCTCGTCGCCTCCCAGCTCCAGGCAACGCTGCGGGCGCGGATCGGCGGGATCGTCGACCAGCCCGCGGCCGGGGCCCAGCTCGTCGAGGAGATCTTCGCCCCCGGACTCTCGCTGCGTTGGGATGCCCTCGTCGAACACGCGACCGGTGAGCCCCTCACCGCGCGCCACCTCGCGGCCGAGCTCCAGGTCGGGTAGGCACGTCGTGTGCGACACGCTGTGCATCGTCGGACCCGACGGAACCCTGTTCGCGAAGAACTCGGACCGCCCGCCCCACGAGGTCCAGGTCGTCGAAGGACTCGAACGCCGCGCCGGTGGGGGGAAGCTCGCGACGCAGTACCTCACGTTGCCCGACCCCGGCGCCCATGCGCTCCTCGTCTCCCGCCCCGCGTGGCTCTGGGGCGCGGAACACGGCGTGAACGAATTCGGTGTCGCGATCGGCAACGAGAAGGTGTGGACGATCGACGACGCCAAAGCGGCTCCGCCGGCGTTGCTCGGCATGGACCTGGTCCGGCTCGCGCTCGAGCGCGCCCGGAGCGCCGACGAGGCGCTCGAGCACCTGACCGGCCTGCTGGAGGCGTACGGGCAGGGCGGCAGTGGTGAGCAGGATCACGACGAGCCGTACTTCTCCTCCTTCCTCATCGCCGATCCCCGGTGCGGCTGGATCGTCGAGACCAGCGAACGGACGTGGGCCGCGAAGCCGGTGGGCGACGGCGGAGCGATCTCGAACCGGATCTCTCTGGGCACCGACTGGACCGTGGCATCGCGCGATGTCGCGCCGGGGCGCGACTTCCAGGACTGGCGTGACCCGAACGCACCCACGGCAATTGCAGATCTGCGTCTCGACGCGACCCGAGCCTGCGTGCAGACGGGCACCGATTCCGACCCGCGCCGGCTCGTCGCGACTCTTCGACACCACGGTGAGCACGCGTGGGGAGCACCGGGCGACCCGCCGTCCCCGACCTCGCCGGTGCCGACCGGCGTGGACGAGTCCTGGAACGGTGTCACCGTGTGCATGCACCTGCGTGACTACCAGGCCACCACTGCGTCCATGGTGGCCGAGCTCCCCGCGGACCCCGACACGACCACGCGCGCGTGGATCGCGCTCGGCAGTCCGTGCGCCAGCGTGTATGTCCCCGTCTTCCCCCCGCAGCGCGTCCCGGCCGAGCTCGGCCGCCCCGAGACCTGGAGGCGCTTCGCCGCGCTCGCGCGACCGGGTCGAAGCCGACGCCGAGGCACTCGATCGCGTGCGAGCCCGCCTGGCCGGCGTCGAAGCCGAGCTCTGGGAGCGCGCGGACACCGCAGCCAAGGCACGAACCGCAGCGGCGCTCGACGACTTCACTGGTACCGCCTGGGCGCCGGTCGAGAACGCGTTGCAGGCGCTCGGCGTGTAGACGCCATCGACGCTGACGGGATCGTCAGGTCGACCATTCGCCGGGCACGTCACTAGGTTCGTCGCAATGGAGTTCAACCTCGCCGATCTCTGGGAACGCGTCGTCGACACCGTTCCCGACCGCGAAGCGCTGGTCGAGGGAGACGTCCGCCTCACCTACGCCCAGGCCGACGATCGGATCGACCGGCTGGCGCACTACCTCCGGGATCTCGGCGTCGGCGCGGGCGACCACATCGCGCTCTACCTGCACAACGGGGTCGAGTACCTGGAGGGCATGCTCGCCGCGTTCAAGATCCGCGCCGTGCCCGTGAACGTCAACTACCGCTACGTCGAGGAAGAGCTCCGGTATCTGTTCAACGATGCGGACGCCAAGGCCGTGATCTTCCATCGCGAGTTCGCGCCCAAGCTCACCGCGATCCAAGACTTCGTCCCCCAGCTCACGCACTTCGTCTCCGTCGAAGACGGCTCCGGCCTGGACGTCGCCGGGCTCCACGCGGTCGACTACGAGGACGCGATCGCCATCTCGCGCGGCGGCCGCGACTTCCCCGTCCGATCGGCGGACGATCATTACGTGCTGTACACCGGCGGCACCACCGGAATGCCGAAGGGGGTGATGTGGCGCCACGAGGACATCTTCTTCGGCGCCTTCGGAGGTGGCGACTTTGCGGGCCGGGCCATCGAGTCGCCCGAAGAGGTCAGCGACAAGGCACTCGCCGGCCGCACCCGCTGCCTCCCGGCGTGCCCGTTCATGCACGGGACCGCGCACTGGATGGCGTTCACGACGCTCTACGGCGGCGGCACCGTTGTCATCTCCCCCGATCGGCGGTTCGACCCCAAACACCTGTGGGCCCTGATTGCCCGTGAGCACGTGAACTTCCTCGTCATCGTCGGCGACGCGTTCGCCGCGCCCGCTGGTCGACGCGCTGGACGAGCTCGACGGCGCCGTCGACCTCTCCGAGCTCGTGGTCATCCTGTCGGGCGGCGCGATCCTGTCGCCTTCCGTGAAGACCGATCTCGCGGAGCGGCTCCCGGGTTCAATGATCATCGACGGCTACGGCTCGTCCGAAGCCGGCGGGCAGGGCCAGTCCGTCACCGTCGCGGGCGCCGCGCCGAGCGAAGGCCCCCGGTTCCGCGTCAACGACGAGACCACGGTGCTCACCTCGGACTTCACGCCCGCGCCGGTCGGCGTCGTCGGCAAGCTCGCCCGTCGGGGGCACATCCCGCTCGGGTACTACAAGGATCCGGAGAAGACCGCGGCGACCTTTCCGGTCGCGGACGGCGTCCGTTGGTCGGTTCCGGGCGACGACGCCCGCATCGAGGAGGACGGGACGATCACCTTGCTCGGTCGAGGCTCCGTCTCCATCAACACGGGCGGTGAAAAGGTGTACCCGGAAGAGGTGGAGTCGGCCCTCAAGAACGCCCCGGACGTGATGGACGCGATCGTCGTCGGAGTACCCGATGCCCGTTGGGGCGAGCGGGTCGTGGCGCTGGTCGAGCCCCGGGCGGGCCACACGGTCGACCCGATCGAGCTCGACCGGGTCGCCCGGACGCACGTCGCGGGCTACAAGGCCCCGCGCGACATCCTCGTCGTCGACGCGATCGTCCGCTCCCCGTCCGGCAAGCCCGATTACCGGTGGGGCAAGGCCACGGCGATCAGCCGGCTGGCCGCCGCGGCACCGGCTCGGAGCACCCCGTGAACGACCTCGCGACGACGGCTCCCGCATTCGTCGCGATGGCGCATCGCATCGTCTGGTGCTCCGTGGCCACGATCGACTCGTCCGGCCGACCGCGCTCGCGCATCCTTCATCCGATCTGGGAATGGGACGGCACCCGGCTGCGGGGCTGGATCGCCACCGGCCCGACGCCGGTCAAGCGGGCCCACCTCGAGCGCAGCCCGTACGTCTCCTGCAGCTACTGGACGCCCGATCACGACACCTGCGTCGCGGAGTGCCGGGCCGCGTGGGCGTTCGACGACGAAACCCGCATCGAGATCTGGAACCGCTTCAAGGATGCCCCGACACCGGTCGGCTACGACCCGGCCGTCATCCCGCCCTGGGCGGGTGGCCCGACGTCGGACGCATTTGCCGTGTTGCAGCTCGAACCATGGCGGCTCCGCGTGATGCCGGGCGCCGTGATGAGCAGCGGTAGCGGTGAGATCCTCACCTGGTCGACCGGGACCGAATGAACCGGCTGGCGTCCGAGAGCAGCCCGTACCTGCGCCAGCACGCCGACAATCCCGTCGACTGGTACCCCTGGGGCGAGGAGGCGTTCGCGCGCGCCGTCGCCGAGGACCGGCCGATCCTGCTCTCCGTGGGCTACTCGGCGTGCCACTGGTGCCACGTCATGGCCCACGAGTCCTTCGAGGACGAAGAGATCGCCGCGGTGATGAACGACCGCTTCGTCAACGTGAAAGTCGATCGGGAGGAGCGCCCGGACGTCGACGCGATCTACATGGACGCGGTCCAGGCATTGACCGGCCGCGGTGGTTGGCCGATGACGGTCTTTCTCACGCCGGACGGCCGACCCTTCTTCGGTGGCACCTACTTCCCGAAGGAGGACCGCCAAGGCATGCCGGGCTTCCTCCGGGTGATGGATGCAGTGGAGGACGTGTGGCGGAACCAGCGAACGAACGTCTTCGATCAAGCCGAGCAGCTCACGACCGCGATGTCGGCGACCACGCTGAAGGACCAGCTTGCGTCGGCCGACGAGCCGACGCCGCGCTCATCCGACGTCCTGGACCAGGCCGAAGCCGCGTTCGCCGGTGCCTTCGATGCCGCCCTCGGCGGGTTCGGTCCGGCGCCAAAGTTTCCGCCGTCCATGGCGGTCGAGTTGCTGCTGCGCCGCTACGTCAACACCGGCAGCCCCGACGCGCTCACGATGGCGACAACGACGCTCGACGCGATGGCGGCGGGCGGGATCTACGACCACGTCGGAGGCGGATTCGCCCGCTATTCCACCGACGCCCACTGGCTGGTCCCGCACTTCGAGAAGATGCTCTACGACCAGGCGCTGCTGGTGGGCGCCTACCTGCGCGCGTTCCTCGTGACCGGCGAACCCCGATACCGGCGGGTCGTCGAAGCGACCATCACGTACGTGCTGCGCGATCTCCGCCACGAGGACGGCGGCTTCTACTCCGCCGAGGATGCGGACAGCGAAGGCGTCGAAGGCAAGTTCTACCTGTGGAGCCTCGACGAGCTCACCGAGGTGTGCGGCGACGCGGCACCGGAGGTCGTCCGTGCGTTCGGGGTGACCCAGGGCGGCAACTTCACCGATCCGCACACCGGGTTCTCCGGCAACATCCTTCATCTCGTCGATCGCACCGAGGTGCTCTCCCCCGAGATCATCGACGCGCTCGGCCGCCTCTTCGACCGCCGCGAGCAGCGCATTCGCCCCGGCCGGGACGACAAGGTGCTCCTCGGGTGGAACGCGCTGTTCCTTCGCTCACTCGCCGAAGCCGCGGCGGCGTTCGAACGCGCGGACTGGATGGACGCGGCGAGGGCCAACGCGCGATTCCTCGAGACCGAGCTGCGGCGCGATGACGGCCGGCGGCTGCGGTCGTGGCACGCGTCGAGCGGCGGCCGGCACCTCGCGGTGGCCGAGGACTACGCCGCTCTGCTCGAAGCCTGCGTGACCCTCGGCGAGGTCGACGACATCGCCTGGCTCACGACCGCTCGCGGGTGCGCCGAGGACCTGTTCCGGCTGTTCCACGACGAGGAGAGCGGGGGGTTCTTCACCACCGGAAGCGATGCCGAGGCGCTCATCATCCGCCCGCAGGACTTCTTCGACAACGCCACCCCGTCCGAGAACTCGCTCGCGGCCGACGGGCTGCTCCGGCTCGCCGCTATCACCGGCGACGAGTCCTTGGCCACCTCGCCTCGGCGTTACGTCAACCGGCTGGCCCCGCTCGCCGCCCGCCATGCCACCAGCTTCGGATTCCTGCTCGGCGCCTACGAGCGCTCTACCACCACCGCCATCGAGATCGCGCTCGTCGGCGACGACGCGGCGCTTCGCCGCGAGGTGTTCGCCCGGCTCATCCCGGATTCGGTGGCGGTCCGCTCCGAGCCCGGATCCGGTGCGGAGGTGACGCCGCTGCTCGCGGATCGGGGGCTGGTCGACGGGAAACCGGCGGCGTACGTCTGCGAAGGGTTCGCCTGCCGGCTGCCGGTCACCACCCCCGACGCCCTGCGCGCCGAGATCGACACCGCCCTCTCCCACCGCTGACTGGTTTCGGGGCGCGATCGCGTCGCTATAGCGACCGAATTACACCCCGAAACGAGTTGGGTTGGGTCAGTAGTGGCCGAGGCCGTTGGCCAGCGCGTCGGCGGTCGCCCAGCCGAACACGATGACGGCCTCACCGCGGGTGACGTCGACAGTGCCGACCACCTCGCTGGCCGCCTTGCCGCCACCCTTCACCGTGCTGGCGTCGAGCACGGCCTCCGGGTTCCCGGTCGCGGCCACCCGGAACGCGCGGTCGTCGTAGCGACCCTCGCACCCGAACCGCCGGGCCAGGCGCCGACCCCAGGCCCGCTCTTCGCCGGTCGGCGAGTAGTTCGGACGGGGGACGACATCCGCAAGCTTCCCGAGCAGGGAGTACGCGGCCGGGTGGGCGATGCGGCCCGCCACCAGCACATCCTCGTCGGGGAACGAGATCGCGGCCCGGCGGTAGAGCTCGCCGACCAGACCCTTCACCGCCGCGCCCGACTGGCGGCCTCGGCGCACTGCCCCGAGCCCCCAGAGAATGCACGGTGTCCCGCCGACCCGCTCGAGCGAACCGAACAGGAAACCGTGGTTCCCCTCGTCCTCCATCGCCATCACGACAAGCGGAAAGTGCTCCACGTGGGCTTCCAGCTCGTGATCCATGCCGGAGAGACCTACGGAAGCGAGAAGCTGGTCGAGCTCATCGAGCTCGGCCGGCTTCAGCGAGATGGAATCACGGGATTCGACCTGCATCGCAGAGACATTGTTGCCGACGCGCCCCCGGTCGGGCCAGTCGACATCAGAAGCCGACGCCCCGGGCCTGGTTCAGGCCCGGCCAGCGCGGCGGGCTCGAGGGCTTGGCGGGCCGGTGGCCCCGGGTCGTGAAGGGGTAGAGAGCACCGGTGCGATCCAGGACGTACCCACCGCCGTCACCTCGGCTGAGGACCAACCCGCGGGCCACATTCCGGCCCGGCCAGGACGGCCCGCCGCTCGCCACCATGGGCAGGGCCGCCCCGCCGATGCCGAACCGATGGATCTTTCCGGCCCGGTCGACGATGTACCCACCCGCGCCGGACGGGGTGATCGCGATGCCGCGAGCGACGTCGCCGGACCAGTGCGGGCCGTTGTTCGGCTTGGGCGGGCGCCGGTTGTCGCCGATCGAGAATCCCCAGAGCTTCCCCGAACGGTCGGCGACGTAACCGCTCGTACCGTCCGGCATGAGCGCCACCCCGCGCGCCCAGTCACTCGACCTCGAGTACCGACCGCCGGTCGCGGCCGGCGGGGCCGGGTTGCCGCCGATTCCGAACGGGTGGAGCCCGCCGTACCCGTCGAGCACGTACCCACCCGTGCCGTCCGGAAGGAGAGCCAGCTCCCGTGCCTCGCCCTGGGCTGCGGTCAGCGGGACGGCCGAGGTTCCCGACGGGTCTGGGCGCGGTGCCGACCTGGACGCGGCGGAGCCGGCCCTTGCGGTCGGCCACGTATCCCCCGCTGAGCGACCGCCCGATCTCGACGATCGGTGCACTTTCGCCGGTCGCGTTGAGTGCCCGCACCGAGAAGGCCGTGTTGGCATTGTCCGCCAGTCCCGAAGCGGCGACCTTGCGGACGCGGGCGCTGACGACGCGCGTCCCGCCGGGGCCGTCGACCCGGTACCCACTGATCCCTGACCCGTTGCCGTTCGAGCTCGGCACGTTCCATTCCAGCGTCGCGGTTCCGTGCGCGACGACGACCTCGAGCCGGCTCGGTGGGGTCGGCGGGGTCTGCGGGCTCGTCCCGCAACCCGGCACCAGCAGGCAGACGTCCAGCCGGCCGCCGCTGACCGTCGTTCCGACCAACGAGGCCTGCGGCGCGACCGCGCCGACGAGCGCCGTACGCAGCGCCGTCATGGAGAGCGTCGGATCCGCAGCCACGGCGAGGACGGCCGCGCCCGAGACCATCGGTGCCGCCATCGACGTGCCGCTGAAGGCGCAGTAGAGGCTCTGACCGCATTCCGGGATCAACCCGCGGGGAACGGTCGACAGGATCTCCTCGCCGGGGGCGGCCAGGTCGACGTGAGTGGCACCGAAGTTCGAAAAGCTGGTCAGTACACCTTGCCCCGAGGTCGCGGCGACGCACACGACGTTCGGAAGGCCCACGGCGCACGGGTAGATGGGGTCCGCCTCGACGCTGAGATGGGAGTTGCCCGCGGCGGTCACGAACAGCAGCCCGGCGTTTCCGGCCCGCTCGATGGCGTCGGTCAGGGCTCGCGAGTAGCCCGCACCGCCCCACGACGCGGACAGGACCCGCAGCCCGATCCCCGCCTGCTTCGCCTTCACGGCCCAGTCGATCGCGGCGACGGCACCGGCGATCGACCCGTCGCCGTAGCGGTTGAGCATGGTGAGCGACATCAGGGAGACCCGGGGTGCGACCCCGACGACGCCGATGTGGTTGTTCCCGACCGCACCGATGATCCCGGAGACGTGGGTCCCGTGCCCGTACAGGTCCGAGGTGGTGCACTGCTTCGTGAACGAGTTGTAGCCGTGCGTCCCGTACGGGCAGCCACCGACGCCGATGCGGTTGCTCCAGAGGTTGCCCACCAGGTCCGGGTGGGTCGTGTCGATGCCGCTGTCGAGCACGCCGACCACGATGTCTCGCGACCCGAGGGTCGTGTTCCACGCCGACGCGGCCCGGATGCCGCCGGGCTGGGCGTCGAGCAACCCGGTCAGCGACGGGAGCTGAGGATCATTCGCGGTGAACGACGAGGAGACCCGGTAGTTCGGCTCGACGTACTTGACTCGCCGGTCCTGGCGAAGATCCTCCGTCTGCACCGCGGCGACTCCACCGGGTGGCGCGTCGACCACGATCGTCTCGTCGTCCACGACTTCAGCTCCGCTGACTCCGGCATCCGCGGCAATCGAGGTGGCTTCGGCGGGTGACACCGAGGGCTCGAGGCCGACCACGAGCCGACTGTCGGCGATCTCCGCGTTCGCCGGGGCCGGCGGTGCTGCGACGTCGGCAACCGGCGGCCCGGCGGTTTCGGTCGCGGCCTCAGCCACCGAAAGCCGGGGAGACGCAAGGCTCGCGACGATTCCGACCGCGACCAGAGCCACGACGACGAGCGTCGGGACGGTGCGTCGAGACCGTTGATTGCTCATGGAGGTCCGCAAGAAGTCTGCACGCTCGAGCGAGGGTTCGGGCCATGCACATTACGGGACGGGAGCCGCCGGTCGGACGTCGCCGGAGCGGTCGACTCGTCGACGCCGGAAAAAGACACCGGGAACTCAATGTCGGCGCCGTGCGTTGACGTTGTGACCCCCACCGGCCCGGGCGCCCCCTCGGCCCTGCGCAACGAACCGACGCGCCCTGAACCAAGCGAGCCAGATGACGATGAGCCAGACCACCATCAGCAGCAACGGACACAGCTCGACCGGCGCCCCCACCCTGACGGCCGGCCCCGAGCGGCGTCAGACCGCCGCCCCGGAGCCCGTGACCCCCGAGGCACTGATCGAGCGGCACGTCGAGAGCGCCCGCCGCCAGCTGGCGGACGCCCGTGAGAAGCTGAAGGCCGCGCGCCGTCGCGTCGTCCAGCTCGAGGACGCCCTCTGCAACTGGGAGCGCTTCGCCACCGAGCTCCGGCGCAGCCACGGAGACACCGACATCTAGGCCTGAAACCGGGTCGCGTCCTGCGGGGTGTTCCAGATCGCGTAGTTTCTCCGGGTGCAACGGAACCGAGGGGGGCACGTGAGAAAGCTTGCGAGCACGGTGCTCGTCGTCCTGCTCGTGGGCCTCGCCGCGGGCTGCACAGACAACAGCGGTCCAGCCGGACCAAAGATCCCCGCCACGTTCCTGTTCCGGATCGATGCCCGGCTGAGTGGCGACCGGTACCTGTTCGGCGGTCTCGGCGTCTGCACCGGCGTGGGCCAGTACGCGGACATCCACAAGGGCGCGTGGGTCACTGTGACCAACCAGGTCGGCAAGCCGATCGCGGTCGGAACGGTCACGATCGGCGTCGGCACCAACTACTACGAAGGCGCGCTCGACGAATGCACCTTCCGGTTGTTGGTGCGCAACGTCCCCCGGGCGAAGGCCTATCTCGTGATTCTCGGTCGCGAGGCACCGCAGCCATTCACCCTGGCGGAAGTGGTCGACGGCGCCGGCGTGCTCGCATTCGACGCCAACCCGCCACTGGTCACACCGGCAGCGCCGCAGTAGCACGGCCACCGGCGTAGAGTCCCGCGCTGGTGGATCCCGAGCTCCAAACCCGCTTCACGGCCGAGGGACGCGGCGACCGCGTACTGGACGAGCGTGGATCCGGACCGAGCGGCGATCTTGTCGCCCCACGGGGACCGCACCTTCGCCGAGCTCGACGAACGCGCCGACCGGCTGGCCCGCGCACTTCGAGCACGTGGGCTCGTCCCCGGCGACTCGGTCGCACTCGTGGCTCGGAACCGGCCGGAGTTCGTCGAGGTCTGGGCCGCCTGCCGTCGCTCAGGCTTGCGCCTGACGCCCATCAACTGGCACCTGACAGTCGACGAGATGTCGTACATCGTCACGGACTGCGAGGCCCGGGTGCTGGTCGTGGATGCCGACACCGAACCGGCGCAGGCCCTGGTGACGCTTCATGCCGAGATCCTCGACGCGGCCCTCAGCGTCGGCGGGCCGCTCGAGGGTGCCGAGGAGTACACCGCGGTCGTCGAGGCAGCCCCCGGAGGCGCGCTCACCGATCCCACGCCCGGAAGCCTCATGCTCTACACCTCCGGCACGACCGGACGCCCGAAGGGGGTGCGCAAGCAGCCTCACCCGCCCGTCGTCGAGAACATCGCCGGCTATGAGGCCGACAGCGTCCACCTCTGCACCGGCCCGCTGTACCACGCCGCGCCGCTCAACATCTCGCTCATCAGTCCGTTGTCCAACGGAGCCGCGGTCGTTCTCATGGATCGATGGACCGCAGAGGAGACGTTGCGACTCGTCGAACAGCACCGGGTGACGCACACGCACGTCGTCCCCACGATGTTCCACCGTTTGCTCGCGCTCGACGACGCGACCCGCGCCAGTTACGACCTCTCCTCGTTGCGCCTCGTCGTGCACGGCGCCGCGCCGTGCCCGATCCCGGTGAAGCGCGCCATGATCGACTGGGTCGGCCCGGTGCTCGTCGAGTACTACGCGTCGACCGAGGGTGCCGGCACCCTGGTCGACGCCGGCACCTGGCTGCAGAAGCCCGGCACGGTCGGCAAGCCGTACCCCGCAGACCAGGTGTTCGTGGGCGACGAGGACGCCCAGCCGCTTCCTGCCGGCGAGGTCGGAATGGTCTGGGTCAAGAGTCACCCGGGCGACGAGTTCGAGTACTACGGCGACCCCGACAAGACGGCGCGCAGCCAGCGGGGCGCCTGGTACACGCTCGGCGACCACGGGTACCTGGACGACGACGGGTACCTGTTCCTTTCGGGACGCAGTGCCGAGCTGATCATCTCCGGCGGCGTGAACATCTACCCCGCGGAGATCGATGCAGCCCTCCTCGAGCATCCTGCAGTGCGCGACGCCGCGACCATCGGGATCCCGAACGAAGAGTGGGGTGAGGAGGTTCTCGCGGTCGTCGAGCTGGATCCATCGGCATCCCCGTCGCCGGCGATGGCCGAAGAGCTGATCGCGCACACGCGCCACCGGCTCGCCCGGTTCAAGTGTCCGCGCTCGATCGAGTTCGTCGATGTGCTTCCCCGCCAGGACAACGGCAAGGTCTACCGGAAGATCCTGCGCGATCGATTTGCGAATGCGGCCGAACGACGACCGTGACGACGGTTCGGGCACCTCGTCGAAGACCCAACACCAGATTGCCCGCGCCCCTTCCGGCGTGAGCGTCCCGTCGGGGCCCGCAGGTCGGCGTCGACCCGCGTGGGCGGTGTCGTCTTCGTTGGTGGCGCGACCACGACCACCGACGAGCCGGGACGCAGCACTACGGCCCGGCGGGCGGCCCCGACGTCGTCGTGGTGGTTGACGTCGAGGTGGACGTGGTGGACGTGGACGTGGACTGGTGGACGTCGAGGTGGACGTGGACGTGGACGTGGACGTGGACGTGGTGGACGTCGAGGTGGACGTCGAGCTGGTGGTTGTAGTCGGTTCCTCGTCGAGGTAGACCGCGTCGAGTTGGGCGTGCAACCAGTCGGCGTAGGCAGCCTGTCCCTCGAGGTTCAGATGGACCCCGTCGGCCGCCCATTCCGAGTGGCCGTTCACCAGCGCGGCGAAATCGAAGATCGAGAGATTCGGCCATCGGGTCACCGCGTCCTCGATCGCGGCGTTGATGATCTCGTCACACGTACGGTCGTTCTTCATGTCGCCCATGGTCAGCCAGTGGACCGGCGTCTCCGCGGGGATCGCAGACATGAAGTTGTCGATGGAGGCCCCGTAGTTCGAGAGGTCGTAACCGCAGTCGTTGTACCCGAGCTCGACCACGATCACCTCGGGATCGACGTGTTCCACCAGACTGGTCAGATGGTCGACCCAGTACTGGTCGATCGCGGTCTGCGTCGTGACGCCCCAGACCTGGCGCAAACCGATGCCAGGCACGCTCGAACCGAAGTTCGGGGCGTAACGACCCGGCACCTCGTCATCCTGGACGTTGTTCATCTCGGCGACGATCGAGACGAGCGACTGGTGGGTCACCGAGTCGTTGACGAAGAGGACTTCCTTCGTGACGTCACGTTTGCAGCCGGCAGTGACCACGACGACCAACGCGACGGCGCCGAGGATTCGAACCAGCCTGCCCATGCACCATTCCCCGCCTCAGCCGGTCGGCCGGCTCCGGCTGCGAGCGTGAGGAGTCGCGTCGCGGAAGTCAAGGAGGAATGCGCGCCGATCCCAATCGGCGACGCTTGCACGAATTCTTCCTGTCCGCGCAGCTCCGGCCGGGTCGTTCGCCCGCTGACTAGGTTGCGGTCATGACTGCTGCAATACGGATCCACGATGCCGACGGCGTGCGCGTCGTCACCTGGGTGCGCGACGACGCGCTCAACGCGATGTCGCTCGACATGTGGGACGCGACCCGGGACGCACTCGACTCGGCGACCACCGACGGCATCCGTTGCATCGTCCTGACCGGATCGGGTCGCGCATTCAACGTCGGCCAGGACCTCGCCGAGATGGCGGACCCACGCCAGGCCGACGAGAGCCGGGGCTACCGCGGCGTCATGCGCGCGCTCCAGGAAGTGCCCGTCCCGCTCATCGCCGCGGTGAACGGGCTCGCGGTCGGCTTCGGGGTCACGGTGCTGCCGTGGTGCGACTTCGTCCTCGTCTCCGACGCAGCTCGCTTTCGAGTCCCGTTCGTCTCGCTCGGCGTGACCACCGAAGCGGCGAGCAGCGTCACCTTGCCCGAGATCATGGGCCCGCAGGCTGCCGCGCACTTCGTCCTCACGGGCGATTGGCTGTCGGCGGCCGACGCGGTGACGACCGGCCTCGCCTGGCGGCAGGTCCCCGCCAACGAGCTGGTCGACGAAGCCGTCTCGCTCGCCGCCCGGCTCGCCGATGCACCACCGGAGTCGATGCGCACCACGACGGGCCTGCTCCGGCACGAGCGGCGGGCCCGCTGGGCCGACGCGATGGATCGGGAGAACGCAGCATTCGCACGTCTGGCCGGAAGCGAGGAGAATCTCGCCGCCATCGAACGCTTCTTCTCGCGAAAGGGAGACCGTTGACGCGCTTCGTCGAGAACTCGATCACCTTCCCGTACAAGCGCTCGCTCGGTCCGGTGATCGGAGCGTTCATGACGGGGCTGACGAATAGGAAGATCCTCGGGATCCGATCGGGCGACCAGGTGCTCGTCCCGCCGCTCGAGTGGGACCCGCAGACGGGCGCGGAGCTGGATGCCACCGCCCTTGTCGAAGTCGGGCCCGGCGGCTCCGTCGAGTCGTGGACGTGGGTACCGAACCCCTCCGAGCAGCACCCACTCGATCGCCCGTTCGCATTCGCGCTCATCCGGCTCGACGGCGCCTCCACGCCGCTGCTGCACGCCGTGGACGCCGGATCGCCGACGGCACTCACGGTCGGCGACCGGGTCTCGCCCCGCTGGCGCGGTAGCCGCACCGGTCGCATCGACGACATCATCGCGTTCGTTCCCGGTGAGACACCCGAGGTCGAAGGCGACGACACCGGGCCGGCCGCCGAGCCGGTGACGATGATGGACTACAACGCGTCCATCACCTACCGGAACCCGGTGCCGCCGGTGCAGGACCGGCTGCGCGAAGCCAGCCGCGACCAACGGATCCTCGGACAGAAGTGCCCGGTCTGCGCGCGCGTCTACGCCGGGGGGCGGGGTTACTGCCCGATCGATGCAGTCGAGCTCGGCGAGGAACAGGATGTCGACCTCCCCCACTCCGGGACCATCACGAACTTCACCATCATCACGCCGGTGCAATACCCGGGACAGACGGAGACGGAGCCGTTCGCCCGCGTCTTCGTGCTGCTGGACGGTACCGACGTCGTACTCCCGTACCAGCCCGTCATCGAGCTACCGGTCGAAGAGGTTCGAGTGGGCAAACGAGTCGCCGCGGCCTGGGCACCCTCCAATGACGACGTCGACGAAGGCGGAACTATGGGCGGGGCCTACGGCCATCTCATCGGATGGATACCCAGCGGCGAACCCGACATCGATGACCCCGAGCTCGTGAACCGGATCTTCTGATGGCGACCATGACCGGACCGAGCACCGACATCGCCGTCGTTGGCTGGGCCCAGACCCCGATGCTCCGGCGGACTGACCTCTCCGAAACCCAAATGCTGCTGCACGTCATCACCGACGCGCTCGAACCGCTCGGGCTCACCCGGGCCGACATCGACTTCACGTGCCTGGGTTCGTGCGACTACATCACCGGCCAGGCGTTCTCGTTCGTCTCCAATCTGGACGCCATCGGCGCGTGGCCGCCCAAGCGTGACTCGCACGTCGAGATGGACGGAGCGTGGGCCCTGTACGAGGCGTGGCTGCGCCTGCAGGAGGGTGACATCGAGATCGCGGTCGTCACCGGGTCCGGCCGGTCATCCACCGGGACTCCGGAGTTGATCTACCCGATGGAGATGGATCCCTTCTACCTCGCGCCGCTCGGCGCCGATCCCCTCACGTTCGCGGCACTCCAGGCGCGCTCGCTCATCGCGGCTGGAGTGACCACGGAGCGGGCGATGGCGGAGGTCGCTGCCCGGTCCCGGCGTGACGCGCTCGACAATCCCGATGCGCAGGTCAGCGGGAGCTTCGACGTGGACGCACTCCTCACTGGTGACTACGTCCGCGAACCGCTCCGGCGCCACGATCTCCCCCCGATCACCGACGGCGCCGCGGCGATGGTGCTCGCAACCGGTGACCGCGCTCGCCGCCTGCGCGAACGTCCGGCATTCATCACCGGCTTCGATCATCGGACCGAATGCCACAATCCCGTCTACCGCGATCTCACCGACTCGCCGTCGACTCGCATCGCCGCCGAGGCCGCCGGCCTCGGCGCCGGGCCGGTGGAGGTCGCCGAGCTCCAAGCTGCGTTCACCCACGAGGAGATCCTGCTGCGCAAGGTGCTGGGGCTGGGCGACGACGTCGCGGTCAACCGTTCGGGCGGGGCGCTCGCGTCGAACCCGATCATGGCCACCGGACTCGCGCCGCATCGGTTACTCCGCGAATCACATCTTCGGCGGCGGAAGGCGGGCCCTGGCCCATTCCACGTCGGGGCCGTGCCTGCAGCAGAACCTCGTCTGCATCCTGGAGGGAGAAGCGCGTGAGCGCCGAACCGTGTGCGATCGTCGGCGTGGGCCAGACCCACCACAAGTCACGCCGCCAAGACGTCTCGTTCGGCGGACTGGTGCGCGAAGCCGTGTTCCGCGCCCTCGACGACGCCCAGATGACCCTCGCCGACATCGACGCCGTCGTGATCGGCAAGGCACCGGACCTCTTCGAAGGTGTCATGAAGCCCGAGCTCTACCTCTCGGACGCGCTGGGTGCGGTCGGGAAGCCCATGTTCCGTGTGCACACTGCCGGTTCCGTCGGCGGAACCACCGCGATCGTCGCGGCTTCACACGTGCAAGCCCGTAAGCACGAGCGGGTGCTGGCGGTTGCGTTCGAGAAGCAGTCCGAGGGGAACGCCCAGTTCGCCCTCGGCAGCGGTCGCGGCGCGTCGCTCGGCGCCGGCGGCGCGTTCGCGCCGTTCATCCGCGCCTACATCGCCCGCAGCGGCGCGCCGGAGCACATCGGTTGGAAGGTCGCGGTCAAGGATCGCCAGAACGCGCTCAAGAACCCGTACGCGCACCTGCGGATCGAGGACATCTCCATCGAGAAGGTGAAGGCGTCGCCCATGCTGTGGGAACCGCTGCGCTACCTCGAATCCTGTCCTTCCTCCGACGGCGCGTGCGCGGTCGTGCTCACCAACGAGGCGGGCGGCAACGCGGCCGCCGCCGCCGGCCGGTCCCCCGCATGGATCCTCGGCTCCTCCTCGCGCAGCGAGCCGCCGAGCTTCCCGGGCCGGGACCCGGTGCGCCCGGTCGCGTGCGTGCAAGCCGCGTGGGACGTGTACGGCATGGCCGGCATCACGAACCCCCGTGAGCAGATCGACGTGGCCGAGCTGTACGTGCCGTTCTCGTGGCACGAGGCGATCTGGTTGGAGGGTCACGACATCGCGGCCGTCGGCGACGGTTGGCGGATGATCGACGACGACGAGACCGCGCTCACCGGCTCGTTCCCGGTCAACCCCAGTGGTGGCGTGCTCTCGAGCAACCCGATCGGCGCGTCCGGCCTCCTGCGGTTCGCCGAGGCGGCCAACCAGGTGCGCGGCGCGGCCGGCGAGCACCAAGTCGGCGGGGCAGCTGTCGCACTGGCGATGGCGTACGGAGCGAACAGCCAGTACTTCAGCACCTGGGTCGTCGCGAGCTCCCTGCAACCGTTCGGCTGATCACGCGGGCCCACCTCGGCGCCGGTCGGTTGGACCGACGCCGGCCGCAGGTCCATCTGATACACCTGCCCGGGTGAGCACTCGCTTCAAGTATGCGTTCGACAAGCGGTTGATCGGCTTCTGGGGGCCGTTTGGTGTCCGGCCCGCCAAGGATGGGGTCACCATCACCGATGACGGTCGCCTGCGCGCGACGTTCGGCCTGCTCAAGCTGGAGACCGGTCTCGACAACGTCGACGGCGCCCACATCACGCGGGGCTACCGCTGGTGGACATCAGCCGGCGCGCGGGCGTCCATGAAGGACGACGGCCTCACGTTCGGCACCAATGCGGATGCGGGCGTCTGCATCCACTTCCGCGACAAGGTTCCGTCGCCCCTCCGGCGGAAGGGCCACTCCGCGTTGACGGTCACCGTCGAAGACCTCGAAGGTCTGAAGGCGGCGCTCGATCGGGAGTGAGAACCGAGCCCGGCACGCCAAGGGTTCGTACCGTCTGTGACGTGAGTGGCAGGATCCCCGCTTGGCCAGCATCCGCGACGACGCCACCGAACCCACCACTGCCGAGGCCGGACGGAACCCCCTGTTCGAGCTCTCCCCGACCACCGACGGCCATTACGGCCTCGACCTCACCCCCGATCTGGCTCGCTTCGACGGACGGCTCTTCGGGGGTGCCGGTCTCGCGGCTTCCGTCGCGGCGATCGAAGGGCGGACCGGGCGTGGAGCACTCTGGACCACGGTCCAGTTCGTCGGAACCGCAGAGATCGGCGACCACATCGACTGCCACGCGGAGGTGCTCGCCGAGGGACACAACACGACCCAGGCCCGTGTGACCGGGACGACGGGCGACAGAATCGTGTTCGTCGCGCTCGGTTCCGCCGCCCGGCCGCGCGACGACGGCTTCGGCGCCATGTACGGGCAGATGCCGAGCACCACGGGCCCCGAAGAGAGCGCACCGTGGAAACCCGAGTTCCCGTTCCCACCCGAGACGATCGCACTCCGCGGACCATTTGCCACGGCGGAGTTCCGCGACGCCCGATGCGATGACGGCTCGCGCAAGCTCTGGGCTCGCATCAAGGCCGGTCCGCAGAGTCGGGTGACAATCGCGTACCTCGCCGACTTCGTGCCGAGCGCGGTCCTGCGTGCCGCGGGTCGCAGTGGCGGCGGAGTCAGTCTCGATAACAGCATCCGGTTCGGGACGGCGCCGCCTCCCGACACGGACTGGATCCTCATCGACACCGAGCCGTATCTTGCCGATTCCGGGTACGTGCACGGCGGAGCCCGCCTGTGGTCGGCCGAGGGCACGCTGCTCGCGGTCGCATCCCAGACGGCAGTCGCGAAGTTCTTCGACTGATCGTGGTCGACCCGGCACGCACGCGACACTGACGGCTTCCTTGCGAACATCCCATGACCCAGTCCCCGAACCGGTGACGCTGTGAAACCTCTCCTCCACGTCGGCTACCACAAGACCGCCAGCACCTGGCTCCAGCAGATGGTGCTCCGGCGCGCGGAGTTCGGCTGCACGCTCGTCGCCGACGTACCCGGCGTCAACGACCTCGTCGTCCATTCGAATTCGCTGGACTGGAACGCGGCGGACACCCGCGCTGCGCTCGAGCCTGAGTTCGAGGCCGCGAGAGCTCGGGGGCTCGTTCCCGTGGTTTCGTCCGAGCGCATGTCGGGCAGCCCCCACACCGGTGGTTACGACACTCGAACGATCGCCGATCGTCTGTACGAGACGTGGCCCGACGCCAACGTGCTCATCGTCGTGCGCGAGCAGAAGGCCATCGTGCGGTCGGTCTACCTCCAATACATCCGCCAGGGTGGTGTGCTCCCTCTGGGCGCGTACCTCGATCCCCCCCGTGCGCTCTACAGCGTGCCGTCGTTCGATCCTCGTTGCTTCGACTACCACCGCTTTGCCAGCTACTACCGCGACCGTTTCGGGGCCGAACGCGTGCACGTCGTGCCGTACGAGCTGCTGCGCGTCGACCCGCCCGCGTTCGTCGCCGCGGTGCTCGCCGCGGCAGGCGTCCAGCCCACCTCCGACCTGGCTGCACTCCCCTACGGACGCCAGTCGAACCCGTCACTCTCCGCGTCATCCGCGGCAGTGCGTCGACAGCTCAACCGGCTGGTCGCGGCGCGACGACCCTTGAACCCTGGCGTGCTGGTCCGGATCCCGTCCACGGTGGACCACCGGATCTGGGATCCCGTCCTGCGCACCCTCGACCGGTTGCTGCCCGAAGGGATCGCGGCCGGTGCCGAGCGGCGCCTTCGGACCTTCCTCGCCGCGTGGGCCGGCGACCGGTACGGCGCCTCGAACCGTCGCCTCGGCGCGCTCCTCTCCGAGGACCTGGCCGCGTACGGCTACGACCTCGGCTGACCCGCTCCCGTTGACCCGTCGCGGCCGAACCGCCGGCGGGCCCGGCCGGCCCCCTGGTCCGACGCGGGGCCTCGAGCGTCTTGGGACCCAGCCGGCGCCATCCGCTTCAGCAGCTCGTAGACCGCGAGGCCGATCAGGCACAGGACTGCTCCTAACGCAAGCGCTTGCCATCGCAACGCCGGAAGCATCACGAACACCGCCACGAGGCCGAGCACGGGGATGACGGGTACGCCGCGAACCGCGCCGGGAACCCGAAACGGTCTGGGGTGGTCGGGGAGGCGAATCCGAAGAACGATCACTGCTACATCGACCGCGATGAACACGAGATACACCGCCAGGTCGGTGACGCTCGCGACCAGGGCCAGGTCGCGGAAGAGCACGAACCCGGCTGCAACGACCGCCGACGTCGCGAGCGCGACGTGCGGTGCGTGACTTCGCGCGCCGAGCCGGGAGAACGGACGCGGCAGCGCCCCGGCCGAAGCCATGCCGTACTGCAGGCGTGATGCCGCGGTCAGGCACAGCAACGTCGTATTGGTCGTGGCGATCAGGGCAATCACCGACAGCACCCCCGCGCCACGGCCGCCCAACGTGTGGTCGAGCACGTCCGCCAGCGGCCGCTCCGAAGCCCCGAGCGTCTTCGCGCCGATGACACTGACCGCCGCGATTGCCACCCCGATGTACAACAGCGTCGAGATGCCGAGCGCCAGGAACAACGCCCGCGGGACAGTCCGAGTGGGGTCATGGGTCTCTTCGGACAACGTGATGACCTCGTCGAAGCCGATGAAGGCGAAGAACACGAGCGCAGCGGCGGCGACGACACCACTCGCTCCGGTCCCGTCGCCGCTCAGAAGATCGGCCTGGCCCAGATGCGGGACACCAATCGCGATGACGTAGAGCAGCCCGCCCACCTGCACGAGGCTCAGCACCACCGTGATGCGAGCCGACCGGCGGATTCCGGACCACGCGATCAGCGTGACGCCGGCCAGGAGCGCGAGGCCGGCCACCCACGGCGACACGTCAACGAACCATCCGGCGTAGCGGCCGAACCCCAAGGCCACCGCGGCCGCAGCAACGATCAGTCCGGCGATCATCACCCAGCCCACGAGGAACGCGACCCACGGCGGGTAGGCATGCCGCGCGTACTCGAACTCCGCACCGGCCTTGGGGAACATGGATGCCAGCTCGGCGTAGCTCATCGCCGTCAGCGCGCTGAGCACCGCCGCAACGACGAACGCGATCCACACCCTCGATCCGCCCAATGAAGTGGCGGAGCCGATCAGAACGTAGATGCCGGCACCGATGATGATCCCGACACCACTGGCCGTGACCTGCCACAAGCCCAGTGAACGCTCCAACGCGTCGCGGTCACGCCGATCATCGGGTGCTCCCATCTGGAGACAACGTATCGGCGATGCCATGGAGCAGACTGCATGCGCATGTCCCACCATGTCGTCGATCAACCCGCCATGACTGCGGTGCTCGAAGTGCGTGGCATCCAGTGGGCGACGGAGAAGGCACGGGTGGAGGCCATACTCGGCCGCCGGGCTGGAGTTCTCGCGGTCGACGCCAATCCGGTCGCGCAGACCGCGACCGTGACCTTCGACCCTGCGACGACGTCGATCACCGATCTCCGCGATTGGATCCGGGACTGCGGCTACCACTGCGCGGGTAGATCCGTTCCCGACCACATCTGCGACCCGCTCGCCGGTGCCGGGGAGGAGCCTCCGCCCGGCCCCGCCGAGGATCACGACCACGGGTCGATGTCGATGGCGGGCATGGCGCGCGACATGCGCAACCGCTTCCTTGTCGCGGTCCTGTTCTCAATCCCGATCCTGCTGTGGTCTCCGATCGGCCGGGACGTCTTCGGCTTCGACGTTGCCGCGCCATTCGGGCTCCGCGACGACCAGTGGTCGCTGTTGCTCAGCCTCCCGGTGATCGCCTACTCGGCGAGGATCTTCTTCGTCGGGGCGGTACAGGCGCTGCGCGCTCGAACCCTCGACATGATGGTGCTCGTCGCCGTCGGGATCGGGGCCGGCTGGATCTATTCGGTCGGGGTCACCGCGACCGGCGGGGGCGACGTCTTCTACGAGGCGTCGACCGTCCTCTGCGCGTTCGTGCTGCTCGGCCACTGGTTCGAGATGCGGGCACGGGGCGGCGCGAATGATGCGATCCGCAGCCTGCTCGATCTCGCGCCACCCAAGGCGCTCCTGCTCCGGGGTGACGAAGCGGTCGAGGTCTCGACCGCCGACGTCCAGGTCGGCGATCTCCTGCTGATCCGGCCGGGGGCCAAGATCCCGGTGGACGGCGTCGTCGAATCGGGCGACAGCGAGGTCGACGAGTCGATGGTCACCGGCGAGAGCCTGCCGGTCCACAAGGATCCCGGCGTGCCGGTGGTCGGCGGGACGATCAACCGGAACGGCACCCTCCGGGTCCGGGCCACCAAGGTCGGCGCGGACACGGCGTTGGCCCAGATCGTCCAGCTGGTGCAGGAGGCGCAGAACTCGAGGGCTCCCGGACAGCGCCTCGCCGATCGCGCGGCGTTCTGGTTGGTGCTCGTCGCGCTGGTCGGTGGACTTCTCACCTTCTCGATCTGGATGGTCTTCAGCAATCGCCCGGCTACTGACGCGCTGCTCTTCGCGATCACCGTCGTCGTCATCACGTGCCCCGACGCGCTCGGTCTCGCGACTCCTACCGCCATCATGGTCGGCACGGGTCTCGGGGCGAAGCGCGGTGTCTTGTTCAAGCATGCCGCCGCGATCGAGGCTTCGGCGCGGATCGACACCGTCGTCATGGACAAGACCGGCACCCTCACCAAGGGCGAGCCCGAGGTGACCGACGTCATCGTGCACAGCATCGACGAGGCGGAGCTCCTGTCCCTGGTCGCGGCGGTCGAGCGGGAGTCAGAGCACCCACTCGCCGAAGCCATCGTCCGTCGCGCGACCGAGGCCGGGCTCGGCACGGAGCGGGCAGCTTCGTTCGAGAACGTTCCCGGCCACGGCGCGACCGCGATCGTCAACGGGCGCCGCGTCGCGGTCGGAAATTCCCGGCTCATGGAACGCGACGGCGTAGATCTCGCTCCGCTCGCGGGAGAACGGGCCCGGTTCACCGCGGATGGCCACACCGTGGTGCAGGTCGCGATCGATGGGCAGGCGGCGGGCCTGCTGGGCATCGCGGACGCCGTCCGTCCCACGGCACTCGCCACCGTCGGGGCGCTGCATCAGCTCGGCGTCCGCGTCGTGATGCTCACCGGTGACAATCAGGCGACCGCCGACCGGATCGCGGCTGAACTCGGCATCGACACCGTGATCGCCGAGGTGTTGCCCGGGGACAAGGCGGCGAAGGTCGAGGAGCTCCAAGCCGAGGGCCATCGGGTTGCGATGGTCGGCGACGGGGTCAACGACGCGCCCGCACTCGCTCGGGCGGACGTGGGCATCGCGATCGGTGCCGGCACCGACGTCGCCATCGAGACCGCCGACATCGTGCTCATGCGCTCCGACCCTCTCGATGTACCCACTGCCCTGCTCATCGGGCGCGGCACGCTGCACAAGATGCGCCAGAACCTTGGCTGGGCGATCGGCTACAACAGCATCGCCCTCCCCATTGCCGCCGGGATCTTCGACCCGATCTTCGGTCTGGTCCTGCGCCCCGAGCTCGCGGCACTTTCGATGTCCGGCTCCAGCGTGATCGTCGCCGTGAACGCGCTCATGCTCAAGCGACTCGTCCTCCCCGAGCCGGGCGAGGCGTAGGCGCGCGACCGGATCATGGGCGCCGAGATCGACCGACGACTCGCCGAATCCGGCTGACCGGTGGCTTGACCAGCAGCCGTGGAGTAGGTAAGGTTACCTTTACTCTCACGAACCCGAGGCGAACGTGTCCGACGGCCAGGTGCTCCTGCTCGGAGCCATCGCAGGTTTCACGATCTTTCTGGGCCTCCCCATGGGCCGGGTCTCCTCGCTCTCCACGCGCGCCAGGGCGTTCCTCAATGCGATCGCCGCCGGAATCCTGATCTTCCTCCTCATCGAGGTGACGGGACACGGGATCGAGCCGGTCGAGGACGCGCTGAAGCACGTCACGACCGGGAGCGGAGGCACGTGGGGAACGTTCGTCGGCCGGGCCACTCTGTTCGTGGTGCTCTTCGGGTTCGGTGCGCTCGGACTCGTCTACTACGACCGTTGGCTCAACCGGCACGCTCGTAGGCACGGCCCCGGTGCCGCGGCGGTCGAAGAGTTCGAAGCTCCCGCGATCGCACGGCTCTCCGACGGGAAGCGCCTGGCGCTCTTCATCGCGCTCGGCATCGGGATGCACAACTTCTCCGAAGGTTTGGCAATCGGGCAATCGGCTGCGAGCGGAGCACTCAGCCTTGCGCTGCTTCTCGTCATCGGATTCGGCCTGCACAACGCGACCGAAGGCTTCGGGATCGTTGCACCGATGGCCGGCGAAGCGGACCGCCCGAGCTGGGCGTACCTGGCGCTCCTCGGCCTCATCGGCGGCGGACCGACCTTCCTCGGAACGCTGATCGGACAATCGTTCGTCAACGAGACGCTCAACATGGCCTTCCTCGCGCTCGCATCCGGATCGATCCTGTACGTCATCGTGCAACTCCTCCACGTCGCCGACCGGCTCGGCCACAAGGAAGCGCTGATGTGGGGGCTCGTCCTTGGCATCGTGCTCGGTTTCGGCACGGACTTCGTGGTTGTTGCGGCCGGCGCGTAAGCCGAAGCCTCCACCCTCCGAACCGGATCCGACGCGGGCCCTCTGGATCGCCGCGGCTGCGCTGGCGGTCAGCGCCATCGTGTTCCTCATGGCGTTGGGCTCAGTGACCGAGCTCGGAACGACGGTGCGTTCGGATCACTCGTTGTTCGACTTCGTCATCACCCACCGCTCCGCCTGGATCACCCACATCGCGCGATTCTTCACTGCGCTGGGCTCCGGTTGGGTCGTCGCCCCGGTCACGACCTTCGCAGTCATCGTGCTCGCGTTTCGAGGGCGGCTGGCGATCGCGGGTGTTCTGGCCGCGTCGACGATCGGCACCGCCCTCTCGGTCTCGCTCGTCAAAGCGCTCGTCGACCGGTCCCGTCCACCGATCGGCGACCACCTCGTGAACGCGATCGGCGCGGCATTCCCGTCGGGGCACGCAGCCCAATCGGTGGCCTGCTACGCGGCACTCGCCTGGGTCGTCACCGGGCTCACCCGCTCACGGTCGATCCGGGCCGGCGCGTGGTCGATCGCGGCGGTCATCGCGCTCGGGGTGGGATGGTCACGCGTGTACCTCGGCGTGCACTGGCCATCCGACGTCGTCGGCGGCTGGTCCCTCGCCGGAGCCTGGCTAGCGCTCCTCGTCCTGGTGCACATCGTGACGACTACCGGACCAGTGCGGACGTCAGATCAGCACCCATGACATGCACATTCGGCCAGTGCTCGGGCCCGAGCGGCTATCCCGAGGCCCAGGCGATGGCGTCCTTCTCGTCGTCGACCGGGAACGTCTTCACCTCACCCGGGACCATCCACGCGAACATGCCGACCACATGGCGGACCCAGTCGTGATCGGTCACGACCGCGATTCGCTTCCACTTCGAAACGTGGCCGATGCCGAGCTTGGTGTCCTCCCACGTCGCACCGGCGGTGTAGGCGTCGAATTCGTCACCGAGCACGTAGACGAAGCGCACTTCACCCTGCTCGGCGATCATCGCCTCGACCGCGGGGTCCAACCTGGTCTCGTAGTCGGCCTTCTCGACCTTGCCCACCGCCCGGAACGCCAGCACGTTGTCGGGACTCTCGATTCGCTGCAGCACGTGGGGATTCCTCTCGCAGGTCGTTTCGCCGGCGGGTCCGCGCCCGTATCGGTTCAGTCGCGCCGGTCGTCTCGGCGCGCCTCGCGACGCCGGTGACGTCGCACCACGCCGAGCCCGAACCACACCAGCGCCCCGAAGAGCGCGGTCACGATGGTGTACAGCCAGAGCGGCCAGGTGAAGCTCAGGAACAGGAAATCGAACCTGACGTCCTCGGTGTTCTGCACGACGAAGAGGAGCAGGACTCCTCCTCCGACGAGCGAGGCGATGGCTCCGCCACCCAGGCGACGGCCGTTGGAACTCGGTTCAGCTTCATCAGCCATAAGCGCTCCTTGCTCTGCGTACTGACCACGGTATCGAGAATCCCGAGTGTCCCGCCGCGCTCGGCGCAGACGCCGCTAGCGTTGTCCAATGACGTATCGCGAGTTCTTCTCCCATGTCGTCGATGTCGTCGAAGGTGTCGGAGCGACGATCCTGGTCTTCGGAGGACTCGGCGCCTTTGTTCGCTTCGTGTATGACCTCGTCCGTCGGCGCGATCCCGATGCGTACGGGGACCTGCGCAAGAACCTGGGCCGCGTGATCCTGCTCGGCCTCGAGGTGCTGATCATCGCCGACATCATCCGCACGATCGTCATCGACCAGTCGGTTGAGAGCGTCGCCGTCCTGGGGATCATCGTTCTGATCCGAGTCGTCTTGAGCTTCTCGCTCGAGGTGGAGATCGACGGGATGTGGCCATGGAACCGATGGCGGATGGCACCCGAGCAACCCGCCTCCGACGACGCGTAGGGCAACGACGGGGGTTGACTCCGCGCCGGGTGGCGCGATTTTCAGGCCCCACGAATCCTTGGAGGCGCGATGAGCACCACCGAAGCCGGTACCCACGCGACTCTTCCGTCGTGACGGACTACGACGTCATCGTTCTCGGCGCCGGCGCGCCCGGGCGAGCACTGTGCCGGCGCGCTGGCGGAGGGCGGCCTGCGAGTTGCCGTCGTCGAACGTGAGCTCGTTGGTGGCGAGTGTTCCTACTGGGCGTGCATCCCGTCCAAGACCCTGCTTCGGCCCGGTGAAGCTGCCCACGACGCGAACGAGGCGGCGGTGAATGCCGAGGTCGATGTCGCCGCGGCGTTCGCCTGGCGTGACTACATGGTCTCGAACCACACGGACGAGAGCGCCGAGAAGTGGTTGACCGACCGGGGCATCGAAGTGCTGCGCGGCCGCGGCCGGCTCGCGGGGCCGGGCACCGTCGAAGTCAGCGGCGCGCGCTACACGGCCGGGAACGTCGTGGTGGCCACCGGCGCAGCCGCGTTCGTGCCGCCGGTTCCCGGTCTGCGGGAGCTCGAGGGGGTGTGGACGAACCGCGAGGTGACCGCGATGACGGCGGTTCCCCGTCGCCTGCTGATCCTGGGCGGTGGCCCGGTCGGCGTCGAGATGGCGCAGGCCGTTCGCCGCCTCGGCGCCGACGTCGCACTCGCCGACATGGCCGAGCGCGTGCTCTCCAACGAACCCGGACCGTTGGGTGATGCGCTCGGTGAGGTTCTCCGCCGCGACGGCATCGACCTCTTGCTCGGCGTGGGCGCGACGCAGGCGCGGCGTGACGGCGACGACTACGTCTTGGTCCTTGACGACGGCTCCGAGCTGCGGGGTGACCGGCTGCTCGTTGCGACCGGCCGCCGGCCGCGGGTGCACGACATCGGGCTCGAAACGGTCGGCATCGAGGCGGACAGCCACGGGATCCCCGTCGACGCGCGTCTGCGCGCCGGCGACGGGCTGTGGGCGATCGGCGACGTCACCGGCATCTGGCCGCTGACCACGACCGGCAAGTACCAGGCCGACATCGTCGCCGCGAACATCCTGGGCGAGCCGCGCGAAGCCAACTATGAAGCTCTCCCGCGTGTCGTCTTCACCGATCCACAGGCCGCGTCCGTCGGGGCCCCCGAGGCGCGCTTCACTGCCCGCCGCGCCGATTTCGGGCGTCGCGAAGACCGCCACCTACACGCGCGCCTACGCCGAGTCGAACGGCTTCCTCACCCTCCTCAGCGACGGCGCGCGGCTCACGGGTGCGTACGCGCTCGGGCCGGAGGCGGGCGAATGGCTCCAGCAAGCCACATTGGCGATCCGCGCGCACGTACCGCTCGACGTGCTGCGCGACACCATCCAGCCATTCCCCACCTTCTCGGAGATCTACTCCGACGCACTCGCCGCGCTCCGCGCCGAGATCACCGCGGGGCGCGCCTGAGTCGAGCGACGTGCCTACCGTTGCCGGATCTCAGTGAGGACCACGGCGTCGCCCTGACGGTGCGGGCTCACGGCCGGTCAGGCTTCGGTGGGCGTCTTCGCCCTGCCGGCCGCCATGGTGATCCCGGCGACCAGGACGAACAGGACGAACGTCGTCACCCCCGCGAAGCCGACCAGTGCGGAGCCCGCGTCCAGAACGGCGAACACCGCCACCACGTTGCCCAAGACCCCGAGCCATGCGAGCCACATTGTGAAGCCGGGGAGCGCGCCACTGCGGCGGATCGCGAGCGCGGCACCCAACATGATGACAAGCAGGCCGGCCGACGCGGCCGCGAACGCCAGGGTCTGTGCCTCGTACATGAGCCTCAGCGTGTCGGGTCGGTACGTCCGAGCCGCGCCGTCGACGTAGATCACCGACACGTTGAGCGCGCCACCGACCAGGACGACCGGCGCGGTCACCAGAATTCCCGCGAGCGAGAACGTACCGAGCGCGCTCGTGAGTCGGTCACCACGGAACATCTCACGAAGCACCACCGCGAACCACAGGATGAAGGGGATGGCAATGATGCCGAGAAGGTTGGCCCAGAGAAGGCTCGAGCCGGTGGTCGATGTAGTAGGTACGAATCTTGCCCACGGGGTCGTCGCCCATCGGCGGCGACCCCGAAATTGCGATCGTGACCACGATGAGAATCACGAAGACGATGCCGGCGACGCCGGCCCAACGAATCGCTCGATCGTTCACGCGAACTCCCCCCGAACCTGGTCCGTCAGCAAACAAGTCTTCTGTGCTGGAGAGTAAGGCACATGCCCACGGAACGGGTGGACCAAGCAGACCCGCCAAATCGCCACTGAGCTCCCGCCTCCCGGGGAAGTCGGCCGTGTGTCTCCTAGGATGCGTTCCATGAGCGAAGCGGCGGCGAAGGCGTTCGAGCTGTACCAGCACGACGTGGGCAACGACGAGGGCGTCGGCGAGTGGTTCGAAGTCGATCAGGATCAGATCAACCAATTCGCCGATGTCACCCACGACCACCAGTTCATTCACGTCGACCCGGAGCGCGCGGCGTCGACGCCGTTTGGCACCACCATCGCCCACGGCTTTCTGACCCTGTCGATGCTCTCGCACCTCGCCGCCGGCGCGAGCTCCGCTCCGCCCGACCCGGGAAAGTTCGAGGGCATCCTGATGGGCATCAACTACGGCTTCAACAAGGTGCGGTTCGTGAGCCCCGTCAAGGTCGGCTCGCGCATCCGCGCTCGGGCGGTCACGGCGAACGTCGAGCTCAAGGGCAACATGGTTGAGGTCACACGCAACTTCACCGTCGAGATCGAGGGTGAGGACAAGCCGGCCCTCGTCGCTGAGTGGCTCACCCGCACCGCGTACGCCTGAGTGATTTTCGAGGCCGCAGCTCGCACTTGTGGCCCCGTCGAGGGGAACAACGATCGAGTTGAGCGATCGCGGACGCGCTGCCAGACTCGGGTCGCTCGCCCAGCCGACGAGGGATGACGTGGTCGCTGCCTCGGTGCACGAGATCGAATTGCCGCCCTACGACCCCGAGGGGCTCGATCGGGTCGAACGGCTGGCGCTCATGGTCGAGACGCGCGAGAAGAACTGGTTGGCGCGCGCACCGCTTGGGTTCGCGATCACGCGCTACCCCGACATGGTGGCGATCCTCCGGGACCGCCGCTTCCACTCCGCGCTGTCGCTGCTTCCGCAGATGCAGGGCATCGCGGAGGGCCCGCTCGAGGAGCGTCGACGGTCGATCCTGTCCATGGAGGGTGACGAGCATGCC
This sequence comes from uncultured Acidimicrobiia bacterium, assembly GCA_963770095.1. Classification (GTDB taxonomy): domain Bacteria; phylum Actinomycetota; class Acidimicrobiia; order IMCC26256; family JAENVU01; genus Chersky-806. The sequence continues at coordinate 253,706 of CAVYOO010000002.1, forward strand.
CGGCTCCGGCGCCTGGTCGCGCCCGCCTTCACCCCGGCGGCCGCGGTCGGCTCCGACCCTTCATGCGCCAGGTGATCGGTGAGCTGCTCGACGAGGTCGCGCCCGACGGTGGTTGCGACTTCGTGTCCAGGGTGTGCGAGCCGTACCCGATTCCCATCATCTGCGAGCTCCTCGGCGCTCCCCGCGCCGACTGGCAGCTGTTCTCGCAGTGGGCCACCGACATCTTCCGCATCTTCAACCAGAACCTCGCTGAGGATCTCCCGACGATCGAGCGTGCGAGTGCCGAGCTCGAGCAGTACGTGCACGAGCTCGTCGCGGAGCGCCGTCGCGAGCCCGGTGATGACCTCCTGAGCTCGCTCATCGCAGTCGAGGAAGCCGGCGACCGGCTGTCAACCGACGAGCTCGTGATGCTCGCCGAGGCGGTACTCATGGCGGGCACCGACACGACCCGCAACCAGCTTGCCTGTTGCATCGCGCTGCTCGGCGCGCACCCGGACCAGTGGAAGCTCCTCGTCGCCGATCCGGCGCTGGCCCCGCGAGCGGTCGACGAGACCATGCGCTATCTCGGCGCGGTGCAGGGAACCGCGCGCGTCGCGTCCGAGGACATCGAGTACCGGAACGTCGTGTTCCCACGCGGAACGCTCGTCTTCCTGTCGCTGGCGGGCGGGAACCGCGATCCGGAGGTGTTCCCGGACCCGGAGACCTTCGACGTGACTCGCGAGACTGCCGTTCCGCATCTGACCTTCGGGTCGGGCATTCACTACTGCCTCGGCGCGCACCTCGCACGCGGTGAGCTGCAGGAGGCACTGGCCCTGATCGCGGTCCGCTTCCCGGACCTCGCGCCGGCCGGGCCGGTCGAGTGGAAGCCGGAGACGTTCGGGATCTGGGGTCCGTCACACCTCCCGGTGCGCTGGGGGGTCGCGGCGGGCTGAGCCCCGCTGACCCCGGTGTGCACCTCGCGGAGATGGTCGGGCGCGAGGCCGACCTCCGGTCTTCAGGGAGCGGTGGCCACCGGCTTCCGGCCGACGCAGTGCCAGTTCAACGTCAGGAGCTCTTCTTCCTCGGCTCGGATGTACGACTGACTGTTCTCGTTCATTCGCTGCATCATCGCGTCGGTCTTCCTCGGGATCACGTGGATCTTCGCGAGGAACCTGAACACGGATTCGTACCGGTCGAAGAGCGCGACTTCCTTCTTGATCATGTCCACCGCGCTCCTCCCCACCGAGGACACCAGGTCGAAACCCGCGTTCCGGTAGGCATCCTCCCAGTACTCGTAGTACCAGAACCCACCGAACACGGTCAGCTCACGAGTGTGCTGGATGAGGGTCCGGTGATGCTCGTTGTCGCGGTCGTACGCGTCGAGAGCCGCGACATCGTTCATGACGAACATCCCGCCCGGCTTGAGGACGCGATGCACCTCGCCGAAGGTGAACTCGTGATCGGTGAGGTAGGTGAGCGGCTGGATCGCGTAGACCGCGTCGAACGAACCGTCGTCGAACTCGAGCGCCTTGTTGAAGTCGCCGACCGCGAAGTTTGCTCGCGGCAGATTCGGGTTGCGCCAGGCCTTCTCGATCTGCGACCGGTCGAGGTTGATGCCGTAGGGGGTGGCTCCCGTCAGCTCCGCCACGTGTTCCGCGATCGCTCCGCAACCACAGCCCAGGTCCAACACCTTGTCGCCGCGACTGAGCTTCAGGTCATTGGCCACGATCCGCTCGAACAGGATCTGGTTCTTGAGCACCGATTGATCCAGATCGATGGTCGGCGGCATGTACATCTTCTCGACGGACCCCAACGTGCAGAGCAAGTGGATGATCCGGTACAGCTGCTCCAACTCGGCGCTGCTGCCTTGGATGTAGCCCCTCAGGGGTACACCGTTCTCGTGGTCGGCCTTCGTGTTCTCCGGCGAGTCGGTGAACAACTCGTCGTAGGTCCCCATGAAGGCGTGGAACTCTGCATCGCCGACCCGGAGGAGACCAACCAGCGCCCCGAGCCGGTCGCGGACGGTTGTCGGCTTGTGCTTCACCCAGCTCCGTCGTTCTTCAGCGCGGTTCGTTGTGCCGGATCGTGGCGCCGCGCTGGCGGTCTTCGAGGCGGCCGAACCGGCTCTCGAGCAGGTTCCGCAGCTTCTCGGCGGCGCCGCGGCACGCCTCGTCCAGCGTCGCCGCGTGGTCGGTGACCGCAACCGGCTTCTGCCCGATTGGCCGGGCTTCCAACGTGCACCGCTTGTCAGCAGCACCGGACTTGGCGGCGTTTTCGTCTCCCAGGTGGACCTCGATCCGCGTGAGCCGCTCACTGAACCGCGACAACGCGGCGTCGAGATCGGCCTCGACCTTTCGGATCAGCTCGTCGCTGCCTTTGACGTTGTGGTCGGTAGTGACCTCGATCTGCATGTGGACTCCTGGTGGGGACTTGGCGTTCGACGCAGACGCGTGCCAAGAAACCGCGCTCTGGGTGAACCGCTCGCGAGGCAACGGATGAAAACGCACACCCTCGCGCGTCGTCGGGTGTGACTCAGCGTACACCCGAGCCGCACCAGACCAAGTCCTCGTGCGTCACTTGAAGTCGGCCATGCTCTTGCCGACATCATGCAACGTGGCGCCTGCGCCCGACCTCGACTTCAGTCTGTGCACGTCCGCCGGTGCGCAGTGGAAGATCCCGTCGTTCTCGTTCAGATCTTTGACCCGGACGAAGCCCCGAGCGGTGGCCCGCAGCACCGTGATGCATTCGCCCACACTGTTGGCCCTCACGTTCTGCGGCGCGTGCAACCCGCCGCCGGTCCAGTCGGTGACCTTCTTCGCGTGGTCATAGACGCACTTGCGCGTGAGGTCGTTGCCGCACGCCCTGGCCGACCGCGCGAACAGCAGCCACGCCGAGAACGCCTGCGCGCCGTAGGCGGCGTGCGATTTGCCGTCGGGGAGGAACTCGGCGAACGCATCGAGGTACTGCTTCGTCGCAGAACCTGGTTCCGCCTCCTCGAACGGGACGAAGGGAGTGCTCGTGTAGACGTTGCCCTCGAGCGCGCTGCCGGCGATATCGATGAAGGCCTGGGCGTAGTTGTTGCCGTTCATGCTGATGAACTCGGGCTTGTAGTCGATGTTGTTCATTGCCTCGATCAGCTTGGCGAGGAACTCCGGCTCCCCCACCCAGATCAGGCCCTCGACTCCCGCGCTCTTGAGCGCTTGCGCGTACGGCGTCCACGACGTTGGGCCGAGCGCCGGATACACGTCGTCGTAGACCTTCTTCCATCCCAGTGCGTCGACCACTTCCTTGTTCTGGTCACCTGCCGCGCGAGTGCTCGGGAGGTCGGGAGTGATGACACCGTAGGCCTTGGTGCCGGCCGGGAACTTCTTTCCGAGGTACTTGTACAGACCGTTCCCGACGCGGTCGACCGGGTTGGGAAGCGGCTGCACCGTGAGATCGGCGCCGCGTGCGTCCGGGCTCACGACGTACCCGGCGATGTCGGGCATCAAGCATTCGAGTCGGGCCTTGACCCCGACCTGGTCGAAGACCGCGCCGCCGCCTACGAGCATGAAGTCCTCGCGGCAGGCATCGGCCATCTGCGGCGCCACGTTGGTGAGCGCGGCATCACGTTCGTGCACGACGACCGTTCGGCCGTTAATGCCGCCGCGGTCGTTGCACCACTTGCTGAAGACCTCGGCCGCGTCGAAGAGCTCCTGGTTCAGACCCGGTCGGCCGGCGAACCCAGGATCAGAGAACGTCGAGATGTCGATCTCGGTCGGCGTGACCCCCTGCGCCGGTGAACCGCTCGGCTGGCCGCCCTGACAGACGTCGGTGAGGTCGCCGAACGTCGAGTTGTTCGAGCGCCCGACCCCCGTGAGCTCCGTCGTCGACGATGAGCTCCCGGATGACGTGGCGTCATCACTGCGACCACACGCGCTCGCGCCAAGCGCGAGCACGACAATGAGTGCCAGCCACCGTGAGTACTTCATGACCGTCGCCTCTCCCGCCGGCTTTGGGCAGCCCTGACTTGCTCAGGGCATACGTCGGCAATGACCCGGTCGACCTGTAGCCCGTGCCTCCCCTCCCTCGTCGCCTGGCAATTCGGGGAGAACGACGGCCGGACCGGCGGCAGCGTTGTCTCGTGGGACGCACTACGACGAGTACGACCACCGGCTCCGCCCGTCCCCGAGCTCCCGGCTGACCCGAGCTGGGGCCGACGACGGCGGGCGGCCGCCGCCGGATCGACGCGGCTTCGAGCGGTTCAGTGGCCGGTGAACGTCGGCTGCTCGCGCGCCGCCATCGCCCGGACCGCTTCCTTGCTGTCCTCCGTCGTGAACGCCTGCAGCGTCAGCCGGAACTCCGCGCCCAGGTGCGCCTGCAGCTCCGGTGGGCGGGTGACGCGACCGACGAGGTGCTTGGTCTGGCGGGCGGCGATCGGCGCGACCCCGGCGAGCATCCGGCCGTACTCGAGGAAGCGCGTCTCGAACTCCTCGTCGGTCTCGGTCATCTCGCCGACCATCCCGACCGCGAGCGCCTCGGCAGCCGGCACCATCCTGCTCTCGAGGAAGAACCGCATCGCCCGCTCGTACCCGACGGCCTCGGGGAGCGTCCACGTGAGTCCGCCGTCGGGCGACGCGCCGACCCGCGCGTACCCGGGGTGGAAGCGCGCGGACGGCGCCGCGAGGCGGATGTCGCCGGACATCGCGAGCGACACTCCGATGCCGACCGCAACGCCGTTCACGCCTACGAGGATCGGCTTCTCACATTCGAACCGCATGACCAGCGCGAAATGGTCGCGTGCTCGCTCCTCGTCGGACGGTTCCGCACGCGCTTCGCCGTCGTCCCGGTCGGCACCGACGCCCGAGAGGTCGAGGCCGGAGCAGAACGCGTCCCCGTTGCCCGTCATGGCGATCGCCCACACATCGTCGTCGGTGGCTGCGGCCCGCACGGCGGTGACGATTGCCCCAATGAGCTCACCATTGAGCGCATTCTTCCGATCGGGTCGGTTCAGGCGGAGCACCCGCAGGTGCCCGTCGGTTTGGATGTCCAACACGTTCGTCATGACCACGAACGGTAGGGCGCAGGGTCCCAACCCGCCATGCCGACCGGGAACGGCGTTGCTCGACCGATGCACGGATGGCTCCGCACTCGCCGCGGCGGCGAGTGGGATCGGGAAGCCAGTGCCGGGAGCTACCGAGAAGGATCCGCGAGCGCCGCAACCGGCCGCATTGCTCAAGTTGCGGTCGGGTCGGGTCGTTCTACCAGGGGCGTTTCCGAGTCGGGTTGAAGCGACTCCCTCGATGGAGCATGCATCTCGGGTTGTGCCTGGAAGCAGGATGAGAGCGGGTTGAAGCATTTTCGGCGTTCCATGCGTCCTGGTGACGTCCTTCTGATTGCGATCGTTCTCCTGATCCCAGTTTCGATCGCACTCTTCGAATCGGCGCGATCCTCGTCCGGAGAAGAGGGTCGAGTGACTCGTGGGACCGTTCCCGTTGCGTCGTCGAGCACCACGACAACGCGTCCGCAACCCGACGCCGTGGTCGCGGCGGTCGGGGACATGAGTTGTGCGACTGGCACTCCGGTGACGTTCGACGCATGCCGCCAAGGTTCCGTCTCGGACCTCGTCGTCAACGACCCCCAGATCGCCTACTTGCTCGCGCTCGGCGATCTGCAATACCAGAACGGGGCGCTCTCCGAATTCCAGTCGGCCTACGAGGCGAGCTACGGGCGGGTCAAGACCAAGACGAAACCGGTCCCGGGCAACAACGAGTACGGGACACCGGGAGCATCCGGCTACTTCACCTACTGGGGCGGCGCCGCGGGGCAACCCGGGCAGGGCTACTACAGCTTCGACATCGGAAAGAGCTGGCACCTGGTGGCCCTGAACGGCAACTGCGACACCGTCTCCTGTGCCTCCGATTCAGACCAGGTGCGATGGCTACGTGCCGACCTCGTTGCGCATCCGAGACCTTGCGTACTCGCCTACTGGCACCAGCCGCGCTTCTCGTCCGGAGGCGAACATGGAAGCGACCCGTCGGTCGGGCCATTTTGGGAGGCGCTCCAAGAAGCCGGTGCTGACATCGTTCTGGGTGGTCACGAGCACAACTACGAACGCTTCGAGCCCCAACTTCCGGACGGAACGCCCAGCCCGGCGGGAATGCGAGAGTTCGTTGTCGGCACCGGAGGCCGAAATATCTTTCGCTTCGCTCGCGACGTGCCGCCGATCCTCAACAGCGCGTCTCGGCTCCAAACCTTCGGCATTCTCAAGCTCACCCTCGACGATCGCGCCTACTCCTGGCAGTTCGTCAACGAAGCCGGGATCGTCCTTGATCAAGGCAGCGGCACCTGCCACTAGACCGGTAACGAGAGCGACGCGGCCTCCGAAGCCCGTGCGGTAACCAGCCCGGCGCGGGCAGGCTCCTCTCTTGTGATGACGCTGATCGAGGATCGGGACCGTTGGGCGGCGCTGGTTGCCGCCGCCCAGCGGGGCGATGCGAGCGCCTGGCCGGAGCTCATCGACCGATTCGGGGACATCGCGGTCGCCTCCGCCGTCGGACTGTGCGGCGATCTGGATGAGGCCCCGGACATCGCCCAGGAAGCGTTCGTCCTTGCCTTCCGCCACATCGACGGCCTGCAGGACCCGGCCGCGTTCCCGGCCTGGCTCCTGCGGCTGGTCCGCACCGCGACCAACCGCAGGACCCGCCGCCGCCGGTTCGCCGCCGTCCCGCTCGATGCCGTACCCCGCGACGACGGGCCCGCTGCGATGATGGACCCGGCCCCCGGGCCCGAGGAGGTCGTGGTCGCCGCCCTCGAGGCGGCCGAGGTGCGGGCCGCGGTCGAGCGCCTCCCCGAGGGCGAGCGATGCGTGGTCGCGCTGCATCACCTGGCCGGAATGCCCTACGCGGAGGTCGCAACCTTCCTCGGCATCACCGTCTCTGCGGCCAAGAAGCGGGCATGGTCCGCCCGCACCCGATTGAAGGAGCTGCTCCCCATGGTCGCCGACGCCCTCGCCGCTGCCCGCCCGTCTGGTACCGAATCGTTTCGGGACACGATCCTGCTGTTCCAGGCCCTGCGCGCCCGGGACGCCGACGGGCTGGCCCGCCTCCTGGCCCGGAACCCCTCGTTGGCCACCGCCACCGAGGACTGGTCGCCGGTCGAGGGCTTCGAGGCGCGGCTCGGGTTCTCGGATCGGGCGACCGCGCTGATCCGCGCGGCCGGCATCGGCGACCTGCGGCTGGTGCGCCTCCTGGTCGAGGCCGGCGCACCGGTCGCTGACGCGTGCCCGTGCGCGAACCACGAGAGCGCGCTGTGGGCGGCAGTCAACGTCGGCGCCGCCGATGTTGTCGAGTACCTGCTCGACCACGGCGCCTCCGTCGACGGCGGGGCGTTCGACGGGGAGGCCACCGCCCTTCACGTCGCCGTATATCGCGAGCGGCACGATCTCGTGCGCCAACTCCTGGCGGCCGGGGCCGACCCGGTCGCGACCGACGCGCACGGCCGCACAGCCGCGGACTGGGGTGCCCTGAAAGCGGCCCGGCGGTCCGAGGCGCACGACGGCGATGTCCTGTGGACCCGCATCCGGGCCATCGACTTGTTCGCGCCGCTGCGGCGAGGGGCGCTGGTGCACATCCCGCCCGCCTACGGGCTCGGTGCGATCGTCGCCATGCTCGGCGTGGTCGACGCGCTCGCCCCCGCGCACTGGTGGATGATCGGGTTCGAGCACGGACCCTACGAGCCGGTGGAGTTGCAGCGAGACGCGCGCGAAGCGCGGCATGCGAGCGACGATCGACCTGATCGGGCCGGGCGATCCCGGCGACCGCCGCCGGCGGTTCGCCGAAACCCTCGAGCGGCTGGCCGCGACGCCCGGCCCCAAGGTCGTCACGTGCGTACCCGCACCGGGACACGAGCACGACGTCACGGTCGGCCTTCCCGGCCTCGCGACAGATCCGTCGGTGCTGGCAACCGTCGTGCTGGCGACGTACACACCTGAGCCAGCGGTGGTCCCCGAGGCGCTCCCCGAAGGCTTCGACGCCCGCATCACCTTCGACCGGGCCCGCGCCACGCTCGCCGCTGGCCCGCGATCGACCCGGCCCGCACCAGCGTCCGGACCTACCCGGACGCGCGGCACGAGCACATCGCCCGCGCCGCGCGCGCCGCCCTCGCCGACTATGCCGCGGTCGACCCCGCGTTCACTCTCGCCGACCCGTCCGCGTTCGACGACCCGGCTGCGGCCGAGCGGGCCCAGGCGCTCGTGCGCTACCTGACCCACTCGTTCCGCGTGGTTGAGCTGTTCTCCGCGCTGCCGACGGTCGAAACGCCGATGGCCGAGGTCCTCGACAATGTCGAGGACCTGCTCGGCCTCTGAGGGTTCAGTCCTTCTTCGAGGTCGACGACGGCCTCGGCACAGCGACGGTACGACACATCGTCTCTCTCCAGCCTTATGCAACCCAAGACCCGCATCGGGACCCGGGGCAGACTGGTAACGCCTCATGCCAGGGTTCCGATGCGTAACGGTGGCGCAGGTGACGCTCGAACGGTTGAGAAAGGTCTTGAAATCCAATCTCGCGGTCACTGAACCGTCACCCGCATGGCGTTGAGTCGCGATGAGAGGATCGCGTCATGCCGAAGGTGTGGGGGTATACCCCTGAGTTCAAGGATCTGGCCGTGCGTCTGGTGGTCGCGGAGCAAGGCCCGGACGAGTCGCGGCTCGCAGCGTGTCGGCGCTTGGCGCCGCGCCTGAATCTGAATCCAACCACTCTGCATGGGTGGGTGAAGAAGGCGGTGCCACGCCCGGCCGCGGGTCATGCGCCGGGGTCGGTCGAGGTGCTCAAGCGTCGGTGGCGACCGTCTTGACGTGGTCCAATCGAGCATCGAGATCGCGCGCTGCCTGCTCATCGTTCGCGATCTCGGCATCGAGATCCGCCTCGGCGAACTGCATCACGCCCATGTCGATGAACGCTTGCTGGATCCGAGATCCCCAGAGGCCGATGTCCTTCAAGATCGGGACGATCCGCATGAACAGGTAGCCGCGGAACTCCCGCATGATGTCGCTGTGCTCGACGTACTCGGCCGCTTCCTTGGGCAGGCCGACGCGCGCCCAGACCTCGTCACCGAGAAAGCGGTCGCGCATCAGGTAGCACGCCTCGACACAGAACTCCTCGCGCTCGTCGCGCTCGGCTTCGCTCAGCTGCGGGTAGTAGTCCCGCAACGCCAACCGACCGAACGTCACATGACGAGCTTCGTCCTGCATGACATACGCGTTGAGCGCCTTGCCGAGCGGCTCGGTCGCCATGTTCCGGATGAGCCCGAACGCGGCGAGGGCAAGCCCCTCGATGATGACCTGCATACCCAGGTACGTCATGTCCCAACGGGCGTCGGCGACGACGTCGTTCAGGAGACTCCCCAGATGCGGATTGAGCGGGTACACGAGCTGCAGCTTCTCGTGGAGGTATCGGCTGTACACCTCGACGTGGCGGGCTTCGTCGATCACCTGCGTCGCCGCATAGAACTTGCTGTCGATGTCCGGAACCGTCTGAACGATCTTGGCGGTACAGATCAGCGCGCCCTGCTCACCGTGCATGAACTGGCTGAACCGCCAGGCTTCCCAGTGGCGCCGCACCTCGCCGCGCTCACGCGCGCCCATCCGCTCCCACCACTCTGAACCGAACAGCGGGTGAACCTCGTCCGGCATGCCGAGCGGGTTGTCCGGATCGACGTCGAGGGACCAGTCGAGCCGATCCTCGCCGATCCACTGCCGACGCGTGCCCTTGTCATAGAGCCGCAGCAGCTGCTCGCGACCATCGGTGTAATCGAAGTCGAACACCGTGGTGCTCGGACTGTCGATATCGAGGTGATCCGCGGCAGCGTCGAACGCGAACGTCGTCATGCCCTTACCTCCAACTCTTCGAGGCCCCGATGATGTCAACTCCCCTCCCCAAAGCATGACACCGAAGCCCGGCGCTCGCATCAGGGCACACGCTCGCCCGCCGCTCGACTTCCTCCGCGGAGGAGCGCGGTACATTGTGCGCCATGCCGGCAGCGACGCGTCCCGCTGATCGCACCTCCACGCCGCATGCGCGTGCTCCTGCGCCATGGCTTGCGCTGTCAGAGGGACCGCGAGCATTCGCCGAGTTTGGTTGGTTCACGGTGGCCGCCGGGCCGGTGCTGGCGACGGCGCCATGCGGTGATGGGCATCGGGTGCTCGTGCTTCCGGGTTTCCTCGCGGACGACCGATCGACGCGACCATTGCGATGGTTCCTCCGCCGCCTCGACTATCGGGTCTCGGGCTGGAGGATCGGCCGCAACCTCGGCCCGACGGACCGGGTCATCGATGGAGTGCTGCAGCGCTTCGAGACGTTGACCGCCGATGGCGCACCGATGAGCTTGGTCGGTTGGAGCCTTGGCGGCATCTACGCCCGGGAGCTCGCCCGGCGCTTCCCCCAGACGGTGCGCCAGGTGATCACTCTCGGGAGCCCGATCGGTCTCACCAGCCCCCGAGCCAGCAACGCCGCCGGTGCCTACAGCTTGCTCTCACCCTTCTTCGGTGACCACGGGGGTGCCGACGCCGATCTCGCGGCACCGATTCCGGTGCCATCGACCGCGATCTACAGCCGCGCGGACGGGATCGTCGACTGGCGTGCCTCGAGGCAGCTCGACGGACCGCACGCGGAATCCATCGAAGTGTCCGGCTCCCACTGCGGGCTCGGCCACAACCCCTCGGTGCTGCGCATCGTCGCCGAACGCCTCGCCCAGCCCGCCGGAGCCTGGGTGCCCTACGCGAAGCGCACTGGCTGAGCCGTCGGTTCAGTTGGAACCAAGTTCGTCGGCGACCTTGAGCAGCATCGCGAGCTCGTCGCCGAGGGCATCGATGAGGCGCCAGATGTCCGGGATCATCTCGCGGCACGCCAAGACGCCGAAGTCGAGATTGCCGTTGTACGACATGAGCGTCATGTTGAGCCCGACACCGTCCGTGACGGCCGACAGCGGGTAGATCCCGCGGAGCATCGCGCCCGTCGAGTACAGCGGGCACTGCGGGCCGGGAACGTTCGAGATCACCACATTGAACGGTGGATTGACCCGGTCGGCGACCTTCATGCGCGCCGCGGCCCGACTCGCCATGCCGAGCACCGACGGCGGCGTGAACTGCGCGAAGTCCTGGAGCGTGTCCGCCGGAATCGCGTGGTGCTGCTCCTTGGCGATGAGCATCGCGTCGTGCATCCGGTGGAAGCGCTCGACGGGGTCCGATTCGTCGGTCGGTAGCTCGACGATCATCGCCGAGATGCGGTTCCCGAAGGTGCCACGTTGCGCTTCGGTTCTCACCGAGACCGGCACCATCGCGAGCAGCGGTACCGTCGGGAGGGAGTCGTGGTCGATCAGCCACCGTCGCAGCGCACCCGAGCACATCGCCATGACGACGTCGTTCACCGTGCCGCCGAGTTCGGTCTTGACCGACTTGACGTCGGGCAACGGCAATGAGCCATAGGCGAACCGTCGATGCGGTGTGATCATGCCGTTGAACGGTGTGCGCGGCGCCTTGCTGCCCGGGGATGACAGCAGCTCGCGAGGCCGGCGCACCGAGGGCACCACCAGCGAGAAGTTGCTGGCGAGCGCACCGAGCTTCGGCACGGTGCGTCGCGCGAGCCGGAACCCGACCCTGGGGCGCGAGAGCAACCCGGCGAAGCCGCGCCCCAGCATCGACCACTGCGACCACTCGCGCTCGGCTCGCCACGGCGTTTCCGGGGCCGGGGTGGGCGGTGCGTCACGGACGATGTCGAGCAGCACGCCGAGGATCTCGGCGCCCGAGACGCCGTCGATGCACGCGTGGTGGATCTTGGTCACTTCGGCGACGGCGCCACCCTCGAGCCCCTCGATGACGTACATCTCCCACAGCGGACGGCGCCGGTCGAGGTGCTTCGCCGCGAGCGCGGCGGCGAGGTCCGCGAGCTGATCGCGCGTCGCCGGGGGGCGGCACGGCGATGTGGCGTAGGTGGTAGTCGAGGTCGAAGTCGGGGTCCTCGATCCAATACGGGTGATCGAGTCCGAGCGGGACGCCGACGAGCCGTCGGCGGAACGGCGCGACGAGGTGCAGCCGTTCGACGAGCAGCTCTCGCACGCGCTCGAACTCGAGCGACCGCTCCCCCGGCTCGAAGATCGCCAAGGACGTCACGTGGCCGTAGGTCGACGGTGTCTCCATCGCCAGGAAGCTGTTGTCAAGCCCCGAGAGCTGCTGCAACCGTCGCTCCTCCTGTCGAGCACCAACGATCACATACTTGGCCACCGCGTGGCACCTGACAATGCCGCGCCCACAAACACCGCACCGCGCATCGATACGCGTCCCGGTGGCCTTCGCAGCGTGGAGGCACGCCGAACGTCGAGGAAACCGGTGGGCGATGCGGGACTCGAACCCACGACCTCTGCCGTGTGAAGGCAGCGCTCTAGCCAGCTGAGCTAATCGCCCGGAGCCGCCGAGGATAACCGTCGGCACGTCGCGCAACTACGCTCGGCCGACTCATTCTCCCGGGGAGGAAGCGATGCCCGAGTTCGCCGAGGTCGCCGACGGGCTGCAGATGCCGTTGGGCGAAGCCATGCGAACCCAGCGCGCGGTGCGCCGCCTGAAGGGCGACCCGGTGGACGACGAGACCGTGCTCGAGCTCCTGCGCCTCGCGGTCAAGGCTCCGACCGGCAGCAACGCCCAGAACTGGGAGTTCGTCGTCGTCCGCAGTCCCGACGTCAAGCACCAGCTCGCCCGACTCAACCGCCAGTCCTGGTCCCTCTACCGCCGTTTCGCCCGCTCCCGGGCCCGCGGCGACCTCGGCCAGGCCCGGATCCTCGCCGCGGTCCAGTGGCAGGCCGATCACTTCGAGGATGCCCCGGTCATCATCGTCGCCTGCCTGAAGGGCCGGTCCTTCCCGTCGAACATGGGCCGGGCCGCCCACTACGGCTCGATCTTCCCCGCAGTCCAGAACCTCCTGCTCGCGGCCCGGGCCCTCGGGCTCGGCGCCGCCCTGACCACGCTCCCCCTCTGGTCCCGGACGCTGGCCCGCCGGACGCTCGGCCTCCCGAGCGACGTCTCCCCGTGCGCGGTCATCCCTCTGGGCTGGCCCAAGGGTGGTGGCTACGGCCCCTCGACCCGCCGTCCGGTCGAGGAGGTCACCCACCTCGACCGCTACGGGAACCGAGCATTTGTCGACCTCGATGGCCGTCTGGGGTCGCCGTGAAGCGCCCGTTCCACATGAGAAGGCGAAACGCGAGATAATTGGATCTCTGCTTGGTACCGACGAAGCCCGGTCAGGGGTAGGTGAGGCGTGGCCAGAAAAGGACGAGCGCGCCGCTTTCGTGAGGCCCGCGAGCTGAAGCAGGGCTTCGACGACGGCATGTTCCGCGAAGGTGGTGGCTCCCTCGCCGACGTCGACGACGACGAGGCCGGCATCGTCTACCTCGAAGACGACACGGACGACACCGTCAAGGAACCCTGGGACCCGGACGAGGAACGCAACCGCAAGGACGCGTAACCCGTCGTCACCGCCCGGTCAGGCGGTGCGGGGGTCCGGTGCCTCGACGTCCACCTCGTAGTTGCGGATCGCGTCCGCGACGGCTTCGCCCTTGAGGTCGCCGAGCTGGGCCAGCCCGTCGAGCGTCGCGACGACGAGGTGCGCGGCGTCGACCTCGAAGTGGCGCCGGAGCGCGGCGCGGGTGTCGGACAGTCCGTAGCCGTCGGTCCCGAGCGGGATGAACGGCTGCGGGACGAACCGACCCACCTGGTCGGGTACGACCTTGAGGAAGTCCGTGACCGCCACGACGGGGCCTTCGGTCCCGCTCAGCCGCTCCGTGACGTACGGCGTGCGCGGGGCCTCGTTCGGGTGCAGCCGGTTCCACCGCTCGGCGCTCAGCGCGTCCTCGCGCAACAGCTTGTAGCTCGTTGCGCTCCACACGTCTGCCGCGACGTCGTGGTGCTCCGCCAGCATCTGCTGGGCTTCGAGCGCCGCCTGCATCATGGTGCCGCTCGCAAGGATCTGTGCGCGGTGCCCGCGCGCTTCCGGCGCCGCGCGGTACAGGTAGAGGCCGCGCACGATCCCGTCCTCGACCCCCTCCGGCATCGGGGGCATGACGTAGTTCTCGTTGTAGAGCGTCAGGTAGTAGAAGCAGTCTTCGGGCTCGGGCCCGTACATGCGCGCGATGCCGTCGCGGATGATGACGGCCATCTCGTACGCGAACGCCGGGTCGTAGGCCCGGCAGTTCGGCATCGACGTCGCGAGCAGCTGGCTCTGACCGTCGCAGTGCTGGAGCCCTTCACCGGTCAACGTGGTCCGGCCGGCGGTGGCGCCGAGCATGAAGCCGCGCCCGCGCTGATCGCCGAACGCCCACACGAGGTCCCCCACCCGCTGGAACCCGAACATCGAATAGAAGATCAAGAAGGGGATCATCGGCTGGCCCCACGTCGCGTACGCCGTGCCCGCCGCGGTCATCGATGCCATCGCGCCGGCCTCGGTGATCCCCTCCTCGAGGATGCGTCCGTTCTTCGCCTCGCGGTAGGACAGCAGCAGGCCGGCGTCGACGGGCTCGTAGCGCTGACCGATCGGCGAATAGATCTTCACGTCCCGGAAGAGCGCGTCGAGACCGAACGTGCGCGCTTCGTCGGGGATGATCGGGACGACCCGCGAGCCGATCTCCGGATCGGCGAGCAGCTTGCGCGCCAGCCGCGCGAACGCGGTGGTCGTCGATGCCTGGAGCTTGTCGCCGGTTCCTGCGAGCAGCTCGGTGAAGACCTCCGGAGCCGGGTTCGCCAGCGGCTTCGCCGCGCACCACCCGCTCGGGGATCGAACCGTCGAGGGTCCGGCGTCGCGACATCATGTACTCGTACTCCGGTGAGTCGATCCCCGGGTGGTAGTAGGGCGCGATGCCCGTCTCGAGATCCGCGTCGGGAATCTCGAGGTAGAGCCGGTCTCGGAACCGCTTGAGCTCTTCCGGAGTGAGCTTCTTGATCTGGTGCGCGGCGTTGCGCGCCTCGAAGCTGCTCCCGAGCGTCCAGCCCTTCACCGTCTTGGCGAGGATGACGGTCGGGCTTCCCTCGTTCTCGATCGCCGCCTGGTACGCCGCGTACAGCTTGCGGTAGTCGTGCCCGCCGCGGGGCAGGCGCTGCAGGTCCTCGTCGCTCAGGTGCTCGACCATCTTCTGCAGCCGCGGGTCCGGGCCGAAGAAGTGCTCCCGGATGTACGCGCCCGACTCGGTCGCGTACTTCTGGAACTCGCCGTCGACCGTGGAGTTCATCTTGTTGACGAGCACGCCGTCGACGTCCCGGGCGAGCAGGCCGTCCCACTCGCGACCCCAGACGACCTTGATCACGTTCCAGCCGGCACCGCGGAACATCATCTCGAGCTCTTGGATGATCTTGTGATTGCCCCGCACCGGACCATCGAGGCGCTGCAAATTGCAGTTCACGACGAAGATCAGGTTGTCGAGGTTCTCCCGCGCCGCGATCGACAGGCCGGCCATCGACTCGGGCTCGTCCATCTCACCGTCGCCGACGAAGGCCCACACCCGCGCGGCGCTGGTGTCCGCGATCTCGTGGTCGAGCAGGTAGCGGTTGAAGCGGGCCTGCGCGACCGCATTGAGCGGGCCGAGCCCCATCGACACGGTCGGGAACTCCCAGAAGTCCGGCATCCGCCGTGGGTGCGGGTAGCTCGGGATGCCGTGCGTGGCCGACACCTCCCGGCGAAACCCGTCGAGGTGCTCCTCGGTCAGGCGGCCCTCGAGAAACGCGCGCGCGTAGATCCCGGGCGCGGCATGCCCCTGGAAGTACACCTGGTCACCGAAGTTCCCGTCGCTCTTCCCACGGAAGAAGTGGTTGAAGCCGACCTCGTAGAGCGCGGCGGCGGACGCGTAGGTCGAGAGATGCCCGCCCAGCCCTTCGTACCGGTGATTCGCGCGGTCGACCATCGCCACCGCGTTCCAACGAATGAATGCACGGATCCGGCGCTCGATGTGCTCGTCGCCGGGGAACCACGGCTCCTGCTCCGGCGGGATCGTGTTGATGTAGGGCGTCGATGTCATCGACGGCACGCCGACGCCGTGCTCGTTCGCCCGCGCCATCAGGCGGGCGAGGAGGTAACGGGCCCTCGACTTCCCCCGACCGTCGATGACCGCGTCGAGTGAGTCGAGCCACTCGATCGTCTCGTCCGGGTCGGTGTCCGGGAGCTGGTGCACGAAACCGTCGACGAACACCACGGACCTCCTCATCGGTAGGACACCCTCAGGCTACGACCGTCCGAACCCATCGGAGGTAACGACGGGGTTACGAAGCGGCGACGAAGAGCGCCACCCCGACGAGCAGGGCGGCCAGGGCGAGCAGCACCAGGCCGCCGACCACGTCGACGGTCTGCGGGCGCTCGAAGGTGGGACGGGCCATGTAGCGGCATCGACGCCGAACGCGGGCCCGTTGAGCAGAGAATTCGAAAGTTCTGCTCAAGGTGTCGGGCCGAGGGTCGATGCGCGCAAGATCGGGTAACCCTCCAGGTTCACTGGGCGTGCTCGCGATTGCGACCTCTCCCAAAGGACCCCGTGACCCGCAACCTTCTCCGTACCCTTCCGGCCCTTCTCTGCGCGCTGCTCGCGACCGGCGGCACGCTCGCCGTCACAGCCGCCCCCGCCGCGGCCATGGCGCCTTTGACGTCATTCGCGATCATGTCGAACGACTCGACCTCGGTGACCGGACAGAGCGTCATTCTCTCCGTAAGCCTGAATGGCGGGTCGGGCTCGCCTACCGGAACGGTCGACATCGTCGACGGCGTGACGACCATCTGTGCGTCGCTGCCGTTGACCAATTCCGGAGCTCTTTCGTTCGGCGGCTGCACCGTCGCAAACCTCGGGGTGGGGGTTCACGCCGTCACCGCGAGCTACAGCGGCGACGTGAGCTACGACCCGGCGACCTCACCGGAGTTCTCCCAGAGCGTCTCCGAGGCGTCGACGACAACCGTCATCACCTCCGATCCGGCGGCTCCCCACGCGGGCGACACCGTCACGTTCACCGCAACCGTCAGCGTCACGTCACCCGGCGCGGGTGAGCCCACCGGCTCCGTCGAGTTCATCGCGAACGGCGTGACCATCGCCGGTTGTGCGGCAACGGGTGTCGTGGACGGCGCGGCCACCTGCGCCACCACTGCGCTGCCCGGCAACGAGACTTCGGCAATCGACGCCACCTACGGCGGTGACGCGAGCTTCTTGACCTCCGTCGCGCCCCAGTTCAGTCAGAACGTCGACCGAGCCGAGACGACGATGGCGCTCACGTCGAACGCCGGCCCGGCGCGCTTCGGCGAGGCGGTGACACTCACGGCGACCGTCACGTCGCTGGGCGGAACGCCGACGGGATCGGTCCACTTCTTCGTCGTGCACCGTGACCTCTCACACGAGATCATCGCCACCGTGCCGATGGTGGACGGCACGGCGATCACCGTCCAGCGTGAGCTCTCGGTGCGGACGGATGCCCCGATCGTCGCCGAGTACCACGGCGACGCGGACTTCGGGCCTTCCGCCGACATGACCAACCAGACCGTGTTCCGCAGCTTGACCCGCACGCTCATGCGCTCGTCGGCCAACCCGTCGAAGCTCGGTCGAGTCGTGACTCTGACCGTCGAGGTCCGCGCCATGGGACTCGGTGAAGGCACACCGACGGGCAAGGTCGCCTTCTACCGGATCACCGACGGCGTCCGGCGCTGGATCGGCACCGTGGCGCTGGACCACGGCATCGCGCGACTCCGCACCTCGAAGACGCCGGTCGGGGTGTCCTCCATGATCGCTCGGTACAACGGCAACGGAAGCTTCCGGCCGTCGAGTCGGACCGGCGTGCAGCGCGTGCACGCCACCTGACCCACCGAGCCCCGAACGTAGGAGACCGGTCAGACGCCCCCCGAACTGGCCGGTCTCTTACGCTTGGGGCGATGACGGAGTTCGAGACCGCAGTGCGGTCGGTGCTCCGGCGCCTCCCCCCGGGCGAGACGTTCTCGTACGGATGGGTGGCGTCGGAGGCCGGGTACCCCGGACGGGGGCGCGCGGTCGGCGCACTCCTCGCATCCGGGATCGACGACGTCCCCTGGTGGCGTGTCGTGCGCGGCGGACGGCCGCATCGCCGAGCACCTCGTCGCGGAGCAATCGGCGCGACTCCGGAAGGAGGGTGTGGAAACGGTCAACGGCCGGGTGCGCGACCACACCAACCACGTTCCGCGCGCCCGCGCGACTCGCTGACCAACGCGCGAGCGCACCCGTCGCGCGCGTGTGCATCCTCGCTATCGTCGCCACGTCGAGGCCGCCGAGAGTGCCGGCCCGGTCCTGACGACCTGCCTCACCTGACTTCCCCTGAGGCGCGAAGCATGTCCGACCCCGCGACCCTCAACCTGATCATCCTCGGCTACATGGTCGGGTTGCCCGTGCTGCTGTACGGCGTCTTCGATCTCATGCGCATCCCAGCGCGCCTCTACCACTTCACGCCGTACTCACGTCGGATCTGGATGATCGCGATCGCCGCCGGCTACGCCTGTTTCGGCGTGGGCGCGATCCTCATGGTCGCGGTGTGGTTCCGCAGCCCCGAACGACGCGACCTTCGCGAGGACCTCGCGCTCGACGCGCGCTGGGAGCGGCCTGCCACGCGGACGATCCGCCGTCGCGAGCGGGCGAGACGCCATCGGCGCGCGGCGATCGCGGTCTCCTTGCCGATCGCCCTCGGCGTTGCGGCGACGTTCACGCGCGTCGGCTGAACGCGCTACGCAGCGCCCTCCGGGCAATCGTGCACATCCACGTTGCCCACTCCATCACACCGACACACGGGTTCACGTGTGATTCTCGCGAGCTTCGCCAGATACTCCGTACATGGGACACAACTCGGGCGCGTCCGAGCACCTACTGTGGCGGCCGTGACGACCACGGGGCCGGGACCGAAGAGCCTGCCGCTGATCCTTGCCCGCGAGCTCGCGGCGAACCTCTCCACCGCGATGTTCCTGCTCGACGCGACGGGCACGCTCGTCTACTTCAACGACGCCGCCGAGAGCATCATCGGCAAGCCGTTCGCGGAGCTCGGCGAGATCTCCGCGGCGGACTTCGGTGCGGTGCTCGAGCTCGCCGACCCCGACGGAACCCCCGTTCGGCGTCGCGACTCCCCCGCCGGAGTCGCGTTCATCCAGCGGCGACCCGCACACCGCGTGCTGCTCGTCACCGGCTACGACGGCAGCCGCCGGCTCGTCGAAGCCACGGCGTACCCACTCTTCGGGAACGCGCAGGAGATGCACGGTGTCGTCGGCGTCTTCTGGGAGCTGACGGCAGCGCAGGACGCCGACTAGTGCTCGCCCAAATCTGGGGGTGTCGTGGCTCGCTCGCGACGCCCGGCGCCGACACCGTCCGCTACGGCGGCAACACGTCGTGCGTCGAGCTCCGGCTCGAAAGCGGTCACCTGCTCATCCTCGATGCCGGCACCGGCATCCGACCGCTCGGGGCGGCAATGGGCAGCGACCCCTTCGACGAGCTGCACATCTTCCTCACGCACCTGCACCTGGACCACGTACAGGGTCTCGGCTTCTTCCGTCCGCTGTTCCGGCCCGGTGCGAACGTGCACATCTGGGGCCCGGCCTCACCCGTACAGAGCCTCGCCGACCGCATCGCGACCTACCTCTCCCCACCGCTGTTCCCGGTCCGGCTGGCCGACATCCCCGCGAGCATCACCTTCCACGACGCACCCCAGGAAGCCGTCGTCATCGGGACGGCGACGGTGCGCGCAGCAAACGTCACGCATCAAGGACCGACCGTCGGCTACCGCATCGAGGAGAACGGGCGCGCGCTCGCGTACCTCCCCGACCACGAGCCGTCGCTCGGCATGGAGCTCGCGCAACAACCACCGGAGTGGATCAGCGGGCACGAGGTCGCCAGGGGCGCCGACGTCCTGCTCCACGACGCGCAGTACGGCGACGACGAGTACCCCAACTACATCGGCTGGGGGCACTCCAGCATCGAGCACGTGGTCGGCTTCGCCAACAAGGCGGGCGTAGGCATGACCGTGCTCTTCCATCACGATCCGTACCACACCGACGACGAGCTCGACGCGCTGTTGGTCGAAGCACGGTTGCAGTGTGCCGCGGTAGGCGACGACGTGTGCCTCGCGCACGAAGGCATGACGATCGCGCTTGACCGCGACGGCGTCCGCTTCGGCTAGTTCGCTAGAAGTCGGAACCGCCGTCGACGTTGATGTTCGCCCCGGTCATGTAGCTGTTCCGGGGTGAGACGAGGAACGTGATCAGCGGGCCGATCTCCGCCGGATCCCCGGCGCGGGGCAGGAACGCCGGGTGGCCGAAGTCCTCCTCGATCACCCGCATGGCGTCGGTGAGGCTGTCCGGATCGATTGCTCGTTCGGCCGGCAGCGAGACGAGGTAGGCCCGCATGCCCTCCGAGAGGAACGACCCGGGCGACACCGTGTTGACGAGGATTCCGTCGGGCGCGAGTGACTGGGCGAGGTTCTTCCCGAGGCTCGTCATCGCCGCCTTCGACGCGGTGTACGCAACGAGGGTGGGCGACTGCCGCCGGGTCGAGTGCGCCGAGATGTTGACGATGCGCCCCCAGTCCGCGGCGCGGAGCAGCGGGAGCGCCGCGCGCACGCACCGGACCGCGCTCAGCGTGCCGATGTCGAAGGTGGCGAGCCACTCGTCGTCGTCGAGATCCTCGAATGCCTTGATCCCGACGTCCACCGGCCCCGCGGCGTTCACCAGCGCGTTCAGGCTTCCCCAGCGGGCGCGCAGGTCGTCGAACGCATCTTCGACCTCCTCGACCCGGGTCAGGTCGGCCTGGAGCGCGATCGCATCCGGGCTCCCCCGTTCCTCGAGGGCGGCGACCGTCTCGTCGAGCGCGCGCCGCGAGCGTGCGAGCACCGCGACGCGGGCCCCTTCCGCCGCCAGGCACTCGGCTGCCGCCCGCCCCATCCCCTTCGAGCCGCCGCTGACCACCACCGTCGCGCCCGCCAGGTCCAGGTCCACGCGTCGTACCGTACCGTCGAGCCGTGGGAGACTCGTTGCATGACCAGTGGCCACACCATCACCACGGAACCGGCGTCAGGACGGGTGCAGATCGTCATTGGCGGCGAGACCCTCGCCGACAGCAGCCGGCGCGGTGCTCCTGCACGAGACCGGTTTGCCAGTTCGGTACTACCTCCCGCGTGACGACATTCGCATGGATCGCCTCGTCGCGACGGACCTGCAGACGACGTGCCCCTTCAAGGGAGACGCGCACTACTGGTCGGTTCGCACCGACGGTCGCGAGCTCACCGGTGTCGCCTGGAGCTATCCCGAACCGATCGATGGTCGAGAGGACATCGCGGGTCTCGTGTGCTTCTTCAACGAGCGCGTCGACGAGCTGCTCGTGGATGGCATCCCCGTCGCGCAGTCCGCCTGACGCAGCACCAACCGGTTGAGCACGAACACCTCTTCCGAGCGCGCGTCGTGACATCGAGGCGCCTGCCATCGAGCCCGGCTTCGTCGATCGCGGTCCGATCCTCCTCGTCGTGGCGGCGAGCGCGGTCGTGCTGCTCGGCATCGCGTACCTTCTCGCGGTCCGCACCACTTGGGGGCAGCGGCTCGACGCCACCGCGTTGAGTGGACGTGGCGCGCTCCGCCCCCGCACGATCAACGCAGCCTCAGAGCTCCTGGACACGATCTCGGTGGCCTCGCTCGTCCTCGTGGGTGGGCTCATCGTCCTGATCGCACTGGCGCGGCGCCGCCCCTTTCTCAGCCTCGGCGCCGGCATCGTCATCGCCGGCGCGTGCATCACGACGGAGCTGCTCAAGCACGTCTTCCTCTCCCGGCCGGATCTCGGGATCACCGACGCGATCGGCCATCGCGCGTCGTTCCCGAGTGGCCACACCACCGTCGCATTCTCACTCGCGATGGCCGCGCTGCTCGTCGCGCCGAGCACCTACCGCGCGTTCGTGGGGCTCGTCGGGGCGCTCTACGCGATCGGTATCGGGATCGCGGTGGTCGCCACGGCCAACCACCGGCCGAGTGACCCCATCGGCGCGGTGCTGGTCGTCACCGCGTGGGTGGCCACCATCGCCGCCGCACTGCAGACGGTGTCGGTCGGCACTCCGCGCGATCAGAACGATCGGCGGGTGAGCCCGGCACTCGCGCTGGGAGGCGCCGCCCTGCTCGCGTTCGCGTTCGTGGGGCTGGTCGCCACCGCGGTGGCGATCAAGGTCGACCGCCTCGGCACGATCGAGATATCAAGCGCCTTCGCCGGTGCCTGTGCTGCGTTCACCGGCACGGTCCTCGTCGCACTCGCAACCATGCTCTGGTGCCTCCGGGGCGTCTCGCTCGACCCACCGGAGGACGAGATCGTCCCCATGCCGACGACCTGACCTGCGCTCGGGCCGCTCCCGGGAGCGTCAACTCCCGGCCCGCCGACCGACTCAGAGTCCGCCCCCGTGTCCGATGCAGCTCTCGGGAACGGTGCCGTTGGAATCGCTGTACGTGGCATCCGGGCACTGGGTGTGGTTCCAGATCACGCCGCTCACGTTCGCGCCGGTCAAGTTCGCATACAGCAGACTCGCCCCGCTCAGGTTCGCGCCGGTCAGGTTCGCGTCGTTGAACTCGGCCTGATACAGGTTCGAATTGGTCAGGTTCGCGTTGGTCAAGGTCGCGTTCCGGAAGATCGCGTTGTCGGCGAACACCGGGGTCATTGTCGCGCTGTCGAGGTTTGCGTTGACCAGGCCGACTCCGCTCATGAACGCACCGGAAAGGATCGCGTGGGACAGGTTCGCTCCGTACATGCAATGCGGCATGTAGACACCTCCCAGGTTCATGCCTGCGAAGTTGTCCGTCACACCCGAACACGCGGTGGAGCCGAACAGGAAGGTGTGGTACCGCTCCGCGTCCACCGCTTCCTGCTGGCTCTCCGTGAGCTGGTTCTGGCTTTCGGTCAGCTGGCTTTCGAGCGCCACCGTGGTGGCGTGGTCGTCCCAGGTCGAGAGCACTCCCCTGCCCTTGTTGGTGCACTTCACCTCGGTGAACGCGCCTGCGATCAGCTTCACCCTCCCGGTCCTGACCTTCGTGCACGTCTTGATGCTCGAGCTGGAACCCGACGCAACGGACGATCCCCCGAGAGCGAACGCCAACCCGAATATCAGGCCCCCGACCAGCAACCATCGCTGCCCCATCGAGCCCCGTCGCGTGCCGGTCTCCGCCGTCGAGAACCTCATGATGAACCTCCCTGCACCGTGTCTCGAGGACGCTACGCGTCGTTCCGGGGTACGGATAGGGGCCAAGGTCACGGCGGCCGGGCGCGTCAAGCGCCGGGGTGGTGGCGGGTTGTGCCGCGCACCGCGGCCCAGCCCTCCCCCGTCCGTCGATCTGGCCTCTGACCTGCGCTTTTCCTGGTGGGCGGTAGAGGATTTGAACCTCTGACCCCTTCCGCGTCAAGGAAGTGCTCTACCCCTGAGCTAACCGCCCGATCGACCGGCCGGAACCGGCCGGGCAAGAGTAGTCGGAGGCGAGAAGTTCCCCTTAGGTCGGCGCCAAGACGGTCGATAGCCCAGATACGGGACGGGAGGCCCAAAAAGCTGACGAAGGGCAATCTTCCGTGCTCAGGGTCACCGGCGCCGCCAAGATCATCTGTGCGCTCGGGTGCGCCGGGATGCTCGCGGCCGCCACCACGCCCGCCATCGCGTCGGCCACCGAATCTCAGCCGGCCGCGAACACACCATCCGACCGCGTGCCGGCGATCACCGAGCCGATCGCCGCGCCGGTCGCGGCGGACCGCGCCGGCGACGCGTACGACGAGGCCGCGTCGACGGCCGGCACGTCAGTTCCCATCGTCACCGTCGAGACCACGCCGACCGGCCCGAAGATCGTCGCTCACCCCGTCACCAGCGAGAGTCAGGCCCGAGCCGTCGCGGAGGAAGCCGCCGCCGGTGAGGACCTCGTGGTGGTCCAGTCCGACACGCCGGTCGAGACGGACGGCGCCACGACGAACGACCAGTTCTCCCGCTACCAGTGGAGCATGGACAGCCGCAACACCTCCTTCGTGAGCGCTTGGCCACGGAGCACCGGCGCCGGCATCGTCGTCGCCGTCGTGGACACGGGAGTCGCAACTGACCACCCTGATCTCGCCGGCCAGGTGCTCCCCGGTCGAACGTTCCTCAACGGGTCGCCGACCGGTGTTGCGACGGACCCGATGACCGACGCCTGCGGGCACGGGACGCACGTGGCCGGCACCATCGCGGCGCTCGCGGGGAACAGCATCGGCGTCGCGGGCGCGGCACCCGGCGTGAAGATCCTTCCGGTCAAGGTGCTCAACTGCAGCGGCTACAGCTCGGATGTGGCCAACGGGATCAAGTGGGCCGCGGACCAAGGTGCGCGGGTCATCAATCTGAGCCTCGGTGCTCCCGGCCCCAACCCGGTGATCGATGCGGCTGTGGCCTACGCGCATTACCGCCGGGTCGTCGTCGTGGCCGCGGCCGGGAACAACCACGGGCCGAAGAGCTGCAGCTCGGCCGCCGACAACGCCCGGTCCTACCCGGGAGCATCGCCGGGGGCGATCGGGGTCGGCGCGATCGGCAAGCGGTTCACTCGTGCGTGCTTCTCGAACACCGGCAACTACGTGGACCTCGTCGCACCGGGCGTCAAGGTGCTCTCGACCTACCCTCCGGCCATGACGAGCTACGGCTACGCGCCCTACACGTACATGAGCGGGACCTCGATGGCGGCACCGCACGTCTCCGCCGCCGCGGCCATGGTGCTCTCCCGCCGGCCGGGGTGCAGCCCCGACCGGGTGGAACGAAGGCTCAAGGCGACCGCCCGCCGACTGAGCCGATATCGCCGGACCAACGCCTTCGGCTACGGGCTCGTCGATCCTGCTCGCGCGGTCTCCGGGAACGCCTGCTGATCCTCACTCGTGCGCGATCGCCTCGAGCACATCGAGCCGTGACGCGTGCCACGCCGGGAGCAACGCGGCGACGATGCCCGCGACCACCGACGCGACGAGGAACAGGGCCAGCTGATCGAACGGGATGCTGAACGTATCGACGAACTGGCCGCGCAACGAGTTCGTGACTCCCCAGCCCCACAACAGGCCGACCACCAAACCCAGTGCGCAACCGATGACCGCGATGATCACCGACTCACCGCAGACCATCGCCCAGACCTGGCGTCGCGTCGTGCCGACCGTCCGGAGCAACCCGACTTCGCGGGTGCGTTCGTAGATCGACAGCATGAGCGTGTTCACGATGCCCAGCACCGCGATGATCTCGGAGAGCAGCAACAACGCGATGAACACGTTCAGGAACTGGTCCACGGTCTGTTCACGCGAGGCGAGGTACTGCGCGCGGTCCTGCACGTCGATGTTCGGAAACGGGTCGGCCAGCGAGCGCGCCACGCGCTTCCCCACCACCGCGGCCTGACCGGGCTCCGCCTTCACGTAGACCAGGGTGTCCTGCTGGGCCCCGCTGAACACCTGGTCGAACAAGTCCTTCGCCACGATGAAGTCGATCGGGAAGGCACCGGAGAAGCGGCGGGTCCGGTAGATGCCGGTCACAGTCAGCGTCTCCGGCCCGATCGCCGGGAACACGACGGTGATGGGGTCGCCGACCTGTTTGTTGTACCCCTGCGCTTCGCGCTCCGAGAGCAGGATCCCGTCCGGGCGCATGCCCTTGGTAGCACCACCGACCAGCTCGAGATTGATCACGTCGTCGAGGCCCGCCACGTCGGCACCGTTCACCGTCTCGTCATTGCCGTTGATCCGTACGTCACCCCACCGGAACGCAACCGCCTGCTGCACCCCGGGGACTTCGCGCACGCGCTCGGCCACCTTCGGGGAGAAGCCGGCGAACTGCGGCGCCGTCAGGATGAAGTCCGCTCGCACATCGTCGATCGCGCCACGCACCGAGGTCTTGAGAGAGTCGGCGAAGATCGCGACGAGCGCGACCAGGGCCAGCCCGACGATCAGCGCCGCGGCGGTCGCCGAGGTTCGGCGCGGGTTGCGCATCGCGTTGCCACGGGCGAGCGAGCCGGTGACCCCGAAGATCGAAGGGAAGGGCCGCCCGATCACACTCGAGAGCGGGCGGGCGATCAGAGGCCCGAAGATCACGAGACCGAGGAAGATCACGAAGCCACCGAGGAACGTCACCGCGACGGCGTTGTTGACCGTCAACCCAGCGGAGAACCCGTAGACGCCGATCGCGCACCCGAGTGCGGTGACGAGCACGCCGATGAGGGCACGCCACCGTTGCGGCGCAGACCCCTTCGGCTCCCGAACGTCGCTGATCGCCGCGATCGGTGACGTGCGCGCGGCGCGGATCGCCGGCACGACCGCGGCCAGCATCGTGACGCCGATCCCCACCAGCGCCGCGGCGAACACTGTCCGCCCGATGACGACGAGGTCGCTCTGGGGCACCGGGAAGCCGAAGCCGGGCAGCAACCACAGGAGCGCCTGCGCCGAGCGCGACCCCGAGCACCAACCCGACCAGAGATGCGAACACGCCGATGACGGCCGCCTCCGCGAGCACCGAGCCGATGACCTGCGGGCCGCTCGCTCCCATCGCGCGCAGCAGCCCCAGCTCACGCATGCGTTGCGAGACGAGGATCGTGAACGTGTTGAAGATGATGAAGCCGCCGACGAGCAGTCCGACGCCGGCGAAGCCGAGCAGGGCAGTCGTTGAGAATCGACAGGAACTCGTCGACCGGAGCTCGCGTCTCGTCCGCCACCACCGCTGCCGACGTGACCTCGAACGCACTTCCGGTCCCCTGCCCGAGCACCCGCTGCAGCGCTCGCTTCGCCGCGGCCGGCGTCGTTCCCGGATCCACCCGGACGTTGATCGCGTCGAAGACCCCCGGTGCGTTGAAGACTCGTTGCGCCGTCTTCGGATCGAACGCGGCGAAGCTCACCGCGCCAAAGTCACCCTGGGTCCCGAGCTTGAACAGCCCGACGACCTTGAACTCCTCCGCTTCCGCATCGAGCAGGACCTTCACCCGGTCACCAACCGCGAAGCCGTTGCGCGTCGCGGTGCCCACGTCCATCGCCACCTCGCCGTCACGCACCGGACGTCGACCCGCCGCGATCCGCGCCGGCCCGACCTGGTCGCCGCCGCTCCACGAGATCCCGAACGTCGGCGCGCCCAGCGGTCTGGATCGTCGTCTTGCCGTCCTTCTCGACGAACTTCGCGTACCCCTGGAGAAAGCCGTCGGCGGCCTGCGACCCCTGGAACCTGGCGCACGGTGTCGACGAGCCCCTCGGGAAGGCGTTGGCGGCTTCCGCTCCCGTCGCCGAAGGGCGCCCGGCTGCGAACGACGAGATCGCGCCCGCCGCGTACTGCGAGAACAGCGTCCCGAGCGACTGCTTCAGGGTGTCGGTGAGAACGTAGGTCCCGCTCACGAAGGTGACGCCGAGGACGACCGCCAACGCCGTGAGGGCCAGGCGAACCCTCCGGGCGAGCACGCCCTTGACCGTCGCCCTCCACATCTCCCCCATGCTGCCCCAGGGCCGAACGGGTCAGGGCATCCCCGGGTCGTGCGCACCTCCCGGTCACCGGGATCCGGCGAACCCGACGGACTTCGGCGGGTCGGCGTCAGCGGTAGGTTCAACGCGCCGTGACCCAAGCTGCCGTCGACGAGTCCCCTGCCGACCAGCGCGTTCCGCGCCGAGCCCGCCGAGTTCCTCGGTCGCACGCGGAGCCCCGCGACACCGCCCGCGATATCGCCGCGCCCCTGGCCGCAAGGGGAGTCGCCCCGACCTCGAGGCCGAGCACGTCCGCGAATGCCGAGACTGGCAGGCGACCCTCGCCGAGCACGGATGGGCGGGGATCACCTGGCCCGAGGAGTACGGCGGGCGGGGCGGCGACCGCGGCCCAGGCCCGCATCTTCGCCCAGGAGGAGGCGCGCTTCGTCGTGTCCTCCGGCGCGTTCATGGTCGGGATCGGGATGGTCGGGCCCACGATCATCGTCCACGGCACCGAGGAGCAGAAGCAGTTCTTCCTCGCCCCGGATGCTCGAACGGCGAGCAGGTCTGGTGCCAGCTCTTCTCCGAGCCCGGCGCCGGCTCGGACCTGGCCGGGCTGACGCACCCGGGCCGAGCGGGACGGCGACGAGTGGGTCGTCAACGGGCAGAAGGTCTGGACGTCGGGCGCGCACTTCAGCGACTGGGGCATGCTGCTCGCCCGCACGAACTGGGACGTGCCGAAGCACCAGGGCATCACCTGCTTCCTGCGTCGACATGCGGCGCCCGGCGTCGAGGTGCGGCCGCTGCGCCAGATCACCGGGTACGCGCACTTCAACGAGGTGTTCCTCACCGACGTGCGCGTCCCGGTCGCGAACGTGGTCGGGCGGGTCGCAACGACGGCTGGGGCGTCGCGCAGACCACGCTCGGCAACGAGCGGCAGATGATCGGTGGTGGCAGGTCCGGCATCGGATTCAAGTCCCGCTCGCCGGCTCGCGCGGCGGTGCGGGCGGACCGACGACCCGATCGTGCGCCAGGAGCTCGCCCGCTCGTACACCCGCTTCGAGGTGCCTCCTGGCTCGGTCAACGGGCGAAGGCACGCGCCAAGGCGGGTCTGCCGCCCGGACCCGAGGTGTCGGTGATGAAGCTGGCCGTGTCCCAGCGGGCCGGCGCCGACGGCGACCTCGCGCTCGCGCTCGAGGGTGCGGGCGGGATGCTCACCGGCACCGACGCCGTCGACGACGGGACGTTCCAGCGGCTGTTCCTCAACCAGTGGTCGCGTCCGCATCGGCGGGGGCACCGAGCAGATCCAGCGCAACGTCCTCGGCGAGCGCGTGCTCGGGCTCCCCGGCGAGCCCGACCCGA
Organism: uncultured Acidimicrobiia bacterium; assembly: GCA_963770095.1. Classification (GTDB taxonomy): domain Bacteria; phylum Actinomycetota; class Acidimicrobiia; order IMCC26256; family JAENVU01; genus Chersky-806. The sequence continues at coordinate 282,479 of CAVYOO010000002.1, forward strand.
CAAGACGCTCCCCTTCCGCGACCTGCCACGGAACTGACGCTTCGCCCGGCCGCAGTCGCAGCCGTCAGGGGGCGACGGACACGTAGTCGGCGAAGCCGGACGGGTCGTGACGCCCGAAGCAGCCGTGCTCGAACAGGCCCCAGCCCTCCGGCCCTCGAGCGTGGCCCGGCCCACGTGGTCGATCACGCTGAACGGCGCCCGCCCGGCGACGGTCGGGATCGGTGAGGTCGTAGACCGCCCCCTCGACGAAGTGCCGGCCCCGCCACTGACCGTGGCTCCAGTCCGGGTCGCCCCCGTAGCCCGGCACCGACGTTGAGCGCCACGTACCCGAGCGACTCGACCTCCATCGTGAGCGTCTTGCGCGTCCGCGGTCCGGAGCTCGAACGTCGCGCCTCGTCGGGATGCGCGTGCCCGAGCGCGTAGTGGATGTCGATCTCGGGCCAGCCGAGCTGCTCGGGCCGACGACCGCTCGCCTCGGGCCAGACGCGCACGACGTCGTTCATCACCCGGTGCCGTCGGGCTCCTCCTGCAGGATGACGACCACCGCGAAGTCCTCGAAGCGCATCGGCACGTAAGTCCACCAGAATCCCTCGATCGGCTCGTCGCCGCCGCGGCCCGGCGGCTCGGGCTCCCCGACGCCGCGGATGCCCCACGACCGGTCGCGGGTCCCGAGCCAGCGGTCCGGGGTGACCGCGAACTTCGTCGCCGTCGACCTCGAGCTCCCCGTCCCACGTCCCGACCTGGGCGAACCGCTGCGCGTCGAGGTTGATCCGGCCGTTGCGCCGCCAGGTGTGGCGCGCCTCCTCGAACGGCCGGGAACGAACCGTCCCAGGTGAGGTCGAACGCCGATCCCGTGGTCGTCGGCCGTCGCAGACGAGCCGGAGCTTGCGCAGTGGCTCGATGACCTCGACGCGGTACGGGCCGACCTGCTGGCGCATGCGGCTCGTCGCCGAGCGCGTCCGACGTCCGCACCGCGTACTGGCGGTCGCCGCGCGCGCACCGTCGCGTACGCGTCGATCACGCCGAGGTTCGGGTAGAGCGCCGAGCCCGGTGATGAGGAACATGTCGCCGGTGCGGTCGTGGGCGTTGAGGTAGCAGCGGTCGTACGCGTTGCGGTCGCTCGTCGTCCATGTACGGCAGCGACAGCGGGGCCTGGTGGATCGGGTACTCGTCGAGCGGGACCGGCATCGAGAGACCTCCTGGAACGGCAGCGGAGCAGGTGCGGGGACGTTACGTCGGTCCGGGACGGGCGGGCGCGGCGACGCGAGGAGCTCGGCGATCCGGTCGACCAGCGCGATCGAGGTCGGCCGGCGGGTGACCACCGAGCGACTCGACGCCGAGGGATCGCCGCGGTGACGCCGTCCTGCGCCCCCGGCTCCAGCAAGATGAGCAGCGACGTTGCCCCGCCGGGGGCTTCGGCGTCACGATCGTCTCGAGCACCGCGCTCTGGCGGTCGACGTAGGAGACGACGCCGACGAGGTCGCGCGACCTCGAGGAGCGCGACGAACGCGTCCGTCGAGGTCGGCGGCGAGCAGAACCCGGCGGCTGCCGTCCAGCCGCATCAGTCAGGTTCGCGTCCTCGACCTTTGGTGCAAACGTCGGCGGTTCCGAGGGGCCGGGCGGCGGCCGGTGCGCGAGCAAGGTCGAGTAGGCGCTCGTGATCTGGGCGGTGCGGACGGTCCGGACCGCCCGCGTCCGCATCGCTCGCCGCCGTGTCGGGGTGGTGCTGGCGCACCATGCGCAGGTACGCCGCGCGCACGTCGGGCCACGGGGCGTCCGGCTCGACCCCGAGGACGTCACGAGCAGTCGCCAGGTCCACCCCGCCATCATGGCGCACCAATTCCGGGCCCCGTCTGTTGCGAACGGTTCCCCAGAGGAACCGAATGCAACAAACGCGGGGAGGTGGGAGCGTCGTAGGCTCCGGGTGACCCGGGGGGTGCGGTGTGGTGACGGCGACGACAGACATCCGAGAGCAGCTCGAGAAGGTCGTCGAGCCAGCGCACGTCCTCACCGGCGATGCCATCAGCGAGGACTACGCCCACGATGAGGCCCTCACGGTCGCCGGCCGACTCCCCGCCTTCGTCGTGCGGCCCGCCACGAGCGAACAGGTCGCCGAGGTGCTCCGCATCGCGAACGACCACGGCGTGGCGGTCACGGCTCGCGGTACCGGGACGGGTCTTTCGGGCGCCTGCGTGCCCCGCTCCGACGCCATCGTCGTCTCGTTCGAGCGGATGAACCGGATCCTCGAGATCGACACGGAGAACCACGTCGCCGTCGTGCAGCCGGGCGTGACGCTCGACCAGCTCGACGAGGTGACGGCCGCCCACGATCTCATCTACCCGGTGTTTCCCGGCGAGTACTGCGCGAGCCTCGGCGGCAACGTCGCGACGAACGCCGGTGGCATGCGCGCGGTGAAGTACGGCGTGACCCGCCACCAGGTCCTCGGGCTCGAAGCCGTCCTCGCCACGGGCGAGATCATCCGCACCGGCGGCAAGTTCGTGAAGGCGACGACCGGCTACGACCTCACCCAGCTCATCATCGGCTCCGAAGGCACGCTCGCGCTCGTGACCGAGGCGACGCTCAAGCTGTACCCGCGGCTGCGCCACCAGGCGACGGTGCTCGCACCCTTCACGACACTCGAACAGATCACCGCGGCGATCCCGCGCATCGTCGACAGCGGCATCGGCCCGCTCATCCTCGAGTACATCGACATGATCACCCTGTCGGCCGTCACCGCCTACGTGGGCCTCGACCTCGGCATCCCCCAGGAGATCCAGGAGACCGCGCTCGCGTACCTCGTCGTGATGATGGAGAGCCGGGACGAGGAACGGCTCGACGAGGATGTGGAGCTCCTCGCCGAGCAGCTCGCCGAGCTGGGCGCGATCGACGTCTACGTGCTCCCGCCCAACGCGGCCGCGCAGCTGATCGACGCGCGCGAGAAGTCGTTCTGGGTCGCGAAGGCGAACGGCGCCGACGACATCTTCGACGTCGTGGTCCCCCGTGCGGCGATCCCGGAGTTCATGGCCAAGGTGAGTGAGCTCGCCTCGGCGAACCAGTCGTGGATCGCCGGCTGCGGCCACGCGGGCGACGGCAACGTGCACCTCTCGATCTTCCAGCCGGACCCCGCGATCCGGTACCGGGTGACCCGGGAGCTGTTCGAGACCGGGATGGCGCTCGGGGGCGCGATCTCGGGCGAGCACGGGATCGGCGAGGCCAAGAAGCGGTACTTCCTCGAGCTGGAGGACCCGGTGAAGGTCGACCTGATGCGCCGGATCAAGACCGCGTTCGACCCCGCCGGGATCCTGAACCCCGGCACGATCTTCGACTCGGGAGACCAGCCATGAACGGCGCTCAGGCCCTCATCCGCACGCTCGTCGACTCCGAGGTGGACGTCTGCTTCGCGAACCCGGGCACCTCCGAGATGCACTTCGTCGCCGCGCTCGACTCTGTGCCCGAGATGCGCGCCGTGCTCGGCCTGTTCGAAGGCGTCGTCACCGGAGCCGCGGACGGCTACGCGCGCATGGCCGACCGCCCGGCCGCGACGTTGCTCCACCTCGGACCCGGGCTCGGCAACGGCATCGCGAACCTGCACAACGCCCGCCGCGCGAACGTCCCGATGGTCAACATCGTGGGGGATCACGCGACGTACCACCACCAGTACGACGCGCCCCTGGACTCCGACATCGAGACGCTCGCCCGGAACATCTCGGGTTGGATCCGCACGTCCCGACGGGCGGCCGACATTCCTGGTGATGCCGCGGACGCCGTCGCCGCCGCGCGCCGGCCGCCCGGCGAGATCGCGACCCTGATCCTGCCGGCGGACGTTTCCTGGACCGAAGGCGCCGAACCGGTCGCCGCGCGCCCGCGGTCGTCCCGCAGCCCGGTGACCGAGGACACCGTCGCCGTCGTCGCCAAGGCGCTCCGCTCCGGTGAGCCCGTCACCTTCTTGCTCGGCGGCGCCGCGGTCCGCGAGAACGCGCTGCGCGCGGTCAGCCGGATCGCGGGTTCGAGCGGCGCCAAGGTCTTTGGCGAGACCTTCCCGGCCCGCCTCGAGCGGGGCGCCGGGCTGCCGCCACTCGACCGGCTCGGCTACCTCGCCGAGTTCGCCGTGGCCCAGCTCGCCGGGACGCGCCATCTCGTGCTCGTCGACGCGAAGGCACCGGCATCGTTCTTCGCGTACCCCGAGAAGCCGAGCTCGCTGGTGCCCGACGACTGCGAGGTGCACACGCTTGCGTCCGGATCCGACGACGTCGTCGACGCGCTCGAGCGCCTCGCCGACGCAATCGGCGCCGCCAGCACCGAGCCGGTCCTGCAACCGGCCGGACGGCCGGACCGGCCGACCGGTCCCATCACCGGCGCGACCATCGCGGACGCCGTAGGCGCCCTCCTCCCCGAAGGGGCGATCGTCGCCGACGAAGCCCAGACCGGCGGGCTCTGGGCGGCCGGTGCCACTGCGGGCGCACCGCGCCACGACTGGCTCACTCTGACCGGGGCGCGATCGGCATGGGCATGCCGCTCGCGACCGGTGCCGCGATCGCCTGCCCCGATCGTCCGGTCATCAACCTCGAGGCCGACGGCAGTGCCATGTACACGCTGCAGTCGTTGTGGACGCAGGCACGCGAAGGCCTCGACGTCACGACGATCATCTTCGCCAACCGCTCCTACGCGATCCTCAACCTCGAGCTCAGCCGGGTCGGGGTCGAAGCGCCCGGCCCCAAGGCCAAGAGCATGCTGGACCTGCACACCCCCGACCTCGACTTCGTCGCGCTCGCGACCGGCATGGGGGTCGACGCGGTACGCCCGGCGGACAGCGAGGAGCTCACCGTGGCGCTCGAGCGAGCGATCCGGGAGCCCGGTCCGCACCTGATCGAAGCGGTCTTCCCGTCCGGGTTCTGAGCCCACCATGACCGAGCCGGGGCGGCTCGTCGCGTCCGGCCGCGACGGCGACATCTACGAGTTCGGACCGGGGCTGGTCCTCCGGCGGACGAAGCGCGGCCGCGTCATCGAGCACGAAGCACGGGTCATGGCCTACGCGGCCGAGCACGGCTATCCCGTCCCACACATCCATGAGGTCCGCGCCGGCGGCACCGAGATCGTGATGGAGCGCCTCGACGGACCGATGATGATGGACCAGATGACCCGCCAGCCCCAGAGCTTCATGCGCAACACGCGGCGGTTGGCCGACCTGCATGATCAGCTCCACGAGATTCCGGCCCCCGGCTGGCTCCCGCAGGCCGGCCCGGGCGATGAGTCGAATCGGCTGTTGCACCTCGACCTGCATCCGATGAACGTCATGCTCACCGAGCGGGGACCGGTGGTCATCGACTGGACCAATGCCGCGCGGGGCGCACCGCTCACGGACGTCGGCCTCACCTACGTCCTGCTCACCTGCGCGGAAGCGCCGATGTCGGCGCTCATGCGCGCCGCGCTTCGCCCCGCCCGCGCCTTCATGGCGCGCGTGTTCGCGCACCGGTACCGAGGACCGGCCTTCAACGAACACCTGGCCTACGCCGCGGAGCTGAAGATGCTCGATCCCGCCATGCGTCCGGGGGAGGTCGCGAGGCTTCGGCAGCTCGCCGCCCGCACGCGGGGCTCGCTCGGTCCGGGTGGAAACTGAGGAAGAATGCCCCCGTGCTGAAGATCCACTGGTTCCTGCCGACCGGCGGTGACGCGCGTGACGTCCTGCCGACGGCACCGAACGCCCACCCTCGCGCGCCCGGACCTGCCGTACCTCGCGCAGGTCGCCCAGGCGTGCGACCGACTCGGCTACGACGCCATGCTCACGCCGTGCGGCACCGGATGCGAGGACGCCTGGCTCGCCACCGCCTCGCTGATCCCGCTCACCCGCCGGATCAAGTTCCTGGTCGCGTTCCGCCCGGCCCTGCTCACACCGACGCTGGCCGCGCAGATGGCCTCGACGTACCAGCGCCTCTCCGGCGGCCGTCTCCTCGTGAACATCGTGACGGGGGCCGAGCCGGCCGAGCTCGCTCGCTTCGGCGTCCACGACGACAAGGACACCCGTTACGAGCAGACGGGCGAGTTCCTCGAGATCGTCCGGGGTGCGTGGAGCGGCGACCCGTTCACCTTCAAGGGCCGCTACTACGCGGTGGACGGACGCCACCACCCGTCAGCCCCCGGATCCCGATCCCGGAGATCTACTTCGGTGGTGCGTCGCCGGCAGCCGAGCAGGTCGCGGCACGAATCAGGTCGACGTCTATCTCGCCTGGGGCGAACCCCCGGCGATGGTCGCGGATCGCGTCGAGCGCATGCGGGGGCTCGCGTCGGAGGCCGGTCGCCCGATGCGCTTCGGGATCAGGTTCCACGTGATCGCCCGCCCGACGGCCGCCGAGGCGTGGGCCGAGGCGGATCGACTCCTCGATGGCATGGACCCGGAGGCGATCGCCGCGGCGCAGCGCGATTTCGCGTCGACCCAGTCGGTCGGTCAGCGGCGGATGGCCGAGCTTCACGGCGGCGATCCGGAGCGGCTGACGGTCTATCCGAACGTGTGGGCCGGCATCGGCTTGGTGCGCGGTGGTGTCGGTACCGCGCTCGTCGGCTCGTACGAGGAGGTCGCGGACCGCATCGTCGAATACGGGAGCCTCGGCTTCGACGAGTTCATCCTCTCGGGCTATCCCCACCTGGAGGAGGCCTACTGGTTCGGCGAAGGGGTCATGCCGATCCTGCGGGCCCGTGGGTTGCTCGCCGACGTCGAGGCCGGGCCGGCGCCCGTGTTCTCGTTCCGGTAGCGATCGGCCGCCGCCGTGGGCTCGCGCATCGGACTGCTGATGGTGGGTCACGTCGACCCGAAGAGCGTCCACATCGCGGGCGACTACCCGGAGCTGTTCGCCGAGCTGCTCCGCGACCACGACCTCGAGCTCGTGCGCTACGACATCGATCGCGGCCACTTCCCCGCCACCGTCGCCGAATGCGACGGCTGGCTCTGCGGACCGAGCCGGGCGTCCGCATACGACGATCTGCCCTGGCGGCCCGATGCCGAATCGCTGCTGCGCGAGATCGTCGCGACCGAGGTTCCGTACGTCGGGATCTGCTTCGGTCACCAGCTCCTCGCGCAGGCGCTCGGCGCGCCGGTGACCGCGGCCGCCGACGGCTGGCAGGTCGGCGCCCGCGACTACGTGCTGGTCGAGCGCCCGCCGTGGATGGACCCGCCGAGCACGCGGATCACACTCATCGCGAGCCATCAGGACCAGGTCGCCGCCCTGCCGGACGGAGCCGAGCTGCTCGCGTCGGGCGTGGACGGCGGCTGCCCGATCGCGGGATTCACCGTCGGGGCCCGGGCCTGGACGCTGCAGCCACACCCCGAGTTCGTCACGCCGCTGGCGGACCACCTCCTCGCCGCGCGCGTCGAGCTGATCGGTGCCGAGCGGGTTCGCGCGGCCCGTCAGTCGCTCGACCGGCCACTCGACCGGTTGCTCGTCGCCGGCTGGATCGCCCGCTTCTTCTCCGACCCGACCCCATGACCACCAGGAGTCCTCGATGATCACGCGCGTCCTCAAGAACCTGCACCTGCACGAGGGCGACGTGCCCGCGGCGTCCCGCCTGCTCGAAGCGGACGGTTGGGCGCTTCTTCCCCAAGTGCTCGGGGGTGACGAAGTCGCAGCACTGGCTGCAGACGTCGACGCCGTCTTCGAGGCGTACCCGGCCGAGCGGTCGCGCGGCGATCAGGCCGAGTTCCGCTACGAGATGTTGAACCGCAGCGCAGCCTGCCAAGCCGTCGTCGCCCACCCCCGCATCCTCGAGGTCGTCGAGCCGCTGCTGGGTGAGGACTGCCACGTGATCGCGAACACTGCGTGGCGCAACCCACCGACCTTCCGGGGCGGGCCGTGGCACACCGACGCCGGACCGCACGTCCCGCGGCCCGAGGGCGTCCCGTGGGACGACCGCATCCCCTATCCGGTGTTCGCAGTCGCCGCCCACATCATGCTGCGCGACTGCGGTGAAGCCGACGGCCCCACCGCCATCGTGCCCGGAAGCCACCGCTCCGGCCAGCTGGCCCCCTACGACGCCGACGAGTCACTGACCTACGACGGTCGGCCACCCGTGCACGTCGTGGCGAAGGCCGGCGATGTTGCGCTCTTCGTCTCCGATGCGTGGCACCGTGGGCTACCGGCCCGGGAAGGCGGCTCGGGCCGCTACTTCCTGCAGGTGCACTACGGCCGTCGCGACATCGCGCAGCGATTGCGGACGACGGAGGTTGCCAACCAGCTCACCGACGACGCGATCGCCCGCGCCACGGGCGCCCGCGCCCGGGCGCTCGTCGGGCTGCACGACCCGTTCTTCTACGACGGGTAACGCCGGCGGACTCAGTAGATCCGGTTGGCGTGGACCACCAGGCGGTGGTCGTGGGTGCCGTTGCGGAAGGTGCCGTCACAGGTCACGAGGGTGAGGTGGGACTGGCCGTCCGGGGACGGTTGGGCCCACGTGCCCGCGACCGGTCCGGCGCCGTAGATCGCGGTCAGGACCGCCGGATCCGTCGTCTGCTCGATCGGGTACGACGTCGCGTCGGTCACCGCGAACACCACGTCGAGCCCGCTGCGGATGTCGTGGACGACGACCGGGTCACCCGGTCGGAGCAGACCGAGGTTCGCGAAGATGCCCGGCCGGCCGAGCGGGTCGCTGATGTGGCCGGCGATGACCGCGGAGCTTCGAGACCCGGGGGTCGCGCTGCCGCGATACCAGAACGCCTGCTGCCAGACCGGCGACTCGGCCGGGCCCATCGGGGCGTCCATCACGTTCTTGGCCGTCATGCCGACGCCCAGGACCGGGGCTCGTTGGTGCAGCGTCGGGAACAGCAGCTCGATCGGAACCGCGACCGGCCCGCTGTGGATGTCCATCCGCGGATCGGTGAGCGGGGCCGGGATCCCCAACGACGGGACCGGATCGGGGATGAAGACCCGATCACTCTGCGCCGTGGAGGCAGGCGCGGCGGTCTCTTGCTTGATGGTCACTGACCCGGTCAGGAGCGCGGTCGCGATCACCAGGACCGCGACTCGGCTCCCGACCGAGGCCAGTGGCTTCACGAGGACGTCGGGGCGTCGGTGGCGCCGGCGCGAGCCAGCTCGTGCGCACGGTGGCGACGAGTCAGGACCACGTCGGTGGTACCGGCTGCGAGCGCGAGGCCTACGAACAGGATCGGCAGCCATGGGGAGCCGCTACCGGTCTGGAGCGGCCCGCCACCGGTGCGGGGCGGACCGGAGACCGGAGTGCCGGGACCCGAGCCGAGCCCGGTGTCGATCCCGGTGTCGGTGCCAGTGGCGGTACCCGTCGTGTCGGCGGGCGCGGTGGTTCCGCCACCCGGAGTCGTGATGGGCGTGGGCGTCGGCGTGGACGTCGTCTCGCCGGCGCACGTGGGCGTCTCGAAGGTGTCGTTGATGAGCGTGACCGCGCCGTTGCGGGCGAGTAGCCGTCCGTGGATGGTGGCGCCGTTGTTCACACTGATCGACGTCAGCGCAAGGATGTTGCCGGAGAACCGCGCCGTTGTGTCCAACGTCGCGGAGCTCCCGACCTGCCAGAACACGTTGCACGCCGTTGCACCGTTGATGAGCCTGACCACACTGCTCGATCCGATGGTCAGCGAGGAGTCCGTCTGGAAGATGAAGACGGAGCTCGAGTTGCCCTCACCGTCGAGGATCAAGGTGCCCGTCAGGCCCAGAGCACCCTTGCTCGCGGCGGAGTAGACACCGCCGTTCAAGGTGAGCCCGGAGAGGTCGGCAGTCGTCTCGACGTTCACCGGCCGGCCCGCGGCATTCAGGTATGCGGTCGTGAGGTTCGACTTCGCGGTCTGGGCCGCGCCGTTCGTCTGGTCGGTGGTTCCCAGCACCGTCCCGGGCGGGAATCCCGTGATCGACGTACCCGACCAGAGCCCGAGACTCTTGTTGAGAACGCTCGGCCCCGTGTTGGTGACGGTCGAGCCGGCCAACACCGAGTAGTTCACTGATGTCCCGAGCGGAACCGTCGGGACAATTGCGGCACCGGCGGGGTCGGCGAAGAGGACGGCCGCAGCCATCGTCAACGTGAGGGCGAGTCCGGCCGCGCCGAAGCGGCGGGTCGCAGCACCATGAGTTCGCATGTCTCACTCGTTTCGTACGTGGAGCATGGGCATTGCAAGCAGCACCGCCGTCGCAGGGGGTATTGGCCCGTGTACGCACGATCTGCTGACCAGGTCTCCCGAGAAGAGCCCGCGGGTCTGGGCGAATTCGTCAGGGAAGGCCAGCAATGGGGGTGGGATATTCCACCCTGCTGGCTTATCGGCACATCCAGTCAGGAAGGTGAGCGATATTCCGGATCCTCGAATCACCGGCTCGCACCGGCCTCCGAGTCGGAGCAGTTCAAGCGCGGTGATTCGAACCTCTCTGTACCGAGTTGCGCAGTACGACCGGTACGACGACCACGATTGCCACGAAGCGCGCGCACGCACCGGCGGGCACGAACCACACCGTCGAAGACCGGAGTCCCATCCGGACAGACGCGCGCGCCGTTCTCCGCGCGTCAGAACACCGCGCGGCACCCGCGCGACGAGGACCTATGCGCGCGTCGCGACACGCGCGCGTTCGCGGATCGCGCTCGCAAGATCGACGGCGCGTCACCACCGACGCGCGCTACGCGCGTGCGCGCGGTAAGCGAACAACATTTCCTCCCCGTCGCAACAACTTCCTCATTGCGCGACATCACCAACTGTGTTTGAGTGAGCCAGCCGGTCACCCCGGTAACGACTGGTGCACAGTTGTTCATGTTGGGCAGGATCTCTGGAGGTTAAGCAATGCGACCTGGGCGGATGAAGCACAAGGCACGCGCGCGGCGTCGTCGAGTCGCCGCAACGTGCGCAGGAGTCGGCGCACTGACGGTGATCGGTGGTACGTCGGCATTTGCAACGAACGGCGGACACTGGGACAAGCACGACGCTGACGCAACCCTCGGCAACGGCGGCGACGCGTCAACGCACGTCGACCAGTACCAGCACGTCTACACCGAGCAGCTCGCCGAGGCGAACACCGGGGCGAACGATGCCTTGGCGATCACGGGCAACCTCAACCTCGGCAGCCAGGACTGCACCTCGGACCTGAGCGGCGGCGACATCAAGGGCGTGGGCGACGACAACACTGCCGGCAACTCGGGCGGCAACTGCACGAACGACGGCACCGCAGCGAACGACGGTACGGCGAACGCGGACATCCACACCGGCAACGCATCGGCGCCGAACTCGGCCAGCGCGGCGGTTTCGCAGGGGAACGACGGTGACAGCACGGTGAACAACACCGCCAGCAACAACGTCGTGGAAGCGGACGACGGCAACGCCAGCATCCACAACGGTGGCGACGCCCACCTCTGGGTCGACCAGAACTCGCAGGTCGAGACCTGGCAGGGTGCGGCGGCGAACTCGGGCCACAACACGGCGATCGCCGGCGTCGTCGGCGTCAACGTGGGCAGCCAGAGCGGTTCGAGCGGCGTCTCCGGCGGCAACATCGGCTGGGCCGACGACGGCAACCAGGCCGGAAACACGGGCGGAAACGTCAACAACACGGCGAACGCCTCCAACACCGGCTCGGCGACCGCCGCGATCACGACGGGGAACGCGACTGCATCGAACTCGAGCAGCACGACCGTGACCCAGTCCAACACCGGCACTGCCTCGTCGACGAACACGGCGAACGGCAACACCGTCACGAGCGACTGACCAACAACGGGTCCGGGGAGGGATGCCCGTGGCATCCCTCCCCCAACCGTTGGCTTTCGGGGCCACGTGAGGGGCGGGTGACGTGACGGCCTCAGCTCTACGAAATTCATTACGAACCGGAGTCTTCGTGACCGCGGTGTTGGTCGCGATCCTCGTCGCGGACGACCAGGCTCACGCGGACGACCCGACGCAGGCTGCCGCGCCCGCGCCCGATCCCGGTGCGGGTGGCGCGCCGCCTGCGCCCGACGGTGTGGTCACCCCAGTGGTCACCCCACCGGATGCAGCACCGGCGCCCGATCCCGCGCCCACGCCCGATCCCAACCCTTCGTCACCATCGCCGGCGCCTCCACCCGCAACGCCGGAGGCTCCCGGTGGTTCGGTCGACGTTCCGAGCTCGCATCTCCCCGCCGTTCCCCTCTCGCCCGGCGGCGAGACGGCGAAGGGTGCCGAGGATGTCCCCCGCCCGAAGGGACTGGCGCGAACACTTCGCAGAACGCCGCCGTCGCCACGGACGGGACGGCCATTGCCAACACGGGCGGGAACACCGCGATCGCGAACGCGCCCGGTAGCGGCACTGAGGTGCTCCCGACCGGCAGCATCTCCGGCGTCCAGACCGGCACGGCGGACGGGCAGGGCTCCGTCGATCAGAACGGCATCTCCCAGGAGATCAACGCGTCGGTCACCGAGAACGGTCGCGTCGTCGTCGTCCAAGTCGCAGTCATCGTCAACATCGGCATCGGGCTCGCCGGCTCCGGTGGCAACACCGCCGGCGCGGAGAGCGCGGCCCCACCGGCACCGGTCTCCTCGGTCGCGATGATCGTGGGGAGCGAAGCCGCGGGTGCGGGCGGTGGGCCCACCGGGGCAACGATCAGCACGGGCGTGGCGGGCTCGACCGGGAACACCGGGACCACCACCGTGACCCAGAGCATCGTGCTGACCGGCAACGATGTCGCATCCCAGCTGGCCGCGGTGTTGAACATCGGGGTGGGGGTCTCGAACTCCGGCCTCAACTTCGCCCTGGCCGCGGTCAGCGGCAACAACACCGGTACTCCCAGCAGCGTCACCTTCGTGACGACGGGCGGCGGATACGCGATCGACGCCGGCGCCGCGAGCGCGCTGGGGAACCGTTCGACCAGCACGGTGTTCCAAGTCGTGACGGTGAGTGCGTCCGGTAACGGCAGCCTCCTGGTCGTCCAGCGAGCCATCATCGTGAACTTCGGGTTGGCCCTGGCGAACAGTGGACTGAACGTAGCGGGCGGAGGCGCGCTCGACGCCGCGTTGCCGGACCCGGTGGCCGCGCAGCAGCTGCTCCTGATGCTCTTGAGCTCGGGCGGCGCGCCATCGGGTTCGGCCTCCATGGATTCGGTCGGCGGTCTCGGAACGGTCTCGATCGGCACCGGCGGCGCGCAGGCGATCGGCAACGACACGACCACCGGCATCCATCAACAGGTGGTGGGCTCGGTGACCGGCGACGACACCGCCCGTGCGATGCAGGACGCGTGGGTGGGCAACTTCGGGCTCGGGGTCGCCAACACCGGCGCCAACGGTGCCGTGACGGCGCTGAGCGGGATCGACCCGGCGTCGCTCGATGCCGCACGAAGCGCGCTGCAGGCGTTCCTCGCCGGGCTGACCGGGTTGGGTGACCCACTCCAGGGGCTCGATGCGAACTTCCAGCTCGGGGCGAACCTGCTCCAGCTCCACGGCGACGTTTCGGGAACGGAGTCGCTGCTCGGCATCGCGGAACCGGGAACCGAGGTGACCGCCGACGACGCGTCCGTCGTCGTGCGCCAGGTCACCGCGGTGTTGAACATCGGCCTGGCCATGGGCGACTCGGGCCACAACGTCTCGGTCGCGGGCATTCAGGGGACGAACGGGACCACGAAGTCCGGAACCGGAACCACGGTCGCGACCACCAGGATCACCACTGGCAACGCGGTCTCGGTCGGCAACGACTTCGCCACCACGGTCTGCCAGACGATCGGAGACGCGATCGCGTGTGCCGCCCCGACACCGGAGCCGGAGCCGGAGCCGACACCCGAACCGGAGCCGACGCCGGTCCCCGAGCTGCCGATCGTGATTCCCGAGGGCGAGTCGAGCCCGCCGCCGATCAACAACCCGTTCACGCCGACGGAACGCGTCGCGGCGCCCCCGGTGGTTCCGGCCACCCTTCCGTTCACCGGGTCCCCCATCGGGGCGGAGCTCGCGGCTGGATCCGGTCTGCTCATCGCGGGAATGCTGATGGCCCGACGCCGCCGCGGGGAGCCCGAACATGAGCATCACTGCACCGGACCTCACCCGGATCCGCCGCCCTGACCCCGACCACGCGGGGCACGACGAGCTCGTCGTCACCTGCTCGGCCTGCGGCGAGCGCCAGCACGCCTCCGGGCGCGCGCTCGGCTACACGTGCCGTAGCTGCGGCTCGGACTGGCGGGTGATGCGTTGCCAGGGGTGCCGTTCGGCCTCGGTCGTGCTCGCCGGCGTGAGCGCGTGTCCGCGTTGCGGACACGACCATCGCGTCCGGCCTCGTGCCGTCACGCCACGCCAGCCCTCCTGGCTCACCGAACCCGACCCACTGAGCGTGTGGATCGGCGGGGTGAAGTACCTCGGAGGTCACGCCGAGCGGGACCAGCCAGTTTCCTCCGGCGGGTTGCTGCTCGATCGGCGCGGGGTCCACCTGCGGGCGTTCGCCGAGCTGCTCTCGATCCGCTGGGACACGGTCCGCGGCATCGACATCGAAGGTCCGCAGGACATCTCAGAGCGGCTGACGCTGGCGCGCCTGCGGTCCCTCGGTGCGACGACCTGGGCGCTCCAGGTTGCGTACCTCACCGTCCACACCACGAACGGCGACGCGATCTTCGAAGTCAACGGGCTGGCACCGCCCGAGCTCCACGCGCGGCTCTCGCCGCGTGCTCCAGGGCCTGCAAAAGGCCGAGCCCGAATCAGCGCCCATCGCGATCGAACGCCCCGCCCCGGCGACCGGCCCGGTCCCCGTCGACCACGAGCCGCTGACCATCGACCCCGAGCACAGCGACGCGCCGCTCGAGATCCTGGTCATCGACGCGCTCTGGAAGCTGCGCCCGCCTGCGCGAGGTCGGGCTCGTCGACGCGACCCAGGTCGAGACCCTCCGTTCCGAGCTGCTCGCCCGGCTGGCGCCGGCCGCGGGCGACGCTGGCCCCGCGGGCGGTCCGCTCCTTCACGTCTAGACCGTGCGTCAACGCCTGGGCTTGGACACCTTGGGCAGCGGGCCGCTGAGCACCGCGTCGAACGCGGCCATCTCTGCCTCGGCGTGGTCTGCCAGTCGACGAAGCGCTTCTTCTCGAGTCCTTCGGCGGCCACCTCGACGGTGTAGCCCATCCGCTGCTTCGCACCCGGGGCCAGCGTCACGTCGTAGCGGACGATCGGATCGGGCCTCACGGTGATGGGGGTGGGCCCGACGAAGGTGACGTCGGCGACGTTCTCCGTGAGCACCTTCGGGATCACCTCGATGATCGCGTCCGTCTTGCTCGCCGCCGTCGGGTTGCTGATCTCCATCTCGGCGATGAACCGTTCCCCACCATCACCGGTGAGCCTCCAGGTGCGCGCCATGATCAGTCCCGACGGCATCAACACGGTGGGGAGATCCATCGACTCGGCGCCTGGGGACACTGCCCCCGTCGACGCGGTCGTCGACTTCGACGGCGTGCCCGCCTCGGTCGGCGTCCCGACCTTGGAGGTGGCGCCGTCGACGAGCACGACGACGAGCACGACGAGCGACACGAACGCGACGATCGCGCCCAGTCCGAAGCGGACCACTCGGCCCCGGCGACGCGACGACTCGTCGGGCTCCGCCTCGTACACCTTGGTCTCGATCGCGACCGCGGGAGACTCCGGTTCCGGCCCGTCCTCGGCCGCGAGCCTCCGACTCCGCGACCGTGACCGGTTCCGGCCCGCCCTCGGCCGCGAGCTCCGACTCCGCGACCGTGACCGGTTCGGGCTCGGTCACGGTCTCGGGCTCCGGTTCGGGCTCTGGTTCCGGTTCCACGACGTGACCGGTTCCGGCTCGGTCACGGTCTCGGGCTCCGGTTCGGGCTCTGGTTCTGGTTCTGGTTCCGCGACCGTGACCGGCTCCGGTTCCGGCTCTCGTTCCGGTTCCGGCTCTCGTTCCGGTTCCGCGACCGTGACCGGTTCCGATTCGGGCTCTGGCTCCGAGTCCGACTCCGGTTCCGAGTCCAACTCCGGGAGCGTGTCGGGCTCCGGCTGGGCGCGGGCTCGGGGATCGGATCCGGCTCGGGATCGGGCTCGGACTCCGGGATCGGAGTCGGGTACGGAATCCGCTGCGGCGGCGGATCCGGATCGGGGAACGGGAACGGAGCCGGTTCCGGTTCGGGCTTCGGAACCGGATCGGGCTCAGGCTGAATGACGAACGCCTCGGGTGCCGACCCGGACGATTCGACCACAACCGGCGCCGCGCTCGGATCGAGCGCAGCGCGCGCAGTGCATCGCCCAAGGCCGCGGCGGAACCCGGACGCTTGGACGCCGACTTTGCCATCGCAGCTTCGACGACGTCGCAGACTGCGTCTGGAACACCGCGTCGCCGGAGGTCCGGCACCGGCGACTTCGCGATCCGCCCGAGGACCGCGTTCATCGCCTCGTCGTTCCCACCGGTGAATGCAGCAGCGCCGGCCAGCAGCTCGAACAGCGTCGAGCCGAGCGAATACACGTCGGCCGCTTCCGAGGGCCGCCGCCCGTCAACGACCTCCGGCGCGGCGTGGCGGAGGCTCACGGGCGCGGTGCGGGCCTCGACGATGTCCAGGAGACGCGCCAGCCCGAGATCCGCGAGACACGGTTCACCAGTGGACGAGACCAGCACGTTCTCGGGCCGGATGTCGCGGTGCAGCACACCGGCGGCATGCGCAACCGCGAGTGCATCGGCGAGCTTCGTCACGATCGCGACAGCCTCACCCCACGGCACCCTCCCGTCGCGCTCGACCCGATCGGCGAGCGATCCATTCGGCATGTACTCCATCACCAGGAAGGGCTGGTCGACGGTCGAGAACCCGGCGGCGTACAGCGCGACGACGTTCGGGTGCACAGAGAGATCCCGCAGGATCTCGCTCTCGCGCTCGTACCGACGTCGCAGCGCGTGCTCGGGGCGGACCGGCAGCAGGCGAACCGCTACGGCGCGACCCTCGTCGCGCTGCAAGGCACGGAAGACGACTCCGAATCCTCCCGCGCCGAGCTCGACGCCCTCATCGATCCCGTCGATGCCGAGATCGATCCCGTCCTGCATCGAAACCATCAGCTGCTTCCTGGTGTCGCGCGGCCCTCACGGTAACGCCGTTGGGCGCGCGAAATCGGGCACGAGCGGACACTCAGCGTAGACGGCTCCAAGCGCGGGCCATGACCACACGGCCCCACCGAGCGGGCCCGGCGACCGGCTCAGGCCAGGTGGGTGCGCAGGAAATCGATCGTTCGCGCCCACGCCTGCTGTGCCGCGGCCGCGTCGTAGTTGCCGAGCGGATCCTCTTCATTGGCAAACGCGTGGCCCAGACCGGGATACACGACGAACGTGACGTCCTTGCCCTCGTTCTCGAGCGCGGCCCCGACCTCGAGGCACGCCTCCGCCGGGAAGAAGCCGTCGTTCTCCGCGTAGTGGCCCAGGACGGGAGCCGTGAGCCCGGCCCAGTCCGGGGCCGAGTCCCCGAGCGGCGCGCCGTAGTACGGCACCGCGGCACCGATCCGATCGCCTTGTTGTGCGGCAACGACCAAGGTGAGGAGCCCACCCATGCAGAAGCCGACTGCGCCCACCGAGTCTCCGCTCACCAACGGGCTCGCGAGCAGGTAGTCAACGGCCGCGCCCATGTCGCGCGCCGCCCGTTCGGGGGGCAGCGCGTTCATCAGCGCGCCGGCGCGGTCCATCTCGGTGTGCTCCGCGATCTCACCGTGGTAGAGATCCGGGGCCAGCGCTACGAAGCCTTCGGCGGCGAAGCGGTCGCACGTGGCGGTGATCTGCGGCACGAGTCCCCACCACTCCTGCAGGACGAGTATCCCGGGTGCCGGAGTCGATTCGGGTACCGCCAGGTATCCGGACGCGCGGTCGCCGTTGCTCGCAAACTCGATCATCTCGGCCATGCCCGGGACGCTAACAAAGGCGCTACTTCCGCGCCCGGAAGGTCAAGTTCGCCGCATACACTGAGTCGCTTGCCGGTGCCCCCAGACGAAGAACCTGACGACACACGGTCGCGGTTGCGCGAGGTCGCGCTCGACTTCTTCGGGCGCAAGGGCATCCACGCGACCTCCACCCGCGAAATCATCAAGGCCGCAGGGATGAAGAACCCGTCGGCAATCACCTACTACTTCGGTTCGAAGGCCAACCTGGTCGTAGACCTCACTCGCGAGATCAACGCCTCCCAGTCGGCCTTGCTCCAACAGCACGTCGCGTACGCGTCGGGGACGAGCACTCCCGACCCGGTGGTGTGGGCGGCCATCGGCGTCGACTTCGTGATCCGCCTGATGAGCACGGAACGAGGCTGTCGGCTGATCCGCGTGCTGGGGTGAATACGACGAGACGGACCCGGACCGGGTCGAGCGGTTCCTCGCCGGTGACCACCCGCTCGCGAAGGCCTGGCGGGAGGCCGTCACCACGACGTTCCCCGACCTTCCGCCGATCGTCGCGATCGCCCGGAACGTCGTCGTGATCCGGACGCTGCAGTGGATCACCAAACGGCGAGCCCGGCGCCTCGTCGACGAATCGATGCACCGCTGGCACCGGGGAGTCGACGATCTCCGACCGTTCCTGCTGGAGCTGTCGGTGAACATGCTCACCGGCCCCACCACGCTCACCGATGAGGACTTCGGCGGCACCTGATGGCGTCGAGGGGGTGCTTGGAGCGGACGACCGGGTTCGAACCGGCGACCTCAACCTTGGCAAGGTTGCGCTCTACCAACTGAGCCACGTCCGCGTGGGCTCCGAGATTAGCGCGCCGGTGCCGCGACCCGGGGCACGGACCACGCACGCCACCTAGTCTGCGATCATGCGCATAGGAATCTTCGGTGGCGAACCGGCGGGCATCGACGAGGCGGTCAGGGACGCGAGAGCGGCGGCCGACCAGGGCTTCAGCGGCTTCTGGGTCTCGCAGATCTTCGGGTTCGACAACCTCACGGTCCTGGCCATCGTCGGCCGGGAAGTGCCCGGCATCGAGCTCGGCACCGGTGTGGTGCCCACGTTCCCGCGCCACCCGGTGATGCTCGCCCAGCAGGCACTGACCGTCCAGGCGGCCACCGGCGGACGCCTCGCACTCGGCATCGGGCTGTCCCATCAGGTCGTCATCGAGAACATGTTCGGACTCTCCTTCGAGCGGCCGCTCCGCCACATGCGCGAGTACCTCTCGATCCTCGTGCCGCTGATCCAGACGGGATCCGTCTCGTTCACCGGCGAAACGCTGAGCACCAACGCCACGATCGACGTCCCGGGTTCGTCGCCGTGCCCGGTCCTTGTCGCCGCGCTCGGACCGAAGATGCTGGAGCTCGCCGGCACCGTCGCCGACGGCACGGTGACTTGGATGACCGGCGCCCAGACACTCGGTACGTACACCGTTCCGACGATCACGAAGGCCGCGGCCGCGGCCGGACGACCGAACCCGCGCATCGGTGCCGCCATGCCCGTGTGCGTCACCGGCGACGCCGACGCGGCCCGAGCCCGTGCCGCCCGGGTGTACCAGGTGTACGGGATGCTGCCGTCGTACCGGGCCATGCTCGACCGCGAGGGCGCGGCCGGTCCCGAGGACCTGGCGATCATCGGCGACGAAGCTGCGGTGGGCTCCGAGCTCACGCGACTCGAGGATGCCGGTGTGACGGACTTCGTCGCCGCGGAGTTCGGGGCCGGCGACGAAGAGAAGCAGCGCACCCGGGAGCTGCTCCGCTCGCGGTTGTGACCGACACCGCGCCGCGTTCGCCACTCGAGCTGCTCGAGGCGCTCGCGACCGAGGACGTCGAGATCGCACCCGACGTCCATCACCTCGAGATCTACACGCTCAAGGGCCTGCTCACCCTGTTCTGGCACGGCGACCCGCAGGCCGAGCGGGTCGTGGTCATGGGTGGTGGGGGCATGGGTGGGCTGCTCGGTCCGGCCGGTGGTCTCTACCACGACCTCGGCGAGCGGTTCGCGGCGGAAGGCATCGGCACGATCCGCGTCGGCTACCGCAAGCCCAACGATCTCGGCCGCTGCGTTCTCGACATGGCTGCGGCCGCGGATCTCGCGACGCGCACGGGTGCGACCCGCTTCGTGAGCGTCGGGCACTCCTTCGGAGGTGCGGTCGCGCTCCAGCTCGGCATCGTGCTCGGCGAGCACTGCGGGGGCGTCGTGACCCTTTCCACGCAGTCTGCCGGATGTGAGGACGGTGCCGCGCTCGGCGCGACTCCCCTGCTCCTGCTCCACGGCGACCGCGACGAGATCCTGCCTCCGGACACGAGCGCGGTCGTGCAGGCGCTCGTCGGGCACGGCGAGCTCGTCATCCTCCCGGGCGCGGGCCACCTCCTCACCGAAGCGCACGACGAGCTCCGGGAACGACTGGGCACCTGGATCCCGGCGCACCTCGCCGAACCCGCCTCCGTCTGAGCTCAGCGCTCCGGCGCGGTCGGCGCCACCGCCAGCGCGTTGTCGGCGACGACCGCGACCTCGAGGAGCAGGTCTCGGACCAGCGCGGCGTCGACACCCACGGCCAGCGGGCTGTCGGGTCCGGATTCGTGCGCGTGCTCGCCCAGGCAGGTGCAGATCGGTGTGCGCGTCGACGTCGCGACCGCACCGACGTCCAGGGGTTCGGCGACGCGCTGGTCCTCGGATCCCAGCACGACGGCGGTGCTGTCCAACACCCCGCCGATCTCCACCGCGCATTGGTGCAGCGCGGTTCGGGTCGGGCCGCACCCGTCGAACCTGACCAACCCGCGATGACGTTGGAGCGTCTCGATCCCGAAGCGCACCTGAGCCGCGTCCCCGAGCAGCGTGGCCCACGGTCTGCGGCCGCTCGGTTCCCGGGCAGTCTCCGAGAGGTATTGCACGTAGGAGGCGTGGGCGCGCAGCTCGGCGCGGTCCACGGGTGCCTCGGATTCGGGCTGGGCGATGCGATCCTGAATCGCCCGCCCGAGGTCGTGATACAGCTCGACGAGGTTCTTGCGCAGACCGACGGATGCGCGTCGAGGCCAGAACAGCAACGCGACGATCGCACTCACCGACGAACCGATCACGATGTTCTCGAAGCGCACCAAGCCGGTGTGCCAGCCCTGGGGCACGATCAAGTTGAACATTGCAACGACCGCGATCGTGAAGCACACCTGCCCGGCGACGAAGCCCACCACCTGGGGTGTGTACGCGGCCAGGAAGAACCCGGCGGTGACGATGATCCAGAGACCGGTCCGGTCGAAGCCGATGAGCGCGAGCAGTCCGGCGGACAACGCGAAGCCGATCGCCGTCCCCGCCGATGCCATCAGCGCCGAGCGTCCGGTCGCGAATGCGTTGGAGCGCAACACCGAGAGCGTTCCGAGCACGACCCAGAACCCATGGTCGAGCTGGAGCTCGCCGGCGATCAGGATCGCGGCACCGACGGCGACCCCGGCCCGGAGACTCTCCTGGGCCCACGCGGACCTCCGCACGGCGTTCGCCTCGACGAGCGCGCGGAGCCGGGGCCAGGTGCCGCCGACCGACGCCGGGGTCTCGAGCGGCACCGCCACGACTGACCTCGAGGGCCCGTGACCGGACACGACCATCGACGCGTTGGCGAGCGCGGATGCGCACAGGAGCAATGCGAGCCGTTCTGTGGACAATCCGTCGATCTCGTCGAGCACCGCGCCCGGCACATCTCCGTGCTCGAGCGATTCGACGGCGTGCTCGACGGCCATCTGCTTCGCGTCGAGGCACGCCGCGACCAGGTCGTCCAGGTCGGCAACGATCTCGCCGGTCCGGAGCATGACCTCGACGCCGCGCAGTGCTCGGACCGCCACCAAGACGAGCGCGGGCGCACGGTCCGGCACGTGGTCTCCACGCTCCGTCGTCCGCACGAGCCATTGCATCCGTTCGAGCTGGTCGAGGAGAAAGGCCAGCGCCGCATCGTGTGCGCTCGGGCCCACGGGCCGCCGAGGCACCGATGCGGCCTCATCGAGCCTGGTGAGCACCGCGTCCATCGCGGCCAGGGTCGCGTCCGACGGTCCTCCCGGCTCCGCGAACGCTGCGACCGCGTCCGCGAGCGCCCCGGCGGCATCCGCCGCCGCTTCCCGCACCAAGAGCCGCTCGCGGCGGGGCCACAGGACCAAGCCGGCGACCGTGGACACGAGGCCCGCGACGATCCAACCGAGCAGACGGTCCGGCGTTGCGCTCAGGGGGCTCGGCACGCTGGCGGCGAGGACGTAGGCGAGGATGACGGGACTCACCGACGCGCCGAAGTAGCCGCCGAAGGATCCCGCGAACCGGGCCGTCGTCGCGACCACCACCCCGATCAGCGCCCCGACGATCGGCTCGTTGCTCACGAGCGTGCCGAGGAGCACCAGCACCGCGCCCACACCGGTGAGTACCAGGTACGCGCCGCCTCGCGGCCTGGGTGCACCACCGAAGTCGGCGAAGCCGAGGAGCGCGAAGGAGGCGAAGCCCGCGAACAATGCCGCGACGGAGTCGTCCAGCCCGCCGAGGAAGAACGCGAAGACAACTGGGACGACGAGCGCGACGCGCGCGGCGTGCCGGAGCGACTGCAGCCCGGGATCGTGCATCGAGGTGACTAGTGCCTTGTCAGGTGACGTTGGCCCGGTTCAGGCCGAGTCAGGGTCGTTGGTCGCAAGGATCGCCGACGAGGCGCAGCGGGGTTCTGCGTTGAGGAGAAGGACGCCGCGAGCGGCGGCACTGGCCGGCGTGAGAGGGCGCAAACGTTGCCTGACACGGCACTAAGTCCCCGCGAGCTTCTCCACTACGGGCGCGAACGCCTCGAAGATGTCGTCGCCGATCACGATGTAGCTCACGCCCCATCGCTCCCGGCGGGTGACGAGCTGGTCGCAGATCTCGTCGACGGTCCCGATGCAGGTGATCCCGGCCTCGAGCGCGGCCTCCGGCTCGAGCCCGAAGCCCGGTGCGGCCGCCGCCGCGAGCCCTTGGCGGTCGTCGGTGATGGCCGCGAAGAAGTAGCGGATCTGCAGCTCGAGGTCGTCGAAGCGGGCGCCCGCACCTTCGCGTGATCCAACCCACCTTCTGATCGATCATCTCCGCGACCGAGTCCGTCGCCGCGTCGTTCGTGACCGCGCCGGCCCGCAAGTTCGGATTGATCCCGACGATGTCCGCTTCGCGCCCGGCGAGGCGCAGGACCCGGGGCCCGCCCCCGCCGACAAGGATCGGTGGGTGGGGCTGCTGGGCCGGCTTGGGGATGCCGTTGTAGTCGGTGATCGTGTAATGGTCCCCGGTGAAGCTGTACGCGTCGGGACCCCAGGAACCCTTGATGACGGCGAGCGCCTCTTCGAGCCGGTCGACCCGTACCCCCGCCGAGTCGTACGGGATCCCGAGCGCGTCGTAGTCCACCTTCATCCAGCCCGCGCCGATCCCGAGCTCGGCCCGACCGTCCGAGAGCCGGTCCAACGTCGCGATCTCCTTGGCGAGCACCGCCGGATGCTTGTAGTCGTTGTCGAACACCAACGCGCCGACGCGCAACGTCTTGGTGGCCTCGGCCGCGACGGCCATTGCAACGATCGGGGCCATCTGCGTGTCGATGAAGTGGTCGGGCACATAGAACGTCGAGTATCCGAGCGCCTCGATCTTGTGGGCGACCTGCTCGAGGCTCGCGCGGTCGCGATCTCCACCGCACTGCACGCCGAACCGAAACGGCTTCACCATGGGATGTCCTCTCTTCGTGACCGGTGGTGGGGCTTGCGCGCGGAGGCTACCGGCCGGTGCTGCCGAAGCCGAACGTGTCTCGAGCCGTCTCGTCGAGCACGTCGACCTCGACCCACTCGACGTACTCGACCTTCTGGATCACGAGCTGCGCGACCCGATCACCGCGTTGGATGTCGTACGTCGTCTCCGGGTCCGTGTTGACGAGGAGCACCTTCAGCTCGCCCCGATACTGCGGGTCGATCAGCCCGGGTGCGTTCAGCACCGAGACGCCGTGCTTCATCGCGAGCCCTGATCGAGGCAACACCAGCCCGGCGTAGCCCGACGGGATCGCCACCGCGAGCCCGGTGGGCACCAGTGCCCGCCCACCGCGTGCCGCGAGGCGCGTGTCCTCGCGGGCGCACAGGTCATAGCCCGCGTCATCGTCGTGGGCCTGGACCGGCAGGGAGACCGCGGGATCGAGCCGGGAGATGCGAACGTGCACGGGCGGAGACTACGCGCCGCTTCCCCGGTGCGGGGGTTAGACCGCGA
The DNA here is from genome assembly GCA_963770095.1 of uncultured Acidimicrobiia bacterium. Lineage (GTDB taxonomy): Bacteria > Actinomycetota > Acidimicrobiia > IMCC26256 > JAENVU01 > Chersky-806. The sequence goes on from CAVYOO010000002.1 coordinate 306,542, forward strand.
AGTCGTTGAGCAGCTCGCCCTGCTGGTCCTCGGTGAGCTCGACCCGGGCTTCGTAGTTCGGGTGGTTGACCGCGATGGTGATCGGCCCGTCCGAGAACGCCTTCAGCTGCGCATCGCTGAACGCGAACCTCAGGTAGTGGACCGTCGTGGTGATCTCCTCCTCGCGCGTGAGCCGCTCGAGGTCGATCTCGACACCGGGAACCGACTCGCCCGCGACTTCGATCGCGATGTGGTTCTGGATGCGGGTGAGCCGCGGCAGCCACTCCCGCAGCGTGTCCGTGTCGGTGATCTCGATGAACAACGTGGCCGTGAGCTCGCCGTCGTCGGGTACGAGCTCGTTGTAGGTCTCGATCTCGTGAGCGATCTGCTCATCGCGGAACATGCGCTCGGCGCGGGCCATCTCCTGGATCTGGAACCGCATCGTGGCCGCGTTCTCGAAGACGATCGTCATGAGATCGCCGAGCGGGATCCTTCGCTTCTGCTTCATCGAGATGATCTCGGCCCGGAAGGCGTCCCGCTCCCGCTCGTACTCCCGCAGATCCTTGATGTCGGCGTTCGTCAGCTTTCTCATGCGTCGCGCTCCTTGTTTCCCTGGTCGATTCCGTAGGCCCGGGCCAACACCTGCAGAGGGTGGACCGGCGTCTTCCCGGTTCCCTCCTTGATCGCAGTGTTGGACAGGTGACAGTCGCCGGCAATGAGGTCGGCGTCGGACTTCGTGACCGCGTCCATCAGCGGCTTGGCGATCGTGCGCGCCATCTCCACGTTCTCCGCCCGTAGCCCCCAGGTCCCGTCGATGGCGGAGCAGCGTTCGAGCATCGTCACCTTCGCTCCGGTGAGCGCCATGAGATCACGGCTCTTCGGGCCGATCTGCTGGGCCCGGTAGTGACAGGCAGCCTGCCAGGTGATCGTGGCGTACGTCTCGCCCGCGGAGAAGTCGGAGTCGAGCGGCGCCTCGTTGTGGCGCGCCATCAGGTACTCCGACGCGTCGAACGTGTGATCACCGACCAGGCGCGTGTCGTCGGTACCGAGAAAGTCGGCGTACTCCTGCTTCAAGACGTACGCGCACGTCGGCTGCGGGACCACGATGTCCCGGCCGGCCCTGACCGCCTCGGCCAGCACCTTCACGTTCTTCGCGGCGTGCTCCTCGAACTTGGCGATGTCACCGGCGTCCAGCCACGGCATGCCGCAGCAGATCTCTCCGTCGGGCAGGGTGCAGCCGATCCCGTTGCGCTCGAAGACCCCGACCAGCGCCGTCCCGATCCCCGGGTCCTGGTACTCGACGAGACAGGTCGGGAAGAGCGCGACCTCACCACGCGCCGGTTCGGCGATCTGGCGGGCCCGGTTGCGGAACCACTTCGAGAACCGCACCTTCGCGAACGTCGGCAGCAGACGATCCTTGGCGATGCCCGTCGTCTTCTCCATGAGGCCGCGCACGAGACCCAGGTCGTTCGACCGGTTGACGATCGGCGCGAGCGCAGTCGCGATCTTGCCCTGCAGGTCGGTGCGCGCCAAGAGCTTGGCGCTGCGCGACACCTTGCCCTCGCGCTCCTCGATCGCGAGCGACCGCAGCATCAGGCGGGGGAAGTCGACCACCCACTCCTGCCCGTTCTCGGGCGTGTAGGGACAGACGACGTAGCAGAGCTTGCACTGGTAGCACTCGTCGACGACGACGTCGTGCTGGCGATCCGAGAGGATGCTGACGTCCGAGGCGTCCTCGTCCTCGTCGATCATCGTGAACAGATCCTTGAAGCTCGGGCAGAACCGTACGCACACGCGGCAGTCCGAGCAGATCTGGAACGTCCGGTCGCGTTCGGCCCGGGCGTCGACCGGATCGAAGTACTTCGGGTCCAGCGGGTCGTAGAGATGCGTCGCCGGCACGACACTCCTTTCCGATGCGTGGGCGAGACGGGAGTGGCCCCGGGTCGATTGCCCGGGGCCACTTCCGTGCTTGCAGTTCCGGAACGGTCCTAGCTGACCTTCTCGAGGCCCTGGGTGAAGCGGCCGGCGTGGCTCTTCTCGGCGCGGGCGAGCGTCTCGAGCCATTCGGCGACCTCGGCGAAGCCCTCGTCGCGCGTGGTCTTCGCGAAGCCCGGGTACATCTCGGTGTACTCGTAGGTCTCGCCCTCGATCGCCGACTTCAGGTTGTCGGTCGTCGGGCCCACCGGCACTCCCGTCACCGGGTCGCCGACTTCGGCGAGGAAGTCGAAGTGGCCGAACGCGTGGCCGGTCTCACCTTCCGCCACGGAGCGGAACAGCGCCGCAACGTCCGGGTAGCCCTCGATGTCCGCCTTCTGCGCGAAGTAGAGATACCGGCGGTTGGCCTGACTCTCGCCGGCGAACGCTTCCTTGAGGTTGTCCTGGGTCTTGCTTCCCTTGAGTTCGGCCATGTCGCTCCTTGTGTGATGTTGGACGGGTACGAATGCTGAGAACGGGTGACTACGAGCTACGAGGTACGCACTGCTCGCACGTGCCGCGAAAGATCACCTCGACCGCGTCGGTGCGGAACTCCTTGCGGTACCGCGACGGCAACGCAGGAACCTCGGCGAGCGGGACGTCCCGGACGAGCCCGCACGAGGAGCAGACGAGGTGCTGATGGTCGGCTTCGACGTTCGGATCGACCCGGACGCTGCCGGTGCCGAGGTCGAGCAGCGACACCTGGCCGAGCGCCTCGAGATCGTGGACCGTCTGGTACACGGTCTTCAGCGAGATGGTGGGCATCTCCGTCCGGGCCGCGTCATACAGCGAGTCAACGGTGGGATGCCGGTCGTTGCGGTGCAGCAGGCGGAAGATCGCCTGCCGCTGCGGCGTGACCCGGAGTCCCTGGGTACGGAAGAGAGCGGTGAGCTCCTCGGCGGTCTGCATGACGTGACCATGTTAACGACAATGATTGTCGTTAGCAAGTCATTGTCATCAACTTAGGACACCTTTACCGGGACCTCGTGCCGGCGCCGGCGCAGCTTCACCACTCCTGTGACCCCGGCGACCGCCACCCCGGCCGCGAACAGACCGATCACCACGCCGTCGGACGCACCGAGCAGCTTCGCCGAGGAGATCAGCAGCACCGCAACGAGGATCGGGCGGATCACCCCGTCGGGGGCACGGGACGAGATCCGGGCACCGAAGTACACCCCCGGGATCGCACCCACGAGCAGCGACGTCGTCAGGCCGACCTCGAAGTCCCCGAAGAGGATGTGGCCGAAGGCGGCCGCACCGACGAGCGGGATCGCCTGCACGAGGTCCGTGCCGACGAGCTGGCCGGCCGACAGCGTCGGATAGAGCAGCAGGAGCATGACGATCATCAGTGATCCGGACCCCACCGACGTCATGCCGACGATGAAACCGCCGAACACGCCGATGAGGATCGTCGGTCCCGGGCGGATCCGGATCTCGTGCTGGGCGCCGTCAACCGGCACGTGGGTCGACCGGCGCCGTTGGATCTCGTTGCGCGCCACCATCGAGACCGCCGCGAGAAGGAGCGCGACCCCGAGCAGGATCTTGATCTCGTCCGCCACGTCGTCGCCGCCGAGCTGCTTCAACACGACGACGCCGGCAAACGCGCACGGGACCGAGCCCAGGCACAGCCAGCGCACCAATCCCATGTTCACCGTGCCCCGGCGAACGTGGACGCCCGCCCCGAACGGCTTCATCACCAGCGACGCGACGAGATCGCTCGAGACCGCGGTCAGCGGGTTCACTCCGAACACCAGGACGAGCAGCGGCGTCATCAGCGCCCCACCACCCATGCCGGTGAGCCCGACGACGAAGCCCACGCCCAGCCCGCCGAGTGCCAGTCCCCAGTCCACGTGCCCGATTCCCCCCTGGTGGTCGTTCTCCACCAGTATACTCGAGATAGTGGGAATGCAAGACCCAAATGTCGCTTATCGCCGGCGAGCGACGAAGGCCTCCCGGAGCTTGGGTTTCCGGACCTTTCCGTTGGGATCCCGGGGGAGCTCGGCGACGAGGTCCACGATCCGGGGCCGCTTGTAGTCGGCCATGTGCTCGCGGACGTACGCCACGACACCGTCCTCGTCGAGCGCCGAACCGGGCGTCGGTTGCACCATCGCGTAGATGACTTCGCCCCACTCGTCGTCCGGGACGCCCAGGACCGCGACGTCGACGATCTCCTCGTGCCCCAGCAGGCACTCCTCGATCTCGCGCGGGTAGACGTTCACTCCTCCGGTGATCACCATGTCGCTCTTGCGATCCGTGAGGTAGAGGTAGCCGTCCTCGTCGAGATAGCCCGCGTCGCCGACGGTGAAGAACCGGTCGCGATGCGACGCCGCCGTCTTCGCTTCGTCGTTGTGATACTCGAAGCTCGACGCCGCGGGGTTGACCCACACGGTGCCGACCTCGCCCGGCGCCAGGGCGTTGCCATCGTCGTCCAGGATGACGAACTCGTTGCCGGGGAACGGCTTGCCCACGCTCCCCGGGTGCTCGATCCACTCCTGGGGGGAGATCACGGTTCCGCCACCCTCGGACGCGCCGTAGTACTCCCAGACCTTCTCGGGGCCCACGAAGTCCATGAACGCCCGCTTCAGCGGCACCGGGCACGGCGCCGCCGCGTGGAGGACGAGCTTGAGGCTCGACACGTCGTAGCTCTCGCGCACCTCCGCCGGCAGGGCGAGGATCCGTTGGAAGTTGGCGGGCACCATGTGGGTGCTCGTCACGCCGTCGCGCTGGATGATCTCGAGCGCCTCCCGAGCGTCCCAGCGCGGCATGACGACGACGGTCCCGCCGAGCGCCAGGTTCATCTGCGCCCAGTACGACGGCCCGGAGTGGTACAGCGGACCGACCGCGAGGTGGACGTCGTCCGGACCGAGCCCCCAGCGCTGGCCACCGGTGGCAACACCGTCCGCGCGGCGGCGGAAGTCGTCGGCGCCGATCGCCACTCCCTTCGGCCGGCCGGTGGTCCCCGAGGTGTACGCCATGGTCGTCGGCCAGCCGTCGCCGATCGCGTCCGGCGGGTCGACCTCGCCCTCGGGGGCGGCGGCGAGCGCTTCCTCGTACCCGGCACCGACGACGAGACGCGAAACGTCGGGCACTCCGCCGAGCGCGGGGAGCAGCGATTCCTCCACCACGACCGCGGCAGCACCCGAATCCGCGACGATCCAGCCGGCCTCGTCGGCCTTGAAGTGCACGTTGACCGGTACCGCGATCGCACCGAGCCGGCCCGCACCGTGGGCCGCCTCGAAGAACTCGATGCTGTTCGGCACCATGATCGCCACACGGTCGCCCCGCCGCACCCCCAGGGCGTGCAACGCGTGCGACGCCCGCCGCGCCCGGTCATCGAGCTCGCCGTACGTCCGGGTGTCCTCGCCCAGCCGCAGCGCGATCTGGTCCGGTCGGAGACGAGCTTGGGCGATCAGGCCTGCGTCCATCCGTGACATGATGCCAGCGCGTGGCGGAACCGGATCACGGGCACGACTCGGCGCTCGGCCCCATCGCTTCGGAGGTGGTCTACGAGGACGAGCACGTCCGGGTCTGGACGCACCACCTCGAGCCGGGCGAGGCCGGCCCGCTTCACCGTCACGACCTGGACTATGTGATCGTCGACGTCGAAGGCGAGCGGATCGCCGCCGACCCGCTCCCCGGATCGGGCGGTGACTACGGCGAGTACGTCGAGGCGCCGGTCAAGCCGGGAAAGAGCTACTTCCTGCGCGCCGGTGGCGTCGAACGCGCGATCAACGTCGGGACGACGCCGTACCGGACGGTCATCGTCGAGCTCAAACGGCCCTGACGTGGGGCTGCTCGTCGGCAACATCCTGCGCCACGCGGCCCGGGTGACCCCCGACGCCGTCGCGGTCACGCTCGATGACCGGGCGGTGACGTTCGCGCAGCTCGATGCGGCTTCGAACCGGGCCGCACGCGCGTTGCGAGAGCTCGGCGTCGGGCACGGGGACCGGGTCGTCTGGTGGGGTGACACGAATCTCGCGGTCCCGCCGGTCTTCGGCGCGCTCGCCAAGATCGGTGCGGTCTTCGCACCCGTGAACGGTCGTCTCGGACCGGACGAAGCACGCGCGATCCTCGACTACCGCGGCCCGCGCTCGTGGTGACCGACCGCGAGCGGGCCGAGCAGCTCGCAGGCTCCGACTTCGACGTCGCCATCACCCGCGACCTGGTCGGCCACGACCGCGAGGAAACGGACGTCGACGAACCGGAGCTCGACGAGCGCGACCCGCACGTCATCTTCTTCACCAGCGGGAGTACCGGCGCGCCCAAGGGAGTGGTGCTCTCCCACCGGGTCAACTGCCTGCGGAGCTTTCCGAGCCTCGGCGTCGAACGCGACGGCGGCACCGTCTGCATGTTCCCCCTGTTCCACATGGCGGGGTGGTCGCTCGCGCTCGGCGCCTGGCAGGCGCGCCGTCCGATCCATCTCGTGCAGACGCCGGACGCGGAGACCCTGCTGCGCGTCGCGCAGCAGCGGCAGGGCCACTCGCATCTACGCGATCCCCGCGGTATGGGCGCGCATCCTCGAGCACGGGGTGGATCGCTACGACCTCACCTCGCTTCGCGAAGCGGACACCGGCACGTCGGCAACGCCGCCCGAGCTGGTCGACGCGATCCGGCGTGCGCTCCCCCACGTCGCGGTCCGCATCTTCTACGGCTCGACCGAAGCCGGACCGGGCACGGTGCTCGTGAACGCCGACCTCGACCGCAAGCCCGGAAGCGTGGGGCTGCCGCAACCCGGGGTCGATCTGCGCCTGAGCGCCGAAGGCGAGGTGTGCCTGCGCGGCGAGCTCCTCATGGACGGGTACTTCGACGATCCGGAAGCCACCGCCGCGGCGCTCGACTCCGAGGGCTGGTATCACTCGGGCGATCTCGGCGTCCTCGACGACGAGGGATACCTCTCGATCGTCGGCCGGCTCCGCGACGTCCTGCGGACGGGCGGCGAGACCGTGGCGCCGAGTGAGGTCGAGGCCGTCGTCGCGCAGCATCCCGGGGTCGCCGAAGTGGCGGTGGTCGGGCTGCCCGATCCACGTTGGGGTGAGCTCGTGTGCGCGGTCGTGGTCCCCGCCCCGGGGGAACCGGCACCGAGCGTCGAGGAGCTCCGGGCCCATTGCGAGGGCCGCTTGGCCGGCTACAAGCACCCCCGCCGGGTCGAGGTCGTCGAGGCCCTGCCCCGCACCTCCGCCACCGGACAGGTCCAGCGCACGCTGCTCGTCGAGCGCATCGGCACCAGGGTGGAATAAGGTTCCGGCTGTGGAGAATCTCGTTTCGACGCTGGCGGACCGGACCCTGGCCGACCGGCACGAGACCTACGCCGCCGAGATCCGCACCCTGCTCGACGCGGCGCTCACCGTCATGCGCCGGGACGAGACGATCGACCCGCGGGTGAGCGACATCGTGCGGACCGCCGGGCTCAGCAACCAGGCCTTCTACCGCCACTTCCGCGGGAAGGACGAGCTCCTCGTCGCGCTGCTCGACGACGGGCGGCAGCGTCTCCTCGCGACCATCGAACGCCGCATGGCGCGCGCGGGTGGTGGAGCCGAAGCCGTCCGGGCCTGGATCGAGGTCGTGCTCGCCCAGGCCCGCGATCCCGAGGCCGCAGCGGCCACCCGGCCGTTCGCGATCAACGGCGACCGGCTCGCGGTGGAGTTCCCCGACGAGACCCGCCGATCACGCGACCGGCTCGTCGATCCGCTGCGCGCCATCGTCGGCGACGCCGCGGCGCTCGCGGTGTACCACCTCGCGATGGGCACCGCCCACGACGCGCTGGTGAGCCGGCGGGCACCGAGTCGCGCCGAGGTCGACCACGTCGTGGAGTTCGGGCTGAAGGGATGCGACCTTGGAACGTGAGCTGCTCGTCACCGGCATCGGGGGTCAGGGTGTTCAGCTCGCCGCTCAGGTCCTCGCCCGTGGCGCGACCCTCGAAGGGAGCCACGTGATGCTGTTCGGTGTGTACGCGGGGGCGATGCGCGGCATGAACACCGACACGACGGTCGTGATCGGAGACGGACCGCTGATGTCTCCTCCACTCATCTCGCATACGTGGTCCGCCATCGGGATGCACGACAAGTTCTGGGCTCCGATCGCCCGCAAGCTGCGCGACGACGCGCTGGTCCTCGTGAACGACGCGACGTTCGAGACCGAGCTCGACGAGTCCCGGTACCGGGTGCTGCGCGTGCCCGCCACCGACCTCGCCGACGAGCTCGGCAACCCGCTCGGCGGGTCGATGGTCATGGCCGGTGCGTACGCCGCGAAGAGCGGCCTCGTCGGCTTGGACGCGCTGCTGGACGGCATGCGCGAGTCGATCCCGCCGTACCGTCAGCAGCACATCGCCGCGAACGAAACCGCCATCCGGACCGGCCACGCCTGGGGGCTCGCGCCGTGAGCACGATCAAGAGTCGAGGCACCGTCACGATCGCGACAGAGATCTGCAAGGGCTGTGACCTCTGCATCCCTGCCTGCCCGCCGGACGTCCTGACGATGAGCACCGCGGTCAACCACCTCGGATACCACTACCCCGAGCTCTCGGATGGGTGCACGGGGTGTGCCGCCTGCCTCCTGATCTGTCCCGACTTCGTCTTCGAGGTGTTCCACGAGGCGCGCCCGCCCACGGCGGGAGGCTCCTCATGAAGCTGATGGAAGGATCGGAGGCGATGGCCGAGGCGTCGATCGCCGCGGGCTGCACGTTCTTCGCCGGCTACCCGATGACGCCGTTCACCGAGCTGCTCGAGCACTTCGCCAAGCGCCTACCCGAGGAAGGCGGGGTCTGCATCAACGCCGAGAGCGAGCTCGAGGCCGTCGGGATGGCGTGGGGCGCACTCGCGACCGGCGCCCGCGCCGCGACCGGGTCCACCGGGCAGGGCCTCTCGCTCATGCAGGAGTCGTTCTCGGAGATCACGCTCGCCGAGCTGCCGCTCGTGATCTTCAACATGGCCCGGGGCCAGCAGGACTACTACCAGTCCACCCGGGGCGGCGGGCACGGCGACTACCGCCACATCGTCCTCGCGCCCATGGACATCGGTGAAGCGGTCGAGCTCACCCAGCTCGCGTTCCACCTCGCCGACAAGTGGCGCAACCCCGTCCTCGTCTACGGCGACTACCTCACCGCGCACATCCAGGAAGCGGTGAACGTCGGTCCCACGGAGTTCGAGGAGCAGCTTCCCGCGAAGGACTGGGCGGTCGACGGCTCGCTCGGTGGCAGCGGCCGGTCGCGCCTGGTGTCGTCGCTCGGGTTCGGCAAGGCGGGCCAACCGTCACCGGGGATCGAGGCGCACCTGCGCGCGATGGCACGGAAGTTCAGCGAGATCGAAGCCGCGGAGGTGCGGGTCGAGACCGGGCACACCGAAGACGCCGAGACGGTCGTCGTCGCGTTCGGCTCGCCGGGCAAATTCGTTCGCTACGTCGTCGAGCAGCTGCGGGCCGACGGCGAGAAGGTGGGCTACGTCCGCCCGATCACGTTGTGGCCGTTCCCGTACGAAGCCGTCGCGACCGCGGCCGACCAGGCCGAACGCGTCGGGGTGTTCGAGCTGTGCGCGGGCCAGATGATCGACGACGTCCGGCTCGGGGTGCTCGGCCGTGCGCCGGTCACCGGCATCGGGGGGATCTCGACCGACGGCTCCGGCTTCGGGGTGGGTCCGCTGCTCGATGCCGAGCTGATCCGGGAACGCGTGCTGGCACTTCACCGGGACGAGCCGATGCCGGCCCTGCCCGACAACGAGAGGATCTTCGGATGAGCGAGCGTGGCGCGATGAAGCTCGTCGGGCAGCAGAAGCCGGAGCTGCTCCTCACGGAGACGCACCACATGTGCCCGGGTTGCGGCGAGCCACTGGCTCTGCGCGGCTACCTGGAGGCGATCCAGGAGCTCGGTCTCGGCCAACGGGCGATCGCGGTCGCCGGGATCGGGTGCTACACGAGCTTCTCGATGACGACCGACGTGGATCTCGTCCAGGCCCTTCACGGCCGGGCACCGTCCGTCGCCACCGGGGTGAAGCGGATGCTCCCGGACTCGATCGTGTTCACCGTGCAGGGCGACGGCGACATGGTGAACGAAGGACTCCAGGAGGTGCTGCACACCGCAGCGCGCGGCGAGGCCGTCACCTGCATCCTGCTCAACAACGGCGTGTTCGGCGAGACCGGCGGGCACATGACCGCGACATCGGTGATCGGGCAGCGGACGAAGAACACGCTCGACGGTCGTGACGCGGATTATCACGGCTACCCGATCCTCATCGGGGACCTGCTCGCCCGGCTCGAGGGCGCGGCCTACGTCGCTCGCGGCTCGGTCCACAACGCGGGGGCGGTGGCGCGGACGAAGCGGATGTTCAAACGCGCGTTCCAGACCCAGGTCGACGGCGGCTTCTCGTTCGTCGAGGTGCTCACCATGTGCCCGACCGGATGGTTCATCCCCACCGCCGAGGGCCCCGACTACATGAGCTCGACGCTCGGCGAGGTCCACATCATGGGCGAGCTGAAGGTGGACGGGGTCGTGAAGACCACCGACGAGCTCCACGACGAGAACGTCCGGAAGGCGGCGGAGATGGAACAGGCCCTCGCCCGCGGTGGTATCGATACCTGATGGACTTCGACTATCCGCCCGAGGCCGAAGCATTTCGCGCGGAGTTCCGCGGCTGGCTCGACGAGAACCTCACCGACCGGTACCGGGGCGATGGCATCGGCTTCTCCATGGAGATGGATGCGGACCGGCTCGCCATCCTGCGCGAGTGGAACCGGAAGCTGGCCGACGCGCGGTACGCCGCGATCGCCTGGCCGGAGGAGTACGGCGGGCGCGGCGCGGGGATCATGGAGCAGGTCGTCTTCGCCGAGGAGATGCACCGTTCGCGCGCGCCGGGCACGCTCAACCCGCTCGGCCTCTCGAACATCGCTCCGGCCATCATCTCGCACGGGACCGACGAGCAGAAGCAACAGCTCCTCCCCCGCATGTTGCGTGGCGACGACATCTGGTGCCAGGGGTTCTCGGAGCCGGACGCGGGCAGCGACCTCGCTTCGCTCAAGTGCAGCGCCGTGGCCGACGGCGACCACTTCGTCGTCAACGGGCAGAAGACGTGGAACACGCTGGGCAACCTCGCGAACTGGTGCGAGCTGTTGGTCCGCACCGATCCCGACGCGCCGAAGCACCGAGGAATCTCGTGCCTGCTCGTCGACATGACGCTGCCCGGGGTCGAGGTGCGCCCTCTCGTCACGATCACCGGGGAGCAGGAGTTCAACGAGATCTTCTTCACCGACGTGCTCGTGCCGAAGGCGGCGTTGCTCGGTCCGCTCAACGAAGGCTGGCGGGTCGCGATGACCACACTCGCCTACGAGCGCGGCACCGTCGCGAACCTGCATCTGGGCCTCCGAGCGAAGATCCGGCGGTTGCTCGACGTGGCCCAGGAGAACGGCGCAGCCAAGGACCCGGTGCTGCGCCAACGGCTGGCCGGCCTCTACCTGGAAGGCGAGCTCCTGAAGCTGGTCAGCGACCGCGCGATCTCCGGCGCGATCCACGGCCGCGACGTCGGGCCCGAGGGCAGCATCGCCAAGCTGGTGTGGAGCGAGGCCGAACAGCACCTCGGCGAGGTCGCCGGCGACGTGCTCGGAGCCGACGCCAACGCCGGCACGTGGGGCCGCGACCGCGTCTACATGCGGGCCCTCACCATCGCCGGCGGCACCACCCAGGTGAACAAGAACATCCTCGCGACGAGGATCCTCGGCCTCCCCCGCAAGTAGCCCCCATCCCCTCCTGTTTTTGGCGCCGTTTACACCAGCCTATGCGCGTTGTAAGTGGCGCCAAAACTGCCGGGTGGGTCAGGGGATGGTGACGGGGACGTTGGAGTAGCCGGCGACGTTGGCCATGTGGACACGGCGGAGGCCGGCTTCGTCCACCGTGTACCGCGGCCAGCGCTTCCCGATCTCCTCGAACGCGATCCGGCTCTCGAGGCGCGACGAGCGCCGCGCCCAGGCAGCTGTGGATGCCGTGGCCGAACCCGACCGAGAGCTTCATGGGGCGCTCGATGTCGAACCGGTCCGGGTCGTCGTAGGCCCGGGGATCGCGGTTGGCCGCCCCGGTGAGCAACAGCACCGGCTCGTCCTCCGGGATCGTCACGCCGTGCCACTCGGACGCCGCGGTGCTGCGACGACCCTGGTACTGCGACGGCGCCCAGTACCGGAGGATCTCCTCGACCGCACCGGGCAACGCGGCCGCCGGATCGGCGAGCACCTTCGCCCACTCCCCCGGGTTCCGGTCGAACAGCACCACGCCGCCGCCGACGAGCTTCGTCACCGTCTCGCTCCCGGCCCCGGCGATCAACACACCGAACCCGGCGATCTCCTCGTCCGAGAGACCGGCCTCGACCAGACCCGAGAGCATGTCCGGCGTCGGGTTCCGGCGCTTCTCCCGAGCCAGGTCCAGCACGTAGAGGATCGTGTTGAGCCCGGCCTCCATCCCCTGCTGCGTCGGCTTCGGGTCGCCGGGCTCGCGGTGCAGCATGTCGTCGACCCAGTGCCGGATCTGCTGACGGTCCCCCTCGGGAACGCCGAGGATGACGCAGATCACCTCCACCGGGAACGGTCCGGCGAAGTCCGCGGTGAGATCGAACGACGGCTCCCCGACGAGCGGGTCCAGGAATTTGGTGACGAGTCCGCGGACCATGGGCTCGAGGTCGGCGACGGCTTTCGGGGTGAACACCCGGCTCACGAGCCGGCGCAGGCGCTCGTGGTCCGGCGGATCCATGAAGATGATCGAGCCCGTCGCCAGCGAGCCGATGTCCGCGTGCTCGAGCTGGTCGAGGGTGATGCCCTTCGTGCTGGTGAACGTCTGCCAGTCGCGGTGCGCGACGACGACGTCGTCGTAGCGCGACAAGGCCCAGAATCCGTACCGCTCGTTGTAGTAGCACGGCGCTTCGTCGCGCAGGCGCCGATACGTCTCGTAGGGATCGTCGAAGAAGTCGGCCGAGAGCGGATCGAACTCGATCGCGACGTCCTCCATCAGACCCTCTTCCTCACAACGTTGCGGTGTTGACGTTCTCGCTCGTCGTCAGCGCGAGCGTCCGACCCACGAGCTCGTCCACTTCGGTCGACGCCAGCAGGTCTTCGTCGAGCATCTTCGCGTAGGTCCGCGTGCCGTCGCCTACGTCGCAGACCGCGATCCCCCATTCGGGACCACCCTCCTTGCCGTGCACGACCGAGTAGGCCCCGACCGTGGCCGGCCCGGCGTAGGTCTCCCGGATCGGGACGGCCTGGGCTGGACCGGTGCCGGATCGGGCGGCACCGGCGGCGCGACCGGGCGGGCGCGGTGGAGTAGGCGCCGAAGACGTGCTTGGTCATGTGCATGCCGACGCCGCTCACGAGTCCGAGCGAGCCGGGGTCCTCGCGCAGCACCCGCGCCATCGTCGCAATCGAGTGCGTGAGGTAGTCGCTCCCGGCACCACCGTGGTACGGAAGCCCTCCGGTGACGGTGAGCCACGCGGCGTCGTCGGCTGCGATGCCGAGTGCGTCGCGGGCGAAGTTCACCGAGCGAGCCGAAGCACGAGTACAGGTCGAAGTGCGCGACGTCGTCGACCCCGACGCCCGCGGACATCGAGCGCTCGCCTGCGGCCGCCGTGGGCGATCGCCGGCGAGTCGCCACAGGTCGGCGTGCTCGGCGACGTAGACCGGATCCGTCGCGTAGCACCAGCCCCGCAGGTAGACCCGGCGGTCCGCGCGGCACGCTGAGCGCATCGGCAGCTTCGTGACTGGCCAGCAGCAGCGCGGCGGCCATGTCGACGTCCATGATCGAGACCATGTACTTCGTGTACGGGTAGCCGACCATGCGGTTCTCGGGCGTCGGCGGTGATGATCTCGCTCGGCGGAGCGCTCGACCGGGAACCATGCCTCGGATTCGCGGCCGCCACCTCGGTGAACGCGGGCCCACTGCTCACCGAGCTGCGTCGCGGTACTCCGTCGAGCGCGACGCCCAGGTGCCCGCGCCGCGCGTTGTCGAAGATCGCGAACGTCAGCCACGCCTGGAACACCTCGTGCGCGACCTCGGCGGGATGGAACGGCGCCTCCCACGGGAACGGCCGCTTCTCCTCGCGGCTTGAAGCGAGTACGGGTATCGCTCGCCGCGCCGCCTTGTACCGCCGCTGCGTCGCCGAGTGCTTCCGCGCCCACGACCAGCGCGACGTCCAGCTCGCTGCGCACGATCCGCTCGGCCGGTGTCCTGCACGAGCACCTGCGGCGTCGTGCCGCCGATGCCCGAGTAGTGCCGGCGGCTTCGGCTCGACGCCGAGCCGGTCCGCCAGCCGACCGGCCGGGTCGTCGTACTGCCACGTCTGGCAGTACACGACGTCGATCGCGTCGAGCCGGTCGAGCACCGTGCCGCCGACGCCGGCGTCCGTCCGCCGCGACACGCGCGACCTCCTCCCACATCGCCAACGGCTCGGGTGCGCCCGCGTCGCCGACCTCGTCCGGATGCCACGTGCGCGTCCCCGACGCCGACGAGGCACGGCGACCGTGGGTCGACGCACCATCTACTTGCCCTGCCAGTTCGGTGGGCGCTTCTCGGCGAACGCCTTCGGACCTTCCTTGGCGTCCTCGGTCTGGAAGATCGTCGACGAGATCGCGGACTCGTTCTTGTACGCCTCGCGCAGGTTCATGCCCGAGCCCCTCCCAGCACGCTCTGCTTCGTCGCCTGCACCGCGAGCGGGGCGTTGGCCGTGATCCGGCGCGCGTAGTCGTACGCGGCGTCGAGCAGCTGCTCGCGCGGAACGACCGCGTTGAGCAGTCCCATCTCGAGCGCGCGCTCGGCCGGGATCGAGATCCGCGCACAGCAGGAACTCCATCGCCTGGGGGAACGGGATCTGGCGGGGCAGGCGGACCGTCGTGCCGCCGCCGGCGAACAGCCCCCGCTTCGGCTCCATGACCGCGAACTGCGCCTCGGGGCACGCGACCCGGATGTCGACCCCGCCGAGCATCTCCATCCCGCCCGCGGTGCAGAAGCCGTTCACCGCCGCGATGATCGGCTTCCAGATCTTCGCGCCGCGCAGCACGGCCTTCGTCCCGTCGTCGAGCCGGTAGCCGTCGACCTCGGTGAGCCCTTCTTCCGCGATCTCGCGCTGGGACCTCGGTGATCTCGGGGACGTAGGTCTTGAGGTCGGCGCCGGTGAAGAACGCGTCGCCGACGCCGGTGACGATGGCGACCCAGGCGTCGTCGTCGGCGTCGAAGCGCGTCCCACGCCTCGCGCAGCTGCTTGAAGTGCTCCATGTCGGCCGAGTTCCGGGCCTCGGGCCGGTCGATGGTGATGAGCACGACGTGCTCGTCGTCCAGGCTCGTAGTGGATCGCCATTCCTGACACGCTAGTCAGGTACCGCGGCGGCCTTCCGGGCCGGATTTCCCCCACTCCCGACCCGTTCGGCGCGATGGTGGACAGTGCGTGGACAACAACCTTGCCCTGCTGGTCGTGACCCGAGCACTGGTCCAGTCGTACCCGACCTGGACCGACGAGCACGGGACGAACGTGGAGCAGCTCGCCGTCATCGCCGTCAGCACGCTCGCCGAGCAGGGCCTGCTCGCCGAGGCGAAGACCTCGCTCGACCCGATTCGCACGTAGGCGCGACGCCGCCGAAACCCGGCGTCCAGGGGCTCGACGCTCGCGACAATCTCTACCCAGATCGGGGGAATGAGGCTAGGTTGCGGCGGTGCGAATCTCGGCGAAGGCGGACTACGCGGTGCGGGTAGCGGCAGAGCTCGCGGCCGCGACGCCCAAGGAGCCGGTCAAGGGTGAGCGGCTCGCTACGGCCCAGGACATCCCGCTGAAGTTCCTCGAGAACATTCTCGGCTCGTTGCGCACCGCCGGCATCGTCGCGTCGAAGCGGGGGGCCGCCGGCGGCTACTCCCTCGCCCAGGGGGCGGCGCGGTGACCGTGGCCGATGTGATCCGCGCGGTCGACGGCCCGCTCGGCGCCGTCCGGGGCGAACCGCCCGAGGACCTCTCCTACCCCGGCGCCGCCCGGCACGTGGTCGACGTCTGGATCGCCGCCCGGGCCAGCCTGCGGACGGTGCTCGAGCACGTCACCCTGGCCGACCTGGCCTCCGGCAAGCTCCCAGCCAAGATCGAGAAGCTGGTCGCCGATCCCGAGGCCCGGCACCGGCGATGATCGACGACCACGAGCTCGCAGCCCGCGTCGCCCGGGACGCCGGCCAGCTCCTGCTGGCACTCCGGGAGTCCACCGACGACTCGGCAACGCTGCGTTCCGAGGGCGACGCCCGCGGCGAACGTGCTCATCCTCGACGCGCTCGCGCCGCCCGGCCCGAGGACCCGATCCTCTCGGAGGAGTCGGTCGACGACATCGCCCGCGTCGCCGCGGCCCGCGTCTGGATCGTCGACCCGCTCGACGGGACCAGGGAATTCGGGGAGAAGGATCGCGACGACTGGGCGGTGCACGTCGCGCTCTCGATCGACGGGGTGGCGGCGGTCGGAGCAGTTGCGCTCCCGGCCCAGGGGCTCGTGCTCTCGACCCGCCCGGCACCGCAGCTCCCCGAGCGCGGTGACGGCCCGATCCGCCTGGTGGTGAGCCGCACCCGTCCGCCCGCGGTGACCGACAAGATCCAGGCCGCGCTCGACGCCGAGCTCGTGCCGATGGGTTCGGCCGGCGCGAAGGCTATGGCCGTCGTCGCCGGGATCGCCGACGTCTACGCCCATGCGGGCGGCCAGTACCAGTGGGACTCCGCGGCCCCGGTGGCCGTCGCCCGGGCCGCCGGGCTCCACACGTCACGGCTCGACGGCTCCCCCCTGCGGTACAACGAGCGCGAAACATCACTGCCCGACCTGCTGGTGTGCCGCAAGGAGCTCGCCGACCGGGTCATCGAGGCCGCCCGCTAGCCGGGAACCGGCTCAAGGCCCCGCCGGAGTGGGACGAAAGGTGCTGGGGGACGGCTACAATCGACCCTCCTTACGGGCGGGTCGAACGAAAGTGGAGGTTATCGGGGTGGCAGATACGACGATCTCCCATCTCGACGCGCTCGAGGCCGAGTCGATACACATCTTCCGCGAGGTGGCCGCGGAGTTCGAGCACCCGGTGCTCCTGTTCTCCGGCGGCAAGGATTCCGCCGTCATGCTGAAGCTGGCCGAGAAGGCCTTCTGGCCCGCCCGGCTGCCGTTCCCGCTGATGCACGTGGACACCGGCCACAACTTCGACGAGGTCCTCGACTACCGGGACCGCCGGGTCCGCGAGCTCGGTGCCGAGCTCGTCGTCGCCTCCGTCCAGGACTCGATCGACTCCGGCCGGGTGACCGAGGATCCCGGCCCCAAGGCCATCCGCAACCGCCTGCAGAGCGTCACGCTGCTCGACGCGATCGAGGCGAACAGCTTCGACGCCGTGTTCGGTGGCGGTCGCCGCGACGAGGACAAGGCCCGGGCCAAGGAACGCGTCGTATCTCGTTCCGCGACGAGTTCGGCCAGTGGGACCCGAAGAACCAGCGGCCGGAGCTGTGGAACTTGTTCAACGGTCGGCACCGCAAGGGTGAGCACATCCGCGTGTTCCCCATCTCGAACTGGACCGAGCTCGATGTGTGGCAGTACGTCGAGCGCGAGGAGATCGAGCTTCCGTCGATCTACTACTCGCACCGCCGGGAGGTGTTCCGGCGCGACGGCATGCTGCTCGCGGTCACCAAGTTCGTGAACGTGCAGGACGACGAAGAGGTCGAGGAGATGGTCGTCCGGTTCCGCACCGTCGGCGACGCGACCTGTACCGGAGCGGTCGAATCCCCGGCGAGCTCGCCGGCCGAGGTCATCATCGAGGTCGCGGCATCGCGCATCACCGAGCGCGGCGCGACCCGGGCCGACGACAAGTTCGCCGAAGCCGCGATGGAAGACCGCAAGAAGGAGGGCTACTTCTAAGCGCTATGACCAGCAACGTTTGTTCCCTCTCACGCCGGCCAGTGCCGCCCCCGGCTGCGTCCTCCGCCTCAACGCAGAACCCCGCTGCGCCTCGTTGTCGATCCTTGCCGGCGACGACCCTGACTCGGCCTGAACCGGGCCAACGTCACTGGACACAGCGCTAATGGAGCTCCTTCGGGTTGCCACCGCGGGTTCCGTCGACGACGGCAAGAGCACCCTCATCGGGCGGCTGCTCCTCGACAGCAAGCAGATCTTCGAGGACCAGCTCGAAGCCGTCGAGCGGACCAGCCGCGAGAAGGGCTTCGACTACACGAACCTCGCGCTGCTCACGGACGGTCTCCGCGCCGAGCGTGAGCAGGGCATCACGATCGACGTCGCGTACCGCTACTTCGCCACGCCGCGCCGCAAATTCATCATCGCCGATACCCCGGGCCACGTGCAGTACACGCGCAACATGGTCACCGGCGCGTCGACGGCCGACCTGGCCATGATCCTGCTGGATGCCCGCAAGGGGAGTCTCGAGCAGTCCCGCCGCCACGCCGTGATCGCATCGCTGCTGCAGGTACGACACCTCGTGCTCTGCGTCAACAAGATGGACCTCGTCGACTTCGACCAGGACATCTTCGAGCGGATCTCGGACGACTTCACCGATTGGGCGGCCAAGCTCGCCATCCCGGACCTGACGTTCATCCCGATCTCGGCCCTCCACGGCGACAACGTCACCCAGCACTCCCCCAACACCCCTTGGTACGGCGGCCCGACCCTGCTGCACCACCTCGAGCACGTCTACATCGGATCGGACCGCAACCTCATCGACTCCCGCTTCCCCGTGCAGTGGGTGGTGCGCCCGATGTCGAACGAGTGGCACGACTACCGGGGCTACGCCGGGCGAGGTCGCGGGCGGGATCTTCCGGCCCGGCGACGAGGTCATGGTTCTGCCGTCCGGCCTCACCACCACGATCGAAAGCATCGACCTCTACGGCACCCAGCTCGAAGAGGCCATGCCGCCCCAGTCGGTGACGCTCCGGCTCGCCGACAACCTTGACGTGAGCCGCGGGGACATGATCTGCCGTCCTCACAACGCACCGACGGTCACCCAGGAGATCGACGCCATGGTCTGCTGGTTCAGCGAGCGACCGTTGCAGGCCCGATCCAAGTACGTCCTGAAGCACACGACCCGCAGCGTGAAGTGCCTGGTGCGCGACCTCCACTACCGGCTCGAGGTCAATACGCTGCATCGCGATGAAACCACCGGATCACTCGCGATGAACGACATGGGCCGCGTCTCGCTACGGATCACCGAACCGCTCTTCGTCGACGAGTACCGCCGGAACCGCACGACCGGGAGCTTCATCCTCGTCGACGAGGGTACGAACGAGACCGTCGGCGCCGGCATGGTGCTTCACGCGTCCACTCCTTAGGGAGCTGCAGTGGCGGAGAGCTCGCACAGCCCGAATGTGGTGTTCCACGCGGGCGAGGTCACGCGCGAGCAGCGTTGGGCGGCGACCGGCACCCGTGGCGCGACGATCTGGCTCACCGGTCTTTCCGGGTCGGGCAAGTCCACGATCGCGGCCGCACTGGAGCAGCGACTCGTCGCGGCAGGCATCCCGGCCTACATGCTCGACGGCGACAACCTGCGCCACGGGCTGAACGGGGACCTGGGGTTCAGCGAAGCCGACCGGGCCGAGAACGTCCGGCGCGCCGGTGAGGTCGCCCGCCTCTTCGCCGACGCGGGAGTGGTAGCGATCGTCCCGCTCATCAGCCCTTACGTCGCCGACCGCGAACGCGTGCGAACCCGTCACGCAGAGACGGACATCCGCTTCATCGAGGTCTTCGTCGACACGCCGATCGAGGAGTGTGAACGCCGCGACCCCAAGGGTCTGTACAAGAAAGCGCGCGCCGGTGAGCTGAAGAACTTCACCGGGATCGACGATCCCTACGAACCCCCGCCCCATCCCGACCTGCGTCTGGTCTCGGGCCCGACTCCTGAAGCTGCGGCGTCCACGATCGCAGGATTGCTCGACGAGTGAAGCACCGGCCGCTGATCCTCGGGGTGGTGGCTGCCGTCATCACCAGCGCGATCGGCATCGTCGTGGTCCTGGCGCTCGCCGCGGGCGGCGACGACAACGCCGGCGGAAGCGCCGCGCCCAACACCTCTGGCTCGCGCCGCTCGACGACCACCACGACGGCACCGGGCCGGACCTCGACCACGACGAGTTCCAACCCGGCTACCGCGTCGACGACCCTTCCCGTCACCGGACCTCAGAGCACGCCGACCACCCCGGCGACCGAGCCGCCCGACGCGCCGGAGCCGCCCGACCCGCCGGATCCCGTCGACCAGTACCACCCGATCCCACTGCCCCCGGGGATCAGCGCCACCATCGCCACCTGCAACTGGAGCCCCGTCAACGGCGGCGAGCTGCAGGCCACCGGCACCGTGACCAACGTCGCGGCCGATGACGATTTCTGGTTCGTCAGCGTCTACTGGCTGGTGCACAACCAGACCCAGGACGAGGACATCGACTACCAGGACGAGCTGTACGACCTCGCCGTGGGCCAGTCGATCCCGTGGAGCCTGAAGACCAGCGCCCCCGAATCCCCCCCAAACCTTTCCTGCGCCCTCGAAGTCGACTAAATAGAACATCGGGGGCAAAAGGATGGACAACGAGGCACCGAGCGGTCCGGTCGACGAGTCGGGCGAGCCGTGGGTCTCGGACACGTCGGCAGGCGCCCAGCGGGTGCCGGGCATCGACGAGGCGCAGGAAGCGATGTACGTGGACCCGCAGCAGAGCGACTGGCGCCGTCCGGTGCTGATCGGCGTAGCCATCGGCTTCGCCGTCACCGGGATCTTCGCGGCGATCGTCCTCTCCCCCGACTCCGGCGGGACGTCGAAGGAGACCGATGTCGATGTCGGCATCTCCGCGACCAGCACCACCACTCGCGAAACCACCACGACGACCACCGCGGACTGGTGGACGCGCGGCACCAGCACGACGACTGCACCGCCCGCCGCGCCCGCGGCCACGACGCCGAGCACGACCACTTCAGCTGGCGCGCCGGCCGCGGCCGTGACTCCCGCGACCCACGCGCGACCGCCGATCCTGCCGCGCCCACGTACACGCCCGTCCCACTGCCGAGCGGTGTGAGCGCAACGCTGACGAAGTGCGCGTGGCAGAAGACGAACGGCGGCCAGTACGAAGGTGCAGGAGTCGTGACGAACGGCCCGTCGACGAATCACTGGTGGAAGCTCACCATTCACTGGTTGCAGAACAATCGGGAGATCGGCACGCAGTCCGCGGTTGTCCCCGTGGGCCCGGGTCAGTCCGCGCCGTGGAACCTGACGTTGGCAGCACCGAATCCACCGGCCGACCCGTTCTCCTGCGCGCTGACGGCGACCGCTTCGTAAGGCGCGCCGCCCGAGCGGTCTACCCCCGGAGCCACGCCATGTAGTGGCCGAGACCTTCGGCCAGGCTCACCTTCGGTGCCCAGCCGAGGTCTCGTCGCGCCGCGCTCGCATCCGCACAGGCCCGGGGAACATCGCCCGGGCGCGAATCGGCAAAGATCGGATCAGGTTCGCGGCCCACGATGTCGCCGAGGATTCCGAGGAGCTCGAGCAGGCTCGAGCTGTGTCCGGGCGCGATGTTGTACACGCCACCACTGACCGTGGACGGTGCCTCGGCCGCCATCAGGTTCGCGGCCACCACATCGCTGACGTACGTGAAGTCCCGGGTCGTCTGGCCGTCGCCGTAGACGGTCGGCCGTTCGCCGGCGAGCAGCGCCGTGGCGAACAGCGGGATCACCGCGGCGTACGCCGCGTCCGGCCGCTGGCGGGGCCCGAAGACGTTGAAGTACCGAAGCGCCACCGTCTCGATCGGGAACAGGCCGGGAAAGCTCCGGGTGTACCACTCGCCGGCCAGCTTGCTCACTGCGTACGGCGAGCGGGGCCGCAGTGGCGCGGATTCGGGCGTGGGGATGATCTCCGCACCGCCGTAGACGCTGCTCGACGACGCGAACACGACCCGGCGGGTCCCGGCGTCGCACGCCTGCTTCAGGACGGACAGCGTGCCGTGGACGTTGACCTCGTCGGTGGTCAGCGGGTCCGCGACGGACCGGGACACCGCGCCGAGTGCGCCGAGGTGGAACACCAGCTCCGTGCCGGCCACGGCGCGGCCAACGGTGCCGGGATCCGCGAGCGAACCGACGATCAGCTCGGCGTCCGGATGCACGTTGTCCTTGACCCCGTTCGAGAGGTCGTCGAGGACGCGCACCTGATGGCCGGCAGCCACGAGTGCGTCGACGAGATGCGATCCGACGAACCCGGCTCCCCCGGTGACGAGCACGGTCATGAAGGGCGGACCGTAGCAAACACAGACTGACGTCAGTGTCACGTTCGTGCGAGACTGCCGCCGTGACCGACCGCCCCAAAGCACTCGTGACCGCGCCCTTCCGGGGCGACGGGCTCGAGACCCTCCGTGAGATCTGCTCGGACGTCGTGCTGGATCCCTGGATCGATCATCGGCCCCTGCGGCTCTACCGCGCCGAGCAGCTCGCCGAGCGCGTCGAAGCGGAAGGCGCGAACCTGCTGGTCGTCGAGAGCGACTCCGTGAAGGGGCCCGTGCTCGACCTCCCGCTCGTCGCGATCGGCTCGTGCCGCGGCGACCCGACCAACGTGGACGTTCCCGGCGCGACCGAGCGCGGCATCCCCGTGCTGCGCGCGCCGGGCCGCAATGCCGACGCGGTCGCCGAGCTCACGGTCGGGCTGATCCTCGCGGTCAACCGCGGGATCGTGCGCGCGGATCGGGACGTGCGTGAGGGCCAGGTGTGGCGGGACGGGACGATCCCGTACCAGCGCTTCCGGGCCTGGCAGCTGGCGGACCGGACCGCGGGACTGATCGGGCTCGGTGCGGTCGGTCGCGCCACCAAGTGGCGGCTCGAGGGGCTCGGCATGCGGGTGATCGCGCACGACCCCTACTCGCCGGATTCGACCCATTCACTGAACGACCTGCTCGCCGAGTCGGATGTCGTCTCGATGCACGCGACGGTCAACGCCGACACCGAGGGCCTCATCGGCCCTGACGAGTTCGCCCGCATGAAGAACGAAGCGATCTACATCAACAGCGCGCGCGCGTTGCTGCACGACACCGATGCGCTGGTCGCGGCGCTGCGCGCCGGTGAGATCGCGGGAGCCGGACTGGACCACTTCGTCGGCGAGAACATTCCTGTTGATCATCCGCTGTGCGCCATGGACAACGTGGTGTTGAGCCCCCACATCGGTGGGGCGACCTGGGACACCGAGGTGAACCACTCGCGCCTCATCGCCAACGGTCTCCGCACGCTCCTGGACGGCGGACGACCTCCGAACCTCGTGAACCCGGAGGTCTTGAGGTGACCCGAACGACCCTCACCGCGCAGGAGACGAAGGAGCAGGTCCTCTGGGCCGCGCAGGAGATGCTCCGCAGCGGGCTCGTCGAAGGGACCGCGGGCAACCTCGGCGCGCGGTTGCCCGACGGCAACGCGGTGCTCACCCCGAGCAGCCTCGACTACCTCGAGATGACGCTCGACGACCTCGTCGTGTGCGACCTCGACGGCAACGTCCTCGAGGGCGAGCGCTCACCCACGACCGAGAAGGCACTGCACCTCGGCGCACTGCGCATGCACGAGGACATCAACGCGACGATGCACTGCCACGCGAAGTTCGCCACGATGTTCGCGCTGACCCGCCAAGGGATCCCGGCCGTCATCGAGGAGTTCGTCGTCTACATCGGCGGCGACGTCGAGTGCGCGGACTACCAGACCACCGGCACCGACGAGCTCGGCGAAGAGGTGGCCAAGCGCGTCGGTGATCGCAGCGCGGTGCTCATGGCCAACCACGGCCTGTTCGCAGTGGGCCAGGACCCGAAGCAGGTGTTGCACAACGCGCACCTCGTCGAGCGCACCGCGGAGATCGTCTGGGGAGCCCGGCTCCTCGGCGAGATCGTCCCGATCCCCGAGTCGGTCAACACGACCTTCCAGGGCTACTACCGCTACGGCCGCACCGGAAGGTTCTAACCCCTCCCCGGTTTTGGCGTCGGGAAGGTGCCTCCACGGCACCTTGGCGACGCCAAAGCGGTGGGGTCAGCGCTGGCGGATCAGGGTCAGGCCGTCGCCGATCGGCAGCATCACCGAGTCGACGCGATCGTCGCTCGCGACCATGTCGTTGAAGGCCCGGATCGCGACCCGGTTCTCGTCGCCGGGATCGTCGGTGATCACGTTGCCTCCCCACAGCACGTTGTCGACGAGGATCACGCCGTTCGGGCGCAAACGAGCGAGCAGCTCCTCGTAGTACGCGCCGTAGCTCGGCTTGTCGGCGTCGACGAAGGCGAGGTCGATGCCCGGCCCCGCCGGCAGGGCCCGCAACGTCTCGATCGCGGGCGCGATCTTCAGCTCGATGCGGTCCGCGACGCCGGCCTGCTCCCAGTACCCGGCTCCGACCGACGTCCACTCCTCGCTCACGTCGCAGCAGAGCAGGTGACCGTCGGGCGGGAGGCCGCGGGCGATGCACAGCGCCGAGTAGCCGGTGAAGGTTCCGACCTCGACCGCGTTGCGCGCACCGACGAGCTGCGTGAGCAGCGTCATGAACGCGCCCTGTTCCGGGGCGATCTGCATGATCGAGATCCCGCCGAGCGCCGCGGTCTCCTCGATGAGCCCCTGCTGGACCGCATCGGGCGGGCTCCCGTGGTCGATCAGGTACTGCTGGATCTCCGGCGAGAGGAAGAACGACTTCGGGGTATCGGCCATGGGCGAAGCGTAGGCCGCGCGCCCTATTTCCGGGCTCGAGGACCGCAGAGATGGTCCTCGGACTTCGCAAACCATGACATACTTCGCCGGATGGGAGGCTGGTCGTCGCGCGCGGGTTGTGGCGCTGGTCGCGTTCGCGGCCCTGGTGGCCGGCGCGTGCCAGGGCGAGTGGCGCACGACGACGAAGCCATCACCGGTGCGCGCGGTGCACGTCGCGTTGCTCCATACCGGCAAGGTGCTCCTGGTCGCCGGGTCCGGGAACAACGCGGGTTCCTTCGCCGCGGGCGACTTCAAGACGAGCATCTGGGATCCGAAGACCGAGTCGTTCCAGTCCGTCGCGACCCCGTGGGACGCGTTCTGCGCCGGCCACGCGTTCCTGCCCGACGGCGAGCTGCTGGTGGCCGGTGGGAACACCGCCTATCCCGGGCCGGCGACGAACAACGCAAATGCCGGTTCGCCCAAGACCTACGTCTTCGACCCCGTGACGAGCAAGTACGTCGCCAAGCCCGACATGGCCGTGGCGCGGTGGTACCCCACCGTCGTCGAGCTCGGGAGCGGGAACCTCTTCACCGTCGGCGGGCTCGACGCGAGCGGCCTGCGCACCAACGCGAGCCAGACCTTCAACAGCGGCACCCACACCTGGTCCGCGTCGAAGGAGCCGCCGGCCGAGCTCTCGTTCATGCCGATGTACCCGTCGCTGCACCTGCTCGCCGACGGCCACCTCTTCTACTCGGGTGCCAACGTCTTCGGCAGCGGGCCCGCTCGCCCGGGGATCTGGAACGTCTGGACCAACGAGTGGACGAAGGTGCCGGGGATCACGGACCCCGATCGCCGGGACCAGGCGATGAGCATCCTCCTTCCGCCCGCCCAGGACCAGAAGGTGATGATCATCGGCGGCGGCCACCAGGATCTCCCGGTCGACGCGCTGTCCTCGACCGCGATCGTGGACCTCAAGTCGGCGAACCCCACCTACGTTCCCGGTCCGGCACTGGACACCAAGAAGATGTACGTGAGCGCGGTGATCCTGCCGGACTCCACCGTGTTCGAAACCGGTGGTGCGTCGACCACGATCCACAACGGAACCAAGCCGGTGTACAGCAACCAGATCTTCGACCCGAAGACCTCGACGTGGAGCAAGGCCGCGAACTCCACGGTCGGGCGGGTGTACCACTCCTCCGCGATCCTGCTCCCTGACGGTCGCGTCGCGACGTTCGGCGGCAATCCCGAGGACAGCTTCGAGATGCGGATCGAGATCTTCACTCCGGCGTACCTCCAGAAGGACACCCCGCGGCCGGCAGTGTCGAGCGCACCGACCGAGATCGCCTACGGCGGGAGCTACTCGCTCGGCACGACGCAAGCGTCGCCGCTGCGCTCGGCGGTGCTCGTCCGGCCCGGCGCGGCTACCCACTCGAGTGATCCCGGCCAGCGCCTCGTGGATCTGCCGTTCACCACCACCGCCAACGGGCTCTCGGTGAACGTGACCGGCAACCGCAACCTCGCGCCGCCGGGCTGGTACATGCTCTTCGTGGTCGACGGCACCGGCGTGCCGTCAGTCGCGAAGTGGGTCCACCTCAGCTGAATCCGCCGCAACGGCACGGCGGCACGCGCGGCGTCCCGTCGAGCGGGTGCGCACGATCTCCACCAGTGCGTCCCCGGCGAGAAAGATGATCGCGATCCAGCCGAGAGTCCGGACCTGCCAGAAGAACGTCGGCCATTCGAACGTCGCCGGCAGCCTCGCGTACCACTGCTTGGCCGCGATGAAGGCGCCGCATCCCGCGAGCGCGACCGCCGGGACCAGGCTCAGCACACCACGCCAGCGCGGGCGGAGCATGACGAGCAACACTGCCGCACCCAGAAGGGCTCCGACCCACGGCGTCACGAAGACCGCACCGGCAGCCAGCGCCATCACCGTGGCGAACGAGATGCCGAACCACCCGGGCCGTCCCCCTGCCGCGACGAGCGGTGACGCCAGGGTCGGGTCGGCGAGCCCGCGCACGTCGACCACATCCGGCTCGGTCCGGCGACGCCGCCGGCGTCGAACTCCCGACGCGAACACGATCCCGAGGCACACGATGACGCTCACGATGGAGAGCGCGATGCGCGGTTCACGGTCCGCTGCGGCACCCACTCGATGCTCACGTCGAACGCCTGACCCTGGCCACTCGGTCGGATGAACCAGCCGTTTCCGTACCCGTCGGCCAGCGTCGACTCCCCCAGATCCTTGCCGTCGGCGGTCGCCCGCCACCCCGGGTTGTTGCTCTGGCCCAGGACCAGCCAGAAGGGCTCCGTCGCCCCCGTCACCCGGACCCGGGTCTTCGCCCGGCCCGCTTCCAGCACCTTTACCGCCGGCCCCGGCTCGGCGACGGGACTCGTGTCGGTCAGGCCACCGAACACGTCGAGCGCGGTCCACGCTGCACCTCCCGGCTGCGACGCGACCGTGAGCCGGTCGACGTCGAAGCCGAAGCGGTTGCCCGCCTGGGTCCGCAGCTCGTGGCGGCCGGCGTCGAGCGACGTCGTCGCGACACCGCCACCGGTGCAGCTGACGAGCGACAGCGGGTTTCGGCTGCAGCGCGTCCGCGGTTGATCCGACCACGCGCACCGGCACGGGACGGCCGTCGATCGTGATGAGGTCGTTCCGGCACTCGTCCGGGATCTCCGCAGCGACGCGGACCGGGGCAACCCCCGGCAGGCCGAGCTCGGCGATCCCGACCGGCATCGTCAGATCGCATTCGCAGTACCACTCGCGGGTCGTGACCTCGCGGACCGCGAGCACGGTGACGCGCAGGTCCGAGCCGACGATCGCCGGGAACTGCACCGGCGCGGCCGCGACCGCATTCGGCTCGGCCTGATCCGTGACCGCGGGCACGTCGACCTCGCGCCGATCGCCCCGCTCGTTCGTGATCGCGATCTTCGTGGGGACCGAGTGTCGGCCGTCGGCGACGAGCTGCAGGTCCAGGTGATCGACCGTGACGGGTGCGGGGAGCCGGACGTTCACGTACTGAGCCACGACGTCCGAGAACGGGGAGACCCATGCCGTGGCCGGGTCCTGGTCCAGCGCGGCCGACGCTCGATCCTGCGGTGCTCCGGACAGGTGCTCGGACGACGTCGCGACGACGGGACCGGCGTACCCCAGCAGCCGATCGATCTCGTCGTCCGGAAGGAACGGTGACAGCCGCGCCTCGCCGGCGAGACCGAAGCTCCGGGCCGTCGGCAACGCGAACGCCCGCACCATGGACTCCTCGGGATCGCGGCGCGGCGGGACCGGGATCACACGCTCCCGGTTCATGAGGAGGACGAGCGGATGGTTCTGCGATGCGGTGCCGACCGTGGAGAGCAGGTCGCTCGGCATCTTCACGACTTCGCTCACCCGGACGTTGCGCGATCCGGGCGCGTCGTCGTGCAGTCGGATCTCGGCGAAGCCCACCGGGCTCACGCCGCCGTAATTGATCACCTGCCCCAGGTTGGTGTCCCGGATCTCGAGCTCGAAGGTCCGAAACGTTCGGCGCGCGAACCTCACCGTCTGCCCCGCGGGTCCGGGACGGGTCGCCGAGCTCGATCGGCACGGTCGACCCGCCGTCGAAGCTCAGGTTGGCGCGCGTCACGTAGCGCTCGTTCGGCTGGATGAGGCTTTGCACGAGGTTCACGTGGTCGGTGGTGATCGGCCGGTCGAGGACGATGCGGATGCGGTCACCGCGCACGTCGTCGAAAGCCCCGGTGCGCCACACGGTCGCCAGATCCCCGTCGAAGGCACGCGTCGCCCGGTCCTCCGGCGTGTACGTGATCGGGTTGCCGTAGCTGGTCGCGGCGACCCCTCTTGCTCCCCGGAGCTCGGTGGTCGTGTACGCGTTCGCCTTCGCGTCCGGGAACATGTCGAGCTGCGCATCCGAGAGGTCGGTTTCGAGCGGATGACTTCCCGGCCCTTCCGTATAGCCCTCGGTGTCGGTGATCGTGCTCCAGCGGCGCGCCCGTTCACGGTTGCTGTCGGTCACGACGAGCGTCGCACCGCGCGCCACGTCGGCCCGCAGCTGGCCCGGGGTCGCCGCGAACCCCGCCGAGTAGAAGACGAGCGGATCACGATCGAGCAGCCCCGCAACCGACGCGTCGACCATCCCGTCGCCATCGCCGGCGATCACCACGGAACCGCTCGCGGGCTTGGTGCTGACGATCTTCACCGGATCCTTGACCGGGAACACCGCGACCGGTGGCGGAACCTCGAGATTCGTCGGCCCACCGAGCGCCTGTTCGTCGAGGAACGGGTAGAGCGTGGACTGGATCGCCTCGGGCTTGCCGAAGGTCTTCGGTTCGCCGATCCCCTTCGGTGGCGGCATGAAGAGGCGCCACAGGTACACCGGCCGGATCAACCGGTAGCGCTCGAACTGCAGGTCGTTGCGCAACGCGATGTCGCCGGCGCTCATCAGGCGAGCCATCGGTGCGATCGCGTCGGACGGGAGCTGGCGGTCCTGGATGCGCAGGTCGAACGCGTTCAGAAGGTTCGCCGACGCGGGCGAGCCGTACGGGATGAGCTCCCGGGCGACGTACGGGCGGTCCATCAGCCCGGGTGTGATCGGGTCGACCGTGTTCCCCCAGCGGTACGAGGCGAAGTCCGAACCCGGGAGCTCGAGCACGCGGGTGTCGTGCGGCTTCGCGTCGAGTGCGGCAGTGGCGTCCTTCCAGTACTGCGGGACGTCTTCGGGGCGCTGGAGGTTCTTCCCGTAGAAGTGCCGTTCCAGAGCGCCGGGAGGTCGATGATCACCAGTGCACCGACGAATGCGGCGAGCGCCAGGGCCCGACCGGGGTGGCGGCGAGCGACGAGCCAGGCACAGGCGGCGTTCACCCCGGCGCCGAGCAGGACCGCGGACCGAGCACGACGAGCGGACCGCCCGGCCGGTGCTGCGGAGCGCGAACCCGGCATTGGACTCGGTCGGCGAAGCCTTGCAGCACGCCGCCGAACAGCGACGGGCTGTCGTACGGGTGCGCGCCGACCGCGATGGCCACGCCGACGAAGGTGAACAGCGAAGAAGAAGCGGTGACGCCAGCGGATGAACGCCGCCGCGACCATCGCCAGCATCGCGATCCCGTAGCTGGGCAGGATCCGGACGGCTGCTGCGTGTAGTCGGCGCTGGACTCGATCCAGGGGCCGAGCTTGTCGCGCCGTAGAAGAACCAGTAGCCGAGCCCGCGCAGCACCTCGTTGGGCAACGACGGCGGGGCGACGGCCTTCACCGTCTCGGTGTAGCTGCAGGATGTCGAGGCCGTAGGCGCCCTGTGCCCAGAGTCCCGACATCCACCACAGCGATGCGACCAGCGTGAGCACGCCGATCTTCACGACCGTCGACGAGCGGCTCGCCGCCAGCCGCACCTCGCGCAGCGACCCAGACCGCGTACGGGATCCAGAGCAGCGGGCGCGATGCCAGCGAACACGAGCGCGGTCGCGTTCACGCTGCCGACGATCTGCACCGACGATGGCGAACGAGCGCGGCGTACCGCCACCCGCCCCTGGCGCAGCGCCGCGGATCAGGAACGCGAGCATCCACGGCAGGCCGGCCCACGGCAGCAGGATCACCGAGATGCGCGCCGCGTAGTCGAGCGAGTACGGGCTCAGCATGTAGCGCGAGCGCGCGCGACGACCGCGCCGGGGCCGCGCAGGCCGAGCGTGCGGAAGCAGGTAGAGCACTCCGAGCCCGGCGAAGAACAGGATGCTGCCCGAGCCAGATGCGTTGCGCAATCCAGTCGGGCACGCCCACGCGGTCGAGCAACCAGTAGAACGGACCCATCGGGAACAGGTAGCCGATGTTCTGGTGGGTGACCGTGCCGAACCCGATGTTCGGGTCCCACATGGACCACGCCCGCTCCAGGAGCCGACGCCGGGTCCAGGTAGAGGTACTGCTTGGTGTCGGCCGCGACCTTGCCCGGCGCGGTCAGCAGCAGCGGGACGTACGCGAGCGCGGCGAGGCGCGAGTACCCGATGCCGCGGCGCGTGCGCGGCGGGACCGGCGGTCCAGCCGGGTCGTCATTGCACCGGACACGTGGCGACTCGTCGCCGGGCTCCGGGCGACCGTCGTCACGGCGTGCGTCGGCGCCGGAGCATCGCCTCGGCGGCGAGGACCTCGAGCGTGCCGCGAGCGGTCGCGGCCCAGGTGAACCTGACTCGCGTGCTCGACGCGCCCCGGCGGTCAGCCGTGCGCGCCGCTGCGTGATCGGAGAGCACGACGGTTCATGCGCGTCCCGAAGCTCGTCGCGGTCCGTCGACCAGCAGGCCGGAACGGCCTTCCGTCCACGATGCGTCCGGTGTGGCCGGCGATGCGGGTGGCCACCGCCGGCGTCCCGCACGCGGCGGCCTCCGTGATCGTCATCCCCCAACCCTCGCGCGCCGCCGCGCTCGCCAACAGCCAGGCCCGGCGGTACAGGTCCACGAGCTCGCTCGTCGGTGAGCGCGGCCGGGCGAGGTGGATCCACCGCTCGGCGCCCGCTCTCATGGATCTGGGCCTCGAGCTGGTCCCGGCGGTATCCCTCGCCGACGATCACGGCCTCGAGGTCGGGGATGCTGCCGGCTTGAGCTCGACGAGCGCCTCGATCAGCAGCTCGAAGCGCTTGACCGGGACGAGCCGTCCCGCCGCGACGACGAGCGGGGTCGGCGGACTTCGCATCCCCCGGGGAGAAGCGGGCGTCGATGCCCGGGGGCACGACTGGACGAGCTGCGTCGCGGAACCCGAGCTCCTCGACGAGCTCGCGCTTCGACGACTCGGACAGCGTGACGATCGGGGTCCGCCGGTAGATCGGTGGCGCGATCCGCGACTCGAGGGTGCGGCCCATCGCGCGCAAGCGGGGCGGCAGCGTCATGTCCCACATCTCGGCGTGCACGTGGTGCAGGAACGTGATGTGCGGGGTCGCGGCGCCCAGAGCGGGGAGAAGAACGGCATCCCGTTCCAGATCTCGACCAGCCCGTCGCTTCCACCGTGCCAACCCATCATCTCGCTGAAGGCGGCACGCGGGAACACCATGTAGCGACCCGCCTTGCGGATCACCCGGTATCCGTCCCGCCAGCTGATCTGGGGTTGGCCCGCCGCGAACGACGTGCGCATCGTGACCTCGATCCCGGCCTCGGCCCAGAGCGCACGCCACCGTGGACGCGTGGACCTCCGACCCCCCGGCCTCGGGGTCGTCGAGATCACGCCACGCGAGCATCGCGACCCGATGCAACCCGGCCTCGGCGGCCAGGTCGCCCAGCTTGCTGATCTCCGACGCGCCGCGAGCCCCGCGGTCCCCCTCACCATCCGGACCTCCCCGGGAGCGGCAGATAGTCTAACTCGACCTCTTCGTGTGGCCCGGGCCACGTGCTCGGGATCACCGCTACCGTCCCCCTGTCTCACTGGCCGACCCTCGGAGCAGGAGCGTTGTGAACCTGACCGGCGAGCGTCCGATGGAGGGTTCTACCCCGGACTCGCTGCTTGCACTCCACGATGCCGGCTACCGCGAGGTGCTGGCCCGGCTCGGCCCGGGCCGGGTGCTCGACGTGGGCTGCGGCGTCGGCTCGGAGACGGCGCGGCTCGCGGCTCCGGACCGTGACGTCATCGGGCTCGACTACCACTCGGAGACGGCGATCCTCGCCCGGAAGGTGTACGGACCGGGCGGCGCCCGGGGCACCGACGTCGAGTTCGCGGCAATGGACGGCGCCCGGCTCGGGTTCCGGGACGCGTCGTTCGACGCGGTCTGCTCGTCGCACATCATCGAGCACTTCATCGGACCCGAGCAGCACGTCGCGGAGCTCGCGCGCGTCACCCGGGACGACGGCACCGCGTTCGTGATCACCCCGAACCGGCCGGCGGACTTCGAGAACCCCTTCCACGTCTACCTCTTCGAGGCGGACGAGCTCGCGTCGATGTTGCGACTCTTCTTTCGCGAGGTCGAGATCCTCGGCCTCGAGGGCGACGCCGAGCTCAAGGCCGACTTCGCGGCCCGCCGCACGACCGGCGACCGTCTCCTCAAGCTCGACTTCCTGAACCTCCGCCGGCGGATGCCGCGGAGCTGGTACGTCTGGAGCTACGAGCGGATCCTGCCCGCGATCTACAAGGTGCTCGGCACCGAGAAGAGCGGCGTCGGTTCGGGGCTCGACGAAACCCACTTCTCCGTCTCGGACGTGGTGCTACCCACCACCCCGGTGCTCTTCGCGATCGCACGCAAGCCGCGGCGCTTCCCGGAACGCTGAGGCGTGGCCGTCGCCACTCCAACTCCACCCGACACGCGTGCCGACCGAACGGGTCCCGGCTCCGGCTTCTGGCGCTGGGCGCTCCTCCTAGGGCTCGCCGCGCTCGCGGTTCGGGTCCTCGTGGTGCTGCTCGTCGATCCCCACGTCCCCGAGGTCGGAGACGCCAGCGCGTACCACCTGCTCGCCAACAACCTGGCCGACGGCCGCGGCTACATCCGGCCGTTCGACCTCGAGAAGTTCGGCCGCGTCGTTCCCACCGCGGAGTACCCCCCGCTCTTCCCCTTCGTGCTGTCGCTGCTCGCCCGGCTCGGCGCTCGCAGCGTGGAGGCGCAGCGGCTCGGGCTCGCGGTGATCGGCAGCGGGACCGTGGTGCTCATCGCCTACATCGGCCGGCGGGTCGCTGGCCCCACCGTCGGCATCGTGGCGGGCGCGCTCGGAGCCGTCTACCCGATGCTGTTCCTGCCCGAAGCCACGTTGATGAGCGAGTCGCTCTTCGCATTCTTCGTCGCCGCGGCCCTCCTCCTGGCGTACGCCGCGGCCGACCACCCCGGGGTCTGGCGGTTCGTCGCGCTCGGAGTGGTGCTCGGCTTGGCCACGCTCACCCGCGCCGAGGCGATCGTGCTCGCCGCGTTCCTGGTGATCCCGCTGGCCTGGCGCATTCGCGATGCAACGGTCTGGCGCCGCATCGGACTCGGCGTGCTGGTGTTCGCCGTCGCGGCGGTGATCGTGGCTCCCTGGTCGGTGCGCAACGCGCGAAGCTTCCACTCGTTCGTTCCAGTCTCCAACAGCCTCGTGCAGATCGTCGACGGCGCGAACTGCCGCCTCACCTACTCGGGCCCGTTCCTCGGTTCCTGGCGATCGACGTTCGGCAACGCCGACGCGCACGGCACCGAGTGCTTCGAAGGTTTCAACGGCGCGAAGCCGGGCTTCGACGAGGCGAAAGCCGCGGAAGTGTCGCGACGCGACGGGATCGAGTACATCCGTTCGCATCTCGGCGATCTCCCGAAGGTGGCGGTGGCCCGCTTCCTGCGCACCTTCGGTCTGTTCCGCCCGGCGCAACAGACCCAGCTCGAAGCGCTCGAGGGGCGCCCGCTCGGCTGGGAGCGCGCCGGGACGTACATGTACTGGGTGCTGGCACCACTCGCGATCGTTGGATTCGTCGTGCTCGTACGGAGACGTGCCTCCGTCTGGCCCCTGGCCGCCGCGGTGCTGACCGTCGCCGTGTCCACCGTCATCACCTACGGCACGCAACGGTTCCGCATCACGGCCGAGCCGGCGCTGCTCGTCTTGGCCGCAGCCGCGATCGTGGCGATCGCCCACCGGGTCCGCCACGGCGCGCCGCCGACGACGAGGACCGCGGATTCCGGGGCTGATTCGTGAGAACGCGGGCGCCGGGTTTCGGGTGACCCGTCGCTATGCTGCCCGATCATGCTCTGGTTGGAGCGCCAGGTGGTCGCCACTCTCTCTGCTGACGTCGATCCGAGGCATCGCCTCGCGATCGAGGGCTACGTCGACGGGGTGTTGCGGGCGATGCCCGAGCACCTCCGTCTCGGTGTCGCGGGTGAGTCGATCGTGCTCGGCGCCGGTGAGTGGCTGGCCCGGCGAATCGGCCCGCCGCGGGACTTCGCAGATCGCATCGAGGCTTGGGAGCAGAGCCGGATCGGTCTCATCCGCCAGTACGTCCGGCTCCTCTCATCCCTCGTGATCTTCGGGAACGAAGAGCTCACGACCGAGAGCGCCGAAGCCACCTCATGACGACGGTGCTCGAGACCGAAGTCCTCATCATCGGGTCCGGCGCCGGTGGCGCGGTCACCGCCGCCACGCTGGCGCGCGCCGGCCGGTCGGTCATGGTCGTCGAGGAAGGTCCGTGGATCGACCCGGACGCGGTCGAGCCGTTCTCGCTCGACGAGCTGGTGCTGAAGTACCGGCACCAGGGCGCGTCCGCCGCGCTCGGCACGCCGGGGATCGCCTACGCCGAGGGCCGGTGCGTCGGCGGGAGCACCGAGATCAACAGCGGCCTCTACCACCGGCTGCCGTCCGAGCTCGCCGACGAATGGCGCAAGACCTATCGCATCGCCGAGTTCACCCCCGAGGTGCTCGACCGCTACTCGGACCTGGTCGAGAACGAGCTCTCGGTGTCCAAGCTTCCCGGGGCGCCCCCACCCTCCTCGGCGGTCCTCGAGCGCGGTGCCGCGAAGCTCGGGTGGCGGGCGGTCGAGTTCGCCCGGGTGTTCAAGTACGACACCGCCGGGCGGGGCGTGAAGCAGACGATGGCCCGAACCATGGTGCCGCGCGCGGTCGAGGCCGGTGCGCAGGTCATCGCCGAATGCCGCGTCGCACGCTTGCTCAAGCGCGACGACCGCATCGTCGGGGTCCGGTGCCAGCGTACGCGGCCCGACGGCACGACCGAGGACGTCACCATCCACGCGGACCACGTCTTCGTGTGCGGCGGCGCGATCCAGACGCCGGCGCTGCTCCAGCACAGCGGCATCCGGTCCCAGATCGGCAACGGCCTGAAGTTCCACCCCACCATCAAGGTCGCGGCGCGGTTCCCGCGTGCGTACGACCACGGCGACGTCCCGATGCACCGCGTCACCGAGTTCGCGCCGTTCCTGACCATCGGCGGTTCCGCCAGCCGGCGTGGGCACGTCGCGCTGGCCCTCGCAGACTCCTCGGGCGACTACGCCGACGCGCTCGCGGCCTGGGAGGACGTCGTCGTCTACTACGCGGCGATCCGCAGCGACGGTAGCGGGCGAGTCACCGCGCTCCCCGGGCTGCGCGCACCCCTCGTCACCTACCACATGACCGACGCGGACCAGAGCCGGCTGGCCCGTGGACTGCTGCACCTCGGCGAGGTGCTCCTGGCTGCCGGCGCCACCGAGCTGTACCCCTCCATCGCGGGTGGTCCGGTTGCCCGCAAGGCGGAGGATCTCGTCGACTGGTGGGACGCGTTCACCCCGACCAGCGCGAACCTCATGACGGTGCACCTGACCTCGACCGTGCGGATGGGTGACGACCAGAGCCGGACCGGCGCCGACAGCTTCGGGCGGGTGTGGGGGTACCGGAACCTCCGCATCAACGACGCGTCCCTGCTCCCCGACGCACCCGGCGTGAACCCCCAGGCCGCGATCATGACCATCGCCGCCCGCAACGCCGACGAGTTCCTCTCCCACCTCTGACCCCCACTGGGTTTTGGCGTCGTTTACCCACCTCTACGGTGGGTACGTGGCGCCAAAACGAGATCTTCGGGTGCGGGACGGGCGGATGGATGAGATCGGGGTGCTCGTCGAGCTGCAGCGGCGCTCCTCGTTGGACTCGGAGCTGTACCGCGAGCAGCTGCTCGCGCACCCCGACGCGATCGAGCTCCCGGCGGAGTTCGTCGAGCGCGGGTTGGTGCGCGTCGCCCCGGACGCTGACGACGTACCGGTCGGCTTCGCGACCGTAGTCCCCGGCACAGATCACACCGGTGAGCTCGACGGACTGTTCGTCGAGCCGGAGCGCATGCGCTGCGGCATCGGCCGGATGCTCGTCGATGACGCGGTCGCGATTGCCCGCGCCGGCGGCCTGACCCGGATCGACGTGACCGCGAACCCGGCCGCGCTCGAGTTCTACCGGGCGCTCGGGTTCGTCACCGACGGCATCGCGCCAACCCGCTTCGGCCCCGCGACCCACATGCACCTCGACCTCTAACCCCGATTTTGGCGCCACTTGCAGCGCGCATAGCGCGTGTAAATGGCGCCAAAACGTGGAGGGGTGGGGTCAGGGGAGGCGTTTGATGAGCTTGAGGGCGCCGAGGCGGGCGGCGGACTGGTGCTCGGAGCCGGTGCGGCCGCCGAGCTCGTGGCGGTGCGCGAGGAACCACTCGTAGGACTCGATGACCATCGCCGCGTTCGAGTGCCGCGGCTCCCAGCCGAGCTCCGTCCGGGCCTTCGTGACGTCGAACCACAGCGACTCGCCGTAGAGCATCCAGTGGTACGGCGCGAACGGCGCCAGCCCGGCGTTCGCGACCGCCTGCATCGCGGCCCGGGCGGGCCCGATGGGCAACGACCGGACCCTCGATCCGGTCCCCGCGTGGTCCACGAGCGCCTGGAGCGTGTCGCGCATCGTGCCGAAATCCTGGGCGCCGATGTTGTAGACCGCGGGCCCCGGGCGCGCCGCGGCCCGCAGGCACACGTCGGCCAGGTCGTTGGAGTGCACGAACTGGTAACGGTTGTCGCCCCGGCCGAACACGAACACCGGCGCACCGTCGGCGACGAACTCGAACAGGATCGCCATGATCCCGAGCCGGCCGTGACCCAGGATCGTGCGGGGCCGGATGATCGTGACGTCCGCGCCGGTCGCGTTCGCCTCCTGGCAGAGCAGCTCGGCCTGCAACTTCGCCCGGCCGTAGTCCTCGAGCGGCTTGGGCCGCGTCTCCTCCGTCACCGGATTGTGCTCGGGGATCCCGAACACCGCACTGGAGGACGTGTGCACGACCTTCGCGACCCCCACGTCACGCGCCGCGAGCAGGACGTTCGCGGTTCCGACCACGTTGACCGACCAGAACAGGTCCTTGTCCTTCGCCAAGGGGACCTGCGCGACGTTGTGCAGCA
Organism: uncultured Acidimicrobiia bacterium; assembly: GCA_963770095.1. Lineage (GTDB taxonomy): Bacteria > Actinomycetota > Acidimicrobiia > IMCC26256 > JAENVU01 > Chersky-806. Next base: position 343,934 of record CAVYOO010000002.1, read on the forward strand.
CGGCGTCGATGCCTTCGCACGCCTTCCGCACCGAATCCCGGTCGCGAACGTCGCCCTGCATGAACTCCACCGCATCGTTGGGCTCGGCCGGCGGGTTGATGTCGAAGATGCGGACGCGCTCACCCCGGGCGATGGCCTGGTCGACGAGGACACTGCCGAAGTAGCCGCTCCCGCCGGTGATCAACAGACTCCGAGCCATCAGATCGGCAACCCGCGGTCGAGGCACCAGCGGACGCTTGCCCGCATGCCCTCGAACAGGCTCACCTGCGGGTCGTACCCGAGCTCGCGGCGCGCCCGGCTGATGTCACACGCGATCGTGTCCTTGAGCTCTCCGAGCACGTGCAGTGCCTGCACGTACTTCCCGCGGCTCTGCAACAGGCCGTCGAGGCGCGCCGCGATCTCGCCGGCCAGCGCCGGGAGCTTCGGTTGGCCACCCGAGACCGACAGACCCTCGGCGGCGAGTGCCGCGCGCACCTGGGCCAGGATCTCGGCCAGCTCGTAGGGTTCCGCATCGGCGATCCAGTACGCGCGCCCCGGCGCCGCCGTCGCGGTCTCGGCCAGAAGCAGTCCGGCGACCAGGTTGTCGGTGAACGCCATCGAACGCTGCTGGGTGCCCGGGCCGACGAGTGGGAACCGGCCCCGCCGCACGGCGGCGAACCACTGCGTCTGACGCGCGGGCTGGAACGGGCCGTAGAACCACGGCGCGCGGACGATCACCGTCTCGACGTCGCCGCGGTCGTGGCTGCGCTGCACCAGCTGCTCGGCCTCGAGCTTCGAGCTCCCGTATCCCATGTACGGGTTGTAGGGCGCGTCCTCGGTGAACCGGTCCTGCGGCTTGGCGTTCGCACCGAACGGTGAGTTGGACGACACGTGCACGAACCGGGTCGTGTGGGCCCGCCGGGCGCGGTCGATGACCATCTCGGTGCCACCGACGTTGACGTCGAAGAACTCCCGCGTGTGCTTGCGGGGATGGATCACCGCTGCCGCGTGGAACACCGCCGCCCCGTCGACCCCGTCGAACAGCCGGTCGGCGGCGACCGGATCCCGGACGTCGCCGACGACGACCTCGATCTTGGGGCTCAGCAGCTCGAGCAGCGGCGCTTCGTCTGCCGTGTGGATCAGGCAGCGCACTCGCTCCCGGGTCGTCACCAGCTCGCGCACGAGGTTCGTGCCGAGCCAACCCGAGGCCCCGGTGACGACGGCCACCGGGGCTGCCGGCGCGTGGGTCACGGAGTTCGCAGGCTCATCCGACATGCGCGCTTGCTTAGTTGACACCACCGTCTTTCACCAACCCGGCCCTAGGCTCCGGCCCGATGGCCACGGAACCCCTGGAGCGACGACGGCCCGAGCCCGCCGCCACCGACGGCCATTTCCCGTGTTTCGACGGCCTGCGCGCGCTGGCCGCGCTGTCCATCGTGCTGGTCCACGTCGCGTTCGCCAGCGGTGCGAACTCTGCCAACATCCTCGGGGTCTTCTTCGCCCGCATGGACGGCGGCGTCGCGGTCTTCTTCGTGCTCTCGGGATTCCTGCTGTACCGGCCGTTCGTCATGGCGCACCTGCACGAGCGGCCGCGACCCGCCGCGGGGCCGTTCTGGTGGCGTCGCTTCCTTCGCATCTATCCGGCGTACTGGCTCGTGCTCACGGTCGTCGTGTACCTCTTCGCCGACAAGTCGATCCCTTCGCTCAAGACGTTCGTCCTCTACTACAGCCTGATGAACATCTACTTCGCCGGGTACGCGTTCGGACCGCTGCTCCAGTCCTGGACGCTCTCGACCGAGATCGCGTTCTACGTGCTGGTCCCCGTCTGGGCCTTCCTCGTCTCGCGGCGGCGGGCGACCACTCCCGAGGGTCGGCTGCGGCGCGAAGTCCTCGGGATCGCCCTCCTCGTGCTGATCTCCGTCGCGTGGAAGGCGTTCGTGCTCAGCGCCGGCTTCTCCGACGGCCGCATCGGCCAGCTCAAGCTCTGGCTCCCGTGGTGGTTGGATCTCTTCGCGGTCGGAATGCTGCTCGCGGTCGGCAGCGTCGCGGTGCGAGAGCTTCACCGGGCCACTCCCCTGCGCCTGGACCGTCCGTGGGCACCTGCGGTCTGCTGGCTGCTCGCGGTCGCCAGCTTCTGGTTGGTCTCCGCGGGCATCGGCCTCCCGCACACGACGCCCGCGATCCCGCTGCACCTCCTGTGGGGTCAGCACTACCTGTACGGGCTGACCGCGGGACTCCTCGTGCTGCCGGCGGTGTTCGGGCCGCAGCACCGCGACAGCAGCCTCATCCGGAGGTTCCTCACCACCCGGGTCATGGTCTACCTCGGGGTCATCTCCTACGGGATCTACCTCTGGCACGAGCCCTGGATCGACCGCTACCTCTCGTGGACGTCGCTCAAGACGTTCACGGTCTATTCGGGCGACGTGCCGTTCGCGTGGCACACCTCGGCCTACCTCAGCGTCCCGTTCTTCGCGTTCCTGCTCGCGGTGCTCGCACTCACGACCGCGTCCGCGTCGGTGAGCTGGTTCGCGGTCGAACGTCCGATGTTGAAGCTCAAGCGGCTGGGCCGGCGCGCCTCGCCCCACCCGACCTGACCGGTTGCGTCAGGTCCCGTCGGTGGGCTCGACGAAGATCGCCGCGGGCTGACGCAGGTCGAGCATCTGCTCGATGGTCGCGCGCGCGTCGTCCGGGATGCGGGTCTGGATGCTCGCCATGAACAGGCTGTCGTCGAGGACGGGGATCAGTGCCGGGAGGCCGGCCGCGCGCAGCTCCCGGATCGCCCTGGCCCGCAGCCGCTGGTACTCGGCCCGATCGGCCCGGCTCGGACGTTCGGACGCGAGCTCAACCGCGGCCGGCTTCGCGCGCCACTCCGCGATCGCCTTGGGGCCGATCGCGAGATGGATCTCGCCGGTCGCCTCGTTCCGGGAGAACGAACGGCCTCTCGTCATGCTCGACGCGAACTCTGGTCCGACCCCGACGTCGAACCCGCGCCGGTCGAGCGCGTCGACCAGCCCGAAGCCGGCCGCTCCGATGCTCACGGGATCCGTCCACGTGACGAGGTACTTGCCGCTCGGACCGCCGCCCGGGGCGTCGGCGGAGTCGAGCCGAGCCGCCGCGGGCGGCACCAGGATGCGCAGCATCGCGGAGAGACCGGGGTCCGGCGATTCTGCGTCGGCCGACTCGGCGGTGAACGACGCCAGCGCCACGATCATGACGATCGCGACCGCGCCGAGCCCGACGGCGGCCAACGAGGCTCGCGTCTGCTTCGACGCGCGCGCTCCGACGGCGAGCGCGATCGACCAACCGATGGTGACGAGCATCAACACGGTGACGCTCCACGACCACAGCACCAGGTAGAACCAGAGGAACCCGAAGATCCGGCTCGCGGAGATGAACGCGAGCACCATTGCGATGCCGACGACGAGATCCAGGCGCACCAGCGCGGCGGCGCGGTCCCGGAACCGCCACGCCACCGCCGCCCCTCCAGCCCACGCGATCGCGAACAGGGCGCCCGGCAGCGTCGCCCCGTACATCGCGTCGTGTTGCGAGATCAGGCGCCAGGGGTTCAGGTGCACGAGCATGACCTTGAGCCCGACCCCGAACCCGACCGCCTCCTCGGGGGGATCGGTGAAATGCCCGTAGAGGATCCGGAGGTTCCCGTTCTCACCGGTCAGCTGCTGGATCACCGGCGGGAGCCACAACAGGATCCCGAACGCGGCGCTCACGCCGATCCAGCCGAGGAGCGCGCGCCGCGCGCCGCGATCCGACCAGCGCTTGCGCAGCGACCAGGCGAGCCAGACGGCGGTCAGCGCACACAGGACGCCCGCGAGCCCCGCGTACGAGATGTGCGTCTGCAGGCAGAAGCTGGCCGAGAAGACCAGGACCGGGAGCGCGACGAAGTCGTCGCACCAGACGGACCACACCGCGATGAGAAAGGTGAACCACCACATCACCGGCAGGTACGGGTTCCAGGCCTGCGTCAGGATGTCCGGGCCGTAGAACGCGAGCAGGACCGCCGCTGCGGCCCCGACTCCGAGCAGGACCGGGGTGCCACCGCGGCGCCGGGCCATCCACAGGGTCAGGAACACGGCGATGACGTTGAGGGATGCGGTCGCCGCCTGGAGCGCCCAGGTGCTCCCGCCGAACAGCTTGGACAGCGGCGCCAGCGCCCAGAAGCTCAGTGGGCCGGGGTGACTTCCCTGCTTGCCGAGCGAGCCGATGCGTCCCGGCAGGCCGACCAGGGGAGGGTCACTGCTGAAGACGTCACGGACGCGAAGCGATGTGTGGGCGAGATCGAGGGTCGGGTACCAGGTGGGCTCCGCGAGCGCGATGAGCGCGACGACGAACGGGATCGCGATCGCCACGGCCACCGCGACGAGCACCCACGGGCTCCCGAGCCGACGCGAGCGAACCGCCGCTTCATCGCCGTTCGAGTCCGCCGCGGAGGTGGGTGCGACCCCGGCTGCGTCAACGTCAGAGGTCGCCACCTGCCGGAGTATACGGAGGCCTGGCTGCTAACTTTCGGCCCCATGTCCGGTTCCACGGCGGCGCCCGCGGACACGCCGGTTCCGGTCCACTCCCCCGCGCAGACCGCAACCTGGTTCTGGCCCGGTCTCGGGATCATCGTCGCGATCGGTCTCGCGTGGCGCTTCTTCTACGTCGCAGTGATCGGCACACCCGACGGGACCGGCGGCGACCCGTTCTACTACCACGCGCAGGCGAACCTGCTCGCCGACGGGCATGGCTTCGCCGACCCGTTCGCGTGGCAGACACTTCACTCGCTGATCCAACCGACGGCGCAACACCCGCCGCTGTACTCGATCGCGCTCTCCATCGTGTCGTGGTTCGGCGGCCAGAGCTACATGGCCCACAAGCTCGCGTCGTGCGTGATCGGCGCGGGGACCGTGCTGGTGATCGGTCTCATCGGGCGCCGGCTCGGTGGGCCGCGGGTCGGCCTCATCGCCGCGGTGATCGCCGCGGCGTACCCGAACTTCTGGCTCGTCGACGGGCTGGTGCTGTCCGAGGACATGTTTGCCCTGATGATCGGGCTGACGATCCTCGCCGCCTACCGGTTCCGCGACAAACCAAGCGTCGCGTCCGCACTGCTGCTCGGCGGAGGGATCGCGCTGGCGACCCTGGTCCGGGGCGAAGCGGTCATGCTCGGCGTCTTCCTGGCGGTCCCGCTCATCCTGCTGACGAAGGACCTGACCTGGTCACGCCGGTTCCTCCTGCTCGTGCTCGCCGGCGTCGCCACCGTCGTCGTGATCTCGCCGTGGGTGATCCGGAACATGACGACGTTCAAGGAGCCGGTCGTCCTGTCCACGAACAGCTACGGGGTGCTCGCCGTCTCGAACTGCGACGAGACCTACCACGGCCAGCTCATCGGCTTCTGGTACTACAACTGCGACCCCGGCTCCAAGGGGGACGAGTCCCAGCGAGCGATCGCATCGAAGGATCGCGGCGTGCGCTACATGCGCGACCACGCGGCGCGGGTCCCGGCCGTCCTCGCGGCACGACTCGGTCGGGTGTGGGAGCTCTACCGGCCGTGGGAGAACGCCGCGTTCACCCAGTTCGAAGGCCGCCCCCTCTGGGGCGCACGCGCCGGTCTCGTCTCGTACTGGGTGCTCGGCGTTCTGACGATCCCGGGATTCTTCCTGGTGCACCGGCGCGGGCTGTCGCTGATCCCGCTCCTCTCACAGCTCGTGCTCGTCACCGCGATCGCACTCTTCGCGTACGGATCGGTGCGGTTCCGGCTCCCGGCCGAGGTCGTCATCGCGAGTGTCTCGGCGCTCACCCTGGACACGGCCTACGACTGGTTCAAGGACCGCCGGGCGGCGGGATTCGAATCGCAGAAATCGGGAACCATCGGCTGATGCCGACCCGGTTCGGACTGCCCGCGTTCGCCGGCCCACCTCGCGTGGTGGGACGCGAGGGGCCCTGGTAGCGTCCCACGGCTATGTCCCGCAGCATGTTCGGTGATCGCACGCGCCTGATTCTGCTGAGCTTCGTGATGCTCTTCGTCGAGCTCGCGCTCATTCGCTGGGCCGGCTCGAACGTCATCTACCTGTCCTACTTCTCGAACTTCGTGCTCCTCGGCAGCTTCCTCGGCATCGGCCTCGGATTCCTCCGGGGCGAGCGCCGCCCTGATCTCTGGCCCTGCGCGCCCGTCGCGCTGGGCGCACTGGTCGCGTTCGTGCGGTTCTTCCCGGTCGAGATCAACAACAGTGGCGGGGGCGAGTTCCTGTACTTCGGCAGTCTCCAGACGTCCGGACCGCCCCGCGAGCTGGTGCTCACGGTCGTCTTCGTCGTCGTCGCCGCGGTGATGGCCTGCATCGCCCAGGGCGTGGCCCGCACGTTCGTGAAGTTCGAACCGCTCCAGGCCTACAAGCTCGACCTCATCGGCAGCGTCCTCGGGATCATCGGCTTCTCCGCACTCTCGTTCCTCCGGGCCCCGCCGCTGGCCTGGGGAATCATCGCGGTCGCCGTCATGCTGGTGCTCGAGGCGCCGCGCGTGAGCCTGACCGGGGCGCTGCAGCTCGGTGGCGGTGCGCTGATCATCGTGGTGCTCGCGCTCGAGACCTTCAGTGTCGGTACGAGCTGGTCGCCGTACTACAAGATCGAGACCACTCCCTCCCAGCAGATCCCGGGCGCCTTGCTCGTGAACGTGAACGGGTTGCCCCACCAGGCCTACTTCCCCGCGGTCGGTCCGAAGGGCGAGACCAACCCGCTGTACAACCTGACCTACGACTCGATCAAGAACAAGAAGATCGACGACGTGCTCGTCATCGGTGCGGGAGGTGGCAACGACGTCTCCGTCGCGCTGAGCCGCGGCGCGAAGCACGTCGACGCGGTCGAGATCGACCCGCGGCTCTACGACCTCGGCAAGTCCCATCACCCGGACCGGCCGTACTCCAGCCCGAAGGTCTCCGCCCACATCGGCGACGGTCGCGCGTACCTCGAGGGCACGGACAAGAAGTACGACCTCATCGCGTTCGCGCTCCCCGACTCCCTCACGCTGGTGTCGGGAAACTCCGCGCTCCGGCTCGAGAGCTACCTCTTCACCAAGGAAGCGTTCGAGGCCGCGCGCGACCACCTCAAGCCGAACGGGGTGTTCTCGCTCTACAACTACTACCGCGAAGGCTGGCTGATCGACCGGTATGCGGGAACTCCGCGCGACGTGTTCGGCCACGACCCGTGCGTCATCGGGCTCGGCCCGAAGGTGGACCTCGCGGTGCTCGTCGTCGGCAAGGAACGCGCCGCCGCAAACTGCGGGCCGAACGGAACGTGGATCCCTGCGGGCAAGATCACGCAGCCCGCAACCGACGACCACCCGTTCGCCTACCTCCGGACCCGCACCATCCCGAGCCTCTACACGTACACGATGGCTCTGATCCTCGCGGCATCGATCGGGCTCATCCTCCTCGCGCTCTACCCGTGGCAACGGGGCGTGAAGAAGGAGGTCGGCGCGATGTTCCGCTTCACCGATCTCTTCTTCATGGGCGCGGCGTTCTTGTTGCTCGAGACCAAGAACGTGGTGCAGTTCGCGCTGCTCTTCGGGACGACGTGGTTCGTCAACGCGCTCGTCTTCCTCGGGGTGCTGCTCAGCGTCCTCGTCGCGGTCGCGGTCTCGAAGCGGATCACGTTCAAGCATCCCGCGCGGCTCTACCTGCTCCTGTTGGCATCGCTCGTCCTGGCGTGGGTGGTTCCTCCGGACAACCTGCTCTCGTTGTCGACCGTCCCCCGCTTCATCGTTGCCTCGACGCTGGCGTTCCTGCCGATCTTCTTCGCCAACCTGATCTTCACGCAGCGGTTCAAGGCCGTCGCGTCCTCCGCGACCGCCTTCGGGGCGAACCTGCTCGGGGCCATGGTGGGCGGGATCCTCGAATACATGGCGCTCATCACGGGCTACCGGGCCCTGCTGATCCTGGTGGCGCTGCTCTACGGGCTGGCGCTGCTCTTCGGCCGCCGCCACCTCACCGCGGAACCGGCGGATGAGGGCTCAGTGCTCGAAGCGAGCGCCGCCGCGCCCGTCCCTGCGTCGTGAGCCTCGGAACCAAGTCGGTCCAGCTCAGCTCGCGCCAGAAGGACGTCCTCGCGTTCCTGATCCTCGCGGTCTTCTTCCTCCTCCCGCTGCGAGGCCTGCTCCGCGCCCAGGGACCGCCGATGGAAGAGGGCTTCATGCTCGTCTTCCCGGAACGGGTGCTGGCCGGCGACATTCCCAACGTCGACTTCCTGCACCTCTACGGCCCCGGCAGCCTCTGGGTGCTCGCCGGCGTCTACAAGATCTTCGGGACCCAGCTCGTGGTCGAGCGGCTGTTCGCGCTGCTGCAACAGATCGGCATCGTGCTCGGCATCTACGGGTTGGCGCGGTTCTGGGGCCGCACGATCGCGGTGATCTGCGCCGTGATCGCGCTCGTGATCATCGTTCCGCCGATCGGTCTCACCGCGCTCGCCTGGGACGGAGGCGTCGCACTCGGGCTGCTCGGCCTCCTGGCGGCACTCGTCGGCCGTCGCCACTTCGCCCGCCGCCCTGAGAACGCGCTGCGCTGGGCGCTCCTCGGCGGGATCGTCTCGGGCTTTGCGCTGCTCTACCGGCTGGACCTCGTCATCGCCGTCGGTCTCGGCCTGCTCGCCGCCTGGTGGGGCACCGACCGCCGCTACAAGGTTCGCCTCGGCATCGGGTTCGGCATCGGCGTCGCGGGTTACCTCGTGCACATCGCCATGGCCGGCTTCGGCAACGTGTTCGAGGGCATGGTGCTCCAGCCCGTCTTCGACCTGCGGGGCGGGCGCCGGCTGCCGGTGCCACCACCGTGGGGCCACTTCGACGGGTTCCTGCAGAAGTCCGGGGCCATCATGCCGGGCCACTGGCCCCTTCCGGCTCTCCCCCAGCCGGCGCAGCTCACGGTCTGGTTCTTCTCGCTGCTCGCGTCCGTCGCGTTCCTTCTCGCCGTCGCGATCTGGGCCGTCCGGCGCGACCGCACCCGTTTCCAGGCCCGGGTGCTGCTCGCGGTCGCACTCTTCGGCGCGGGAATGGTTCCCCAGGCGATGCAGCGAGTGGACTCCGCGCACTTCGCCTGGGTGAGCTGCGTGCCGTTCGCGTTCCTCCCGGTCGCGATCCTCGAGCTCGTCCGTGCCCGGTCGACCCGGTGGACGTACCGCCGTCGCGCGTTCCTCAGCGGCGCGGTCGTGGTGCTCGCGATCGTCCTCGCCGTGCCGCAGTTCACAGCGTGGGCCTATACCGACTACGTCGCGCAGACGTTCGGGCGGCACCGGCTGGTGTTCAAGATCGAGCACGACGGGCGGATCTTCTACTACGGCCGGCTCGAAGTCGCGGAGGCCGCCCGCGGCCTGCTCGAAGAGGTTCCGAAGGTCACGAAGCCGGGAGACCGGTTGTTCGTCGGCACGACGGATCTCCGCAAGACCCCGCTCTCGGAGGCCTACCTCTACTACCTGCTCCCCGAGCTGCCACCGGCCACCCGGTACATCGAGATGGATCCCGGGGTTGCGAACGCCAAGGGTTCGGGTCTGGCCGCGGATCTGCGCTCCGCCGACGTCGCGATCCTCTCCGGCGCGTGGAACGACTGGAGCGAGCCCAACGACTCGCGACAGCTCGGCTCCGACGCGGCGAACCACGTTCTGGTCGACGACTTCTGCCTGGTCGGCACATGGGGGGTCCACCGCACCGGGGATCCGCTCTACGAGCTGTTCACGCGCCGCCCGGCCGGCGAGCCGTGCCCGTCCGGGACCACGAAGCCCCGGCTCCCCGGCCGCTAGTGACGCTCGGGGCGCCGCCGCCGGGACCGAACTCGATCCCGCAGCCCCCACCAGCTCATCAGGATCATCTCTTCCATCATGACGCTGAGCGACATCTTCGAGGTGCCGCGCACCCGGTCGGTGAAGGTGATCGGGACCTCGTCGACCCGCCCGCCCCAGCGCGACACCCGGTACGTCAGCTCGAGCTGGAACCCGTAGCCCTTCGCCCGAGTGGTCTGGTACTCGACCGACTTGAGCGTCGTCGTCTTGAACGCTCGGTAGCCCGCAGAGTTGTCGTGCACGTGTGTGCGCAGCATGAAGCCGGCGTAGAGGTTCCCGTAACGCGACAGCGCGCGCCGGCGCCAGGGCCAGAACGGCGTCGATCCACCCGGGACGTAGCGTGAGCCGATCGCGAGGTCTGCCCCGTCCTCCAGCGCGCGGACGAGATCGGGAAGCACCGCGGGATCGTGCGACAGGTCGGCGTCGATCTGCACGATGACGTCGTAGTCGCGCGCGATGCCGACCGCGAACCCGGCTCGGTACGCATCACCGAGACCCCGCTTGTCGGGCCGGCGCAGCACCTCGACGAAGCCCACCTCGGCGGCCACCTTCTCGGCGACGTCCGCGGTACCGTCCGGGCTGTTGTCGTCGAGGACGAGAACGTCCGCTTCCGGCAGCGCTTCACGCACCCGGTGCAGCAGCTCCGAGATGTTGGTGGCCTCGTTGTACGTCGGGGTGCACACGAGCACGCGGGTCATGTGCCACCGCCCTCGCGACGAGCCGCCGCCGCGGCCTCGATGGCTTCGCGCGGCAGGATCGGGGCGTCCCGACCGGTGCCCGTCGCGGTGCCCGGGAGCTGACCGCTCGGACGATTGGGACCCTCGGACACCGCCACCTCGTGGTACTCCTCCTCGACGTTCACCGACCATACGTCGTGATCGGCCCCGAAGATGTTCTCGACCGACAGCATCGCGGTGTACATCGAGTGGTCCTGGTTGTTGTAGCGGTGCATCCCGTTGCGGCCGACGGGGTACACGTTCGGGCAGCTCTCGGCGATGAATCGGCGCATCGTGTCGACATTCCGCTCGTAGTGCTCGTCGTACACCGGATACGCCTTGGGCATCCGGACCACGTAACCCGTCTCCACCTTCGAGGCGTCGCCGAGCCCGAGGTGCTCGAGCTCACGCTTGGCCTGGTCGACGAGCTCCTCGTCCGGCTTCGTCCACATCGAGTCACCCTCGTTGACGAAGAACTCGAGCCCGAGACAGGCCCGGCCCTCCTTCACCAGGTACGGCGACCAGGAGCCGAAGTTCTGGATGCGCCCGACCCCGACCCCCGGGTCGTGGATGTAGATCCAGTTGTCCGGGAAGGAGTACTCCTGGGGAACTACAAGCGCGACGGTGATGAAGTCGCGGTACGTCAGGCCTTCCGCAGCAGCCACGACCGCGGGCGGTGGCGGCGGATCCATGCCCTTGAGCAACGCGCCCATCGGCATCGACGAGATGACGTGCGAGCACTCGTAGCGCGTCGGCACCCCGTTCGTCTCGGCGGTCACCGCGATCGCGCGACCGCCTTCGAGGTGCACGGTGGTCACCGCGGCGTCGAAGATGATCTTGGTCCCGGCATCGCTCACGATGTCGGCCGCCTTCTCCCACATCTGGCCCGGGCCGTACTTCGGGTAGTTGAAGGACTCGATCAGGCTCGTGACCTGTTGGCCCCGGCCCTTCCGGTGCTTCAGCTGCTTCGGGGTGAGGGCGTCGACGCCCGCCCGCATCAGCGAGAGGTTCTTGACCCGCTGCGCGCCGAAGTCCGCGGTGATCTCCGTCGCGGGCACCCCCCACAGCTTCTCGGTGTAGGTCTTGAAGAAGTGCTGGTACAGCCGCCAGCCGAAGCGCGACACGAGAAAGCCCTCGAAGTGCGTCTGGTCCTTCGGCGGCCGGACCCGGGCGGCCGCGTACGAGCCGATGCAACGGGTGGCCTCGACGAAGCCGAGGTTCCGCAACGCGTTCATCGGCACGAGCGGGTAGTCGTAGAGCTTTCCCCGGTACAGGATCCGACTCATGCGCGGCCGGGCCAGGAACTCGTCCGCGCCCAGGATCTCGAACCACAGGTCGTCCACCGGGGTGACCTTGGTGAAGAAGCGGTGGCCGCCGATGTCGAAGCGCCACCCGTCTCGTTCGACGGTACGGCTGATCCCGCCCACGACCGAGTCCGCCTCGAGCACGGTGGCGGTCACACCCTCCTTGGAGAGCATGTACGCGGCGGTGAGTCCGGCCGGCCCGGCCCCGACGATCACCACCGACTCAGGCGCGGCCACAGTGCCCCCTTCCACGCAGGATGCGTTCTCGTCCCCGCCGGATTTCGTGTCGGGCGACCGCCGAACACCCGTGAATCTTACTCGCCGGCCCCCGATTCCAAACCCCGTGCCGGGTCACGGATCGAAGCGGGTGACGCCCATGAACTCGTAGAGATCGTCATTCGGGCGCACGAGCGTCTCGTTCTGGCCCCGCGCCTCGGAGAGGTAGTTGAGGACCAGCTCGCACTTGTTGTCGAAGGTGCGGTACCCGGTCGACCACACCAACCAGACCTTGTGATCACCGGCGCGCTCCAGCAAACCCTTCGCGTAGTCGTCCGCAGACGCGGCGGTGTTCCGGTCCTCGTAATCGACCCAGTCGACGAACCGCGGCGAGTCGAAGTTCGGAAACGCGTACTGCCCGAGCGCGAGACGCGCGGGCAACAGCCGCGAGACGTCGGGGCCGAGCTGGTCGGGGCAGTAGCCCACGACGTCGCCCTTGCCCGAGGTTGCCGTGATCAGGTCCGCGACCTCGGAGGCCTGCGTGCGGTTCGTGACGACGTTGCGCGCGCCACCCATGAACCCGACAAGCACGATGAAGGCGAGGAGTCCGTAGCGCACCCGATGGTCCGAAATCGTGATCAGCCCGAACGCGACCGTCAGCGCGAAGAGCGGGTACATGACCGCCGCATAGCGCGACTGGAATCCGCTTCCCGCGAGGAACGAGAGCGACAGGCCCCCGAGCAGGGTGAGCACGCCGACGAGCCACTCCCACCGGACGCCGGCGAAGGTGCGGAGATCGACGTCGATGCGCCAGCGGTCGTGCGCCCGCCCAACCAGGGCGACGATGGCGAGCAGCACGAGTGGGAGGACCAGGGTCCAGCCTTCGATCATGCGGCCGCCCGCAAAGTCGATGATGCCGAGCGCCGCGTTCGTGGGCGGGCTCGTCGGCGAGTCCCACGGGGTTCCGGTGTGCTGCATCTGGTAGGCGAAGGCGGGCAGCCACGGCACGAACAACAGGCCCCCGACCGCAATCGCGACGATGACCTTGAACGCGGTCGCGCGCTGGTCGCGGCGGCCGCGCCAGACGATCCAGAGCTGGGTGAGACCGACGACACCGACGAGGAAGAAGGCCCAGTACTGGGTGTAGAGCAATGCGGCGGTGATCAAGCTGACGGGGACGAGCCGGCCGATCGTCGGGCGTTCGATGGCCCGCCAGATGGCCAGGTACCCGAGGAGCACCAGCACCATGGCGAGCATGTACATGCGCGCCTCGGTCGAGTAGCGGATCGCGTACGGCGAGGACGCGACCACGAGGACTGCGCCCCACGCCACCCAACGGCGCCGCGACGGGTCCGCCCCACCGAGCCGGCGGCCGGCCAGGTACGCGAGCGGGAGCATCGCGACGCCCAGCACTCCGGACATCGCGCGGACCGCCACGTCGCCGGTCCCGAACAACGCCATCCAGCCGTGGAGGAGCAGGTAGTAGAGCGGTGGTGCGCCGTCCCGGCGCAGGGCATCTTCGAGCTGCGAGAGCGGTACGTGCGCGATGTTGACCGTGAGGGCTTCGTCGAGCCAGAGATCCGATGTCGTGACGAAGCGGAGGACGACGGCGACGGCGAGCACGCCGGCGACGACGATGCCGATCAGCAGGGCGCGCGGCCGCGAGCCGTCCGCGGAATCAGGTGCGGACGGGTGAGGCGCCTCGGGCGTGGGCGCGGCAGGATCGATCTTCATCTGCTCACCGGCCGACGCATCCTAGTAGCGAGATTCAACTTTGGATCTGCGGCACGACCTCGGCGGTGAAGCGCTCGAGGCTCTCGCTCGACGGGAAGTCCCGGAACCAGAGCACGAACTCCGAGCAACCGGCATCGACGTAGCCCTGCACCTTCTCGGCGACCTGATCGGCGGTGCCGACGAAGTTGTCCCGCAGGTAGTCCTCGTGCGGGGTTCTCCCCCAGAGCTGCCCACCACCGGGCGAAGCGAGCCAGGTGTCGAGATCCTTCTCGTTGTCGAACAGGCGGCAGTCCGGGCCGTGGGTGCGGACGATCGAGCCGAAGTCGCGGCCGAGCCGCTCGCAGTGCTCCGCGAGGATCTTGGACTTGTGCACGAACTGGTCCAGGCCGACCTGCCAATTGGTCGCGTCCGCGTGCTGCGCGGCGATGCGCAGCGTCACCTTCTCGCCCCCGCCGCCTACCCAGATCGGCGGGCGCGGTGCGCGGATCGGCTTGGGGTCGCAGAACGCGCCGTCGAAGTGGAGGTGCTCGCCGTCGTAGGAGACGGACTCCTCGGACCAGAGCCGCGGGATCACCTGGATCGTCTCGTCGAGCACCTGCAACCGCACGCGATCCGACGGGTACTCGTAGCCGTACGCCGCGTACTCGCGGCTGTACCAACCCGCGCCGAGCCCGAGGATGAGCCGGCCGCCGGAGTACACGTCGATACACGCGGCCTCTTTCGCGAGCAGACCGGCATTGCGGTAGCTCGAGCAGGTGACGAGCTGGCCGAGCTCGGCGGATTCGGTCACCTGCGAGAGGGCCGCGAGCATCGTGAACGCCTCGAAGCAGTGCGTCGGCTCGCGGCGCGGCACGGTCTCGACGTGGTCGTAGACCCAGAGGTGGTCGTAGCCACAACGCTCGGCCAGCCGCGCGATCTCGACCGACCGGTTCCACGCGTCGGCCGCGTCCCAGCCGGTGTACTCGAGCTTCCAGCCCTGCGGGACGAACGCGCCGAAGCGCAGCGCGCTCACTTGAACTCCCAGTACTGGATCTCGACCATCATCGGGAGCAGGTAGCCGATGTAGATCGACGTGATCGCGAGCATGCCGTGATCCTCGGTGCTCTTGTCGATGACGTCGACCCGGGCGTCACGCGCCTGGTACGCCTGCGCCTTGGCCAGCACGTCGTCCAGCTCGGCTTCGGTCCCCACCGAGAGGCCGAAGTGGTCGAGACGCGGCGCGACCATCGGAGACTCGTCCGCGATCAGGAACACGAACTGTTCGACCGCGTGGACCCCGAACACGAGCTTCTTGCGGTCGACCGTCTCGGTCGGGAGCTCGACCCAACCGAACACCTCGCCGTAGAAGTCGCACAGCTGCTTCCGACCGGCTTCGTCGAGCAGGTCGGCCGGCAGGCTCATCGCGACGTGGTTGAACCGCGGCGCGCGGGCCTTCGGCGTGCTCATGCGTCCCGCTTCGGAGCGATCATGACCTTCGCCGGGATCTGTCCCGCGCCGAGCATCTCGATCGCGCCGAGCAGGCCACCGAGACTCACGTCCTCGGGTTCGACCAGCAGGTCACGCGGGAAGTTCGGCTCCGTCAACAGGTCGAGCGCGCGCTCGAAGCCGTCGGCGTCGTAGCAGAACGCGCCGGTGATCACGATCTCGTTCAGCAGGATGCGGTTCGCATCGAAGCGCGGTGGCTTGACTCCCGCACCGACGAGCACCAGCCGCCCGGTGCGTTGGAGCTGGCCGAGGCACTGTTCCATCGCCGCGGCATGGCCCGAGCACTCGAGCGCGACGTCGAATGGTTCCGCGACGATCTCGTTCGGTGAGCGCGGCGTCGTGAGCTCGTCGGGTGTGATGCTCCGGGCCCCGAGGCGTTCGCCGAGCTCGCGCCGGATCGGTGCCGGCTCGCTGAGCACGATGTCGGTGACGCCGCGCTGCACGAGGGCCGCGATCGTGAGCGTCCCGATGGGCCCGCCGCCAGTGACCAACACCCGCTCGCCCGGTTGCACCGCGGCGCGGGAGATGCCGTGGAGCGCCACCGCCAGCGGCTCGGTGAGCGCGGCATGGCGCAGTGACAACCCGTCGGGGAGGCGCAGCAGCTCCGCCGCATTGACCTTCATGTAGTCGGCGAACGCGCCCTGGAAGCTGCCGCCCTCACCGACCGAGGCCCGACCCGAACAGAGGCTCGGACGGCCCGCCCGGCAGTACTCGCACTCACCACACCGGACCGACGGCCCCCCGACGACCGAGTCCCCGACGGACCAGTCGGTCACGTTCGCGCCGACCGCGGCCACCGTCCCGGTGTACTCGTGGCCCCCCACGGAGTTGGGCCGGCCCCAGCCCTCGAGGACGAAGTGGATGTCCGAGCCGCAGACGCCGCAGTGACTCACCTCGAGCAGCACGTCGTCGGCACCGAGCTCCGGCACCGGGTACTGCTCGATCTCGACCCGCCGATCACCCTTGTAGACGGCGGCTCGCATGGTCTCGGGCAGGTTTCCCCCCATGCGCTGGAGCGTTGCCCAAACCTGACACGGGCGTCAAGGTTGGCCCGACCACCGCCGTCCCCGATTTTGGCGCCACTTACCCTCCGTATTTGCTGTGTAGATGGCGCCAAAACCGAGAGGGTGGGGGAATGATCGCGGCGTAATAACGTGAGCGCAGTCTCTGAGAGGGGTGGCATGTCCGCAGACCTGGTGATCCGGGGCGGGACCGTGGTGGACGGTACGGGCGCGGCCGGCCGGCGCGCGGACGTGGCGGTGACCGGCGGCCTCATCAGCGGGATCGGCACCGGGCTCGACGGCCGTCGTGAGCTCGACGCATCCGGGCAGGTCGTCAGCCCGGGCTTCATCGACATCCACTCCCACTACGACGCGCAGGTGTTCTGGGATCCGGCATTGACCCCGTCGAGCTTCCACGGCGTGACGAGCGTCGTGGCCGGGAACTGCGGCTTCTCGATCGCGCCCTGCCGCCCCGAGCACCGCGCCCTGCTCGCACGCACGCTCCAGCACGTCGAGGACATGAACCTCGCGACCCTCGAAGCCGGGATCCCCTGGGACTTCGAGACGTTCCCGGAGTACCTCGACTCGGTCGCGCGCCACGGTGTCGGTCTCAACTATGGCGTGTACGTCGGTCATACGGCAGTCCGGCTCTTCGTGATGGGCGAGGAGGGCTACGAGCGTGAGCACGCGACCGGCGACGAGATCGCGGCCATGCAGGCCGTCGTGCGCGACGCGATGACCGCCGGCGCGATGGGGTTCGCGACGAGCTCGTCCGCGACCCACAACGGTGACGGCGGTCGCCCCGTGCCGAGCCGATTGGCCGACCGCGCCGAGCTGGAAGCACTGCTGGCGCCGCTCCACGATCTCGGCAAGGGCGTCGCCGCGCTGCTCCCCGGTGAGCGGATCAAGCACGCCGACGTGCACGAGATCCAACAGAAGGTCGGACGCCCGCTCACCTGGACCGCGTTGCTCACCATCAAGGGCTTCCCGTGGCACGAGGACATCATCGCGGCCAACGACGCGGCTCGTGCGGAAGGTGGCCAGGTGTGGCCGCAGGTTTCCGTGCGCCCACTGGTGTTCCAGATGAACCTGCGCGAGCCGTTCACGTTCAACATGGCGCCGGCATTCGCGGAGCTGATGGCGGAGCCCGACGCAGTCCGCCTCGAACGCTACGCGGACCCCGCGTGGCGCGAGCGGGCGATCGCGGACCTCAACAACAAGGCCTTCCTCCGTCCGAACTGGGACGCGCTCGAAGTCGCGGAGAGCACTGCGCACCCCGAGCTCATCGACCGGAACGTCGTCGAGCTCGCGAACGAGCGCGGCGTCACTCCGATCGACGTCATGCTCGACATCTCGCTCGACGAGAACCTCGAGACCCGCTTTCGTTCGACGCTCGCCAACAACGATCCCGAGGCGATCGCCTGGCTGCTCGGCCGCGAGGGTGTGCTGCTCGGTCTGGCGGACTCCGGCGCCCACGTCAGCCAGCTCTGCGACGCGTGCCTGCCCACGGACCTGCTCGGCAACTGGGTGCGCGAGAAGCAGGTGATCTCGCTCGAGCGGGCGGTGAACAAGCTGACCGGCGAGCCGGCCGCGGTGTTCGGACTCGACCGCGCCGGCGGCGGGCGCGGGCTCCTGCGCGAGGGCATGGCCGCGGACATCACCGTCTTCGACCTCGACACCGTCGCCCCCGGGCCGCTGCGCCGCATCCACGACTTCCCCGCCGACGGCGAGCGCCTGACCGCGGACGCACCCACGGGCATGACCCACACGCTCGTGAACGGCGTCCCCATCCGGGTCGACGGCACCCCCGTCACCGACGAGGCAGCCCCCCGCCCCGGCCAGGTCCTCCGCTCCTGACCCCTTCCGCCGCGAGATCCGGGGCCGGGCGGGGAGGTTGCGTACGATCCGGCGGTGGCGATGACCGGTACGGACTCGGGCGCACGACGGGCGCTCGTGACGGGTGCGACGGGATTCGTCGGCGGCCACGTCGTGCGGCGGCTCGTCGACGACGGCTGGATCGTGGACGCGCTCGTCCGTGATCCGGCTGCGACGCTGCTGCCGGGAGTCGGGATCCATCCGATCCCGGAGCCGATCGACGACCTCATCGGGCTGGTGGACGACCTCCAGCCCCAGGTCTGCTTCCATCTGGCGACCGCCTTCCGGGGGGTCCACGTCCCCGCCGACATCGAACCGATGGTGACCGCGAACGTCGGCTTCGGGACTGCGCTCGCGGAGGCGGTCAGCCAGGCCGGCGAGTGCACCTTCGTGAACACGGGCACGGTGTGGCAGCACTTCGACGCGCGGCCGTACAGCCCGGTCTCGCTCTACGCCGCGATGAAGCAGGCGTTCACCGACGTCCTCCGCTTCTACCAGGAGGTCGCGGGTCTTCCCGTCGTGACGCTCGAGCTCACCGACACGTACGGGCCCGGCGACCCGCGACCCAAGCTGCTGCCGATCCTGCTGCGCGCCGCGCGCCAGCACACGCAGCTCCAGATGACCGATGGCACCCAGCTCATCGATCTCCTGCACGTCGACGACGCCGTGAGCGCACTTCTCGCGACCGCGGACGGGACACCGGGCGAGACCTACGGCGCGTCGGGCGGCGAGACGTTGAACCTACGTGACCTGGTGGCGCGGTTCGAATCGGTCTCCGGGTTGCACGTCGACGCCGAGTGGGGCGCACGCGCCGCGCGCCCCGGGAGATGATGCGCCCCTGGATGGTCTCCGGCCCGCCCCCGGGCTGGGCGCCCAAGGTCACCCTCGACGAAGGCATCCGCGCCCTGGTCGCAGAGCCGTCACACTGAGTCGGGCTCGAAGCTCCACGTCAGCATGACGTGGGTGGAGCGTTCCGATGCCCGGGCGCCGGCGTAGGTGGCCAGGGCCGCGACGTTGTCGACGTCGGTCAGGACCCACATGCCGTAGCACCCGTTGTCGATCGCGGTCTGGCGCAGCGTCATCACGAGCGCGGTCCCGATGCGCCGTCGACGGTACGGCTCGGCGACCGCAAGCTCGTACAGGAACATCTCCGTGCCCTTGTCCGGATGAGTCATCTCCACGCCGCTCACGAACCCGACGGGCTCCGCGTCTTCGTAGGCGACGAGGAGGTAGTGGCCCTCCGAGTCGAGGAACCGTTGCGCGATCCGTTCCGTCGCGGGACCGTCGAAGAGATCCGAGGCAGCGACGACCATGGCCGCGTCCGCCGGGCCGAGCGTGCGAATCTCCATCCCGCGATCGTGACAGGTCAGCGCGACGGACGCGGCGGTGCCTTCCCGATACGGACGTACGCCTCGTCCGGCACTGCGTCGACGTCCTTGTAGACGTGATGGATGCAACGTTCCCCGGGCTGTTCGGGCGGGTACTCGACGCTCGTCGGCGTCGTGCCCCACTCGACCGGTTGCATCTCGTTGTTGACCGAGCAGTGGGCGCAGTAGACGGGCAGGGCGTCGCGCGAGAACGTCCGGCCCGCCGATTCCCGCAGGGTTCGGTAGGGGTGCTCCCCCTCGTACCGGCCGTCGTCGATCAGCTGCCCGCCCGAACCGCAGCGGAACGCGAGGACGATCTTCTCGTCGTCCTCGGAGACCTCGACCTCGCCCATGTTCCCGAGCATGGCTCGGGCGATGACCTTCGCTCGCTGCGCGGCCGGGACGGCACCCCAATCGATCCCCGAGTCGCGCCGAGGCCGTACGAACTCTTCGCCGGTCTTGCGCAGCGCGCGTTCGACGGCCGATTCACCGAGCTCGTCGGCCACGAAGGTGAGCAGGCTGGTGATCCAGTTGATCGAGTAGTCCTTGAGCCCGGCCCATTGCGCCACCGCGCGGTCGATGAGCACCTTGGCGCCGTCGAGGTCGCCCGCGTCGATCGCGGCCTTGGCCTGCGTCCACACCGGGGTCTCCATCTTCTCGACCTCGGTGTCACTCAGCACCCGGTCCGTCATGGTCGCCCCTCTTCGTCGGCGTGATGGTGCGCTACGGCTTCGG
Source organism: uncultured Acidimicrobiia bacterium (assembly GCA_963770095.1). Taxonomy (GTDB): domain Bacteria; phylum Actinomycetota; class Acidimicrobiia; order IMCC26256; family JAENVU01; genus Chersky-806. The sequence goes on from CAVYOO010000002.1 coordinate 364,159, forward strand.
CCCTCGCGGCAAGCCGAGCACGCGCTCGGCGATGATGTTGCGTTGGATCTCGCTCGTGCCCCCGGGGATCGTGCCGCCGAACGAACGCATCCACTGCAGCGCCCATGAGCCCTCGCGCCACATCTGCGGCCCCAGCCGGGTGGTGTCGAGACCGCGGATCCCCTCGGCCTCCAACCCGATCTGCATCGCGCGCTGGACGCTCTCACTCCCGAAGAGCTTCAACAGTGAGTGCTCGGACGAAGACTTTCCGGCCATGAACTTCGAGAAGCCGCGATACCCCATCGCCAGCAGCGCCTGCGCGTCGATCGCCACGCTCGCGACCTCGTCGCGGTAGACCGCGTCCTCACCGATCCGACGGCCGTCCGGTCCGATCTCGTCGCCCAGCTCGACGAGCGCGCGCGACGCGCGGTCGAGGCTGTACGCGTAGTCGATCCAGAGCATTGCCCGCTCGTGCGCCAGCGATCCCTGGGTGATCGGCCAGCCGGCGTTGAGCTCGCCGAGCAGGTTGGCGCGCGGAACCTCGGCGTCGGTGAAGAACACCTCGTTGAAGTCGAGGAAGTCCGGTTCGGAGAGCTCCGGGAACGGGCGCGCCTCGACACCGGGTGTCGTCATGTCGACGATGAGAGCGCTGATCCCCTTGTGCTTCGGGAGGTCCGGGTCCGTCCGCACGAAGCAGAGGCACCAGTCGGCGTGGTGCGCGCCCGACGTCCACACCTTCTGACCGTTGACCACGAAGTGGTCGCCGTCGAGGACGGCGCGCGTGCGCAGGCTCGCGAGGTCGCTTCCGGCCGCGGGCTCGCTCATCCCGAGGCACCACGCGATCTCGGCCCGTAGCGTGGGCAGCAGGAACCTCTCGCGCTGTTCGGGGGTGCCGTAGTCCTTGATCGACGGGGCGATGATGCCGAGGCCCTGCGGGTTGAGGCTGCGCGGGATCTCGCGGCGCGACATCTCCTCGAAGTAGATCATCTGCTGCATCGGGTTGGCGTCGCGCCCACCCAGCTCGGGCGACCAGCCGGGAACGAGCCAGCCGGCGTCGAAGAGGGTGCGCTGCCACTCCCGGGCCCAGTCGGGGAGGTCGGCGCTCGAACGCTTGGGCCGGTTCAGCACTTCGCGCGGGGGCAGGTTCGCCTCGAGCCAGGCCACGAGCTCGGCCCGGAAGGCTTCTTCGGCGTCGCCGTAGCGCAGTCGCACGGCCGGAACGGTAGCCGCTAACTTCCCTACCTGACATCAGCGTCAGGATTCGGAACCATGGATTTCGAGCGGTCGGAGGATCAGGAGCTGCTCGCCGCGACGGTGAGCCGCTTCCTCGCCGAACAGGCGCCGATCTCGCCGTACGTCCGGGACCGCCTCGGCGACGACCGGGGCACGACGGCCAAGGTGTGGGAAGGGTTGGGCGGCCTCGGCGTGCTCGGGCTTCTCGTCCCGGAGTCCCACGGTGGCGCGGGCATGGGAATGGTCGACGTCTCCGTCGTGCTCGAGGCGATGGGTCGGTTCGTGCACCCCGGGCCCTACCTCGCCAGCGCGGTCGGTGCGGTCAGCGTCGTGACGCTCGCGGGCGCACGCCGAGATCAGGACGCCTTCCTCCCCCAGCTCGCGTCGGGCGCCACCATCGGCACCGTCGCGCTGTGGGAGCCGGGCCGGCGGGCGCGCTGGCGCGAGCCGGAGACGCTGGCCATCCCCGACGGTGACCGCTGGCGCCTCGACGGGGCCAAGGTGCACGTTCCCGACGCCGCGGATGCCGACGTCATCTTCGTCGTCGCCCGCCGGCACGCGGGTGGGCTCGGCGTGTTTCGACGTGACTCGCGAGACCCAGGGTGTCTCGATCACGCCGACCCCGACCGTCGACGGCACCCGCAAGGAAGCCACCGTGGACCTGGTTGACGCCGAGGCCCGCGCCATCGGCGAGGGTGACGTCACCGACGCGATCGCGGAGACGGTCGACCGGCTGGGCGTGGGCATGGTGATCGACGGCGTGGGCGCGGCATCAGGCGCACTCGATCTGGCCGTCGAGTACGCCAAGGAGCGCCGACAGTTCGGCGTGCCGATCGGGACGTTCCAGGCCGTCCAGCACCTGTGTGCCGACATGCTGCGCGCCGTCGAGCTGGCGCGAGCGTCGGCGTACTACGCGGGTTGGGCGTGCGATGCAGCCGCTCCGGGCGAGCGGCATCGCGCCACGACCATGGCCCAGGCGTTCGCCGCCGACTCGCTCTACGACGTCGGGGCGAGGCGCGATCCAGGTGTTCGGGGGCGTCGGCTTCACGTGGGAGCACGACATCCATCTCTTCTACAAGCGCCTGCTCAGCCTGCAGCACTACGCGGTGGCGCGATCGATCAGCTCGAGGAGCTGGCGGCCATCGTGCTCGACTCCCCGGCCTGATCGGTGATCGGATCCGGACCCCGACCCGGCTCCGGCCACCGGCGAGCGAGGAGCGCGGCGATGCCGACGGCGGCGAGCACGACGAGGCTCGGTTCCGCGGGAACCCGGAAGCGGGTCTGCCCGTAGGCGAGCACGGTTCCGAGCGTGACGATGAGTGGTGGCATCAGCAGCGGCCACTGCCGGGTGCGCCGGCGTCGCAGCACGACCACGCCGCCGACCGCGAACGCGAGCAGCGGGTAGTAGAAGGCCAGTCCGAGCCCGGTGACCCATCGCGGCCGGCCCTCGTTCTCGTTCCAGTCGAGCATGTCTGCGGGTCGGTAGAAGCCCCAGTCCCGGCCGATCCGCGCGAGGACGACGACCGGCGTGCGCGACTTGTGGTCGCTCATGTACTCGAACGCGCGGTTGCGGTAGATGCGCGACACCACGGACTGATCACCCTCGGGTGCGCGCTTCGGGATGCAGCCGGCGAGATCCGTGAGCCCGGTCGACCGACCGAAGAACGACGTGTCGCAGTTCGACGACGAGCATGGCGATGCCGTCGTTCGTGGACAGGAACGTCGGCTCGTCGAAGCGGGACAGGTTGTAGACGACCCACGGACCGACGAGCAGCACCGCGCCGACGGCAACCGACCCGAGGATCATGAACCGTCGCGACCAGGCGACCGCCCGGAAGCTCACGAGCAGCGGTAGGCCGAGCAAGGGCGCGAGCAGGATCAGCTCGGCGCGAGCGAGTGCCGCGAGGCCGCAGATGATGCCGAGCCCGAAGGCGAGTCCGATCGACGGTCGGCGGAGCAGCTTCAGCATCACGAGCAGGGCGCCCGTCACCGCGGCGGCGGCGAATGCCTCGGACATGATCAGGCCGTCGTTCACCCAGAGGTACGGGTAGACGGCCGCGATCGCCGCGGCGATGAGCCCGGTGCGATCACCGGCGAGCTCGCGGGCGAGCAATCCGATCAGGAACACCACCCCGAGCCCGACGAGCGCGATCTCGAAGCGGATCAGCAGCTGCGTGTCCTCCGCGTCGAGACCGAGGACATCGCCGGCCTTCATGGCCGGGATGATCGCGAAGACCGTGAGCGGAGGATGGTCCGCCGCGGGGGTGCTGCGATGTGGCGCGCCGGGAAGGAACTGGAACGGATCCACGTACCCGTGGCCATCGAGGATCACGCGCGCCTGGAGCTCGTAGTAGGCCGCGTCGTAGAACCGCTCGTCGTTCTGCGCCTCGCCCAACACGTACGCGACGCGCACGCCGAGCGCGACCACGAGGATCACGCCGAGGAGTGCGAAGAATCGACGGGACCCGGACTGCACCGAGCGGAGGCTACTTACCGGCGGTCGTCAACGGCGGCGAGTCAGCAGCAGTGCGCCGGCGAGCGGTCCGCCACCCGCCGCGGCCACACCGACCTCGGGATCGCCGGCTACCTGGCGTTCCCCCGCTTCGCCCCAGAGCTGGGTGCACGCCTCGTGGAGGAAGCCGTAGCCGTGGAGCCGGCCGGCCGAGAGCTGCCCACCGTGCGTGTTGAGCGGGAGCACGCCGTCACGGGCGATGCGTTCGCCGCCCTCGACGAACGCGCCCGACTCGCCCTTGCCGCAGAAGCCCATCGCTTCGAGCCACGTCATCGTGATGAACGAGAACCCGTCGTACATCTCCGCGAGCTGGACATCCGACGGCTTGAGATCCGTGCGGCCCCACAGCTGCGCGCCGGCATCCCGGTTCGCCATCGTCGTGAGGTCATCGAACTGGTCCCACGACGGCCGGCCGCGAAGCGCCGTGCCGACTGCCTCGACCTGGATGCCGGGCTTCCGCAGGTCCGCGGCCGTGTCGACCCGCGAGACGATCACCGCGGTCGCGCCGTCGCAGGGTGCGTCGCAGTCGTAGAGGCAGAACGGGGTCGTGATCATGCGGATCCCGAGGTAGTCCTCCATGGTCATCGGGTCGCGGTAGATCGCCTTCGGGTTCAACGCCGCGTTCTTGCGGGCGTTCAACGCGATCTGCGCCAGCTGCTCGCGCGTCGTGCCGTACTCGTAGAAGTGGCGCTGCGCCATCATCGCGATCCACTGCGCGGCCGACGGCGCGGCGAACGGCAGGGTCCACTCCATGAACCCGCTGGCCCGGAAGCCGCCACTCCCGCCGTCGCCCCCGGGCATCACTCCGGCGCGACCCTTGTCACCCTGGGCGCTGCCTTCGTAGACGCTGCGGAAGCACAGCACGTGGGTCGCGAGCCCGGATGCGACCGCGAGGCACGCGTTGATCACCGACCCGAGCTGGCCCGGGGACTCGATGCCTCCCGACCACCAGCCGAGCTCGAGCCGCAGGGCGTCGTGCACGTCGACCACACCCGCGCCGGAGAAGCCGGGGGGTTGCGCCATCGGCCCGGGATAGGTCGCGACGCCGTCGATGTCCGCGGTGGTGAGACCCGCGTCGGCAATCGCCTCGAGACAGGCGTCCAGGGTGAGCTCGAGCGGGTCCCGGTGCAGCCGCCGACCGACATCGGACTGCCCGATGCCGGAGATCATGGCCCGCCGCTCGATGACCAGGCTCGGGTCGATGTTCACGCGCCCTCCACCGGCTTGAAGAGCGGGATCCACACCTCGTCGTCGTAGTTCTCGAACGTGACCTCGAGGTCCATGCCGATCTCGACGTTCTCCGGCTCGACGCCGACCAGGTTCGTCGTCAACCGCAGGCCGGCCTGCTCCGGGATGGCCACGATCGCGACGACGTACGGAAGCTCGGGGCCCGGCATCCACGGTTGGTAGTTGACCGTGAACGTCCACAGCGTGGCCCGGCCCGAGACCGCTTCGAAGCGCAGCTCCTTGGAGTGACAGATCGGGCAGATCGGCGTGGGTGGGTGGTTGTAGTAGCCACAGCTCTGGCAGCGCTGGAAGCGCAGCTCGCCGACCCGGCCCCCCGTCCAGAAGTCCCGGTTGAGGTCCGTGAGGCGCGGCAGGATCCGGAACGGGAGTGCGGATTCGGTGGGTGTGTCGGCCATGCTCAGTCCGCTTCCGGTGCCTGCGCAGCTTCGAAGCCTTCACGCGCGACCGGCATCGCCTCGACCGCCGCGAGCATCCCGAACCCGGGGACGGTCAGCATGATCGAGCCGAGCACCTCGTCCCACTCGGCGCCGACTTCGCGCGCGAGCCGGGCGTGGCGCCGGATCCCGGCCGGGTTGCGCAGGATCACGGTGCAGACGAGCCGGATGAGCTCGTGGGTCTTGCGGTCCGGTGCCTCGAGCGAGTCGATCTGGCTCAGCCACGCGCTCTGCGCATCGTGGAGCGCGGGAAACGTCTCGTGGAGCGGCTCCTCGAACGGGAAGCTCCACTCGTGGTCCGCCGTCACGCGCCCGCCTGGGCCGGCTTGAACTGGACGATCGTGACGTCCTCGCTCGTAGGGTGGAACACCGCCTCGAGGGCCATGCCGATCTCGAGATCGTCGAAGTCGCACTGCACGACGTTCGTGATCATGCGAGGGCCCTCTTCGAGCTCGGTGATGGCCGCGACGTACGGCAGCCACTCCGGGAAGGGTGGGAGGTCGTTGCGGTGCACGACCGACCACGTGTACAGCGTGGCGCGACCGCTCGCCTCGAACCACTCGACGTCGTCGCTCCAGCAGTACGGGCAGAACGGGCGCGGGTAGAAGTGGTACTTCCCGCACGCGTTGCAGTGCTTGATGAGGAGCTTGCCTTCCTTGGCCGCATCCCAGAACGGCTCGGTCTCGAGGTCCGGGGTCGGGAGGTCGAACCGCATCGCGGTCATCGGCTCGCCGCTCAGCCGCGCTGAGGAAGCGCCGCGACGGCGATGCCGGTGAGCTTGGGCTCGCCCGATTCGTTCGTGACGCTGCACTCGAGATCGACGCGGCGACTCGCTGCCCTCGGAGTACACCTTCGCGACCTTGACGTGCGTGGTGAGGACCTCGCCGGGCCAGGTCTGCTTCGTGAAGCGGATCTTGTAGTTGCGCAGGTTGCCGACGCCGACGTAGTCGGTGAGGGCCTTGGCGAGGATGCCGGCGGTGAACATGCCGTGCCCGAACACGCTCGGCAGGCCGGATTCCTGGGCCTTCACCTCGTCGTGGTGCATCGGGTTGAAGTCCCCCGACGCGCCGGCGTACTGGACGAGGTCCGTGCGGGTCAGCGTGTGCGAGAACTCGGGGGCGACGTCTCCCTCGGAGACATCTTCGAAGAAGATCTTCTGCTCAGCCATCGCTCACTTTCCTACCGGTCGCCTGACACCGACGTCAACTTCCCGAGGCTACCGCCGGAGCCGCGTTCCGCGATGCGAAGACACCTTTGGGTGTCAGTTGGACACGCTCTGGCGTGTTCAGATGACACCGAATCGGCGCGGGAGCGCGGAGCGCGGGAGCGCGGGGTCAGGGGTCTCGCGGGAGGCCGAGGACGCGTTCGGCGATGATGTTGCGCTGGATCTCGCTCGTGCCGCCGGCGATCGTCAGGCAGCGGGTGAAGAGGAACTGCTGGGCCCAGCTCGGCGGGACCGTCCGCGATCGTCGCCTCCCCCGCCATCAGGCCGAGCCCGACCTCCTGCACGCGCTGGTCGTGCTCGACCCCGAGCAGCTTCTTGACCGAGGCCTCGGATCCCGACGGGTCGGCGCCGGTCAGCGCGGAGAGGGTGAGCCGGAACCCGAGCACTGCGAGCGCGTAACCCCGAGCGACGAGGTCCCCTACCTCGGCCAGCGTCTCGGTGTCGTGCTCAGCACCGTTCGCGCGCGCACGAGATCGAGGATGGCGCGGATGCCGAACCCGAGCGTCGCTCCACTCCCCATCGACACGCGCTCGTTCGCGAGCGATGTGCGGGTCGCGCGCCAGCCGTCGTGCTCGGCGCCGACGAGGCAGTCCTCGGGCACGAACACCTCGTCGAGGAACACCTCGTTGAACATCGCCATTCCGGTGAGCTCGCGCAGCGGGCGGACGTCGATCCCGGGGGTCTTCATGTCGAGCATGAAGAACGAGATGCCTTCGTGCTTCGGCGCCTCGGGGTCGGAGCGGGCGAGCAGGATCCCCCAGTCGCCGCGCTCGGCCATCGACGTCCACACCTTCTGGCCGCTGACGAGCCAACCGCCTTCGACCCGCTCGGCACGGGTCGTGAGCGACGCGAGGTCCGACCCGGCCCCGGGCTCGCTGAACAGCTGGCACCACTCGATCTCGCCCCGCAGCGTCGGCGGGATCCACCGCTGCTGCTGCTCCTCGGTGCCGTAGACCATCAGTGGCGGGAGCGCCCAGCCCCCGACCGAGATGTTCGGGCGGGTCATGCCGGCGTGGCGGAACTCGTCGTCGATCACGAGCTGCTCGAGCGCGTCGGCGTCGCGACCCCACGGCCTCGGCCACTGCGGCGAGACGAAGCCCTCGTCCGCGACCCGTCGGCGTTGCTCGGCGGGATCGAGCTGCTTCAAGTCGGCCAGCTCCGCGCGGAGGCCGTCGCGGTGCGCCTCGGCCTCGGGTGGCAGGTCGTAGGTGAGCCGGCGCTTCGTCCCACCGAGCGCCAGCTGCGCGGACGTCACGCGGTACTGCGACGCCGAACCGAGCAGTGCTCTCGTCGCCATCGCGCGCCGGAGGTAGACGTGCGCGTCGTGCTCCCAGGTGAAGCCGATGCCGCCGAGGGTCTGCACGCAGTCCTTCGCGGTCTGGAAGTACCCGTCGATCGCCAGCGAGGCCGCCGCGGCGGCCGCGAATCCTTCGGTCTCGGCATCGCCGACGGCGCGCGCCGCATCCCACGTCGCGGCACGCGCGAGCTCGGTGCGGCCGACCATGTTGGCGCAGCGGTGCTTCACGCCTTGGAACTGCCCGATCGGCCGGCCGAACTGCCGGCGGTCCTTCGCGTATTCGGCGGCGGTCCGGACGCACCACTGCGACCCGCCCACCGCGTCTGCGGCGAAGAGCACCGCGGCCAGCCCCGCCACGGTGGGAGTCGAGATCGTGGTCAGCTGGCTGCTCGCGGGGACCACCACGTCGGAGACCGTCACCTCTGCGACCCGTCGGGTCTTGTCCACGCTGTCGAGCTCGCGCGCAACGAACTGGTCGGCCGTCAGCACGACCCAGGTACCGCCGGCGTCCACGATCAGGAGGTTCGCGAGGTGTCCCGACAGGACGGGCCGGAGCGTGCCACTGACCCGGAGCGCACCGTCGTCGATCGGCTCTCCCCCGATCGGAGCTTCGATCGCGACGGCACCGATCATCGAGCCGTCGGCGAGGCCGGGACCGAAGGTGGCGGCCACCTCCTTCCCCGCGGCCTGGAGGATCGCGCCGGCGAGCGTCGTCGCGAGGAACGGCCCGGGCACCGCGGCCGCGCCGAGCTCCTCCAGCACGACGGCGAGCTCGGGGATTCCATAGCCCTCGCCGCCGAAGGTCTCTTCGAGGTGCAGGCCGGTCCAGCCCTGGGCCACGAGGTCCGGCCAGAACTCGGGCAGTGACTCCGCCTCGGCGTCGAGCTGCGCGCGCGGGACGGACGGCGGGCAGTGACGCTCGACCCAGCCTTTGACCGCGGCGTGCAGGGCGAGATGTTCGTCGGTGATCCCGATCGGCATGCGCCAGATCCTAAGGGAACACCCTGACCCGTCCGTCAGGTCCACGGTGACGGCGAATTCCCGCCAGACACCGCCCCGTGAACCCGTCATCCTGCTGCGCATGGATGAAGCAACCGAGCTCGTGACCACACTCATGGCGATACCGGCGACCGCCCCGACGGCATGCGCGGGCTGGACGGCGCACGAGCTGGTCGCGCACCTGGCCGCGGGTGCCGCGGAGATGGCGGGACTGACCGAGGACGCAGTCGCCGGCCGGCCCGCTCGGCCGACGCGATCCTTCCGGGACCGGGAAGCGCCGTTCGTAACGCTGCCCGACGACGCGCTCCGGGAGCGGCTCGTCGCCGAAGCGCTGCGCCTCGATGCCGCGGTGGAAGCGCTCGGCGCCTCCGGGCCCGAAGCCACGGTGCCGTTCAGCGGGCGGAGCTTGAGCGCGGCGGACCTGTCCCTGCACGGTCGGAGCGAGGCCGCACTCCACCGCTGGGATCTCGCGGGCGACGATGCCGTGAGCGTCGACCTGCTCCGTCAGCCCGAGCTGACCGTTCACGCCACGAGCGTGCTCAGCTCGATGGTCGACGGCTCGCCCGAGTCAGTCGCGTCCCACGCCGAGGGCGCCGCGATCGGCACGCAGCGTTTGGCATTCGCGTCACCGGGCGCCGCCGACGTCGTCTTCGTGCACGACGAGCTCGGCGCGAGGCTCGAGATGGCCGACCCGTGCACGGCACCGGTCGCGACAGCAGATCCCGCGACCCGGCTCCTGGCGCTCTGGGGCCGGCGGACGACCATCGGCACGATCCGGTGGCACGGAGCGGCGAGCGAGTGCGACGCTATGGCCCGTCTCCTGTGGGGCGCCGCGCCCGTCCCGAGCGGGCCGACCTAACCTGGCGGCCATGCATGACTTGGTGATCAGTGGGGGAACGCTCGTCGACGGCACCGGATCACCGCCCCGCCGGGCCGATGTGGCCATCGACGGGGATCGGATCACCGAGGTCGGCGACCTCGAGGACTCGGGCGCCCGCCAGACGATCGACGCCGGCGGGATGGTCGTCACCCCCGGCTTCGTGGACGTCCACACCCACTTCGACGGTCAGATCACCTGGGACCCGATGCTCACGCCGTCGTGCTGGCACGGCGTCACCACCGTCGTCATGGGCAACTGCGGGGTCGGCTTCGCGCCGGTGCAACCCGACAAGCACGACTGGCTGATCGGGCTCATGGAAGGCGTCGAGGACATCCCCGGCGCCGCGCTCTCGGACGGGATCCAGTGGGGCTGGGAGACGTTCCCGGAGTACCTCCGGGCGGTCGACCGGGTCCCGAAGATGCTCGACGTCGGCGCGCAGATCCCGCACGGCGCGGTGCGCGGCTACGTGATGGGCGAGCGCGGCGCGAAGAACGAACCGGCGACCGAGGCCGACATCGAGGCGATGGCCGTCATTGTGCGCGAGGCGATCGAAGCCGGCGCGCTCGGGGTGTCGACCTCACGCACCATCGCCCACATGGCGATCGACGGTGAGCCGGTGCCCGGCACGTTCGCCGCGGAAGACGAGCTGTTCGGCATCGGCCGCGCGCTGGGCGAGCTGGGAACCGGGATCTTCGAGCTCGCGCCGGCCGGCGCGTTGGGCGAGGACCTTGCGGCACCCGATCGGGAGATGGCGTGGATGCGCAAGCTCTCCGCGGCGATCGACCGTCCCGTGACCTTCGCGCTCACCCAGAACGACCACGACCCCGAGTCCTGGCGGCGCATGCTCGAGCTGGCGTCCGAAGCGGTCGGCGAAGGCGCGCGCATCCGCCCGCAGGTAGCCGGTCGCCCGGTGACCCTGCTCCTCGGGCTGGAGACGTTCCACCCGTTCGCGTACTGCCCGAGCTGGGGCGCGGTCGGCATCCTCCCGACCATCGCCGAGCGCGTCGTCGCGATGCGTGACCCGGAGACCCGGCGCAAGCTCGTGGCCGAAGCGCAGAACCCGGACCCGGCAATGGCCCAGTTCCTCGACCCGGCCAGGGCCTTCCCGCTCGGCGACCCGCCGAACTACGAGCCGGACCCGTCGACGAGCATCGCCGCGCGCGCCGCGGCGGAGGGTCGCAACGTCTACGACCTCTACTACGACCTCCTGATGGAGGACGACGGCCACGCGCTCATCATGCGACCGCTGCTCAACTACACGGACAGCAACCTGGACGCCGTGCGCGAGATGTTGCTGCACCCGACGAGCGCGCTCGGCCTCGGCGATGGTGGTGCCCACTGCGGTACGACGTGTGACGCGTCGACGCCGACCTACATGCTCACGCACTGGGCCCGTGACCGCGCCCACGACCGCCTCCCGCTCGAATGGGTGGTGCGGAAGATGACCTCGGAGACCGCGTCGCTCTACGGCCTCGGCGACCGCGGTGCGATCCGCCCCGGCCTCCGGGCCGACGTCAACGTCATCGACCACGGTCGGCTGCAGCTCCGTTCACCACACATGGTCCACGACCTTCCCGGCGGCGCCCGCCGCTTCGTCCAGGAGGCCGACGGTTACGTGGCCACCGTGGTCGCGGGCGAGGTCACCCTGGTCCAGGGCGAGGACACCGGTGCCCGGCCCGGCGCGCTGATCCGCGGCCAACGCCCCGCCTGACCCCGCGTCAGGTCGGGGTCTTGACCGGGGTGCAGTCCCCCGGGGGGAGCGGTGCGCCGGTCTCGCGGCGTTGGTCGACGAGGATGTCGAGCTCGCGCTGGGCCTCCTTCAGCTCCCGCTCGACCTCGTCGACGGCCTTCGGCGGGAAGTCGGGCAGCGGGGTGAACGGACCGCTGATCGGTCCTTCGAGCGCACGGATCTCCATGCGCAGCTCGGCGATGCGGGTGCTGATCGCCGCCTGCTCCGGTCCGAGTCCGAGCAGGACATCGCCCGCGCGCATGTAGCCATAGTCGATCGACGCGGCGATGAGCGTGGGATCGACCGTCAGCGCGTCGTGCACGTCGATCTCGGGCGCGACGACGGTGACGCGCCGGCCCCACCCGCGCGGCGGATTGATCTCCTTGCGGAGCGTCTCGTCGGGAACGATGTCCGCAGTGACGCTGCCGGGCGAGATCCAGCAGACCCTTGTCCTTCATGTCGGGCACTGCTTCGACCCCAGGCGTCGATGCCACGACCGCGAAGATGTGGCCCGCACCCAACCGGTTGAACGCGAGCTCCAGCGGCAGGATCTCCCGGACTCCCCCGTCCACGTAGTGCTCGTCGCCGAGCCGCGTCGGCGGGAACACCAACGGGATGGACGCCGACGCGATGATCGCCTCGGTCAGCGACACGGGCGGTAGGCCCAGGGGGTCGCCCTCACGCGACATCAGCTCGCCGCGCTCGGTCACGTAGCGCAGCTCACCGCTCTCGAGCGCCACCGCACCGATGCGAACCACGATGCCGGATGCGGCGACGCGCTCGGGATCGATGTGGGTCTCGACGAGGTGGCGCACCGGATCGTTGCTGAGCAGCGATCGAGCCCGCATGGCCTGACGCAGGGCGTCGAGGGTGCCATCGGTCTCCGGCGGGTTGCGCACGACCTCCGACAGCATCCGGAGCACGACCCGCGCCTGGCTGCCCGCCGTCCCGTTCTCCGCCGCCCGCCCGCGCAGCTCCGCCGCCCAGTTGGCCTGCGACCGGAGCTTCTCGAGCCACGGCTCCGCGAGCCACATGTCGTCGTTGGAACGCAGGCCGCGCCAGATGTCCTCGATGTCGTCGATCGCGCGGCGGCCGGTGGATTCGTCGTCGCCTTCCGCGAGCTTCGCCGCGATGATCGAGCCGACCGAGCTGCCGCAGAGGATCGCCGGCCGGAGCTTGAGATCGTCGTAGAGGAAGCGCAACGCGCCCGTCTCGAAGCTGCCCTGAGAACCCCCGCCACTCGATCGCGAACGCGATCGGGCTGCGCGCCATGCGGCGGCGCAGGTTGGTGCGGGCGGCCCGGACCCACCGGGCCGGTGCGCCCTCGGTCGGCTTGCGTTCGAGCTCGGGCACGCGGTGTCCTCGGGCCGGCCTAGACGATCTTTTCGCCGTCTTTGGTCAACGAGATCGCCTGGGTGGGACACCCCTGAGCGGCCAGGATGATCTTGTCCTCCGGGGCACCGTCGGGGTCGATGACGATCGCCACCCCGTCGTCGTCCAGATCGAAGACGCCGGGCGCCCAGAACGAGCAGTTCCCTGAACCCATGCACACCTCACGGTCGATGGCGATCTCGAGTGCCACTACGTCCTCCTCGGGGTCCTCGTCCTGGTGGCGCCACCGCCACGCTAGCGCCGCGGTCGGCACCTGACGGACCCGTCAGGTTCCTCCTACGCTGGGACCCGTGACCGAAACCGAGCCGGCGCGGTGGGAGCTGCACTGGCGCAAGCGTGAGACCCACGGGCTGCTCCCCGACCCGGAGCCGCGCCCGATCCGCCACACCCTGATCTCGGTGGACGACCACCTCGTCGAGCCGCCGGGCATGTTCGAGGGGCGGCTGTCGTCGCGGTTGCAGCCGCTCGCGCCGAAGGTCGTCGAGACGGTCGAGGGCCACGAGGTCTGGGAGTTCGACGGGAAGATCTACTTCCAGGTCGGGCTCAACGCGGTCGTCGGCCGCTCGAAGGAAGACTGGCGGATGGAGCCGACCCGCTTCGACGAGATGCGGCCGGGTTGCTTCGACGTCGACGCCCGGGTGCGCGACATGGACATCAACGGCGTGTGGGCGTCGGTGAACTTCCCCAGCCAGATCACCGGGTTCTGCGGCTCGGTGTTCTCCCGCTGCTCGGATCCGGAGCTCGGCCTCGCGGTGACCCGCGCGTGGAACGACTGGTTCTCCGAGGTGTGGCACTCCCGGCACCCGGAGCGGATCGTGCCGATGGGCATCACGTACCTCGGTGACGCGGAGCAGGGCGCCGAGGAGATCCGGCGCAACGCGGCGCGCGGGTTCACCGCGGTCACGCTCCCCGAGCAACCGCACCGGATCGGGATGGAACCGATCTTCTCGGACTGGTGGGAGCCGATCCTCGAGGCCTGCGCGGAGACCCGGACCGTCGTCTGCCTGCACGTCGGGTCGAGCGGGGTCGTCGACTTCCCCGCGGGCGCGCCCGTGAAGGAGCTCCCCGCGACGTTGTTCGGCCAGCTCGCGCTCACGTCGTGCGCCGAATGGCTGTGGTCCAAGTGCTGCGTGCGTCACCCCGATCTGCAGATCGCGATGAGCGAAGGCGGGCATCGGTTGGGTCGCGATGCTGCACGACCGGCTCGAGAACCTGGTCGCGCGGTCCGGCTACGGGCGGAACTACGCGCCCGGCATCACGCCCGTCGAGGTGCTGCACCGCAACTTCTGGTTCTGCACCATCGACGACCCGTCAACCCTCTCGACGCTGCCGACCGTCGGCGTCGACCACGTGATGTTCGAGACCGACTATCCCCACGGCGACGGCACCTGGCCGGACAGCCAGCAGGTCTTCGCCGACGCGTTCGGCACGCTCCCCGCCGACTGGATCGCCAAGATCAGCCACGAGAACGCGGCCCGCCTCTTCCGCCAGCCCCTCCCCGCGCCCGGCACCCCCCACGCCGTCGGCCTCCGCCCCCAACCCTGACCACACTCCCGCCTTGATGGTTCGGGTCAGGGGTGGCGGGCGATCTTGACGGCGTCGAGGATCATCGGGATCTGGAAGGGGACGCGGATCCAGGCGGCGGCCTTGGACTTGAGGGGGCCGTCACCTTCGACGCCGCCGTCGAGCGCGACCTGGATGTTGGCGGTCCAGACGCTGAGCAGGGTCGCGGTCGTCAGCCATCCGCCGAGGCGCCGGGTGCGGGGCGAGATCAGCAGTGCGCAGCACACGAGCTCGACGACCCCGCTCGACTGGACCCAGAAGCGCTTCGACCCCGGCGCCCAGCTCGGAACGATCTCCTCGTAGAAGTCCGGGTTCGTGAAGTGGGTGACGCCCGCCCCGCCCATGATCATCACCATGCGCCACGGCGTGTGGTGCTCGACGGCCTCCGTCATCTCGGTCATGCGTCCCAAACCACCGGCAGCGTCGTCGGTGACCGGAACCGCTCACCGTGGATGTGCACGTCGTCCGCTTCCCAGCGGTCCGGGTCCGGCCGCAGGTTCGGGAGCCGGTCGAGCAGGCGGTTCATCGCACTCGCCATCTCCATGCGCGCGAGGTGCATGCCGAGGCACATGTGCACGCCGACACCGAACGCGATGTGCGGTTGCGGCGGCCGGAAGATGTCGAAGTCGTCGGGACGGTCCCAGCGCGTCGGGTCGTGGTTCGCGGCACCGACGTTCGTGACCACCGTCGACCCCTTCGGTACCGGTAGCCCGGCCAGCTCCGTGTCGGTCGCGCACTCACGCGACGTGATGAGCAGCGGGCTCTCCCACCGGATCAGCTCTTCGATCGCCTGCGGCATCAGCGAGCGGTCGGCCCGCAGCGCTTCGAGCTGGTCGGGATTCGTCAGCAGCCCGTAGATGAAGCTGCCCGTCGCCCGGTAGGTGGTCTCCGCCCCGGCCGGCATCAGCAAGCGCAGGAAGCTGTAGATCTCCTCGTCGCCGAGCATCTCACCGTCGAGCTCCGCCTGCACCAGCTCGCTGATCAAGTCCGTGCCGGGGTTCGCACGCCGCTGCTCCACGACCCGCTCGAAGTACTCGCGCAGCTCGATGCTCCCTGCGATTCCTTCGTCCGGGCGCACCGCGACATTGATGACGGCCAGCGCGCGCGGGTGGAAGTACTCGTGGTCCTCGCGCGACAGCCCGAGGATCTCCGCGATCACCTGCACCGGGTACCGGTAGGTGAACTCGTTGACCAGCTCGGCGCGGCCGCGATCGACGAACTTGTCGATCATCTCGTCCACGACGGGTACGACGAGGTCTTCGTCCCAGTGGGCGAGCATGCGCTGGCGGAACGCCTGGGCGACGAGTGACCGGAGCCGCCGGTGCTCGGGCTCGTCCATCCCGACGAGCGGGTACGGGCCCATCACCACGCTCATCACCTCACGGATGCTGCCGGAGCAGAACGTGACGTTGTCGCGCATCACCGCGGCGACGAGCTCGTAGGGGTACACCTCGATCGAACCATCGGGGAGCACCGCGGCCGGGGTCTCGACCCGCTTGCGGTGGAAGTCCGGGTACGGATCCCGCAGATCTCCGGCCACGCCCGAGAACTGGGCCATCGGCTCGAAGGGAGCATCCATCGTCGCGGTCATGGGGTGCCCCCGAGGATTGCTGACGTGTGCGTCATATTCTACGTCGGAGAGGTCGAGAAAGCGAAGGTATCGGTCGGCGGCCGGCCCGACCCAAGCCGAATCGGGATCGACCGTGCGCCCGGGCCGGGCCCAGCGGGCTGCGCCCCGCATGCCGTCGGGCTCCCGCCCGCACGCGCAACGGGCCAGGAAGGCCGAGCCGAGCGCCGCACCCTCGGGCACCGCGGTGCACTCGACCGGGAGGCCGGTGCAGTCGGCGAGCGCCTGCACCCATTCGTCGACCCGGGTTCCCCCACCGGTCGCGATGATCCGCCGCGGCGTGAATCCCGTGAGTGGAAGTCGCGGCCTCGATGGTCCGCCGGGCCACGAACCCGGATGCCTCGAACGCGGCTCGCCGCAACGCGGCCGGGCCGTGGGTCAGGTCGAGGTCGGCCAGGACCGCGCGCCGGTCGGGATCGTGCAACGGCACCCGTTCGCCGCGCGGGTACGGCGCCCACACCGGCACGCGTCCGGGATCGGCGAGATCACCCGCCTCGGGATCGTGCAGCGCCGCGGTCGCCCAGTTCACGAACAGCCCGCCCGCGTTGCTGGGGCCGCCGGCGAGGAACTTGTCCTTCGCCGTGTGCGGGATCACCCAGTACCCGTCGATCGGATCGTGGCTCGTCGTCACCGAGTTCACGATGAGCGTGGTGCCGAGCAGGACGAGCACGTCACCGTCGTTGTCGGCGCCCGCAACGATCTGGTCCGCGAGCGCGTCGATGCACCCCGACGCGAGCACCGGGCCGTCGGCGCCACCCACCCGTCCACACTCCCAGGCGGTCGGCACGAGGCGAGGCAGCTGCTCGACGCGAACGCCGAGTGACCCGGCCACCTCGGGGTCCCACGATGTCCAGTCGAACAGTGGAAATGCGGTGGACGCGGTCGACGAGTCGAGCACCGCCTCGCCGCTCAGCGCATGGTTCGCCACTGCGGTCGCCGGCCAGTACCCGGCCGCGTCCGGACGCTGCTCGTGGGTCCAGCGCAGGAACTGGATCAGCTCGCGGCTCTCGATCGGGTTCCCGCCACCGGTTTCGGACCGGCCGCGGCCGTCGCCGTACAGCAGGCCGGGGGTGCACGGCACCCCGTCGCCGTCCACGGCCGTCAGCGAAGGCACCATCGCGGCCACGCTCACCGCGTCCGGCGGCGCATCCAGGTGCAGAGCCGCCAGCGCCGCGACCGGCCCGTCGCGCCACGCACTCCCCGCGTCGTGCTGGAACCGGTCGGGAGCCGGGATCTGGATCTCGTGCGGGACCCGCGACGACGCGACGACGTTGCCGTCCGCATCGGCAGCTACGGCCTTGACCGAGCTCGTGCCGATGTCGATACCGACCGTGATCTCGCGTGCCACCGGTTCGACCTACGCCGTGGCCGTCGACTTCAACGCCGCCAGCACTTCGTCGTGCAGGATCCCGTTGGTCGAGACCGCGCTCCCACCGTCGGCGGTCACCTCGCCCGCGAGGTCGGTGAAGCGTCCGCCCGCTTCCTCGACGATCACGAGGAGCGGCGCGAGATCCCAGAGCGCGACGACCGGTTCGGCCGCGACGTCGGCCGCGCCCTCGGCGACGAGGATGTGGCTCCAGAAGTCCCCGAAGCCGCGCGTCCGCCACACCCGGCGCGCCAGGGCGTCGAACTCGGCCTGCAGCCCGTACTCCTCCCACCATTTGAAGTCGCTGTAACAGAGCTGCGCGTCTTCGAGCTCGTGCACCTGGGACACCGTGATCGGGGCACCGTCCGCGAACGCGCCGCCGCCGCGCACCGCCCACCAGGTGTGTCCCAGCGCGGGCGCCGACACGACACCGACGCGCATCACACCGTCCTCTTCGAGCCCGATCAGGGTCGCCCAGACCGGGATGCCGCGCACGTAGTTCTTGGTCCCGTCGATCGGGTCGACGATCCAGCGGCGGGCCGACTCACCATCGGTGCCGAACTCCTCTCCGAGCACGGCGTCACCCGGGCGCGCCGCGTTGATGCGGTCCCGGATCAGCTGCTCGGCCGCGTGATCCGCCTCCGAGACGGGCGTCAGGTCCGGCTTCGTCTCCACTTTCAGGTCGTGCGCGCGGAAACGGCGGAGCGTGACCTCGTCGGCCAGGGCCGCGAGCTCCAGGGCGAGGGCAAGATCGGCGTCGATGCGGCGACGCTAGCCCGGCCACCCCCGGCCGCCCTGCGCTCGGTGTCGCGGCCCCGCGCACGGCCGAGGGAGATCTTCGGAAGCCGTGCCACGCCCTCGGTGGAAGGGTGCGGCATGCTGGACCGGACCCAGGAGGTGTTCTTGCGCCGATCCCCGTTCGCTGTGTTCGTCCTCGCCGGAATCGTCACGCTCGCGCTGACTGCGTGCGACGACGGTGGATCCGGCAAGGAGTCCAAGCCGCATCGGTCCACCACGACCAGCACGTCGTCCTCCCCGACGAC
Source organism: uncultured Acidimicrobiia bacterium (assembly GCA_963770095.1). Taxonomy (GTDB): domain Bacteria; phylum Actinomycetota; class Acidimicrobiia; order IMCC26256; family JAENVU01; genus Chersky-806. The sequence goes on from CAVYOO010000002.1 coordinate 382,686, forward strand.
ATCCTCGGTCGCCGGTGCCGGGTCGACCACCACGACCCAAGCGCCGGGTACGGCGACGAGCACACCGGCCGACATCGGCACCTGCGGCAACCAGACCTCGGCGATCGTCGCCGCCATCGGCTTCGGCGTTCAGGGCCTCAGCTCCCGCGCCGGGCAGTACACCGTGCAGCGCTGCCGGATCGCGGCGTCGGCGCCCATCTGGGCTGCGGCCGACATCGTGCCCAACCCGGGGGTGCAGCTGGACCCGGCCACGGTCGTCCTCCAACGCATCGGCGCGCTTGTGGAACGTGGAGGGCACCACGAACTCCGGTGCCGGCTGCCAGACGGCCCCGGCGAACGTCCGGACCGAGCTCAGCCTGAGCTGCCCTTGAACCCCTCGCTTTGGCGTCACCAGGGACCCGCCGAGGTGCCCTACCGACGCCAACATGCGACGTGGGTTACGCGGGCATGACCTCGAGGACGGTGGCGCTTCCCATGCCGCCGCCCGCGCACATGCTCGCAACACCGATGCCACCACCGCGCCGAGCGAGCTCGTGGACCAGGGTGACGATCATGCGCGCGCCGGTCGCCGCGACGGGGTGACCGATGCTGCAGCCGCTGCCGTTCACGTTCGTGATCTCGTGCGGGATGCCGAGGATGCGTGTGCTCGCCACGCACATCGACGCGAACGCTTCATTGATCTCCCACAGGTCGACGTCGCCGACGTCCAGGCCGGCCCGGCCGAGCGCCTTCGGGATCGCGTACGTCGGGCCGAGGCCCGTGTCGCCCGGCGCCACTCCCGACGATGCCCACGACTTGACGACCGCGAGCGGCTTGAGACCGTTGGCCTCCACGTAGGCCGAGTCGGCGAGCACCATGGCCGCGCCCGCGTCGTTGAGCCCGGACGAGTTGCCGGCCGTGATGCTGAAGCCGTCGATCTCGGGGTGGAGCGGATTGAGGGTTGCGAGCTTCTCGAGCGTCGTCGTGCGGCGCGGGTGCTCGTCGACCTGGAAGATCACCGTCTCGCCGTCGCGCCGCTTCACCTCGAGCGGGAAGATCTCCTCCTCGAAGCGGCCCTCGTCGATCGCTTCGATCGCGCGACGGTGCGACTCGTAGGCCCAGAAGTCCATCTCTTCGCGCGTGACGTTCGCCTTCTGCGCGGTGTTCCAGCCGACCGTGATCGACATGTCGAACGCCGGGGCGTCCGGGGTCTCGGGATGGCTCGGTGACATCCACGGCTGCATCTCGTCGGTGCCCATCACTCGCTTCATCGCCGCCGGCGAGCTGGAGATCGACTCCGCGCCACCCGCGATCACGACCGTGTCCATGTCGGCCTTGATGCTCGCGGCGGCGCCCTGCACCGCGGCCATGCCCGACGCGCAATGCCGGTTCAGCGCGACACCGGGGACGTTGGTGAGGCCCAGCTCGACCGCCGCGTAGCGGGCGATGTCGCCACCGCCCTGGAGGCTCTCGCCCATTTGGAGGTCGTCGATGTCGTCGGCCGGAATGCCCGAGCGCTTCAGCGCCTCGCCGACCGACTCCTTGGCCAGGTCGAAGGCGGTCACGTCGAGCAGCGTGCCCTTCCGGGCCGTGCCGATCGCAGTACGCGCCGCGGAGATGATGACGGCGTCACCCATGGTCGAATCCCCCTGAGCAGTTCCGGGCTGTGGACGGCCCCGATCGTAGCCTGACGCCCGCGTCAGGCTTCTCGGCTCAGCACTCCGGGACCACGGCGGGTGCAACGTCCGACGGGCCGGACGGAGCTGCGGGTAGCGGCACCGCTTCACCCCGGTACGGAGCGAGCGCCTGATCGGCGTCGGGCTGCGGCCAGCACGAGGTGCGGGCACCGATCGGGCGTGGGCTGGACCGGCGCGGTCGAGAGCTAGGAGCGACGCAGGGTCGACGTCGGCGAGCGTGCGCACGAGACCGAAGATCTCGGCCCGACTGAATCGGGCGTCGATCGACAGGGCGGGGATGACGGCGTCCGCGAGCCGCACCGCCGCGACCCGGGTCGCCGACGGTCTCGGCGCTTGGCCGGTTGGCGAAGGCGCGCACGAACTCCTGCTGGCGGAGCGATGGCGATCGAGATCGGCTGCGAGGGCTGGCGTCGATCCAGAGGCCGTGCCGCTCGAGCTCGAGGTGGCGGGCGCCGCACCCGTACGCGAGTGCAGTCATGCCGTCGAGCGTCCGGCACCCGGGTCCGGTGAGATCAAGCTCCGCTGTACGAGTCGCGGACGTGGCCGGGCGAGTAGACCGCAGACGCCACCGACCTCGTCGACGATCTTCGGGAAGCTCCGGAAGTCAATGAACCGATCCGGGTCCTCGAGCGACGCCGCGATCGCGTCCCCGTCATGGCTGGCCCCGACGATCCCCATCACCCAGACATTGCCCGAACCCCCGATCCGGGTTCACGCCCCCGGATCTCCCACCGCTTGTTGCGTTCGGTTCCCCCAGGGAACCTTTCGCAACCGAGGAGCGGGCGTCAGGGGGTGGGATGGGTGGGACGGTCGTGGGCCGGGCGGACGTGGCCGGCGCGGATCTGGGCGGCGAGGTCCGAGGCGGTGTGGATCGGGCCGTCGACCTCGGTGGCGTAGGCACCGGCGAGGCCGGGACCGTGGGCGTCGCTCGACGCCACCGTCGGGCGGTGCACCACGGCGAGCGCGGCCGCGGTCAGGGTGTGCTCGAGCGTCGTGGTCTGGGTGCTCGCGACCTCGATCGTGTGGACGGCCTCCCATTGCGGCAGCGACGCGACGTCGGCCGGCAACGGTGGCACCCGGCCACCTTTGATGGCGCGCTCCCCCGCCAACCGGCGCACCGGGTGCGGCAGGACGAGCGCCGTGTCCGAGCGCTCGCACTCCTCGACCAGCTCTTCGAGCCGGTAGCCGAGCCAGAGCGGCTTGCGCAACGGACCGAAGACCAAGACGTGTCCGACATCCGTCGTGAGCTCGACCCCGGGGATCAGCGGGAAGTCGAGCAGCTTCGACGCGTCGGCCAGCTCGTCGCCGGGCCAGCGCACGTCGTGCTCGGTGATGCAGAGCGCGTCGAGGCCGCGCCCCGCGCTGTCTCGACGAGCTCCTCCAGCGTCGTTCGCGAGCAATTCGAACGCGGCGCGGTGTGGGCGTGCAGATCAATCAGCATCGGTGATCCGGACGGTGCGCAACACGTGCTCGTCGTCGTCCGAGGTGATGCACCGACCGGACTCGAGATCGAATTGCCAGTGGTGCACCATGCACTCGAGGACGCCGTTCTCCACGGTTCCGAATCGCTCGAGATCCGCGCGCAGGTGGGGGCACCGCTTCTGCACCATGTAGTCGCCGCACCGGAACATCTCGTCGCTCGGCTCGGACCGGGTCGCGTAGTGGCCTTCGCAGTACGCCATGCGCTCCAGCGAGAGACACTTGAAGAACGTGTAGATGTACTCGTTGTATTGACCTTCGCGATGGGCGCGGAACCGGCACGAGAGGAACAGCTCGTTCACCCAGTCCTCGACGTGACGTTCGATGCAGGACTCGACCAGCGCCCGGTCGGTGTCGATCCGGTACGCGACTTCCTCACCGTTCCACTCGCGGACTGACCCGGCGGGGAAGTCGATCAACACCCCGACGTCGCCGACGTGCAGCAGGATCGGAGCACCCACCCCGGCCCGGGTCAGCGGCGCGACGTCGAGCAACGGCTCCCACCAGTCCCGGAGCGCACCCACCACGTCGATCCCGCGACCGCGGCCACGACGAACGCTCGGACGCGAGCCAGCCCCGCCAGTCGTCCCGGTACTGCTCGATCGCGGCGCGCTTGTCGCCGAAGATCACTTCCGGTGACGCGTCGCCGTCGGGATGTACGAGGGTGCACTCACCCTCAGCGAGCGTGGCGACCGTGCCGGGCACGAGCAACGCACCGCCGTCGATTCCGGCGGCTTCGAGCTCGCGCAGGAACACGGACTGATCAGGAAAGATGTTCGCCGGATCGCCGTCGAGGTCGTTGAACGCGAAGAGGTCGTCGTCGAGAAAGCAGGGCGGGCCGGCGATCGGGAAGACGTGGCGCGCCCGTACCCCGCGGATGTAGTGCATCGCCCGTTCCATCTGGTCCGCCCGCTTGCGGACCCCGAGCTCGCGCTTCTCGTCCTCCGGGAAGTCGTAGACCATCGGGTACCAGATCGCGCCGGAGAACTGGGTGAGGTGTGCGTCGAACGGGCCGAGCGCTTCGAGCTCGTGCAGGTCCCTCGGCCGCGCGTCGTTCTGGTTGAGCAGGCGAGCGCTCGAATCGGCGAGGACCAACGCGGAGTCCCCCACCGGGCCGTCCGCCGGCGCGGTCATCGCGAGGATCGCAACCTCGAGGGCGCCCAGCTGCACGGGCTTCGCATGCTCGGTGTGTACGAACTCGGTGAAGCCCAGCGCGCGCAGCGCCTGCTCCAGATGGTCGAGCTCGAACGCCGGCAGCAGCACCGTGGCCGTCCGGTCGACGTGCGCCGCCAGCCACTCGGGGTCGTAGTGGTCGTGGTGCAGGTGGGAGACGTAGAGGTAGTCCGGGTGCGAGAACGCGGCCGGGTCGAGCCGGTCGTTGCGAGGGAAGGGGAACCACGAGCCGAAGTAGGCCGGATTGAACCAGGGGTCGCACAGGACGGTCCCGCCCTCGGTCTCCACGTACATCCCGGCGTGCCCGAGGAACGTCACCTGCATCCCCCCAGCCTTGCAGGCGGGCAGGCGGGCACCCGGAAACCTCGGGCTAACTTCGCACCCGTCCGCCGAGTGGCATCAGGGGGAACGCATGGGAACGTTCGACGGCAAGGTCGCCATCGTCACCGGTGCCGGCCGGGGCATCGGTCGCGGCGAGGCGATGCTGCTCGCGTCCGAAGGTGCGTCGGTCGTCGTGAACGACCTGGGTGTGGCCCGCGAGGGTGACGGCGCCGACAGCACCCCGGCCCAGAGCGTGGTGGACGAGATCACGACGCTCGGGGGAACGGCCATCACGAGTGGCCACGACGTGTCGTCGTGGACGGGCGCGCAGGAGCTCATCGCGACCGCGGTCGAACGAGTTCGGCGGGCTCGACGTGCTCGTGAACAACGCGGGCATCCTGCGCGACGCAATGAGCTTCAACATGAGCGAGGAAGACTGGGACGCAGTCATCAACGTCCACCTCAAGGGCCACTTCGCACCGAGCCGGTTCGCGTGCGCGTACTGGCGTGAACGGTCGAAGGCCGATGGTGGCGCGCCGGCCGACGGTCGGATCATCAACACCGTGAGCGAATCCGGTCTCTTCGGGATGGTCGGGCAGGCGAACTACTCAGCCGCCAAAGCCGGAATCGCCTCGATGACGCTCGTGCTCGCGCGCGAGATGAAGAAGTACGGGGTCACCGTGAACGCCGTGGCACCCCGCGCGCGCACTCGCATGACCGCGACGGTCGGCGGCGCCGAGGAGTTCATGTCGGCGAAGGAAGGCGAGTACGACCCGTGGAACCCCGACAACGTCGCGCCGCTCGTCGCGTTCCTCGCATCGGGGGAGGCCGCGGACGTGAGCGGCCAGGTGTTCGTGATGTGGGGTGCGCACGTGTACCTCATGTCGGGCTGGAGCCTCGCCAACGATTTCGACGCGGGCGGTCAGCGCTGGACGGTCGACGAGCTGATCGCGCGCAAGGCGGAGCTCTTCGCACCGGTGGAGCGGGGCAGCAAGATCCCGAGCATGGGCTTCGGTCTGTGAGCCCGGCGTGGGGTGAGCTGCAGGTCGACCAGCTCCGGTTCATGGCGGACCGGTACGGCAGTGAAGTTGCCTACCGGGACCTCGACGCGGGAACGGAGCTGACCTTCGCCGAGTGGGACGAGCAATCGAATCGACTGGCCCGCTTCCTCGTCGACCAGGGAATCGAGCACGGCGACCGGATCTCGATCTACCTGCCGAGCGACGAGGTGCTCCGGTGGATCGTCGTCTACGCCGCGACGCACAAGGCCGGCGCGGTCTCCGTGCCGACCAACACGCGACTGTCCGTACCCGAGCTCGTCACGATCCTCGGCCACGCCGAGGTCGCGGCGTGCGTCACGTGTGACGCGCTCCTCGGCAACGTGCTCGCCCTACGGGCCCAGGTCCCGTCGCTCCGGCTGCTCGTGAACGTGGGCAGCGACGGTGACGGCGAAGCGATCGACTACGCCGACGCGCTGCACACCGACGGCTCGGACCTGCAGGTGCCGACGAGCACCGACGACCTCGCCGACATCATGTACACCTCCGGCACGACCGGCCTGCCCAAGGGCGTGGCGGTGCGTCACCGCAACGTCGCGATGATCCCGAACCACGAACCGATCTGGACCGGTTCCGGCTGGATACACGGTGCGCCGATGTTCACGTTCGCCGGGATCGCGTTCATCTACAACCCGATGAAGATGGGCCTGCACGGGATGTACCTGCCGAAGTTCGACGCGAACCGGTGGCTCGAGATCGTCGCTCGTGACCGTCCGACGATGGCGTTCCTCGTGCCCGCGATGGCCGAGCTGCTCGTCGCGACGCCCGGCTTCGAGGATCCCGACCTGCGCAGCCTCAACATGGTCTCGATCGGGAGCGCGCCGCTGGCACCGCGCACGCTGCTCGCGTTGCAGCAGCGCCTGCCCGACGCCACCGTCTCGAACTCGTACGGGATGACCGAGGCGGGCCCCGCGTTCATCGTGATGCCCAAGGAGGAAGTGACGAAGCGGGTCGGGTCCGTGGGCAAGCCGATCGGCCCGATGGAGCTGAAGATCGTGCGCGACGACGACTCCGAGTGCGATCGCCGTGAAGTCGGCGAGCTGCTCAGCCGGATGCCCGGACGAGCAGCGCGAGTACTACAAGGACGAAGCCGCGACCGCGAGCACCTGGACCGCGGACGGCTGGCTGCGCAGCGGTGACCTCGGCTACCTCGACGAGGACGGGTTCCTGTACCTCGTCGGCCGCAAGAAGGACCTGATCATCCGCGGCGGCAACAACATCTACCCGACCGATGTCGAGGCGGTGCTGCTCGAGCACCCCGACATCCAGGAGGCCGCGGTCATCGGAGTACCGCACGAGGTGCTCGGCGAGGACGTCTGCGCATTCGTGGTGGTGCGTCCCGGTCGCGAGCTCGCGGTCGACGAGCTGCTCGCGTTCTGCGCCGAACGCCTCGCCGACTACAAGCGGCCGCGCCAGGTGCACGTCGTCGACGACCTCCCCCGCAACGCGACCGGCAAGGTGATGAAGCACCAGCTCTCCGTCCCTTCGACGTAGCGCGCTAGCCTCGCCCGCCGTACCTGACGATCACGTCACCCAGGGGGATCCGTGGCACTCACCGAGCTCAAGGGCCAGGAGACGGGCCGGCAGAAGGTCCGCATCGAGCGCGGGCCGGTCCGAGTGTTCGCGCAGGCGCTCCTCGACGACGACCCGGTCTACGACGGTGACGACGCGCCGGTGCCGCCGACGTTCCCGTTCGTGATGCCGTTCTGGGGATCGCTGGGTCAGGGTGGCGCGGCGGGACTCCCGATCGAGAAGCTGCGGGGCAAGGGGCGGGCGATCCTGCACGGCGAGCAGGGCTTCGAGTTCTTCCGCTACCCGCGGGTCGGCGACGTGCTCGAAGGGGTCACGACCGTGACCGACGTGTACGAGAAGGAACGGTCGAACGGCGGGAAGCTCGAGTTCTACGTCACCGAGACGGCCTGGTCCGACGCCGAGAGCCGCGCGCCCGTCTGCACGTCCACCTTCACCCTCGTCGTCAACGTCCGCCCACCCGCCTGACCCCGACCCCCAACCCGTTTCGGGGCGTTTCACCGTCGCTATGGCGACCGAATGACGCCCCGAAACGAGCCCGGGCCATGCTGACACGGGTGTCACCTCCGTGGCAGAGTGCCGCGATGGACGTGGTGCACGGGCTGAGCCTGGCCGACGTGCTGCGCGAGCACTGTCGCAGCTGGCCGACGAGAACCGCGGTCGTCGACGGCGCGCTCCGCCTCTCGTACGCCGACCTCGACCGGCGTTCCACCCGCGTCGCGCACGCGCTGCGGGACCTGGGTGTCGGCCCGGGCGATCGGGTGCTCTGGGTCGGCCAGAACTCGTTCCGGGTGCTCGAGCTGCTCCTGGCCGCGGCCAAGATCGGCGCCTGCTTCTGCCCCGCGAACTGGCGCCAGACCCCGGACGAGCTCGCGTTCATGATCGACGATCTCGCGCCGTCGCTCACGGTGTGGCAGGAGACCGAGATTGGCGACGCGGTTCGAGCCGCGCGCGATGCGACCGGCTCGCCCGGGCACTGGCTCCAGCACGACGGCGACGAGTACGAGTCGCTTCTCACCCCTCCGATGCTCGACGACGAATTCGAACCGCGCGATCCCGCGGAGACCGTGCTGCTCGCGTACACCGCGGCCTTCACGGGCAGACCCAGCGCGGCGATGCTCTCGCACCGCGCCCTCATCACGCAGAGCCTGGTCCTCGGTCGCGCCGCGGACATCGGTCCGGAGTACGTGTACCTGAACTCCGGGCCCCTGTTCCACCTCGCAACGTTGATGCTGACCTTCGCGACATTCGTCGCGGCGGGGACCAACGTCTTCACTCCTCGCGTCGATGCCGAGGAGATGTGCCGGTTGATCGACGCGGAAGGCTGCACCGGCGCGTTTCTCGTCGGGCCGACGGTCAAGCAGATGGTCGCGCTCAACCGCGAGCACCGTTGGAACCTGAAGACCCTCCGATCCGGCGGGCGGCGGCCCGAGTGGCTCGAGATGATCACGCTCGACCCGAGCCCCATGGCGCGTCACCCCGGCGGCTACGGCCAGACCGAGGTGACGGGCATGCTCACGTTCAACGTCCTTGGCGACGAGACGATCGGGAGCCACGGGCGCGCGGCTCCGGGCGTGCAGGTGCGCATCTTCGACCCGGACGACGTGGAGGTGCCCGACGGCGAGACGGGCGAGATCGTCGCGCGCGGGCCGACCGTGATGAACGGCTACTGGAACCGGCCGGAAGAGACCGCGCGACGCCGGCGCGGCGGTTGGCACCACACGAACGACCTCGGACGGCGGGAGCCCGACGGATCGCTCACCTTCGTCGGCCCGAAGACCCGCCTGATCAAGAGCGCAGCCGAGAACATCTATCCGGCGGAGGTCGAGGCTGCGATCAGCTCCCACCCCGCGGTCGCGCAGTGCGCCGTCATCGGCGTCCCGGACCCGCAGTGGACCCAGCGCGTCAAGGCGATCGTCGTCCTCGCCGAGGGTTCGTCGGCGACGGCAGAGGAGATCGTCGAGCACGTCCGTACCCGGATCGCGTCGTACAAGAAGCCGCGTGAGATCGAGTTCGTCGACCAGCTCCCCCGAGACGGATTCGCGGTGGACTACGACACGCTCGACGCCCGGTTCGGCGGAGGCGGCTACCCCGGCGCCAAGATGCAACCGTGACCACTCGACCTTCCGACGCTCCCGTCGTGCGCATCGGTGACCCGAACACGCCGTACCGGCGGCGCATCCGCCTCGTTCGGCTCACCCCGACGCGCGTGTGGGGCGGGCTCGAGGACGACTTTCACCACTTCGAAGTGACGCTCGACCACGACGGCGAACACGTCACCGGGCTGCAGATGGACGCAGTGCGCTGGCCGTGGGTGACGTGTCCCGACGCGGGGCAGCCGTTGCAGGCACTCGTCGGCATGGCGCTCTCGGATCGTTGCACCGCGGTGGCTGCCGTCACCGACCCCCGCATGAACTGCACGCACCAGTTCGACCTCGCCGGGCTCTGCGTCACCCACGCGGTCCGCGGCAGCGAACGCCGCCAGTACGACATCGAGCTCCCGCCCCCGCACGACGGCACGGTCACCACGCGACTCTGGCGTGACGGCGAGCTCACGCTCGAGTGGCAGCTCGCCGTCGGCTCGACGCGCACCCGCGAGCTCGTGAGTCCCCCGCCGTTCACCGAGGCACCGTGGCGGGGCGGCTTCATGAAGTGGGCCGACGCGACGTTCCCGCCGGAGGCGGCCGAGGCGGCGATCGTGCTGCGGCGGTCCTGCGACATCGGCATGGGACGCGGCATGGACCTCGAAGCCATCCCGGTCGCGCTCGACCTCGCGGGCATCATGACCGGCATCTGCTACTCGATGCAGCCCGACGTGATGCCCGTGGCGTTCCGGAACAAGGGATCGATCCGGGACTTCGGCCACCACCCCGATGCACTGCTGGAGCACGCACCGGGCGGTGACCTCAGCGAGGGGTGAGGCCGACCATCTCCGCGTAGCGGGTCATCCCGTCGACCGCCTCGGGTGAACGGGACCACGGCGCGACGACGAGTCGCGTCACCCCGATCTCCTCCCACCGCTTGACGTCGTCGCGCGAACGCACCGGGCCGCCGACGCAGATCTGGAACCCTCGCCCGGGCACCTCCTCGATGTCCCTGGACGCCCGGAGCTTGCGCAGGCGCTCGATCGACCCGGACGCGGATTCGATGGTGTGGCCCATGCCGATCCAGCCGTCGGCCGCCAACGCGGCGCGCCGGAGCGCGGCATCGCTCTCACCGCCGACGAGGATCGGGGGCCACGGCCGCTGCACCGGCTTCGGCTCGAAGGCGACCGCGTCGAACGAGAAGAACTCGCCCTCGTGCGCGACCTCGGCCTCGCTCCAGAGCCGTTTGCAGATCGCGAGCGACTCGTCGACGCGACGGCCACGCGTGCGGAAGTCCAGCCCCGCCGCGATCCACTCCTCTTCGAGCCAGCTCGCGCCGATCCCGAACTCGACCCGACCTTCGCTCACGATGTCCAGCGTCTGCACCGCGCCGCGCGGCGACGAACGGATGGCGAAGGCCGAGGTTGTAGACGTGCGTGCCGAGGCGGACGTTCGGGCAGCGGCCGGCGAGGAACGCGAGGTAGGAGAACGCGTCGAACACGGGCGCGGTGGGCGGGATCGGTGGATGATCCTCACCCGCTCGCGGCGAACGACTCATGTGCACCGGGAGCACGAGATGCTCGGGCAACCAGACCGATTCGTAGCCGAGTGCCTCCGCCGCGTCGGCCGCGTCGAGATGGAAGTGCGGATTGAGCGCGCCCGAGCGCGATGCCGAACTTCACGTCGTGTAGGACCCGTCGGGCCGGCGGTGCCAGCCACCGGCCGCGGAGTTGCCGCCGTCGACGTGGATCGTCGTGCCGGTGACGAAGCCCGAGAGCGCAGGGTTCGCGAGAAACACGACTGCGGCCGCGATGTCGTCGACGTGGCCCGCCCGGGGCAGCGGCGTGCGCACTCCCATGTCCTGGCCGATGCCCGGGGTCGGGATCACATCGGGCGCGACGCAGTTGACCCGGATCATCTTCGGACCGAGCTCGAGCGCCAGGCTCTGCGTGAGGCTGACCTGCGCCGCCTTCATCGCGCTGTAGATCGCGAAGCCGGGGCCCGGCGCGGTGCGCTTCGATCGAGGTGACGTTGACGATCGATCCACCGACGGCCGGCATCAACGGTACGACTCCGCGCACGAACGACGCGACGCTGGTGAAGTTCTCGCGGATGAGCGCGTCCTGGCCCTTGTCGTTGACGTCGAGAAAGGCCGCTTGGAATCCGCCACCCGCGTTGTTGACCAGCACGTCGACGTGGTTGAACGTCTCCGCCACCTCGGAAAGCCAGCCCGAGACCTGCGCGCCATCGCGGACGTCGAGGACACCGAGGTGCGCCGTGCGTCCAAACCCGCGGATCTCGTCGGCGCACTCGCCGAGGTTCTCGACATCACGGTCGCAGATGGCCACGTCGGCGCCGAAGCTCGCCAGCGCGGTGGCCGTCGCCCTTCCGATCCCCACCGCCGCGCCCGTGACGACGGCCACCCGGCCGTCGAGTCGCACATCGTCAGGTCCGAGAGCCATGGCGCGGAGGTTAGCGGCGGCGGAGGTGAACCTGACGCGCCCGTCATATGCTGACGCGCACTCCGCCACCGACGAATGGAGAGGCCGTGTCGTACTCGGTCGCCGGCAAGCACGTCCTGGTCACCGGCGCGTCATCCGGCATCGGCGCGGCGCTCGCCGAAGGGTTCGCGGCCGCGGGTGCCACCGTCGGGATCTGCGCTCGGCGTGCGGACCGGTTGCGCGAGGTCCTCGCGCGGGTCCAGGCGCACGCGCCCGAGTCGCGGATGTGGGCGGTCGACCTCGCCGACCTCGAGACACTCGAAGGCTTTGCCCGGCAGGCGAGCGACGAGCTCGGTGGCATCGACGTGCTGGTGAACAACGCCGGGATCCCGAAGCGTCGCGTCGTGACCGAGCTCGATCCGGCGACCGTCGAGGCCGTGATGGCGATCAACTACTTCTCGCCCGTCCGCCTGACCCTCGCGCTGTTGCCCGAGCTCATCGAACGCGCCGGTCGCATCGTGAACATCTCATCGGTCGCGGCGCGACTCGGACCACCGAGCGAAGCGGCGTACACCGCGTCGAAGGCCGCGCTGACGGGATGGTCCGAGTCGATGCAGGTCGACCTCGCGGTTGCGGGAACCGATGTACGCGTGCACGTCGTCAACCCGGGCGTGATCGACACGGATCTCTTCCATCTCCCCGACAACGACGAGTCGATCGCCGACATCGAAGCGCTGCCGGTCGAGGCGATGATCCAGCCGGTGCTCGAACAGCTCGACGCCGGGACGTTCGAGATCTACGTCCCGGGCTGGTTCGCCGACGTCGTCGGCGGAAAGTTCCCCGACGTCGGCTCCTTCCTCGCCGGCTCTATCGCCTGGGTCAAGCAGAAGTCCGGCCCCGGCCCCACCCCCTAACCCGTTTTGGCGTCGCTGAAGGTGCCTCTACGGCACCCTGGCGACGCCAAAACCCGGAGGGCGACGGTCGTGGAGCGCTTGTGAGATTGCAGCGCACGCCTGGCTCGCACCGCGCCGCAGCTCGGCCGGCCCGATGTCGATCGGCAGCCAGCTTGCGGCAATGAGCTCGTGCCGACGAGCCCGGTCATGCCCCGTCGCGACCCGACCGGTATGGAACTCGTCCGAGTCGTATTCGATCGCGATCGACGCTTCCGGATACGCCGCATCAACTCGGCCGATGCGTCGCGAACCTTCCCAGACAACGTATTGCGTGACCGGCTCCGGCAATCCATGCGCGCTGATGGCCTGGAGCAGGTTCGTCTCCATCTCGCTGTCCGTCGGTCGACGCTCCGGAGCGCGCGCTTCGAGCAGCTTTCTGAGGATCGGGCCACCGGGACGGCCGGATCGACTCAGACGCTTCACGGTCGATACGAGCGCAGCTTCGGTCGTGATCCCCCGTCGAAGTGCATTCTCGAGCGCGAGCTCGACCAATCCGGAGCGGCAGACTCCGCCGAGGTCGAACAGTGTGCGGTCCGGTGTCGAGACGGCGATCCCGGAGACGACGGTGATGTCTATGGGGCTCAACACCTTCGTCTCGTGCGTGATCAAGCCATCGTGGCGCGCACGCCGCCAGCGCGGACACGTGATCTCGATGATGTCCCGGCGCCCTCCCGGCAGTCCGTGCAGCGCCGCCGCCGAGCGGTGCGAGGCCACCGCCCGGAAGCCGCCGGCCCAGCAGGCCGCGAGCACGGAACCCTCCCAGGTCTCGGGCGACCCGTTGACCCGATAGACGTCGCGCTGCAGCCGTAGCCATCGCCCATCGGCGATTCGATCGACGACCTGCTTGCGGGTCAGTCCGACAATGCGTGCGTGTGTCCCGCGGAACAGACCGTGATGCGCGGCGGCATGCTGCGCGAGCAACTCGTCGGCTCCGAGCTCGACTTCCGTGTCGATTTCCATGCCGCCAGTCCAGCCTCAACCTGGGACACCAACGATTCTGGCGTCGCGAAGGTGCCGTAGAGGCACCTTCTCGACGCCAAAACGGGGTTTGGGGGTTAGCCGGCTTGTTTGGCGACGGCGGCTGCGGCGGCGGCTGCGGCTTCCGGGTCCAGGTAGCGCTCCGACTTCACCGCGAGCCGTTCGTCGAGCTCGTAGACGAGCGGCTGGCCGGTCCCGATGTTCACCTTCAGGATCTCCTCCGGTGTCAGCCCCTCGAGGTGCATCTTCAGCGCCCGCAGCGAGTTGCCGTGCGCGGCGACGAGCGTCACGCGACCGAGCGCGAGGTCAGGGACGATCGCGTCGTACCAGTACGGCAGCATGCGCTCGACGACGTCCTTCAAGCACTCGGACCGCGGGATCAGCTCGGCCGGAAGATCCCGGTACCGAGCGTCGGCCGACGGGTCCCACTCGAGCGGCGGCGGCGGCACGTCGTACGAACGGCGCCACTGCTGGAGCTTCTCCTCGCCCCACTTCTGCGCGGTCTCCAACTTGTTCTGACCCTGCAGCGCGCCGTAGTGACGCTCGTTGAGCCGCCACGACCGGCGCACCGGGATCCAGGAGCGCCCGCACTCCCGCAACGACATCTCCGCGGTACGGATCGCCCGGATCTGCAACGAGGTGTGCAGCACGTCGGGCAGGACGTCGTGCTCCTTCATGAGCTGACCGCCCCGCACCGCCTCGCGCTCACCCTGCTCGGTGAGATCCACGTCCACCCAGCCGGTGAACAGGTTCTCCAGGTTCCAGGTGCTCTGCCCGTGGCGGAGCAGGATCAAGGTCGCCATAGGCTCAAACTAGCCCCGAAGCGAGGAGGGCAGGCCATGGACACGGACGGCTTCTACGGTCGCCGGCAGGCGGCGATCCATCACGACCGGTTCGGCGATCTCGCGCACGACGCGGCCCGGCTGCTCGCGGGGCTCCTCGTGAGCCGAGGGCTCACCGAGGGATCCATCACGGATCTCGGCTGCGGATCCGGGATCCTCGCCCGCGTGATGGGCGACCTCGGCTACGACGTGCTCGGGATCGACATCTCGCCCGACATGCTCGAGCTCGCGCAGCGCACGGCCGCGAAGGCGAAGTTCCGCAACGAGTCGCTCGTCGACGCATCGATCCCGCCGTCGGTTGCCGTCACCGCGATCGGCGAAGCGCTCAACTACGCCACCGACCCGAACGCCGGCCTCGAAGCCACGACGATGGTCGCACGGCGCGTCTACGACGCCTTGGCTCCGGGTGGTGTCTTCCTCTTCGACGTCGCCACTCCCGGTCGCAACCTCGGCATGGAAGTGCGTGAGCGAATTCACGACGACGACGACTGGACGTTGTGCATGCGCGCGACCGAGATCGGGAACCGGCTCGACCGCCGCATCACCATCTTCACCCGCGAGCCGGACGGCCACTACAGCCGCATCGACGAGCACCACGTGACCCACCTCTACGAACCTGATGCCCTCCATGCTGCGCTCGCCGCGATCGGCTTCGACATCGCGACGCGCGCCAGCTACGGCGCCGACCGCTCGGACTCGACCCCGCCGTCCGGCTGGACCGTCGTTGTCGCGTCCAAGCCACCCGCGTAGCGCCAAGTCTGCGCCGACGCGTCAGTCCGGGGGCGGCAGTCCGACGGTCTTGGTCTCGAGGTACTCCTCGAAGCCCGCGATGCCGTGCTCGCGGCCGAGCCCGGACTCCTTGTAGCCGCCGAACGGCGAGTCCGGCCCGAACCACTGGCCGCCATTGACCGCCACCGTGCCGGTGCGGAGCCGCTTCGCGATGCCGTACGCCCGTTCGAGATCCGTGCCGTTGACTGCGCCCGACAGGCCGTAGCGCGAGTTGTTCGCGATGCGCACGGCGTCGTCGTCATCCTCGTACGGGATCACCGACAGCACCGGACCGAAGATCTCCTCCTGCGCGAGCGTCGAGTCCGGGTCGACGTCGACAAACAGCGTCGGCTCGACGTAGTAGCCCTTCTCGAACTGCGGCGGACGACCGCCACCCACCACGAGCCGCGCCCCTTCGCGCTTTCCGGTCTCGATGATCCCGAGCACCCGCTCGCGTTGGCGCGCGTTGATGAGCGGTCCCTGCAGGTTCGCCGGGTCCGTCGGGTCGCCGTAGCTCCAGCTCTCGAACCCGGCGCGCAGCAGCTCCACCGCTTCGTCGTAGCGCGAGCGGGACGAGCATGCGCGTGGTGATCGCGCAGCCCTGTCCACCGTGCATGCACACCATCGCACCACTGCCCATCTGGGCCGGGAAGTCGGCGTCGTCGAGGATGATGTTGGCGGACTTGCCGCCGAGCTCGAGGAACACCCGCTTCAGGGTCTCCGAACCCTGCGCCATGATCCGCTTCCCCACCGCGGTCGACCCGGTGAAGCTGATCATGTCGACGTCGCGGCTCGCGCGTCATCACTTCGCCGACGGCCGCCGGATCACTCGACGTGACGACGTTGAACACACCGGGCGGGATGTCCGTGTACTCCGCCGCGATCCGCCCGATGTGCGTCGCGCTCCACGGAGTGTCGGGCGCCGGCTTCAGCACGACGGCGTTGCCGGCCGCGAGCGCGGGAACGATCTTGGAGAGGTTGAGCATGAACGGGAAGTTCCACGGCGTGATCGCGCCGACGACGCCGATCGGCTCCCGCAGCACGCGCCGGGCGCTGCGCATCCCGAAGAATTCGTGCACCGGGAGGTCGAATTCCCAGTCGATCCGGTCGATGCACTCGATGTCCCACTCCATGTCGTCGATGCAGGAGTCCATCTGCACGGCGTAGGTGAGCATGATCGGCGTACCGACCTCGGCGACGATCAGCGGGCGCAAGGTCTCGCGCTCCTTGGCCAGCGCCTCCTGCAGCTGTCGGAGTGACCGCTTCCGCAACTCGTGGTTGCTCGCCCAGTCGGATTCCTCGAACGCTCGCCGGGCTGCCGCGATCGCCCGTTCCATGTCCGCAGGGCTCGCGTCGGCGGTCTGGCCGATGACCTCCTCGGTCGCGGGGTTGACGTTGTCGTAGCGCGCCCCGACGCGGCCTCGACGAGCTCACCGTCGATCAGCATCCGGTGTTCGCCGGTCACCGAGTCACCCATGGCGCGTCCCCTCTTCACGGCTGCGGTTCCGTCACGATACCTGACACGGAAGTCAGGTCCAGCGTGCCGGCACCCACCGAGAACGAGCTCGGGTGGGTCAGCAGGTGCGGGCGGGGATTCCGAACTCCCGCGGACGTCGGCCAGTGGTCGATGCGCGAGTGCGAGGTGATCGACAGTCGTGAAGTCGGTGGTGCACCGCGCGCCGCGCCAGAACGCGTGCGCGATTGTCTCCGGCGCGCCGGGCCGGGCGAGTGCACCTTCCTTCGGTACGAGCGTCCCTCCACCGTCGAGGTAGCCGGCCTCATGTACGCCGAGGTTGCCCAGGAACTGCATCCAGTGCGTGTCCGTGTCGGCGATGCCGAGCCCACCGTCGACGTCCGCGGCTCCCAACATCGCCCGGGACGACTGGTTCCACGTGTTCGCGGTCGATGACTCTCGGCATGGTCGGGTCTGCTTTTCGGATTCGTGTGCGCCCATGTCCAGCCGCGGCGAGGCAGGCGCGTACGCTACTTCGACGTGCGGATCGCCGCGGTTGACCTCGGATCGAACTCGTTCCACCTCGTCGTCGCCGAAGTGCGTCCCGACGGCACCTTCGAACCGCTCGTGCGCGAGAAGGAGATGCTGCGGCTCGGCGATGTCGTGAGCCGCGAGGGGCTCGTCACGCCCGAGGCCACGGACGCGGCGGTGAAGACGATGCGCCGCTTCCGAATGCTCGCGGAGGCGGCCGGCGCGACGGAGATCCTCGCCCGCGCGACGAGCGCGCTCCGGAGCGCGAGCAACGGCGCCGCGGTGCTGGACCGGATCGAAGCCGAAGCGGGAGTGTCCGCCGACGTCATCGACGGGCTCGAGGAGGCCCGGCTGATCTTCACCGCGATCCGGACCGCGGTCCTCATCGACCCCGGCCCGGCCCTGTGCTTCGACCTCGGTGGCGGGAGCGTCGAGATCATGGTCGGCGACTCCACCGGCCTGCAGTGGTCGGCGAGCGAACGGTTGGGGGTCGCGCGGCTCAGCGCGCAGTTCGTCAACTCGGATCCCATCTCGAAGGGTGACCGGCGCCGCCTGCGCGAGCACCTCGTCGACGTGCTCGGCCCGCCGCGGTCGACGTCATGAAGTTCGAGCCGAAGCTGGCCATCGGCAGCAGCGGGACGCTCGAAGACCTCGCCGAGATGGTCGCGGCACGCCGCGACGAGTCGGTCCCCCGCTCGCTCAACCAGCTGAGCTTCTCCCGCAAGGAGTTCGAGTCGCTGCACCAGGAGCTGTTGGCGTCAACGTCCGCGCAGCGCCAGAAGATCAAGGGACTCGATACGAAGCGGGTCGAGCTGATCGTCGCGGGGGCCGAGTTCCTCGCGACCGCGATGGAGCTCTTCGAGGTGGACGAGCTGACGATCAGCGAGTGGGCACTACGTGAGGGCATCGTCCTCGACGCGATCGGCCGTCACGACCCGGTCGACCTGACCGACGACCCGCGTGCGATCCGGCGGGCCTCGATCCAGGCGCTCGCCCGCCGCTTCTCGTGGCCCGAGTCCCACTCCCGGCACGTCGCGCGACTGAGCCTCGAGCTGTTCGACCAGACCCGCGAGCTGCACGGGCTCGACGACAACGACCGGGAGCTGCTCGAGTACGCGGCGCTGCTGCACGACATCGGCGAGCACGTCTCGCACGACAACCATGATCGGCATGCCGCGTACCTCGTCGCGCACGGAAACCTTCGGGGCTTCGACCCGCAGGAGATCCTCGTGCTCACCGCGTTGGTGCGATGGCACCGGCGGGGCGAACCCAAGGCGTCAGACGACCTCGTCGGTGAGCTCGACGACGAGACGCGCGACCGCGTCCGCCGGCTCGCCGCGATCATTCGCATCGCGGACGGGCTCGACCGCAGCCGCAAGCAGGTCGTCACCGGGCTCGCGGCGCGCGTCAGCCCGTCTCTCGTGCTCCTCCGCCTGCAGACCGAGGGTGATCCCGAACTCGAGCTGTGGGGCGCGCGCCGCAAGCGCGAGCTCTTCGAGAAGGTGTTCGACCGCGAGCTCGAGCTCACCGCCCACCCCGCCGGCTGACGCCGACCGCGCGGGACGGCGCGCGCTAGGACCGGCGCGGCCCGTGACCGTCTGGAACACGATGCGCGCGCTGGTCTCGACCACGTCGGCCCGGCTGGCGCCGTACGGCTCCAGGTCGACGTGGAACGCGGCCATGCGCTCCATCATCGCCACCAGTGCAGCCGCCGCGGCGTACGGCGCAAGACCCGGGACCGCGTTCTCGGCGACCTTGCGCGACAGGCCTTCGGTGATGGGTCGCAGCGACGCGTTGCGGACGTCGCGAAACCGCTGGTCGCCCTCCTGGGCGGCGAGGTTCCGGGTTCGCAGCACCGCCCGGTGGTCGTCCCAGTAGAGGAGGAAGCCGTCGACCAGCTCGCGGCGCGCGATCCAAGCCCGCTTCACCGGCCCAACGGGGCTCGAGCAGCTCGACGAGCGGCGCGGTCTGCTCCCCGACGGCCTCCGCGAGCGCGAGCACCGCCTCCTCGACGTCGCGGAAGTACTGGTAGAAGGTCGCGGGCGACGTCCCCACCGCCCGTGCGATGTCGACGACGCGGAGGTCCCGCAGGCCCTTGCTCCCCAGCAGGGCACCCGTCGCGTCGAGCAGCCGCGCCCGCGTCGCGGCGCCGCGCTTGCCGAGCGCCCGCCCGTCGAGCGCGCTCGCCGCCTCCTTCACCGCTGCCACGACGGGTCAGGGTATCTGACGCCCCGTCAGATAAACCAATGACGATCTTGTCGCGTCGCATAGTGATCAGTGCCGTGACCTGCACGTTTGCGGGAAGCCGCGACACGGTGAAGTCGCGCTGAGCTGGTCGACCGACCCGGAGTGTATTCACGATGAGTGACGTGGATGTCGCTCACCGGGGAATGGCTTGTCTTCTCGACAATTGAGACGAGAGTGGAGAACGAGTATCTCGATCCGAGCTACGTCCGTGTGGCTCTGGCGTACGAGGCTGCCCGGCAGGGGCGGTTGGGAGCAGGGCATGGGCAGGACAGGGACCGAGGCACGACGTAGCGAGATCGATGACGCGGCGCGGCGAGGTTCGCAGGTGCGGGGTGGTCCGGGTCGCTGGCTCGCGGTTCTGGTCGCGGGCGCGTTGATCGCCGGAGTGCTCACCTCGGGGACGGGCGTCGCGAGTGCGGGCGCCTGCGACACCGTTGCGCCAGGCGAGTGGCTGGGTACCTGGGCGGACGACCTGAGCCCGACGATCGGTGGAGTCGTGAAGTTCAATCTCTCCTTCTCGGGAACGAGTGTCACTGGAGTGATGGAGTTCGCGACGGGTCAGACCGTCTTCGCCGGTGACGACTCGGTGAGCGGCACCCGGAGCGCCGGTTCGTGCACCTTCACGGCGGAGATCGGCAATCTCGTGACGATCGCAGGTGTGATCGCAAGCAGCGGTGCCGAGATCACCGGCGGCTACATCTACCATCCCACCGGCTCACCGGCGTACCCGGGAACGTGGCAGATCGGAAGGGTCACCAGCTCGGCGTCGGGCACCGGGACCGCCCTCACCACCGACCCCGAGAGCATGGGCGTGTCCTCGAGCGTCCCGCTGGTGAGTGATGTCAGCTCGCCGACACCAGGACCCATCACCATCAACCAGGCCATCCTGACCGGCGGATCGCTGCATGGCTTCTCGGTGCTCGACACCATCGTGCGGATCACCGCCCCCGCAGCGAGTCCGACAGCACCGTTGGCGTTGACGTTCCTTCTCGATTCGTCGGTGACCGGTGGTCTCGCGCCGTCGTCTCTGACCGTTTACCGCAACGGTGAGCCGGTCGGACTCTGTCTGGGTGCGGTTCCGCCGATCGTCATTGATCCTTGCGTCTCGGTGCGCGAACCACTCGCCGCACCGCTCGACGGTGTTCGCTTCACCGTGCTGACCTCGGCGGCAAGCACCTGGGCGTTCGCCACGCCCTCGACCGCGGTCACGGGCCTCCGCATCACCACGACCGGTCTCGCGGCAGCTGACCTGGGCCATACCTACTCCCACGGCTTCGACGCCGCCGGTGGACTCCCACCGTTCAAGTGGAAGCGGGTGAGCAAGCTCCCCAAGGGTCTCAAGCTCGCGACGAAAACCGGCATCCTGTCGGGTATCCCGAAGAAGCAGAGCGGAACACTCGCGTTCACGGTCCGAGTCACAGACAAGTCCAAGGCTACGGCGACCAAGACCTTGTCGATCACTGTGGGACCCGGAGCGACGCAGATCGCCACGGCGAGCTTGCCGGACGGCGCCGTGGGTGTCGCGTATTCGACGACGCTTCAGGCGACCAACGGCACTGCGCCCTACAAGTGGAAGAAGCTCTCCAAGCTCCCGAAGGGCTTGAGGCTCAACGCCAAGACGGGGTTGATCTCCGGTACGCCGAAGCAGACCGGGACGTTCGCGGTCATGGTCCAGGTTCGGGACCTGTACTGGGCGTCCGCGACCAAGTCGTTCACGATCGTCGTGCACTAGCACCGTCTCCCGCGTCGAGCGCGCTCACCGGGCTGACCGGTATCCGAAGTACCTGAGACTCGTTCTCAGAGCGTGTATCGGTCGCCCCGTCAGATACACAGGGCCGGGCCGCCGACGACCGTCAGAGGGGATCGCCGCGGGAGAGAAGCGTCCCGGGATATGGGGTCATGAGCTCCTCGCGCCAGCGGACCAGGTACCGGCGTGACATCGCGCGCCACCGTTCGATGCGCGGGTCGCTTCCGTCGTCGATCGCCCGACCCAGGGCTTCGTGACCCGCGGGGTCCGTCGCCCAGACGGTCATCACCTCGGTGTCGGTCATCATCACCTCGTAGAGACCGACGAGCGCGTGGCCGTAGTCGCGCAGGATCGGCACCCACTCCTGGCGCACCGCCGCGAGGTACTCCAGTGCCGCACCGGGCCGGCACTCCGAGAGCTCGTGCACGAACACCGAACCGGTGACTGCATCGCGGCGCAGGTCCGCGATCGTCGGGCAGCCGGGCGCTGCGCCGAGCAGGCGGTCGAAGCCACCCGAGCGGACCTCGAGCGCGATCTTCCACCAGTCGTTCAGGGCCGGATTGCGGGTGCGGCTCAGGTTGGTGCTCTCCATCAGCCGTCGCCACCCGGCGCGACCCCCGATGCACTCCCAGATGTTCACCACCTGGGGCCAGCGCCCGGTCGAGCCCATCACGTAGAAGGTCCCGAGGAGCTCGAGGCTGCGCCCGGCCCCGGCATCCGTGTTGAACCCCGCGGTGTGCTCCATGTAGCGCATGGCGCCTTCGCCGACGATGTCGACGTACTCGTGCAGGTACAGCTCGCGGTCGGTCACGGCGGCGGACACTACCGGAGACCCCGGGCGCTCATGCGAGGATGCGCACCGATGGAGACGGTGGGCGACCTGCTGCGCGATGCGTCGAAGGATCTCGCGTCACAGCTCGAGATCCCGATCCCGGGTGCGCTCCGGTACGCGCTCGGACTCGACGGGCCCGCGCAGACCAACGGGGCGATGAGCATGCTCGACCAGCCCGCGCGGCCACACCGCGATGCTGGCCGGACCGGGGGTCCTGCGCGACCGCGCCGTCGACGGGCTCCGCGCGTTCGCGGCCGCCGCGAACGTGGGTGTGGCGAACACCTGGGGCGCGAAAGGCGTCTTCAACTGGGACAGCCCGCATCACCTCGGCACCTGTGGCCTCCAGGAACGCGACTTCGAGCTCCTGGGATTCGGTGAGCTCGACCTGCTCTGGGTGGTCGGGCTCGATCCCGACGAATCTCCCGCAGCGCGCTACTCCCTGGGCGCGGTCGTCGTGCCGATCCAGCCCGCGGACCTCGGGACCTTCGCGACGCACGTTGCCCGCTCGTCGTACCCGATCACGCCACCGCCGCTGTTCGAACGCCTGGCCGCGGTCGCGCAGCCCGGCTACGTCGACGAACGCGTCCCCCGCCATCCGGCGCGCGCGGTCATGGACGTCAAGCGGCGAATGTCGCCCGGCGGGATCGTCACGGCTGATCCGGGACCGGCCGGGCTGTGGATCGCACGCACGTTCCCGACCGACGCGCCGGGAACGGTGGTGGTCCCCGCGGTCGCGGCTCCGGGCATCGGGGTCGCGCTCGCGCTGGCCGCCGCACGGGTCGGGCTCGCCGCGACCGCGGTCCTGGTCGACCCGCTCGACGACATGACCCGCGCGCTCCTCGACCTCGCCGACCGTCTCGACGTGCCGGTGCCGGTCGACATCTGGGGCGACGACGTCGACCTCTCCCTGACCGAGCTGCTCGTCGAAGCGGCCGGTCCCGTCGTAGCGTGGGGCCCATGAGCGGGGGACCGAACGTTGCGATCGTGACGGGTGCGTCCACGGGGATCGGGCGCGCGATAGCGATCGCACTCGGCAGCCTGGGCTGGCGGGTCGCGCTCGGAGCCCGTCGCATCGACAAGCTCGACGAGACCGCGAGCCTCGTCATCGAAGCGGGTGGTGAAGCCTTTCCGCGGACACTCGACGTCACCGATGCCACGTCGGTCGACACGTTCGTCACGACCGTCGAGGACGTGCTCGGGCCGGTCGCGGCGCTCGTGAACAACGCCGGGATCGCCATCCCCGGTCCCTTCTGGGAGCTCGCGCCGGAACAGGTCGAACGGGAGGTGCGCACGAACCTGCTCGGTCCGTTGCTGTGCACCCGACGAGTCCTCCCGCCGATGATCGAGCGGCGGCGCGGCGACATCATCTTCATATCGTCCGACACTGCCCGCGTGCCGCGGCCGCGCATGCTCGGGTACAGCGCGACCAAGGCCGGGATCGAAGTCGCGGCCCGCGCGCTGGCGATGGAGCTGGAAGGCACCGGGGTCCGCTCCACCACCGTGCGGGTCGGGCCGACGCTCACCGACTTCGCCGCGGACTGGACCCCCAAGCAGGTCGAAGACCTGATGTCGTACTGGCCGCAGTACGGCATTCAACGCCACTTCAACACCCTGCACCCCGATGACATTGCCCGGGCCGTCGTCTACGCGGTGACGTCGCCGCCGGGCGTGCACATCGACCTGCTCGAAGTGCAGCCCGAAGCCCCCACCACGGACCCGTAGCGCCGTCTCGTTCGTCGCGCCGTCGCGGTACGCTGCCGCGATGCAGCTCGACGATCTGATCATCGTGAGTGTCGACGACCATGTCGTGGAACCACCCGACCTGTTCGAGCGTCACCTCCCGGCGAAGTACAAGGACATTGCCCCGCAGCTGATCCACAAGGACGACGGCACGGACGTCTGGTCGTTCCAAGGATTCGAGGTCCCCAACATCGGGCTCAACGCGGTGGCGGGCCGCCCGAAGGACGAGTACGGGATCGACCCGACGTCGTTCGAGGAGATTCGCGACGGTTGCTTCGACGTCGAGAAGCGCATCCTCGACATGAATGCCAACGGCCTGCTCGGATCGCTGAACTTCCCGAGCCTCCCCGGGTTCGCGGGCCGCCTGTTCGCGTCACTGGAGGACAAGGACACGTCCATCGTCCTCGCCCAGGCGTACAACGACTGGCACATCGACGAGTGGTGCGGGTACGCGCCCGACCGGTTCATCCCGCTCGCGATCCCGATGATCTGGGATCCGGTGGCGTGCGCGGCGGAGGTCCGGCGTGTGGCGAAGAAGGGTTGCCACGCGATCACGTTCCCGGAGAACCCGGAGCCGCTCGGTCTTCCCAGCCTCCACTCCGATCACTGGGACCCGTTCTGGCAGGCGTGCTCGGACGAGGGAACGATCGTCTGCATGCACATCGGGTCGTCGGGCAAGCTCGTGATGACTGCGGCCGACGCGCCGATCGACGTGATGATCGTCCTGCAACCGATGAACATCGTGCAGTGCGCGGCGGACCTCATCCACTCCCCCGTGTTCAAGAAGTTCCCCGACCTCACGGTGGCGCTGTCCGAGGGTGGGATCGGCTGGATCCCGTACTTCCTCGAGCGGCTCGACCACTCGTACTCGGTGCACAAGGCGTGGACCGGCGCGGACTTCGGCGCCAAGATGCCGAGCGAGGTGTTCCTCGAGCACGTCGTGCTCTGCTACATCTCGGACGCGGTCGGCGTGAAGCTGGCGCGTGACATCGGCGTGGACCGCATCACCGTCGAGGTCGACTACCCGCACTCGGACACGAACTGGCCGTACGCGCCGGAGCGCATGATGGAGGAGTTCGACGCGACGGATCTCACCGACGCCGAGATCAACCAGATGACCCACGAGAACGCGATGGGCTTCTTCAAGTACGACCCGTTCGCGACCCGCCCGCGTGAACGCTGCACCGTCGGCGCATTGCGGAGCGAGGCCGTCGGTTGGGATGTCGAACCGCACCCTGCGGTCGGGCGCGTGCCCAAGGCGCGCACCGGCCCGGTGACGGTCAAGGACCTCACCGTCACCGCCTGAGCTCGCGCCCACTATCCGCGCCCGACGACGTCGTGAAGGAAATCGAGGACGGCGGGGGTGACAACTTCGGGGTACTCGGCTTGCGGGTAGTGCCCCGCGTCCGGAACGATGATCGACTTTCCCCGCAGGCGATCGGCGACGATATGAGCCTCAGCCTCGGGGTCAGAAAAGTCGGGATCGCGGGCTCCCATCACAACCAGCGTGGGGGCCTCGACATCGTCGAGTCGGGCTTCCGCCGGAGCATGCGAAGTATGGGTAGTCGCCCTGAAGGCACGCGCGTGACCCGGCTTGCGCATGCTTGAGCGGATCTCCGCCCGGTGTTCTGCAAGGTCGGCGGGTGGGCGCCCGGGAAACAGCTTCGCGTAGTAGGCGTTCCAGGAAGCCGACGACCACGGCGGGAGCATCGCGACGCGAAACGCGAGCGTCGCCAGGAGCCCGACCGGGACCTGGCGCACGAAGGGACCGATGAGCACCAGTCCAGCCACGAGCTCGGGGACCTCGGCGGCTGCCACGACCGCACCACCCGCGGACATCGAGTTGCCTACCAGAACCGCCGGACCGCCAAGTTGTCGCACGAGCGCTATGAGGTCGGCGCCAACGGCTTCATCGTCATACGCGTCGAACGTGGCATCGCTGTCTCCGTGCCCGCGGAGATCCATGGCCGCAACCCTGTAGCCGGCACGGACCAAACTCGGCGTCAGAAACCGATACGCCGACCGCAGGTCGCCCATGCCGGGGGCACACACAACGAGCGGACCGTCGCCACTGACCTCGTAGGCGATCCGTCCTTCCTCGCGGGCAAGAAACCTCGTCTCGGATCGCCTCATCCTGGTTTCCATGGGACTCCTCTCAAGATAGATCTGGCCGCCGGTAGCTCTCAGAGCTTGTGCACGACCGGTTCGATTCGGGACGACATGAAGTCGCGTACGGCACAGCCATAGCGGGTGGGGTGCGAAAACCGGAACATGTGGCCCGTGTTCTCCAACTTCACTTCCGCTGCATCCGGAATGCCATCGAGCATGACGCGCGTGGCACGTTCGCCGATCAGGGTGTCAACCGCACCGAACGAGTCGCCAACCAGCACGCATCGATCAAGGTCGGCGACCTGCGCATCGACAAAATCGGCGTATGCGTCCACGCTGTCGAGTGCTTCGGGGAGCCGCATGGTCCGAAGGGTCCAACCCCGCAGCGAGACGAACTGATCGAGCTCCCAAGGCGCTCCGGAAAAGCATGGGACGGTCACGATTGTGGGCTTCACGATCGATCACCTCCGCTGATCGCCAGTTGAGTCATGCAAGCAACCCACACCTCGATGCTTCCCACCGAGTGTTGTGGTCCCATGACAACTCGCACCCGCGTGGGTAACGAAGGTGCACTCGTTGACCCGCAAGAACGCGTTTCGGTGTCAGTTCGACACGCCAGAGCGTGTTCAATCGACACCGAAAGCGCGGAGACCGTCGGTCGGGCCATGGTTCTGGGCAGGGTTGTGCGGTCGCCGAGGAGCGTTAGCCCGGAGGGATGGCGCCCGCGACTGAGGGGGCGGCGATTGGCAGGCCTTGGGCCTGGTAGGCGCGGGCGCGGGTGAGCTTGGCGCGGGTCAGGGCCGCGGTCACGGTGTACGGGCGGAGCGCGCCCGAGAGCTGGGCGTCGGTGTGCAACCCGGCGGGTCCGGCGTCGGCGCAGAGCTTGCGGGCGGCACCGAGCGCGGCGTCGTAGAGGTTCTGGGGGTCGGTCTTCCCGTCACCGTTGCCGTCCGAGCGCCAGCGGTTCCAGGTCCCCGGCGTGAACTGCATCGCGCCGACGGCGTGGTCCCAGACCGGGTCCAGGTCGTAGTACCCCAGGTCGGAGTCGGCGATCGCCTGGGTGTCGTGCGTGCCGTCGAGCGGGATCCCGATGATCGGCGGGAACACGTCACCGTGGACGTCCGCGCGCGCACCACCGTGGGTGCCGTGCCCGGACTCACCGTCGGCGATGCCGGCGAGCAACCACCACTCGAGCCCGCACGTCGGTTGGAGCACGGCTACTGCACGCTCCGCACGGAGATAGGCATCGAGCGCGGCAACCGGAATGCCCAACCCGGTGACCTTGCGCGCGGGGAGGTCGGTTGCGGCCTGACCCAGGCGCGCCTGCACCGCCCGTTGCGCGACCGGGATCTCCTGGGCGAGCTCCGCCAGCCGCTGTTGCACGGTCGAGGCTTCGGTCGCGGCCCGCTTCGCGGCCGCGCTCGCCTTCCGGCGCGTGGCCGCGGCCTCGCGCGAGATCTCCCGCAGCGTGGTGCCCGCCTGGCCGGCGAGCTTCATCCGGCGGCCGAGATCGAGCATGTCCGTCGACGGCAACACCGCAAGGAGCCCGTCGCTCGCGCCCTTGTACGCGGCCGCGGCGACGCGGTCCACCATGGCCTGGGTCTTCTGCAGGGTCGCTTCGGCCGCGCGCTCCGCGGCGGTCAGCTGCAGCGACCGCTGCGTCAGCTCGTCGTTGCGCGCCCCGAGCCGCGTCTGCTCCGCCCGCAACGCGGCGAGCCGGATCTGGGCGGCTGCGAGCTCCGCGGACGCATCCGCGCCGGTGCCGGCGAGGAGCGGAACACCGAGCAGCCGGGGGTCGATCCCGGGCATCACGGCGCCGGCGTCCGGCGGGATCATCGCGGCCGGAGCCGCGGTCCGGCGACCCGTCGCGCCGGCTGCACCGACCGACCCGAGGAGCCCGAGGGCCACCACGAGTCCGAGGACGAGAGTGGCGCGAAATCCGCGAACCGGCCGACGGGTCCCGTTAGGGTCGGAGCCGTGGTTCGCTTCGATCCCTACAGCTACGCCTACCACGAAGACCCCTATCCGACCTACCGGCAGCTCCGGGACGAGGCGCCTGCGTACCTCGACCCCGAGCGGGGGTTCTGGGCGCTTTCGCGGCATGACGACGTCCGGGCCGCCATCGACGACTGGCCTACGTTCTCGTCCTCCGGGGGCATCACCCTTGAGCGCCGGGCCCAAAACGTCGAGCCGATGCTCATCGAGATGGACCCGCCCCGGCACACCGAGCTGCGGGCGCTGGTCAGCCGGGCCTTCACCCCCCGCCGGGTGGCCGACCTCGAGACGCCGATCGCCGATCTGGCCCGGGAGCTCTCGGCGGACTTCGTCCCCGGGGCCCGCGTCGACGTGATCGACGACTTTGCCGGCAAGCTCCCGATGGCCGTCATCTCGGTGATGCTCGGCGTCCCGCGTGAGGATCAGGACGAGCTCCGTTCGTGGTCCGACGCAATGCTGCACCGCGAAGAGGGCAGTGCAGAGCTGAGTCGGGAGGGCATTGAGGGGGCGACTCGACTCTACGGATACTTCAGTGACGTGATCGCCGAGCGTCGCCGAACACCGGGTGAAGATCTGGTGGGCGCGCTCGTCGCCGCGCAGGAAGGTGACCGGTCGCTCTCCCCCGCCGAGGTGCTCGGCTTCTGCTTCCTGTTGCTGATCGCGGGCAACGAGACGACCACCAAGCTGCTCGGCAACGCGATCTACTGGCTCGCCGCCTTTCCCGACGAGCGCGCGCGGCTCCTGGCCGACCCGTCGCTCATTCCGGCGGCCGTCGAGGAGACATTGCGCTTCGACACCTCGACCCAGGCGCTCGCGCGCGTGCTGACGCGCGACGTCGAGCTGCACGGGGTGACCCTGCCCGCGGGACGCAAGGGACTCCTGCTCTTCGGATCCGCCAATCGCGACGAACGAAGGTGGGACGAGCCGGACCGCTTCGACATCGGCCGCAACCCGGCCGGTCACCTCGCGTTCGGCCATGGCATCCATCACTGCCTCGGTGCAGCCCTGGCCCGGCTCGAGGCCCGGGTCGCGCTCAGCGTCCTCATCCCCAAGCTCGGCGAATACTCCGTCGACGCCGGCGCCTCTGAACGCGTGCACTCCAGCAACGTCCGCGGCTTCTCCCGCCTCCCGATCGAGATCCCGTCATGACGAAGAAGCACGCCAAGCACCACGTCCGGATCGGGAAGGACCCGGAGCGGCTCAACCGGTCGTTCTGGGACGAGGACGCGGACGACTACCAGGCCGAGCACGAATCCCAGCTCGACGTCGACACGATGGGCTGGGGGGTCTGGCATCTGCCGGAAGCCGACCTGAACGTGCTCGGCGACGTCGCGGGCCTCGACGTCCTCGAGTACGGGTGCGGCGCCGCGCAGTGGGCGATCAAGCTCGCCGCGCGGGAGCGCGCGTCACCGGGCTCGACCAGTCCCGCGGCCAGCTCCGCCACGCCACCACGAAGGTGACCGCGGCCGCGGTTCCCGTCGAGCTCTGTTGCGCGAGCGCGACCACGGTCCCGATGCGCGACGCGTCGTTCGACGTCGTGTTCTGCGATCACGGCGCGATGAGCTTCTGCGATCCGTACCGCACCGTTCCCGAAGCCGCGCGCCTGCTCCGTCCCGGTGGCCTGCTTGCGTTCAACATCTCGACGCTCCTGCGCAACCTCTGCTTTCCCCCCGGCGACCCGGATGCGCCCGTGACCCGGAAGCTGCACGCGAAGTGGTTCGGCGCGCGCGCCTTCGACTGGGGCGACGGCACCATCGACTTTCAGATCCCGCACGGTGAGTGGATTGCCCTGTTTCGCGAACATGGTCTGGTCGTGGAGGACCTCTTGGAGCTCCGCGCGCCGAAGCGGGCCTCAAGCACCTATGGGGACTACGTCGACCATGAATGGGCCCGTCGCTGGCCGGCGGAGGAGATCTGGAGGGTGCGAAAGTCGTGATCGGTGTCGCCGAGACCGCCTTGCTCGTACCAGTGGCTGCCGCCGAGCCGCTCGTGCGCAAGCATCGCCTCGCGCTCGACCCGGTCGCCCCGCTCGGCGTCCCCGCCCACGTCACGGTGCTCTACCCGTTCGTGCCCCCCGACGAGGTCGACCAGTCGGTGTGCGACGCGATCGCGAAGGTCCTCGCCCCGATCCCGGCATTCGACTTCGCGCTCACGGAAGTCCGCCAGTTCCCCAGTGGTGTGATCTACCTCGCCCCGGAGCCGACCGAACCGTTCGTCACGATCACCGAGGCACTCACGGACCGTTGGCCCGAGCGCCCGCCCTACGGTGGCGCGTATCCGGACGTGGTACCCCACCTCAGCGTCGCGATGGCCGGCCGCGCGTCCGCGGCGGAGAAGCTCGAGACCGCGCTCAACGGCGGGCTCCCGCTGTCGACTCGCGCCGACGTCGTGTGGTTGATGGAGGGAGAAACCGGGGACCGGTGGACGATCCGGGCCGTGTTCCCGCTCAGCGGCGCTCGAACGTGAACCCGGACCCGTCGCGGTCCCAGGTCGCGTCGGTGACGCCGTCGTCGCGCAGCTCGTACTTCAGGACGCGGCCGACGGGGTTGCGGGGAAGATCCGACCGGAACTCGATGTAGCGCGGCACCGCGAAGTACGGGACCTGGTCCACGGACCACCGGCAGAGCTCCTCCTCGGTCAGCGTCGCGCCGTCCTGCAGGACGGCGGTGACCTTGACGTCGTCTTCGCCCTCGGTGCTCGCGACCGCGTGCACCGCAACGTCCTTGATGGCCGCGTGGGCGATGAACGCCCGTTCCATCTCGAAGCTGGAGATGTTCTCCCCGCGTCGACGCAGGTAGTCCTTCTTGCGGTCGACGAAGTACAGGAACCGGTCCGCGTCGACCCGCCCGAGGTCGCCGGTGTGGAACCAGAGGTTGCGCAGGACGTCGACCGTTGCCTCGGCCCGGCGCCAGTAGCCCGCGAACATCAGATTGGGGCCGGTCGGGCGACACACGATCTCCCCGATCTCGCCGACGGGGACGTCCCGGTCCTCGTCGTCGACGATCCGGACCTCGAACTCCTCGTCGTTGAGCCGCCCCGCCGCCCCGGGGCGGTTCTCCGCGCCGGCCGGAAGCAGCGAGAGCAACGAAGCTTCGGTCAGGCCGTAGCCGGCGCTGAACGTCGCACACCCGAACCGCTCGCGCCAGATGCGATCTGTGTCCGGCGGCATCGGTGCGGCCGCGCACAGACGCAGCCGGTGGCCGGACTGTTCGGGGACGTCCTCGGCATTCGCGACGAGGATCGCGAGCGACCCGAGCATCGAGAGCATCGTTGCATCGGTCCGCTTCACCTCGGACCAGAACCGGCTCACCGAGAACTTCCGGACGATCGCCGCGCTGCCGCCGGTGATCAGCGTTCCGACGACACACACCGAGATCGCGTTGAAGTGGAAGAGCGGCAGCGGGGTGAGCACGACGTCGTCGGGGCGGCGCTGCCAGGCCCGGGCGATCTGCTCGGCCAGGGCGACGACGTAGTGCTGCGGCAGCATGCAGCCCTTCGACGGCCCCGTCGTGCCGGCGGTGTAGATGAAGCAGGCCAGATCCGACGGTCCGGCCGGCCGTGCCGACGGCGCGACGTCCGAGCCGGCCGCGCTCAACGCGTCCCAATCGACACGGGGACGGCCGAGATGGAGACGTCGGTCGGACCGGTGACGATCGCGGCCCGCAGCTCCGGGAGATCGGTCGCCAGGTCACCGCCACAGATCTCGACCACCCTCGACGCGAAGCTGGCCTGGACGATGATGACGACCGCGCCCGAGTCCGCAAGGACGTGGCGGAGGAACTCACCCTTGTAGGCGGTGTTGATGGGCACCTGGATCGCGCCGAGCTTCAACGCGGCGAAGAAGCTGATCACCTGTTCGGGAGAATTCTCGAGCAGCGTCGCGACCCGGTCACCGCTTCCGACTCCGAGCGCCGCGAGCCCGGAAGCGATGCGATTGGCCGCCCGATCCATCTCGCGGGCGGTGAGCGCGACGCCGTCGAAATCGAGGTAGGGGCCGTCCGGATCGGTCTCCAGCCGTTGGGCCAGGGCGTCGAGCACCGTCGTCTCGGGGCGGCTCCGCGTCATGGAACTGACACTACCGTCACCCTCGCGTCCCGATCCGCGAACCGCGCCGTGCGGTTGATCGCGTGGGACCCGCCTGGTGCCGCGGGGCCGGAATGGGCATCATGGCGAACTCACGCGGTGCCTGCACGCGGCCGCGGGCGTGCAGGAACGGAGGGGCATGGCGCAAGCAGCGAGCCGCCGCCGGCCGCGGCGGCGGGGACCGGTCACCCCGATCGAGGTCGATCCCTACCGCCTCGCGTTCGAGCATGCACCGGTCGGAATCGCGATCCACGACCCCGTCGGCGAGATCGTGGCCGTCAACCACGCGATGCAAGTGTTGCTCGGACGCGAGCACATCGACCTCGCGACGCTGTTCGAGGCGGTCCATCCGGACGAGCGCGTCGCGCTGCACCGCCAGCTTCGTTCGCTGATCGCGGGCGAGACCCCGGGGTTCGTCGCCGAGCACCGGCTCGTGCAACCCGACGCGACGCGAGTGCGGGCGCGTCTCCACGTGACGGCCACCCTCGACCACGGCGGATCGATCGTTTCGCTCGTGACGCATGCCGTGGACGTGACGGAATCGCGCGAGCAGGCCCAGGAGCTTCTGCACCGGACCCTGCACGATCCGTTGACCGGCCTGCCGAACCGGACGCTGCTGCGCGACCGCCTCGGCCACGCGCTGAACCGTTCGGAGCGGGTGGATGGTTCGAGCGTCGCATTGCTGTTCCTGGACCTCGACTACTTCAAGCTCGTGAACGACTCGCTCGGGCACACGACCGGCGACGCGATCCTCGTCGAGACCGCGGCACGGCTGCAGGCGACCGTGCGGCCGTCGGACACGGTGGCGCGCTTCGGCGGCGACGAGTTCGTGGTCTGCTGCGAAGACGTGCGGAGCGGCACCGAGACGATCGCGATGGCCGAACGCATCCTGGCGACGATGCGAGACCCGTTCATGGCCGGCGGCCAGGAGCTACGCCTCTCCGCGAGCATCGGCATCGCGCTCGCGACGCGCCCGGACGAGACGCCGGAGGACTTGCTCCGGGACGCCGACACTGCGCTCTACGTCGCCAAGGGTGACGGGCGCGACCGGTACGAGATCTACGACGACGGCATCCGGACCCAGCTGCTCGCCCGGGTCGAGACCGCGGCCGAGCTGCGCCAGGCCGTCGATGTCGGTGGGCTGCGGCTCCACTTCCAGCCGACGTTCGCGCTCGAGGACCACGCGATCGTGGCCGTCGAGGCGCTGCTGCGCTGGGAGCATCCCGAGCGGGGGCTGCTCCAACCCGACGCGTTCCTCGCCATCGCGGGCCAGGTGAACCTCGACGTACGGATCGGCGACTGGGTGCTGCGGACTGCGGCCGCGCAGGCCCGGGTCTGGCGCGACCTCTATCCGCACCATGCACCGCCGATCTGGGTGAACCTGTCGGCCCGCCAGCTGACCCAGTCGGGGTTCCCCGAACGCGTCGTGGAGGTCCTCGACGAGCTCGGGCTCCCGGCGAGCGCCCTCGGCTTCGAGGTGCGCGAGTCCGTGCTGACCGACGTCGAGCTGAGCCACGGTGCGGGAGGGGTGCTCGGGGGGCTCGCGACGCTCGGTTGCCGCATCGCGATCGACGACTTCGGCACCGCCTACTCCTCGTTGCGGGCGCTCGGGCGGTACCACGTCGACACGATCAAGATCGACCGCGCGCTCGTGCGCGGCCTGCCCCACAGCCGGACCGACGCCGCGCTCGTAGAGCACGTCATCTCGTTGGGCCGCCTGCTCGACCTCGTCGTCTGCGCGGAGGGGGTCGAGACCGACGCGCAGCTGCGGGCGCTGCGCGCCGCGGGCTGCTCCGCCGCGGCCGGCTACCTGCTGGCTGCACCCGCCCCGGCCCCGGACATCGCCGCCCTCCTCCAGTCCGCCATCACCGCCTGACCCCGCCCTTCCCCCCACCCCCTCCTCGTTTTGGCGTCGTGAGGGTGCCTCTGAGGCACCTTCACGACGCCGAAATCCCGTGGGCGGCGTGCAGGCGACGGTGCAACACTGCTCGGCGTGGGGGTGACTCGGTACGCAGTCGGTGACGCGACGCTCGTGCGCGTGCCGTACGTGGACGTCCTGGTCGACGCGAGCGTCGTCGGGCTCACGCCGGATCAGGTTCGGGCCGAGGCCTGGGCCACGCCGGCGTGGGCGGAGGGCGACCAGGTGCGAGTCGCGGCGGCGGTGTGGATCATCGAGTCCGACGGCCGGCGCATCGTCGTCGACCCGGCGCAAGCGGCCGACGAGATCCTGCGCACCGGCCCTGACGCGGTCACCCACCAGGAGGCCGTCGCGGCCGTCCTCGATGCGGCGGGCTACCCGCGCGAGTCGATCGACACGGTGATCGCCTCGCACATCGACGGCATCGGGATGATCGCGTGGCGCGACGGCGACTCATGGGTCCCGTTCTTCCCGAACGCCGAGCTCCTCGTCTCGGAACGGGAGAGCACCGCGATTCTCGACGACGGCTCGTACGAGCCGTCAGGCGGTGAGGCATTCGCCGCGCTGCACGAGCAGGGCGCGGTGACCACCGTCGACGACGAGCACGTCGTGACGTCGCACGTGACCACGGAGTGGACGGGCCGGCACTCCCCCGGTCATCAGCTCGTGCACGTCACGTCGGGCGATGCCCGGGCGACGATGATCGGACACCTCGCGCTGAACCCGATCCACTGCCTGATGGACGACTGCGCGCTCCACGTCGACACCCCCGCCGCGATCGCGGTCCTGCAGACGTTGGCCGACGGCCGCCTCCTCGCCGGTCCGCTCTGGCCGACCCCCGGCGCCGTCCGCTGGACCGGTACGACGGTGACGCTCGCCGAACCCGACTCGTCGTCGGCTTAGAACCAGCTCCAGCCACCGTCGCCGAGGCGGACCGGATCGGCACGGGCCTCTCCGAGCTGCCGGCCCGCGTCGTTGTACGCCCGCAGGATCACCGGCTCAACTCCGAGGGCAGGTTCCGTGCCGACCTGCGTGAAATAGCTGACACCCTGGATCGGGCGTTGCCAGGAGTGCCGGTCGCCGTACGTGTACGTCACGTAGGTCGCCCCGTCCGGCACCGCAAGCCACGCGCCGTAGACCACGCTCGTCGGCGTGACATTGGCACCCGTGTCGATCGTGCCGACGATGCGCGTCGCGGCGTTCACCGAACAGCTCCCTTGATAGCCGGTGCCGTCGGGTCGCGCGACCGCGATCGTCATGCACGCACCGTCGACGACGAGCGGTGCGTACCCGGGGATCTGTAGGGCGAACGGGTTCGCGTTCCGGATTCTGTCGCCGTTGCATGCGGATGAGGAACTGGGTGTCCGTCGTGTCCGCGGCCCGCAACGGCACCTCGGGACCGAGGACACCGGCCGGCGGCGGAACGGTCGTCGTCGTGGCGGGCGCCGGGAGCGTCGTCGTGGCGGATGGAGCCTGAGCATCGTCGCCCGCGAAAGGTCGGACCAGCGCAACCGCAACGACGAGCAGTGCAACGACAGCCGCGGCAACGAGCGCCGCCGGCCACCGCGGCCGAAGCCGGCGAACACTCGCGCCATCGAGCTCGGTTGCGGTTGAAGGCGGGAGCGCGTCGGCCCGCTCGTTCAGGGCCAGTTCGATCCGGCGTTCCAGGGTCGACGCCTCGGGACTCATTCGTCGAGCTCCTTTCGCAATCGTTCGAGCCCGCGTGCGGCGAGCGACTTCACCGTGCCCGGGCGGCAGGACAACGTGGTCGCGATCTCCGCTTCGGACAGACCCTCGAAGTACCGCAACACCAATACCGCCCGTTGACGCGCCGGGAGCCGATCGATGAGATCGAGCATCTCCCGCGCCGGAGGACTCACCGCCTCGGGCTCTCGAGCGAGCGTTTGCGTCGCGCGACGTTTCGATTCCCGCCGACGATGCCGGCGACACGCGTTCACGACCGTGACCCGTAGGTACGCACGCGGGTTCTCCAGCGTCGCGAACTTCGGCTGGAGCGCCAGAAATGACTCCTGCGCAATGTCCTCGGCTGCCTCGACGTCGACCACCATCACGTAGGCGAGCCGCCGGGCCCACTCCCGCTCGTCGCGGTAGAACGCTTCGAAGGCGTCGAGCGGCGCGGCGATCTCGACTCCCCGGTCCCCGGCTCCCACACCCCCGTTGAGTCCCGGCACCGCGCTTCGGTTCCACGATTTCTCCCCGATGTCCCACCGCGCCCGGTCCACCCGCCCAGTCTCACTCCCCTCGGCGTCGTCGCCACGACGACTGCGGCCCCGAGATCGTCGATACTCGCAGGAGCCGGTTCGCTGGACATTTCTCCCGGACCTGTCACCCAAAGGGGTGATCGGCGGCATCGTAGGGGTGATGAGCGGGGACGAGATCGATCCATGGCTCGAGATGGAGGAGCTCTACGGCAAGCACGCCGAGGAGCTGACTCGATTCGCGACCCGGGCTCGTCGGCCCCGCGGATGCACCGGACGTCGTCTCTGACGCGGTGCTGCGCTGCATGACGTCCGACCGGTGGACGACGGTGCGTGACGCTCGCCCCTACCTCTACCGAGCGGTGCTGAACCAGGCGCGCCAGTCGCACCGCGGTGCGATGCGTCGGGCCGCCCGGGATGCGCGCGTCGCTTCACCCCTGACCTCCGATCCGCCCGACGTCCGGCCGGAAGTCCTCGAAGCCGTCGCCCGCCTCAGCCTGCGCCAGCGCGCGGTCATCGTCCTCACCTACTGGGAGGACCTCGACCCGGCACAGGTCGGGCGCCGGCTGCAGATCAGCGACGGATCGGTCCGCCGTCACCTGGCCCGCGCCCGTGCCCGACTCCGGGAGGAGCTCACATGAGTGAGAACGACACCGTCATCCGGACCGCAGTCTTCGAGCTCGTCGAGGCCGCCCCGCCACCGCCGCCGCTCCCGCGCATCGAACCGACGCCGAGCGGGGCGCCGCGACCGCGTCGACGCCTGGCGGTCCTCGCGCTCGGGGTCGGGCTCGCGATGCTCATCACCGGTGCCGTCGTGATTTCCAACCGATCGAACAACGATCGGGGCGTCGTCACCGCGACCACCCCACGCGGCGGGCCTCCCGCCGGCGACCGTGCTCACGTGCCGGACGGTGATCGGATCCTCCGCCCGCCTCGACGGCCGGTCGAGCGTCCTGGGTCGCGTGGGGTTGACCACCGGCCGAGCGTTGCAGGCCAACCGGTCCGGCGATCCGGCCGAGCCGTTCTACGCGAAGGACGGACTCCTCGTCCGGCGTCGAGCTCCGTTCGAGCTCATCGTCCCCAAGGCGTGGCGGGACCGGCTCAGCCTCGAATGGGGCGACGCGCCCGGCACCGACCGGCTCCGCGTCGTGGGCTGTCCGGCCGACACGCCGGGCAAGCGGTGGCTCGTGTTCGCCGGCGGCTACTACGTGACGAAACCGGCCTGCGTCCCGTTGATCGTCAAGACCGCAACGAAGAGTCGGCGGGTCCACATCGGTGTCGGCGCCCCCTGCCCCGGCCAGCAGCCACCCGCACCCGGCAGCTAATCCGCGCCACCGTCGCTCCACAACTCGATTCGGGGCGCCTGAGCGTCGCTATAGCGACGGTGAAACGCCCCGAAACGAGTCAGTAGGTGGCGGTGAGGGTGTCGGCGTGGTGGTCGATGGAGCCGAAGTGGGTGTCGAGGACCCAGGCGCGCTTCAGGTAGAGGTGCACGTCGACCTCCCAGGTGAAGCCCATGCCGCCGAACACCTGCGTCGCCGACTTCCCGTTCGTGATCGCGGCCTCGTTCGCCAGCAGCTTCGCCCCGCTCAAGTACCGGACGAGCTCACCGGTCGACGGGTCGTCCAACACGCACGCGGCCGCGTACACCGAGGCTCGCGCCACTTCCGCGCGCACCGCCATGTCGGCGCACAGGTGCTTCACCGCCTGGAACGAGCCGATCGGCCGGTTGAACTGCTCCCGCTCCTTCGCGTACGCGACCGCGAGATCCGTGAGCGCGTCAGCCATCCCGACGCAGAACGCCGCCGTGAGCAAGGCGCCCTCGGTCCGCAGCTGCGCAACCGCGTCGGCCCCGCCGACGGGGCGTGAGCGCCGGCAACGAGTCCACCGCGGAGACCGGGGTGAGCGGATCCAACGGCCAGTCCGCGGCCTTCGCGCGCAACGCCGACGGATCCACCGACGAGATCGACGAGTCGTCGATCACCAGGAGCGTGTCGAGGGCGTCCAGGTGCTCGACGTACTGCGTCCCGCCGACCGTGAGATCGAGCCCGCCCGTGATCGCGTCGCGGCCGAAGGTCCACACCAGCGGTCCGGGCACGCACGCGCGGCCGAGCTCCTCGTAGACGACGACGGCGTCGGTCCACCCGAACCCGTCCGTCCGCAGCGAGAACACGCCGGCCTCGTTGAGATCGTCGTACGTGGAACGGTCGAAGCCGTCGCGCACCCGGCTCATCGGGAACTTGCCCTCGAGCAGGCTCCGGATCCCGTCGCGCAGCGCGACCTGGTCGTCGGAGAGGTCGAAGTTCACTTGGGCGTCGGCTCCTTCGGGAGTCCCAGCACGCGCTCCCCCAGGATGTTGCGCTGGATCTGCGACGTTCCCGCCGCAATGGTCAACGCGAGCGTGCGCAGACGCTCTTCGACGAACTCGCCCTTCCCGTCGACCACGAGTCCGTCACGCTCGAGCACGCGCAACGACAGCTCCCCGAGGCGCTGACGGGTCTCGGAGTACGCGAGCTTCATCATGAACGCACCGCGCCCGGGTGTGCCGCGTGACGATTGCGTCACGTTGCGCTTGGTCAGGGCCCATTGCGCGTCGAGCTCGGCGGCGACATGACCGAGCTCACGCCGGTGCGCGGGGTCCTTCACGAGCGGTGCGAGATCCTCGACGAGCCGCATCGCGTCGACGAGCTCGCTCACGAACGCCGTCCCCCGCTCGAACGACAGCGTGACGTTGGTGACCCGCCACCCGTCGTTCTCCTTCCCGATGCGGCACGACACGGGCACCCGGACCTCGTCCAGGAACAGCTCCGCGAACTCCGACGACCCGAGCACCGTCTTGAGCGGTCGGACCTCGATGCCGGGCAGGTCCATCGGCAGCATGAGCCAGGTGATGCCCGCGTGCTTCTTCACGTCCGGGTCGGTCCGCACGAGCAGCTCGCCGAAATCCCCCACCTGGCCGAACGAGCACCAGATCTTCTGGCCCGTCACGACGTAGTGGTCACCGTCGCGCACCGCCCGCGTCCGGAGCGACGCCAGGTCCGAACCTGCGCCCGGCTCGGAGAAGCCCTGGCACCAGACCTCGTCACCGCGCAGGATCTTCGGCAGGTGCTCGCGCTTCTGCTCGTCCGTGCCCTCGGCCACGATCGTCGGGCCCGCGTGCAGCAGCCCGACGAAGTTGACCCCCACGTAGGGCGCCCGGGCCCGGGTGGTCTCCTCGAGGAAGATCAGCTGCTGGCTCGACGGGAGGTCCCGGCCGCCGTACTCCACGGGCCAGTTCAGCCCCGCGTAGCCCGCCGTCGAACAGGCGCCGCTGCCAGTCGGTGTCCCAGCCCCGTCGGGCCGTCCAGTCGTCGCGGGCCGGTTGCGGGGCGAGCTTCGGGAGCTCGACGGCGAGCCACTCGCGGAGGGCGGCGCGGAAGGCCTCGTCGGCTTCTGAGTATCGGAGATCCATGCGGTGGCGGAGTCTACGGGCCGATCTGACGACCCCTCAGATCGCGTGCGCGCGGCCCCCGTGGCGCCACCTCCGCCGGACGCACCGCCAGTCGCTTCCGCGCACTCGCCGGCATTCGGACCCGGCCGCTAGGGTCTTGACCATGGACCACGCCGACCGGCTCGAGGCGGTGGAACGGGAGCTCGACGGGCTGGTCGCGGCCGTTGCTGCCGGCCCGCTCGATGCCGCCGTCCCCACCTGTCCCGACTTCACCGTCGACGATCTCGCGGAACACGTCGGTGCGTTCTGCGGATTCTGGACTCACGTTCTCTGCGAAGGATCCGGCCGGCCGAAGCCGCCCTTCGAGGACGTCGGCCCCGAAGGGCGGTCCGCATGGCTCCGCGCCCTGGGCGGGCACCTCGTCACCGAGCTGCGCGCGACCCCTCCGGACACGGTCGCGTGGACCTGGCACCCGCCGGATCAGTCGGCCTCGTTCATCGCCGCGGCGTGTGAGCCACGAGCTCGCGATCCATCGCGTCGACGCGCAGCTCGCCCGCGGTCAGGCCGATCCGGTCGATGCGGAGCTCGCGGCCGACGGGATCGAGGAGATCTTCCTCCTCCTCACCCGAGTCGATCCCGGCCGCGCGACGGCGCCCGGCGGACGCTCCATCTGCACGGCACGGACTACGAACCGGCCGAGTGGCTCATCGAGCTCTCGGCCCGACGGCATCGATGTCACGCGCCAGCACGCCAAGGGCGACCTCGCACTCAAGGCGGGCGTCAGCGACCTGGAGATGCTGCTCTACCAGCGGCCGACGGTCGCCCCGGTCGAACGATTCGGCGACGAGTCCGTCCTCGAGGCGTTCCACCGCGAGTTCACCTTCTGACGCGACGAACGCTTCTACCGGTGGAGACGCCTCGCGAACTGGTCCCCGGCGAGGAGCTCGACCATTCTGGCCGTCCGGGTCCGTGACGAACACCGCGGTCGGGAGGCGCGACTCACCCAACACGGTGCCGCCGTATTCGACGACCGCCGCACAGGTCTCGTCGAGGTCGTCGACGCCGACGGAGATGTGCGTGAGGCCGGGTTCGATGATCGGCCGCTCCCGATGTGGGAGCGGTGCAGGCTCGGTGAACGCCAACAGCTCGAGGACGAACCCGTCGCGGCGGAGGTAGACCGCGCGCAGCCCGACCGGATCCGGGAGCCGAAGCAGCGTCGCGGACAGGTGAGCCGCTGACGTCCATGTCCATGACTTCGTCGAATCCGAGCACCTCGACGTAGAACGCGCGAGTCGCGTCGAGGTCCCGCACGCACTGCCCGACGTGACTGAAGGTCACCACGCCGCCGATCCTAAGACTGACGGACGTTCATCGGGTGCAGCACCGGGTTCGCCGCTCCACCCGTGAGCGCGAAGAGCTCCACCCGGTTGGCGCCGTCCTTCATCATCGAGTCCGGGACCATCGCGGCGAACCGGTTGGCGATCCCCTCGTCGGAGAACGTGGGCGAGACCCCGGCGATGGTTCCATTGACCGCGACAACGACGGTGGCCGGTCCGTCGGCCGCGCCCCAGACCAGCGCGGGAACCGTGCCACTGCCCTTGTCCACCGAGCGGAAGGCGTCGAGCTGGTCGAGCGTCGCGCCAACCGAGGATCGGGACCCCTTCGCCACGTTGTCCAGCGTTCCGCCCGACGAGCGCGCCGTTCGGACCTACCCGGAACAGCTGCAGCTTCTGGTCACCGGGCGCGGTGATCGCGTCGACGTTGCCGGCGAGCATCTCCTGGAAGCCGGGCGCGCCGTCGAATCGCTGTTGCGGGCCGAGCCCGACCCCGAACGGGTTCACGGTCGCCTTCATGAACACCTTCTCGGTGTCGGACTCCGGCCGCGACCCGGCCGGGACGCCATCGACCTTCCACGGGATCTTGAATCCGGTGAGCTCGGCGATCGTCGGCATGACGTCGACCGTCATCACGTTGGCGTCGCTGACCTCGCCCGCGGTCTGGCCGCTCGCCTTCACGATGAGCGGCGCCCACAGGAGCTGTGGGTACAACGATTCGGGGACCGGCGTCTCGGAGAGGCCGCGTGCCGGTTGTCCCGGAGTGAACGCGATCCCGTGGTCCGCGGTGACCACGACGACGGACCGGTCGTACAACCCGGTCTTCTCCAGGCGGTCGAGCAGCTCGCCCACCAGCCGGTCGACGTACGCGGTCTGCAGCAGCATGCGTTCGTGCGACAGCGCGGGGGGCCACGCCTGACTCGTCCAATCGTCGTCGTTCTTGCCGAACTCGTGGTCCGGGAAGGGGTACTGCCCGCCGTCGGGCAGGTACCGGTAGGCGACGTGCGGAAGGAGGATGTGGAGGAAGTGAAGCGTCGGCTTCTCGTCCTCGTGCATCGAGTCGAGAAACTGCGTGAACCGCTCCGGCCGGTTCGCCGTCGCGGCACCGAGATCGAGGTTGCCGTGGTCGTTGGTGGCGTTCGCCGCCTCGGCGACCGCGCTCTGGGTCTCGCGCTCCTCGAACCCGGCAGTCACGTCGTTCGACGAACGCTGGGGCGAGATCATCCGCCGGTAGGTCGAGGCCGCTTCCTTCAGGAGCGGACGCAACCCGGTCGTACCGGAGTCGGCCTGCGACTCGCCGCAGAGGGAATGCGGGCACAACCGCGTGACGGTCTCCGACGCCGACAGCCGGTACGTCCCCCCGAGGAACGTGAACAGGTTCTCCGGGTGCGACGACGCCTCGGGGATCTCGCCGTCCTTCGGGAACCGGCCGGTGAGAATCGTCGGGACCGCGTACCACGTCGACGTGGTCACACTCGTCTCGTTGCGGTACCAGGTGGCGCCGCCGGCCAGCCGGGCCAGGTTGGGGAACTGCTCGGCATCGATCTGACCGTCGGCCCCCACGATCGACGAGGTAGGCCACTCGTCGAACGCGATCATCACGACGGACGGCGCCTTCCCGGGTGAGCCGAGCTGCGCGGCCTCGACGTTGCTCGGGAACACGAGCGACGTGACGGACGAGCTGACCACGAAGATCACGACGAACAGCAGCGGGGCGAGCGAGGCGATCTCGAGCCAGAGCCGGGTGCTCCTGGCCTTGACGTAGAGGAGACCGAAGAGCGCTCCGAGCACGAGCCCACCGACGACGACGAAGGCACCCTCGACCGAGAACACCTGCTTCGTCAGCTGGACACCGAAGAGTGCAGCCAACACGCTGATGAACCCGACGTGCAGCCACTCGCGCGCCTTCACGCTGACGAGCCCGATTCCCAGCTCGATCAGCCAGAGCACCAACGTCGGCACGAGGCTGACGACCAGCGCGAACACCACGATCTCCGCCGGAGTCGCGTCGCGGTTGATGAACACGTCCGCGCTCCGCCCGAAGACGGAGAGCACGGGCTGAGTGATGGCGAATCCGGTGGCGGCGAGCAGCTCCAGGACCGACCGCACCTCGCCGCGCCAGGAGATGCGCTGCGTCATCGATCGCTACTCGAGCAGGGACGCCCGCAGGCGTTCGACGGCCTCGGGTGCGAGCCCGTTGGCGATGACGTAGCCCTCGATCGAGCCGTGCTCCGCAGTGAGCCGGTCGATCACGGCCCGCATCGCACACCGCGTCCACTGCCCACTTCTGCTTCGCGATCTCGGCGACGCCACCGTTCTCGGCCCGGACGCGGTGCCGCTCGAGCAGAACCGGCATGCGCTCGTGGGTCAGCGCGTAGTCCGCCGCGATGATCGCTGCATCCACGCCCAACAGACCAAGGATCAACATCGCGACGAGACCCGTGCGGTCCTTGCCGGCCGCGCAATGGAACACCACCGGCTGGTTCGGCTCCGCCGCGACGATGTCCAGCACGGCGACGAACCGGTGACCGAACCGGTTGAGCATGAGCAGGTAGAGATCGTCGAGCGGGATCACCGCGCCGCTCGCCCACTCCTCCGCGTCGGGCGCGTCGGGCAGCGTCGTCGCCCCGTCGCGTCTCGTCGACGATCGGGACATGCTCGACGGTCACCGGCCCGGCTTCGAGGGCCCCGAGCGGGCCGTGGGTGAACTCCTCGACCTCGCGGCCGGCCCGCAGGTCGATCACGGTCCGGAGGCCCAGCACCTCGGTCACGTGACGGACGTCCTCGTCACTCATGTACGACAACGAGTCGCTGCGATACACCCGGCCGGTCCGCACGACCTTGCCCTGATCGGTCTCGTAGCCGCCGAGGTCCCGGAAGTTCGCGGGACCGTCGAGCGGGATGAGTCGATCCACCACCGTCAGAGGTCGAGTCCGAGCATGCGGATCGCGTTGCCCCGGCAGATCTTGTCCACGACGTCCTGCGGGAGGTCGGCCATCATCTGCCCCGCGAGCTCCTTGGTGTGTGGCCACGTCGAGTCGGTATGGGGGTAGTCGGTCTCGAACGTCGTGTTGTCGACGCCGACGCGCGCCAGCGACTCGAGGCCGTGCACGTCGCGGAAGAAGCAGCCGTACACCTGCCGGTAGTAGTAGGTCGACGGCGGCTCCGGCACGACATCCTTGACGCCGCCCCAGGCCCGGTGCTCGCGCCACACGTCGTCGGCCCGCTCGAGGATGTAGGGGATCCAGCCGATCTGGCCTTCGGAGTACGCCAGCTTCAGCTCGGGGAACCGCACGAGCACCCCCGAGAAGAGGAAGTCCGAGAGGCTCGCCATCGCGTTGCCGAAGCTCAGAGTCGCGGCGACCGCGGGCGGAGCGTCGATGGACGTGGCCGGCATCTTCGAGCTCGACCCGATGTGCATGCACACGACGGTCGACGTCTCCTGGCAGGCGACGAAGAACGGGTCCCAGTAGCCGGTGTGGATGCTCGGAAGCCC
Organism: uncultured Acidimicrobiia bacterium; assembly: GCA_963770095.1. Lineage (GTDB taxonomy): Bacteria > Actinomycetota > Acidimicrobiia > IMCC26256 > JAENVU01 > Chersky-806. Next base: position 427,123 of record CAVYOO010000002.1, read on the forward strand.
GAGGTGCGGCGGGATCTCGCTGAAGCACACCGCCCGGACTCCACGCGCCGCGTTCCGGCGGACCTCGGTGGCCGCGAGCTCCGCGTCCCAGAGCGGGATCAGCGCCAGCGGGACCAGGCGGCCCCCACTGTCGCCGCACCACTCCTCCACCATCCAGTCGTTGTACGCGTTCACACAGGCCGCGGCGAGGTCCCGGTCCTTGGCCTCGAGGAAGGTCTGGCCACAGAACCGCGGGAACGTCGGGAACGAGAGCGACGCCTCCACCCAGTTGATGTCCATGTCCGCGAGCCGGGCCTTCGGCTCGTAGCAGCCGGGTCGCATCTCGTCGTAGGTGATGGGGGACATCGTCATGTCGTCGCGGTCGAAACCGACCGAAGCGACATGGCGCTTGTTGATGTAGACGAGGTCCTCGTAGACCCAGCAGTCGGCCTTCGGGGAGTCGTCGTCGAAGGTCTGCTCGTAGGTCCCGCCGCCGACGTGGCGCATCCCGGCCACGCCGCGACGCTCGACCTTCGGCCCGCGGTCCCGCCACTTCGCCGGCAGCCAGCGGTCCCAGAGATGGGCCGGCTCGACCACGTGATCGTCGACGCTCACGATCTGGGGGATCTCGACGGGCGCCAAGGTGCCCTGTTCAGCAGTAGCGGTCACCCGTTCCTCCGCGCCGAGAATCTGACGACCCGTCAGGTTACCGCCTTCCCGCTCTCGGACCTTCGGTCCGGGCCGCTCGGGCCACGCTCCGCTCGTCTCCCGGCCGAAGATCCGCGGTGTCCCCGCTGCGCTCATGCAATGAGGTTCACGCCGGGCAGCGGAGGCCCGGCCGGGGCGGGACCAGGCGGATCAGGTACGCCGTCAGCGCCCGGTCCAGGCACGGATTCCCGTCGAGGCTCGACGTGTGCGTCGTGCCGACGACGGTGACGAACCGAGCATTCCCCAGCTCCCGGGCGAGGCCGGCCGCCCAGGCGACCGGGGTGGCGGGATCCCCCGTGGTGCCGACGACGACGATCGGTGGTGACGTCGGCGCCGTCACCGCGGTCGGGGTCGGGTTCACCGGAGGGACCGGCCAGTACGCACACGGCAGGCTGAGCCCGATGTTGGCGGCGCCGAAGTAGGGAGCTTGCTGCGCCGCCCGGGCCTGCATCGCCCAGATCTGGTCGGGATCGAGCTCCGGGCCGTCCAGGCAGGAGATCGCAAGGAACGCCGGCCACTCCGCCGCGTACCTCCCGTTGGCATCACGGAGGACGTAGTCGTCGAAGAGCCGGAGCAGCGGCTGCGGATCCCCGTCCCGGGCCTTGGCCAGTGCGCGGGCGAGGACCCTGTACCCGCCGGCGCCCGAGTAGAGCGGCGCGCCGATGGCGATGTCGAGCTGCGTCGGGCCGAGCCGCTGCCCGCCGTCGCCCTCCATCGGCCTGCGTTCGATCCGGGCGCGGATCTCGTCGAGCGCAGCCCGCGGATTGCCGTCGTTGTGAAGCTCGCAGCTCTTCTTCCACGCGCAGTCGTCCAGGAACGCCGTGAGGGACTGCTCGAAACCTTTCGCCTGCTGGAGCGACACCTCGTCGACCGGGATCGCCGGGTCGATCGCACCGTCGAGCACGAGCATGCGGACCCGATCCGGATACTCCTGTGCGTAGAGCGCGCCGAGATAGGTGCCGTACGAGTAACCGGCGAAGGTGAGCTTGTCGTCACCCAGGGCGCCACGGATGCGCTCCATGTCGCGCACCGTGTCGATCGAGGCGATGTGCTCGAGGAGGATTCCGCTGCGCCGCTTGCAGTCCTCCGCGAACTGGGCGGACGCATCGGCGAGCGCGGCCTGTTCGGCCGCGTCGTCGGGCGCGGAGTCGACGTCGAACAGGTAGTCCAGCTTCCGCCCGCAGTCCACCGGGGAGCTGGCACCGGTCCCCCGGGGGTCCCAACCCACGATGTCGAACCGGTCGGTGATCGACGACGGCAGCTGGCTCGCGACGGTCTCCACGAAGTCCGTGCCGGGCGCGCCGGGGCCACCCGGGTTGATGAGGAGCGACCCGATCCGTTCGTCGGGGCGGCCGGCCGGGACCCGGGCCAGCGCGAGCTTGATCTGCTCCCCGGTCGGCTTCGCCGCGTCGAGCGGGACTCGCAGGACCGCGCACTGCCCGCGACCGCAGTCGTTCCAGGTCAGCGCCGTCGCGGTACCGCTGCTCGTCGTCGACGATGTCGAGCTGGGCTTCGGTGCCTTCGCCTCCGCGCCTCCACCGGAGCACACGGCCAACGAGAGGATGCAGACCGCGAGCAATGCCCGGAGGCGGGGGGAGGGCATCGCTCCACGCTGCCACACGGAGTGGGTTGGAAACGCGCGGGGGTCACGGCACTACGGTGACGCCGTGGTTCAGGACCTGCTCATCGGCGGTCAAGCTCGACGCGCACTCGAAGGTGCCGACTTCAGCGTTCGCGAACCGGGTACCGGCGCAGAGCTGACGAAGGTCGCGCGGGCGGGCGTCGCGGACGTCGATGCCGCAGTCAGCGCCGCGCTCGCGACATTCGAGTCGGGCGTGTGGTCGTCCGCGTCCGCGACCGATCGAGGCCGCGTGCTGCTGCGCGTCGCGGGCTTGCTGCGGGAGCGCGCGGAGCTCTTCGCGGTCGCAGAGGCGCGCAACGCGGGGAAGCCGATCGGCGACGCCCGTTGGGAGGTCGAGGCCGCGGCAGGGACCTTCGAGTACTTCGCGGGTGCGGCGAACAAGCACTTCGGCGAGGTCGTCCCCGTGCCGGACCCGGGCCTCGACATCGTGCTGCGCGAGCCGGTCGGCGTCTGTGCGCTCATCGTCCCGTGGAACTTCCCGCTGCTGATCACGAGCTGGAAGACCGCCCCGGCGCTCGCGTGCGGCAACCCGGTGATCATCAAGCCCGCTTCGCTGACCCCCGTCACCGCGCTCATGCTCGGCGAGCTGCTGGTCGAGGCGGGCGTGCCGGAGGGCTGCGTCTCGGTGCTGCCTGGTCCCGGCGGTGTGGTCGGCGACACGCTGGTCAGCGATCCCCGGGTGAACAAGATCTCGTTCACCGGGGAGACCACGACCGGCGCCTCGATCCTGCGGGCGTCGGCGGACAACATCACCCGCGTCTCGCTCGAGCTGGGCGGCAAGTCGGCGTGCGTGGTGTTCGCCGACGGCGATTGGGAACGAGCGGTCGAGGACACCGCGATGGCCGTCTTCGGCAACGCGGGCCAGGACTGTTGTCGCGCGGAGCCGCATCGTCGTCCAGGAGTCGATCTACGACCGGTTCGTCGAGGCCTTCGCCCGGCGGACCGAGCGCATCCGGGTGGGCGCGCCGCTCGACGAGGCAACCGAGATGGGGCCCATGATCTCCCCGGCCCAGCGCCAGGTGTCGCTGGACTACCTCGACATCGGCGCCGAGGAAGGTGCGGAACGCATCACCGGAGGCAAGATCCCGACCGACACCACGCTCGGCGACGGTTCGTACCTCACGCCCACGGTCCTCGCCGGCGTGGACAACTCCATGCGCGTCGCGCGTGAGGAGATCTTCGGACCCGTCGCGTCCGTCATCCCCTTCACCGACGAGGCGGATGCGATCCGGATCGCGAACGACGGTGACTACGGCCTCTCCGGGTCACTGTGGACGCGCGACCTGGGCCGGGCGATCCGCGCCGGCAAGGCGATCCGCACCGGCGTGCTCTCGGTGAACTCGAACCGCAGCGTGCGCACCGAAGCACCGTTCGGTGGGTACAAGCGCAGCGGCCTCGGCCGCGAGCTCGGCATGCACGCCATGTCGCACTACACCGAGGTCAAGAACCTCTTCCTCAGCTCCGAGTAGGCCCACCCCTCGGATTTTGGCGCCATTTACCCACCCCATAGTGGGTGCAAGTGGCGCCAAAACCTGGGTGGGGGCGAGTCAGGCGCCGATGACGTTGGGGCGGGGGTGGCCCTCGGCCTCGCACAGGGCGAAGTACGTGTCGCGGATCAGCCCGGCGTCGATGACCATCTCGACGTTGCCGGCCGCGTCGAGGTTCAGGTTGGCGCCGTAGATCGCGAACCACACGTCGGTCATGCCGTCGTTCTCGGCCGGGACCGTGAGGGTGTGGACCGAGCCCGCCGGCTCGTAGAGGTACGAGCCCGGGAGGTTCACCTCCGGGTACTCGGCGTACTTCCAGCTCCCGGTCAGCGTGAACGCGAAGACCTCGCCGGTGTGCTTGTGCGTCTGCACGACCACACCGGGTTCGAATTCGGTCCGGATCACCCACAGGCCGGCTTCCACGTCGACCTGGAGGAGCTGGAGGTGGGTGCCGTCCCCGAGTGCGACGAACGGCAGCTCACTCTCACCGCGGTGGAGTGCCTTGGGAATCTCGAGTGTGGTCATCGCCCCAGCCTACGAGCGCAGGAGCCGCCCGGCGAGCGCGCCCGTGTGCTCGCCGTTCTCCATGAAGACCTCGCCGTTCACGACGGTCGCGGTGTAGCCCGTCGCCCGCTGCACGTAGCGGCCGGCGCCCTTCGGGAAGTCGTGGACGTACACCGGTTGGGGCAACCGCATCCCCTCGAGATCGAGCACGTTGACATCGGCGAAGGCGCCCGGACGGAGCACACCGCGGTCGGTCACGCCGAACAGGTCCGCCGTGTCCGAGGTCAGGCGACGGATCGCCTCGCCGATGGTCGAGAGGCCGCGGTCGCGGATCCAGTACGTGAGGAAGAAGGTCGGCTGGCTGGAGTCCATGATCATCCCGACGTGCGCGCCCGCGTCCGCGAGACCGAGCACCGAATCGGGGTGACGCAGCATGGTCTCGACCGCACCGAGGTCGTCGTTCAGGAACGGCCAGTTCACCAGGACGTTGCCGTTGCGCTCCTCGACGAGCTGGAGGAACGCCTCGGCGGGACGTCACCTCGCGGCGCTTCGCCTCGGCGCCCAACGTGTCGTCCGGACCGAGGTCGTAGCGCGCGTCGCCAACGGGGAGCACGTACAGCTCGTCCATCGGGATCGTGGGCCGCCCCTCGACCGCGGCCACGAGCTCGGCCCGCCGCTGCGGGTCGCGCATCACCCCGAGCTTCTCGGGCAGCGGCATGTTGCGCAGCGCCTTCCACTCCGGCGCCCCGTCGAACGGCGTCCGGCACGACGGGCCGAAGAGGAGTCCGATGCCGCGCGCCGTCGTCTGCGGGCGCAGGTCGCGCACCGAGACCATTCTGCTGCTCCACGGTCTCGAGCGGCGTCCGTGTGGATGCCGGGCACCTTCTTGGTCTGGGTCAGCCCGAACGTCGCGGGCCGGCCGGTGCGCCGGCTGATCTCGCCCAGCAGCGCAACCTCGGCCTGCGTGCGCCGCTCGCCGTCGGCGCCGCGCTCGCCGAGCGGGGCGCCGACCTCGAACACGCCGCGGTTGCGTGTCGACCGATCACCTGGGCGATCGCGAGCAGCTCGTGCGGGTCGGCAGGTGTCCCGGGCACCGCGCGACCGTCGGGCACCCGGTGCAGGCAGCGTGCGCGAGGTCGAGAAGCCCAGCGCACCCGCGTCGATCGCCTCGTCGACGAGCTCGCACATCGCCGGCGACCTCGGCGTCGGTCGCCGGAGCCTCGTCGAGAGCGCGCTCCCCCATGGCGTGGATGCGCATCGCGCAGTGGCCGACCATGCCGCCGACGTTGATGCCCTTGGGCATCCGATCGACCGCGTCCAGGTACTCGCCGTAGGTCTCCCAGTCCCAGTCGAGCCCCTCCATGATCGAGTCGGCCGGGATGTCCTCGACCGACTCCATCATCTCGGCCAGCGTGCTCGCGGTCCTCGGGCTTGCACGGGGCGAACGTGACGCCGCAGTTGCCGAGCACGACCGACGTCACGCCGTGCCAGCACGACGACGACCCGATCGGGTCCCACGCGAGCTGGGCGTCGAGGTGGGTGTGGATGTCGACGAAGCCCGGCGTGACGAGCCGGCCGTCGGCGTCGATCTCGCGCGTCGACCGCGCGCCTCGACGATCGCCGACGGTCGTGATCCGGTCGCCGTCGATCGCCACGTCCGCGCCGGTCGGCTCGGCGCCGGTGCCGTCGACCACCTGGCCGTTGCGGATGACGAGATCGTGAGTCATGTGGTCCCCCCTGGTCCGGAGGTCAAGGTACCCCCTGTCGCGAACGCCGGAGCCCAGCTCACGGAAGAAGGGCTCGACATCGCTCCGGGAACGCAGGAAACGTCCGAGCGCGACCGACACGATGGTCACGCCCCGGGCCGCCAGGTCGGCGACCGGCGCCGTGGTGGCGTCGATGTCCACCCGCCCGCCGTCATCGGTCTTCACCGCGAGGTTCTGGCGCACCTGCAGCGACGAGGGATCCCGGCCGGCATTACGGAAGGCCGCGCGCATCCTTTCGATCGTTCGCGGTGACGTCGTCGAGCGAGATGGCCAGCGGCAGCCAACCGTCGCCCAGCTCGGTGACGCGACGAACCGTGGCGTCGTTGGCCGGGCCGGAGAAGAAGATCGGAAGACGGGCCTGCACCGGACGGGGCTCGCACCACAGGTCGGTGAAGGACACGGTGTCCGACGCGAACGACACCGGCGGCTCGTGCTCCCAGATCGCCGCCGCCACGCCGCGAACCGCGTCTTCCATCCGTGCGGTGCGCCCGACGAACGGAAGGCCGGGATCGGTGAACTCCTCCCGCTGCCAGCCCGTGCCGACGCCCAGGTCGATCCGGCCCCGGGACAGGACGTCGAGTGTCGCCACCGTCTTCGCGACCACGAGCGCGGGCCGGGCCGGGGCGATCAGGACCCCGGTCCCGAGCCGGACCCGGCGGGTGGCCCCCGCGAACGCTCCGAGCACCGTGAGCGGCTCCGGCCAGGGCTCCTCCGGCGGATACGGGAACTTCGGCGCGAAGGGATACCGGTCGGTGCGCGTACCGATCGCCAGGTGATCGGTCATCACGATCTGGTGGATGCCGGTCTCGTCGGCGATCCGCGCCACGTCGACCAACGCCGCGAGGTCGTCCCCGAAGAGCCGGGACAACCCGGAGATCGTCACCGAGATCTGCATGGTGCCCCTCCCTCTTCTAGTTTCAGCGGGCGCGCCCGTCGGGGCGGGTGACATTCGGGATCCTAGGAGGGTGCATGGCTCGGCTCGACGGGAAGGTCGCGCTGATCACGGGCGCGGGCAACGGAATGGGCCGGTGCGCCGCCGAGCTGTTCGCCGCGGAAGGTGCGCGGATCGTCGTCGCGGACTTCGACGAGGAGCTCGGGAACGGCGCGGTGGCGGCGATCGAGGCCGCCGGCGGTGAGGCCGGCTTCGTCAAGGTCGACGTGTCCAGCAGCGCCGGCGTCGAGGCGATGGTGCGGTTCAGCATGGAACGCTTCGGCGCACTGCACGTCCTCTACAACAACGCGGGCATCTTTCCCGCTGACGACGCCGGGGCGACGGAGACGCCGGAATCAACGTGGGAACGCGTCATGGACGTGAACCTCAAGGGGGTCTGGCTCGGCTGCAAGCACGGCATCCCCGCGATGCTCCAGTCGGGCGGCGGCTCGATCGTCAACGTCGCATCGTTCGTCGCGATCATGGGCGCCGCGACGGCACAGATCGCGTACACCACGAGCAAGGGCGGTGTCCTGTCGATGACCCGGGAGATCGCGGTCGAGTACGCCCGGCAGGGCATCCACGCGAACTCGCTGTGTCCGGGGCCGATCGCGACCCCGATGCTCGAAGAGCTGATGAGCGATCCGGCTCGACGCCAACGCCGATTGGTGCACATCCCGATGGGCCGGCTCGGTCAGGCGGAGGAGCTCGCGAAGGGCGCGCTGTTCCTCGCGTCGGACGAGTCGTCGTTCATGACCGGCGCGCAGCTGGTGATCGACGGAGGGATCACCGCGGCCTACGTCACTCCCGAGTGAGCACGAACCGATCATGACCTCGATCGATCTCGCCGAGATCGTCACGCGGGTGCCCGGCTGGGGCCACCACGCGCAGGTGATCGGGCCACTCGACGGCGGGATCACCAACCGCAACTCGCTCGTCGAATGCGACGGCAAGCGCTACGTGGTCCGAATCCCCGGCGCCGACACCCACCTGCTCGAGATCGACCGACACCTCGAGCGCGAAGCGACCACGCGGGCCGCCGGGCTGTCGATCGCTCCCGACGTCGTCGCGTTCATCGAACCCGAGGGCGTGCTCGTCACCCGCTTCGTAGCCGGGGACCCGGTGCCGCCCGAGGCCATGACCGACCCGGACGTGCTCGCCGGGATCGCGAAGATGTTGCGCACCTTCCATAGCTCGAGTCCCCTGTCCGGTGACTTCGACGGGTTCCGGGTGGCCGCCCGACAGGTCAGCGCCGCGAGGACGCGAGGGGTCCACGTGCCGGACCGGTACCGGGTCGTCGACGATCTCGTGCAGGAAGTCGCCGCCGCGTTCGCGGCGAGCCCGGAGCCTCGGCGGCCCTGCCACAACGACCTCCTCAACGCGAACTTCCTGCCGCGACGGCGATCAGCTCTGGCTTCTCGACTGGGAGTACACGGGGATGAACGACCGGTACTTCGACCTGGCCAACCTCGCGGTCAACAACGGCTTCGACCCGGACGCCGAGGTCGCGCTCCTCGAGGCGTACTTCGGCGCGGCAACGAAACGACGCTTGGCCCGGCTGCGGTTGATGAAGATCGTGAGCGACGCGCGGGAGTCGACCTGGGCCCTCGTCCAGCAGGGCATCAGCACGATCGACTTCGACTATCCGGACTACGCGCAGCGTCATCTCGATCGGTTGCTCGCCACTGCCGCGGCCCCCGAGCACCGTGCGCTCCTCCAGGCGGCGGCGCAGCCGGACGAGGAACCGGCTCCGTGAAGGATCAGGCGCGCGTCGTGATCATCGGCGGCGGGGTGGGCGGGGCGAGCGTCGCCTACCACCTCGCACGAGCCGGGTGCACCGACGTCCTGCTGGTCGAGCGGGCCGAGCTGACCAGCGGCTCGACCTTCCACTCGGCCGGGCTCGTCGGCCAGCTGCGGGCGAGCCTGCCGCTGACCCGGATGATGATGCACTAGCGTCGACGTGTACCGGCGGCTGGAGCCGAGGCCGAGGAGACCGGCCGCTCCCCGGGCTGGGTCGAGGTCGGGGTCGCTGCGGCTCGCGTCGACGCCCGCGCGGCTGGAGGAGATCCGCCGGCAGGCGGCTGGGCGCAGGCGTTCGGGCTGCCGATGGAGCTGTCTCGGCCCGGGCGAGGCGCAGGATCGTTCCCGCTCATGTGCACCGACGGCGTCCTCGGCGCGGCGTACATCGCCGACCGACGGCCACCTCGACCCGAGCGCGGCTCACGCTACGCGCTCGCCGCGCGGCGCGCGGACCGGCGGCGTGCACGATCGCGACAGCGGGTGCGCGTCACGGCGATCACGTCGACACGGGCGGCCGCGTCACCGGCGTGCGTGACCGACCACGGCGACGGTCGAGTGCGAGGTCGTCGTCGACCGCGGCGGGATGTACGCCCCCGAGGTCGCGGCGTCTCGCCGGCGTCACGGGTGCCGATCGTGCCGATGGCGCACCAGTACCTCGTCACCGAGCCGTTCGCCGGCGCTGCCCGGACGACCTGCCGACGCTGCGCGACCCCGACCTGCTCGTCTACTTCCGCCAGGAGGTCGGCGGGCTGGTGATGGGCGGCTACGAGCGCGACCCGGCACCGTGGTCGCGTCGACGGCGTCCCCGCGGACTTCAACGGCAAGCTGCTGCCGGAGGACTGGGACCGGTTCGCCGCTGATCGCCAACGCGATGCGCGCGGGTCCCGGCGGTCGGGCACGACGCCGAGCGTGCGACGCTCGTCAACGGGCCCGAGGGCTTCACCCCGGACAACGAGTTCTGCCTCGGCGAGACCGAGGTGCGCGGCTTCTTCGTCGCGGCCGGGCTTCTGCGCGCACGGGATCGCGGGCGCCGGCGGGATCGGCCAGGTCATGGCCGAGTGGATCCTCGACGGCGACCCCGAGCTTCGACCTCTGGCGCATGGACGTCCGGCGGTTCGGCGCGCAGTACCGGAGCCGCCGAGCTGACGCTCGCCCGCATCCGTCGAGGAACTACTCGACCTACTACGACATCCAGTACCCGGGCGAGGAGCGCCAGGCGGGCCGCCCGCTGCGCTGCTCCCCCGCGTACGACCGCCACGCCGCGCTCGGCGCCGCGTTCGGCGAGAAGGCCGGGTGGGAGCGCGTCGAACTGGTTCGAGCCGAATGCGGCGCTCGGCGACGAGATCGCTGCGGCCTCGCGGGCTGGGCCGGCGAGCACTGGTCGCCCGGCGATCGTCGCCGAGGCGCACGGCGGCGCGCGAGGCCGCGGCGCTGTTCGACGAGACGAGCTTCGCCAAGCTCGAGATCGCCGGCCCGGGCCGCTCGCGTTCCTCGAATCGCGTCTGCGCGAACGAGATGGACCGGCCGGTCGGCTCGGTCGATCTACACGCAGCTGCTCAACGAGCGTGGCGGGATCGAGTGCGACCTCACCGTGACCCGACTCGTGTCGCGAGCGCTTCCTGCTCGTCACGGGCACCGCGTTCGGGCGGCACGACCTCGGCTGGGTGCGCAAGCAGCAGAGCCCGCGCCGACGGGCGACGCGGTGAGCGCGGTGGACGTGACGTCTGCGTACGCGTGCCTCGGGCTCTGGGGTCCGCGGGCGCGCGACGTCCTGGCCCCGCTCACGCCGCGCCGATCTCGGCGAACGACGACGTTCCCGTACCTGCACGCCCGCGAGATCACGGTCGGCGGCGTGCCGGTGCATCGCGCTGCGGGTCACGTACGTCGGCGAGCTCGGCTGGGAGCTGTACTGCCCCACCGAGTACGGCGCCGGGCTGTGGGACGACGCTCTGGGCCGCGGGGGCACCGCACGGGATGCGTCGCCGGCGGGTACCGCGCGATCGACGCGCCTGCGGCTCGAGAAGGGCTACCGGGTCTGGTCGACCGACATCACCCCCGAGGACAACCCGGACGAGGCCGGTCTCGGCTTCGCGGTGAAGCTCGACGAAGCCCACGACTTCGTCGGCCGGGATGCGCTGCGGTCGATCAAGGAGCACGGGGTCGACCGCCGGCTCCGCTGCCTGCGGCTCGCCGATCCCCTCGCGGTCCCGCTCGGCTCGGAGCCGGTGCGGGTCGACGGCGAGATCGTCGGCCGGGTCACGAGTGGTGGATCCGGCTACCGGGTCGGCGCCAGCGATCGGGTTCGCGTACCTCCCCTCGGACCGGGCAGAGATCGGGCGGCCCGTGGAGGTCGAGCTGTTCGGCGAATGGGTCCCGGCCGAGGTCGTCGCCGAACCCCTCTGGGATCCGGCCGGCGAGCGCATCCGCGCCTGAGGCAACTGCCACGCGTGGGCGTCCAATAGCCTGCAACCGATGACGACCGGCATGCTCGACTCCCAGACGCTCGAGGACCTGATCCGCAACGGCAGCGTCGACACGGTGCTCGTCGCCTTCACGGACCTGCAGGGCCGGCTCATCGGCAAGCGGGTGACGGGCCACTTCTACCTCGACCACGTGGCGTCCGGCGAGGGTGCAATCGAAGCCTGCGTGTACCTCCTCGCCGTCGACGTCGACATGACGCCACTCCCCGGCTACGACTACGCGAACTGGGAGTCCGGCTACGGCGACTTCCGCTGCGTGCCCGACCCGACGACGCTGCGCATCGTCCCGTGGCTCGAGAAGACCGCGCTCGTGCTCTGCGACCTGGTCGACGAGGAGACCGGCGCACCGGTCGAGGTCTCGCCCCGGCAGATCCTTATCCGCCAGGTCGAACGGGCCGCGGCGCTCGGCTACCGCGTGATGTGCGCGTCGGAGCTCGAGTTCTTCCTGTTCAAGGAGTCCTACGAAGAAGCGCAGGCGAAGAAGTTCCAGGACCTCACGCCGCACTCCGGCTTCATCGAGGACTACCACATCCTCCAGACGACTCGCGACGAGTACCTCATCCGCCAGATCCGCAACGGCATGGACAACGCCGGCGTGCCGGTCGAGTTCTCGAAGGGCGAAGCGGGCAAGGGCCAGCACGAGATCAACCTGCGCTACGCGGACGCGGTGACGATGGCCGACCGCCACGTCATCTACAAGAACGGCGCGAAGGAGATCGCGGGGCTCAACGGTCGCTCGCTCACGTTCATGGCCAAGTACTCGATGGACGACGTCGGCTCCTCGTGCCACGTGCACTCGAGCTTGTGGAACCTGGACGGGAGCGAGTCGCTCATGTGGCGGGAGGACGGCGCCGGACCACATGTCCCCCGCGTTCCGGGGTTGGCTCGGCGGTCTCGTCGCCACCGGCCGCGAGCTCGCGTGGATGTTCGCCCCGACGGTCAACTCGTACAAGCGGTACCAGCCCGAGTCGTGGGCGCCCACCGCGCTCGCGTGGGGTCGTGACAACCGCACGTGCGGATTCCGGTTGGTCGGGCACGGCCAGGGGTTCCGGATCGAGTCGCGCATCCCCGGCGCGGACTGCAACCCGTACCTCGCGTTCGCGGCGACGATCGCCGCCGGGCTGCACGGCATCGAGAACCAGATCGAGCCTCCGCCGATGCTCGTCGGCAATGCCTACGAAGCGCCCGACATCCCGCACGTCCCGTGGAACATCGTCGACGCGATCGACGAGTTCGCAAAGAGCGACGTCGCTCGCGTCGCGTTCGGCGAGGCCGTGCACAATCACCTCGTGCACACCACGCGCCAGGAGTGGGCCGTGTTCAACCAGGCCGTCACGGACTGGGAGCTCCGGCGCAACTTCGAGCAATTCTGAGGTGGGCGCGAAGCCGCTGATCGCGGTCCCGGCCTATCCGGTGCGGCCCGGACGCATCGAGGGCTGGATCGACGCGGGAGTCGCCGTGCCCGAGCCGTACATCGCCGCGTTGAAGCGCGCGGGGGCCCAGGAGGCGGTCCTGATGCCGGAGGAGATCGACGTCGCGACCGCATCCGACCTCCTCGATCACTTCGACGGCCTGCTCCTCCTCGGGGGCGGCGACCTCGACCCCACCACCTACGGTGCGGAGCCCGAGCGTCACCTCTACGGAATCAGCCACGATCGGGATGCCTTCGAGCTCGCGCTGGCTCGGGCCGCGATCGACCGGGGCATGCCCATGCTCGCGATCTGTCGCGGTGCGCAGCTGCTCAACGTGCTGCTCGGCGGCACCCTCGACCAGCACATCACCGGCCGGGACGGGTTGATCGCACACGGCACTCCCGGCGTCGAGGGCGGCGCGACGCTGCACGACATCTCGCTCGACCCGGGCTCGCGGCTCGGCGCGGCGATGGGCACGACCGAGGCGGAATGCTCGTCGCATCACCACCAGGCCGTCGACCGGCTCGGAGCCGGCCTGCGAATCACGGTCCGCGCCCCGGACGGGATCGTCGAAGGCATCGAGCTCGACGGCGACGCGTGGATCGTCGGCGCGCAGTGGCACCCCGAGGACACGGCGGGCCGGGACCCGGTGCAGCAGGCGCTGTTCGACACGTTCGTGCGCCAGGCCACGCTCCCGTGACCGAGATCCCGGAGCTCGAGACCGAGCGGCTCCGGCTGCGGGCCTGGCGCGACGACGACCTCGACGCCTACGCCGCGCTCTGCGCGGATCCCGAGGTCATGCGCCATCTCCGCGGCCCCATGACCCGGGACGCCGCCGCCGACCAGATCAGCGCCTTCCGGCACCACTGGGACGGACCGGGGGTTCGGCCTCTGGTGCGCAACCCTCGAGCCGAGCGACGAGTGCATCGGGTTCATCGGCCTCGCGGTGCCGGAGTTCCTCCCCGAGGTGCTCCCCGCGGTCGAGATCGGCTGGCGGCTGGCCCGGCCCGCGTGGGGCCAGGGCCTCGCGACGGAAGGCGCCCGCGCCACCGTCGACTTCGCGTTCGGTCCCCTCGGCCTGGAGCGGATCGTGAGCATCACGGTGCCGGAGAACCGCGACTCGTGGAACGTGATGCAGAAGCTCGGCATGACGTTGGAACGCACCACCGTGCACCCGGAACGCGGCGTCGACGTCGTGGTGTACGAGCTCAACGCCCCCTGACGGAGCGGATCCCGCTGCCCACCGCCGCCGTTTCGGTGTCGTCCGAACACGCCCGAGCGTGTCGAGATGACACCGAAAGGAGGATCTACTTGGTGGCGGTGGGGGCGACGAGGCCGCCGATGCCGCCGACGATCGGCAGCGGGGTCGCGGCCAGGAGGCATTCGTAGACGCCGTCCGCGGCGCAGTCCGCGGCCAGTGCGTCGAGCTCCCACTGCTGGCCCTGGGGCATTCCCATGTCCCGCAGGTCGATCATGTGCACCGGGAAGAGGAACGGGTTCTCCTCCCACTCTCCCGGATACGGCTCGAACGTGTGCGTGTCGGTGGCGATCGCGGCCACGTCCGAGTCGTGGAGCCACTCCAGCGCGCCGACCCCGACGCCCGGTGAGATGTCCGCGTAGCGGTTGCGCTCCCCCTCACGCAGCCAGTGCATCTGACCCGTGCGCACCAACACGACGTCACCGGGTTCGGCCCGAAGACCCGCGCCCGACAGGCACGCCTCGAAGTCCTCGCCGGTGATCGCGTACGGCTCGTCGAACCACTCGACACCCTTGAGCCGGGCGATGTCACAGACCAACGCGCGGGTGACCAGCGGACCGAAGTTCTCGATGCCGAGCCGCGTCGCCCCCGCGTCCATCGAGATCGCGGCGCTCGGAGTCTCGTTGTAGAGCAGGTCGTCGTAGCCGGCGTGCGCGAGCGCATCCCAGTGGGTCGCCGACTGCAACCCGGTCTCGACCTTGTCGTCGCTCGTCTGGAAGTCGCCGGAGTCGCCGGTGAACGCGAACGACGCGACCGTCACCTCGTGCTTCGGGTTCTCGCGGCCCATGACCCGGCCGGTCTGCGGTCCCTCGGCGTGCATCGGGATCGACAACGAGAACGACACGCCCCGGTGAACCGCCGCCGCACCCCGCCGCACCGCGGCCTCGTCGATCAGGTTGAGCGTCCCGCGCTGGTCGTCGGCACCCCAACGACCCCAGTTCGAGACTCGGGCCGCCAACGCGCGGAGATCGTCGGGCAGGGGCACGACGGCGAACGCCCTACTGGTCCGCGTACTGCTTGCGCAGCTCGTGCTTGAGCACCTTGCCCGTCGGGTTGCGCGGCAGCACGTCGAGGATCTCGAGCTGCTCGGGGATCTTCTGGACCATGAGGCCCGCACCCTTGAGGAACTCGAACAGCTCGGCGAGCGTCGGCGGGTGCTCCGGGTCGGCCGGGACGATGAGCGCGCACGCCCGTTCGCCCGAGCGCGGGTCCGGCAACCCGATCACCGCGGCGTCCTGGACCTGCGGGCTCGTGAACAGCAGGTCCTCGACCTCCTTCGCCGAGATGTTCTCGCCCTTGCGGATGATCACGTCCTTCAGCCGGCCGGTGATCGCGATGAACCCGTCCTCGTCGAGGTTCCCGAGGTCGCCGCTGCGGAAGTAGCCCTCGTCGTCGAACGCGTCGGCGTCGAGCGACGCGTCCACGTAGCCCAGCATCTGGTTGGGGCCCTTGGCCCGGATCTCGCCTTCCTCGCCGGGCCCGGCGAGCGTCCCGTCGAGCTTCACGACCTTGATGTCGACGCCCGGCCCCGCGCGCCCCTCGGTGTCGGCGAGCTTCTGGTCCGGGTCGTGGACGCCGGCCATGGCGAGGATCGGCACCTCGGTCAGGCCGTAGCCGCTCACGATGCCCACGCCACCAAGCTCGTCCTTGACCTCGAAGTGCAGCGCGGGCGGCTTCGCGGCGCCACCGCCGACGAACGCACGCGCGTCCGGGAAGATCGGTTGTGCCGGCTGCGCCCGCTGCGCGGTGAGGTACGCGAGATGGAAGGCAGTGCCGGCGCCCGCGATCGTGACCCGCTCGCGCTGGAGCACCGGGATGGTCGAGTCCGGCACGAACGACTCGACGAGGACGTGGACGTACCCGCCCATGAGACCGGCGAACAACCAGCCGATCCCGCCGATGTGCGTGAACGGGAACACCATCGCGTTGCGGTCCCCGGCGGTCATCTCGAGCACCAGGTCCATCGTGTACGCCGACGCGCCCACCGTCTTGTCGGTGTGGCGCGCACCCTTCGGGTCCGCGGTCGTGCCCGACGTGTAGAAGACCCAGCGCCACGGACCATCGGTCGTGACTCCGGGCTGGAACGGCTCACTCGCGCCGGCGGCGGGCGGACCGAGCGTCGAAGGATCACCCTCCGGCAGCTGCTTGTCGCAGACGAGCACCTCGAGCCCGAGGGTGCCCGCCGCGATCGACCGGGCCATCGCCTCGTAGTCGAACCCGCGCCAGACCGACGGGACGATGAGCAGGTTCGCGCCGGTCTGGTGCGTGATGAACCCGACTTCACGCTCGCGGTAGATCGGAAGCATGGGGTTCTGGACCGCCCCGAGCCGGGCGAGCGCACCCACGAGCACCATCGACTCGAGCCACGTCGGGAGCTGCCACGAGACGTTCGTCCCCTCACCGACGCCGAGCTCGACCAGGCCGGCCGCGGCGCGGTTGCAGGCGTCGCGGTACTCGAGGAACGTCAACGACCGTTCGTTCTCGTCGATCCCGAACGGCGCGTCCGGAGTCGCCGCGGCGCGCTGCTCGATGAGATCCCAGAGCGACGTCCAGCCGGTGAGCAGCTCGCTCACGGCGCTCATGTCGGGAACCCTCCTCCGTAGGTCACGAGTCCGCCGTCGATGGAGACGATCGAGCCGATCATGTAGCGGGCGTCGTCGGATGCGACGTACGCGATGCAGTTCGCGACCTCCTCGGGCTCCGAGACGCCCACCTTCGACATCACGGGCCGCAGCAGATCCATGTTCGCACCCTCGGGTAGGCGGAAGCCCTTGGTGAGCGGTGTCCGCATGCCCCCCGGCGCGACGCAGTTCACGCGCACCCCCCGGTCCAGGTACTCGACCGCGAGCGCGCGGGTCAGGTTCACGACTCCGCCCTTCGAGGCGCAGTACGCGGCACTGAACGGCTGGCCCATGATCCCGGCGTTCGACGCGATGTTGACGATCACGCCGCCGCCGTCGAGCAGGTACGGGAGGGTGTAGCGACACATCAGGAACGTGCCGGTGAGGTTGACCGCGATGATCGCCCCCCAGCGGGCCGGGTCCTCCTCCTCGCTCCGGGCGAACCCACCGATGCCCGCCGAGTTCACGAGCAGCTGGGGCCGTCCGAGCTCGGAGGCCACCGCGCCGACCGCCGCGTCGACCGAACCGGGGTCGCTCACGTCGACCGTGTACGCCGAAGCAGTGGCGCCGCCGGCCGCGAGCTCCTTGGCCACTTCCTCGGCCGAGTCGGTCGCGAGGTCCAGGACCGCGACCTTCGCCCCCTCGGCTGCGAACATCCTCGCCGTGGCCCGGCCCAGACCGGATCCGGCTCCGGTGACGACCGCGACTCGATCGGTGAAACGCGCCATGTGATGTGGCTCCCTTGGCCCCGAAAGCGAATGGATGGACCGTCGTGGCCCGGGCTTCGGAATCTAACGAAATGCACGCTCGACCGCACAACACGCCGGTGGTTCGGGGTTCGGCACCTCGGGACGGGACCGAAGCGGTGAAGAGCTCGCGATCCTCGTCGTACGAAGGTCGGTCGCCGAGCCGTCGGTGGCCTCCAACGGCTCCGCGCGGTCGGGCGCGAAGGCCCGGACCGGATCATCCACGTTGGTCGTCTCCGCCTCGACCTGACGTAGGGTCAGATCCGTGCCGACGGCCGGGAACACCGCCGAATTGTTGAGGATCGCGGCCCGGGAGCACCCTGAGCGCGAGGCCTACGTCCACGGCGGGAAGCGGGCCACGTACGCGTGGTTGGACCGGGCGGCGGACGGCTTCGCGGCCACCCTGCTCGACCTGGGGGTCACGCCGGGAGACGTCGTGTGCCTCATGCTCGGGTCCTCGATCAAGTTCGCGGTCTGCTACCTCGGCTCGCTCCGAGCCGGCGCCATCACCTCCGCGGTCAACCTCCGGCTCGGCGTCAACGAGCAGGCCAGCATCCTCGACCGCACCGAGCCCGTCGTGACCGTCCTCGGGGACGGCGCGGAGATCCCGCCCGGCGCGAACCCGGGGAAGGTGCTCCACGTCGCCGACCTCAAGGATGCGTTCGGGCACAAGCCGGCCCCCGAAGCAGAGCTGCCCTCCATCGAGGCCACGGACCGGGCGTGCATCGTCTGGACCAGTGGCACCACCGGCGCGCCCAAGGGTGCCGTGTACGACCACACCCGCATGGCCGCGATCTCCAAGAACATGGGCCAGCTGACCGAGCCCGGTGACCGCCGGCTCGTCGTGCTCCCGTTCGCGCACGTGGGCTACATGACAAGGATGTGGGACGAGCTTGCGAACGGCACGACGATCGTGCTCGCCGGTGAGCCGTGGTCGGCCACCGAGACACTGCGCCTCATCCGCGAGGAGAGCATCACGATGGGCACGGGCGTGCCGACCCAGTGGGAGCTCGTTCTCGCGCACCCCGACCTCGCCCGCACCGATTTCTCCCGCCTCCGGGTGTGCGGCATCGGCGGTGCCGCGATCTCGCCGGACCTGGTGCGGCGCATGCGCGAGACGCTGGGCTGTCCGGTCCTGAGCCGGTACACGAGCACCGAGGCCGGCGTCACCACGAGCACCACCATCGGAGATCCGGACGAGATCGTCGCGACCACCGTCGGGCGCGCCGCGCCCGAGGTCGAGCTCCGGGTGGTGTCTCCCGCTACCGGCGCGGTGCTCACGCCCGGAGAGCCACCGACAGAGAACTCTGGAGAGCAGGTGGGCGAGATCGTCTGCCGCTCCCCGGCGATGATGCGCGGCTACTGGCGCGATCCCGAGCTCACCGACACCGTGATCGACCGCGACGGCTGGCTCCACACCGGCGACCTCGCCACGATCGACGCCGACGGCATCGTGCGCATCGTCGGCCGGCTCAAGGAGATGTACATCCGCGGCGGCTACAACGTGTACCCGACCGAGGTCGAGGCCGTGCTCTCGGGCCATCCGGCCGTCGCGCAGGTCGCAGTGGTCGGCCTCCCGGACCCGGTGCTCGGCGAGGTCGGCGGAGTGTTCGCGGTTGCCGCCGACCCGGCGGGCCCGCCGGAGCTGGCGGACCTCCGCGAGTGGTGCCGGGCCCGGATCGCGGACTACAAGGCACCCGACCGGCTCGTCGTCCTCGACGCACTACCGGTGACCCCGATGCACAAGGTAGACAAGGCGGCCCTGCTCGCCACCTACGAGACCACGGAGGCAACGTGAGCCCGACCGACACCGAGAAGCCGAAGCCGAACATCCAGGACGTCGGCTCGGGCGACACCCGCGAGAAGCCGATCAAGCTCGGCGGGGCGCTGGTGACGATGGTCGAGCCACACAAGGGCCACGAGATTGCGTACAACCGGTGGTACGAACGCGACCACTTCTACGCGGGCTGCCAGATCGGCGCCTGGAACGTCGCGGGGACGCGGTTCGTCGCGACCCGTGAGTGCAAGGCGAAGCGCTACCCCGCCGACTCCCCGATCTGCCCCGACCCGACCTCGGGCTCGTACCTCGCGGTCTACTGGATCCTCGCCGGCAAGTTCGGCGAGTGGATCCAGTGGGGCACGAACCAGGTCAACTGGCTGCACGAGAACGGGCGCATGTTCCCGCACCGGGAACACATCCACACCCTGATGTACAAGTACCGCGGCGAGGCGCACGCGGATCCCGACGGGGTTCCGGCGGAGCTCGCGCTCGACCACCGCTACCCGGGGCTCGTGCTCGTCATCGGCGAGCTCGCGGACGGCGTCAAGGACACACAGATCACCGAGTGGGTGCAGTCCCGCGCGCTGCCGGCGGACCAGGTCGTGACGTTCACCCCCATCCCGTTGCTCGGGAACGCACCATCGGACGTTCCTCGCGACGAGGCCAAGGACCGGTTCTGCCACCTCTACTTCGTCGAGGGTGACCCGGTGGAGATCTGGGACGAGAAGTTCGCGAGCCTCGGCGACGACCTTGCGGCGACCGGTCTCGGCACGGTCGTCTTCGCGTCGCCCTTCGTCGCCACGGTGCCGGGCACCGACACCTACACCGACCAGCTCTGGTAGCCGCTCCTCTCGCCTCTCCCTCCGATTGTTGCGTTCGGTTCCGTAGGGGACCCGAACGTCACGAACGGCGGGGGCTACAACCCGGCGGGGGCGACGAGACGCCAGGCACCGACATCGACGAACGCCTGCGTCGAACCGCTCCGGAAGACGAACCGCCAACCGGCACTCATCTCGTAGACGCGTTCGAGGAACACCTCGCGTGCGGCGGCCAGGCGGCTGAGCTCGTCGAGCGACGACGGGTCCGGTTCCGAGAGCAGGAGGCCGCTGCCGTCCTCGAACGCCAGGCTGCCCGCACGCACCTTCGTGAGGGGCACGGCGCGCATCACTGCGTCGAGCAGCGACGCCGGCTCGGCCCGCGGGTCCGGCCCGGCGATGAGCCCGTTCCGGCGGTGCTCGTCCTGCTGCAGTGCGATGAGCATCACCGACACCAGCGACATCGCCGCGAGCCCGGCGAGCAGCACGACGAGGTACACCGGATCCATGGTCGAACGTTATCGGCCGATCAGGGCAGTTCTGAACGCGCGGCGCGGACTCCTTCGACGGTCAGGCGCAGGTGTTCGTCCAGATGCCGGACCGCGTCGTCGACCCGGCCCGCGACTGCGTCGTCGCTCAGGGTCCGGTGCTCCGCGATGACGTCGTGATGTCCCGCGGGCGCACCGAGCGCCAGCACCTGGAACCACTGCGAATGGTCCGCCAGCTCGAGGACCAGATGCAGGAGCCGGCGGTTCGTGCACCGGGACAGGAGCACGGCGTGGAACTCCCGGTGGGCATCGAACACGGCGGTGACGTCGTCGCCGACGTTGGCCATCGCCTGCTCGTACCGGGCGAGGGCATCGACGATCTCCCGGCGGTGCAGCCCGTCGGTGTTCAGGAGCGAGTCCCGTAGCGCGCGGGGTTCGAGCATGAGGCGCAGCTCGTAGACCTCCTCGGCGTCGCGAGTCGAGGCCGGCGCGACCCGAGCGCCGCGTTGCGCCCGCAGCTCCACCAACCCTTCCTCGGCCAACCGCTGGAAGGCTTCCCGCAGCGGCGTCTGACTCACGTCCCAGCGGGTCGAGAGCGCCGCCGCGGTGAGCTTCTCCCCGGGCCGCAGCTCACCCCGCAGGATGGCCTCCCGCAGCCGGTCCTCCACCCAGTCCGCCCGCGTCTGCGGGGCCGTTGACGTCATCTTCTATAGATTATACGATCAGCCGCATCCTGCAAGCGACCGGAGGAACACCATGCGCCTCGCCCGCTTCGAACACGACGGACGGTCGGCCACCGGGGTCGTGCTCGCCGACGAGATCGCGGACCTCGGCGACGCCGACCCGATCGGCCTCCTGGCCGGGGAGGTCACCGCCCTCGAGCGGGCGGCGAACCGGGCATCGCTGCGGTTGCCCCTCGAGTCCGTCCGACTCCTCGCGCCGATCCCCCGCCCACCCAAGTTCCTGGCCATCGGGCTGAACTACGCCGACCACATTGCCGAGGCTGGGATGACCGCGCCGGAGTTCCCGGTCTTCTTCAACAAGCAGACGACGTGCATCGTCGGTCCCGGCGACCCGATCCACGTGCCCCGCGTCTCGGAGCTCGTGGACTACGAGGGAGAGCTCGGCATCGTCATCGGCCGTCGCTGCCGCCACGTTCCGGCCGCGCGAGCACACGAGGTGATCGCCGGGTTCACCGTCATCAACGATGTGACCGTGCGCGACTGGCAGTTCAAGTCACCGACCATGACGCTCGGCAAGAGCTTCGACACCCACGGCCCCACCGGCCCCTGGGTCGTCACCGCGGATGAGATCCCCGACCCCCAGGACCTCCGCATCCGGACCTCGGTGAACGACAACGTCCTGCAGGACGCGTCCACGAAGGAGATGATCTTCGACTGCGCGGTGCAGATCGAGACGCTGTCCACCGCGTTCACCCTCGAGCCCGGGGACCTCATCGCGACCGGGACTCCGGCCGGCGTCGGCATCGTGCGCAAACCACCCGTGTGGTTGCGCCCCGGTGACTCGGTGCGCGTCGAGGTCGAAGGCGTTGGCACGCTCGAGAACCCGGTGATCGCGGAACCCGCCAATTCCGCCCACATCGACGCCCCGGAGGCCCGACGATGACCTTGCACCGACTGACCAGGATCACGATCGGCGTGCCCGACGTCGCACCCGTTGCCGCCTTCTACCGCGAGTTCGGTCTCACCGAGACCGCCGGTGGTGGCTTCGCGACGCGCGACGGCGGTGAGCAGCTCCAGCTCACGAGTGCACCCAGCCGCCGGCTCGTCGAGCTCGGCATCGGCGTCGACGATCTCGACGATCTCGGACGCGTCCAGGCATCACTCCGCGCGTTCGGCGTGGAGACGCATCGCGACGGCGACACCGTCACCGTGCTCGAGCCGATCACCGGCACGCGGGTCGTGCTCCGCGTCGCCGATCGGATCGAGCAGTCCCCGGACCCACTCCCGACCCTGAACCGGCCCGGAGATCTCGAGCGGACCAACGCGGTGGGCCGCGGGGCTCGAGCGCCCGGACGCAGTCCGGCCCCGCAAGCTCGGCCATGTCGTGCTCGGCTCACCGGACCAGGACACGACGCAGCGCTTCTTCACCGCCGGGCTCGGGTTCAAGATCAGCGACGAGATCACCGGGATCGCCGCGTTCCTGCGCTGTTCGACCGATCACCACAACGTCCTCGTGCAAGGCGCGCCGGCGCCGTACCTGCATCACACCTCGTGGCAGGTCGACGACGTCGACGACATCGGCCGCGCGGCCACAGCCCTCATCGACGCCGACCCTCGCCGCCACGTGTGGGGGCTCGGCCGTCACTACCTCGGATCGAACTTCTTCTGGTACCTCCGAGATCCCGCCGGAAACTTCGCCGAGTACTACAGCGATCTCGACGTCGTCGACGACGAGGACCAGTGGCACCCGAGCGCGGTCGCGGACCGCCGCGCGCTCTACGCCTGGGGCCCGCCGGTCCCCGACGAGTTCCTCGCGCCGAGCGACCTCGCCGCCCTGAGGTCATGAGCGCGGCACCCGACCTGGACGTCGCAATCGTCGGCTGCGGGCCAGTTGGTGCGACATTCACGAACCTGCTCGGCCAGCGCGAGCTCCGCGTCGCCGCGTTCGAGCGCGAGACCGACGTCTACCACCTCCCGCGCGCGGCACACTTCGACGGCGAGATCATGCGCGTGTTCCAAGGCCTCGGGATCACCGACCAGATCCTGCCCTCGACAGCACCCATCCCGGGCATGCAGTTCGTCAACGGAGCCGGCGAGAAGCTCTTCGGCTTCAAGTCTCCACCCGGGCCGGGACCGATGGGTTGGGCGGCGGACTACATGTTCTCCCAGCCCGAGCTCGAACGGGTGCTCCGGGACCGCATCGCCTGCGAACCGACTGCGGACCTGCACCTGGGCTACGAAGTCACCGAGATCGTCGAGAAGCCCGATCGCGTCATGCTCGACGTGCGCAACGTCGCCGACGGCCGGAACCAGACGATCTCCGCCCGGTACGCGGTCGGGTGCGACGGGGCGCGTTCGGTGACCCGCAAGACGATCGGGTCGGACCTGGAGGACTTCGGGCTTCACCAACCCTGGCTCGTGGTCGACTCGTACCCGCGGCGTCCGCTCGACCTGCCCGAGATGGCCGTGCAGTACTGCAACCCGGAGCGCCCCGCGACCTTCATCCCGCACGGTAGGAACCGAGTGCGTTGGGAGATCATGCTCCTCGAGGGCGAGCAACCCGCCGACATGGAGACCCCCGAGCGCATCCGCGATCTCCTGACCCCCTTCGTGGACGTCGACGATCTCGACGTGATCCGCGCCGTCGTCTACACCTTCCATGCCCTTGTCGCCCGGCGCTGGCGACGCGATCGCGTGCTTCTCATGGGCGACGCCGCGCATCAGATGCCCCCGTTCCTCGGTCAGGGCATGTGTGCCGGGATCCGCGACGCGGCGAATCTGGCGTGGAAAGTCGATCTCGTGCTGCGTGGCCGCGCGCCGGCCGACCTGCTCGACACCTACCAGTCCGAACGCGAACCCCACGTGCGCGCGGTCATCGAGCTCGCGGTCGGGGTCGGGCGGATCATCCAGACCACCGACGACCGGGTAGCGGCTGAACGCGACGCCTACTACCGCGACCGCGAGGACGAAGACACGCCGACGGTCGCGTTGCCGCCGCTGGGGCCGGGTCTCGTCGCCGCCGGCGGCGGTCTGCCGCTGCCCCAGCCCGCGCGGCTCGACGAGGTACTCGGGTCGGGCTTCTCCGTGGTCACCCCCGATGCGTCCTGGATCGACGCTTCGGCCGAGACGCGAGCCGGCTGGAGCCGGCTCGGCATCACGACCACGACGGTCCCCGAGCTCGCCGAATGGTGCGAGTCCCACTCGGCCACGGCCGCCATCGTGCGACCCGACCGCTACGTCTTCGGCCTCGCCCGCGAGCCGGGTGACCTGGATACGCTCACGGCCGTGCTCACCGCGCACGGCCTATGACCGACATCCCCGCGAGTCCCGGCGCGCCGGACACCCCCGATCCGGACACCGATCCCGGCACCGAGCGCGAGATCGATGTCCGCTTCAGCTACGCGAACGAGCGCACCTTCCTCGCCTGGAACCGCACTGCGCTGGCCCTGATCGCGACCGGCGTGGCCGCGACCCAGCTCCTTCCGAAGTTCGACGTGACGTTCGGGCGCCGGCTTCTCGGCATCCCGCTCATTGCACTCGGCGCGGTCATCGCGCTCACGAGCTTCTCGCACTGGCAGGCGAACGAGCGCGCGATGCGCCGACGGGAGCCGCTCGTGCCGTCACGAATCCCCATGGTCCTCTCGGTCGGGATCGGAGTGATCGCGGTCGTCGCGGTCGTCCTCGCGATGTTCGAATCCGCATAGCACGATGTCCGGAATCTTCGAGCCCGACGAGCCGCTCGCCGGTGAACGCACTGACCTCGCGTGGACCCGTTCGGGCATCGCGCTCGCGATCTGCATCGCCGTGTTGCTCCGGCGCATCTGGCCGCTCGACCGGACCGACCACCTCCTCGCACTCGTGCTCGTCGCGGTCGGGACCATCGTCTGGGCGACCGCGCTGCTCTTCGCCCGACGCGTCGCCCGCACGACGCATCACGGCCGCGACGTCATGGATGCCCGAACCCTGAGGCTCCTCAGCGCGGGCACCTTCGTGCTCGGCCTCGGCGCGTTCGTGCTCGGGTGGCTCCCACCCGTCGACTAACGCCGCCGGCGGATCAGCCGCCGGGCTTCACGAGGTAGACCGCGATCTCCTGGGCCGGACCGTTCTTCCCGCGTTCGAGCAGCTGGACGAACTGGTCGCGAGCCGGTCCGGGCGGAAGCGCACGAGCGTTCTTCAGGTACTGCCTGATCGCGCGCCGGTCAGCCGGGGTCTGCTGCCGGACGTAGTGCGCGATGCGCGGGCCGGGCGGCGTGAACGCGCGAATCTGCTCGTCGCCCATGACGGGTACGAGCGTCGCGCGGTACGGACCGCCGCGGGCAAGTCGATCCTCGCCGTAGACGATCTTCGCGTCCGGGGTGATGCGGGTCGGGATGCCATGGCGCTCGAGCGCCAGCGCGATCCCCGGCGCCACGATCCCCCCGTCCTTGATGTCGATCAGGACGGGTCCTTTCCCCGCCGGCAGGTTCCGGAGCACCTGCCGGGTGATCGTCCGCTCGGCCGCCTGCTCGCGAGCGGACGGGGTACCGGCGTCCAACGCGTCGACCGTCTCCATCACGGAGATCACCGCGAGGATCACCGCCGCGACCGGCACGACCCAACGGAACACCGCGTCGCGCCGACCCGTCGGAACCGCGAGCCAGGCACCGCGGAGCACGAGCATCCCGAGCGCGGTCCCCAGCACCCACGTCCACCGGGTGAGGTACGGGTACACGATGTCGACGACGTTGCTCACCGCGACCACCGATGCGGCGAACCCGACCACCAGGATTCCCGCGAGCCAGACCGTGTCGAACGACCGGCGCCGGATCGCGACGATGGTCGCCCCGATGCCGAGCACCAGGCCGATCGCGATCCACCAGTACGTCTCCGTGAACTGGGTGCCGAGCATGTCGGAACCGCGTGCACCGACGATCCACTCGGGCCGCGGTCCCCATTGCAGCCCGAGCACCTCGATCGCCTTGTTCAGGCCCGCGGTGTCATGGGACTCACGGAAGAAGTCGAGGATGTGACCGATGTTCCCGTCGCCGCGCACGACCGTGCCCCAGAAGACCGGGAACCACAGCACGGCAAAGACGCCGGCCGAGACCCCCAGCACCGTGGCGACGCGCACCCACCATCGGCGGCGTTCGTCGCGAGGCATTCGGACTCCGCGCCACACGATTCCGGCGAGTGCGACGAGGAGGAATGCCACCGAGACCATCGAGAGCCCGACGTGGCTCTGGATCGCGAAGCTCGACACCGCGATCGCGATCGGGAACATCCACAGGTCCCCCGCCGCGACCGACCAGCAGAGCAGGAGGAGCAGGAGCAGCGGGAGGATCGGAAGGTACGGGTTCCACGGATTGCGAAGCGCGTCGGCGCCGAGCGCGTGGGTCATCAGCGCGAGCGGCACGAGCGCGGCGACGACCATCGGCAGGCGCCCCCGCCGGAGCGCCACCCACGCGATCAGCCCGATCGTCCCCGCATTGATGGCGAGCGCGGTGATGTGCATCGCGATCGACCGGGAACCCAGGAGCTTGTACGGGACCGCGAGCACGTAGAACAGGAGCGGGCCGGGATGGTTCCAGCCGAAGCGGGAGTACGGGCCGACGAACACGCCGTGGTCGAGGACGTCACGCGGCGGAGCTCGAAGATCGCCCAGTCGGTGTTCGGGAAGTAGTTGTTGCCGACCGAGAACCAGAGGTAGAAGGCCGAGACGATCAGCGGGATCACGAGGAGCGCGACCATCCCCACGGTCCACCACCGGTCTCGTGGCGTCGACGCCTTCTGGGCCTCCTCGTCGGTCTGCAAGCGGGGCAACCCTAGCGACCGGACCTGCGAATCCGACGGTCGGGTCGAGCCCGGCTCAGCCGGCTTCGAATGCGCCGGGAGTCACGACGTGCACATCCCGTCCGATCCAGTCGACCTCGGTCATCGACCGCGCGATCTCCGGGGCGCCGGACCGCGCGATCGTGCGCCCGCCCTCGACATCGAGCACCGCGACCGCGCGCGGGCTCACCCCGCTCGTACACGACGGTGTGGGCCGCGACCGTGGCCCCGCCGACGACATCCGGGAGCAGCTCACGTACGGCGGTGCGGCTGGTCGCGGCTTCGGTGACGTCGATGCCGAGGAACCGGTTCCGCGGTGGCGCCGCCGACCACAACGATGCCCCGGGCTTCGTGATCATCCCGCTGACCGACGTGATCAAGCCGAGATCGTCGGGGGCTTCGCGCAGCGCGCGCACGAATGGAACCATGGCTTGGACGGCCGAGCTGTTCAGCGGACCGCCGCCGAACGTCATCCCACCCGAGACCGTGAGCGGGCGCTCGAGCGGGAGGCCCAACGAGCGGGCCTGAACCTGCACGGCGGCCGGGAAACAGCTGTAGAGGTCGACGATCGACGGACGAGCCGCGTCCGGGCCCGCGAGCCCGAGCGCATCGACCACGGCCTCGAAGGCCGGCCAGCGGTGGATCTCCGCCCGCAGCGGGAGCGGAACCATCTGGTTGGACTCGGCCGCGACATCGCGCGAACACCCGTCGATCCCGCGCGACGCCGAGCGCGTCGGCCGTCTCCTGGGCCATCACGATCACCGCCGCAGCCTGGTCGACGTTCCACTGCGAGCACAGCAGCTTCGTGTACGGCATCGCGATCGCCCGGTTGCCCGCCGTTGCGGTGCCGATCTCGTCCGCCGAGAGCGCCCGTCGATCCCACGCATCGGGGTTCGTCGCCGCGACGCGGGCGAACCGGGCCCAGAGCTCGGCCACGTGGCGTTGTTGCTCGATCGGCGAACGCCGCTCGACGTGGGCGATCGCGCTTTCGATCATCGCGTACTGGTGCGCCGGCACCGCGAGCTCGCGCTCGATCTCGGTGGGCGTGAGGATGTCCCCAACGGGCCGGAGCACCTCGTCGGGATCGGTATGCGACGGATCCGGGTCGACCGGCGCGACGCCGGTCTTCGCCGCCATCAGAGCTCGCTGCTTCGCCTCGGCCCCGCAGACCAGCACGACGTCCGCGTCGCCGGCGGCCACGGCCTGCGCGGCGCGGGTCAGCAGGGTCTGCTGGAGCACGCCGATGTCACCGATCACACTGCGGGCCGTCGCACCGAAGCGCCGGGCCACCACCCGACCCGGGTCGCGGTAGGGCCACGTGCCGCGGGGCACCAGTACGAGATCGATCCGGCCGAGCACTCGGGCCACGCCGCTGTCCTCACCCGCGCGCTCCGTGGCCAGGGCCATCAGCTCGAACGCGTCGAGCGCGTCGGCAAAGCTCGACGCGTGCTCCGTAACCGCCCCGACACCGACGACGACGGGGGCGCGCGGATCGGCTGCTCACGGTCAGGCCGGGGGCCGGATCCGCGACATGACGTCGGAGGCGAAGAGCTCGAGACTCGCCCACGACAGATCCGGCGGCAGGCCACCGGCGAGCGGGTTGAAGGTCAGCGCGCCCATCGGCGACACCTTGCTCGCCGCCTCGACCACCTGGTCGGGCGTGCCGACGAGGTACTGCGGGCTCTGCTTGAGGTCGTCGAGCGTCTCGGCGTCGACCATCGGCGTCGAGTGCTGGCCACCGGTCTGGAACCCGGCGTAGGTCTGGGCCTCGTACATGACGTACGGCGCGATCTCCTCCCACGCCCGATCGGGGTCGTGGCTCACGTGCACGAACGTCGGCCCGGACGGCGACATCACGAACCCGCCTTCGAACCCCGTCTTGGCGGCTTCGTCGGCGTACCACTCGCTCAACCGCGGATCCTCGTTCATCGGCATCATCGGCAGCCGGAGCCGCGGTGGCGCGGCGCGGCGGCAGCTTCGACTCCCCCGCCCACCATGATCGTCGGGTGCGGCTGGGTGAACGGCTTCGGGGTGACCTGGATCGTGCGGCCCCGCCATTCGAACGGCTCGCCCGTGAACGCCTGGAGCATCACGCCGACGTGCTCCTCGAGCAGCTTCCCCCGCTTCGAGAGCTCGGCCCCGCACATCTCGAACTCCTCGGGGCGGTATCCCGCGCCGGCGACCGTCCAGACCCGGCCCTTGGTCGTGTGGTCGAGCACGACGATCTGCTCCGCGAGCCGGACGGGATCGTGCAGGGGCACGACTGCCGCGCTGATCAGCAAGGGGATGCGCTCGGTCATGCCGGCGATCACGCCCGCGATCGTGAGCGGCGCGGGCAGCCAGCCGTCGTCGAGCCCATGGTGCTCGGACACCACGGCAAAGTCCCAGCCCTGCTGATCGGCCCACCGGAACTGCTCCAGTGCCGTGGTGTAGATGTCCGACGTGGACGCGGGCCCGAACGCCGGGGCCCGGAAGTCGTGGCGCATCGCGAGCAATGGCATGGTGGTGAGTCCTTCGGGAGTCGGGAACGGTCAGCGCGTGAGGAGCGGGCCGACTTCGTCGCCGAAGCGGGCCATCTGGTCACACAGCTCGTCGATCGAGCGCGGACGCGAATCGGAGCTGGAGGTGCGAGATCCCCAGCGCGCCGTACTCGTTGAGCTTCTCGGCGAGGTACTCCGGCGTGCCGCTGCGGGTGTACTTCGGCAGCTCCCAGCCCGCGTCACCCACGTAGAGGTACTCGGTGATCATGCCGACGTCGATGGGCTCACCCGGACGCACCTTGTCGCGGTGCTCCTCGAGGTACGCAATCGACTCGGGCATCAGCTTCTTCGGCGTGCCCTGCGGGATCCAGCCGTCGCCGCGCTCGGCGACCCGCCGCAATGCGGGCTTCGACGACCCTCCGATCCAGATCGGCGGCCGCGGCTGCTGTGCGGGCCGGGGTCGGAGGCCGACATCACCGACGAACTCGTTCGTCCATGCGTCGAGGATGCCGTCGATCGCTTCGTTGGTGAGGCGACCGCGCTCGGCGAAGGGGACCCCGAGTGCCGCGAACTCCCCTTCGACGTGTCCCGCCCCGACCCCGAGGATCACCCGCCCGCCCGAGAGGTGGTCCAGTGTCGCGAAGGCCTTGGCCGTCTCGAGGGGGTGACGGTACGCGGCGACGTAGACGTTGGTCATGAGCCGGGTCTGTTCGGTCTGGCCCGCGATCCAGCCGAGCGTCGCGACCGGGTTGAACCACGTCGTCGACATCATCTCGGCCTTCTCGCGCGGGATGGCGATGTGGTCGCAGATGGCGACGTAGAAGAACCCGGCCCCGTCCGCGGTCAGCGCCGCGCGGCGAAGATCGGCGACGGTGGCGTCCTTCTCCCACGGCATCGAGGTGTTGATGCTCAACGCCTGGACCGGGAGCTGGATGCCGTACACGAGCTTGCCGTCGGGGACGACGGACACCGTGCTCGGACCGCTCATGGCGTTCCTCCCTGGGCTTCGCGCTGCCTGGTCGTGGAGTGGACGGGATCCGAATCGAAGGCCGGGATCACTTCGCGTCCGAACGTCTCGATCGATTCCTGGGCGACCTCGAGCGGCAGCGTGTTGTTGAGCACGCCGAAGATCAGCTGGTCGGCACCCGCCGACTTCCACCGCTCCACCGACCGCGCGACGTCGTTGGGGGTGCCGACGCTGCGCCGGCCTGCGTCCACCGATGCCCGCAGCTCGTCCGGGCTCGGCTCGGAGACCAGGAAGCTCTTCCGGTCGATGCCTTCGGGGAGCGGGATCGAGTCGAGCCACCGAACGACGAGCGACTGGTAGCGCGACGCGCCCATGTTCCGGAACAAATCGAGCGCGCGTTCCCGGTCGTTGAGGCACAGCAGCATGCTCACGCACGCGACGTTGTCGTTCACGTACGCGCCGACCGGTTCGGTGCAGTTGCTGATCGCGTTCTTGTAGGTCTCGATCAGCGGCGCGAGGTCCTCGGGCTCACCCATCGTGAAGCAGAGCGCACCCATGCCGAGCCGACCGGCCTTCTCGAACGTCGCCGGGCTCCCGCACGCGAGCCAGAGCGGCGGGTGGGGAACCGTCCACGGCCGCGGGAGCACGGTGCGCGCCGGCATCGAAAACCCTTCGCCTCCATACTCGTAGGGTGCTTCCCGCAGGATGCGGACGACCTCGGGCAGTGCCTCGTCGAACAGGTCCCGGGTCGTCTCCGCGTCCGGGATGCCGAAACCCTGGTACTCGGTGCTCGACGACCCGCGCCCGGTACCGAACTCGAACCGACCGCCGCTGAGGTGGTCCAGCATCGAGACCCGTTCCGCGACTCGCGCCGGGTGATTCACCGGCGGCGTGAGGTTGAAGATCCCGGATCCGAGATGGACCCGCTCGGTGCGCGCCGCGACGTACCCCATGAGCACCTCACTCGCGGAGACGTGCGAGTACTCCTCGAGGAAGTGGTGCTCGGTGAACCACGAGTACTTGAACCCCGAGCGGTCACCGGTGACGGCTACTGCCGCTTCGTCGAGGAGGCGGCGATGCTCGAGGAGCCGCTGCTCGGACGGCGTCGGCTGCGTCGGTACGTGTCCCGAATGGAAGATCCCGAATTCCATGGCTCAGCGACCGGCGTTCAGCCGGGCCACACGACAGATTGGAGCTCCGAGTACGCGTGCAGGCCGAAGGAACCGCCGTCACGTCCCACGCCGCTGTGCTTCGTGCCGCCGAAGGGGGTCTCGTGGTTGCGCTGGACCGTGTTGATCCCGACGTTTCCGGCGCGCAGCCGGCGGGAGACCCGCATCGCCCGGCCGGTGTCCTTGCTGAACACGTAGTCGTAGAGGCCGAACTCCGTGTCGTTCGCGATCGCGATCGCTTCCTCCTCCTCGTCGAAGGGAACCACCACGATCACCGGGCCGAAGATCTCTTCCTGTACGACGCGCATGTCGGTCCGGCAGTTCGCGATGAGCGTGGGCTCCAGGTACCAGCCCGCGTCCATGTGCGAGGGACGGCCACCGCCGGCGACCACCTGGCCGCCCTGCTCCACCCCGGACGCGACGTAGCCCTCGACCCGGTTCCGGTGCGCTTCGGTGATCAGCGGGCCGACCACCGTGCCCCGGTCGAGCGGGTCGCCCACCTTGAGCATGCCGGCCATCTTCGTGAGACCCTCGACGACCTGGTCGTAGACCGACCGGTGCACGATCGCCCGCGTCGGTGCGGTGCAGATCTGGCCCGAGTGGAACGCCCAGACCGAGCCGATCATGCCGATCGTGGACTTCAGGTCCGCGTCCTCGAACACGACCGCGGCACCCTTGCCCCCGAGCTCGAGGAGCTGGCGCTTCATCGTCCCGGCCCGCGACCTCGCCGATCTGCATCCCGACGTTGGTCGAGCCGGTGAAGCTCACCATGTCGACATCGGGTGACTCCACGAGCGCCTGACCCGACGCCGGGGTCGAGCCCGTCACGATGTTCACGACGCCCGGCGGGAAGCCGACGTCTTCGAGCAGCTTCACGATCTCGATCACGCCGAGCGGATCCTGACCGGCGGGTCGCACCACCACGGTGTTCCCCATCGCGAGGGCGGGCCCGAGCTTCCCGACCATGTTCACGATCGGGAAGTTGTACGAGGTGATGCACGCGACGACACCGACGGGCGCCCGCCGGGCGAGCGCACCCATCAGCCCGCCGGGCGCGAGCGCGGTTGCCGGCATCTCCTGCGGGGCCAACGGGATGACCGTCGGCTCCATTGCTCCCGCCGCGTAGCGCTCGAAGCGCGTCGCTGCAGTCGGCACCTGCATCGTGCTGGCAACCATGCGATGTCGCCCCGGTCTCCTCGATCACGAGCGGGATGAAGTCCGGGACCCGTTGCTTCAGCTCGTCGGCCGCGGCCTGGAGCAGCGCGGCGCGCTCCGCAGGCCTGGTCCGCGACCAGGCCGGGAACGCCTCGGCCGCCGCGGCCGCCGCGGCACGAGCCTGGTCGGCCGATGCCTCGGGTGCGTCCGCCACCACTTCCTCGGTGGCCGGGTTCACGATCGGGTACGCACCGTCACCGCCGGAGACCCACTCCCCGCCGATCAGCAGCTTGTACGTGTCCTCGCCGGACAGGGTCGTTCTCACGTCGCTCCTCGGAGGCTGCGGGTGGCCGGATCGGGCCAACGAGCAAGACTAGAACAGGTTCTCATTCGGGTTCCACCACCGCGTGGCCCGCCGGCCCCGGCCGGGTGGCGCACAATGGCGGCATGGAGCTCGGGCGCGTCGGCATCTGGACCCACTTCGAGAGCACGCCGATCGACCAGGTCCCCGACCTCGCGGCCGAGCTCGAGGAGCTCGGCTACGACGCCCTGTGGATTCCCGAGATGGCCGGCCGCGACCCGTTCGTGACCGCGGCGCTCCTGCTCGCCAGGACGGAGCGGCTCATCGTCGCCACGGGCATCGCGACGATCTACGGGCGCGACGCGGTGTCGATGTCCTCGATTTGGAAGACGCTCACGGATGCGTTCCCCGACCGCTTCCTCCTCGGGCTCGGCGTCAGTCACCAACCCGTGGTCGAAGGTCTCCGCAAGCACGAGTACGGACCACCGCTCACCGCGATGCGCGAGTACCTCGACGGCATGGACGCCGCTCCCTACATGGCCCTGCCGCCGCGCGCGGAGCCGGTGCGGGCGCTGGCTGCGCTCGGCCCGAAGATGTTGGCGCTCGCGGCGGAGCGGGCAATCGGTGCGCACCCGTACTTCGTGCCGGTCGAACACACCGCCGTCGCTCGCACGACGATGGGACCGGACGTGTGGCTCATGCCCGAGCAGATGGCGGTCCTCGAGCCGGATCCCTCGAAGGCGCGGGCCATCGCCCGCCAGACGATGGCCACATACCTGCAGCTGCCGAACTACGTGAACAACCTCCGCCGTCTCGGCTGGAGCGACGACGACTTCGGCGGCGGTGGGACCGACAAGCTCGTCGACGCGATCGTCGTGTGGGGCGACGAAGAAGCTGTCCGCGCCCGGGTCGCGGAACACTTCGCGGCCGGCGCCGACCACGTCTGCGTCCAGCTCCTGCCCGAACAGCAGTACACGCTTCCCGTCGACGGCTGGCGGCGACTCGCCCCGGCGCTGCTCGCATGAGCAAGGACCGTTGGGACGAGATCCTCGCGTACCTCGCGGACGCATCGAAGATCATCGGCGTCGATCCCGACGTCCACCGGCGGCTGCAGAACCCGAGTCGCGTGCTCGAGGTCTCGATCCCGGTCCGCATGGACGACGGCTCGCTCGAGGTGTTCACCGGCTGGCGCGTGCACCACGACACGACCCGCGGTCCCGGCAAGGGGGGCATCCGCTTCCACCCCGCCGTCGATGCCCGTGAGGTCACCGCGCTCGCCGCGGAGATGACCTTCAAGACGGCGGTGATGAACCTGCCGTTCGGGGGCGCGAAGGGCGGCGTGCGGTGCGACCCATCCGTCCTGTCGCTGAGCGAGCTCGAGCGCCTGACCCGCCGCTACACGTGGGAGATCATGCCGCTGCTCGGGCCGGACAAGGACGTCCCGGCCCCCGACGTGAACACCGACGGCCGGGTGATGGCCTGGCTGATGGACACGATCTCGATGGCGCACGGCCAGGCGATCACCGGTTCCGTCACGGGCAAGCCGCTCTCGATCGGGGGTACCGCCGAACACGCGGGCGGGACTGCAGCCGGCGTGGTCATGTGCAGCCGCGACATCTTCGAGGAGATCGGCCTGCCGCTCGCCGGCCGGCGTGCGGTCATCCAGGGGTTCGGCAAGGTGGGTCGGCCGCTGGCGTTCCTGCTTCACTCCGCGGGCATGCGGGTCGTGGCGGTCAGCGACGTCGACGGCGGGGTAATGAACCCGGGTGGACTCGACGTCCCCGCGCTCTCGGACTTCGCCGCCGCGCACGGAACGGTCAGCGGGTACCCGGGCGGTGAGCCGCTCGCCGCCGACGACGTCTTCGCGGTGGAGTGCGAGCTGGCTGTCCCGGCCGCGCTCGAAGGCGCGATCGACGCCGAGATCGCCCGCCGGTGCGCGGCGCGAGTCATCGTCGAGGCCGCGAACGGCCCCATCACCACCGAGGCCGACGCCGTGCTGGACGAGCAGGGCATCGTGGTCGTCCCCGACATCCTCGCCAACGCCGGCGGGGTGACGTCGTCGTACTTCGAGTGGGCGCAGAATCGCCAGGGCATCGCATGGACCGACGGCGTCGCGGCGGAACGGTTGCACCGCACCATGCACGACGCCTTCGACCGCGTCTGGGCGTTCTCCCAGACCCACAAGGTCTCGCTGCGGCGCGCGGCCTACGCGCTCGCGGTCGAGCGGGTCGGCGAGGCCATGTCCGTGCGCGGCCTCTTCCCCTGAGCGCTACGCGTCGAGGTCGAGGTGGAGCATGCGGATCGCGTTGGTCCGCACGACCTTGACGATCTCCTCGTCGGTGAGGCCCTCCATGATGTCCATGGCGACCTTGAGCGAGTGCGGCCAGGTCGAGTCGCTGTGCGGGTAGTCGGTCTCGAACGTGATGTTGTCGAGGCCGACGCTCTCGAGCGACTTCAGCCCGTGCGGGTCGTCGAAGAAGCAGCCGTAGATGCTCTCGTAGTAGTACTCCGACGGCGGGCGCTTGACCTTGTCGGCGACACCGCCCCACGCGACGTTGTCCTTCCAGACCGCGTCGGCGCGCTCGAGGATGTACGGGATCCAGCCGATCTGACCTTCCGAGTACGCGAGCTTGAGCGTCGGGAACCGTTCGAGGATCCCCGACATGAGGTAGTCCGTCATCGACATCGCGGCGTTCATGTAGGTCAACGTCGAGCCGACGGCGGCCGGCGCGTCGGCTGAGGTCGACGGCATCTTCGAGCTCGAGCCGATGTGCATGCACACCACGCTCTCGGTCTCGGCGCACGCCCGGAAGAACGGATCCCAGTAGCCGTCCTTGTCGTGCACCGACGGGAGGCCCAGGAACGGCGGGATCTCGGTGAAGCACACTGCGTGCCCGCCGCGCGCGGCGTTGCGCCGAACCTCGTCGGCCGCGAGGTTCGCGTCCCACAGCTGGACGATGGGCAGCGGGACGAGCCGACCGTTCGAGCCCGCGCACCACTCGTCGAACATCCAGTCGTTGTAGGCCTTGACGCAGAGGTCCGCGAGCTCCTTGTCCTTGCGCTCGAGGAAGGTCTGACCGCAGAACCGGGGAAACGTCGGGAAGGACAGGGACACCTCGGTGTGGTTCGTGTCCATGTCCTCGAGCCGCGCGGTCTGCTCCCAGCAGCCCTTCCGCATGTCCTCCATGGTGATCGGGGTGACCGTCACCTCGTCACGCGGGTACCCCGCCGCCGCCATGAGCCGGACGAGCGGGTACTTCAGGTCCTCGGTCATCCACCAGTCACACCACGTGCCCGCTTCGTTCTCGCCGGCCTCGCGGTAGCTGAAGACACCGCCGACGAACTTCATGTCGGCGACCTTCAGGCGCACGAGCCGCGGCCCGACCTCCTTGAACTTCGCCGGTAGCCGGTCCTGCCAGACGTTCGGCGGCTCCATGATGTGGTCGTCCACGGAGATGATCGCGCGGGAAGGTCTCTGCGGTGAACATGGCCCGAGGCTACATCTGACGGGTCGTCAGATGTCTTGCTCCGGGGAGCGGTCTCACCTTCAGGCCCAGGCGGCGAGGACGGCGTCGGTGCTCGTGAGGGTCGCGACCAGCGACAGCGTGTTGGCGATCACTTCGGCGGCGTACTCGGCGGGGAACCCGGCGACCGCGTCCGTCGGCATCACGAACTGGTAGCCGCGGTTCACCGCATCGAAGGCAAAGTTCGTCATGCCGATGTTGACGGACACCCCGACGCCGACGATCGTCGTGACGCCGAGGTTGCGCAACATCGAGTCCAGCTGGGTCCCGGTCATCGGGCCCAGCCCGTGGTGGCGGGGCAGCACGACGTCGCCCGGGTCCACGCCGATGAGATCCGGCACCTGCACCGCGTCGCTCCCGGGCGAAAGCGGTACCGGTGACTTGCGCACGCCGTAGAAGAGGCGCGCGTTCTGGTTCGCGCCCTTCAGGTCGTCCCGGGTCTCGGCGGTGCAGTGGAAGACGGGTACCCCGCAGCGGCGAGCCGCGGCGGCCAGCGCCGCGCAGTGCGGGATCAGATCGACGGCCGCGGCCGCTTCGGTGAGTGCCGGCAACGCGGAGCGCGCACCCACCACGCCGTTCTGGACCTCCTGCAGCACCAACGCGGTGTGACCCGGCGCGACGAGCGCGGCGATGTCCGGTGGCACGGACTCAAGCCTCGTCTTCGACGAACTGCAGTGGCGCGCCGTCGAGCAGCACGGCCTTGACGACTTTGCCCGACGCGTTGCGTGGCAGCGGCTCACTGCGGATGTCCCAGTGCGCCGGAACCTTGAAGTACGACAGCGTCTCCGCGCACCAGGACGCGAGCTCGTCGGGCTCGAGGGTGGCCCCCGGCGCCAACACCACGACTGCTCGCACCTCCTGGCCGAGCTCCTCGTGCTCGACCGGGATCACCGCGACTTCGGCCACTCCCGGGTGCGCTTCGAGCCGGTTCTCGATCTCGACCGGGTAGATGTTCTCACCCCCGCGGATGATGAGGTCGCGCCCGGCGCGACGCGAGGTAGAGCCGACCGCCTTCGAGCCGCCCGATGTCCCCCGTCCGCAGCCAATGGCCCGGCCCGATGACGTCCGCGGTGGCCTCGGGCCGGCGCCAGTACCCCGGCATGATCATCGGCCCGCGGAGGTGGATCTCACCCTCGACGCCCTCGGGGAGCGCGTCCCCCGACAGGTCGCGGATCTCCAGCTGCACCGTCGGCAGCGGACGGCCGGCCGACTCGGGGAAGAGGTTGAGCTCCTCACCACTGTTCAGCGTGGCGAGTGCAGCACACTCCGTCTGGCCGTAGCCGACCCCCATCGTCTTGCCCAGATTGGGCAGCGCTTCCTTCGCCCGCTTCTGCAGCGCAGGCGAGAACGTGGACCCGCCTCCGCCACCGCTGCGCAGGGAGGTGAGGTCGTGGTCGTCGAGCGCGGGATGCGTCACGACGCGATGCAGCATCGTCGCGGTGTAGGACCAATGCGTGACCTGCTCGTCCTGGATGAGTCGCATCACGACGACCGGATCGAACTTGCCGGTGGTCCAGATCGAACGCACACCACCGACAAGGTACGCGACTGCAGTCATGTGCAATCCGGACACGTGGAACAGCGGCGACGTGACCAGCTGACAGGGCTGCGCCGCGTCCGGGTCCGCCGGGTTGAGCATCGCCATCCGAGCGCCGTGAAAGAACGACAGCCCGAGCGCAGCCACGACGTTGCGATGGGTGTTGATCGCACCCTTCGGCCGCCCGGTGGTCCCACTCGTGTAGAGGATGACCGCAGGGTCGTCCTCGGCGATCGGAACGTCGGGCAGGGGCGCTTCGAGGTCGTGGTGCCAGAGCGCGTCGAACTCGTCTTCGATCACGATCGTGGGGATGCCGGCACCCTCGTCGCCCAGGCGCTCCAACCGCTTCCGGTCCGCAACGAGCACCTTGGGATCGGAGTCCTCGATGCCGTACCGAATCTCCGGAGCGACCCACCACCCGTTGAGTCCGACTGCGATCGCGCCCAGGCTCACGGCGGCCCAGAACGTCACGATCCATTCGGGGCAGTTGGCCGCCAGGATGGCGACCCGGTCGCCCGGCCCCACGTCGTAGCGGTCACGCAGGGCCGCGGCCACCGACGCGACCGCGCGCTCGTGCTCGAGAAAGGTGACGACCCGACGGTTCTCGCCATCGCTGAAGATGAGGTACTCCCGATCGGCGAAGCCAACCGACGCGACCACCGCCTCCCGGAGGT
The DNA here is from genome assembly GCA_963770095.1 of uncultured Acidimicrobiia bacterium. Taxonomy (GTDB): domain Bacteria; phylum Actinomycetota; class Acidimicrobiia; order IMCC26256; family JAENVU01; genus Chersky-806. The sequence goes on from CAVYOO010000002.1 coordinate 465,838, forward strand.
TGGCCATGCGGTTCTTGAACACCGCCATGCGCTCGCCGAGGACCTCTTCGTCGACGACCTCGAAGAAGCCACCCGGTGCCACCAGGTCGGATTCGATCTTCGCGAGTGCAACGGGTACGCCCGGCGCCGGGTTCACAGGCGAGGAGGCTACCGGCCGGCCGACGCGCGCTTCCGAGAGTGACGGCGCGATCACCACTCGTTGCACCACAGCGACGATCCGCTCCGGAATGCTGTCATTGCATTGAAACCTCGCCGAACTTTTTCGGGGAATTCCGCCGCCGCGCTAGAACACCGGGGTACGAACGCGCCAAGATAGAGACGCCCCCGGGAGCAGGGCCGCGGGCCTCCCTGCCCGGTCCGTCGGCTCGCCCCGGGGGCATCTTCGTCCCCGTTTCCCCCGGCCCGCACCCCTGCCGGTGTGCGATACCTCGGCTCCCACGACCCGGCCGGGCACAAAGTTTCCCGGCCGACTGAACCTTTGGGTGCCCGGCGCCGATGAACGGGTGTGCGCAAACGCGTCTCGCCCGGTGCAGTCCTCACCCTCGGTCTCTGCCTCGCGAGCACGGCGTTCTTGCTGTGGGCCGTCCAGATCACCGCCTTCGACGCCGGCCCGTTGCACCGCAACGCCAGGGCAGTGCTCGCGGAGGCCCCGGTGCACGACGCCATGACCGAGCGGGTCGTGCGGGCGATCGTGGTGTCCGGTCCCGCCGGCACCTCCGTGAACCCGGTCACGATCGCGGCGGTGGCGAACCAGACCGTCGAACAGCCGGAGTTCGTCGCCGCGTTCGCCGCGGGCGTTGGACCGCGTCCAGGCGCACGTGGTCGAGGGCGCGATCGGACCGATCACCCTCGACCCGGTGCTCGTGACGCGTGCGATTCGCGCCGCGGCGGCCGGGAGCCCGGAGATCGCGTCCGCGATCACCGCCGCGACACCGCCCGCAGTCGGCGTCCCCACCGAGGAGATTCCCGACCTCGCCCGGTGGACCGACCTCTGGGAGCTCGTCGGACGAGCGCTGGCATTCTTCGGAGTTCTGCTCATCACGTACGGCCTGCTGAAGATCGACCACCGGCTCTGGGCGGTCGGGAAGATCGGGCGCTGGGCGGTCGTCGTCGGCGCGGGGACGCTCGCGATGTTCTGGCTGGTGCCCCGCACGTTGCTGAGGCCGCTCGGAGGCTGGATCGCGGTGGGCGGCGCGGTCGCGTCGTCGGGTGAGGTGCTCGTACCCGTCTCGCTGATCATGGTCGGGGCCGGGGCTGTGGCCGTCATCGCCGCGCACCGCTGGGAGGCGATGGACCGAAAGCGGCTCCTCTCCGCGATCCCCCGTACGGCGACCCGTTCGAGCACCGGACCGAGCCACTGGGAGAGCCCGGTCTAGGCCAGGAGACCCTCGGACGCTTCGGCTGTGACCTCGCTGAAGCGGTTCCACACGAGATCGGCCCACTGCGGGTCGTCGGGTGCGAACGCCGCGCGCAGTGCCGCTTTGATCGGACCGGCCTCCGGCCCCCGTGGATCGCCGTGCGCGTGCAACCACGCGTCGCCGCGCAACGCATTCGAGACCTCGACGATGTCGACGGTCCCCCACTCGATCGCGACGCCGGTCACCTCGGGCCCTTCGAGCCATTCCTCGAGCCCGTCGAGGACGTCGCCGCTGACGTCGGCCGACACCGAAGTTCCTTCGCTCGGCACGGTGTAGTCGCCGTACCAGGAACCGAGCCGGTCCTTGCCGGACGCGTCGGGATGGCTCGCGATGAGCTCGCCGACCCCGTACGGCCCGAGGCCGGTATGGAGGTCGATGATCGCGGTGCGCTGCGCGCCGGCGAGCGCGCCACGCGCGATCCGTTCGAGCGTCTGTTGCGACCACACCGGGCGCGACCCCCCGTAGAAGATGCCGGCCGGGTGCCGGTACTGACCCGCGGACACCGCGTCCTGGAGCGCATCGAAGCCGTGCTCCGTCGCGAACTCGAGCAGCACACCACCGGTCGCCTGCTGGGTCTGCTCGTCCCAGGTCGCCGGGACGAGCGCCGCGGCGAGCTGGTCGTAGCCGGGGTTCTCCGGCAGGCCGGCGGTGAAGTCGACGCAGTTGCGGTTGAGGTCGACGTTGTCCTCGTTGACGCGCCGGATCCACGCGAAGCCGTACGGGTTGATCGCGTGCACGAGGACGATCGCGAGGTCGTCCGGCACTTCGGCGTCCTGACCGAGGAACGCCGACTGGCACAGTGAACCGGCGAAGCCCTCGACGCCGTGCGTGCCCGAGATGATCAGCAGCCTCGCCGGCGCGTCCGGCGCGCCGATGGTCGCGACATCGGTCGCCAACGTCTCGCCGCCCGGCCCGGTCAGCGGGTGGACGTGCTCCTCGAGGCGGGCCCCACCGGCGCGGGCGGCGTCGATGAACCGGCCGCGCGCTTCGGCGTAGTCCGGCGCGAGGCGCATAGGTGAGGCTCCTCTACGAGGTGGCGACCGTGGAAGTGTCCCGGCCGGACTTCAGGATCGTGCCCGGAGTCTCGCCGGTCGAAGCATTGTCCGTGACGGTCTCGACCCCGTTCACGAAGACCTGGACGATCCCCTGGGCGTCCGAGGTCAGGCGGGCTGCGCCGCCGGGGAGGTCGGCAACGAGGGTTGCCGCACCGGCGCCGATGGTCTCCGGGTCGAAGAGGACGACATCGGCGTGGCCACCCTCGACCAACCGGCCCCGGCCCCGGAGCCCGAAGAGCTGCGCGGGCTGGTCCGTGATCATCCGCACCGCCTCCTCGAGCGGAAGGAGCTTGCGTCCACGGATCATGTCGCCGAGGAACCGGGTCGTGTACGGAGCGCCGCACATCCGGTCCAGGTGCGCGCCCGCGTCCGAGCCGCCGACCATCGCCCGCGGGTCCTCCCACACGGACTTGCGGAGCTCCCACGACGCGGTGTCCCCGTCCGGTGCAATCGGCCAGAGGATCGTGCGCAGGTCGTCGTTGATCACGATGTCGAGGAGCGTGTCGAACGGCGCGGTGCCGCGCTCCGCCGCGATGTCCTTGACCGTCCGGCCCTTCAGCCCCTCGTTCGCGGCCGAGTAGGTGTCGCCGAGGACGTAGTTGGTCCAGTCCGCGAGCCGGCGGAACACCCCGGCCTCCTCGCTCTGCGCCCGTTCGTTCATCCACCGGCGCGTCTCGGGATCCTCGAGCCTCTGGATCCGCTCCGGGACCGGCAGGCTCATGACCTCCTTCCAACCCGGCAGCATGAAGAGCGCGCAGTAGGTGTTGAAGCTCATGTTCATCGGGACGATCACCGGCATCGAGAGCGCGACCAGCCGGCCGCCCGCTTCCGCCGCGATCGTCGACGCCTGCAGCTGGCGCGCGACGCGTTCGGGAACCCGGGAGTCCACCGTGAGCACGTTCCAGTTGAGGGGTCGCTGCCCGGCAACGGACATCTTGGTGAAGAGGTCGATCTCCTCGTCGCTGAACTGGTCCAGGCATCCGTCGACGATCGCCTCGAGGGTCGTCCCCTCGTGGTCGCGGACCGCGCCACAGAGCGCGAGCACTTCGTCATGGCTGGCCCACCGCGACGCGACCGGCTTCCCATCGCCGTCCGAGTGGGTGTACGAGAGCGTCGTGGAGAAGCCGAGCCCGCCCGCCTCGATCGCGCGGTGGAGCTCCTGCACCATCTCGGCGACCTCGGCATCGGTCGCTTCGCGCTCGACCGCCTCCTTGCCCATGACGTAGCGGCGGATCGCGCAGTGGCCGACGAGGAAACCCGCGTTGACGCCGACGTTGCCCTCCAGCGCACCGAGGTACTCGGAGAACGTCTCCCAGCTCCACGGCACGCCCTGCTCGAGCGCGGCGAGCGGCATGCCCTCGACCTGGGCCATCATGCGGCGGAGGTAGTCGGCGTCCTCACCGTGGACCGGGGCGAGGGTGAACCCGCAGTTGCCGCCGATCACGCTCGTGACACCGTGAATGTTGCTCGGCGACGCGACCGGGTCCCAGAAGAGCTGCGCGTCGTAGTGCGTGTGCGGGTCCACGAACCCCGGCGTGACGACGAGCCCGCCGGCGTCGATCTCACGAGCCGCGGAGTCGTCGACCTCGCCGACGGCGACGATCATGCCGTCCGTGATGCCGAGGTCACCCGGGCGGGCGGGGGCGCCGGTGCCGTCGACGAGCGTCCCGCCGCGGATCACGATGTCGAGCATGGCGTCGTCCCTCTCATGGTCGATCTGACGGGCCGTCAGATTACCTATCCGGTGCAAACCCCGTTCGATGGACGGGTTGCCCTCGCAGCCGGGGGCGGAACGTCCAATGAACGGGCGGGCCGCGGCGGCGCGCGTCAGAGGTCGAGCGTCCCGTCGACCGTGATGCCGGCACGGCGCAGCACCTTCGCCTTGGTCCGCGCCAACAGGTCCCTCGGTACCCGAGCGATCTGGGCCGCGGTCTCGGCGGCGACGCCCGCCAGCTCCGACGACGGGACGACGCGCGAGACCAGCCGGAATGACAGAGCCTCGGCGGCATCGATCTTGCGGCCGGTGAAGCACAGATCCCGGGCGACGGCAGCCCCGACGAGATCGTGGAGCGGGGCGTACACGACGTCGCCGAACGTCACCTCGGGATGTGAGAACGTCGCGGTGTCCGACGCGACACGCAGGTCGCACATGACCGAGAGGTCGAACCCGCCGGCGATCGCCGGTCCGTTCACCGCGGCGACGATCGGCAGCGGGAAGTTCAGGACCGTGCGGTGGTAGCGGTCACTCGACGCCCAGAGCTGGTCACCGAACTTCGAGTCCTCGACCGCAGTCTCGAACTCCTTGAGATCGAAGCCGGCGCAGAAGACGTCACCTTCGCCGGTGAGCACGACGACCCGGCACGCTTCCTGCGCGGCGAGTGCGTCGAGCACGTCGGAGAGCCGGTCGCGCAGCTCGACGGACAGCGCGTTCTTCCGCTCGGGCCGATCGAGCGTCAGTGTCGCGATGCCGTCCCAGGGGCCGTCGATGCGCAGCATGCCCTGATCGTAGAAGAACTCAGACGGGCGGATCGACGCTGAGGAGCGCGACATTCCCCTCGGTGTCCTTTACCCCGACCGTCGCGATCGCGGTGCCGCCGTCGGCGTACGTCACGGTGCACTTCACCTCTTTGCCCGGCGACCGGACCAGGAGCTGGCTCTCGCCGCACGAGGCTTCGCTTCCCGGCTTGCCGTGCTCGCCCAGATACGCCGTGACGACCTGTTCGACCTTCGTGGTGATGAGCACGGACTGCGCCTGGCGGAAATTGGTCGTGCCCTTGTCGTCGGTCTGCTGAAGGTCGAAGCGCAGCGGCTGGCCATCGACATCGACCGTGCAGAAGAACGTGAGGTCCTTCTTCTGCGGAACCTGTCTGGGGCACCGGATGTTGCCGACGGCGACCTGAGTCCCGTAGGCGTCGTTCGTAAGTCTCAACATCTCGGCCTCGGCTTGCTCGAGGTGGACGTACTCCGTATCTGCCGAGCTTCCGCACGCCGACAGCAAGAGGACGACCGCGCCGACGACCGCGAAGAATGCACTCCGAGACTGCCCCATGGATTGGAGCCTACGCGCGCTGCGTCACTCCGAGGTCAGCAACGTCGAGAGCATCAAGCGCACGATGCGCGACGCGCTCTCGACGGAACGGCGCGACGAGCGCCGAAGGCTCTCCCACGCATCCCACGAGGCCGCGAAGTCCAGCGCGGCGATGCGGTCGGAGTCGTCCGGGGCCAGCTCCGCCGCGAAGAGCTCCATGATCTGCCGGCGCAGGAAGGCCTCGGACCGTGCGAACCCCCGCAGCAAGGTGCGAGACGTAGAGAGCGTGTTCGCGGCGGCATGCCGGGTGGGGGCGATCATCTCGAACAGTTGCGCGCGTTGCGCGACAAGTGCGTCAAGGCGCGCGTCGAGCGACGCATCGGGACCGGGCAGCGGGTCGAGATGCGACCAGATCCGGTCGATCTGGCGCTGCGACACCGCGGCGCAGAGCGCCTCCATGTCGTCGAAGTGCTCGATCACGGTCCGGAGCGACACCCCGGCGCGTTCGGCGATCTGGCGCGTCGTCGGGTCTTGGTGGCCCGCTTCGAAGAGCTCCAGCAGGGCGTCGACGATCGCGTCCCGGTTGCGATCCGCGCTCGGCACGCGCCCGTCCGTCGTGCCTGATTCGCGTACTTGCGACCCAAGGTCCGGTAGTTGCACTGCCATGTGACTCTGTGTCGGCGCGCATCGCCGGGGCCTTGACCCCCGACCCGACCGGGCTCGAAGGCACCGTTGCACAGAGAGTGAAAGAACCTCTACGGTGCGCGCCGTGACGCAGACGGTCGACGGACGCACCGCCCGCTCCGCCCGGACCCGTGCGGCGGTCGTCACCGCGGTCCTGGATCTCGTCCGAGCCGGAAACCCACGGCCCACGGCCAAGGAGATCGCCGCAAGGGCCGGCATCTCGCTGCGCTCGGTCTACGTCCACTTCGACGACCTCGACGACCTCTTCGCCGCCGCCGGAGCCCGCCAGGCCGAGGAGGTCGCGCACCTGCTCTTCCCCGTCGATGCCGCGCTTCCGCTCTCGGAGCGCATCGCCGAGGTCGTCACCCAGCGAGCCGCGCTCTGGGAGGCACTCAGCCCAGTGCGGAACGCCGCCCTCGCGTGGTCGTCAACGTCGTCGACCCTGCAGGAGGGTGCCCAGCGCACGACTCTCCGCGCGGTTCGCGACATCGCCCGGGTGTTCGCCGATCGGCTCGAGCCCCTCGAGCCGAGTCGCCGGCACCTCCTGGTGGAGGCGTTGCACGTCGTCACGAGTGCCGCGGCGTGGGATGTGCTGCGCAACGAGCGTGACCTCTCGGTCAAGGATGCCGGCACCGTGGTGTCGGGTTCGATGACTGCCCTGTTGGAAGACCACTCATGAAACGAGCGACCTGATGGATGTCCTACGCACACCGGACGACCGATTCGACGCACTGCCCGGCTATCCCTTCGCCCCGCACTACGTCGAGGTGCCGAGGGGCGACGGATCGGACCTGACGCTGCGCGTCCACTACGTCGACGAGGGCCCGGCCACCGCGACCGAGACCGTCCTGCTGATGCACGGGGAACCGTCGTGGAGCTACCTCTACCGCACGATGATCCCGGTGATCACCGGCGCCGGGTACCGGGCCGTCGCACCGGACCTTGTCGGGTTCGGCCGCTCCGACAAGCCGGCCGACCGCGCGGACTACACCTATCAACGCCACGTCGACTGGATGCGGGCGGTCGTGGAGGCTCTCGATCTCACCAACGTCACGCTGATGGGCCAGGACTGGGGCGGACTGATCGGTCTGCGCCTGGTCGCGGAGAACGCGTCCCGATTCAGCCGGGTGGTGGCGGCGAACACCTTCCTCCCCACCGGCGACACCCCGCCCGGCGAGGGATTCCTGCAGTGGCAGAACCTCTCGCAGACCATGCCCGACTTCGCCGTCGGCCAGATCCTCAACTTCGGATCAACGACCGAGCTCTCGGAGGCCGTGATCGCGGCGTACGACGCGCCGTTCCCCGACGAGTCGTTCAAGGCCGGCGCGCGCGAGTTCCCGATGCTGGTCCCGACCGACCCGGACGATCCCGCGTCGGCCGCGAACCGTGCCGCGTGGACCGTGCTCGAGCAGTGGAAGAAGCCGTTTCTCACCGCGTTCTCGGACCAGGATCCCGTCACCGGCGGTGGTGACCGCGCGTTCCAGGCGAAGGTCCCGGGCACCGCGAACCAGCCTCACACCACGATCGCCGGCGGTGGTCACTTCCTCCAGGAGGACCGCGGCCCGGAGCTCGCCGGCGTGATCGTCAACTTCATGCAAGCAACCGCGGAGACCGCATGACCATCACAACCACGCACACCCGCGCGCGCCATCGCCATGTCGCGGGGCGGGCCTAGGCTCGGCTCCGAGCCGGACCGGCGAACATGTCCACGAGGGGGGACGAAGGACGATGACGGCAACGCTGGAACGCGTGTTGCCTTCCGCGACGACTCGACGCTCGCTTGCGTGGGCGCTGCCGCTCGGCGCACTTGCATTCGCCGTACTCGTATGGCCGTTTCCCGCGCCGCTCGGCGTCGTCGTCAACGGGGCGCTGGTCGGCGGCCGGGTCGCCCTGATCGCCCTCGGCATCGCCCTCGTCTACCGGGCCAACCGGGTCATCAACTTCGCCGCCGGCGACCTCGGTCAGCTCCCGGCTTCGCTCGCCGTCCTCCTCGTCCTCAGCCTCGGCTGGAACTACTACCTCAGCGCGATCATCGGGCTCGCGGCGGCGATCCTGCTGGGTGTCCTCGTCGAGACCCTCATCATCCGGCGCTTCTACCACTCGCCCCGCCTGATCGTGACCGTGGCGACGATCGGTGTCGCGCAGGTGCTCACCGGCGCAGCCCTCTTCCTGCCCAGCTTGTTCGGTGACCTGCTCGTCCAGCCCCGCCTCGACCCGCCGTTCGAGATGAGCTTCGAGGTGCCCGGCGTGATCTTCCACGCCGCGGACGTGATGACCGTCGTCCTCGTCCCAATCTGTTTCATCGCCTTGGCGCTGTTCATGCAGCGCTCGACGTTCGGCACCGCGATCCGGGCGTCCGCGGAGCGCGGCGACCGGGCCGCGATGCTCGGCATCCCGGTCAAGCGGCTGCACACGGTCGTCTGGGTGATCGCGAGCGTGCTCGCCTACGTCGCCATGTTCCTCCGAGCCGGGGTGGTCGGGCTCCCGATCGGGCAGGTGCTCGGCCCGAGCTTTCTCATCCAGGCCCTGGCCGCCGCAGTCATCGGACGGATGGAGCGTCTGCCCACGATCGCCATCGCCGCGATCGGCATCGGCATCGTCGACCAGGCGATGACGTTCCAGCCGGGAAACCGCTCGGCGTTCAACGATGCGGTGCTCTTCCTCATCGTCCTGTTCGCATTGCTGCTGACGAAACGCCCGAGCGTCACGCGTGCGGGTGACGTCTCGACCTGGCAGGCCGCGCGTGAAGTGCGGCCCGTGCCCCGCGAGCTCATCCGGCTCCCGGAGGTCCGCTATACGCGTTGGGTGCTCGGCGCATTGGTGCTCGGCGCGCTCCTGGCACTGCCGTTGTGGCTCAGCGAGTCGAAGATCAACCTCGCGGCCGTCATCGTGATCTTCGGGATCGTCGGCATCTCGCTCGTGGTGCTCACCGGTTGGGCGGGGCAGGTCAGCCTCGGCCAGATGGCGTTCGTCGGGATCGGCGCGGCGGTCGGCGGCGGGCTCACCGCCAATCAGGGCCTGGACATCGGCATCGCGCTGCTGGTCGGCGGCATCGTCGGCGCGCTCATCGCCGTCGTCGTGGGGTACCCGGCGATCCGCCGTGGTGGTTTGACCCTCCCGGTGATCACCCTCGCGTTCGCGCTCCTGACGTCCTCGTATCTCCTGAACCAGGAGTTCTTCGACAGCTGGCTGCCGACCGGCCGCATCCAGCGCACCGACTTCCTCGGACTCATCGACATCAGCACCGAGACCCGGTATTACTACTTCTGTCTCGTAGGCCTCGCGCTCATGTACGTGGCCGCGCGCGGCATCCGCAACAGCCGGACGGGTCGCGCCCTCATCGCGATCCGCGAGAACGAGCAGGCCGCACGCGCGTACGGCATCAGCGCGACACGCACGACGCTCGCAGCATTCGCGACCTCGGGCTTCATGGCGGCGTTCGCCGGAGTCCTGTACGTCCATCACCAGAGTGGCCTGGGCACCGCGGCGTTCCTGCCCAACGAAAGCCTCACCGCGTTCTCCATGGTCGTGATCGGTGGACTGGGGTCGCTGTCGGGGGCTCTGCTCGGCGCGTTCTACGTGCGCGGCGCGCAGTACTTCCTCCCCGGCAATTGGGCCCAGCTCGCGAGCGGCGCGGGCCTGCTGCTCGTCCTGATGATCCTCCCCGGCGGCATCGGCGCGGCCCTGGCCGACCTCCGCGACAGCTACCTGCGCTGGGTCGCCCGCCGCCGCGACATGCTCGTACCCAGCCTCCTCGCCGACCGCCTGGCCGACGAGCCCGTCGTGATCCCCCCCGAGGCGGTCGAGGACGCGCTCGAAGCCGCCGAGGGTGAGCCGATGCCGGAGCACCTGCTGTGAACCGGATGACCACCAGCTTGCGCCGGACGTTCACCGACGGTGAGGTGCTCTACCCACTCGTCATCCTGTTCGGGCTGAACGCGGTCGACCAGGCGGACCAGCGGACGTTCGCCCTCCTCGCACCCAACATCCGGGACCACTTCCGGCTCGACAACAGCCAGTTCCTCCTCATCGTCGCGCTGGGACTCGTCCTCGGGCTCCTCCTGTCGATCCCGTTCGGCTTCGCAGCTGACCGCGTCCCGCGCCTGCCGATCGTGATCGGTGGCGCGATTGCCTTCGGCCTCTTCTCGATGCTCACCGGCCTGGCCACCACGGTTCTGATCCTCGTGATCGCGCGCGCCGGATCCAGCTTCGGAACGGCGGTGAGCAACCCGACCCACAACTCGTTGCTCGCCGACTACTACGACATCCCCATCCGGCCGAAGGTCTACGCCGTGCACCGGGCTGCGCTCGCGGTCGGCGCGTGCCTCGGCCCGCTGGTCGCCGGGCTCCTGACGTCGTGGTTCAGCTGGCGGGTGCCGTTCGTCGTCCTCATCGTGCCGACCATGATCTTCGTGATCCTCGCCCTGTTCCTACGCGAGCCGGTCCGCGGCCACTTCGAACGCGAGGCGATGGGCGCCGATGCGGACACCATCGCCACCGAGGTCGCCGCGCCGTCCTACGCGGAGTCCTGGCGGGTCTGCTGGAACATCGGGACGCTGCGTCGCATCTTCTACGCGCTGCCGTTCCTCGCGGTCGCCTTCATCGGGTTGGAGATCTTCGGATCACTCTTCTACGAGCAGGTCTTCCACCTGAATGCCCGCGACCGCGGCTACGTCTTCGCGATCATCGCGCCGGCCCAGCTCGTCGGGCTGCTGCTGACCACCCGGATCATCACGCGCCTGTTCATGAAGAGCGCGACCCTCATTCCCCGTTTCGTCGCCTTCGTCGGGCTCGCCGTCGCGGCGGCATGGACCGCGTTCGCGCTCAGCCCCAACCTCGTGATCGCCGTGATCCTCAACGCGCTCGTCACCGGGATCGTCGTGCTCATCGTCCCGCCGATCTTCGCCGCGCTCTCCCTCGCGATCCCGCCGAAGATCCGCTCGTTCGGGTACGCGGTCGCGGCCCTGTGGATCCTGCCCGGGCTGCTCCTGCTCCCGGTCGTGGGAGCGCTCGCGGACGAGTTCGGCATCCGCACCGGCCTGGTGCTGATGGTGCCGGTGTTCTTGACCGGCGCCATGGTCGTCGCGTCGGCCGGCAAGGAGATCGAAAAGGACATCAAGCGGGTGTGGACATCCGCCGCGGCGCAGTCCGAGGTGCTCTACGAGCGGCGCCAGGGCCGGGCCAAGCTCCTGCTCATCCGGGGCGTATCGGTGCACTACGACTCGGTGCAGGTGCTCTTCGACGTGAACCTGGAGGTCGACGAAGGCGAGGTCGTCGCGTTGCTCGGCACCAACGGAGCGGGCAAGTCGACGTTGCTCAAGGCCATCGCCGGCATCGTGGACCCCTCCGAGGGTGCGATCGTCTTCGACGGCCGCGACATGACCTACACCCCGCCGGACGAGACCGCGGGGCGCGGCGTGACCATGGTCCCCGGCGGCGCGGGGGTCTTCCCGTCGCTGACCGTCCGGGAGAACCTGGAGCTCGCGGGGTGGCTGCACCGCAAGGACAAGGCCCGTACCCGCGAGGCGACCGACAAGGTCCTCGACATCTTCCCGATTCTGCGCGAACGGATGGATGAGCTCGGCGGCAACCTCTCCGGCGGTCAGCAGCAGATGCTCACGCTCGGGATGGCATTCATCGAGCAGCCCCGACTGCTCATGATCGACGAGCTGTCGCTCGGGCTCGCGCCGAGCGTCGTCGCCCAGCTGCTCGAGATCGTGCGCGCGCTCAAGGCCGCGGGCACGACGATCATCCTGGTCGAGCAGTCGGTGAACGTGGCGCTCACCGTCGCCGAGACCGCGTACTTCATGGAGAAGGGCGAGATCCGCTTCCACGGACCGACCGCGGAGCTGCTCGAACGGCCCGACGTGCTGCGCTCGGTGTTCCTCGAAGGTGCGGGTACTCACGACCAGGCGGTGGCCGGCGTCGCGACGGTTCCCGCCGTCCCCACCCGCCCGTCGCGCAACGGCGACGCGACGCCGTCCGAGCTGCGGCTCGAGGTGCGCGGCCTCACCAAGCGGTTCGGTGGGATCACTGCACTCGACGAGGTGTCGTGCGCGGTCTCCGCCGGTGAGATCGTCGGCTTCCTCGGACCCAACGGCGCGGGCAAGACGACGCTGTTCGACGTGATCTCCGGGTTCACGCCGCCCGACTCCGGGATGATCATGATCCGCGACACCCAGGGCGACGTCCACGACATCTCCCGCAGCCCCTCCCAGAACCGGGCCAAGCTGGGGCTCGGTCGCTCGTTCCAGGACGGCCGCCTGTTCCCCGCGCTCACGGTGACCGAGACGATCGCGGTTTCACTCGAGTGCAGTGTCGACGTACGCGACCCGCTCGCCGCCGCGCTGCACCTGCCCGCCGTCGTCGACTCGGAGGCCAAGGTGGCGTATCGGGTCGAAGAGCTCATCGAGCTGATGGGGCTCGGCGCGTTTCGCGACAAGTTCGTCCATGAGCTCTCGACCGGGAGCCGGCGCATCGTCGACCTCGCGTGCATCCTCGCCCATCAGCCGACGGTGCTGCTGCTCGACGAGCCGTCGAGTGGGATCGCGCAGCGCGAGGCCGAAGCACTCGGGCCGCTGCTCCTACGAATCCGGGATTCGCTCGGGGCGAGCATCCTCGTCATCGAGCACGACCTGCCGCTCCTGACCTCGGTCGCCGATCGGCTGATCGCGATGGAGCTGGGCGAGATCATCGCGCAAGGAGATCCGAGCGAAGTCGTCCACGATCCGCGGGTCGTGGCGTCGTACCTGGGAACTGACGAAGCCGCCATCTCCCGCTCCGGCGGGCGAGGTCCGGGCACCACCTGACAGGGGGAAACCACATGGAACCGACGAATCGTCGAGAGACGGGAACCCGACCGAGTGCCATGAAGCGCTACGGACCGTTCATCGGGATCCTCGTCGTGATCGCGATCATCGTCGGCGTCGTCATCGCCATCGGTGGGAGCGACGACAGCAGCAACAACAAGCAGGCCAACACCAATGGCGGTGCCATCTCGACCGCGGGTGGCCCGGTGACGATCAACGACTCGAACCGCGACTCCATCGACTGGGGACCGAACTGCGACACCAAGGTCGGTCGGGTCAAGATTCCCTACACCTACGCCCCACCGTGTGTGAAGCCGTTCAAAGGTGACAACGGTGGCGCGACCGCGACCGGGGTGACCGCCGACTCGATCAAGGTCGTCGTGTACATCGCGGACCCGGCCAAGAACCCGTTGCAGGTCGCGCAGGTCGGGGGTGCGGGCGCGGATGTCAGCCCCGCGACCGCGAGGGAGACGTACCAGGGCTACATCGACCTGTTCGCCAAGTACTACGAGACGTACGGCCGCAAGGTCGACGTCACCTACTTCGACGGCACCGGCGGCCCGTCCGACGAGGTCGCCGCCCGCGCCGACGCGAAGGCGATCGCGGACATGAAGCCCTTCGCGGTGCTGAACGGCGCCAACCAGACCCCGGCCTGGGCCGACGAGCTGGTGGCGAACGGCATCGTCTGCCTGGGAAACTGCTCGCTCGCCCTGCCCACGGCCTTCATCGAGGACCACCCGGGTTTCCTGTTCGGCACGGGCCCCACCCCCGAGCAGGCCGCCGACCTGACCGCCAAGCTGGTCACCAGCCTGCTCAAGGGGAAGAAGGCCGAGTACGCGGGCAACGCGCTGAAGAACAAGACGCGGGTCTTCGGCGTTGCCCACTACGACACCATCGACGGCCAGCAGACCGCCGCGTTCGCCCGGTTGAAGCAGCAGCTGACCAAGGGCGGAGTCAAGATCGCGGCGGACCTCCCGTTCCTCCTCGACCTCGCGAAGGCCCAGGAGAACGCGCGGACGATGATCGCGAAGCTGAAGGACGCCGGCGTGACCACGGTCGTCTACACCGGCGACCCTCTCACGCCCGCGTCGCTGACCAAGGAAGCCACGGCGCAGAACTACTTCCCGGAGTGGGTCATCGGTTCCAACGTGCTCGTGGACATCGCGCTGTTCGGCCGGACCTTCGACCAGGAGCAGTGGCAGCACGCGTTCGGCCTGGCGCTCAACGCCACCAACACCAATCAAGACGCGCGTCAGTCCTACAACCTGTACCAGTGGGAGTACGGCACGCCACCGCCGAACAACACCTACGGCGTGATCATCGTCGACCCGTCACCGCTCTTCGCGGGGATCCACCTGGCCGGACCGAACCTGACGCCGCAGACGTTCGCGGCGGGGATGTTCCGCTACCCGGTGACCGGAGGGACTCCGCTCAGCCCGAAGCTCTCGCGCGGCCACCACGGCATCTGGCCGGGTACGGACTGGGGTGGCTGGGACGACACCGGGATCTTGTGGTGGAACCCCGACGCGGTGGGCGAGGACGAAGTCGGCACGGTCGGCAAGGGCCTCTACGAGTTCACCGCGATGGGGAAGCGGTACACCCTCGACGAGATGCCCACCACGGACCCGGGGCTGTTCGATCCCAAGACGTCGATCACGATCTACACGACGATCCCGAAGCAGTACGCACCGCCGGACTATCCGTCACCTGCTAAGTAGACGGGCATGGAACCCACGGCTCGGAGCGAGCGGAGCAGCTCCCGGAAGCTGCTCCGCTACGCCCCGTTCGTGGGCATCGTGCTCGCCGTCGTCCTGATCTGGCTGCTGTTCGGCCGGACCAACGACAGCGGCTCCTCCAACCCGGCGCCGAGCGGCCCGACGAGCGGTCCGGTCGTGCTCTCCGCGGCCAACCGGGACTCGGTGGACTGGGGACCCGACTGCGATGCCGAGCGGGGCACCGTCGCGGTGCCGCTCACGTACGCGCCGCCGTGCGTCAAGCCCTTCACGGGCGACAACGGCGGCGCGACCGCGCTGGGCGTCACGAGCGACACCATCACCATCGCGCTCTACCAGGCGCAGCCCGACATCCTCGAGCAGACCTTCTTCCAGCAGAGCGGCTCCGACGAGTCGCTGCAGACCGAGCTCGAGACCGTGAAGCAGTACGTCGCGTTCTTCGAGGCCCACTACGAGACGTACGGCCGTCACGTGAAGATCGTCCCGGTCAAGGCGAGCGGAGCCCCCGACGACGAGGAGTCGGCGCGCTCGGATGCGATCAAGGTCGCGACCGAGATCAAGGCCTTCGCGTCCTGGGGCGGGCCGAGCCAGACCTCCGTGTACGCCGACGAGCTCTCCGCCCGGGGCGTGCTCTGCATCGGCGACTGCCTGCTCGCGGCCACGGACAGCTACGTGAAGGCGAGCAAGAACCACGTCTGGCTCACGTTCCCGTCCATCGAGCAGCTCGGTGAGCACTGGAGCCAGTTCCTCACCCGCGAGCTGGTCGGGCGGCCCGCCGCAGTTCGCGGGAAGCGCCGACCTGAGACAGAAGAAGCGGGTCTTCGGTGTGGTGCGGTTCGACGAGAGCTTCGCCGGCCTGGACCAGGCGGGCGCGCGGTTCGTCAAGACCCTCCGGGCCAAACATGTTCCGCTCGGGGCAGAGATCCCGTACCAGCTCGATCTCGCGAAGGCCCAGGAGAACGCGCGCAACACGATCGCCAAGCTCAAGGACGGGAAGGTCACCACGGTCGTCTTCGCGGGCGATCCGGTCACGCTCGTGTCACTCACCAAGGAAGCCACGGCGCAGCGCTACTTCCCCGAATGGGTGGTGCTCGGCGCCGCGTACACCGACACGTCACTCTTCGGGCGCCAGAACGACCCCGAGCAGTGGGCGCACGCCTTCGGGGTCTCGACCCTGCCGGCGCCGGTCGTGCCCGAGGCGGACCAGCTGTACTCGATCCTGGTCTGGCAGTCGGGCCAGGGTCCCGCGGCCAAGACGTTCAAGGTGCTCGTGCAGGCTCCACTCATCTTCTACACCGCGCTCCACCTGGCGGGACCGGAACTCACCGCGGACACGTTTCGCGACGGCTTGTTCCGCTTCCCGTCCGGGCCGACGCAACCGACCGATCTCCACCTGTCCTGGGGCCATCACGACATCTGGCCCCGTACCGATTTCTTCGCCAGTGACGACGCGACGCTCATCTGGTGGGACCCCGACGCACGCGGGGTCGACGAGGTGGGCAATGCCGGCACCGGAATGTGGGCGTACTCGCGCGATGGGAAGCGTTACCTCCCGGGCCAGTGGCCCCGCGGCGAGCCCGATGTCTTCGACCCCGCGACGTCGGTCACCCTCTTCGAGACCGTGCCCGCGGCGGACCAGCCGCCGAGCTACCCGTCGCCCGCCAAGTAGGCCGGGTTCGTCGGCGGTACCGGTTCCGGGTCGACCTTCACCCAGCCCTCGCCGAGCACGTACTTCCGGATCACCCGCGCCGGATTCCCCACCGCGACACAGAAGTCCGGGATCACCCCGGTGACGACCGAGCCCCCGCCGATGACCGCGTGCTTCCCGATCGACGATCCGGGAAGGACGATCGTGCCGTGCCCGAGCCACGCGCCGTCGGCGATCACGACCGGCACGCGGCGCGGCGAACTGCAGACCGGGCGGCAGCGACACGTCCTCGTAGCCGTGGTTGGCGTCGGTGATGTACACGTGATGGCCGGTCCACACGTCGCTGCCGATCTCGATCGACGAGTGCCCGACGATGCCACTCCCCTTGCCGATCAACGTGCGGTCGCCGATGGACAGCACCGGGTCGTGATCCGGGATGTGTCCCGGCATCACGCCGGCGGACAGCGTGCCGTACGGCCCGATGATGACCTTCTCACCGATGCGGATGTACGCCTCGCCGTAGAGCGCGGTGAGCGGGAAGCACACCGCGCTCCCGTCGCCGAACGCACCGAAGCGGCGCGCCCGGCGGCTGCGCGGACCCAGCGTCCCGTGGCGGGCGAGCTGCTCCCAACCCCAGGTGATGACGTCCGCTGCCCCACGCATCGCCGAAACCTACCGCGGCCGGATCGTGGAACGGGCACGCCAGAACATCGTGCCCACCGCACCCAGGGCGACGATCGCAAGGAAGATCGCGAAGTAGACGAGTGCGGGTGGCCAGCTCGTGTCACTTTGCGAGGCCGCGTCACGACTGGAACCGTCGGTCGACGGGGTGCCACTCGTGCGGAGGTGGTCGAGCGTGACGGAAGCTCGGTCGGCGACGACGACCGTCGCGTGGAGGTCGCCCGACGAAAGCTCGGCGACGTCGATCCCTTGGGCTTCGCCCGTCGTCGGCGGCGCGGCACCGATCTGTGCGACCGAACCGCTCTCGATGTCCACGCGGTACAGGTCGTTCTCGGCGTTGTCGCTCACGAGCCAGATCGCGCCGCGCGACTGCCCCGCCCGTCACTCGGGTGAGCTTCCGGTTCAAGTGCAGTGGCGGGAGGCGGCGCCACCCGGCGCGCACGTCGTACCGGAGCAGCTCGTCACCGTCGAAGCGGTCCATCGAGTACGCGATCCCGGTCTCCCCGTCGACGGCCACGAACGAGTTCTCGTGCTGGTCCACGATCGTCGCGTCGCGGAAGGTGAGCGTCCCGGCGTCGTAGCGGGCCATCGCCTGCCGGCCGGCTTCATGGTCCGGCCGCTCGAACGGGACGTACAGCGTCGTGCCGGCGATGTCCACCTCGCCGATGCGGTCGAACCCGCGCCGGGCCCACGCGACAGGAATCGCGGCGTCGGCCCGGCGGACCGAAGCCAGCGACTCGTCGAGTCGGGCCAGCCGCGTCGCGACCGGACACCACCCATCCGTCCGCGGTGCGCGCGATGCCCCGGTCGTAGTGCGCGTCGATCGACTGGGTGGAAGCCAACCCGGCCGCCGGCCCCGCGACGGCGAAGACGCTCACGAGCACCGCGGCGAGTCGCGCGAGGGCGTTCATCGTCGGCGAGGCTACCGGCGGGGGTGCGATGATCTCCCGCGTGACGACCGGTGAGCACGACCCGAGCGCGGACGCGGATGAGGCGTTCTGCTACCTCACCACCACCGGCCGCCGGTCCGGGCAACCGCACACGATCGAGATCTGGTTCGCGGTCGGCCGCGGCGTCGTCTACATGATGGCGGGCGGGGGTGACCGCAGCGACTGGGTGCGCAACGTCATGGCCGACCCCGCGGTGAGGCTGCAGATCGGGGAGCACGACTGGGCACGCGCGGGCACGCATCGTCGACCCCGCAACCGAGGAGGACGCATTCGTGCGGCCCTTGTTGCGCGACAAGTACGCGAGCTCGCCCGACGACCTGGTCTCGTGGGCTCGCACCGCACTCCCGTCGCGGTGGAGATCCTGGGCCCGGCCTCAGACGGTTGAGGCCGGCAATTCCGATCGAACACCCACGCCAGGAGCTCCGGCCCGGCGTGGACGCGACCACGATGGGCGACTGCATGCGCCGGACGTCAGCATCACCCAGTGCGAGCACGAGCCCGCCGGGCCGCGCGGAACATCACGGCCCGTGAACGACGCTTCGACCGCCCGCACCACCAGGAGGAGTCTCTCGCGCGACCGGCAAAGATGCAGTGGTACGGTTACATCAGTGTCATTTCGGACACTTGATGCGATCCACTGCGAGAGCGACGCCCTTATGAGCCACTACCTGATCCGCTTCGCGGAGCGGAAGCAGGTCAAGTCCGACGTCTGGGTGGTTCTGCTGACCGTCGAACGCGATGGCGAGCTCTGCGGGGAAGCCGAGGTCGCACTGAGTCGCGAGGGCCTCGCCGACTTCTACGGCGACGAGGATCCGCCCGACGGATGGTGGGCCGGCCTGGTCATGGCCGCGGCGACGCAGCTGCAGGGCCGCTACGAGGCCGGGCACATCGCGACCTGGGCCGAGAACGGTCGACCCGTCCCCCTGCGCGTCGGGTACGGGCACGCGCACCGGTTGGCGAACTGCCGCCCGCCGCTCGTGCTGCTCCCCGAGGGATCGGTCGTGCGCGAGTTCGAGCTCGCCGACGCGTAGCGACTGTCGCGATCGGCACGCCGCCGCAATGGACGTACGCAAGATCGAGGACGTCGCGCCGGTGGTGGAGCACAACGGGACGGTCCCGGTCCGGTCTCTGCTTCGCGTCGGAGCCAAGGACGCACCGGTCGGCTCCACGAACCACTGAGGCGCCCCGACGTCGGTGTCCCACCCTGCTGCCACGATGGAGTCACGGCAAACCACGCCCGTGTAACTACACTCGTGTGATCTCCAGGGAGGCATGCATGTCCGATCCGCGCAATGACTTCGAGGCTCCCCACGTCCTCGCCGACCGGTGCTTCGGCTTCGTCGGCGATCCCGATGAGCCGGGCATCTGTACGACATGCGGATGGCTCCTCGAGGAGCACCCCGAGATCCCGGCCACGCCGGTCGCCGCGTAGCCCCCCGCACCCGCCGCCCACTGGCACCCCTCTCGCCGCCGATACTCTGCTCCCGTGGCCGACCCCGAGACGTTCAACTGCGTGGTCACCTCGGCCGGGCTCAAGGCCCGGGCGAGCGCGTTCGGTGTGCCCGTCGAGCAGCTCCCCCCGCCCGACGGCCTCCTGCGCCCCGGCGACGAATACCAGAGCAGCTCGGGCTGCGCCACGGGCGACATCGTCGCCTCGAGCGGGACCGGACAGCCCGTGGCGTCCAGCGGTGGCAGCGGGCGGTCCCCCGTCGCAGTCGGGGTGGTGCTCTTCCTGGTCGTGATCATCGCGGTGTTGATCGCCTACTTCGTCGTGCGGCGCACCAAGTTGCGCCGGATGGAGCGGGAGGCATTCCTGCAGGCCGAGCTGCGTGAAGACCGGAGCCGCGGCCGCTTGTAGCCGCTACCGCGGGTCGATCCGCGCGATGAGCTCGATCTCCACGGCGATGTCGAAGGGCAACGCGGCAAGCCCCACCGCGGATCGCGTGTGTCGGCCGCGTTCGCCGAAGACCTCCACCAGCAGGTCCGAGCAGCCGTCGATCACCGCCGGAGTCTGGTTGAAGTCCCCACCCACGTTGACCATCCCGAAGACCTTGACGATCTGGGCCACGCGATCGAGCGTCCCGAGCTCCGACCGCATCGTCGCCAGCAGCGACAACCCGGTCTGGCGCGCCGCAGCCCGGCCCTGATCCAGGCTGAGGTCGGTGCCGACCTTTCCGATGTACGCGGTGTCGCCACCGACGGGTCCGTGCCCGCCCACGTGGAGCAGGTCTGCCGACTGGACGCACGAGACGTAGCTCCCGACCGGCGGAAACGGTTCCGGGAGCTCGATCCCGAGCTCGGCGAGCCGAGCTTCGATCGTCATCTCGCGACTCTACGTTTCGGAGCCGCGGCGATGGCGGGGGCGGCGCATCGCTCTACCTCGTCGTCGACGGCACGGTGGCCGGACCCGATCCCGGTGCCGCTCGGTACCCGTCCAGCTGCTCGAGCAGCCAACGCCCGACGACCTGGCTCCCATCGGCCCGAAAGTGCACACCGTCAGGGCGGAGGATGTGCCCGTCGATCCGTTCGAGACACGCGGGCGCCTCCGGACACACCAGGCCCCGCAGATCGACGAACTCGGCGTCGGTAGCTCGGGCAACGTCCTTGACGACCCGGTTCACGCAGTCGACCCGATTCCGATCCTTCCGGTGCGCGTCGTCGAGCTGATACTGGCCGTACGGCGAGTTCGCCAATGCCACCGTGATGCCGGATGACTGGAACTTCTGCACCGAGAGGGTCAGACGGGCCCGGTACATCCGCAGGTATGCGCCATCGCATTGCGACATCCACCGCCCGCCGTAGAGGAGCCGCGCGTCTCCGCCGGTCCAGTTGATCATCAGCACTCGTTGTGGCTTCAACGCCTCGACTTCGCGATCCCAGTCCGTGTCACACGAAATCGGGTTCTTCTGGCTGCGGCCCCGCGCGGCAAGGTCGATGGCCTCCGCGCCGTCGGGAAACACACACGCGATGTGCGCCCGGTTCAGAACCAGGTCCGTGTCCTCCGACGCGACTCCGGCCATCCCTTTGGCCAGGTAGAAGGCGACGGAGTTTCCGACCACCATCGTGCGTTGGACCCCCGCGGGTGCGCGCTTGGCCCTGGCCGCGAGCACCGAGAGCCGCTGCTCGCTGACCCTGCCCACCGGCCGGGCATTCAGCGTCGCGCCCACGACGACGAGCACGGCGACCACCACGGTCGCCGGCAGCACCGCGCGCCACATCCGCGTCGAGCCCGCGCCGTGACGGATCGGCTGTTCCAGGATCAGGTAGGACGCCACGGCAATGACGACCGTCACGCCGAAGCGCACCCCCATCAGTTGCCAGCCTTCGAGGTCGGTTCGGGTCTCGTTCAGCACGATGAAGACCGGCCAGTGCCAGAGGTAGACGCCGTACGAGATCAAACCCAACAGGCACAAGAGACGGAACGACAGCACCGCGCCGATCGGACCACGCGTCGGATGCATCACCGCCGCGATCACCGCGACGACCGCGATCCCGCACAGGGTGAAGCCCCCTCGATACAACCAGGCGGACTGCCCGTCCACCCGCATCCACACGAGCCGCGAGAATTCCGACTCCGGCCAGCCCCGCCACTTCCAGTGCGATCCGACCGGCTGCACCTCGAACCGGCCCCCAGACGGCCAACGCGGCCGCGAGTGCCGCTCCAAGGAGCACGCTGCCCGCGCGAGTATCCGTCCCGTAGTACGCGCGACGCGTCGAGCGGGTCGTACAGCGCCCACATCAGCGCCGCGGAGACTGCTGCCCCGATCAAGGCGACGGCGAATGTGGCCCACGGGGCGCGCCTTCCGAACCACGCGAGCAGACCGACGAACACCAGCGGCCACACCAGGTAGAACTGCTCCTCAATCGCGAGCGACCAGGTGTGCTGCAAAGGCGAAGGCGCGGTGAAGAGCGCCCAGTAGTCCTGCCCCGCGAAGATCGCGCGCCAGTTGGCGACGTAGCCGAGCGTGGCCAATCCATCGAGGCGGATGTTCCCGAGCTGGGTCGGGCTTGCGAGAATCAGGCAGTAGATGCCGACCCCGACCATGAGACCGGCGAGGGCGGGCAGCAATCGACGCGCCGCGCCGGGCCCAGAAGTGGCCGAGCCCGATGCGCCCGGTGTTCTTCGATTCCACCAGCAGCAAGGACGTGATCAGGAAGCCGGACAGCACGAAGAACAGGTCGACCCCGAGGTACCCGCCGATCAGGTGTCCCCCGTGGAACAACAGCACTCCGGCAACGGCCGCGCCGCGCAAACCGTCCAGCGCCGCGACCTTCGGCAGAGTTGTCTCGCCCTTCATCACACCATGGTGCCAGCGCAATTTGGGATCGTCAGGTCAGTGCATCAGCGGTGAGATCCATGTGGCCGAGATGCTGGTAGAGCTCCTCGAGGACATGCACGACGAGGGCCGCGTCGGAGCCGTCACCTGCTTCGAGGAATTGCCGACCGGCGGCGTACTCGTCACTCGCGCCGCCCGCGTCCAAGTTCCGAAGGTCGGTGCAGACCTGCAGCACCGAGGCATCGATGGCCCCGTGGAGCTCCGCCACGGTCGCGGTCGCTTCGAACTCGGACTCGCGGGCCCGGTTGCTCGGCCGGCCGAGTCCCACGTGACCCAGCCAGAACTCCGCCACGCCGCAGCAGTGGACGACCAGCCCGGTGACCGAGTTCGTCGTCGGACCGAACGGGCGAACATTGACCTGCTCGTCGTCGAGGCGGTCCACCACCTCGTGCATCTGCGTGAATGCGTAGCGCACGTAGATCTCGGCAGTCCGCGCGGCCAGCTCCATCGCCGCCACCATACGGCCTCAGGTCGAGCTGCTCACGGGACCTCGACGGCACCCCGGTGGTCGAAGCCACCGGCGAGCGGCTCCTTGATCGCCATTCCGTCATCGTCGCGCTCCGGCGTACGCTGCGCACCCATGGGAGCAGTGCAGGCCGAGGACGGTACGACGATCCGGTTCAGTGACACCGGGACGGGTCCACCTCTCGTCCTCGTACACGGCATCACCGAGAGTCGCCTCGCGTGGGACCCGGTCCTGCCGGCGCTCGAGGAGCGGTGGCGCGTGATCGCCGTAGACCTACGCGGTCACGGCGAATCGGACCGTCACGCACCGTACGACCCGCTCACCCTCGCGACCGACGTGAGCGCCGTCGTCGGGGAGCTCGGGCTGGACGCACCGCTGATGGTCGGCCACTCGCTCGGCGGTGTCGTCGTCAGCGCCTACGGCGGGGCCGGATACCCGTCTCGGGCCATCGTGAACATCGATCAGCCCATCGCGCTGGGAGCATTCAAAGAAGCGCTCGAGCCACTCGAGCCGATGCTGCGTGGGAGCCGCGAGGAGTTCGACACCGCGATCGGCATCGTCTTCGACGTGCTCGACGGTCCGCTGCCCGAAGCCGAGCGCGCCCGGCTGAACGCCCTCTCGAGCCCGGAGCCCGAGGTGGTGCTCGGGATCTGGGGGACGGTGTTCGACACCGAGGCCGAGGCGCTGGATCTCCTCGCGGCGGACCTCGCGGACGGCATCGACGTCCCGTACCTCTCGCTGCACGGCACCGACCCCGGCGACGACTACCCCGACTGGCTCACTGCGATCGTGCCCACGTCGACCGTCGACATCTGGCTCGAGACCGGCCACTACCCGCACCTGACGGCACCCGACCGCTTCGTGCGCCGAATGGCCGAGTTCGATCCCGCGCTCTGACCTGACCGATCCGCAGGACCCGCGCCGCGCCAAGGCGGTTCAGGCGGTGCGCTTCTTCGGCGGAGCCTTCTTCGCCGCGGGCTTGGCCTTCTTGGCCGTCTTCGACGCAGCCTTCCGTGGTTTGGTGGTGCTCCGGCTCGGGCGAGCCGTGGCTTCGTCGTCGCCCTCGTTGCCGGCCCGGTTCAGGCTTGCTTCGAGCGCGGCCATCAGGTCGAGCACCTTCGCGGGTGCCTCGGGCTCGGGCGGCGCGACGATCTCCTCGCCGGCCGCCTTCTGGTCGATGAGCCCGAGCAGCTGCTCCCGGTACTCGTCGTGGTACTTCTCCGGCTCGAAGTCACTCGCCAGCGTTTCGACGAGCTGGGTCGCCATCGCGAGCTCGCGTTCGCTGATCTCGATGTCCTCGCCCGGGATTCCGAGCTTCTCACGATCCACGATCTCGTCCGCGTAGCGCATCGTCTCGACGCACAGCATCCCGTCGACGGGCCGGATCGCGACGAGGCGTTCCTTCGCGCGGATCACGACGCGACCGACCGCGACCTTCTGGAGGCGCGTCATTGCCTCCACCAGCAAGCGATACGGCTTCGCGGCCTTCTCGTCGGCGAGGACGTAGTACGGCGAGTCGAAGTAGACCGGGTCGATCTCGTCGAGATCGACGAAGTCCTCGATCTCGATCGTGTGGCTCGCCTTGGGCGCGAGCGCCTCGAGCTCGGACTTCTCGACGACGACGTAGCGTCCCTTCTCAATCTCGTAGCCCTTCACGATCTTGTTCGGCGGCACCTCCTCACCCGTCTGCTCCGAGACCCGGCGCAGGCGGATGCGTGAACCCGTGTCCTCGTCGAGCTGGTTGAACGAGACGTCGCGCGACTTCGTCGCCGGGGTGAGCTTCACCGGGACGGTCACGAGCCCGAAGCTGATGGATCCGGTCCAGATGGTGGTGGGCACGGTGACAAACCTCCGACGGTGGAGCAGCTGAGCCGGACGCAGATGGAAGCGCCGGCCCACTAGGTTCGCGCAGTGGACGAGGTCCGGGTCGAGATCCAGGGTCGGCAGCTCAGTCTGTCCAACCTCGACAAGATCCTGTACCCCGGATCGGCCTTCACCAAAGCCGGGGTCGTGGACTACTACGCCCGGATCGCCCCCGTCCTGGTGCCACACCTGGCCGGCAAGGCCGTGACGCTGGTACGGGCGCCCGACGGGGTCGACGGCGAGCGGTTCTTCGAGAAGCGGTGCCCACCTTCGGCGCCGGCATGGGTCCGGAGCGGCGGCAAGCTCGGCTCCTGCATCGTGGACGATGCTCCGACGCTCGTCTGGCTCGCCAACCTCGCGGCGTTGGAGCTCCACACACAACAGCACACCGTCGACGCGCCCGAGACGCCCCGGGCCGCGGTCTTCGACCTCGACCCGGGGGAACCCGCCGGCGTGCTCGACTGCGCACGCACCGCGCTTGACCTGCGCGCAGTCCTCGATCGGCTCGGGCTCACGGCCTACGTCAAGACCTCCGGGTCCAAGGGTCTGCATCTGAGCGTCCCGTTGAATCACGCGTCACCGTCGATCACCGACGACGACACGAAGGCCTTCGCCCTCGCGATCGGGAGGGTGCTCGCCGAGGCGGGCCCGGATCGGGTGACCGTCGCCATGGCCAAGGACCAGCGG
This sequence comes from uncultured Acidimicrobiia bacterium, assembly GCA_963770095.1. Lineage (GTDB taxonomy): Bacteria > Actinomycetota > Acidimicrobiia > IMCC26256 > JAENVU01 > Chersky-806. The sequence goes on from CAVYOO010000002.1 coordinate 491,197, forward strand.
CGCGGGAAGGTGTTCGTGGATTGGAGCCAGAACGACGCCAACAAGACCACCGTGGCGGTCTACTCACTGCGGATCCGTCCGGAGCCGACGGTGTCGACCCCGGTGACCTGGGACGAGATCTCGGATGCGCTCGACGCCGGTGACGAGCGCGCGCTGCGATTCGAGACCGCGGATGTGCTCGCCCGGGTCGAGGCGGTCGGCGACCTCTACGCCGGGAACCTGACGGACACCCAGACCCTCCCCGCGCTCGCGTAATCTCCCGACGTGGAGCTCCCCGGCAAGGTCGCAATCGTCACGGGCGCAAGTCGAGGTGTGGGCGCGGCGACCGCACGCGCACTCGCGGCGGCCGGCGTCTCCGTCGCGTGTGCCGCGCGAGCGACGGACGCGACACCATTGCCGCTTCCGGGGACCATCGACGACACCGTCCGCCGGATCGAAGCGGCGGGTGGCCGCGCCATCGCGGTGCCGACCAATCTGGCCGCCGATGTTGAAGTGGAAGCGATGGTGGCCACGACGGTCGAGCAGCTCGGACCGGTCGACATCCTGGTGAACAACGCGGCGATCACGTTCCCGGGCGACCTCGAGCTCCCGATGAAGCGGTTCGACCTGATCTTCGCGGTAGACCTGCGCGCGCCGGTGATCGCGGTCCAGGCCGTTGCGTCGGGGATGATCGAACGCGGCGGCGGAGCGATCGTGAACGTGTCCTCGGCGGCCGCGTTGAACGCCTACCCCGGGCAGATGGCGTACGGGATGGCGAAGGCCGCACTCGAACGCTTCACGGCGTCCGCGGCCGAGTACCTGCGACCCCACGGGATCCCGGTGAACACGTTCCGCATCGACGTTCCGGTGGCGTCGGAGGGCTTCCTCGCCGCGATGCCGGACTGGGACCACTCGGATTGGGAGCCACCCGAGGTCGCGGCCGAAGGGATCCTCTGGATGCTCGCCCAACCGCCTGGCTTCACGGGCAACAACCTGGGAATGGCCCGGTTGCGCGCCGAGCACGGGATCATGGCGTCCCGTGCCGCGCGACACCACGTGCAGGCACCCGGAATGATCACCGACTGACCCGCAGCCCAACGACCAGCCCCCACCTCCCGCTTTGGCGTCGTGAAGGTGCCTCCAGGGCACCTTCACGACGCCAAAATCAGGTTGGGTGGCGTTCGCCGCGCCGAACCGCCCACGCGAGCAGGGCGATGGCGGCGAAGAGGGCTACTGCAACGAGCGCGAGCTTCGCCTCGATCGAGAGCGAGGTCTCGGGCCCACCGACCCCGGGGCCGCTCACCACAACGAAGCGGCCGAGGATGACGCGCGCCGGCGCGCCGTCGAGGCGGGGACCCGGGCGCGCGAGCACCGCGGTGAACGTGTGACGGCCGGGCTCGAGCGCGCTGACGTCGATGACCGCGTGGTGCCCGGTCGGGCCCGACCAGTTCGCGGCCGTCGCCAGGACCTGCCGGTCGTCGAGCCAGACCGCGAGCTGGGCACCATCGCCGAGCGCGGTGAAGCGATCGTCGAACTCGATCGCGAGATCGTCGGGATCACGATCGAACGTCACCTGCCAGAGCCGATCCCCGGGTGCGCTGAGCACCACCCCGTCCGGCCGCAACGGCGCGGACGGCCCTCGGATCGGCTGCACCTCGAGCGGCCGCCGGAGCTGGGTTCGCGCCACGGTGACCCGCACCGGTTCGAGCCGCAGCTCGTCGACCCGACCGTCCCGACCGACCCAGTGCTGGACGAAGTTGCAGGCGATGCACCGGGGTGGTCGCCCGACCGGAGGCGACCACCCGAACCCGACGCCGGCGGCCAAATCTTCGGCTGACTTCGTGTACCAGTCCACCGGATAGTCGTGACGGGCGATGAAATGCTCGAAGGTCGGTTCGGGGTGCGGCGCGGGGTCGAGCTTCACGTCGACCACCCCTTCGAGTGCAGGCAAGGAGCCGTAACGGATGCCGGCGACGGAGAAGTAGCTGTCGACGAACGTCTTGCCGGTCCCCCGCCCGATCGGGAGCAGCGGGAGGTAGCCCTCGAGATGGTTCGCCGCCCCGGGCATGGACGCGACGACGGCCTCGGGCGAGTCCAGGAGCGTGAGCTGTTCGGGCGGTCGTTCGAGCGCGATCGCGGCCACGGTCGCGACCTTCGCGCCGTGGCTGTGCCCGATGAGATGAACCCGACCACCGGAACCGGCAAATCCGGGCGCGACCACCTGGCCGAGCGCGACGGCCAACCGTTGCCCGTTGAGGTCCGCACGGGCCTCGGACTTCCACGCATCGGTCCCGGACGGTGCCGTCGCCGAGTCGTCGAGCCACGAGTACCCGAGGACCGTCGCGGCCGGTACGTCGCGCGTGATCGCGGCCGCTAATGCGAAGAAGCTCGCGAACATCCGCCGTCCCTGCGGGTCGACCGCCTGCGGGGACCAGGCCGGAAGCGGCTCCGGTCCGGTGGCGCGTCGCAGCGCGGCGAGGTAGCCGGGCGCCCAGCCGTGGACCAGCACGTACACGTCACCGCCGCCGATCGACCCGGGCGTGACCGGCACGAACGAGGTGCCGTTCCAACGGCCGAGCCGGTCGATCGGGGAGACCTCGGGTGCCGGGTGGAACGCGACCGCCCGCCCGACGGGTGGCGTGTCGCGCTCGCCGCACGCGGCTGCGAGCAGCGCCAGTCCGAGAACGGCCACGGCGGCCACCCGGAACCGACCTGCGTGCTCCACGAGCGGAGGGTACGTGCTATCCAACGCAGGTGAGCGACGTCCGAACCCCTCGAGACTCCCAGCGCAGTCGCGTCTACCGCGCGGAGACTCCCGTGAGTGGCGGTCGGTTGCCGCACCTGGACCAGTGTGCGGCGTTCGTCGACGAGGTCGTCGGATCACTCTGGTGGGCCGCCCGCTTCCCCGAGCACGGCCTCGCCGACGTCCCCCGCCTGCGACCGGGCCAGGGCGCGCGGCAGGCCTTCTACCGTGAGGATCCGGGGCGGCCGACGATCACGCTCCCCCGCCGCTATCGCACCACCGGGGTCGTGCTCCACGAGCTCGCCCACTGGGCGTTGAAGAGCGCGCACGACCTGCCGGTGCACGGCCGCACGTTCACGCGCCTGCTCCTCGACGCCACGTTCGAGTTCGGCGGCGCGGGCCGGGCCGACCGACTGGCCGCCGGCTACGCGGAGCACAAGGTGCACGTCGGGAAGCCCGCCCGCCTCGGTCCTGACGGCCGTTGGTACTACGACTGGGACGAGCGACTGCGGCTCGGCCGCGACAAGGCACTGACCGTCGGCTGGGGCACCGACGGCACCACGACCGGCGTGTTGACGTCGCGCGCGCACGCCACTGCGACTCTCCGCACCGCCGAGGGCGACCTGGTTCGCATCCGCGAACGCGACATCTGGTCCGTCCGCCCCGCCTGACCCTCACCCCCCTCGTTTTGGCGCCGTTTGCACGCACAATCCGCGGTGTAAACGGCGCCAAAATCCGGTCCGGAGGGAGAGTAGAAGGGAGGGAGGGTTGGTTAGAGGCGCTCGACGATCATGGCCATGCCCTGGCCGCCGCCGACGCACATCGTCTCGAGGCCGATCGTCGCGTCGGAGTCCTCGAGCCCGTTGAGCAGCGTCGTCATGATGCGGGCACCTGTCATCCCGAACGGGTGACCGAGCGGGATCGCACCACCGTTGACGTTGAGCTTGTCGTAGTCGATCTTCAGCTGGCGGGCGGACGGGATGATCTGCGCCGCGAACGCCTCGTTGATCTCGACGAGGTCCACGTCGGCGATCGTCATCCCGGCGCGGGCGAGCGCCTGGCGGCTGGCCTCGATCGGTCCGAGCCCCATGATCTCCGGGTCCAGCCCGGTGACGCCGCTCGACACGATCCGCGCGATCGGTACGACTCCCAGCTCGTTCGCCCTGACGTCGCTCATCACGATGACGGCTGCCGCGCCGTCGTTGAGCGGGCATGCGTTCCCCGCCGTGACCCGGCCGTTGGGACGGAACGCGGGTTTCAGCGACGAGAGCTTCTCGAGTGTCGTGTCGGGGCGGGGACCGTCGTCCTTGGCAACGACGGTGCCCTCCGAGGTGGTGTACGGCGTGATCTCGCGCTCGAAGAACCCGCGCTCGATCGCGACGCCGCACCGCTGCTGGGAGAGGAGCGCGTACTCGTCCATCTCCGCACGCGAGACGTCTTCGATCTCGGCCACGTTCTCCGCGGTCTCACCCATGTCGATGTAGACGTCCGGGAGCCCCTCCGCCGGGGTCCATTCCCCCTGATCGCCCGCGGCACGCGCCACCGAGCGTTCGTGCGCCTCGGCGAACCTCGGGTTCTGGGTGTTCGGCGTGTGATCGGAGCTGCCGCCGACCATGAAACGACTGACCGCCTCGACGCCGGCGGCGATGAACACGTCTCCCTCGCCGGCCTTGATCGCGTGGGCCGCCATCCGCATCGTCTGCAGCGAGCTCGAGCAGTATCGGGTGATCGTGCAGCCCGGCACCTGGCGCATGCCGGCGAGCACGGCGACGACGCGACCCATGTTGAACCCCTGCTCGCCGCCCGGCAGACCACAGCCGAGCATCAGGTCGTCGACCGTGGTCCGGTCGAGCTCGGGCACCTTGCTCAGCGCGGCATCGACGATGAAGGCCGCCATGTCGTCCGCCCGTTCGTTGACCAGCGATCCTTTGAACGCTCGTCCGATCGGCGTGCGGGCGGTGGCGACGATGACGGGCTCGGGCATGAGGACTCCTCTTGGGTGGGCGGAAGGGAGGATATTCGGTCAGTCGATCCGGCGGAGCTCCGCGCGGTACAAGGCGCCGTTGCGCACGTAGTTCCGCGCGCCGCGGCCGATGACCTCGTCGGGGTCTTTCACCGCGTCGAGGCGCAGCTTGGCGGGCACGCCGAGGGCCATGGCTCGGCTCGGGACTTCCATGTCGTTCGGGACGACGGCATTCGCCCCGACGACCGCCTCGCTCCGCACGATCACCCGGTGCAGCACCACCGAGCCCGAACCGACGAGGGCGCGGTCCTCGATCGTGCAGCACTCGATGTGCACGAGGTGACCGATCACGCAGTCGTCACCGATCACGGTCGGGTACTGCTCGGTGGTGTGGATCACGCTGCCGTCCTGGATGGACGTGCGGGCACCGACGGTGATGCTCCCGTAATCGCCTCGCAGCACCGCCTGCGGCCAGATCGTCGACTCCGGCCCGATGGTCACGGTGCCGATCACCGTTGCGTCAGGGTGGACGTACGCGGTCGCATCAATGTGAGGGATCCGGTCACCGAGCGCATAGACGGCCATGCCCCTGAAGTTACCCGCGGCGCTACCGTAGGGCCCGTGCTCGACGCCGCCGACCTCGCCGTCCACACCAAGCGCCTCGATGAGGACGGCTACACGATCGTCGAATCCGCGATCGAGCCCGACCTCGTCGAGGAGCTCCGGACCGCGTTGCTCGGCCTCGAGACGTTCTTCGACGTCCAACCGGCCGGGAACTCCTTCGAAGGCGCCCGGACGCTCCGGGTCTACAACCTGCTCGCGCTCGGCCGGGTGTGGGAGCGGGTCCCGGTTCATCCCAACGTCCTCCCACTCGTCGAGCAGGTGCTCGACTCCGGATGCCTCATCTCGTCGCTCAGCTCGATCACGATCCTTCCCGGGGAGATCGCCCAACCGATCCACGCCGACGACCAGCTCCTCCCGATCCCGAAACCGCACGTGCCGACGGTGTGCAACTCGATGTGGGCGCTCACCGACTTCACCGAGGGCAACGGTGCGACCCGCCTGGTTCCGGGTTCGCATCGCTACGACCACTCCCCCGACTACGGCCGCCCGTACGAGTCCATCGCCGCGGAGATGCCGAAGGGCAGCGTGCTCATCTGGCACGGAAGCCTGTGGCACGGCGGGGGCGCCAACACCACGGACGCGCCAGCGCGTCGGCGTAGCGATGAACTACTGCGCCGGCTTCATCCGCCAGCAGGAGAACCAGCAGCTCGGTATCCCGCGCGAGATCGCGGCTCGATTCGAGCCCCGGTTGCGCGAGCTCGTCGGGTACAGCGTCTACAACGCGCTCGTCGGGCACATCAACAAGCACAGTCCGGCCGAGCTCCTCGACGCGCTGGGCGAGACGCGGCCCGAGGACGCGTCGCCGGCCATGGTGTGGGACGCGCTGCCCTAGGTGGATCCGGCGGAGAGCGGGCACGGCACCCGGCGCGCGATCCTCGCCGCCTTCGTCGCCAACCTCGGGATCGCGATCGCGAAGTTCGCGGCGTTCCTGGTCACCGGGTCGGCGTCGATGATGGCGGAGTCGATCCACTCGGTCGCCGACACCGGGAACCAGGGCCTGCTCTTCCTCGGCGGCGCGCGCGCCCGCAAGCCCGCAGATCCGGAGCACCAGTTCGGGTACGGCGCCGAGCGCTACTTCTGGGCCTTCGTCGTCGCGCTGGTGCTCTTCTCGCTCGGCGCCCTGTTCTCGCTCTTCGAGGGCGTCGAGAAGCTTCGCCACCCCCACGACCTCGAATCACCTGCGGTGGCGTTCGTCGTGCTCGGCGTCGCCGTCGTGGCGGAGTCGTTCTCCCTGCGCACCGCCATGCGCGAGTCCCGGCCCCACCGCGGCGGGCTCTCGTGGTGGCAGTTCATCCGCCGTACGAAGACGCCGGAGCTCCCGGTGGTCCTGCTCGAGGACGTCGGTGCACTCTGCGGCCTCGCCTTCGCGGGCGTCGGGCTCGGGCTCGCCGTCGCGACGGGCGAGACCCGGTTCGACGCGATCGGCAGCATGGCGATCGGCCTGTTGCTGGGTGCGATCGCGATCGTGCTCGCGGTAGAGATGAAGAGCCTGCTCATCGGTGAATCGGCCGGGCCCCATGTCGACGACTCGATACGGACCGCGATCGAGTCCGAACCCGAGGTCCGCCGGGTCATCCATCTCCGCACCTTGCAGCTCGGGCCGGAGGAGCTGCTCGTCGCGACCAAGGTCGACATCGACGCCGCCGACGTCGCGAGCATCAGCGCCGCCATCGACGCGATCGAGGTCCGCATCCGTAGCGCGGTCCCCACCGCCCGGCTGATCTACATCGAGCCCGACGTCTACCGGCGCCCGCGCCGCGAGCAGACCCGCCCGGACGTCGATACCTTGGACGCGTGACGACGATCGATGCGGCGGCCCGGCCGCCGGTGCGCTGGAACGAGCTCGAGCGCCAGGCACCGGAGATCGCGGCTGCCGGGCGCGACCTGATCTACCAGTACGGGCCCGGCTTGGCCTACCTCGCCACCCTGCGCGTCGACGGCGCACCCCGGCTCCATCCGGTGTGCCCGGTGTTGGCCCACGGCGGGTTGTACGTCTTCGTCGGAAACCATTCACCGAAGTTGGCAGACCTGCGCCGTGACGGCCGTTTCGCGCTCCATGCCTTCCCGCGCCAGGACGTCGACGACGAGTTCATGGTCTCCGGAGTCGCAGTGGACGCCGAGGGCACCGGCGCCCGGGAGCCGGTGTACGCGGCGTACGTAGCGACCGGGGCGACGACGAGCGACGACACCCTGTTCGAGCTGCTGGTCGATCGCGCCCTGCACGCTCGGTACCAGGGCCGTCCGAGCTGGCCCCCTACGTATTACCGCTGGCGGAGCCGCTGACGCGGGCTGCTCACCACTCGAAGAGCTCGAAGGTCACCGCGAGCCGCCCGGCGAACCGCTTTCCGGCCTGCTCGGCCATCCCGCGCAGGAACGGCCCCGGATCCGCCATCCCGCTCTCACCGAGGCCCGCGAGGTACGCCTCGTGCCGCGCGCAGTGAATCGACACCCAGATCGAGGGTGTCGGTCACGTCGACCGCGTGCGTCGCGAACGGCGACGCGTTGACGAAGATCCGGCGCGCTCCGTTCCACGGCTCCAGCCCCTCGTCGAGGAGCTCCGGAAAGACCCAACGGTTGCCGGCATCCCGTGCGGAGTCGATCGCCGCCAGGCCGACGTTGCGGTGGTCGGCCATGTTGAGGCCCGTGCTCCCCCAGGTGAAGTAGTGGTTGGCGGTGATCAGCACGTCCGGGCGATAGCGACGGATCATCCGGGCAAAGTCGCGCCGCAACGGGAGGCCGTATTCGATGATGCCGTCCTGGTGGTCCAGGAACTCCACGTTCTCGACCCCGACGATTGCCGCGCCGGCTCGCTCCTCGTCCATCCGCAGCGGTCCCGCATCCTCGGGATTCATCCCGTCGATGCCGGCCTCGCCCGCAGACGCGAGCACGTAGGCGATTTCCTTGCCCTGGCCGGTGAACCGGGCAATCGCACCGGCCGCACCGTATTCGAGGTCGTCCGGATGGGCGACGATCGCCAGACCGCGCTCCCAGTCCTCCGGGAACTCGAGCAGGTCGGACTGTTCCCGGACCCAGTCGTCATCGCTCATGGGCGGGCACCGTAGTCGGCGGGATGTTCCACCACGCGCTTCGACTCGGGCAGACTGCGCACATATGACAACGATTCTCGGCATCGACATCGGCGGAACCGGCATCAAGGGTGCACCAGTCGACCTGGAGCAGGGCACCTTCACGGAGGATCGGTTCCGAATCCCGACCCCGGCCGGCGGATCGCCGGGTGACATCGCCCAGGTCGTCGGCGAGATCGCGGCGCACTTCGACGTCAGCGGTCCGATCGGATGCACCTTCCCCGCCGTCATGCAGCGCGGCGTCGCGCTCACCGCGGCGAACGTCGACAACTCCTGGATCGGCACCGACGCGGAAGCACTCTTCGAGCACGTCGTACACCGACCGGTCACCGTGATCAACGATGCCGACGCCGCCGGCATCGCGGAGGTCGAGCTCGGGGCCGGCAAGGGCCGTCACGGCACGATCATGGTGATCACTCTCGGCACCGGCATCGGCAGCGCGCTGTTCACCGATGGAGTGCTCGTACCGAACACCGAGTTCGGCCACCTCGACATCCGGGGCAAGGCGGCCGAGACCCGCGCGTCCGAGAAGGCCCGCGAGGACCAGGACATGAGCTGGAGCAAATGGGCGAAGCACCTCAACGAGGTGTTCGCCCACATCGAAGCGCTCCTGTGCCCCGACCTGTTCATCATCGGCGGTGGCGTGAGCAAGAAGAGCGAGAAGTTCCTGCCGCTCCTGAAGACCCGGGCGGAGATCGTCCCGGCCGAGATGCTGAACCAGGCCGGAATCGTCGGAGCGGCGCGCGCCGCGCATCGGAGTGTCAGGCAATGAGCAACGTCATGAACGAGGGTGTGGTCCGGACGACCGCAGGCGACGTCCGCGGCAAGATCCGCAACGACGTCCACGTGTTCCGCGGCATCCCGTTCGCGGCACCACCGGTCGGGAAGCTGCGGTTCCGCCCTCCGGCCCCGGCCGACCGGTGGGAGGGTGTGCTCGACGCGACACACGCGGGCCCGTGGGCTGCGCAGCTCCCGTCGCCGCTCGAGAAGATGTTGGGCGCTCCGCCTCCGAAGTGGGACGAAGCAGGGTGCCTGACCCTCAACGTCACGTCCCCCGCGCTCGACGGGGCCAAGCGCCCGGTGATGTTCTGGATCCACGGCGGTGCCTTCGTGAACGGAGCCGGATCGACCCCGATCTACGACGGAACCAAGTTCGTCCAGCACGGCGACGTCGTCGTGGTGACCGTGAACTACCGGCTCGGGGCGTTCGGGTTCCTCCACCTCGACCAGATCTTCGGTGCTGACTTCGCCGGGTCGGGCAACGCAGGGATCCTCGACCAGGTCGCCGCGCTCCAATGGGTGCGCGACAACATCGCGGCGTTCGGTGGCGATCCGGAGGACGTCACGATCTTCGGCGAGTCCGCGGGCGGCATGAGCGTCGGGACGCTGCTCGGGATGCCGGCCGCCGAAGGGCTCTACCGCCGTGCGATCGTCCAGTCGGGTTCGGCGTCCTTCGCGTCGCGGACCACCGATGCCACTACCACGGCGCGCGAGATGCTCGAGCTCATCGGGGTCGCCACCCCCGAGGAGCTCGAAGCCGTTCCGGCGGACAAGATCCTGGCGGCACAAGCCGAGCTCATGGGGCGCGGTGCTCGCCTCGACCTGCAGTTCCAGCCCGTCGTCGAGGGCAACGTGCTCCCCGATCTCCCGCTGAAGACCATCGCGTCCGGCGCGACCGGCAACGTACCGACGATGATCGGGACGACCCTCGACGAGATGACGTTGTTCCTCGCGCTCGAGCTCGGTGTGGGCGAGCTCGACGGCGCCGCGCTGAACCGGCAGATGAAGCGGTTCTTCGGCGACCGGACCGATGAGGTCGTCGGGCGGTACACGCAGAACCGGGCCGGAAGCTCGCCCGGGGACGTGCTGACCGCGATCTCCACCGACCGCGTCTTCCGCATCCCCGCGATCCGCCTGGCCGAGGCCCAGACCCGTCAGGGCCGGCCGACGTTCATGTATCTCTTCACGTGGCCGTCGCCGGTCATGGGCGGCAAGCTGAAGAGCTGCCATGCCCTCGAGCTGCCGTTCATGTGGGACGCGCTCGGCCAACCCGGCCTCGCGATGCTCACCGGCGAAGGCCCCGAACGGCAGGGAATCGCGGATGCCATGCACGCCGCGTGGATCGCGTTCGCCCGCACGGGCGACCCCGGATGGCCGGGGTACGACCTCGACCGCCGGGCCACCCGGCGCTTCGACGCCACGACCGAGGTGCTCGACGACCCCATGGGCGACGAGCGCGCCCTCTGGGACGGCATCAGCTAGCGCCAGGTGTGGGGCGCTACTGGATGACGGATCCGCCGTCGACGGCCAGGGCGTGGCCGACCACGAAGCTCGCGGCGTCCGAGCACAGCCAGGTGATCGCGGCGGCGATCTCCTCCGGTCGACCCAGTCGCCGCATCGGGACGGCGTTCCGCATCATCTTCTCGATCTTCTCGTCGCCGGCCATGAACCCCTCCAGCATCGGTGTGCGCGTGCTCCCCGGGCAGACGCAGTTGATCCGGATGCCCCGCGTGGCGTACTCGAGGGCGCTCGCCCGGGTGATCCCCACCACCGCGTGCTTGCTCGCGACGTACGCGGGGAGCCCGGCGAAACCGACGAGACCGGCGCCCGAGGCCACGTTCACGATGGCGCCGCCACCCTGGCTCAGCATGACCGGGATCTCGGCCTTCAGGCAGTAGAAGACGCTGTCGAGGTTGAGCGCGATCGTGCGACGCCAGTCCTCCACGTCGTAATCCGCGGTGAGGCCGCCCGGTCCGGTCGTCCCCGCGTTGTTCACCGCGAAGTCGAGTGATCCGAACGCCGTGACCGTCGCGGCGACCATGGCAGTCACCGCCTCGGGATTGGTGACGTCGGTGGAGACGAACAGCCCCTCCGCACCGGCCTGCGCGACCAGCTCGACGGTCTCGCGCCCCATGCGGTCGTCCACGTCCGCAACCAGGACGCGCGCACCGCCACCGGCAAATGCGATCGCGGTGGCGCGTCCGAGCCCGGACGCTCCCCCAGTGACGAGGGCGGTTCTGCCCGCGAACTCGCCGGGGGGTTCCGTCATACGAAGAACTCCCCACCGTTCACGTCGAGCGACTGGCCGGTGATCATGCGCGACATCCCCGACGCGAAGAACACGATCGCCTCCGCAATGTCCTCTTGCGGCGGGATCTCGCCGAGCGGGATGCCCGCCGTGATCTCGGCGATCACCTCTTCGGGCGCGCAGCCACGCTCGCCGACCTGCCAGTCGACGTACGTCTGTACGTTCGGCCCCCAGATCCAGCCGGGGACGACCGCGTTGACCCGGATCCTGTACGGAGCGAGGTCGATCGCCATCGACTTCGTCGCCGTGAGCAGCGCGCCCTTCGAGGTCGAGTAGCCACCGTCGTTCGGCCGGATCAGGCGGGCGCTCATCGAAGCGATGTTGACGACCGAACCTCCGCCCCGCGCCTTCATGGCGGGGAAGCACGCCTGCACCAGCTGCAACGGCCCCCAGAGGTTGACCTCGTAGACCTTCCGCCAGAACGCGAGGTCGGCGGTCTCGAACGGCTCGGATTTGTCGCCCCGGAAGGCGCTGTTCACGACGACGTCGATGCCGCCGAGCCGCTCGACCACGGTCTCGGCGACCCGGGCACAGTCCTCGGCGTTCGCCACGCTTCCGGGAACGGCGATCGCCTTGCCCCCGATCCGCGCGATCTCCTCGGCCACTTCGTCGAGGCGGCTCTCGGTCCGGGCAACCAGGGCGACCGCCGCTCCTTCACGAGCCAGCGCGAGCGCGGCCGCCTTTCCCAACCCGGCCCCGACTCCGGTGACGACCGCGACCTTCTCCGCGAGCAGCATGGGCTCCCCTCCTCCCGGGACCCTCCCGGGATCTGGCAGGGTGTCAGGCGCGCCAAGCAGTCGGCAACCCGATGAGGAGCAACATGATCAAGCGGATCGCCTTCGTGTGCCGGAACCCGAGCCTCTCGGTCGACGGAGTTCCACGCGCGCTGGCGCGGGCCTCACGCCGAGCTCTTCGCCAAGAACGCGGCGGTGCAGGATCACGTACTGCGCTACGAGCAGAACCACCGAAAACCGCGTGATTACGACCGGGCCGAAACGCCGTACGACGGTGCGATCATCCAGTGGTTCGCGAGCATGGACGCGGTACGGGAGATGCGATCCGACGCCCGCTGGGACGAAGTCAGCTCCGATGCCGCCAGTCTGTTCGACGTCGACCGGACCCTCGAGGTCTTCACCGAGAACGAGCGGATCGTGATCGCGGGCCCAGACGTGCGCGAGGAGCCGCTCACCAAGCTCGTGTGCGGGGTGCGCAAGAAGCCGGGCATGGATCGCGAGGCCTTCCACCAGTACTGGTGGGAGGTGCATGGGCCTCTGAATCGCGACACGCCGGCGGTGCGGAAGTACTTCATCCGCTACGAGCAGAACCACCGGCTGCCGGAGGACTACGCGCGCACCGACGTGACGCTCGAAGGCGTGACGTGCGAGTGGTTCCCGTCGACCCGGGCCTTCTTCGCGATGGCCACCGACCCCGACAGCCGAGACGTCATCCGCGCCGACGAGGAGAACTTCCTCGACTCCGAGAACCTCACCTGGATCCTCACCGACGCCGAGGAGGTCATCTTCGACCGCCGCTGACGCCCCCCTCGGGTTGGGTCAGAGGACGAGCTCGGCCATGGTTCGGAGCGTGTTGGCGTCGCCGTAGAGGAGGAGCTGGGTGACGCAGGACTCGCGCCACGCCTCGAGATCGTCGCGAATCTTCTCCTTGGACCCGATGAGCGCGGTCTCCTCGATGAGCGACATCGGGACGAGCGCCGCAGCTTCCTCCTTCTTGCCCTGCAGGTAGAGATCCTGGATCTCGCGGGCTTCGGCCTCGTAACCCATCCGGCCGAACACATTGGCGTGGAAGTTCACCTCGCGGGCACCCATGCCGCCGATGTACAGCGCAAGCACCGGTCGCAAGAACCCGGCGGCCTCCTCCACGTCGTCGTGGATGATGACGGGGACGGTCGCGGCGACTTCGAAGCTCTTCTCGTCTCGAACCGCGCCGGGTCGCGCGAAGCCTTCGGTCAACGCCTCGCGGTAGAAGCCGTCGACCCGCGGTGAGAAGTAGATCGCGAGCCAACCGTCGGCGATCTCCGCGCTGAGCGCGACGTTCTTCGGGCCCTCGGCCGCGAGATAGATCGGGAGGTCCTTGCGGTACGGGTGCGTGATCGACTTGACGGGCTTCCCGAGACCCGCTCCACCCGGGTACGGAAGTGTGTAGTGCTCCCCCGCGAAGCTCACCGGCTCCTCGCGCGCGAGCACCTTCCGGATGATCTCGACGTACTCGCGGGTGCGCGCGAGCGGCTTCGGGTAGGGCTGGCCGTACCAACCCTCGACGACCTGCGGGCCGGACGCACCGAGCCCGAGGATGAACCGCCCCTGGGTCAGGTGGTCCATCGTGATCGCGGCCATGGCCATCGCGGTCGGGGTGCGGGCCGCGATCTGAGCGATGGACGTGCCGAGCTGGATCCGGGAGGTCTGCGATCCCCACCAGGCGAGCGGGGTGAGCGCGTCGGACCCGTAGGCCTCCGCGGTCCACGCCGACTCGTATCCGAGCCGTTCCGCCTCGGCGAGGAGCTCCGGCGCGTTGAGCGGCGGCCCTGCGCCCCAGTACCCGATCATGAACCCGAGCTTCAGCTGCTTCGACATGGGCCGGGATCCTAGGACGGTCGGGAGGTCAGGCCGGTTGGAGGCGGATCTGGGCGACGACGCGCACCTCGTCACCGACCATGAACCACAGCGAGAGCTGCTCGCCGGTGCGCGCCACCAGGAGCTCGGGCTCGTCGCCCGGATCCACGCCGGCCCTGAACTCCATCTCGCAATGGCCGACCCGCCGCCCGTCCAACCAGCCGGCGAGCTCGTCCTCGACCGCGGACCAGTAGATCGCGTTGTTGACGTGCCCGAAGATGTCGAAGTCCGCGGTCCGGAGGGGCCACGGCCGGCGTGTCGCGTCCGACGCCGGTGCCGCGTGCCGAAGGCGCGCACTGACCTTGTGCTTGCGCACCTCCTCGCCGTAGACCGCGAAGAACGACGGCTCGAGCGAACGGGGCGTCCCGGTCTCCAGGTCCACGTACACCCAGACCGCACGCGCCACCGCGCAGATCCCTCCCTCGACCGCGCGGGTGTCCGCGATCGAGGTCGAGCGCTCCGCCCAGCGCCCGCCGACTCCCGAACACCATGTGGTGAGCTCGACGTCTTCGTAGATGGCCGGCAGCCGGGTGACGTCCAGCTCCATCCGCCGCAGGATCCAGCCGCGCCCGTGGTCGAGGTTCGCGTCCTCGGCGTCGTTCGACGCGAGGTCCTGCAGGTACTGCGCGATCGCGTCGAGCCGGAGCCGGCCGGACATCGACGCGTCACCCAGGAAGATCCGGCGGCCGGAGGTGAAGGTCCGGTGCGGGATCCCGAGCTCGGTCACGCGGCCGCCGTCACCAGTGCGGCGACGAGCGCGTCGACTGCCTCGGCCCGCCCGTACGGGCCGAGACCCCGCACCCGGGGTGGCAGCTCGAGCTGGACGCCACCCCCGCGGGACCGGTTGACCGGGTTCTCGGGGTGCAACCCGCGCAGCGCGGCCGGGATCGTGTCCAGGTCGTCGACGATCTCGTAGCCGTCGAGACCCGCCGCCAGGATCGGACCGATGCGAGCCGCGAGATCCCGGTCGCGACCCCCGAGCAGCAGCCGGGTCCAGTACCCCTCGCGCCCGTAGCCGTGGATGGACACGACGTGATCCACGTGGTCGAGGAAGCCCGCCAACGCGGGTGACTCCTCCGGGCCGACGAGGTGCGACGGAAGGTGCCACCGGAAGTTCTCGGGTTGCACCACGGTGTACAGGGAGGCGCCGGCGGCGTCGGCAGCTCGGGTCGCGATCTCCGCGGTGCCGCGCTCGAGCGATCCGCCGTGGATCGCCATGAACCCGAAGCGGGACCGGAGCTCGACCCGTTCTGTGACTCCGGGATGCGCGAGGAGGTCGGCGAACACGAGCGCGAGGCTACGCGTTGCGGCGCGCCGTTCCCGGCTCCGTGAACCGTTCCACCGAGAACGTGCGTCGGCCGGGTCCGGGGGCGGACCTCAGCAGAGCCGCTACGCCGCCCGGCGCTCGCGCCGGGCCTGCGCGGACCCGACGTGGGTGCTCAGGTCGACCACCAACCCCAGGATCACGAAGAACCATCCGAAGCCGGTCACGCCGCGGACCGGGGCGTAACAGACCGCCCACGCCAGCGTCGTCCACGGCAGGAGTATGAACCCGAGCAGGCCGATCCAGAACGAGCTGAACGCCACCGTCATCCGGTTCGTGAACAACCACGTGAAGAAGATCGCGACCCGCGGCCCGATCATGGCGAGAAGTGCAATGACGCATCCGCAACCCATGACGCGGACTCTAGGCCCTAGCCGATGACCGCGAGCAGACGGTCGAGCTCGGCGATGTCGGTGGTCGTCGGCACCAGCACGAGCTCTTGACAGCCGGTCTCACCGAGCGCGTCGAGCGTCTCCCGCATCGCGCCGGGGTCGGAGAGCCGGCACAGCCCCGCCATCGCGCGCGCCGCCCGATCCCCGAAGTTCGCGAGGTAGTTGTACGCGTAGTCGGCGAGACGATCGGTCGCTCCCTCGCCGAGCGCGAACCAGGAGCTGGTCGAGAGCCACGGCGGGTCGGTGCGCCCGGCCGCGGCCCATGCCTGCTCCGCCCGGCGGAACGTGGCGTCGACCCCCGCCGGGTCGGGACCGAGGTCGAAGCCGGCGAGCCCGACCGCCCAGCAGCGCGCTCCGAGCCAACGATTTCGGCCCCATCGAAGCGGTGAGCAGCGGTGGTCCACCGGCCTGCACCGGAACGGGTCCGACCGGGGGCAGCCCGTCGACCACGATCTCGCCGCGCCATACCCGCTGCATCACGTCAACCTGCTCGTCGAGTCGGGCGAACCGCCCCTCGAACGGGACGCCGAGCGCGGCGTAGTCCTGGTCGCGTCCCCCGACCCCGACCCCGACGGTCAAACGACCGTCGCACAGCACGTCGATCGTCGCCATCTGTTTGGCGAACCGCACCGGGTCGTGGATGGGGAGCACCGCAACCGTCGAAACGATCCGCACACGTTCGGTCGCGGCGGCGGCGAACGCGAGCGTGGCTACGAGCTCGTGGCTCGGGTACGCGATGCGCTCACCGACCGAGACGCTCGTGAAGGGACCTTCGTCCACCCGACGGCACCATTCGAGGATCGCCGCCCGATCCACGCCGCGCACGAACGACGGCAACGTCAATCCGATGTCCATCGCGAGGTCAGGTGTTCTTCGGGACGTCCTTGAATGGGGCACCCTTGTTCGGGTCGGGTTCCTTCGGCAGGCCGAGGACCCGTTCACCGAGGATGTTGCGCTGGACCTGGTCCGTCCCGCCGTAGATCGACGGGCCCGGCGAGAACAGGATCATCTCCTGCACGCCCCCGCCGTGCGCAGCGTCCTTGCCCATGAGCATGGTCTCGGCCCCGAGGATCTGCGTCCCGACCTCCCGGTTGAGCCGGAGCATGTCGCTCATCATGAGCTTGGCCATGTTGGGCGCCCCGGCACTCGCGTTGCCCACGCGGGCTCGCAACGAGGAGAACTTCCCGATCTGCTGCATCGAGTACATCCGCGCGAGGTTCTGGCGCACGGTCGGGTCCTTCGCCGCGCCGGTGTCCTGGGCCAGGTTGATCAGGTTCTGAGCCATGTTGCCGCCGCCACCGCCGGTGCCCCCCGTTCGGACCTGGCCGACGAGATCGCCCACCCGCACGTCCAGCTGCCCGGCCAACGGGCCGGGAAATGCCGATCCGGCGGCGCCGCTCCCGCCACTGCCGAGCCCGCGCGCTCGGCCGCGAGCGTGGTGTTCGTGACGGCCCAGCCCTGGTTCAGGCCGCCGATCAGGTTCCAGTCGGGCACCCGCGCGCCGTCGATGAACACCTCGTTGAACATCGCGCGGCCGGTCATCTCCCGCAGCGGACGGACCTCCACTCCCGGCTGGTCCATCTCGAACGCGAAGTACGAGATGCCGGTGTGCTTCGGCGCGTCCGGATCCGTGCGCGCGATCAACATGCCGAGGTTGCAGATCTGCGCGGTCGACGTCCAGACCTTCTGCCCCGTGATCACCCACTCGTCACCGTCACGCTCGGCTTTGCACTGCAGTCCGGCGAGGTCCGAGCCCGCGCCCGGCTCACTGAAGAGCTGGCACCACGCGTCCTGGCCGTTGAGGATGCGCGAGAGCCAGAGGTCCTTCTGCTCACGCGAGCCGTGCGCCACGATCGTCGGGCCCGCGAGCAGGTAGCCGAGACCCGCGGGTGGCCCGATCGCGCCACCTTTGGCGAGCTCCTCGTTCACGACGTTGGCCAGCGCGCGGCTGTAGCCGCGACCAAAGTCGTCCTCGGGCCACGTCGGCGCGCCGTAGCCGGAACGCATGAGTCGGTCCCACCACTGCGCGACCGTGAGGTCCGGGTCCCAGTTCTCTGCGAGCCATGCACGCACTTCTTCGCGCACGGTCTCGGCGGTGACTACAGCCATCAGGGCTCCTTCACGAGGTCGAGCACCAGCTCGGAGGGTCGGGCGATGACCGCGCGCTCACCGCGGAACACCACCGGTCGCTCCATGAGCTCGGGGTGGCTGAGGAGGAGCTGCACGACTGCACCACGCGTCGTGTACGCGGCCGCGTCGAGACCGAGCTCCTTGAATCGCTTGTCCTTGCGCACGAGCTCCCCGGGCGGGTTCGGGATCGCGTCGACGATCCGCTCGAGCGTGGCCTGATCGGGCGGCGCCTTCAGGTACTCGACGACGTCCGCGTCCATCCCCCGTTCCGTCAGGATCTGGAGCGCGCCGCGCGACTTGCTGCACGACGGGTTGTGGTACACGACGAACTCTTCCACGGCGGTGAATCTACCCACCGAGGCTGTCGCGCAGCGCTTCGAGCTCGTTTCGCAGTGTGGCGACCTCGGATTCGAGCACGCCGACCCGTTCGGCGAGCCCTTTTCCCCCGTTCGGCGCGTCCTCCGGCGCCGCCCCGACGACGGGTGCCGGCTTCCACTCGACCGGCGCATCGTCGGGGACGAGCGCGGTCACCTCGCCACCGACCTCCGTGAGCAGCTCCCGCACCCGGGCTTCCTTCTGGCCCGGCTCGCGCGGCAACCGGCGGGCGAGTGGCTCCTCCCGGCTCGAGAGCCGGTCCAAGCCGTCATCGACGGTGACGAGGTCGCGGAACGGGTGGAGCCGTTCCGTGCGCGATTTCAGCTCGCCCGGCGTCTGCGGCCCCCGCAGCAACATCACGCAGAGCAAGGCCAGCTCCGGCGGACCGATGCCGAGCGCTTCGTCCAGGACGTGGCGGTACTTGATGACCCGGCTCCCCGGATACACGCCGCGCCGGACGAAATCACGTTCCCGTAGCCCGTCGAGCGCGGCCTCGACCGTGTCGTCGCGGTACTGCACGACCGGAGACCGGTTCGTCGACTGGTTGCACGCCGACACCAGCGCGTTCAGGCTCAACGGGTACGCGTCGGGCGTGGTCCGCTCCTTCTCGAGGAGGCAGCCGAGCACGCGGGCTTCTTCCGGGCTGAGAGGCACGGCACGTCAGCCTACGGGCCGAACGACGGTGCCGTCCCGGGCCAGACCGGTCCGGCCAACGCGAGCGCGTCCGCGAGCCGGCGCAGGTACTCGCGTCGGGGCATCGGCACGGCCCCCAGCGACTCGAGGTGCGGGGTCACCCACTGGACGTCGAAGAGCGCCGCTCCCCCGGCGACCAACAGCTCGACGCAGTTGAGCAGCGCGACCTTCGATGCGTCGGTCACCCGGTGGAACATCGACTCCCCCGCGAAGAACCCACCCGCCGCGACGCCGTAGAGCCCGCCCACGAGCTCGCCCTCGTGCCAGGTCTCGACGCTGTGCGCCCAGCCCAGTCGGTGCAGCTCGCAGTACGCGGCGACGAACGACTCGTCGATCCACCCGTGGGGCCGGGCCGGGTCGGCACAGGCACGCATCACCGATTCGAACACGGTGTCGACCCGCAGCTGGAACCGCCGTTGCGACCGGCGCAACGACCGCGAGACGTACAGGCCGTCGAGCGGGATCACGCCCCGCGGATCGGGCGACCACCACGCCACGGGCCCGTCGAGACCCAGGCGCATCGGGAAGAGCCCCGTCCGGTAGGCGTGCAGCAATGTACCGGGCTCCAGGTCCGCACCGACACCACAGATCTCGCGTTCGTCCGCGGCGGTCGGCGGCGGCAGCTCCCAGCGCGACGGCGGCGGTTCGATCGGCACGCGCAGAAGCATCGCGCCCTGGGCACGGCCGCTCAGCGCACCGCCATCGACGTGGTGTCGGGCGCGATGGGCGCCAGCAGGTCGGTGTCCCCCATGAGCCAGGCATCCACGGCTGCGGCGCATGAACGGCCCTCGGCGATCGCCCACACGATGAGGCTCTGTCCGCGGCCCATGTCGCCGCACACGAACACTCCGTCCACGTTGGTGGCCCAGCGTTCGTCGCGTGCGACGTTGCCCCGCTCGGTGAGCTCCACGCCCAGCACCTCGAGCAACCCGTTGCGCTCCGGCCCGACGAAGCCCATGGCCAGCAGCGCGATGTCGCAGGGCAACTCGAACTCGGTGCCTTCGATCTTCTCGAACACCATCCGGCCGTCGACGACCTTCTGCTCGACCTCGTGGGCGCGCAGTGCGCGCACGTTGCCGTCCTCGTCGCCGAGGAAGCATTCGGTGTTGACCGCGAAGACGCGGTCCCCACCTTCTTCGTGGGCGCTGGCCGTCCGGTAGATGAGCGGCCACGTCGGCCACGGGTTCGCGTCGGGGCGGGCCTCCGGCGGGCGGGGCAGGATCTCGAACTGGTGCACCGATGCGCAGCCGTGCCGGTGAACGGTGCCCAGGCAGTCGGCACCGGTGTCACCGCCACCGATGATGACGACGTGCTTCCCCTTCGCCGAGAACGGGTGCTCGGCGATGTCACCCTCCTGCACCCGGTTCGCAGGTGGCAGGAACTCCATGGCCTGGTAGATGCCCGTGAGGTCGCGGCCCGGGATCGGCAGGTCCCGCCACGCGGTCGCGCCGCCGGCCAGCACGATCGCATCGGACTCGCCCTCGAGATCCGCGACGGCCACGTTCTCTCCGACGTTCGCGTTGACCCGGAACTGCGTTCCTTCGGCGCGCATCTGTTCGAGTCGCCGGTCGAGGACGTGCTTCTCCATCTTGAACTCGGGGATCCCGTACCGAAGCAGGCCACCGATGCGGTCCGCCCGCTCGTACACAGTCACCGCGTGGCCGGCGCGGGTCAGCTGCTGAGCCGCGGCGAGGCCGGAGGGACCGGACCCGACGACCGAGATCCGCTTGCCGGTCAGGATCGTCGGCGGCACCGGAACGATCTCGCCGCTCTCCCACCCGTGATCGACGATGCTGACCTCGACCTGCTTGATCGTCACCGGGTCCTCGTTGATGCCGAGGACGCAGGCGGTCTCGCACGGCGCCGGACACAGTCGCCCGGTGAACTCGGGAAAGTTGTTGGTCGCGTGGAGCCGCTCCATCGCCTCGTGCCAGTCGTCCCGGTACACCAGGTCGTTCCATTCGGGGATCAGGTTCCCCAGCGGGCAGCCGGTGTGGCAGAACGGGATGCCGCAGTCCATGCACCGGGCGGCCTGGGTCCGGAGACGGTCGTCCGCGAACGGCTCGTAGACCTCCTTCCAGTCCCGGAGGCGCACGGGCACCGAGCGCCGGCGTGGCAGCTCCCGGTCGTACTTCATGAACCCGGTGACCTCACCCATGCGAGGCCGCCATGATCGCTTCGTCCACCGAGAGTCCTCGTTCTTCTGCGACGCGGGCCGCTTCGAGCACGCGCTTGTAGTCCTTGGGCATGACCTTGGCGAAGTGCTCGACCTCGCGGCGCCACCGCTCGAGGATCCGCTGGGCCACGGCGGACCCGGTCTCCTCGTAGTGCCGGCGGATGATCTCGCGCAGGAACTCCTGATCCTCATCCTCGAGCGCGTCGAGATCCACCATCTCCCCGTTGACGAGCGCCGGGAACCTGCCCTCGGGATCGTGCACGTACGCGATGCCACCGGACATCCCGGCCCCGAAGTTCCGCCCGGTCGGTCCGAGCACGACGACCCGACCACCCGTCATGTACTCGCAGCCGTGGTCGCCGACGCCTTCGACGACCGCCGTCGCACCGGAGTTGCGCACGCAGAACCGCTCGCCCACGACGCCGCGCAGGAACATCTCACCCGCGGTGGCGCCGTACAGGATGACGTTGCCGGCAACGATGTTGTCTTCGGCCACCAGTGGTGAGTCGGCGGACGGGTGCACGATGATGCGACCACCCGACAGGCCCTTGCCGACGTAGTCGTTGGCGTCGCCTTCCAACCGCAAGGTGATCCCCGACGGGAGGAACGCGCCGAAGCTCTGCCCCGCCGACCCCGTGAACCGGATCTGGATCGTGTCGTTGGGCAGGCCGGATCCGCCGTAGCGCGTGGTCAGCTCGTACCCGAGCATCGTGCCGACCGTGCGGTTGACGTTCCGGATCGGGAGCTCGAGGGTGACCGGCTGCCCATCCTCGAGCGCACCTTCGCAGAGCTGGATGAGCGTGTTGTCGAGCGCCCGGTCGAGTCCGTGGTCCTGGGACTTCGTGCAATACCGGTCCTGCACCGCGGCATCGAACTCGGGCACGTGCAGGATTGGCGTGAGGTCGAGGCCTGATGCCTTCCAGTGCTCCACCGCCTTGCGCGTGTCGAGCATCTCGGCGTGCCCGATCGCCTCGGCGAGGGTGCGGAACCCGAGCGCGGCAAGGTTCTCGCGCACCTCCTCGGCGATGAACTCGAAGAAGTTGACGACGAACTCGGGCTGGCCGGTGAACTTCTTGCGCAGCTCCGGGTTCTGGGTCGCGATACCGACGGGGCAGGTGTCGAGGTGGCAGACACGCATCATGATGCAGCCACTCACGACGAGAGGTGCCGACGCGAAGCCGAACTCCTCGGCGCCGAGCAGCGCCGCGATGATCACGTCACGCCCGGTCTTCAGCTGGCCGTCGGTCTGCACGACGATGCGGTCGCGCAGCCCGTTGAGCAACAGTGTCTGCTGGGTCTCGGCGAGCCCGAGCTCCCACGGTGCACCGGCGTGCTTGATCGAGGTGAGCGGCGAAGCTCCCGTGCCGCCATCGTGACCCGAGATCAGGACGACGTCGGCATGGGCCTTGCTCACGCCCGCGGCCACCGTGCCGACACCCACCTCGGCGACGAGCTTCACGTGCACGCGCGCCTGAGGGTTCGCGTTCTTGAGATCGTGGATGAGCTGCTTCAGATCCTCGATCGAGTAGATGTCGTGGTGCGGAGGCGGACTGATCAGCCCCACGCCGGGGGTCGAGTACCGAGTGCTCGCGATCCACGGGTAGACCTTGTGCCCCGGCAGCTGGCCACCCTCGCCCGGCTTCGCGCCCTGGGCCATCTTGATCTGCAGGTCGTCCGCGTTCACGAGGTACTCGCTCGTGACCCCGAACCGGCCCGACGCGACCTGCTTGACCGCACTGCGCCGCAGGTCGCCGTTCGGATCCTCGACGAAGCGGTCGGCGTCCTCGCCACCCTCGCCGGTGTTGGACTTGCCACCGATGCGGTTCATCGCGATCGCGAGCGTCTGGTGCGCTTCCTTCGAGATCGATCCGTAGCTCATGGCGCCGGTGGAGAACCGCTTCACGATCTCGGAGACCGGCTCGACCTCGTCGATCGGGACCGGCGGCCGCTCGCCGTCGCGCAGCTCGAACAGGCCCCGCAGGGTGGCCAGATGATGCGAGCGCTCGTCGACCATCGTCGTGTACTGCTTGAAGATGTCGTAGCGCTTCGTACGAGTCGTGTGCTGGAGCCGGAAGACCGTGTCCGGGTTGAAGAGGTGGTACTCGCCCTCGCGGCGCCACTGGTACTCACCGCCCACGTCGAGCTCGCGGTGCGCGAGCTCGGTCGGCCGGTCGGGGAAGGCCCGCTCGTGGTGCGCGGCGACCTCCGCGGCCAGCACGTCGAGGCCGACGCCGCCGAGCCGGGTGGTCGTGCCCGTGAAGTACTCGTCGACGAGGTCCTGGCTCAGCCCGATCGCCTCGAAGACCTGAGCCCCGGTGTACGACGCGACCGTCGAGATCCCCATCTTCGACATGATCTTCAGGACGCCCTTGCCCGCCGCCTTCATGTAGTTCTTCGACGCCTTGCGGATGCTGAGGTCCAGGTGGCCTTCACGCACGAGGTCGCGCATCGCATCGAACACGAGGTACGGGTTGACCGCGGCCGCACCGAACCCGAGCAGGAGCGCGATGTGGTGCACCTCGCGCGCTTCGCCGGTCTCGATCACGAGGCCGACCCGGGTCCGGGTCTTCTCGCGGATGAGGTGGTGGTGGACCGCCGCAGTGATGAGCAGGCTCGGGATCGGCGCGTTGTCCTCCGTGGCGTACCGGTCCGAGAGGATCACGAGGTTCACGCCACCGGCGATGGCATCGCTCACCTGACGGCGGATCCGCTCGATCGCGAGGCGCAGGGCGTCGCCGCCGCCGAACACGGGGTACAGCGCGTCGATCGTGACCGGCTTGTAACCGGGCACCTCGCCGTCCTCGTCGATGTACCGGAGCTTGGCGAGGTCCTCGTTGTCGAGCACCGGGTGCGGCAGCACGATCTGGCGGCACGAGTCGGGGCCCGGGTCGAGCAGGTTGCCTTCGGGCCCGATGGTGGAACCGATGCTGGTGACGAGCTCCTCACGGATGCCGTCGAGCGGCGGGTTCGTGACCTGGGCGAACAGCTGCTGGAAGTAGTCGAAGAGCAGCCGAGGCCGGTCCGAGAGCGCGGCGATCGGCGTATCGGTGCCCATGGACCCGATGGCCTCGGCCCCGGTGCGCGCCATCGGCGCGATGAGGATGCGCTGCTGCTCCTGGGTCCAACCGAACAAGCGCTGCTGCTCGACGTGCGACGCGTGCACCGGCGTGAGCACGTCGCGTGGCGGGAGGTCGTCGAGGTGCACGAGACCGTCGTCGAGCCACTGCTCGTAGGGGTGCTCGGTCGAGAGCCCGTGCTTGATCTCTTCGTCGTCGACGATGCGGCCCATGGTGGTGTCCACGAGGAACATGCGGCCCGGCTCGAGTCGCCCCTTCTTGACCACCCGGGCCTGGTCCACCTCGAGCACCCCGACCTCGCTCGCCATGATGACGAGGCCGTCGTCGGTGACCCAGTACGCGCGACGGGCGAAGCCCGTTGCGGTCGAGCACCGCACCGATCACCGTGCCGTCCGTGAACGCGATGGACGCCGGCCCGTCCCACGGCTCCATCAGCGAGGCGTGGAACCGGTAGAACGACTTCTTCTCCGCGCTCATCGACGTGTGGTTCTCCCACGCCTCCGGGATCATCATGAGCACCGAGTGCGGGAGTGACCGGCCGCCGAGCGCGAGCAGCTCGAGCACCTCGTCGAACGAGGAGGAGTCAGACGCGTCCGGCGTGCAGATCGGGAACGCACGGTCGAGCTCGCCCGGGAAGAGGTCCGAGGCGAGCAGGGCTTCGCGGGCCCGCATCCAGTTGCGATTGCCCTTCAGCGTGTTGATCTCGCCGTTGTGCGCGATGTAGCGGTACGGGTGCGCCAGCGGCCACGACGGGAACGTGTTGGTGGAGAAGCGTGAATGCACGAGCGCGAGCGCGCTCTCCACGCGCTCGTCGCGCAGATCCTCGTAGAACTCCTCGAGCTGCGGCGTGGTCAACATGCCCTTGTAGACCAGCGTGCGGCACGAGAGGCTCGGGAAGTAGACGGAGTCGTGGACGTGGTCGGCCGGTGTCTGGACTTCGTGCTCAATCCGCTTGCGCACGATGAACGCATGCCGCTCCAACGCCAGATCCGAGAGTCCGTCCTCGGCGATGAACACCTGACGGAATGATGGCTCCGCCGACTGCGCCATGGACCCGAGCATCGAGTCGTCCGTCGGGACGTCGCGCCACCCGAGCAGCTGCATTCCCTCGTCCGCGACGATCGAGTCGATGGCCGAGACGACCTTGTCGGCATCGTCGCGGTCCTTCGGCAAGAACGCGATCCCGGTGGCGTACACGCCCGCCTCGGGCAGCTCGAAGTCCACGACCTCGCGCAGGAACCCGTCCGGGATCTGCAGGAGGATGCCGGCACCGTCGCCGGTGTTCGTCTCGGCGCCGGATGCGCCCCGGTGGTCGAGGTTGCACAGGGCGTTGATCCCCTTGCGGACCATCTCGTGGCTCTTGCGCCCGTGCAGGTCCACCACGAAGGCGACGCCGCAGGCGTCGTGCTCGTTGGCCGGGTCGTAGAGACCCTGCCGCGAGGAAGATCTCGATTGGCCATGGTTCGTCGTCCGTCCGTTTCGGGCTCGTGGCAGATCGAGTGACTGCCACTGCGGTTCGTGAGTACCCGGCCCGGGACGACGTTGGCCCGGAGAGCGAAGGAAGAATCTACCTCATGCCAGCAGGCTGCGCGCGATCTGCGAGATCTGGATCTCGTCCGTGCCGGCGTAGATCTGGAGGACCTTCGCATCCCGGGCCAGCTGCTCGACCTCGAATTCGGCCATGTATCCGTTGCCTCCGTGGAGCTGGACGGCTTCCAGAGCCACCTCGGTGGCGGCCCGGGCCGTGTACAGCTTCATCGCCGACGCCTCGGTGAGATCCATCGGGACCCCCGCCGCCCCCTTCTCGAGCGACCGGAACACCAGGTTCTCGGTGTTCAGCCGGTGCACCTCCATCCGGGCGAGCTTCTCCTGGATGAGCTGGTGGTCGCCGATCGGCTTGCCGAAGCGCACGGTCTCCTTCGCGTACGCGATGCAGAGCTCGAGACACCGCTCGATGATGCCGAGCGACATCGCGGCCACGCCCGTCCGCTCGATCGAGAACGCCTGCTTCGCTCCTTCGCGGTACGGCACGTCCTCGGTCTCGCCGAGCAGGCGGTCCTTGCCCGCGCGCACGTCGTCGAGGAACAGCATCCCCGTCGGGGACGAGTGCATGCCCATCTTGCGCATCGATTTTGTCTGCTCGAACCCCGGCATTCCCCGATCGAGCACGAACGAGAGGATCTTGCGCTCCTGGTGTGGGTTCCCCTCGTCGAGCTTGCAGATGAAGATCGTGGTGTCCGCGTAGGGACCGTTGGTGATGAACGTCTTCTGGCCGTTCAGGACGTACTCGTCACCGTCGCGCCGGGCCGTGGACTGCATCCGCCCGAACGCGTCGGAACCGGAGTCGGGCTCCGTGATCGCCCATGCCCCGACCTTGTCGAAGGTGAGGAGGTCGAGCGCCCACCGCTCCTTTTGCGCCGCGGTGCCGCGGCTCATGATCGTCCCCGCGGCAAGGCCGACGCTCACTCCCATCGCGGTGACGAGCCCAGGTGAGCACCGGCAGAGCTCGATGATCGGCAGCAACATGAACCCGCCCTGCCCACCTGAGGCACGCTCCTCGCCCTCGACCGCCTCGTCGTCGGACGGGTCGGGCGTGGCCTCGGCCTCGAGCCGCTTCTTGAACCCGTCGCGCGCCATCTGGTCCATGCCGAACGTGCTGTAGAGCTTGCGGATGACGTCGTAGGGCGGGGTGTCGCCGAACTCCAGCTCCTCGCGCTGGGGCCGAACCTCGGCCTCCACGAACGCGCGAACCGCGTCCCGGATCATCTTGTGCTCGTCGCTCCACTCGTACATTCCGGCGTCCTCTCACGCGATCAGTGGTGTCACCCTAGGTTCTCGGCCCGAACATCGGCACGACGACGCGGCGGCCGGGGACAGTGGGGAAGGCCAGCTCTCGGAAGGTCACCGCCAGCGGGAGCTCTGCCTCCAGGGTCTCCGGATCGACATCGACGACGTAGGTGACGATCCGCACCTCGGGCGCCTCCTCCAGCGAGACCAACGCAGTGACGAACGGGATCATCTCGGCGAATGCCGGGAGGAACGGGCGTTGCACGACCGCCCACGAGAACAAGCGCCCGTGGCCGCTCGTGGCCGTCCATCTCGGCGCACCACCGCACGCCGGGCAGTCCGGCTCGGGGTACCAGATCCACTTCGCGCACGCGTTGCAGCGCGGGATCTTCAGCTCGTGGCCCGCGGCACCGGCGAAGAACTCGGCGGTGAGCGGGTCCGTCACGTCCGGCAGCGGGAAGTCGGCTCGCTTGATCGCCATCGCTTCCGTTACGCCTTCGTCAGCACGAGCGTGCTGGCGTGCGCGCCCGTGTAGCCGCCGTAGACCGCAACCTCGGCTCCCGGTACCTGGGCCGCCGCGGTGCCGCGAAGCTGCTTCACGAGCTCGACGACGTGGGCGATGCCGAGCACGTACGCATGGGACAGCAGCCCACCGTGCGGGTTGAACGGGAGCTTGCCCGCGTCATGGAACAGCGTGTCGCCCTCGACGTAGCGCCCAGCCTCCCCCTTGGGGCAGAAACCCATGTCCTCGATCTGCATCAGCGATACGACGGTGAACGGGTCGTACGCGGTGAGCACGTCGACGTCTGCGGGTACAAGGCCGGCCATCGCGAACGCGGGTGGGGCGCTGAAGACCTGCGGCGTGCTGGTGAAGTCGCGTTGCTGACTCCAGTGAGCACCACTTCCCGAGAGCCCTTCGGCCACCCCGCGCACCACTGCGGCGGGCTGGGGCAGATCGTCGGCGCGCTCGACGCTGGTCGTCACGTACGCCGCGCCCCCGTCGGAGATGAGGCACGAATCGAGGAGCCGGAGCGGGTCCGCGAGGTACGGAGACGCGAGGTAGTCGTCGAGCGACATCTTCTTCTCGTGCATGACCGCATCCGGATTCAGGTTCGCGTGCCGTCGGCATGCGACCGCCACCGCCCCGAACTGCGCCTCCGTGGTGCCGAACTCGAGCATGTGCCGTCGCATGATCGTCGCGAAGTACACCGGCTGCGGGAACCAACCGAACGGCACCTCGAGGTTCTGCTTGGCGGCCTGGGTGGCGTGCACCTCGCCCGGCCCACCGGTCATGGACGCCCGCTGCGTCGCCCAAGCGACCGGGAACACGTTGAGCACGTGCTTCGCCTTCTTCTCCCCGATCGCCTTCGCCGCGAGGTAGGGCGCAGTGCCGGCCCAGCTCATCCCACCGCCCCAGGGCGACGACCACATCTCGTGGCTCGTGCCGAAGCGCTCGTGGAACGCGGCGACGTCGAATTCCGGGAACGCGCCCGAGTACGTGAGCCCGTCGATGTCCTCCGGCTGCAGGCCCACGTCGGCAATCGCGTTCGCCGCGGCCTCGATGCCGATCTCGCGTGCGGTCCGGCCCGATGCCTTGGTGTACGCGGTCTCACCGATGCCGACAATCGCAACCTCGCCGTTGACGTCGTCGTAGGGCGTCGCGTGTCCCCAATCGGGAGTCTCCGGCACGGTCAGCGAGGCTAACGTCCGCCGGATGGCCACCCCTCTCGATGCAGCCGGTCGCGCCGAAGCCGTCGCCGGGAACCTCAACCTGTTGGAGTTCAGTCGCGAGGACACTCGCTGGCAGCGACCGCACACGATCGTCGAAGAAGACGGTGTGTTGCTGTTCGCCGGCGCCTCGGACTTCCCCGCCTACAACAACGGGGTCCAGCGCTCGGACGACACCACACCGGCCGACGTGGTCATCGCCAAGGCGCTCGAGTTCTTCGCGCCGCGTGGGCGCGGGTTCTCCGTGTGGGTGCGCGACACCGGCGAGGACGACGATCTCGCGGCTGCCGCCGACGCGGCGCTCATCGGCGCCTTCGGCGATTCCCCCCAGATGATCTGTCGCAGCCGGCTCCCCGAGCGGCCGGCACCGGAAGGCGTCGAGATCCGGATGGTGACCGACGCGGCCGGCGTCGCGGACTACGCGGAGGTCACCGCGGCGGCGTACGTGAGCCTCGGGTCACCGGAGGACGCGACGCGCAGCCACTTCAACGGGCCCAACGCGATGCTGGCCCCGCATGTGCACTCGGCGGTGGCGTACCTCGACGGCGAGCCCGTGTCCGTCGCGCAGATCCTGCTCAGCCACGGCATCGCCGGCGTCTACTGGGTCGGGAGCCTGGAGGCGGCGCGGGCGCGGCATCGCCGAGGCGGTCACCCGCCACGTCACGAACCTCGGGTTCGACCTCGGCGCGGCCAACGTGCAGCTCCAGGCGTCGTCCATGGGCGAGCCCATCTACCGCCGCATGGGCTACGAGGAGCTCCACCGCCGCGAGTTCCGCCTCGCCGCCCCACCCTCCTAGACCGAGATCATGATCCCGTCGGTCATCTACGTCGAGTGGGCTCGAGACTGATTCGCCCGTTCGTCCGCCGAATCAGCGATCTACGCCGCGAGCAGGGTGGCAACTTCGGCGAGGAAGAGATCAGGGTCGCGGAGTGTCGCGGGCGTGACCTTGATGACCCGCCAGATCGATCGCGGTCCGGAGCGGCGATGTGACCGCGATCGGCCCTCTCCGCGCGATGTCCGCCGGGAGAAGGTCACCGGGGTGGTGGACCGTCAGCTTCGGCGAGCGCAGGCTTCGTCCCCTAGGGAGCGTGACGTGCACCTTGTCAGTCTCGACGCCTTCGAACCGCCACAACGTCGCGGCCGTCCCGTGCGACACCAACCCGTCCGGCGCCGACCAGAGACTGGCGGCCATCGCGGTCTGCGCGAGCGAGATCGCGACGACGGTGAAGCGATGGACCCGGGGGAGCACGAGAGGCCAGGCGCCGCACGCGACCCGATGCTCGATCGTGTTCCGTGTCGCGCCCAGCTCGAGCGCCTGACGACGCGCGAACACACCGAATTGCTCGGACCGCGAGGGCTTCAATTGCCCGTTCAACGTCCTGGGGCCGTTGCATGTGCACATGAGAGCCGGGGGGTGGGACGGCAACGGCAGTCGGCGGAATCTGACGGTGCGTCAGGTGGCGCGATAGCGTCGATTTCATGCCGATGCCGACCGATGTCGGGGTCATCGACCTGATGCTGGGAATCCCGAGCGGGGATCCCAAGCGCTGGTACGACTTCCTCCGCACCCAGCTCCTCGACCGTGAGAGTCGGGAGGACTTCGAGTTCCCGGCTCAGTACATGTTCAAGCATGTGCCCCACTTCGAGGAGCACATGGACGACCCCGTCAGCTACCTGCTCTCCGAGATGGACAAGCACGGGGTGTCGATGGCGATGGTCGGGACCAGCTTCAAGAACGACCAGGCCCAGAAGGCGATCAAGGACTACCCCGACCGCTTCTTCGGGAGCTACGAGGTGGACCCGAACAAGGGCATGGAGTCCGTCCGCGAGCTCGAAGCCGCGGTCAAGGAGCTCGGCGTCAAGGCGGCCACCGCGTTCCCCGCGGGGCTCAGCCCCCAGGTGCCGATCAACGACAAGAAGTTCTATCCGATCTACGCGAAGTGCGTTGAGCTCGACATCCCGATCTGCGTGTGCGCCGGCGTACCGGGGCCGCGGGTGCCGTTCGCCCCCCAGGAAGTCGGCCTGATCGACGAGGTCTGCTGGTTCTTCCCCGAGCTCAGGTTCGTCACGCGCCACGGGTGCGAGCCGTGGGCCGACCTCGCGGTGAAGCTCATGCTCAAGTGGCCGAACCTGCACTACTCCACGAGCGCGTTCGCGCCGAAGTTCTACCCGAAGGACGTCATCCACTTCGCCAACACCCGCGGCGCCGACAAGGTCATGTACGCGGGCTACTTCCCGATGGGCCTCACCCTGGACCGCATCTTCAGCGAGATGCCGGACGTGCCCTTCCGTGACCACGTGTGGCCGAAGTTCCTCCGCGAGAACGCGGTCCGGGTCTTCAAGCTCGACGAGTGAGCGACTCCCCGGTCGTCAACGAGGCATTCGAGGCTGCCCGCGCCGGTGGCGTGATCGACACGTTCCTCTCGATGCCCGCACCGCGGGCCGAGAAGCGGAAGGTCTACGACTACATCCGCAAGCAGGCCATGGACTCCGAGAGCCAGACCATGGAGATGCCCGCGGAGTACATGTTCAAGGGCGTGCCGCACTACGAGGAGCTCAGCGACCCCGTCGCGGAGGTCCTCGCGCAGATGGACGAGCACGGCATCACGATGATGATGCCCGGCATTCACGGGAACGAACACGCGAAGCGCGCCGTGCAAGGAGCACCCGGAACGGTTCGCGGGCATCGCGAACGTCAACCCGAACACGGGCATGGAGTCCGTCCGGGACCTCACCCGGTTCGTCCGCGAGGAGCGCGCGCGGTCTCGGCGCACGTCTGGGGCACCGGTCTCATCCCCCAGGTGCCGATCAACGACAAGAAGATGTACCCGATCTACGCCAAGTGCGTGGAGCTCGACGTACCGATCATGTTGTACGCCGGCGTCCCCGGGCCGCGCATCCTCATGAGCCCGCAGTACGTCGGCCTGCTCGACGAGGTGTGCTGGTACTTCCCCGAGCTCAAGATCGTCGTGCGCCACGGCGCCGAGCCGTGGACCGAGCTCATGGTGAAGCTGCTCCTGAAGTGGCCGAACCTCTACTACTCGACCAGCGCGTTCGCGCCGAAGCACTACCCCGAGGACATCATCAACTTCGCGAACACGCGCGGCGCCGACAAGATCATCTACGCGGGTTACTACTCCGCCGGTCTCGGCCTCGACCGGATCTTCTCCGAGCTGCCCAATGTCCCGTTCCGCGATCACGTCTGGCCCAAGTTCCTGCGCGAGAACGCGATCAGGGTCTTCGGGCTCCAAGATCGGGTGAAGCAGCCATGACCCACAACCCGGCCTTCGACGCGGCACTCGCATCCGGTGGCGCGATCGACACGTCGGTCGGAGTCCCGAAGAGCCGCGAGGAGATGTTCGAGTTCTACGGGTTCATCCGGGACCAGGCGAAGGACGCCGAGTCCAAGAAGGGCGAGGGTGGCCTCGCGATGCCGGCCGGGTACATGTTCAAGGAACCACCGGGCTGGGATGCCGACGAGCTCGGCGACCCGGTCGAGTTCCTCATGGCCGAGCACGACCGCCACGACATCCGCCGCGCGATCGTGTCCGTCGAGGACGAGCAGGGCGCACGCGCGGTGCGCGAGCACCCCGACCGCTTCTTTGCGGCCATCGGCGCGAACCCGAACCAGGGCATGGAGGCCGTGCGCAAGATCGAGAAGTACGCGTCGGAGTTCGATCTCAAGTGCGTCGGTGCCTTCCCGGCCGGCTTGAACCCGCAGGTCGCGGTGGACGACAAGAAGTGGTTCCCGATCTACATGAAGTGCGTCGAGCTCGACATCCCGTTCGCGTCGACGATGGGCGTGCCCGGCCCGCGCATCCCGTTCTCACCCCAGGACGTCGCCCGTCTCGACGAGATCTGCTGGTTCTTCCCGGAGCTGAAATTCGTGACCCGCCACGGGTGCGAACCGTGGACCGAGCTCGCAGTCAAGCTCATGCTCAAGTGGCCGAACCTCTACTACTCGACCACTGCGTTCGCGCCCAAGCACTTCCCCAAGGACATCATCAACTACGCGAACACCCGCGGTGCCGACAAGATCATCTGGAGCGGCTACTTCCCCGCCGGTCTCAGCTACGACCGGATCTTCTCCGAGCTCCCCGACGTCCCGTTCCGCGACCACGTCTGGCCGAAGTTCCTCCACGAGAACGCGGCCCGGGTCTTCAAGCTCGACGAGTAGGAGCTCACATGGGTCCCTTGACGGGTGTGCGCGTCCTCGAGATCCCGAGCATCGGGCCCACGCAGTTCGCCGGGATGGCGCTCGGGGATCTCGGCGCCGAGGTGCTCCGGCTGGATCGCGCGACGTCGGTCGCCGCCGGCAGCGGCATGATCCCGGCGACGCCGTACGCGAGCCTCGACCGCAACCGCCGTTCGATGGGGATCGACCTCAAGCACCCGCGGGCCGCCGACACGGTCCTGAAGCTCTGCGAGTCGGCGGACGTGTTGATCGAGGGCTTCCGCCCCGGCGTCAGCGAGCGCCTCGGCATCGGCCCCGAGGTCGCGCTGCGCGCGCAATCCGCGCCTCGTGTACGGCCGCATGACCGGATGGGGACAGGACGGGCCGCTCGCCCACGACCCCGGGCACGACATCAACTACATCGCGCTCGCCGGCGTGCTCGCGCACATCGGCGTGGCAGGCGGGCCACCGGTCCCGCCCCTCAACCTCGTCGGCGACTTCGGCGGGGGCGGGCTGCTCCTCGCGTTCGGCATCCTCGCCGCGCTGGTCGAGCGCGGGACCTCGGGCCGCGGCCAGGTGGTCGACGCCGCGATGGTGGACGGCGCGGCGATGCAGATGAGCGTCTTCGTCGGCCTCAGCGCGATGGGGTTCTGGTCCGATGAGCGCGGCACGAACCTGCTCGACGGCGGCGCGCACTTCTACGGCGTGTACGAGACCGCTGACGGCGGATGGATCTCGATCGCGAGCTACGAGCCACAGTTCTACGCCGAGCTGGTCGCGCGGCTCGGTCCGCTCGGCATCGAGCTCGACCCGGCGACCCAGATGGACCAGTCGACGTGGCCCGGTCTGAAGGCGGACATGGCGCGGCTGTTCCTCACCCGCACGCGCGACGAGTGGGTCGAGTTCTTCGAGGGCCACGAGGTCTGCTTTGCGCCCGTCCTCACGATGAACGAGGCCCGCGCGCATCCTCACAACGTCGCGCGCGGGACCTACACCGAGGTCGAAGGGGCTCCACAACCGGCGCCCGCACCGCGCTTCAGCCGGACCCCCGGCGCGATCGAGCGCACTCCGGTCGTTCCCGGGACCGACACGGACGCGGCGCTGGCGGACTGGGGCTTCGCCGCCGCGACGATCGCCGAGCTCAAGGAGCAGGGCGCGGTCCGCGTGACCGACCAGAGCGGGATGGGTTCGGCGAACCCCTTCAACATCCGGCGCCCGGCGGGCTGGAACTCGAACCGGCCGTCGCTCGCGACCGCGGCGCGCTCGACGTTCTCGGTCACCAACACCTCGCCGGGCACCGCGAGGTCAGCGATGCGCGACGCGAGATTCACCACCGGCCCGTAGTAGTCGCCACCGCGTGACACGAGCGGGCCGAACCCGACGCCGGCGTGTGGCGACACCCCTTCCCGGTCGTCAAAGAGCTCGACCAGCTGCAACGCGATGTCACACGCAGTCGTGGGATCCGTCTCCACGAACATGACCTCGTCGCCGATGTGCTTGACGATGCGGCCACCGCCGGCCGCCACGACCTCGTTCGCCCGCGCCTCGAATCTCTCGACGAAGCCGGCCAGCTCCGCGGGCGCAACATCCTGCGCGTAGGGCGTGAACCCGACCAGGTCGACGAAGCCCACGGCGAGCCGGAACATCCCGGGCTCTACCTCGGAGCTGCTCGCGACCCGCTGCCGGCTGATCGCGGCCTGCATGTGCATCCGGAAGAAGCCGGCCATGAGCGACGGGATCACCTCGAGCGCGTCCACCGCGGAATTGGCCGCCTCGGCGAGCATCGTCGACCCGCCGCCTTCCTGCACGAGCGGTCCCTCGACGTTCACGAGGAACAGCGAGATCGCCGCGTCGGCGACCCGCGCCATCGACGACCCCACGGCCCGGGTGAACTGGAGCGTCGCGTCGTCACCGAAGATGCCGGCGCCGGCCGCGAAGAGGCGGTACGTCTCGATGTCGGACTCGCGATAGTCGTCGTCCTCGATCCGCAGCCCGGCCGCCAGCGTGATCCGGCGCAGCAAGTCCGCGGGAATCCCGATCTCCGCCGCGACCGCATCGGCAGACATGATCCGGCCCGGCCGGATCCGCTCGTCGGTGTTGGCCGCGTGCAGGGCCCCGTTCTTGTGCGACTCGACCATCTGCTCGAGCGAGACCCCGCGCGCTTCGAGGTAGCGCAGCAGTGCGAGCCGATCCGCCGCGTCGGAGGCATCGGGGTCGTAGAGCCCCGCGGCCCGGAATTCGCCGACCTCCATCGGCCGCGACCCTAGGCGGCTACTCGGCGGCTGCGCTCTTGGCGAACTCCTTGGCCCAGGGGTAGTCGGGCTTGCCACTCGGGGCCCGGCTGATCTGATCCACCAGGAACACCTGCTTCGGCGCCTTGTACGCGGCGATCTGCGTCCGGCAGTGGGCGTCGAGCTCCGCGACGGAGGGAGTGCGGCCCTGGCGCGGCTGGACGACCGCGGTCACCCGCTCACCCCAACGCTCGTCGGGGACGCCGACGACCAGGACGTCGAAGACGTCGGGGTGCGACTTCAGCACGCCCTCGACCTCCTCGGGGAAGACCTTCTCGCCGCCAGTGTTGATGACGATCGAGCCGCGTCCGAGCAACGTCACCTGGCCGTCCGCCTCGACCGTCGCGAAGTCGCCGGGGATCGCGTAGCGGACGCCTTCGACCTCGATGAACGTCTGCGCGCTGCGCTCCGGGTCCTTGTAGTACCCGAGCGGGATGTTCCCGGTACGGGCGACCCGCCCGACCTTTCCGGACCCGGGCTCGATCAGGTTCAGGTCGTCATCCACGACGATCGAGTCGCGCGACGGCTGCACGGTCGCGGGACCACCGTGGGACTTCTCCCCCACCTGCGCGATCTTGATCCCGTTCATGCCGGTCTCGGTGGCGCCGATGGAGTCCACGACCAGGATGTTCGGGAGCAGCTTCATCAGCTGGTCCTTGATCGACTGGGAGAAGATCGCCGCGCTCGACCCGATGGATATCAGCGAGGAGAGGTCGAGGTCCGCGTGCATCTCCTCGAGCTTGTCGGCGAGCGGGCGGGCCATCGCGTCACCGGTGATGCCGAGGACGTTCACCTTCTCGCGCTCGACGAGGCGCCAGATCTGCTCGGCGTCGAACTTCGCCAGCAACACCGTGGTATCGCCGTGGATCAGCCCGCGGATCGTCGACACCTGGCCCGCACCGTGCATCAGCGGCGCCGCGGGCAACATCACTGCGGGGCCTGCACTCTGCGCGGCGCGGTCGCGCAACGCCTCGGGACGATCGATCTTCTCGTTGCTGTACGCGTCGATCCCCCCGCACAGTGCGAAGAAGATGTCCTCCTGGCGCCACATCACACCCTTGGGCATGCCGGTGGTACCGCCCGTGTAGATCATGTGGATGTCGTCGTTCGAGCGTTCGGGGAAGTCCCGCTCGGAACTCGCGGCCGGCGATCGCGGCCTCGTAGTCGGTGTATTCGAGCCCCGCGAGGCCGGCACCGCTGCCGTCCTCGGCGATGACCAGGTGGCGGAGCTGCGGGAGCTCGGCCCGAATCGCCGCCACGCGTGGAGCGAACTCCCGCTGGAGGATGATCGCCACCAGGTCCGCGTTGTCGCACAGGTACCGCAGCTCGGTCTCGATGTAGCGGTAGTTCACGTTCACCGGGACGGCCCGCAGCTTGTACAGGGCCATCATGCCCTCGACCCACTCGGGACCGTTGTACGCGTAGATCCCTACGTGGTCGCCGATGCCCACACCGGCGTCACGCAGGTGGTGAGCCAGCCGGTTCGACCGTTCCTCGATCTCGGCGAACGTGCGCCGGGTGTCACCGACCACGAGCGCGCAGCGGTCGGGATGAAGATCGACAATCGCCTCGAAAAGGTCCGCGAAGTTGTAATGCATGGCCATCCCCCGACACTAGAACACGTTCTCACTGCTTCCCCAAGATCTCCGCCGGCCGACCACCGGACCACCACCGTCAGACGGCCGGCGGCGTCACTCCCCAAGATCTCCGCCGGCCGACCACCGGACCACCACCGTCAGACGGCCGGCGGCGTCATCCGGGGACGAGCATGCGGGTGGCCCGCTCGAGGTCGTCGCCGACCACCTCGGGCCCGTCGACGCCCCCGACCCAGCCGATGAGCGACGAGAGCCAGACCTGGCTGAGCGCCCGCGCCACCGCCCGGTCCCGCTCCGACGGATCCCCCTCGTGCATCGCGCCGGTGATGATCGCGGTCATGGCCTGGCTCACCCGGCGCACAGCCTCAGCTTCGTTGGGCTGGGCCGAGCCAAGGGCCCGCACCATCGCCGCGGTCGCCTCGGGCCGCTTCACGAGCACGTTGCAGGCGCGGCGCAGGACGTCGACGACGCGGTCCGCCGGGGTCTCGCCACTCGGCGGGCGCGACATCAGCCCGGCACCCAGTGCCTCGACCTGACCGACGTTTGCTTCGAGCAGCAGGCGTTCCTTGCTGGAGAAGTACCGGTACACGGTCCCGAGCGCGACCCCGGCCTCGGCCGCGACGTCGCGCATCTGCACGGCATCGAAGCCACCCTTGTCGGCCAGCGCGAGCGTGGCGTCGAGCACGCGCCGCCGTCGCGCGGCCTGGTTCCGAGCGAGCGCCCCGTCCTCCTGCGCCCCGTCGGTGGTCACCCCCAAATGAGAACAGGTTTCCATTCCTTCTGCAAGGTCTCCGCCGGCCGATCGCCGGATCTCGGTCGCCGTTCGGCCGGCCCCGGTTCTTCGCTGCATCCAGCTGCACCTCGGAGCTACCGGCACCGTGGTTGACTCGGCGCATGACCGACGTTTTGGAAACTGCCGATCGGCTGTTCACGGGCGAGCTGGATCCGGCCGAGCACCATCCGTTCAACCAGTTCGGCGATCTCGCCGAGATCTCCCCCCAGACGGCATTCGTCGCGGCGTTCGCGAACGCGGCTGCGTTCCATACCGATGAGGGGCTGGTCGTCGTCGACACGAGCAGCCCGTTCCTCTGCGGGAAGGTGCACGAGGCACTCCGGCAATGGCGCCCCGACCGGCTCGACACCGCGGTCTTCACCCACGGCCACATCGACCACTGCTTCGGGGTCGAGCTCTACGAAGCCGAGGCAAGTTCCAACGGCTGGCGCGCCCCGCACGTGGTCGCGCACGAAGCAATCGCCGACCGCTTCGCCCGCTACGTCGAGACCGCCGGCTACAACGGGATCATCAACCAGCGCCAGTTCCGGACGAAGCAGCCGTTCTGGCCGACGGAGTACCGCTACCCCGACGAGACGTACCGATCGCGCCTCGATCTGGATGTCGGCGGCGAGCGCTTCGAGCTGCACCACGCCCGCGGGGAGACCGACGACCACACCTGGGTCTGGGTCCCCGAGCGGAAGGTTCTCTGCACCGGCGATCTCTTCATCTGGGCGTCCCCGAACTGCGGCAACCCCCAGAAGGCGCAGCGCTACGCGATCGAGTGGGCGCGCGCGTTGCAGGCGATGGCCGCACTCGAGCCCGAAGTGCTGCTCCCCGGCCACGGGCTGCCGATCATCGGTGCCGACCGGGTCCGGGCCGCGCTGACGGACTCGGCCGCGCTGCTCGAACATCTCCACGTCGAGACCATCCGCATGATGAACAAGGGGGCGCGCCTGGACGAGATCCTGCACACCGTCACCGCGCCGCCGGAGCTCCTCGCCAAGCCGTACCTCCGACCGATCTACGACGAGCCGGAGTTCGTGGTGCGAAACGTCTGGCGACTCTTCGGCGGTTGGTACGACGGCAACCCGGCGAACCTCAAGCCCGCGCCGGAGGCTGCACTTGCCGCGGAGCTCGCCGACCTCGCCGGTGGTGCCGCGCGGCTTGCTTCACGCGCCGTCGCCCTCGCCGAGTCCGGTGATCTCCGACTGGCCGGTCATCTCGCGGAGCTCGCCGCGCTCGCGGCACCCGACGACCCGATGGTGGCCGGCGCCCGGGCCGACGTGTTCGAGCTCCGGGTCGATGCCGAGGCGTCGACCATGGCGAAGGGCATCTTCGGGTGGGCCGTGGCCGAGTCACGCGAGCGGGCCGGAAGCGCCGAATAGCCCGACACGCGCCCGCGCCACCGAGCCGTCCCCGCTGGGGCAGGCAGTAGCATTGCCGCGTCTGTTTCGCCCGGAAGGAACCAGTCTTCGCATGGCCGACGCCGCCGAGATCCCGCAGGTCCCGGTTTCGGCGCGCCCTGACGACGTTCCCGTCGTGCCGCCCGCGCGCTCGCTCGTCCGCGGGCTCATCGACGAGGCGCGTCCGAAGCAATGGATCAAGAACGTCCTGGTCGTCGCGGCACCGGCTGCGGCCGGCGTGCTCGGCGAGCGTGGCGCCATCTTCGACACGGGCGTCGCGTTCGTCGCGTTCTGCCTTGCGGCGAGCGGTACCTACTTCCTGAATGACGCGTTCGACGTCGAGGCGGACCGCCGCCACACGAAGAAGCGCTTCCGTCCGGTCGCGGCAGGTGATGTCTCGGTCCGCACCGCGCAGGTCGTGGGGATCCTCCTTCTCGTCTGCGGGATCAGCGTCGGGCTCCTGACCGGCTGGAAGCTCCCGGTCGTGGTCGCCACCTACATCCTCTTCACCACGACCTACTCGGTCTGGCTCAAGCATGTGGCCGTCGTCGACCTGGGCATGGTGGCGGCGGGCTTCGTCCTCCGGCTCATCGCCGGCGCCGCGGCGGTGGACGTCCCGATCTCCGTCTGGTTCTTCATCGTCGGCAGCTTCGGCTCGTTGTTCATGGTCGCGGGCAAGCGCCACGCCGAGTTCATGGAGCTGGGATCCGAGCGAGCCGGTCACCGCGCCACCCTCTCCGAGTATTCGCGCGAGTACCTCGGCTACGTCCGCTCCGTGGCTTCCGGCGTCGCCATGGTCGGGTACTGCCTCTGGGCCTTCGAGAAGAGCGCCGGACGCGCCGGGGTTCCGTGGTACGAGCTGTCGATCGTCCCGTTCGTGCTGGCGATCCTGCGCTACGCGCTGCTCGTCGAGCGCGGCGAAGGCGGCGCGCCCGAAGAGCTCGTCCTGGCCGACCGACCGCTCCAGGTGATGGGCGCGCTCTGGGTCATCCTCGTAGGGATCGGCCTCTATGTCGCCTGACGTCGAGCGAGCTCCCGGCGACGACCGGCTGCTGGCCGGGTGGGGCGGCACCTCGCCGAGTCGCGCGCGCGTCGTCACGCCGCTCGACGACAACGACGTCGGCCGGCTCCTCGATGTCGCGCCGCCCCGCGGTGTGATCGCCGCGGGCTCGGACGCTCCTACGGGGACGTGGCCCTCAACGGTGGCGGCATGGTGCTCGACGCCACTGCGATCTCCGGCGTGAGGTCCATCGACATCGACAATGGGCTGGTCACGGTCGGCGCCGGGACCAGCCTCGACTCGCTCATGCGCTGGCTCCTCCCGCGCGGTTGGTTCGTGCCGGTGACCCCGGGGACGAGGTACGTCACCGTCGGGGGCGCGATCGCATCGGACATCCACGGCAAGGGCCATCACGTCGACGGGACCTTCGGCAGCCACGTGCACTCGATGACGCTGCTCACCGGCAGCGGGGACACGTTGACCGTCACACCCGACGAGACCCCCGAGATCTTCTGGGCCACGACCGGGGGCATGGGTCTCACCGGCGTGATCCTGGACGCGACCTTCGATCTCATCCCGGTCGAGACCTCGTACATCTCCGTCGACGAGGAGCGCTGCGCCGACCTCGACCACCTCATGGCGAGCATGAGCGAGCGTGACGACCGGTACCGGTACTCCGTCGCGTGGATCGACTGCACGGCGCGGTGGAAGTCGATGGGCCGAGGAATCCTCGGCCGCGGCGACCATGCGACCCTCGACGAGCTCCCGAAGGCTACGAAGGCCCATTCCCGCCGGTTCGCGCCGCAACCGTTCGCCATCGCGCCGCCGCTCGTGCCATCCGGGCTCATCAACCTGCAGACGACGCGGGCGTTCAACGAGATCTGGTTCCGCAAGGCGCGGAAGCGGCACATCGGTGTGCAAACCATCTCCGCGTTCTTCCATCCCCTCGACCTCGTCGACGGTTGGAACCGGATGTACGGGACCCGTGGCTGCATCCAGTACCAGTACGTCGTTCCGTTCGGGGCCGAGGCGACGGTGCGGTACTCGCTCGAGGTGCTGAGCGGCACGGGGATGCCATCCTTCCTCGCGGTGCTCAAGCGGCTCGGCGAGCAGAACCCCGGGATGCTGTCGTTCCCGAGTCCCGGCTGGACGCTCGCAGTGGACATCCCGGTCGGCGATCCGGAGCTCCCGGAGGTGCTCGACCGCCTCGACGACGCGGTGCTGGCCGCCGGGGGCCGGGTCTACCTGGCCAAGGACGCCCGCACCCGGCCCGAGCACCTCGGCATCATGTACCCGAGACTCCCGCAGTGGCGCGAGATCCGGGCCAAGCTCGACCCTGACCGCGCTGATCACTTCGGACATGGCGCGGCGCCTGGGGCTCGACGACCCGATTCCGGAGGCAGCGATGAGAGAGCGGGAGCGATGAGGGAGTGACGGCGCGGATGAAGGACGCACTCGGTGGGGTCCAGTCGGTACTGGTGCTCGGCGGCGGGTCCGAGATCGCGCTCGCGACTGTCCGCAAGCTGATCGCGGGTCGGTGCCGGACGGTCGTGCTCGCCGGCCGCGATCAGGAGGCGCTCGCCCGCCCGGCCAAGGAGCTCGAAGCCGCGGGCGCGACCACGGTCGACGTCGTCCAGTTCGACGGTCTGGACTTCGCGTCGCACGACACCTTCGTTCGCGAGGTGACTTCCGGGCGCCCGGACTTCGATCTCGTCATCGTGGCGTTCGGCGTGCTCGGTGACCAGGACCTCGCCGAGGGCGACGGAGCCGAGGCCCGGCGAATCATCGATTCGAACTTCACGGGTGCGGTCTCGGTGCTCGTCCCGCTCGTCGGTGCGTTGCGCGACCAGGGCCACGGGACGGTCGTCGTGTTGTCGTCGGTTGCCGGCGAACGCGCGAGGAAGTCGAACTTCGTCTATGGAAGCAGCAAGGCCGGGCTCGACGCGTTCTGCCAGGGCCTCGGCGACAGCCTGGTCGGTACCGGCGTGCGCATCGTGATCGTCCGTCCCGGCTTCGTGCACACCAAGATGACCGAAGGCCTCGACCCGGCTCCGCTCGCGACGGATCCGGACTCGGTCGCCGACGCGATCGTCGCCGGGATCGGGCGCGGCGCCGAGACGATCTGGGCGCCCGCACCGTTGCGGTACGTCATGTCCGTGCTCCGCCACGTCCCCCGCCCGGTGTTCCGTCGCCTGCCTCTGTGACCGACGGGCGACGCCGGGTTGCGGCGTTCGACTTCGACGGGACGCTGAGCCACAAGGACTCTCTCGGCCCGTTCCTCGAACTCGTGTGCGGCCGTGCGCAGCTCTATCGCGCGATGGCCCTGCGAGCGCCGGTGTTGGCGGGGATCGCCGTGGGCCTCGGCGATCGTGATGCGGAGAAGGAGCGACTCGTCGGCCGATTGCTGTCGGGTCGATCGGCCACTGCCGTGCGGGAGGCCGGCACGGCGTACGCCCGGTCGCTCACCGAGGGCGACGCGCTCCGCCCCGAGATGCTCGAGCGACTGGCCTGGCACCGGGCCGAGGGCCACGAGATCGTGATCGTGTCTGCATCACTCGACGTGTACCTCGAGCCGCTCGCACCCCTCCTGGGGGTCGACCAAGTCTTGTGCACCCGTCTGGGCGTCGGGCCCGACGATCGGCTCGACGGACGACTCGTTGGCGGCAACGTCCGGGGCCCGGAGAAGGTGAGGCGCGTACGGGCCTGGTTGGGTGGTGACCCGGCGGAGCTCTGGGCCTACGGCGACAGCGCGGGCGATCGCGAGCTGCTGGCTGAGGCGGACCACGCCCACAAGGTTGGTCGGCGAAGCCGCTAGCTCCGGCGTCGTCGGTACACTCCCCCGCCATGCTCGCCACGGAACGCAAGCGACCCTCGTTGCGTTGGGTCCTGATCGTCGTGGCGATCGCGATCGTCGCGTTCGTCGCCGCGATCGCGATACAACGCAACGTGTTCCCCTTCTACACGGGGGACCACGACGAGCCGGTCTACCAGTTCCAGGCCGAGATGATGCGCGACGGTCATCTCACATTGCCCATCTCGCAGAACGAGTTCTTCCGACCCTGGCTCTCCGGCCCGCAGGGCGACCACCTGGTGATGGCGTTCCAGCCCGGCTGGCCCGCCGTCCTCATGGTCATCGACGTGGTCACCGGGTCGATGCTCGTCGCACTGGGAGTCGCCGCCGCACTGACGGTCGCCGCCGCCTTCGGCTTCGCGCGCGAGCTCCTCGGCTCGACGGCCCGTGCGGTGCTCGCGACCGCGCTCCTCGCGTTCTCGCCG
Source organism: uncultured Acidimicrobiia bacterium (assembly GCA_963770095.1). GTDB lineage: Bacteria > Actinomycetota > Acidimicrobiia > IMCC26256 > JAENVU01 > Chersky-806. The sequence goes on from CAVYOO010000002.1 coordinate 534,507, forward strand.
TTCACGCTGATGCTGAGCGGGACCTACCTGAACTACGTCTTCGCACTCGCGCTCGACCTCGCGTTCGGCGCACTGCTCTTGCGCGGCCTCCGCGAGGACTCACCGCGCCCGCTCGTCCTTTCCGGGCTCGTCATCGGAGCGGCGCTCCTCACCCGCCCCTACGACGCGCTCCTCTTCGCGCTGCCGTTCGCCCTCTACATCGTGGTCACCCGGCGCGACCACCCGCGGAAGTTGGCCAAGATCGCGGGCTGGGTCGCGCTCGGCATCGCCCCTGCACTCGTCATCACGTTCGCCTACAACCTCGCGACGACGGGGGGCTTGTTCCAGTTCCCCGTCGCGGTCCAGAGCCAGGGCTTCTCCAAGTTCGGATGGGGCGTGCGGAGCATCGCGGCCGACACCCCCAAGCTCAATTTCACTGTGGCCGAAGCGTTCGAGTCCATGGGCACGAACTTGTTCGCGGTGCCCACTTGGATGTTCGGCACCTACCTGACGCTCGCGGTCGCGGGCTTCGGGGCGATCCGCCTCTGGCGCACGAACCGCGCGATCTGCGGCCTCCTGCTCGGTCTCACGGTCGTGTGGCCGGTCGGGTACCTGGCGTGGTGGGCCAGCTCGCTCACGACGAACGGCGCCCTCAACGGCCTCGGCCCGCACTACTACCTCCCGATGCTCGCGCCGCTCACGGTCCTCGCCGCGCACGGCGCCGGTGAGCTCGTCGCCCACCGGCGCAAGGTGCTCATCGGTGGCCTGGCGGCCGCCGTCATGCTGACCGCAATCGCACTCCCACCCAAGATCGGGGAGAAGCACGGCGTCGACGACGCATCGCGCAAGTACTCGAGCGAAGTGAAGGCCGGGCTGCGACAGCGCGACGGTGATCCGGCGCTCGTCATCCAGGAACGGCGCCGCTCGAGCTACATCATGGAGCCCTACCCCTTCCTCGCGAACCCGCCCGATCTCGATACCGATCTGCTCTACGCGCGTGACCGTGGCGCGCGCAACGTCGACCTGCTCGATCGGACCCCGAACCGGCGGGCGTTCCGTCTCGTCCGCCAGATCGAGCCCGGCCGCGAGCTGGGCCAGATCCCGGTCGTCGTGAAGCCACAGTCCGTGGTGCGCGGTCCCGAGGTCGCGGTGCTCACGACGATCGTCAACTCGTCCGGGAAGAAGACGGTGACCGCGTACGCGCGGTTCGGCAGCTCGGTGCAACGGCGGCTGCTCACCACCACCTCGAAGCAGGGCGAGCAATTCGACGTGACGTGGACCGTCGGACCCAAGGGGCTCCACTACACCGGTCCGCCGGCCCGGCGGATGCGGCCGATCAAGGTCCAGAAGGCCGCCCGGCGCGGGGTGCTCGTCGTGGGGGCGACGTTCGCGCGGTCGCCGGCGGCGAAAGATCCCGACGCGGTCGAGCGCTGGTACTACACCCGCGTCGTCCGTGATTCGGGGAGGCAGGTCGAGCTGCTGACCGCCGACGAGGAATGGACCCGCTTCGGCACCCCGATCCACGCGTGGATCCCGATCGCCGTCGACGCATCACTGCAGGTCAACATCGAGGCATCACCCGCCTAGGCCACGCACCGGCGGATACCTGACGACGGCGTCATGCTACGTTCGCCCGCCGTGGCGGAGACTTGGCGATTCGTCGATTGCGGCGCGGTCGACGCGTTCGAGAACAACGCACAGATGGCAGTCCTCTCCCGCTCCGCGAGCGACAGCGGCATCCCCATCCTCCAGACGAGCGTCTGGGGTCGCACCCACCTGAACGTCGGGTGGTTCGACGACGTCGACAGCACTCTCGATCTTGCCGAGTGCGAGCGGCTCGGCATCCAGGTCATCCGGCGTCCGTTCGCCGGTGGCGGAACCGCGTTCTACGACGCAGGCTGCGCGGTCATGTTCGGCCTCATGTTGCCGAAGACCGGAGCGGCGGGCGAGACCGTGGATCTCGACGCGGTGATCGCCCGCCTGCAACCGATCGTTCTCGACGCGCTCGCTCGGCTCGATCTCGGTGCGGTCACGTTCCAGGGATCGGCGGACCTCCGGTGGATCAACGACCGCAAGCTGGGCGGCATCTCTGCCGGCGACTTCGGCCGGGTCCTCAGCGTGGGCGGCTTCCTCAACATCAAGCCGCCGGACCTCGACCTCTACCTCCAGGTCGTACGGGTCCCGGAGGGGAAGTTCGCGGACAAGCTCGTGTCCGACATGCGCGAGTACGTCTGCACCGCCGAGGAGGTCGCCGGTCGCGAGATCAGCTACGAGGCGTTCCGCGACGCACTGACCGCCGCAGTGCGCGCGGCCGGCATCGATCTCGACCCGACGACGATGACCGAGGTCGAGCGCGGCGCGCTCGCCAAGATCTCGCAACGCATCGCGAACGACGATCAAGTCCGGCGGATCTCGTCCGACCGCTTCCTCGCCGAGCACTCGACGCCCGGAGTCAAGGTGGGCTTCGCGAACCACAAGGGACGCAAGCTCTGCCGGGCGGGAGTCGCGATCGACGAATCGGGCCGGATCGTCGCGACGATGATGGCGGGAGACATGCACGTCGCGCCGGCGGATACGCTCGATCGGGTGGCTGACGCGCTCGTCGACGCCGATGCCGGCAATGCCGCAGGCCTCCGGACCCGCATCACCGCGATCTGGGATGCCGACGGGGTCCATCAGGCCGACACGACGATGGGTGTGACGACGGACGACCTGCTCTCCGCGGTCACCAAGGCCGTGGCGACCGCGCAACGGGAAGGGGACGCGTGAAGCTCGACGGTGCAAGGATCCTGGTGACCGGAGCATCCTCCGGGATCGGCGCGGCACTGGCACCGCAGCTCGCCGCGAAGGGCGCGACCGTCGGCATCGTTGCCCGGCGCGCGGAGCGGCTCGAGGCCGTCGTCGCCGAGTGTCGCGTGCACACACCCCGATCGACCTTCTGGGCCGCGGACCTCGGCGACATCGATCGAGCCGTCGAAGTCGCGCTGACCGCGTGGGATCACTTCGACGGTCTCGACGCCCTGGTGAACAACGCGGCCATCGGCAAGCGGAAGCTCGCACAGGAACTCACCCCGACCGACGTCGACGAGACGATGCAGACCAACTTCTTCTCACCGGTGCGCATGGGAATGGCCCTGCTCCCCCGGTGGCTGGACGTGGGCGCGGGGCTGATCGTCAACGTGTCCAGCATGGGCGGGCGACTCGGCATCGTGCACGAAGCGGCGTACTGCGCATCCAAATTCGCGCTCTGTGGGTGGAGCGAGGGCTTGCGCATGGATCTCGAGGGCACCGGCGTGAAGGTCAAGCTCGTGCTGCCCGGCCCGATCGAGACCGAGATCTGGGAAGAGCGGCCGGGTGAGCTTCCCGGCCTGTACCAAGGCCCGTTCGTCAGCGCCGCCGACTGTGCCGCGGACATCGTCGCCGCGATGGAGGACGACGAGGGGTTCGAGTACTACACCCCCGAGGAGGTCCCCGGGGGCTTCCACCAGAAGGACCTCGTCGTCGGCAAGACGCAGAACACCGACGACTTCCTCGCTGCCATGGCCCAGATGTAGGGACTATCTCGCGGGCAGCCAGGTGGCGTGAAGACCGGCGGGCACGCGTCGGGGCAGCTGGACCGATGCAACTGGACGGGCTGCGAAGTCTTCGGCATCGATGATGACAAGCTCGCTGCTGTCGTGCGCGACGTCGTAGGTCAGCGCAAGGATCCACCCGTCGCCCTCGGTGATGCTCTCCGGGCGGGGAACGAACTGCGGCTCGCCGACGATGACACCGTCGTTGAACCGGTGGTGCACGACGGCGTTCGTGCGCAGGTCGTAGCGCAGCAACGTGTCGAAGCCGATTCCATTGGGACGCCCGTCGCTCTGCGTCACCGCCGCGACGTAGCCGTACCGGTAACGGAGCCCGGCCCGGCGGTCGTCGATGCGGGGCATGTCGACCGGGGTCGAGTCGAGCATCTCGTCGCTCACGATTCCGCGTCCGAGCTCGATGACCGAGCGATGCAGCCGGGGTACCTGCTCGACGCCTGCAACCGTGTCGAGCTCGAAGCTCGGCCGGTGGATGTAGTCGACGACGATCGCGTCGCCGTCGTTGTACGCGTTCATGAAATGCATCGCGAACCGGTTCTCGACCGGGAACCAGCGGACGCGGTCATGTTCGCCGTCGCGTGGGAGCACCCCGATGCGGGTGCCGTACTCGGGCTCCCACCGCACCATGGGATCGCCTGTGGCCGCCGCCGCCGGGTCGATGACCGCCGGACTGTCGAAGAACACGACGTGCTGATCGGTGACCGCGAAGTCGTGCATCATCACGGGCCGGGGAATGTCGATCGGAACCGCCCGGCTGACCTGACCTCGTGGTGAGACCACGCCGTAGACGAGGTAGGGCGGCTCGGCCGCGTACCGGAAGAAGCAGAGCTCGTCCCAGATCGGGTCGATCTTGGGGTGCGCGCACATCGCGTTGGGAAGGCCCCCGTCGAACGTGTGCGGTCCCACCGTGCCGAATCGCCACGTGAGCTCGTACGGCGCGCCACCCTCCCAGAGCGAGAGGATCCGCCCGGCGTGCGAGACGACGTTCGTGTTGGACCAGTTCTTCGCGGGCGCAGAGCCGCCGACGTCGAAGGTGCCGCGGTGGAGTGCGTGCCCGGCCGAGCGCTCGGCGACGAGCTCCTCGGTCAGGACGTACCGGTTCCGGTAGCGGGCCCGACCCTGGCCGAGCGTGACGATGTGGAGCATGCCGTCGCCGTCGAACGGGTACTGCCAGCCCTCCGGTCGCGGGAACTGCGCGTTCGGCCCATTGCGGACGTACGAGCCATCGAGCCCCGGAGGGACCTCGCCCTCGACCGTGAGGTCCATCGTGTCGATCTCGTCGTCGATCGGCTCGAGGTAGCGCGTGTGGCATCCGCCCGCATCGGGGCCCACCTGTTTCGAATCGACCGCCGGTTCGATCATGCCGCTGTGCCTCCTCAGGCCCGCCACGCCGGGTTGATCGGCCCGTCCGGCCGAGGCCTTGAGGAGGCCACTCTGCCCGGTATGGCCCACTGAGGGTGGTCGCGCGCCCCTTGCGTGGTCAAGCGCCGGCCGGAACCAGCGCCTCCACGGTGACCGGAATGCCGTTCAACACGGCGTTTCCCGAGAGCGGATCGAGCTCGCGGCCGTCGGCGAGCAAATTCGAGTTGACCCCCGCGTGGCGGCCCGCGACGGCCATGTCCGTGCCCTCGCCCCCGTGGCCCCAGCCGTGCGGGATGCTCACGACGCCGGCCATGATCCCGTCCGTCACCTCGACCGGGACCTCGATCTCGCCGACCTTCGAGCGGACCCGCGCCCCGGCCCCGTCCACCAGGCCGAGACGCTCGGCGTCGTCGGGATGGACCTGCAGGGTGCACCGGGGCTTGCCCTTCACCAGCACCTCGAGGTTGTGCATCCACGAGTTGTTGGACCGCAGGTCGCGCCGGCCGACGAGGACCATCTCACCGTTCGTGACCCTGGCCAACGAGGGCCGGAGCCGAGCTCGACGTCCGCGACGACCACCTCGGGCGCGAGCTCGATCTTGCCGGTCGGAGTACGCAGCACGTCGGGCAGTCGCGGCTGGAGCGGACCGAGGTCGACGCCGTGCGGGTTCGCCTCGAGCCGGTCGAGTGACAGGCCGTCGGGGTCGGAGCCGAAACCGTCGCCGTAGGGGCCCGTGCGCAGCATGAGGTCCAAGATGCGTTCGGGACCCTTGCGCCCCCCGGCCGAGAGTGCCTCGACCAGCTCCCCGGCGTCACGACCTTCGATGTTGCCGCCCTCGCGCGAGACGGCCTTCTGCACCTGGCTGGTCAGCACGAAATCATCGAGCGTGGCCGCGGTCTCGGCGCTCGATCCCTGGCCGGCGACGATCCCGGCCAACCGGAGGAGCACCTCCCACTCCGGGAGCTCGTGCGGCTCGAGCTCGACAACCGGTGGCGAGTAGTTCGCGACATTGCGGACCGCGAGCGAGTAGAGCGCGACGTCGTAGTGGCTGCGCGCGAGGACGCCCGGCACCGGGAGGATCACATCGGCGTGACGAGTGGTCTCGTTGCGGTAGATGTCGACGGCCACCATGAACTCGAGCGACGAGAGCGCGCGATCGAGCCGGCCGGAGTCGGGCGTGGACAGCACCGGGTTACCGGCGACGGTGATCATCGCTCGGATCCGGCCTTCGCCCGGTGTGTCGATCTCTTCGGCGAGTGCGACGACGGGGAGCTCGCCGTAGAACTCGGGCAGCCCCCGCACGCGGCTGTGGCGGCGCCCGAAGCGGACGCCGCGCCCGACTCCGGGAGTGGCCCCGGGCTTCGTCCCGCCACTGTTCGCGCCACCGGTCGCGGGCAGGGTGAACATCGCACCGCCTTCCCGGTCGAGGTTCCCGGCGAGCGTGTTCACCACGTCGACCAGCCAGGACGCGAGTGTCCCGAATTCCTGCGTGCACGTTCCGATGCGCCCGTAGACCGCGGCGCGTTCGGTGTTCGCGAGATCGCGGGCAACGCGCCGGATCGTCTCCGGGTCGATGCCGCACACGGGGGCCACCACCTCGGGGGAGAAGTCGCGCGAGAGCCGCGAGACCTCGTCGAGCCCTTCGACGTGGCCGTCGGCGTGGCCGAGCCGCACCAACCCCTCGGCGACCAAGGTGTGTACGAGCCCAAAGAGGAAGTGCGCGTCGGTGCCGGGCCGGATGAAGAGGTGCTCGTCCGCCTCCTCTGCGGTCTTCGAGCGCCGCGGGTCGACGACCACGAGCCGGCCGCCGCGCGCGCGGATCGCACGCAGTCGTCCGGGGACGTCGGGCACGGTCATCAGGCTGCCGTTCGACGCGAACGGGTTCGCGCCGAGGATGAGCAGGTAGTTGGTGCGGTCGAGGTCCGGGACGGGAACACTGAGCGCGGCACCGAACATCAACCCGGAGCTGACCTGCTTCGGCATCTGGTCCACGGTGCTGGCGCTGAACACGTTCGCGGTACCAAGAGCCTGCAGGAGGACGCGGCCATAGATCATCGCACCGAGGTTGTGGGCGTTGGGGTTGCCGAGGTACACACCGACGGCGTCGCGATCCGCTTCCACGATCGGGCCGAGGCCCCGCTCCACCTCGGCGAACGCATCGTCCCAGCTGACTTCGTGCCAGATGTTGCCCTTGCGGACCTGGGGGCGACGCAGCCGGTCCGGGTCCGCTTCGAGATGCTTGATCGCCGTGCCCTTCGGACAGAGGTAACCGTGGCTGAACACGTCCTCGCGGTCCCCCCGGACCAGCGTGATCTCGTCGTCCTCGAGATGGAGCTCGAGCCCGCAGGTGGCCTCGCAGAGCGGGCAGGTCCGGTACGCGATGCGTTTCGTCATGTCGGCCAGGCTACGCCCGGGGTCGCGGAGAAGTCACCGCTAGATTGTCCGAATGCTTCCGATCCGGACGGGGCCGGCCGTCCTGGCGATGTTCGGGCTCCTGCTCTGCGCGTGCGGCGGTGAGGACGGCAATGCCGCGACTCCCGCGACCACCTCGACCCGGAACGTGGTGTTCAACGTCAACCTCGACGGGCTCGCCGAGGTCCCGGGCCCGGGGGCGATCGATGGCGCGGGGAACGCCAACATCATCGTGGACCCATTGGGCACGGAGGTCTGCTACACGCTCCAGGTCAGCAACATCGATCCGGTGACCTCGGCCCACATCCACGAGGGGCGCAACGGGGTCGCGGGCCCGGTCGTGGTGACCCTGAAGGTTCCCGTCCCCGACCCGACGAAGTGCGTCACGACCACCGAGTCCATCATCAAGGGATTGACCTCCGGCAATCGCGCGTTCTACGTCGATGTGCACACCGCCGAGTACCCCGACGGCGCGATCCGCGCGCGAGCTCAAGGGATGACCCCTCCCGACCGCCTCTACTTCCGCCAGCTCCTGGCCGGCCGGGACTTCGCCACCGGCGACCAGATCGCGCAGCAGATGGTCAACTTCGTCTATCTCGTCGGGGATCGCGAGACGGGCGAGACGCTGATCGTCGACCCGGCGTACGGAGTGCGTGAGCTCGTGGAGATCGCGGGTGCAGACAACATGCGCGTCGTCGGTGCGCTCGTCACCCACTACCACCCCGACCACGTCGGGGGCTCGATCATGGGCTGGGAGATCGAGGGCGTCGCCGAGCTGCTCGGGCTCACCGGCGTCGACGCGCCGGTTCACGTCAACCGCGCGGAAGCGCGCGGGCTTCAGAAGGTCACCGGTGCATCGGAGTCCGACCTCGTTCTTCACGATGGTGGCGACGTCGTGACCGTCGGCTCGGTTCCGATCACGCTGGTGCACACGCCCGGTCACACTCCGGGGAGCCAGTGCTTCCTGGTCGACGGCCGCCTCGTCGCGGGTGACACCTTGTTCCTCGATGGTTGTGGCCGAACCGATCTGCCGGGCGGCGACGCGGACGAGATGTACTTCAGCCTCACGCAACGGCTGGCCGCCGTGCCCGACGACACCGTGCTCTATCCAGGCCACCAGTACTCCCCCGAAGCGTTCGCGACGATGGGCGAGACCCGGTCGCGCAACTACGTGTTCCGCATGCCGTCGCTCGAGCAGTGGCGCATGATGTTCGGAGCCTGACCGGGTGGAGATCGGCGACGGCGACATGCTCACCGAGCCCGGCCGCACGCTCGCTTACGAGCTGTGGTGTGAGATGGAGGTGTTGTACGCGGACGACCCGACCGCGCCCGAGACGAACGGCGAAGTCGACGATCTGCGCAACGAGGAGCTCCTCGCGCCAACGGGTCGGTTCTTGATCGTGTACGACGACGCCGGTGCGCCGGTCGCGTGCGGAGCGATCCGGCGCCGCGACGCGGAGACGGCAGAGATCAAGCGGATGTACGTGCGACCGACGGCTCGGGGACGCGGCCTCTCGCGACTCGTGCTCGGCGAGCTGGAGTCGACCGCGCGCCGGCTCGGCTACCGCGCCCTCGTCCTCGAGACCGGCCTCCGCCAGCCCGAGGCGATCGCGCTCTACGAGTCCGAGGACTACACGGTGATCCCCAACTTCGGCTTCTACCGGGAGTCGCCCCTCAGCGTCTGCTACCGCAAGGAGCTCCCCACCGAGACGTCCTAGGCTGGCGCGCATGGCCCGCATCGCAATTCCCGAAGGGGACAGCCCCGAGATCGTTCGTGCGCTCTCCCTACGGCCCGACTTCGCGCAAGCCGTCGGCGGCTTCGAAAAGGCGGTCTGGGGGTCGAGCCTCGACTGGCGACTCCACGAGCTCGTCCGCATGCAGGTGGCGATGATCAACGAGTGCACCGTGTGTCTCGGATGGCGCACGCCACAGGCGATAGAGGCCGGAGTCACCGACGAGCTGCTCGCCGGCGTCGCGACCTTCGATACGTTCCCGGACTTCACCGACGCGGAGCGAGTCGCGATCGAATACGCGAAGCACTTCTGCACCGACTCCGCTCGGATCAGTGACGACCTCATGGACCGGCTGAGCGCGCAGTTCGGAGCCGACGAGATCGTCGAGCTGACCCTCGTGATCGGCAAGTACCTCTCGATGGGTCGCTTCATGCAGGTGCTCGGGCTCGACCAATCCTGCTCGTTGCAGTTCGACGACGACTCCGGACGCGTCGTCGCTTCGTGACGGGCCCCGCCGCGGTCATCGTCTGCGTCGACTGCGGTGGTCGGGCCCATCTGGTCCGGCCCGAGGATCCGGAGTCTCCGTACCGGTCCGGCGACGTCGCGGTGTACCGCTGCGAGGACTGCCTCGACCGCTGGGACATCGTCCTCGAGGACGAAGACGTCGATTAGCCCACCTTTCGGTGTCACTTCGACACGCCAGGGCGTGTTCAAACGACACCGAAACGGGGTCAAGCCGGTCAGGGGTGGGCGCGGGCCCACCAGCGGTTGCCGTCGCGGGCGACCTCGACGGGGAAGTCGAACGCCTCGCTCAGTGAGCCGGTCGTGAGCACGGCGTCGATGGGGCCGGCCCCGATCGCCCGCCCACCCGAGATCACGAGTGCGTGGGACGTCCCGGGCGGGATCTCCTCGACGTGGTGCGTGACGAGCACCATCGGTGGAGTCGCGGGATCGGTCGCAAGCGCGCCGAGCCGCGCGAGCAATCGCTCGCGGGCACCGAGATCCAGCCCCGCGAACGGCTCGTCGAGCAGGAGCAACCCGGGCTCCGCCATCAGCAGCCGAGCCAGGAGCACCTGCTGGCGCTCCCCTTCCGAGATCACCCCGAACGCCCGAGACGCGAGCCCCGCGACCCCGGTGAGGTGCATCAGCTCCATCGCGCGGGCGCGATCGCCATCGGTGTAGGTATGCCACCACGGCTCGAGCGCGCCGTACTTGCCGGTGACCACGATGTCGATCGCATCGAGCGCCGGGCGCAGGCTGCGCACGACCGAACCGCTGACGAACCCGACGCGCGCCCGCACGGCGCGCCAGTCCGACGCACCGAGGCGATCACCGAGGATCTCGACCGACCCGAGGGATGGGTGCAGGCGCGCCCCCGCGATCTGCAGCAGCGTCGTCTTGCCCGAGCCGTTCGGGCCGATCACCACCCAACGATCGCCGGCGTCGACGCACCAGTCGATGCCGGCGAGGATCTCGGTCCCGTCGCGCCGGACCGAGACCCCCTCCAGGCGAAGTGCCGGTGTGGTGCTCAGGCGCCGGTCATGGACTTGACCTCGAGGAACTCCTCGAGGCCGTGCTTCCCGAACTCGCGCCCGAGTCCGGACTGCTTGTAGCCGCCGAACGGTGCGAGCGGGTTGTACTGCGTACCGTTCACGTCGACCTGACCGGCCTGGATGCGTCGGCCGACCTTGGCCGCGCGCTCCTTCTCCGCACCGTAGACACCCGCGTGGAGCCCGTAGACCGTGTCGTTCGCGATGCGGACCGCGTCGTCCTCGTCGTCGTAGGTGATGATCGAGAGGACCGGCCCGAAGATCTCTTCGCGGGCGATCGTCATGTCGTTGGTGACGTCCGCAAAGACTGTCGGCCGGATGAAGTACCCCGTGTCCAGCCCCTCCGGAGCCTCGGCACCTCCGGTGACGAGCGTCGCACCCTCGTCGATGCCCTTCTGGATGTAGGCACGGACCCGGTCGCGCTGGGTCTCCGAGATCATCGGGCCGAGCCGCGTGGTGGGGTCCATCGGGTCACCCGTCGTGAACGTCTCGGCGACTTCCTTCGCCTTGGCGACGAACTCGTCCTTGCGGCTCGCCGGAACGAGCATCCGGGTCCAGGCGATGCAGGTCTGTCCTCCGTTCAGGTACGCGGACTGGAACCCGGCCTGCACCGACTCCTCAACCGGCGCGTCGTCGAGGATGATGTACGGCGACTTCCCGCCGAGCTCCAGGGCCACCTTCTTCACCGACTGCGCGGCGAGCTCCATGATCCGCTTGCCGGCGCGCGTCGAGCCGGTGAACGACACCATGTCGACGTCCGGGCTCGTGACGAGCGCCTCACCGACGACAGGGCCGAGCCCGGTGACGAGATTGAAGACGCCCTTCGGAAGATCGATCTCATCGAGGATCTCGGCGAGCATGAACGCGGTGAGCGGAGCGACCTCGCTCGGCTTGAGCACCACGGTGCAGCCCGCGGCGAGCGCGGGTGCCACCTTCGCCACGACCTGGTGGAGCGGGTAGTTCCACGGCGTGATGCACGCGACGACCCCAACCGGTTCCCGCACCACGAGGCTGTTGCCGATCTGCTCCTCGAACGGGAACTCCTGGGCGATCTGCACGTAGGAGCCGGCGACCATGCCCGGTAGACCGGCCTGCGCGATCTGCGAGATGAAGAACGGGGTCCCGACCTCGGCCGTGACGGTCTTCGCGATCTCCTCGGTCTGCGCCTGCAAACCATCAGCGAGGCGCTGGATGAACTTCGCCCGCTCCTCGACCGGCGTGGCGGACCAGCCCGGCAACGCCGCCCTGGCCGCGGCTGCTGCCCGCGCGGCGTCGTCCGCGGTGCCCTCCGCGACCCGGCCGATGGCTTCTTCGGTCGTGGCGTTGATCACGTCGATGGTGCCGTGTCCCGTCGAGGAAACCCACTCGCCGTCGATGAAGAGCTTCGTGCGGTCCTGCATGGTTCGAACTCCTTCGCTGCGGTCCCGGCCAGGCTACCTTTCCGGATCGTGGCCAGCCGGGGGACGGACCCGTTCGAGGAATCCGAGGATCAGCAGGCGCTGCGCACGGTCGCCCGCGATGTCGCCCAGCGGGAGCTCGCACCGATGGCCCGGCACTGGGACGAGACCGAGGAGTTCCCCCAAGGTTCCTGGGACGCGATCCGCGCGGCCGACCTGTTCGGCATCACCGTCGACGAGCAGTACGGCGGGATGGGGATGGGCGACATCGAGGCGGCGATCGTCCTGGAGGAGCTCGCCCGCGCCGACGTGTCGAGCGCCATCCTCGCCCAGCTCACCTTCAACGGCCCGCCTCGGGCCATCCAGCACCTCGGCGCGGAAGCACTCAAGGAACGCTGGCTGCCCCTCGCCGCGTCCGGTGAGGCGCTGTTCTGCATCGGGATCAGCGAGACCGAAGCCGGCTCCGCGGTCAACCACATGCGCGCTCGGCTCACCTCCGATGGCGACGGCTACCGGCTGAACGCCTACAAGAACTACGTCACCGGCGGCCACAAGTCGGCCGCATGCCTCGTCTGGTGCCGCTTCCCCGGCAGCGACGGAACGAAGGGAATCGGTGCGGTGGTCGTCGATCTCACCGCGGACGGGGTCACGGTCGCGGGCACCCACGAGAAGATGGGCCTGCGCGGAACCAGTGAAGCCGAGCTCGCGTTCGACGACGTGCGGGTCGAGCCAGTCGACGTGCTCTTGTTCGGCGACCCCGAGAACAGCGAATCGTTCAAGACCTTGATCGCGCACATCAACCACGAGCGCTGCGGCAACGCGGCGATGTGCATCGGTGCCGCGCAGGGCGCGCTCGAATACCGCGATCCGGTACATGAACGAACGGATGGTTGGCGGCAAGCCGCTCGCCGGCTTCCAGGGGTTGCAGTGGAAGATCGCGGACATGGCGACCCAGCTCGAAGGAGCTCGCCTGCTCATGCAGCGCGCGCTGCATCTCGCCGGGCCGCACGGAACCCCGCCCGCGCTCGAGACCGCGATGGCCAAGAGTGCGGCGAACCTCGCGGCGAAGTTCGTCTGCGACGAGGCCATCCAGCTGCTCGGTGGCTACGGCTACTCGCGCGAGTACCCCGTCGAGCGCGTCTACCGCGACATCCGGGGGCTCTGCATCGGGGCCGGGACCGTCGAGATCCAGCGGAACTTCGTGGGGACGAACCTCTTGAAGGGTCGCGTCCCGAGCGGCAGCGCCTGGCGTACGCCGCTCGTCTGAAGTGGCCGGCCTCCGAGCGACGTACCGGCACTCCGGCGCATCGACGTACCTCCGTCCGGGCGGAGCCTGGGATGTCCCCACGCTGGACGCGCTGCTCTCGCACCGGGGGCGGGCCGAGCCGAGCGAGTCCGAGCTGATCGCCCGGGTCGCCGGTGGGTTGCCGCACGATGGGGGTCCGGCGCGGCGATGTCGTCGCGTGGCAGCTCCCCAACTGCGTCGAGGCCGTCCGCCTCTACCGCGCGTGCTGGCGCATCGGCGCGATCGCCGGCCCCATCCACCATCAGGCCGGGAGCTCAGAGGTAGCACGGCTGGTCACGATTCTGGATCCCGCGGTGTTCGTGGAACCGGGGACGCCGGCGCCGAGCGGCGATCCGGTCGTCACGAGCGCGGCCCGCCCGGCGGACATCGCGGTGGCACTGTTCACCGGTGGCTCGACCGGCGAGCCGAAGGCGGTGTTGCACACGCACCGCGGACTCGCGCACAAGGCGCTGACGATGGTGCGTGTGCACGGGCTGCGCCGCCGGGACACCGTCCTGATGCCCGCTCCCCTCGCGCACGTGTCGGGTCTGCTCAACGGCGTGCTGGTCCCGGGCGTCGCAGGGATGCAGACCGTGCTGATGGCCCGCTGGGATCCCGACGAAGCACTCCGCTTGATCGAGACCAGCGCCGTCACCTTCATGGTCGGACCGCCCACGTTCTTCGTCCAGCTCATGGCCGCATCGCAGTTCCGAACGCCGCGGGTGGCATCACTGCGTCTCGTGTCCAGCGGCGGCGCCGGCGTCACGCCCGCCTTCGTCGCCGAAGCAACCGAACGCCTCGGCGCCCGCGTCAAGCGGAGCTACGGCTCCACCGAAGCTCCGACGATCACGTCGAGCACGGCGCGCGACTCGCCCCGGCGTGCCGCCGAGACCGACGGGCGCGCGGTGGGTCAGTGCGAGCTCCGGCTGGGACCGGATGGCGAGCTGCTCGTTCGAGGCCCGGAGCTGTTCGCCGGCTACGCCGATCCGGCCGAGACCAAGGCTGCGGTGACGAAGGGGTGGTTCGCGACCGGCGATCTCGCGACGATCGACCCTCGCGGTTGGCTCACCATCGTCGGGCGCAAGAAGGACGTGATCATTCGGGGCGGCGAGAACGTCGCCGCGGCCGAGATCGAGGACATCCTCGTCGCGAACCCGGCGATCCGGGATGCAGTGGCGGTCGGATACCCCGATGATCAGTTCGGCGAGCGGGTCTGCGTCTTCGTGGTCACCGACGGCCCGTTCGGCCTCGAGGAGTGCCGGGCCTGGTTCGCCGAACGGGGCGTGGCCCGGTTCAAGACGCCGGAACGGGTAGTCCGGGTCGACGCCTTCCCAGTACTGGCCGCGGGCAAGGTGGACCGTGCCGCCCTACGCAAACACGCCGCGGAGCACTGCTAGATTCTCTCCGCTGTGGTGCAAGGCAGAGCACAATTCGGGGAGACGCGGTTTGGACGCATCGTCATGGTGGGTCTCGTACTCGTCGCGTGCACCTCTCTCCTGGCCGCGTGCAACACGGGGAACAGCTCCTCGAGCCCGAAGAAGATCCCGAACAAGCCGCCGTCGACCGCGCCCGACACCGTCCGCACGATGCGCGTGGATCTCCAGATCAGTGGCGTCCACAACATCACGCTCAAGGGCGCTATCGGCCAGTGCCGGTTCGCGGCGGCCGGGATGGCCGCCAAGTACGTCGTGGCCGACCCGCAGCTCGGCGCGGGCGGCAAGGTCACGGTGTTCGGTCCGACGGTCGTCCCCGGCTTCCTGACGGTCCCGGCCAACGTCAACGCCCTGATCAACGGATCCGGATTGCTCAGCAGCAACCAGGGTACGGGCGTCACGGTCCGGCCGGATCTGCAGTCCGTGGCACTGAACACGACGATCACCGGACCGCTGGTCGGGATCGGCGGCACCATTCGCGGCTATGGCACCGACAGCATCACCGGGACCATGCGCTGCATCTAGCGCCAGAGGACCGAGTACCGACTCAGACGACGCTCTCGCCCGCTTCCACCTTCGCGCGCAACAGCTCCGCCAGCCGGGCGCGATGCACTACCGCGTCACCAAAGCTCACCTGGTCGAGCTGCGCGCGCTTCAGGAACAGGTGCAGGTCGTGCTCCCACGTGAAGCCGATCCCGCCGTGCACCTGGAGCGCTCCCGCCATGACGCGCTTCGAGGCATCGGAGCCCCACGTCTTGGCGGTCGACGCCGCGATCGACTGATCCGGATCGTCCGCGGCGAGGCACCACGCAGCCCAGTAGGAGGTGGAGCGCATGCCTTCGACATCCACGAGCATGTCGGCGCAACGGTGCTTGACCGCCTGGAAGGAACCGATCGCACGCCCGAACTGCACGCGCTCCTTCGCGTAGTCGACCGCGAGCTCGAGCACGCGCGACGCACCGCCCAGCAGCTCGAGCGCAGTCGCCGTCGCGCCACGGTCGACAAGCGCGCCGACCATTTCCGGTCCTCCCAACCGCCACGCATCGACACCCTCGAGGTCGAGCCACGCGATCGGCCGGCTCAGATCCATCGCGGGCTCGGCTGCGGGCCGGCCCAGGACGTGCAGGTCCACGCCGAAGAGCGCGGGACCGCCCTCATCTGAAGCGAGCACGAGCGCGATGTCCGCGACGGACGCGTAGGCCACCGGGTCCGGACGCCCGGTCAGGACCCACTCAGCGCCTGCCCGCTCGGCGCGCACCGCATCCGCCCGGCGGCTCCACGCGATGCAGGCGCGCAGATCACCCGCGAGCGCCCGTTCCACCGCACGGACGTCGCCCACGCGACGGAAGACCTCGAGCGCGAGGACGGTCGGCAGGAACGGGGCCGGCGCGACGTGACGGCCGATCTCCTCGAGCAGCACCCCGAGCTCGACCCAGCCAAGCCCGACGCCGCCCTGGGCTTCGGGGGTCGCGATGCCCAGCCAGCCCTGGTCGACCATGGCCGCCCAGAGGTCGCGGTCCCACCGTTCGGGGAGCTCGGCCACGGCGCGCACCCGGGCCGTCGAAGCGAGGTCGTCCAGGAGCGACCGGGCGACGTCCCGAAGCGCCAGCTGGTCCTCCGAGAGGTCGAAGTCCATCGGCGTCGGACACTATCTGACCTCAGTCTCACGTCTCTTCCGCCGATGTTCTCCTTCGACGGGTCGCATCGGGCTCGCACTTCGTGCCCGCTCCGCACTGCGTCCGTTGCGCTGGATAGATTCGAGGTACCCCGAGACGAAGGAGCCCGCCGTGCAGGACGAGAAGCCCGCATACTTCCGGCACGGAGACACGGAGATCGAGCTCCCGATCGTCCGTGGCTCCGAGAACGAGCTCGGCGCCGACATCTCGAAGCTTCGAGCCCAGACCGGAATGATCACGCTCGACTACGGCTACATGAACACCGGCGCCTGTGAGTCGGCGATCACCTACATCGACGGCGACGCCGGGATCCTGCGCTATCGCGGGGTCCCGATCGAGCAGCTCGTCGAGCGCGACGCGCCTTCGTACCTCGAGACCTCGTACCTCCTGATCTACGGCGAGCTCCCGACGCGCACGCAGCTCGACGAGTTTCGCTTCGGCATCCGGCGCCACACGCTCCTGCACGAAGACGTGAAGAGCTTCTACAACGGCTTTCCCAAGGACGCGCACCCGATGGCGATCCTCTCGAGCGTGGTGAGCACGCTGTCGACCTTCTACCAGGACAGCGACGACCCTCATGACCCGGAGCAGGTCCAGCTCTGCATCCTGCGGCTGATGGCGAAGATCCCGACGATCGCGGCCTACTCGTACAAGAAGTCGATCGGCCAACCCTTCCTCTACCCCGACAACGGCCTCGACCTCATCGAGAACTTCCTCACGATGATGTTCGCGGTCCCCTCCGAGCCGTATGCCGTCTCACCCACGGTCGTGCACGCCCTCAAGCAGCTGCTGATCCTGCACGCCGATCACGAGCAGAACTGCTCGACATCGACGGTCCGCATGGTGGGGTCGAGTGACGCCAACCTGTTCGCTTCGATCGCGGCCGGCATCAACGCGTTGTGGGGTCCCCTGCACGGTGGCGCGAACCAGGCCGTCATCGAGATGCTCGAGTCCATCCGCGACAGTGGCGGCGATCTCGAGCAGGCGGTGAGGCGGGCGAAGGACCCGAACGACCCGTTCCGGCTCTCGGGCTTCGGCCACCGCGTGTACAAGAACTACGACCCGCGGGCCAAGATCCTCAGAGCCACCGCGGGCCGGGTGATCTCGGAGCTGCACCAGCGCGACGAGCTGCTGGACATCGCACTCGCACTCGAGGAGATCGCGCTCTCGGACGAGTTCTTCATCGAGCGCAAGCTCTACCCGAACGTGGACTTCTACTCCGGTCTGATCTACCGGGCGATGGGCTTCCCCACGGAGATCTTCACGGTGCTGTTCGCCATGGGGCGGCTCCCCGGGTGGATCGCTCACTGGAAAGAGATGATGGAGAGCCCGAAGACCAAGATCGGCCGACCCCGCCAGATCTACACCGGTCCCACCGAGCGCGCCTACGTCCCCCTCGACCGGCGCAGCTGACCTCGTTTCGGTGTCAGCTCGACACGCCCCAGCGTGTCGAAACGACACCGAAACGAGGGGTTGGGTTAGCGGACGGCGGCCTTGATGCGCTTCATGAGGTCGTCGTCGAGCCGTGGGAGGACGTCGAGGGCGCCGAGGTTGTCCGTGACCTGCTCCGGCCGGCTCGCGCCGGTGATGACCGACGAGACGTTCGGGTTCCTGGCGCACCACGCCAGCGAGAGCTGGGCCAGCGAGCAGTCGAGCTCACCCGCGATCTCCTGGAGCTTGCGGACCTTGTTGTTCGCCTGCTCGTCCGTGAGCATCTTCGCCAGCCATTCGTAGCCCGGCAGCGTCGCGCGGCTTCCCTCGGGCACGCCGTCGAGGTACTTCCCGGTCAGCAGTCCGGATGCGAGCGGGCTCCAGGTGGTCAGGCCGAGACCGATGTCCTCGTAGAGCCGCGCGTACTCACGCTCGACCCGCCTGCGGTTCAGCACGTTGTACTCCGGCTGTTCCACCACCGGTTTGTGCAGGTGATGGCGTTCGGCGATCTCCCACGCGGCTCGGATCTCGTCGGCGGTCCACTCCGACGTACCCCAGTACGTCGCCTGGCCGCTCGACACGATGTCGGACATCGCCCACACCGTCTCCTCGATCGGTGTGTTCGGGTCGGCGCGGTGGCAGTAGAGGAGGTCGACGAACTCCAGGTCCAGCCGCTCGAGCGATCCCTCGATGGCCTGCAGCAGGTACTTGCGGTTGAGCGTGTGGCTCATGTTCACGCCGCCGTGCATGCCCCAGAACAGCTTCGTGGAGATCACGTACGAATGCCGCGGCCAGCCGAGCTGCGCGATCGCCTCACCCATGATGCGTTCGGAATCACCACCCGCGTACGCCTCGGCATTGTCGAAGAAGTTCATGCCGCCCTGGTACGCGGTGTCGAGGCACCCGAGCGCCGCGTCCGTGTCGAGCTGGGTGCCGAACGACACCCACGACCCGAAGGACAGCACGCTCACCTGGAGGCCGGAACGTCCTACTCGTCGGTACTGCATGTCAGCCATGGGTGCGACACTACGCTCCGCCCTGCATGGACCTGTCACCGAACGAGGCCGAGCGCGCGCTGCGCGACGAGTGCCGGGCGTGGCTGCGCCATCACCTGCCCTGGGAGTACGGCGAGGGGCTCCCACCGCGCTTCGACGACCTCGCGGACGAGGTCGCGTTCGGGCGGGAGTGGCAGGCGAAGCTCGCCGCCGGCCGTTGGGTGGGCGTGGCGTGGCCGCAGGAGTACGGCGGGCGTGACGCAGGGCCCGTCGGCCACTACATCGTCACCGAGGAGCTCGCCCGGGCGCGAGCGCCCGAGCTCGTCGGCCGAATCGGTGTGAACCTCGTCGGCCCGACGATCCTCGCCCGGGGCACCGCCGAGCAGCAGGCGCGCTGGCTCAACAAGATCCTCAGCGCCGACGAGCTGTGGTGCCAGCTGTTCAGCGAGCCCAACGCCGGGAGCGACCTCTCGAGCCTGATGACGCGCGCGACGCGCACTGATGGTGGCTGGTTGCTGAACGGCCAGAAGGTCTGGACCAGCTACGCGCAGTTCGCCGACTGGGGCGTCTGCCTGGCCCGCACGGATCCCGACGCACCGAAGAATCGCGGGATCTCCTACCTCGTCGTCGACATCCGCGACCCGGGCGTCGAGGTTCGCCCGCTCCGCCAGATCACCGACGAGACCGACTTCAACGAGGTGTTCTTCTCGGACGTGTTCGTCCCCGAGGACCGGATCATCGGCGCCGAGAACGAGGGCTGGCAGGTGGCGAACCAGACCCTGACCCACGAGCGCGGCGTGAACCCGCGCCAGCTGGTCATCCACACGCAGCTGGTCGAGGAGCTCCTGAAGCTCGCGACCGAGAACGACGCGTTCGACGATCACCGCAACGCGCAGCGGCTCGCCGAAGCATTCGTCGAGGTCCAGATCTTCCGCCTGCACAACTGGCGCTCGATCTCGCGCACCGCGAAGGGCGAGGCCGCCGGCGCCGTGGGCAGCATCAACAAGGTGTGGTGGAGCGAGATGAGCAAGCGGCTCCACGACACCGCGATGACGGTGCTCGGCCCCGCATCACCGCTGTGGCGGGGTGCGGACGGCAACCCGGGCGACGGGCAGTGGCAACGCTCGTGGCTCTACTACCAGGCCTCGTCGATCTGGGCGGGCACGAACGAGATCCAGCGCAACCTGATCGGCGAGCGCACTCTCGGGCTCCCCCGGGAGCCCCGCCCGTCGAAGTGAGAAGATCCCGGTGACGTTCCTGAGCAGGAGGAATCCGTGACCATCGAAACCAAGGAAACCATTCCCGGGCTGGCGCCGATCGTCGGATCCGCGATGACAGCCTCCGCGGCCGGTTCGAAGATCGTGTACCTGTCCGGCCAGGTCGGCACCCGCGAAGACGGGACGATGGCGGGCAGCACGCTCAAGGAACAGACCGCGCAGGCGTTCCGGAACATCGTGGTCGCGTTGGCCGCCAACCACGCAACACCCGCGGACGTCGCGAAGATCACGTTCTACGTCGTCGACTGGGACATGGAGAAGCTCGGCGGGCTGATGGAAGGCGCGATCGAGGGACTCGGTGACGCATTCTCGATCACCGCAACCACACTGGTCGGCGTGAAAGCGCTCTTCGAGCCCGAGTGGCTCATCGAGATCGACGTCACCGCCGTCATCGACTGATGGACTTCGAGACCGTCCGCTACGAGGCCGAAGGGCAGATCGCGACGATCACGCTCAACCGGCCCGAGGCGGCGAACGCGGAGAACACCCAGATGATCGAGGACATCGATGCCGCGTTCGACTCCGCGGAGTCCGACGAGGAGGTGCGCGTCGTCATCCTCGCCGCGGAAGGCCGGCACTTCTCGTCCGGTCACGACCTCAAGGAGATCCTGCGCGGCGAGGAGCACTGGGCCGCGCAGCGGGCGACCCCGGAGGGCAAGCTCCTCCACGAGCAGGTCATGTACTGGGACAAGCTCATCCGGATCCGGGACTTTCCGAAGATCACGATCGCAGCGGTGCAAGGCACGTGCACGGCGGCCGGGCTGATGCTCGCCACCATGTGCGACCTGATCGTCGCGGCCGACGACGCCCAGTTCTCCAACCCCGTGCTGCGAATGGGCGGCGTCGGGGTCGAGCTGCTCATCGAGCCGTGGGAGCTCGGCGCGCGCAAGGCCAAGGAGTTCCTCTTCTGCGCCGAGACCCTCGACGCGGAGGAAGCCGCGCGGGCCGGTCTCGTGAACCAGGTCGTCCCGCGTGACGGCCTCGCGATCGGCCACGCGCGAGATGGCCGGCCGCGCGGCGCAGGTACCACCGATCACTGCCGCCGCGGTCAAGGACACGATCAACCACACGCTCGACACCCAGGGCCAGCGCGAGAGCTGGCGCTACCACTTCATGGTCCACCAGTTCGTGAGCAACACGGCGGACGCGCTCGATCGCACGGAAGCCCGGCGTGAAGGCGGGATGGACGCCGTGCGCGATGAGCAGCGGACGAAGCGGGCACGAAGTGCGGAGCCCGGAGCGACCCAGCGGGCCGAGCAGGCCGACCCGCGCGACTGATGGCGGGGCCACTCACCGGGCTGCGGGTCCTCGATCTCGG
The DNA here is from genome assembly GCA_963770095.1 of uncultured Acidimicrobiia bacterium. Lineage (GTDB taxonomy): Bacteria > Actinomycetota > Acidimicrobiia > IMCC26256 > JAENVU01 > Chersky-806. Next base: position 555,942 of record CAVYOO010000002.1, read on the forward strand.
CACGCGCATCGCGGCGCCGTTCTGCGCGGGACTGCTCGGGGAGCAGGGTGCCGAGGTCATCAAGATCGAACAGCCGGGCGCCGGCGACTTCATGCGCGAGATCGGCCCGTTCCTCCCCGAGGGCGAGACGGAACCCGACGGCTCCGGCCACGGGTACTCGCTGTTCTGGGCGGTAGAGGGCCGAGGGCGCAAAAGCGTCACGCTGAACCTGCGCACCCCCGAGGGCCAGGATCTGTTCCGCCGCCTCGCCGGCACCGCGGATGTCGTCGTGGAGAACTTCCGGCCGGGGACGCTCGAGCGTTGGAACATCGCGCCGACCGACCTCGACGAGCGGCTGGTCACCGTCCGCATCAGCACCTTCGGCCAGGACGGGCCCTACTCCGCCCGACCGGGCCTGGACCGCGTCGGCATCGGGTACGGCGGGCTCCTGCACCTGACCGGCTATCCCGATCGACCGCCGGTGCGGGTCGGGGTCACGATCTCGGATTACCTCACCGGCGTGTTCGCCGCACAGGCCGCGACCGCGGCGCTGTACTCGCGCGACGTACACCGCTCCGGCCGGGGTGCGGTGATCGACGCGGCGCTCTACGGCGCCTCGCTCCGGGTGCTCGAGTGGACGATCGCCGCCTACGACCGACTGGGCGTGGTGCGCAACCGCGAGGGAAACCGCCTCGCGAACAGCGCACCGCTCGACAACTACCCGACCGCAGACGGCAAGTACGTCTGCATCGTCGCCGGCTCTGACGCGAACTTCGCGCGCCTGTGCCGGGCGATGCACCAGCCCGAGCTGGTCGACGACCCGCGGTTCGCGCGGCTCGCCGACCGGGCCGCGCGCAGCGACGAGATCAACGGCATCGTGGCGGCCTGGACCCAGACCCGCCCGGCCGCGGAGCTCGAGGCCGCGTGCGTCGAGCACGATGTCCCCGTGGCGACGGCCTACACCGCGGCCGACATGTTCGGGGATCCCCACTTCGAGTCCCGTGGTGACCTCATGACCATCGACGACCCGGTCGCGGGCCCGATGCGCCAGCAAGCGCCGTACCCGCGGTTCGTCGGCGAGCCACAGTCGGCTCCCGCGGGTGCACCGAGACTGGGCGAGCACACCGCAGACGTCCTGGCAACGTCGATCGGCCTCGAGCGGGCCGAGCTCGAGGCGCTGCGGGCCCGGGGGATCCTGTCGAGCGCGCGTCCGATCCACTCCGGCCTGTTCCGATCCGACCCGCCGGCGTTGCTCGGCATCCGGTGCGACGAGTGCGGCCGGCACGCCTTCCCCCGTGCGACCACCTGCCCGTACTGCGGGTCGGAGCGCTTCAGTGATGTCGCACTGTCCGACACCGGCACCCTCTGGGGTTGGACCACGGTAACGGCAGCACCACCCGGGTACCGCGGCGCCGTGCCGTTCGGCTTCGGGATCGTTGAGCTGCCCGAGGGAGTGCGCGTGATCACCCGTCTCGCGGCACCGGTCGACGCGTACACGCACGGGCTCCCGATGCGGCTGCGAATCGTCCCGCTGCACACCACGGACGACGGCACCGAGATCGAGACCTGGGAGTTCGCACCATGAGCGACATCACGGTCGAAGTCGCCGGTGTCGGCATCCATCCCTTCGGTCGCTTCGAGGACCGCTCGGTCACGGACATGGGGGTCACCGCGGTGCGCGCCGCCCTGGCCGAGGCCGGTGTCGGGCGCGGCGGATTCCAGGCGGCGTTCTGCGGGACCGCGTACGCAGGGGTCGCGGCCGGCCACAAGGTCCTCGGAGAGCTCGCGCTCACCGGCATCCCGATCGTGGACATCGAAGCCGGCTGCGCGAGCGGGGCCGCCGCGTTGCAGCTTGCAGCCGGTGCGATCCGGGCGGGCCAGCACGACTGCGTCCTCGTGTTCGGGATGGAGAAGATGCCGAAGGGCATCATCCGGTCGAGCTTCTTCGAACCGTGGCGGGAAGAGGCCGGGCTCGCGGCCACCCCCGCGTACTTCGCGTTGCGTGCGCAGCGGCTCCTCCGCGAGGCCGGGCTCACGAAGGACGATCTCGCCCGCGTGGTCGTGAAGAACCGGCGCAACGGCGTGCACAACCCGAACGCGATGTTCCGCAAGGAGATCACCGCCGAGGAGGTCCTGGCGTCGAGAGTGGTCTGCGACCCTCTGCACCTCTTCATGTTGTGCTCCCCGAACGAAGGCGCCGCGGCGGTCGTGCTGCGGCGGGCGACCGGCGGAGCGGGCGACCGGGTGACGCTGGCGTCGGCAGTCTTGCGGTCACACCTTCCGGGCAGCGTCCTCGGTGAGGCCACTCCCCTCTCGGGCGTCGACGACTCGGCGATCGCTCCCCCGACCACCCTCGCCGCGGACGATGCGTACGCCGAAGCCGGCATCGGGCCCGACGACATCGATGTCGTCGAGTGCCAGGACACCGACGCGGCGCGGGAGCTGCTCGCGTGGGAGGAGCTCGGGCTGTGCGCGCGGGGCGGGCAGCGGGCCATCCTCGATGCCGGCGACGCCGCGCCCGGTGGTCGTCGTCCCGTGAACCCTTCGGGTGGGCTGCTCTCCAAGGGCGAGCCCCTCGGCGCGTCGGGGCTCGGCCAGGTCGTCGAGCTCGTGGAACAGCTCCGCGGCGCGGCCGGCCCGCGTCAGGTGGAGGGTGCGCGCGTCGGGCTCGCGCACACGGTCGGTCGCGGCGCCAACGCCAGCGTCACCATCCTGACCCGCTGACCTCTCCGCCGATTGTTGCATTCGGATCTCTGAGGGAACCAAACGCAACCGACGCGGGACGGGTCAGCCCGCGATGCGCTCGTTGTAGTCCCGGATGGCGGCATCCGCGTTTCGCTGGGCATCGGCGAGCGCCTCGTCGACTGGTTTGCCCTGCGTGAGCATCGCGGTCAGGCCGTCGCGCACCGCGTCACGTACCCCTTGGTAGTTGCCGATCACCGAACCGTCCGCCGCGCGCCCACCGGGCTGGAGCAACTGGTCGTAGGGCACGCGAAACGCCGGTTCCTTGGCCCAGAAGGCCTGCACCTCGGGAAACTCCACCGCCGACTTCCGCACCGGCACGTAGCCCGTAGCCGCCGCCAGCGCCGCCTGCTGCTTCGGCGCCTCCAGGAACTTCGCGTACTCCCAGGCCGCGGCCTGCTTCGCCGGCGCGACGCGGTTCGAGATCCACAGCGAGCCGTCGCCGACGGGAACCCCACCACCGGCGTCGAGACTCGGGAGCGGGCCCGCCGCGAGCTCCACATCCGGGTACTGCCCGCTGTTCAACACCTGCAGGATGGGACCCAGCGAACCCGACGCGTCGATGGACATGGCGGCGTCGCCGGTGCCGATCGCGAGCAGGTGATCGAAGTTCCCCGCGGCCGATCCGGTGTTGAAGGCGAGGCCGGAAACGACCATGTCCTTCCACCAGGTCCAGATCTTGCGGCCGGTGGGGTTGTCGAGCAGCGCCTTCGTGGCCCGACCCTTCCGCCCGCCGTCGTTGTTCACGTACGGCTGGCCGGCCTTCGCGTAGAAGAACTCGTTGAAGTAGTCCTGGGTCCGGAGCGCGATCCCGTACTTCGCCGCACCCCTCGCGACGATCGTGCGAGACATCTGACGCACCTCCTCGAGCGTCGCCGGCGGCTTCTCGGGGTCGAGACCAGCCGCTCGGAACTTCGACTTGTCGTACATCAGGATCGGATTCGACACCGGCCACGGCAGCGCGCGGAGCTTTCCGTCGACCGTGTAGTAGCTGATCGTTCGGGGAATGAAGTCCGAGAGGTCGTAGTGGTCACGATCCACGCAGTCCTGGAGCGTGACGGTGCTGCGCGAGTCCAGCAGTGTCTGCACCGCGGTCTCCTCGAACTGCGCGAGATCGGGAAGATCACCACTCTCGAGCCCGGCCTTGTACTTCTGTAGCGACTCCACGTAGCCGGTCTGGTCGACCAGCTTGACCCGCACCTTCGACTGGGACGCGTTGAAGAGATCGGTCTGGCGCTTCAGCTCGTCGAGGTTGGCGCGGGCCTGGGCATGCCAGAACTTGATCTCCACCGGGCTCTTGGCCTTGGCCAGCGCGTCGAGCGGGCAGCCCGACGGACCGGACGACGAACCGTCCCCGCCACCCCCACCACACGCGCCGAGCGCGACCGTGAGGACGGCCGCGGACGCGAGGAACACCCGGGCGCGCATCGCTAGCCCGTGATCCGCGAGTTGTACTCCCGCATTGCGGTGTCGGACTGGCTCGCCGCGTTCTTCAGTGCCGCGGCGGGCGACTTGCCCTGGGTGAACATCTCCTGTTCCCCCGCCAGCACCGCGTCGCGCACGCCCTGGTAGGCCCCGATCACGGGTCCCTGGGTCGCGATGTCGTCCTTGCCCGAGATCAGCTGGTCGTAGGCGACCTTGTACCCCGGTGTCGTCGCCCACAGTTGTTGGATCGCGGGCAGGTCCACCGATGACTTGCGGATCGGCACGTAGCCGGTACCCGCGGCCCAGTCGGCCTGGACCTGCGGGTCGACCAGGAACTTGAGGTACTCCCAGACCGCCGCCTGCTTCTCGGGAGCCGACTTCTTCACGATGTACAGCGCGCCGCCCCCGACCAGCACACCCCCGTCCCCGGGCGGACCGGGCATCGGCGCGACCCCGAGCTCGACCCCGCCGCTCTCGCCCTGGGCGAACACCTGCGTGATCGTGCCGAGCGTCGCCGACGAGTCGATCGACATGCCGACGGCCTTGCTCCGGATCCCCAGCAGGTTGTCGTACTGGCTCGGCCCGTCGGCGAGGTTCGTCTTGGCCGCGCCGCTCTTCACCATGTCGTCCATCCACGAGAAGATCGTCAGACCGGTCTGGCCGTCGAACACGGTCTTCGTCGCACGGGCCTTGCGGCCGTTCTCCTGGTTGACGTACGAGCTCGTCCGCCTTCGCCGACCACTGCTCGAGGTACCACGGGTCGAGCTTCATGCCGAATCCTGCTTCGTACTGCGGCAGCGCCTTGATCTTGAGCGCGTCGGTCTTGACCCCTCCAGAGTCGTCGGTGGCTTCTCCGGGTCGAGCCCGGCATCTCGGAACGCGTTCTTGTCGTAGAAGAAGACCGGGTTGGAGACGTTGAACGGCATCGGCCAGAGGACGTCGTCCACCGTGTATCGGTCGAGCACCCGCTTCACGAAGTCCGAGGTGTTGTACTTGTCGGCTTTGATGCAGCTCTGGCACCGGGAGGATCGACTGGGTGTCGATCATCTGCTGGGTCGCCGTGTCCTCGACCTGGATCACGTCGGGAAGATCGGTGCCGCCGAGGCCGGCGCGGTACTTCTCGAGGTTCTCCTTGTAGCCGATCTGGTTCACGATCGTGACCTTCACGTCTGACTGCGACGAGTTGAATCGATCGGTCAGCGACTGCAGGACCTCTTCGTTGGCTCGGGTCATGGCATGCCAGAACGTGATCTGCACCGGCTTGGTCGCCTTGGTGAGCGCGTCCAACGGGCACGCCGGGAGGTTGCCGGCGCTCGCGCCACCGCCTCCGCTGTCACTCCCTCCTCCTCCGCAGGCCGAGAGGATGAGCATGCCGACCACGCTGATGGCGAGGACGCGGAGGAGATCGAGTCATTCGATTCACACTCCGGGGTAGGCGCCGGGCGAGCCGGGCGGGGTCAGCCTTTCACGGCGCCGGCGGTGAGACCGCGCACCAGCTGCTTCTGGAAGACGAGCAAGAGGATCACGAGCGGCAGGGCCGCGATGATCACGCCCGCGAACGTGACGTTCACCTGGTCGACGCTGGTCGCGCGCAGCTGCTTCAGCCCGATCTGCACGGTTCGGGACTTGTCGTCCTTCGTGACCAGCAGCGGCCAGAGGTACTGGTTCCAGGCTCCGAGGAACGCGAAGACGGTCAGGGCGGCGACCGTCGGGCCGGGCGAGCGGAACCGCGACCCGGGTCATGAACCGCCAGTGCCCGTACCCGTCGAGCGACGCGGCGTCCTGCAGGTCCTCGCGGCACCTGGAGGAAGGCCTGGCGCAGCAGGAACGCGCCGAAGCCGGTGGCCAGGAACGGGACGGCGAGGCCCTGGTACGTGTCGTACCAGCCGAGCGTGTTGATGGTGGCGAGGTTGGTGACGATCGTGATCTCGAACGGCACCATGAGTGTCGTGAGGAACACGACGAAGAGCGTCCGTTTGAGCGGGAACTCGAGGAACGCGAACGCGTAGCCGGCGAGGATCGCAGTGACGACCTGGCCGACCGTGATCAGTGCCAGTCTGGATCGCGCTGTTCACGAGGTAGCGAGACATGTTCCCGTCGGTCCAGGCCTCGCTGTAGCTGCTCCAATCGGGACTGGTGGGGAAGAACGTCGGCGGGCGTGCCGCGATCTGGCTCGGCCTGAGCAGAGAGTTCACCACCGTCATGTAGAGCGGGAAGATGATGACGAACGCGAGCACGGTGAGCAGGAAGTAGCGCAGCGCCTTCCCGGCGATGCGACTCCGTCGCGCTTTCGGCCGTGTCCCGGAGCTATCGGCCATAGTGCACCCGTTTCTCGAGCACGCGCAACTGGATCAACGTCAGCACGAACGTGATCGAGAACAGCGCGATCGCCAACACCGCGGCCTTGCCGTCGTTGTTGTCCTGGCGCAGCGTCTTGTAGATGAAGTACGTCAGGACGTTGGTGCGCCGCAGCGGGCCGCCCTGGGTGAGGATGTCGATCTGGCCGAACGTCTGGAACGCGAAGATCGAGCCGACGACCACGGCGAAGAAGATCGTCGGCGACAGCAGCGGGAGCGTGACCCGCCAGAACCGGCGGAACGGGCCGGCGCCGTCGATCTGGGCCGCCTCGTGCAGCTCGTCGGGGATGGCCTGCAGCCCGGACGACATCAGGATGAACGTGATGCCGAGGGTCTGCCAGATCGTGATGATCGCCACGCCGAAGAGCGCGAGATCGGGATTGTCGAGGATCGGCGGTTTCGGATCGATGCCGATCCAGGGCAGCAACCCGACGACGGGGTTGAACAGCGTCCCGAAGATCACCGCCGCGACCGCGACCGAAGTGGCCACGGTCGACGAGAAGAAGGTGCGGTAGACGCCGACGCCGCGCAGCTTCTGGTGCGCGAGGACCGCGAGTCCGAGTCCGAGCACGATGCCTGCCGGTACGGTGAGCAACGCGAAGCCGACCGTCGTCTTGAGGCTGTCGATGAAGTCCGGCGAGCTCAGGACGTCCCGGTACTGGTCGAGGCCGACGTAGCGCGACGGAAGGCCCGGGAAAGGGCGGCGTCTTGTAGAAGCCGAGATAGAAGTTCTTGAAGAACGGATAGAAGACGAACACTCCGAAGATCAGCAACGACGGCAGGAGCAGCAGGTAGGCGAGCCCGATCTCCCGGCGTCGCCGCCGGCCGAACCGCTTGCCCCGCCGTCGCACCGGTTCTTCGACGACCGTCTCGGCTTCCCCGACATCGGCCAGCGCACCGAGCGTGCCCGAGTCCCCCGTGAAGCTCACGCCGGCTCGATCCGCCGCTCGGTGTGTTCGTCGAAGATGTGCAGATGGTGCTGGTCGGCCGCGAGCCGAACCATCGAACCCTCACCGGGCGCAGGCTCGGAAGACTGCTGGCGCACGATCACCATCTGCCCGTCCTCGAGCCGGCAGATCACGTGGCGCTCGTGGCCGAGGGACTCGATCACCGACACGGTCGCCGGAAGCAATCCCTCGCCGTCCAGCTGCAGGTGCTCCGGGCGGACCCCGAGGACCACCGCGGTCAGGCCGGCATCGGCGATGGCCTTCGCGTAGGGGGCCGGAAGCGGGACGCGGTTGCCGGGGAGCCGCGAGCTCGAGCCCGTCGCCGTCCGCGTCACGTCGCCCGTGATCGTGTTCATCGGCGGGTTCCCGATGAACCGACCCACGAACAGGTTCGCCGGCCGCTCGTAGACCGCCTGTGGCGGCCCGACCTGCTGGAACACGCCCGTCCTTCAAGATGGCGATGCGGTTGCCCATCGTCATCGCCTCGACCTGGTCGTGCGTCACGTAGAGGACGGTGGCTTCGAGCCGGCGCTGGAGCTCGACCAGCTCGGCACGCGTCTGCACGCGGAGCTTCGCGTCGAGGTTCGAGAGCGGCTCGTCCATCAGGAACGCGTCGCGGGCGCCGCACGATGGCGCGGGCCAGCGCAACCCGTTGACGTTGCCCACCCGAGAGCTGTGCGGGCTTGCGGTCCAGCAGGTCATCAAGCCCGAGGGTGTCCGCGGCTTCCAGGCATGAGCTTTCGCGCTCCTCCGCCGACCTTGCGGGTCCGCAACGGGAACTCGATGTTCTTGCGCACCGACATGTGCGGGTAGAGCGCGTAGCTCTGGAAGACCATGGCGACGTTGCGGTCCTTCGCCTCGACGTCGTCCACGATCCGGTCGCCGATCCTCGATCGTTCCCGACGTCGGGTCCTCCAGCCCGGCCACCATCCGCAGCGCAGTGGACTTCCCACACCCCGACGGGCCCGAGGAGGACCAGGAACTCATGGTCGGAGACTTCGAGGGTGACAGGTCGCGGCACGGCGACGAACGTCTCCGAATTGCTCGGTCACGTTTTCCAGCACGACCCGGGCCATAAGCCCGCCCCGCAGGGGCGCTCCACACGGCGAACTAGCCGAACGGCGATGAAACCGATCCCCGGGGATCCCAGCGGCGCAGCGCTGCGAGTCTCCTGGTGAAGAAAGAGCTCCGGAGGGTGACATCGCGCAGCTCTTCGAGATCGCTCGCGGGTACCAGCGGCGCAGGGCGGCGATCCGTCACGCGGCGGCGGAGCTCGCTCGACGTCGGCGGCCACTGCAAGGTCCCAGCCGAGCGGCGCGGTCTCGACTCCGGGACCAGCCCCGCCGGAGCTCGAGCTCCCCGTCGCTGATCGGGCTTCTCGAGCCGTCCCGAGATCCGTCACCAGGGCGCGCACGGCGCGACCCGGCGATGTGATGTACCCGCACTCGGGCGGGGTGCGCTGAGGTGTGAGCGTGGCGACGACGACCACTTCGGCCGCGACACTCGCGACATCATTGCCGCCGCCCGACCCCACGAGGAACGGACCACCAGGAATTTCCGTCGAGTTCACGTTCCCGTACCGATCGACCTGCGCGCCGCCGAGACAACCGATCGTCACCGTGCCGGGACCGCCGACGAGGGTCTGCAGCACCAACGCGGCGTCACCCAGCATCGTGGCGGACGGGAAGTTGCGGTGGTTCAGGACGAACGGGTCTCCGAGCGTCGGCTCGTAGCCCCAGAGCCCGATCTCCGCGGTGAGCTGCACGTCGTCCTCACCGGCGGCCCGGGCCAGGTCGACGCCCAGCCATGCCGCAAGGTTCGCGACGCCGGCTCCCGCGAGCACGGCGTCGGCGCCGAGCGCGGCGACGCGATCCGGCGAGATGGCGGGCGCCGAAGGTCGCGGCGAGCTCCCACGCGTTGACCGGTGCCTCGAGGTCAGGTGGGTGGAGCTCCACGTCGTGCCGCCACGAGTCGGGACGCCCCTTGGCCCGCAGCGCGGCGATCCGCTCGGCGCCCGAGACTGCTCCAGATACTCGTGCGTGCGTCGTCGAGGTCCGAGGACCCAGTGGTCGATCCACGAGTCGTAGTTGTCGCCGCGGGTCGCTGCCCGGGCATCGACCCAGAACTCGTAGTCCTCGCCGTACCCGTCGACCGGCAGGTCATCGTGGACAAGCCGCCCGGGATGCGCGCCCATCGCCGCTTCGCAGACGGCGAGCACCTTGTGTGCAGGAATGCGGACGAGCCGTGCGACCACGGGCGCGACGGCGACGATCTGCTCGACGGTGACGATCGCGCCCCGGCGTGCGGCGAGCGCGCCCCACGCACGCCTTCGAGCAGCGGCGGACGCGAGCGCAACGTTTCCCTGCCGTCGGCGACGGGCGCATGCAGGATCGCCACGTCCGGGTGCGACGTGGCGAAGCAGCCCGACCTCGCCGAAAGGTGAATCGACCACCGCGAACCGTCGTTCCTTCCATCGACGAGCCGCCGATCGAGCGGGTGACGACGGCCGGGAGGTTGCACGCCGCCGCCTCGAGCCGCTGCGCGAAGGCAAGGAAGGACCAGTGCTCCACCTCGACCTCGCCCCGACTCGGTACGCCCGGGCGAAGATCGGGTTCGGCGTGAAGTTCGGGAACGTGTCGCCCGAGTACCCGGTCACGACCTTCTCGACGAGCCCGCCGCTTGAAGAACAGCGTTCCCAGGCTCGAGAGGCTGAGCATCACGAGCGTGAACCGCGGGTCCCTCCCCCACCACTGGCGCACGACCTCGCGGGCGGCGGCCGTCCAGCGGGTGTGCCCGACCAGGAGATGCGAGCGCGTCCCCGGGACGAACGTGCTCGGCGACGGCGTCCCGAGCGACAGACCTCGGCAGGTGAACTGTCCGGACCGGTCTCACGTGCCGAGAACGTCAGCGGGAGCCGGGTCAGGGCACGTCGAGGACGAGATCGGCGATGCGCTGGCGCTGCCAGCCCTGGTAGCCGAGCAGCGCGTCGTTCATCTTCGCCCGCTTGTAGTAAGGTGCGCGTCGCAGTCCCAGGTGAACCCGACGCCGCCGTGGACCTGGATGTCCTCGCCGGAGATGAACACTGCGGCCTCGGCCACGAGCCCTTCGCCATGGCGCGCGGCGCGCGCAGCGGTTCGGATCGTCAACGTCGGAGCGTCCACGCCGGCGAAGTGCGTCGCCGACCCGCCCAGCTCCAGCCGGTGCAGCATGTCGACGATCTTGTGGCGGATGGCCTGGAGCTCGCGATCGGCTGGTCGAACTGCACCCGGGCTTTGGAGTATTCGGTCGCCATCTCAGCGCGGCTTCGCACACGCCGACGAGCTCGGCCGAGAGCACCGACGGCGGCGTCGTCCGACGACCCGCCGCCAGATCCCTGGTCTGGTCGCCGAGCGGGCCGACGGGCACCGCCGGGCGCTCGTCGAGCACGATGACGCGCCGCCTTGCGGGTCGGGTCCATCAGCCGGAACAGCTTCCGCGGTCGGGCTCTCGAGCAGGAAGGAGCCCGATGCCCTTCTTGCGTGCGCGCCGACGACGATCACCCAGTCCGCGGTGTGGCCGTCGAGCACGAGCGGCTTCGGCCCTGAGAGCACCCAGTCCGCACCCTTGCGCCGGGCGCGGGTACGATCCGGTCGACGGGTCGTCGTGCCCGAGCTCGTCGAGCGCGATCGTGCCCCGGACGGGAACCGTCGGCGAGTGGCGCGAGGAGATCGAACGCACCGAGGCGGCGCGCCGCAAGCGTTGCGTCGATCGCCGACGAGAAGAACGGCCCCGGGAGCGGGACGCGCCCCATCTCCTCGAGCACGACGGCCGGCGTCGACGAGACTCAGGCCGAGGCCGCCCGTTCGTCTCGGGAACGAGCATGCCGGTCCAGCCGAGCCCCGCCAGCTTGCCCCAGAGCTCATCGGTGAACCCTCGCTCGTCGTCGCCCATCTCCCGCACGTACGTGGCTGGGCGAGCGATCGGCGAGGAAGCTCGCGGACCGACGCGCGCGGAGCGCGTCTTGATCGTCGCTGAAAGGTGAAATCCAAGGGACCGGAGGCTCTCGGAGAAACCTGACACGCGATGTTAGTTTCGAACCGGTTATGGATTCTCCTTCACCGCCGAGGACAGGCGTTCCGCGACGAGCTGCGGGCGTGGCTCGACGAGAACCTGCCGAAGTTCCTCGCGAGCCTGGGACTGCGACGAAGATCCGAGCGGCGGCCGGCCGGCGGCAGTCGGGCTTCGACCGGACCCAGGAGCGACGCAAGGACTGGCAGCGCCGGCTCAACGAAGGCCGGTGGGCGGCGATCAACTGGCCGAAGGATTGGAACGGTCGCGAGGCCACGCCCGTCCAGAACGTCGATGTATGCCGAGGAGATGGCGCGGGTACGCGCGCCGGGGATCTACAACCCAACGGCATCTGGCAGATCGGCCCAATGATCATCAAGTGGGGCACCGACGGAGCAGCAAGCAGCGATGGCTGCCCTGCATCCTCAACGCCGACGAGCACTGGTGCCAGGGGTTCAGCGAGCCGGAGGCCGGTTCGGACCTCGCCAACATGCGCACGATCGCGATCCTCGACGGCGACGAGTACGTCGTGAACGGGCAGAAGACTGGATCTCGACCGCGCACCTCGCCGACTGGGGCCTGTTCCTGCTGCGGACCGACCCGACGGCGATCGACCGAGGTGCGAAGCACGAGGGCATCACCGCGTTCATCATCGACATGGAGACGCCCGGCATCGAGTGCCGCCCGATCCGTGACATCACCGGCGACAGCATGCTCAACGAGGTGTGGTTCACCGACGCGGAGATCCCGATCGACTGCCGGCTCGGCGAGCGAGGGCGAAGGCTGGCAGGTCGCGATGAGCACGCTCGGCCACGAGCGCGTCGGCACTGCCGGCCTCTCCATCACGATGGCCTCGGACCTGAAGTCGATGATCTCGGCCGCGCACGCGGTGAACCCCGATGCGTTGGAGGACCCGGAGCTACGTGAGCGGATCGCCCGGGCGTTCACCGACATCGAGCTACACGCGGCTGCTCAACTACCGCGCCCTGACGAAGATCATCAAGGGTCAGCCCAACTGGCCCGAGGTGCCGCTCGCGAAGCTCCAGTGGTCCAAGATCAGCCAGACGTTGGCGGAGCTCGCGGTCGACCTACTCGGCGCCGCGGGCATCCTCGGCAAGGGCGGCCCCGACGCGATCGACGGCGGCACCTGGACCCGCAATTACTCCTGGCAGCGCTACACCTCGATCGGCGCCGGCGCGACCGAGATCCAGAAGAACATCATCGCCAAGAAGGCGATCAAGCTTCCCCGCAAGTAGGGGCGCCGAACACTGCTTCGACGACGGGCATCGCGTCGTCCGGGGCACGCACCTCGAGCGCGGTGCCGCGTTCGTCCACGGTGATCGTGAACGAGAAGAAGCGGCAACAGTCCTGCTCGGCGGCAATGAGTCGCGCGATCTCTCCGAGCGGCACGTCGGCGCCGAACGTCAGGCGAATCCCGCCCGGGACTGCCATCCGGGTGGACACGTTGCCGAGCACGGTCTGCCACTCCGCCATCCGGTCCGGCATCTGTGAGCCGTCGAGCGTGCAGGCGATGGGCTCGGCGTCGCTCGGCCCGGGCGTGAGTGCGACGGCGACAGCCCGCGCGTGCTCCGTCGTGCAACCACAGGTGTCGTCGCAGGGCCCATCGGGCGTGTGATGGTCGAGCCCGTATCGCGCCTGTTGCAGCTGCGCCGTGAGTGCGATCAGCTCCGTGGCCTGCGCCTGCGCCGCGTCGATCTTCGAGTCGAGGAGCGGGCGCAGGTGCGCTTGCACCGGCGCACAGCTCCCGCCATCGCGGACGGTCACGAGGTCCGCGATCTCGTCGAGGGAACAGCCGAGCTGCTTCGCCCGGCCGATGAACGCGAGACGATCCAACGCCGCCTCGTCGTACAACCGGTAGCCGGCCGGGGTCCGGGTCATCGGTGTGACGAGCCCGATCTCCTCGTAGTACCGCAACGTGGTCGGCGCGAAGCCGCTGCGGCGAGCGACCTCCGCGATCTTGAGTCCAGCTTCCATGCCCTCACCGTAAACCTTCGATCCGACTCGAAGGTCAAGCCGGCCGGGACGCACCACCTCCCCGCCGCGTCTGTTGCAGAAGGTTCCCCAGGGGAGCCGAACGCAACAAACACGGGGGCGACGAGTGCGTACGCTGCCGGGCGTGACGGGTCAGGTCGTCGAGCGGTACCTGCGGTCGTTAACCGCGCACGACTGGGACGGGCCGGCGCAGTGCCTCGCGGACCATTTCGCGCCGGGGCCCGGGTCGGAGTAGACGTGCGGCTCGGGATCGTGACGCCGGTCGTCACGCGGCTTCCGGGCGCGCACGCCCGCTGGGAGGCGGCGGCGGGCATCGAGGAGATCGCGCGCGTCGTTGAGGAAGCCGACCGTCTGGGCTACGACTTCTGCACCTGCAGCGAGCACGTCGCGGTCCCGACCGAGGTGGCGCCGACGCGCGGCGCGACGTACTGGGACCCGCTCTCGACCTTCGGCTACCTCGCGGCGCGCACGACGCGGATCCGGTTCGCAACGTTCGTGCTGGTGCTCGGCTACCACCACCCGCTCGCGATCGCGAAGCGCTACGGAACGCTCGATCAGGTGAGTGCCGGCCGGCTCGTGCTCGGCGTCGGCGTCGGTTCGCTCGAGGACGAGTTCGTGCTCCTCGGTGCCGAGTTCGAAGGACGCGGCGAGATCGGCGACGACGCAATCCGCGCGCTGCGCGCGTCACTGGGTGAGTCCGAACCGGAGTACGACGGCGAGTACTTCACGTTCGGCGGGTTCGTGGTCGACCCACCCGCGGTGCAATCCCGCGTGCCGATCTGGGTGGGTGGACGGACGGGCCGTTCGCTGCGGCGAGCCGTCGAGCTGGCCGACGGCTGGGCGCCGTTCGGGCTACGAACTGCGGAGCTCGATGCGGCGCTCGCTCGGGCGCGCGACACCGAGGCGTGGGCGGCGCGGGACGCTCCGCTCGACGTCATCGTCCAGAACGACCGGCCACTCGACCCCATGGAGGAACCCGATCGGGTCGCCGAGCAGCTGGACCGATACCGGGCGATCGGCGCGACCGCGCTCGCGGCTCGCTTCGTCCACCACTCCCCCGAGCATTACCTCGAGCAGCTCGCCGCCCTCACCGCCCTCCAACCCCCGCCATGACCCGTTTCGGGGCGCGAACGCGTCGCTATAGCGACCGAATTACGCCCCGAAACCAGTTTCTTGTGGCGCGATTGTCGGGTCGGGCGCTCTCTTCTCTCGAAGGGGGCGCGCAATGGGGGTTGGGGAAGTGGTGACGGACTTCGAGGAGTTCGTCCGCGAGGTCGAGCCCCGGTTGCGACGCCGCGCTGATCGGCTGTCGAGGCGTCGACGGAGCCCAGGAGGCAGTCGCCGAGGCACTCGCCTACGCGTGGGAGCACTGGACCGAGGTGCAGGACATGGACAATCCGGCGGGCTACCTGTTCCGGGTCGGCCAGTCCCGGACGCGCAAGCGCAACGAGCCGCGCCTTCCCTCTCCCGAGTCACTTCGCATCCCGGACGTCGAGCCCGCACTCGTCCCCGCCCTGCTCGCGCTGCCCGAACGCCAACGCAACGCGGTCTGGCTCGTCCACGCGTGCGGATGGACGTACGCCGAGACGGCCGACGCGCTCGGCGTCAGCGCGTCGGCGATCGGAACGCATGTCAGCCGCGCGCTCGAGACCCTGCGGCGGGACCTGGAGGTACAGACCCGTGCCTGACGTGACCGACCAGCTGCGCCGCTACGCCGAAGCGGTGACCGAGACCGTTGACGCGCTCCCCGCGAATGCGATCGGATCAGTCGCCACCGAACCACCACGCCCGCGCCGACCCGTGTGGCAACCGGTGCTCGCCGTCGCCGCGCTCGTCGTCCTGCTCGCAGGCGGCTTCTGGGCCGTCACCGCGGCCACGAGCTCCGACTCGCCACCGGCGACGGACCCGGGTCCGACGGCCCCCACGATTCCGACCACTCCGACCGTCCCCCCGGCGCCACCGACCGAGACCAGCGCTCGCGCCGGCGTGACCCTGCTCGACGCGGGTCCGCTCGAGCCGCGCGTCGGTGCCGCGGTTGCGTGGACCGGGAAGGAAGTCGTCGTCTGGGGTGGGGCGATCGAGCCGGTCAACCACGGGCTGACCGGGCCCGACCGTCAGTTCGCCGACGGCGCGTACTACGAGCCGGCGACCGGCGTGTGGCGCCGCATGTCGGACTCACCCTTGCCCGCGAACCGTCTGACCCCGCACGCGGTGGCGACCTCGAAAGGGGTCCTGATCACCCGCGGCACGAACACCGCGATGTGGCAGCCCGAGCGGAACGTCTGGACCCAGTTGGAGAACGCGCCGGGCACCGTCACCGACCTCACGAACACTGGCGCCGAGGTGGTGAGCATCAGCGCGAACGGCGCGCTCGATGTCGAGTCGGGGAACTGGCGCCTGCTTCCGCCATCCCCACTCCCCCTGGCGCGACCGGTAGCTGCGTGGAACGGTTTCGAGGTCGTCGTCGTCGGCAAGCAACCGTCCGGCGAAACCGCGGCGACTGCGTACAACCCGTCGAGCGACTCCTGGCGCATCCTGCCTGCGCCGCCCTCGTCACTCGACGCGACCGCACTCTCCGCGGATCACGACGGCGACATCGTGATCGTCGCCGACCACAAGCGCCATGTCGTGACCTACCGGCACGATTCCGACGACTGGCGGGTCCTCCCGTCGGTTCCCCGCGGTTCTTCGACGACCAACCGTTCCTCACGTCGGCACCGGGCGTTACCGTCGCGTCGACGAACGACGCACTCGCGATCCTGGTGGACAACCGCTGGGTCCCCGTGCCGAAGGACGAGCTGGCGTTCTGGGGAGAGGGCGCCGCGGTGGCGTTCGCGCGCGGGCCCGAGGACCAGACGGTGATGTACGCCTACGGCATGACTCCTGACGGCCAGAGCCGATTCGCGCGGATCAGTCCGCAGGGGTTGGCTCAATCACCGACGCTGCAGGTCGGGGTGATGAAGCTCACCCTTCCGGACGGTTTCACGATGTCCGACTCGTCGTACGTCGACAGAAGCCAAACGGTCCGTGTCCTCCTCCGCACCCCGACCGGCGTGTGCGAGGTGAGTAGCACCTACGACGGCGGCCAGGGCGGCGGACCACACCCCTGGAGCGCCTACGCGAGCGGTCTGACCTGGAGTGGCCGGGCCACCGACAGCGACGCGGTCAAGGTCGTCTGCGACCCGAGCGGCAGTCCCGACACCGCGAAGGCGATCGTCGACGCCACCACCCTCTCCCCGCCCGACTGACCCGTTTCGGGGTGCCTCACGGTCGCTATGGCGACCGAATTACTCCCCGAAACGAGTGGGGGAGCTAGCCGAGGAGGGACTGGATGCGGGGGAGGTCGATTGCGCCCTGGAACTCGGTGTGGCCGTCGCGCAACGCGACGCAGCGGGTCGCGTGTTCGAGGAAGCTCAGCTGGTGGGTCGCGACGAGCACCGCCGCACCGGCCGACGCAGCTTCGACGAGAAGCTCGGTGAGCGCGACCTGCCCGTGCGGATCCAGCCCGACGAACGGTTCGTCGACGAGCAGGATCGAGAACGGTCGCACGAGACCGAGCACGAGCGACGTCTTCTGGCGGAGACCGCGGCTGAACCTGGACGGCAGATCGTTGGCACGCGCCGTCAGCCCCAACAGATCCAGGAGCGCATCCGCCCGGTCGGGCCAGTCGAGCTCACCGTGCAACCGGGCAGTGAACTCGATGTGCTCGTTGACACTGAGGTCGTCGTACAACACCGGCTCGTCGGGTATGAACGACACCTCGGATCGAGCCGTGATCGATCCGGCGGGCGCGTTCGCCACGACGAGCACGCCGTCGCTCGGCTCGAGCAGGCCCGCGACGAGACGGAGGAACGTGGACTTCCCCGAACCGTTGTGACCCACCAGCGCGACCAGCTCACCGCCATTCACGGAGAGCTTGAAGTCGGCGAGCGCGATGACGTCGCCGTACTCCTTGGTCAGCTCATCCGCCACGAGAACAGCCATCAGAATGTCACCGACTTCCGGGTGCGAAGGAATGCAAGGATGCCGCCCACGATGACGATCGCCGGCACCGTGGCCAGCGCGGCGATCGCGATCGGGTCGCCGTGCTGGTGCACCGCTTCCCGCGCGGCAATGACGGGGGCGACGGCGAGCGCGACCAGGAACGGCGGGAACGCCTGGCGCAGGATGAGCCCGATCGTCGCACCCTCGGGAAACGACAGCGTGAGACCGCTCGCGACCTTCGGCGCACCGAGCACCACGGCGAACGCCGCCGCCGCCGCACCGGCGAACGCGACCGGGACGATCGTGATCGCGCCGACGAGGAGCAGGCCCGGCGCCGGGTCCAGCACCGCGGCGGCCGCGAGCCCGATCAGGCCGGCGATCGCCATCACCGCAACCGGGACCGCGAGGTGGCGCAGGTACAGCTCGCCGCGCTCGATCGGGACCCCTTGCGCCCGATCCGGATGGTCGATCTCCTGGGCGAGCGGCTCGATCGCATCGAGCGCGGCGATGAACAACGCGATGCCGGCCACGATCACGAGCGGCGTCGTGCCGCGCCACGTGCCGTAGGCGCAGAGGCCGGCGACGACACCGAGAGCGACGACGCGCCCGACCCGCGACGGCGGCCAGCGCAGGATCCCCTGCCAGTCCCTCCGCCAACAGGCATGCCCGAGCGGCTTCTTCCCGGGGAGCACGAACCAGGGCTTCGATCGTGACCGCTCCTGGGCAAGCTGACGGTGCAACACGATCACCGTGCGCAGATCCTGGATCGTGGCCGCGAATCGGAGCTGGCCCACGAGCCCGGACCGGCGTTCGGTCGCCTCGATCGACGTGTCGCCGATGCCGCGCAATCCGATGACGGGAATCGCGAGTGCGACGATCACTCCGACGATCGCCACGAGGCGGACCTCGAGCGGCCAGAACGCGAGCGCGCCCAACATCGAAGCCGGCGAGGTGATCACACCGCCGAAGACGTCGGCGAGCGACCACGCGACGATCGCGACACCGACCAGCGTCGTCAGGGCGCGACTCATGCGCCGGCCGGATGCGATCAGTGCGCTCCCCCACACCGCGACGACGGCCGCACCGCCCGTCACGAGCCCGGCGACGATCCATCCCGTGACATCGCTGGCGGAGGTGTTCGGGACCCGTTGTGCCACGAGCAAGCCCCCCAATGCACCGCCGACGAGTCCGGCCATCGCGACTCCGCGCACCTGCTTGTACGCGGATGCCCGCAGCACCACCGCACGATCGGCGGGCGCGAGCAGGACGTGGTTCACGTCACCGGCCTCGAGCGCGAGCGGACCGCCGCGCGCGAGCCCGAGCGGAGCCCCATTGCGATCCCGACTGCGATGACGAGCCCGAGGATGGCCGGCCCGTCGTGCACCATGTCGTGCACCGTGGCGCGCCCGAGGGACCGGTCACCGACGATCGCCGCGGATGTGAACAGCGTCCCCAACGACAAGATCGCGGCGACGTAGGCCTTGTACGCGACCTCGATCCAGTCCAGGTCGTGGAGCCGCCGGGTGCGCCGGCCCCGCTGCAGCGCGCGGAAGCGCGTCACGAGTCTGAGCGGCGGACAGGATCACTCGGCGGACACTACTTACGGGCCACCCGGTCAGCCGAGTCGTTCGATGACGGTCGCGTTGGCCTGTCCGCCGCCCTCGCACATCGTCTGGAAGCCGAACCGACCACCGGTCGCCTCGAGGTGGTTGAGCATCGTGGTCATCAGGCGGACGCCGCTCGCACCGAGCGGGTGTCCGATCGCGATCGCTCCGCCGCGGGGGTTGAGCTTGGCCGGGTCCGGCTGGAACTCCTTGGCCCACATGAGCACGATCGCGGCGAACGCCTCGTTGCACTCCATCGCGTCGAACTCGTCGATCTTCATGCCGGTGCGCTCGAGCAGCTTGCGGGTCACCGGGTTCGGGGCCGAGAGCACGAGCACCGGGTCGTCGGCCGCCACCGCGAAGTGGACGAACCGAGCCCGAATCGGCAGCCCGAGCCGTTCCGCGGTCTCGCGGTCGGCGATGAGCATCGCGGACGCGCCGTCGCTCATCTGGGAGGCGTTGCCCGCGGTGATCTCGGGCGCGGGCTGATCCTCGGACTCCCAGGCCGGCGCCAACGCACCGAGCGTCTCCATCGTGCCCTCACGCCGGATGCCCTCGTCGCTCGTCAGCACGTCGCCCGAGAGCTCGCCGGTCTCGCGGTCCTTGAGCGGCACCGGCAGGATCTCCTTCGCGAAGAAGCCGTTGTCGGTGTTCTCCGCGGCACGGCGGTGGGACTCGAGGGCGAGCGCGTCCATCTCCTCCCGGGTCACCCCGAAACGATCCGCGAGCACCTGCGCGACCCAGAACTGGATGCCGAGCGTGTTGTCGGTATGGCGAAGGAACTCGCCGCTGAACGGCCCGGTGCCACCGCGTGCGTTCGTGGACATCGGGGCACGGGTCATGGACTCGACCCCACACGCGATCGCGAGGTCGTACGCACCGGCGATCACCCCCTGGGCCACGAAGTGCGCGGCCTGCTGGGACGATCCGCACTGGCGGTCCACGCTCGTCGCCGGCACGTGCCACGGGAGTCCGCCCGCGACCCAGGCGTTGCGGGTCACGTTGCAGCCCTGCTCCCCCGACTGGGTGACGCATCCACCGACGACGTCGTCGATCCGGCCCGGGTCGACGTCGACGCGCTCGAGCAGGCCGCGCATCGTGAAGCCGAGAAGGTCAGTGGGGTGCCAGCCGGCGAGCGCGCCCTTGCGCTTGCCGATCGGGGTACGCACGGTGTCGACGATGACGGCTTCGCGGGCTTCCATCAGGTCCTCTCCAGCGGGTCGCGGCAACCTGACACAGTAGTCAGGGATCTCCGAGCCACCACTAGGATCGAGCCTTCATGGCTCTCGCGATCGCTGCGCTCGTCAAGCAGATCCCGATGTTCGAAGCCATGGAGCTCGGGAGCGACGGACGGCTGCGTGCGCGACGGGCTCGAGCTCGAGATGAACCCCTACTGCCGGCGCGCGGTCGCCCAGGCAGTCGAGCTCGCGGCAGGCCACGGCGGTACCGTGTGCGTGATCACGCTCGGCCCACCGGCGGCGGAGGACGTCCTGCGCGAGGCGATCGCGTGGGGGCTCGAGCGTGGGGTCGAGACGACGGGCGTGCTCGTGTCCGATCCGGCATTCGCGGGATCGGACACGCTGGCAACGGCAACCGCGCTCGCGGCCGCGGTCCGGTCGGAGGGTCCCTTCGATCTCGTGCTCGTCGGCCGCAACTCGGTGGATGCCGACACCGGCCAGGTCGGACCCGAGCTCGCCGAGCTGCTCGACGTGGCGTTCGCGACCGGAGTGCGGCATCTCTCGCTCGAACACGGGGTCCTCGACCTGCGGTGCGAGCACGACGACGGTTGGGTGCAAGCGCGGATGGGGCTTCCCGCCGTCCTCTCGACCGCCGAGCGCCTGATCGACCCGTGCAAGGTCGACCCCGGGGGCCGCGCCGCGGTCCCGGCCGACCGGATCCACGTTCTCACGGCACGCGACATCGGCGCCGGGCCGTGGGGCCAGGCCGCGAGCCCGACCCGCGTCGGGCGGGTGCGCGTCATCGAATCCGAGCGGCTGCGCCATCTCCTGCCCGATGCGCCGCTCGACGAGCAGGTACGCCGCGCGATCGAGATCCTCGTCGAACGCGGTGCGCTCGATCCCGCTACGGACCACGCCGGAGACCTCGGTGACGTCCCGCCGCCCGACCCGAACCCGACCCGGACCACCGGCGTGCTCGTCGAACCCGACCGGCCCGCAGTGACGAGGGAGCTGCTCGGTGCCGCCGCAGGTCTCGGTGGCCGGATCGTCGCGGCTCGCGATCGACGAAGCATCCGCGGACCGGCTCGGGAGCTGGGGCGCCGACGAAGTGGTCTTCCTCCGGTCGCCGAGCGGCTCCGGGGGTGCGGTCCCGGAGGAAGACGTCGCGGCGGGTACGACCGAGTGGGTGCGCCACATCGAACCGTGGGCCCTCCTGGCACCGAGCACCGCGTGGGGACGGGAGGTCGCGAGCCGAACGGCCGCAGCCGTCGGCGCCGGGCTCACCGGTGACGCCGTGGGGTTCGAGCTCGAAAGCGATCGCCTGATCGCGTGGAAGCCCGCGTTCGGTGGCCGGCTGGTCGCCGCGATCCACGCGGACTCCCCTACGCAGATCGCGACGGTCCGTGCGGGAGTGCTTCCGGAGCTCCACCCCCGCGTGCATCGCGCCGAGACGGATGAGATCGCCGTCGCGCCTCGCGGCCGGGTGCAGGTTTTGGCCCGGACGCGTGACGACGACCTCGACCTGCTCGCCGAAGCCACCGCGGTCATCGGTGTCGGCCAAGGGGTGGCGCCGGAGGACTACGCGCGCCTCGAGCCGCTCCGCGAGGCACTCGGTGCCGAGATCGCGGCCACCCGAAAGGTCACGGATCGCGGGTGGCTACCGCGCGCCCGCCAAGTCGGGATCACCGGCCGGAGCATCGCGCCCCGCCTCTTCGTCTCGATCGGCGCGAGCGGAAAGTTCAACCACATGATCGGGGTGCGCGCCGCGCGCTCGGTGCTCGCGATCAACGCGGACCCGGGGGCGCTCGTCTTCGAAGCGGCCGACGTGGGGATCGTCGGCGACTGGCACGAAGCGCTCCCGCGCCTGCTGCACGAGATCCAAGCGGTCCCCGTCACCGCCCCGAACCCCTAACCTCAAGTTTTGGCGCCAGTTGTGCGGGGACGTCCCCGCACAAGTGGCGCCAAAATCAGGTGGGGTCCTTCTTCACGGGGCGCCAGAACACCAGGAGCAGCAGCAGCGCGCCTCCGCCGCCGGCGATCGCGGCGATGGCGAGCCCGGTCCAACCGGTCCAGTCGACGTCGAGCGCGTGGTCGAGCGAGAACTCGCCCGCGCCGATCGCACCGATCGCGAGCCCGACCATCGCGAGCGTGAGGACGTACTCGTAGCCCTCGCCCGGCCGGAAGATGAAGAAGCCGTTCTTGATGTGGTTCGTGATGAGGGCCACGAGCATGACGCCGACCACTCCGGCGGCCGCGAGCGGCGTGAAGAGGCCGAAGACCAGCATCGCCCCGGCACCCAGCTCGGTGAGGCTGGCGAGCCAGGCGTGCAGGATCCCCGGCTTCATCCCGAGGCTCTCGAACCACCCGGCGGTCCCCTTGATCTTGCCGCCCCGGAAGATGTGGTTGTAGCCGTGCGCAATCATCACGATGCCCACCATCACCCGCAGGATCAGCAGACCTGCACTGACACCGTCGTCCATCGTCTCCCTCGCTCCTCGCTCGGGTACACCGCGTGACCCGCGAGCACCTCCGGTCCGACGCTATCGCCAGCCCGACGCGGGCAGATGCTGAGACGTCAGGAGGGCTGCGCTTCCGGAACCCGGCCCGCCTCCCCGTCGGGTGGAGCTGATCGGCCGCCGGGGATCCGCGACCCGGCAGCGATCGCGCCCTACCGTGCACGGCCCGGGCCCGCGACGGCCCGCACCACGGGGACGCGAGAGAATGGGCGAAACACCGGCGATGACTGGCTTCGAACCGCTCGAGATGACGTGCATGCGCTGTGGAAAGCCGGCGCAGATGCGGTTCGCCGGCCCCTGTGCCGACTGCGTCGCGGAGCTCACGGTGAAGTTCCCGGGGGTGGCCCGCCAGGTCGCGGCCGAGGAATACGTCCCGAAGGTGAACGTGACCGCCAACGCGGTCGCCCTCAAGGACGACTGACTCCCGGACTCGCTACGCTGACGCACACGTCAGCTTTCGCGAGTCCCGGGGGTCCGTGGTGCAGCCGGAAGACCTGATCCTGGTGAGCGTCGACGATCACGTCGTCGAGCCGCCCACGCTCTTCGACAACCACCTTCCCGCCAAGTGGAAGGACTTCGCGCCCAAGAGCGTCCACCGCGACGGCATCGACGTGTGGGAGTACGAAGGATCCACGATCCCGAACATCGGGCTCAACGCCGTGGCCGGACGTCCGCCCGAGGAGTACAACATCGAGCCGACGTCCTACGACATGATCCGGCCGGGCTGCTACGACATCGACGAGCGGGTCATCGACATGAACCGCAACGGTGTCCTCGGTTCGATGTGCTTCCCGAGCTTCGTGCAGTTCTGCGGTCAGCTCTTCAGCCGGTCGAAGGACCTCGACATGGCGATCAACCTCGTCCGGGCCTACAACGACTGGCACATCGACGAGTGGTGCGGGACCCACCCGGGACGGTTCATCCCGTTGTCGATCCCACCGATCTGGGACCCACAGCTCATGGCCGACGAGGTCCGGCGCGTCGCCAAGAAGGGCTGCCACGCGGTCACCTTCTCCGAGAACCCGTACAAGCTCGGCTGGCCCCACATCTTCGGTGACCACTGGGATCCGTTCTTCCAGGCGTGCGAGGACGAGGGAACGGTCATCTGCCTGCACATCGGGTCGAGCTCGACGCAGATCGAGATCGCGCCGGGCGCGCCGATCGACGTGATGATCACCTTGACGCCGCTCAACACCATGCAGGCCGCCACCGACCTGTTGTGGAGCCCGGTCCTGCGGAAGTTCCCGAACCTGCAGTTCGCGCTGAGCGAGGGCGGGACCGGGTGGATCTCGTACTGGCTCGAGCGGATCGACTACGTGTACCACCAGCACCGGTTCTGGACGCACCAGGACTTCGGCGACCGGCTGCCGAGCCAGGTCGCGCGCGACCACTTCTCGTTCTGCTTCATCAGCGATCGCTCGGGTGTGGACCAGCGAGAGGCGATCGGCATCGACAAGATCACCTGGGAGTGCGACTACCCGCACTCGGACTCCGAGTGGCCCCACTCCCCTGAATCCGTCGCGAAGCAGATGGCCGGCGTCGATCACGCGGTCGTGAACAAGCTGACCCACGAGAACGCGATGCGGATCTACCAGTACGACCCGTTCGAGCACCGCCCGCGGGAACGCAGCACCGTCGCCGCGTTGCGGGCCGAGGTCCCGAGCTGACCGTCAGCCGGCGTCGGCCACCCGGGTCCGGTGGCGGAGCCCCGGCACCAATCCCGCCGTCGAGAGGTTTCGGAGCGCTCGCGCCTCGGCCACGTCGAACACCACCGCCTCGCCCGGCTTGCGCCCGACGATGAAGCTGACGATGCAGTCCTCGCACGCCGTGGTGTGCTGCATCACGCAGTCGTCGCAGTCGATCCGTAGGTCACTCGCGGTCATCTCACTTCCCTTCTCCGGTCTCGGACTCGGCGCCACGCGCTCTGAGGATCACACGGGGGTGGGACAACAACCTGCTCACCGGTCCTTCGATGTCCACGGCGCCGAGTGAACCACGGCGTCACTGCGCAAGCCCCGACAACGGAAGCCGGTTTTCCCTGCCGTTCCGGACCTGTTCACACGGTCGTCGGGGACTGTTGGCGCGGTCTCACCTCGGAGAGTGCGCTCCACTCGTCAGCTCCGCGATCAGCGCCTGAACCCGCGTGTCGATCTCGTCCCGGATCGGGCGTACGTCCGCGATGGACCTCCCGGCCGGGTCGTCGAGCTCCCAGTCCAGGTAGCGCTTGCCCGGGTAGATCGGGCACGCGTCGCCGCACCCCATCGTGATGACGACGTCCGCCGCGCGTACGACCTCGTCGGTGAGTGGCTTCGGGAACTCCCGTGAGAGATCCAAACCGAGCTCTTCCATCGCAGCCCGAACCGCAGGGTTGATCTCGTTCGCCGGGGCGCTCCCGGCCGACCGGACGTGCACTCGGCCGCCGGCTCGCCAGTCCAGGAGCGCAGCAGCCATCTGCGAGCGACCGGCGTTGTGCACGCAGACGAAGAGGACTTCGGGGACGTCGGACACGATGACTCCTTCAGCTTGGGCGAGTGCGCGCAGGCGTTCTCGGGCAAAGCGTTCGGCGAGGACGGGCAGGAAGCTCGGGATCCTCGCCGTCGCGGCCAGGTGTTCCCACGACTCGGTCACGTAACGGTCAAGGGTCTCCGGGCCGAAGATCCCGACGTAGTCGGGCGCGACCCGGGCGACGATGCCGCTCATTGCATTCCGGTCCGCAACGCTCATGACCGGACGCCTCGATTCGCTCTCTCGACCGGATCGGCCGATCTGTCACTGCCGTCGTGGTGCTCGACGATGAGATCGGGAAGGTCACGAGCGATGTCGGGGTAGAGCAGCCGGACGAGAACGATGGCCGCTGCAGCACCGACAACCTGGAACGCGATGAAGGCGGGTACCGACGTCGGGTCGATACCGGCGAACGTGTCCGAGAACATGCGTCCGACGGTCACCGCCGGGTTGGCGAAGCTCGTCGACGAGGTGAAGAAGTACGCCGCGCCGATGTACGCGCCGACGGCGAAGGGCGCGACCGAGCTGCGTCCGGAACGAACGACACCGAACACGACCAGGAGCAGCCCCGCGGTCGCGACGGCTTCCGCGAGCCAGATCCCGCCGCCGGACCGGGTCGTGGTCGACCAGTCCACCGCCGGGACGCTGTACATCAGGTTCGCCAGCATGCAGCCGAGGCACGCACCGACGACCTGCGCGGCGGCATAGACGCCGAGCTCGCGGGTCGTGATCCCGCCGAAGACCCGGTCGGCCAGGCTCACGACGGGGTTCAGGTGAGCTCCCGACACCGGACCGACGGCGAGGATGATCGCGATGAGCCCGGCGGCGGTGGCCGCCGCGTTCTCGAAGAGCTGGAGCCCGACATCTCCGGGCGAGAGCTGCTGCGCGGCAATGCCGGAACCGACCACGACCGCAACGAGCAGCATCGTCCCGACGAGCTCCGCGAGAGCACGCCGTGCGAGTGAGGCTTCCATCAGCAGCACGGCCGGCGGTCGTCCACCGGTTCGTGCTCGGCGATGCCGGCCAGGCGTTCGGCCACCTCGCGGATCGCGTCGGGAACGACGCGGTAGTACGTCCAGTAGCGGTACCGCTCGCCGACGACGAGCCCGCCCTCACGCAGGACCTTGAGGTGATGGCTCACGAGCGGCTGGCTGATCCCGAGCTCGTCCACGAGATGACACACGCAGAGCTGCTCGCGGCCGAGCAGCTCGACGATCCGCCAGCGCAGCGGGTCCGCGAGAGCCTGCAGGGCGACCGGCTCCTCGGTCATGACCTTCATCTGCATCAATCTAGATTGATACAGATGTTCGATCAAGGAAACAACGGATGAACGCCCGCGTCACCGCGCCGCGAGTGAGTCGCGCAATGCCTCGATGCGGGTCGGGATCGTCCGGTACCAGACCCAGCGCCCGCGCTTCTCGCGACTCAGCAACCCGGCATCGTGCAGCACCGACAGGTGGTGGCTGATCGTCGGCTGCGAGCGGTCGAGCACGTCAACGAGCTCGCACGCGCACGTCTCGCCGTCACGGGCGCTGATGAGACTCAGCAGGCGCAACCGGACGGGGTCGGCCAGAACCTTGAATGCGGTCGCGAGCTCTTCGGCGTCGGCCTCCGCCAGTGGCGCCTGCATCACCGGCGCGCAACACGCCCCCGCCGCGATCGCGTCGGGTGCCGCCTCCTTGGTCCGGGTCGGGCTCATCAGGTCTCCTTGGTCGGGATGGCGATCGTCGCCAGGCCGAGGCCGCCGTTCTCGTCGTTTCACATCGACCAGAATCTATATTGACACTCATCGATGTTCATGGCAAGGTATCGATCATGATCAATGCGTACCTCACCGAACTCGCATGGAGGACCCCCAAATGGCCCGTGTCCAGCTCGCGCTCAATGTGTCCGACCTCGACGCCGCGGTCGACTTCTACTCCAAGCTGTTTTCTGCCGTCCCCGCCAAGCGCAAGCCCGGGTACGCGAACTTCGCGATCGACGAGCCACCGCTGAAGCTCGTGCTCCTCGAGAGCGACGAGGCAACGGGCGGCACGCTGAACCACCTCGGGGTCGAGGTGTTCAGCCCCGACGAGGTTGCACAGGCCACGTCCCGGCTGAGCGGGAGCGGCCTCGAGACGGCCACCGAGGACAGCGTCTCGTGTTGCTACGCGGTCCAGGACAAGGTCTGGGTGGACGATCCCGACGGTGCGCCCTGGGAGATCTACACCGTGCTCGCCGACGACGAGACCCCCCAGGGTGAGCTTCGCACTGAGGGGCCCGGCAGCAGCTGCAGCTGCGGCATCGGTTGAACCGCACTCCTCGATCAGTCAGGCCGGACGGTGCCGTAGTGGAGATGCACGACGCCGCTCCTGAAGTGGTGGACATCGCGTAGCTCGAGCGCGACGCGCACGTCGTCCGGCAGCCATCGGTTCCCCCCGCCCACCACGATGGGAGTGAGGAACTGGTGGAGCTCGTCGACGAGGCCCGTCCGGATCGCCGCCGCGGCAAGGTGAGGGCCGCCCACGCTCAGGTCCGCCGACGCCGCGGCTTTCATCTCCCGCACCGACTCCGGGTCGAAGGCGCGCTCGATCCGGGTCCGATCGCTCGACGCCGCCGCGAGCGTGGTGGAGTAGACGACCTTGTCGGCCGCCTGCCAGATCCCGGCGAAGTCCAGGGCGGCGGGGGCCTGGTCGCCCCGGGTCGGAGCGGTTTCCCAGTACCGCATCACGTCGTACATCCGCCGGCCGTAGAGATAGGTGCCGATCGGCCGCTCCTGGTCGTTCACGAACGCGTGGACCTCGTCGTCGGGCTTCGCCCAGTCGAAGTTGCCGTCCCGATCGGCGACGTAGCCGTCCAGTGAGGTGATCGCCGAGTAGATCAGCTTGGCCATCGCTGCATCTCCGTGTGTGCTCGCGGATTCCGCCGGTAGATCCGACGGTACGCTGCCGGTCGGTGAAATGGCTGCGGGTGAGCGCGATCGGCGTGCTCCTGCTGGCGATGGTCGCGTGCGACGGGGACTCCGGACCGAACCGGAGCACCACGCTCCCCCGCCGGACGACGAGCACGACCGAGCCGGCGCCGACCACCACCACGACCGAACCCGCGGGCGATCCGGCGCCGCTGGTGTGGACGCCCTGCGGTGGATCCATCGAGTGCGCCACGCTCACGGTCCCGGTGGACTACGCCCATCCGCGCAACGCGACGATGCCGATCTCGTTGAACCGGCAACGCGCGACCGATCCCGGTCAGCGCATCGGCTCGCTCGTCATCAATCCGGGTGGGCCCGGCGAGTCCGGTACCCGGCTCCTCGGCCGCGACCTCGGTGTGCTCACCCCGGCAGTGAAGCAGCGCTTCGATGTCGTGGAGATGGACCCGCGCGGCGTCGGCAACAGCGGCGGCTTCCGCTGCAACGACGCCAACGCGAACGACAGCGGAGCCGGAACCGGCACCAAGGTCGATCCGGTCCCCACAACTCCCGAAGCCCGTACGACGCTCATCGACGCGGACCGCGGGTACGCGCAAGCGTGTGCGCGCGCGGCGGGACCACTCCTCGGCTTCATCGGGACCACCGACGTCGCGCGTGATCTCGAACAGCTCCGCAAGGCGCTCGGTGAGGAGCGCCTGACCTTCCTCGGGATCTCGTACGGCACGCTCGTCGGCGTCACATACGCGGACCTGTTCCCTGCTCACCTTCGCGCGCTCGTGCTCGACGGGGTGATCGACCCGGCGCTCCCGACGTTCGAGCTCTGGATGGCGCAGGCGGTCGGTTTCCAGCAGCAGCTCGACGCGTTCTTCGCGTCCTGCGGGAGCGGTTGTGCGTGGCAACCGGGGATCCCGCTCGCGGACGCGCTCGACCGGCTCACGCAACGCATCCGCACCCAACCGTTGAACGCCGGCGGCGGTTCGATCGTCGGCGTGAGCGAGCTCTACACCGCGCTGTTCAGCCGCCTCTACAGCCGTTCCCGCTGGGGCTCGCTCGCCGGTGCGCTCGGCGCCGCGGAACGGGGCGACGGCGGACCGATCCTCTCGATCACCCGCAGCTACCTCGGCGATGCACCGGGCTCGTCGATCAACCCCGACGCGTCCAACGCGATCAACTGCCTCGACCACCCGGTCGAGACCGACGTCACCAAGTACGACGCGCTCGCCGCGCAGGCCGCGACGCGTGCCCGGCACTTCGGGCCGTACATGGCCTGGGCCGGGCTCATGTGCGCAACCTGGTCGGCGCCGCCCACGCGGGTTCCGCACCCGGTGGTGGCGCCCGGCGCACCACCGGCGTTGGTCGTCGGGACGACGAACGATCCCGCGACGCCGATCGCGTGGGCGCAGAGCGTCGCCCGCACCCTCGAGCAAGGTGTGCTGCTCACTCGCGACGGCACGGGACACGTCGCCTACTTCTCGAGCTCGTGCGTCCGGCGCGCCGTCGACTCCTACCTGGTCGACCTCACACCACCCGCGCCCGGCACCGTGTGCTCGGGCTAGGGCCGGTTCAGGACGAGACGGTGGCCGTGTCGCGATAGCGGAACGTCAGCGAGAGCCCTGACGCGACGATCACCTTGAGGACCCCAGGCTGGCGGTCGTCGATCCGCGTCACCCGTTCGTAACGTTCCAGCCCGACCTTGATGCGATCGTCGGCCCGCAACGACAGCACCGGAACCCGCAGCGTCTCCATGGCGGGGAAACCTACTGACCGATCCCCGGCCCCGCCAGGGGTCAAGTCGCCCACTCGACGGTCACCCGGTTCGCGGCCGTGACCGTTGTCAGGAACGAACCCGCGGTCGTCGGCGTACCGGAAGCACACCCCGCGGCGGGATCCCACCGGCAACCTGAACGCGGGCAAGAAGTTGACGACGAACCGGTGAACAACGGGTGTTCCCGTCGACCTGCCTGGCTTCGCGTCGTACCGTCGCGTCGGTGATGGATTGGGAGCTCCACGACGTGGACTTCGCGCTCACGGTTTCGCGCGACCCGCGCACCGGCTGTCTGGCGATCTGGTCGCTCGCGGCGCTGTTCCTGGTGCCGGGGCTCCTCGACGGAACCGTCGCGCTCGTCGCCGTCGGCACGATCGTTGCCGCGGCCGCGTCCATCACATCGGTGCGCGCTTGGATCCGCGCCGACCGCCGTGCCCCCGTCCGGACGCGGAGCCCGTTCCGCCGGTACCGGCTTTGCGCCGCGTTCGGCGGATCGGGTCAGGCGCGGAGCACGCGCCAGAACGTGTCGGTCGACACCACGGTTGCGCGTTCGGCTTCGGACAGCACGCGAACTTCCCGGTCCGAGGACCCGACCGGCACCGGAACGGGGGGTGGAAGCGCCGCCACCTCGGCCCCGTCGAACACGACCGTCGCGTCGCAGTGCGTGCGGCCGTGCAGCCCGTCGGTGAGAGGCGAGGTTCTCGGGAGCCTCAGTCCATAGCGTCAGCCCGCCGGACGCGCGAGACGAACGCCGACGCGAGCAGCGGAAGGTCTGATCGCGCCGCGGCATCGTCGACCTTCTGGGGCGCGGTGGGAGCGCACCGCGCGCTGATCGAGGAAGCTCTCGACCACCAACCTGCGACAGGCCTCCGCAGCTTCCATCCCCGGCGCGAGCGGGCGTCCGAAAGCGGCGGGACAGTCGGATCGCTCACGGCAACCCGTTTCCTGCGGCTCCGAGGTGCCTACACCGCACGCCGTCCGTAGAATGACCGATCTTGCGCGCCCGACACTGGGGACGGTCGCGCCCGAGCGACTGGGGGGTCATGCAGGCACGGTACGAGGAGCTGTCGCTCGACACACAGGGCCACGGTGAGGTGATCGACGTCACCGCGCAGGCACAGAAGGCGATCGACAACGCCGGGATCAAGGACGGCTTGTGCACCGTGTTCGTCGCCCATTCCACCTGCGGAATGACCACCATCGAGTACGAACCCGGCTGCAACGCCGACCTGAACGCCGTGCTCGAGCGCATCGCGCCCGAGGCCAACCGCTGGGAGCACAACGAGCGGAACGCCGACACGAACGGGCACAGCCACGCGCGGGCCGCGCTGGTCGGCCCCTCGGTGACGGTGCCGCTTGCCGGGGGCGAGCTGCTCCTCGGCGTATGGCAGAAGATCGTGTGCGTCGACTTCGACGACCGGCCGCGGACCCGCAAGGTCGTGGTGCAGCTGCTCGGCGAGTAGCCCCTACGCCGACCGCGGTTCGATGCTGTCGCCGGTCGCGCGACACCAGCGGCACTCGATCCGCTCCACCTGCTCATCGAGGATCTCGGCGCTCTCCACCGTGAGGTCGCCGCCGACGCTGAAGTGCCGAAACTCCATGACCCGGCGCGTCACCGTCACATCGAAACGGGTCAGGTTGCCGCAGGCCGAGCACCGGAACTGCTGTACCGCGGACCCGTCGTCATCCATCGGTCGATCATATCGACGGGTCCCCCGCCCAAATCCCGTAGGGCCGAACAGATGTTCGCTACGCTCCGGGTCGTGCTCATCGCGCCGCGGATCCCCTCCCGCTTCGACGACGTCGCCACCCCGCTGTGCGACGTGACGTTCGTCGTGCTGGACCTCGAGACCACGGGGATGTCTCCCGGGCATGACGCCATCACCGAGATCGGCGCGGTCAAGTACCGCGCCGGGGAGTGCCTCGGCCGGTTCGACACGCTGGTGAACCCGGGCGTGCCGATCCCGCCGATGATCACAGTGCTGACCGGAATCAGCGAGAGCATGGTGCTGCCCGCGCCCGGCATCGACGAAGTCCTCCCCGCGCTGCTCGAGTTCATCGGCGGCGCGGTGCTCGTAGGTCACAACTTCCGATTCGACACGAGCTTTCTCGATGCGGCGCTCCTGCGCCGCGGTGGCGCCCCGCTCGACAATCCCCGCGTCGACACCCTCGGGCTGTCGCGGCGGCTGGTGCGCGACGAGGTCCCGGACCTCAAGCTCGGAACGCTGGCGCACCATCTGCGGGTGTCGACCGAGCCCTGCCACCGCGCGCTCGCGGACGCCGACGCGACCGCCGAGGTGTTCCACGCGCTCCTGGAACGAGCCGGCACGCTCGGTGTGCTCGGCCTGGACGATCTGCTCGCGCTGCCCACGCTGCGCGTGCACCCGACTTCGAACAAGCTCCGGCTCACCGCGCGGCTCCCCCGCACCCCCGGCATCTACCAGCTCCGGGACCGCAACGGGCGGGTGATCTACGTCGGGAGAGCCACGAACCTCCGACGACGCGTCCGTTCGCACTTTCACGGCGAGCCCGGCCGCAAGGTCCCCCAGCTCGTGCTCGAGACCGAGGCAGTCGACTGGGTCGAGTGCGCCGAGCTCGAAGCATCGGTCCGCGAGGCGCGCATCATCCGGGACACGGATCCGCCATTCAACCGGCGGGGCAAGGGCTGGCGAGGTTACGCCTACCTCAAGCTGACCACTGCCGAGCGCTTTCCGCGCCTGGCCGTCACCCGCCACCGGCGCGCGGACGCGCTCTACCTCGGGCCGATGACGTCGTTCGCGGCGGCGACGGCACTGCGTTCCGCCATCGAAGCTGCCGTACCCCTGCGCCAGTGCACGAACCGGATCGGTCGACGCGGCGAGCCGGGCCGAGGCAACGGGTGTGCGGCGACGCGATGCGCGTGCCGGGGACAGATCTCGGAAGCGGAGTACCAGCCGGCAATCGACGCCGTGTTCCGGGGGTTCGGCGGCGAGCCGGACACGCTCCTCGGACCGTTGTCCGCCCGGTTGCGCGAGCTGGTCGCGGCCGAGCGCTACGAGGACGCCGCGGCGGTGCGCGACCAGCTCGGCACGCTGACCGCGGCGCTGCGCGAGCACGAGCTGCTGGCATGGCTGCGCGTGGCGCACCGCATCCAGTTCCTCACCGCTTCCGGTGTGGTCGAGCTCGAGCACGGGTTCCTGCGCCTCGCGGACGACGAGCCGTCGGGCAGGTGCTGCGATCAGCCGCTCCCCGCGCTCGACCGGGAGCGTCTCGACGAGCTCCTCGTGATCGCGCGCTGGGTCGAGCGCGAGTTCGGCGCCGGGCGCGCCCGACTCGCCGCGGGAACCGGCGACCCACCGCCGGGGTGGTTGGCCACGACGAGCTAGTGCCGGGTCAGGAAGAGATGTTCGCGCTTCGGGATACGCCGGGCCTTGGGTGCTGCCGCAGCGGCACCCGACGGGGCGGAGGTCTCGGCGGGCGGCGGACTCGGTGCGGGCTGCCGTGGATTCGGGCTCGCCTTCGGCACACGCGGTTGTTTGACCTTGGTGGGCGCCGGCGTGCCGGCCGCGGCCCGGGGTGAACCCGGCGTCGCGCGATTGGCCTGCCAACGCCGGCCGCCTTCGACGAACAGCGTCATCAGCCCGGCAGTAGCCAGCGCCCAGAACGGGATGACCGCGAAGAGGCGCAGGTAGCGCCCGTATCCGCTCCCGGTGATCAGGTCGATGACGGAGTCGCCGGTGAGGAGACCGGTGAATTTCGCGAGGTAGCGCACGATGACGCCCCCGATGACCAGCGCGGCCACCCATCCGAGGACCATCAGCGGCAGGCTCAGCGTGGCCGACGGTCGCGACGGGGTCCGCGCCGCGGCCCGCGGCGGCGCCGGTGCTGATCCGGATGCCGCGGCTGCCGTCGGGGTCCGGATCACGGCGGTCTGGTCCCGGGCGGCGGAACCGCCTCGTTGCACCTGGCTGGTGCCGTTGACGCGGGGCGGCTCGAGCGGCGACGCCGGATCCGCCCGTCGGTACTCCACCGGCGTCTTCAGCAGCCGCCCGCACTCCTCACACGAGAAGATCGGCTCGCCGGTCAGCTCGGAGAGCCGGTGCTTGCGCCCGCACGCCGGGCACTGGAGTCGCGCTTGGCCATGCCTAACCGGCTTCCGCCGCGGCGCGGCCTGGCTCACGGCGATGAACCGCTCGAGCGTCTCCAGCGGCGCGGCCCGCCTCGATCGACGCGGATGCCGCTCGACCCCGGCGGCGAGGTCGGCGACCGCGTCGGCGACCACGAGCGCGGCGGCAGCGTTGAGGGCGACGACGTCGCGCACCGGGCCCTGCTCGCCGTCGAGCACCCGCTCGGGCGATCCGCGGCGTTGTCGGCGGGCTTCGCCCCGGCGAGATCGGTCGTGCGCGGCAACGCGGGATCCCGAAGGTCGGACGGGTCGAGGACGTACCGGTGCACCTCGCCGTCACGCAGCTCGCGCACGGTCGAAGGTCCGTGGTCGTGGTGAGCTCGTCGAGGCCGTCGTGGCCGAAGAACACCATCGCATGCTGCGCGCCGAGCTGCGGCGAGCGTTCCGATGACCCGCTCGGCCATGGCCGGGTCCGACACGCCCACGACCTGGCGGGTGACCCGAGCCGGGTTGGCGAGCGGGCCGAGGAAGTTGAACGTCGTCGGGATGCCGAGCTCCTTGCGTGCCGGGCCGACGAAGCGCATCGCCGGGTGGAACTTCTGGGCGAAGCAGAACCCGATGCCGGCCTCGTCGATGCAGCGGGCCACGCCTTCGGGCCCGAGATCGATGACCACGCCGAGCTCCTCGAGCAGGTCGGCGGAGCCGCACGCCGACGACGCGGCGCGGTTGCCGTGCTTCGCGACCGCGGACTCCGGCACCCGCGACGACGAGCGCGGCCAGCGTCGAGATGTTGACGGTGCTGCGACCGGTCGCCGCCGGTTCCGCAGGTGTCGACGACGGGCCCCGCCGGTGCCTCCGGGTCGATGGCGATCGGCTCGGCGAAGCGCAGCATCGTGCGGACGAGCGCGGCGAGCTCCGCCGGGGTCTCGCCCTTGGCGCGCAGCGCGACGGCGAAGCCGGCGATCTGGGCGTCGGTGGCCTCGCCGCGCAGGATCGTGGCCATCGCCGGCCTCGACCAGCCGACGGGCAGGTCCTCCCGCGGAGCGGCCGATCACGCGGTGCCGAGGGCACGTCCGGTCGTCACGAAGTCTCTGTTCGGCCGCGGCCGTCAGTCCCACCACAGATCGTGGTCGAGCACGCCCCCGGCGATGAGCCCGAGCTGCACCTGGCTCGTGCCCTCGACGATCGTGAGCTGCTTGGCGTCGCGGTAGTACAGCTCGGTCGGGTGGTCCTCCATGTAGCCGGCGGCACCGAGCATCTGCAGGGCGTCGTTGCTCGACCTTCACGGCCAGCTCGGTGGCGTAGTACTTCGCCATCGACAGGTACGGCACGAACTCCTTGGTGAACTGGCCCCGGTCGGCCATCCACGCGGCCCGGTAGGTGAGCAGGCGGGCGGCTTCGATCTCGGTCGGCGAGCTCGGCGATCTTCCACTGGATGCCTTGGAAGTCGGCGATCGTCTGGTGAACGCCTCGCGCTGCTTGACGTACTCGACCGCGTACATGAGCGCGCCCTCGGCGAGCCCGATGCCCCGCGCCGGCGACGATCGGCCGCATCGAGTTGAGGCCGAGCATGCGCAGCCGGAACCCGCCGATCTCGCCGACGACGTTCTCGGCCGGGACGCGCACGTCGTCGAGGATGCAGCTCGCCGGTGTCGACGCCCTTCACGCCCATCTTGCGGTCGACGCGGCCGACGACGACGCCGTCCCAGACGCGCTCGACGATGAAGCGGTGATGCTGTCGTGGGCGCGGGAGTCGGCCGGCGCCGGTCTTGGCGAAGACGCAGTACCAGTCGGCCTGGACGACACCGGACATCCAGCACTTGGTGCCGGTGAGGACCCAGTCGTCGCCGTCGCGGCACGGCTTTGGTCCGCATGCCCATCACGTCGCTGCCGGCCTGCGGCTCCGAGAGCCCGAACGCGGCCCGCTGTCTCTCCGGTCGCGACCGGTGTCGAGGTACTGCTGCTTCATCGCCTCGCTGCCCGGCGATCAGCACGGGCCCGGTCGGCAGCCGGGTGAGCAGCAGCATGAGCGCCGCGGCATTCGAGTACTTGGCGACCTCCTCGATGGCGATCGTGAGCCCGAGGATCCCGGCGCCGGAGCCGCCGTACTCCTCGGGGATGCACAGCCCGGCCAGGCCCGGTCTCCGACGAACAGCTCGAAGAGGTCCTGGGGGTACTCCTCGCTCAGGTCGATCTCCCGCGCCCGGGGCGCGACCCGCTCCTGGGCGAGCTTGCGCACCGTGGCCTGGAGCTCGGCCAGCTCGGGCGGCAGGTCGAAGTCCATGGTGCGGGAAAGCCTACTTGCCCGACGTCTCGTCCCAATGGTTCCAAACCGCCGATCCGCCGCGGATCAGCGGCCGTTGTGCACACGCCACGCGTGCTCCTGCTCACCCAGCGGGGTAGACGGTGGCCCCTCGACCCAGGGCCACATCTCCTCGGCGAGCCGCCGCCAGTTCGCCGTCGCTCCGAGCGAAGCCAGCACCGCGAACAGGCCGAGGTTGATGCGCTGGACGATGACGAACCCCGGCGGAACGTTCGCGTGGCGCATGACCTCGCGGTGCGGACCGGTCGCGTCGAAGACCCGGCGCACGTTCTCGCTCGCGAAGTCCTGGTCGAGGGTCGAGACCCGGTCGTCCTGGAGGTAATCGTAGAAGTGGCCGAAGTAGTCGACGACCTGCGCCTCGGAGATCGGTGCGCCCGGCTTCAGGAAGCCGCCATCCTCGACCACGACGTCGGAACGCAACCGGGTCCGGCGCGAGCACCATGGTCTCGATCAACGACCGGAGGTTCACCAGCTCGGCGTCGCCGAACGGCGCTGACCAGGCCGAAGTCGAGAAACGTCACACTGTCCACCCGGCTGGAACAGGTAGTTGCCCGGGTGGGGATCCCCGTTGAAGAGCCGGAGTCGGTACAGGCTGCCGAACACGAAGCGGAAGATGGTCTCGGCCGCGAGATTGCGTTCCTCCTGGCGACCACGTCTGGGCGTCGGCGAACCGCACTCCCTCCGCGAGCTCGGTCGTGAGCACGCGTCGGACGAGTAGCCGAGCAGGACGCTCGGGACGTGGATGAACGGGTGGCCCGCGTAGTAGTCGGCGAACTGTTGCTGGTGGCGCGCTTCGACGGTGGTAGTCGAGCTCCTCGCGCAGCCGCAGCCGCAGCTCGTCCACGAGCGGTCCGGAGTCCAGCCCGGGGAACACCTGGCCGAGCCCCCCGAACACCAGGCCGACGCTACCGAGGTCGGCTTCGATCGCCGCACCGACGCCCGGGTACTGCACCTTCACCGCGACCGCGACACCCTCGCGGGTGATCGCCGCGGTGCACCTGGCCGATCGATGCCGCCGCGATCGGGACCGGGTCCCACTCGGCGAAGACCTCGTCCGGGTGGCGGCCCAGCTCCTGCTCGATCATCGATGCCGCGAGCTCACCGCTCATCGGCGGCGCGTCGTGCTGGAGCTGGGCGAGCGCGGCCCGGACGTTCTCGGGGAGGCCCTCGTCGAGGTAGCTGACCATCTGGCCGAGCTTCATGAGGGCGCCCTTCATGTTCCCGAGCTCGGCCGCGACCTGCTCCGCGGAACGAATCTCGTGGTCGCGGTCGAGCTCGTCCCGGCGTTCCGCCGACGGCGAACACGCGCGCCGAGCCCGGTGGATCGCGTAGCGACCGGTCGTCCGTGCGCCGAGTCGGGCGAGCCGGCGTTGCGCCCGACGGAGCCCGTCCCGTGGACGGGGCCGGGCGGCCCGCGCCGGCGGGTCACGACTGCTGCGGCCAAACCCACGAGACCAACGACGGATCCGACCGCGACGGTCGTCTTCGGTACCGCGACGGTGGCCCACCGCAGCGACGTTAGGAAGCGCCGGGTCGCGAGTCTCGAAGCGAGGATCAGGCGGAGCGGCGACGCTGGCGCAACACACGCCGGCGTTCGCGTTCGGTGAGGCCGCCCCACACGCCGTGCTTCTCGCGCACGGCCAGCGCATGCTCGAGGCACGCTTCACGCACCGGGCACTCCGCACACACGGCTTGCGCCGGGGCGGGATCTTCCTCCTCGGACGGGTGGAAGACCTCGGGGTCGACTCCCCGACACGCGGCGTGCTGTCGCCAACTACCAGTAACAGGAAGTCCCTCGAGTGCCATCATGTGCGGCCACTTCTCCAAGTCAGGTCTTGTTCAACGGCCTTCTTTCGGCGCGTATTCCGCCGGACCTGAGGGTTACGCGGAGAGTGGCCCTTCCCGACGACAGAGAGTGGCGAACCTCGCCCGTAGGATGCGGCGGATGCAGTTCGAGGTGCCCCGGGCCCCCAGCCATCCCAGGCGGCAGATGCTCGCGATCTGTGGGGCCACCGCTTTGACGCTCCCGGCCCTCGGGCTCCGGCTCTCGGGCACCCACCCCGAGCCCTGGGTCGCCGCGGTGATCTTCGGACTCGCGATCGTCGGAGCCGCGTTCCTCCTCGCCTGGGGCGCCGAGGTGCTCCAGCTCGACGTCTCGCAGGGCCTGGCCCTGGCGGTGCTCGCGCTCATCGCCGTGCTGCCCGAGTACGCCGTCGACTTCGTGTTCACGGTCGAAGGCCGGCGAGCAACCCCGACAAGTACGCCCCGCTTGCGCTCGCCAACATGACGGGCGGCAACCGGCTGCTCATCGGCATCGGCTGGTCGCTCGTCGTGCTGCTCGCGGCGTGGCGGATAACGGATCCATCGCGCGGCGCAGGGGTACACGGGCCGCTCGACACCGAGGTGCAGGCTCGACCGGGCCACACGCGTCGAGATCGCGTTCCTGCCGTCGCCACCGTCTATTCGCTCACGCTGCCGCTGAAGCGCTCGCTCAGCCTCGTTCGACAGCGTGATCCTCGTCGGCCTGTTCGTCGGGTACATGGTCGCGGATCGCCCGCGCCCCGGCCGAGGAGCCGCACCTGGTCGGCCCGGCCGAGCTCATCGGGCGGCTCCCGACCGCCAAGCGGCGGGTCGTCGTCGCGCTGATGCTGTTCGTGCGCGGCCGCGGTGATCCTCGTCTCCGCCGAGCCGTTCGCCGAGTCGCTCGTCGAGACCGGCTAACAATTCGGGATCGACGCAGTTCCTGCTCGTGCAATGGCTCGCACCGCTGGCCTCCGAGGCGCCGGAGCTGCTCGTCGCCGGTCTGTTCGCGTGGCGGCTCAACACCAACGCCGGGCTCGGCGCGCTCGTGTCGTCGAAGGTGAACCAGTGGACGCTGCTCGTCGGGAGCGCTGCCGCTCGTCTTCTCGATCTCGTCGGAGTCCTCGGACGGCCTGCCGATCGACTCGCTCCAGCGCGAGGAGCTGTTCCTCACCGCCGCGCAGTCCGATCTTCGCCGTCGCGGTGCTCGGCGAACCGGTCGATCAGCGTGAGGGAGGCGCTGGCGCTGCTGGGCCTGTTCCTGTCGCAGTTCGTCCTGGGCGGCGTGCTGCCCGACGACCTGCGCGAGGTCGAGAGGATCGGCATCGGCATCCTCTACCTCGTGCTCGCGGCGGGCATCGTCGTCCGCCAGCGGCGCGCTTCCGGCCGCTTTTGCGCGACGGGTTCCGCACGCCCATGCTGGTGCTCGACCGGCGGCGACGAGCCTGCACCCGAGCCCGTGCCGTGACAGGCTGGCGGCATGTCGTCAACCGAGTGCCGCGGGCCGTCTGCCGGGGCGCGCTGGTCGGACTGCTGCTCATCATCCCGATCACGGCGTTGCGGGCCATCCTCGACCGCTCGATCGACGACTTCGACGACAGCGGTTGGGTGTGGTCTTCGCGCTCGCTTGTTCGCGGCCTACTTCGTCGCCGGGGTCTTCGCCGGCGCGCCTCGCCCCCGCTGCGCCCCTGTCGAACGGCCTGCTCGCCGGTCTCGGTGCGTTCGTGCCGTGGCTCCCCGTCCGCGTGCTCATCTGGGTCGGCCCGCGACGAGTCGCCAGGGATTGTTCGTGACGGGCGTGATCCGGTTTTCACGGCCGGGCCAGCTGTTCGGCCGCTGCTCATCGCCGCCGCGCTTCGGCATGGTCGGCGGGTATCTGGCACTGCCCGCGTCGGCGCCGGCCCGGGCGGACGATTGCCATGGGACGCGCGACGGCTGAGCGCGACAATGGGCGGTGGTGGCGAGTCGGCCGGGCGGCCGCGTGCGGGCTTCGACCCGTCCGAGGAACGTCCGGACTCCACAGGGCAAGGTGCTGGGTAACACCCAGTCGGGGCGACCCGCAGGACAGTGCCACAGAGAACAGACCGCCGATGGCGGGTCGGGCAAGCCGGCCCGCACAGGTAAGGGTGAAACGGTGCGGTAAGAGCGCACCAGCGCCCGGGGTGACCCGGGCGGCTCGGTAAACCCCACTTGGAGCAAGGTCATACAGGGAGAGGACGGCCCGTCCGCGTGGCGCTTGCGTCACATACTTCCGGGTAGACCGCTGGAGTCGGCAGGCAACTGCCGGCCGAGATGGATGGTCGCCACCGGTACCGCAAGGTCCCGGTACAGAATCCGGCGTACAGGCCAGCTCACCACCACGCACCCACTGGCCGGCGGTTCTCGGCCAGGGCGCCACTTCTCGTCCGCGATCAGTTCGCGAGGTTGCTTCGGGCGTCTCACTGAACCGCGCGACGACCGAGGCGCGGGTGCGGTCCCAGGAGTCCGGCCAGAGGTGGCCGGTACCGGTGACGCGTCGAGGCCTCGGCTCTAGCGAGTCGAGGCCTCGGGCAATGGCGGAGAGACATTGCCGCTCTGGGTTAGAAGAAGCCGGATGTCTCTGGCCATCTATCAGTTGCAACGAGCCCTGCTCTCCAAATGATCCCGGGTCTCGTCGAGAACGAAGAAAGCGCGCGCTGATCGCAACTCTGCAACCACGGAGAGGGCCAACGTCACCGCGCAGGGTCGGTCCTGGTGCGGCTCCAGCTCTCGGACCATCCGGTC
Source organism: uncultured Acidimicrobiia bacterium (assembly GCA_963770095.1). Lineage (GTDB taxonomy): Bacteria > Actinomycetota > Acidimicrobiia > IMCC26256 > JAENVU01 > Chersky-806. Next base: position 596,903 of record CAVYOO010000002.1, read on the forward strand.
GACGGTCGCGTGCGACGACTTCGGCCAGCTCTCGCGCATGGCCCGCGAACGTTCTCGCCAGAACGCGACTGCAACTCGCTGCACCATCTCGACCTCCGGGCGGAGGTGTGCAGCGTTCTGCGCCGTGAGTCAAGCGATGCGCGGCGGGTGGTACCCGGATCCGGGCGGGCTGCACGAATGGCGCTGGTGGGACGGCACGCGCTCGGGGGCCGGCTCACCACGACGCACCCTCTGACCAGCACCCGCCCGACCCACCAAACCGGGACTTATGCGATTTGTGTGCGCTTTTGCTGATGTACTGGCCTAAACCCTCGCCAATACTTAACATCCCGGAACCCACGTGGAGCCCGGCCGGCCTGGGGGAAGGCCAGCAGCAGCACGCGCGGGTTTCTCAGTGGGCGCAGGAGGATCTGCGCCCCGCGAGAGCGTCGATGACCCGGTTTACCCTGCCCGTCCCGGGTCTCGGCGCGAGCCGACACGAGCGGCGGCGCCGGCGCGCGGGCCGCGACGTTCGGGGAGCTACGACGCGGTCGCGTGCCCCGACGGGACCGCGACGGATTCGGATTCGTCGACGAGACGGATCGGTCGGTCCGGAGTCGTGCGGTCCGCTTGCTGCACCACGTAGACGTACTCGGTGAGGCGTCGGCGGGTTTCGTCGTCAGGGTCGACGAGCTCGCACCCGATGCGCCAGACCGCTTCGTCGTCGATGTAGTGCGAGGACCGGATGGTGAGTGACAGATCGAAATCGTGCAGCACGCCGTCGGCGTCCGGAAGCCGCGTGAGCAGCTGGGTCCGCTCCCCGGCCGGCCACGCGACCGGTGAGGCAAACGCGAGCCCGCTCGGAGAGATATCGGAGACAGGGACCGTGGTGCTCTTGATCCGGCCGCGCATTCCAACCGAGAAGCGATACTGCGCGCGATGTTGGCGGCGTCGAACCAGCGGAACCAGCGTGCGGGCGAAGAACGCGAGCTCCCAGACTCCGGCGGCCAGGGTGATGGCGAGCGCCAGCTCCGGAAGATTCGGCAGCGCGATCACATCGAGCGCAGCCAGCGCGTGGAGCAGGACCGCAACGAGCAGGGCGAAGCCGATCGCGCTCACGAGCCCGAGTAGGCGCAGCACGCGGAACCCACCCGCGTCGATGCCTTCCTTCGGCGTGACCTTGAAGAGACCGGTGCCGGGCCAGACGAGGCCAACGAGTGCCTGGAGGTAGATGGACATCGTCTCGAGGCCGTACACCGTGGCGTCCGAAACCCCCAGCCGCCCACGCGCCAGCGCGTGACTGGTACCGAAGGAGAGCAGCGCCCACGGCAGCCACAGCACGGCCAGCGTCGCCAACGATGCCGACATCGGTAGCCGCCCGCTCAGCAGTGTGTAGATCAGGACACCCAGGAGCAACGCCCTCTGCAAGCCGCTGAAGTAGTTGAGCAACGAAGCGAGGTAGCTCATCCGTTGGCGCATCGTGAGCCCGCGACAGGTCAACGGATTCTCGCGGGTCCGGAACACCCGCAGGTTTCCACGCGCCCAACGCTCGCGCTGCAGGAGGAACGCGCCGAGATCGTGTGGAGCGAGACCCTGCACGAGAACCTCGGCGTGGTAACGGCTCCGCCAACCACGCGCGTGCATCGCGATCGTCGTGTGGAAGTCCTCCGCGATCGTCTTGGTGAGCACTCCTCCGACGCTGAGCAGCGCCTCCCGCCGGATCACGGCGGCAGAACCACACCAGAACATCGCGCCGGCCCTGTCCTTGCCCGGGGCGAGCACGTCGTAGAACAGGCTCTGCTCGTGACGGGCCGGGGTCGTGTGCTGCACCGAGTCGCGATTCGAGAAGTCGTGCGGCGTCTGCACGAGTCCCACGTCGGGATCGTCGAAGTAGCCGAGTGTGGCATCGAGGATCTCGGGGTGCGGGACGTGGTCGGCGTCGAGCACGAGGATGAGATCACCATCGGTGCAACCCAACGCGTGATTGACGTTGCCGGCCTTGGCGTGCGAGTTGTCGGGCCGCGTCACGTACTCGGCGCCCAGCTCTGCGGCGAGGGCCTCGACCTCGGGCCGACGACCATCGTCGAGCACGTACGTGGTGTGCGGGTACTGAATCGCGCGGCAGCCCAACAGCGTCGGCTCGAGCACGTGCACCTGCTCGTCGTAGGTGCAGACCAACACATCGACGGTCGGGTGACCGGTGCGTTCCGGCCGCTTCGATTCCGGTACCTTCCAGCCGGTCCAGGCGTAGAGCACCAGGCTGACGAAGCCATACAGCTCCGCCGCCAGCAGGACCAGGTAGGGGACCGGCGCGGCACCGCGTCCCGACCAACCGATCCGCCAGGTCAGATAGCCGAGTCCCCAGAGCAGAGCGATCGTGACGAGCACCTGCACGGCGCGTTCATGGTCGGCCCACCAGGAAGTCGTCTGCGGGCGCGGCGGAACACTCGGGCGCCGCCGCCGCTCCGATCCGCTCTGCACCGCGTCCGATTCCTCCGTCTGCCCACGCCGAAAACCCAGTCATCTCGGATATCGGCACGGCGGCACTCGGGGTTGAGCGTCAGCCGATGACCTCCGACTGCGGAGTTGCCGGCGTGAAAGCTCGCTTCAGACCATTCGCCGGGGATCGCGCTCTCGCCGTCGGCGGCTGCGCACGAGAACACCGTCACTCCGCTCGCGTCAACCAGGTCGAAGGTCGACCCGTCGATCTCGTGTGCCGCGCTCCGTCGTACTCGCGGTACCGTCCCGACCGTGAGTCGCCCGGGCCCTGAGCGGCCACCCGCATACCGCTTCCTGAAGATCCTCGCCTGGATCGTCGTGCGCGTGATTCTGCGGCGCGTGGACATCACCGGCTCGTCGCGCCTGACCGAGGGCGAGCCGACGATCATCGCAGCCAACCACACGAACGGGCTTGCCGATCCGGTCCTCATGGCCGCGAAGCTTCCCGGCTTGCCGAGCTTTCTCGCCGGAGCCGACCTCTGGCGGTTCCCACCCACGCGGTTCCTGTTCTGGCTGGCCCATGTGTTGCCGGTCGCGCGCCGCCGCGACGGGGAGACGTCGGCCGACAACGAGTCGGTCTTCGCGGCTTGCCATGAAGCGCTCGCACATGGTGGCCACATCGCGCTGTTCCCCGAAGGCGGGGTGCACCGGGAACCCAAGATGCTTCCGCTCAAGACCGGCGCGGCGCGCATCGCGCTCGGTGCCGCCGCGGACGAACACGTTCCCGACGTCACCATCGTGCCGATCGGGCTCGTGTACGACGACCGGGGTCGGTTCCGCTCGCAAGCAGCGATCCACATCGGCCCGCCGATCGAAGTCGACGAATGGGTCGAGCGCTATCGCGCGGACGGCCCGGCCGCGGTGAGAGCTCTGACCGAGCTGCTCGCACACCGCCTGCACGACCTGACGCTGAACCATGCGTCGTGGGAGGAAGCTGCGGTGATCGACCGAGCCGCGGCGATCACCGTGCTCGGCGACCGAGAAGTCGGGCCGCGCGAGCCGGTGTTCGCCGAGCGCAGCGCGCTCAGCCGAGCCCTTGCCGCCGCGATCGAGTCGACCGGCGGTGAAGACGGTGAAGCGTTCAAGCAGCTCGCGGCGGCGGTCGAGGCGTACCGCCGGGACATCGCCCTGCTCGGCATCGACAGCCCCCGGGCCGTGCCCCGGCTCCATCCGGGATGGATCCGGTTGCGTATCGCACGCTTGGCGGCCGGCAGCGTCGCCCTGATGCCCTTCGCCACCGTGGGCATGGTGCTCAATGGCCCGATCGTTCCGGCCGTGAAGCTGGTGAGCGCCCGGATCAAGCACCCCGCGTGGCAGACGACGGCGAAGGGGCTCACGGGATTCGTCCTGCTCCCGACGCTGTGGGCGACCGAGACGACGATCGCCTACCGGCGCTTCGGTGGTCGCGTCGCGTTCGCCGTCGCCGCGGCCGGACCGATCGGCGGCATGGCCTGGATCGCCTGGCGGGTCCGGTGGCTGCGCTGGCGTCGTACCGCGGCGAGCCTCGAGTGGTTCCGTCGGCCCGACGAAGCACTCGCCGCCGCGCGCACGAGCCGCGAGGACGTGCTCGCCCAGGTCACGTCACTCGTGGGCGAGCCCGCAATCGCGCGGGTACGCGCCGAAGCCTGAACCTAGGGCATCGCCGCGAGCTGCTGGAAGGTGCCGAACGCGAGCTTCTCGGAGTAGTCCCGGCGCACCAGCCCGAAGTTGTCGTCAATCACGGATTGGTTCGTCCCGTTGTCGCGGATCTGGAACCAGAAGAGCGGGCCGGTGAAGCTGCCCCATTCCTTCGTCCAGCGGAGGACGGCCTGCGCGGCGTACAGCGCCTGAACCGGCTCGGTCGACGACTTGCCCTGCGCGCTCGTCGCGCACGTACCGACCTGCGAGCCGGTTGGCGTACCCGTCTCCGTCCCCCAGATGCGTTTGGCGCCATCGCCGTTCCAGGCCATGACCCAGCGCAGGTTCAGCGTCTGCTGGTAAGCGTTCCACGACGCTTCGGTCAGCGGGCTGCAGGGAAACGAATACGGATGGTGCCCGACGGCGTCGAAGTATCCCTTTCCACCCCAGAAGTAGATCCCGTTCAGAAACGTCGTCGGCGACATGTCCTTCCCCGTCGGATCGTCCGGGGCCGGAGAAAGCCCGCCGGCAACGATCCCGGCCGCCCAGTCGACGCTCTTCACCGCGTCGAACGTCAACTTCAGCATGTTCGTGTATTGCGGCACGTCGACCTTCTGCACGAACGGGTAGTGGTTCGGCTCGTTCCACACCTGGATGGCCTCGAGCCCGCCGCGCAAGCTCGGGTTCGCCGCGAAGTGGCCGTAGCGGGCCACGACGGCCTTGGCAAAGTTCGCGTAGTTCTGCGCTTTGGCCGGGAGGCAGTGCGTCGTCCCGGCCGGACAATCTGAGCCCGCCGCCCACTTCGGCGAGTAGGCGACGATCCCGAGCACCTTCAGGCCACGCGCCTTCGCCTGCAAGACGACGCGGTCAGGCGTGGCCCAGCGGTACTGACCCTTCTTCCACTCGATCGACGCCCAGTCGATGTCCAGTGCGAGCCACTTCGCGCCGCTGGCCGCGATCGCGTTCAGGTCGGCAACCTGTTCCAACTCGCTCTCCCAGAGCACGAGATGCCCCGCACTCGCGCCGAGCTTGTCCCCCGTCGCCGCGCCGGCGCTCGCGATCCCCAACAGCGGCGCGAGCAAACACGCGACGAGGACGACGCCACCGAGCCTCGTGATCCGCCCCGCGGCGAAGGTACGGCGTCGTCTCGAGTGCACTCGTGCGCCTCCCGTGTCGTTGGACTTCGCGACCGTCGGCGCGCGGCGCTCGTTGCACTCCACCCGTCACCCGACGAACCAGTACTTCCGAAGGACCGCGGGGAGCAGTCCCCCACCGGCCACGACCGCAACGAGGATGCATCACGCCGACGACCCGTGTCGAACCGACCACGCCATCACCACCAAGTGCTCATCCTCGCGCCGCCGACTCGTTCGTCAGCCGCCGGTCAGCGCCTTCACAGCTGTATGTCGATACGCCGACGTTTGGCGCTCGGATCGCCGGCGCGCTCGAACTGCGTGACGAGCGCTGTCCAGCTCTGGACCGCGACCTCGATGTTCCGGACCCGACGCTGGGCGCGATCAAGGCGCAACCGGGCACGAACCAGCTGGTCCTCGGCGTCGGCCTGACTGCCACGAAGGAGCTCCAGCTCGGATCGCTCCCTCAGATCGAACTCGAGGCTCGGGTTGTGCATGCCCCCCCGCCTACCCGCCCTCGATGCGCCCGAAACTCGAGCCCGCCCGGGTTCACTGCGTGCATTGTCGCCGCGACCGAGCGTGCCCCGGATCTCGCGTATCCCACTCGCACGGGGACGTCGAGTGACGATACGGTCCCCCCTGGCGAGTTGACGCCCTGCTGCGCCACCCTGCCCGGTGTGGCAGGGCGTCCTCGCCGTCTGCGCCTTTCCCGCGTACCCTCCGCCGGATGGCGTCGACCACAACGGCCGTGCGCCGCAGGCTTCCCCGGTGGCTTCTCACCCTGCTCGCGGTCGTGGCGTTCGCGGGGGCTGCTGCGTGGGTGACCGACAGCACGTGGGCCAACATCACGCCGGGCCGCCAGGACACCGGGTTCCAGACCGATTTCCGGGATGCCGTGTACTACCCGGTTGTCGCATTCGTGCACGGAGTGAACCCCTACGACCCGGATGCGTATTACGCCGCATACCCGGTGGGTCAGGAGTTTCCGCTGTACAGCCCGATCCACCTCGTGGTGCACCTGCCACTGGCTCCCTTCTCGTTGGAGGACGCCCGAGCGGTCTACTTCGGGTTCAACCTTGCGCTCGTGCTCGCACTCGCGGCGGTATCGCTGCGCGTCGCGGGCTACCGCGGTGGGTGGAGCCGCGTCTTCGGGCTCGGCACGCTCCTGCTCCTCAGCGGTCCGGGGAAGATGGACCTCCGCACCGGTGAACCGACGTTGCTCATCGTCCTCGCGTGCTACCTCGCGATCGCCACGCGTGCTGCGCAGCGAGGACGGACCGCGGCGGGCGTCGCGGTCGCACTCTCGAAACCGACGTTCGGAATCCCACTCGCGATCGTCCTTCTGTGCCGCAGGCGCGTACGCGCGACCGCGATCGGCATCGGCGTCGCGCTAGCGGTATCTGCCGTCGCAATGATCCCGCTCGCATACTCCGCCGGAGGCTTCGGATCACTGGTCGACTCGCTGCGGGAAGATCTCGACGTCACGAGCCGGTCGCTCCAGTCGCGCATCGGAACCCCGCTTCGCATCGACGGAGCCAACGCGCTTGCACGCGCGACGGGCCTGCGTCCCTCCGGAGGCGTCGCGCTCGCCTTCGGTCTCGTGCTGCTCGCCGTCGGCGCGCTGGCGATCTGGCGCTTGCACACTCGTCAATCCCGACGATGACGCTACCGAGCTCGCGGTGACCCTCTCGATGCTGGTGATCCTCGTCCCGATCTTCCGGGTGGGCTACGACCTGCTCCTGCTGACCTGGCCGATCCTGTTGTTGCTGCGCCGCCGCCCGCGGGACGCCATCTGGCCGGGCCGGTTGCGGATCGTGCTGGTGGTGCTACTCCTCGTGCCGATGGTGGACCCGCTCGGTTGGTCCTTCGTCGGCGATGCGATCGGGCGGGACGGCATCGCCGCGCACCTCCTCGGTTCGACGGCGCTCGGCCTCTGCCTGCTCGCGGCGTTCGCCATCTGTTGCCTGCTCGCGTTCCGTCCGGCCCGGGCCCGAACCGTTGTGCCATCCTGAGGGCTCGTCACGAGGCCGGACGAACGGGGGGAACCGTGGGACGCACGACACGCCGCGTCGCCGTGATGCTCGCAGTCGCAGCGATGATGTCCGGATTGGTCCCGGCGCTGGTAGCAGCACCGGCCGGGGCCGCGCCTCCGGCTCCGAGCCCTTGCGTCGGAGCTTCGTGCTGGGTCCCGCCCGCGAACACGAGCTGGCAGATCCAGCTCCAGGGCAAGATCAAGACCAAGTTCAATGTGCGCCTCTACGACGTCGATCTCTTCGACACACCGTCGGCGACGATCGCCACTCTCCACGCGGCCGGCCGCAAGGTCGCCTGCTACTTCAGTGCGGGTTCCTACGAGAACTGGCGATCCGATGCCGCGCAGTTCGCCACCGTCGTGAAGGGGAAGAGCAACGGCTGGCCGGGTGAGCAGTGGCTCGACATCCGCCGCCTCGACCTGCTGATGCCGATCATGGAGGCCCGGCTCGACCTGTGCCGCCAACGGGGCTTCGACTCCGTCGATCCCGACAACGTCGACGGGTACACGAACGTGACCGGATTCCCGCTCACCGCCGACGACCAGCTTGCGTACAACGCCGCGATCGCGAACGCCGCCCACGCACGCGGTCTCACCGTTGCACTCAAGAACGACCTGGATCAGATCCCGCAGCTCGTGAGCTACTTCGACTGGGCGCTCAACGAACAGTGCTTCGCGTACAACGAGTGCGGGCTGCTCACCCCGTTCCGAACTGCCGGCAAGGCGGTCATGAACATCGAATACTCGCGCGGCCTCAAGAAGTTCTGCCCACAGGCGAACGCGATGAACTTCAACTCCCTCAAGAAGAAGATGACGCTCAAGGCGGCCCGAAGAGCTTGCCGCTGACGCACTACGGCTGAGCGAGCACCTCGGTCGCGGCGCGAGCACCGGACTGGAGCGCGCCGTCCATATACCCGCTCCACACCGTCGCGGTCTCGGCGCCGGCCCAATGGATGCGACCACAGGGCTCACGCAGGGCCGGCCCGTACTGCGTCCACACACCGCACGGGAAGTGCGCGCCGTAGCACCCGCGGGTCCACTCCTCCTCGGTCCAGTCGAGCTCGACGAACTCGATCACGTCGGCTGCCTTGGGGCCGAAGAACTCCACCAGCGACGCGACCACGGCCCTCCGGCGCTCGTCGGGCGCGACTCGGTTGAGCACCCTCGCGTGGGCACCCTCGAGAAATGCGAGCAGCACGCCCGGCGTGCCCGACGGCGGCGAGTTGTCGAAGACCACCTTGACCGGGCCAACGTCACCGGTGGCCTGACCGGTGAGGCCGGCGTTCCGCCAAAACGGCGAGTCGTAGACGACGTTGCACTTGATGACCGACCCCGCCGGCACCCGCTGCGTGAGCTGATCGCGGTATCCGGGCAGGGGTGGGTCGTAGTCGATTCGTCCGGCCAGCGCCGGGGGGATCGCGACGATCGCACGGCGCGCGGTGACGAGCACGCCGTCGGCCAAGACCGTCACGACGTCGCTGCGCTGCTCGATGCGGCGGACGGCCGCGCCGAGTCGGACGACGTCGTCGCCGAGCTCCTCGGCCATGCGGATCGGCATCAGCTGCGAACCGCCGACGTAGCGATCCTGCTGCGCGCCGTCCCGCACGCCGGCCAGCGCATCCACTCCCCCGCCGGAGTGCGTGTAGAACAGCGCGTGGAGCAGCGAGAAGTCCTTCGGCTCCGCGGCGAACACCGCCTCCGAGTACAACCGCAGGAGGCTGCGCGCCTTCTCGGTGCGCGCACTGCGCACGATCCAGCTCTCGAACGTCGTGGAGTCCCAGGCTTCCGCGCGCTTCGCCGTCCATGGGGACTCGAGCGGCACCTGGCGCGCGAGCCGGTCGAGCCGGGTCTGGGCCAGCGCCATGTCGGCGAGCGTCAGCGGGCTGATCTTCGGGATGGCACCGCGGTAGCGGGCCTGGGTGGTGCCGAACCGCAGGAGGTTCTCGCCCTCGTTGTACGTGGGGAACGTCTCGAGCCCCAGCTCGCTCGACAGCCGGATCATCCGGTGCTGGCCCGGCCCGATCCACTGGCCCCCGACCTCGACGACCGTCTCGCCGTCGCGGAGCGTCCTCCCGTGCACGCGACCGCCGACCCGGTCGCGGGCTTCGAGCACCACGACCGTCTTGCCCTGCCGCGACGAGCGACCGGGCCGCGCTGAGCCCGGCGAGCCCCGCGCCCACGACGACGACATCGACCGCCACCCGCTCAACCATGCCCCGCACAATAGATCTCCCAAATTTGGCGTCACTTCCCTCCCTCTGCGGGTTGAAGTGACACCAAAACGGGTCGGGCACGTACGCTCGGTGGTTCAGCCGTCGAAAGAGGATCTCCATGTCGCCGCTTCCCCTCCAAGTCGCCGAGCAGGCGCTGCTCGACGAGCGCCGCTCGCTGACCCACGCGGAGGTCCGGGAGGTGGCTGCCCTCCCCCTCGACGAGCTGCCCGACCTGATCGCGCTCGCGCACAAGGTCCGCCTCGCCTACTGCGGCGCCGACGTCGAGCTGGAGAGCCTCATCAACGCCAAGTCGGGTGCCTGCCCGGAAGACTGCGCCTTCTGCTCGCAATCCGTGAGATTCGACACCGGAGTCGACGTCTACGCCTACCTGGATGTCGACGAGGTGGTGGAGGCGGCGAGGGCAACCCGCGCCGCGGGCGCGACGCAGTTCTGCATCGTCGTCGCCGTCCGCGGACCGTCGGAGCGCCTGCTGAACAAGGTGATCGAGACCGTCGACGCGGTGCACGCCGAGACCGGGCTCGAGGTCGCATGCTCGCTCGGGCTCCTCACCCAACCGCAGGCCGATCGGCTCGCCGCGGCCGGGGTTCGCCGTTACAACCACAACCTCGAAGCACCGCGTGAGGTGTTCCCGTCGATCTGCACGACGCACACCTACGACGACCGGGTCGCGACCGCACAGCTCGCGATCGACGCGGGGATGGAGCTCTGCTGCGGTGGGATCCTCGGGATGGGTGAGTCGCTCGACCAGCGCATCGACTTCGCGTTCGAGCTGGCCGAGCTGAACCCGTGCGAGGTGCCGATCAACTTCTTGCTGCCGTCCGGAACTCCACTCGGCGAAGAACGCAGGATCACACCGCGCGAAGCGCTCCAGGCGATCGCGCTGTTCCGGCTCGTGCTCCCGGGCGCCTGGCTCCGGCTCGCGGGTGGCCGCGAGTACGTCCTCGGTGAGCTCCAGGGGATGGGGTTGCTCGCCGGCGCGAATGCGCTCATCGTCGGCAACTACCTCACGACCGGTGGACGCGCCCCCGAAGAGGACCACGCGCTGCTCGAGGCGCTCGGGATGCCGGTGGCCGACGGTCCCGGCGAGGGCCGGTTCGTGATTGACGCGACCGGGACCCACAACCTCCCGGCGCGCCCGGTGCGCTCGACGATCCCGGTGACCTCCGCGTAGCTACGCGGTGAGATGCGACGTGTCGTTGTAGCCGAGCAGGCTGCCCTGGCCGTCCCGGCCCCCGATCCGGGTGATCGACGCCAGGTCGAGGAACATGCGCCATCCGAGCTCCTCGCCCGCACCGAGGGCCCACGAGACCGCGGCCTTGATCGGCGAGACGTGGCTGACCGCGACGACCGTCGGCCCGTCGAGCATCTCGGCGCAGAAGCTCGCGACGCGGAGGCTGACCGCGCGGAGGCTCTCACCACCCGGAGGCGCGAAGGTCGGGTCGTTGCGCCAGCGCTTCAACTCCTCCCGCGGGAGATCCCGGAAGCTCTTCTGGTCCCACTCGCCGTAGTCGAGCTCGACGAGGCGGTCGTCGGCGACGAGATCGGCGCCGGTGGCCGCGGCGATCGGCGCCGCGGTCTCGCGGGCGCGCCGGAGCGGGCTCGTGAACACGGTCGCGATCTCGAGATCGACCAGCCGGCGGGCCATCGCCTCGGCCTGCTCGCTCCCCCGCGGGTCAGCGACGGATCCGCGCGCCCGAGTGCGAGCCGCTCCCGATTCGCGGCGGTCTCACCGTGACGAGCGAACACGATCACGCGACGGGTTCCTGCAACCGACCGCTACGCAGGAAGTCATCGCGCGTCTGGCGGTCGCTCAGCCCGAAGCGACCCCACGCCCAGATCGCGACCGCGACGCCTGCGGCATCGAGCAGCACGAGGATCGTGATCGGCGGGATGAGCGAGTCGTCCGGGAAGTCCGAGCCGAGGAGCGGCCAGAGGAAGGACACGTCGTGCAGGAACACGCCCGAGAGCACGAGCCCGCACAACCAGCCGATCGGCACGCAGATGAGCCGCCGCCGGAGCAGGCGTGACCGCCCGATGGTCCCCACCATGACGAGCCCGAGCACTGCGACCGCGACGATGAGCGAGTGGCCGTACGCGAAGTACCCGAGCGGCGCATCGATGAGCAAGGGGAGCAGCGCCCCGAGCCCGATGAGCCGGTAGTCCAGCCCCCGGCTGCGGAAGATGTCGTGGATCGCGACGATCGACGGCGCGAGGTACCAGAACACCATCGGCGTGGGCTCAGGGATCCACCGCGTCGAGCGCGGCGTTGACGAGGGCGTCGGCGTCGGTGTTCTTCTCGCGCCGGATGTGCGCGAGATCGACCTCGTCGAACTCCGCGAGCAGCGCGCGGGCTTCGTCGTACAACGGCTTGAGGTGCACGCTCTTGACCTTGTACCGCCCTTCGAGCTGGCGGATGACGAGCTCGGAGTCCGCGCGCACCCGCACGCAGCGCGGGGAGAACTCGCGCGCGGCAGCGACCCCCGCGATGAGCGCCCGGTACTCCGCGACGTTGTTGGTGGCGGTGCCGATGTGCTCACTGACGCTCGCGAGCACAACCGGCGGATCGACCCCGACGTCGAGCACGACGGCACCGATCGCCGCGGGCCCCGGGTTGCCCCGCGCTCCACCGTCGCACTGGACCTCCACGGTGTCGATGCTCACGACGACGGGACGAGGATGGCGCCGCAGTTGTCGCAATGGAAGACGGTTGCATCGGCGCCCGCCCGATGGATGCGGTCGATCTCGGTCGCCGGGATCGTGAGCCGGCAGCCCTGGCACGTGTTGCCGAGGAGCCGGGCCGCGCCCGCGCCGTGGTTGGCCTGGCGGATGCGCTCGTACGCGGCAAGCAGATCCGCGGGGATCGCACCGCGGCATTCGCCCGGGCCTCGAGCTCTTCGGCCAGCTCGGCGTCGATCACCACTTCCTTCTCGACGAGGGCCGTCCGCGCGGTGTCCGCCTCGGCTCGCAGGTCGCTCACCCGTCTCTCGATCTCGCCGACCTCGGCGTCGAGGGATTCCTGGCGTTCCATCAGCTCGAGCTCGCGGTCGTCGAGCGTCCGGCTGTGCTTCCCGAGGCTCTCCACGTCGGCCTGCATGGCCTGGAGCTCACGGGGCGAGCTGACGGACCCGGAGTACATCGTCTTCTCGACCTCTTTGATCGCGCGCGGTGACGGCCGAGCTCTCGTCGTCCAACCGCTTCACGTCACGCGCCACGTCGTCGCGCCGACCGCGGGCGTCGACGAGCTGGGGTTCCAGCGCCGCGACCTCGGATTCGGCACGGGCCAGGACCTCCCGTTCGGGGAGCATCGCCCGCCGGTGTCGCAGACCCTCGGCGGCCAGGTCGTGGCCCTGCACCGCGAGGAGCTGCTCGAGTGAACTCATCCAGGCGAGCCTACCGGTCGCCTCCTCGCGTCACGGCCCCGGAGGTTCCGGGGGCGCCGAGGTCGGTGTCGTCGCGGGTGGAGCGGTCGACGGCGTCGTCGCCGGCGGTGCAGTCGACTCCGGCGGAGGGAATCCGAAGAACGGCAATGGCTTGGTCGTGGTGGTGCTCGACCGGTTCGAGCTGTAGCTGCTCCTGCCCCGGCCGTTCTCCGAGACGTAGCGCCCGTACGGCCAGAGCTTCTGGTCCGGTGGGATGAACGGTTGGTCGGGCTCGCCGGCCAGCGCGAACGACATGAAGGACTTCCACACCAGCGCCGGATAGGTGCCGCCGTACACGGGGCTGAACTTGCCGACGTGCGACATCCCGTCGACCCCACTCAGCGGGTTTCCCATCCACACCGCGGCCACGAGCTGGGGTGTGTAGCCCACGAACCACGCGTTCGTCTTCCGGTCGGTCGTGCCCGTCTTTCCGGCGGCGACGTGATCCTTCAATCTGGCGCGGGTGGCGGTGCCGTCGGTGATGACGCCGCGGAGGACATCGGTGACGGTACGGGCGATCTGCGGGTCGAGGACGCGCTGCCCCTCACCCTTGTCCTCGAAGATGACCTTGCCGTCGGAGTCCACGACCTTCTTGACGAACACCGGGTCGTGCTTGACCCCGTCGGCCGCGAACGTCGCGAACGCCGTGGCCATGTCGAGCGGCGAGACGCCGTCCGACGATCCGATCGAGAGCGAGTAGTTCGCAGCATTGATCGGATGCGTGATCCCGAGCCGCTTCGCCATCTCCACCACCTTGGGCAGGCCGACCGCGGCGCCGAGCCGGAAGTACGCGCAGTTGACCGAGTTCTCGGTCGCGCTGCGCAGGCTCTGGACGCCGCCGGACCCCTCCGAGTTCTGGGTCCGGCGGGTCGAGTCGTACTTCAAGCCGTCGATCCGCAGCGTGCAGGGCGAGGAGCCGTCGATCGAGTCCTTCACCGAGTAGCCGTTCTCGAGCGCGGTCGCGAGCACGACGGCCTTGAACGTCGAGCCGGGCTGTCGACCCGTCGGCCGCGGGTCGGGACCGGGGTCGACGGGCATGGTCGCCAGGTTCAGCTGCGTCGTTGTGAAGTCGATGTGCGGGCCGGCGACGATCGCCTTGACGTCACCGTTGTGCGGGTCGATGGCCGCCAGGGCGGCCTTGAAGCGCGTCTCGGGGATCGTCGAGTCGATCGCCGCCTGGGCCAGGAACTCCGTGCGCGCGTCGTACGCGGTGTAGACGCGCAGCCCGCCGGTGTTCAGCTTCGATTCGCGCTCGGAGTTGGTGCCGCCGAGCCCGAAGCGGGCATCGGTGGTGAGCAGGTCCCGGACCTGCGCGACGTAATAGTTGTCCGGGCGGAAGGCCTCGGGCGGGTCACCCTCGGGGATCCCCTGCACGCTCGCGACGAGGGCCGCCTGCTTGGTGATGTAGTGCTGCTTGACCATCTGGTTCAGCACGACCGCCCGGCGCGCGATCGCCCGGTCCCCGTTGTCGTACGGGTTGTCCCCCTCGGGATTCTTGATGAGCCCGGCGAGCAGGGCCGCCTGCGCAAGGTCGATCTTCTCGAGCGGCGTGTTGAAGTAGCGCTCCGCCGCGGCCTTGACGCCGTACGAGCCCTGCCCGAAGTAGACGGTGTTCAGATACTCCTCGAGGATGCGGTTCTTGGACCACTCCTCGTTGAGGCGGACCGCGAGCGCGGCCTCCTTGACCTTGCGGTCGAGGTCGCGCTTGGCCTTCGCCCCGAACACCCGGTTCTTGATGAGCTGCTGGGTGATCGTCGAGCCCCCCTGTTCGACACCCCCCTTGTCCACGTTCTCGAGGAAGGCTCGCACCATGGACTGCAGGTCCACGCCCACGTTGTCGTAGAAGGTCTTGTCCTCCGTCGCGAGCACCGCGTGGATGAGCGTCTTCGGGACCTCGCTCAGCTTCACCGGGCGCCGGTCACGGAGACCGAGCGTGTCGAGGTAGTTGCCGTCCTTGTCGTAGACGAGAGTCGGCTCGTCGAGGCGTTTGAGCATCGGGCCGACCTTGCCCGAGTACTGGCTGCTGCCCGCGATCTTCTCCACGCCCGGAACCAGCGCCGCCAGGCACGCCCCGATGGCGATCCCGCCGACGACGAGGATGACGAAAAGGCGCAAGAAGCGGCGCGAGGGGCGTTTCATGAGGACTTCCAGGTTCTCACACGGAGACCCACGAACCGGGGCGCGCCGGTCCGGTGTGAGTGTCCCACCCCGTCGTTAGTGTGGCTTTGATGCATCGGCTCGTCCTCACCGCGTTCGGGCGCCCCGCGCGTGCGGCCCTCGAAGCGCTCGTCGCCGAGGCCAAAGGCGCCGACCCGCTAACTCCGGTCACGGTCGCGGTTCCGTCCAATTACGCGGGCCTCTCGCTGCGCCGCCAGGGCGCGCGCTTCGGCGCCGGCGGCACCCCGGGTCTTGTGAACGTGCGGTTCCTCGCGCTCAACCGGGTGGCCGAGCTGCTCGGCGCACCGTTCCTCGCAGAACCGGATCGGGTCCCGCTCACACCCGAGGCCCGATTCGAGGCGACCCGCGTCGCGCTCACCGAGGATCCCGGCGTCTTCGGCCCGGTCGCGAGCCATCCGTCGACGGTTCGGGCACTGACGAGCGCCTTCGCCGATCTGCGCGTCGCCGACGACGAGGCACTCGCGCGGCTCGCGGGTCAGAGCCCGCGCGCCGCGACGGTCGTCTCGTGCTACCAGCGGTTCCGTGCGCTCACCGCCGGCACCTACGACGACGAGGATCAGCTGCAGGTCGCGGCCGCACTCGTCGCCCGGTCCGGCGTCCCGGCGGACCTCGGTGCGCTCATCCTCTACTGCCCCGAGCAGCTGACGCCCGGTGGGCACGCGCTCGTCGCCGGCTTCGCGTCCCGGTCGTTCACCGCGGCCGTCCTCGGACTCACCGGCGACCCGGAAGCCGACGCGGAGACGCGACGCTTGGGCGCGGTGCTCTCGGATCACCTCGGTGCACCGCTCGACTCGGGTCCCGAGGCTCCGCGTCTCGGCGACGCCGCGATCTCGGCCCCGGACCCCGAGAGCGAAGTTCGCGAGGTGGTGCGCGCGCTGGTCGCCCGCGCCGACGCGGGCCAGAGCCTCCACGACGTTGCCGTCGTCTGGCGCGTGGCCGAACCGCACGCGCGCCTGCTCCACGAACGCCTCGGTGAAGCGGGGATCCCCGTGTACGGCCCGGCCGTGCGGCGCCTGTCGGACACGGTGAGCGGTCGGACCCTGACGGCGCTGATCGACCTGGTCGAACGCGACTTCCGCCGCAACGACGTCCTCGCGTTGCTGGCCGGCGCGCCGATCCGCGAGACCGCGACCGGCCCGATCGTGCCGGTGGACCGATGGGATCGCCTGTCACGCCGGGCCGGTGTCGTGGCCGGCGCCGACCAGTGGCGAGATCGGCTCACGCGCCGCCGCGAAGATGTCGTGACCCGGGCCTGGGATCCCGATCCCGAGCGGCTCGAAGCGGAGCTGGACAGGATCGACCGGTTCCGGGAGTTCGTCGACGAGCTCGTCGCCCGGACCAGCGAGACGTTCTCCACGTGGTCCGACTGGTCTGCGTGGGCAATCGCGCTGGTGCAGCGTTACATCGGGAAACCGCCGAGCACCTGGCCCGAAGCCGAGATCCGGGCCCACGGCCGGCTGCTCGACCGGCTCGCGGCGCTCGGCGGGCTCCCGAGCCGCGCCGCCGTGGACCGCCAGACCTTCAAGGTGGCACTCGCCGAGCAGCTCGAGCAGTCCGTCGACCACATCGGGCGCTTCGGGGTGGGTGTGCTGCTCGGCCCGCTCCGATCGTTGCGCGGCACCGACTTCGACACGGTGTTCGTCGTCGGCGCGGCGGAGGGCCGCATGCCACCGCCGCCTCGAGACGACCCACTCCTGCCCGACCGGGAGCGCGCGGTCACCGGCGACCAGGTGCCGGCTCGATCCGTTGCCGTGGCGCGCGAACGGGCGGACTATCTCGCGGCACTCGCCGCCGCCGATTCCCGGGTCATCCTCAGCTGGGCCCGCTCCGATCCCGTCGGCCAGCGTGCGTTGCTCCCCTCCCGTTGGGTCGTGGAGACGGTGCGCGCTCGTTCCGGGACGTCGATCACCGCGCGCCAGCTCGCCGAAGCCCAAGCGCTCGAGCTCCCCGAAGTTCTCGTCCTCGAGTCCTTCGCCGCGGCGGTGCGGCGACCGGGGCCCGCGATCTCGGTGAACGAGCTGGAGCTCAAGGCGCTCGACGCGTCCCGGGGCGACCGTCGGGCTGCGGGCCCGGGGCCCGCGGCGCACCCGCTCGCCGCGGCCAACCCGAGGCTGCGTCGAGGCTTCGACACCCTGCGCGCCCGCGCCGAGCCGCGCTTCACCGAGTTCGACGGAGTCATCGGCGCACGCCCCGGAGTGCTCCCGATATCGGATCGCCCGCTCTCACCGTCGCGGATCGAGTCCTGGGCGCAATGCCCGTTCCGCTACTTCCTCGCGAACCTCTTGGGCCTGCGCGAGCGCGATGCTCCCGAAGACATCGACACCATCGACCCACGCGACCGCGGCTCGCTCGTGCACAAGGTGCTCGAGGACTTCGTGCGCGAGATGCCGGAACGGACGACACCGGAACAGGTGTGGTCGGCCGACGAGCGTGCTCGAGCCCGGCAGATGACCGAGGCGGAATGCGACGCGGTGGTGGCCGCCGGCCTCACCGGTCGTCCCCTGCTCTGGAAGCTCGAACGCGCCCGCATCCTGCGCGAGGTCTCACGCACACTCGACGCCGACGAGCGGATCCGGGCCGAGCGCGGGCTCGTCCCACTCGCCACCGAGGTCAGCTTCGGCCGCTCGTCCACCGATGCTCTCCCGGAGCTGGCCCTGGATCTCGACGGTACCGAGGTGACCTTCCGCGGCCAGATCGACCGGATCGACGCGTCCCCGGCACCGGAAGGTCCGGTCGTCGTCTACGACTACAAGACCGGGAGCGCGAAGGGCTTCAGTGGCCTCGAGGACGATCCCGTGCTGCAAGGGACCAAGATCCAGCTCGCGATCTATGCGCTGGCCGCCCAGCAGGCGTTCCCCGGGCGGCAAGTGCGCGCTGACTACTGGCACACCGCGCAGCCCGCAGGCAAAGAGCTGCGCGGCTTCGAGATCGATGTCGCCGGACCGCGGGCCCGGGCGGTGCTCTCGACCGTCGCCGACGGCGTGACGAAAGGAACCTTCCCCGCCTACCCGGGAAAGGAGAACCCGTACTTCAACTCATTCGAAGAGTCCGCGTTCTGCGACTTCGACCATCTCTGCTCGCCGGATCGCGAGCGGGCGTTCGTCGCGAAGCGCAACGATCCCGCAGTCGGCCAATTCGTGAAGCTCCGCGGCCTCGAAGCCGACGAATGACCACCGAGCTGACCATCGACGCGCGCGTGCCCGCGGACCAGGCCGCCCGGGACCGGATCCGGGGCGACCTCGACGTGACCCTCAACGTCGTCGCCGGCGCCGGGACCGGCAAGACCCATGAGCTCGTCGAGCGGGTCGTCGGCCTGCTCCAGGACATCCCGATCAGCGAGATCGGAGTGATCACGTTCACCACGGCCGCGGCGAGTGAGCTCCAGGAGCGCATCCGGGAGCAGGTGGAGAAGCGGGCGCTCGCCGAGGCCCGGGACGGTCCGTACACGCGTGCGTTGCTGGCACTCGACGATGCCGCGATCTCCACGCTGCACACGTTCGCACAGCGGATCCTGGCCGAACATCCGCTCGAGGCATCCTTGCCGCCCGGCTTCGAAGTGCTCGATGCCATCCAGGAATCGGTCGCGTTCGACGACTGGTGGAAGCGGACGCTCGACCTGCTGTTCGCCGACGAATCGCTGGCCCAGTCGCTTCTCGTGCTCGGCGCGCTCGGGGTCAAGCCCAACCGGTACCGCCAGCTCGCCCGCATCCTCACCGAGCATCACGACCGCACCGCGGGCTACGGCATCCCCTCGGTTCCCGTCCCGAAGCTGGACCTCGGCCCATTGCTTGTGGCGATCGATGCCGCAACCGGCCTCCGCGGCTCGTGCACCGACCCTGCCGACCGGATGCTGCGCCACCTCGACGCGCTCGACGAGCTCGGCGGGCGCCTGCGCGACCTGCAGGGCGACGAGCTGGAGGCGCTCGCGCTGCTCGGCGAACGGTCCAAGCTGACCTGCACGTACGGGAAGCAGGCCAACTGGCGCGACGACGGCAAGGAGCTCGCGGTGCAGGCCTGCGCGGCTGCGAACGACGCACGCTCGGCCGCCATCGCGGCGGTGACCCAGCCTGCGATCGCCAACGTGCTTTCCGCGCTCGTCCGTGAAGTCGCGACCGCGAGCCAATGGCGGCGACGCGAAGGACAGCGTCACCTTCCACGATCTGCTCGTGATCGCCCGGAACCTGCTCCGGGACGATCGTCGGGTCCGCACCGCACTGGCCCACCGTTTCCGCGTCCTGCTGCTCGACGAGTTCCAGGACACCGACCCTCTCCAGATCGACCTGGCGATGCGCATCGGGGGAATCGCGGAGCAGGCCGAGACCGCGAAGAGCTGGAGCGAGATCACCCCACGACCCGGAGCGCTGTTCATCGTCGGTGATCCCAAGCAGTCGATCTACCGGTTCCGCCGCGCCGACATCGAGCTGTACGGGACACTGGTGGACACCCTCACCGAGGACGTGCTCGAGCTCACCGAGAGCTTCCGATCGCGTCCCGGAGTGATCGAGTGGGTCAACCAGGCCCTCGGTGCCTTGATCCAGAAGGACGACGCCGGCCTGCAGGTCGCATACTCACCGCTGCACACGTTCCGGCCGGCGGACCCCGAGGTGCCGGTGCCGGTCGCGCGGCTCGGCGGGCCCGTGCCGAAGGGCTCCGTGACGATCGGCGACCTGCGGGTGAGCGAAGCAACCGAGCTCGCGGCGCTCGCACTCAGCATCCGCAGCGACGGCTGGCGGGTCCGAGCCGAACCGGGCGAACCCGGGGCCATCCCGCTCGACGCGAGGAGCGACGAATGGGTGCGCCCGGCGCGCCTCGCCGACATTGCGGTGCTCCTCCCGACGCGCACGATGCTCCCCGAGCTCGAGGCGGCATTTGAGGCCGCCGACGTTCCGCTTCGCATCGAGAGCCAGTCGCTGCTGTTCGCGACCACCGAGAGCCGGGACCTCGTCTCGATCCTCGGCGCGATCGACGACCCCTCTGACGAGATCCGCCTCGTTTCGGCACTGCGCACGCCGGCATTCGGATGTTCGGATGCCGACCTGCTCGAGTACCGCGACGCGAGCGGCCGCTGGTCCATCTTCAGCCGCGCGCCCGAGACCCTCCCCGACGACCACCCGGTGCTGATCGGGCTCGCCGATCTCCGAGCGCTCCACGACCACCACTTGTGGGAGAGCCCGGCCGAGACCGTCGAGCGCGTGATGCAAGACCGGGGGCTCTTCACCCTGGCGCTGGCCAACCGTCGGCCGAGGGATCACTGGCGCCGGTTGCGATTCCTCACCGACGCCGCGCACGCGTTCACCGACGCGGGTGGTGCGAGCTTGCGGGGGTTCGTGGACTGGCTCGAGGAGCAACGCGACGAGGGCGCGAGGGTCAACGAGTCCGTGGTTCCGGAGCCGGACGACGACGCGGTGCGGGTCCTCACCGTGCACGGGAGCAAGGGGCTCGAGTTCCCGGTGGTGCTCCTGGCCGGGCTCGGCGTCGCCTACCGGGCCAATCCCGCCGCCCTCTACCACGGTGATCCCGTGCCGGAGCTCCGACTCACCACGACCTCGGCCGGCAACTGGTCGACCGTCGGCTACACGGACCGCGCCGCCCGTGAAGATCTCGCCGATCGCCACGAGGGCATGCGCCTGCTCTACGTCGCCACGACTCGGGCCCACGACCATCTCGTCGTCAGCCTCCATCACGTCGAGGGAACGAAGTGCCACGCCGCGGAGATCGAACGGGTGGACACGCAGCGGGGACTGCCGTGGCGGGTCCAGACCCTCGATGTCGACCCATCACCCGGCCCGGCGCGCACCGCCATCCAACTCAGCTGGGATGCCGACACGCCACCGACGGCAATGACCGGCGACCAGCGTGACGCCTGGTGGCACGAACGCCAGGTTTCAATCGCGCGCACCGCGGCGCAGCCCGTGATCGCGGCGACGGGCATCGCGGCGCGCTCCGCCCAACAGCCGCGGATGCAAGTGAACCTGATCTCGATTTGGAACCGGAAGGTGAGCGACCGGCATGGCGGCGTGGTCGGGGTGCAACCGCACTCGGCCGCGCGGTGCACGCGGTGCTCCAGACCGCGGATCTCTCCACCGGAGCGGGGATCGAAGGCGCGGCCCGGGCCCAGGCGCTCGCCGAGGGGATCCCCGAGCGCGAGGACACCATTGTGGCAATGGCGCGCAGCGTCCTGGCGGCCCCCACGATTCTCGATGCAGCAGCCGGGCGGTCGTGGCGCGAGGTTCCGGTCGCCGCCGAGATCAACGGCATCACCGTGGAGGGGTTCATCGACCTGCTCGTCGCCGATGGCGACGAGCTGATCGTCGTCGACTACAAGACCGACACCGCGCGCAGCAACGCCGAGCTCGACGCGGCACTGGCGCGATACGGGCCCCAAGGTGCCGCCTACGCTCTCGCGCTCGAGCACGTGCTCGGACGCCCGGTCACTCGTTGCGTCTTCGTGTTCGCCCGCCCGACCGGACCGGCCATCGAGCGCGAGGTCACCGATCTCCGCGGCGTGGTCGACCAAGTCCGGGCCCACCTCAACCAGGACCTTCGCCTCTAGGACTGCCACTCGCAGCGACCCAGACTGGCTTCATCCTCCGCGCATTGGAGATCGCGATGACGGACAAGCTGATGATCCTCCCCGAGGAGGAGTGCTTCCGGCTCCTCGCGCGCGGTCACTTCGGCCGCATCGGCTTGGTGCAAGACGATCGTCCCATCGTCCTGCCGGTGAACTACGTGTTCGATCGCGGCTACGTCGTCTTCCAGAGCACGCAGGGCAGCAAGCTCGAGGCCGCGATGGCCGGCCGGTCGGTTGCGTTCGAGATCGACGCCATCGACCCGATGTATCACGGCGGTTGGAGCGTCCTGATCTACGGCTCCGCCGAAGTGGTCTCCGAAGCTGCCGAGATCGAACGGATCACCGAGCTGCCGCTCCGGCCGTGGTGGCCCGGTTCACGGGACCGCTGGATCCGCATCCGCGTCGAAGAGATCAGCGGTCGCCGACTCCGGTCGGAGTGATCTCAGCGGCTCAGCCCGGTGCATGATGGACCAGCACCGGGCACCGGGCGTGCGAGATGACGTGCTGGCTCACGGAGCCCAGCAGCAGCCCGCCGAACCCGCCACGACCTCGCGACCCGACGACGACGAGATCTGCGTCGGCGCTCGCCTCGACCAGACGGACGGCCGCCGAACCTTCGACGACCGCTCGGGTCACCGCAACCGCACCGGGTTCGGCGGCCGTGACCGCCCGATCCAGCGCGGACTCGGCGTCGGCCCGAAACGGCTCAGCGTCGATCGTGAACATCGTGACCGGATTCAGGGCGTGGGGAAACTCCCAGGCACAGAGTGCGACAACCTCGCCGTCGCGGAGTCGGGCCTCCTCGACCGCCCATCGCAACGCGGCCGTTGACCGGTCCGATCCATCGATTCCAACAACGATCTTGAACATCGATCCCTCCCTGAGCGCCCGCTGAGTCAGCTCCGTTCGGCGCCCGGAACCACCACGACGGGGCACGGCGCGTGGAGCACAACCTGCTGGCTCGTCGAACCGAGCAGCAGGCCCTTGAACCCACCACGACCTCGCGAGCCGACGACGACGAGATCGTCACTGGCCACGTGGTCGAGCAGGACCGGCACCGATCCGCCCGGTTCGACCACGCTCTCGACGTCCACCCCGGCGAGGTCGGGTCCCATCGCCGTGAGCGCGCCATCGATCAGGTTGCGGGCCGCAACTTCGAACGGCTTGGGATCGAGGTACGCCGCCGACGTCCAGGATCCGGCGACCGGCACGGTGAACGCGTGCACGACTCGTAAGGGCACGGAGCGCAGCCTGGCTTCGACCGCCGCGAACTGCATCGCAGCCATCGATTCGTCGGATCCATCCACGCCGACCACCACTGCCGCCATCGAGTCTCCCTCCGTCACGTGCGACCGCCGGGCTTCGAGCATCGCGGCTCACCATGGACTGTCCTCCCGCCGCGCCCGCCCGGATAGAGGCCAAGGACCCGACGGCTTGGAATGACCTTCGGCTCTAGGCGCCGAGACCGACCCACGGTTGACTTGCGCCGTACCGTTGTCGTGCGCCGTACCGTTTCCGAGGAGGTTCGAAGTTGGCATCCAGCTCGGCGAACGATGGTCACCCCGGAGTGATCGAGGTATTCGCGGATGTCTGCTGCCCGTTCACCCACGTCGGGCTCCGGCGCCTGGTGGAGCGACGTGACGCGATTGGAAGCGCCTCGGTCCTCGTGGTGAAGGCCTGGCCGCTCGAGCTCGTGAACGACGAGCCGATATCCGCCGCGCTGGTGGCCGAAGAGGTCGACGAGCTCCGAGCGACCGTCGCGGCGGAGCTCTTCGAGGGCTTCGACCCGTCGCGCTTTCCCTCCACGTCGATCCCCGCGATGGCGGTCGCGGCGGCCGCGTACCGTCTCGACGTTCAGGTCGGCGAGCACGTGAGCCTCGCTTTGCGGGATGCGTTGTTCGAACGGGGCCTCGACATCTCGGATCCTGTCGTGCTCCGAGACATCGCAACGACGAACGGTGTCGAGGTCCAACGCGGCGATCGAACGACGGTCATGGAGCAATGGCAGGAGGGCCGCCTCGCCGGCGTCGTCGGATCACCACACTTCTTCGCGAACGGCGAAGCAGTGTTCTGCCCGTCGCTGCAGATCACCCGGGTCGACGGTCGCCTGTTGATCGAGCGCGATCCGGCTGCCCTCGAGCGTTTCCTCGCGACCGCACTCGCCTGAGACGGAGCGGCATCACTCCATCACGCGCCGCGTCGACAGCGAGTCCACGCTGGATCTCACCCCATCGGAAGTCCTCAGTGGGCGGCGGGGACCTTCGCCTCTAGAGATCACTCCATTCGGCTCATAGCGTGCAGAGCGTGACTGCATCCAGCATCGGACTTGGTGTCGCCGCCGCCGGCGCACCCTCGGGCGGCGCTTCATGACCACGTCGGCTGCGAACGGCTTCGTGGCGTGGTTCGCCGAGCTCTCCAAGGGTGACACGCCGCGGGCCGGGGGCAAGGGGGCGAACCTCGGCGAGCTCACCGCCGCCGGGCTGCCGGTGCCGCCGGGATTCGTCGTCGTCGCGGACGCCTACATCGAAGCGATGGAGCACGCCGGCGTGCGCGGTGAGCTGCGGGATGGTTCCGCACGGTCCAACCCCGATGACGCCGATGGCCTCCGGGCGCTCGCCGCGAGTGAACGCGAACGGGTGAGCCACGCCGTCATGCCGGCCGATCTACGCGCGGCAGTGCTCGACGCCTACCACGAGCTCGGCGACAACGTACGGGTCGCGGTTCGCTCCTCGGCCACAGTCGAGGACACCGCGGATACATCCTTCGCCGGCATGCACGAGAGCTACACGAACGTGCAGGGCGACGAAGCGCTGCTGGAGAACATCGCGCGATGCTGGACGTCGTTGTTCGGCGATCGCGTCGTGTCGTACCGTGCGTCGCGCGGCATTCGTTCCGAGCCCACGATCGCGGTCGTCGTACAGCAGATGGTGGATGCAGATCGTTCCGGGGTCATGTTCGGCGCCGACCCCGCAACCGGCGACCGCGAACGAGTGGTCATCGAAGCTGCGTTCGGGCTGGGAGAGGTCGTGGTCGGCGGGCAGGTCGAACCCGACTACTACGTCGCGACCAAGCAGCCGACTCGGCTGCTCTCGGTCCGCATCGGGCACAAGAGCGTGGCGATCCGGCGCGGACCGGACGGGATCGAGCGCCGGGAAGAGCTCCCGGACGACGAAGCGGACCGGCGTGTGCTCACGGACGCCGAGGTGCTTGCACTCGTCGCGCTCGCGGCGCGCGCCGAGCTGCACTACGGGCAACCGCAGGACATGGAGTGGGCCATTTCCGGGGAGGATCTCTTCCTCGTCCAATCGAGACCGATCACGACGATGGACATCGTGGCTGACCGCGAGCCGATCGTCACCGGGCGGGCCGCAGCCCCCGGGGTCGTCTCGGGCCCGGTGCGAGTCGTGCACACCGTCGAGGACGCTTCGGCGCTCGTGGCGGGCGAAGTGCTCGTCGCCCCGATGACGACTCCCGACTGGGTGCCCGCGATGCGTCGGGCGAGTGCCTTGGTCACCGACGGCGGCGGCGTGACCTGTCACGCGGCGATCGTCAGCCGTGAGCTGAGAGTCCCCTGCATCGTGGGTGCCCATGACGCCACCCGCCGCCTGCGCAACGGTGAGATCGTCACGGTCGACGGTGCCGCCGGCCGCGTGTACGAAGGCGACCGGGTCGCCGAGCTCACCCGCGGACCCGCCGCCGTGGTTTCCGCGTCGGCGCCTCCGCCCACCGCCGAGCCGCTCGGAACGAAGCTCTACGTCAACCTCGCCATTGCCGAGCACGCGGAGGAGGTCGCCGCGCTCCCCGTCGACGGCGTCGGACTGCTGCGCGCCGAGTTCATGGTGACCGACGCGCTCGATGGCGAGCACCCGCGCCGGCTCATCGCGGAAGGGCGCCAGGCCGAGTTCGTCGGTCGCATGTCGGAGTCGTTGGCCCGCGTGACCCGAGCGTTCGCACCCCGCCCGGTCATCTACCGCACCATCGACTTTCGCACCAACGAGTTCCGCAAGCTCGCCGGGGGC
The DNA here is from genome assembly GCA_963770095.1 of uncultured Acidimicrobiia bacterium. Lineage (GTDB taxonomy): Bacteria > Actinomycetota > Acidimicrobiia > IMCC26256 > JAENVU01 > Chersky-806. The sequence goes on from CAVYOO010000002.1 coordinate 622,584, forward strand.
GAAGAACACGAGCCCGAGGAAGCGAACCCGATGATCGGGTACCGCGGCTGCTACCGGTACGTGCGCGAACCCGACCTCTTCGCGCTGGAGTGCGAGCTGCTCGCCCGAGTTCGAGAGGAGACCCCGAACCTGCACGTGATGATCCCGTTCGTCCGCACACGCTGGGAGCTCGAGGCCTGCCTCGAGCTGATCGACCAGAGCCCGCTCGCGCGCCAGCGAGGCCTGCTCCGCTGGGTGATGGCCGAGGTGCCGTCGGTCGTATACCGCATTCCCGAGTACGCGGCACTGGGAATCGATGGGGTGTCGATCGGGTCCAACGACCTCACGCAGCTGATGCTGGGCGTCGATCGCGACTCGGAGATCTGCGCGGAGCTCTTCGACGAGTCCGACGCGGCCGTGCTCGCCACGATACGCGACATCATCTCCTCGGCCCGGCAGGCCGGGATCACCTCCTCACTCTGCGGACAGGCGCCCTCGACGACTCCGGGCTTCGCCGAGCACCTCGTGCGCTACGGGATCACCTCCGTATCGGTGAATCCGGACGCAGTACGCACCGCGCGGCAAGCGATCGGATCAGCCGAACGACGGCTCCTCCTCGATGCCGCGCGGCCCGCCTCGACCTGACCCATTCCGCCGGATGATCGAGCTCACCTCCGACGAAGCCGAGACTCGACGGCGTCGCCCTGCGGTGTCACCAGCCCACCCGCCGCGCGAGTGACCGCGTTTTCCGCGTGAAGTTGCGGCACGACGGAACATTCTCTGTCCGGACACCGTTTGCCTTATACATGAGCACCGCGCAGCAAACCCACATCACGTCCGCCCGCGCGCTTCCGAGCGAGTTCTTCAGGATGCCCGAGTTCGACACGGTCACGGGACAACGTTCAGTTGGGGACATGCTCCGCGACAGCCTTGAAGACGCAGAAGCTCAGTTGCGACTCGAGCGGAGGCGGGCACGTCGGGCCGAACGCCGTGCTCAAGATCTCGTGCGTGCGGTGAACAACTGGCACGAGTTGATCGAGGACTACGAACGAACCTCGAAGGCACCGATCGAGCAACGACGGAACTGAGTTCCCGGTCACCTCCCGCCCGGCGGGTTCATCAGATCCGCGGCGTAGGGAACCAGCAACGGGATGAGGCGAAACGTCGGGGTCCAGGCGCGCGGCAACACCTTCGCACATCACGACCGTCTTCAGCAGCAACGCAATCCGGCTCGGGAGGTGGAGGTCGCGATGCCGGACGACGGCCATCAGGTCGGCAACGACCTCGGTGAGCGCCAGGTCTTGGAGCTCGACGTCGCGGTAGCGGTCGAGCAGGCGGTCCAGATCCTGCTCCAGCCCCGCCCGGTCGGCCGCGGTCGTCGCCACGCCGAGCTCGATCAACGCGTCGGTGAGCGCCCGAGGATTGGCCCCGACCAGCGCCGACAGCACGGTGACGAGCCCGTTCCCCGTCGACTCGTCGACCGTCCCGACCATGCCGAAGTCAACGAACCCGATCTCGCCGGATGCAGTGACGAAGACGTTCCCGGGATGAGGGTCAGCGTGAAAGAAGCGGTGGACGAAGACCATCGTCAGGTAGGCGTGGGCGAAGTCCCGCGCCACCACAGCCCGGTCGAGACCGGCACGAACGATCGCGTCGGTGTCATCGATCTTGGCGCCCACGATGCGGGTCTCAGTCAGGACGCCGTCGGCGGTTCGGTCGCGGACGACCACGGGGATCTTCACCCGCGGGTTGTTGCTGAAGGCTCTCCCGATCCGTTCCGCGTTGTCCCCCTCGCGGCGGTAGTCGAGCTCCGCCGTGATCGTCGCCGCGAACTCGGTGGCCAGACCCACTGGGTCGAAACGCCGAGCCATGCTGAGGTGCTGCACCAGTCGTGCCGCCCGCTGGAGCAGCACCAGGTCGACCTGGATCGCTGCCACCACCCCCGGGCGCAAGACCTTGACGACGACCTCGGTTCCGTCCGCAAGGCGAGCCGGGTGGACCTGGCCGATGGAGGCCGCCGCGATCGGGTCCCGGCCGAAGTCCGCGAAGCAGTCCTCCGGCGGTCCGATCGCGCGCGCGACCGCCGCGCGGATGTCGGCCCAGGGGACCTCCGGAGCCGCATCCTGCAGCTTGCTCAGCTCACGCTCGTAGGCCGGTGGCACGAGGTCGGGTCGCGTGGAGAGCACCTGGCCGAGCTTCATGAAGGTTGGGCCAAGGGATTCGAGCGCATGACGCAACCGAATCGGTCCCGACGACAGTGACCCACCGGCGATACGCCTCCGAAGCCACCCGATCGCCGCTGCAACAAGGCTCCGGCTCACGATGAACGTGACCTGTGCCAGTCGTCGCGCTCCCGGTCGCACCGGCCGATCGTACGGTGACGGTACGTGCGACTCGGAGTTCGGCTGTGCCGAGGCCGACGAGGGCCGAAGGTCTCGAGGGTCGCGGGCCGAGATCCATCGCCTGCCGCTGACGATCGGAGTAGACCAATTGGATGCAGCGATGGAAGCGGAACGCCCTTATCGGCCTCGCGATCGCGGTCGTCGCCTTCGTGTTGATCCAGTTCGTCCCGTACCACGTGACGAATCCCGCGGTGGCCCAGGAGCCGAGCTGGGACAGTCCTCGCACTCGTCAGCTCGCGGTCGTTGCGTGCTTCGACTGCCACAGCAACGAGACGAAGACCACGTGGTGGGAAGACGTCGCCCCGCTTTCGTGGTGGATCACGAACCACGTGAAGGAAGGTCGCGACAAGCTGAACTTCTCGGAGTGGGGAACGCAACGCGGGGAAGGTGACGACGCGGCCGAGACCGTCCGGAACGGCTCGATGCCGCCCGACTACTACACCTGGCTCGGCATGCACGGTGACGCCAAGCTGTCGGCGGCTGAACGCCAGGAGCTCGCCGCGGGACTCCAGAAGACGCTGGGCGGCGGCTGACGCTTCACGCGAGCGCGGGCCAAGGGACTTTGGACCCTGGCCGCCAACCGGCACCGACCGTACCGTCACTCGAAGAACCCGCAGACGGAAGAGATCGGACATGAGAGCTGTCGTCGTCTACGAATCCATGTACGGCAACACGCACCACGTCGCCAGCGCGATCGGCGAAGGCCTTCGTTCGCAGGGTGACGTCTCGGTGGTTCCGGTCGAGAGCGCCGATCCCGACCTGCTCGCATCCGCAGACCTCCTCGTGGTCGGCGGTCCGACCCACGTACACGGCATGTCGCACGAGAACACGCGGAAGGCCGCGGTCGAGGCGGCCCAGAAACCGGACGCCGACCTGGAGCTCGATCCCGACGCGGAGGGGCCGGGCCTCCGCGAATGGTTCGCAACTCTCGACCGGGTAGGACTGGCCGCTTCGTTCGACACCCGCATGCACGGGCCGCCGGCCTTGACCGGCCGAGCCTCGAAGGGCATCGCCCGGAAGCTGCACCACCACGGCGCGACGTTGCTCGCCGATCCGGAGAGCTTCCTCGTGACCAAGGACAACCACCTCGAGCCCGACGAGGAGGAGCGAGCACGGATCTGGGGCACTGAGCTCGCCCGTGCCGCCGCGTCGAAGGCTGCGGCGGACCGTTGAGCGCACCGCGCCGCCTGATCTCGCGACTCCAGTCGATCAGTGCCGCGCGTCGCCTCGGCTGAGCGGTTCCTCGCGCACGAACTCCACGAGCCGGTCGAGCTCGTCCTGCGTACCGATCGCAATGATCACCTGGCCGCTACAGATCTCGGTGCCGGCCGACGGGTTCGTATGGAACGTGCCGTCCTGATCTCGCAGCGCGAGGACCAGCGCACCCGTGTGATTGCGCAACTGCGCGTCCCGAAGCGAGCACCCGACGATCGGCGACGCGTCGCTCACCATCACTTCCTCGAGCCGGAACTCGAGCGCGCCTTCCTGCATGACCACGTCGAGGAACTCCGCGACGTGGGGCCGCAGGACGAACGCCGCCATGCGGGCTCCACCGATGGTCTGAGGGTTCACCACCCGGTCGGCGCCCGCGCCGCAGCTTCTCGACGCTGTCCTGACTTCGCGCTCGGGCAACGATGAACAACCCGGGGTTGATCGCACGGGCACTGAGCGTGATGAACGAATTCGCCGCGTCACCATCGACGGCGGCGACCAGTGCACTCGCCCGTTCGATGCCCGCGGCTCGAAGCACCTCGTCCTCCGTCGCGTCTCCGAGGATCACGGGCGTCGAGAGTCCTTCGACGATCACCTCGTTGCTCTCGACGATCACGAGGTCGCGGCCTGCGACCGCAACTTCGTCGGCGATCGCCCGCCCCACGCGGCCCCACCCACAGACGATGACGTGGTCGTGAAGCGATGCGATCGACTGTTCCATGCGACGTCTCCCGAGTAGCTGGTTCAACCGGCCCTCGATGAGGGTCTCGATCAAGACACTGAAGGCGTAGAGAGCAGCTCCGACCCCGACGAGGATCAGGACCATCGTGAACACCTGGCCGGCGGCCGAGAGGTGCTCGACCTCCCGGAACCCGACCGTCGACACCGTCGTGACGGTCTGGTACACCGCGTCCAGCACTCCGAACCCGAGCAGGACGTACCCGACGGTGCCGACGACAAGGACGAGCAGCAGGGCGATCATGGCGCCGCCCAGGCGCCGCCAATGGCTCATCGCTGAGAGAGGCTAGGTCCTCGCACCCGCACTATTGGACGATGAGGGTCGTGACCATCCCGAACATCATCCCGTCCTCGTGCTCGGCGTGGTTGAGGATGTGGCAGTGGAAAGCCCAGACCCCCTTCTCCGCGTCGGTCGGCTGCACGAGCACCGTGTAGCGCTCGCCCGGCGCGACCAACACCGTGTCGGCAAGATACGGCTGCGGCAGCGGGTTCCCGTCCTTGGCCGTGACGAGCTGGCGGACCCCATGCAGGTGCATCGGGTGCACCTGCAGTCCTTCGTTCATGTAGTGGATCTCGACGGTCTCGCCGACCTTGGCCACGATCGGCGCGGTCCCCGGAAACGACTTCCCGTTCAGCGAGAAGCCGATCGCGCCGGCATCGTTCAGCACCATCGGGATTTCCTGGCTCACCGGCCCGTATCCGGGCGGGATCGGCTCGTCGCCGATGATCAATGCCCCGACCATGCCGTCGGGCACCTGCCCGAGGGCGTAGTCGTGTGAGTGGTACATGCCGACCGCGGTTGCCACCGCAGTGAACTCGTAGGCGAACGACTTCCCGGGCGTGATCGGATCCTGGTTGATGTACGGCACGCCGTCCATGGCGTTCGGCACATCGATCCCGTGCATGTGCAGCGCGGTCGACTGCGGCAGCTCGTTCTTCACGACGATCCGGACCTTGTCGCCGACCGAAACCTTGATCATCGGACCCGGAACCTGGCCGTTGTACGTCCAGGCGCGTACCGTCTTCCCCGGCTCGGTCTCCCAGTCAACGATCTTCGCGGTGAGGTCGAACTGCTTCGTCCCGTCCGGAAGCACGGTGGGGGCCAGCAGCTCGTTGCCGACACCCTTCGTGTTCGGACCGTCATCGAGCTGCGCGACATAGTCGGTGATCTGCTTCTTCATCATGACGTTGTTCGCCGGATCGGCCGCGGTCAGCGCAGCCTCACTGGCGGAGTCGCCCGATGCTGCGCCACCCGCCGATGTCCCGACCATCAACATGGCCTTCATCCCGGCGCCCTCGTGGCCGGCGACCTCACAGAACAGCGTGTAGTCGCCTCGCTTCAAACCGCCGGTGTCGAGCGTCCCGCTCTCCCCGGGCTTCAACATCGCCGTCTTGATGTCCGTTCCCTTCACGGCGAGATTGTGCTCAACGGTTCCGGCATTGGTCACCGAGACGGAGTCGCCTTCGGCCACCATGACCATGGAGGGTTCGATCTTGAACTCGCTGAGCGTGACCTTCGTGGCCGAGCCTCCGACCGCCGCAACGCTCTTGGCGTCTTCGCTGTTGCTCAGAGCGTTGGCGGCGATCGCGAGAGCGCAGAACCCGAAGATGATCGCGAAGAAGGAGAAGATCCACGCGCCAAGGCCAAACACCTGGCGGTCTTGCTTCCTCAGCCGGAACCTGGGCACGTTCGCTCCTCTCGACAACCCGCTCGGTCCGGGCCATCGTCGATGGCCGAACGACCGGGCCCCAGGGACCAAAGTCCTCACCTCGGGGACAAGAGGCCCTATCCGTGCATCTCGCGGCACCACAGCATGGGGTGAGGAGGTGGACGACCATGGAAGTACTCGTCGTGGAATCAGATCCGGGAGCTGCGGTCATTGCAATCGCCCAGCTTGAGGCAGCCGGTCACTCCGTCAGGCGGTGTCACGAACCGGGCGCGCCGGCATTCCCCTGTGCCGGCCTCGACCCGGGCCACTGCCCGCTCGAGGAGGGGGCGATCGATGTCGTCCTGACGGTACGGGGAAGCGGTCACGCGCCGCCCGAGCCCGCTCGAGGACGGTGTCACCTGTGCGCTCCGGCAGCGTGCTCCGGTCGTCGTGGCCGGCCGCACGACACTGAATCCGTTCGAGAAGCACCCCGTGACAATCGCCGGGGTCGACGACATCGTCGGGGCGTGTGAACGAGCTGCCGCCGGTCCCCAGATCGGTCACGAGGCCGTGGGCACTACTGCACTCGCGCAGACCCTTGACCACGCAGGCATCTCGTCCACCGAGGCGTTCGTCTCCGTGCATCGCAGCGGTGAAGGGCTCCGGGTCGAGCTCAACGTCCCGATGGAGACGTCGAAGGAGGTGCGCGACATCGCGTCGGTGCGAGTCGTCGGAGCGTTGCGTGAGTACGACCCCCACGTGCCGGGAATCAACGCGTCGTGCCAGGACCTCAGTTGATCCCGAAGACGATCGTGGTGCCCCTCGACGGTTCGCCGCTCGCGGAGCGCGCGGTCGGCGTCGCGACACCACTGGCCTCTGAGGTGGGAGCCGATGTTGTTCTGATGACGACGCCCTGGTACGGAGACCGATCGTCACCGCACTCCTATCTCGAAAGCGTCGTCGCGCAACGCGGTGATGCCCCGTTCGACGCCGTGGTCGCAACGAACCCGTCGGCCGCCTCCGCCATCATCGACATCGCCGACGAACACCCCGAGAGCATCGTGTGCATGACGACGCACGGCCGCGGTCGGCTGCGCTGGGCCGTGCTCGGAAGCGTCACGGAATCGACCGTTCGTGAATCAAAGCAACCATTGCTCCTGATCGGCCCGCGCGGTGAGCCGACCTGGTCCCGACCCGGCCGCAAAGTCGTCGCCTGTGTCGACGGCGCGGCATCCGACCACACCACAATTGCGGCCGCCTGCGAGTGGGCCAAGGCATTGGGGCTCGGAGTCGTACTCGCGTTCGTCAGCCACCCCCTCGATGTCGAAGAGGCCGAGCATCCCGAGACTCTGTTCGCACCGCTGACCGAGCTGGTGCGCGCCGAAGGCCTCCCGGTGGAGGCCGAGCTCGATTCGGAGCTCGTTCGTCGCCGGCGCGCTGGTCGACTTCTCTGAAGACATCGACGCCACGCTGCTCGTGATGGCGGCCCACCGTCACAGCGGAGTCGCACGAATCGCGCTCGGAAGCGTGACGATGGGCGTGCTCAACACGGCGACGTGCCCGGTGCTCGTCATCCCGCCCGGGTTCGGCACGGACTCGGGTTGACCCGGGTATGCGCGCGGCAACCCCGGACCTCCGCGACGAGTTGACCCGCTTCGCTCACCCGATCACCGACGCGACACTGAACGAGCAGTTCGATGCAGTCCTGCACTGGGACGAGACCCGTGCGCTGGTGCCACTCGAGCGCAACGCGGCATGGGATCAGGGCGAACCACCCGAGACCTTCCCCAGCGGGATCTGACGGAAAGGAGCGACCTCGTGCCGAACTACTTCCGCGACCGTCGCGACGCCGGCCGGCAGCTGGCCTCACGCCTGAGTGCACTGCGCGACGAGCGCCCCATCGTGCTGGGCCTGCCACGCGGCGGGATTCCCGTTGCCTACGAAGTCGCCCGGGCTCTCGGTGCTCCGCTCGACGTGATCATCGTCCGCAAGCTCGGCCTTCCGTCACAGCCGGAGCTCGGCATGGGCGCGATCGGAGAGAGCGGCGCACGCGTGCTCAACCGCAGCGTGCTCTCGGCCGCACGTGTCACCGATCTCGAGCTCGCAGCGGTGGAGGAACGCGAACGCGTCGAGCTCGAGCGCCGCGCCGAGAGATACCGCGGTGATCGCCGGATGATCTCGGTACAGGGGCGGACGGTGATCATCGTCGACGACGGCTTGGCGACCGGCGGAACTGCTCGCGCGGCGGTGGCAGTGGCGCGAGAGCACGGTGCCGCGCGTATCGTCCTCGCGATCCCGGTTGCGCCTGCCGACACGATCGAGACTCTGCGCCAGGAGGCGGACGACGTAATCACCATCTTCGCACCGCGGGAGTTCCACTCGCTCGGGCAGTGGTACGCGGACTTCGGGCAGACCACCGACGAGGAGGTCGTGGCGCTGCTTGCCGAGGCCGCGGCTCTCGGTCCGGCAACCCAGAGCGCCCGGGCGGCGACGGTTCCCGCGTCGGGCGACGGCGACATCTTGTGTCACGCTCGGAACGGCGAAGTGACCATCGACGTGGCGGGGGTTCGGCTCGGCGGCCATCTGACCCTCCCGGAGGCGACGCCGGGCGTCGTCCTGTTCGCCCACGGAAGCGGCAGCAGCCGCCACAGCCCCCGCAACATCGCGGTGGCTCGAATGCTCAACCGGGCCGGCCTCGGCACCCTGCTCTTCGATCTGCTCACCCACTCGGAGGCGGTTGACCGCGCCAACGTCTTTGACGTCAGCCTGCTCGCCCGCCGATTGCGCGGCGCGACAACCTGGGTCCGCTCCCAGGCCGGTTGCCGATCGCTACGCGCCGGCTACTTCGGCGCGAGCACGGGCGCCGCGGCGGCACTCTGGGCCGCGGCCGAACCGACGTCCGACATCGCCGCCGTCGTCTCGAGGGGTGGGCGCCCCGACCTCGCACGTCCCCGGCTCGCCGCAGTTCGCGCCCCGACGCTCCTGATCGTCGGGAGCCGCGATCCTGCGGTTCTCGATCGCAACCGCGAGGCCGCCGCGGAGTTGACCTGCGAGCACCACCTCGAGATCGTTCCCGGTGCGACTCACCTCTTCGAGGAGCCCGGCACGCTCGAGCTCGCCGCCGGCCTGGCCACCGACTGGTTCACCGATCACCTGCACGGGCCGCGCGACGTTTCTCCGAGTGGAGCTCGCGCGCAGCAGCTCGGTGCTGACCCTCAATGAGCTATAACCCTCGGATCCTCGAAACGCACGTATCGGTCCTGATGCTGCTCGACGATCGGGCGTACAAGCTCAAGAAGGCGGTCAAGTATCCATTTATCGACCTCTCCACACCGGAGCGACGCGCCGAGGCGTGCCAACGCGAAGTCGAGCTCAACCGACGACTGGCGCCGGACGTCTATCTCGGAGTCGCGACTGTCCAAGACGCGAATGGCGAGGTCTGCGACCACGTCGTGGTCATGCGCCGGATGCCCGTCGGACGACGTCTCGCGAAGCTCGTCGCCGACCGCGTCGCGACCAGGGACGACATGGTCGCCGTTGCGCGAATACTCGCATCGTTTCATGCCCGGGCCGAGACTTCGCCGGCGATCGAGTCGGCCGGCGGACGCGACGGGCTCCGCGCGCACTGGGAGGCCGGGTTCGACGAGATCAGGGCGTTCGTCCCCGACATCCTCGATCCCGAGATGGAGCGCGAGATCGAGCTCCTCGTGCGGACCTATCTCGAGGGTCGCAAGCCGCTCTTCGACTCCCGCGTCGAGCTCGGCCGAGTCGTCGATGGCCACGGCGACCTGCTGGCCGACGACATCTTCATGTTGCCCGACGGGCCGCGGGTGCTCGACTGCCTCGAGTTCGACGACGACCTGCGCTACGGCGACGTTCTCGCAGACGTCGCGTTTCTCGCGATGGACCTCGAACGGCTCGGGGCACCGCAGCTGGCCGCAAGCTTCCTCGCGGCATACCGGGAGATGGCGGGCGAAACCCATCCGACGTCGCTCGAACATCACTACATCGCTTACCGAGCGCACATTCGGGCGAAGGTCGCATGCCTGCGAGGCGACCGGGCGAGTGCTGACGAAGCGCGCTCTCTGCTCGTGCTGGCCCTCACTCATCTCCGCAAGAGCCGCGTGACGCTCGTGTTGATCGGGGGGAGCCCGGGCTCGGGAAAGTCGACGCTCGCAGCAGGGATCGCGGCGCGAACGGGTTGGTCCTTGCTGCGCAGTGACGAGATCCGGAAGGATCTGGCCGGCCTGGGGCATACCGCGTCCGCGCCGGCCGCACTTGGCGAAGGGATCTACACGGCTCCGGCAACCGACGAGACCTACACGATGCTGCTGACGAGGGCCCGGACCATGCTGGAACACGGCGAGTCGGTCGTCCTCGATGCAACCTGGGCGAACGCCGAACACCGTGACCGCGCCTCGGCTCTCGCGCTCGCCACGACGAGCCACCTGAGCGAGATTCGCTGCGACGCCCCCGGCGGCGTGCGAGCAGCACGCGTCGCCGCGTCGCGCCCGTGAGGATCTCGATCCCTCCGATGCCACCCCGGAGGTCGCACGTGACCTGGTCGTACGAGCCGACGAGTGGGCCGATGCTGCGACCATCGATACTTCTGGCACCATCGACCGGACGTTGAACGCAGCTCTGCAAGCCCTTGGAGTGCACTGATGCCACACGAAGTCGAGATCCAGGCTCTGGATCCGCGCCGGCTGGAGGACTTGATCGGGCCCGAGCGCGCCATGCGGTTCGAAACCACCGCTCGCGCGGCGCGCCAGCTTCTCGCAGACTGTCGGGTGTTCAACATCAACTCGACGTCCATGGGCGGCGGCGTGGCGGAGCTCCTCCAAACCTTGCTCGCGTACGCTGCGGGGCTCGGCATCGACGCTCGGTGGCTGGTCATCGACGGCAACCCGGAGTTCTTCCGGATCACGAAGCGGATTCACAACCACCTGTACGGATCGGGGGGTGACGGCGGAGAACTCGGACCCGCCGAGCGCGGTCTCTACGAGGCGACGCTCGACGAGAACGCCGCCGAGCTCGTCGCCATGATCGGCCCCGGGGACATCGTCCTGCTCCACGATCCGCAAACTGCCGGCCTCACACGCGTGATTCGGTCGTCAGGCGCACGCGTGGTGTGGCGCTGCCACGTCGGTCGCGACCGACCGAATCGCGCAACGCAGAAGGCCTGGGACTTCTTGCGCCCGTACCTCGACGACGCCGACGCATTCGTCTTCACCCGGGCCGAGTTCGCGCCAAGCTGGATCGACCCTGCCCAGCTGTTCGTCATCCCACCCTCGATCGACCCCTTCTCCGCCAAGAACGAGGACCTCCCGGACGCCGACGTCCAGACCATCCTCCAGCACGTGGGCCTGCTCGGAGGTGAAGTCGACGGCCCGGTGGCGGGATTCACGCGCCGAGACGGGTCGCCCGGTCGAGTCGACCATGGTGTCGACATCCTCCAGACCGGGCCACCGCCGCCTCCCGACGTTCCGCTCGTCGTCCAGGTCTCCCGCTGGGACGCGATGAAGGACATGGAGGGCGTGCTCAGGGCATTCGCGACCCATGTCGACCGGCGATTTGGCGCGCATCTCGCCTTGGTCGGACCATCCGTGAGCGGCGTCACCGACGATCCCGAAGGCGGCATGATCCTCGACCAGTGCGTCGAGGCGTGGCGGAGCCTTCCCGTGTCCGCGCGATCGCGCATCCACCTCGCGTGCGTACCCATGCACGATCCGGACGAGGCTGCGGTGATCGTGAACGCGTTGCAGCGCCATGCGACGATCGTGACCCAGAAGAGTCTGGCGGAGGGCTTCGGGCTCACGGTCGTCGAGGCGATGTGGAAGCGTCGGCCGATCGTGGCCACCCGGGTAGGAGGGATCGTCGATCAGATCACCGACGGGCAACACGGCCTCCTCATCGACGACCCCGAAGATCTCGCGGCCTTCGGGGCGGCGATCAACCGCCTGCTCCGCGATCCGGCGCTCGCGGCCCGAATCGGCCTGCAAGCCTACGAGCGTGCGCACCGCGAGTTCCTCGAGGACCGGCACCTCGAACAGTTCGCGTCCCTCTTTGCAGCGATCGCTCCCCCAGGTTCCCGCGGGTCCTCGATCAGTCATCCCCCAACGAAATGAGCGCCGAGATGGACGATTCCTGGCTCCAAGACCTGGATCTCGAAACGTGCCTGGTGCATCTGCGCTCGGAGCAGGTCGGTCGACTGGGGATCGTCGTCGACGATGCTCCGATCGTCGTTCCCGTCAATTTCCGCCTGGTCGAGACGCTCGGACTGACCTGGGTCGCGCTTCGGACCCGCCCCGGCGGCGTCCTCGACCAGCCATCCAGGAAGGTCGCGTTCGAGATCGACGGCATCGACCCAGTCCACCGCCGGGGGTGGTCGGTGCTCGTCCGCGGCACCCTGCACCACATCGACGCCGAAGCGGCCGGATTTCGAGAGCGCTTCGACGCAGTCCCCTGGTTGACCACGGGCCGTGATGCATGGTTGGTGATTGAGCCGTTCTCCATCTCGGGACGCGAGCTCCACCCATCCAAGCAGGATTGGGCGTTTCACCTCAGCGCGTACCTCTGAGCCCCGCGAGCCGGCGATTTGACGAGGCCCGGCAACGGCAGAACACTCGGCTGAGTGCTCAGATCCGTCCGCGGAGGTCGCCGGAGCTCGTGTCGGAACATCTGACTGGGAACGGGGAACCGGCTCTTCCGGTGCTCGCGGCGGCGCACCTCCGCCTCGAGGATCTGCTCGCCGAGCTGCAGGAGCGCGCGGTCGTCATCTCCGCGGCCGCGGACCGGCTCCGGATACTCCTCGAGGCGGTGCTCGCCGTGGGAACGGGCCTCGACCTCCCGGCCGTGCTGCGGTCGATCGTCGAAGGCGCCTGCCGGCTCGCCGACGCTCGCTACGGCGCGCTCGGAATCATCGGACCGGACGGAGGACTCGTCGAGTTCGTGACGGTCGGCATCGACGACGAAGCCCGCGCGCGCATCGGCCACGAGCCCGAGGGTCACGGAATCCTGGGCCTGCTGATTCGCGAACCTCACGCGCTTCGTCTCGCCGACCTCAAGCAGCACCCGGACTCGTTCGGGTTCCCGCCGAACCACCCGCCGATGACGACGTTCCTGGGCGTGCCGGTGCGCGTCCGCAACGAGGTGTTCGGCAACCTCTACCTCTGCGAGAAGCGTGGAGGGGATGAGTTCTCCGAGGTCGACGAGGAGCTGGTGAGCGCGCTCGCGGTGGCCGCGGGCATCGCGATCGAGAACGCGCGGCTCTACGACGACAGGCAACGACGCGAGCAGCTCCTCGGCGCGATCGCAGAGATCAATAGTGAGCTGCTGGCCGGCCGTCCCATCGGGGCTGCGCTGGACGACATCGCGAATCGAGCACTCGCGATCGCTGCGGCCGACAGCGTCGGCATCCTGCTCGCGGACTCCGACACCTCGTTGCGGGTCACGGCGTCACACGGGGAGAACGCCGCGGAGGTGCGCGGCTCGATCCTCCCGATCGAGGGCACGGCGGCCGGTGACGCGTTCTCCACCGGTCAAACCCAGCGCGTCGACGACGCCAGCTCCGATGCCCGGGTCCACGTCGATGTCCTCGAGGGGTCCGCACCCGGCGAGGCCGTCTACGTCCCCCTGACCGGTCAGGGAACATGCTTGGGTGTCCTCCGGGTCGGCCGGACGAAGGGCGCCGCGCTCTTCGACGACCGGGAGATCGGCATCGTCGAAGCCTTTGCCCACCAGGCAGCGCTGGCGGTCGAGCTCGGACGGAGCCGGGACGACCGCGACACGTTGGGGCGCCTCGAGGACCGAGAGCGCATCGCGCGGAACCTGCACGACACCGTCATCCAGAGGCTCTTCGCGGTCGGAATGATGCTGCAGGCAATCGCGCCGACCGCGGGGCGCGAGGCCGACCGGGCCCGCCTCGTGCAGGCGGTCGACGAAATCGACGAAACGATCCGCGAGATCCGGACGAGCATCTTCGCACTCGAGGTGCACCAACACCGAGGCCTGCGGGCGGACATCCTCGAGCTCGTCCAGGCGGTCGCCGACCGCGCGGATCTCGAGCCGCACATCACCTTCGACGGCGCCATCGACGCGGGCGTCCCGCCCGAGGTCGTTCCCGATCTGTTCGCGGTGTTGCGGGAGGCACTCTCGAACACCGTCCGGCATGCGGGGGCCAAGACGGTCGAGGTCCACGTGGATTCCACCGACGGTGTCGAGCTGCGCGTCACGGATGACGGGGTCGGCGTCTCCGCGGACGAGCGTCGGCGAAGTGGCCTCGCCAACTTGGCCCGCCGCGCCGAGGCACTCGGCGGGACGTTCGAGGTCGGCTGCGCCCCATCCGGGGGAACCGTGCTCGTGTGGCGGGTACCGCCGGGAGTCTGATGGCTGACGCGACCGCGAATCGCATACGGGTCTTCCTCCTGGACGACCACGAGATCGTGCGGCAGGGATTGCGCGCGTTGCTCGAGTCCCAGCCGGACTTCGACGTCGTCGGTGAAGCATCGACCGCGGCCGAGGCCCTCGCTCGCATTCCCCCGATCGCGGCCGGATGTCGCCGTTCTCGACGTCCGTCTGCCCGACGGCGACGGGGTGCAGGTCTGCCGGGAGATCCGGGCCGGGTCACCGGAGATCCAGTGCCTCATGCTGACGTCCTTCGCGGACGACGAAGCGCTCTTCGAAGCGATCATGGCGGGGGCAGCCGGCTATGTCCTCAAGCAGATCAAAGGCACGGACATCGTGGACGCGATCCGCCGGGTCGCGTCCGGCGAATCGCTCCTCGACCCCGACGCGACCCGGCGGGTCCTCGAACGCATCCGCAACCCACCGGCCGAGGACGAGCGTCTCGCGGCGCTCACGCCGCAGGAGCGACGCATCCTCGGGCTCATCACGGACGGCCTGACGAACCGCCAGATCGCCGACGAGATGTTCCTGGCCGAGAAGACCGTCAAGAACTATGTCTCCAACCTGCTGGCCAAGCTCGGCATGGAACGACGGACCCAGGCCGCGGTCTTCGGCGCTCGGGCCCTGGGCGAACGGCCCGAGCAGTAGACCCAGACTCAAATTCGGGTCCTTCGCCCCTAGTTCAGATCACCCCGGCCACGGATCATGGGGGGCATGCCGTACGACAAGGGGTTGGCACGTCTCACCCGGGACGAATGCGTGGCCCTCCTCGCGGGTGCGTCCCTCGCTCGGGTCGGAGTCAGCGTCGACGCGCTGCCGGCGATTCTCCCCGTCACGATCGCTTTGATCGACGATTCCGTCGTGTTTCGAACCATTCCCGGCACCAAGCTCGCCCTCGCGGCAGCCGGCGCGATCCTCGCGATCGAGGCGGACCATTACGACTCGGCGTTGGCGGGCGGTTGGAGTGTGCTTGTTCGCGGCATCGCGTCCGAGCTCGTCGACGACGCCGAGATCGCGCGCGCAGACGAGCTCCTCAAGGACTCCTGGATCGGAAACAGCACCGCGGCGCACTTCGTGCGGGTCAGCTGCGATCTCGTCACGGGCCGCCGGCTCGAACCCGCGGCGACATTGTGAGACGCAACACCCTCAAGAAGATTCGAGGTAGCGACATGACGACACCCAAAGAGATTCGACTGGACGAAGAGGAAGACGACGCGGTCGGCATCGAAGGCCCAGAGGTCCTCGGGCGGCTGCACCGCTGGGAGGAAAGGAGCGAAGCGATCGCGCGTGAGGCGGTCGAGGCGCGCCTCGACGCCTGGAACGCCCGCGTGCAGGCGCTCCGCGTTCAGGTGCACCTCGCCGGGATGGATGCACGCACGGACGCGGGCGCGCCGCTCACCCGGATCGAAGCGAAACTCGATCAAGCCCGGGACCGGATCCGCGAGCTCGAGCTCCAGACCCGCGACGTGTGGACCGTGTTGGCCGAGACCTACGACAGCGTGCGGGCAGAGATTGCCGCCGGCGAGCACCTCATCGGCGAGAACACCCACTGAGGAGCAGCGGTGCAGCTTCCGGCCCCGTCGCCCGTCGCGCCGAACCCGCCCGTCGGACCAATGCTGCTCGACGGCTTCATCGATGGAGCGGATGCGGAAGTTGCCGTCCACAACATCGTCGCGGCATCACCCGACCGGACCTTCGACGCCGCAAAGGCGCTCGACCTGCTCGAGGTGCAGACGCCGCTGCTCACGGCGTCGTTCTGGGTGCGCGGGCTTCCGGCGAAGGTGCTCGGGCGGGCCGACCCTCCGCCGCCGGCGAAGCTCACCCTCGACGGCGGGCTCGAGCTGCCTGGTTGGATGCTCCTCGCCGAAGCGCACGGCCGGGAGATCGTGTTCGGCGCCGTCGGCGTGTTCTGGACCCCGACGATCTCCTGGAACACCGACGTCCGACCGGACCAGTTCGCCGAGTTCGCCGAGCCGGGGTGGGGAAAGATCGCCTGCAATTACTCGGTTCGCAGCTACGGCGAGCACCGGTCGCTGCTCAGCTACGAGTGCCGGACACTGACGACCGACAACGAGTCTCGTCGCCAGTTCAACCGTTACTGGTGGCTCATCCGGCCGTTCGTCAGGCACATCATGAACACGACGGTGCGCACGATCGGCACGCACGCGGAAGCCGGCCGGGCCGGTTCGGTGACGCCCTCATGATGCGAGCGCTCGTCCTCCCCGGTTGGCTGGAGAAGGCCGAGCTGCGCGACATCCCCGTGCCCGAGCCCAAGCCCGGCGAGGTGTTGATCCGAGTGGCCGGCGCCGGCACGTGCGGCAGCGACCTGCACCTGATGGAGTTCCCTCCGGGCGCACTTCCGTTCAACCCACCGTTCGTGCTCGGCCACGAGAACACCGGTTGGATCGAGGATCACGGTCCGGGCGCGTCGGCGTTCCGCATCGGCGAGCCGGTTGCGGTCTACGGACCGTGGGGATGTGGGTACTGCCGCAGCTGCCGGCTCGGAGCCGAGAACTACTGCGAGCACGCGGGCTTGCTCGCGAAGCTGGCTCCCGGCATCGGTCACGACGGCGGCATGGCGAAGTTCATGTGTGTCCCCGAACGTCTGCTGGTCCCGCTCGAGGGCCTGGACCCGATCGAGTCGGCGCCGCTCGTCGATGCCGGCCTCACGCCGTATCGCACGCGATCAAGCGTTCGCTGCCCCTGCTGGTACCCGGGACCACGGCCGTCATCATCGGCGCCGGTGGGTTGGGCCATCTCGCGGTCCAGATCCTCCGCACCTTGTCGCCGGCCCGACTCGTCGTGGTCGACTCCAATCCGGTCAAGCTCGCGCAGGCGCTCGATCTGGGCGCCGACGAGGTGCTCGGCCCCGATGACGACGCCGTCGAGCGCATCCGGTCCGCGACTGCCCGCCTCGGGGCCGAGCTCGTGCTCGACCTCGTCGGCGCGGATGACACCCTGCAGTTGGCCGTGCAGAGCGCACCGCGTCGGTGGCCACCTGACGGTCGTCGGCCTCGGAGGGGGAACCCTGCCGTTCAACTTCTTCGGCGTTCCCTACGAGTGTTCGGTCGCCACCACGTACTGGGGCACCGTCATCGAGCTACCGCGAGGTGCTCGCACTGGCCCGTCTCGGGAAGCTGCACGTCAACGTCGAGCGCTTCCCCCTCGAGCGGTCGCTCGAGGCATACGACAGAATGAGGTCAGGCACTCTGGGCGGGAGGGCCGTGATCACACCGAACGGAGACCACCCGTGAATCGATTGCTCCTCCGAACGTTGCTGGCCACCACGATCGTCGGGGCATTCCTCGCGACGACTGCGGGTCCGGCGCTCGCGTCAGGACCGCGCAATGACGACAGCCGGATCTCGGTCACCGGTCCGGTTCGCATCGAATCCGGCCAGCGCATCAACGGACCGGTCATCTCGGTCCATGGCTCGGTCCGGGTCAACGGTGTCGTTGACGGTGATGTCTTCGTCGTGCGCGGCGACGTCACCGTGGCCGGTCGCGTCACGGGAACCGTGACGGCGCTCGACGGCAACATCAGGGTGTTGGGGCGCGTCGGCGACGGAGTCACTGCAACCTCCGGACGCGCCGTCATCGGTGCCGGTGCCGTCGTCGGCGGCGACGTGCGGTCGTCGGAACGGCCCAGCGTCGCATCCGCAGCGACGGTCTCGGGCGACGTGAGCAAGACGAACTTCGCCGCCTGGTTCACGTTGGCCGGCTGGATCGCGCTGATCCTGTGGTGGCTCGCGGTCACGATCACCCTCCTCGTTATCGGCCTGCTCTTCGTGCTCCTGTTCCCGAAGGCGGCGCAAGCGGTGACGGTCGCGGGCCGGGGATCCACCGGCAGCAGCATCGGTTGGGGTGCGCTCCTTGGGTTGGGAGTGCCGCTCGTCGCGGGCGCGCTTGGCGCCACCTTCGTCGGGCTCCCGCTCGGGTTGGGGATGCTCGTGCTGCTCGCGGTCGCCTTCCCGCTCGGATACGTGATGACCGCCCTCATCATCGGACGCTCGATCGCGCGCGGCGTCCACGACGCCGCGGCATTTCTCATCGGATTCGCGATCCTGCGCGCACTGGCCATCATTCCCGGACTCGGCTGGGTCATCGGCTTCCTTGCTGCCGCGTTCGGGGTTGGCGCGCTGGCGGTCGCCGCGTGGCGCGCGGGTCGTGCTACCCCGGCCTCGTCACCACCACCCGCGGTAGCCACAGCAGGTGCGGTTGCCCCGCCGGAGTGACCGGGGACGTACGCTGCTGCCGGTGGAAGTCGAAGCGCTCATCGAGGTGCCGAGAGGCTCTCGCAACAAGTACGAAGCCGATCACGCCACGGGGACGATCTGGCTCGATCGGATGCTGTTCACCGCGACGCAGTACCCGACCGACTACGGGTTCATCCCGGACACGCTCGCGGATGACGGCGATCCACTCGACATCTTGGTACTCCTCGACGAGCCGACCTTCCCGGGCTGCCACATCCGGGCCCGTCCCATCGCAGTGCTTCGGATGCGCGACGAGGCCGGTGGCGACGACAAGGTTCTCTCGGTCCCGGCGACGGACCCACGCTGGTCGCACCTGCTCGACATTGCGGACATCGGCCCGTTCCTGCTCGACGAGATCCTGCACTTCTTCACCGTCTACAAGCAGCTCGAGCCGGAGAAGCTCACCGAACCCGGGCACTGGGAGGATCGGGCGGCCGCCGAGGAGACCGTGCGCCGAGCGTTCGAGCTCTACCGCACGACGCACGCGACCGGTTGACGCGGCGGTCGATCAGGTGAAGTCGGGACGGAGAGGCAGTCCGCTGCGGCCACGGTCGGTCTTGGTGGCGAGCACTTGGTGGATCTGGATGCGGTTCTCCTCGAAGCCGATGGCCGACGCGGCCAGGTAGAGCCTCCACACCCGGGCACGCGCTTCCCCGGCCTCGGCGATCGCACGACCCCAATCGCGCTCGAGGTTCTGCACCCAGCGGCGCAGGGTCAGCGCGTAGTGCTCGCGCAGACTCTCGACGTGGCGAACTTCGAGCCCGGTGCGCTGGATGGCCGAGGTGACCAATCCAACCTCATGCAGCTCACCGTCCGGGAAGACGTAGCGATTGAAGAAGTCATGGCCCAGTCCACGTCCGAACCGTTGCCGTACCTCCGAAACCGCCCGAGCCACTGGATTCGGGTACTCGTACGGGGGTTCGCTGATCGCGTGGTTGAGGAACCGTCCGCCCGGGACCACGAGCTCCTCGCAGCGAGCGAAGTACTCGCCGAGCTGCGGCCAACCCACGTGCTCGAACATTCCGATCGAGCTGATCGCGTGGTACGGACCGTCGTCGATGTCGCGGTAGTCGAGGCATCGGACCTCGACCCGGTCGGTCAGCCCGATGTCGGCGACGCGCTTCGCCGCGTAGTCGGCCTGCCGGCGCGAGAGCGTCACCCCGACTGCCCTCACGCCGTGATGCTGCGCTGCGTGAACGATCATCCCGCCCCAGCCACAGCCAATATCGAGCAGACGCATCCCCGGTTCGAGCCCGAGCTTCCGGCACACGAGCTCGTACTTGTCGGACTGCGCCCGCTCGAGCGTCGTGGTCGAATCCGACCAGACCGCGCACGAGTACGTCATCGAAGGACCGAGCACGGTCCGGTAGAACTCGTTCGAGACGTCGTAGTGATGTGCGATCGCGGCGGCGTCGCCGCGCCCTTGAGTGGCGGCGACCATGCAGCCGGGCCTCTTCCGGAGGGGGAGCCAATGGCTTCAGCTGACGCAATCCGAGGATTCTCGACCGCGTCGATGACCTGCGTCGGGGTGACCCGCAGACCCTCCAGCCGAGTCTGGAGCGCCAGCACCGAGAAGATGTCGCCCTCGAGATCGATCTCACCCGCGACGTACGCCCGTCCGACGCCGAGCTCGTTCGGAGCCGTCACGAGGCGGCGCAACGCCCGGGGCGAGCGCACCACCACCGTCGCGGGTGCACCGACCGGTCCGGCCCGGCTTCCGTCGTACGCGCGCGAAACTCGACCGGCGCGTCACCCCCGACGAGGTCGCTGAAGAACTCGGCTACAGCCATTTCCACCCTCCCGTAGGTCGGAGGCGGCTCCACGACGAATTCAAGCATTCCCCAATGAGCCCGGAGCGAACCCGCTCGCCGGGTGACCAAACCGGCTGGCCTACGCTGCGCGCATGGCATCCGTGACGTTCCCCATCACCGGCGATCCGGCCTCGGATCAGCTGCTCATCGACGACCCGCTCGCATTGCTGATCGGGATGCTCCTGGACCAACAGGTGCCGATGGAGTGGGCGTTTCGCGGTCCGGCCACGCTCTCGGCCCGGCTGAACGGGCTCGACGCGAACCGGATCGCGGCGATGTCCGAAGACGATGTCGTGGCCGCGTTTCGCGACAAGCCGGCACTGCACCGCTATCCCGGTTCGATGGCAAAACGGACCCATGCGCTGTGCCGGATGATCGTCGACGACTACGACGGCGACGCGACGAACATCTGGGCGACGGATGACCCCGAGGAGCTGCTCGCCCGGCTCAAGGCGCTCCCCGGTTTCGGTGAGGAGAAGGCCAAGATCTTCCTCGCCGTGCTCGGCAAGCGGTTCGGGCGCGCGCCTGCGGGTTGGGAGAAGTACGCCAAGCCGTTCTCCGACAAGACCCCTCGATCCGTCGCCGACGTCGACTCGGCCGAATCGCTCGAACGGGTCAGGACGTGGAAGCGCGCGCAGAAGGCGAAGGGCAAAGCCAAGTCCGAGTGACATCCGGTTGACCTTGCGGGCCAACCTGTGCATTCGCAGATAGGGTGCCGCCTTACTGCGTCCGGCACCAGGGAGATCGGCCGCGGTCAACAAGGAGGTTGGGGCGAATGCGTTCTTCAAAGGGTTTCCTCGCGCTGTGCGCGGTTGTCGCGATGGTGGTCTCGTCCGTCGCGGTGGGCGGAGCACTCATCTCTGGCTCGGCGGGGAAGGTGATTCGGCTGAGCTCGGCGCCCGCTTCCGTGAAGCTCAACGCGCTCCAGAACGCCACGAACACATACGCGTTCGACGAGCAACAAGGGGCGACACTCACGTCCGCGATCGCGGTCGACGCAATCGATCCCGGGACGTACGGCTCGTTCCCTTCCGGAAGCGCCACGATCCCCGCGGGGACACTGGTGAGCAGCCACCTCATTCACAGTGACATCCCCTTCAGGAGGTTCACCGCCCGTCGCACCGGGTCCGTGACCTTCGCCAACGACATCATCGGTGTCGTTGCATCGACAGACAAGCTGGCGGCGAGCGACACGCTCGGCGCAACCGGCACCCTCTACGCGGGGACCACGCAGTGGCGTGGCCTCGAGTCCAGTGAGAACGGGTTCCCGGCCATCGGCGACAATTTTACGATCTCCGCCGATCGCCGGACGGTCTCCTTCGACATCAACACGTACGTGATGGACGAGATCCGCGTGATCACGAACCACGGGAACCCTCTCGTCACGTCGATCACCGACACCCCGGACCCGGTACAGGCCGGGAACGACGTGACCTACACCGTCACCGTCACGAACACGGGCGCTTCCGCGGCGACGAACGTCGCGGTCCAGGACCAGTTCCCCGGGGCGACGTTCGTGTCGGCAACCGCATCAGGCGGCTGCACCGGCACCACTACGGTCACCTGCTCGCTCGGCACCATCGCCGCGGGCGGCTCCGCCGTCGCGACGATCGTCGTGACCAGCCCGTCGACGGTTCCTCCGAGTGGAAACATCGTGAACACGGCCTCGTCTCCTCCGGGTCAGGACCCCGTGTCCACCGAAACCACGGTCGTCGTTCTGCCCGAGCTCACGACCACGATCAGCGATTCGCCGGACCCGGTGACCGCCGGCAACGACGTGCAGTACACGCTGACCGTCACGAACAACGGGATCGCGTCGGTTGCGAACGCGCACGTCGTGGACACCCTCCCGCCGGGCACGACGCTCTTCTCGGCGCCGGCCAGCTGCTCGGGTACCGGTCCAGTCGACTGCGCGCTCGGCGCGCTCGGAGTCGGAGCGTCCGCAGTGGTGAAGCTTGTGGTCACGAGCCCCGCCACCGTTCCGGCCGGTGGAACCATCACCAACACGGCAGTCGCATCTCCAGGTGACAACAGCACCGCGAGCCAGACGACCACCGTCGAGGCACCGACTGACGGTGTGGCCAAGGGGTTCGTCAGCCCGGGTGGGTCGCTCACGATTCCGGGCAACGACCCCGCGACGCTCAGCCTTCCGGACACCGGCGACGGTGCGCCGGTCGTCATCACGCAGGGCAACGGCACCTTCTGCGGCGGTCCTTGCGAC
This sequence comes from uncultured Acidimicrobiia bacterium, assembly GCA_963770095.1. GTDB lineage: Bacteria > Actinomycetota > Acidimicrobiia > IMCC26256 > JAENVU01 > Chersky-806. The sequence continues at coordinate 645,257 of CAVYOO010000002.1, forward strand.
GGGACGACGACCACCATCTCGGAGTTCACCGGGTACAACGACCCGAACGAGCCGATTCACCTCGAGCTGGTGTACACCTTCCCGGCCAGCGACCCGAACAGTCTGACCAATGCGGCGACAGCATTCGGCCAGCAGATCTACAAGAACACGGACCCGGGCCAGCCGAACGTGGGCTCGGTCGTCGCGGCCTGCACCGCACCCGGCTCGGGGAACGCCTTCCCGAGCCCGTGTGTCGACGGGAAGTCGATCAGTCAGCCCGCACCGAACTCGTTCGTCGTCAAGTTCCAGATCGTGTACCTCTCCGGAGACCCGAAGTTCGGTCGCCGGTAACGCATTTCGGACAGCTCATCTCACACGCCTCGGGGCCGTGCCGATCCAGCAGGTCGGCACGGCCCGGCGCGATGATGCACGGATGACCAACGAGCGCATGGAAGTCCAACGGACCATCAACGCGGACCCGGCGGCGATCTTCAGAGTGCTGAGCGATCCCCAGGGCCACGTCTTGATCGACAGCTCCGGGATGCTGCTCGACGCCACCGGAGACCCCGTCACCGGCGTAGGTGACTCCTTCGTCGTGCACATGGACCGCGAGGCGCTGAACGACTTCCCGTTGGGCCGCTACGACGTGACCGTCACGATCAAGACGTTCGAGCAGGACCGCGAGATCGCGTGGACGATCCTCGGCCAGATCCGTCCGCAGATCGGCCACGTGTACGGGTACACGCTCGAGCCGCTCGAGGCCGGAACGCTCGTCACCTCGTACTACGACTGGTCGGAGATCGATCCGCAGTGGCGGGAAGCGGACGTCTTCCCGATCATCCCGGAGAGTGCGCTGCGCACGACGCTCGGGATCCTGGCCCGCACCGTGGCGCGCGAGACCGGATCCCCCGTCTGAATCGCGGCGTCGATCGATATCCCGCGCCGTTGGTCAGAGGGCGCCGCGAACCTCGACGCCCGCGTCGCTGATCTCGATCGGGAGCACGCGGTAGCGGAGGTCTGACGCGGCGATGCGTCGTTCGAGCGCATCCTTGTCGGCGCGCGTCGTGCTCAAGATCGTGATCGAGCCGCCGTCTCCCCCGGCCCCGTTGACCTTCCAACCTGCGGCGCCGTGCCTGTTGGCGAGATCGATCACCTGCTGCGCATCCGTACCGACGAGCTGGGGATGCAACGCGCGCTGCGCTTCGGTGTTCGCGACCATCGCCCGGCCGAACGCCTCCAGGTCCTGCCCGTAGACGGCGTCGCGGGCCGCGACCGCGGCGTCTCTCAGCCGGGTGAAGACCTCCGCACCCGGACCGTTCACGCGCTCGATGACCTGGAGATGGAGTCCGGACGAGTCGTGAGGCCGTCCGAGGAAGACCAGCGAGAGCAGCGGGCCGAGGTCGTCCCACGCCGGCAGCCGGTGAACGACTGCCTCCGGGTACGGCTCGATCTCGAGCGAGTTGATCCCCCCGAACGCCGCGCTCAGCTGGTCCTGGATCCCGCTCTCGACCCCCAGGACGTCGACCTCGAGCCGGTGCGCCGCGTACGCGAGATCGCGGGCGGACCGCGACTCGGTGCGCGCCCGCGGCCAATGCTCCCAGCAACGCCACCGCTACCGCCGCCGACGTGCCTGCGCCACAACCCACCGGAACCTGGGACCGCACGCTGATCTCGACGGGGAACCCCGCCGGCGGAGGTAACGCGTCGATCGCCGCCTCGAGCAGCGGATGGCGGGGCGCGCGAGCTCCACGAGGCACCAGCGAATACCGGTCGCGGTACGCCGCGACGTCCAGCACCACGGGATCCGGCCCTTCGACCCGGCGGATCGAAACGTGGACTCCCGGGGTCACGGCGATGTTCACCACCCGTCCGGGCCCGCCGAACCAGGTGTCGGTCCACCCTCCGTTGTCACAGATCCGGACCGGCGCCGACGCTTCGATCATCCGTGAAGACTCCCATGCCGCGGCGCCCACCCGCCGTTCGGGGGAAGCGTGCGGGTCTCCTCTAACGTCGGGGATCGCCACCGTCCTGATCCCTCTTCCCGATCGCGACTTCGACGTGACCGAAGTCGCGGTTCCGTGGCGGCTGCTGACCCGTCTCGGCCATGTCGTTCGCTTCGCGACCGAGCGCGGCGGTGCTGCGCCGGAAGCCGACCCACGACTCCTCGACGGTGTGATCTTCGGTCGGCTCGGCGCCCGCGCGGAGCCCCGGCAGTTCTACGCGGAGATGCAGTCCGACGAAGCGTTCCAGGCCCCGGTGGCGTGGGCCGACATCGAGCCCGCCGAGTGCGACGGGCTCATCCTCCCGGGCGGGCACGCCCCCGGAATGGTCCAGTACCTGAGCAACGAGCAGCTGCGGGCCAAGGTCGCCGAGTACTGGGCGCTCGAGCGGCCGCTGGGTGCGATCTGTCACGGTGTGCTCGTGCTCGCGCGCACACGCGATCCGAGAAGCGGACGCAACCTCGTCTACGGGCGGCACACCACCTGCTTGCCGAAGTACATGGAGCGCGCCGCGTACTTCACCACGGCCTGGCGGCTCGGTCGCTACTACCGGACCTATCCCCTCTACGTCGAGGACGAGGTACGACGCTCGCTTCAGGACGCGCACGACTTCGTGCGAGGCCCTCGCGTGCTCTCCAAGCGCGGCACCGACGCCGACGACGGACCGGCATTCGTCGTCGAAGACGGCAACTACCTCTCCACGCGTTGGCCCGGCGACGCCTACCTCTTCGCGAAGCGATTCGCGGCCAAGCTCGAAGGCTGACGCGCGCTCAATCGTCGGTCGCGGCGGCAACCTGACCGAGGATGTCCGGCGGTACGAAGTTGTTCTCGGTGGTCGTCTCCGCCTCGGTGAGCTCGACCATGCGGGTCACGACCTCCGCCGGATCCATCTGCCCGGTCGTGACGAACTCCCGCATCATCTCGAACACGGGCGTAGCCGGCGCGTTGAGCGACCCTTCGCCGAACCACTCCCACATCGAATCCGCCATCCGGTCGTTGAACCCGGTCAGGTAGGGGCCCGGGTTCAGGAGCGTGACGTCGATGCCCTGTGGCGCGAGCTCGGCGCGCATGGCCTTGCCCATCGCCTCCAACGCGTGCTTGGTCATCGAGTACGGACCGAACGACGGACCGACCACCACGCCGGCGATGGACGACACGATGATGATGCGCCCGGAGCCCCTCGCCACCATGCGCGGCAGGACCTGCTGGGTGACGGCGAGCGTGCCGAACACGTTGACCTCGAAGAGGTGGCGCACACGCTCGAGGGGGACGTCGGCCATCGGCCCCGTCTGGCCCGCGCCGGCGTTGTTGATCAGGACATCGATGTCCCAGGCGGCCGCCTTCGCTACATCCGCCGACGTGATGTCGAGCTTCTCGACCGTGAGCTGCGGCGCTTCGGCACGGAGCGCGGCGGCGTGCTCGTCGGTCTCGGTCGTGGCGATGACGTGATGGCCTCGCTCCGCCAGCGCGAGCGCGGCACCCTTCCCGAACCCCGAGCCGGCACCGGTGATCATCACGGTCTTCGTCATCCTTGCAGCCTAAGGGACTCCCCGAGCCGCCGCGGCGAGGAACGGCCGGACGAGCTGCACCGTTCCCCACCACATGCGGGCGACGAACCGGCCCGAGAGGCCAGAGGACCGGAGCGAGAGCATCGCTCGGAAACCAGGTGACAACCACTTGCAGACCTGTTGACATTTGGTTGATGGCAGCAACCGATCTCCGTGACGTCCTCGAGGAATTCTCGACCGCGTTCGCGGCGCAGTCTCGAACGCGCCTGCTTCAGGTTTTCGACGACGAGGAGGTCAGCTTCCTCGCCTCCGAGGACCTCGTGGTCGAGGGTCGGGCGTCGTTCGAGTCGTTCGTCGACGCGTACACAGCTCAGCCGGTGTCGTTCTCGTTCGAGTGGGACTCGCACCAGTACCATCGAGACGGCGAAGTCGGCTGGATCGTGGCGCTCGGTCGGGAGATCCGTCATGCCGAACAGTCCACGCCCGCACCGTTCAGAATGACATTGGTCTGTCGCCTTCGTTCGAGCCGTTGGAGAGTCGTTCATCTCCACGCATCAACACCTACGGGTGACGTCTGAGCCCAAGCTGTTCCACTCCACCGATCCAGGTGTGTCGATGCATTTGATGGGATCCCCGTCACAGGTCCAGGTCGGCCGCGATGGTTGCCAGTCGGTTTGAGCGGGCCCCGGAACCCATCATGTCGGTGTCGATCGCGTTGGTCACGAATGCGAACGAGATCCCGGTGCCAGGATCGGCCCAGGCCACTTGGGCGTGCGCGCCAGCGTGGCCGAACGCTCCCGGCGAACACCCGCGGCCGAAGATCGCGTAACGCAGTTCGTGCAGTCCATCGCTTCCAGCGACCACGAACCCAAGTGTGCGGTTGACACTCACGCCCATGAGCGGATCGTCGTAGGTGCAACGGACATTCGTCGTGACGTCGGCCAAGACGGACGTGTCCCAAACCCCACCCGGGTTGTGCAACACGCCCTGATAGAACCGGGCGAGATCTGCCGCGGTCATGATCCCGCCTCCGGCTGGGCTTCCTGTCGCGCGGACTGCGGTGTCGTTGAAGCGCAGGATCGCATCGGCATCGGCTTCGGGGCTGACCGGCGTGAGTTCGCACACGTCGTTCTGCATCTCAGCCGCCAATCCAAGCACGCGAGGAATTCCCAACGGAGCGCAGACCCGATCTTCGAGCACGTCGCGGTAGTCACGGCCCATCAGGCGTTCGACCATGTCGGCAAGGACCCAATCCGCGCTCTCGGCGTGGTACTCGAATCGCGTCCCCGGCGGCCACTCCGGTTCCCACGTCTTGAACCGCGATCGCCGGCGCGACGCATCGCCACCTTCTGCTTCCGTCATCGGCGCGTTGGGGAAGCCCGCCGTGTGGAGGAGCAACTGCTCGACCGTGACCTCGCCGAGACCGCCAACTTTGAGCTCCGGAACGTAGCGACCCACAGCGTCGCCCGGATCCGCGACGCCTTCGCCGAACAGCAACCAGACCATCGACGCGACGATCGGCTTCGTGGCTGAGAAGATGCAGAATCGGGTGGCTTCAGTCGCCGCGCCGAAGGCCGCGAAGGCAACGACCCGACCACCGTGGCCAACCGCGACCTGGCACGCGGGCACCCTTCCGGAATCGACCTGAGCCTGGGCCTCGCCGAAGAGCTCCTCGATGCTGGTCAAGCGACGGTCCTCCACTTCGACACGGCGCAATCTACGTCTGGCACTGACCGGCGGATCGGACCGCAGACGTCTACCCGTCAGCTCAATTCAAGTGACGCCACGCCCGAGCTATGGCTGGATCGCCGATCACCGTGACTTCGGAAGGCGTTTGGCGACCGGCCAACCACAAGCAGAGGCTCTCGACCGGTGCGGTCATCCACGGTCCATCCTCCAGAATGACCCGAGGCAAGGACCCTCCTCACTGGGCTCGACGAAACCGTAATCCGTGACCGCACCGTGTCGATCTGGCTCGTCTCGAGCACTCGGGCAGCAGTTGAAGCGTCACGATCGGTCCTCGGCGGGTGTTCACATGTCGGCGAGCGATCGCGATTGCCGACGACGGGTCGACACCGCGTCTGCTTCGTCAGGGTTTGAATGAGAAGACACACATGCCCGAGCGACCGAACACGCGAAGTGATACGTGACCGGGCCAGACGGTGCAATCCTGACAACGAGTGGGCGCTGAGGGGCTCGAACCCCCGACTTCCGCCTTGTAAGGGCGGCGCTCTCCCAACTGAGCTAAGCGCCCGAGGACCGATCACGGTACTCGCGGACGCGCCGGCTCCGATCTCGATCGACGGGAGGAGAGCGGAATGTTGGGCGATCAGCGCCGGCGTGGTCGCGAGGCCGTCACCCGCGGAGTACGGTTCAACCATGTATCTCGGATGGGGAATCTTCGCCCTTGCGGCAGTCGCCGTCATCGCGATCGGTGCGATCGCAATGCGGCGCAGCCGTGACTACGGCAACAGCGAGGACGACGACGACTTCGACTTCGACGCGTACGAAGGCTTCGACAAGAAGTAGCGCGTCGTACTCGGGGTGACGGAACCACGACCTGGCGCTGGATTGGCCGCGGGCGGGCCGAGGCTCGAGGTCGGGGCGCCGGGGGGACAACGCCCCGACCCAGACCTGTACGTCACCTCGGCCCGCCCATACGCGGCGAGCTTGGCCCGGGATCGCTCAGGCGGTCTGCTTCTCCGCCGCCGCGTCCTGGACTCGGATCCATGGCGACAGAAGCGACGGAGGGGCGACCTTGGGCGGCCTCCCTCGCTTCCGCTTCTGTGCGAGCACCTTGCCGTTGGCCAGGAGCTCACCGCCCCAGACGCCCCACGGCTCCCGCCGATCCAGCGCGGCGCCGAGGCACTCCTCCCTGACCTCGCAGCCCCGGCAGAACGCCTTGGCCCACGCGATGTCGTCGAGCTGCTCCGAGAAGAAGAGCTCCACCAGGGACGCAGAGCCGTCCCGGCACAGAGCCTCGGCCCGCCAGGCCTCCTCTTCTGCAATCTCGATCTCAATGGCGATCATCGCCTTGCCCTCTCTCTTGGTCTCTCAGGTTTGGACTGGTGGCGGCACTTCTCCGGAAATACAAAAAGGCCGCCGGGTTGCCCCGACGGCCTGGTGGTTTGCTGTAGCGGGTGGGCTACGGCGAGGTCACCGGGAGGCGTCGGGGCCGGGGAGTCTTCGGGTCGTTCTTCATCCCGGCAATCGGGAGAATCGACCACGAGCCCGACTTCGGCGTGGCGTAAGCACCGGCCGTACGGACGCGCGCGACGCCGAAGGCTGCCTGGTGCTGGCGCTCGGCGTGGCAATGCATCGTTTCGGCTTTCCCGGTCCTGGTAGCTGTCATTGGTCTCGCGGGTGGATCACACGGGGGTGATTCACCAGCAGAGTGTAGGCAATCAGACCCGGTGGGGGTGCGTCAACCGAATATTCGGCGAACGCCGGACCGGACCTGAGCGGCACTCCGTCGGGCCCGATGGTCCGGGCCCTTCAGACCTCGGCTTGGGCCGTGATCTCGAGGAGACAGGCGTGGACCGACGGTGGCGCGGCGAGGATGTTCCCGCTCGCCAGCCAGGCGTCCGGGTCCCCCACCCAGTCGGTGACCACTCCCCCGGCTTCGCGGACCAGCAGCGCGCCCGCCGCCACGTCCCACGGCCCGAGCCCGAGCTCGAAGAACCCGTCGAACACGCCGGCCGCGCTCCAGGCGAGATCCAGGCTCGCCGCGCCGACGCGACGGAGGTCCTCGACCACGTCGTAGACCTTCCGGTACACGGCCAGGTACCCGTCGATCCACTCCTTGTGCCGGAACGGAAAGCCGGTGGCGGGGATCGACTCCCGCGGTGCACGAGTGCTGACCGAGAGCGGGACCCCGTTGCACGTCGCGCCTCCACCGAGCGACGCGCAGTAGGTGTCGCCGAGCAGCGGCGCATGCACCACGCCGACGATCGGTTGACCATCCTGTACCAGCCCGATCGAGACGCCGACGGCCGGCAGCCCGTGCAAGAAGTTCGCCGTACCGTCGAGCGGATCGACCAGCCAACCGAGCGCGGCGCGCTCCCCACCACCTTCCTCGCCGAAGAACGCGATGTCGGGGAACTCGACTGCCAGCGATTCCCGCACTGCGTTCTCGCTCGCGGTGTCGACGTCGCTGACCCAGTCGCCCGGCGCCTTGGCCCGGATGTTGTTGTCCGCGCCGCCGAACCCGGCCGACACGACGTCGCCGCCGATGCGGGCCGCGCGCTCCGCGGCCTCGAGCAGCCGCGCGAGGTCGAGGCGAGTCACCCGGCCGCCGCCGCGCAGTGCGTGGAGCAGCTGAGGAGTTCCCGCCGCGACGAGCCGGCGACGGACGTTCGGATCCGCGATGCCGAGCGGCCGGTCCTCGGTGTCGATGACGGTCACCCCGGCTTCGGTGCAGATCAGGTACCCGCCGAGGTAGTCCCACGGCGCATGCACGCTGCCGGCGTCGAAGTAACCGTCGAGCGCGCCGTACGCGACGTCGCACAGTGCGAGCGCGCACGATCCAAGCGCACGGAACTGCTTCCAGGCCAGCATCCGCCCGGGGAAGTTCGAGATGCCGACCACCGCGTCCTCGACGCGGGTCGCGGTCGACGGTGCGAGCGGACGCCCATCTCGCGTCGCACCCCCGCCGCGCAGGGCGCGGTACGAGGATCCGGTCGCGTGGTTCACGACAAGCGCAGCGAGTGGTCCCTCACGGTCCAGCGCGCAGAGCGAGGTCGCCCAGTACGGAATGTCGCGAGCCGCGTTGCTCGACCCGTCGATCGGATCGATGACGACGGTGACCGGGGCGTTCGGGGTGCCGGTGATCCCCGACTCCTCGCTCACGATCGCGACGCCGGCCCGACCCAGGACTTCGAGCGCCGCCTTGTCGGCAACCAGATCGATGGCGTACTGGCCGGGCCGGTCGGTGCGGGCCCGGCGCTCGGCGCCGACGATCGGAGCCACGGCGTCCCGTACGGCCACGGCGGTCTTGTCGAACAGGGTCAGGAGGGAATCGGCACTCATCTGGTGGGGAGTCTCGCAGACGATCCCCGAATGGTGCGGGTCGACTATCTCGGCACGATCTCGACGACCGCGTTGTAGTCCGGGACCCCCGATTCCGGGTCCAGCCGGCCCCCCGGCAAAAGGACGTTGCCCTCGGGGAAGAACACCTGCACGTTCCCCGGCCGGATCGGCGCGACGTGCACCTTCGCCTCGAGCTCGCCGTGCTCGGAGCGGATCAGGACGGCGGCACCCTCGGCGACATTCAGGGCCTCGGCGTCCGCCGCACCGATGAGGAGCGCATCCCGGCCCGCCCCGGTGAGCGGATCTACCTCGGCGTAGACCATCGAGTTGAACTGCTTGCCGCGCCGGGTGCTGAGCACGAAACGGCCGGCAGTCCGCGGGCGCCACGCCGGAGCCACCGCCGAGAACTTCGCTCGCCCGTCCGGCGTGGGGAACACGCCGTCCGCACACAGCTGCTTCCCACCCCACTGCAGGGCGTCACCGAGCCTGTGCAGATGTTCGACGCCCTGGTACGTCGGCACGACGCGCGCGATCTCGTCGCGCACGGCATCGGCGTCCACGAAGTCGAGCAGGTGCGCCCGATCGGGACGGGCCCGCCGCCCCAGCTCTGCGAAGATCTCCCATTCACTGCGAGCCTCTCCGACGCGCGGCCCCTTGATCTCCGGGCTGAACAGCACTCGGCGTTCCGTGGTGGTCTCCGTGCCGCCGCCCGGCTGCTCGTAGCGCGTGCACGCGGGAAGCAGGACCACCACCTCAGCGGGATCCACCAACATCTGGCTCGACATGACGATGTCCTGGTGGACGCGCACCGGGACCCGCTCGAGTGCATCTCGCACGGATTCGGGATCGGGCAGGACGTCGAGGAAGTTGCCGCCGCTCGAGTAGAGCACCTCCACCCTCCCACGTGCGCCGGCCTCGACCATCTCGTCCGCGGTCATCCCCTCGCGGCTCCCGATCGGGATCCCGTAGGTCTCCGACAACGCCGCCGCACTCGTCGCGTCGATCGACACGCCGCCCGGGAACGCGGTCGCGTACGCACCCATCTCGGAACCACCCTGCACGCCCGAGTGACCACGGATGGGCATGAGCCCGGCACCCTTCCGGCCGACATTGCCACGAGCGAGGGCGAGGTTGACGATTGCGGTGACGTTGTCGACACCGTTGGCGTGCTGGGTGATCCCCATGGACCAGACGAGCACGGCGGACTTCGCGCTCATGTACATCTTGGCGAAGCGCGCCATGTCGTCGCGCGTCGCGCCCGACGCCGCCTCGAGATCCGCGAATGACTCCGCTTCCAGCTCCTGGAGGAGCTGGTCGAACCCGTTCGTGTGCTCGCGCACGAACGCGCGATCGATCCCGCCCTCGGCCAAGAGCACCTTGAGCACGCCGTTCAGGAACGCGATGTCGCCACCGGTGTGCACCCCGAAGAACTCGTCGGCCATGCGGGTCCCGAACATCGCGCTCTCGACGTTGCTCGGCACCCAGTAGTTGTCGAGCCCCGGCTCCCGCATCGGGTTGACGACGGCCACCTTCGCGCCCCGTTTGCGGGCGAGGAACAGGTACTTCATGAAGACTGGTTGTGCGTTGGCGACGTTCGCCCCGAACAACACGATGAGATCGCTGCCAATCACGTCGGTGTAGGAGCAGGTCGTGGCAGCGACGCCGATCGTGCGCTTGAGCGCGACTGTCGACGGTGAGTGACAGACGCGCGCCGCGTTGTCGACGTTGTTCGTGCCGATGACGCGCGTCATCTTCTGGGCGACGTAGTACACCTCGTTCGTGATACCGCGTGCCGTGAGGTAGAGCGCGAACACGTCGGGATCGTTCTGTTTGATCCGGTGGGCGATCAGATCCAACGCCTCGTCCCACGACGCCCGGGTGAATCCCGGCTCACCGCGGCGACGGATCATCGGGTACGGCAGGCGCCCGAGGTCCCGGAGCTCCGCGCCGCTGAGCGTGCGCAGGTGATCGACGTCGCCGAGGACCTCCGGGTCCAGTGCACTCATGGTGTTCACCCGAAGCAGGTTCAGCCGCGTCGTGCAGAGGTGCACCCCCGAGATGGTCCAGTCGTGGAAGCCCGCGACGCCGAGTGCACATCCGTCGCAGACCCCCTTGCGCAGGATCCGCCACACGTACGGAAGGCTTCTCCGGTTCGTCCAGACGACCTTGGCCATGTCGCCGAAGTGGTTCGGCTTCTGGCGGCCCATGCCGTTCGGTCTGAAGCCCACCCACAGGCTCTTCCGAGTGCCCCTCGGCGCCTTGATCTTCGCCGAACCCTTCCAGGCCACTGACTAGTGCTCCACGTCGATGCGTTCGGGGTGGGTGTACACATTCCCGCGACCCTCGCGGAGGAACCCGACCAGGGTCTGTCCGAACCGTTCCGCCGTCGCCACCGCCAGGCTCGATGGCGCGGAGACCGCGCTGACGACGGGAATTCCCGCCACTGCAGCCTTCTGCACGATCTCGAAGCTCAGCCGGCCGGAGACCATGAGGATCGAGTCCGAGCGCGGAAGCAGACCGGCCAACACCGCGTGACCGACGAGCTTGTCGACCGCGTTGTGCCGGCCGACGTCCTCGCGCAGCACCTGCAGCCGCCCATCCGGAGAGAACAGCCCCGCGGCATGCAGCCCACCGGTCGCGTCGAACACCTCCTGTTCGGCGCGCATGGTGTCGGGGAGCTGCACCAGCACGGAGCGGGCGACGACGGGCCCGGGCTCGACGGGATCGCAGAGCGCCGCCACCTCGTCGAGGGTCGTCTTGCCGCAGACCCCGCAGCTCGAGCTGGACGCCACCACTCGGCGGTGATCACCCAGATCCACGGGGCGCCGGAGGGCCACGGTCACGACGTTGTACTCCTGGGGCCGGCCCAGCTCCTCGGCCAGGCAGTAGCGGACCTCGGCCAGATCCTCGGCGCGTTCGAGCAGGCCTTCCGTGCGGCAGAGGCCGACGGCGAGCTCGAAGTCGTGGCCCGGTGTGCGCATCGTCACGGCAATGGGCTCGGCCGCCTGCCCGGCGCCGTGGACCCGGATCTCCATCGGCTCCTCGGTGACCAGGCGGTCGGGCCGCTCGATCAGCCGGCCATCCTCGATCGCCCGCACGCGCACCGGAGTGGCGGCACGACGGGTCGATGCGTTGGTCATGGTTCGAGGCTATCGGGGAGGAGCAATCCCCACTCCAACGCCTCGGCCGGCGTGTCGACGTCGACGAGCTCCCGGTCGTCGACGTCGTGAAGCTTCGTCACACCCGGACCGCGCAGCACCGCGCGCAACGATCGCTCTCCCGCTGCGAGCAGCTCACGGGCGAGATCGAGTGCGGCCGGCGAGTACCGCGCACACCGGTTGCATCACGCCGTCGCGATCGACCGGGACCACGGAGTCCCGCCCGGGCCATGACGCGATTCGAGCGAGCAGCGCTTCGGTCACGAACGGGAGGTCGCAGGCCAGCACGAGAACCGGCCCGGGGCGGGGCAGCGCGTTCGCGCCCGCGACGAGTGCCGCCAGCGGACCGCGATGAGGCGGATCCTCCTCGACCCGGGTGAGCGCCGTGTATCCCGGTCCGATCTCGACGACCGGAGCACAGACGCCCTGCAGCATTCGCGGAACGATCCGCCAGCGTCTCGCCGTCGCACGCCAGGGTCGCCTTCGGCTGTCCCATGCCGCGAGCTCGCGCCCCCGGTCAGCAACAACCCAGGTATGGGCACCGGCGCTAGTGCCTTGTCAGGTGACGTTGGCCCGGTTCAGGCCGAGTCAGGGTCGTTGGTCGCAAGGACCGCCGACGAGGCGCAGCGGGGTTCTGCGTTGAGGAGAAGGACGCAGCGAGCGGCGGCACTGGCCGGCGTGAGAGGGCGCAAACGTTGCCTGACACGGCACTACTTCGGCGACGCGGAGCGCAGGTTGTAGGCGACGACCTCCCACCGCGGGAACGGCGTTCCAGGCGCACCTCGTTGTGGACGACGGTGCCGTCGCGCCGGGTGAGGCGGGTCAAGACCGCAGCGCTGTCGCCCTGGCGCGACTCGGCCTCGGCCACTGCCTCCTCGACCTGGTTTCCGTACTCCCCGCCCGGGTACGCCGCCTGCTTGGCCGCGATGAAGTCGGCTTTGGCCAACCCCTCATGGAGCTCGGGCCCCGAGAGGCGGTAGACCACGTCGAAGTCCAGGCCGTCCCAGGCGTGCTCGTAACCCAACGCGGTCTCGAGCGGTGTCGGGCCCGGATCCTTCGCTACGCCGACGACAACCGCGATCACGAGGCCGAGGACCAGGGCGAGGACAACCACGAAGATCACGAGGCGGCCTCGTCGATCCGAGCGGCCAGGTCGAAGTCGAGCGTCGTCAGGCCGCCGGCGTCATGGGTGGAGAGGGCAAGGCGGACCGTCCGCCACCGGATGTCGATGTCCGGATGGTGATCGACGGCCTCCGCGAGGAAGCCGACCCGGACGACGAACACGATCGCATCCGCGAAGCCCACGCTCACGTACTCCTTGCGGATCTGGTCGCCGTCGCGCGACCGACCCGCGAGCGCGGCCAGCCGGGCGTCGATCGCAGCATCCTCCAGACGTTCAACCACTCCCCCATCCTCGCGCCAACCCTCGTTTCGGTGTCAGTCGAGCACGCCCTGGCGTGTCGAAATGACACCGAAACAGGGGTTGGGTCGGGGGTGTGGAACCGAGATCACGTCCCTCTCAGGGGGCACGCCGCCCTACCATGACGGCATGACTTGCCCGTCCTGTGGGAACCAGGCGCCGGGGGACGCTCGCTTCTGTCCCGCGTGCGGGCACAGCCTCGTCTCCCGCCCCGACGAGCGGCGCGTCGCGACCGTGCTCTTCGCCGACCTGGTGGGGTTCACGAGCCTCTCGGAGACGGCAGATCCGGAGCAGATCAAGAACCTGGTCGATCGCTGCTTCGAGCGTCTCGCCGTCGAGGTCACGACCTTCGGTGGCCAGGTCGACAAGGTCATCGGCGACGCGCTCGTCGCCATCTTCGGGGCTCCGGTCGCGCACGAGGACGACGCGGAACGGGCAGTGCGGGCGGCACTTCGCATGCAGGAACGGCTCGCAGAGATGCGCGACGAGATAGGCGTCGACATCCACCTGCGAATCGGCGTGAACACCGGCGAGGTCCTCGTCGGCACGCTCCGCGCCGGAGGTGACTACACCGCGATGGGCGATGTCGTGAACACTGCGAGCCGGCTGCAGGAGGTGGCCGGACCGGATCAAGTCTTCGTCGGAGCCGCCTCCCATGCCGCAGCCCTGCGCGGCGTGCGCTACGAGCCGATGGGCCCGATCACCGTCAAGGGCCGGGAAGAACCGGTACAGGCGTGGCGGGCCCTCCGGGCGGTGGCGCCCCCCGGCCACCGCCACCGGCGGGCCGAGACGCCGCTCGTCGGTCGGGACAGCGAGGTCGCGGTGCTCCGCGCCGCGCTCGCCACGGCGACAACCCGCAAGCGCGCGCACCTCGTCGTCGTCACCGGTGACGCCGGCCTCGGCAAGTCGCGGCTCGCAAACGAGCTCGGCAAGATCGCCGAGCTCGAGCAGGACGCGCGCGCGTCCTCAACGGCCAGTGCATCCCGTACGGGGAGACCAACGAGTGGTGGCCGATCGCGTCGATGGTCGCCGAGGCCTCCGAGGTGGACCTCACCGACTCGGCTGGGAACGTGCCGCAGTGCACGCGTGAGGCAGTCCGCGCCTCGCTCGGCCTCGATGACGACGACCCGGAGGTCGGTCGCGTCACCGAAGGGCTCCTGTACCTGATGCGCGAGGGTGGGCCCGGCGAAGGTGTCGACCCGACCCGGGCCCGTGAAGAGGGCCTGCGCGCCGCGCTGGCCTTCTTCGCCGGACTCGCGACCGACCGGCCGCTCGTCCTGATCATCTCGGACCTCCACTGGGGCGACGACGTCGTCCTCGAGTTCCTGCCGCGGCTCCTGACCCATCTGGCCGCGCGCCCGGTCGTCGTCGTCGGCACCACCCGGCCCGAGCTCACCGATCGCTGGTCACCACCCGCGGGGCGCCACAACACGGTGCACGTCTACCTGGATCCGCTCGCGGCCGACGACACCGCGGAGCTGCTGCAGTCGATGCTGCCCGACGCCGACGCGGAGCTCGTATCGCTGTTGAGCGACCGAAGCGGCGGCAACCCGTTCTTCATCGAGGAGCTCGTCGCGATGCTGGGCGCGACACCGAGTACCGAAGGTGCACGCGAGCTCCCGGCCACGTTGCATGGCCTGCTGGCGGCGCGTCTCGACCACCTCGACCCGGCCGACCGGGTGACGTTGGAGGACGCGTCGGTGATCGGCAACGCAGGGCCGCTCGACCTGGTGCGCGCGCTCTCGACCTCCCGAGGCACCACCGCCGACGAGTCGTTGGCCCGGCTTGCCACGGCAGACCTCCTCGAGCTCGACGGCGACGAGTACCAGTTCCGCAACGAGCTCACCCGAGACGTTGCGTACGGCACGTTGACCAAGGCCGAGCGGGCCCGTCGACACGGCCGCCTGGCCAAGCTGTTGGCCGAGGACGCAGAGGCCAACAACCGCATCGACGATGTTCTTGACCGGCTCGGCTACCACTTCAACCTTGCGGCTTCCCTCATGGCGGAGCTCGGCGAGATCGACGGCCTGCCCAGCGGGATGGTCCCGGCCGGGGTCCGCTTCCTCAAGCGAGCGGCCGACCAGGCCGAGGGGCGCGACGACTGGGCCACGGCCGACAAGTACCTGAGCCACACGATCCCGCTCGTCGAAGCGAACGACCACGCCGGCCAGCTTCCACTCCGCCTCACACGCGCCCGCGCTCGTGCGGAGCTGCGCAACTGTGCCGGCGCGCGCGATGACCTCGCCACCGTGTTGACCGCCGCCGAGGAGCTGGACGACCGGCACGCGATGGCAGCTGCGCAGACGGTGCTCGGCGACGTGCAGTACAAGGAAGGTGATCTCGTCGCGTCGGCGAAGACCCTCGACGAAGCCGTGGCGCGATGGCGCACGCTCGACGACCGGCGGGGGTTGGGTGACGCGCTCCGGTACCGGGGGCTGACCGACCTGTTCGGCGGTGACCCAGACGGCGCCGCGGTGTTCATCGAAGAGGCCCTTGAGATCTTCCGGTCGATCAACCACCGTCGAGGCGAGGCGTGGGCACTCCAGAATCTGGCGTGGATCTCGTTCGTGCGCGGGCACGCCGAGCAAGCGGAGCACCGGCTGGATGCGTCGGCCGCCGCGTTCGGGGAATTGGGCGACTGGGGCGGGATGAGCTGGGCGCTGGGTCTGCTCGCATGGGTCAGGTTCACCCAGGGTCGGCTCGAGGAAGCCGCGGACCTCGGGGACCGGATCCTCCGCGAGGCCACCGAGCTCGGCAACCAGTGGGCCGCCGGCATGATGCGCCTCCTCCTTGCGAACGTCTCGCTCTGGCGGGGCGAGCCGGGCGGGACCCTCGAGTACGCGACCGAGGCGCGCGCCACGTTCCAGGAGCTCCACGACCCGTGGGGCGAGCTCCAGGCGATGGGTCCGATCGCTCTGGCGCTGAACGCCCAGCTCCACCCGACCGAGGCGCGGGCCATGGTCGAGGCGGGCATAGATCTGGCGGCCCGGGTCCCCGACCTCTCGGTGAACCAGCTCCCGAACGTGCTGCGCGTGGCGGTTGCGGTCCAGGCCGGCGACCCGGAGGCGCACGCGCTCGCCGAACGCATGATCGAGGGCGTCACGCGAGAAGACACGCGATTCCTGACCGACGAGCAGTTCACGATGCTCGGGCTCGCCCAGCTCCAGGGCGGCGACGTCAGTACCGCAGTCGCGACGCTGGAGGGCACGCACGGGTCATCCAACAATCGCGGCACGCAGGCAGCGGCCGACGTCGCACTGGCCGCCGCGCTGGTCGCGGCCGACCGGTCTCCCGAAGCGCTCGAGATCTGTGCCGAAGCGGACGAGCTCGTCGTGACGTTCGTCGACCGCTACCGGTTGGAGCTGGCCCGCGGCTTCGCACTCCACCGGACCGGCGATACCGAGGGTGGTCGGGCCGCGCTGGACCGCGCCGCCGCGATCGTGGAGGCGACCCGTTCACCCCTCGACCAGTTCATCGTTCGGCTGGCCCGCGCCGCCCTGGATCGTCAGGCTCCGGCCGACGAGCAGCGCTCCATCGGCTGGGAGACGGTGTTCGCGCTCATGGCCGGGATTCCGGGCTGAGGTAGCGCCACGGTTCACTCCCCGATCGTCGCGGTCGGGTCGGGATCGCCACCGTCGACTCCGAGGTGCAGGCGGAGCAGGAAGTAGTGCCCGAGGGGACCGATGCCGAACGCGAACAGCAAGGTCCCGATCCCCACATCGCCGCCGAGCAGCCAGCCGGCGAGCAGCGCGGTGAGCTCGAGCCCGGTACGGACCAACCACAGTGGGAAGCCCTTCGCGGCGATCCCGGTCATCAGCCCGTCGCGCGGACCCGGTCCCAGCCCCGCGCCGATGTAGAGGCCAATCCCGAACGAGATGATCAGGATCCCGCCGAGCAGGTAGACCCAACGCACACCGATGGTCTCCGGATCAGGCGACCACTCGAGGAAGGCGTTCACGATCAGGCCCACCGTCAGCGTGTTGACGACGGTCCCGACCCCGACCCGCTGCCCGAGCGGGATCCAGAGGAAGAGCACGGCGATGCCGAACAGGATCACGACGGTCCCGAAGCTCAGGCCGGTCACGTCCGCGAGGCCCTGGTGGAGCACGTCGTAGGGGCTCACGCCGAGGCGCGCCTCCACCATCATCCCGATCCCGATCCCGAGTACAAGGAGGCCGGCCAACAGCCGCGGCAGCCGTCGCTGCAGCTCGGCCGGCCCCGGAAGCCCGAGGACGGTGAGATCGGGGTTCGCCGCGCGGATGCGATCGCGCCGGAAGCTCATCGACGGAGTGTAAGGAGAGATGCGGACTCGCGATCGAGGTATACGACGGCGTTCGCAATTTGCGGGAGGATCGACGCAGGACACGTGGTGGCGACCGGACCCACGTCGATCCCGTCTTCGACGACGACCGGGGCCGCAACATTCGGCGTCACGCGAACTGCGGAAGCCAGCGCGAGGTTGCGTCGAGCAGATCGTCCGTCATCGCCCGGAGCCGGTCCCAGTCGATCCGGGATGCAAGCGGGTCGGCGAGCATCGCCTCGAACACCCTGTCGCGCCGGCCGGTCAGCGCGGCCTCGACAGTGAGCTCCTGCGCGGCCGACACCCGGCGCAGGTGTTCGGCGAGCCCCGGCGGACACACGGCCGCGTCACGACCGCGGACACCATTCGCGTCGGCGGTGCACACGCTCTCGACCACCACATCGGCCGGCAGATCGGGGCATTGGCCCGCATTCGGCAAGTTCAGCGGGAAGTTGCGCGGGCGGTCGCATTCGAACGAGTCGATCAGTGACGCGACGAGCTCACCCGAAGGCGCCGTCGGCACCGCCGGCGCGCGGAGGAGCGCCTCGAGGTTGGCTACGTGGCCGGCCTGGCTGGCCTCGCGGTGCTCGATGGTGGTGATGCCCACGCCCCACCGCTGCCCCCAGCCCGAGCTCTCGGTGAGAAAGCCGGGGAAGAACTCCGCGAGGTGCCGATCACCGGCCGCGGGAAGTACGCCGAACCGGTGGAACAACTCGAGCTTGAGCTGGTTGCGCGCCAGCAGGTCGCCTCGGGTCCAGCGCCCACCCGGACCGGAGCGGGGCTCACCGAACTCGGCGGGGAGGTCGAAGGCGAGCGGTTCGTCGTGACGCGCGGGATCGTCCACGAGATCACGTAGGCGCGTGAACCCGTCGTCTCCGTCGACGTCAAACATCGTGATGATCGGGAGGTGGTTGACGCCGGTCACCTGCATGTCCAAGCCGCGAAAGTCCGTGTCGAACAACAACGACAACGTGAATCGCGTCATCGTGACCTCGTGGCACAACCCGATCGTCTTGATCGGCGTCTCCCGGGTGACCACGCGGCACAGGGCCGTCATCGGATTGGTCAGGTTCAGCAACCACGCATCGGGACACGCCTCCTGCATGTCTCGGGCGATGCCGACGAGCACGGGGACGTTGCGGAGCGCCCTGGAGATCCCGCCCGGACCGACCGTGTCACCGACGCTCTGCCGGATGCCGTATCGCGCCGGGACCTCCAGGTCCTGGCGCATGCTCTGGAAGCCGCCGGTCGAGATCGAGACCACGACGTAGTCCGCACCTTCGAGCGCGCGCCGTTGACTCGTCGTCGTCGTGACCGAGAGCCCGATGCCGCGGAGCGCGGCGATCCGCTCGACCCACGCCGCCATCAGCTGCAGCGGTTCGGCGCTCAAGTCCTCCAGCACGATCTCGGCATCGTGCAGCGACGGGGTGTTTGCGACGTCGATGAGCAGCTTCGGGACCCACTGGTAGCTGCCCCCGCCGATGATCACGATCCGCGGCGGCACGGTGCTCCCTTCCCGGGTCCGATGCACGGAACTGCGCTAGCGGACTGCAACCGCGACCTCGATCTCGACCGCGCCGCCGCGCGGCAGGGCCGCGACACCGATCGCCGAACGGGAATGGCGACCGGCATCCCCGAACACCTCGTGCAGCAGCCGGCTCGCGCCGTCGATGACGGCCGGCTGCTCGAGAAACTCCGGCGTGCACGCGACGAAACCGATCACCGACAGGATCCGTTCGATGTGGTCCAAGCTCCCGAGTGACGCGGCCAGCACCGAGAGCGCGTTGCGCGCGCACCACCGCGCTGCCTCCGCGCCCTGTTCCACGGTCAGCCCGTCTCCGAGGCGGCCCGGATGCACCAGGGCCCCGGAGTCATCACGCGGGAGCTGACCCGACGTGCCGCGCCACCCCTCCGTGGATCACGACCGCATCCAGCGGATCGTGCGGCGGGTAGGGGCCCGGAAGCGCGAGGTCGAGCTCGGCCAGGCGCGCGGCAATGCTCGAGTGACGCACAGACTCTGACACGGGCGTCACCGTACGGAGGGGCACTGGTACCGTCAAAATCGGCGATCGCGCCGCCGGTGCACGCCCTCGCGTATGACGTCGTCCGCGGCCTCGACCTGATCGACCCGGGGCAAGCTCAATCGAGACGGAGATCCGGCGCGGGCTACGTCGGGTCGCGCTCCGTGTCCGTGTTCGCGCTCACGTCGGTCGACACGTCGCGCGGGTCGACGGGCTCGGGGCGCGCGATGTTGCCCGTCGTGTCCTCCGCGGGTTCCACCAGCTCACTCGAACCGCGCCGGACCGGCATGATCCGCTTCCGGTTTCTCGGATCGGCGCGCCGGGGACGTCTCATCGGGGGTGATCGTATACGTCGGTCGGCAAACGGCCAGTTTGCGCCGTTCGCGCGCGCCCCGGCCCCACGACCAATCACTCTTCGAGCGCCCGGACCTGCGCATTCGCGTGGCGCCGCCGGCCCCCCAGCGTGCGCGCCGCGGGGCACGCCTCAGGGAGGCACCGGGGCGCGCCGATACCTCGACGAATCACCGCGGCCGGCGCGCGGCCCCGCCAGCGAAGAGGCGACTTCAACCGATGACCATCCAGAGCCCGGCACCTCCGGGTCTCCCCACGACCGGGACGGGCGCGTCCGCCGCGATCCACTCGCGGCGCTGGGTGATCTTGGCCCTGCTCTCCGGCTGTCTCGCCCTGATCGCGCTCGACAACACGATCGTCAACGTCGCGCTCCCCCGGATCCAGGAGGACCTGCACGCGAGCGAGGGTGAGCTCCAGTGGATCGTCGACTCGTACTCGTTGTTCTTCGCCGGTTCGCTGCTCCTCGCCGGCAGTCTCGGCGACCGCTACGGCCGGCGACGCGCGCTGCTGTTCGGGCTCGCGGTGTTCGGACTCTTCTCGTTGGGCGCAGGGCTGGCGCCGGACCCGACCATGCTGATGGGTTGTCGGGCCGTCATGGGCATCGGTGGCGCGTTCATCATGCCGCCCACCTTGTCGATCCTCGCGCAGGTCTTTCGGGACCCGGGTGAACGGAGTCAGGCGGTAGCAATCTGGGCTGCGGTCGCCGGCGCGGCAGTCGCGGTCGGACCGGTGCTCGGCGGGTTCCTCCTCGAGCACTTCGACTGGCACTCCATCTTCCTCATCAACCCCGTCCTCGCCATCGCCGCGCTCGTCGTCACGCTCCGGGTCGTGCCCGAGAGCCGGGACCCGGCGCGACCGCACCTCGACCCGCTCGGCGCAGTGCTGTCGACCACGGGCCTGGTGTGCCTCATCTACGCGATCATCCAGCTTCCCGAGGACGGTCTCGCGCTCGCGACGATCGGGCCCGGCCTCGCCGGCCTCGCTCTGCTCGGCGGCTTTGTCGTGTGGGAGCTCCACGCGCCGTCGCCGATGCTCGACATGCGCTTCTTCTCGAATCCGGTGTTCTCGACGTCGGTGTTCGCGGTCGCCGTCATCTACTTCGCGCTGTTCGGCGCGATGTTCTTCGTTCCGCAGTTCCTGCAGCTCGTTCGCGGGTACTCGCCCCTCCGTTCCGGGTTCGGCGTGGTGCCGCTCGCCGGTGGCCTGCTCATCGCGTCGCTCTCGAGCGCCCGCCTGGCCAAGCGCTTCGGGGCCCGCGCTGTCGTGATCACCGGACTTCTCGCCGTGACCGCCGGGATGGCCGTCGCCGCGTTCATCACCGCGTCGACCCCGTACATCGTCCTGGGACTCGTCCTCGCGCTGATGGGGTCGGGGCTCGGTCTCGCGCTTCCACAGAGCACGAACGGGATCATCGCGTCCGTCCACCGCGAGAAGACCGGATCCGGCGCGGCGGTCAACGACGCCGTCGGCGAGATCGGCGGCTCGCTCGGAGTCGCGATCCTCGGCGCGGTGCTCTCGACGTCGTACCGCGGTTCGATCGACACGGCGATCGCGAAGGCCGGACCGGCCGCGGCGCAGCTCCCCCACACGACCCTCGACGCGATCCGCGAGTCGCTCGCCTCGGCATCGGTTGCGGCGGGGCGGGTGGAGGGGCCCGCGGGCGACGCCATCCGTTCGACCGCCGGCGTTGCGTTCACCAACGGGATGACGACCGCACTGCTGATCGGCGCGGTCATCCCGGCCATCGGCGCGATCGTCGTTCGACTGCGGTTCCCACGCGAGGTCGAGGTCGTCGAGGAGGCCTGAGTGATTCCGGGCGCCGCGGCGCAACTCAGCGCAGAGTCGGTCGCGCCGTCGTGCCTCGGTGCGTGGGGCCGGATGGGATCGAACCATCGACCGAGGGATTATGAGCCGCGGAAGCGCTGTACCGTCCAGTGACCTCCAGTGACCGTGAGTACGCGTTGGTGCAGGTCTGACGGCGTTTCTTCGACTCGTCGCGCGAGCGCGCCAAGCACCGCTTGACCGCGTTTTCGCGATTCCTGTGACCAAACCGTGACCCGAGCGGCTCGGTGCACTTCGGCGCGGAGAAGGTCAGATCCAGCGCGGGGACCCGTCGATTCGGCCGGCCCAGCGGACTCCCGTCTCTGGGGCTACGCCCGCCGAGGAGCGCGACGAAGTTGCCATCGGTGACCGGGCCGTCCAGACCGAGGTCCTCGGCGCCCGTGCCGATCCAATAGCCCGGGACTTCGGCGCCGCCGAGGTAGTAGCGGCGCCGGCGCGACGGCAGGTAGTAGCTCTCCTGACCCGGCGAGCTTCCCGATCGACAGCACACCCCCACTAAGCGCGTTGAGCGACCCGAAACGCGACCAGCCGCGCATCGAGATGCAACTGTGTGGACCCTGCACGGAGCGAGACGAGCGGTGCGCCGGCGTGTTCAGCGGCGTCGGGTTGGCGAGTCGAGGAGCCCAGACTTCGGCTCGATCAGCTGAGGGCGGTCAGCTGGCCCGGAGGAAACGGCGAAGGGCGTCGCGGATGAGATCGGAGTTGGTGCGCCCTTCCCGCTCGGCGCGCTCGCGCAACGCCGCGCTCAGCTCGGGGTCGAGACGCACTGACTCGACGGACGCCGCCGATGAGCCCATCGGCGGGCGCCCACCCCGGCGGCGGATGATCTCATCGACGTCGAAGCCCGCCTCGGCCTGAGCCGCGAGCTTCTCCACGAGCTCGTCCGTGATCGGTTCCCCGCTCTGTGTCCGTCCGTAGTCCTTCTTTGCCATCGTCATTCTCCGGGCAGCAGCCGTCGGTACTTCGTTCGCATCGACATCGCGTGGATCACGAGTTCGGGCCGTGCCTCTCCGCGAACCAGCGTGATGACTTCGAGCAGCGATCCACTGCGGCTCGGGCCGAGGTAGAGGCGCACGTCGCCCTCCAAGTCGTCGATCACCATGGCGTTCCGCACAGCGTGCTCGATGTCGTCGACCGCCAGTCCGTGCTTGAGCGCCGACGGGTGCAGATCCACACGCCAGAATCGTACTACGAAACCCGCCTGCCGGCACGCGCTCCAGGCCAGAGGTGCAGACGCTCGTGCAGGGTTCGATCGAGCCGCCGCGTCGCGCCGTACCCACGGATCTCGTGACCACGCTGTGACCAAACCGTGACCAGCGGGCCCGCGTGGAACGCGCAGCAGCACTCGAAACAGCCGAAACCGCTGGTAGCGTGCGTGGGGCCGGATGGGATCGAACCATCGACCGAGGGATTATGAGTCCCCTGCTCTGACCACTGAGCTACGGCCCCGCTGAAACGGTGACGTTAGCGGCGAGCGTTGTCGGACGAGACGGCGAGACGTTAGGGTCCCGCGGCTCGAGGATCCGGCGCCACCGTGCCGGGCCGCGTCTGCCGGGGGGCCGGAGTTGAGACTGCAGTGGCGCCTCGCATACGTCCGGCTGCTGGCCTACGCGCTCGTCGCGCTGCAGGTGGTGCAGGCGGTGGCAGAGCGTCGGGTCCTCTCCGCCTACATGGAGTCGTACTGGCTCGTCACCTACGACCACGGGTTCGTCCGCCGCGGGCTCAACGGGGCGATCCTGGTTCCGCTCGGGGTGAACTCGTCGGCGCCCATCGCGGCCGCGGCGTGGGTCCTGGCCGGCGTGACGGTCGTGGCGGTGATCGTGCTCATGGAGCTGCTCTTCCGCACCCGGACCGCGGGGGCGCGGCGCTCGGGATCCTGCTCGGCTGCACCCCGTTCCTCGTCGACTACGCCGTCTACCAACGACGGCCCGACCTGGTCGGGCTCCCGCTCCTCGTCGTCTTCGGAGTCGTGCTGCTCTACGCGCGACGCCACGTGGCGCTCTGGTGCGGCTTCGTCGGCCTGCTGTTCGGGATCTCGGTGTTCGTCCACGAGGCAACCGCTACCTACGCCCTGCCCTGGGCGCTCGTGATGGTCGCGGTGATGGCACCACGCCGCCTGCCCCGTCCAACCCGGCCAACGCAGGTCGCCGGCCTCCTCGGCCTAATCGTGGTCCCGGCGTTCGTCGCGCTGGTCGTCGTCGGCGTCTTCGGCCAGGCGTCGCGCACCACCGTGAACCAGCTCCGCGCCGATGCGACTTCCCTGAAGATCGGGACCCGTCCGAACGGCACCCCGCGGGCCACAGCGTTCGACTTTCTCTCCGACAACGTCCGCACCGCGCTCGACCGGGTGCAGGCGATCCCGAAGGCGGTCAAGGTCGGCGACGTCGCGTTCGCAGCCCTGCTGGTCGGGATCCAGCTCGCCTGGCTCTGGTGGTGGGTGAAGCCCCGGATCTGGAGCCAGCTGCGCGCGGCGGGGCCGGCGATCGCCACGGTCGCCGTCCTGGCGGTGCTCGGCGGAACCGCGGTGCTCTTCGCCACCGGCATCGACTGGTTGCGCTGGGTGGCCCTGATCGGTGGTGCCGGTCTGATCACCTGCGGGTTCGCGTTGCTGGCCGAGGAGCGGGCACCCAAAGTAGCTGCCGCGGACGCGCCCGACCGGGTGGAGGTCAACACCCTCCTGCCGTTCCTCGCGGTGTACCTCGCCGCGCTCGCACCCATCGTCCAGGGAGTGCAGCTCTCGCGCGCGGCGGACATCCTGCTCCTGCGCCAGTAGCGCGGTCGGTTCAGGCAGTCGCCGCGGCTTCGTCAGCCATCTGGAGCAGATCCATCGAAACGCCGCGCCGGGGGGCGAGGACCTCGTCGATGATCCCGTAGTCGAGTGCCTCCTGCGCGGTCATGAAGTAGTCGCGGTCCAGATCCCGCTCGACCTGCTCGAGGGAACGGCCGGAGTGGAACGCGATGATCTGCGCCATCCGCTTCGTGGTGGAGAGGACCTCGCGCAGCTGGATCTCCATGTCGCTCGGCGCACCGCGGGTACCGGCCGATCCCTGGTGGATCATGATCTTCGAGCTCGGCAGGGCGAGCCGCTTCCCGGGTGCGCCGGCGCAGAGGATCATCGCCGCGGCCGACATCCCCATGCCCACGCAGATCGTGGAGACCGGCGGCCGTACGTGTTGCATCACGTCGTAGATCGCCATGCCGGCGTAGGCCATCCCACCCGGCGAGTTGATGTAGAGCTGGATCTCCCGGTCCGGATCACGCGCCTCGAGGTGCAGGATCTGGGCGATGATGAGGTTGGCGATGTGGTCGTCCACCTCCTGGCCGAGGAACACGATGCGTTCCCGCAGGAGCAGCGAGAAGATGTCATAGGCCCGGTCACCGCGAGCGGACTCGTCGAGGACGGTGGGAATGAGTGAGTGGCGGACGTCCATCGGACACCCCTTTCCGGGTGCAGGCTGGTATCTCGTATCCGAGATACCATATTCGATGTCATGAGCTTCGGGCGCACGTCATGAGTGAGCGCAGGCACGACCCGGTCTTCCCCGGGTTCAAGGAGGTCGCGGCGCGGCGCCACGCCCTCGCGGATGCGCTCGCGGAAAGACGGGGCGAGCTCGGGCTCTCCCAGACCGAGGTCGCGGCGCGGATGGGGACGTCCCAGTCGGCCGTGGCCCGCCTCGAATCCGGCGACGCCGACGTCCGGCTCTCGACCCTGGAACGCTATGCCGCCGCGCTCGGCCAGCGGCTCGACTTCCGGCTGCAGCGGAGGAGCCCATGAGCATCATCGGCCCCGGCGGCGGGACCGATCCGTTCGGGGGCCCACTCGACCGTGACCCGGCCGAGTGGATGCGTGCCCAGCTCCGGGAGCGCCGGACCGTCGCGCTCACCGGCGTGCTCGACGATCGCGCCGCGACGAACGCCGCGGCCGAGCTCATGGCGTTCGACGCCGGCGGCGATGACGCGGTGATCCTCCACGTCGACTGCAGTGGCGGCTCACTCGAAGCCGCGTTCACCGTGATCGACACCATCGACCTGCTGGGAGTCCCGGTGCGCGCCCGATGCGTCGGCCGCGCCGAGGGCGTCGGCACCGGCATCGTCGCGGTGGCGCACCACCGGACCGCCACTCCCCACTCGCGCTTCAAGCTCGCGCTGCCGGACGTCACCTTTGGTGGATCGGCCGCCGATCTCGAAGCGAACGCGCGGGAGCATCAGCGCCAGCTCGAGAGCTTCTTGACCCGCATGGCGCGGGCGACTGGTCGCGCGTTCGAACACGTCGAAGCGGACTACGAACGCGGCCGCTGGCTCGATGCCGACGAGGCACTCGAGTACGGCCTCATCGACGAGATCGAGCGACCCGAGCGTCCCGACCCGAGTTCGGGCCGGCCACGCTTCGGATTCGCTTGATGAGCTCCGGGGGCGGGACTCGAACCCGCAACCCTCGGCATTAACAGGCCGATGCTCCGCCGATTGAGCTACCCCGGAATGGCGTCTGACGATAGCAGCGCCCGAACGAGCCCCATGATGCTCATGGGTGCGACTGCATGCAGTAGTACGACATAGGCACAGCCGTGCTCATGCTTGTTCGTGGCGGATGGTCGGATCGGCTGCTGCCCGATAGGGCGCTGCGAAACTGTGCAGAGCGGCACGTGCCGTGAGCTTCGACCAGTAGTCCTCTGCGGCATCCAGATCGAGACCTTGATGGAGGTATACCCGGACTCTGAGTCGAGCTTCGTCGATTTCGAAGAAGTGGCGAAGCCAGGCACAGATGCAGTCGGATCATCGCAGGATCTGCAGTTCGCGAACACCACCGTGTGGTCCCGCTTCGCACCCTCCCCGGCGTAGAGCGCAGCACCGCCACGAGAAACGCAGGATCGTCGAGTTGACCGATCAAGCCCAGACCCTCGGCGTCAAGCTCTTCGATCTCGCGGAGCTTCGCTGATCGTGGAGCCGGTGTCGGCCGGCGTCGGGGGCCGTAGCGGCGCTTCGAGGGGGTGAAGGGGACGTCTCTGACCCAGACCGAGACGGAGGACTTGCTCACCCCCAAGAGCTCTGCGATCTCGGCGAGAGTTCGGTTCTCGGCGCGCGGAGAGACGCGCCTGTTCGCGCTCTTCGACCTTGCCGCGGTAACCCATGACCGAGTGTATCGAACGTACGTTCGTATCGTCGAGAACTCGGCGGGATTCGATGAAATGGGGTAGAAGGAAGCCATGAAGTTTCGGATCGGTCTGGTCGTCGGGTTCGCCGCGGGCTACTACCTCGGCGCGAAGGCGGGCCGGGCCCGCTACGAGCAGATCCGGCGGCGGCTGGAGCGCCTGCGTGACAGCCGGCTGTTCGACCGCCTGCAAGCCGCGGTCGAGCTCGGCGTCGAGCGGCTGCGCCCCGACGACGAGCCCGAGCAGCTCCGGCTCGTCGAGCCGGTCGTCGACGTCACCGGCTAGCGCGGGTTACGGCTCTTCGAGGTAGTCGCGCAGGCGCTGCGAACGCGTCGGGTGCCGCAGCTTCGCCAGCGTCTTCGACTCGATCTGACGGATCCGCTCCCGGGTCACGCCGAACTCCTTGCCCACCTCTTCGAGCGTGCGCACCTGGCCGTCGTCGAGACCGAATCGCAAGCGCACCACTTGACGCTCGCGGTCGTTGAGCTCCTCGAGTGCCTCTTCGATCGCTTCGGTGAGCAACGCGCGCGCCGCGGCCGTTGCCGGCGCGGTCGCGTTCGGGTCCTCGACGAAGTCCCCGAGGAAGGAGTCGTCGTCGTCGCCCACCGGTGTCTCGAGCGAGACCGGTTCCTGACCGAGCCGCTGGATCTCGCGGACGCGGTCCGGGGTGAGCTCGACCTTCTCCGCGATCTCGTCGACCGTCGGCTCGCGCCCCAGCTCCTGGAGCAGCTGGCGCTGGATCCGCATCACCTTGTTCATGGTCTCGACCATGTGCACCGGGATGCGGATCGTCCGGGCCTGATCCGCGATCGCGCGGGTGATCGCCTGGCGGATCCACCACGTCGCGTACGTCGAGAACTTGAAGCCCTTCGTGTAGTCGAACTTCTCGACGGCACGGATCAGGCCGAGGTTGCCTTCCTGGATCAGATCCAGCAGCGCCATCCCCCGGCCGACGTAGCGCTTCGCGATCGAGACGACGAGGCGCAGGTTCGCCTCGGTCAGCTGACGCTTGGCCAGCTCGCCGTCACGCGACACCGCCCGCAGGCTGGCCCGCTGGGCGTCGCTGAGGTCCGGGGTCTGCGCCACCCGGTCCACCGCGTCGAGCCCCGCCTCGATCCGCTTCGCGAGGCTGACCTCCTGGGGCCCGGTGAGCAGCGGGACCTTCCCGATCTCCTTCAGGTACATCCGCACCGGATCGAAGCTGCCCATCTCGCCGGAACCAGCCGGACGCGTCGCGCGCGCCCGGCGCGCGCGCCGCGGGCACGGGGATCGCGATCGGCTCTTCGGCCACTGGTGCCGCGGCCGCACCGGGACGCGTTGGCGCGGTGCGCGACCGCTCCACTGCGGTTTCCACCGCGTCGGTCACCGTCGGGCTCGGCGGGGTCTCAGGCCGGCCCTGGCGCCGCTCGTCCTCGCGTGCGAGCTCCTCGAGGATCTCGTCGACGACCTGGATGCCGTTGGCCTCCATGCCCGCGTAGATCGCCGCGAGCTCCTCGGTCTCGGGCTCGAGATCCGGCAGCGCGGCGAAGATCTCGCCCGTCGTGACGAAGCCGCGTTCCTTCACGCGCTGCACGAACGCGTCGATGTCCTCGGACGTCGCGCCCGGCGCGACCACGGGTTCCGGCGGGATCGGTACCGGGTTCGGTACCGGGTTCGGTTCGGGGTGACTCACGTGGGCGTCCACTGAGTGATCCATCGTACCAACTGCATCGCGGCTTCTTCACCGGCGGCGTAGCTTCCGAATTTCGAGCTCCGCACCGCGTCGAGACGTTGTGTCACCTGGCTTGCCCGATCATCGTTGGCGGCGCGCAACTGGTCGCGCAGGCGCTCCGCCGCGGGCTCGACGAGGTTCACCACGAGCCGGGCCCGCACGGTCTCCGGCTCGGCATCGGCCTGCGGCTCCTCGACCGCCAACCGCTCGAGCAGTGCCCGGACATCGCCCTCACTCGTCGCCAGTGCGTCGTGGAGCTCGTCCGAGCCCGACAGCTGCTCGAAGGCAGCCCGGGCGACCGGATCCACGAAGAGCGACGCGTCGAGCCAGTCCGCGACCAGTTCCGGATCGTGCAGCGCCCACCGGAGCACATCCTCCTCGCGCGGGTCGACCGCGATCCGCCGCGGCGCCTTCCACTCCGGTTCCGGCTCGGCGTCCGGCCCTCCTCGGCGACCGCGCTCGTGATCGTCCCGTCGCGGTGGCGCCGGACGGGCGATCGCGTCCTTGAACCAACCGTGGTCGAAACCGAGTGTGCCCGCCGCGGTCTGGATGTACTGCTCGCGCACCAGCTCGTTCGGGTGCTCCCGCAGTACGGGGACGAGCGCCTCCGCCGCCCGCGCGCGACCTTCGGGGCTGGTGAGATCCGCCGACGCGAGCACGCGGCCCATCTTGAACTGCATGAATCGCTGCGCACCTTCAACTGCCTTCACGAGCACGTCGGGATCGTCCTTCCACACATCTCCGGGATCCCGGCCCGGGGGCAGCGCGGCCACCTTCACCTCGATGTCGAGCTCCTGCTCCCACTGGTACCACTTCGCGGCTGCGCTCTGCCCCGCACTGTCGGCGTCGTAGGCCAGGACCATCCGGCGGGTGAACGCCTTGAGCAGCTGGACGTGTTGCTCGGTCAGGGCGGTGCCACAGGTCGCCACCGCGTTCGGGATGCCGGCGAGCGCGAACCCCATGACGTCGGTGTAGCCCTCGCAGATCACCACCTCGTCGCGCGCGCCGATCTCCGCCTTCGCCCAGTTCAGCCCGTAGAGCAGACGACTCTTGTGGTACAGGACCGTCTCCGCGGTGTTCTTGTACTTCGGACCGTCGGGAGTCAGCGACCGCCCGCCGAACCCGACCGGCACGCCGGCGCGGTCGTAGATGGGGAACATGAGCCGTGACCGGAACGAGTCCTGCAACCGGTTCGATCGGTTCACGAACGCGAGCCCGGCCGCCTCGATGTCCTCACGCGAGAACTTCAGGTCGTACAGGTGACGGCTCAGCGCGTCGTAGCCGTCCGGTGCCCACCCCAGCACGAACTGGCGCGCGGCGTCACCGGTGAACCCGCGACTGCGCAAGTACCCGCGGGCGCGACCACCGGCCGGCTGCTCGAGCAGGATTGCGTGGTAATACTCGATCGCGGCTCCGACCGCCTCGGCGAGCCGGCCCTTGCGCTGGCGGTCCTGGGACACCGCGGTCGAGTCGTACCGCAGCGTGATCCCTGCCCGCGCGGCCAGCCGTTCGACCGCTTCGGGGAAATCGAGGCCATCGAGCTTGCGCACGAACGTGATCGCGTCGCCGCTCTCCTGGCAACCGAAGCAGTAGTACAGGCCGAGCTCCGGGTTCACCGAGAAGCTCGGGCTCTTCTCGGCGTGGAACGGGCACAAGCCGACGAAGCGCCGACCGGCGCGCTTCAGGGCGAGCCGCTCGCCGATGAGCCCGACGATGTCGGTGGCTTCCCTGACCTGGACGACGTCGTCGTCGAGAATCCCCATTCGCGTCTCAGGGTAGGTCAGGCACCACGCGACCGGAGCCGCTTCGTGCCGGCGTGGACCGGCGGATCACCGGCGGACGGCGACGTCGAGGCCGGCGGGAAGCGTGGCGGGATCCCAGCCGAGGTGAGCCACCGCCTGGCTGAACGCGAAGCGGTCCGTCATCCCCGCCACGTACGTCACGGCCTCACGCACCGCTTGACCGCTCCCCGCACTCGAGCCGTCACTCGGATGACCGCTCCCGGCGAGCTCGGGGAACGGGAGGGTATTGGGACGGTCGGCGTAGAACTCGACGAGCGCGCGCAGCACCCGGACCACCGCCTGGCCCTGCGCGACCGACGCCGGGCGCATGTAGATCTGCTCGTAGTTGAAGGCGCGGAACTCGGCCAGCGCCTCCGCCATCGTCGAGCTCATCCCGATCTCACCGGTCTCCCGGGCGGCCGCCACCACCGACGAGATGAACGCGTGGAGCTGGCGGCTGCGCCGCTCCCCGCAGAGCTCCCGGACCGGGGCCGGCAGCATCGCCCCGGTGACGATCCCGGCCCGCACGGCGTCCTCGAAGTCGTGGCAGACGTAGGCGATGCGGTCCGCCCAGGAGACCACCTCCCCTTCCGGCGTGGCCGGGGCCGGGCGGGACCAGGAGTGGTTCCGGATCCCGTCCAGGGTCTCGACGCACAGGTTCACCGGGGTGAGCACGACGTCCGCACCCCAGCACGCGTGATCGAACCCGCCGGGCACGTACGGCGTGAACGCGTCCTCGCTCGCATGGCCGAACGGGCCGTGCCCGCAGTCGTGGCCCAGCGCGATCGCCTCCGTCAACGCCACGTTGAGCCGGCACGCCGCGGCGATGCTCGTGGCCACCTGGGCCACTTCGAGCGCGTGGGTCAGGCGGGTGCGCTGGTGATCCTCGGGAAACACGAAGACCTGGGTCTTGCCGGCGAGGCGGCGGAACGCAGTCGTGCCGTGCAGGATCCGATCGCGGTCGCGTTCGAAGCAGGTCCGCACCTCGTCCGGGGCTTCCTCGACCGCTGGTGACCGGCACCACGCGCGGCGAGTCGCGCCCGGGGCGAGCTGCGCGTCCTCGAGCGCTTCACGGGCCCGACGGTCGAGGATCTCGATCGAGCCGATCTTCGCGGCGGAGTCCGCGTGCGCGTGCCGGATGGATCCGGCCGCGAAGCCGTCCATGGTCGCGGCCCAGCTGCGCGCCCGGTCGGTCATGTCCGGCGCATCGTGGCTCATGGATCGAGGATACCGACCGGGTGGGACATCGAATCAGCCCGCCGACCCAGGTTTTGGCGTCGTGAAGGTGCCGTAGAGGCACCTCAACGACGCCAAAGCGAAGGGGTGGGCGGGCGGGATCAGGCCGTGGTGCCCGGTCCACCCTCGCCGAGCGCGGCGTGCGCGGCGGCGAGCCGGGCCAGAGGCACCCGGTAGGGCGAGCAGGACACGTAGTCCAGGCCGACCTCGTGACAGAAGTGCACCGACGTGGGATCGCCGCCGTGCTCGCCGCAGATCCCGAGCTTCAGATCCGGGCGCACCGCGCGGCCGCGGGCCTTCGCCCACTCCACCAGCTTGCCGACCCCGTCCCGGTCGAGCTGCTCGAACGGGCTCACCGGCAGCAGGCCCTGCTCGAGGTACGCCGGCATCATGCGCCCCTCGACGTCGTCACGGGAGAACCCGAACGTCATCTGCGTGAGGTCGTTGGTGCCGAACGAGAAGAACTCCGCCACTTCGGCGATCTCCTCCGCGACGAGCGCGGCACGCGGCGTCTCGATCATCGTGCCGACGAGATAGTCGACCCGGACCCCCTGGTCCGTGAAGACCTTCTCGGCCTCTTCGCGCACCCAGCCGTCGAGCATCACCATCTCGGTCTTGGCGACCGTCAGCGGGATCATGATCTCGACCTGGGGGTCGCCACCGGCCTGCTTGCGCGCCACGGCCGCCTCGATGATCGCCCGGGCCTGCATCCTGTAGAGACCCGGCTTGAGGATCCCCAGCCGGCACCCGCGGGTGCCGAGCATCGGGTTGGCTTCCTCCCACCGCTTGAGTGCGGCCATGAGCTGGTCCGCCTCCGGATCACCCACACCGTTGATGAAGGCGTCGACCTGGCGCCCGAGGATCTCCTCGTGGCGGGGCAGGAACTCGTGGAGCGGCGGATCGAGCAAGCGGATCGTGACCGGGAGCCCGTCCATCGCCTCGAGGATGCCGATGAAGTCCGCCCGCTGGACGGGGAGCAGCGCGTCAAGTGCGGCGGCCTCCTCGTCGGGCGTCTCGGCGAGGATCATCCGCTGCACGGTCGGCAGCCGGTCGCCGAGGAACATGTGCTCGGTCCGGCAGAGACCGATGCCCTCGGCCCCGAACTCGCGCGCCTTCAACGAGTCCTCGGGCAGATCCGCGTTCGCGCGCACCTTCATCGTACGGACCTCGTCCGCCCAGCCGAGCACGATGCCGAACGGACCGGTCGGCTCGGGGGTCACCACCGGCACCTCGCCGACGACGACCTCGCCCGTGCCACCGTTGATGGAGATCACGTCCCCTTCGCGCACCGTGGTCTGCACCGGGCTGACCACTCCGCCGACCTCACGGTCGCGGACCACCGTGAACTGCTTCTTGACCAGGTCGATCTGCAGGGCCTCGGCACCGCAGATCGCCGGCGTGCCCATTCCCCGGGCCACCACGGCCGCATGGCTCACGAGCCCACCGCGCGACGTGAGGATGCCCTCGGCCGCGATCATGCCGTGGAGATCCTCCGGCGACGTCTCGGGCCGCACCAGGATGACGGCGTCGCCGGCTGCCGCGGCCGCTTCCGCGTCGTCGGCCGTGAACGCGACCTTTCCGACCGCGGCGCCGGGAGAGGCGTTGAGGCCGGTGGCCAGCACGTCGTAGGTCGCGGTCGGGTCGAACTGCGGGTGCAGCAGCTGGTCGAGCTGCGCCGGCTGGATCCGCAGCACCGCTTCGTCCTTGTCGATGAGCCCTTCGTCCTCCATCTCGACGGCCATGCGCAACGCGGCCATCGCGGTGCGCTTGCCGACGCGCGTCTGCAGGATGAACAGTCGACCCTGCTCGATCGTGAACTCGATGTCGCACATGTCCCGGTAGTGGTTCTCCAGCCGCTTCATGACGTCCAGGAGCTGCTGGTGGCACTCCCCGAAGTGGTTGGCCATCGCGTCGAGCGGCTCCGTGATCCGGATCCCCGCGACGACGTCCTCGCCCTGCGCGTTCGCGAGGAAGTCTCCGTACGGCGCACTCTCACCACTCGACGGGTTCCGGGTGAAGGCCACTCCGGTACCCGAGTCGTCGCCCTTGTTTCCGTAGACCATCGCCTGGACGTTCACCGCGGTCCCGAGGTTGTCGGGGATCCGCTCCATTCGCCGGTAGTCACGCGCCCGCCGACCGTTCCACGACTTGAACACGGCCTCGATCGCGTATCCGAGCTGGGCGTGGGGGTCATTCGGGAAGTCCACTCCGGCCACCCGCGACACGATCGCCTTGAAGGTGCCGACGAGCCCGCGCAGGTCCTCGGCGGTGAGCGCCGTGTCCTCGGCGATGTCGCGCTCCTCCATGAGCTCGTGGAGGGCGTCTTCGAAGTCGTCGCCGGGAACGTCGAGGACGATCTTGCCGAACATCTGCACGAAGCGCCGGTACGAGTCGAACGCGAAGCGCTCGTTGCCCGTCTGCTTGGCCAGACCCTGGACGGAGTCGTCGTTGAGCCCGAGGTTGAGCACCGTGTCCATCATCCCGGGCATCGAGAACGGCGCGCCGGAACGAACCGAGACGAGCAGCGGGTCCACGTCGTCACCGAGACGCTTGCCCATGTCCGCCTCGAGCGCCCGCAGCGCCTCCGCGACCTCGTCCATGAGCCCGTCGGGCAGCGTGTCGCCCGCGGCCATGTAGGCGTTGCACGCCTCGGTCGTGATCGTGAAGCCGGGCGGGACCGGGAGGCCCAGCTTCGTCATCTCGGCGAGGTTCGCACCCTTGCCGCCGAGCAGGAACTTCTGTTCCCGGCCGCCTTCCTGGAAGGCGTACACGTACTTCATCTTCGATCCTTCAGCTAGAAGCCGGGGGCGAATCCACCACCAGCGTGCGGGCGAGCTTGTCGTGGAATCCCTGTTCGTTTCGATCCCTCAACGCCCAGTACACAATGCCCAGCGCCACGATCGGGCCGATTTGGGGAACCCCGAGCGCGACCAGGACCGGAACGGCGCTGTGGGCGAGCGCGCCGCCGAAGCCGACCTTGCTCCCGTCCACTCGCACGAGCCAGACCTTTCGCAGCTTCTTGCCCAGCGTCTGGCCCGTCATGACGGTCGACGGCACGAGGTAGAGCAGCGCAACCAGCAGCAACAGCCCGAGCATGAGGTACGTCGTGCCGATCATGTCTCCCTGCAGGTTCGATGCCTCGTCCTGGAGGTCCGTGATCTGCTGGTCGAGATCGTCGGCGCGCGTCGTCGCAGCCTTCGCATCCTGTTTCGCCGTGGCCTCGGCATCGGTGTTTCCGTTCTTCTTCGCCTTCGCCGCACGGTCGTTGGCGCTGCTGGCCTTGTCCTCGGCCGCGCTCTTCTGGTTGTCGAGCTTGTCGACCTGCGTCGAGATCGCGTCGATCCGGTCGACCTTGTTCGGGTACTGATCCTTCAACACCGCCGGAATGATCACCGAGACGAAGAGCACGTACAGGACCGCGAGGATCGAGAGGTCGAAGGTGATCGAGTAACCGCGCGCGCGCTTCGTCGCGAGGTGCATGCCCTCGGGGAGCACCACCGTGGGTTGGGGGATCGGACGACCACCGCGCATCGGGACGTCGTCATCCGACCCGCCGTCCCCGCCACCGCCGCGACCGCCACCGCCACGTCCGCCGCCACCCCCGGATCCGTTCTTTCCGGATCCGTTGTTCGACCCGCCGTTCGCATCCAGCGCCTTGCTCTCCGGGCCGCGCCCGCGCGCCGGTCGCCCGGCTGGCCGGGAGCACCACGGCGCCCTCACCGGATCCGCCCTCGGAGCCCGCGCCCACCTGCTCGTCGTAGCGCTGGCGCTGGACGGGATCCGAAAGCACGTTCCAGGCCCGGTTGAGCTGGGCCCGCCGCGATGAGTCCGCGCCTTCGACCTCGGAGCGGTACGCCGCCTTGATCTCGTCTTTCGTGGCGTCGGAACCGACGCCCAGGAGCTCGTAGTGGTCAGTCATCTCTTCTGCTCTTGCCTGTCGTCGCGGTCATTCGGGCAGGTGCTCGCGAAGGTGGTCGACGAGCCGATCGAGCGAGACCCGGTCCTGAGCCATCGAGTCACGATCGCGGACGGTAACCGCATTGTCCGCGAGTGTGTCGAAGTCGATCGTGACGCAGAACGGGGTGCCGACCTCGTCCTGGCGCCGGTACCGCTTGCCGATGGACCCCGCGGCGTCGACGTCCACCATGTAGAGGCGGCGCAGGTCCTGGGCGACCTTCTCGGAGATCGGGACCAGATCTTCCTTCTTGGACAGCGGGAGCACCGCAACCGTGATCGGCGCGAGCCGCGGATCGAGGCGGAGCACCGTCCGCTTCTCGACCTTGCCGTCCGCGGTCGGTGCCTCTTCCTCGTGGTACGCCGCGAGCAGGAAGGCGAGCGTCGCCCGATCGGCGCCGGCCGCGGGCTCGATCACGTACGGGATGTAGCGACGGTCGTGCTCCTGGTCGAAGTAGGAGAGATCCTCGCCCGAGAACTTGCCGTGTTGAGTGAGGTCGTAGTCGCCCCGGTTCGCGATGCCCTCGAGCTCACCCCAACCCCACGGGTAGTCGAACTCCACGTCGGAGGTCTCCACGCTGTAGTGCGAGAGCTCGTCGGGGTCGTGGGGACGCAGGCGCAGCATGTCCTCCGGGATCCCGAGCTCCCGGTACCAGCCGAATCGCTGCGAGCACCAGTACTCGTACCACTTCGGTGCATCTTCGGGTGGCACGAAGAACTCCATCTCCATCTGCTCGAACTCGCGGGTCCGGAAGACGAAGTTGCCCGGGGTGATCTCGTTGCGGAACGACTTGCCGATCTGCGCGATGCCGAACGGCGGCTTCTTTCGGGTCGTCGTCTGCACGTTCTTGAAGTTGACGAGGATGCCCTGGGCCGTCTCGGGGCGCAGGTACGCGACCGACGTGTCGTCCTCCACCGGACCGACGTAGGTCTTGAACATCAAGTTGAAGTGGCGCGCATCGGTGAACGAGTCCTTGGCGCCGCAGTTGGGGCACGCACCGGACTCCGGGAGCTGGTCCGCCCGGAACCGCTCCTTGCAGCTCCGGCAGTCCACCAGCGGGTCCGTGAAGGTGGCGATGTGACCGCTGGCCTCCCACACCTTGGGGGCCATCAGGATCGCCGCATCGAGGCCCACGACGTCGTCGCGCAGCTGCACCATCGAGCGCCACCATGCATCCTTGACGTTGCGCTTGAGCAGCACGCCGAGGGGTCCGTAATCCCACGTCGAACGAAAGCCACCGTAGATCTCGGACGAGGGGAAGACGAGTCCGCGCCGTTTCGCAAGATTGACGACGCGGTCCATCAAATCAGGGCGGGCCACGGCCGATCAGGCTAGTCGGACGACCCAAATTCTCCCGAAGCATCGCGCTGAACCGTCCATCTCCGAGCACCCGCGGCCGGGAAGTGTGCGCTCGGCATCGAAGGGCGTGTTCATTGGACGTTTCGCCCCCGGTCCGGGGGGCGGGACGTCCAATGGACGCAACGGACTAGAGCAGCGACGCAGACCGGAGGCGGCGTTCGGAGTGGTACTCCAACGCGAGGACTCCGAGCCGCTCGATCTCGTGGACGTGCTCCGGTGCCGGTGGCTCGGCGATCGCCCGGTTGAGCTCCCCACCGACGAGCCGGCCGAGGAATGCGAGCGCCTCGGGATCGACGCGCCGACCCCCCAGCCGGCCGCACGTCACGCACAGGACACCGCCCTCACCGAGGTCGATGGCCGGGAACGGGCCGGACTCCTCGCCACAGCGGACGCACGCGTCCAGGTACGGGTGGAAACCCTCCAGGCTCAGCAGCTTCCAGAAGAACGCCGGGGTCACGACCGGCGACGGGTGCTCGCTCAGCGTTCTGAGCGCCCCGACGAGCATCCGGTACAGCGCCGGCGCGGCTTCCCGCTCCTGGGCGACCTGGTCCACCGCCTCGAGCATGGGAACCGCGTGGGTGATGCACGCGTAGCTCTCGCGCAGGGCCCGGTTCGCGTCGATCGTCTCCACCTGGGTCACGACGTCCAGCTCCCGGCCCCGGTAGCACTGGAACGCGACGTGGCTGGTCGGTTCGAGCCGGGCACCGAAGCGGCTGCCGCTCTTCCGAACTCCTTTGGCCACCGCCCGGACCTTGCCGTGGCCCTGGGTCATGAAGCTGATGATCCGGTCCGCCTCACCCAGCTTCACCGTCCGGAGGACAACTCCCTGATCTCGGTACAACCCCGGCATGACCGCAGTGTAACTACAGCGCTGTGGTTGTACCGGCCGGACCGATCCGGACGGATCAGGTCTCGACCGCGCCGAACCGGCGGTCCCGGCGCTGGAACTCCCGCACCGCGTCGAAGAGGTGCTCACGACGGAAGTCGGGCCAGAGGACGTCGGTGAAGAGGAACTCGGAGTACGCGCTCTCCCAGAGCAGGTAGTTCGAGATCCGGTACTCCCCCGACGTGCGCACCATGAGGTCCGGGTCCGGCATGTCCGGTGCGTAGAGATGCCGGGCGATCGTCCGGTCCGAGATCTTGTCGGGCTTCAGCTTTCCTTCGGCCACCTCGTGCGCGATCGCCTGCACCGCGTCGGTCAGCTCCGCCCGACCGCCGTAGTTGAACGCGAACGTGAGCGTCATCCTGCGGTTGCGTTCGGTCAGCGCCTCCGTGTCCTCGATGTGGCGCAGCACCCGCTTCGGCACCCGCCCGCCGCGCCGGCCGATGAAGCGGACGCGCACGCCCCGCTCGTTGAGGTCGTCACGCCGCCGGAGCAGCAGCGATTCGTTGAAGCGCATCAGGAACCGGACCTCGTCGATCGGCCGGCGCCAGTTCTCCGTCGAGAACGCGTAGACCGTCATCCACGGCAAGCCGAGCTCGAGCCCGCCCTCGACGGTGTCGAAGAGTGCCTCCTCGCCCGCCGCGTGACCCTCGGTACGCTTGAGCCCGCGCTGCTGCGCCCACCGCCCGTTCCCGTCCATCACGATTGCGATGTGGCGAGGGATGCGCCCGGGATCGATCCCGTCGATCACGAGACGGTGATCGTCCCCTTCATCCCGGCCTCTTCATGACCCGGGATCGTGCAATAGAACTCGTACTTCTTCTTCG
The DNA here is from genome assembly GCA_963770095.1 of uncultured Acidimicrobiia bacterium. Lineage (GTDB taxonomy): Bacteria > Actinomycetota > Acidimicrobiia > IMCC26256 > JAENVU01 > Chersky-806. Next base: position 683,766 of record CAVYOO010000002.1, read on the forward strand.
TCAGGTTGATCTTCTCCGACGCCGTCGACCCTTCGCCGCTCACCTCGAGCTGGAAGCCGGGCACGCCCCGGATCACGAGGTCGTGGGTGCCGCTCTCGGTGTTCGTCAGCATCAGCTTCACGATCCCTTTCGGGGCCTCGAGCTCGGTCGGCTTGAAGAACACGTTGCCCGACTCGATCTTCAGGGTTGCGACCGCCGGCCCGGTCGGCTCCTTGTACGCCGCCCCACCGGAGTCGCTTCCGCACGCGGCCACGACCGCGACGAAGGACGCGAGCGCCAGGGTCCGCACCATGAGGGCCTTCGTGTTCACGAACCACCCGTGCTCGACTGGGAAGCCCCGTCGCCTTGTGGCTGCGTCGTCGTCGGCGTTCCCCCGGCCGGCGCCGTGGTCTGGGTGGGGCTCTGGGTGCCCGGTTCGGGCTTGGCGCCCGGCGGGCCGACGACGATGTCGGCCTCCATGCCCGCGGCCCGGTGGCCCGGGATGGTGCAGTAGATCGTGTAGGTCGTGCCCTCCTTGAGGTCGACCTTGGCCGCACTCAGCCCGGTCGGCACCTGGAGCTCGAAGCCGGGCACCGCGTTCTTGTCGAACACCAGGGTGTGCACGCCACCCTTGTCGATGTACTTGATCAGGTTGATGCCGGCCGGCACATCGAACTTGGTCGCCTGGAACTTGAGCTCCGGGTACGCCTCGACCTCGAGGGTGTTGATCGCGGCGCCCGTGGGCTGCACGTAGCCGGCGTTCGCCTCGGACTTCGGCAGGCTGGCACCGAGCACCAATGATCCGGCGAACAGCACGACCAACGCAACACCCGTCATTCCGACCACGAGCGAGGTGGTCCGGATCGTCGGGATCGCCGCGATGACGGTGGCGCCGATCAGGATCGCCAAGGTGATCCCGACGCCGATCACCACCGACCAGTTCGCGTCCTGTTCGGAGGCGGCCAGGAAGATCCGGGAGATGTTGAGCGTGAAGAAGGCCACGACGGCGACCGCGCCCACCGGGATCAGGAAGGGCAGCCACAACCGGGACTTGCGTTGCTCCAACCGGGGATCAGCCGCGGGGCCCGCCGCCACCGCCGGTGCCGCGGAGGCCTCGGGGACGGCCAGCGCCGCGCCCTCGGTCGGCGTCTCCGCCGCCGCGTCGTCCGAGGACTCGTCGCTCGGGGTCTCGCTCGGGGTCTCGTCGTCGCTCATCTATGCCCGCAGTCCCATCTCGGTCAGCTCCCGGTCCAGATCCCGCAATCCGGGTCCCGGCCGGTTCCGGCGCTCCTCGGTCGCCGCCCAGCGGAAGAAGATCACTGCGATCAGCGCCCAGAGCAACAGGCCGGCCCCGATCTTCATGATCAGTCCGGCGATGAGCTGGTCGTCGAGCGCGGAGATCCCCCAAAGCTTCGGCAGCGACTCGTAGCGACGATACAGGGGGTGACTCCCGAAAGTGAGAAACGAGGCCGGGATCGTCGGGACCACCGACTGGAGGAACAGGAAGGCCATCTGGAGGGGGGCGACGAGCTTCGGGATCTCCGGGAGCGGGCTCACGATGGGCATCCAGATGATGAACGCCGAGAACAGCAGGATGGCGTGGGCGATCAGGTGGGCCCAGCCCGAGCGCAGCGTCAGGTCCACCGCGGCGGGCCAGTGGACCAGGACGAAGACCACGTTGAACAGGACCAGAGCCGGGATGAACCGGGACATGAAGCGCACCGACCGGAACAACCAAGGTGGTGAGAGGAGCCAGCGGGCCAGCCAGCCCGGGGTCCCGAGGAGCAGCAGCGGTGCCGCGATCATGGTGAAGGTCATGTGCTGCACCATGTGGACGCTGTAGAGGTAGCCCTCGGCGAGGTCGTGCATCGGCCAGTCCGCCGCGAGCAGGATGGCGAAGGCTCCGAGCCCGAACGTGGTCATCTGGAACCGGGTCGCCACCGGGGTGCCGGCAGGCAGGGTCCGGGGCCCCACCCGGGTGAGCGCGATCGCGTAGCCCGCGACCAGCAGCCCGACGAGCAGCACGACGTCAGGGTGCGGCTGCCACGAAGGGAACTGGGCCGCGATCATTGCCGTCCGGTCAATCCCAGATGTGGAGCGTGGTCAGGACGATCGCGTACAGGGTGACCGCGCCGATCCCGCCGGTGATGAAGAACCGCCGGAAGATCGGCTTGTCCTTGCTCAGGTGCATGTACAGGCTCGCCACCATGACGAACTTCACCAGCGCGAGCGCGAGGAGCAGACCGACGTAGAGGGCTGTCGGCAGGTCCTCCTCGATGTAGTAGAGCCCCACCTCGACCGCGGTGATGACGCACAGGACGACGGCGATCATCACGTACTGGAACGGCGAGGAGTGCGCCTTGACCTCGCCCGGCAGCATCGGGAGCTCCTCGGGCGAGATCACCGAGAGACCGTGGGCCTCCTCGTCGGCGCGCTCGGCCGCCGTACCCGGCAACAGCGCCGGATCGTCGTGCTCGTCCACCTCGGCGTCGCTCATGGTTCCGGGTCCCTCCCCTACTGCTGCGGGATGAGGTAGATGACGGTGAAGATCACGATCCAGACCACGTCGACGAAGTGCCAGTACAGGCCGGCGATCTCGACCCGCTCCGAGTGCTGGACGCCGAGCTTCCCCTGCATGGAGAGACCCCAGAGCGACAGCAGCCAGATGATGCCGACGGTCACGTGGGCGCCGTGGATGCCGGTGAGCACGAAGAAGCTGGATCCGAAGACGTTGGTGCTGAGCGACAGACCCTCGCGGTAGAACTCGGTGAACTCGTAGATCTGGCCGGAGATGAACGTGAGCCCGAACAGCCCGGTCGCGACGATCCAGACCCGGAAGCGCCGGTGGTCACCACGCTGGATCGCGGCGAGCGCCAGCACCATGGTGAGCGAGCTCATCAGCAGGATGAACGACGTCACCGAGGTGAACGGGATGTTGTACACGTCCTTCGGCGTCGGGCCCGAGACGCTGCGACCGCGGTAGAGCAGGTAGGTCGCGATGAAGGCGCCGAAGAAGAGGCACTCCGAGGACAGGAAGACCCACATCGCGAGCTTGGTGTTGCTCGCCCCCGTCGCGGTGTCGTGGGAATCGTGGTGCTCCTCGTGCGGAGCCGGAAGCGTCGCCTGGGCCATGCCTAGTCCTCCGCCGTTCCGGGCTCGATCGCCCAGGCGTACATGCCGAAGAGCAGGATCAGGACTCCCGGGATCGCGATCCAGGGGCTCTTGAACACCGCGGCGTAGCCGAGGATCGGCAACGCGAGTGTCATCACGAACGGGTAGTAGGACGGCGACGGCAGGTGGATCCCGTGCCCGTCACCGTGACCGTCGCCGTTCGCGGACCCGCCGTCGTCGCCGTGGTCACCGGAGCCTTCATCGGCTTCCAGCGTGGCGACCGCTCCGGTCGTTCCGCTGTCCGAGCCGCCCGCGGGGAGCCGGACCAGACGCCCTTCGGCATCTTCGGTGTACTTGCGGTGCCAGAAGTCGTCACGCGCCTCGACGTGCGGGATCTCGGCGAAGTTGTACTCGGGCACCGGTGTCGGGATCGACCACTCGAGCGTGCGCGCGTCCCACGGGTCCGCGCTCGCCGGCTCACCCCGCAACCGCGAGGTGATGACGTTCACGAGGAACACGAGGACGCCGAGCGCGATCACGAACGAGCCGATCGTGACGAGCAGGTTCAGGTTGTCCCAGCCCATCCCCTTGGCGTACGTGTACGTGCGCCGGGGCTGGCCGGTGAGCCCGAGAACGTGCATCGGGAAGAACGTGAGGTTGAACCCGATCAGGAGCAGCCAGAAGTTGAGCTTGCCCATGCGGTCGTTGAGCAGATGACCGAAGATCTTCGGCCACCAGTAGTAGAAGCCACCGAAGATCGCGAAGATCAGACCACCGAAGAGCACGTAGTGGAAGTGGGCAACGACGTAGTACGTGTCCGTCTGCTGGGTGTCGGCGGGAACGATCGAGTGCGTCACACCCGAGAGGCCACCGATCGTGAACATCGCGATGAACCCGAGCGCGAACAGCATCGGGGTGTTGAGCCGTAACGACCCGCCCCAGATCGTGCCGAGCCAGTTGAAGATCTTCACCCCGGTCGGGATCGCGATGAGCATCGTCGAGAGGCTGAACGCGGACACTGCGACCGGCCCGAGCCCCGTGGCGAACATGTGGTGCGCCCACACGCCCCAGCCGAGGAAGCCGATCGCGATGCCGGAGAACACGATGACGGCGTAGCCGAACAGCGGCTTGCGCGAGAACGTCGGGAGGATCTCGGAGATGATGCCCATCCCCGGGAGGATGAGGATGTACACCTCGGGGTGGCCGAACAGCCAGAACAGGTGCTGGTACAGCAGCGGGTCGCCGCCGGCCGCCGCCTGGAAGAAGTTCGTCCCGAAGTTGCGGTCGAAGAAGACCATGATCAGCGCCGCGGTCACACACGGCATCGCGAACACGGTGAGAAACGCCGTGACGAGCATCATCCACACGAACACGGGCATGCGCATGAGCGTCATCCCGGGCGCGCGCATGTTCAGGATCGTCACGATGAAGTTGATCGCTGAGGTCACCGACCCGATGCCGAGCATCACCAGGCCGACGGTCCAGAAGTCGGGGCCGTGGCCCGGGAGGAACCCTGCACTCATCGGTGTGCTCGTCAAGCGGGGTGTACCCGAACCAACCGCCGTTCGGCGCGCCACCGAGCACGAAGCCGGAGTAGATGAACAGGCCGCCGAAGAGGAACACCCAGTAGCCGAACATGTTCAGCCGCGGGAACGCGACGTCACGCGCGCCGATCATCAGCGGGATGAAGTAGTTGCCGAACGCGACCGGGAGCGGCATGCCGACGAGGAAGATCATCGTCGTTCCGTGCATCGTGAAGAGCGTGTTGTACTGCGACGCGGTCAGCACCGTGCCGTTCGGGCCGGCCAGCTGGAGGCGGATCAGCAGCGCCTCGATGCCGGCGATGAGGAAGAAGATGATCGCGGTTCCCCCGTAGAGGATCCCGATCTTCTTGTGGTCGACGGTCGTGAACCAGGACCAGAAGCCGTTCGTGCGCTTCGGGCGGCGCAACACGTCCACTCGCGGCGCGTGCTCCCGGACCAGGACTTCGGGGGCAGCCGTCATCGGCGCGTTCCCTGCGTCACTACTTCTCTCCCAACAGGTAGGTCACGATCGTGTCCGCGTCCGCTCGGGTCATGACGGGCTGGCCCTTCGGCGTGTTCTTCGTGAAGGACGGCATGCCGACGCAGGTCGCCGGCGGTGGGAGCCGGCAGTCCTTCGATGCCATGGCGATCATCCCGGGTGCGTTCATCACCCAGTTCGTGAGGTTCTTGCGGTTCACGGCGTAGGTCCCGCCCGCGAACGTGGTGCGGCTGTCGAGATGGGTCAGGTTCGGGCCGTAGTTGGTCTTGGTCGAGTCGTTGAAGAGTGGCAGTTCGTGCACTGGTACTTCGTTCGCGGTGAGCGCCTTGATGTCGCCGTCCCAGGGCTGGGCCGGTCCCTGTTGCTGGCCGGCGAGCCACGCCTTCCACTCGTCCATCGGCTCCGCGATGACGCGGAAGCGCATGTCGGCGTGCGAGAGCCCGCAGTACTCGGCGCACGCTCCGAGGAAGGTTCCGGGCTCGCTCGCCTCGATGGTGTTGTGGTTCACCCGACCCGGCACGACGTCCTTCTTGCCGTTGAGCTCGGGGACCCAGAACGAGTGGATGACGTTGTCGGAGACCTCGGACAGGTACACCTTGGTGCCCACCGGGATGTGCAGCTCGGTGCTGGTGACGACCTTCTTGTCGTTCATCGGCTGCTTCGGGATCTCGAACTGCCACCACCACTGCTTGCCCGACACCGTGACGTTCAGCACTTCGGGACCGGTCGGCTTCTTGGCCAGGTCGAAGATGGTGGCGATGGTCGGTACCGCAACCACCGCGAGGATGAGCGCCGGCACGATCGTCCAGCCGATCTCGAGCGGGGTGCTGCCGTGGATCTGGCGAGGGTTGTCCGTCTTGCCCTCGCGATGGCGGAACTTGAGCGCGAAGAACACGGTGGCGAAGAGCACCGCGATGCCGATCACGATCGCGAGGATCAGGATCGGCATGAAGAGGTTGTTGATCTTCTCGGCCGCCGGTCCCTCGGGTCGAGCGAGTTCTGCCCGTTGTCCGTGCTGGAGCATGCGACGAGGAACGTCGTGAGACCGACGAGGAGGCCGACCAGACCCAGGCGCCTCCCGATCTTCGGAACCCTCATGCACTCATCCCTGTGTGGACCGGAGCCGGGAGCCGGTGCGCCCCCGAACGGGCCCCCCGACACGCGGGGTGACACGCCGGGGCGACTCTATCCCCGGCCGATTCGCGAGGAGCAACTCAAGTGGCCCGGAGGCGGAAATCACAGGCCCAGCCGGTCGAGCGCGTGAGCGCGCCGCTGCCAGTCCGGGTCCACCCGGACCCGGGTCTCGAGGTAGACGCGGGCGCCCAGCAGCACCTCGAGCTCCTGGCGGGCCTTGGTGCCCGCATCCCGGATCACGGCCCCGCCCTTGCCGATCACGATCCCCTTCTGCGAGTCCCGTTCCACCCGCACGACCACGCGGTACCGCAGGATGCCGTCGCCGGCCTCGGATTCCTCGTCGGCGTCACCGGACGGGTCCGGGTGCTCGTCGAGATCGTCCTCGTCCAGCGGCTCGGCCGTCACGACGATCGAGTGCGGCAGCTCGTCGCGGGCGATCGCCAGGAGCTTCTCCCGCACCAGCTCGGCGACGAGCGAGGTCTCGGGCTGGTCGCTGACCACGCCGTCGGGGTAATAGACCGGCCCGGGCGGGAGCCTCGCCTCGAGCTCGCCGACGAGCGCGTCCACCCCTTCACCGGTCCGCGCGGAGAACGGGAGGAACGCCTCGAAATCGCCGAGTGCGGCCGCGACCCGCGACGAGATGGTCCACGATTCGCCCCGGCTCGCCGCGTCGGTCTTGTTCAGCACGAGCAGGCTCGGCGTCGGGACCCGGTGCACGAGGTCGGCGATGAAGCGGTCGCCGCCGCCGATCTCGCGCGTTCGCCTCGACGAGCAGGCAGACCACGTCGACCTCGGCAAGCGTCTCCACGGAACGGCTGTTGCATCGCTCCCCCAGCAGCGTTCGCGGTTTGTGGATCCCGGGCGTGTCGAGCAACACGATCTGGACGTCTGTCGTCGTGCGCACCCCGCGGATCTGCGGTGCGCGTGGTCTGCGGCCGGTTCGAGACGATCGAGACCTTCGAGCCGACGAGCCGGTTCACCAGCGTGGACTTGCCGACGTTCGGGCGACCGACGAGGCTGACGAACCCGGAGCGGAACTCCGTCACGAGTTGCCGGGCGCGGTGCGTTCCGGTGCACCCCGCCTACCGTCGACATCGACGTCACCGTCATCATCGGGGACGGTGACGGGCACGATCGCGACCGACACGATCCGGCGCCCCTGCACCCGCTCGGTGCGGAACTCGAGGCCCTGGAGCCTCACCGTCTCGCCGTCCTCCGGCACGTGCCCGAGCAGGTTGAACACGAGCCCGCCGACCGTGTCCCAGTCCGTGTCGGGGAGCTCGATGCCCAGCACCTCGTTGACCTCGTCGATCGGGGTGCCGACCGGGCGCGCGCAATCCCGCCGTCCTCGAGCGGCTCCACGCCCGGCTCTTCCTCGTCGTACTCGTCGACGATCTCGCCGACGATCTCCTCGAGCAGGTCTTCGAGCGTCACGAGACCCGACGTGCCACCGTGCTCGTCATCACGACGATCGCCATGTGGAACTTCTGCGTGCTGCATCTCGCGCAGCAGCTCGGCGACGCGCTTCTGACTCGGGCACGAACACCGCGTCGCGCACCGCGGCGCGGACCGGCTCGTTGCCCTCGCCCGCTCGCGATCGGTGCACGAGGTCCTTCAGGTACACGATGCCGATGATGTTGTCGGTGTCGTCCTCGTAGCAGGGGAGGCGCGAGTAACCCGCCTTCGATCGCGCCGCTCGATCGCCTCCTCGATGGTCTCGTGTGCAGTCGATCGCGACCATGTCCGGTCGCGGCCGCATCACTTCGTGCGACACCGTGTCGCCGAACTCGAAGATCGAGTGGATCAGCCGGCGCTCCTCGCGTTCGATCTCCATCTCGTCGGCCGCGACGTCGGCCATCGTGCGGAGATCGTCTTCGGTGACGAACGGACCCTGCTTCGGACCCTTGCCCGGCAGCATGACGTTCGCGAGTCCGATGCAGCCCGCGCGACAGGAGCCGCAGCGGCGGGAAGTTGGTGAACGCCGAGCAACCCCGAGAGCCGCAACGCCGCGCGGTCGGGGTGCTGGATCGCGTAGGTCTTCGGTGCCGACCTCGCCGATCACGAAGAACAGGACGAACTGCAGCACGATGCCGATCACGATCCCCGCGCTGCCGAACGAACGCTCGAGAGCACGCCGAGCAGCGACGCGCTCGTCAGCTGGCAGACCAGCACGAGCGAGCAGGACCACGTTCAGCGTCTGCTCGGGCTTCTCGAGCATCGACGCGAGCCGGCGTGCCCCCTTCTTGCCGTCTTCCTCGAGCGCCAGAGCCCGGATCCGGCTCATCCGCGTGAATGCGGTCTCGGTCATCGCGAGCACGGATCGAGACGAGGAACAGCACGACGACGGCGACGAGGATCGCCCAGTCGGCTCCGCTCATGACGCTTCCCTACTGCCCGGGGAGGGCTCGGGACTTGGTGCTCGACCGGGTTCAGCGGTCAGTCCCCCTGCTCGAGCTCGCGGAAGCGGGCCAGCAGCTCGCGCTCCCGCTGCTGCATCGCGGCATCCTCGCGCGGTCGGCATGGTCGTAGTTGAGCAGATGCAGGACGCCGTGGACGACGAGCAGCGCAACCTCGTCCTCGGTGGTCCAGCCGTGCTCGGGTGCCTGGGCGCGGCCACCTGCGGGCAGACGACGACATCGCCGATCACGGTCGGCGGGTCGCCGGCCTCCGCCGGCGACGCCGGGCCCACGACCGCCCTGGTCGGGCTGGCGGCCGCCGAGGAGCGACGTCGTCGTCCATCGGGAACGCCAGCACGTCGGTCGGCCCGTGCCGCCGAGGAACCGCTCGTTGAGGTCGGTGATCGACTGCTGGTCCACGAAGATCACCGACAGCTCGGCCTCGTCGGGCACCCGCTCCTCGGTCGAGCACCATGCGCGCCAGCCGGACCCAGCGCAGGACGTCGACCGCGACGTCCGACTGCTCGTCGGCTCCGAACACTGTCCACCTGGGTCGCGCGGCTCGTCACGTCGTTCGTCTCGTAGGCGTCGACGATGTCCTGGACGATCTTGTGGCGCACGACGTCGTCCGATCCGAGCTCGACGAACGCGAGCCGTTCAATGCCTTCGAGGATGTCGCGCACGGCGAGGAGCCCGGACCGCCCACGCCCTTCGGGGAGGTCGATCTGGGTGACGTCGCCCGTGACGACGATCTTCGAGCCGAACCCGAGCCGGGTCAGGAACATCTTCATCTGCTCGGCCGTCGTGTTCTGCGCCTCGTCGAGGATGATGAACGAGTCGTTCAGCGTGCGGCCCGCGCATGTACGCGAGCGGCGCGACCTCGATGACGCCCCGGTCCATCAACGCGCCACGACCTCGGGGTCGAGCATGTCGTAGAGCGCGTCGTAGAGCGGACGCAGGTAGGGGTCGACCTTGGCGAGCATGTCGCCGGGCAGGAAGCCGAGCCGCTCGCCCGCCTCGACCGCGGGGCGCGTGAGGATGATGCGGTTGACCTGCTTCGCCTGGAGCGCCTGCACCGCGAGGGCCACGGCGAGGTAGCTCTTGCCCGTCCCGGCCGGTCCGATGCCGAACGTGACCGTGTGGCCGCGCACGGCGTCGACGTACTGCTTCTGGCCCGCGGTCTTCGGCCGCACGGTCTTGCGGCCGCGGAGCGACCTCGGTGTGAGCACGTCGCGTCGGGCGCTGATCCGACTTCGAGCATCTCGATGCTGCGTCCGACGCCTTCGCGGTCGAGGCGTGGCCCTGCTCGAGCAGCATCACGAGCTCCTCGAACAGGCGGCCGACGCGTCTCGGCGTCGGCGGCGTCGCCGGTGACGGTGATCTCGTTGCCCCGAACAAGGATCGTCGACGGGGAACGCCGCCCTCGATCGAGCCGCAGCAGCTCGTCGCGCTGGCCGAGCAGGCCCACCATGAGGTGGTTGCCCGGAACGAGGATCTTGACCTGGGTCGGCGACGGAGAGGTCACGTCGCGAGCGAGGGTAGCGGCGGTGACGGCGCCGTCCGCGCCCGTCAGTTGCTACGCAGGGGCCGTGCGGCGCGCAGGCCGAGCTCGTCGAGCCGGGACGCCGAGGTCGTCGGCGCGACGGCCGAGCACGGCGGCGAGGACCCGCAGGTCGTCGCGCCGGATCGTGAGCAGCCGGCCGTTGAAGTCCTGGCGCTGGAGCTGGATCGTCGCGGCGTAGCGCGAGAGCACTGCCGCTTCGGGGTCGTCGAGCGCGTGCAGCCGCACGAGGTCGATCGTGAAGCCCGTCGTCGAGTCGGTGCCGTCGCGTGAGGTTGATCTCGATGTCGGCGTCCCGCGGCAGGAGCTGGTCCGGCCGGCACCTCGTAGATCTCCGCGAGCCGCAGGAGCCGCGGCACGGAGATCGCGCGCTCGCCCCGCTCGTACGCGCCGAGCACGCGACGCCTTGAACTCGATGCTCGGAGCGCGCCTCGACGTCGTGCAGCGAGAGCCCCTTCTGGCGGCGGATCGGCCGGAGCCGCTCGCCAACGTCACCCCATGCATGGTTCCCCGCATGCCCCCGGGCAGTACCGATCGCTGCCGCCGTCGGGACTATCCCCCGAAGTCGCGTCGACTCTCGACGGTCGCGACTCCGGGAAGCAACCTCTCCGGTCGATGGTCCCGCTAAGCCGGTAACACGGACTCGCCCGGTCGACCGTCCGACGGGACCCGGCCAGAGCCGCGAGCGCTGCGACCGGCGCGGTCACCGCTCGGAGCACGTGCGGGCCCGAGCCGCGAGACCGGGTCCCGGACCGAGCAACGCTCCGCTCGGCGGGATCGAAGCCCACCCTCCGGGCCCACCACGACCAGCCACTCCTCGCCGTGCCGGCCGGGCATGCGGCGCCGTGCGGGCTGTCCACCCGGGTCGGCGACGACGCAGCCCCGGTGCGTCGCGCGAGCACCGACAGCGGGCTCGGGCGCCGTCGAGCTCGGGCAGCCGGGCGCGCCGGGACTGGCATCGCGGCCTCCCTGATCACCCGCTCGAGACGGGACCGCGGCCTTCTCCCCCGGTCCCCGTCCCAGCGCACCACGGACGCGGTGCACGGTGATCGGCATCACGCGGTCGACGCCGAGCTCGACGAGCTGCTGCACGACCGCGCCGGCCTGGTCGCCCTTGGCCGGGGCGAACGCCGACCACGACCCTCGGTGTCAGCGCCGGCTCACGCCGGACGGGGCCTGCCGCGTGCGAGCCGCAGCCGGCCGTGCGCTCCACGGCGACGATCGAGCAGAGCTGCCACGTCCGAGCCCGTCGGCTGCGGTCGAGCGACCTCGTCCGACGCGCGAGGCGGCGGACCCGTGCAGGTGATGCCCGTCGTCGCCCTTCGACCCAGATGTCGTCGCGGCCGCCGAACGCGGTCGACGAGACGACGTGCCCGGCCGTCGGCGGCAGCGGCCGACGCGGAGCCCTCGCGTCACCGCTCGCCGAAGGCGGAGCGGATCCTCGAGAAGAACCCGCCCTCCGCGGGGGCTGCGACCTCCTCGCCGCGCAGCTCGGCGAACTGGGACAGCAGCTCCTGCTCCTCTGCGGTCAGCTTCGGCGGGACGTCGACGTCGATCTCGCACGAGCAGGTCGCCTCGCCCGCGCCCGTTGCAGCGACCGGGCACTCCGCGGCCCTTGAGCCGGAAGAGGTGACCGGGCTGCGTGCCGGGCGGGACGGTCACGCGCTCCGGCCCATCGAGCGTGTCGACGGTCGATAGCCGTGCCGAGCGCGGCCTGGGTCATCGCGATCGGCGCTCGTGGAGCAGGTCGAAGCCGTGGCGTTCGAGCGACGGGTGCGGTCGCACGCGCACCGTGCACGTACAGGTCGCCGGGGACACCGCTGCGCGGCGCCGACGGGCCCACGACCGGTGAGCCGCAGCCGTTGGCCGTCGTCGATCCCGGCGGGGACCTCCACCTCGATGTGCCGGGTCGAGCGCACCCGGCCGTCGCCGCCGCAGGTCGTGCACGGGTTCGGGATGCGCTGGCCGGTCCCGGCACACGCCGACGCAGGGCACGGCGGTCACGAGCTGGCCGAGGATCGATCGGCGCACCTGGCGGACCTCGCCGGCGCCGCCGCAGGAATCGCAACGACTCGGGTGCGTCCCGGGCTCGCAGCCCGATCCCGTCGCAGCGGTCGCAGCTGACTCGGCAACAGGAGCTCGAGCGTGCTGCGTCGTCCCGAACGCGGCCTCGGCGAGGTCGAGCTCCATCAACGCCTCGGCGTCCGGCGCCCGCGGCGGTCCCGCGCGGCGCCGCCGCCGAGAAGCCGCCGGAGAAGAAGGCGTCGAACAGGTCGCCGAACCCGAACGCCTCCCCCGGGCCGCCTGGCTCGCCCCGACCGCGCCCGTCGTCGCCGAACATGTCGTAGCGGCGGCGGCGCTCGGGATCGCGCAAGCGTCTCGTAGGCGCCGGTGACCTCCTTGAACCGCGTCCTCGGCCGCCGGGTCATCGGGATTCGTGTCGGGGTGCAGCTCGCGCGCGAGCTGTGCGGTACGGCGCGCTTGATCTCGTCGTCGGTGGCGTTCGAGCGTGACGCCGAGCAGTCGTAGGGATCGGTGGGCATGCGGCGGATCAGCCGAGCAGGAGGCGGCCGAGCTGCTGTGACACTGCGGCCACTGCAGCCAGCGCCTGCTGGTAGTCCATCCGGGTCGGGCCGAGCACGCCGACGGTTCCGGCCATCTCGCCGTCCACCCGGTACGGCGCCAGCACGAGCGAGCAGTCGCGCAGCTCGTCGACGTCGTTCTCGGAGCCGATGCTCACCTTCACGCCCTGGTCGAGCAGGTCACGGACGAGCGCCACCACGACGACCTGCTGCTCGAGCATCTCCAGGAGCGACGAAGCTCGCTCGGTCGTCGCGAACGCGTCCTGCTCCCCGACGATCCGGCTGACGCCCCCGACGTAGAGGGGCTCGGCCCCCGAAGCCGCCCGGCGCGACAATGCCTCGACGCCGAGCCGAACCAGCTCGTCGACAACCGGGTCGTTCGTTGTCACGGTCAACGGAATGGTGCCGAGCGACTGCTCGCGCAGCGTCGAGTCGAGGGTCGCGCTGCGCGCGGGCGATCTGGGCGTCGTCGAACTCTCCCGCGTTCGAGATCACTTCCTTCTCGATCGAGCCGTTCGACAACACCGCGATCGCGAGCAGCAGCTCGGGCTGGAGCGCGACCAGCTGGGCGCTGCGCACCCGGGCGGCATCGAACTGGGGCCCGACGACGACCGCCGCGTGACTGGTGAGGCGGGCCAGCAGCTGGCTGGTCTCGTGGAGCAGATCCTCGAGCGCGCTGTGGGCCGAGGCGAAGAAGTCTGCAACGGCGCGCCGCTGGGTGACCGGAAGGGACCGGGCCTGGGTGAAGTGGTCGACGAAGTAGCGGTAGCCCTGGTCGGTCGGGATCCGGCCGGCCGAGGTGTGGGGCTGGACGATGTACCCCTCCCGCTCGAGCTGGGTCATGTCGTTGCGGACCGTCGCGCTCGACACCCCGAGCGACCGGGTCTGGGCGATCGACTGGGACGCGACCGGCTGCGCGGTCTGCACGTACTCCTCGACGATCGCTCGCAGCACGGCGGCCCGGCGGTCGACTGCGTCCATGAGATGCACCCTCGTTCGGGTTGCGTGAGGCGGTTGGTTAGCAGTCGAGTCTACCGACTGCTACCTCCACGGGGAGAGGCGGGGTGGTCTCGGACCGCGCGCCGAGCAGGCGCACCGTGACCGCGGAGGCCAGGAGACGGCCCCGTCGGGTCAGGACGACCCGGTCGCGATGCGGTTCCACGAGCCCGTCGGCGACGAGCTCGTCGACCACCGCGGCGAGTGCGTCGGAGATCTCGATGCCGGCCCGCGGTACGGACCGCGAGCATCACGGCCTCTTCTCTCATGGTCGGCTCGGTCGAGATCTTCGTGGCCGCCTTCGGGCGACGAACCCGACCCAATGGCCGCGATGTACCGCTCGGGGGTTCGCAGATTCCAGTGCCGGCGACCGCGGGTGTGGCCGTGCGCCGCCGCGCCGATCGCGAGGTAGTCGCCCTGAGCCCAGTAGAGGAGGTTGTGGCGGCACTCGCCCCCGGGCCGCGCCCAGTTCGAGATCTCGTACCACTCGTAGCCGCCGGCCCGGAGCGTGTCGTCGGCGATCTCGTACTTCTCGGCCTGGTCGTCGTCGTCGGGCGCGTCACGACCACCCGCCGCCACGTCGCGACCGAGCGGGGTACCCGGCTCGACCGTGAGCGCGTACGCACTGACGTGGTCCGGCTCGAGCAGCAGCGTCGCGTCGAGGGTGCGCCGCCAGTCGTCCACCGACTCGCAGGCCGAACCGTAGATGAGGTCCAGGTTGAGATGCGCGAAGCCCGCGTCGCGGGCCCAGCGCACGGCCTGCTCGACGTTGGCGGGGTCGTGGGTCCGGCCGAGCTCGGCCAGCACGTGCGGCTGCATCGACTGCACACCGAACGAGAGTCGGTTCACGCCGGCGCCGGCATAGGTCTCGAGCAGGTCGGGGTCGACGGAGTCCGGATTGCACTCGACGGTCACCTCCGCACCCGGCTCGACGGTGATGGCACCGAGGATGCGAGCGAGGCCCGCGGCGGGGATGAGGGAGGGGGTGCCACCCCCGAAGAAGACGCTGGTCGCGGGAGGAACCGACCCCGCGGGCCGACCGGCGAGGTCCGCCACGCACGCGTCCACGTACTCGCCGACGAGGTGGCCGCGGTCCGTCCAGGTCGCGAAGTCGCAGTAGTCACAGCGCTGCGCGCAGAACGGGATGTGGACGTACACACCGAACGGCACACCTTGATTGTCCCACTCCCGGCGGTTGTACGGTCATTCCATGGCCCTGACGTTCGAGCTGCCCCCCGAGGCCGAGTCATACCGCGACGGGATCCGGTCGTTCATCACGGCGCACGCGCCGGACGGGAAGTTCCCTCCGGACTGGACCCGGCTGCTCGCCGAGAACGGTTACGTCGCTCCGCACTGGCCTCGACCGTGGGGTCGCGACGCGTCGCCGATCGAGCAGCTGGTGATCGACGAGGAGCTCAAGCACGCGGCAGCACCGAAGCCGTTCAACCCGATCGGCATCGGCTGGGCCGGTCCCACGCTCCTCGTCGCCGGGACCCCGGAGCAGCAGCAGGCCTACCTGCCCGGCCTGCTCGAGGGCTCGGAAATCTGGTGCCAGCTGTTCAGCGAGCCGGAAGCAGGGAGCGACCTCGCGTCGCTGCGGACGAGCGCGGTGCGCGACGGCGACGAGTACGTCCTCAACGGTCAGAAGATCTGGACGACGCTCGCGCAGGTCGCGCGGTACGGCATCCTGCTGGCGCGCACCGATCCGGACGCGGAACCGCACCGCGGGATCTCGTACTTCGTGCTCGACATGAAGTCGCCGGGGATCACGATCCGCCCGATCAAGCAGATGGACCACGAGGCATCGTTCAACGAGGTGTTCTTCGACAACGTGCGCATCCCCGCGACGAACATCGTCGGCACCGAGAACGACGGTTGGAGGCTCGCGAAGGTCACGCTGGGCAACGAGCGCGTGTCGCTCTCCGGCGAGGGCGCGCTCTGGGGGATCGGTCCGACCGCGCACGACCTGCTCGACCTGGTGCGCGCCGACGGGACCGTCGTCGATCCGGTGCTGCGGCAACGACTCGCCGCCCTGTACATCGAGTCGGAGATCCTTCGGCTCATCCGGCTCCGCACCGTCTCGGCGAAGGTGCAGGGTCTCGAACCGGGCCCGGAGGCATCGGTGCGCAAGGCGATGGCGGACGAGCACGGCCAGCACGTGATGGCGTTGGCCGTCGAGCTGGCGGGCAGCGGCGGCATGTTGCTCGACCAGGGCCCGTTCGGCGCGGAGACCTCGATGTGGGCCACGGGCTACCTGTACAGCCGCGCCCTCACGATCGGCGGCGGCACGAGCGAGGTCCAGCGCAACATCCTCGGCGAGCGCATCCTCGGCCTCCCCCGCGACCCCTGACCCCTCTGACCCGTCCACTGGACGTCCCGCCACCGTTTCGGTGGGCACCCGGTCCACCGGTCAGTCGCCAGGCGGTCCGTCCGCCGAGCGCCGTCGGCCGACGTAGTGGAAGAGGCGGCTGAGCCCGCGGTACGGGTCGCGGCGGCTGGCCTCGAGCTCGACGGCCAGGACCTCGTCGGGCGGATCCACCGGTGGACGATCGCGCGCCCAACCCTCGGTGAAGCACCGGACGCCGTACCAGGAGACCTGGTCGACCCCGCGTTGGCGGAACCAGTCGGTCAGCTCGTCGACGTCGTCGGGCCTGGTGTCGATGTCGAGCCCGTTGATCTCACGGTCGGCATCGAATGCGGCCAACGCTCCGGCCCAGTCGCCCTCGAGTGCCGGGCGCATCGCCAGCGTTCGCCGGTTCTTCGTAACCACCGAGACGATCCCTCCGGGCCGAGCCAGCTTGCACAACGCGGTGACGAGCGGAATCGGGTCGTCGAGGTACATCAGCACTCCGTGGCACAGCACCCCGTCGAAGCGTTCTCCCCCGAGTAGCTCCGGCGCGTGCTCGCCGTCGGCCTCGACCAACCGGACTCGCGCCACGACCTCGGTCGGCAGATCCTCGAGTGCCGCGGCCGCCCGGCCCAGCATGACGGCGGAGGGGTCGACCACGGTCACGTCGTACCCCGCGAGCGCCAACGGGATCGACTGATGACCGGCACCCCCGCCGACGTCGACGATCTGGGCCGGCGCGGCGGGGAGATGCTCGGTCAGGTGGGCGTGCAGGACATGCGTCCGGACCTGGCCGTAGAGCGTCGCGTAGTGCTCGATGAAGGCGGTCGCCACCGGGTCCCACCACGCGTCACCCACCGAGACATTCTGACCCGTGCGCTCCTCGCAGAGCTCGACGGGCTCGGCTCACCCGGGCTTCGTCGCCTGGATGAGGAACCGGGTCGCGTGGGCGACGAACGAACCGTCGCGCTGGATCTGGTCGTGCAACGCTCGGAGCTGACCGTCGTACCCGGCCACGGTGAACCCCGGCACGATCCAGATCACGAGTCGTAGGAAGTACACGACCGCGCCAACGTCGTAGAAGACGGTTCGCAGCCGTTGCGACTGCAGGTTGGTGACCTCCAGCCCTGCGTCCTCCGCGGCGCGGCGAGCGAGCTCCGGGTCCCGAGCCGAACCCGGCGGCAGCGGACCCATCATGAGCTCGCTGAGCTCACGCACGCTGTCGGGTCCGACCTGCTGAGAGAGGTAGGTCCCGCCCGGTCGGAGGACCCACGCGATCTCTTCCCACCACGTGTCGACGGGATGACGACTCGTCACGAGGTCGAACGTTGCGCTCGAGAACGGCAACGCCCGGCGATCGGACTCGGTCGCGACGACGTACACGCCACGCGGAAGCAATCGCCGAGCCGCAACCACCACGTTGGTGGCGAAGCCCTCGGTCGCGACCATGAGCGACGGGAACGACGGCAGCCCCGCCAACATCTCGCCGCCACCGGACTGCAGGTCGAGCATCTTCGACGCGGCATTCGCACGCTCGGCCACCCGCTCGGAATAGTGCCAGCTGGGCCGGTCCTCGGTTGCCCGTCCGTCGAGCCAGCCGAAGTCCCATCCGTCGATCGGCAGCGCGCTCGGCCTCGTCGATCAGCGCCTCGTACGAGCGCACTACTCGCCGAGCTTGAGGGCGGCCACGAACGCCTCCTGGGGCACCTCGACCCGCCCGATCTGCTTCATCTTCTTCTTGCCTTCCTTCTGCCGGTCGAGCAGCTTGCGCTTCCGGCTGACGTCACCGCCGTAGCACTTCGCGATCACGTCCTTGCGCTTCGCCTTCACCGTCTCGCGGGCGATGATCCGCCCGCCGATCGCGGCCTGGATGGGGACATCGAAGAGCTGGCGCGGGATGAGCTCGCGCAGCTTCTCGGTCATCTGCTTGCCGTAGTCGTACGCCTTGTCGCGGTGCACGATCGACGAGAACGCGTCGACGGGAACATTGTTCAGCAGGATGTCGACCTTCACCAGCTTCGACTCGCGGTAGCCGGCGCGCTCGTAGTCCAGGCTTGCGTAACCCTTGGTGCGCGACTTCATCTGGTCGAAGAAGTCCATGACGATCTCACCGAGCGGCACGATGTAGACCAGCTCGACGCGCTCCTCGGAGAGGTAGTCCATCTTCTGCATCTCGCCCCGCCGGCCCTGGCACAGCTCCATGAGCGTGCCGACGTAGTCGGTCGGCGTGAGGATCGTGATCGTGACGTACGGCTCCTCGATGGAGACGACGTCGTTCAGCGGCGGGAGCGACGACGGGTTGTCGACGACCTCGACGTCGCCGTTGGTCGTGTGCGCGAGGTACTCGACGTTGGGCGCGGTCGCGACGAGCGCGAGGTCGTACTCGCGCTCGAGCCGCTCCCGGACGATCTCCATGTGGAGCAGCCCGAGAAACCCGCACCGGAACCCGAAGCCCGAGCGCGCCGGAGGTCTCGGGCTCGTAGGTGAACGAGGAGTCGTTGAGGCGGAGCTTCTCCAGCGCCTCGCGCAGGTCGGAGTACTCGTCGCCCTCGACCGGGTAGAGACCGCAGAAGACCATCGGCTTCGGATGCCGGTAGCCCTGGAGCACCTCGCCCGGGCGAGCGTTGGTGGTGACCGTCTCACCGACGCGCGCCTCGCCGACGTCCTTGATGCCCGCGATCAGGTACCCGACCTCGCCGGGACCGAGCGTCGCGACCGGGGTGGGCACCGGGAGTCGAACGCCGATCTCCTCGGCGTCGTACACCGCGTTCGCCTGCAGGAACTTCAGCCGAGCACCCGAAGACATCGTGCCGTCGAAGACACGCAGCGCGCTGACGACGCCGCGGTACGGGTCGTAGTACGAGTCGAAGATCAGCGCCTGCAGTGGCGCGTCGGCGTCGCCCGTCGGCGCGGGGATGCGTTTCGAGCACCGCGTCGAGGAGCTCGGGAACGCCTTCGCCGGTCTTCGCGGAGATGCGCAGCACGTCCTCGGCCGCGATGCCGAGCACCCGCTCGATCTCCTCGGAGACCCGGTCCGGGTCCGCGGCGGGGAGGTCGATCTTGTTCACGGCCGCGACGATCGCCAGGTCGTTCTCCAACGCCAGGTAGCAGTTCGCCAGCGTCTGGGCCTCGATCCCCTGGCTGGCGTCGACGAGCAGGATCACGCCCTCGCAGGCCGCGAGGCTGCGCGAGACCTCGTAGCCGAAGTCCACGTGGCCGGGCGTGTCGATCAGGCTGATGACGTGGTCCTTCCAGTGCAACCGGACGTTCTGGGCCTTGATCGTGATGCCCCGTTCGCGCTCGATGTCCATCGAGTCCAGGTACTGGGCCCGCATGTCCCGCATCTCGACCGCGCCGGTGATCTCCAGGATGCGGTCCGCGAGGGTGCTCTTCCCGTGATCGATGTGGGCGATGATGCTCAGGCAGCGGAGCTGGTCGAGGGGGATCATGCGGGCTCATTGTCCCTCGCGCGACTGCCAATCCCGCGAACGGCCGTCCGGGCGGCCCTGCTGATAGCCTTTCCCGGTTCCCGAGACACATGAGGTCGTAACGCCAAATGGCGAACATCAAGAGCCAGAAGAAGCGCAACATCCAGAACGAGAAGCGGCGGGTGCGCAACGTCGCGGTCCGGTCCGAGCTCAAGACCCGGGTCAAGGGTGCCCAGACGGCAGCCGAGACGGATGCCGAGGACGCGAAGGCCCAGCTCGAGCTGGCGCAGAAGCGCATCGGCAAGGCCGGCGCCAAGGGGATCATCCACAAGAACGCCGCCGCCCGCCGTACGTCGCGCCTGATGAAGGCCACCAACAAGGCCGTCGCCGACTCGTAGAGCCAGCACCACTGCGTTCGGCTACCGCCGGGCGCCGCTCCGAGCCCGGCTCCGCGAGTGCAGCGCGGCCAACCGCGCCACGAGCACTTCGAGCACGGTGTTCTCCGGCATCGCGCTCGCGCCCTTGAGGTTCAGGTCGGCTTGGTGCAGTGAGTCGATCGCGCGCCGCAGCCCGTCGGTCCCGAGCGCGGCCGACGCTTCGAGCGCCTTCTGCGCGGGGTAGGTGCTGCCCTTCCCGCCGAGGGCGGCGTGCGCATCCTTCGTCGTGCGGATGTTCGGGTCATCCAGCCGCAGCAGCTTGCGGTAGCGCGACTGCAGCAACCCGAGCACCTGCAGCGGATGCATCGGTTTGGGTTGGCGCGCGCTCGTGACGGTCAGCAGCCGGTCCAGGATCGACAGCGCGCTCGCGATCTTGCCGTCCTCGATCGCGTTCGTCAGCTGGAAGACGGGAACCGATCCCGCTTCACCGAGGTACGGCTCGACGTCCGTCGCGCTCAGGTTCGCGCCGGGCCCGAACGCCGCGCTCAGCACCTCGACGAGCCCTGCGGCGCGTCCGGCGTCGTCGCCGAGCCGCTCGGCCGCGATCCGAGCTGCGTCCTTGCCCAGGGTGAGCTGCGCCTCTTCGAGCTCGGCGGCGAGGACGTCGACGGTCTTCTCGGAATCGGGCCCGACGGTCTTGCCCCCTTTCAGCGCATCTACGAGGCTCTTCGGCGCCCGGCCACCCCCGCCGACGAACACGAAGACCGTCGTCTCGAGCAGGTCGGCGAGAACGCCGGCGATCGGTGCCGCCTCCTCCGCGTTCAGCTGCTCGTAGTCACGCACGACCACGATGCGCTTGCTCGTCATGAACGGCGGGCTCTGCGCCGCGTTCAGGATCGCGGCGACCACGGGAACGGGCGGTGCGTCATCGGCCGCGGGAGCCGCACCGGCAGGTTCCTCCGCGCCGGCCCGCGTCTTCGCCGGGATGAGGAACTCCTCCACCACGAGCGTCCGGTCCTCACCGTCGAGCAGCTCGTCGATGAGGGTCTGCGCGGCGCGGGACCGGAGCACCGGGTCACTCGCCTTGACCAGGTAGAGGGAGCTCACGACACGACCACCTGACGTTCCTCGAGGATCGCCTGCATCACCCGGCAGACGTGGACGGACCCTTGCACGTCGTGCACCCGGACGATCCGGCAGCCGTGCGCGACCCCGTACGCCACGGCGGCGAGCGACACCTCGCGGCGGTCGCCGATGTCGAGACCGAGCAGGTCCCCGAGGAACCGCTTGTTGCTGGCGGAGAGGAGCAGCGTGTAGCCGAGGCCCGCGAGGACGTCGCTCTCGCGCAGGAGCACCGAGCTCATCACGGGAGTCTTGCCGAGGTCGAGCCCGGCATCGATCGCGATCTGGTCGACGGCGAGGCCCACGGCCTCGGCCCGCTGCGCCGCGATCGACGAGGAACGCGGCGACGTCGCCGACGAGGTCGTCGTAGACCGGTTCCGGGTCCGGTACCCGTGGGGCGAGGCGGATGTGGGTGCCGACCACGGATGCACGGTGCTTTGCCGCGACGAGGAGATAGTCGGGATCGGCGAAGCCGCTGATGTCGTTGCCGACGACCGCCCCGGCTCGGCATGCCGCATCGAGGACGGACGCCCGCCACGTGTCGCACGAGATCGGGACGTCGAAGCGCGCGTGCACCGCCTCGATGGACGGGATCACCCGGTCGAGCTCTTCGGCCTCCCCCACCTCGGGCCCCGGGCCCGCCTTCACCCCGCCGATGTCGAGGATGTCGGCGCCCTGCTCGACCAGCACGGCCGCCCGCCGGACCAGTGCATCGAGCTCGAAGGTCTCGCCCGCGTCGTAGAACGAGTCCGGCGTGCGGTTGAGGATGCCCATGACCAAGGTGCGCGTGGTGAGGTCGTGGAGGACATCACCGAGGCGGAATCGCGGCATCGGTTTCGAGCCTACCGGCGGGTGTCTTCGGGGTGCCGGGTGGGAGCAGCATCCGGAGGCGCGAGGAATGGGTACCGTGGCCGCCGATGGCCACGATCGATGACGCGGCCCAGGTCTGCGCTCGAGCTGCCCGAGGTGACCGAGGGGACGCGCTACGGCAATCGCACCTGGTTCGTCGCCGGGAAGGCGTTCGCGTGGGAGCGACCGTTCAGCAAGGCGGACATCAAGCGGTTCGGCGAGGTCACACCGCCTGATGGGCCGATCCTCGCGGTACGGGTCGAGGACCTCGCCGAGAAGGAAGCCGTGCTCGCCGCCGCACCGGTTGCGTTCTTCACGATTCCCCACTTCGACGGCTACTCGGCGGTGTTGATCCAGATGAAGAAGGTCGGCAAGCGAGCTCTCCGGGAGGCGATCGTCGACGGTTGGCTGGCCTGTGCGCCGCGCGCCCTCGCCGACCGTTTCATGAATGCGACGAAGCGATCGAAGTGAGCTCGGCCCCCGCGGCGGACCCACGAGATCAACGACTCACGCGAGCGGGCGATCACCCGTGTGGCGCGGGAGGGACCCCGGACGCCGCACGTCTCCGCACGGGGCGGCCCAGACCCAGCAGCCCGACGATTGCGCAGGCGATCGCCGCGAGACCGAGCAGGCCGCGGCCGTCCACGGCGAGCGGAGTGGCTGCGGCGGTGCGGGCGACGGTCTCGACCCAACGGAGCAACACATAGGTCGGGAGCTGGAGGGTGTGGGCGACGCCCGGGCCCGCGAATCCCCCGACGACACCGGATACGAGCCCCCAGACCGTGAGCGGTCCGACGATCGGTGCCGCCAGGAGGTTCGCCGGGAGCGCGACGAGCGGGACGGTGCCGAAGACCGGCAAGAGGACGGGGAGCACCCCGATCTGGGCCGCGGCCGTGACCCCCAGCGCGTCGCCGAGGACCTTCGGGCCGGGGATGCGGGCGCTGATCGCGGGCCCGAGCCAGAGGATGCCCGCGGCCGCGCCACACGAGAGGAGGAAGCCCACCGAGTGGATCAGGAACGGGTCGGCGACCAGCAGGCCGGCCGCGGCGAGGGTGAGGATGCGGTGCGCGGGCACGGGGCGGCCGAGGAACGTCGCGGCCATCGCGGTGGCCGCCATCGCGGACGCGCGCAGGACCGACGGCTCCCAGCGGGTCATCGTGCCGAACAACACGAGGATCAACAGCCCACCGACGAGCCGGCTCCCGAGCCGCAACCGGCCGAGCACCGGCATCGCGATCGCGAGGACGAACGCGACGTTCGCGCCGCTCACCGCGAGCAGGTGGCTCAGACCGGAGTCGCGAAAGTCGCCGACGAGATCGTCCGGCAGCGCGCGGGTGTCACCGAGCAGGAAGCCGGCGAGCAATGCCCGCTCCGTGGCGGGCAGCCCGTCGGCGCCGCGGAGGACGGCGGCGCGGGCCTGATTCGCAAGGCGGTCGAGTGGAGACGTCGGCGCGGCAAACGCAACGAGCTCGGACACCTGGAGTTCGCGCGACCGCGTGCCGCCAGCGGTACCGCGCCTCGAACCCCGTCAGCGGCCCGAACGTCCCGCGCACGGTGACCCGGTCTCCCGACTCGAGGACGCGGAACCGCGTCGTCATGTCTCCCCCGCCGACGAGCAGGACGGTGCGGCCACCCGCGCCGGTGCCGTCGACCCGGCTCAGGCGCGCGAGCACCTGGACAACGAACCGCGGGCCCGAGGGGTCTTCCGCCAACGTGCCCTGCACCTCGACGGACGACCGCTCGCGCAAGAGGGACCTGGAGCGGCGACACCTCGAGCCCGTGCAGTGCGCGTTGGGTGACCGCGCCGCCGAGCAGCGCGCAGCCAACCAGCGCCAACACGAGGCCGCGCCGCCCTCGCACCAGCAGGGCGAGACCAAGGAGGGCGATCGCGACGACCAGCGGCCGCGGTCGCGGGGCCGGGTCCGAGCGCCTGCCCGGCGAAGATGCCCGTGACCAGTGCGGCGAGCGCAAGCAGCGAGCCGAGGGTGGTCACACCGTGACCAGGTCCTTGATGTCGGCGTAGCGGACCTCACCGATGCCGCGGACGTCCTGGAGCTCCCCGATCTCCTTGAAGCCACCCCGCTTCTCGCGTTCCGCGATGATCGCCCCGGCCAGGCTCGGCCCGATCCCGGGGAGCTCCTCGAGCTGCGCCGACGATGCAGTGTTGATGTTGATCGGACCGGTGGTGGCCTCACCCCCCGTTCCGGTTCCCGTGACGCCACCCGTGCCGGCCTCGACCGGCGCGGGCGCGCCGACGAGCGCCACCGCGATGCGCTGACCGTCCGCCACCTTGGCCGCGAGGTTCAGCCGGTCCAGATCCGCGCCGGGGAGGCCGCCACCCGCGGCTTCGACGGCATCGTTGACGCGCGCGCGTCGGCGCGGATGCGGACGACACCGGGACGAGCGACGGCGCCCGCGACGTGGACGAGCACGAAGCCGCCCGGCGTGCTGGACGGCTCGGTCGTTCCCGTCGTCGTGGCCCGAACCTCGGACGACGTGGTCGTCGTGGCCGGGATGGATGCCGTGGCCGAGCTGCCCCGAGACCCGAGCTGGTACCAGATCAGCCCGGCAAGCACCGCGGCGAGGATGAGCGCGCCGACGCGGACCGCGGGGATCCTCCCAGTGCTCGCGCACACGTTCGAGCGCCGACGCGGGCGGCAGCATCCGTCGTTGTGGTTCCGGGCGCGGCGGAACCGGTGGCTCGATCATCACGACCTCCGGGCGCGTGAGGGCACACGGAGGAAGTGCAGGGGGGAAGCCGCGACCGTACCAGAGCCGCTCCCGGGACGGTACGGGTCAGGCGCCGCTGCGGACGCGGGCTTCCACCTCGAAGGAGATGGCGGCGTACGCGGCCCAGTGCGGCTCCCCCGCGAGCCGGGAGCGCAGGTACTCGCCGAAGTAGCGGGCGAGGAACGGCAGCGCGCGGCGTTCACGCCACTGCTGCACGTGGACGAGCTCGTGCGCGATCAGATCGATGTCGTGCTCGCGGCCGCGCCGCACGAGGATCCACCGGCCGAGCGTCATCGCAACCACACCCGGGGTGAGCACCGGTACCACGATGACGCGGGCTCGCTCCCGGTCGAGCTCGGGCACATGCGTGAACTGCGCCCGCGTGGTCGGCGACAAGCGGTGCACCAGCATGGACCCGACGCGGCTAGCCGACGACGAAGTTGACCAGGCGGCCGGGCACGACGATCACCTTGCGCTCGGTCGTCCCCTCGAGCAGCGCAGCGACCCGTTCGTCCGCGCGCGCCGCAGCCTCGGTCCCGGCCTCGTCGAGATCCGCGGCGACGGTGAGCCGCGCCCGCACCTTGCCGTTGAGCTGGACCGCGATCTCGACCGTCTCGACGGTGAGCCATTGCGGATCCGCGGTCGGGAAGTCCTCGTAGGCCAGCGAGTCTTCGTGACCGAGCCGCTCCCAGAGCTCCTCCGCCATGTGCGGTGCGAGCGACGCGGTCATCAGGACGAGGGGGACGGCGATCTCCTCGGGTGCCTCCCCCGCCTCCGCGACGACCTGGGTGAGCCGGTTGTTCAGCTCGAACAGCCGCGCGATCGCGGTGTTGAACGACAGCGTGTCCATGTCGGCGGAGACGGCCGCGATCGTGCGGTGCAGCAGCCGGCGGGTCTCGTCGTCGGCGGGCTCGGCGGTGACCCGCGGCTCGCCCGTCTGCTCGTCGATCACGTTCCGCCAGAGCCGCTGCAGGAACCGGTGCACACCGATGATGTCGCCGGTGTTCCACGGGCGGCTCGCGTCGAGCGGTCCCATGAACATCTCGTAGAGCCGCAGCGTGTCGGCGCCGTAGTCGCGGCCGATGTCGTCGGGCGCGACCGCGTTCTTGAGGCTCTTGCCCATCTTGCCGTGCTCGCGCCCGACCTCGACGTCGCCGTGGAAGAACGCTCCGTCGCGCTCGACGACCTCGGCGGCCTCCACGTAGAAGCCGCGCTCGTCGGTGAACGCATCGGCGAGGATGTAGCCCTGGTTGAACAACCGCTGGAACGGCTCCGGCGTCGAGACGTGGCCGAGGTCGAAGAGCACCTTGTGCCAGAACCGCGCGTAGAGCAGGTGCAGCACCGCGTGCTCGACCCCGCCGACGTACAGGTCCACCCCACCCGGGCCCGGAGTCATCCAGTAGCTGCTCCGCCGCGGGCCCGACGAACTCGTTCTCGTTCGTCGGGTCCAGGTAGCGGAGGTAGTACCAGCAGGATCCCGCCCACTGCGGCATCGTGTTCAGCTCGCGGCGGTAGGTCTTGGTGCCACTGCCGTCGCCGGCCCACTCGGGGAGCGGGATGTCCAGGTCCACCGTGACCCAGGCCTCGGCGCGGGCCAGCGGTGGGAGCGGCACGCTCTCCACGTCGTCGGCGACGATCTCGGGCTCGAAGTCCATGATCTCGGGGAGCTCGACCGGGAGCAGCGCGTCGGGCACCGCCACCGGGAGGTCGTGCTCGTCGTAGACGATCGGGAACGGCTCGCCCCAGTAGCGCTGCCGGCTGAAGAGCCAGTCCCGCAGCTTGTAGGTGACGGTGGCGGACCCGAGCTCCTGCGCTTCGAGCCACGCGTTGATCGCCTGCTTCGCGTCGACGACGGCCAGCCCGTCGAGCGAGACCTCGTCGTTCGCCGAGCCCATCGCGACCCCGTCGCCGACGAAGGCCTCGGGCCACTGCGCGGCCGGCGTGCCCGGCGCGATGCCGTGGTCCTCGAACCAGGAAGGCGGCGGCTGGATCACGCCGTGGATCGGGAGCTCGAACTCCTGCGCGAACTCGAAGTCGCGTTGGTCGTGCGCAGGGACCGCCATGATCGCGCCGGTGCCGTAGCCCATGAGCACGTAGTCGGCGACGAAGATCGGGATCGGCTGGTCGTTGACCGGGTTGGTGGCGAAGGCTCCGGTGAAGACGCCGGTCTTCTCCTTGCCTTCGGCCTGGCGCTCGAGCTCGCTCTTGCGCGCCGCGAACTCCCGGTACTTCCGGACCGCCTCGGCCGGGATCCGCTTCGGCGCCGAAGATCCCGCGCCACGAGACCGGGACGTCGTTGATGTCCTCGCCGAGCGACGCGCCGGGCCACTCGACCGGGCGTGAGCTGATCGACCAGCGGGTGCTCCGGCGCGAGCACCATGTACGTCGCGCCGAAGAGCGTGTCCGGGCGCGTCGTGAACACGGTGATGACCGCGTCCTCGTGACCCTCGACCGCGAAGTCGACTTCGGCGCCTTCGCTGCGGCCGATCCAGTTGCGCTGCATGCGCTTGATCGAGTCGGTCCAGTCGAGCGGGTCCAGGTCGGCGAGCAGCCGTTCGGCGTACGCGGTGATCCGGAGCATCCACTGCTTCAGGGGACGCCGGTACACCGGGTGGTTCCCGCGCTCGCTGCGCCCGTCGGTCGTCACCTCTTCGTTCGCGAGCACCGTGCCGAGCGCGGGGCACCAGTTGACCGGGGCCTCGTCCAGGTACGCGAGCCGGTACGAGTCGACGAGCGCGCGCGCCGCCCGGTCGAGTCCAGGCCGGCCCAGCCGGCGTCCGGATCGGACTCGAGCACCGGGATCAACTCGTCGATCGGCCGGGCGCGATCTGCGTCCTCGTCGTACCAGGAGTCGAACAGCTGGAGGAAGATCCACTGCGTCCAGCGGTAGTACGCCGGGTCGGTCGTCGCGACGCTGCGGCGCGGGTCGTGCCCGAGCCCGAGCGCGCGGAGCTGCCGGCGCATGTTCGCGACGTTGGCTTCGGTCGAGACGCGTGGGTGCTGGCCGGTCTGCACCGCGTACTGCTCGGCCGGGAGCCCGAACGCGTCGTAGCCCATCGTGTGGAGGACGTTGTGCCCGGTCATCCGCTTGAACCGCGCGTACACATCCGTGCCGATGAAGCCGAGCGGATGGCCGACGTGGAGCCCCTTCCCGCTCGGGTAGGGGAACATGTCGAGCACGAAGAGCTTCCGCCGGTCCGCCACCGCGTCGAACCCCTCGCGCAGCGACCCTTCCGGGTTGGGCGCCCAGAGGGTGTGCTCGGTCTCCCAGCGGTCCTGCCACTTCGTCTCGATCTCGTTCGCGAGCCGAGCGTCGTAGCGGTAGGGGGTCGGGTCGTCGGTTCGTGCGTCCGCGTCGGTCATCGTCGAGCGAGCGTAGGCGCAGCACCGCCATCGAGCGGGGTAGTAGTCCGACGATCCGGGGACGGACTGATACCTTGGAAGTTCCCTCTGGGGCTGTAGCTCAGTTGGCTAGAGCACTTGCATGGCATGCAAGGGGTCGTGGGTTCGAGTCCCATCAGCTCCACTGTTCTTTTTGGCCGTTATATATCGGGCTGAGCGATCAGTCGCTACGGAAACCCCGGGCCGGTCACGATCCGACGTTCGAACGCGAACGCGGTCGCGCCCGACCGTGAGCTCACGTCGATCTTGGTGAAGATGTTCGACAGATGCCGCGCGACGGTCTTCTCGCTGAGCGAGAGCACCTCGGCGATCTGCCGGTTGGTCATGCCCGCAGCCACGAGCCGCAACACCTCGGCCTCGCGCTGGCTCAGCCCGGACGGCAGGTCCGGCGTCGCGCTGGTGATCTCGCGCAGGTTCCGGAGATCCAGGCCCGCGCCCAGTTGCTCGAACCGCGCGCCCGCGGCTTCGAACGATGCCGCCGCCCCATCGAGATCACCCACCTGTCGACACGCGGCCCCCTGCAACATCCGCGCGGTGGCGACCTCGTACGGCACACCGAGCTCCTGCCAGTGTTCGGCCGCTTGCCGGAGCGTCGCGCAGGCAGACCGGTCACCCGACGCGAGCTGCAACCGGCCTCGCGTCGACAGCACCGCCGCAGCCAGGGACGCGCTCGCAAAGTCCGACGCGATGGATTCCAGCTCGTGAAGCGACTCCTCCGCACCGGCCAGATCCCCCGCCGCGATGGCGATCTGCGCGGCGAGCCGGGAGGAGACGGGCACGCCCGAGGCGATCCCAGGTGATCTCGTCGAGCGTCCGCGTGATGATCGCGATCGCCGCTTCCACGTTTCCCTGCGCCAGTCGCAGCAGCGCGAGCCCGGGCTGGGGCTGGCCGCTCAGCTGTTCGGCGCGGCTGAACGCGTCCTGCGCGCCGGAGAGATCACCGATCCGGCGGCGGATCTCGCCGATCTCCGCGTATCCGGCCGCAGCATTGGTCACGTTGAGCTCGTCGAGCTCCTCGCAGGCTCGCAGCGCCTGCTCCTCGGCCTCTCCCCACTCGCCACGCGTCCGAAGCGACGACGCCATGTGCACCCGGCACAGACCCGGGAACACGGCGAACGGATGGCGTTGCGCCCACCGATCGGTCGCTTCGCTCCACTCCGCCGCGCGGCGGAGATCGCCGAGCGCCTCGCACGCACTGATCAGGCTGCAGTACACCTTGCCGGTGGAGTACGGGCGGAGCCGCCCTTCCACCGCGAAGAGCATCGCCTCGTCCAGTGTGGCCAGCCCCTCGACCGGGTCACCCGCATCGATGAGCACCCGTCCGAGCGTTTGGAGCGCCTCGGCCTCGAGGTCGGGCGACCTCAGGCGCCGACCGAGCTCGACCACTTCGCGCGCCGCAGTCGCGCTCAGCTCGAGATTCCCGCTGCCGTGGGCCATCTCGGCTTCGCGCAGCCGCAGCGCCCCGTACTCCTCCGACTCCGGCTCGCCCTCGAGCGCACGGCGCGCCCGGCGCAGCCAGCCGCCGGCGATCGCGGGCCGAGCCTTGAAGCAGTAGTGCTCGTAGAGCCACACGGCGCACTGTCCGGCCCGCCGACGGTCTCCGAGCTCTTCGTAGCGCGAGTAGGCGCCCTCGCGTGCCTCGATGCACTCGTCCAGCCGCCCGAGCCACCACGCCGCGTCCGCGAGCACATCGAGCCGGTCGGCCTCGAGCGCCGGCGTGGCGTCGGGCGATTGGGTGCTCCTCGCCGCCGCGTCATACGCGCCCTGCCAATCGCAATCCGCCAGCGCGCGGCGCATCACGGCGAGCGGATCCGCGTCGTTCACGGCGTCCGCGCGGCCATCTGACATGGGAATCGACCGTAGTGGCAACCCAAGGGCGCAGACGCACAGCCACTCACGGCGACGGCGAAAGCTGAGCCGCGAGGTGTTCGAGCACCGGCTGAATCGCGTCCGCCGGGCTGTACTCGATGAAGGTGACGCCCTCCTCGGTCCATCCGGTGTGGCCGCCCGGCCAGTAGAAGAGATCACCGGCACGGGTGGTCTCCTCGGTCCCGTCGGAGTAGCTGACGGTGATCGAGCCGCCGGTCACAACTCCCCAGTGCGGGCACTGGCACCGGTCGTCGGGCAAGCCGAGGAACAGCGGCGTGAAGTCCACGCCGGCCGGCAGGACGACATGACGAACGGTGATTCCACCCCACGTCACGCCGCGTGTCTCGATGTCATCGACCTTCATCTCGAGCGGTACGTCGTTGGTCGTCGCGTGCATATCGGCACCCCCTGGTCCTCGGCCGGGACGGTTCCGGCCCGGCAACCATCATCAGGGCCGCCGGCGTGAGGCGCATCGGCCGAATCACACAAACTCCCCCGCCCGGTCCCGCCACGATGCGACGTTCTACCCATGGAGCGGTGATCCACGAATGCGTGATCTGCCCGATGCGACGCCGGCGTTCCTGGTGCAGGGTGGAGGCATGGAGCAGGTTGACCCGGCCGACATCGGATGGCCCGACGAAGTTCAGCGACTCATCGTCCACGGCCGCGACCGTGAAGCGACCGAGCTGGCGGCCCGGCACCTGCGCGACGATCAGACCCGCACCACCGCATCGACACGAGGAGACCTCGACATGGGACCGCTCGAACAGCTCGACGAGCTCGAACCACTGCTCGGTCACGTCGCATCCGGGATCACGCCCGACGAGCTCGACGCACCGACACCGTGCGCGAACTTCACCGTCCGCGGAGTCCTCGGGCACATGATCGGGGGCGCGACCATGTTCGCCGCCGCGTTTCGGGGTGAGGCGCCACCCGATGTCCCCGGCGACGTCGCCGAAGGTCCCGACGTCGTCAATCGGGCGGGGACTGCCCTCGCCGGTCTGATGAGCGCAATCCGCTCGCCCGGCGCGCTCGAGCGGACCGTCGCCGCACCCTTCGGCGAGATGCCGGGCGAGGCCTTCGCCCGCTTTGTCGTGCTGGACGGACTCGTGCACGGTTGGGATCTCGCGATCGCGACCGGCCAGACCTACGAACCCTCGGACCGGCTCGTCGCCGAGGTCGATGCCTACGCCCACACCGCCATCGCACCGACGATGCGCGACGGCGACACGTTCGCCGAAGCGGTCGAGGTACCCGCAGGCGTTTCTCCCATCGAACGCCTGGCTGCCTTCACGGGCCGTCGGCCGGCTGCGTGAGCCACCCGGTGCCACCGCGTCACTGAGAATCGAGCAGCACGGCCCTAGAGTCCGCCGGGATGGTCGACGGGGCGAGAAATGCTGGACGCGGCGCCACGGCGGGCGCTCGGCGCTTCGCACTTCCCACCCTGTTGGTCCTGTTCGTCACCCTGCTGCTCTACGGGTGGCCGGTCCCGCGGCTGAGCGAGGAGCTGTACCTCCCGCTGGTCAAGCGGGTCGCGGACCCGAACTACCTCCGGGGCGACTGGACGTTCTCCGGCAACTTCAGCGAGCACTGGCTGTTCGACCACCTCTTCGCGCCCGTTGCGAACGTCATGTCGATCGACGCCTTCGGCTGGCTCGGTCGACTCGTGTTCTGGCCCCTGCTCGGGTACCTGCTCATCCGGCTCGGCACCCGGTTCGGCCTCACGCTCTGGCCGGCCGCGTTCGCGATCACGTTCTGGCTCTTCAGCAATCAGACGCTCATCGGGAGCGAGTGGATCCTCGGGACCTTCGAGGCGAAGACCGTCGCGTACGCCTGCTTCCTCGGCGCCCTCATCGCGATCACTTACAAGCGCGTCCCGCTCGCGCTCGCGCTCTTGGGCCTCACCGTGAGCTTTCATCCTGCGGTCGGGTTGTGGTCGGCCTGGGCAACGGGAATCTCGTTGCTCGCACTCCGGGACACCCGCCGCGCCACCTTGCGCTGGTGCTGGCTCGCGATCCTCCTCGCCGTCCCCGGAATCATCGGCGCGCTCGGCGCCCTGGGCGAGTCGTCGGCCGCGATGCAGCGCTTCGTCGTGCTCGAAGCGATCCCGTACCACACCGATCCGTTCTTCAGCGGGAAGACCCTGGTCGGCGCGCAGCTCACATTGCACCTCGCGACGCTGTTCGCCATGTTCGCGTTCAACATCTGGTCGTGCTCGAAGTCCGACCGGAATCTCACCCAACGGTTCTTCGCGGTGTTCCAGATTGTCGCGGCAGTGCCCTTCGTGCTGGCGTTCCCCGCGCGAGCGATCCACTACTGGGACTACCTCCGGCTCATGCCGCTGCGGTCGTTCCCGCTCATGGTCCCGCTGATCTTCTTCTTCCAGGCCTTCCGCTACGCGCGCCGGCTCGCGAAGCCCGAGGGAGCCTCCCGCCGGAAGCGCCGCCGCGGGCGCCGCGACGCGACGCTCGTCGTCGCCGCGACCCTCGCCGTCGCGATCCTGCCGACTTCCCCGCTGTTCGCCGGCCCGCGCATGATTCGGCGCAACTTCGCCGCATGGACCACCGTCGACCACGAAGCCAGGGCGTTCGACTGGATCCGCGAGAACACGCCCACCGACACTCGCTGCATCATTCCCGTCGACCGCCAAGATGCGTTCGACCGGTCCGAGCGCCCCGAGGTCGCGAACTGGCAGGCCATCCCCTACGACCGCCTGCCCGAATGGAAGTCGCGCATCGACGACCTCGTCGGCGGATCGGGCTACTTCGACGGACCGGGCTGGCACGGTGATCTCGACGATCTCCGGGTGGCGTACAACCGGCTCACCAGAGAGGAAGTCGAACAGATCGCCGACAAGTACGACGCGAGCTGCTTCGTCAGCGAGACGGTCTACCCCTTCCAGGTCCTGCATCGCGACGGGAACGTGCGGGTGTACGCACTGGCTCCGTTCTAACGCTCCGAGCCCCGGGGACCCTGCTCCGTAGACTCCAACCGCGTGCCGTCCCCAACCCGCCACCGGAGCTCGTCATGATCGGCGTCGTCGACTATCGGGCCGGCAACGCCCCGAGCGTGATGTACGCCCTCGATCGGCTCGGCCTCGAGGCTCGACTCGTCGCCGGCCCGGCGGACGTCGACGGGGTGGACCGGTTCATCCTGCCCGGCGTCGGCGCCGCCCGTGCCACCATCACCTCGCTCTCCGATTCCGGGCTGATCGAGCCGCTGCGCAACGCCGTGATGGACGAACGGCTGCCGTTCCTCGGCATCTGCATCGGGCTCCAGGTGCTCTTCGAGCGCAGCGAGGAAGGACCGGTCGACGGTCTCGGCTGGCTGGAGGGTGAGGTCCGCCGGTTCCCCGACACGAACCGGGTGCCCCAGATCGGTTGGAACGCGGTGCGGTTCACCCGGTCCCACCCGGTGACCGCCGACCTCCCGGACTCGACGTACTGCTACTTCGTGAACTCGTACTACGCGGACCCGACCAACGCGGACGATGTCCTCGGCGTGACCGACTACAGCGTCGAGTTCTGCTCCGTCGTCGCGCGGGACAACGTGATCGCGACCCAGTTCCACGCGGAGAAGAGCGGCGAGCTGGGTCTCCGCATCCTGCGCGGCTTCGCCGCCTGGGATGGTGCCGGATGCTGACCAAACGGCTCATCGCCTGCTTCGACGTGGTCGACGGCCGGGTCACGAAGGCCCAGCAGTTCCAGGACAACATCGACGTCGCCCCGGCCACCGAGCTCGGTCGCCGGCTGTACGACGACCAGATCGACGAGATCGTCTTCTACGACATCACCGCGAGCGCGCAGAAGCGGAAGATCGATCTGGAGACGGTCCGCGGCGTCGCCGAGCACGTCTTCGTCCCCTTCACGGTCGGCGGCGGCATCCGCTCCATCGAGGACATGTACGAGGTCCTCAAGGCAGGCGCGGAAAAGATCAGCATCGACTCGATGGCGGTCCGGGAACCGGACATCATCCGGCAGGGCGCCGAAGCCTTCGGGCGGCAGTGCATCGTCCTCAGCACGCAGGTGAAGCGGGTCGAGCGTTCGCCGGACATCCCGAGCGGCTACGAGGTGTTCATCGACGGGGCGCGGCTCGCGACCGGGATGGACGCGATCGAATGGGTGCGCCGCGGCGAAGATCTCGGCGCGGGCGAGATCGTCGTGAACAGCATCGACAACGATGGCACCGCATCGGGATACGACCTCGAGATCACCCACGCGGTCGCCGACGCGGTGAACGTTCCCGTCATCGCCTCCGGCGGAGCCGGCAACCCCGAGCACATCGCGGACGGGCTGACCCACGGCGGTGCGTCGGCGGCGATCATCAGCTCGATCCTCTACTCCCCCCGGCTCGATCGGAACCTTGGTGTCCGAGAGCTCAAGGACGCGCTGGGCGAGCGCGGCGTCCCGATGCGGCCCTGGGTCGAAACCGGGACGCGCCGGCTAGCGCGCCGCCTGCGCCGAAGGCTCCCAGTCGATCCGGGGCGCATCGGTCCAGAGCCGCTCGAGCGCGTAGTAGTCGCGGGTCTCTTCGAGGAACACGTGCACCACGAGATCTCCGTAGTCGAGCAGCACCCACGATGCCGCTTCGAGCCCTTCCACGCGGCGCGGGGCTTCGCCGCCGTCTCGCTTGATCGCCAGCTCGACCTCGTCGCAGATCGTTCGCACCTGCCGGGTGTTCGCACCGCTGGTGATCACGAACACATCGGTGATCCCGATGATGTCCCCGACGTCGAGGACGATCGTGTTCTCGCCCAGCTTGTCCGCGGCGGCTCGTGCGGCAGTGATTGCCCGTCGATGGGAGTCCAGGTGGTGTCCTTTCACGCTATGGAGTCGGCGTCTCGCCCGTCCGGAAGCAGTCTGCCCCGGCGAGGATCGTGACGTCGACCACCCCGATGGCCCGGTCGGCCTGCTTCAACACCCCGCAGCCAACCGCCTTCCGGAGTCGTTGGGCCGAGGCGCGATCCGACCGCCGGTAGTAGACGATCTGGGTCTCGGCGAGCCCGAAGTTCGGGACGTTGCCGGTGAGGGTCACCTGACCGCCCACCGGGACGATCCGTGCCGCGATCGTCTGGGCGAGGCCGACTGCGCCGGTCCCGTTGAGGATCTCGACTCGGGGTCGGCTCCCGCCGACGACCAGCTGCGTGTCCGGGAACGCGGCCTTCGCGTACCGCGCGACGTCAGCGGTGCGGGGCTCGAAGCGCTCGCCGCCACCGGTGGTCTCCGAGTCGACCGGAAGCGTGTCCGTGCGCCGGTCCCCCGCCTTCGCCGCCGCGACCAACGCCGCCAACCCGGGTTGCGCTCGCACCGTCGCCCGCGCGATCGGCGGGATTCCGGAGCCTGCGCATCCATGCCTCCAGCACGTCCTGCACGGTGACGAGCCGGTCAAGCTCGCTCCCGGCCTGCGGGGCCACGAGCAGCTGAGCGGCTTCACCCGCCGACCGGCGGGTCGGTCCGGCGGGCACGATCCCCGCCGCGAGGTCCGCGAACTCCACCTCGCGGTTCAGGTCGACGTTCATCGGGGCTGCCGCGGCCAGCGCGGCGTTCAACCCGGCGTCGTCGACCATCACGGTCTGGGCCACCTTCACGCCGACGAGGTTCTCGATCGTCGTCTGGAGCAGCCCGGCCTCGTCGGGCAGGTCCGCGAGCGCCTGGGGCCCGAGCGAAGGGACCTCGACCTGGGTCGCGACGGGAAAGAGGAGGACCGAAGCCGACCCACGCCCGGAACCGACGAGGACCAGGAGATCGATCCCACCACCGGCCCCTCGATGCCCGAACAGCAGGACCGCGGGGGTTCCTGTGGCGCCGGCCCGGTCCGCCGCCGGGGCACCCTTCGAGGAATCGTCCGAGCCGTTGCGGATGATCGCGCCGAACCCGACGGTCAGGCCCAGCAGCACCGCGACCGCGCCGAGCATGAGCCAGAAGTGCCGCCGCCGCGCCTTCTGCCGTCGGGCCTGGCGTGCACCGGGCGAGCCCACATCGTCACCGGGTCGCGGCTTCACGCCCGCCCTCCGGTCCCGTCGGGTTTCGTGATGCGGCTCGTCGACCATCGTGCCGCCACCACGTTGCGCCATCAGCGGAGAGTGTAGAGGCCCTCATCCCGGACGAAATCCACGACCAGCGGCGGGGTGAGCCCGTCAATCGGCAGTCCCGCACCGACGCGGCGGCGGATCTCGGAGGACGAGACGTCGAGGCGCGGGATGGTCACGTGTTCGAACCGCCAGCCCGGACCGGGTGGTTCGGCATGCTCGCCCGCGCGCTCCACGACCGCGATCGTCGCGAGGTGCCGGGTCTCCTCCAGCCTGCGCCAGGTCGGCATGTTCGCCACCGCATCCGCCCCGAGGAGCAGGAACAGCTCGGAGTCCGAAGACTGCAGGCGTTCGAGCGTGTCCGCCGTCACCGACGGGCCGTCGTGATCGAGCTCGAGGCGCGAGACCTCGACCCCGGCGATGCCCCGGCTCGCCCGTTCGGCCATCGCGAACCGCTGCTCCGATGACGCCACGACCTGGTCGCGCTTCTGCCAGGGATCTCCGGCCGGGACCATGAGCACCCGGTCGAGACCCAGGGTGGCGCGCACGTCGACGGCCGCGACGACATGCCCGATGTGGACGGGGTCGAAGGTGCCACCGAGGATTCCGAGTCGCTCCGGCCGATCACTCACCGGGCCGAGCATACGAGCCGCCTCTGTTCACAGGTCCGTAACGCTGAGGATCCATGTTTTCCGTAAGGTGGTGTGCATGGGTGAGTCAGCAAGCGTGCTGGTGCGCGTCTGGCTCCCGGACCGCCCGGGCGCTCTGGGACTCGTGGCGTCCCGCATTGGTGCCGTCCGCGGCGACATCGTCGGCATCGACGTCCTCGAACGGGACCAGGGTGTCGTCATCGACGAGTTCGCGGTCCGCCTGGCCGACATCGACCTGATCGCCGTCCTGGTCAAGGAGGTCGAGGAGGTGGACGGCGCCTCGGTCGAGGAGGTCCGCATCGTCGGCCGGTTCCCCGATCCTCGACTCGATGCGCTCGAGTCCGCGGCGGCGCTGTGCGAGGCGCCGACCGCCGTTGCCCTCGGCGACCGGCTCGTCGCCCACATCAAGAAGGAGTTCCTGGCCGAGTGGAGCGCGCTGCTGCATGGCACGGAGCTGCTCGCGGCGGCCGGAGCGGCGCCGGACCCGAACCAGCTGCACGCGCTGGCCACCGGCACGATGGCCTCGCCGTCGGTCGCCGAGGGTGAGAGCGGGCCCGGCGACCTCGCCGTGGCCACCCTCGACCAGCTCGGGGCATCGCTGCTGGTGGGACGCAACGGCCAGACGTTTCGGCTGCGCGAACGGGCGCAGCTGTTCGCACTGGCGCGGGTCGCCGATCGCGCCTGGGCCCTGCTGGACGGGAGGCGGCCCGACCCGGCGAACGTCGACGCGGGTGGGGGCACCGTCGGGCCGCACCGGTAGCCTCGGTCCGCGTGGACACCGTTGTGATCGAGCCACTGAGTCGCGCGCTCGTCGACGAGACCGCTCGCACTCTGGCCCGGGCCTTCGACGACTCGCCGCTGTTCGCCTTCCTGTTCCCGAAGGGTCCCGCCCGCCTCCGCATCACCGAAGGAACGTTCCGCGGGACCCTGCTCGACGCGCTGCCGTTCGGCGCGGTTCATGTCGCGATGGACAGCAGCGGCGTGATCGGCGCGGCGTCCTGGCTGCCACCCGCGGGCTACCCGATCCCGGCGCGTCGCCAGGCGATCCTGTTCGCCCGGATGGCCGTCCTCTTTCCGCACGCCCCGACGCGTGTCGCCGACTCGGTGCGCTACCTGAACGCGACGGACAAGGTGCATCCAAAGGGGCTGCACTGGTACCTCGGCCTGCTCGGCGTCGATCCGCGCCACCAGGGCGAGGGGGTCGGTGCCCGGCTGGTCGACCACACGCTGGAACAGCTGGATCGGGAAGGCATCCCCGCGTACCTCGAGACCGACAAGGAGTCGAACCTCGCGTGGTACGCCCGCCGCCGGTTCGAGCTGCGCGAGACCCTCTCCCCCGTGCGATCCGGCCCCCCGGTCTGGACCATGTGGCGCGACCCCCGCGACTAGCCCCCCCCCCCCCGTTTTGGCGTCGTCGAGGGCACTCCGGCGGGGCCCTGGTGACGCCAAAAGTTGCGGGGGCCGGGGGCTACTGCTCGACGACGGCGGAGACGAAGCGTTGGAGCTGGCGGAGGTTGCGGCACTCGTAGACGCCGTCGCAGTGGACGCCGTACTCGGAGACGATCGAGTCGCCCGTGTCCCAGTAGCCGCGGGGCTCCGGGTTCAGCCAGTACAGCCGCCGCGCCCGTTGGCGGAGGTCCTTCAACACCCACGCCGACGACGCGTGGTAGTTGTTGCGCGCGTCGCCGAGCAGGATGATCGACGTCTTCGGGGTGATCTCGGCGAGGTGTCGGTCGCGGAAGACCTCGAACGCGTGGCCGTAGTCCGAGTGGCCGTCGACCCAGACGACATCCGCCTCGGTGTTCACCCGCTGCACCGCTTCGGTCAGCTCGTCGGACTCCTGGAAGAACCGGGTCACCTCGTCGATGCCGTCGATGAACACCCACGACCGGACCTTCGAGAACTGCCCGGCGATGGCGTAGACGAACTGCAGCGTGAAGCGGGCGAAGCTCGCGACGGATCCGGAGATGTCCGCCACCACCATGATCTCGGGCTTCGACGGCCGCGGGCTCTTGAACTTCGGCTCGGCCGGTACACCGCCGTACGACAGCGAGTGCCGGACCGTGGACCGGAAGTCCAGGTGACCGCGGTTCTTGCGCTTCCTCCGCTGCGCCAACCGCGCCGCGAGCGCCCGGGTCAACGGCTCGATCGCGCGCTGGAGCTGCTGCATCTCCTCGCGCGACGCGTGCATGAAGTCGATGTCCTCGGGCAGCGGCTTGCGCAGCGTCCGCGCCATCGCCTCGACCCCCCGGTCCGCGACCAACCGGCGCCGGATCTCGGCCTCGATCATGTCCCGGAGCTCGCGGAGCCGGCGCTCGTACTCTTCGCGGGCGAACCGGGCCTGGAGATCGCTCTCTTCGGGCTCACCCTCGCCACCTTCACCGCGGCCCTGCTGCGCGGCGCGCTCCATCAACCGGCCCGCGAGCGCGTCGTAGTCGAGCTGTCGCAGGGTCCGGTACAGGTAGTACGTCCCCCCGACCGGCCGACCGGGCTCCATCCCGGCGAAGCGGGAAACGGCCATCGCCGCGAGCTGACGGAGCTGGTCCTGGTCCATGTTCATGAGCGCGGCCATCAGCATCTCGGCGAGCTCTTCGTTGCTCATGCCCTCGCCGGAACCGCCGCTGCCCTGCTGGCCGGGGACCCCACCGGCCTCGTCCATGTCGCCGGCATCGCCGCCGGGCTCGCCGTCGCCGTCCACGCCGCCGGCGTAAAGGGAGAAGTAGACGTCGAACACGGTGTCGAATGCCCGGCGGTGCCGGAAGCTCTTCACCAGTGTCGCGGCGAGCACTTCGCGGAACGCGTCCCGCTCGGCCAACGGGATCTGTTCGACCCCGCGCATGGCGTCGAGGTTCTCGGTCATCGAGACCGGGAGCCCGGCGGCGCGCAGCTCGTGGACGAAGCCCTGCAGGACGTCGAGCATCACGCCGTCGCCGACGCCCGACTGGATCTCCAACTCGTTGCGGGTCATCGTGTGCGGACAGCTTCGCGAAGTGCACCGGGTCATCCGCGTGACGCCGGAAGCCCCGTGCCCACCTTCGGCGTGTCCACCAGCTCCTTGCGCGCCTTGGCAATGTCGGTCTGGTACTTCAGGAGCACGTGCAGCGTCTCGTCGATCACCTTCGCGTCGACCGCACCGTGGCCCAGATACAGCAACGTGCGGGCCCAGTCGATCGTCTCCGAGATCGAGGGCGACTTCTTGATGTCCAGCGCCCGGATCGATCGCACGACCTGCGCGATCTGCTCGGCGAGCGCTTCGTCGATCTCGGGCACGCGCACCCGCACGATCTCCTTCTCGCGCTCGAGATCGGGATAGTCGATGTGCAGGTACAGGCAACGCCGCTTCAACGCCTCGGAGAGCTCCCGGGTGTTGTTCGACGTCAGCAGGACGATCGGGCGCTGCCGGCCGACGATGGTGCCGAGCTCCGGGATCGAGACCTGGAAGTCCGAGAGAACCTCGAGCAGGAGCGCCTCGGTCTCGACCTCGACCCGGTCGACCTCGTCGATGAGCAGCACGATCGGCTCCTCGGCCCGGATCGCCTCGAGCAGCGGGCGGGTCAGCAGGAACGGCTCGGCGAAGATGTCCGCCTCGACCGTCTCCCAGTCCGACTCGTGCTCACGGTCCGCCTGGATCCGCAGCAGCTGCTTCTTGTAGTTCCACTCGTACAGCGCCTTGGACTCGTCGAGGCCCTCGTAGCACTGGAGCCGGATCAACCGCGAGCCGGTGACCTCGGCGATCGCCTTGGCCAGCTCCGTCTTGCCGACTCCCGCGGGTCCCTCCACCAGGACCGGCTTCTCGAGCCGGTCGGCCAGGTACACGACGCCGGCGATGCCGGTGTCCGCCAGATAGTCCGCGCCCCGAAGGCGCGTCACAACGTCCTCAACCGAGCTGAATCGTTCAGCCACGTGCTCTCACTAGCTCCTCACCTGTCCGTCGCCCCATATCAGGTACTTGTAGGTCGTCAACGCCCGCAGCCCCATGGGCCCGCGGGCGTGCAGCTTCTGCGTGGAGATGCCGATCTCGGCGCCGAAACCGAACTCTTCACCGTCGGTGAACCGGGTCGAGGCGTTCACGACGACGGCCGCGGCATCCACCTCATGGGTGAATCGGCGCGCCGCAGCAAGGTCCCGGGTCACAATCGCCTCGGTGTGGCCGGACCCGTTCCGGTTCACGTGGTCGATCGCTGCATCGATCGACGCGACCGTCGCGACGCTCATGCGCAACGCAAGGAACTCGCTCGCGAAGTCCGCTTCGGTCGCCTCGCCCATCGACGGGAACCGCTGACGCGATGGCGCGTCGCCCACCAGCTCGACCCCGTCGGCCACGAGCGCGGCGCACAGGCGCGGCAGCAGCTCGTCGGCGACGGCTTCGTGCACCACGAGCGACTCGGCGGCGTTGCAGACACTCGGTCGCTGCGTCTTGGCGTTGATCACGATGTCGAACGCGGAGTCGAGGTCGGCGTCGACGTCCACGTAGACGTGGCAGTTGCCGTCACCGTCGATGATCACCGGCACCGTCGCGTTCTCGCGGATGCTGGCGATCAGGGATGCGCCTCCCCGCGGGATCAGGCAGTCGACGAACTCCCGCAGCTGCATGACCTCGATCGCCGTCTCGTGTGACGGGTCGTCCACCAGCACGAGCGCGTCCTCCGGCAACCCGGCCTTGGCGAACCCCTCCCGCAGTGCGCCCGCGATCGCCAGGTTGGTCTGCAGCGCGCTACCGCTTCCCCGCAGCAGCGCCGCGTTGCCCGACTTGAGGCAGAGCCCGGCGGCGTCGGAGGTCACGTTGGGTCGGTTCTCGTAGATGATCGCCACGACCCCGAGGGGCACCCGGACCTGCTCGATCTCGAGCCCGTTCGGGCGCCGCCAGCCGTCCAGCACCTCGCCGACGGGATCGGGGAGCGTCGCGACCTGACGGAGCCCGGCGGCCATGGCCCCGATGCGGGCCTCCGTGAGCCGCAGCCGGTCGAGTGGGCCCGCCTCCATCCCGCCGGCGCGGGCCGCGTCGAGATCCGCACGGTTCGCCGCCAGGACCTCGGACGCCCGCTCCTGGAGGACGTCGGCCGCGGCGAGAAGTGCAGCATCCTTCGCCCCGGTGGACGCGGTGGCGAGGTGTTTCGCAGCTGCCTTCGCCCTGCGGCCCATCTCGGTCACAGCGGCGACGGGCATGGCGTCGAGTCTAATCCTTGACCGATCGGTCTAGTTTTCCGATTTTCGGTCCGCGCCACGCTCCCGATCAACGATCGGGCAATCTCGGCCATCCGCTCAATTTCGAGCCGCGACTGGCCGATCAACGGACCGTGACCCCGCTGGTTCCGGCGTCAGGCGATGGGATCGACACTCCCGGATCGCTTGACGACCTCCTTCCTTCAGCTGCGCCCCCGGATCGGGGGCAACCCGCCGCGCCCGCTTCGGCTCCGGAGCCGCCCCCCGCGGCCGTCGCCCCCGAGCCGCCCCACGCCCCGACTGCCGACGAGATCGCGGCGATCGCGACGCTCCACGACGAGGTCGACCAGGCCGCCGAAGCGGCGGAGGGCTCGCCGTTCGGGGGCAAGGGCCGCAAGCGCCTGAAGTCCGCACTGCGGGCCGAGGAGGACGCGCTCCGGGCGCTGGGGTTCGCCTCGCACGCGGAGTTCGTGTTCGCCACGCAACCGGGTGGGTTCCCGCCGCCACAGCCGAGCGAGCTCTGGGGCGCGCCCGCACCGTCGACGTCGCGCGAGACGTTGGCGAACCTCAACACGATCACGCCCGAGCCCGCCGCCCGAACCCGCGGCAACCGACGCTCCCGCGCCGGCGCCGGCTGAGCTCGACCACGCACCGGACGAGCTCGAAGCGACGCGCCGTGATCTCGCCCGGGCCCAGGACGAGGTGCAGCGGATCGAGACCGAGCTCGCCGCCGCCAACGCGGCCCGGCACGCGAGCGACGAGCTCCAGGTCCGGACGCGGGCCCAGATGGAAGAGATCACCGCGAGTCGCCAGCGAGCCGAGGTCGAAGCCGATGACGCTCGCCGCAGGCTCGCCGAGGCCGAGGGCGAGCTCGAGCGAATGCGGGCCGAGCTGGCCGGGGTCGTGGCCACGCCGGCCGCAGATGAGGATGCGGTGGAGCGGATCCGCGCCGAGTCCGAACAGGAGCTCGCCCGGATCCGGACCCTGGCCGCCAACGAGATCGAAGAGCTGGCCACCAAGCTGAGCACCTACGAGGCGGATGCAGGCCGGGCCGCCGCCGAACACGAGCGGAAGCACCAGGAGGATCTCGAACGCCTCGAGACCGAGCTGCAGACGGCCCGCGACACGACCACCCGAGCCGGCGCCGAGGCGATGGAGGCCATCCGGTCCCGCGATGCGGCCATCGACGAGATCGCTCGCCACCGAACGGACATGGACAAGCTGCTCAACGAGCTGGTCGCGGCACGGGCCGATGTCGGCCGCATGGAGGAGACGTGTGCGGCCGCGACCGCGAGGGCGACGTCGGCCGAGGCCGCGCTCGATGCGGCTCGAAGCGAGTCGGAAGAGGACGTGGTCCGTCTTGGTGCGCTCGCGCAGCAACAGGAGTCCGAGCTCGAGGAGCTCCGAGCCCAGCTCGAACGGGCTTCGATCGATGCCGACGCGCGGGCCGCCGCCCACCGGGAGCTGGCCGCCGCGCGCGACGAGCTCGCGGTCACCCGCCAGGATCGGGCTGCTGCACTCGCAGCTGCCGAACAGGCGCGCACCGACCTCGAGTCGGCGGTCCAGGAGGTCGAGGAAGCTCGTGCCGACGCACGTGCATCCCGCGCCGCAGCTGAAGCAGGCCCGGTCCGAGATCGAGCTCGTCCGCGTCGAGGTGACCGCCCTCGAGACCACGATCCAGGAGCTCGAGAGCCGGGCCACCCCACCGGAGGACCGCGACGACCCCACTCGCGAGCTGCGGCGACTCGTCGCGGTCGCGAAGGATATGGCCGGGGAGCCGGATCCGGCTCCCCGGGATCGGGTGGACGCCGAACGCGAGCTCGCCGACCTCGAAGCCCGTGTCGCGGATCTCAAGGCGAAGCGCCGTCGCATCAAGAAGCGGCTCGAGCGCGAGCAGAGGCAGCTCCGTGACCGGCGAGACCGGTTGGCGCGAGAAGTGCGGGACGCCGAAGCCGCTCGGGACCGCGTGCACCACGAGACCGAGACGCTCGCGGGTCGGATCGCGACCGAGGCGGCCTCCGTCCTCGAGACGGCAGTGCAGCGGCGCCACGCCGAGGATCTGGCCCGCCAGGCCGAGATCGAACAGGCCGGGATTGCGCTCGCGGCACTCGAGGCCGGCATCGAGTCGGTGGTCGTCGACGCCGGCGCGCTGCGCTCGAAGCTGGCGGCGATTCGCATCAAGCTCCTCGGGGGCGATCTCGCCGAGCCAAGCCCCTCGGAGTCGCGGTACGGCGGCGATGACTGAGGTCGTCGACCACTCAGCGGTCGTCGCCCCACGTCACCGGAAATCGTCCACGCCCCGTCGCATCGGCGAGATGCTGGTCGAACGCGAGCTGATCTCGGCCCATGATCTCGAAGCCGCGCTCGAACTCCAACGCCAGACCGGCCGCCGGCTCGGGGAGACCCTCGTCGCGCTCGGGTTGGTCTCGAGTGCCGACGTCCTCCTTGTGCTCGTGGAGCGACTGGGT
Source organism: uncultured Acidimicrobiia bacterium (assembly GCA_963770095.1). Classification (GTDB taxonomy): domain Bacteria; phylum Actinomycetota; class Acidimicrobiia; order IMCC26256; family JAENVU01; genus Chersky-806. The sequence goes on from CAVYOO010000002.1 coordinate 727,980, forward strand.
CTCGACGACATCGTGCTCGCTGACACCTCCATCGACTCGATGGTGGCGCAATCGGTGCCCGAGTTGGTCGCCCGGCGGTACCGCGCCCTTCCGATCAGCCGGCACGACGACGTCGTCACCGTGGCGATGCACGATCCGAGCGACGTGTTCGCCGTCGACGACCTTGCCATGCTCCTCGATGCGGTCATCATGCCGGTCCTGGCCGATCCCGAGCAGATCGACGCCGCGATCAACCGGATGTGGACGGGTTCGAACGTCGAGAGCACGTTGCTGGAGGCCCCCGGCGAGCTCCACGAAGTCGACGACGTCAGTGACATCCTGGCGACCGCCGAAGAGGCCCCCATCATCCGGATGGTCAACGCGATCCTGGCGCAGGCGGTTGCCGAACGCGTGTCGGACGTGCACTTCGAACCCACGCCAACGAGGCTGCGGGTGCGCCTCCGGGTGGACGGTGTGTTGCACGACACGTCGGATGCGCCGCTCAGCGCGGACCGCCCCATCGTCAGCCGGCTGAAGATCATGGCGGGCATCGACATTGCGAGGACGCGGCTCCCCCAGGACGGCCGCTTTTCGGTCTCCATCAACGAACGGCAGGTGGACGTGCGCATGGCGACCCTGCCGACCGCGTTCGGCGAGGCCGCGATCCTGCGCCTGCTGGACAAGGTGAGCGGCGTCATCGAGCTCGACGAGCTCGGCTTCACCACCGACGAGCTCGAGCGGTACCGGTCGCTGTTCAACGCCTCGCAGGGCGTGATCATGACCAGCGGTCCCACGGGGTCGGGCAAGACCTCCACGCTCTACGCGACCCTGCTCGAAATCGACAGCTTCAGCCAGAACATCATCGCGGTCGAGGACCCGATCGAGTACCGCGTCGAAGGCATCAAGCAGATGCAGGTGGAGACGAGATCCGGGCTGTCGTTCCCGCTCGCGCTGCGGTCCATTCTCCGGATCCGACCCGGACGTGATCCTGATCGGCGAGATCCGCGACCTCGAGACGGCCCGCATCGCCGCCGAAGCGTCGCTCACCGGCCACCTCGTCTTCTCCACCATCCACACCACGAGCGCGGCCGCCGTCCCGCTTCGGCTCATCGACATGGGAGTCGAGCCGTTCCTCGTGACGTCGGCGCTGACCGCGGTCGTCGGCCAGCGCCTGGTGCGCCGCCTCTGCGAGTGCGCCGAGCCTCACGACGTCGACGAGGAAACGCGGGTCCGGTTCGCCCTGCCCGAGGAGCTGCTCGACTCGGGCGCCATCCGGCGGCCGGTCGGGTGCGCGGAGTGCACCGGCACCGGGTACTACGGCCGGATCGGGATCTACGAGATCATGGCCATGACGCCGGACATTTGCCGGATGATCAGCGCCCGCGCCGACCGCCGCGATATCGAGCGCTGGGCGGTCTCGGAAGGCATGGACACGCTGCGCATGGCAGCCCTCCGGCGGGTCGCCGACGGCGCGCTCAGCATCGACGAGCTCCGCCGCGTTGATCGTCTGAACCGCTCGCACGACTGGTGGCGGGGCGAGGATGAGTCAGGTCAGGTGGCGCCCAGAGCACTCTTCGTCACGGCCTCGGGCGTCGCGGCGATCTCGGCGTCGACCTGCGCGATCGCGAGCACAAGATCGTGCGGTTGGGTAGCCGCCCCTACGGCATCGGCGCGCTTGATCTCGCCGTTGCGGTAGAGCTCCAGGAGGTGCTGGTCGAAGGTCTGCATCCCGTAGTACCCGCCCTCGGCGATGACCTCCTCGAGCTCGTGGGTCTTCTCGGGGACGACGATGCGGTCAAACACGTGGCCCGTACCGACGAGCACCTCCACGACGGGGACCTGGCCCGGCCCGTCCGCGTGGGGAAGCAACCGTTGGCTGATGATCCGCGCAGCGTGGCGGCGAATGACGCACGGACCTGGAGATGCTGGTGCGGCGGGAAGAAGTCCAGGATGCGGTTGACCGATTCGGTCGCGTTCACGGTGTGCAGGGTCGAGAGGACAAGATGGCCGGTCTCTGCCGCGGAGAGTGCCGCGGACACCGTCTCCGGGTCGCGCATCTCACCGATCAGGATCACGTCCGGGTCCTGCCGGAGTGCGCGCTTGAGCGCGGGTTGGAATCCCTGCGTGTCGAGCCCGACGTCGCGCTGGGACACCATGCATCGCTTGTCGTGGTGGCGGATCTCTACCGGGTCCTCGATGGTCAGGATGTGACCGTCACGGGTCTCGTTGATGTGGTCGATCATCGCGGCGAGCGTCGTGGTCTTCCCCGTTCCGATCCGACCGGTCACGAGGACCAGGCCGCGAGGCTGCTCGGCGAGGAGCCGGACGACCGGGGGAAGACCGAGCTGTTCGATGTCGCGAATCTCGAACCGGATGTAGCGCAACACGAGGCCGACCGATCCTTGCTGGCGAACGCGTTCACGCGAAAGCGCCCGACCCCCGGGATCTCGTACGCGAAGTCCGCTTCGCTCGTCGCCGCGAACTCGCGCGCGTGGTGCCTCGGGCATCATCTCGACGGCGAGTGCCTCGACCGCTTCGGGAGAGAGCGCGGCGTCGTTGGGGCTCACCAGGCGACCGTCGACTCGGAACGCCGGCGGTCGGTAGGCCTGCAGGTGAATGTCGGAAGCGTCGCGATCGACTGCATCCCGGAGCAGCGAGGTCAGGTCCACACAGACATATCGGGCGGAGAGCCAGGGCAGTTGAATTCGACCCTGGCCACGACCTGCCGCAGCGAAAGACCGCTGCAGGGCGCCCGGCGACCGCGGCCGACCGGTCGCCCTCCGGGGAACCGCAAGAAGACGCGAGCGGGACCGCAGCGACTGTGTCAGCTGCGGCCCCGCGCTCCCCTCTACCGCGGGCCCGGTAGCCCCGTTTCCGCCCATCCACGAGCGGGGGTCCAACCAGGCCCTCCCCCCGTTCCGGCAGGTGAGAACCACGCACAGTGTGACCTAGGCCACACGGCAAGGCAAGAATTTCCTGGCCTTTCATCATTTTGACCACGACGCGTGATCGCCGGGGCCCGGAATTCCGGGCCCGTCAGGCCGAGAGCACGACGAGGTCGTCGCGGTGGACGACCTCCGCCGGGGCGCCGTCGGGGAGATCCCCGGACCGCTTCCCCGCGACCGCCCGCAACCCGCGGGCCGAGTACCGCGCCAAGCCCTTCGCGAACACCCGGCCGTCCTCGCCGACGATCTCGACCGCGGCGTCGGCCTCGAACTCCCCTTCGACGTCGCGCACCCCCGCCGCGAGCAACGAGCGTCCCTGCGACACCAGTGCCCGCCGCGCGCCGTCGTCGACGATGACGCGACCACTGGCGCCGACGGCGAAGGCGATCCAAAGCTTCCGGCTCGGGAGCCGCTCCGTGTGGGGCTGGACGACCGTGCCGACGGCCGCGCCCGCGAACGCGTCGGCGAGCACCCCCGGTTGGTCCGCTGCTGCAATCACCGCGCGTACACCCGACCACGACGCGATCTTCGCGGCGGCGAGCTTGCTCGCCATTCCGCCACTGCCCCGGACCGACCCGGTGCCGCCGGCCAGTGACTCGAGCGCCTCGTCTACTGCGGCGACCTCTTCGATGAGCGATGCCTCGGCATCGAGCCTCGGGTCCACGGTGAAGAGCCCGGCGGTGTCGGTGAGCAGCACGAGGACCTCCGCTCGCACCATGTTCGCGACGAGCGCGGCGATCCGGTCGTTGTCGCCGTAGCGAATCTCCTCTTCGGCCACGGTGTCGTTCTCGTTCACGATCGGGACGACGCCGAGCTCGATCAGGCGCCGCAAGGTGTCGCGCGCGTGCAGGTACTGCGCGCGGTGGACGAAGTCGTACAGCGTGACCAGCACCTGCCCGACCACGACCTGGTCCTCGGCCAGGATCGCCCCGAACCGCTCCATCAAACGGGGTTGGCCGATCGCGGCCAGCGCCTGCAGGGTCTCGATGTCCGCCGGTCGCTGCGCGAGCCCCAGGGCCGGCATCCCGGCGGCGATCGCTCCGGAGCACACCAGCAACACCTGGTGGCCGGCCCGGCGCGCGCTCACCAGCTCCGAGCAGAGCTTCCGGAGGGCAACGTCGTCGATCTCGCCCGACGGCGAGGTGACCGACGACGTTCCGACCTTCACGACCGCCAGCACGTCAGAGCCCCTCGATGTACTCGAGCTCGACCGGACCGATGCGAACGAGGTCACCCTCCTGCGCGCCGGCCTTGGCCAGCGCCTTCTCGACTCCCATCCGACGGAACCGCTCCTGAACGTAGGAGAGCGCCTCTTCGTTCGTCATGTCGGCAACCGCGACGACGCGTTCCGCCGTGCGCCCGCTGACCCGCCACGCGCCGTCGTCGTCGCGCCGGATGACGAAACCCTCTTCCTCCGGCCGGTAGACCACGAACGGCGCCGGCTCGGGCTCGGACCGCCGGGCTTCGTCGATGAGCGTGCCGAGCCGGCCGAGGAGCTCGACGAGGCCCTCGTGAGCGACCGCGGAGATCACGAGGCCGTCGAAGCGCTGCGTCGCCACGTCGGCTTTCGTGCCGATGACCAGGCGGGGCCGGTCGAGCAGCTCGGGCTTGTAGCGGCGGAGCTCGTCGAGCAACACCCGTTCCTGCTCCGCGGGAGACCGGCCGTCGACCGGCGCGAGATCCAGGAGGACGACGAGGACGCGTGCCCGCTCGACATGGCGCAGGAACTGGTGGCCCAGGCCTCGTCCCTCGGCGGCCCCTTCGATGAGGCCCGGGAGATCGGCGAGGACGAACTCGTGGTCCTGGAACCGCACGACGCCGAGGTTCGGCTCCAGGGTCGTGAACGGGTAGTCCGCGATCTTGGGCTTGGCCGCGCTGACCGTCGAGATCAGGGTCGACTTGCCGGAGCTGGGGAACCCGACCAGCGCGGCGTCGGCCATGAGCCGGAGCTCCAGGTCGAGCCACTGGGTCTCGCCGTACTCACCCTGTTCCGCGAAGCTCGGTGCCCGCCGGGCGTTCGACAGGAACCTCGTGTTGCCACGACCGCCCCGGCCACCTCGCGCCGCGAGCCACGTGTCGCCGTGGTTCACGAGATCGGCCACGATCTCGCCGGTCTCGTGGTTCCGGATCGTCGTGCCCTCGGGCACCGCCACGATCAGGTCCTCGCCGCTGGCGCCGTGGCGCTGGTTCCCGGAGCCGTGCGTGCCCGACTTCGCCTTGCGGTGCGGGTGATCGCGAAACGCCAGCAACGACGCGACGTTGCGGTCGGCCCGGAGCCAGATGTCGCCGCCCTTGCCGCCGTCGCCGCCGTCCGGACCACCCTTGGGCACGTGGGCCTCGCGCCGCATCGAGACCGCGCCCGCGCCACCGTCGCCGCCCTTGACGTTGAGCTGCGCCTCATCGACGAACCCTCGGTGCTTGCGGTCACTCATGCTGCAGGAAGGCTATCGGGCACGCGGTCCGCTTCACTCGAGAAATCTGAGCGGCGAACGACGGGCAGCGAAGCAGCGACTCTGACCGGCTCTCCGCCGGGAGCCCCAACGCGCCTCGGTCGCTCAGGAAGCGGGAGCTTCAGGGAGTACGTCCACGAGCTTGCGACCCTTGCGGTGACCGAACTGCACCGTTCCGTCGCTGCGCGCGAACAACGTGTCGTCCTTGCCGAGACCGACGTTCTCACCCGGGTGGAAACGAGTACCGCGCTGGCGGACGATGATCGTCCCCGCCGTCACGACGGTACCGCTCGACACCTTGACGCCGAGCCGCTGGGCGTTCGAGTCGCGTCCGTTGCGGGAGGAGGCTGCGCCCTTCTTCTTCGACATGTCCTCAGCCCTTCGTGATCGCGGTGATCTCGATCGTCGTGTACTTCTGACGATGACCCCAGCGCTTCCGGTTGTTCGACTTCGGCTTGTAGACGAACCCGTTGATCTTCGGGCCCCGCCCCTCGCCGACGACCTTCGCGGTCACGGTCGCACCACCGAGCTGGTCGGGGGTGGCGAGCACGGAGCCGCCGTCGACGAGCAGGACGGGCCGGAGCTCGACCTCGCCCGCCTCGGTGCCGAGCCGCTCGACGTCCAGCACCTGACCCGATTCGACCTTGTATTGCTTACCGCCGGTGGCGATCACTGCGTACATGGCGCGTGAAGTCCTCAGAACTCGCGGGGGAACCGGTGAAGATTACAGCATCGACTCGTCGACGAGGAATCCCCGGCCCCCGCAGATGGTGCAGGTCTCCGAGAATGCCTCCACCAGGCCCTCCGAGATCCGCTTCCGGGTCATCTCCACCAGGCCCAGCTCGGAGATGTCGAAGACCTGGGTCCGGGTCTTGTCCCGAGCCAAGGCCTCCCGGAACGCCCGGATCACTTCGTCTCGGTTCTTGCGGATCTCCATGTCGATGAAGTCGATGACGATGATGCCGCCGATGTCCCGGAGCCGGAGCTGGCGGGCGATCTCGTCGGCCGCTTCCAGGTTGTTGACGTAGACGGTCTCCTCCAGGTTCGACTTGCCCACGTTCTTGCCTGTGTTGACGTCGATCACCGTCAGCGCTTCGGTGCGCTCGATGATGAGCGAGCCACCCGAGGGGAGCCAGACCTTGCGGTCGAGCGCCTTGTGCAGCTGCTCGTGCACGTGGAACCGCTCGAAGATCGGGAGATCGGGATCGTCGTAGAGCTCGACGCGCTCCGCGAGCTCCGGCGCGATCGCTTCGACGTAGGACTTCACGTCCTCGTAGAGCGCCCGGTCGTCGATGACGATCGAGCGGTACTCCTTGGTGAACTCCTCGCGGATCACCCGCACGACGAGCGCGGGCTCCTTGTACAGGAGCTTCGCGGGCTTCCCCCGGTCGACGAGGCTCGAGATCTGCTTCCACTGGTCCTGCAGGCGCGCGAGGTCGCGCTCGAGCTCCTCGGGGGTCGCGCCCTCAGCCGCGGTGCGCACGATGAGCCCCGCGTTCTCCGGACGGATGCCCTCGAGCACCTTCCGGAGCCGTCGGCGCTCGTCGTCGGGAAGCCGCTTCGAGATGCCGTACGTGGTGGGCTGGCCCGGCACCATGACGACGAACCGGCCGGCCAGGCTCACCTCCTGGGTGAGCCGCGCGCCCTTGGCGCCGATGGGGTTCTTCGTGACCTGCACCAGGACCGGCTGACCGTTCTTCAGGAGCCGCTCGATCTTCGGCTGCGCCTCCTCCACCTCGGACGTGTCGAAGGAGACGTCGCCGCGGTAGAGGACACCGTTCTTCGGGGTGCCGATGTCGACGAAGGCGGCCTCCATCCCCGGCAGCACGTTCTGGACCTTGCCCAGGTAGATGTTGCCGTCGATGGAGGTGGCGTCGTCCTGCGAGCGGCTGACGTAGTGCTCGGCGAGCACCCGACCCTCGAGCACCGCCATCTGGATCACACCCTGGTCGTCGACGTGCACGACCATCTGGTACCGACCGGTCGGACGGCCCTTGCGGGTCCGACCCCGCCGGCGCGCCAACGTCTCGTCGTCCAGGTCGTCGAGGTCCAGACCGTCATCGGCCGAGACCGCCGCGGTGACCACTTCACTCGCGTTGCCGCCACCGCCGCCCGAGGTGGTCCGGTTCCCGCCGCCACCACCGCCGGTGCGGCTCCGACCCTTGCCGCCGCGCCGGCGCCGCTTGCGCGGCGCACCCGGCTTCCGGTCGCCCGATCCGCCGTCGGCACCCGCGTCCGCGCCGCCCCCGGTGCCCGTTCCCGACGGGGTGGTGGTCGCGGCCGGGCGCGAGTCACCGATCTGCGGCCGGGTCGGCGGCACCTTCGGCACGGGGCGGGTGTCACCCACCGGCGGGTTCTTCAGCCCGGCGTCCTCCATGGCCGTCTCGGCCAGGTCATCGGTGGTCAGCCCGCGGTCGGCGCCGGCGTGGTCGTCGTGCCCGCGCCGGTCGCCGCTGTCCGCGCCATCCGCGTCCGCGTCGGGGCTCTCGTCGCGGTCGGCTCCCTGACTGCCACCCGAGCCACCGGCCGAGGGCTTCCGGTTACGGCCCCCGCGCGAGCCGCGCCGGCGCCGCTTGCGCGGCAGACCGTCGGGCCCGAGCGCCGGCGGACGCGATGTACCGCTTGATTCGCCGGCTTCAGGGCTGCTCTCGGAATTGGCGGTCGGTGGCCTCGCTTCAGCGCGGGACGCGCTCTCGGGCGGCTCGCGGTCGGGGGACTCGGGGGCCGGTACGGCCTCCGCCATCGTCTCGTCGGACATCGATTCCTTCTCTCATGACGCGCGCGCCTCGACAGCGCGGCGCGGGTCGGCAGCAAGCGGCTCCAGCCGCGCGCCACCGCGCTCGATCCATTGCCCGGTCCGCAGGACCCGACGTTCCGCGAGCTCTCCCCCGAGGGCGGCGAGAATCTCGCCGGCTCGGACGCTCACCGGTTGCGTCGACACCTCGACCTCGAGGAGCACGCCGTGCTCGGTAGCTCCGAGCACGTCGATCCGCCGGAACGCCGGTCGGAGATCCTCTTGTGCCTCGCGGCCCTTGCGCGTTCTGGTCACGCACAACGACGGTGCTGCCATCGCGGCGGCCACGAGGCGCGCCACCACGAGCGGTGCCGGCGCTTCGCCATCCGACGCCGTCACCTCCAACTGCCATCCCACCGCGGTCACTGCCTCTTGCAGTGCCGGTGCACGATCCGCCAGGGCGGCGACACCGGTCACGACGATCCCCTCCGGGAGCGCAGCGGTGAGCCGCTCCGGAAGGTCTTCCAGGTCGATCGGCTCGCTGAGCTCGACGTCGAGGTACTCGGCGTCGGACTCGTGACCGACCGAGAGCGCCAGCCCGAAGCTGACTTTGGGGCGCGGCGAGAACCCCAAGGTGAACGAGAGTGGGAGCTCGGCGATCCGGAACGCTCGCTCGAAGCCACGGGCCACGTCGCGGTGACCGACGAAGCGCACCTTGCCGTGCTTCGAGAACCGCACCCGGATCGGGAACCCGTTGTCGCCCCTCACTTGGCGACCCCCCCGCCCGGAGCAACGAGCGACACCGGCACCGTGTGACCCTGGCTCAAATCCTGGCCCGTGCCCTGGCTGCCGCCGGCCGGCGGGACCGGCGACGCGACGATGTGCTCGATGGCGTAGTCGGTGCACACCCCGCAGTCGTAGCACGGCGTCCACCGGCAATCGGGGAGCCCGTGCTCGGCGAGCGCCGCCTGCCAGTCCTGCCAGAGGAAGTCCTTGTGCAATCCCGCCGCGATGTGGTCCCAGGGCAGGATCTCCTCCTGCGTGCGGTGACGGGTGACGTACCAGTCCGGGTCGAGCCCTTCGGCCGCCATCGCGTCGGTCCAGCGGTCGAGCCGGAAGTGCTCGCTCCACTCCTGGAACGTCCCACCGGCACGCCACACCCGCTCGATGACGCGGCCGATCCGCCGGTCGCCTCGCGGACGCGAGCCCTTCGGCGTAGGTGGCCGCGGGATCGTGCCACTTCACCTTGGCGTTGGTGCGCTTGAGGTCGTCACGCAGCAGCCAGATCTTGCGCTGCAGCTCCTGTGACCCGTTCTGTCCGAACCACTGGAACGGCGTGTGCGGCTTCGGCACGAAGCCGCCGACCGACACGGTGCAGCTCGCCTGCTTCGTGTGCTTCTTTCCGACGTTCACGACCTGGCGGGCCAGCTCCGCGATCCCGAGCGTGTCCTCGTCCATCTCGGTGGGCAGGCCGACGAGGAAGTAGAGCTTCACCCTCCGCCAGCCCTGCGAGAACGCGGCGTCCACCGCGGTGTAGAGGTCCTCTTCGGTGATGAGCTTGTTGATCACCTGCCGGATCCGCCACGACCCGCCTTCGGGCGCGAACGTGAGCCCGGTCCGGCGGACCTTCTGGATCTGGCTGGCGACACCCACGGTGAATGCGTCGACCCGGAGCGAGGGCAGGGAGAGCCCGACGTTGCCGCAGCCGCTCTGCTCGTTGATCAGGTCGCCGACGAGGCTGTCGATCCCGGAGTAGTCGGCACTCGACAGGGACGTGAGCGCAACCTCGTCGTAGCCGGTGCGCTGCAGGCCACTCTCGACCATGGACCGCACCTGGTCGGCCGGCCGCTCGCGCACGGGGCACGTGATCATCCCGGCCTGGCAGAACCGGCACCCGCGCGTGCACCCGCGGAAGATCTCGACGTTCAGCCGGTCGTGGACGACCTCGATCAGCGGGACGAGCTGGTTCTTCGGATAGGGCCAGTCCGCGAGGTCCGCGACCGTCCGCTTGTCCACCACGGCGGGCACGTCCGCGTAGCGAGGCGTGACCGATCGGATGAACGCACCGTCGTACTCGACCTCGTACATCGAGGGGACGTAGACGCCGGTGATCGTCGCGAGGTCGTGGAGCACCGCTTCGCGTCCGCCCACCCGACCGCCGCGCTTCCAGGCCTTGACGACCTCGGTGATCTCGCCGACCGGCTCCTCGCCGTCACCGATGACGAAGACGTCGACGAAGTCGGCGAGCGGCTCCGGGTTGAACGCACAGTGCCCACCCGCGATCACGATCGGGGCCTCCGCGTCGCGCGCCTCGGCCCGGACCGGGATGCCCCCGAGATCGAGGCAGTTCAGGAGGTTCGTGTAGACGAGCTCGGCCGAGAGGTTGAACGCGACGATGTCGAAGTCCGTGGCCGGGCGATGGGTGTCGACCGAGAAGAACGGGACCCGGGCGCTGCGCATCTCGCCCTCGAGGTCGAGCCAGGGCGCGTAGGAACGCTCGGCGACCGCGTCGCGGCGTTCGTTGAGGATCTCGTAGAGGATCTGGAGCCCCTGGTTGGGCAGCCCGATCTCGTAGGTGTCGGGGTACACGAGCAGCCAGGCCACCGCATCGGGCCGGTGCACCGGTTGCTGGCTCCCCCGCTCCATCCCGATGTAGCGAGCGGGCTTTTCGACCCTGGCCAGGAGCGGTTCGATCCGCGGCCACAGGTTGGACATCTTCCGAAAGCCTAACCGGGACCACCCGAGACCATGACTACTGGCCTTTCACAGGAGCGGAGGCCGGAGCGAGCACGAAGGCGGAGCGCCGGCGGGAGCGGGCACGAAGTGCGACGCCGAAGCGACCCGGAGTAGCGCAGGCCGCAGCGACCCAGAATCAGGTGAAGCGGCGCATGTGGATGTTGGCGACCAGTCCGATGCAGGCGAACGAGACGATGACCGACGATCCGCCGTAGCTCATCCACGGGAGTGGGATACCCGTGATCGGCATGATGCCCATCGTCATCCCGACGTTCTCGAAGACCTGGAACACGAGCATCGCCAGGACCCCGATGCAGCACAGGGTGCCGAAGAGGTCGTTGGCCAGGCGCGCGGCTCGCCAGGTGCGCCACACGATCAGTGCGAACAACGCCAGCAGGACGGCACCACCGACGAAGCCGAGCTCCTCTCCCACCACGGTGAAGATGAAGTCCGTGTGCTGTTCGGGGACGTAGTTCCCGGTCGTCTGGGTGCCTCCGAACAGGCCCTGGCCGGTCAGACCACCGGCGCCGATCGCGGTCTTCGACTGGTCCTGGTTGTATCCCGACCGGGCGACGTCCTTGCCCTCGTTGGCGAACGACGTCAACCGTTCGATCTGGTAGTCCTTCAGGACGCCCAGGTTCACCGCGGCGATCGCGACCGTGGCGCTCAACAGGAGCAGGATCACCAGGTGACGGCCGCGGATCCCCGCGACCGCGAGCATCGTGAAGACGATGAACATCAGCACCAGGTCGGTTCCGAGGTCGGGCTGGAGCATGATCAGCCCGATCGGGATGCCCGCGATGACGAGCGCGACGAGAAGGCGGCGAAGGTCCAGGTCCCCCCGGTGCAGCGAGCAGTAGCCGGCGAGCACCAGGATCACGAAGAGCTTGGCGAGCTCACCCGGCTGGAGCTGGATCGGGCCGATGTCGAAGCGCGCCTGCGCGCCCTTCACCTGCACGCCGATCGCGAGCACGGCAACCAGCATCACGACGGTCGCGGCGTAGCCGAAGAGCGCGAGCTCGCGCAGCCGCCGGTAGTCGATCACCGTCATGATCGCCATGGCGATGATCCCCAGGACGATCGCGACCGCCTGGCGTTTGACGAAGTTCAGTGGATCGCCACCGTCCTGCTCGAGGCGCGTGTGGGTCGCCGAGTAGATCATCAGCAAACCGAGCCCGGAGATGAGGATCGGTGCGAGGACGAGCGCGACGTCGAGATGGCGCAGGGGTGAGGTCTGGAGCCGCGCGCGCCGATCGGTGAGGACTGCCGCCATCGTCAGTTGCCATCCGAAGGAGCCGCCACGACGACGTCGCTGAGTGGCAGGCCGTTGAGGCCCTGCATGATCCGCCGGACGATCGGGGCGGCGGTGGCCGATCCGTACCCGCCCTCCTCCACGACGGCGAGGACGATGTAGCGCGGGTTCATCGCCGGCGTCATGCCGACGAACCACGACGTGCTCTGCTTGCCCTGGACCTGCGCGGTGCCGGTCTTGCCCGAGACCAGGCCGGGCGGGAACCCGGCGAACACGCTGGAGGCGGTGCCCTCCTTGGACTCCGCGACCCCGGTGAACCCGGCCAGCATCGCGTCTCGGCCCGGCACCGGCACCTGGCCGACGGTGATCGGTGCGAGGTCCCGGACCTTCTTGCCGGACGCGTCGAGCACCTCGGACGCCAGGCGCGGTTCTCGCAGCGTGCCACCGTTCGCGAACGCGGCGTACGCGTTCGCGAGCTGCAGCGGTGTCGTGAGCATGTCGCCCTGGCCCACGGCGAGCTGGATGTTGTCGCCCGGCAACCAGTCCGGGAACGGGAACGCGGCCGGATTCGCGTCGTGGATCTTTTGCTTCCACGCGGCGTCGGGAACGCGCCCCGTCGCCTCGTTCGGGAGCCCCACGCCGGTGACCTTGCCGAACCCGTACTGACGGGCCGTCTCCTGGAGCGCGTCACCACCCGGGATCGCGTGACGCTGCCGGTAGTAGAGGTCGCCACCAATCGTGTAGAAGTACACGTCGCTCGACACGGTGAGCGCCCGCGGGAGGTCGACCCGACCGTAGACCGCATTGTTGTCGTTGCTGAAGAAGCGCTCGGGGTCGGTCGGGTAGGCGTACTTCCCCTTGTCGTCGATCGTCTTGGTCGGCGTGATCTCTCCGACCTGCTGCGCGGCGATCGCGGTGATCAGCTTGTACGTCGAACCCGGCACGTACTGGCCCACGATCGCCCGGTCGACGAGTGGGTACCCCCTCGTCGGATTGTTCAGCTCCTGCCACTTCGGCGTGGGGATTCCGTTCACGAACTCGTTGGGATCGAACTCCGGGTAGGAGGCCATCGCGACCACCGAGCCGTTCGTCGCGTCGAGGATGATCGCCGCGCCGCCCGGGGCGTTGAACTTCTTGAACCCCTTCTTCTCCGCCTTGTCCTGGGTCTCGCGCGCCGATGCGATCCCCTGGATGAGGGAGTCCTCGGCCAGCTTCTGGCGGTCGAGGTCCAGGGTGAGCTTGACGTCGTGGCCGGGCTTCGGCGCCGTCGTCGAGATCGTTCGCAGCACGCGTCCGGTGCTGTCCACCTCGACCCGGTTCGATCCCGGCGTCCCGCGCAGGTCGGACTCGTAGGTCAGCTCGACCCCGCTCTTGCCGATCGTGTCCCCGAGCTCGTAGTGGGCGGACTTCGACTCCGCGGTGAGCTCCTCCTCGTTGATCTCACCCACGTAGCCGAGCACGTGGGCTCCGACCTTGCCGTTGACGTAGCTGCGGAGGGCCAGCGGTTGGGCCCTGACGCCCGGGAAGTCCTCCCGGTGCTCGCTCACGTACGCGAGCGCCGCGGCGGAGACATCCGACGCGACGGGAACCGGCGTGTACGGCGACACGCGGGGGTCGTCCAGCTTCTTGCGGATGTCCGAAGCCTTCACCGACAGGAGCTCCGCCAGGCGGGAGACCACCGTGTCGCGCTTCTTCGTCGAAAGCTCACGGTCGATCGTGATCACGTTCACGATGCGGTTCTCGACCAGCGGTCGTCCCTGGGCATCGAGGATGCGCCCGCGGATCGGTGGCTCGTTGATCACCCGCACCGAGTTGCTCTCCGCGGCCGCGGCGAAGTCGCTCGTCGCCGCGACCTGGAGGTACCAGAGCCGAGCGAAGAGGGCACCGAACAACGCCAGGACGATCACCCCGACGATGCTCATCCGGACGCGGCTCTCGATCACCTCGAGTCCGCTTCGAACGGGAGCAGCATGTTGGTCACCATGTTGGCCCGTTGACCTCGCTGGGAGTACGCGGGCCCACCCCTCGAAGCGCAAAACCGACAATTGGGAACATGATCGGGGCGACGATCGCGTCGAAGATGCCGGCGAGCAGCACCACCCGCAGCGACCGGAGGGCGAAGAGCTGCTCCTGGCCGACCAGCGCGCCGATCCCGATGAACAGGAGGCCACCGATGACGCCGCCGATGCCGCCGAGCACCGGGGCCACCCACCACGAGCTCCGCAGCATTCCGCCCTGGAGGATCCCGATGAGGTACCCGGTCAGCGCGTACGCGAGCGCCGAGAGGCCGAGGGGCGTCTGCAGGAACAGGTCCATGCTCAGCCCCGCCGCGAACCCGAAGACCGAACCGGTCTCCGGGCCCTCGCGGTAGGCCACGGCCACCGTGGCCACGAGCCCGAGGTCGGTGACGACACCGGAGATGCGCAGGTACGGAAGGATCGTCGTCTGGATGAGGACGATCGCGATCAACAGCAGCGTGAGACGCACGAACCGGATCATCCGCCCGACCCCCGGGCGTCGCGTTGATGACCTTGACCACCGAGGCGCGGCCGATGTCCGCGAGCGGCTGCAACAGGATCGTCTGCTGGAGCGCACCGGCGGACTTCTTCACCGAGACAACTCTTCCGACCGGGATACCCGACGGGTACACCGTGCTCTGGGCGGTGAACGTCAGCTCACCGGGCTTCACCTTGAACCGCGGGTCGACGAAATCGAGACGGAGCAGATCGCTGCCCGCGCGGCCGTTGGCCACTCCGGTGCCGCCACTGTTCTCCACGCGGACCGAGACACCCGAGCCCGGGTCGGTCAGCAGGAGGACGGTCGCACGCCGCCCCGACGCCTCGACCACCCGTCCGACGAGGCCATCGCCGGTGACCACGGGCATGCCGGTCGCGATCCCGGCATTGGTCCCCTTGTCGATGGCGATGGTCGACTCGAAGTTGCCGGGGGAACCCGCGATCACCTGCGCCGTGACACCGGGAAGATCGGGGGCGTACGGCAGCTCGGCCAGCGCGCGCAGCTCACGGATCTCTCGGCGCGCGCCACGGGAACGGGCGGCTTCACCCCGGGCCTCGGCGAGCTGTCGGCGCAGCACCCGGTTCTCGGCCTTCAGATCGGCGCTCTGGGTCACGCCGTCGAACCAGTCCGCCACGGGCGAGAGGACCTCGTCCACCGCCTCCTGCACGGGGGCCATCGCGTCGCGCGCCGAGTCGCGCACCGTGCGCGTCACTCCCCCGTTGTTCCCTCGGGCGTCGACCGTGATGAGCGTGATCGAGGTGAGGATCAGGAGGATGAGCACGGAACGCCGGCGACTGGAGCGTCGGTATACCGCCACGATTCAGGGGCTCGCTCTCCGGGTCGGTCAGCCCCGCTGCGAGGACATGAGCACTTGCTTGAGTGCGTCGAACTCCTCGAGGCACTGGCCGGAGCCTATGACCACCGAGTACAGCGGATTGGGCGCCACGATGATGGGCATCCCGGTCTCGGCGTGGAGCCGGTGGTCGAGGCCGTGCAGCAGCGCACCCCCACCGGTGATGACGATGCCCTTCTCCATGATGTCGGCGGCGAGCTCGGGCGGTGTCTTGTCGAGGGTGACCTTCACCGCGTCGACGATCGCGGATACGGGCTCCTCGACGGCTTCGCGAATTTCTTCGGTCGACACGACGATCGTCTTCGGCAGACCGGTGACGAGGTCCCGACCGCGGATCTCCGCGTAGAGCTCTTCCTCGAGCGGATACGCGCTGGCGAGCGCAACCTTGATCTCTTCCGCGGTGCGCTCGCCGAGCGCGAGTGAGTATTCCTTCTTCACGTAGGTGATGATCGCTTCGTCGAGCTCGTCACCCGCGATGCGAATCGATTCACTCGCGACGATCCCGCCGAGCGAGATGACCGCGACTTCGGTGGTGCCACCACCGACGTCCACCACCATGTTGCCCGCGGGTTCGTGCACCGGCAGTCCGGCGCCAATCGCCGCGGCCATCGGCTCCTCGATGATGTACGCCGGCTTGCGCGCCCCGGCGTACTCCGCCGCTTCCTGCACCGCGCGCTGCTCGACGCCGGTGATGCCGGACGGGACGCAGATGACCATCCGTGGCTTCGCCCAGCGGCGGGAGTGCACGCGCTGGATGAAGTAGCGGAGCATCTTCTCGCAGATGTCGAAGTCGGCGATCACGCCGTCCTTCAACGGACGGATCGCCTGGATGTGGCCCGGGGTGCGCCCGATCATCCGCTTGGCTTCGGCGCCCACCGCGAGGGGGCGGCCGTCCTTCACGTTGATCGCGACGACCGACGGCTCGTTGAGCACGATCCCGCGCCCGCGCACGTACACGAGGGTGTTCGCAGTGCCGAGGTCGACCGCCATGTCGCGGCCGACGATCGACGAATACCAAGGTTCGGACACGGGGGGAAGCCTCCCGGAGCGGGCCGGAACAGGTAAGCGTAGGGGTTGCGGGGAGCGTGATCCAGCCCGGCGACTGCTCGCGCGCGGGCGGTCTCGCGGAGTCAGGACAGACCGGGAAAGAAGAGCTCGATCTCCCGGGCCGCCGATTCGGGCGAATCGGAGCCGTGAATCAAGTTCTCCGTGAACGTGTTCGAGAGATCACCGCGGATGGTGCCCGGTGCGGCCTCGGCCGAGTTGGTGGCCCCCATCAGGGTGCGCACGATCGGCTGGGCGCCCTCCCCCTCGACCACCATCGCCACGATCGGGCTGCGGGTGATGAACTCGACCAGGTCCGCGAAGAACGGCTTGCCTTCGTGCTCGCCGTAGTGCACCTGGGCCACGTCGACTTCGAGCGCCGCGCAGCTCGAGCGCGACGATCGAGAGGTTCTTGGCTTCGATCCGCCGGATGATCTCGCCCACGAGCTTGCGCTCGACGGCGTCCGGCTTGCAGAGAACGAGGGTCCGGTCAGTCATGGGTCGGGCACGTTACCCGCGCGGCCCGGCCCCGCGGGAAACGGACTCAGGCGCCCGGAACCAGCACCGAGCGGGCCGCTCCGACGGTATAGAGGGACCCGGTGACGATCACCTGGCCCTCGGCCGGGGTGACGTCGAGCGCCCGCGCGACCGCGTCGGGAACGGAGTCGATGGTGTCGATCTCGTCGCCGTCGAAGCCAAGATCGATCGCTGCATTGGCGACCTCCATCGGGTCCAGCGCGCGCGGGCTCGGCGCGCGCGTGCACACCAGCCGCTGACTCGACGCGAGCCCGAGCGCCTCGAGCATCTCGTGGGGTTCCTTCTCGCGCAGGAAGCCGACCACCAAGGTGCGCAGACCGGTCGCGAATTCCTCGTCGAGCGCGGCGACCAACGCGCGCGCACCCGCGACGTTGTGCGCACCGTCGAGGAGGAGCAGCGGTTGTCGACCGACGACCTCCAGCCGGCCGGGAGATCTGAGGTTGGCGAACGCTTCGGCAACGAGCTCCTCGGAGATCCGCTCGCCGAGGAAGCTCTCCGCCGCGGTGAGTGCGATCGCCGCGTTGTCCGCCTGGTGAGCCCCGTGCAGCGGGAGGAACAGCTCGTTGTACGCGCCGGTCGGGGTGGTCAGGTCGATCTGGCGGCCGCCGTGCGCGAGACGTTGCGAACCCACGGAGAAGTCGCGACCCCGCAGGAGGATCCGTCCCGGCTCGCGGGCCTCGAAGATCTCCAACAGCTCGGGGGCGGTCTCACCGAGCACGAGAGTGGCACCGGCCTGCACGATCCCCGCCTTCTCGCCGGCGATCTCCGGAAGCGTGCTGCCGAGGTACTCGACGTGGTCGACGCTCACGTTCGTCACCACCGCGACCGGCGCCTCCACGATGCTCGTGGCGTCCCAGGTCCCGCCGACCCCCACCTCGACCACTGCGACCTCGACGGCCTCCTCGCGCGAACCAGTCGAACGCCGCGGCGGTGAGGATCTCGAAGTAGCTCGGTCGGTCCGGCACGAACTCCTCGACCGCGGCGATCCGCGTCAGCATCGCGGCCAGGTCGTCGTCGCCGATTGGCTCGCCCGCCAGGGCCATCCGTTCGTTGACCCGGGCCAGGTGCGGGCTGGTGTAGGCCCCGGTCGAGAGGCCGACGGTGTCGAGCAGGGCCGCGATCATGCGGGTCGCGGACGTCTTCCCGTTGGTGCCCGTGAGGTGCACCGCCGGGAACTCGAGCTGCGGGGATCCGAGCAGCTCGGTGAGCGAGCGGATGCGGGCCAGCGTCGGCGCGGTCTTGCGCCGATCGACTCCGGTCGGGACACCGATGCCGGTTTCGAGGTTCACGTGGCTGTTGAGCCACGCGAGCGCGTCGGGCAGGTTCATCCGGTGGGGCCGCCCTCGGTCTTCGGGCGAACGGTGGCCGGCAATCGACCGATGGGGATCTTCGCGAGGGCGGTCACGCAGCGGGTTCTTCGGGCAGCTCGCAGTCGACCGAGAACGCGTCGCCGACGACGGTGTCGAGCACGCCGATCGAACCGGCACCGCGAACATCGGACGCCACGCGCGCGAGCGCCTCGAGTCGTTCGGCGCGGTCGGTGACGACCACGCGCGTCGACCTCGGCGCGCATCGACCGGCGGGCCTCGGACTTCACCTTTCGCACCGCGCCGAGGACTTCGGCGGCGACTGCGTAGTCGAGTGCCGCACTGTCGCCGGCGAGTGCGCCGGCTTCGTCCGCTACCGGCCACGACTGACGGTGGACGGATCCTTCCTGCCACCACGACCAGACCTCTTCGGTCACGTAGCAGAGGAAGGGTGCGAACAACCGTTGCATCGTCGAGAGTGCGATGGACAACGCGGCGCGCGCCGAGCCGGCCCCACTCTCCCCGATCGTTCCGTACGCGCGCTGCTTGACCAGCTCGAGGTAGTCGTCACAGAACCCCCAGAAGAAGCGTTCGGTGCGCTCGAGTGCACGCGCGTAGTCGTACTCCTCATAGGCCGCGGTGACGTCGCGCACCAGGTCCGCGAGCGAGGCGAGCATCGAGCGGTCGAGCGGCTCGGTGACCGCGGCGTCGCTCCCCGCGTCGCCGATGACGCCGAGCGCGAACTTCGAGGCGTTGAGCAGCTTGATCGCGAGCCGGCGACCGACCTTCATCTGGCCTTCGTCGAGTGCGGTGTCGGTGCCGGGACGCCCGTTGGCGGCCCAGTACCGGACCGCGTCGGCACCGTGCTGCTCGAGCAGCGGCATCGGCGTGACCACGTTGCCCTTGCTCTTGGACATCTTCTTGCGGTCCGGGTCGAGGATCCATCCGTTGATCGTCGTGTCGGCCCAGGGCAGCGTGCCGTGCTCGAAGTGGGCCCGCACGACGGTGTCGAACAACCAGGTCCGGATGATCTCGGGGCCCTGGGGGCGGAGGTCCATCGGGAACGTGCGGGCGAACAGATCGTCGTCGTCACCCCAACCGGTCGCGATCTGGGGCGTCAGCGACGACGTCGCCCAGGTGTCCATGACGTCGGGGTCGCCGATGAACCCGCCCGGCACGCCCCGCTGGTCGGCGCGGAACCCCTCGGGGACGTCGCTCGACGGGTCGATGGGCAGCTGGTCCTCGGTGGGGAGCATCGGCGACTCGTAGTCGACCTCGCCGTCGGGGCGAAGCCGGTACCAGACCGGGAAGGGAACCCCGAAGAACCGTTGCCGGCTGATGAGCCAGTCCGTGTTCAACCCCTCGACCCAGGACTCGTAGCGCTGGCGCATGTGCGGCGGGTGCCAGTGCAGCTCGCGTCCCCGCGCGATGAACGCGTCTCGCAGGTCCTGCTCCCGGCCGCCATTGCGGAAGTACCACTGGCGCGACGTCACGATCTCGAGCGGCCTCGACCCGCGCTCGTAGAACTTCACCGGGTGGGTGATCGGCTTCGGTTCCCCGACGAGCTCACCCGTCTCGGCCAGCAGCTCGATGATCCGCGCCTGCGCCTGCTTCGCGTTCTTGCCCGCGAGCTCCGCGTAGTGCTTGTCCGCGTCAGGACCCGCGGTCCCCCACTCGGGGTGCTCGGCAACCAGCCGGCCGTCGCGGCCCATCACGTTGCGAGTCGGGAGCTGGAGCTCGCGCCACCACACGACGTCGGTCGTGTCGCCGAACGTGCAGATCATCGCGATGCCCGAGCCCTTCTCGGGATCGGCGAGCTGGTGGGCGAGCACGGGAACGCTGACGCCGAACAGCGGCGTGGTGACCGAAGCGCCGAAGCGGGACCGGAACCGCTCGTCGTCGGGATGGGCCACGAGCGCGACACAGGCCGGGATCAGCTCGGGCCGCGTCGTCTCGATGATGATGTCCGGCGCGCCGTCCACACCGTGGAACGCGATCGAGTGGTACGCGCCCGCCAGCTCGCGGTCTTCGAGCTCGGCCTGGGCCACCGCGGTGCGATCGTCGACATCCCAGAGCGTCGGCGCCTCAGCTTGGTACGCCTCGCCGCGTGCGAGGTTGCGAAGGAACGCCCGCTGCGAAGCGCGCCGCGAGCGCTCGCCGATCGTCGTGTAGGTCATCGCCCAGTCGACGGAGAGGCCGAGGCAGCGCCACAGCTCTTCGAACTTCTTCTCGTCCTCGACGACGAGCGTGTCGCAGAGCTCGACGAAGCTCTGGCGGCTGATCGGGATCGCCCGCTTCTCGGGCTTCTCCGGGGGGACGAAATCCGGGTCGAAGGGCAATGACGGATCGCACCGAACGCCGTAGTAGTTCTGCACCCGGCGCTCGGTCGCGAGGCCGTTGTCGTCCCAGCCCATGGGATAGAAGACCTCGTCGCCGCGCATCCTGCGGTAGCGGGCGATCGTGTCGGTCTGGGCGTACCCGAACACGGAACCCATGTGGAGCGATCCGCTCACCGTCGGCGGCGGGGTGTCGATCGCGTAGACCTCGGAGCGCGGCTTCGTCCGGTCGAACCGGTAGATGGCGTCGGACTCCCAACGCTGCGACCACTTCGCCTCGAGCCCGGCCAGGCTCGGCTTCTCGGGGATCTCCATCCGAGCGAGTCTACGGAACCGCACCCTCGCGGGGCCGACGGACGGCCCTCAGGCGGTGCGGCGTTCCTCGTCGTCGCCGGTGACGAGCGTCGGGACGGACCGCTCGACGACCACTGAACGGTCGACCACGCACTGGGTCACGTCCGAGCGGCTCGGGAGGTCGTACATGACTTCGAGCAGCACCTCTTCGAGGATCGCCCGCAGACCGCGCGCGCCCGTGCCGCGGGCCAGCGCCTGATCCGCGACCGCCTCGAGCGCGTCGTCGGTGAAGTGGAGGTCGACGTCGTCGAAGAGGAAGAACTTCTGGAACTGGCGCAGCAGCGCGTTCTTCGGGACGGTGAGGATCCGCATGAGCGCGTCCCGGTCCAGGTTGTGGACCGCGCCGATCACCGGGAGCCGGCCGACGAACTCGGGGATGAGCCCGAACTTCAGGAGGTCCTCGGGCATGACGCCGGCGAGGATGACGCCGACATCGCGCTCGTCCGAGCCGCGGACATCGGCTCGGAACCCGATGCCCTTGTTGCCCTGGCGCTGCTCGATGATCTTGTCGACGCCGGCGAACGCACCACCGACGATGAACAGGATGTTCGTCGTGTCGATCTGGATGAACTCCTGGTGTGGGTGCTTGCGCCCGCCTTGGGGCGGCACCGACGCCGTGGTGCCCTCGAGGATCTTCAGCAGGGCCTGCTGCACACCTTCGCCGGAGACGTCACGGGTGATGGAGGGGTTCTCGGCCTTGCGCGCGATCTTGTCGATCTCGTCGATGTAGATGATCCCGGTCTCGGCCTTCTTCACGTCGTAGTCGGCCGACTGGATCAGCTTCAGCAGGATGTTCTCGACGTCTTCGCCGACGTAGCCCGCCTCGGTGAGCGCCGTCGCGTCCGCGATTGCGAACGGGACGCGCAGCAACCGGGCCAGCGTCTGGGCCAGCAGCGTCTTGCCGCAGCCGGTCGGGCCGATGAGGAGGATGTTCGACTTCTGGAGCTCGACGTCCGGGTCCCCGTACGCGCCGGCCTGCACCCGCTTGTAGTGGTTGTAGACCGCGACCGAGAGGATCTTCTTGGCCTGCTCCTGCCCGATGACGTAGTCGTTCAGGTACTCGTAGATCTCACGGGGCTTGGGGAGGTCGTCGAAGCGGACCTCGGTGCTCTGCGAGAGCTCTTCCTCGATGATCTCGTTGCAGAGGTCGATGCACTCGTCGCAGATGTAGACGCCGGGGCCGGCGATGAGCTTCTTGACCTGCTTCTGGCTCTTCCCGCAGAACGAGCACTTCAGCAGGTCGCCGCCGTCACCGAACTTCGCCACGTCCCCTCCCCCTGGGCCGTTCAGCCTCTAGCTGACACCTGCGGGCACCGACACTGCGGCCAGCTCCCGGTTCGTGATCACTTCGTCGACGATGCCGTACTCCTTGGCCTCGTTCGCACCCATGATGAAGTCACGGTCGGTGTCTTTGGCCACCTTCTCGACCGTCTGGCCGGTGTGGTGGGCCAGGATCTCGTCGAGGGTCTCACGCATCCGCGTGATCTCCTTGGCCTGGATCTGGATGTCCACCGCCTGACCCTGCGCACCACCGTGGGGCTGGTGGATGAGGACCCGGGCGTGCGGGAGGATGAACCGCTTGCCCTGCTCCCCCGCCGCGAGGATGACGGCCGCGGCGGACGCGGCCTGACCGATGCAGATCGTCTGCACCGACGGCTTGATGAACTTCATCGTGTCGTAGATGGCGAACAGACCGGTGATCTCGCCGCCGGGTGAGTTGATGTAGAGCGAGATGTCCTTGTCCGGGTCCTCGCTCTCGAGGTGGAGCAGCTGCGCCATGATCAGGTTGGCCACGTGCTCGTCGATCGGCGTGCCGAGCAGGATGATCCGCTCTTTCAGGAGCTTGCCCAGGAGGCTGGTGGTGCGCTCGCCGCCGTATGGGGTCTTCTCCCAGACCTCGGGGACGTAGAAGGAGTTGTAGATCACGCTTGGGGCTCCTCTGGGACTGGGTCCAGTGATTCGGTGGCTTCGTCGGATGGGTCGGTTGCAACGGCGGGATCGGTTCCGGCATTCCGGTCCGGGAGGGTCAGATCGATCGGGTTGCCCGCTTGATCGACGACCGCGGCATGATCGATCAGGAACTCCAGCGCCTTGCCTCGAGCAATGTCAGAGCGTACCGCCTCCAGCACCCCCTGCTTGTCGAGATCGCGCCGTACCCGCTCGGGCTTTTGGTCCAAACGCTCGGCCAGACGGGCGATCTCGGCTTCGAGCTCCTCGTCGGTCGCCTCGATCTCTTCCTGGGCCACCACGGCGCGCAGCCCGAGGTCGGCGAGCACCGCCTTGGACGATCCCTGGCGGATCCCGTCGACGAAGGTCGCCTGGTCCTGGCCGGTCGCGGAGAGGTAGCCCGGGATGTCGATCCCCTGGGCCTCGAGCCGGTGCATGAGGTCGTGGAGCCGGCGCTCCATGTCCGCCTGGATGAGCGCTTCGGGCGCTTCGACGGGAACCAGCGTCGTGAGCTCCTCGAGCACGCGGTCCCGCAGCGCCATCTGCGCCTGGAGCTTCGCCACCATCGCGATGCGCTCCCGGCTGTCGTCGCGCAACGCCTCGACGGTCTCGAACTCGGTGACCTCCGCGACCCATTCGTCGGTGAGCTCCGGCAACACCTTCCTCTTCGCGTCCTTCAGGAGCACCCGGAAGCTCACTTCCTTCCCGGCGAGCTCGGCGAACCGGTCGGTGAGGACATCGGTGAACTCGACGATGTCGCCCGGCTTCTTGCCGTGCAGCGCCTCGTCGAGCGCGGGGACGAGCCCGCCGGAGCCGACCTCGTAGAGGAAGTCGCTCGCGGTCAGGTTGTCGACCGGCTCGCCATCGACCGATCCGCTGATGTCCATCTCGGCGTAGTTGCCGTCGACGAGAGGCTCGGTCGACTCCTCGAGGTCGCCGAAGCGCTCCCGCAGCCCTTCGACCTGCGCGTCGACGGCGGCGTCGTCCGGCGCGTCGAACTCCAGCTCGACGGTCAGCGAGTCGTAGCCGGTGAGGTTGACGACGGGCCGTACCTCGACCACCGCGTCGAACTCGACGTCGCCGTCCTCCTCACCCGCGGTGATGTCGATCTCGGGCGGCGCGATCGCGTCGATGTCCTCGGCGACGACTGCATCGGCGTAGAAGCCGGGGATGCCGTCCTTGAGCGCCTGCTCGCGAGCGACGTCGGCGCCGAAGCGGGCTTCGAGGATCCGCCGGGGCGCCTTGCCGGGGCGGAACCCGGGGATGCGCACCTCGAGGGCGAGCTTCCGGAACGCGGCGTTGACCGCGGTCTCGAACTCCTCCGCGGGGACTGCGACGTGAAGCTTGACGCGGTTGTCTTCGAGCTCTTCGACCATGGTCTGCATAGGGCCGCTCACTCTACTTACTGAGTCGCTCCGGCCTTCGCTCCTGCGGGTCTCGGGGCTCGTTCCCGCCCGGGACTCCGCGCCGCTTGAGAGTGCCCGGCCTAGCCTCAGTCGGTGCTCGGAGCAGTTCACACGTCGGTGCTCTCCGACCCTTCGATCTCGTTCAGCTCGATCCTCGTCATCGCGGTCGTCGCGTTCCTGGCCCCGATCCTGGTGAACCTGGCGCCGAAGGTCCGGCTCCCGGCGGTGGCGCTCGAGATCCTCATCGGCGTCGCCGTCGGACCTTCCGGGTTGGGATGGCTCCAGCTCGACCTGCCCGTCATCGTGCTGTCGTTGTTCGGCCTGGGGTTCCTGCTCTTCCTCGCCGGCCTGGAGATCGATCCCGCCCGGCTCCGGGGTCGCATCACCACCATCCTGCTCGCGTTCCTCGTCTCGTTCGCGATCGCGGTCGTGTGCGCCTTCGCGCTCCAACCCGTCGAGCCGATCCGGAACCCGCTCTTCGTCGCGATCATCCTGGCGTCGACATCGCTCGGGCTCGTCGTCCCGGTCATCCGCGATGCGGGCGAAGTCGAAACCACGTTCGGCCAGACGGTCCTCGCCGCGTCCTCGATCGCCGAGTTCGGGACGATCCTGCTGATCTCGATCTTCTTCTCCACGAGCTCGTCCGGTTCACCCGGCTCCGGCCCGAAGATCTTCCTGCTCGTCGGGTTCAGCGCGCTCGTGGTGATGGTCGGCCTCGCGATGTTGAAGGCCGGGCGTTCCCTGAGCGTGTCGAAGACGCTCGAAGCGCTCGAGGACACCTCCGCCCAGCTCGGAGTGCGCATCGCCATGGCGCTGCTCACGCTGTTCGTCGTGTTGTCGACCGAGCTCGGACTGGAGACGATCCTCGGCGCGTTCATCGCGGGCGCGCTCCTTCGGGTCGTCGACCCGGAGCAACACCTCACCCACATCGAGTTCCGCCGGAAGGTGGAGGCGATCGGCTACGGCTTCCTCGTCCCCGTCTTCTTCGTCAGCAGCGGCGCCCGATTCGATGTCCAGGCGCTCCTCAATTCCCCCACCCACCTGGCCCTCATCCCGCTCTTCCTGCTCGCGATCCTCATCACCCGCGGCGTCCCCACCTTCCTCTACCGGAAGTACTTTCCGACCCGCCAGGTCCTGGCCGCCGGGCTGCTGCAGGCGACGTCGCTCACGTTCGTCGTCGTAGCCGCGCGGCTCGGGCTGGAGCTCGACGTGTTCGACGAAGCGGCCGGCGCGACGCTCGTGGCGGCCGGGCTGCTCTCCGTCATCGTGTTCCCCCCGATCGCGCTGTGGCTGCTCGGAGACGGCGACACCGCGGGCGAGGAGACCGAGGAGGAGGGCTACGGCGGCTCGCTCGGCGATGCGAGCCCGGCCTGAGCCCGGATAGGGTCAAGGGCGGACGAAACCACTGCGACCGGACCAGGGAGCCAACACCGTGCAGACCTACGAGACCTTGTTCATCGGCGGAGAATGGGTGAAGCCCGAGACCGGGGACCTCATCGACGTCGTCTCGCCACACACCGAAGAGGTCATCGGCCAGGTGCCGGACGCGTCCCCGGCGGACATCGACAAGGCGGTGGCCGCGGCCCGCAAGGCGTTCGACGCAGGCGTGCTTCCTCCCGAGGAGCGCGCCGCGGGCATCTCCCGGCTCTCCGCGGCGCTGCAGGCGCGCGGTGAGGCCATCGCCGACCTGATCTCGAGCCAGATGGGCTCGCCGAAGTCGTGGTCGATCATGGGCCAGGTCTTCTCCTCCACGATGGTGCTCGACACCTACGCCGCGCTCACCCCGGGCTACACGTGGGTCGACGAGCGCCCCGGTGCCCTCGGCGGTCGGCTGCAGGTGCGGCGCGCTCCCGTCGGCGTCGCCGCCGGGATCATCCCGTGGAACGTCCCGCTGTTCATCATTGCGCTGAAGCTCGGTCCGGCGATGGCTGCGGGCGTTCCGATCGTGCTGAAGCCCGCGCCCGAGACCCCGCTCGACTCGTACCTCTTCGCCGAGGCCGTGATCGAGGCGGACCTCCCGCCGGGCATCATCAACATCGTCCCGGCGGGTCGTGAGAACGCCGACTACCTCGTGCGTCATCCCGGCGTCGACAAGGTGAGCTTCACCGGCAGCACCGCGGTCGGCAAGCACATCGCGTCGGTGTGCGGCGAGCAGCTGAAGCGCGTCACGCTCGAGCTCGGAGGAAAGTCGGCCGCGATCGTCCTCGACGACGTCGTGCTCGACGACACGTTGCTCAACGAGATGGTGATGTCGGGCCTCATGAACAACGGCCAGGTGTGTGGTGCGCAGTCGCGCATCCTCGCCCCGCAGTCCCGCTACAACGAGGTCGTCGACGCGTTGGCCGACAAGGTCGGTGCGCTCGTCGTCGGTGACCCATTGGACCCGTCGACGCAGATCGGCCCACTGGTGGCACAACGCCAGCAGGTCCGGGTCGAGGGCTTCCTCGAAGCCGGCAAGGCCGCGGGTGCGCGTGCCGTCACCGGCGGCGACAAGACCGACCAGGAGACGGGCTGGTACATCACCCCGACCGTGTTCGCCGACGTCGACAACGACATGAAGATCGCCCGCGAGGAGATCTTCGGCCCGGTGCTCTCGGTCATCCCCTACTCGGACGAGGAGAACGCCGTGTCGATCGCCAACGACACCGACTACGGCCTCTGCGGGTCCGTGTGGACCGCGGACGTCGAGCACGGCGCCGAGGTCGCGGCACGGGTGCGGACCGGCACGGTCGCGATCAACTCGTCGATGATCCTCGACTTCAACGGCCCGTTCGGCGGGTTCAAGCAGTCGGGACTCGGGCGCGAGCTGGGCCCGGAGGGGATCGCGCCCTACACCGAGCTGCAGACGGTCATCCTTCCGGCCGGCTGATCCGCGGCGAGGTCTCCCTCTAGCCTGGGGGGATCACGGGGAGTGGCGCAGCCAGGTAGCGCACCTGCTTTGGGAGTAGGCGGTCGGGGGTTCAAATCCCCCCTCCCCGACGTGAAGTCGCGCGCTGCGGTCGATCGGTAACGAGCCGGTGGTCTCCTCACCCCACACGCCGGAAACCCGGCCGACGAATGGCAGGATGACCGGCTTCCGGGTTCGAGGAGACCGATGGATCGGCCGGGTTTCAGGTACCAACCGGCGCTCGACGGTCTCCGCGCGTTCGCGGTGAGCGCCGTCATCGCCTACCACCTTGGCTACGAATGGGCCGGGGGCGGGTTCCTCGGGGTGGACACGTTCTTCGTCCTGTCCGGGTTCCTCATCACCTCGCTCCTGTTGCGGGAACGGTCCGGAACCGGCCGCATCAGCCTCTCGGGCTTCTGGGCCCGCCGGGCCCGCCGCCTCCTGCCGGCGGTGTTCCTGCTGCTCGTGGTGGTCGTGGCGTACGGCGCCGCGACGATGAACCTGTTCGAGCTCGACAAGCTTCGCGGCGACGCGATCGCCAGCCTCTTCTACGTCGCGAACTGGCACTTCATCGCGACGGGCCAGTCCTACTTCGACCTCTTCCTGTCCCCCTCGCCGCTCCAACACCTCTGGTCACTCGCGATCGAAGAGCAGTTCTACCTGTTGTGGCCGTTGATCGTCGTCGGCGTGTTGAAGGTCACCTCCGGATCGCGTCGAGCGATGTTCGCAGTCGTGATCGCGGGAATCGCACTGTCGCAGCTGAGCATGGCGTTGCTCTACGACCAGGCCGACCCGTCGCACGCGTACTACGGCACCGAAGCCCGCGCGCACACACTCCTCATCGGCTGCCTGCTCGCGCTGTTGCTGTCCACTCGGCTCGAGGTCGGGCCCCGCTTGCGCAAGGCGCTCCCGTGGCTCGGCGCGGTCGCGTTCGCGTTCGTCCTCGTGGCGTTCGCCACTGCGAGCGCGTCGGCGCGCCTCTTCTACGGCGGGGACCTCGCGTTCTCGATCATCGTCGCGGTCGTCATCGCGGCCGTCGTGCAACCCAGTGGCGCGTTGCGCCGCGCGCTCGGGATGCGGCCGTTGCGCTACATCGGCCGCATCTCGTACGGGCTCTACCTCTGGCACTGGCCCGTGATCGTCTTCATCACCGCGGACCGGATCGGCCTCACCGGCAACCGGCTCAACGCGGCGCGGATCCTCATCACCGTCGCGTTCACGCTCGCGTCGTACTACCTCCTCGAGCAACCGGTGATGCGGGGCATCTTGAAGCCGCGACTCGCCCGCATCGTGCTCCCGGTCTCCATCGTCGTGGTGCTCGGCGTCATCCTCGTCGGCACGGCCGCCGGCCAGCCCGCTTCCGAGGTGCTCGGACGCATCAACCGCGGGGCCGGGCCGTGCGGAGCGCCGCTGCCCCGGGAGGTCCAGGCCGCGCACGCGGAGCTCGCGCAGATAGGTGTCCCGCCTCCCGACCCGCGTGCCGAGGGGTTGCACATCCTCATCGTCGGCGACTCACGCGCGTGCTCGTTGAGCACCGGGCTCGAGGTGCTGGGCCGCGCCGAGGGTGCCACCGTCGACAACGCGACCGTGCTCGGATGCGGGATCGTCGCCGATGCGGTCGGCAAGAGCCTCTCGATCGTGCCGCGCAGCCAGGCCAACGGTTGCCACGACATGGTGAAGACGGCGCAACAGAAGGCGTTCGACCGCCGGACGCCGAACGTCATCGTGTGGTGGTCGGGGTGGGAGGTCGCCAACCTCGACATCAATGGGCGTGAGGTGCAGTTCGGCACCGCCGAGAACGACGCAATCCTGCTCGCGCGGATGGAGAAGATGTTCAAACGGCTGCACCGGCCGGGCCAGAAGATCGTGATCCTCACCGACGCGCCGATCCTCCCGACGCCGTACTTCCCCCAGCCGCACCCGGCCGAGGACCGTCAGCACGCGCACCTCAATGACGTGTACCGGGAGTTCGCGGCGCGTCACCCGAACGACATCGTCGTCGCCGACCTGTCCGAGAAGGTCTGCCCGGGCCTCAAGTGCCAGGAGATCGTCGACGGTCTCCGCGTCCGGCCCTTCGACGGCATGCACTTCTCGCCCGAAGGCGCCGCGTGGGCGTCCCAGTGGCTGTGGCCCCAGATCCTGGCCGTCGCACCGACGCCCAGCTCCGCGGCCGGCGGGTAGCGCGAGCGATAGCGTCTCAGTCCTCGCGGGTGTAGCTCAATGGCAGAGTCCCAGCCTTCCAAGCTGGTAATGCGGGTTCGATTCCCGTCACCCGCTCCAGCGTGAAGGTGCAGGTCAACGGGTCGATACAGGCCTTTCTGGCGGCTCGAACGGAACGCCATTCCGCCGGCCGTGCCCTCCACGTGCCCCCAACGGTCATCCGCCGTCATCCGCATGGGCGTTCTGCAGGTGCCGCCCGAACTTCTTCTCGGCCTCGCGTCGAGTGTCGTTTGAAGTACTGACCCACGCCTTGCACACAAGGCACTCCGCCCACCAGTCATCGTTCGAGTGCTCGAAGATCCTCACCTGACTCGAATCGCTCATCCGTACAGAATGCCTGTTCAATCGTTGGCCTGCGGCGGTGGGCCACGCGTTTACCCCGCAAGCAGCTGCTGGACGCGTTGGTGGGAGATGCCGAGGACGTCGGCGGCGTCACGACGGCTGAGGCCCATGCGGTCGAGCTTCTTCGCGGCCTTGGCGGTCGTTGCTCCGGCTCTCTCCGCGATCGCTGCGGCGGTGTCGCGCGCTTGCGAGACCTCAGAGGCGATCTCCACAAATTCCTCGGGCCACTCGGGTGTGATCACCAAGTTGTCGGGTTCGCGGTCGAGCCAGAGTGCGAGCGCTTCAAGGATGCGCGCCTCGGCCTGTCGCAGTGTTCGGCCGTAGGTCTGGCAGCCCTCAATCCCCTTGACGTGGACCAGCCACGCGTCGCTCTCGGGATCGCGCTCGTACACCGCCACGTAGCTCTTCGTCCTCGCCATCACAACCACCCTTCACCGAGGCACGGCGTCAGCGCCCGCACGATGCTGCGCAACGTTCCGATCGGGAGGTCCTGGCCTCGTTGGATCGGGATCACGGTCTGGCAACCTCCCGGGAAACGCACGATCACGTGCGACCCGCGCTGGGGAGCCGCTCACAGCCCAACCTCTCGACCCGACGCAGCACCTCGCGTCCAGTCATTCGTCTATCTCGCTAGACACTTTACCACGCCCCGCTTCGATCACGTCGCTGAGCGCTTGGGCGATGACCGCGTCGCGATCGCGCGTGGCGTGCTGGTAGCGGAGGGCGGCCGCAGCTGACGAGTGGCCCATCGCCGCCCATGCTCGACGCGTGCGCTGACGTCAGTGGAAGCTGGTCCCGCCGGATGGCCGGCGCATCGAGTCAGTCTCGTTCTGCCGCCTCGGGATCAGCGGCGCGGATCCCGGCCGTTCCAGGCGACGAGGCGATCGATGGCGGGGGCGTCATCGGGAATCGGCACGGCCTCGGCAAACGGGATTGCGACCTCGTCGAGGCCCATCGCGGTCGAGATCTCCTCGAAGAGCGCTCGGCGGTTCTCGGCCGGGAGGATCTGGCGTGCCTCGAGCGCCGCGGTGACGACCGTGTCGTCCCAGTCGGGCTGCTGGCCGGTCGCCGTTGCGAGATCCCAGGTGTGGACGGACAGCTCGGAGAAGTAGGACGCCAGCACCTCCGCGCCGCTGCCTTGGATCCACGGCAGTGCCATGGGTCGTTCGAGCACGGTGTCGTCGCTCCAGGCATCCGCGGCTCGCCTCCCTGATTCCTTCCACGCATCGGCCCAGCGATCGTCGGGGACAGAGGTCTCGGCGACTGCGAAAGGATCCTCTCCGTTGCCGAGCGCAGCAACGCGGTCAAGCACGCCGATGAGGTGGGCGAGCAGTGCTCGCACGTTCATCTCCGTGCACGGCGTCGGGTCCGTGAGCTGCTCCGGCCGGACGCCGGCAATGACGGCTCCGCCGGTGGCGATGGCACGGTCGAGGATTGGCCGGGGATCCATGAGGTGGTCCGTGGTGGTGCTGGTCGGTGTGGTCATGGCTCCATCCTGTCAACCCAAACCGGTCACCCAGTGACCGGTTTGACGTGGAAGTGTGGTTGGGTGCGAGCTGACCGGCTGGTAGCCATCCTCCTCCTGCTGCAACGGCGCGAGCAGGTCACGGCATCCGAGGTCGCCCTGGAGCTGGAGGTCTCCGAGCGCACCGCTCGCCGCGACCTCGATGCGTTGGCCATGGCCGGGGTGCCCGTGTACTCCGTGCAGGGCCGCGGGGGCGGATGGCGCCTCTTGGGTGGCGCTCGCACCGACCTCTCGGGGCTGACCGCAAGCGAGGCCCGTGCCCTGTTCCTGGTAGCCGGACCGGCCTCGACCGCAACCCCGGCCGTGAAGACCGCTCTGCGCAAGCTCGTACCCGCGCTGCCCGAGCCCTTCCGGGAGCAGGCCGAGGCCGCGGCCACATCCGTCGTCGTAGACCCACGACTCTGGGGATCCAGCCAGCTCGAGCCCCGACCACCCCGGTTCCTCGACGAACTCCAAGAAGCGGTGATCCGCGGCGTCCAGGTGCGGCTCGGCTACGTCGACCGCGAAGGCTCCGAGACCGCGCGGACCGTTCACCCACTGGGCATCGTCGCCAAGGGGTCGAGGTGGTACCTGGTCTCCACCACCGAGGCCGGTCGACGGACCTTCCGGATCGACCGTGCCTCGTCGGTCGAGTTGACCGAGGATCCCGTCAAACGACCCGAGGGATTCGACCTTGCCGAGAGCTGGCGCGAGATCGCCGACGAGGTCGACCGAAAACGCACCCCCCTCGAGATCCAGGCCGTGTGCGCTCCCAGCGGGCTCGGCCTGCTCCGGATGGTGCTCGAGGGCCGCCTCGAAGTTGGCGGTACGACGCCCGACGGCCGGATCGAGATCGTGATCCGCGGCCACAACGAGTACGCCCTCGCCGGCGAGCTTGCCGGGCTCATCGAATGGCTCGAAGTCACCGGCCCGCAGGGCGTGCGCGACCACCTCGCCGCTATCGGCAGCTCGCTCGTAGCGCGGTACAGCTGAGTCGGCGCCGATCACGTCTCATTCGACGCGGGTGTGCAGACTGATCTCGGCGTCCTCAACCAAGAGGAAGTCGACGACCGCCCAGAAGTCTGGAAGCCACGGGTGTCCGAGCGCTTCGTCGCGATCGAGCTTGCGGCCAAACAAGGGGGATTCCGAATACGGGACCGCCGCCGCAACGAGCGAGCATGCGTAGTCCCCACCCTCACCGAAGGGCCCTACGCGACATCCAAAGGTGAGGTGGGTGGCCTCTTGGCCTTCGCCCCACGATCCCAGGATCACGTCGATCCAGGCCTCGTTGTCCCCAGCGTGCGTGTGCAACGCCGCCTTGTACACGGCGAACGCGTCGTCCTCACGGAAGACGAAACCGGTGATCACGCGGTACTCGGCGCCGCACCGGTCGCACCGCTGCGTGCTGACGCCCCGTTCAGGATCCAGCCGGAAGCTCACGACGAGAATGATGCCCGGCTGTGCGCGTCGCGGTCATCCCGGCAGGTGTGCGACGGCCGCGATGATCGGGATCCCGAGGATGTCGCTCCGTCGTTGGTCGGTGATCTCGAACCCGGCTTGGGCGAGCAGTGCAGTGACCGGAATGGGCCGACAGTCCGCGAGTCGCGGCATGAGCTGATGCGCGACGAGGTAGGCGCGCTCCATCAGTGCGGGCGGCTCCGTCGTGGTGAGCGAGACGATGGCGACGCGGCCGCCGGGCCGAAGAACGCGACGTAGCTCGCTGAGAACAGTGAGGAGCTCGGGCGTATCGAAAAGCTCGAGCGTGAAGCTTGCGAATGCCGCGTCGACGGATCCGTCACGAAGCGGGACGTGGGCGCCATCGGCAACGACACACCCGACCGAGGCCGAGAGGTGATCGCCACGCAGGCGGTCGCCGGCGACCCGGTGCATCCGCGGCGCGATGTCGATACCTACGACGAATCCGTCGGGGCCGGTCGCGGGCGAACGCGGCGAGGCTGGCGCCTGGACCCGATCCAATCTCGACGACGCACTCGCGCGAGTTGACCGACAGGAGTCGTTCGCCGGTGATGCGGGCATTGCGCTCGAACCGGCCTTCGACCCGTTCGTAGGACCCACTACGACGGTCGTAGGTGGCTCGCGCCTGTGCCTTCGATCGGACGACGGGGGCTATGCGTGACACGGTTCGGCGACCTCGAGGCTCGCGACCAGCGAGACACCATGCATCATGCCCGCTCGGCCCGCCGCGCGCACGGCCCGTTCCGGTGTCAGTTGGACACGCCAGAGCGTGTTCGGATGACACCGAAAGGTGCGGGGGCGGGAAACGTCTAGGACGCGACCAACATCACGATCGTCTCGGGCCGGACGCCGTCGAACTTCATCGCTTCCGCCCCGGCGTCGGATTGCAGCATGGCCATCAGCACGTCCATGTCCGGGACCTCGGCAAGCAGTCCGACGCGGTTCGTCCCTTGGGGATCGACGAACGTGCGGACGCTGATGCCCAACGGCCCGAAGGCCTCTTCTCGCTTCGGCGAGCCCAGCCAGTGGGCCACATCGTCGACCTCGTGGAAGATCATCACCGTCGTCATCGGCACCACACCTCTCGATCGTTGGCGTTCGGGGCTACGCGGCACGACGACCGCGACTCCCCGAGCGTGCCCGGGGCCCGCGTCAGGGGCGCGTCACGCGGGTCGCGACAGTGACGCGCCCCTGACGCGCCCGGAATCGATCATCGGTTCGGCGCCGACCCGACCGTCACGAGCCCCACGAGAGGAGCCCTGTCATGAGTACTCAGCAGTACGAACAGGCCATCGCCGAGTTCCTCCAGGTGCTGTCGGCGGTGAAGACCGACCAGATCGGCGACCCGACGCCGTGCGCCTCGTTCAACGTCAGCCAGCTCATCGATCACACCATCGGCACGCAGTACATGATCGTCGACGCGTTGCGGGACAAGCCGTTCAACGTGATCGGCGTCGAGGTCGCCCCGGGCGCGCAGGCGACCACCTTCGATGAAGCCGCGGCTGACGCCGTCGCCGAGCTGCACCGTGACGGCGCGATGGACAAGAGCGTGACGCTGCCGTTCGGTACGTTCTCGGGCGAGCAGCTGATGGGCCTCGGAGTGCTGGACACGTTCCAGCACGCATGGGACCTGGCCAAAGCCACCGGACAGGACACCGACCTCGCGCCGGAGATGGCCGAGGCGCTGATGGTCCAAGCGGTCGCACACATGGCCCACGCACCACGCGGCGACGAGCCCGCCCCGTACGGCCCGGAGCAGACGGCACCCCCGGGCGCGCCGGCCGCGGATCGGCTGGCTGCGTTTCTCGGTCGGGCAGTCTGAGCCTGGAGCGCGTTGTCGTACGTCGGCCGGCGCGCGGCATCCGGCTGCGCGCGGGCCAACGCGTCGATCTTCGGGATCCAGATCGCGAATCCGCCCGAGCGGCACAGCGCGGACGCTTCGTCCAACCAGGCGCGGCCCTCGGCGTCGAGCGCGCCGAGCCGGCGGTTGCGGGCTTCCGCCAACGCGTACAGCGTCGTCGCTCGGTGGTATTTCCACCCGAACCGCTCGGCGACGGCGAGCGCGGCTCGGAGGTGCTTCTCCGCGAGATCGTGGCGACCCAGGAGTGACTCCAGCTTCCCGACGTACGCGGCGATCGGGCCCTGGCTCGTCAACCCGGTGAAGGACACCTCGCCCACGAACGGCTCCAGCAGCGGCAACAACATCTCCGCCGCGTGCAGGTTCGCGAGCTCGATCGCGAGAACCGCGTAGCCGACCAGGTTGGTCGTCAGCATCTGATCCACCGGGAACCCCGCGAACTCGGTGGCCATCCCCTCGGCGAGGATCGCCCCCGCGGTCTCGACGTGCCCGGCGGCGCTGCAGATGATGGCGTACGCGAGCCGCACCGACAGCATCTCGGGGTTGTCCTCCATCCCCTGCTCGACGAGCGACAGCAGATCTGCATGCCGACCCGCGAACGTGCCGATCACGAAGACCTGGCCTACGAAGATCGTGAACGCATCGGATTCCAGGACCTCCTTTCCGGACTCGAAGGTCGCCGTCGCGAGTGCCTCGGCATCTTCGAGCCGAGCCTCCATCGTCGCCTCGAACGTGTCGAGCATCCCGACCAGCCACGTGAATCGTGGCGTACCGCTCTCGACCGCAAGCTCGCGCATTCGCTCCAGCGCCCGCGACGCGGCTACGGGATCGGCCAGCTCGATCGCGATGTTGAACGCCACGTGTTGCACGACGAACTCGAGCGAGGCATCACCGGAACCCGCGGCCGCGACAACCGCTCGCTCGGCGATGTCGGCTCGCAACGCGGCGCCTTCGGGCCCGGCCAACGCGTTCACCGCAGGTGACGCAATGTGCAGGAGCAGGTACGGGTCCGCGTCACGCTCGGCGATCGCGAGCGCCTCGTGCGCCAGCGCGACTCGACGCTCCGTTTCACCGGCATAGACCAGGCTCTGAGCCAACAGCGCCAGGAGACGGGCGTACGTGCCCCGATCCTCGGGGTCGGCCACCTCGACCGCGGCCTCGACGATCGCCCGCTGTTCGGGCGCTCGCTCGCCGTACCGCTGGAACCCACGGTCGGTCGCCAGCGCCGCCCGGATCAGCACATCGTGCGCGCCGCTTTCGCGGCGAGCTCCGCGCCGGCGTGCAACGTCGCAAACGCCTGCACCTCTCCGGCCCGATCCTGAGCTTCGCCGAGACGCACGAGCAGATCGGCGCGTTCCGAGCCCGAACGTCCCCGTGCGGTCGCGAGGTCGAGTGCCGCGCGGTACTGGTGCGCAGCTTCGATCATCGCCAGATGGTCGAACGCGTCGTCACCCGCGACCGTCGACCAGTGCTGCGCGTCCGCGAGGAGGCCACCTAACGCACAGTGGCGGGCCAGCGCAACGACCATCGGCTTCCCCACCTCGTCGCCACTCTTGACCAGGGCGTGCGCAGCCCGTTCGTGGAGCCGGACCCGGCGCGATCCACCCAGGTCGGCGTAGAGCGCGTTGGCGACGAGCGTGTGCACGAACCGCAACGACCGCGGCGTCGCCCCGGTTTCGGCCAGCAAGCCCCCAGCCGTCGCGGCATCGAGGGCTTCGACCACGTCCGACTCGGCGAGATCGACCATGTCCAGCACGACAGACTCGTCGAAGTCCGTGCCGAGCACTGCGGCAACGGTCAGCACCTCGGTTGCCGAGGCACCCAACGCGTTGACCCGGCTCCACACGACGTCTCGGAGCGTCGGAGAGACGTCGGAGCTCCGCGGCGCCGAGCCGTCGAACCCCGCTTCACTCCAGTGTCGAAGCAGCTGTGACGCATACAGCGGATGGCCGGCTGTCTCCTCGCGCAGAAGATCGAGTACACCATCGGGCACCGCGCCCGCGGTCTGCTCCGAACCGCGACTCCCGTGCACCAGTGCGGCCAGCTCCATGTCGTCGAACCCCTGGAGCGCGAGTCGGCGCGAACCGCTTCGCTCCAGCTCGGCGAGCGCGAGGCGTAGCTCCTCGGGATGATCCTCGCCCGACTCGCGGCAGCTCAGCACGAGCAGCACCTGCATCTCGGAGCCAGCCCGGGCGAGGTGGCGTAGGAGCTGCAAGGCCGTCGGCTCGGCCCAATGCAGGTCGTCGAGCATGAGAACCAACGGCACGCGCTGCCGAAACGCGGCGGACAAGATCGGTCACGGCCTCGAAGACGAGGAATCGCTCCGTCGTGTGGTCCGTATCCGTCGGTGCCGGTGTCTCGACCCGGGCTCCCAATTGCGGCGCGACGCGAGCAGCTCGCCCCCGCACTGCGTGACGTGCGCAGACAACAGCTCGATCGGTGCGCGGTCCACACACGTGCCCACGACACTGCGGAACGGCTGCAGCGGGACGGACGCCTCGTCGCACCGCCCGTAGACGACCGCCGACCCGCCTCGCCGAGCAACGTCCCACGCGAACTCGCCCAGCAACGACGTCTTCCCGATCCCAGGCTCCCCACTGACGATCACACAGCGCAGACCTGACTGGAGGGCCAGGCCCAGCTCGGTCTCGAGCAGCTCGAGCTCCGCGACCCGACCCACGAACGCGACATCACGTGCGACCGTTCCCGCGACGGGGACGGCGAACGAGTCCTCGCGTGGTCGCGATCGTGTCCGGCGGCCGGTCGCCGCCCGGCTCGATGCCGTCCCAGCCCGTGGCAACCCGCCGCTCGATGGCCACGAGATCGGCGGACGGTTCCGTCCCCACCTCCTCGGCGAGAAACGTCCGATACTCCTGGAACGTCCGCAGCGCTTCGGCCCGGCGGCCGCAACCGGCCAGCGCGCGGATCAAGAGACCACGCGAGCGTTCACGCAGCGGGTGCGTCGCGATCTGGCCGTTGAGCCAGGCAACGGCGTCCGTCGAGCGGCCGCAGGCGATCAGCTCGGCGGCATAGTCGTCGCACGCGGCGGCGTGGATCTCGGTGAGCCGCGCGATCTCACCATTGGCCCACGACTCGCCGCGGAACTCCTCGAGTGCGGGCCCGGCCCAATCGCGCAGAACGTCGGCCAGCGTCGCAATTCGATCCTCGGCAGCCACGCAATCCGCGATGGCACGACAACACCGGTGCGCGTCGACTTCCGCGTTCAGGCGGTATCCGGTGCTCGTCGTGCGGATGACGTCGGGCCCGAGCGCGGACCGAAGCCGGGCAACGAGCTTGCGGAGTGCACCTGGAGAGACGTCCATCACGTCGGCGAGCCACTCGCCCCGGATGGAGTTCGGGGCCTGCAACGCGAGCAGAGCGAGCAGCCGCCGTTGACTCGCGCCGGGAAGCTCGACCGGAGCTCCCGTCTCGGCGATCGCGGATACCGCGCCCAGGACCCGTACACACTCGATGCGGGCCGGCGGGTCGTCCACCGAGGCATTGTGGCACGGGGCTTTCGCGTGTCTTGTGCCAAAGCTGCATCGTGACCGCCCGGGCCGTCGGTCCGACTGCTCCATCCAGACACCGCGTGAACTGGATCGTCGAACCGCGGGCCCGAAGCCGGACTCACTGCTTCACGGTGGTGACCGGCCCGGGCTATCCGCACGATCCCTCCCGAACGTCACAGAAACCTCGATGAACCGCGAACCCGCCGATGTCAAAGGCTGGGGCACCGTCCGGCGCCCGTCCCCCTCGTGGAGTTCACGGTGAATGACCCCAGTTGGAGCCGTCGTATTTTCCGAAATGACCGACACGAGCGGATGCAGCGCCACACCAACATCGCCCCAGGCCAGTGGGCCGCAGGCGGCCCAAAAGCGCGTTTCATTTGGTCATCCGGTGATACCGTCATTTCTTCAAACAATCATCTGTCCCGTCCGGACCATGCGCGGGGCCTTCGCAAGTCGGGAGGTCGCCGTGGTTCGCGAGGACAAGCTCTCAGCAGTGTTGAGCGAGTTCGCCCGAACGCTCGTCACTGATTTCCCCATCCAGGCGATCCTCGAACACCTCGTCGAACGGATCGTCGAGGTCCTCCCGATCAGCTCGGCGGGAGTCACGCTCATATCGGCGGGGAACGCACCGCGATACATCGCGGCCTCCGACGAGTACGCACTCCGCTTCGAGCGATTGCAGACATCTATCCGCGAGGGTCCCTGTGTCTCCGCGTTCGACTCGGGGAAGGCAGTGGCCATCCCCGATCTCTCGAAGGACGTTCGCTTCCCGCGCTTCGGCCCGGCCGCGCTCGACGCCGGCCTGGGCGCGGTGTTCACGTTCCCGATGCGGCACGCCAATGGGCGGCTCGGAGCGCTGGACCTCTACCGCGACTCGCCGGGAAAGATGGACGCGCACGACCTGGGGGTCGCGCAGACACTCGCCGATGTCGCGAGCGCATACCTGCTCAACGCGCAGGCACGCGACGAGGTCCGCGCGACGGCCGACCGCTTCCACCACATCGCGCTCCACGATCCGCTGACGGGTCTCCCGAACCGGCTGCTCCTCCAACAGCGAATCGAGCACGCGGCGCTGCGCGCCCGTCGGTCGAACACCAACGCGGCGATCCTCTTCGCCGACCTCGACCGCTTCAAGCAGGTCAACGACACCTTCGGGCATCATGTCGGCGACGAGCTCCTGCTCGCCGTTGCCCGCCGATTGACGAGCCTGGTCCGCCCCGGCGACACCCTGGCGCGGGTCTCCGGTGACGAATTCGTGTTTCTCTGCGAGGACCTGCACAGCGCGGCCGACGTCGAAATCCTCGCACGGCGAATCGATCGCGCCTTCTCCACCCCATTCGTGCTGGGCGAGACCGAGGTCAGCATCACTGCGAGCGTCGGCATGGCGTACGCCGGCCCCGGCGAAGAGGTCTCGGACCAGCTCGTCGACAGGGCCGACACCGCGATGTACCAGGCCAAGCGCAAGGGTGGCGCCGGACACCAGATCATCGATCTCCGTGAAGCCCTTGAAGCCGACGATCGGGACAGCCTGGAACGCGACCTGCGCGTCGCCTTCTCCGACGGTCGCCTCTACGTGGAGTACCAGCCCATCGTCCGCAGTCGCGACGGGCTCGTCACCGGCGTCGAAGCACTCCTGCGTTGGACCGACGAAGAACGTGGAGCCGTCCCGCCGCTGGCGATGGTGCAGATCGCCGAACAGACCGGGCTCATATGCCAGATCGGCGCCTGGGTGCTCGAACGCGCGTGTCGCGATCGCGCCCGCTGGCTCGAGGATCACCCACAGAGCCCGCTCGACGTCGCGGTGAACATCTCCTCGCGCCAGCTCATGGACCCCGGCATCCTCAGCACGATCACGAACGTCCTGAGCTCGACCGGGATGGATCCGAAGCACCTCGTGCTCGAGATGACCGAGAACATCTTCATCGAGGACAGCGATCGGACCGTGTTGGTGCTCGCCGAGCTGGACAACCTGGGTATCCAGCTCGCGCTGGACGACTTCGGCACCGGCTACTCGTCGTTGAGCTACCTCCGCCGACTCCCCGTCCACATGGTGAAGATCGATCAGGGCTTCATCGCCGACATCGGAACGGCACCTCGCGGCGGTGCCATCGTCGCGGCAGTGACCAACCTCGCCCACGTCCTCGGGCTGAGCGTCGTCGCCGAGGGGGTCGAGACCCAGGATCAACGCGACGAGGTCAGCGCCATCGGGTGCGAGTCCGCGCAGGGCTTCTTCTACGCGAAGCCGATGTCGGCCGACGCCATCAGCGCCAATCTCGGGATGCCGACGACCACCCCGCTGCGCCTCCCCGCCGCAGCTACGTGCGTGGCGTGACCTGCGGCCGCGCCCATCCGTTGCCGGCCGGATCGCTGAAGGAGAGGAACGAGTCCACTTCTCTCGGGGGAAGGCCATCCTCGCTCGGTGCACCGGCCGTCTCGTGCCCGCAGTCGGGAGGAAAATCGACGCGGGCGGCCGAGCTCGGCGCGTACCGTCGCTGCGATGAGCATCATGTCCAAGTGGTCGGTGGCGGTCGAGCACTCCGTCGGAGCCGACGACCTCGCCCCCGACGGCACGATCAGCGCGGCCACGATCAACCGGTGGGCTGAAGCGGCGGTAGCTACGTACCTCGAGCAATGCGGGCGTCTCCAACACCGACGCGCGGACGCCGGGCTCGCGCTGCGCTCACACATGTCCGACGCGTCTCGTGGTAGGCCGGTCGGCCACTCCCCCGCCGTCGTCGTCACCGCAACTGCGACCGAGGTGCTCCCGGACTCGTTCGTCATCGCCATTCGCATCCGGCCGATCGGCGCCGAGTCGAGTGACCCCTTCGACCTGACCTGCGAGGTCCGGCTCCAGGATCCGTCAACCGACGCCACCCAGGAGATCGGCAACGAGATCCGCGATGAGCTGATCGCGCTCGAGCACGCGGCTCGTCACTTCAACTGAGCCCGCAAGCGACCGCGGGCCGGATATCGGACCACGACCGATGCCAGGACCTGCGCCGACGGGTCCCGCCGGTGCGGCTATCTTCACCCGGTGTTCAGACGCCGGTGGGGGTTCGCGTCGCAGCTCGCAGTACTCGGCCTGCTCGGGCTCGCCGTCCGCGTCGCCTTTGCCGTCTATCAGCAGCGCCAGCTGCCGTTCCCCTTCAGCGACGCGACGAAGTACGCCGCGCTCGCGAACGGGATCGGAGACGGCCACTGGTTCGTGGACCCGTTTGCCCATGGCGCTGCCACCGCCG
The DNA here is from genome assembly GCA_963770095.1 of uncultured Acidimicrobiia bacterium. Lineage (GTDB taxonomy): Bacteria > Actinomycetota > Acidimicrobiia > IMCC26256 > JAENVU01 > Chersky-806. Next base: position 769,412 of record CAVYOO010000002.1, read on the forward strand.
ACCACTCCCCGCTCTACGTCCTGTATCTCGGGGTCGTCGGCGTCGTTCGGGGTGGGAACGCATCACAGTTCGATTTTCTGCTCTGGACCTGTCTGCTCGGCGCCGGGACGGTGGTGATCGTCGGTCTGGCCGGCCGCGAGATCTCAAGTCCGCGCGCGTCGGCCTCATCGCCGCGGCCGTGGCCGCCATCGACCCCGCGATGTGGGTCCACGACGGCCTGCTCCTCTCGGAGAGCATGGCAATCTTCACCAGTGCGGGTCTCATCTGGTTCGCATACCGCCTCTGGAGGTCGCCATCGCTCTCGCGCGTCCTCTGGCTCGGTGCCTGGTGCGGGCTGGCGACGCTGGCCCGGTCGGAGCTCGCGCTCGCAGTTCCGTTCCTGCTCGTTCCGCTCATCCTGAGCGCCGCCGGGATCGACTGGAGCCAACGGCTCCGATGGCTCGTCGTGGGAGGTCTGCTCGCGGCCTTGGTGATCAGCCCATGGATCGCGTTCAACCGCTCGCGGTTCGAGGAGCCCGTGATGCTGTCCACCAACTTCGGTCGAACCATGGCGGCGGCGAAGTGCCCGGGTGGATACTCGGGTCCGTTCCTCGGGGCCCAGTCCTACGACTGCCTCCGCCGAGACCAGAAGTTGATCAAGCCGGGCATGGACGAGTCGGAGGTCGATCGCGTCTACCGATCCGAAGCGATCCGGTACGTGAAGGCGCATCCCGGTGGGACCGTGGTGCAAGTCGCTGCGAGCTGGGGCCGGATCTTCGGCGTCTACAGGCCGACCCAGGAGCTGGGCTACAGCTACACGCGACAGACAAAGGGCTTGATCGTGGGCTGGCTCGCCCTGCTCTCGTTCTACCTCCTGGTCGTCGCCGCGATTGCGGGTGCGGTCATTCTGCGCCGTCGGAAGGTCCCCATCTATCCGCTCCTCGTGTTCTGGGCGATGATCCTCGTCTCGGTCACGCTGACGTTCGCCCAGCAGCGATACCGGGCGATCGGTGAACCCACGCTCGTGATACTCACCGCGGTCGCCCTCGACGAGCTGGCCCGCCGCCGGTCGGCGTCAGCGCGGAGTCTGAGGAGCCCGGATGGCGGCTGACCTCACCACGGAGCAACCGGCACCCACGATCTCTCCGACCGCGCGGCGCGCCGGAGTGATCCTCACGTGCTGCGCCCTCGTGCTCCTCGCGTACCTGGCCAACCGGCACCAGCCCCGCCCACCCATCGACTACGGCGACGACGCGTGGACGCTGGTCGGCTGGAGAGCCCACCGGTTGATCGACTTTCGGCGCGCGGCGTACACGTCCTTCGGCTTCGCGGCGCTGGTAAGGCTCTGGCTCAATGTCGTGTCGTTCACGACCGTGCACGCCCGCTGGCTGACGATGCTCCTCACCTTCGCGGCCGGACCCGCGTTCCTGCTCGTCGCGCTTCGGATGCGGATCCGCTATTCCGCCGCGCTGCTCGGGGCCGTGCTTCTGGTGACGTCACCGGAGCTCGTCAGCATGGGCACCCACGTCAAGCAGTACTCCCTCGATGTGCTCTCCGGCATCGTCCTGATCGGTCTCTCGGCCGCGGTGATCCGCGCGCCCGAGTCGGTGAAGTGGTGGGCCGCCTGGGTGATCACATCGATCGTTGCGCTCGTGGGGTCATTCGCAGTGATCGGGGTCGTGGTCGCCGGCGCGCTCGCCGGCCTGTTCGCAGTCATCCGGGCCGACGGCATCCGGAGCCGGCCGGCGTTTCGCGCGGATCGTCGCGTGCGGCATCGCTGGGATCTTCTCGCTCGCTTGGTACGCGTTCGTGCTCCTTCCGATCATCCCGACCGAGGCCTTGCGAGCATTTTGGACGTTCGCGTACCTCGGCACAGACGACCTGGAACACGCGCGCCTGCTGTTCACCTGGATGTTCCGATCCGCCTTCGCCGTTCCCGCTGGGGTCGGCGCGATCGCCCTCATCGCCGCGACGGTGGTCGTGGCGATCCGGCGTCCGGCCCAGGCGGTGCTGTTCGGCGTGCCCTCGTGATTGCGATCGGCGCATCCGTTGCCCGCCAGGCGCCCTTCGGTTCCGGCCGCACCGACACGTGGTTCTACGCGCCGATGACCTTCATGTTGATCTCGGCCGTGGACATCGGGCTCGAATGGCTCGATCGAGTGCGGGGCAAACGTGATCCGCTGGTCGCCGGGACTGCCGCCCGGCGCGGCGGCGTGGTCATCGTCGCGATTGCGGTCGCCATGGCGATGGTGTTCGCGGTCCGGGGCTTCCCGGGCGGAGCCAGTGCCTACGGGGGGTTCGTCTTCCGATCGCAGTCGAACGGCCTTCCCCTCATCAAGCGGCTTGAAACCGACCGCCGTCCCGGCGATCTCGTCATGTACTCATCCGCGTACACGTTCCTCTATCCGCTCTACGCGAAGGAACCGCTCATCACCACGCCGACCGACTTCAACGTGACCGGCTGGTACCCGATCCTCCAGGGTGTGGACAGCATGTTGATCCCGAGCTTCACCGATCCGGAACCGCTGATGCTGTCGCGCCTGCGGGGGACAGACCGCGTGTGGGTGCTTGCACGCTCCAACCTCGCGAACCTCTTCCGCGTGCACGAGGTGCTGACCGACCAGGGGTTCGAGCTACTCGACAAGCACCGGACTCCGGGCAGTCAGCTCGAGCTCTGGGAGCGTCAACCCGGGTAGTCGCCACTCACGACGTATCGAGCTCGCGTCCGTCCTCGGAACGCCAGACCATCGCGATCGCGGCATCCGCAGCCAACAACGCCACCGCGTATCCAGATGGGCACGCTCGCGGCCTCGAAGTGAATGGGCCAGTCGAACGACGCCGGATACCGGTGAATGCGTTGGCCGACGGCCATGTACAGCGCGACCCCGACCACGATCAACGGAGGAACGAAGCGGATGACGAGGCGCCACTTCGGCGACAGGATCGCCAGGAGCACCAACCCCGCAATCAGGAGGCCGGTCCAGGGGCGGATCAACAATGCCGCCGCAACGCCGGCGCCCAGAACTGTCGCAGTGGTCAGACCCCACCGGCGCGGCAGTGGACGGGTCAACAGCGACGCCCGGAGCTGCGGTGGTGCGGCCGCGCCGGTTGCGAGAACGTCGTCGGCATTCATGCGGCTGGCGGCACCGGCGGTCGCGATCGGCGTCGCCGGATCCTCATCCGTCGCACGGCGCGCGCGCCGACGGCGAGCTACCGCGACGATCACGATGCCGAGGCACAGCAGTGTGGCGAGGAACGAAATCACCAATGCGATCTTGAATGAGCGCTGCGGAACCCACTCGAGGGTGATGGTCATCGGGCCGTGCCCGGCCGGTCGCACCTGCCAGCCGTTCGCGTACCCGTCGACGAGTTGCGGATCTTCCAGCGTCTTTCCGTCGGCCTTCGCGACCCAGCCATTGTTGTAGCTCTGGCCGAGCACCAGCCAGAACGGCTCGGATGTCGCGTCGACCTGCACCGTCATCGATGTCGCGTCTTCTTTCGCGACGCGCACGTTCGGACGCTTCGCCACCGAGGAACTCACCGCTTCGGAGGCCAGCTCGCCGGCGGTCGTCGGCTCCCCGTTCGCACCTGATGCGAGCACGATCCGTCCGATGTCGAATCCGGTCGGGTTGTGCGGGGACTTGCGCGTACGGATCTGCATGCCGGCCGGCCGCGAGGTCGAGCGACGTACCCGGATCGCACGGGCTGACCGTGAGCGATCGCTGGTCCAGTGCATCGGCCGTGGTCCCCGTGACCCGCACCGGGAACGCCTGGCCGTCGACCTCGACAAGATCGCTCGTGCACCCGCCGGGGAGCTGCACCGGCGGTGCGGCGGAACGGACTCCGGGAATTCCGAGCTCCGCGATGCCGATCTGGCGGGGAGGACCCTGGCGGGTGATGACCAGCGCAACGTGCACCTTGAACTCGAATGAGTCCCCGCGCATCGCCGGGAACTGCACCGGCGCGGCAAGGACTCCTCCCGGCTGCGCGGCCGAGGACTCGACCGGCAACGCGACGACCGCGTCGTTCCGTCGCTCGAGGTGATCGTCAGCTCGGTCGGAACCGAGTGCCGCCCGTCGGCCACCAACTGGAGATCGAGATGATCGAGCGTGATCGGCTCCGGCACACGCACCGTGACGCTCGGTTGCGTCTTGCGGATCCGACCGATCCAGGCAGTCTCGGGATCTCCGTCGAGCGCCAGGCGCGGCGAAGCGCGCGGGGCACGGGAACCGTGCTTGGACGACACCGTGACGCCACCGGCGTTCGCGTCGGGCACGCCGATCGTCCGGGCCTGCACCTGGTCCGACGTCTCGAACCCGAGCGTCGCGATGCCCTCAAGGTTGAAGCTGCGCTCGGTCGGGAGGCTGAACACGCGGCTCATCGCCGCGCCGTCCATGCCCGGCTCGCCGCTCAGGACGAAGGCCAGCGGATGCTCCGCCGACTTCTTCCCCATCGAGTCGAGCAGATCGGTCGGGAGGCGTTGGGCTTCTCTGATGCGCACCGGCTTCGAGCCAGGTGCGTCGTCGATCAGGCGCAGCTCGTTGATGCCGATCGCGTTCATCTGCGTCGCGACGGTCCGGCGGTTCCGGTGCACACCCTCGATTTCGAGCTCGAGGGTGGAGAACGTGCGGCGTGGGAATCGCACGTCCTCACCGGCGCGGGTCCGAGACGGGTGGCTGAGCCGGCGGTGCACCTGCTTCCCGTTGTCGAAGCTCAACCCGATCTTCGTGATGTAGCGTGGGTCCCGCGGGGCGGCCGGGCCCAGGATGCTCGAGAGCTGCACGAGGTTGAGGTGGTCCGTAGTGATCGGGTGGTCGAGCTCGATGCGCAACCGCTCGGAGCTCACCACCGTGGCGGGGTCCGCGAGCCATGCCGTCTTGAGATTGCCATCGAGCGCGAGGGCCGGCCGTGTATCGGGCGCGTAGTTTTAGCTCGGCGAGCCGTACGTCGTGGCTCGAACCGACTTCACGCCCGAAAGGATCGTGACGGTGCGTGACGTGTCGGTGGCCCCGGGGAACGGTTCGAGTCTCTGGTCCAGTGGGTCGGACCTCAACGGCTCCTCGCCCGCCTGTTCCGTGTACCCGTAGTTGTTCGTCATGCCCGACCAACGAGTGCCGCGGCGCCGGTTGGAGTCGGTGACGATCAGAGCTGCGCCCGGCGCGACGCGGCGCAGCTTCGCCGAGTCGTGCTCGGTACGGCGCCGAATAGAGGATGAGCCGCTTCGCGTCCAGGAGGCCGGCTGCAGCAAGGTCCACGAGTCCTTCGCCGTCGCCGTCGACCACCAGCGGCGACGCGGTCCGACTTCGCGTGGACGATCGGGAGCGGATCCTCGACCGGGAGAACCGCCACCGGCGGAGGGTCCGGGTCCTTCGGGCCAACGCGGGTGAGGTCGCCGGGGTCGGGCAAGTGCAGCTTGCCCGGAATCCGGTGGCCGAACGTGACCGGCGCGCCGAGCCCCGTGGGCGTGGGATCGGTGAACGTCTTCCAGAGCTGGCCCGCGGTGATGAGCTGGTACTGGTCGGTCTGCAGGTCCATGCGCAGCTCGACGTCGCCGACGCCCATGAGCCCGCGATCGGCGCCACCGCGTCGGGCTCGAAACGCCGGAGGGTCTGCTCCTGGAGCCGGTGGTCGAGGGATTGCACAGGTTCGCGGACGGCTGGGTGCCGGCCGGGACGAGCTCACGATCGACGTACTGGCGGTCCATCAGCCCCGGTTCAACCGGGTCCTTCATGTCACCCCAGCGGTACGTCGCGAAGGGCGTTCCCGGCGACACGAGCACCGCGTGTCGTGGGGCTGGGCATCGAGGTGCTTGACCGCCCGGGTCCAGTACCCGGGAATCTCCGAGCGCGCGCTGCAGTGGCTTGTTGTAGTAGTGACCGGTCAGCGCAGGAATCGCGTTGACGAGGCAGATCACGCCGACAAGCGCCGCCGCCAGCAGCGCAACCGGCCGCCAGCGGGTGGCCCGGAGGTTGCCGACCAGCGCGTTGACGCCTACTCCGACGAGCACGGCAAGCCCGAGCGCGACGAGCGGCCCGGCGCGAATCGTGTTCCGTAGTGCGAATCCGAACGCGGAGCTCGGCGCGAAGCTCTTGTAGGCGCCGCCCAGGATCGAAGGGTCGTCGTACGGCGATGTGCCGACGGAGATGGCGAGGCCGACGAGCAGCATCACGACGAAGAAGGCGCGGTACTTCCATCGGACGATCGCCGCGGCGAGCATCGCGATCGCCGGGATCATCAGGCTGATGAAGATGAGCCAGAAGCGCTGGGTGTAGAACGGTCTGGCGTCGCTCCAGAGCCCGGCTGCGTCCCCACCGTAGAAGTACCAGTTGCCGAGACCGCGCAGGATCTCGGCGGGCAGCGTCGCCACCGAGACGACGCGGATCGACTCGGTGAACCGCAAGATGTTCAGGCCGTACTCACTCTCGACCGAGAGCGCGACGACCCACCAGAGCGACGTGAGGCCGGTCAGCAACCCGGTGCGCCACACCACCGTCCAGGTTCTTCGCAGCGTGCTTTCACCGCGGCGAGGGCGTAGAGCAGCCAGAGCGCCGGCCCGATCAGGGCATAGGTGAGCGCACTCCCGTTGAGCGCCGCGGTGAGTTGCACCCCGATCGCGAAGTACGCCGGATACTTCCAGCCACCCCGCCGCAGCGCGAGCGCCATGAAGGCGATCCACCACGGCAAGGCCGCCCAGGGCCCGAGCAGGGTGCTGTACTGCGGGGAGTTGCCGAGGACGTAGGGACTGAACGCGTACGCCACCATCGCGATGGGGACGCCCACACCGCGCACGCCGAGTGTCCGGAGCAGATAGCGGACGCCCAGCCCCGCGACGAACACGATGGTGCCCAGCCAGATGCGCTGGGCCACCCAGTCCGGGACCGCGAGGACCTCCTCGAAGATCCAGTAGAACGGTCCCATCGGGAAGAGGTAGCCGATGGTCTGATGGCTCATCCCCCCGAGACCGACGCTCGGCGTCCACAGGGCGGTCGCCCGGGACAGCAGCCGGCCGGGATCCAGGTAGAGATACGACTTCGTGTCGCTCTCGACCCGGCCCGGTGCCATCAGGAGAATCGGCACGTACACGAGGACCGCGAACACGAGATTCTCGAGCCGGCGGCGCCCTCGTTCGCCCAGTCTCCGGCGGCCGGAGCCGCCCGTTGGGGACGAGTCCGACGACGGGGCGGCCGTCATCGTCGCTTCAGCCAGCACGTTCGCCCCCCAGCTATCCCGTTCGAGCCGAGAAGGGTAACAACTCCGAGGCGCGGCTTGGACGCGGGCCCCGTTCCTCGCCTCGGGCGTGCAGACAGGGCGATCCGGCCTATACCGCTCGCCCTGGAGGGGGTCTACACTTTCGGCTTCGGACGCGTCGCCACGGGGAGCGGTAGGTGGTCGCGGTCCGAATATGCCGCATTCTGGGGGGCTGGAACATGGACGAGGTAGCCGCACGTTCAGGCAGGAAGTCAGGGAGTCCGGCCGTCAGCCTGATCGTCCCTGCCTACAACGAGGCGGGGCGGCTCGCCGAGACCCTCCCACGGCTCAAGGCGGAGTACTGCGCCGCGACCGGCTACGAGGTCATCATCGTCGACGACGGCAGCCGCGACGGCACCAGCGAGGTCATCAAGGCCAACCTCGCCGGTTGGGCCGGGGCCACCCTCCTGCGCATGCCCTGGAACCAGGGCAAGGGCAATGCGATCAAGGCCGGTGTGGGCGTTGCGGGCGGCGAGCGGATCGTGTTCATGGATGCGGATCTCTCGGCCGATCTCGGGGGTCTCCCCCGCCTCATCGCCGCCCTCGACGATGCCGACGTCGCGTTGGGGTCGAGGGCCATCGCAGGGTCGAGGGTCGGCTACGGCCGCCAGCACAGCCTCCGTCAGCTCCAGAGCAAGTTCTTCAACGGTGTCGCGTGCTCGTTCGCCAACGTCGTGGCCTCGGACACGCAATGTGGCTTCAAGGCCTTCCGCGCCGAGGCCGGAAAGCTGTTGTTCCACCTCTGCGAGGGCAAGCGCTTCGCGTTCGACGTCGAGGTGATCGCGCTCGCGCAGCTGCTGAACCTCCGGATCACCGAGGTCCCGGTGCAGTGGATCGAGTCACCCGGCACCACGGTGCGACCCATCCGCGACCCGCTGCTCATGATCCGCGACCTCGTCAGCACCCGCCGCCGCTGCGTACGGCTCGAGAAGCTGGTCGGTCGCCGCGTCAGCGAGGCCTCGGTTCCGTTGCCGCGCGACGCGTGGGCGCACCGCATCGTGGGTGACCCCGAGACGATCGATGTCACCTTCGAGGAGATCTCCGAAGTGCTCCTCGACGACGTCGCCCGCACGAAGTCCAACGGCTCGCCGGCCCGCGAGACAGCGACCGGCTGAACGAGTGCGGATCCTGTTCGTTGCCTGGAAGGATCTGGCGCATCCCAAGGCCGGTGGATCCGAGGTCGTCGTCGACGTTCTGGCCGCGGCGCTGACCGAGCGTGGCCACGATGTCAGCCTTCTCTGCTCCGGACCAGTAGGCGAACGGGCCTATCCCGTCGTCGCCAACGGTGGGATGTACACGCAGTACCTGCGCGCGCCGCTGGAGTACTGGCGCCAGTTCCGCGACGCCGACCTCGTCGTCGACGTGGCGAACGGAATGCTCTTCTACAGCCCACTCTGGCGGCGCGGACCGCGTTTGTGCCTCGTGCACCACGTGCACGCGGAACAATGGGCGCGCTACTTCCCGCGGCCGATCGCCGGCGCCGCGCAAGTCGTCGAGGCGCGCAGCCTCCCGCTCGTATACCGGAACACCCACTTCATTGCCGACTCGCACTCCACCATCGCTGACCTCCTGGACCTCGGCGTCAATGCGGCACACGTTCACCTGATGAACCTCGGCGTGACGCTCGAGGGCGCCGGCGGACCGACCGCGCGCGCCCCCGAGCCGATGTTCCTCGCGCTGGGCCGGCTGGCGCCGAACAAGCGCCTGGACCTTCTGCTCGATCACTGGGCCAAGGTCGGTGCCCAGACCGGGGGCACGCTTGTGATCGCGGGTGACGGACCCGACGGGCCCCATCTTGCGGACCGGGTGAGCCGCGACCCCTCGTTGCGCGGCGTGGTGCTCGAGGGACGGGTCAGCGAGGCCCGGAAGGCCGAGCTCCTCCATCAGGCATGGTTCCTGGTCCATCCGGCCGAACGTGAAGGCTGGGGCCTGGCCATCATCGAAGCCGGACTCTGTGAGACTCCATCCCTCGCGTACCGGGTCGCCGGCGTGAGGGATGCGGTGGTCGACGGCACCACCGGGGTGCTCGTCGACACCGACGAGGAGTTCGTGAAGGAGTGGATCGCGCTGAGCCAGCAACCCGACCGCAGGACCCAGCTCGGACGCGCCGCGGCCGCGCGGGCCGCCGAGTTCACGTGGCAACGTACGGTCGACGACTTCCTCAACGCCGCGCACGCGGCGATCGACGACGACCGCCACCGCGGTCGTCACACTGGTGATCGGGTGAGTAGATGAACCTGAAGTCGCAAGCGGCCCGGTTGTTGCCGGACTCCCTCTTCATCAAGTCGATTGCGTACACGTACCGTCGGTTCGAGACCGAGATGGCTCAGGTCGTCGCGGCATTCCCGATGGGTGGGATCGCGCTCGACGTGGGCGCGTGGTACGGCCCATGGAGCTATTGGTTGTCGAAGCGCGCGGCGCACGTCTACGCGTTCGAACCCAACCCCGATGTCGCGAAGGTGCTCGAACACGCCGCCGCTCCGAACGTCACGGTTCGCCGGGTGGCGGTGTCCGACACGGACGGAACGGCCTCGCTCGCGCTTCCCGTCGGCGGGAAGGGAACCGAGGGTCGCGCCTCGCTCGAGGGGCTCCCCGAGAGCACCCGCGCGGTCGAGGTCAAGACCGTTCGGCTCGACGATCTCGGCTTCGAGGGTGTGACGCTCATGAAGGTGGACGTCGAAGGACACGAGCGGGCAGCTCTCGCGGGAGCGGCCGAGCTCGTGGCGGCGTCACATCCGCTGCTCGTCGTCGAGCTCGAAGAGCGTCACGGTGGCATCGCGCCCGCGGTCGACCTGCTCGCCGAGTGGGGATACAACGGGCGGGTGATGGTCGAGGGTCGGTGGACGTCGCTCGACGACTTCGATCTCGCCGGCTACCAGGAGAAGTATCTCGCCGAGCGCGGCTCGGCGACGTACTTGCAGTCAACGTTCCGCGGCGGGGCCAAGTACATCAACAACGTTGTCTTCACGCACCCGCTGACCACGTGGGACATCGACTGACGTCTCGTCCGGCGCGCTAGGTGACGAGGAAGTCCTCTGGTACGTCCGAGGGTGGGAACGCGAAGACGCCGTAACGGAGACCCTGCTCGAGGAGCCCGGTCTGCTCGGCCGTCATGAGCTCGCGGACCAGCCCCTGATCGAGCCCGGGAACACCCTTGAGCTCCTCCAGGGTCTCGGGCCGACCCAATCGTGGATAGTCCAGGGCCGGGGCCAGGCGAAACTGGCCGGCGGCCCGGAGCTGCTCGGTGAGCGTGGCCTGCAGCTCGCGCACACGTGCCTCGCGCGCCGGGGAGAGCGGTGAGTACGACGCCACCTCGCGGGCTTGCGGATAGGCCGCCGCACGGCTGACTTCGACGCCACGAACCAGGAGCCATACGGAGTTCGGCGCGCGCGTCGGCTGGTGCCTGCCTTCGAAGTAGCGGTCCGCGAATCGTTGATGGACATAGACCGGCCGCCCGCGCCGGTTGAGCTCGTCGAAGACCGCGAGCTGGACCCCCACCTCCGTCGTGAGCAGGAGCACCGGCCCGCTCTGCTTCGCCTCGGGATCGAGCTGCCGAATCAGGGATGTCGCGACCCTGGATCCGGTGCGCAGTGTCGGGTCCCCGTCGATGACGTGTGAGGTCATCGCGGTGGTCGGGATGACGACCGCGACCGCGAGAACGACGCCGGTCGCGACGCGAACGGCTCGATGACGCCAGAGTGGAACGGAGATCAGGACCGCGCCCAGGCCTACGACAACGATTACGACCGCGAGCGAGATGCGCCAGTAGAAGACGAAGTCCGTCAGTCCACCACTGACGCGGGAGAGGGAGAAGATGCCGGCGGCGACGAAGAGCGTCGACAGGATCACCGCGTGAACCGCACTGCGCTTGTGCGCGCGCAGGGACGCCACGAGCCCGACGAGGACCAGGACGGCCGGGACGAGAAGGTACGCGAGCGATGCCGGTGCCGCGAACGTGCGCGCTTCAGCACCCACGAGGGCGTGGCCTCCGAGCCACGGAGGAAGCCAGTGGAACTCGGCGGCGAACACCTGCGGAGCAAGTGGGAAGCCGACGGGCTTCGTGCCGGCCTGCTTGATGAACGTCCGCGAGGAGTCTCCGAGCACGAAGAACTCCGCCAGTCGCACGACGTTGCCGCTCCGGAGGTGCCGGACCTGTTGATAGAGCGGAGCAACCCACATCACCGCGAGCACGACGCCCGTGATCACCGCCGATCGGCGCCATGTCGAGAGCAGCTCGGGATCCTTGCGCCGGCGGACGATGAAGAAGACCATCCATCCGAGACCCGCCGCGACCATGAGCGCGTAGCCGCTGTGGGTCTGGACCAGGAAGGAGCCCACCAGGACCACCCACGGGATCTGGCGAAAGTCGCCCAGCCCCGCGCTCCATACCAGGAGCAGGAAGAGCGGAAGGAACGGAAACGCAACGTTCGGGTTCCACGGCCGCTGCAACGGCAGGAACTCTGCGATCCCGGCGTATGAGAGCGCCTGTACCGCCAGGGTCGCGAGGACCAGTAGGAGCCCGCCGAGCCGCCATGCAACACGCGCGCTCCACACCACGGCGCCACCCTGAATCAGCGCGCAGCCCACGAGCGTCCCCCACGCCGCCTTCCCGGCGATCAACGAGAACGGCGCGACCGACCAGAACATGGCCGGGCCCGGGTGGTACCAACCGAACCGGCTGTACATGCCGAGCATCGGGATGTTCGTGGACCACACATCGCGGACGCGGCTGTCGATCACGGCGTAGTCGCCGAGCGGGAGATACCGATGGCCCGTGTAGCTCACGACGACCGCAAGCACGGGTACGACCGCGAGGATGGTGGCTGCGATCGCCGAGCGCGGCCTGGGGGCTCAGACGCCGTGTCGCCGCCCTGTCCGCGCTCCCGATCACACGCTCCCCCAAGAGTTCTCCCCGACGTCGACTCCGAGGCGAGGTTGAGAGATCTTAGAGCGCACGGACTCGGCGGATTCGTCGCGACCGATCGCGGCCCGGCCTATGCCACAATGCACCGCTCGAATGACTCCCAGGTGGTCAGGGGCACCGGGAGCGGAGGATCGACAATGGGGGGTTCGGAAGACAGCGCATCGGATGACCGCCGAGCTGCGACGATTCGGGCCGTGGCGGCGCGCAGGCAACCTCGTTCCTCGAGCTGTTCGCACTCACCGGCATCGCCGTTGCGCAACCCACGTTCGACCTCATCGGCAAGAACGCCAGCGAGCTCGTCGCGAACGGACGCACCCGGCCGCAGATCATCACCATGACGATCCTGGTGCTGGTCGTGCCCACGATCTTGGCCTGGGTCGCGGAGGTCAGTGTCGGACTCATCGCACCAACGGCGCGACGATTCGCGCATGCCACCATCGCCGCGGTCATCCTCGCGACGATCAGCGTCGAAGTGCTCAAGAAGCAGTTCGGGTGGGGCGCCGCGGTACTGCTCGTCGTTGCGGCGATACTCGGTGTCGCGGGCGGAGTGCTGCTCCTGCGATTCGACGCGGTACGCCGCTTTCTCCGGTACCTCGCGTTCGCGCCGATCGCGTTTGCGGTCCTCTTCGTCTTCTTCTCGCCCGTGAGCACCCTCCTGTTTCCCAGCAAGTCTTCCGCCGCCAAGCTCGAGATCGGGAATCCGTCGCGCGTCGTCATGGTCGTGATGGACGAGCTCCCCGTCGAGTCCTTGCTCGATGGGAACGGCAAGGTCGATGCGACCCTCTTCCCGAACTTCGCATCGCTCGCGAACGGATCAACGTGGTACCGCAACACAACGACCGTCTCCCCCTACACGGAGACGGCGGTGCCGGCGATCCTCGACGGTGACCTCCCGCCCAAGGGCAGCCCGCTGCCGACCGCGTCGGAGTACCCGAACAACCTCTTCACGCTGCTCGGCGGGCGCTACCAGATGAACGTCCACGAAACTGTGACCCACATGTGCCCCGAAGATCTGTGTCCGACTCGGGACCGGGGACAGGCCCATGCGGGACTCCTGGGATTCCTCGCCGACACCAAAGAGATCTGGTCCAACTTCGCGTCGCCGACGCACCCGCTGTCCCAAGATGTCGGGAGGGAGTTCAGCCTCACCCAGATCGCGAGCACGCAGCGCGCCGGTGGACCGTTCATCCGGTCGTTGAAGCCGGCACGCAAGCCGCGACTCGATTTCCTGCACGTCGTCCTCCCTCACCAGGGCTGGCACTACATCGCGACCGGCCAGGACAACCACTCGTCATTCGAGGGGGACCAGCGCCTCGATGAGGGCGGGAGGGCGGTGTGGCCGACCGCCTGGGCGGCGAAGGTCGGTCGCCAACGGCACCTTCTCCAACTCCAGTACACGGACCAGGTGCTCGGACGCATGTTGAACAAGCTGAAGCAGATCCGGGCATACGACAACTCGCTCGTCGTCGTCACTGCCGATCACGGAGTTGCGTTCGACACCGCGGAGCCGGTGCGCGGTGTGTCGGCGAAGAACTACGCCCAGGTCATGTGGACGCCGTTGTTCGTCAAGACCCCGGGCCAGACGCAAGGCGGTATCAGCGACCAGCCGGTGCAGTCGATCGATGTGCTCCCCACCATCGCGGACCTGCTCGACGCGAAGGTTCCGTGGAAGATGGACGGCCGATCGACCCTTGGCCCACCGCGCCAGGAAGGGCTCGTTCCAATTCTCCCGTGGGGCCAGGGCACCCTCGTGCCACCCGAGGGCCACCAGTTCAGCGAGGTCGACGGGGCGAACGGGTTCGCATCCGCCATCAATGGCCGCGCCTCGAGCGCGACCGGTGACCCCGCGTTGCGGCTCTATCGGATAGGACCGTACGGCGCGCTGATCGGCACCGCCGCGAAGCCGCTCGTCGCAGGTCCGGTCTCGACGGCGAGGGCCTCGATCACGGACAGGCCCAAGTTCGCCGCCGTCGATCTCTCCTCCCAGTACATTCCGTGGCAGCGGATCAACGGCACACTCCAGGGAGTCGAGCCCGGACGGACCCTCGCGATCGGTGTGAACGGCATCGTCGCCGGCATCAGTGAGGTCACTCGTTCCGCCGACGGGCACAACACGTACTGGAGCTCGCTGCCCCCACAGTTCTTTGTCGATGGCCACAACGACGTTCGCGTGTACGTCGTCAGCGGTTCGCCCTCCGCACCGACCCTCGCGCCAATCCCCCTGGCCCCTTAGCCACCCAGTCGTTCAAGAGCTCGGGCTTGCCGTTCCCGCGACCGGCAGCTTGCTGCGGGTGATGCGCTGGGCCCAGCCGCGAGTCGGCCGTTCGATCAGGAAGTAGCTCGCCGTCGCGACGGTGAGGGTCAGGAGGAACACCAACGCGGCCTGCGCGTAGGCACTCGTCGGAAAGTCGCCGGCCGCACCCCAGCTCCGTGACACGTTGAACAGCGGGACGTGCCACAGGTAGATGCCGTACGAGATCAGGCCGAGGGCGACGAGCGGTCGACTGCTCAGCACGCCACGCAACGCGCCTTCCCGCTGGTTTCCAAACACCGCCGGCACAACCAGAAACGCTGCCGCCGCGATGGACAGCTCCAACCGCATGAACTCCTGGAAGGGCGTGACCGCCGTGACTCCATACCAGGGGAGGTGCAGACGGGTGATCGCCCCGTAGCACCCGGCCGCGACGAGCCACGAGATCCAGCTGTTCGCGCGCCAACGCGTCGAGGATGCGCGGCAACCGGCCGTCGACGGCGACCCACACGCTGGCCACGGCCATGAGCATCCCTACGGCGAACCAGTCGAGGTAGCTCACCAGCCACTGGCTGAGACCGCCCGGTGCGAACCAGGTGCCGAAGGAGCGCCGTGCCGGGAAGAAGATCCACAGGTCCCAGGCGCGCAAGAGCGTCGACGCGGCCGCGATCGCCACGAGCCCGGCGACCTGTACGCGTAGCTTCGTTCGTAGCGACGCGCCGGGACCAACGATCGATCGCAGGAGCAGCGCGATCAGAGGAAGCACGAGGTAGAAGCTGACCTCGATGACGAGCGTCCATTCGATGCCGAGGCCGGTGAATGCATACCCCGCTCGGTAGTTGCCCAGCAACGCGTAGTACGTGAGGTAGTCGGTGAACGAGTGCGCCTGCAGAACGTGAAACACGAAGATGGCGACAGTGATCATCACCCAGTACGCGGGATAGATCCTCACGAACCGTCGGAGCCAGAACGGACCGACGCCGCGCCGTCGGCCGGCTACGGAAGTACCGCGAGGACGAACGGTCGGTAGAGGAGAAACCCGGAGAGGACGAAGAACACCGCGACACCGAAACCGCCGAGCGGGGCGAGCGAGCTCTGAAGCAGCGCCGGGGCCCAACCCACGCCGGCGTGGTAGAAGAAGAATCCGGAGGTGTGCGCGACGAATACGCACATCGCGGCGATGGCTCTCAACCCGTCGAGACACGGGAACTCGGCGCCGCGTGCCCCGGCGGGATCCACTGCCCGCGTGCTCGCACCGGAATCTGTCGTGGCCTCGTTCAGCATGCGGCGACGCACGACGAGCCCGGTGCGATCTCGCACCGGACCGGATGCTCCCCCAAGCGCCTGACCCGTGCCATTGTCGCCCTATCGGTCCGGTAGCAGGGGCGAAAGCATACCCGCGAGCCCGCAACCGCCTTTCTCCGCCCAGACCATGAAAGAGCCGCGCAATCCCGGCGGTTCACCGTCCCTAGACTCGTACGCCGGGCTCGGGCGGAGGAGACAGGTTCACCCAGATGGTTGACGTCGCGGAGGACTCCGAAGAATCTCCACGACGCCTCGGGCCATGGCGCCGGGAGATGCGAAGCTTCCTCGAACTCTTCGCCCTGACCGGCATCGCGGTCGCCCAGCCGACGCTCGACCTGCTCGGCAAGAACCCGAGTCTGTTCATTGTCTGGCGAAGCGATAGATCGAGGTTCCTCGCTCTGGTCTTCCTCCTCGTGCTCGGCCCCCCAATCGCGATGTGGGCGGTGGAAGTGGCCGTTGGAGCGGTCGTCCCGAGAGCTCGTCGCTGGCTCCACGCGATCTTCATCGGCGTGATCGCAACCGTGATCGGCGTCGAGGTGATCAAGAAGGCGACGTCGCTCGGTCCGGTAGCGATCGAGCTCCTCGCACTTGTCGTTGGCATCGGCGGCGCGGTGCTCGTGTTCCGCTTCCACCTCGCGCGTGTCTGGCTCCGATTTCTCGCGATCGCTCCGGTCATCTTCGCTCTGCTGTTCGTCGTTGCCTCCCCCGCCACACCAACGGCTTTCTCGAGCCCGCCGACCGGCATTGACGTAGCGGTTGACCATCCAGCTCGCGTGGTGATGATTGTGATGGACGAGTTCCCGCTCGAATCCTTGCTCGACGGCCAGGGGCACATCGACCAGCAGCTTTACCCGAACTTCGCCGCTCTCGCGGAGCAGGCGACCTGGTACCGGAACGACACGACCGTTGCGCCGTACACAGAGGCTGCGGTACCCGCGATCCTCACCGGCGAGCTCCCCAGGGAGCCGCACACGCTCGCGGCCGCGACGACGTTCCCCCGGAACCTCTTCACGATCCTCGGGAACACATACGAGCTGAACGTGCATGAGAGCGTCACAGCACTCTGCCCGAAGTCGCTTTGCCCGGTGACTGCCACCGATGCCTCGGTCGGCAAGGGATTTCGCGGGATGGTCGAGGACACGTTCAGCATCTGGCGCGACTTTGCTCAACCTGAGCGCACTGCGGCCTTCTCATTCGACGGGCTCGCAGCCACGAGCCCCGTTGCACTCCGCACGGGTGAGCGATTCGTACGGTCACTTCGACCGAGTACCCGCCCTCGACTCGACTTCCTTCATGTGCTCATGCCTCACTTTCCCTGGCACTACCTCAAGACCGGACAGGCGTACCTCTCGGCCGGCGAGCACACCTTCGGTTTTGACGGGGAGTACTGGACGAGCGACTGGTACGGGACCAGCGCCCACCAGCGACACCTCCTCCAAGTCCAAGCTGCCGACACGTTCATTGGCTCGGTGATCGAACGGCTGAAGAAGATCGGCGCGTACGACTCGTCGATGATCGTCGTGACTGCCGATCACGGCGCGTCATTCACCGGCAAGGAACCGTTTCGTGGCGTATCGGCGAAGAACTACCCACAGATCCTCTGGACTCCGCTGTTCGTGAAGTCACCGAACCAGGCGAACGGGGTCATCGACGATAGATGTGCCCGCTCGATCGACGTGCTTCCCACCATCCTCGGCCAGGTCGGCGTCGAGGTGCCGTGGCAGCTCGACGGCCGCTCGCTGTCCGGCATCCCGAAGAAATGCAGGACGCGACGCATCTTCGAATGGGAACAGAACACCTTGAAACCGAGCGACAGCTCCATGTTCGTCACTGTCGACAGCAGCACCGGATTCACGCGGGTTCTGGCGTCTGCAGCCGCGCCCCCGGGCGAGGCCGATCTGAGGCTCTACGGCATCGGACCGTACGGGGCACTCATCGGCCGCGAGGCGGTACCCCTCACGGATGCGAACGAGCTTGACGCGACCGCAACTGTGGACTCGATCGGGCGCTACAAGAAGATCACACCGGATGCACCCATCGCCTGGTGGCCGCTGATCAGCGGGTGGGTCCAGATCCGCGACGTCGGCGTACCCCTCGCCGTCGTCGTGAATGGACGCATCGCGGGTCTGACCCAGACCCACGGCGACCTGCAGCACGGCATGCGGGAGTACTCGACGATGATTCCCACCAGCCTCCTGCGACGCGACGACAACCAGATAGAACTGGCCCGCATCTCCGGTGACCCGCA
Organism: uncultured Acidimicrobiia bacterium; assembly: GCA_963770095.1. Classification (GTDB taxonomy): domain Bacteria; phylum Actinomycetota; class Acidimicrobiia; order IMCC26256; family JAENVU01; genus Chersky-806. Next base: position 787,367 of record CAVYOO010000002.1, read on the forward strand.
GCATCCCCGGCTGCAGACGATTCGCGTCGAGCCGTGATCCTGGACGCTCTCGGTACCCTCCCCCAACGGCGCGGCAATCACCGTCCGTGGCTGCCTTCACTGAATGCTCACATTCGCGCCGGGACACTTCGTGACCCGGGCCGTACAATGCCTGCGGCTTGGGGCGCCCAATAGGTACTCGGGGGGACAACGTGGGCACTTCGGGCCCTTCGGAAATCAGGCGATTCGGTGACTGGCGGCGCGAGGCGCGAGCGTTTCTCGAGCTGTTTGCGATGTCCGGCATCGCCGTCGTCCAACCCGTGCTTGACGTCCTCCGCCGGAACTCCTTCGATGTGTTTGTTGCTGGTGGTGCGAGCCGCTCCCAGATCATCGCGCTCATCGCCATCGTCCTCTTGATTTATTCCCGGGGATCCTTTGGGTGGTCGAGTTCGGCGTGGGGGTTCTGTCGTCGAGGTTTCCGGCGTTATTGACTCACGCTGCGCTGGTCGTGAGGGTGTCACGCTGATCGCGTCGAGGTTCTCGTGCAACAAACGAGCCTCCATGGAACGGCGCGAACAGTTTCCGCCGATCTCGTGGGCATCGTTGCAGGTCTACTCCGGCTGCGAATCGACGCCGTCGGCCTGTTCTTGCGCTACCTATCGTTCGCCCCTGTGCTCTTCACAGTCATGTTTGTTCTCGAGCGGCCAAGTGAGCCCTCTGGTCCTAGCATCGAGTGTCGCCAAGGGAGTGGACGTCGAAGCTCGAGAATCCCAATCGCGTTGTGATGATCGTCTTGGACGAACTGCCGCTGGAGTCGCTCCTCGACGGTTCGGGTCACGTATTCGACGCCGACCTGTACCCGAATTCGCCAAGCTCGCCTCGGGCTCAAACTGGTACCGCAACACAACATCAGTCCGCCAGCGACTGTGGTCGCTGTTCCTGCGATGCTCACAGGTACTTTCCCGACGAAACCCAAGGCAATTGTGACCGCCTCGAACTATCCGCACAACCTCTTCACCCTGCTCGGTAATCGCTACCAGATCAACTCCCACGAGAACCTGGAAGCCCTGAATCCCTCTGGCGACGCAGAGGGTTCGGAGAGCCTTCGCTGGCTTCTATCCAGAACCCTTGACCTTTCGAAGAGGTCGGTGACGACAGCCACGCCGCTGCCCCAGAAATCGGTGCGAGCACCATCGACAAGGAGCGCCCGGCGTTCCGCCGATTATTAGCTCGCTCGGCGACGAGTCGAAGAATCAGTTCGACTACCTGCACGTGTGATGCCGCACTATCCATGGCACCTCCTCCCTGATGGTCGGTACTACACGAAGGGGGAGCTCCAAACGGCCTTGCCGGTTTACGTCGGGGGAGGGGGCCCCGAGCTTTCGATGGTGGGCCGGCAACGACACATCCTCCAGCTGCAAGCGACCGACCAACGCATCGGGGCGACGATCGCAAGATTGCGGCGTCTCGGGTCTCACGACCAGACGCTCCTGGTGGTGACCGCCGACCACGGAGAAGGCTTCACAGCCTCATAACCCGATTCGACGGGCGACTCCAGCGAACTTCTCGGAAGTGATGTGCGTTCCGCCATCATCCAGGCGCCGGGGCAGACCATGGGCACAATCGATGACCGGCCTGCATCTATCGTCGACGTGTTCCCCACAATCGCCCAAATGCTCGGCACGAAGATTCCTGCGAAATTGACGAGAGTCACTGTTCGGGAGACGCGGCGCCCAATGGGTCACGACCTTCTCGAAGTCCCATCACCCGATGCCCTGACACTCCCGAAGGTTGCGAAGTACCGAAAGTGGGACGGTGTTGAGGGCTTCTCGCGAGTCTTGGCAAGCCGTGGGCCCGCGCCCGGCAATGACCCCGCTCTCCGACTCTACGAGGGTGAATCCAAGTTCGGTGGACTGGTCGGCCAACCCGTTTCGTGGTAGGCGCGGAACCTGACCCGCGTTCTCGATGGGTAATCCAAGAACCCTCGATCTTCGGCAGCGCTCTCGCCCGGGAGCACGGTTCATGCCTTGGACATATCTCGAGGGTCATATCGGTACAAGAGGCGCGGCGTCAGGGTAGCCGTCTCCATTAATGGGACCATCGCATCATTGACGAAGACATACTCCGAAGGGCTCCTGGAGGCTCGGCCTTCGCCGCAGTACTCCCGCCGTCCCTCTTCGTCAGGGGAGAGAACGATATCCAGATGTATCTGGTCGGCGGAACGCCGCACACCCCGGCTAGAGCCTGTGAAGCGTGTGAACTGATTCGGAACAATCCGACCGCTTGAGCCCGCTTGAGCCCGAATCCACACGTACTCGCTGACGCCCTAGCGCTCGCAGCCCGTCTGCGCGATGGCAGCGGTCAGGGTTTCGGATCCGGGTCGAACGGTCCGCGCCCCATCTGGTCGCGCACCGTCTCGACCGCCGGGTTCGTCAACGAGCGGCGTTGCCAGTTTGCGCCGTCGACGACGAGCGTGTGTCCGGAGATGAAGCGCGCGTACGGCGACGCGAGGAACGTCGCCGCCCACCCGAGCTCCTGGCGCTCCCCCACCCGCAGCGCCGGCTGGCTCCGGTCCTTGTCGTGGGTCCGGTCGATGTTGCCGCGGATGTCAGAGGTCATGTCCTCGTGCGGGAACAGGCCGGGGACGAGACCGTTGACCTGGATCCCGTACGGACCCCACTCCACTGCCAATGACTCGGTGAGGTTCTTCACCCCCGCCTTCGCCGCGGCCGAGTGGACGAACCCGGGTCCGCCCGTCCACGCGTACGACGCGCCGACGTTGATGATCGACCCCGGGGTCCCGGCGGCCAGATGCCGGCGACCGAACTCCCGGCTGCAGATGAAGGTGCCGTTCAGCGTGATGTCGACGACGGTCCGCCACGCATTCGGCGACATGTCCTCCGCCGGCACCGGGAAGTTCGCCGCCGCGTTGTTCACGAGCACGTCGGGGAGGCCGAACGCCGCATCGGCCGCGTCGAACGCGCCGGCCACGCTGTCCGGTTCACGAATGTCGCAGGGCACCGCGAGCACCCGGGCGCCGATCGCCTCGATCGCCTCGCGCCCGGCATCGAGGTGTTCGGGCTTCCGGCTGCCAATGACGATCGCGGCACCCAGCCGCGCGAACTCTGACGCGATCGCCTTGCCCAACCCGGTTCCGGCACCCGTGACGAACACACAAACCTCGTCGTACGTGCCGGGTGGAAGCGCGGTCGCGCCTACGGCCGGCGGCGCAGGCAGCCCGATCTGCTCGGCCATGGTCTAGCTCCCCGTGAAGTTCGGTGGACGTTCGTCGGCGCGGGACGCGCGCAGCTCGGCCATGTCGTCGCTCCGGCTGATGAACGTCTGGTAGATCATCTCGTCGGCCATCGACGCCCGAATCGGCGGAATCGCGAGGTGCCGGATCACTTCACGGGCCATCTTCACCGTGACTGCCGGAGCACTCGCGATCTGCTCCGCCATCTCGCGCACGGTCGCGTCGAGCTCGTCGGCCGGGACGACTCGGCTCACGACTCCGTGGGCCAACGCCTCCTCCGCCGACAGGATCCGGCCGGTGAGCACCATGTCGCTCACCACACCGTGACCGCACATCTCGTAGAGGACACCGACGCCGCCCGTGTCGGGAATGACACCGTAGGTCAGCTCGGGCAACCGGAACCGCGTGCCCTCGGCTGCGACGCGGATGTCGCACAGCAGCGCCCGTTGGAACGACCCCCCCATCACCCAGCCCTTGCACGCCACGATCACCGCCGCGTCCAGCTCCCAGAGCTGCTGGATGCCGCGATGACCGCGTCGCATCAGCTCGTGGTGCGACAACGGCACCTTGAGGTTGCCGATCGACGCCGCGTCGCGACCCGACGAGAAGGACTTGCCCTCGCCCCGCCAGATCACCGCCCGCACGTCGGGACGCGCCTTGAGCTCGGCGAGGATCTCGAAGAGCGCCGCATCCATCTCGTCGTCGAACGCGTTGTGCTTTTCGGGATGGTCGTTCGTGATGGTGGCGATCGGACCTTCGATCACCAATCGCACCTTGTCCGTCATGGGCAGGATCGTAATCAGGCGATCAGTGGGTGGGATCGGAACGCTCCCGCAGCACCGCGATGACCGGCAGCGCGATCGTCGGGAGGAGGATCGCCAGGTTGCCCCAGATCTCGATGGCGATGCCGCCGGCCATGGCGCCCCCGAGGAAGGCGAGGTTGATCGCGGTCAGGATGCGCACGACCGGGAGCTCCCGGGCCCTGGCATCGGGGTGGATCAGCTCGCCGAAGCCCTGACCGAGCCGGACCAGCATCCCGGAAGAGAACGTCGAGGACACGGTCACCCCGTCGATCCGCCGCACGACCGGTGTCTGCAGCGCCATCGCGAGGGTGGCGACCACGAGCCCGAGGTAACGCAGGAACCCTTGCGGGGTCTCCGAACCCGTCCCGGACCCGACGAGCACGATCACCGAGTATGCGACGAGCAGCATGGTCGCGCCGGCGAGCAGGCGACGGCGCGCGCCCGAGACTCCGGTGCCGGCGCGGATCACGAACGGGGTCAGCGCGCTCCCGACGATGTAGGTGAGCACGGCGGCGAGCAGCGGCCAGACGCGAATCCATTCACCCCGGCCGATCCCGACGCCCATGAGCACCGTGTTGCCGGACTGGAACGCGACGAAGGTGCCCGTGAGCCGTTCGAGGCTCACCGCATCGAGACACCCCGCCACCGCGGCGAGGCTCGATGCGAGCGCCAGAGAACCTGGAAATGGTGCGAGCGCTTCGTGGGTGGGCCGCGCCATGGCGGCGCGCGGACCTAGCTGACGACCTTGGCCTTGAGCTTCTGGAACTCGGCGTCGTCGATGACGCCCTTCTCCTTGAGGTCGGCCAGGCGGTGGAGCTCGTCAGCCGCGCTGGGGGTAGAGCCGGCCGCCTGCTGGATGTACGTGCGCGCGCGGCCTCGTCCTGTGCCTGGGCTGCTTCCATCGCGTGCTCGCTCATCTTGTGGCCGCGGGCGATCAGGTAGACGAACACACCGAGGTACGGCAGGGCGATCACGAAGATCACCCAGATCGCCTTGGCCCAACCGGAGAGGTCTTGGCTGCGGAAGATGTCCGCGAAGACGGTGATCAGGATCCAGATCCAGATGAAGAACAGGAAGAACCACAACATCGACCAGAACACCTGGCCGGATCCGAACTCGGCACCGAACATCAAAGACCCTCCACGGTTGACCCTCTGCCCAGATGACAGCGGAAGGAACACTAGATCCCGGATGCGCCCGGATGGCGAATCGGTTGCCGCGTTCGCAAGCTATGGCATGACGGGGAAGAAACTCGTGCCTACTGCTCCAAGAGCACGATCAGCATGCCCAATGCTTCCTGCACGGCCGAGTTGCGCCGGGCCCCGGGCCGATCGCCTACGAGCTCCTTGCGCATGGCGAGGGCCGGCTGGCGGCGGCTGCACCCGCCGACCCAGAGCGTCCCGATCGGTTGGCGCTCCTCGCGAGCGGGCCCGATCGCTCCGGTCGTCGCTACCGCGACGTCGGCGTCGAAGCGCTCGCACGCGCTCCTCGCCATCTGCCGGGCCGCCTCATGACTGATCACCGGCCCGGGCGGGACTCCGAGAAGCGTGTACCTCGCGGCGGGCGAGAACGCGACGACGCCGCCATGAAAGCATGCGGTCGACCCGTCGGCCATGGCGAGTGCACTGGCCACGGCACCGGCGGTGCACGACTCCGCGACTGCGAGCCGCAGGTCGCGGGACCAGGCGAGGTCGACCGCACGTTGCGCCAGGGTCTCGATCGACTCCGGTTCGGCCAACTCCGGCGAGATGGTCGAAACCGGGAAGTCGTGGGCGACGCGGTGCGCTTCCGTCAATGCCATCGCTGTGCACTCCGTTGCTCGTCCGTCGGTGCCGGCGGGATACCCCGATCATGTCGCCGCGAAACGTGGCCGGTTTCGTCCTGGGCGGCGGTGGATACCATGCGATGACAGCCCGCGAACGATGGAGCGTGGACCATGACGGACCGCACGAAGCCCTCTGCCGAGACCCGTGCCGCCGAGCGCGAGGAGACGGCCGCGAGACACGAATCCGACCGTCAGCCGACGCCCGAGGAGGAGCGCGCGGCGGAGGTGCTCGAGCTCGACCCGGAGGTCGCCGAGCACGAGAAGGAGATGGCCGAGCGCGGCGCCCACCAGAAGGGCGAGGGCCGGATCTAGTGCCTGATCAGGTGACGTTGGCCCGGATCAGGCCGACTCGGGACTAAGCCGGATCTGCGTCCAGACCCTGCCGGAGCGAGTCGAGCGAACGGGACAACAGCCGGGAGACGTGCATCTGGCTGATGCCCACCCGCGCCGCGATCTCCGTCTGGGTCAGCCCGTCGAAGAAGCGGAGCCGGAGGATCGTCTGCTCGCGGTCGGGGAGGGTGGCGAGGAGATCGTTCACGACCATCTCGCGTTCGACCTGGTCCATCCCGGGCTCGTCACCGCCGAGCGTGTCTCCGAGGGTTCGGTCGTCGCCGGGGAGTGGAGCGTCGAGCGACTGCGTCGCGAACGCGCGGTTGGCCTCCATCGCCTCGAGGATGGCCTCGGGTTCCACTTCGATCCGCGCGGCGATCTCGGCGACCGTCGGCGACCGGCCGAGCTCATTGGTGAGTTCGGCGACCGTGGCGGTCAACCGGAGCCCGAGCTCCTGCAGCGAACGCGGCACCCGCACGGACCATGACCGGTCACGGAAGTGGCGCTTGATCTCGCCGGAGATCGTCGGCGTGGCGAAGGTCGAGAACGCGAGCCCGCGCTCGGGCTCGAACCGCTCCACCGCCTTGAGCAGGCCGAGCGTCGCGATCTGCTCGAGGTCGTCGGTTGCCTCTCCGCGCCCGGCGAATCGGCGGGCCAATGCGATTGCCAGGCCGAGGTGCTCGGAGATGAGCTCGTCACGGAGCCGGCGGTCCTTGGTTCGTCGGTACTCGAGGAACCGCGCCAACGGCTCGTCGGGTGAGGCGGTCATCCTTCCGGCACACGTTTGGCCAGCCGGAACCGACGCTGACCCTCGACCACCTCGAGCTCGTACTCGTCCACGACCGCGGCAACGATGGTGCGCGCCAGCTCGGTAGGCGCGAACGAGCCACCCGCGTCCGCACACGTTCCCTCCACCTCGATCGCGGAGTCGCGCAGGGTGAAGACGAGGTTCAAAGTGGTCTCCGGACGACCGCCGGTGATCGCGAAGCCCAGCTCGTCGACGGCGATGCGAAGATCCTCCAGGTCTTCGAAGGTCATTCCGACCCGGCTTCCGGCGTCTGCGGCCGCGAGCCGCGCCAGCCGCAGAAACTCCGGGGAGCCCGGAATTGCGAGCTGGATCCGGGTTGTCTCCACGGGCGTCATGTTTGCCGCCCCTTCGAGGAGGAAACACCGAAGACACCATGCAGGCCACCCAGACTGCCGAGACCGTCTTTCCGGCGGTGCCCGAAAGCGTCGGTGCGGCGCGTCACTTCACGCGTGCAGCGCTCGGGCGGCACCAGATCGATCCCGGCATCATCGACACCGCGACCCTGCTGGTCAGTGAGCTGGCTACCAATGCGGTCGTTCATGCGGGGAGCACCATCCGGCTTCGTATCGGTGTGGGCGACGACATTCGGGTCGAGGTGCGCGATGCCAGTGACGACGGACCGGTCGTCGTGGAGTTCGAGCCCGATCGAGAGTCTGGCCGCGGTCTGGCCATTGTGACGACTCTCGCCGACAGCTGGGATTGGAAGCCACTCCCGTCGGGCAAGGTGGTCTGGTTCGCGCTCGCTCGCAGCTGAGTCCCGGTCACGACGGGTCCACCGCGGCGACCGCTTCGAGCACCGTCGCGTCGATCGGTATTCGCTGGTCGAGCTGGGTGAGCACGATGACCCGCCGCACCAACGCCTCGTCGTCGACCACGAGGCGCAGCTGCTGGCGTCGGCCCTGTAGCCGCTCGGCCAGCTCGAACAGGAGTCGCACTCCAGTGCTGTCGAGATAGGTCGTCTTCGACAGATCGAGGATGAGGCACTCGGTCTCGTGCGATACGGCGCCGACCAGCATCGTGCGGATGTCTTCGACGTTCGACAGATCGATCTCGCCTTCGATGTGCGCCACGACCATCCGGTTGTGCGGTTCGAGCTTCACCCGGGCCAACGGCTTCACCGATTCACTTCCGATCGTCCCAGCCGGCGGCGGAGTCGTACGACGGTGCCGCCGGAGCCGGGTTGCACGTCTACCGAGTCCATCAACGCGCGGGCCAGGTCGAGCCCTCGCCCCCGGTCGGCCGAGCTCGGCCGCGTGCGCCACTGCCCGAAGTCGCGAACGACGAACTCCACGACGTCGCCGACCTGGTCGGCTTCGACGACGAAATCCGCGTCGTACAGGCCGTACGCGTGCTCGATCGCGTTGGCCGCAGCCTCATTCGTTGCAACGGTGATCTCGCGTGCCTCCTCTTCGGACGCACCCACGCGATTGAGCCAGTCGAGCGCGGCGCGGCGCATCCCGGACAGGTGGCGGGCCGCTGCAGGGAGCCTCAGCCGCAATGCCGGCTCCGGTCCACGCACCTCGACGCACAGGAGCGCGACGTCGTCGGCCGGCGCGTCGTTCGCGAGGAAGTCGCTGAGCAACGAGTCGGCCACGTCCTCAACCCCGCCTGAAGCGTGGTGGAGCGCGTTGGACAAGCGCCCGAGTCCGACATCGAGTGACTCGCCGCGCCGCTCGATCAGCCCGTCCGTGTACAGCACCAGCATCGAACCGGCCGGGAGGTCGCGCTCGGCCTCGGTGTACTGGGCCTGATCGCTCGCACACAGGGGCATCCCGCGGCCACCCTCGAGCAGTTCGACGGTCCCGTCGGGCATGCGCAGCATCGCGGGGAGATGCCCGGCACTCGAGTACCGGACGCGTTGGCCCGCCGGGTCGTACTCGGCGATGAGCAGGGTCGCCATGTCGGAATCCGTCAGCGCGCAGAAGTATCCATTGAGCCGTTCGAGCACCTCCGCCGGAGCGAGCCCGTCGAGCGCGCTGTACTGCAGGACGTTCCGCAGCTTGCCCATCGACGCGGCCGCGCGCACGCCGTGTCCGACGACGTCGCCGATCACCAGCATCACGTGCCCGTCACGAAGTGGCACCGCGTCGTACCAATCGCCGCCGACCTTCAGCCCGACGCCGCCGGGGACGTATCGCGTCCGCGAGATCCGCGTCCTGGAGCACCGGGAGCGTGTCAGGCAGCAAGCTTCGCTGCAGCGCCTCCGCGGTCGCGAGCTCGCGCTCGAACCGCATCGCATCCTCGACCGCCGGCGCCACCCGCCCGGCGATCTCGCGCGCCAGCCCCATGTCTTCGCCGTGATACCGGCGACCGGACGCCGAGTACCCGAACACCAGCACCCCGATCGGCTCACTGGCGGCGAGCAGCGGGACGACCAGCACGGAGCGCAGGCCGAGCACCTGCGCCGGCTCACCGAACCCGGCCGGAACATCGGTCACGAGCACCGGCTCGCGGGTGCGGAACGCCGTCGCCACCGGGCCGGGGCCGTGCACGTCCACGGCGGGGATCGCCGCCCAGCGGTCGAGCGCCGGATCCAGCTGGGCACCGGCAAGCTTGCAGACGACAGACTCCAGCCCGTTCTCACCCATGAGATACGCGACACACGCATCGCCGAACGTCGGCAGCACGACGTCGGTGACCGCCTCGAGGCGCGCGCGGGTGTCGAGCCCGACGGTGAGCAGCTCGCTGACCTGGGCGAGCAGGTCGAGCCGGGCTCGCGCGCGGGCTGCTTCGGCAGTGAGGTACGCGCGCTCGAGCACCAGGACGATCCGGTCGGCCAGCGATTCGACCAACGCCACATCGTCCGGCTGGTAGACGCGCCCCGAGTGTGCCGTGTAGTCGAGGCAGAGCAGCCCGACTACGTCGTCCCCGACGTGGAGCGGCGCGACGATGGAGGAGGCGACCGCGAGCCGTTCCGCGACCTCCAGGTGCTCCGGGCCCTGTGAGAAGGCGACCCGCATCGCCGGAGAGACATGGGAGACGAACACCGGACGCCCTTCGCGCAGGTCCGAGTTGGCCGCGAGCATGCTCGGGATGTCGAGCGGCCAGCGCACATCGGCCTCGGCCAGCTCCCGCGCGATCTCCGGGTCGGCGTGGGCGACCGCGAACCGGCGCGCGACATCCGTGCGCGGCAGCAGGTAGATCCCACACGAGTCTGCGAGCTCGGGCACCATGATCGAAGCGGCCTGTTCGAGGATCTCGTCCAGGTCGGGCCGCGCGGCGAGGAGGTCGCTGACGGCGGCAGTGAGCTGCGCAGCTCGTTCCTGGCGCTTGCGCTCGGTGATCTCGACGACGATCGCTCCGAGCTCGGCGGGGCTCTCCTCCAGGCCGACCGGGTAGAAGCTCGCGAGCCAGTGGCGCTCCACTCCGGGCTGCGCCGGGGTCTGGCCGGTGATCTCGACGTCCGAGACCGGAGCTCCGAGTTCGAGCACCCTCCGCAGCATGCGTTCGATCTTGGGACCCACCTCGGGCAGCACCTCGGAGACGTGCCGACCCAGATGCTCTTCGATCGGTATCCCGTTGTTCTCGGCCAGTGGCTGGTTCAGGCGCACGTACCGAAGGTCCCGGTCGTAGAACGCGAATCCCAACGGTGCGTGCGCGAGCAGCGTGTCGAGGCGGGCAACCATCTCCTCGAGCCGCGTGTTCGACTCCCGGAGCGCATCCTCCGCGACTTGTCGGTCGGTGACATCGATGCTGATGCCGATCCAGTCGCCGGGCCCCAGCTCCCGACCGCGCGTCTCGATCCAGCGGATCTCACCATCGCCTCGGCGGATTCGATACCCGACCGCGAACTCGTCGCCCCGCTCGGCGGCTTCGACGATGGCGTCGCGGAGGTGCGGACCGTCCTCGATCAGGATCGGCCTGATGAACGAGGCCCACGTCCCGTCGTAGCTGCCGCGCTCGATGCCGACAAGGTCCTCGAGCTCCGGCGACCACCGGCCCTCGTGGGTTCGGGCGTTCCATCGCCATGAACCCATGTGGCCGGCGCCGAACGCCAAGCGGGTCTCGTACTCGTAGTCGCGCAGCTCCTGCTCGATCTCCTTGCTCTCCGTGATGTCGATCCCGACGCCGATCCAGCTTGTGATCTCCCCGCCGGGTTCGCGCACCGGCGATCCGCGACCCTGGAACCATCGGGTGCTGCCGTCGGGGAGCGCGACGCGGTGCTCGAGGGAAAAGTCCTGACCCGTCGTTGTCGCCCCCCTCAGCGTGTCGCGAATCGCGCGGTGATCGTCAGGGTGGACATGCTCGAGGAACGCGTCGAACGTTCCCGCGAACGCCCCGGGCTCGAGGCCGTACGCAGCTTCCATCTCGGGCGACCAGCTCACCCGGTCGGATGCGACGTCCCAGCTCCACGAACCCATCCGCCCGGCCGCGATGGCCAGCCGGGCCTCGAGCTCACGGCCGCGCAGCACCTCTTCGACCGCGCGGCGGGCGAACGACGCCCCGAGCAGGTTGGCGACGGTGCGGCTGAAGACGACGTCATCGGGCCCGAAGGCGCGCGGCACGACGGAGTAGGCACCGAGAACCCCATAGGCACGGCCCGGAAGCCGAATGACCGTGCTCAACGCGCTCACGACACCGTGGTTGCGCAGTTCGGGACCAATTTCGAATCGCGTCTCGGATCGCAGGTCGTCCGATACGACCGGCCCATCCGTGGCCAGCGTGAAGCCCGCGATCGTCGATGGGTCCGCGCTGACGCGACTCGTCCCGAGCAGCTCGTTGTCCCAGCCGGCCCCGGCCCTGATCTCCATCCACCCGGAGGCGTCCTCCAGGCGCATCGCCGCCGTCAGGGGTACCCCGAGGCCGTCGGCAAGGAGCTTGACCGCGATGTCGAGCAGCTCCTGTTCGTCGTCCACCTCGAGCGCGAACCGACCCAGGTCGGCGACGATCGCCTGCTGGCGGGCGCGCCGTCGGAACTCGTCGAGTCTGGTCCGGGTCTCGTGGACGTCGACGCCCAGCCCGGCGAAGCCGAGGAAGGTCCCGTCCGGCGCTCGCCACGGGACCCCGTGGTCGAGGGTCCACCGGAACTCGCCGTCGGCCCGCCGCAACCGGTACTCCACCGTGAACGGGGCCTGCCGGTCGTACGCATCCCGAAACACCTCGAGGTACCGGTCGAGGTCGTCCGGATGGACACCACGCAACCAGTCGTCGCCCAGCTCGTGGGCCATCGTCCGGCCGGTGAAGTCAAGCCACTGCTGGTTGCACCAGGTGCATCCACGGTCCGGTCCCGACGCCCAGAGCAGGAGCGGCACCCGGTCCGCCACCGCTTTGAACCCGGCGTCCGGGAACGCGCGTGAACCCGCGGTGTCCCGCTTGCCACCCGGCCCGTGCTCGTTGCGGCCCACGATCAAGGTTGTGTACCCGGTGAGCCGTCGGTCGAACCACCTTTGTCACAGAAATTGTCACGGCGTTGCGATTCCAGGCTCCCGGCGTCCCCGGCCAGGGCCCTGAGGTGATCCAACGTGCGGCGGATCAGCCGCGAGACCTGCATCTGGCTGAGCCCGACCCGAGCCGCGATCTCGCCCTGGGTCATCTCGTCGAAGAACCGGAGGCGGATGATCGTCCGTTCCCGAGGACCGAGCCGTCCGAGCAGCGTCCCCACGAGAAGCCCCTGTTCCACCGCCTGCATCCGGCCGTCCTCCCGCCCGAGTGCGCCGCCCGGCCCGTCGCCACCGGCGTCCAGATCGGGCGGGTCGAGTGCGACCGCCGAGTAAGCGAGCCGTGCCTCCATGGCCTCGAGCAGATCCTCTTCCGTCTCACCCATGGCCGCGGCCAGCTCGCGGACGGTGGGTGACTGGCCGTTTGCGCCGGTCAGCTCGTCGATCGTCCGACCGAGATCGAGGACCCGTTCCTGGAGCGACCTCGGCACGCGCACAACCCACTGGCTGCGAAAGTGGCGCTTCAGCTCACCGCGGATCGTGGGCACGGCGAAGCTGAGGAAGGCGGTGCCCCGGCCCGGGTCGAAGCGCTCGACCGCCTTCACCAAGCCGACGAGCGCAACCTGCTCGAGATCGTCGATCGGTTCCCCCCGACCGCGGTAGCGGCGCGCCAAGCCCCGGGCCATCTCACGGTGCTCCATGACGAGCGCGTCCCGGATGGCACGGTCGCCGGTGTGGGCGTACTGGTCGAAGCGATCATCCGGGCACGCGGGGACCGGGGCGGCATCCACCCCGGGAGGGTTTGCCATCGCACGGGGCCGGGAAACCTTTCGCCATGGAATTCATCTTGTGGCTCATCGCAGTGGTCCTCGTGATCTCCGGCATCGTCGCGATCGTCAGGGGTGGGGTGGCCTACGGCATCGTCCTCATCGTGGTCGGCTTGCTCGTCGGTCCTGGGGGCGTCAGTCTCTTCGCCTGACCGACCGTGGACCGATCGTCGCGAAGCGCGTACCGCAAGGAGACTGCACGTTGAAGCCACTCGAGCTCGAGCATCGTCAAGACGCCAAGGGCCGTGAGGTGGTCGCCGTACAGGGCGAGATCGACGTCGCGACTTCGCCCACCCTGCGCGAGGAGCTGTACGCGATCATCGACGGTGGCGCTCGCGAGCTCGTTGTCGACCTCTCCGGGCTCGGTTTCATCGACTCGTCGGGCCTCGGCGTCCTGGTCGCCGCGCTGAAGCACATGCGCGAGCGCGATGGTCAGCTGATTCTCGCCGGCCTGCAGCAGCCGGCGCTGCGAGTGTTCGAGATCACCGATCTGACGTCGCTCTTCACCATCGAGCCTGCGTAGCCCGCACCCCGAGAGCCCCCGCGAGGCGACGCCGTGACCCGCCCCGACAGCTCCCCGGCGGGAATCGTGGTCGCGCTCGGCCAGGCAGATCGTCCTGTCCGTCCCCGCCCGGGCGATGGACCAAGATGGTCGGCGTGCACCATCGGGTGTCGGTCCGCCATCGGTGTGGGCGGACCCCAGAGATGAGTCGAATGACCTGTGCCCGAAATACGTGATTTGCGCGTATCATTAACCATGGCGGAGGTGGGGTTGGTGGACGGCGCGCTGCTCGCGCCACGGCTGCGCGGGCGCCTGCACCAGATCGGATTCGTGCTGGCGGTCCCCGCCGGAGTGCTGCTCATCGCCATGAGCAAGGGCATCACCGCCCACGTTGCCGCGGCGATGTTCGTCCTCTCGTTGCTCGCGCTCTTCGGTGCCAGCGGGACTTACCACATGAGCCACTGGCCACCGCTCATCAAGGCGCGCCTCCAGCGCCTCGACCACGCCATGATCTTCGTGCTGATCGCAGGTTCCTACACACCGGTGGCACTGCTCGCGCTCGAACCGGCATGGGGCATCACGTTCCTCGTCCTCGCGTGGGGCATCGCCGCGGGCGGCGCCATCCTCGCGGTGTGGCACATCAACACGATCCACCGCTTCGCCGCGGTGCTGTACATCGGATTCGGCTGGCTGCTCGTGCTCGCACTTCCGGCAGTTCTGCGCGCGCTGGACGGCGCGGAGCTCGCGCTGCTCGTCGCGGGCGGTCTGCTCTACACCGTCGGCGCGATCGGCCTGTGGTTGAAGCGGCCGAACCCGAGCCCTGCGGTGTTCGGCTACCACGAGGTGTGGCACGCAATGACACTCGCGGCGGCGGGTTGCCACTACGTGCTCGTGCTCCTGCTCGTCCGCGGCTGAGCACGCGCGGGTGAGCCGCTCGGAGCGCCCGAATCCTCCCGCCCCGTAGTCGACCGGGTCTGGCGTATGCGAACACGTGTTCGGTAGTGTGTGGGCGTGGAGCCGCACCAGACGTCCCTGCTCGGCATCGGCCCCCCGACCCTGGACCCCCGAACGGCCATCGCGCGAAACGTGGCTCGACGACGGCGCGTGGGTCGACTCCGCCCCAAGCTGGCTCCGGGGCGGCGACACGCTGCTGGCGGAGCTCGTCGATTCGATCGAGTGGCAGCAGGGCCGCCGGTGGATGTACGACCGGATGGTCGACGACCCGCGCCTCACGAGCTTCGCCCACCGCGCCGACCGGGCCCTCCACCCGGCCCTGATCGACGCGAAGGCACTGCTCGAGTCGCAGTACGGCGTGCGCCTGAGCGGCCCCGGGTTCAACTACTACCGCGACGGGCGCGACAGCGTGGCACCTCACAGCGACCGCGAGCTGCGGAGGCTCGACAACACGATCGTCGCCATCCTCACCCTGGGCGCCTGCCGGCCGTTTCTCGTGAAATCGAAGATGGGCGGCCGGTCCCGCGACTTCGCACCGGGTTCCGGCGATCTGCTCGTGATGGGCGGCGCCACCCAGCTGCGATGGGAGCACACGGTGCCGAAGGTGGCCTACTCGGGACCGCGCGTCTCCGTCTCGTGGCGGTGGTCGTCACCGGCGGCGCCACCTGGCACGCTGGGGCAATGACCGATCCGTACCACGCGTTTCCCAGCCTCCGCTTCGAACGTCCGGCGCCGGGAGTGCTCCAGGTCGTGCTCGACGGCCCCGGCCTCAACGCAGTGAACCCGGAGATGCACCGCGAGCTCGCCGACGTCTGGTTGGCCGTCGACCGCGACCCGGACGTCCGGGTCGCGATGATCTCGGGGGCAGGCCGCGCCTTCTCCGCCGGTGGCAGCTTCGACCTGATCGACGGGATCTTGGACGACTACGAGACGAGGACACGGGTGCTCCGGGAGGCGCGTGACCTGGTGTTCAACGTGATCGACTGCTCGAAGCCGATCGTCTCCGCGATCCATGGTCCCGCCGTAGGTGCCGGGCTCGTCGTCGGCCTGCTCGCCGACATCTCCGTCGTGGCGCGTTCGGCGCGGATCATCGACGGCCACACCCGGCTCGGCGTCGCCGCAGGAGATCACGCGGCGATCTGCTGGCCGATGCTGTGCGGCATGGCCAAATCGAAGTACTTCCTGCTCACCTGCCGCACGCTCACGGGCGAGGAGGCCGAGCGGATCGGGCTGGTGTCGCTCTGCGTGGACGACGACGATCTGCTCCAGCAGGCGCTGGAGATCGCGATCGAGCTGGCCGAAGGTTCGCAGAGCGCCATCCGCTGGACGAAGCACACGTTGAACCACTGGTACCGCTCGATGGGCCCGGTGTTCGACGCGTCCCTGGCCTACGAGTTCTACGGGTTCGGGGGCCCCGACGCGGTGGAGGGCCTCGCCGCGCACCGCGAGAAGCGGGCGCCGCGGTTCACGGGGCCGACGAGCGAGTAGCGGACACGCTCGGCAGCTCGGACGACGCGTCGTCGGACGGCGCCGACTCGGCCGGCGCAAGCGCCAGGCGCACGCGGAACGTCGCGCCTTCGCCGGGCTGGCTCTCGACCGCGACGGAACCGCCGTGGGCCGTGACCAACGCGGCGACGACGGCCAGGCCCAGTCCGCTGCCGCCCCGATGCCGGGACCGGGACGTGTCGACTCGGTAGAAGCGCTCGAACACCCGCTCGGCGTGCGCCGCGTCGAGCCCCGGCCCGGCATCGGCCACCTCGAGCACGACCTCGCGAGCATCGAGCGGTCCGTCGACGGCGGGGGCGATGCGGAGGCGCACCACCGCTGCGGTTCCCGACGGCGTGTGCGTGCGGACGTTGGCGAGGAGGTTGTCGATGATCTGGCGGAGCGCCATCGGATCGCCGACGACCTCCGCGACCGGAGCCGATTCGACGGTGATCGGCCAGTCGGGCCCGACAGCACGGCGCCGCGTCGACCGCGTCCTCGAGCACCGCGACGAGATCGACGCGTTCCAAGGCGAGCGGACGGCCTTCGTCGAGCCGGGCCAGGAGCAACAGATCGTCGATGAGCATCTGCATGCGCGCGGTCTCGACCCGGATGCCACGCATGACCCGAGCAAGGTCGGCGGGACGCTCGTGCGCGCCGCGCTCGAAGAGCTCGGCGTAGGCGGAGACCGCGCTCAACGGAGTCCGCAGCTCATGCGACGCATCGGCGACGAACCGGCGCAGCTGCTCCTCGGACGCGGCGCGGCGCGCGAACGCATCCTCGATGTGGCCGAGCATGGTGTTGAGAGACGCGCCGAGCCGCCCGACCTCGGTCCGATCGTCCTCGGGCACCCGCAGGCTCAGGTCGCCGCCGGCGATGTTCGATGCCGTCGTCTCGATGTCGCGCAAAGGACGCAAGCCCAGCCGGACCAGCCACAGGCCCACGCCGATCGCCGCGACCAGCGCCGCCGCGGTGACGAAGAGCTCGATGACGAACAGCTGGTGCAGGGTCCGGTAGGCCTCGTCGAGCGGCAACGCGACGAGGAGCATCCCGCCACCGGAGAGCTCCTCGACCCGCACCCGAAACTCGGGGCCGTCGCGCCTCGAGTCCACGGTCAGGTACCGAACCGACCCGGGCGCATCGAGCCCGGAGATGCTGGCCGGGAGCTTGGGCACGGACGTGGCGTACTCACCGCGGGTCGAACCGCTCGCCACGGTCTGGTTGTTCACGTCGCGCACCTCGACGTACGCGCCCGGAGCCGCCGCGGCGAGGGCCGCCTTGTCGGTCGCGTCCTGGAAGAACTGCGATGAGGGGTCCTCGGTCTGCTTGAAGTACAGGCTGGTGATCGGGCGGTTCGCCGCGTCGAGGCTGCTGTCGATGCGGTCGGTGAGAAACGACTTGAGCGCCGCGTACGTCGCGAAGTCGGCGACGAGCAGGCCCACGAGCGCAACGATGGTGACGGCCGCCAGCAACCGCGCGCGGAGCGAGAACCGCGGCGGCGCGGACCGGGGAGCAGCCGCCACGGGTTCAGACCTCGCCGTCGCGCAGCGTGTAGCCGACAAGACGGATCGTGTGGATCAGCGGTGGCCCGAGCGCGTCCAGCTTCTTGCGCAGGTAGCTCACGTAGGTTTCGACGACGTTCGGATCTCCGTCGAAGTCGTAGCTCCAGACATGGTCGAGGATCTGCGTCTTGGACAGCACCAGCCTCGGGTTCTCCATGAAGTAGCGCAGCAGGTTGAACTCGGTCGCGGTCAGTCGCAGGGGCTCGCCCGCACGCCAGGCCTCGTGCGTGTCGACGACCATCTCGAGGTCCGAGAACTGGAGCCGGCCCTGGTCGCCGTCGGAGAGCCCCACCGTCCGGCGCAGGATGGCGTGCACCCGGGCGATGACCTCGGCCAGCGTGAACGGCTTGGTGACGTAGTCGTCGCCCCCGGCGGTGAGCCCCTCGACCTTGTCCGAGGCGGCGTCTCGGGCGGTGAGGAACAGGACGGGGACGTCGATCCCGTCACGGCGGAGGCGCTTGGTGATCGCGATCCCGTCGAGGTCCGGGAGCATGACGTCGAGGACGACGAGGTCCGGCCGGAAGTCCTCCACCCGGGCCAGGGCATCCCGGCCGTTGGGGGCGGTCGCCACCTCGAATCCCTCGTACCCGAGGGCGGTAGCCACGGCGTCGGTGATCGACGGCTCGTCGTCCACGACCAGGACCCGCGCCGCTCGGTGGCTCCCACTCATGTCTTCGGGTCGCTCCTCTCGTTCCCACACCATCGTCCCACGGTGGCCCACGATCCTGAGGACCCCCTGAGAGGGGCGCGGCCGTTAGACTCTGCGAGCCCGGTGGGCGAGCGTCCGTAGCTCAGGTGGATAGAGCAGCTGCCTTCTAAGCAGCGGGTCGGGGGTTCGAGTCCTCCCGGGCGCGCCGATGCGACGGCTCAGCCGTCGGGCGCTCCATGGTGGCCGTAGCTCAGTTGGCTAGAGCGCCGGGTTGTGGTCCCGGAGGTCGGGGGTTCGAAACCCCTCGGTCACCCCAATCCAGCGTGCGAGAGCACGCGCCCTGAGTTCGAGACCTGGGCTCGCAGATTCGAGCTGAGACGGGAGCGGATCGGCAACGGGTTCGCCGACCGGGCCGCTCGTCGACCATCTGCGAAGATACCCGCCTTGAGCGACTCGATGCGGTTCGCCGTCGACCTCATCGCGTGCGCCGCACTCGGGCTCGTACTGTGGGCTGCGTGCGCGGGCATCGGGTACCTGCTCCTGCCTCCGGGGGATTCCACGCACCCACGGGAGGCCCCTGCGAGCTGGCGCCAACCCGGCATTGCCGCGTGCACCGGGCTCGGTGTGCTGCTGATGCTCGGCGGGATCGCCGTGGCCGTACGCATTCCCTGGTGGGTGGTCGTGGTGCCGTTCGTCGCGGTCGGGCTCGGCTTGGCGTTGCGGGAGATGGACTGGCACACAGTCGCGCCATCCTCGCTCTCGGCTCGTCGTCGTCATCGGGTGCGTGGGCGTCGCGGCGTTCGCCTTCGTCGCGTTGATCGAGCACTCGTGGGTTTTCGGTTCCCCCTGCACCCGTGGGACGACATGCGGGCCTACCTGCCGCTGGCAACCCGGCTCGTCGACACCAACGGACTCATCGAGCCGTGGAGCGCGCGCCGGCTTCAGAACCTCGGCGGGTTCACATTCCTCCAGGCGATGCCGGTCGCGATCTTCGGGCACAAGGCCCTCGGCGTCATCGAGACGATGCTCGCGAGCATCTTCTTCGCCGGGCTCTTCGTCGGCAACGGCTTTCGCTCGACCTGGGCGCGAGTGCTCAGCGTCGGGTTTATCTTCGCGATCCCATTGCTCTGGGTGCCCCAGATCAACACCACCGGCGTCCTCATGGGCACGCCACTGCTCGTCGCAGTGTTGGCGGTCACCGTCGAGCTGCGCGCCGCCCTGCGCGCCGACGCCCGAAGCGCCGCGCTGCGCTGGGCGGTCGCCGGCGGCCTGATCTCCACCGCGCTCTACTCGGTCCGCCCGAACCTCGCCGTGCTCGCCGCCGGACTGCTCACGCTCGGCGCGCTCTGCGCCACCGGAACCGGCGTGCTCGGCCCGTGCGGGCCATCGCCGTCGCCGGGACGAGCGCGCTCGTCGCGCTCGTCCCGTGGTCCGTCGCGGCATGGCAGGCGGTCCGCACACCTCTCTATCCCGTCTTCGCCGGCAACCAGAACCCGGACGGTTGGCGGAGCCCACCGGGTCGAAGCGTCATGCAGCTCCTCGATGGGGCGTCCGGGCTCTTGCGCGCCGGGCCCTATCTCTGGGTCGCGATCGGTGTGCTCGTCGTCGCGCTCGCGGGCCGCAAGCTCCTTCCGGACGCTTCCCTCGTCGCGATCGTCGCGGCCGCGACCACACTGGCGATCGTCGTCGTGGCCATCCTCTTCTTCAAGGAGGACAGCTCGGGTCGTATCGCCTTCGTCCGCTACATCTCTCCCATGAGCCAGGGCGTCGCGGCGTTCCTCGTCATCGAGCTGATCCGCGGGCGGACGTACGGCCCTCACCCGTCCCCGCGCACACGGCCGACTGGGCCATTCCACGCTCGCGATCCTTGCCGCGACCCTCATCGCAGCGTTCGGGTTCTCCGGCCTCGCGATGTCGGTCGAGTACCAGACCCTTCCTGCCGGGGCGAGTCTCGTCGATCACGCGGTACGCAACGAGCTCCAGCCGACGAAGGGCTTCTTGGCGGCGACCGCCGACGTCTCGACGCCCGCATTGCGCCGGTCGTACCGCCGGGCGCTGGGCCGCGTCGACCCGGACCGCACGATCGCTGCTGTCGACCGTCCCTACCTCATCGACTATCGCCGGTACGACATCCCGAGCCTCGACCTCCCCGGCTTCGCGGCGCCGGGCGGCGACTTCCCTTTTTCCAGGGACCCGAAGCGAAGATCGCCCGGTTGCGCCGCGCCGGCTACGACACACTGCTCGTGACGGTGCCCGAAGACGAGATCGCGTTGAATCCCGCATTGTTGAACTTCGCTGCGAGCATCCAGGTGCCGCCCTACACGAAGTACACGCGCAACTACCTCGACTGGGAGGACGACATCGCCGCGATTGCGGCGGAAGCGCCGGGAGCTGTACAGCGGATCGGCCCGCTCATGATCATCGACCTCCGTCGGGCGCAGCGCGACCTGGCCAAGGTCCGGCTCCGAACTTCGGGCTGACGCTCCACGTCGGGCCTCCAACCCGACGGGCTCAGAGATTCGCCTGGAGGGCGTCCTCGAGGTCGGGCTGGAGGAACTCGTAGCCGGTGGCCTGGAGCCGGTCGGGCACGACCCGCTGGCCGCCGACGAGCAGAGGTCCACCAGCTCCGAGCCGTAGACGAGCTTCAGCGCCGGCACCGGAGTCGGCAGCAGGGTCGGGCGCTTGAGGACGTGACCGAGCGCCGAGGTGAACTCGGAGTTCGTCACCGGCGTCGGGGCCGTCGCGTTGACCGGGCCCGAGAGCTCCGGCGCAGTGATCGAGTGGACGATTGCGCCGATCTCGTCGCCCAACCCGATCCAGCTCATGTATTGCCTGCCGGACGCGATGCGTCCGCCCAAGCCGAGCTTGAACGGCAACGCCATCCGCGGGAGCACGCCACCCGCTCGCGCGAGGACGATGCCAGTGCGGAGATGCACGGTTCGGATGCCGGCCGCCTCGGCTGGCGTGGTTGCCGATTCCCACTGGCCGGCAGGCGCCGGCCAGGAAGTCGAGCGGGGTCGGTGGCCCGCTCGACTCGGTGAGCACCTCGGAGCCGCGATCCCCGTACCAGCCGATCGCGGAGCCGGAGACCAGCACACCCGGCGGATTCGTCAAACCGGCCAGCGTCTCGCACAGCAGCGTGGTCGGCCGGACCCGGCTCTCGACGATCCGTTGCTTCTGCGCCGGCGTCCAACGCTTGTCGCCGATCCCGGTGCCGGCGAGGTGGACAACGGCATCGAGACCCTCGAATCCGGTCGCGTCGATCTTCGCCCCGTTCGGGTCCCAGTCCAGGCTCTCCCCCGCGGCCTGGCTCTCCGGCCGCACGACGGGGATGGCCCGGTGCCCGGCAGCCCGGAGCGCGGCGAGCAGCGCCGTGCCGATCAGCCCGCTGGATCCCGTTACCGCGATGTCCATGCCGACCAACCTTTGCTTGGGCCCGATGTTCGGAGGAGCCCACGGACTACTCTTCCCGAGCGCGCCGCTAGCTCAACTGGCTAGAGCAACAGACTCTTAATCTGTAGGTTCTGGGTTCGAGTCCCAGGCGGCGTACCAGATTGCGCAGCCCCGCAACAGGACTCTTTCTGTAGGTTCTGGGTTCGAGGTCCGCGGGCGCGCGTAAGCCAGTTGCTCACCCCGCTGACCACCCTCGGGCGTCAACTCTTCTCTTAGGTTCTGCCACACAACGGGGGCCGGGAGATTGCCTGCGAAAACGGACCTTCCGGCGGGCGGTCGCACGCGACCCCAGGCGCCGGACCCGGTTCGAGTCCCGGGCGGCGTACCAGTTCCCACCCCGCAACGACAGGACTCTTCATCTGTAGGTTCTGGGTTCGAGTCCCAGGCGGCGGCGGCGCTCAGCCAGCATCTATCGGCAGGTCAGGGTGGGTGGGACGCCCGGCCGGCGTGCGTCGCCGCGGGTCGCGGGTACGACGACCGGTCACGGGTAGGGGGGTATGATGCGAAATGTCCGAAGGTGATCGCCAGCGCGACACATGGCATTCGTCGCTTGGAACAGCAATCCTGCTCGCGAGCACTGCCGCCTGCGGCGCGTTCGGCTGGTTCGCGATGTGGTCGACCCGGATCGTCTCGTCGGACGAGGGCTAGCTCATGATCAGCCTGCCGAGTGGGTGGGTCGCGGCCACCTGACGACCAGGTGTACAGCCAGTACGGACCCTTCTATTACGTCACGTTCGGGCTCCCGGCCCGTCTGCTCGGTGCTGCGTGGACGATCGCGGCCGGTCGGTTCACCAATCTCACCCTCTGGCTCGCGACGACCTTTCTGCTCGGCCTCGCAGCGTGGAAGCTGACTGAACGCGTCAGCTTCGGCGTTGCGGCCCAGGTCGGGGCGATCTGCTCCTCTTGGTCTTCGCCAGGGAGCCGATGCGCCCGGGCGCACTGCGGTGCTTACTGCCAGTGCTTGGTGGCGAACATCGCGTGCCTCCGACCATGGAATGCCCGTACCAGTGATTTCATCACCGGTTGCCTGCTCGCGGGAATGGTGCTCACGAAAGTCAACGTAGGCGGATTCGCCGTCGTGGGCGTCGCATTCGCCGCGTCTGCGACCCTTCGTACACGGCGTTCGGGCTGTGCGGGGCCTCGTCGACGTGGTGCTCATCGGCCTCGGGCCAGCCCTGCGCCTGCCGCGCGAAGCTCGACTCGACCGGCTCGAGCATGCAGATCTGTACGCGTGCGCCGCGGGATTCGCGTATCACGTCCCGGGCAGCAGACCACCGGAGCGAACCGGGCCCGGGCTTCGGGCTTCCGCGGCGGTGGTGGGCTTGGCGTCGTCGGCCAGGAACCCGCTGATCGTGACCGCAACAGGAACATCGATCGGATCCCTCATCGACGGCGTCGTCGTCCGGCCGCTGGGCCAACCGGGCGTTCTCAACATCCCGATCCCGCTCCCCTGGTTCTCCTGGTTGTGGATCGTCGGTCTCGCCCTCCTCCTACTCCTGATGCTCCGGCGAGACAGCTGGCCGCAGACTCGCTGGGTGCAACTGTCGTCCGGCATCGCTCGCATCGTCGGCGGGTTGGCCCTCGCCGGCAGCGTGTTCGGAGCGCGGACCGCGAGATCCCCGGCCGAGGGCGCCGTTCTACCGCGGCGCTGGTCGCGGTCTCCATCCCGACCATCGCGAAGTCCGCCTGGACCCGCCGGACTCCGCGCGTCGGGCCCTGGCTGCCCTTGCGGTGGCCCAGTCGCTGCACGCGTATCCGGTGCCCGGGAGCCAAGTGGCCTGGGGCCAGATGCTTGCCGGGGTTTGCGCCGTCGTGGCCGTCAGCGACGGCGTCTCCGAGCTCATCGGGGCCGCCGCGCTCGGCGCGCGCGACCGCTCGGGCATTGCCGTGGTGCTCGGCGCAGAAGCCGCGGATCGCGATACCGCTCGTGATGCCCCTCGGGGTCTCGCGCACCTCCTACCCGGGTGACCAACTGCTCAGTTGGCGGCGGGAGTTCCACAGCAAGTTTCCACTCGCGCTCGAGGGAACTGGCCCGCTTCGGATCGGCCCAGTGGAGAAGAGGATCACCCGGGAAGTAGCGATTTCACTACGGCGCAACTGCGACACCTTCATTCCTGTCCCTGCAGTCCTCCTCGAGTACTACGTCCTGTCCGGGGTGCGCCCGGCGACCGGCCTGAACGCGCCGATCCACGATTCTCCTGACGAGCGAGGAGCAACAGACCGTCGTCGACCACCTGAGGCGGGAGAAGGGCCGGGTCTGCGTGCTCCTGGATCCCTACTACGCAACCCTTCTTCCCAAACCATCGACCGGAGGTTCCTCCGACACCGACGTGCGCCTGGTCTTCTCGAAGGGCAACAGCGTCGTGCCGAGCACCTATCACGCGACCCTCCCGGATGGTCGACTGGTGGACTACCTGGAAAAGCCTCGGTGGACGCAAGTGGCGGCCGGGGACGATTATGAGATCCTGCGGAGAGCATCGAAATGATGGACACACCCTGGCGCCTGTGCATCCTGACTCCCAGCTATTTCGACGTCGAGAGCTTTCTGATCCTCAGGAGACCGCGTCGAAGAATCCCTCGGACTCGCCGTTGTCCAGGGTGAGCTCCCGGCGGGACGCGTCGTCAGATACATCTTCGTGGACGACTCGGCCGGTCGGGACGCCGGGGTGGATGCACTCGACCAGTACCCCGACGTCACCGTCATCCAGCCGCCGTTCAACCTCGGCCATCAACGGGCCATCGTCTATGGGCTCCGCGCGATCACGCCCGACCTGAGCCCCGAGGAGATCGTCGTGACGATGGACTCCGACGGGGAAGACCAGCCGGAAGACATTCCGAGGCTCCTGGCTCCGCTCCTCGCGACGCCAGATGACCTCTGGAAGGTTTCGATCGCCCGCCGCACCGAGCGCCACGAACCGCTCGCGTTCAAGGTCATGTACCTCGCGTTCGTCCTGTTGTTCCGGATCCTCACGGGGCGCGCGGGTCCGCTCCGGCAACTTCGCCGCGCTCCACGGCGAGTATGTGGCACGGATGCTCAACCACCCATACTTCGACCTCTGCTACTCCTCCTCGCTGCTCACGCTGACCATCAATCCCGCGCCGATCTTCGTACCGTGCGCTCGGGGCAGAAGGTACGCCGGCGAGTCGAGGATGGGCACCGAGCGGCTCTTGGCCCATGGAGTGCGAATGCTGATGCCCTTCGCGGATCGCATCGCGATCCGGTCGGCTCGCGTTCTTCACGGTACTCTCGGCATTCACGGTGTCGCTCCTGGTCGTTCTCGAAGCCGGACACCTCGTATGGGGATTGGAGCCGCCCGTGTGGACATGGTGGCTGCTCGTCGTCAGCGCCGATCGGTTCCTCCGTCGCCCTCGTGAACTTCCTCGTCCTCTTCTCGGGATTCGCACAGTCGAGCGCGCTCGCACTGCAACGTCTCGATCAGCGTCAGGAGCAACACCCATGACTTTGGACGACCAGCAACTCGACCAGGCGCGGCGCCACCGCACGATCTTCTGGCATCGCGTTCGGGGCGCGCCGTGCTCGACGTCATTCCGCCGGACCACGCACCACGGTTGAGGACATCGGGGCCGGTCGGGCTCGCTCGGTTGGATCCTGCGGGAGAATCGTCCCGCGGTCACGTACCGGTTCTTCGAGCCCACGCCGGCGTTGGTGGCGGAGCTTCGTTCCGAGTTCGGGACCGAACAGGAGCTGCCCGACCTCGGCCAGGTCGCGAATGCCGACGTCGTCGCCGTCCTCGACGTGCTCGAGCACATCGAGGACGATGCCGAGTTCCTCGCCGGGCTCGTCGCCTCGATGAAGCCCGGCGCAACGCTCGTCGTCACGGTTCCGGCCCTGCAGGGGCTCTGGTCGGAGTGGGACGTTCGTCTCGGCCACCACCGTCGCTACAACCGAAGCGGGCTTGGAGCGCTGACCACCAATCTGCCTCTGGCCGTCCACGAGACCGTCTTCCTGTTTCCCGAGCTTGTCGCGCCCGGAGTCGTTCGTCGATTCCGAAAGGTCGGCGATTCCGCTCCCGGTGCCAGCGAGTTCCCCGAGCTCGGTGACACGCTCGACGGCCTCCTCGAACGAGTGGGCGTGGCCACCTATCGAGCCCGGCGCATGGTCCCGCTCGGTACCTCGCTGCTGCTTCGGGCGACCCGGACGCCCTGACCGCGTAGCCGCAGCTCCCGGAGCGCTCCCGTGCCGCTCTCCGACTCGGTCGCACGCAAGGCGCGTGCGAACAGCCTCCGCCACCAAAAGAAGCGCCCAAAGGTCGCTTCAGTTGACCACTCTTGGTGACGTTAACCCAGTCAATACCGGAGAAATCGACTGGGAGTCGGCAAAAGTGGCAAACCGACGGCGGACCATCATCACGGCACTGGCGGGCGCGCTCGGCGCGTCGATCCTCGCCGGGTGCTCCGTCACGGTACCGATCCCCTTCAGCAGCTCGGTGCCCGCCCCCGGGTCCGAGTCCGCCCGCACCCCCGGGGTCCACGCATCGACGCCCGGTTCGATGCTGAGTGACCGGGCCGGCATCAGCGCCGGGTCCGCCATCCTCTGGGAGCCGACCGACGTCCGCCAGAAGATGCTCCAGGCCGTCGCCGACAGCGGCGCGCGCTGGTTCGAGATGGACATCGACTGGAACTCGATCCAGGCCGGCGGCCCGGACAGCTTCTGGTGGGACGCGACCGACCGGGTCGTGCTCGACGCTCGCGCCCGGGGCCTGAAGATCCTCGGCGGCCTCGGCTACACCCCGGGATGGGCCCGCCCGGAAAGCTGCCCGCCCGACACGGACAAGTGCCTGCCGGCGAGTCCTGAGTACTTCGCCGACTTCGCCCGGGCGGCGGTCGAGCGCTACGGCTCGAACAGCGCGATCCCGAACCTGCGCAACAGCATCCAGACCTGGCAGATCTGGAACGAGCCGAACCACTACCCGTTCGTCCAACCCGTCGTCGACGCCCGTGCCTACACCCAAATGCTCCAGCGGGCCTACGTCGAGATCAAGAACGTCGACGCCAACACAACGGTCCTCGCCGGTGCCACCTCCCCCGCGCCCGACGACCCGTCCGGCCGGGACATGTCACCGGTGACCTTCATGCGCCAGATCTATGCGAACGGCGGCAAGGGCTTCTTCGACGCCTTCAGCCACCACCCGTACTCCTTCCCCTGCAACCCGCTCACCGCCGCGAGCTGGAACGCCTTCACCCAGACCCAGTACCTCCACGACGTCATGGTGCAGAACGGCGACGGGGCCAAGAAGATCTGGGGCACCGAGGCCGGCGCACCGACCGGCGCGGACATCGGAACGTGCGCGACGAGCGGAATCGGAAAGTCGGTCTCCGAGGCCACGCAATCGCAGTTCGTCGCCGACTACTTCAAGGGTTGGTACACCGACTACGCCAGCTTCACCGGCCCGCTGTTCTGGTTCCAGATCCGTGACAACGGGACCGACCCGAACAACAGCGACGACCACCTCGGTCTGATCCGGCGGGACTTCAGCCAGAAGCCCGCCTACCGCACCTACCAGCGACTCGTCCGCGGCGCCTGACCCACCGGGTCTAGATGGTGGCCTTCTCGAGGACGTGGATGGCGCAGGCGGATCCGAGCCCGATGACGTGGGTCAGGCCGACCGTGGCCCCCTCGACCTGGCGGTCGCCCGCCTCGCCCCGCAGGTGCGTCGCGACCTCGTAGAGGTTCGCCACGCCCGGTCGCGCCGAGCGGGTGGCCCTTGGAGATGAGACCGCCACTGACGTTCACGGGGATCGTCCCGTCCCGCCACGGCCCGCGCTCGTCGATGAACTTGCCCGCCTCCCCGGGCGCACAGAGCCCGAGGTTGTCGTAGTGGATCAGCTCGGCGGTCGCGAAGCAGTCGTGCAGCTCGACGAGGTCGAGATCCTGCGGGTCGACCCCGGCACTCTCGTACGCCTGCCTGGCTGCGTCACGGGTCAGCGTGTTGACGTCCGGCTGCACCTGGTCCGACTCGGTCCACGGGTCCGACGTCATCACCGACGCCGAGATCTTCACCGCGCGCTTGCGCTGCTCGTCCGAGAGCGTGCGCAGCTTCTCGTCCGTCACGAGCACCAGCGCGGCCGCGCCGTCACCGGTCGGGCAGCACATGAGGAGAGTGTTCGGGTACGACATCATCTCGGCGCCCATGACCTCGTCGAGTGAGAACGCCTTCTGGTACTGCGCCAGCGGGTTCAACGTCGAGTGGGCGTGGTTCTTCTCCGCCACCTTGGCGAACTGCTCGAAGCCGACGCCGTCGTTGCTCCCGGCGTACTCCATGCCCGCCTGCGCGAACACGCCCGGCATCAGCGTGGTCCCGACCCGGCCCTCGACGCTCATCACCGCCCCGTACCGGCCCGACGGCTCGAACACCTTGCGATCCGAGCGGGCGGAGCGCGCCGAGGAGGCCCATCTTGCCCATCTTCTCGAGGCCGACGGCCAGACCCATCTCGGCCTCACCGGCTCTGATCGCGAGGTAGGCGCACCGCACGGCGGTGGCGCCCGTGGCGCACGCGTTGGCGACGTTGTAGACCGGGATGCCGGTCTGGCCGATCTGCTTCTGGATCCGTTGGCCGATCCCGGTGGCCGCCTCGGCCAGGTTCCCGGCGCCCATGACGTCCATGTCCCGGATCGTCACACCGCCGTCATCGAGCGCCGCCAGCGCCGCTTCGGCACCGAGGTCGATGAGGTCCTTGTCCTTGTAGCGCTGGAACTTGGTCATCGACGCGCCGAGGATCCAGACATCTCGTTCCATCGTCACTCCTCCAGGTCGGCCGACTCGGCGACGGGCTCGTAGCCGAACGCGATCGCCTCGGTGCCGTCGTCGTCGGCGCCCACGGCGTAGGTCGTCATGCGCACCCGCATCCCGACCTTGACCGCCTCCGGGGTGGGCTCCACCTTGAGCAGGTTGGCCTTGACGACGCCGCCGCCGTCCAGGTCCACCACGACCGAGACGTAGGGCGTCGGTACGCCCGGCGCGGCCCGGTGCACGATCGTGAACGTCCGCACCACCCCCGTGTCCGCGACCCGACGGCGCCGGAAGCCGGTCGTGCCGGATCGGGCGTCGGCGTTGCGCCGGTCGAAGTAGAGCGCTCCGGACTCGATCGACTCGTTGGCCACCAGATACGGGGGGCCGTCGTCGAGGACGAGGTAGTCGACAATCGGGACCGTCTTTCCCATGCCCGGAAACTACCCGACTCCGGCCATACCCGGCCTCAAGGGCCCGGCTCGGCGATCCGACACATCAGGCGTGGCAGACGACAAGGCGGCCCGCGCGCGGGACAACCCGAACGACCCGCACTACCTGGAGCTGCTGCTCGCCCACGCCCACGACGGAATCGCGGTCATCGACCCTGACGGGACCATCGTCGCGTCGACTGCGAGCCTTGATCGGCTACTGCTGTGCGAAGCCGGTTCCCTCGTCGGCGTCGACGGGCTCTCCCTGATCCATCCCGACGACCTCGACCACGTTGCGATCCGGCTCGCCGAGTATGTGACCGGTGGCAACGAGGGCCCCGACGTGCGCACGCGGATCCGCCGCTCCGACGGGAGCTACGCGCACGTCGAGCTCGTCGCGCCGGACTTCGCTCCGATCAACGATGCTGTCGGTGGCATCGTGCTGACGATTCGCGACATCACGCAACGGCGCGAAGCAGAAGACGCGCTCCGCGACGTCCGCGTGCTCCACGAGGCTGTCGCATCGGTCGCGGCGCGCTTCGTCGACGCGGATTCGGACTCGCTCGATGATGCCGTCTCCCATGCGCTGGCGTTGCTCGGCGACGCTGCCGCGGTCGACCGCGCGTACGTCTTTTCGGTGAGCGACGACCTCACAACGATGACGAACACCCACGAGTGGTGCGCGCCCGGGATCCGCCCGGAGATCCAGCACCTGCAGGCAGTGGACCTCAACGGGTTGCCCCGCTGGCGCGACACGCTGGCGCGCGGGCACTCGATCCACATTCGTCGGGTGGCCGAGCTCGATGGAGACTGGGAGCTCGAACGCCACGAGCTCGAGCGCCAGGGAATCCGGTCCGTGGCCGCGGTACCGCTCATGAACGCCGGCCGGTTGCGCGGCTTCGTCGGTCTCGACAGCGTCGTGCGCGACCGCACATGGGACGACGACACGATTCGCATGCTCCGTACCGTCGTAGGCATCCTCGCCTCCCTGCTCGCGCGTTGTGAAGCGCAACGCGGCGCTCGGATCCACGAGGCGCGCTTTCGGGCTCTCGTCCGGCACTCGTCCGACACGATCGTGCTGCTCGACCAGGACGGCCGCATGATGTTCACGGCTGGTCGGACTGCTCCGCTCGGGTTCGTCCCCGGCGACACCGTCGGGATGCACGCGATGGAGTTCGTCCACCCCGACGACCGTGCCCTCGCGACGGACGCGTTCGGGGGGCTCGTCGGCGGGGAGCGGCACGCCGGTCCGTTCGAGATGCGGCTGCGGGACAACGACGGGGCGTGGATCCCGGTCGAGGTCGAGGCCAGCAACCTGCTCGACAACCCGGCGATCCGCGGGATCGTCGTGGGCTTCCGCGACATCCGCGAGCGGCTGCGGGCCGAGAGTGAGCTCCGCGAGAGCGAGTCTCGCTTGCGGACGCTCGTGCGCAACATCCCGGGCGCGGTGTACCGCTGCGAGGCGACACCACCGTACGCCGACGAGTTCGTCAGCGAAGCCGTGCACTCGCTGACCGGATACGCCGCCGAGGAGTTCCTGGGTGACGACGTTCTCTACGACGAGCTGATCCTTCCCGGGCACCGCGAGCGCACCGACTGGGATCTCGCCGACGCATTGAGCACGCGCCGTCCGTTCGTGATCGAGTACCCGATCCGGCACAAGGACGGGGGCGTCCGCTGGATCCTCGAACAGGGTCAGGCCAGCTATGACGACGACGGTGAGCCGCTCTGGCTCGACGGAGTCATGTTCGACGTCACCGACCGCAAGCTGCTCGAGGACCGGTTGGCCTTCGACGCCGCGCACGATCCCCTCACCGGGCTCCCGAACCGGACGCTCCTGCTCGAGACGCTCGACCTCGCACTGAAGCGAACGTCCCGGACCCACACGTACGTCGCGGTCCTGTTCCTGGACCTCGACCGGTTCAAGCTGGTGAACGACGCGCTCGGTCACGCGGCGGGCGACGACCTGCTGGTCTCGCTCGCCCAGCGACTCCAGGGAGTGCTGCGCGCATCGGACCTCGCGGCACGTACCGGGGGCGACGAATTCGTCGTCGTCTGCACGGACATGGAATCACCCGTGGATGCCGAACATCTCGCGCACCGCATCGCGCTTGCGCTCGGCTCCCCGTTCGAGGTGCTGGGCCGCGAGGTCTTCGTCACCGCGAGCATCGGGATCGCGGTCGCGGACGAGCACTCGACCGGAAGTGAGCTCGTGCGCTTCGCGGACACCGCGGCGTACCGGGCCAAGGAGCGCGGGCGGAACTGCTACGAGGTGTTCGACGAGGAGCTGCGGGCTGCGACGGCGTCCGCGCTCGAGACCGAGACGGGCCTGCACCGTGCGCTCGCCGAAGACCAGCTGGTCCTTCACTACCAACCGATCGTGGATCTCGCCAGCCGCGAGCCGGTCGGCCTCGAAGGGCTCCTGCGGTGGGAACATCCGCGGCGGGGACTGCTGGGCCCGGACCAGTTCCTCGCGGCCGCCGAGGCCTCGGGGCTCATCGTGCCGATCGGGCATCGCGTCATCGACATCGCCTGCCGGACCCTGAGCGAGCTCGACGTGCCGCTCACACTTTCTGTGAACCTCTCGCCTCGCGAGCTCGCGCAACCCGATCTGGTCGACCGGATCTGCTCGCAGCTGCGCAACGCGGGAGCCGACCCGACGCGGCTCTGTCTCGAGATCACCGAGAGCGCGCTGCTCGAGGACGCCGACCGTGCGCTGGCGACGCTCGGCCAGCTCAAGGACGCCGGCGTGCTGCTGGCGATCGACGACTTCGGGACCGGCTACTCGTCGTTGAACTACCTCCGCCGCCTTCCGGTGGACATCGTCAAGATCGACCATTCGTTCGTCGCCGAGCTCGGGCGCGGTCCGGACGGGGACACCATCATCGACGCCATCATCGGGATGACGATCGGCCTCGGGCTGGAGGTCGTCGCCGAAGGCATCGAGCTCCCCGAACAGGCGACGGCACTGCTCGCGCTCGGCTGCACGAAGGGCCAGGGATTCCTCTACTCCCCGGCGGTGAGTCGCCCCCCGGGGATCGGATCGGCCCGCAGGGACACCACGACCGACGCACCGATCATCACCGCGATCGCCAAGAGCGAGGCGTAGATCGGAATGTGGAGCACGTCCGTGAGCAGCATCTTTGCGCCCACGAACACGAGCACCGCCGCCAGGCCGACTTTGAGGTAGACGAAGCGACCGATCATCCCGGCCAAGAGGAAATACAGCGCGCGCAGGCCGAGAATCGCAAACGCATTCGACGTGAACACGAGGAACGGATCGCTCGTCACGGCGAAGATCGCCGGGATCGAGTCGACCGCAAACACGATGTCCGTCGTCTCTATGACGACGAGCACCGCAAGCAACGGCGTGGCGACCCACTTCGCGCCCTCACGGACGACGAAGTGCTTGCCGCGGTAGTCCTTCGTCATCGGCATCACGCGGCGCAGCAGGCGGAGCACCGGATTGTGTTCCGGGTGGATCTCGGTGTCCTTGTGGGTCGCCATGCGGATGCCGGTGAACACGAGGAACGCGCCGAACCCGTAGATCGTCCAGTGGAAGTTCTCGATCAGCGTCGACCCCAGTGCGATGAAGATCGCGCGGAACACCAGCGCTCCGAACACACCCCAGAACAGGATGCGGTGCTGGTACACCGCCGGGACCGTGAAGTAACCGAACACCAACGCGAACACGAAGATGTTGTCGACCGAGAGACTCTTCTCGATCAGGTAGCCGCCGGAAATTCCCCGGCAGCCGTTCCACCCATCCCCACCCAGATGATCGCGGCGAACAGAAGGCTGACCGTGATCCACGCGACGCTCCACCCTGCAGCCTCACGAGTGCCCACCGCGTGCTCCTCGCGATGGAACACGAGCAGATCCACCAGGAGCATCGCGACAATGAACAGGAGTACGGCGGCCCACGCCCACCACTCGACCATGACTGGCCCCTTCGACTGATTCGATACGGATCAATCGAAGGTCTCTCCCGCCCTACGGGCCACGACTGCCGGGTCCGAGGACCGTGATGACGACAACCGTGCTTCGGGATACTCCCCAACGACGCCACCAGCATAACGGGGGCCGCTGACTACCCTGTCGTCGACACGATGCGAGCGTGGCGGAATTGGCAGACGCGCCAGGTTTAGGTCCTGGTGTCTTTCGAGACTTGAGGGTTCGAGTCCCTCCGCTCGCACCCCCACCTGAGCATCGTTGTCCCCGTAGCTCGGATTCTCACGTTTCGGTGGCGTTTGGACATGCCCCAGCGTGTTCAGATGACACCGAAAGGAGTTGGTGGGGCGGGCGAGAGTTCCGGGGCGCGCAGGGTCAGCGCTTCTTCTTGCCCTTGCCTTTGCTTTGCCTTTGCCCTTGGCCTTGCGCCGGAACACGCCCTTGTTCTGCTTGCGGTCGAACTCGGCGACGATCTCCGGCGCCGCACTGTTGACGATGTCCTCCGCCGAGTCGAGGAGCGCGGCAACGTCCGCGCCCTCGGGCTCCGGTTCCGGCGGCGTCGCCGACTTGGCCAGGCTCCCGTACTGCCACCCGACGTCGAAGCGCCGCTGCTCGTAGCTCGGGCAGTCCTCCGGGCACCGCCAGGGCGCCTCGGGCGCGAGGTCCAACCGGCACTTCCGGACGATCTCTCCGGTCGGGTACGTGCGGCTCTCGTAGTGGCGACAGTCGATCCGCATCGGCATGACCGCATTCTCGCAGAATCTGCCCCTTCCGCTCGATCACCCCAGCCCACAGAAACCCTCAAACCGGGCACTCCGGCGGCCGATACAAGGGGCCGGGAACGAAATCGGCGATATGGAGGCTCGGTGAGCGCAGGAGAACGGGAGCGGTACCGCGCGCTCGTCGAGCGCTCCGCGGACGTGATCTTCCTGCTCGACGAGCAGGGGACGGTCACGTTCGCCAACGAGACCGCGGAGCACCGCGTGGGGACGCCGGTGTCCGAGCTGGTCGGGCTCAACGCATTGGATCTCGTGCATCCCGACGACCGGACCCGCGGCAATCGAGTCGCTGCACCGGGCGCTCTCTTCGCCGCCCGGCCCGCAAGATCCCTTCTTCGCACGGGTTCGCCACGCCGACGGCCGTTGGCTCCCGGTCGAGCTCGTCGGCAACAACCTCACCGGCGACGAAAACGTGCGCGGGCACGCCATCACGATGCGCGACATCTCGGACCGGGATCGCGTCGACCGGTTGCTCGCGGAGACCGAGGCGAACTACCGGCGAATCGTCGAGACCGCCGAAGAGGGCGTGTGGACGTTCGACACCCGCATCAGGACGACGTTCGTCAACCGCCGTATGGCCGACATGCTGGGAACGACACCCGAAGAGATGGTCGGGCACTCGGTGTTCGAGTTCATGGACGACGAGTCGCGTCGACGTCGCGGCGGGCTCTTGGCAAAAGGGATGGACGATCCCGTTGCCCAGCGCAACGTGCTCAGGTTCAAGCACCGGGACGGTCGCGACGTGTGGACCCGATGCAGTGCCGCGCCGGTGCGAGGCGACGACGGCGAGGTCGAGGCGGTCGTCAATCTGGTCACCGACATCACCGAACAACGGGAGATCGAGGAGCAGCTCCGCTACAACGAGTCCCGCCTCACCACCCTGTTCGAGGTGTCGTCGGACATCATGGCGGTCCTGGAGCCGGGCGGGCATTGGCACGCGAGCCCCGCCGGCACGCGCATCCTCGGCTATCCGACCGGCTGGGATCCCGACGGCGGCATTCTGTCGCTGGTGCATCCCGATGACCTCGAGCGGGCCGGGACCGCGCTCGACGAGGTCCTGGCGGGAACACGCGGCAAGCACGAGCCCATCCGCGTGCGCCTGCGCCACGTCGACGGGCACTACCTCTGGTTCGACTGCACCGCGGAGAACCAGATCGAGAATCCGACGGTCCGCGGCCTGATCATCATCGCCCGCGACGTCAGTGAGCAGAAGACGGCCGAGGACGCGCAGGCCGAGGCCGAGTCGCGCTTTCGTGCCGCGTTCGAGCGCTCGCCGCTGGGAATCGCCCTCATCGCGCTCGAGGGCCACATCATCGACGTCAACGCGGCGTTCAGCGAAATGGCCGGGCGCAGCCGAGAAGAGCTCATCGGGGTCGACATCGAGAAGCTCGTGCATCCCGAGGACCGCGAGCGCATCGTCGAAGAGGGTGCGGCCCGCGTCGTCGGCGAGCGCGACACTCCCCCCGGCCCCGCGACTGCTGCACGCCGACGGGCGCATCGTCTGGATGATGAGCGACGTCTCGCTCGTGACCCACGCCGACGGAACCCCTGAGTACACGATCGTGCTGGCCGCCGACATCACCGAGAGCAAGAAGCTCGAGCAGGAGCTCGAGTACCAGGCGTTCCACGATCCGCTCACCAAGCTGGCCAACCGCGCCCTGTTGCGCAACCACATGGAAGCGGCCTGGGAGCGCCGCACGGAGCCGGGCCGCCTCGCCCTGCTGTTCGTAGACCTCGATCGGTTCAAGCAGGTCAACGACAGCCATGGCCACGAGGTCGGCGACGAGCTGCTGCTGCTCGTGGCACGACGGCTCGAGCGGAGCGTGCGAGCCGGCGACAAGGTGGCGCGCTTCGGGGGCGACGAGTTCGTCGTGGTGTGCGAGGACGTTGCGGACCGCGACGAGGCGATCCTGATCGCGGCCCGGATCCGCGAGAGCCTCGCGCGTACGTACCGTCTCAGCTCCGGCGATGCGCTCGTCCATGCATCGATCGGGATCGCGATCGACGGCGGCCAGGAGTCCGTCGACGACCTGCTGCGTGATGCGGACATCGCGGCCTATCGGGCGAAGGAGCTCGGTCGCAACCGCGTGGAGCTCGCCCATCGCGACGTGGTCACGCCGACGCGCTATCCCAGCCAGTCCAACGCGCGCTCGAGCAGGTAACGGCTCACCACCAGGCAGCGGTCGAGCGTCTCGCAAGGGACCTCTTCGCCATCACGAATCCGCAGGAGCGAAACGCGCTGGTGGGCAACCACCCGCAAGCTCGTCTCCGGCGCATCGGTCGCCGACGGGTACGAATCGATCGCCGAGACCTCGAGCGGGAGGTCCGGACCGCCGATCGCCGCGAGCTCGGTTGCCAACACGAGGAGGTCGGGCGCCTTCGGCAAGGGTGGCAGTGCCCAGGTGAAGGTCAGCGGGAGGAAGAACTCGTCGGGTGGATCTTCCATCCCGTCACGCGAGATCACTGCATCCTCGAAACCGAGCAGCACCCGTGGATCGACCTCGAGCGAGAGGTACAGATCGAGCGGGCCCTCGCAACCCTCCTCCGGGTGCAGATCGACTTCCCAGTTCTGGCGGAGCGAGTAGCTCTCGACGAAGTGCCGCTCGTCGTGTACGTGGAACCCGTGCTCGACCGCGTGATCCTTGAGGTCGGCAACGAACCCCGCGAGATCGATGACGGCCATGCGCTACTTCCGCTCGAACGCGACGTTGAGCGCGTCGACCGAATCATCGAACGCGACCTTCCCGGCGTCGATCCAGTCGATCATGCTCAGGAAGCCGTGGAACATGCCGTCGTAGGTCCGCCCGGAGACCGGGGTGCCGGCATCGCTCATCGCGGCGGCGTACGCGACCCCCTGGTCGCGCAACGGATCGAACTCGGCGGTGACGACGTAGGCCGGAGGAAGCCCCGAAAGGTCCGGCGCGCGCACCGGTGACACCCGGGGATCCTTGCCTTGGTCCGGATCAGCCAGGTAGTGGCTGTAGAACCACTGCATCGCGGCTCGGGTCAGGAAGTACCCCTCGGCATTGTCGTTCATCGAGACACTGTCGAACTCGTGATCCGTGACCGGGTAGATGAGCAGCTGGAAGCAGACCGCCGGGCCACCCGCGTCGCGAGCGAGATGGGCAATGACCGCCGCCAGGTTCCCACCCGCGCTGTCGCCCGCCACGGCGATGCGGGACGGATCCGCACCGAGCTCGTCCGCGTGCGCCTGCGCCCAGACGAGCGCCGCGAAGGCATCGTCGATCGCGGCCGGGAACGGGTGCTCGGGTGCCAGCCGGTAGTCGACCGAGATGACGACGGCATCCACCGCGTTGGCGAACGCGCGGCAGGTGCCGTCATGGGTGTTGAGCCCTCCGATCACCCACCCGCCCCCGTGGAGGTAGACGATCGTGGGCTTGGGTGCGGCGCCGTCGGGCCGGTAGACGCGGATCGGGATGGCGCCGCCCGGGCCCGGGATCGTGCGGTCCTCGACCCGGGCGACCTCGATCGTCACCGGTGGCGTCAGCCCGGCGTACAGGCTCCGCAGCTGTTGAGGGTCGGAGTCGGCGGACAGCTCGAAGCCACTTGATCCCTCGATGAGATCGACGAGCACCTTCGCTTGCGGATCGAGCGGCATCTCTTCCCCCTCAGGTTCGGGGACCAGCCTCGCGCAGCCGGGCCGCCAACGCCCGCAGCGCCCGGCCTCGATGCGAGATCGCGTGCTTGTGATCGGGCGCAAGCTCGGCGAAGGTGCGACCACCGGCGCCCGCCGGCGCGAACACCGGGTCGTATCCGAATCCGCCCGCACCTCGCGGCTCGGGGGCGATGACCCCCTCGACCACCCCTTCCGCAACCAGCTCCCCACCTTCTGGTGTCGCGAGCACGACGGCCGTGCGGAAGCGCGCGGTCCGGGACGCGCGCCGGACCGCATCCATCTCCCGGAGCAGCTTGGCCACGTTGTCGGCATACGTAGCGTCCTCGCCGGCGTATCGCGCGCTCCTGACCCCCGGCGCCCCACCCAGCGCATCCACCTCCAGGCCGGTGTCCTCGCCGAGCGCGGCGAGCCCGGTCGCGTCTCGCAGGGCGGTGGCCTTCAGCCGCGCGTTCTCCATCAGCGTCAGCCCATTCTCTTCGACCGCCGGGATGTCATTCGGCCGGGGAACGAGCTCCACTGCCGCGCCGGCATGCTCGAGGACCGCTCGGATCTCGAGCGCCTTGTCCAGGTTCGCCGTAGCAACGACGAGCCGCAGGGTCACGGCCGGCGCGGTGCGGGAGGAACCGCGATCACTCGCGCTGCAACGCGAAGATCTGGTCGATGCCGTGCTCGGCCAGATCGAGCAGCGAGTCCAGCTCGGTGCGACTGAACGCATCACCCTCGGCGGTTCCCTGCACCTCGATGTACTTCCCGGCCCCGGTTCGCACGACGTTCATGTCAACCTCCGCCGTCGAGTCCTCCGAGTAGTCAAGGTCCAGACTCGGCAGTGCCTGCACCATCCCTACCGAGATTGCCGCGCAGAGGTCCGTGATCGGGTGCGCGGCGATCTTCTTGCCGGCGACGAGCCGCGAGCAGCGCGTCGTGCAGCGCGAGGAACCCTCCACAGATCGCCGCGGTGCGCGTACCGCCGTCAGCCTGCAGCGCGTCGCAGTCGACGGTGATCTGCACCTCGCCCAGGACTACGAGATCGGTCACGGCACGCAGCGACCGTCCGATCAGCCGCTGGATCTCCTGGGTGCGGCCGCTCTGCTTCCCGCGCGCCGCCTCCCGGTCCACCCGCTCCGGGGTCGAACCCGGCAGCATCGAGTACTCGGCCGTCACCCAGCCCTTCCCCTTGCCGCGAAGCCACGGGGGCACACGCTCCTCGACCGAAGCCGTGCAGAGCACCCGCGTCCGGCCCATCTCGACGAGCACCGAACCCATGGCGAGCTCGGTGAAATCGCGCGTGAAAGTGACCGGTCGCAGCTCGTCAGGCTCGCGCCCGTCGTGGCGGATTCCCATGTGCTCTCTTCCAGCTCGGGCCGATTCGGGTCAGACCTCGGTGACGAGGCGCGGGACGGCGAGCGTGACTGCTTCGCCGAACGCCTCCGATCCTTCCGCGGCCGAAGCCTCCGGGTCGACTTGAGGCCAGATGTGCGTGAGCATGAGCCGGTGCGCGCGGGCCTCGCGGGCTGCTTCGCCGGCCTGCCGGGCAGAGAGATGGATGCCGATCGGGATGTGGTCGTGCAGGTACGACGCCTCCGAGAGCACGAGATCGGCGCCCGACCCGAACGCGTCGACACTCCATTCGGGCCCGGTATCCGCGGTGTACACCATGCGACGCCCGCCGGAAGACGCCTCGATCGCGTAGGTGGGCGGGGGATGGTCCGTCCGCGAGAACCGGAGGTCCACGGCTCCGACCTGTGCCTTGTCGCCGTCATCGATCGCGTTCCACTCGAACGTGTCGCCCCAGTTGGCGACGAGGCCCCCCAGGCGCCACTGCGCGCCGCGGGGCGCGAACACCGGAAGGCCGTCCTGCTCGAGCCCGTACCGCAGGAGCACGTGAAGCCCGTAGATGTCGACACAGTGGTCGGGGTGCTCGTGCGAGATCACGACCGCGCTGAGGTCGCCCGGGTCGATGTACTCCTGGAGCAGCGGGAACGTGCCGTTGCCACAGTCCATCCAGATCGCGGTGTCTCCTTCCCGGAGGAGATAGCCGCTGCACGCCCCACCGAACGGTGCACCGTAGGAACCGGACGCACCGAGGACCGTCAGCTCCATTGCCACGCCTC
Source organism: uncultured Acidimicrobiia bacterium (assembly GCA_963770095.1). Classification (GTDB taxonomy): domain Bacteria; phylum Actinomycetota; class Acidimicrobiia; order IMCC26256; family JAENVU01; genus Chersky-806. The sequence goes on from CAVYOO010000002.1 coordinate 826,833, forward strand.
GACCTTCTCGACCTCGGGCCCGAAGAAGCGCGCGCCGAGCTGGCGGAACGTCTCGGCGTCGCCGGACGTGATGAACTCCCGCGTGATGGGAAGTGAACGGGGCGAGGTGACGTCGCCAAGCATGTGGCGCGCTTCGAATGCAGTCTCGTCCGCACTCGAGACGAGCACCACGTCGCGGCCCATCACGTCGCCGATCGTGCGGGCAAGAAGCGGGTAGTGCGTGCAACCGAGGACCAGCGTGTCGATCGCGGCCGCCCCCAACGGTGCGAGCAACCGTTCCGCGAGCACGCGGATCTGGTCGGAGTCCACATCGCCGGCCTCGACGAACTCGACGAAACCCGGCACGCGGCACACGTGAGCTCGATGTTCGCGGCGCCGGCCGAGTACTGGTACGCACCCGACGCGATCGTGGCTACCGTGCCGATCGCACCCACGCGCCCGGAACGGGTCGCCGAAGCCGCGGCTCGGACCCCGGGTTCCACCACGCCGATGACCGGCATCTCGTAGCGGTCCTGCAGGGCCTCGAGTGCTACCGCCGTCGCGCTGTTGCACGCGACGACGAGCATCTTGACCCCCCGGTCCACCAGGAGGTCCGCGACCTCGACCGCGTACTTGAGCACGTCGTCGGCCGGCTTCGGCCCGTACGGGAACCGCCCGGTGTCCCCGAAGTACAGGGTTGACTCGTGTGGGAGGAGATCGACCAGCGCGCGCAGGACGGTGAGCCCCCCGAGGCCGGAGTCGAACACGCCGATTGGACGCTCGTCGACCTCGAGTTCTACCGGCACGCCCACAGGCGTAACGCTAGTGGGGCGTCGCGGCCCGTCGGAGCCGGTCGGCAACGGCGACCCCGAGCCCGGTGCGCGGCGGGCGGCACGGCGAGCACGACGTCGACCCCGAGAACATCGGCCTCGCGCAGTGACGCGTACAGCACCCGGGCGTACTCGTCGACGTCGCCGGGTGTGGCCAACGTCACGGTCTGCGGCGGAAGGTCGAGCCGCAGCTCCCGCCCGGCGAGCACCCCGACGCGCTCACCCGCGCGCTCGAGCGCCCGAGCTCGCTCGATGACGTCGGAACCGGAAACGACCTCGACCCGCGCGCGGGGCGTAGTGGGATGCGAGCGTTCCCGGGGCGCGCGTGGCTCCACCGATCGGGACCTCCACGCCAAGGAGGGATCTCAGGACCCCGCCGGTGACCCCTCCGACCCGGAGCACCCGGGGTGGGCCCGCGCTGCAGTCGACGATCGTGGACTCCACCCCGACGCGGCTCGCGCCGCCGTCGAGCACGAGCGACACGTCGTCGCCGAGCTCGTCGCGCACCGCGGCCGCGGTCGTCGGGCTCACCCGCCCGAACCGGTTGGCCGACGGGGCGGCGAGCCCGCCGCCAAACGCCGACAAGAGCTCCAATGCGAGTGGGTGTCCCGGAACCCGGATGCCGACCGTGTCCAGCCCTCCGGTGACCTCGTCCGGCACACGTACGGCGCGCCGCACGACCAGCGTCAATGGACCGGGCCAACACGCGGCGGCCAGGGTCCGCGCGTCCGGCGAGATCTCGACCGCCCAGTCGTCGAGCTGTTCGGCTCGCGCGAGGTGGACGATCACCGGGTGCTCGGCCGGGCGACGCTTCACCGCGTAGAGCCGGCGCAACGCGTCGCGGTTCTCGGCGTCCGCGCCCAACCCGTACACCGTCTCGGTGGGAAACGCGACCAGTCCCCCGTCGCGCAGGATCCGTACCGCGCGTTCGAGCTCGCGACTCACCAGTAGTTGATGCGCTGGGCCCGTTCCTCGACGACGTCGAGGTCGTCGGTCCACGCGCCGGACGAGAGGTATTTCCAACCACCGTCGGGCAAGAGGGTGACGATCGTTCCGGAATCCATTGTCGCCGCGACCTTCACTGCGCCCGCGATCGCGGCTCCCGACGAGATGCCGGCGAAGACCCCTGCGTCGTTGAGCAGCCGGCGCGTCCACTCGATCGACTCGCGTGGGCGCACGATCAGCTTCCGATCCAGGACGTCCGGCGTGAAGATGGGCGGGACGAAGCCGTCATCGAGGTTGCGCAGGCCTTGCACCAGCTCCCCCGCCGGTGGCTCGACCGCGACGACCCGTACCTCCGGCTTCCGCTCCTTCAGGTACCGGCCGACGCCCATCAGGGTGCCGCTCGTGCCCAGCCCGGCAACGAAGACGTCCACGTCGGGGCAGTCGCGCCAGATCTCCGGTCCGGTGCCCTCGTAGTGGGCGAGCGGGTTGGCCGGGTTCCCGTACTGGTAGAGAAGGACGTAGTCGGGCTCGGCCGCGGCGATCTCCTGCGCGCGGCGGATCGCACCGTTGCTGCCCTCCTCACCGGGGCTCAGCGTGATTTCGGCGCCGAAGATCTCGAGGAGCTGGCGACGCTCGACGCTGACGTTCTCCGGCATCACGACGCGCAGCCGGTAGCCACGCAGCTTCGCGACGAGCGCGAGCCCGATGCCGGTGTTGCCCGATGACGGCTCGAGGATCGTCGCGCCCGGACGCAACGCTCCGTCGCGCTCAGCCAGGTCCACCATCTTGAGCGCGATGCGGTCCTTGGAGGAACCGCCCGGGTTCTGGCCTTCGAGCTTCGCGTAGATGCGTACCGCGGGGTTCGGGCTGAGCCCGTGCACGCCGACCAACGGTGTGTTGCCGATCAGCTCGAGGATCGACTCCATCTTCACGACCGCACTCGCAACACCGTCGTTCTCGTACCCGTTCGAGGGAGCACTAGCCCCCGGCGACCGCGGGAAGGATCGAGATTTCGTCGCCCTCGGCAATCTTGGTGTCGAGCTGGTCGAGGTAGCGGATGTCGTCGTCGTTCACGTACACGTTGACGAACTTGTGCAACGACCCGGAGTCGTCGATGAGCTGGCCCTTGAGGGCGGGGTACGCGCCGACGAGCTCGGTGAACACCTCGCCCACCGTGGCCCCTGCCGCCTGCACTGACGCGGCACCGTCTGCGGCCGGGCGGAGCAGAGTGGGCAAACGAACTTCGACAGCCATCTCGTCAGCCTATAGCGAGGTTGCCCGCGACTCGACAACGACCTGGCACTCGGCGACGGCACCGTCGCGGATGCGGTACGCCCGCAGCATGGGCACCTCGTCCCGCAGGGAGACGATGACGTAGATCCACATCGGGTCCACCGCCTGGCGGACATCCGTCGGTGACGGGTACGGGTCGGTGTGGGTGTGGGAATGCCAGACACCGATGATCTCGTCGCCACGTGCCTCGGCGTCCCGTGCCGCCCGGAGGTAGTCGCGCCCGTCGACCGTGTAGGTGCGCGACGACGCGTCCGAGTTGACCGCGGGATACACCTCGTTCACCACGCCGGATGCCTCGGTCCCGATGACGGGCCCCGCCAGCAGCCCGCAGGCCTCGTCGGGGAGCCCGAAGTAGCAGTGAGCGACGATCCGCCGGTGCTGGTCGACCGTGAGCCGCAACCGCGGCGGAGCAAAGCTCATCCGGCGTTCGCGCGGGCGTCCTGGATGGCCCGCCACACCCGCTGCGATCCGAGCGGCATGTCGAGATGCCGGACCCCGAGGTACGAAAGCCCGTCGATCACCGCGTTCTGCACCGCCGGCGTGGACCCGATCGTCCCCGACTCGCCGATGCCCTTCGCGCCGAGCGGGTTGAGCGGGGTCGGGGTCTCGGTGTTCGAGGCCTCGAAGCTGGGGAGCTCGGCCGCACTCGGCATCGCGTAGTCCATGAGGTTCGCGGTGAGCGGGTTGCCGTCGTCGTCGTAGGCGACCCCTTCCCAGAGCGCCTGCGCGACGCCCTGAGCGATGCCACCGTGCTGCTGGCCCGCGACGAGCATCGGGTTCAGGACCCGCCCGCAGTCGTCAACCGCGACGTGGCGGAGCAGCTCGACGTTTCCAGTCTCGGTGTCGATCTCGACGACGGCGACGTGCGCGCCGAACGGGAATGTCGCCTCGCCCTGGTTGAAGTCCAGCGCGTACGCGAGCGCAGGCTCCATGCCCGGCGGCAGCGACTCCCCGATCTCCTCGGGAAGCCCGTCGGCGGTCTTCGCCGCCGCGGCGAGGTCACCCCACGAGATCGCGCTCGCCGGTACTCCGGCGACTCCGAGGCGCCCATCGTCGGTGAGGACGATGTCGTCGACGTTCGCCTCGAGCAGGTGCGCGGCGAGCTGGCGGGCCTTGGCGAGCACGCCTTCGCTCGCCTTCCACAACGCGCTCCCGCCGATCTGCAGCGAGCGCGAGCCCATCGTGCCCGTTCCTCGCGGCACCAAGGCGGTATCGGACTGCACGACGGTCACGCGGTCCATGGGGATCCCGAGCAGCTCGTGAACGATCATCGCGAACGACGTCTCGTGCCCCTGGCCGTGCGCGGAGGTACCGACCGTCGCGGTGGCCGAGCCGTCCTCGTGGACCTCGATCGCGCCGTACTCCTGGAAGAGGCCGCCGGCAGTGACCTCGACGTACGCCGAGACTCCGATGCCCAGCTGGAGCACGTCGCCGCGCTCGCGGCGCGCCGCCTGCTCGCGGCGTAGCTCGTCGTATCCGGCCACCCGGCAGGCCTCGTCGATCGCCTTGGCGTACTCGCCGACGTCGTAGTTGGCCCCGGTCACCGTGCTCAGCGGGAACGCATCCGGCGCGATGAAGTTCTGCTTCCGGATCGCGACCGGGTCGATGCCGAGCTCGTCCGCCGCAATGTCGATGATCCGCTCGAGGAAGGCGGTCGCCTCGGGCCGGCCGGCACCCCGGTACGCGGCAGTCGGCGTGGTGTTCGTGGCGGCGCTCCACGACGTGAACTCGACCTTCGGGATCGCGTACACACCCTGGGACATCGTGCGCGTGAGGAACGGCAGGAAGGACCCGATGGTCGGGTAGGCACCACCGTCGGCGTAGATCTTCACCCGGACCCCGACGATCGTGCCGTCGCGCTTGAGTCCCATCTCGACGTGCTGGACCTGCGCGCGACCCTGCGTCATCGCGACCATGTTCTCGGAGCGGGTCTCGGTCCACTTCACCGGTCGACCGAGTGCGAGCGCGGCCTTCACCGCGACCGCGAACTCGACGTACATCCCGGCCTTGGCGCCGAATCCGCCGCCGACCGCGGGTGCGACGACGCGGATCTGCTCCGGGCTCAGACCGGAGACCGTGGCGAACTCCGGGAGCAGTCCGTGCGGGTTCTGGGTCGGCACGTAGCAGAGCAGGCCCCCCTCGCCGTCGCCCATGGCGACGATCCCGTTGGCTTCCATCGGCACCGCGGCCACCCGCTGGTTGACGAAGGTCTCCTTCACAACGAGCTCGGCGCCGTCCAACACCGTGGGATCCTCGCCGAAGTCGAACTCGATCGCGAGGTTCGAGCCGTGCTCGGGGAAGAGGAGTGGCGCGCCTTCGGCCAGGGCGGCCTCGGGATCGACGACGGTCGGCAGCGGCTCGTAGTCGACGATCACCTGCTCGGCCGCGTCGACCGCCTGCGCGCGGGTCTCGGCGACGACGGCGGCGACGATGTCGCCGACGAAGCGCACCCGGTCCTTCGCGAAGACCGGCCGGGAGAACACCGGCGGCAACATGACGAACCCTTGGACGGGGGCGATGTCGAGGTCGTCACCGGAGTAGACCGCCACGACGCCGGGCATCGGGACCGCGTCCGCGGCATCGACCGACGTGACCTCGGCGTGTGCGATCGTCGACCGCACGAACACGACGTGGAGCATCCCGTCGATGGCCAGGTCGTCGAAGTACTTCGCACCGCCTTCGAGGATCTTCGGGTCCTCCCGGCGGAGCACCGAATGGCCGAGGATCGATCCGGATGTTGGCATGCGAGCTCCTGCGTTCGGTGGACCGCGGCAATCTACCTGCGTCCCCCGTTTCGGCGTCACTTGCTGCGGCGATTCGCTCTGGAAGTGCCGCCAACATCGGGGCGGGGGGGTCAGCCGAGGGGTGGGGCGACGAGGGTCGTGTCCGGACCGGGGCCGGCCATGAACCGGCGGACGTCCGCGCCGATCACCGCGCGCCCTTCGTCCGAGTCGAAGAACTGGGTCTCGAACTCCTCGCGGGTCCGGAAGCCGAGCTCGGCAATTCCGTCGACCTCCTCCGCCCCGGGAGTGAGGATCGTCTCGACGAGGTTCTGGGTGTAGTCGTGGAGCCCGGTGTGGTGCGCGAGCGCGAGCGGCGTGTGCCGCTCGGTCCAGTGCTCCCGGAACTCCGGGGGCGTGAGCCCGGGCCTGCGTCGCATCAGCGCCACCATCGTGACCGCGCACTCCTCGTCGCCCACGCGAGGCCTCCGCTCGTCGACGGTCCACGCCCAGACCCGCTCACCTAGGCCGGTGAGCTCGAGGTGACCGGGATCGTCGACGGTTGCCGCCAGCAGGACGTCGAACGGCTGACCCGCCCCGTAGGGGCCCTGATCCTCCAACCGGTACCGGACGATGACGTCGTCACCGACGAGCCGGTGCAACGCGTCGACCGGCCGCCACACCGCGACCATCGCCTTCTGCACGGGCGTCAGCGTAAGCCGTACGCTCGGTCGCATGGCGGCTACCCCGGTGATCATCGAGTCGGCGTTGAACGGCATCACCAGCCGGCGGCACAACCCGCGGGTCCCGGTCACGGCCGAGGAGCTCGCCGCAACCGCGATCGCGTGCGTCGACGCGGGCGCCACGATCATCCACACCCACTCGCAGGACCCGACCGCGCACCCCGACGACCGGACCGAGGAGTACGCGGAGTGCTACCGCGCGGTGCTCGCGGAACGACCGGGAACGATCCTGTACCCGACAACGGGGATCGGCACGACGGTCGCCGACCGCTACGCGCACGTGGGCATGCTCGCGTCCGAAGGCCTGATCCGAGCGACGTTCGTGGACCCGGGATCGGTGAACCTCGGCGGTGCCGGCCCGGACGGGCTGCCCCCACCGCTCGAGTACGTGTACGCCAACACCTTCGCCGACATCCGCTACGCGTTCGACCTCGCGCAGCGCCACCAGCTCGGTCCGAGCATCGCCCTGTTCGAGCCCGGCTTCCTCCAGGTCGTGCTCGCTTATCACGAAGCCGGGGCACTGCCGGCAGGCACGCTGGTGAAGCTGTACTTCGCCGCCGGCGGCTACCTCACCCCCGGTCGCGCGCTCTGGGGAGTTCCGCCGATCCCCGAAGGTCTCGACCTGTATCTCGCCATGCTCGGGGACACGTCCATCCCCTGGGCGGTCGCCGTGGTCGGCGGCGACGCACTCGCCGCACCGATCACCCGGCTCGCGCTGGAACGCGGCGGGCACTTGCGCATCGGTCTCGAAGACGACCCGAACGCGCCGGACAACCGCGAGCTCGTGGAACGCGCCACGGCACTGTGCGCTGACGTCGGCCGGCCCGTCGCGACACTCGTCGAAGCGGAGACCCTGCTCGGTCTCTAGCGCCCCGCCGTCACACGACAACCAGCTCGATCCCGTCGCGGGCGAGGAGGTTCACGACCCGCTCGATCCGGAGACCGGCGCGAGCAGCCAGAACGGCGTACTCCTCGGCAGCCGCTCCAGCTTCATCGCTCGGCGACGATCTGGTTCTCGATCGCACCGATGCCGTCGATCTCCACGCGCACGCGGTCGCCGGGTCGCAGGTACCGCGGCGGCGAATACCCGTGGCCCACACCGGGGGGCGTGCCGGTGTAGATCACGTCACCCGGGTCCAGCGTGATCGCCTCGGTCACGAACTCGATGATCCGCGCGACCGTGAACACCATGTGCGCGGTCGTGTCGTCTTGTCGGGTCTCGCCGTTGACCAGGCACCGGATCCCGAGGTCCTGCGGATCCGGGATCTCGTCGGTGGTGACGATCCACGGGCCCATCGGCGCGAACGTGTCGAGCGCCTTGCCCCGCGTCCACTGCGTGTCGCCGAACTGGAGGTCACGCGCCGAGATGTCGTTGCCGCACGTGTACCCGAGCACGAAGTCGAGCGCGCGGCTCTCCGGGACCCTGTGGGCGGTGCGTCCGATCACGGCGACGAGCTCGGCTTCGTAGTCCAGGGCCCGGGTGATCGACGGGAGGATCACGTCGGCGCCAGGTCCGACGACCGCGTTCGCCCACTTCGAGAAGAGCTGCGGCTCGTTCGGCACCGCGGAGCCGGTTTCCGCCGCGTGCTCGGCGTAGTTCCGGCCGACGCAGACGACCTTGCCCGGTGCCGGGACCGGGGCGCCGAGCGCGACGTCATCGAGCGGACCGACGACTGCACCGGGTGCCGGGTCCCAGACGATGGTCCCGCCATCGCGCACCTCTTCGCGGTCGATGATCCCGACCCGGAGGGATCCGTCGTCGCGGCGGTAGGAACCGAGCTTCAACTGCTCTCCCACACGAGCGTGTCGATCCGGCACTCGTCGGCTCGGTTGTCGTTCACCACCGTGTCACGCGCCCCCTGCTCGACCAGCACGGACGAATCGCAGCGCCGAGCGGTGTTTCCGACCACGGTGTTCTGGGCACCGCCTTCGACGCACTGGGCCCGCATCGTCCGGTCCACCTGGTTGTCGCGGCTCTCGCAGTCGGTGCAGCCGCGGAGGTGCACGCCCCACCACCGCGTGCGGACCCGGTTCCCCACTACCCGGGACCCCGTGACCCCGGTGAGCCGGATCGCGCACAGATCGTCACTGACGTCGTTGTCCTCGATGACGTGGCCGGCGCCACCGATCACGTCCAGGCCGACGCCCCAACGAATTCCGTGCTGCCGGTTCGACTGCACGGTGATGTCGTTCGTGCCGAACGCCCAGAGGTTCCCACCGTCGATCTCGTTGCCGACGATCACGTGCCCGCGCCCCCCACCGAGCTGGAGGGATTGGAGCGTGCAGTCGCGCACCTCGATGTCGTCGCCGCTCGTCGTGACGCACGTGGGCGGGATCATCATGTAGCCCGCCGCGCCTCCCCTGACCGTCAGCCCCTCCAAACGGCAACCGGCGGTCAGCTCGAGGACCGCGCGACCTCCGCCGTCGAGGACCGCGCCGGGCTCGCCGCGCACCGTGACCCCTTCCGGCACCCGGAGCCCCGCGACGGGGTGGGTCCCGGCGGGGACGACGACGACATCATCCGCGGTCGCGGCGGCGATGGCGTCGGCCACCTCCTGACCTGCGACGACCGGCGGACCCTGCAGCACCGCGATCACCGATTCACCGCGTGGCGTGACCCGGTAGACGCGGCCGATCGAGGCAGGAACCGCGGGATCGGCGCGCACGTGGAGGCCGTCGTCGCGCTCCACCCACTCGAGCGCGCCGTCGACGGCTGCGACTCCGCGCAGCTCGGGGAACACGCGCTCGTCCACACTGTCGAGATCGATCGCGAACACGGTCTCGTCCGAGCCGACGGTGTAGCGCGTGGTCGCGTCGCCCCAGGCGGCAAATGGGTGGGAACCATGGATCGCCTCGTGGTTCGCGTTCACCCACGCGCCTGCGTCCCGCAGCACCCGGGCCTGGATCTCGGGAATCGTCCCGTCCGCCTTCGGCCCGACGTTGAGCAGCAGGTTGCCGCCCTTCGCCACGACCTCGGTGAGCATCGCGACCAGCTGGGGTGCGCTCAGGTGGTCGTCGTCGTGCTCGGCCCGGTTGAAGCAGAACGAATACGACGACCCGCGGCACAGCTCCCACGCGCCGGAGGGAACCAACTCGGGGACGTCGTACTCGAACACCGCGTAGTCGGCGTGGCTCGCGCCGAAGCGGTCGTTCACACAGCCGTCGAGCCCGGCTGACTGCATGGTCGTGTAGTAGTCCTCGACGATCCGGTCGGCGCGCCACCACTCGCCGTTGTGACCCCAGTGCCCGTCGCCCCAGAGCAGCTGCGGCTGGAACCGCTCGACGAGCTCGTGCAGCTGCGGGCGGAGGTAGGCGTCGACGTACTTCTCGCGGTCGGGGTGGTCCGGGTGCCCCCAGTCGAGCAGCGAGTGGTAGAGCCCGAAGACCAGGTCGTGCTTCCGCGACGCGTCGGCGAGCTCTGCAATCACGTCCCGGTGGGGACCCTGGCGCACGCTGGTTCGCGACGTGAGCTCGGTGTCCCACCAGCAGAAGCCGTCGTGGTGCTTGGTGACCGGGACGAGATACCGCATGCCCGCGTCCACCGCGAGCCGTGCGACCGCGTCGGCATCCCAACGGTCGAGCGTGAGCTGCGGGATGAAGTCGTCGAAGTCGCGCACCTCCGGGTAGTGCTCCTGGTGGTACGCGCGCACCTCGGGCAGCGGGACCGGCGGGTGCAGGATCACGTCCGCCATCCCCGGTTCCCAGAACGCCCGGTACCAGTCGGCGTACTCGTGCACCGGCGCAAATGCGGGCACGGTCGCGATGTTCATGTGGACGAACATCCCGTAGCGCTGCCGGGTGAACCACTCGGGAACGGAATGCTCGGAGATCGTCACGGGGCGGAGCGTAGGACGGAGCGGGCACGAAGTGCGGAGTCCGGAGCGGGACGCGTAGAAAGGCGGAGCGTAGGACGGAGCGGGCACGAAGTGCCGGGCCCGGAGTGACGATGGAGGCAGGACGTTAGTGTCGCGGTCCCATGTCACGGCGCGGCGACAACCTCCTCATCACCAACCGCAAGGCGCGGCACAACTACTTCATTCTCGAATCCTGGGAGGCCGGCATCGTCCTCGAGGGCTCCGAGGTGAAGTCCCTGCGCGAGGGCCACGCCAACCTGCAGGACTCCTACGCGCGCATCGAGGACGGTGAGGCGTGGTTGTTCGGCATGCACGTGGCGCCGTACGCCTTCAGCCGCGGCGAGCTCGATCCGGTGCGCCGACGCAAGCTGCTCCTCCACCAGAAGGAGATCTCCGAGCTCTGGCACAAGACCCAGGAGAAGGGGCTCACGCTGGTTCCGCTGCGGGTCTACTTCAAGGACGGCCGGGCCAAGGTCGAGATCGGGCTCGCGAAGGGCAAGCGCAACTACGACAAGCGCCAGGTTCTCGCGGAGCGCGACGCCAAGCGCGAGACCGAGCGCGCCATGAAGGGCCGCGTCGACTGACCCGGGTCAGCCGGCCGAGCTGGAGAGGGTGGCGCGCTCGAGATCGGTGCGGGTGACCACCCCGGCGAGCCGCCCCGCCTCGAAGACCAGCACGTATGGCAGGCGCGCGTTGGACGGCCGGCTCACGAGGTCCACGACCTTCTCGTCCGGCGACGAGACCGTCACCAGGGACATCGGCACCGCGACGTCCATGACGCGTGTCGTCAGCCGCTGCTCGGGCGGGACTGCCCGCAACGCGTCGAGCGTGACGATGCCACTGATGCCACCTTCCCATTGCTCCACGGGGAAGACGTCGTGACGCGGCGGATCGAAGCGAGCCGCATCGACGAATGCATCGACGGTCGCCCAACCCCGTGTGGTCTCAGGGTTCGCGGTCATGATGTCGCGCACCCGGAGCTCGCCGACCGACCGGCTCAAGCGGGCGTGACGCTGCTCGCTCGCCGCGACGGTGACGATGAACCAGCCGAGCAGCGCGGTCCAGATCGTGACGAACGGGATGTCGAAGAGGGTGCCGCCGACACCCAGGGCGATCATGCCGAAGCCGACGATCTTGCCGGCCTGCGTCGCGGTGATGTCGGCCCGATAGCGGTCTCCGTGAATCGCCCACAGCGCGCCGGCGAGGATGCGGCCCCCGTCGAGTGGTGCCGCCGGGATGAGGTTGAAGACCGCGAGCACGACGTTCACGAGCGCGAGCCAGGCAATCGCGGAGATGACGAGGGACGAGACGAGCCCGCTCGCCGCGCCGGCCAGCGCGACGAGAAAGAAGCCGAGCCCGAGCAACACGCTCGTTGCGGGTCCCGCGGCCGCCACCCGGAGCTCCGCGCCCGCCGAGGGCATCGGTCCCCCGAGCTGCGCAACGCCGCCGAGCAGCCACAACGTGATGCCCTTCACCTGCATGCCGTTACGACGGGCGACGACGGAGTGCGCAAGCTCGTGCGCGAGCAGGGATGCGAGGAACAAGATCACCGCGGCGATGGCAACGACCCAGAGTGCGAAGTCATTCACCCCGCCGGTGAGCCCGAACGCCAGCAATCCGGCGATGACGAGCACCGACCAGTGGACTCCCACCTCGATGCCGAAGATCCGGCCGAGCTTGACGCTGGGCTTCATCGCAACTCCCTCGGATACGCCAGGGCGACAGGCGCTCTCCAGTGCAACGCTACGACCCCGGCCCGGCGTTCCCGGCGCGGCCCGAAATCCGAGGGAAGAAACCGGCTGGATGAGGCGTAGACTGTTGTGGTCGCCTCCGCACGCATCGGGGTGGCGTTGACAAGGGGGTGCGTGGCTTCGATTTCGATGTTCGAGTCGGGTGAAGCGAGCCGACGTTGCAGAAGCGTCGCTAAAAAGTCTGCACACTGAACACTTGCCGAGGACAACCTCGCACTCGCTGCTTAGAGATAAGTAGCGCGTTCCTCCCGGCCCAGCCGCTCGGTCGGAACCGGAACGTCATCTAGAGCGGCTTACCGCCAGGACGGGCCTCGTGGCCCGGCGGGACATCACAGCGAGGCTGGGGTCGACGCAAGCTGCCGGTGGGTGGCGCCGACCCGAGATCTCTCCACTGGCTGCGCTCGGAGAAGCCCCGACGAAGGCTCGGAAGACGGGGGTTCGACTCCCCCCACCTCCACTGACCAACACGATCCAACGGGCGCCTCGCGGCGCCCGTTCGGTCTACTTGTCGAGCTCGCCGAGCACCTCGCCGATGATCTTGGTCGCCTGGTGCGCCGCGAGTGGCTCGCACACTTGCTCGAAGCTCCTGGTCGGGGTGCCAGGTCAGCCGGTGCAGAACGACGTGATCCGAGCCGCGACCTCGGCACCGAGCAGGGCGAAGAACGCGTGCCCGCCGTCGTAGCGCTCGGTCTCGCACCGGGGCCAGATCCGAGCGAGCACCTCGTCGTTGTCGGGTGGGATCACGACGTCTTCCTTGCCGCTGAGGACGAGGACGGGTGGCGCAGTCGCCGGATCGGGAGGTAACGGTTCCGAGGCGTGCCACTCGGCCATCGCGCGCTCCTGCGCGGCGAGTGCCACGAGCGACAACGTCGAACGTGCCTCCGCCATCATGTCGCCGAACGCCTCGTCGATCATCGGAACCAGCGGCGCGGGGAACAGCAGCGCGATCAGCCGGGACGCCTGCTCCCGGAACGTCCCCGAGTGGTCGACGAGCTGCGCCCAGGCTTCCGGCCGGGCCCGTACGGTGGACGGGCCGCCGCCATCCGTGCCGAGGAGGATCAAGGCATCGACCCGCGCCGGCGCACGCACCGCGAGCCGCTGCCCGACGAAGCCACCCATCGACCACCCGCCGACCGGCGTGTGCTCGATGCCGAGCGCGTCGAGGAGTCGCTCGACGTCGCCGGCCATCGACTCGATCGTCAACCGTGAGTCCAGGTCGCCGAGCTCGGACTCCCCCACGCCGCGGTTGTCCGGGCAGATCACCTCGAACGATTCGGCCAGCGCGCCGAGCAGAACCGGATCCCAGTCCATCGCGGTGGCCGAGTAGCCGTTCAGCAACACCAGGGGCGTGCCGCTGCCGACGACCCGGTACGAGAACCGCCGCCCGTCGATGTCGATCGCGTCGCGTCGCTCCTGCACGGTCAGTGCGACTCGATCGGGTCCACGCGAGCCAGCATCTCCCGAGCCTACGAGCCGGAACGACGGGTACTGTGGAACCATGACAACCGAGGATCTGGACTTCTTCTCCGCCTCCGCGACGCTGGCGGCCTGCACCGAGCTCGATGTTCCGGCGATGGAGCTGCTGTACCGGCTCGAGATCAGCGGCGACGACTTCTACCAGGCACTGGCCGACCGCATCGGCAACGACGAAGCCGGTGATCTCCTGCGCAAGAACGGCAGAGAGGAGATCGGCCACGCGCGACGCGTCCAGCGGGCAATCAGCATCAAGCTCGGTACCGAGTACGAGCCCTCGGCGGAGGTGCGCACTCCCTTCACGATCCCTCTGCCCGAGCACGTCAGCCTCGAGCTCTTCCCCGCCATCGTCCAGGCGGAGCTGGACGGCGACGCCGGCTACCAACACTGGGCCGACATCGAACCGGATCCCGAAGTGGCCCGCCTGCTCCGGCTGAACGGTCGTGAAGAGACCATCCACGGCGAGCGCGTCTCGAAGGCGCTCGCGATCCTCGAGGCCGCGCCGGCCACCTGACCGATCCGGGATGAGCGCGGACGCACGGCGCATCTGGACCGTCGCCGAACCCTTCCACGCGCTCACCTACTTTGCGCCCGAAGCTTCGAGTGCCTTCGAGGACGCCGGGCTGCGCGGATTTTGGCGGGGGTACTTCGCGGGGCGATCTGCTCCGCTCGGCGTCACCTCGGCGAACGTGGTGACCGCTACGTTCTTCGGCTTTCATCCGGACTTCGTCGCGCGCGCGATCCCTTCGATCTGGTCACTGGTCGAACCGCAACGCGCGCTCGAGGCGCGGTTGATCGGCATCGACCGCGCGGTGCGACGACTCTTCGCCGCCGACGTACCAGCCGAAGGCGTCACTCGCGCTGCGAGCGAGCTCCGGCGGGCCATCGAGCGAACGCCCGTGGACGGACGGGCACTGTTTGGAGCCAACGCCGAGCTCGGATGGCCCGAGCCGCCGTACCTTGCGCTGTGGCACGCGGTCACCTTGCTCCGCGAGCACCGCGGCGATGGCCACGTTTGCGCGCTCGTATCCGCGGGTGTCGGGCCGTGCGAATCTCACGTGCTGCGCATCGCCGGCGACCGGCTGCCCCTCGATTCGATCCAGCCGTACCGGGGTTGGAGCGAGGAACACTGGATCGAGGCGGCCGACCGCCTGCGCGAGCGCGGGTGGCTCGACACCGCCGGCCACGCGACGGCTGCGGGCACCCGCGCTCGCGCCGAGGTCGAGGCCACCACAGACCGGCTGAGCACCGCGCTCACCGATCGCGTCTCGGATCCCGAGCTTGTGGTGGACGTGTTGACAAAGATCTCGCGCCGACTCGTCGAGTCCGACGAGATCCCCTACCCCAACCCGATCGGAGTTCCGGCGCCGGACCACCTCCTCTAGCCTGCGCTCCATGCCGACGGAAACGACCGACCTCTACGACCCGGACGGCTACGTCGCCGGCCCGCCGCACGAGACCTTCGAGCGCCTGCGGACCGAGCAGCCGGTCTTCTGGCAACCGATGCCGGACGGCACCGGGTACTGGGCGGTGCTGCGCCACGCGGATCTCGTGCAGGTCGCGCGGGAGCCCAAGACGTACTCGGCGTCGCGCGGCGGGGTCGTGCTCGAAGACCTCGCACCCGAGACCCTCGCGATGATGCAGGACATGCTGCTGGCCATGGACCCGCCCCGCCACGTTGGCTACCGGCGCAACGTCGCCCCGCAGTTCGTCCCGCGAATCATCAACCAGCTCGAACCCCGCGTACGCTCGATCTGCAAGGAGATCATGCGTAGTGCGGCCGCGCGTCGAGACGTGGACTTCGTGCACGACGTGTGCGCCAAGCTCCCGTCGCAGGTCGTCGGCGAGCTCGTCGGAATCCCGGAAGCGGACTGGCCCCAGATCCACGCGTGGTCCGAGCGCAACTCCGGTGGCCAGGACCCGGACTTCAGCTCGGGCTACAGCGAGGACGCGTCGAACGCCACGATCGAGATGGCGATGTACGCGATCGGCCTCGCCCAGCAACGGCGCGCGGAACCGCGCGACGACCTGACGACATTGATGCTCGCGATGGAGCTCGACGGCGAGCCGATGACCGACATCCAGTTCGGCAGCTTCTTCGTGCAGCTCGTGACCGCGGGGAACGACACGACACGAACGATGTTGTCGTCCGGTTTGCTCGCGCTGCTCCAGCACCCGGATCAGCTCGCCGAGCTGCGCGCGCAGCGCTCCCTCATCCCGGGGGCGGTCGAGGAGATCCTCCGCTGGGCGAACCCGCTGCACTACTTCCGCCGCACCGCGACCCGAGACACCCGGCTGGGCGACGTGGAGATCGCGGAAGGGCAGAAGGTGGCGATGATCTACACCTCGGCGAACCGGGATGCCGCGGTGTTCCGCGACCCCCACCGCTTCGACATCCACCGCGACCCGAACCCACATCTCTCGTTCGGCACGGGTGAGCACTTCTGCCTCGGCGTACACCTCGCCCGACTCGAGGGGCGCGTGTTCTTCGAGGAGCTGTTCGACTCGTTCGGCACCATCGAGCTCACAGGGGAGCCGAAGCGGCAGCGCTCCAACCTCAACAACGCGTTGAAGGCCCTACCGGTGCGCCTCACGCCCTGAACAAGATCTCCGACGACCGATCGCGAGACCACGATCATCGGGTGGCCTCGGCGGTCAGGTGGTCTTGTCGATGAACGCGGCGAGATCGAACGCGAGGTGGTCGGAAACGTCCCCGACCTGCTCGACGCTCATCTCCCGCTCGACGAACCGCCACTTCCCCGCCGCGCGTTCGAACCGGTCCCGGTAGCGCCCGGCCACGATCGGCTGCAACGGCAGGTCCTTGGTGGCCTGGAGCACGAGGAACGAGGAGCGCGCCTGCGCAGTCCCGGCCGACTCCTCGATGTCCACGATCACGTTCGTGCAGAGATGGCGCGTTCGCAGGGTGCCGTCCGGGTGCACCTTGTTCGTGTTCTGGTACAGGTCCCGGACCGCTTCATGACCCTCGGTCGCTCCGCCCATGCCCCGCGTCGTGATCTTTCCGTGCTCGAAGAGCTCACCGATCGCGTCGAAGTCGGCCGCATCGATGTACTCGGTGTAGGTGAACAGGAGCGTGGTGATCGCATGGTGGCTCTCCCACGTCCCTGCGGTCATGGCGACTACGCGTCGCTCTTCATGGGCTCCGCGTAGAACTGCGCGTACCACTTGCGAAACTTGAGGATCGGGCCGTCGCTGTCCGCGAGCGCGGGCACCGGGAGGAACACCTTGTGCTCCCAGATCGGTGTGTCCTCGCGGATCTGCTTGTTGATCTCGGCCACGAACGCGTCGGCGACCGTCGACGTCAGCTTCTCGTCGTCGAACTTGCGCACCGTGAAGTTGAAGCGCACCTGCGTCGTGTCGTCGTCCACCGGGACCGTGGTGGCGACGTTGATCGCGTCGACGATGCCCGAGAACCACACCTTCGAGAAGCCGGGGCCGTAGGTGTACACGTCGATCCGTCCGTGCGTGACACCGCGCGGCGTGACGTAGCTCTGCTTCGACAGCATCGTGGAGATGGGGCCTTCGGTGTCGTAGCTCTCCATCTCGGCGACGTCATCGGTGCCGTGGACGTACCGGAAGTCCGCGGGGTCGACGCCGTTCTCGGCCATCTCCTGCGGGACCGTGTTGATCAGATAGCTGGACCGGTAGCTGTCGCTCCAGGCGTCGTCGCTCATCTCCGGGATCTCGGGGATCTCCCACTGCGGGTCGATCTCGTCGGGATGGCGCCACGCCATCACCATGCCGTTGCGGACGACGACCGGGTAGGTGCGAAGCCGCGCCTTGCGGTTGACCTTGTCCGAGTACGGGATCTTCACGCAGCTGCCCTCGCCGTTGAAGGTCCAGCCGTGGAACGGGCACTCGAGCGTCCCGCCGATCACCTTGCCGCCGACGCCGAGGTGGGCCCCGAGGTGCGGGCAGTACGCATCCTGGAGATGGAACTCGCCGGCCTCGTCTCGCCAGAGCACGAGGTCCGTGCTCCAGTAGCGCAGCGCGGTGGCGGTGCCGGGCTCGAGGTCCTCGGGATAGGCGACCTGGAACCAGCCGAAGGGATGCGGGAACGGGAAGTGACGGTTCACGCCGATGATTCTAGAACGTGTTCTCACTCCGTGGTCGGGGGCGTGAACAGGTCCTTGCGGGGTTCGTCCGTATATACGGGCTTCCGCTTGCGGTCGAAGCTGCGGATCGCCTCCGGCAGGTTGTCGGTGAAGCCCAGCATCAGCTGGTTCCGGTCCTCGATCTCGATGGCGGCCTCGAGACTCGGGTTCTCGAGATTGACCCAGATGATCTCCTTCGTCATCTGCAGCCCGTAGGGGCTGAACTCGCTCATCCGGGCGGCCAGCTCGAGGGTCGCCGGCAGGAGCTCGTCGTCGGGCACGACGCGCGACACCAGGCCCATTCGGAGCGCCTCGACTGCATCGATCCTGCGGCCGGTCAGGAGCATGTCGCTCGAGTGCGCCGCCCCGACGAGGCGCGGCAGCAACCAGCTCGCGCCGAGCTCGGTGCTCGTGAGCCCGTTGACGATCCCGGTCGCGTTGAACTCCGCCGACTCCCCCGCGATGCGCAGCTCGGCCGCGAGCGACAGGCACATTCCTCCGCCGTACGCGACCCCGTTGATCGCCGCGAGCACCGGTTGCGGCATGCGGCGCAGCGTCATGATCAGCCGTGAGTAGTACCGCATCGACCGCTCCGCGATTCGTCCGACCTGGAGGCCGTCGATGTTCGGGATGATCCCGTAGTCCTTGAGGTCGAGCCCGGAGCAGAATCCCCGACCCGCGCCGGTGAGGATGCAGACGTACGAGTCGTTGTCGTCGGCCACGGCGCCGAGCGCTTCGTCGAGCTCGATCACCAGCTCGATGGACATCGCGTTGAGGCGATCCGGCCGGTTGAGCGTGACGACGCTCGTGTGCGGTTGGGGCTTCTCGATCAGGACCAGATCTCCGCTCATGGCGACCACGCTCTCGCACCGTGGACCGGTGCACCAATTCCTGCTTCGCGTCGGGTGCCACCCATCGGGCGGCCGGCAATGCCACGATTCTGGGTGATGCCCCGCCGCGCCATGCCCCTCGTCCTCGCCCTGCTCCTCTCGTTGGGAGTCCTGGGCGCGCTCGCCGTCGCCGGCGCGGGCGGCTCGGACAATTCGAAGAACGCGATCTCGGCCGACGGGAGCGCCGAGAGCTCGACCACGACCTCCTCGACCGCGGCGCCCACGACCACGACCACCCTGGCGATGCCGTCCTCCGCCGGAGCCATGAGCCTGACCCGCACGATCACCGGCGACATCTCACCGAAGTCCGTCGTCGCCTCCGAGCGCGGGCAGGTGTTCGCGCAGAACATGATGTACCGCCACACGGTGACCGTGTACGACCGCAACGGCGACCTCGTGAAGACGATCCCCGACACGGTCAACCTCACCGACTTCGGGATCCCGGGCCATCCCGACTCCGGTTCAGGGCGCACCCGTCGAGGCCGCGTTCACCCCGGACGGCAAGCATGCGTACGTCTCGAACTACTCGATGTACGGCGAGGGGTTCGGCCCGGAGGGCGACGACAACTGCCCGCAACAGAACAGCTACGACAACAGCTTCCTCTACCGCATCGACACGGCGAACGCTCACGATCGACGGGGTCGTCCCCGTCGGAAAGGTGCCCAAGTACGTCGCGGTGACGCCCGACGGGCACTACGTGCTCGCCACGAACTGGTGTAGCTACGACCTCAGCATCGTGGACACCACGACGAATCAGGAGGTCAAGCGCGTCCCGATCGGTCCGTACCCCCGCGGGATCGTCATCAGCCCCGACTCGAAGACTGCGTACATCGCGGTGATGGGAACGCACGACCTCGCCCGGGTGGACCTCACCACGTTCGCGGTGAGCTACATCCGCGGTGTGGGGGGCGGGCCCCGCCACCTCGTCATCTCGCCTGACGGCGCGTCGTTGTACGTCACCCTGAACGCCGACGGGAAGGTCGCCAAGGTCGACCCGGTGAACGGGGTCGTCCAGTACAAGGTCGCGACCGGGAACCAGCCCCGCAGCATGGCCATCTCGACCGACGGCCAATCGCTCTACGTCGTGAACTACGAGTCGAGCACCGTGAGCAAGCTGGCCTCGAGCGACCTCCACCTCCTCCAGACGGTGCAGACCGGCTACCACCCGATCGGCATCACCTACGACCGCACCACCGGCGCGGTATGGGTGGCGAACTACGGCGGCTCGATCCAGATCTTCGGCTCCGCCTGACCCTCATCCACGGATTTTGGCGTCGTAAAGGTGCCTCAGAGGCACGACAGCGACGCCGAAACGAGATCTTGGCGACGTCAGCTCTCGACGGCGAGCAGCCCACGATCCTTGTCCGCGAAGGTGCTGCGAAGGTTCAACACTTGTTCTACCGGTACCGCCGACGACCAGAGGTACCCCTGGGCCAGGGTGCACCCGAGACGCTCGAGCACCGCGCGTTGGGCTTCGGTCTCGACCCCTTCGGCCACCACCGAGCGGCCGAGCGCGTGGGCCAGCCTGATGATGGCTTCCGTGATGTCTCGGTCCGTCTTGTTTTCGGCGATGTCGGTGACGAACAGGCGGTCGATCTTCACGATGTCGGCGGGAACGCGCTTGAGATAGGAAAGCGAGCTGTAGCCCGTTCCGAAATCGTCGAGCGCAACGCTCACGCCGAGCCGCCGGATCGCGAGGACGTTGTCCATCGCGACTTCGGCACCGCGCATGAGCGCCGTCTCCGTGATCTCCAGGGTCAGGAGATCGGGGCTGAGCCCGCTGTCATACAGCGCGGTTTGGATCGTGCTCGCCAAGTTCTCGTGGCGCAGCTGCGCCCCGGAGATGTTCACCGCGACGGAAAGCGGATGTCCGGCCCGCGCCCACCAGGAGGCGTCCGCGCACGCCTGCTCGAGGACGAACGCGCCGATGCCGTCGATCAGGTCGGACTGCTCGGCAAGCGGGATGAAGTCTCCGGGCATCACCAGACCGCGCGTCGGGTGGCGCCACCGGACGAGTGCTTCGACGCCGTCCATGTGACCGCTCGCAAGGTCGACCACAGGCTGGTAGTGCACGGTGAGCTCGCGCCTCGCCAGTGCCCGCCTGAGATCGGCCTGCAAGGTGAGCTGCTCTTCCACGCGATCTCGAAGCTGCTCGTCGAACGTGACGTACTGTCCCGGCCCCTGTCGCTTGGCGGCGTACATCGCGGTGTCGGCCTGTTGGAGAAGCTGTTCCGAGGTCGTGCGGGCGCTCGATATGGCGATCCCGACGCTCGCCGAGATGGTGAAGGTCCCGCTGACCTTCAGGTCGACCGAATCGCCGAGCGTGCGCCCGATGAGATCCGCTCGCGCGTGCACTGCGTCGAGCCCGTGAACGTCGTGACAGATCACCCCGAACTCGTCACCGCCTATCCGCCCGACGGCGTCGGTGGTCGGAAGCGTCGCGCGGAGCCGATCCGCGAGCACGGCGAGCAGCTGGTCTCCAGTCGCGTGGCCCCGTGAGTCGTTCACGAACTTGAACTGGTCGATGTCGATGACCAGAAGCGCGATCGATTCCTGCGTGGTGGCGAGCGCTTCGTCGATCATCTGCGTGAGCAGCCGGCGGTTCGGGAGCCCGGTCAGGTGGTCGTAGTACGCCAGCCGGTACATCTCCTCCTCCGAGGCCCTGCGGCTCGAGATGTCACGGACGTTGACCACGAGCCCGCAGACAGACGGCTCGTCGAGCAGGTTCGTGACGACTTCCTCGACCCAACGCCATTCACCGGCCGCATCTCGGATCCGGAACTCGGCCGTGGCGTGGTTGCCGAACGTCTCGGCGACACCGACGAAGACCCGCCTTGCTGCCTGGACATCATCGGGGTGGACGAGATCCGGTCCTTGCTGCCCGATGAGGTCCTCGACGCGGTAGCCGAACACGTCGAGTGCCGCGGGGCTCACGTACACCACCCGGCCATCGGCGTCGAACACCAAGGCTGCGTCGGAGGAACGTTGGACCAGAGCCCGAAAGAGGTGCTCGGCCGCGAGAACCTGCGACCGCGCCTGGCTGGTGTTGCGCAGAAGGCGGAGTGCGCGGGCGAACGCCAGCCCGGCGAGCACCACGGATGCCGCGAGCATCGGAACCGGGTTCGGGTCGACACCGCTGCCATAGGCCACGACTTCGATGATCCCCGGCACGAGGAGCGGCACGATTGCCAACGCGACCCGACCCGCGCCGACTTCCTCCCGGCGCCGTACCGGCGTGATCCTCCGAGCGCGCGGCCAGGTCGCGGCGGCGAGCAGAGCAGCCCCGACCATCCAACCGGCATCGAGCCACACCGCCCACGTACTCGAGCCGGGGAAGAGCATGTAGAGCAAGTCCGAAACGAGCCAGCAGGCGACTCCCGCGGCGAGCAGCCGGGCACCGGGGGTGCGGGTGATGATGGTTCGGACCACCAGCGCGAGCAGGGCCGCGTCGAGGATCGGGTATGCACCCCACACGACGCGTACGTTCAACGCCACGGAACTGTCGTTGACCGTCGCCTGCAGCGCGATCTGCCAGACGACGAGCAGGCTCACGACCCCGACCACGGCCATGTCGATCATGCCGTCGACGTCGCTGCGGTCGCCGCGCCTGGTCGCTCGGAGCAACATCAGCAGACCGATCGAGATCGCGACATAGGAAGCGAGCCACGGGACGTCGGCGATCGACACATCCGGTTCGAAGCCGTGCACGTGCATGTAGATGGAGTACGACAGGTCACCCAGCCCCGACAATCCGACGCCGGCCGCGACCCAGAGCCATGGCCCGCGTTCTTCGGGCGAGCGGCGGATCGCGCCGAAGACTGCCGCGATCCCCGCGCCGACGAGAACGCCGAGGTAGGTGAGCTCCCCCAGGTTCCCGTCGGGATACACCAGATGGAGCGCGACGACCGAAGCCACGACGCCGGCGATGGCCGTTGGCACCATCCAGGCCCGCGTCGTGGTCGTCCGAGACTCGCTCATGTCGTGCCGGTCTCCGATCCACCGTATGTCTGGATACGAGGCGTCGGCCCTTCTGAACGAACTCTGTAGGCCCCGCCCAGATTTTGGCGCCATTTACCCACCGTAGAGGTGGGTAAATGACGCAAGAACGAGCGTTGGCCGGGCTATCCGCCGAGGCCGGTCGGGCACGAGACGCCGGTGCCGCCGAGACCGCAGTAGCCCATCGGGTTCTTCGCCAGGTACTGCTGGTGGTAGTCCTCGGCGAAGTAGAACGTCGGCGCGGGCAGGATCTCCGTCGTGATCTCGCCGTGTCCGGCCTCGGAAAGTGCCTTCTGGTACTCCACCCGGGACTGCTCGGCCGCCGCGAGCTGCGCGTCGGAGAACGTGTAGATCCCGGACCGGTACTGGGTGCCGATGTCGTTGCCCTGGCGCATCCCCTGGGTCGGGTCGTGGCTCTCCCAGAAGATCCGGAGCAGCTCCTCGTAGCTGATCTTCTCGGGATCGAACTCGACCAGCACCACCTCGCCGTGCCCGGTCCGCCCGCTGCACACCTCCTCGTAGGTGGGGTTCGGCGTGATCCCGGCCGCGTATCCGACCGCGGTCACCCAGACCCCCTCCGCCTCCCAGAACTTGCGCTCCGCGCCCCAGAAGCAGCCCAGGCCGAACATCGCCTGCTCGAGGCCCTCGGGGTACGGCGGGGCCAACGGGTTCCCGTTCACGAAATGACGCTCGGGAACGGCCATCGGAGTGTCCCGGCCCGGCAGCGCACGCGTCACGTCGACCATCTTCATCTTCTCCCGCTGAAGGAATCTGAACACGCCCATTCCAACACCTTCGTCGCCGACATTGTGCCCGCAACGCACCCCGCGTCGTCAGTTCGTCGACGGGTCCTCGGGGGCCGACGCGAACATCGCCACCCGACCACCCTGGCGGCGCAGGACGGTCTGCCAGAGCTGCGCCGGATTCGCGGAGAACGGGTCGTCGGGCCGAAGGTCGAGGACCAGCCACCCGCCGGCCGCCATCTCCTGCTCCAGCTGGCCGAGCGACCAACCGGCGTACCCGACGAATATCCGGAGGCCGGACAGCGTGGACTCATAGATCGCCGGATCGAGATCCAGGTCGAGCGTGCCCAGACCGTCGAACAGCGGTTGGACGACCGGGCCGTCGCCCCGGCCGAGCCCGATCACCGCCGTGGGGGCGACCGGGCCCCCGACGAACAGGCACGACGGTACCGAGGCGAGGTCCGCCCAGTCGGGGAGCACCTCGGCGACGGAGAGCTCGATCGGTCGGTTGAGGACGACTCCGAGCGCCCCGTCGTCACCGTGCTCGAGCATGAGCACGACCGTGCGCGAGAAGTTCGGGTCGCGCAGATCGGGCGTCGCCACGAGCAACCGGCCTCGGATCGACTCGGACCCGGCGGGCACTAGGTTTTCCCGATCATGAGCGGACCACCCAAGAAAGTCTACGAACAGGAGCTGGTCCGGCTGCAGGCCGAGCTGGTCAAGATGCAGTACTGGGCCCGGGACGAGGGGGCTCGGATCGTCGTGGTGTTCGAGGGACGCGACGCCGCCGGCAAGGGCGGAGCGATCCGCCGGATCATGGAGTACCTGAACCCCCGGAACTGCCGGGTCGCGGCGCTCCCGAAGCCGACCGAGCGCGAGCAGACGCAGTGGTACTTCCAGCGCTACATCTCGCACCTCCCGTCGGCCGGCGAGATCGTGCTCTTCGACCGCAGCTGGTACAACCGCGCCGGCGTCGAGACCGTGATGGGCTTCTGCACTCCCGAGGAGCACCACCGCTTCCTCCGCCAGACGCCGACGTTCGAACGCATGCTCGTCGAGGACGGGATCATCCTCCTGAAGTACTGGTTCTCCGTGAGCGACGAAGAACAGGAACGCCGCTTTGAATCCCGCACCGACGACCCGATGCGGCGCTGGAAGCTCAGCCCGATGGATCTCGCGTCACGCCAGCACTGGGTCGAGTTCTCGCGCGCCAAGGACGAGATGTTCGTCTACACGGACATTCCCGAGGCCCGGTGGTTCGTGGTCGAGGGTGACAACAAGAAGGCCGCGCGCCTGAACTGCATGCACCATCTCCTGACCCAGATCCCGTACGAGGACCGCACCCCACCGGTACTCGAGCTTCCGCCCCGCCAGCCCGACCAGGGGTACGTACGGCCGCCGCAGGACATCTACGCCCACGTGCCGGACTACGCGGCAACCCTGGGCTGAACCCACGCCCATGACCGAGGTACCGCTCCAGGACTACCCGCCCGCGCAGCACATCCTGCGCGACCTCAGGCTCACCGTCGAGCACCGTCCCGACGGGACGAGCACCGGCTGGATGCCCGCATCGCCGCACATCCGCAACCACTCGGGCTCTCCGCGCGCCGGCGCACTCGCGATCCTCGTGGATGTCGTCGGCGGTGGGCTCGCCGCCGTTGCCGCGCGTCCCGATTGGATCGCGACCGCCGACCTGACGCTGCACCTGACCCCGCGCGCGGTGACCGACGAGATCCAGGCGCACGGTCGCGTCCTGCGTCAGGGCCGCACCACGGTGGTCGTCGAGGTGACGCTTCGCGATGGAGGCGCCGCACCGCTGGGTCTGGCCACGATGAGCTTCGCGGTGCTCCCCCGCCCGCGGAGAACCTGTCGGTCGACCAGGCGGACCGCGTGAGCCGGTTGACCATGGCGACGGCCGACTCGGGCCTGGTCACGTCGTTTCACGATCGCGTGAACCTCACCGTCGTCGAGGCCGCCGGCGTCATCGAGCTTCCGCTCAGCGAGTACGTCGTCAACAGCATGGGTGCGATCCAGGGCGGGATGGTGGCCGCCGCGGCAGACGCGGCCGCAGAGCACGCCTTGCACGCCGCGTGCGGCGGCCCGGTCGAGATCGTCGACCTCCAGATCACCTACCTCGCGCTCGCGAAGGTCGGTCCGATCCGGACCCGCACGCGGGTCCTCTCGGCAACCACGGAGTTCGGGACCGCGCACGTGGAGATCGTCGACACCGGCGCAGCCGAGCGGCTCACCACCGTGGCGCGAGCGGTCGGGGTGCGCACATGACCGCCTTCAGCGACTCCGAGAGCGGTCGCGCCGTCAACCGGGTAACCCAGGTCTCGCTCCGCGAGGTCGACTACCCCGGCGATCCGATCGATACCCACATCATCGGTGAGGTCCTCGGCCTCGAGCACCTGCGCGGGCCGGCGGGCAACGTGCGGGCCGGCGCACTGCTCACCATGGCGGACACGGTCGGTGGCATGTGCGCCGGGCTGGCAGTGCTCCCCGGGTGGGTGGTCTCCACCAACCTGATGTTGCGCGCCTCACCACGTGTGCATCGCGGACCGCTCGCACTCGACGCGCGCGTCCTGCGTGCCGGCCGCCACGCGGTCGTGACCCAGGTCGAGATCCGCGACACCGGGGATGCCGGCGACCTGATCGCGGACGGAGTGCTCACGTCGGCGGTGCTCGAGCCGGCCGGTGGTCCGCCCGACTTCCCGCGTCCGATGGTGTTGGAGCCTCCCGGTGGAACGGATCCGGTCCTCCCCCTCCTGGAGTTCTTCGGCATTCGGCCGCACGGCGACGAGGCAGTGGCGCTCGACATCAACGACCGCGTGCGCAACCCCTGGGGGATCCTCCACGGCGGCGCGACCGCGGTGCTCATCGACGCCGCGTCAGCTCATGTGCTCGACCCCGACGCGACGACCGCGGACGCCGTCATGCACTTCCTCCGACCTGGGAGGGTGGGACCCGCAGTCGCGCACGCCTCGGTGATCGGAGAACGGGCTGACGGTCATCTCGTTCGCGTCGAGGTGGTCGACGCGGGCGCCGACGACCGCGTCATGGCCGTCGCGGTGAGCACCGTCCGCACCCGCTGAGCCGAGCTCAACCCTGCAGGTCGGCGTGCTCCCGGGCGGCGATGTCACGCGAGAGATACAAGTGCGCGATCGCCGAGCCGATCGCGCAGACGCCGATGAGGCGGGCCCGCTTCGGCAACCCGGGAGTTGCCAGCATCACGACACCGTCGAACGCGTCGACCAGCGCCATCATCGACAGCCAGTCGCCGCCGCCGACCCCCTGGCCCACCGCGATCGAACCGCCGGCTCCGATCGCGGCGTCAGCCGCGCCGAACAGGCGCCCGACCGCCCGCGCCCCCGGAGTGCTGGCGCCGCGGCCGAACGCGATGGTGAGCGTCGCGCCCGGAGCGATCATCGCCGCGAGGCCGAGGCCTACCCGGCCGCGCGACACGTAGGCACCGACCTGTCGAATCTCCATCACGCCCCCCGGACCGGAAGGCCGGCCGCCTCGTAGATCGCGTCGACGACGCGCATGTTTGCGACCGAGTCCGCTGGTGGCGTCAGCACCGGATCATCCCGAAGCACCGCAGCCGCGAACGCCTCGAGCTGATAGCTGTAGGTGGGCTTCTTCGCGCCCTCGACCTTCACCCGCCGCTTGGTCCCGCCCGCACGGACCGTCATCCGGTACCCGAACTGCGGTCCGGTCGGGTTGAAGACCGAGAGCGTGCCGAGGTCACCGGTGACCTTCACCCGGATCTTCAGCAGCGTGCTCGAGAAGAGCACGCAGGTCATGAGCCCGCTGAGACCGTTCGAGTAGCGGAGCTCGGCCTGCAACCATCGGTCGACCTTCGGCTTTGCCAACCACGCCCGGGCCCGCACGACCCGGGGCTCGCTCCCCGCGACCAGCCGGTTCATGTGGATGCGTAGCAGCCGACGTCCATGCCGGCGCCACCGGCGAGGTCGTAGCGGTAGCGGATGTCGGTTCGGCAGGGGCAGCGGGATGCACATCGAGGTCTCGATTCGGCGCAGCGGGCCGAGCTCTCCGGATTCGCGATTCCTTCATGCGCGCCGCGAGGGGTGGTACCGGTAGTGGAACGCCTCCATCACCACCAGATCGGTCGCCGCCGCCTTCGCGGCCACGTGCTCGGCCTCCGTGGCGTTCGCGGTGAACGGCTTCTCGCACAGAACGTGCTTGCCCGCGGCCAGCGCACGCTCGGTCCACTCGGCGTGGAGCCCATTGGGCAACGGGTTGTAGACCGCGTCGATCTCCGGATCGGCGATCAGATCCTCGTAGCATCGTGGACCTTCGGAATGCCGTGTTCGGCCGCAAACGCCTCCGCGCGGGCTGCGGTGCCGCGACGGCCACGACCTCGACGTCCGGGTTCTCACCGCGCGGGCCGTACCAGCGCAGCCGGCGCGATCCGCGCGGCGCCCAGCGTGCCGATCCGAAGGGGCGTCATCACTCGGACCCTAGAACGTCGGCCGGGAAACGTCCGGCTCGGCCGGTGCCGCGCCGGTCAGATCCCGCCGGACCCTGCGCTCTAACCTCTAGAGCCGTGACCGACTTCGCCGACGACACCACCACCGAGCTGGCACGCAAGGCGCGAGCGCTCTCGGTCGTCGCGCTCGTCGAGACGTGCAGCTACCTCTTGCTGTTCTACTTCTGGCGGATTCGCGAAGAGTGACGCCGGGACTGCCATCGTCGGCTCGCTGCACGGGATGATCTCCGGGCTCGCGTTCTGCGCCATGGTCATCATGATCACCCCGGCGCTGCGCTGGACGTGGCTCTACGTTCGCGTTTGTCATCATCACCGGACCGATCGGCGCGCTCCTCGTCTGGGGCCGGCTCCGCAAGGGCGTGCCCGACGACCTCACTGCGCCGCCGGCTCGCTGACCCGCACGATCAGCTTTCCCGCGTGGTCGCCGGTGAAAAGCCGGTTGAGCTGGTCCGGGGCGTGGTCGAGCCCCTCCACGACCTCGACGCTGTACTTGATGCTGCCGTCCGCGACCAGTGGCGCCAGCTCCATGATCGCCTCGACGAACCGGTCCAGGTAGTCCAGGATGATGAACCCCTCCATGCGCCCGCGCTGCATGATCAGCTGCGTGTAGTTCTTGAGCCCGGCGACTTCCGCGAGGGTGTACTCGGAGATCGCCCCGCACATCACGATGCGCCCCCGACGTTGATCTGCAGGAGGACGGCATCGAGGATCGCCCCGCCGACGTTGTCGAAGAACACGTCGATCCCGTCGGGGCACAGGTCGCGAAGGCGCTGCCCGACGTCCTCGGTCTTGTAGTTGATGCACGCGTCGAAGCCCAGGTCCTCGACAACCCAACGGCACTTCTCGTCGGTCCCGGCCACTCCGACGACCCTGCCCGCGCCCTTGATTCTCGCCAGCTGTCCCGCGACCGACCCGACCCCACCGGCCGCGCCCGACACGACGACCGTCTCCCCCGGTTGCGGACGACCGATCTCGAGCAGGCCGAAGTACGCGGTGACGCCCGTGCTCCCGTAGATGCTCAACATGTCCTCGGCCGGGATGCCCGGCGGGACGACCTCCGCGTCTTCGTCACTCGTGAGCTTCCAGTAGTGCTGCCATCCCGGGAGACCCATCACCAGGTCGCCGGGGTCGTACCCGTCTCGCCGGCTCTCGACCACCTCGCCGAGCCCGGCCGCGCGCACGACCTCCCCGATGCGGATCGCCGGGAGATACGAGTCCTCCTCCCGCATCCAGACCCGATTGGTCGGGTCCACCGAGAGGCACAGCACGCGGACGAGCACTTCACCGTCGTCGACGGTCGGGACGGGCTCCTCGACCCGGTCGAGGCAGTCTTCGGAGACCAGCCCGTCGGGCCGGGCGGCGAGCAGGATGCGTCGGTTCACGGTCATCGCCACACCCTGTCACGCCCCCGTAGGGTTCGCACCCATGGATCAGCTGAGCGGCAAGGTTGCGGTGGTCACGGGCGGAGCGAGCGGGATCGGCTTCGGGATGGCCGAGGCGTTCGCGGCCGAGGGAATGAAGCTCGTCCTGGCGGACATCGAGGCCGATGCGTTGCGCGACGCGGCCGAGAAGCTCCGGGCCGGGGGCGCGGACGTCCTCGACGTGGTGACCGACGTGTCGGCCGAGGACCAGGTGATCGACCTCACGACGAACACCTACAGCCACTTCGGCACCGCCCACGTCATCTGCAACAACGCGGGTGTCGGCGGGGGCGGCGGACTGACCTGGGAGATCCCCCAGTCCGGTTGGGACTGGACGTTCGCGGTGAACTTCTGGGGGGTGCTGAACGGGATCCGGGCGTTCACGCCGCGCCTCGTCGAACAACAGGACGGGCACTTCGTCAACACGGCTTCGGTCGCCGGCCTGAAGGCCCTCCCGTTCATGAGCCCGTACACCGCGACGAAGCACGCGGTGGTGGGGATGTCGGAGGCTCTGGCGATGGAGCTCGTCATGATGGGATCACCGGTCAAGGTGTCCGTGGTGTGCCCGGGCTTCATCCGCACCCGCCTGATGGAGTCCGAGCGCAACTGGCCGGGTGAGCTCGGGGACGCGCCGAGCCTGCCGGATTCGGTCGTCGGCGAGACCGTGCGCCAGCTGCTCGACGGCGGTGGGGACCCGGCCGATCTCGGCCGGCGCATCGTGGCCGCGGTGAAAGCCGACCAGTTCTTCATCCTCAGCGACGACGCGCACTCCTGGGTGCCGGCGGCGCGCGCCGAAGAAGCACGAACCGGCGCCCAGCCCGACCTCCCCGACGTCAACGCCCTCTGACCCACTCCTTTCGGGGCGGAATCGCGTCGCTCCAGCGACACGATCGCGCCCGAAACGGGCTTAGGGGAGGCCGGCGTGGGGGACGTCGACGGCGCAGATCTCGATCGCGCCGCGCCGGGTCCCGGTCTTCGCG
Organism: uncultured Acidimicrobiia bacterium; assembly: GCA_963770095.1. Lineage (GTDB taxonomy): Bacteria > Actinomycetota > Acidimicrobiia > IMCC26256 > JAENVU01 > Chersky-806. The sequence continues at coordinate 857,077 of CAVYOO010000002.1, forward strand.
GGGTCGCTGACGTCCGCGGCGCAGACGAACAGCGTCCGCCCGTCGGCACCGCCGAGCATGCACGCGTAGGCACCGTTGCGACTCACCGTTACCTCGTCGGTCACCTCGCCGCCCTCCCGGACCCGGAGCACGCGGCCGGTCAACGGGCACGCCGACCAGATCGCCCCTTCTGCGTCGAGGCAGATGCCGTCCGGCACCGCACCGACCAGCTGCGCCCACTCGCGCCGGTTCGAGAGCCCGCCGTCCGCGTCAACGTCGAACGCAGTGAGGCATCCCCCGTAGCTCTCCCCCACGACGAGCGTCGCACCGTCGGGTGTGATCACGGTGCCGTTCGGGAAACGGATGTCTTCGGCCGCCACCCGTACCGCCCCGTCCGGGTCGACCCGCACGATGACCGCAGTGGTCACGTCGCCGCCACCGTCGAGGTCGAAGCCGAAGTTCCCGATGTACGCGCGGCCCGCCGCGTCGACGACCATGTCGTTGCAGTGCCAGGTCGCGACCGCGCCAGGTCGGCGACCTCGGTGAGACCGTCCGGGTCGAGCCGAAGCAGCTTTCGGTCATGCATCGAGACGACGAGCATGCGGCCGTCCGGAAGCCAGCCGAGTCCCGACGGGCACTCCGGCACCTCGACGACGGTTTCGACCGTGCCATCGACGCTCATAGGCCAGCACCCGCCGGTCGTGCTGGTCCGAGAAGACGAGCCTCCCGTCGTGCCAGCGCGGTCCCTCGGGGAACCGGAAGCCATCCGCCAGGACTGTCGCCGCACGCACCGCCATGGATCCGGAGCGTAGTCAGGCGACTGCTACCGGGCGATCGCCCCGAACCGTCCCGTGGATAGTCGTCGATGGCCTCGCCGATCTCGGCCTTGGTCGTCATGACGAACGGGCCGTAGCGGGCAACGGGCTCGCGCAACGGCTCCCCGGCGAGCACGAGCACGTCGCGCGGGTGCGTCACGTCGTCATTGACGACCTCCACGGCGTCTCCGTCGTGTGCGAACACCACGAGCTCGTCCGCGCCATCGCCGCTGATGCCGTAGACCATCGCGTTCTGCGACTCCGGGATCGCCGCGGTGAAGCTCGTTCGGGGCGGCAGCGAAACGTGCAGGTAGGTGACCGGCGTCCGGGTCGCGACCGCGCCCTTCACCTTCTCGACCTTGCCCGCGATCACCCGCACGATGACCCCGTCCTCACGATGAATCTGCGGGATGTGATCGGCCGTGAGCTCCTGGTAGCCCGGCGCGATCATCTTGTCCCGCCTCGGCAGGTTCACCCACAGCTGGAAGCCGTGGAGGCGACCCCCATCGCGGCGGATCTGATCGGCCGGCATCTCGGCGTGGATGACCCCCGCCCCCGCCGTCATCCATTGCACGTCGCCCGGACCGATCCGGCCCGCGTGGCCCGCGGAGTCCTCGTGCTCCATGGTGCCGTCGAGCATGTACGTCACCGTCTCGAAGCCGCGGTGCGGATGGTCGGGCGCACCCTTCGCCTCGCCCGGGCCGAGATCGATGGGACCCATGTGATCCAGCAGCAGGAACGGATCCACCTGCGGGAGCGCGGCCGTCGGGAAGGGACGGCGCACCTCGAAGCCGCCGCCCTCGAGCTGCACGACGGCGGGGATGACAGCCTCGACTGATCGCTTGTTCGGGTTGCTCATCTGCACTCCTCCGGGACTCTGCCCAACAACACCGTCCAACAACCCTCGATTCCCACACCGCCGCGTGACACGCTGTCGCCTAGATTCGCAAGCGATGGACGCACTCGAGTTCTACGGGCTGGAGCGGACCGAGGATCCGAACTTCTGGCAGCTGCCGATCGTGCCAACGCTGTGCTCCGGCCTGGGCGCGCTGTTCGGCGGGTGCGGGCTGGGCGCGTGCGTCGAAGCGCTCGAGCGGACGACCGGCCGCCCGCTCGTCTGGGCCACCGGCCAATACCTCTCGTACGCCCGGCCACCGTCGGTGATGGACATCCGGATCAACGAGGTCGTGCGCGGCCACCAGATCTCCCAGGCCGCGCGGTCGCATCCGTTGACGGTGACGAGATCCTCACCGTCAACGCGGCGCTCGGCCACCGCGACATCCCCTACGAGGGCGAGTGGGCCGCCCGGCCGGATGTGCCACCGCCGGAGGACTGCCCACCTCGCGAGGTCCTCGACCGGCACGAAGGCACGATCATGGACCGCATCGAGATGCGGATCGCCGATGCCCGAAGCTTCGAGCAGCTCGACGGAACCCCGGGCCACGGCCGCAGCGCCCTCTGGGTCCGGCTTCCCGACGTGCTCGAGATGTCGGCCGCTTCGCTCGCGATCGTCGGCGACTACGTACCCTTCGGCATCTCCCAGGCGCTCGGCCACCGCGCGGGTGGCAACAGCCTGGACAACACCTTGCGGGTCGCCAGCCGTGTCCAGACCGACTGGATCCTCGCCGACATCAGGGTCCAGGCGGTAGCCCACGGCTTCGGGCACGGCCTCGTCCACCTTTGGGCCCACGACGGCACGTTGCTCGGAACCGCCAGCCAGTCCACGATCGTGCGAGCGTGGCGCGAGGAGCCCGGGGTTCCGCCCGGTCCTCGCGCCTGACGAGGAGGAACGAATGCCGGAGCGGGGACGCAGTGCGGAGACAGGCTTGACCCAGGAAGGAACCGCCAGATGACGCAGCAACGCTGGGGGATCACCGTCCCGTTCGCCGGAGTGCCGCTCCGCGAGCACAGGGCGTGGTTCGAAGAGCTCGTCGACCTCGGCTACACGGACATCTGGTCCAGTGAAGCGGGCGCCCACGACGCGTTCACCGTCCTGGCCCTGGCCGCGGCCTGGACTCCGTCGCTCCGGCTCGGCCAGGCCGTCGTACCGGTGTACACCCGCGGTCCGGCGCTGCTCGCGCAGACCGTCGCAAGCCTCATCGAAGCGGCGCCCGGTCGCGTCGTCGTCGGGCTCGGCACATCGTCCAACGTCATCGTCGAACGGTGGAATGGCATCCCGTTCGAGCGTCCGTACCACCATGTGCGCGACACGCTGCGCTTCCTGCGCGTCGCGCTCACGAACGAGAAGGTCACGGAGACCTACGACTCGTTCGACGTGAAGGGATTCCGGCTGGGAGTCCGCGTCGACCAGCAACCGCCGATCCTCGTGGGCGCGCTCCGCTCCGGGATGCTGAAGCTCGCGGGCCGCGAGGGTGACGGCGCCATCATCAACTGGCTCGGAGCCGACGACGTCGCCAAGGTCGCGCCGATCGTCCACGAAGCCGGTGGGGGCAACGAGAAGGAGATCGTCGCGCGCATCTTCGTGTTGCCGAGCGAAGACCGCGACGCAGTCCGCCACCTCGGACGGCGCATGATCGCCGAGTACCTGAACGTGCCGGTCTACGCCGCATTCCACGAGTGGCTGGGCCGGGGCGAGCTCCTCGCGCCGATGTGGACTGCCTGGAAGGCCGGCGACCGCGCCGGCGCGACCGAGGCGATTCCCGACGAGGTCCTCGACCAGCTGATCGTCTCGGGATCGCCCGGACAATGTGCCGAGCACGTCCAGCGGTACGTGGAAGCCGGGGTGACCACTCCCATGCCGATGATCCTGGCCGCCCCCGATCGCACCAGGGAAGTCATGCGCGCGCTCGCCCCCAAATAGCCCGCCCACGGCCTTCGCCGATCTACCTCGAGGCACGAAGGCCGGCTCTGGCCCCGAATGCACGTACGGTGGAGGTCGTGCAAGCAACCACAAGTGGGGCAGGGACCAAGGAATTGATCGTGGTGGTCGCGCGCCGGCGCTTCGCCGACCACGGCTTCTCCGCGACCAGCCTCACCGAGATCGCCGACGAAGTGGGCATCCGTCGGCCGAGCCTGCTGCACCACTTCCCGTCGAAGGAAGCCTTGTACCAAGAGGTGCTGATGGCGGACCTCGCCGACTGGGGCACGCTCGTGCACGACGCGGTCGCCGACCCTACGAAGGGGTGGCCGCAGGTCGAGCGGGTCGTGCGCGCGGCGTTCAAGTTCTTCGAGGACCATCCGGACTTCGTGCGGCTCATCCGGCGCGAGGCGCTCGACGGCGGGCCGATGCTGTCCGAGCAGCTCCGGGTGGTCCTGCGCCCGATGTTCGACCGGGGCGTCGAGTTCCTGCAGGCGCAGATGGACGCCGGCCTCCTACGCCCGTACGACCCGGCCCAGCTCCTGCTCACCGGTTACGGAGCCGCGCTCTCCTACCTCTCGGACGCGCCGCTCATCGCGAGCCTCCTCGACGACGACCCGCTCTCCGCAGAAGCCTTGCGCGCTCGCCGGGAGCACGTCCTCGACGTACTGCGCAACGCGTTGGAGCCGTAGCTCGGTCGAGCGAGCTCAACCGACGCGAAACAGCATGTGGGTACCGCCACCGGCAAGCGCGAGAGGAACCAGTCGCATCGACGAGCGCGACATCATCTCGTTGAGAGCGCGCAGCTCGTGATCCCGGTCCGCGAGCTCGTCGAAGTAGAGCAAGGTGCCTGGACTGAGGTGCGGTTCGATCCATGACAGCACGGTCACCGCGCTCGAGTAGAGATCGCAGTCGACGTTCACCACCAGCTGGTCGTGTGCAGGAAGCGCAAACTGCGGCAGCGTCTCGTCGAACCAGCCCGCGACGAAGCTCACGCGCGAGTCGTCGAGCACCGGCGCACCTTCGGTCGCGAACGTGCCGACATCGAAGCCCGGGCGCCAGACCTCCGGAAGCCCGATGAAGCTGTCGAAGCCGATGAACCGTGCGTCGGGGTGGTCGAGGTGTTCGGACCACCACCGCATGGTCTCACCCTCGTAGACGCCGAACTCGAGGTACAGCGGGCGGGCGCCGTTCACTTCGCGTACGGCGCGGTTGAACACGTCGAATCGATCACGCAGCACTGGGACCTCGTCCCCGTTCCCGAGGGTGTTCACCATCGACCCGATCTCGAGGTAGCCGAGCGCCGACCGCAAGCTGGCGAGATGGTGCTCGTCGAGCCGCTTGCCGAAGGCCAGCACCGTTGCCTTGATCCGCTGCGTTGCATCCTGTCGAAGCATGTGACCCCCCCCCCGACCCTTAAAAGTGCAGCAGCGACTCCCAGCCGTCAAGCGCCGCCGGATCGCCGAAGATCTCGACCGCCGTCGGTGACAGCCGCCCGAGGACCACGAGGTACAGGTCGGAGGCAGAGCCCTTGAGCGCGACGTCGCCCTTGGCGTGCTCGGGCCGCACTTCGAGACCGTCGGGGCCCCGCCGGATCAGCCACTCCCCGTCCCGGTCGGTGCAGTGCAGGTGCAGCGTCTCGCCGAACCCGGTGGTCGGGTCCGGTCCGACGACCGACGGGAGGTTCGCGAGGTGCTCGGCGATCCCGTCCACGGCCAGGGCGCCGTCGAACGGCTCGGCCCGGCCGGTCACACCCTGCCCGTCCCAGCGGTGGACCGCGGTCTCGTGCGCCATCCGGCGGGACCAGAAGCGCACGTGCCGATCCGCGGTCCAGGTCCAGCACTCGGCGTCGGGATCTGCGTCTTCGAGTGTCGCGACCAAGAGGGCCGCGCTCCGAACGAGCCAATCAGGCAGCCCGAGAGGATCTTCCGGGAGCTCGAGATCCATGGACTTCGGAGAAAGCGGCTCGCGGGTTCGCACCACCCCGCTCGACCAACGTTGCGCGGTCCCCGTGTGGCGAAGGAGCTTCCCGACATCCCACTCCGGACACGACGGCACGCGCGCGTTGAGGCCGCACTCGCGTGCCGCGGCTGCAAGCGCAGCCGCGTGCGCGGTGATGACCGGGAAGTAGTCCGCGTAATCCACGGCGCGAGCCTAGGAGAACAACGTCGCGGGCGGCTCGGGCTCGACGCGCTCGACGAGCTCCGGACCGTTGTGGTCGGCGCGGTTCACCATCGTGCTGACCGGCCACATCTCGATGAGCTGGTCCGGTACCGGCTCGAGCAGCGGATGAATCGCCGCGGGCTCGTTGATGCGCACGTCAAGCCAGCTGTCCCACGCGCGTTCAGTCAGTATCACGGGCATGCGGTCGTGTACCGGCGCCACCGTCTCGTTCGCGCGGGTCGTCACGATCGCGCACGAGAGCAGCCACGGCGCATCCGGCACGGTGCGGTCCTTCCACACCTCCCACAGCCCGGCGAACGCGATGGGCTCGCCGTCGCGACGATGGATGAACATCGGCTGCTTCTGCTTCTTGCCGGCCACGCGCTGCCACTCGTAGAACCCGTCGGCCGGAATGACGCAGCGGCGCTTGTGGAATGCGGTCTTGAAGGCCGATTTCTCGGCCAGGGACTCCGCCCGGGCGTTGATCAGGCGGTCCCCGATCTTCACGTCGTCCGCCCAGGACGGCACCAATCCCCAGCGCATCTGCTCGAGCACCCGGGTCCCGGTCTCGCCGGGCGAGTCCGCGGCGTCGAGCCCCCGCTGCACGATCGTCAGCACCTCCTTGCGCGGCGCCACGTTGTAGTCGGGCTCGGGCGGATCGGGGATCGCGACCTCGTCGACGTCGAAGCGTTCGACGAGCAACGCCGGCGACGACACCTGGATGTACCGACCGCACATGCGACGGCAGTGGGTCAGCGCCCGTTCGACGACGGCCGGTCGGCGATGCGTACGACGAACCGCAGTCCCGACCACGTGTCGTCGATCGCGCAGACCTTGTTGTCGACAAGACCACAGTCCAGCCCGATCTCCTGCACCGGTTCGAACGTCAGGTCGGTCGCGACACCGGACGCCTTCTTCGGCCAGGCGACCCAGAGCCCGCCGTTCGGGACCAGCGCGCGCGCCATCACGGGGAACCGACGCTCGAGCTCGCGCCGTCGAGTCGCGAAGAACAGGATCACATCGAGCTTTCCGCGCGCTTGCGTGCGGATCTCGACTCCGGGCGGCAGTGGTGCGAGCTTGCCCTTGAACCCCTTCGGCGACGCGAGCAACGCGAGACGAGTGCCATCTTTGATGCCGAGCTTCTTCGGCAATGGTGTTCCCGAGTACCCCGCCATGCGGCGCTCATCCGAGCGCATCCGGGGCCGGGAGTCAACTTGTGGATCGCAGCTGCGCGTCACCGCGCTTGTAGCGCGCGAACTCGGGTACAAGAAGGGCGAGCAGGCCGACGCCCGCGACGCAGAGCAACCCGCCGGAGACCACGGAGACCGTCGGGCTGAACGCAGCCGCAACGAACCCGGCTTCGGCATCACCGATCCTCGGCCCACCCGCCACGACGGTGATGTGGATGCCCGAGAGACGGCCGCGCAGGTCGTCCGGCACGGTGTCCTGAAGGATCGTCGATCGGAACACCGCCGAGACGACGTCCGCGCCTCCCGCCACGGCAAGGAACGAGCACGCCAGGATCAATCGGTCCCCCGCGAGACCGAATGCGGCAATCGCGCACCCCCACAGGACCACGGCCGCGATGATCGCGATCCCCTGGCGGTGGAACGCGGTGCACCCACCCGCTCGAGAGCGCACCGACGAGTGCGCCGACCGACACCGCCGAGAAGAGCAGGCCGACGGCCTCGGCGCCGGCGTGGAACTGCGTGACCGCGAGGATCGGGAACAGCGATCGTGGCATCCCGAAGATCATCGCGATCAGATCGACGCCGAACGTCGACTGGAGCACCCGTCGCCCCTTCAGGAACCGGAAACCGTCCACGAGCCGTTGCCACCCATCGGACTCGTCGTCGTCGCCCTCGGCGCTCTGCAGGGGCGGATGCGGGCGCATCAGCGAGACCGCGGTGATCGCGGCGCCGAAGGTCGCCACATCGACGGCGTAGGCCCAGCTCAGCCCGAGCTGGCCGATGAGCACCCCGCCCAACGCCGGGCCGACGATCAGCGCCGTCTGGTACATCGCCTGGTTCAGCGCCAGCGCGGACGGCAGGCGCTCCGGGGGCACCAGGGTCGGTGTCATCGCCGACCGGGTCGCCAGTGCGAAACCACTGAGGCCCGCGATGACCGCGGCCCCGACGTACACGACCACGACCGGCGTCGGGTCCATCAGGGCTCCGATCAGCAACAGGATCGAGCCGCCGGCCTGCGCGACCTGGGCCATCCGCAGCAGGCGGCGACGGTCGTGGCGGTCGATGACCGGGCCACCGAACAGCGAGCCGATCATCAGCGGGACGAGCTGCACCAGCCCGATGAGACCCACCGCGGCAGCCGATCCGGTCAGCCGGTACACCTGGACGTAGACCGCGATGAGCGTGATGCTCGATCCGGTCTCGGAGACGATCTCGCCGACCCACAGGAGGCGGAAGTCGCGGGCGCGAAGTGGAGTGAGATCGATCGCGAGCGACCGGATCCGCCGTGCGATCGAACCGCTCACGAAACGGCCGTGCCGAACCGCGACACCGGCTCACATATTCCGACCATTTCACTCGACTTTATGATGAGCCGCCGGGTACATTGCCGCGAACGCAGCGGACGGTCGACGGGAACGCTGCCCCTGAACATAACGACCTGAACTCCCGACGCACTGACGAGAGAGGTACGCCATGGCACTCCGATTGGGCGACGACGCCCCGAACTTCACGGCCGAGACCACCGAGGGAGACGTCGACCTCTACGACTACCTCGGTGACAGCTGGGGCCTGCTCTTCTCGCACCCCGCCGACTTCACCCCTGTGTGCACCACCGAGCTCGGTGAGCTCGCGAAGCGCAAGGGCGAGTTCGACTCCCGCCACGTCAAGCTGATCGGCCTCAGCGTCGACCCACTCGAATCGCACCAGCGGTGGGCACCGGACATCGCCGACGTCAAGGGCACTGCACTCAACTACCCCCTGATCGCGGACCCGGACCGCAAGGTCGCCGAGCTCTACGACATGATCCACCCGGCGATGAACGAGAAGCTGACCGTGAGGTCCGTCTTCATCATCGGACCGGACAAGAAGGTGAAGCTGATCATCACCTACCCGGCCACGACCGGCCGCAACGTCGACGAGCTGCTGCGCGTGATCGACTCGCTCCAGCTCACGTCGGACTACAGCGTCGCGACTCCGGTGAACTGGGAGCAGGGTGGCGACGTGATCATCGCAACGTCGGTCACCGACGAAGCGGCCAAGGAGAAGTTCCCCCAGGGCTTCAAGGCCGAGAAGCCGTACCTGCGCTGGGTGTCGCAGCCCGGGAAGTAGCGCCGGCTCGCCGCCGGTGCTTCGAGGTCAGACTTCGAGGAACCGGCGGAGGCCGACAATCGATCCGATGACGCCGATCGCCGCGCCGAGGATGATCACGTAGGCCCCGATCGTGAACGCGTCGGAGTTCGCGACGTAGAAGCCACGCGAGAACTCCGAGTTGCGGCTGATCGCGCTGGTGACGACCTCCTTGAGGCCGTAGACCGCGCCGAACGCGAACGCGGCGCCGATCACGCCCTGCACGAGTCCTTCGAGCATGAACGGGATGCGCACGAACCAATTCGACGCGCCGACCAGCTTCATCACCTCGATCTCCCGGCGCCGGGCGAACGTCGCCAGCCGGATCGTGTTGACGATGAGGAACAGGCTCGCCGCCAGCAGCAGGAAGAAGATGACGATGAAGGCCCTGCGAATCCAGCTGGTCGCCGAGAGCAGCTTCTTGACCTCCTTCGAGGCCGTCTTCACCTCGTCGACCCCGGGCTGGGTCCCGTAGCGATCGGCCACGGTCTGGGTGAGCTCCGCCTTCTGTGGCGCGACCCGAAACGACGGGGGCAGGGCTTCCGGGTCGGTGGTCTGGACCAGATCGGGCTGGTCCCGGAACAGCCGCTTGAACTCGTTGTACGCGTCCTGCTTCGTGAGGTACCGGATCGAGCGGACGTCCTTGTCGCCGCTCAGCGCCCGGTTCATCGCGGCGATCTGGTTCTCCGTGGCCTTCGTGTTCATGAAGATCTCGAGCTCGACCCCGTTCTTCCACTGCTGGGTCCCGTGGTCCACGAGTCGCGAGAGCAGCAGCGCACCACCGAGCACGCACAACGACACCGCGACGGTGATGATCCCGGCCAGGGTCATGAGCAGGTTCCGGCGCAGGGACACCAAGGTCTCGCGCGCGAAGTAACCGATTCGTGAAAGCACTTGGGCCTCAGCTCCCGACGCCGTAGACGCCGCGCGCCTGGTCCCGCACGAGCGAGCCGCGATCCAGCTCGATGACCCGGCGGCGCATCATGTCGACGATCCTCGAGTCGTGGGTTGCCATCACGACGGTCGTACCGGTGCGGTTGATCCGGTCGAGCAGGCGCATGATCCCGGTGGTGGTGGCCGGGTCCAGGTTTCCGGTCGGCTCGTCCGCGAGCAGGATCAACGGCCGGTTCACGAACGCGCGGGCGATCGAGACCCGCTGCTGCTCCCCACCGGAGAGCTCGTCCGGGAAGTTCGCGGCCTTCTTGGTCAAGCCGACGAGGTCCAGGATCTGGGGAACCTGGGCTCGCGTCACGTGGCGTGGCCGTCCGATCACCTCGGACGCGAACGCGACGTTCTCGTAGATGGTCTTGTTGGGCAGCAGCTTGTAGTCCTGGAAGATGCAGCCGATGTTGCGCCGCAACTGGGGCACCTTCCAGTTGCTCAGCTTCGTGATGTCGCGACCCGCGACGACGATGCGGCCCGCGGTCGGCAGGTCCTCGCGCAGTAGCAGGCGCAAGAACGTGGACTTGCCCGAGCCCGAAGGCCCGACCAGGAACACGAACTCACCCTTCTGCACGTCGATCGAGACGTCGCGGAGCGCGACGACCTCGCCCTTGTAGATCTTGGTGACGTTCTCGAAGCGGATCATGAGACGTTCAAGGGTACCCGCCACCCCACCGCGATTCCGGACACTGGAGCCACGTTGCGTGCGCCCGGGGGTACGACCTGCGGTTCCGTGCGCTGTGCCCCACGCCACAACGGTTACCCGGCGCCTGATCGCCTCCACTGCAGGAACGCCTCGATGAACGCATCGAGGTCGCCGTCGAGCACCGCCTGCACGTTCCCGGTCTCGTACCGGGTCCGTTCGTCCTTCACCAGCTGGTAAGGGTGCAGGGTGTACGTCCGGATCTGACTCCCGAACACGACGTCGCGCTTCTCCCCCGAGAGCCGCTCCAGCTCGGCCCGCTGTTCCTCGCGGTGCAGCTGCGCGAGCCGGGCGGCGAGGATCTCCATCGCCTTGGCGCGGTTCTGCAGCTGCGAGCGCTGGTTCTGACAGGACACGACCACGCCGGTGGGGAGGTGCGTGATGCGCACGGCCGAGTCGGTCACGTTCACGTGCTGGCCGCCGGCGCCCGAGGAGCGGTAGGTGTCGATGCGCAGGTCGTTCTGATCGATGTCGGGCAGCTCGGCCGCGTCGAGTGCGGGAACTGCGTCGAACGCGGCGAACGCGGTCTGACGCCGCGCGTTCGCATCGAAGGGGGAGATCCTGATCAGCCGGTGCACGCCCTTTTCGCCGGTGAGCAGCCCGTAGGCCCAGCGGCCGCGGACGGTGAACGTCGCGGAGCTGAGCCCGGCCTCGGTGCCCTCGTTGATCTCGTCGACCTCGACGGTGAACCCGCGCCGTTCGGCCCAGCGCGTGAACATGCGGAACAGCATCAACGTCCAGTCCGCCGCGTCGGTACCGCCGGCGCCCGAGCTCACCTGACAGATCGCGTCGCGCTCGTCGTACTCCCCGGTGAAGAGCGCTCGGAGCTCCAGGCGATCCAGCTCGCCGCGCAACGCTTCGATCCCCGCCTCGACCTCGGGCTCGACGGAGTCGTCGGCTTCCTCGCGCCCGAGCTGGTACAGCGTCATGACGTCGTCGACCCGGGTCTCGAGCCCGTCGAGGAGCTCGACATCGTCGCGCACGCCCGACATCTCGGTCGTGACGCGCCGCGCCGCGTCCGGGTCGTCCCAGAGGTCGGGCCGGCTCGCCTCGGCCTCGAGCTCGGCCAACCGGTCGCGCGCTTCGTCGATGTGAAGGTACGCGTGGGCGTCCTGGACGCGCTTGGTCAGCTCCGCGAGATCGTCGCTGAAGTCACGCATGCTTCACTTGCCGTGACAGAGCTTGTACTTCTTGCCGCTCCCGCAGTAGCAGGGCTCGTTGCGTCCGGGGGTCTTCTCCTTGCGCACGGGCTCCATCGGCGCATCCTCGGCGACGGGGACCGGCGCCTCCGCGCCGAGCTCCTCGATCGGGCCGGCGAGCCGCGGCGGCCGCAAAGCCGCCCGAGCCCTGCACCGGGTCCTCGGCCGCGGAGTACCGCAGGTTGCGCACGGGGCGGGGTGCGTCGTCAGCGACGACCTCGAGCCGGAAGATGTAGCGCACGAAGTCGTCCTTCGTGCCTTCCATCATCGCCTCGAACATGTCGAAGCCTTCTCGCTGCCACTCGGCGAGCGGGTCGCGCTGACCCATCGCGCGGAGGTTGATGCCCTCGCGCAGGTAGTCCATCTCGTAGAGGTGCTCGCGCCACTTCTGGTCGATGACCGAGAGCATCACGCGCCGCTCGATCTCGCGCAGGGTGTCCGAGCCGACGGATGCTTCCTTGGCCTCGTACTGTTCGACGGCGTCACCGTGCAACAGCTCGAAGACCGCTTCCGGACTCGGGAGCTCGACGAGCTGTTCCTTCACGACGCGCGTCGGGAACACATCCTGGGATTGGAGCACGAGCTCGTCGATGTCCCAGTCCTCGGCGAAGTCGCCGTCGCCGCACGTGGCCTTGACCACGTGGTCGACCGCACCTTCGATCGCGTCGAGTGACTCCTCGCGCAGGTCACCACCGTCGAGGATCTGCTGGCGGCGCTTGTAGATGACCTTGCGCTGCTCGTTCATGACCTCGTCGTACTTCAGGACGTCCTTGCGGATCTCGAAGTTGCGGTCTTCCACGGTCCGCTGCGCGCGCTCGATCGCCTTGGTGACCATCCTCGCTTCGAGCGGGACGTCGTCCGGGAAGGTCTTCCCCATCACCCAGTTCATGGCGCCGGTCGCGAAGAGACGCATGAGCTCGTCTTCGAGGGAGAGGTAGAAGCGACTCTCCCCCGGATCGCCCTGGCGCCCCGCGCGGCCTCGGAGCTGGTCGTCGATGCGGCGGCTCTCGTGCCGCTCGGTGCCGAGCACGTAGAGACCACCGCTCTCACGCACCTTGTTGCCCTCTTCGCTGCACTGCAGCTTGAACTCTTCGAGCAGCTTCTCGTACTTCTCGCTCGACTCTGCCGTCTCCGGGTCCGTGCCTTCGGCGAGGAGCTCCTCGCGGGCGAGGCCTTCGGGGTTGCCACCGAGCAGGATGTCGACACCACGACCGGCCATGTTCGTGGCGACCGTGACCGCACCGATGCGCCCGGCCTGGGTGACGATCTCCGCTTCCTTCTCGTGCGCCTTCGCGTTCAGGACGGAGTGCGGGATACCTCGCTTCTCGAGCAGCCGCGAGAGCTTCTCGGACTTGTCGACCGAGATCGTGCCTACCAGGACGGGTTGGCCGTTGGCGTAGCGCTCCTGGATGTCGTCGGCCGCGGCGTTGAACTTCGCGTCCTCGGACTTGTAGATGAGGTCGGGCTCGTCGTTGCGGATCATGTCGCGGTTGGTCGGCACGCTCACGACCTCGAGGCCGTAGGTGTGTGCGAACTCGCCGGCTTCCGAGGAAGCGGTGCCGGTCATGCCGGCGAGCTTCTCGTAGAGCTTGAAGTAGTTCTGCAGGGTGACGGTCGCGAGGGTCTGGTTCTCCTCCTTGATCCGCACGCCTTCTTTGGCTTCGACCGCCTGGTGCAGGCCTTCACTCCACCGGCGACCCTCGAGGATGCGGCCGGTGAACTCGTCGACGATCTTGACCTCGCCGTCCGCGACGACGAAGTCGACGTCGCGCTTGAACAGCTCCTTGGCGCGCAGGGCGGCCTGCAGCTGGTGGACGAAGTTCTGGTTGACGTGCTCGTAGAGGTTGGTGACGTCGAGGGCCTGCTCGACCCGGTGGATGCCCTCCTCCGTCGGCACCACCGTGCGCTTCGCCTCGTCGACCTCGTAGTCGCGGTCGCGTTGCAGACCCTTCACGATCCGGGCGAACTGGAAGTACAGCTGCTGCGCGTCGTCGGCCCGACCGGAGATGATGAGCGGAGTCCGCGCCTCGTCGATGAGGATCGAGTCCACCTCGTCCACGATCGCGTAGAAGTGGCCGCGCGTGGCCTGTTCCTCGACCGAGCCCGCCATGTTGTCGCGGAGATAGTCGAATCCGAACTCGTTGTTCGTGCCGTACGTGATGTCCGAGTGGTAGGCCTGGCGCTTCAGCTCGGGGTCGTCGATCTCCGGGAGCACCACGCCGACGGTGAGCCCGAGGAACTGGTGGACCTGGCCCATCCACAGCGCGTCACGCTTGGCGAGATAGTCGTTCGTGGTGACGAGGTGCACACCCTTGCCCGCCAGCGCGTTGAGGTACGCAGGAAGCGTGGAGACCAGCGTCTTGCCCTCGCCGGTCTTCATCTCGGCGACCCAACCGAAGTGCAGCGCCGCGCCACCCATGATCTGCACGTCGAAGTGCCGTTGGCCGAGGACGCGCCGGGCCGCCTCGCGCACCGCGGCGAACGCCTCGGGGAGCAGCTCGTCCAGGTCTTCGGTCTCGGCGTAGCGCGCGCGGAACTCGTCGGTGAGCGCGGCGAGCTCCGCATCGGAGCGCGCCTCCATCTCGGGCTCGAGCGCGTTGATCTCGGGCACGATCGTCTCGAGCAGCTTGAGCTTGCGGCCCTCGCCGACGTTGAGGATCTTCTTGAAGAGGCCCATTGGGGCGAGTCTACCGGTGGGTCCCGTGCAATCCGGGCCGGAACCGGCGCCGAAGTGATTCGGAACTACGCCCTAGCCGACGGCTTCGATGAGCCCGAGGTGGCCGTCACGGCGCCGGTAGAGCACCGACGCGTGTCCGGTCTGGGCGTCCTTGAACAGATAGAAGTCGTGACCGAGGAGGTCCATCTGCAGCGACGCCTCGTCGACGGTCATCGGCTTGTCCGTGAACTGCTTCGTCTTGATGATCTCGGCGTGGTCGGCGTCACCTCCGGCACCGTTGCCCGCCCGGCCCTGGTCGGCTGCGGGTAGCTCGTCCCAGTCCTCGAGCGGCGGGGGCGCCGCGAGACGCTTGCGCCGGGGCTTGTGCGTGCGGTCCACGCGGCGTTCCTTGAGCCGGCTGACCTGGTGCTCCACCTTGTCGATGACGAGGTCCAGTGCGGCGACCTGGTCAGTGGATGCGGCGTGCGCCTTCACGAAGTGCCGTTTGAGGTGCGCCGTGACCTCGCACAGCTCGTTGTCGTGGACCCGGGGGTTGCGGATCTCGGAGAAGTCAACCTCGACCCGGAAGATCTCGATCCCGAATCGGCTGAGCTTCCCGAGCTTCTCGCGGGTGACGTCCTGCACCGAGGGGTCGACCTTGGTGTTCTTGGCCCGGACAACGATCTCCATCAACACCTCGATCTTGGAGGACGCGGCGAGTATGCCGCTGCTAGCAAGCCCACGCCACCACGCGCGGGTCAGGGGGAAGCCCGATCAGCGACGAGGTGAGCAGCGCCTCGGCGACGAGCTCGGCCCGCGGGCGATACGTCCCGTCGTGCACTGCTTCGCGCACCCGCTGCAATCGGAGCTCGGCGTTGGCGGACCGGGAGTCGGTCAGATCGAGGTCCGAGAGCGGAGTGCTGATCATGACCACCGTCGTCGTCGCGGCACGTGCCCTGCTTGAGCACAATTGTCACTCTCCGTGGTCACAAAAACCGCGGAATTCCGTGACATTGCTCACGGGGTGCGGGCCGCCACCAGGCCGACGACGGTGACGGCACCGCTGCGCCTGAGTGCGGCGCTGCCGGCGGCCAGGGTCGCACCGGTCGTGACCACATCGTCGACGAGGAGGACGCCGCGGCCCGCGGCGTCGGGCCGGGCTCGGAACCTCGGCCCGTCCTTGCGCTCCTGCCTTCCTGCGCCGGTCTGGGCCGGGCCCGGGAGGCGGGTGAGCAGTGCGCGCACGGGGAGCTTCGCCCGCCGGCCGATCGCGCGGGCGAGGAGCTCGGCGTGGTCGAAGCCGCGGGACCGCCGGTGCCGGGGAGTGGTCGGCGCCCACGTCACGACCTCCAGGCGCGCGTCGGCCGGAAGCCGATCGAGCATCTCGGCCGCGAGCCAGGACACCGCGCCGCGAGCGTTGCGGTACTTCACCCGGGCCACGACCTCGGCGCGCACCCCTTCGTACGCGAACGCGACGGTGAGGCGATCGAGGCCGGGTGGTGTCCCGAGCGCGGGCGGGGGCAACAACGTCTCGATGCACCGCGGACAGACAGGCTCGGCCGACGCGCCACACCCCGGACACGACCCCGGCAACAAGACTTCGGACAACGTTCGGAACATGGCCCCGAACGTATCCACGAGGTGGGACAACGAATCCTCACCTCGTGTGATCCACCCGCGTCGAGTCAATCGACATGATGTCGACGCGAGTTGCTACCGCTGGAGTGCGGCAGCCGGGTAGGTGTCCCACCCGTCTGGGACAATGAAGTCGTGATCATGGACGATCTTCTTCACGCAAGGACTGCTCTCGAAGCGGCGGCGCGCGGCTTCGATCCGAGCGCGTGCAGTGGCGACGATGCGATCGCGATCGTCGAGGAGATCGGTTCGATCCGGCGGCTCGCGGACGGGATGTTGGGCAAGGCCGCGAAGCGGGTCGAGGACACCGCGGCCTACACCTACAAGAACGACCGCAACGCCGCGGAGCTGTGCCAGCGACTGACCGGTGTGTGCACCAGTGAGGCGAAGCGGGCGATCGACGTGGCCGGGAAGCTGGAGTCGTTGCCGGCGACGGACGCGGCGATGCGGGCCGGGACGTTGTCGTCGCGGCAGGCGGATCTGATCGCGTCGGTCGCGGCCGACGACCCGTCGGTGGAACGCCAGCTGTTGCGGACCGCAGCCCGGGGGATCGTGGCGTTGCGTGACGAGTGCATCGCGGTGCGTCGGCCAGCGGAGGATCAGGCGGAGCGGGCCGCGCGGTCGCACGCGCAGCGGTCGTTCCGGATGTGGTCGACGGCCGACGGGATGGTCGAAGGCCATTTCACGGTCACACCCGAGGTCGGTGGCGCGATCAAGGCGGTCATCGAGGACGGCACCCGCCGCAAGTTCCGGGAGGCCCGCAAGGCCAAGGTTGCAGGAGTCCCAGGACGCGCTACGCGGCCGACGCGTTCGCCGACGCGATGCTCGGGGACCCGGCGAAACGGAAGGGCGGCGGGTACACGACCCACGTGATCGATCGACCACGAAGCGCTGCGTGCGCGGGAACACGCATGCCGGGTGAGACCTGCGAGATCCCCGGCGTGGGACCGGTCAGCGTCGAATGGGTCCGCGAGCTCCTCGGCGAGGCGTTCGTCACCGCGATCGTCAAGCAGGGCAAGGACATCACGACGGTCGCGCACTTCGGGCGCCACGTTCCCGCCGAGCTGCAGACCGCGTTGGTCGTGTCCGGGCGCGAGTGCTCCATCGACGGCTGCACCGGGCGCGAGTACCTCGAGCTCGACCACTGCGAGATCGACCACGCCGCCGGCGGCCCGACGGCCTGGTGGAACCTGACCTGGCTCTGCTCGATCCACCACACCCGAAAATCGTCGGGCTGGATCCTCGGCCCGCCCGACCCCGCCACCGGAAAGCGAAGACTCGAACCACCGAATCGATCGGCCGGGAACGAGACCGGCCGCGCGGCGTGATGCCGCGCGGCCGGAGGCTCGACGCTGAGTGCCCGGCGGTGCGCCGGTCGGTGGAGCTCAGTAGCGGTAGTGCTCGGGCTTGTACGGGCCCTGCGACCGGGATGCCGAGGTAGTCGGCCTGCTCCTCGGTGAGCGTGGTGAGCTTCACGCCGAGCTTCTCGAGGTGCAGGCGGGCCACTTCCTCGTCGAGGTGCTTGGGCAGCGTGTACACCTTGCGCTCGTAGAAGTCGGGGTGCGTGAAGAGCTCGATCTGGGCCATCACCTGGTTGGTGAAGCTGTTCGACATCACGAAGCTCGGGTGGCCGGTCGCGCAGCCGAGGTTCAGCAGGCGGCCTTCGGCCAGGATGATGATCGAGTGCCCGGCCTGACCGGTGCCGGGAACTTCCACTCGTCGACCTGCGGCTTGATGTTGATCTGCTCGATGCCCGCGGGTCTTCGCGAGGCCGGCCATGTCGATCTCGTTGTCGAAGTGGCCGATGTTGCCGACGATCGCGTTGTGCTTCATCTTCGCCATGTGGTCGGCCGTGATGATGTTCTTGTTGCCGGTCGTCGGTGACGAAGAGGTCCGCGGTGTCGAGCACGTCCTCGAGCGTCGTGACCTCGATAGCCCTCCATCGCCGCCTGCAGCGCGCAGATCGGGTCGATCTCGGTGATGATCACCCGCGCGCCCTGGCCCCGCAGCGACTGCGCGCAGCCCTTGCCGACGTCGCCGTAGCCGCAGACCACGGCGACCTTGCCCGCGATCATCACGTCGGTCGCGCGGCAGATCCCGTCGACGAGCGAGTGGCGGCAGCCGTAGAGGTTGTCGAACTTCGACTTGGTCACCGAGTCGTTGACGTTGATGGCCGGGAACAGCAGCGTGCCCGCCTCGGTCATCTGGTACAGCCGGTGCACGCCGGTGGTGGTCTCCTCGGTGACGCCCTTGATGTCCTCCGCGATGCGGTGCCACGCGCCGGTCGTCCTCGGCGTGGATGCGGGCCAGGAGCTTGAGGATGATCTCGAACTCCTCGGAGTCCGCGGTCGACGGGTCCGGGACCTGGCCGGCCTTCTCGAACTCGACGCCCCGGTGCACCACCAGCGTCGCGTCGCCACCGTCGTCGAGGATCATGTTCGGACCGCCGAAGTGCCGTCGCCGTTCGGCCAGCGCAGCGCCTTCTCGGTGCAGCCCCAGTACTCCTCGAGCGTCTCGCCCTTCCACGCGAACACCGGGACGCCCGCCTGCGGCGATCGCCGCGGCCGCGTGGTCCTGGGTCGAGAAGATGTTGCAGGACGCCCACCGCACGGCAGCGCCGAGCGCGACGAGGGTCTCGATGAGGACCGCGGTCTGGATGGTCATGTGCAGCGAGCCGGTGATGCGGGCACCGGTCAGCGGCTTGGACTCGCCGTACTTGGTCGCGCAGCGACATCAGGCCGGGCATCTCGTGCTCGGCGAGCTCGATCTCCTTGCGCCCGAACTCGGCGAGGGACAGATCGGCAACCTTGAAGTCGCCCGACTCAGAAGATGCAGCGGTGGACGAACGGGAAGGAACGGTCGTGGTCATGAGCTACTCCATTGATCAGCCGAGACCCTGACCCCGAGGGATGTGGGTCCCGATTCAGATGGAGTCGGCCCGGAGCACCGGATGACAGCCCCGACGGGGCCCGACCAAGTGGACACTTTAGCGCGCGGGCCCGGGAACCACCGATGCCCCCCGGGCAGGCGGTGGGGTCAGGCGGTGGGGTCAGGCGGTGGGCCGGTCCAGCCTCGGCCCGGGCTCGAGCGCACGGCATCCGTTTCATCCGGGCGCGAATAGTCGTCCTCGATGCGGTGGGTGGTGCCGATCTCAGGGGTCGAGACCTCGACGATGTCGCAGTCGGTGATGCCGACCAGCCGGTGGCGCTGGCCGATCTCGCACGAGTACCCGAGGCCGGGTTGGAGCTCGGTCTCGACCAGCGCGCCGGACCCGTCGTCCCAGACCACCTTGGCCCGGCCCTCGACCAGGAACCACGACTCCGTCTTGGCGTCGTGCACCTGCAACGACAGCCGCCGCCCCGCGTCGACGTGCAGGAGCTTGCCGACGTACGGGCGGTCCGGCTGGGTCCAGAGAACCTCGTAGCCCCACGGCTTCTCGACCCGCGTGGCGGTACCCGAGGTGGAGAACCTCGTGCCCGCGGCGGCCGGCTCCACGGTCTCGGTCACGACAGGGCCGCCTTCAACGCCGCGACCGCGTCGATCGGCCCGGGGTCCACGTCGTTCTGGAGCGCGACGTAGCAGCTCGTCCAGTCGCCGACGTACATGAGGTCGAGGAGCTGCGCGAGGCGACCCTCCCCCTCGGCCTCCACCTCGAGCACCGAAGCGACGCATTCCTCGAGCACTCCGCGAACGAAATCGAAACGCGGCGCGAGCCGTTCGTGCTCGGACGCGTGCCGGAGCTCGACGAGTGTGAACACCTGGCGGGTCACGTCGCCGTGTTGCCCGAAGCCGCAGATCTCGTTGTGATCCAGCTCCGGGTGCGCGGCCCAGAACGCGGGGGCCTTGGCGTTCTCGTTGATGTCGCACTTCCATCGCATCGCCGCGACGGCACCAGCGCGCCCCGGCGTGGACGAGCGGAATGGTCCGGTCGATCTGGCGCGCGAGCTCACGGGCGGGGTTCGCCTGGCCGGTCACCTCGGGCCGGCATCGGTCGCGCCGGTGCCCGAGCTGCTCCTGCGCCTGGACGAGCAGCGCGTGCGCCTGGGGTACGAGGCCCATCCGGTAGAGCGTGACGAACAGCGGCGCCGTCAGCGCGCCGATCGCGCGCGCGCGGCATCAAGCCATCCGGGCACGGGAAGTGGAGGGCGCTCGGTAGCTCGGCGAGCTCTCCGCCATTCGAAACGGTGACGAGGTCTGCGCCGGCCTCCAGTGCTCCCGCGCCATCGAGAGCGTCTCCTCGGTGTCACCCGAGTACGAAACCGCGAAGGCGAGCGTGCCCGGACCGACGAAGCGCGGCGTCCGGTACTGCTTCAGCACGGTGATCGGGACTGGCACCACACCATTGGTGACCGCGGCCAGGACGTCGCCGGCGATGCCGGACCCGCCCATGCCGACAACGACGATGTTGCGCACCGAGTCGGCGTCCGGCAACGGCGCCGCGCGCGTGATCTCGCCTGCCGCTTCGTGCGCGACCGCGAGCTGCTCCGGCAGCCCCGCCACCGCATCGAGGAACCCGAGCGAATCCGTTCCGGTCTCGGCCACGACTAGACGGTGAAGGTGGGCTGGACCCCGTCGGCTTCGGCCTTCGCCAGGAGCCGTTCGTGCTCCGCGTCGTCGATGGTCTCGGCTTCGTCGATCAGCATGATCGGGATGTCGTCGCGCACCGCGTAGCGGCGCTTGAGGCGAGGGTTGTACAGCGATGCCTCGTCCGCGAAGTACAGGAGCGGGCCTTTGTCCTCCGGGCAGGCCAGGATCTCCACCAGCTGCGGGTCAAGCGCCACGTCGATGCTCCTTGGGATTCGCGAGGTCGGTTCCCGGGCTCATGCCTCGGATCTGATGAGGCTCAGCACCTCTTCGGTGTGAGCATCGCACGCGAGCCGATCGGCCGCCTCAACGTTGAGTCGGAGCAACGGCTCGGTGTTGCTCGCACGAAGGTTGAACCACCAGTCCCCCAGGTCCACGGTGAGACCGTCGAGGTGATCCTGATCGGCGTCGGGGTACGCCGAGGCGACGCGTCCGATCACCGCGGGCGGGTCCGAGACCTTCGTGTTGATCTCGCCGGACTGCGCGTAGCGCTCGACCGGCTTGCGCAGCTCGGAAAGCGGGGTCGACGCCCGGCTGAGCTGTTCCAGCACCATCATCGCCGCGATGATCCCGGAGTCCGCGCGCCAGTTGTCACGGAAGTAGTAGTGGCCCGAGTGCTCGCCACCGAACACGGCCCCCGTCTCGGCCATCACCTGCTTGATGAACGAATGACCGACCCGTGACCGGATCGGGGTGCCCCCCATCTCGAGCACGATCTCCGGGACCGCCTTGGAGCAGATGAGGTTGTAGACGACCGACTCGCCGGGACCGGTCTTCTCGAGGATCGTCTTGGCGACGAGCGCCGTGGTGGTCGACCCGGAGACCAGCTGGGCCCGGTCGTCGACCAGGAAGACCCGGTCGGCGTCGCCGTCGAACGCGAGGCCGACGTCGGCGCCCGCATCGAGCACTGCCTTCTGCAGGGACACGAGGTTCTCGGGCTGGATCGGGTCCGCGGGGTGGTTCGGGAACGTCCCGTCGAGCTCGGGGAACAGCACCTCGACGTCGAACGGGAGGCCCTCGAACACGGCGGGGGCGATGAGCCCACCCATGCCGTTCGCGGTGTCCGCAACCACCCGGAGCGGCCGCAGCAGCGAGATGTCGACGAACGAACGGACGTGATCGGCGAACTCGCCCAACAAGTCCCGGTGCTCGACCCGGCCCGCCTCTTCGGCCCGCTCGACCAGTCCGGCCGCCACGGCCTCCTTGATCTGGACGAGGCCGGTGGCCTCCCCGACCGGCGCCGCCGACGCGCGGCACATCTTGATCCCGTTGTACTGGGCCGGGTTGTGGCTCGCGGTGAACATCGCCGCGGGCGCATCGAGGCGTCCGGAGGCGAAGTAGACGAGGTCGGTCGAGGCCAGCCCGACGTCGACCACGTCGGCGCCGGCGAGGGTTGCACCCTCGACGAACGCCTGGCTCAGGGGTATCGAGGACGGCCGCATGTCGTGGCCCACGACGACCGTGGAGGCGGCTGTGAACCGGGCGAAGGCGTTGCCGATCTTCTTCGCGACGGACTCATCGAGCTCGTCGGGATAGATCCCGCGGACGTCGTACGCCTTGAAGATGGTGTCGAGCGCGTCGGCCACGGTGTGGGGGCCTCAAGATCCTCACCGCCGGGGAAGGCGGGACGATCATGCTAGCTCCGAGCCCCCAGCTCCGGTCGGGAGTTCGTTTCGCCCGATTCTGACGGGAGATCTGCAGCCGGCTCCGGTGGCGGCACCGGGCCGGAGCCGGCCGGCCCGGGCGAATCCTGCGGGGACCGGGCACCGCCCGGGTCCCGGGGTCGCCACATCACCAACCCGATGAGCCCGACGAACCCGGCGACCGAGAGGGTGATGCCCATGATCTCCGCGCCGGAACGGGCGTAGTGAAGGGTCACCGACCGGGAGGTGGGTACGACGACCATGAAATTCGGCGTGAGCCGCCAGGGCCCCTCGGCCCCGTCCGCCTCCCAGTTCGGGAAGTACGAGG
This sequence comes from uncultured Acidimicrobiia bacterium, assembly GCA_963770095.1. Classification (GTDB taxonomy): domain Bacteria; phylum Actinomycetota; class Acidimicrobiia; order IMCC26256; family JAENVU01; genus Chersky-806. Next base: position 879,859 of record CAVYOO010000002.1, read on the forward strand.
TGCGGACCACCACCGGGACGCCGATCCGGTTGACGCGAAACGAGACGGAGTCGTCGGTCTCGTGCACCGACGAGACCTTGACGGGCGGGAGCCGGCGGCGGGGCGCGGTCTTGGTCTGCGATGCGGGCACGCGCGCCCAGCTCGCGGGCCCGCCGGCCGCGAGTGGCCGATCCAGCACCGCGGGATCGCTCCACCAGCCCACGGCAAGACACTCCCACGGTCCGAGCTCCGCCTTGCGCTCCCCCGGCAGCGGCGCGCGGTCGAAGCACTCCGCCTGGGTGCCGGCGTGCGGGGTGACGACGATCGGTTCGTACGGAAGCGGCGCGACCGTCGCGTAGTCGAGCACCTTGTAGATGCTCCAGCCGACCGGCGGCACCCCGTCGCGGTCCCGTACCTGGGCGATCAGCTCGAGGTCCGGGTCCGCGTCCGCCTGCTTCTTGGCCTCGGGCGAGTACGCCATGTAGTAGCGGACGCCCAGCAGCTGCATGTAGCGGACGCCGAGCTTGAAGTCGTCGATGTTGCGGTAGTCGAGCCCGCGCACCGGGTTCGACGCGTTGCCGGGCCCGGACAGCGGCGCGACCGCCATGAACTGGAACGGCGTCGTGGCCGCCGACTCGTAGTAGAGGCCCTCCATCGACTTGATCCGTCCATGGGTCCAGTACGGCAGGAGCATCAGGGCCAGGGACGTCCCGTAGGTGTCGATCGCCTGGCCGCCCTCCCACATCGCGCGGCCCGCAGGCAGCCGGCCCATCTGGTCCATCAGGTCGCGGTACTCGCCGTACGGCTTCGGGCTTCGTGCTCGCGGACGACGAGTCCTCGTACCCCGAGTAGTTCCACTCGGCCCAGAAGCTGAGGAATCCCCGCTCGTGGTGCGCGTAGAAGAGCCCCCCACCGGCCAGCAGGACCGCCAGCCCGAGCGCCACCGAGCTCTTCACGATCCGGAACCGCCGACCGTCGGCGACGGGATCGAGCCCACCCTCCTCGTCGTCGATCGGGGGCGGCGGGCCGAGCCACACCAGCCCGACCTGCTGCGCGATCCCCCGCACGACCTCGGCGACGCCGACCGCGGCCAACAGGAACAGCCCCAGATACCAGAACGGCAGGAAGCGCAGGTTCCACGCGTGCAGCTCGGGCCAGAGCCGGAACACCGCCGCGAACGCGACGGTCAGGGTCAGGAGCGTGAGCACCGCGCGATCGCGCCGAACGGCACCGACCACTACGCCAATGACCGCCAGCGCGTACACCCACCAGAACTCGGTGGGAAAGAGGTAGTCGAGATACCAGTCCAGCTTCTCGTAGCGCATGTTCGCCGTGTACCCGAACGTGGCGAGCAGCGGGACCGTCCAGAACGCGGTGAGCAACGCTCCGACCGCACCGACCGCGACCGCGATCGAGAAGGTCCGCACCGGACGTTGGAAGAGCCAGACGACCACCGCGCCGATGACGACGAAGATGCCGACGACGATGTGGCACAGCACCGTCGCCGCGAGCAGCACCGCCGCGAGCCAGAGCCGACGCCGGCAACGCAGCGCGAACACGAGCGCGCCGAGGAAGAACAGCCCGAAGGCGAGCGCGAGCGTGAACGAGTACTCCCCCGCCAGCGCGCTGACGATGGGACCACCCATGATGCGCTGGTTGAACTGGATGGTCGTGTCGTGGCTTCCGGCCTCGTCGCTGATGCCCTTGAAGAAGAGGAACAAGGTGGCGGCGACGGCGAAGAGCTCCGGCCCGGGGCGGCGGACCTTGAGCCCCCGGCCCAGCGCGTAGGCACTCGCCGGCAGCGCGACCGGACCCAGGGCGGTGACGAGCTTGAAGGCGACGTTGTAGGGCAGGAAGAAGTCCAGGAACACGACGAGCAGCGCCGGGATCGGGAAGTAGAACTGCCCGGCCGGGAAGCCCGCGAACCAGTCCGGCGACCATCCGGCGACCCGCCACGACGGCAGCAGATGGTCCCGCAGGTAGGCCGGGAACCAGACGTGGGCGCCCATGTCCCCGCCGTTGGCCGTCGTGTTCCTCAGGAGCAGCCGTGGATCCAGCTGCCAGAGCACCAGGACGCAGCACGCGACGACCACCGCGATGCCGAGGAGGCGCCACAGCAGCCGGAGGTCTCCGTCCGCGGGCGGAAGGACGGCGTCGGAGGTCGCCGGGACGTCCGCCGCGGCCGCGGGTTCGGGCGCGAGCGCCTCCGGCGGCAGCTCGCTCACCGACATCCCCTCAGCATGGCAGCCGCAACCTGCTCAACCCCGGCAGCAGGTCCCAACCACGAAACAGAGGGCCCGTGCGGGCCCCCTGCTCAGAGAATCCTCGTGGAGGTGCCGGCTAACGCGACACCCGGGCCATCTCGAGCACCCGGGTCAGCGAGAGCGGACCGTCGATCGACAACCAGGTCTTCGCCTCGCAGCGACCGCACTGGCGGAACCTGACGTCCTCACCCGCGATCTTCATCTTGATCTCGACGATCCCGCTGTTGGCACACCGGCTGCACTGCATTCGATCGATCCTCCGCTGGACGCTGTTCCGTACTGAAGGTGTCGGAGATTCGTCCGAATTTTCTGGAGGATGATCGAGGGATGAGAAGGGATGATCCGCGGGATGAGAGATGCGTTTCCCCAGGTCAGAGCCCTGCAGCTGCGGCTCAGGACGCGAGGAGCAGGATCGCCGAGAGCAGGTTGAAGCCGACGTGCAGCAGGATCGACTGCGAGAGATCACCGGAACGAACCGCCCGAATGCCCGAGATCGTCGCGAGCAGGAGCAGGGGTGCCATCAGCGTGGCGGTACTCGGGTCGAGGAGATGGACCACGGCGAACGCGACCGACGAGACGACGACGGCGACGACCGCGGTGCTCCGGCGCAGCAGCGCCCGCAGCAGCAGGCCACGGAACAGGAGCTCCTCGACCAGGGGCGCGAACAGGGCCACGCCGATCACCACGAGGACGAGCTCCGGCCCCCCGGCGTGCTTCACCGTGTCCGCGGCCTGTTGCTCCTCGATCCCGCCCGCAACCTCCTGGAGCAGCTGGACGATCCCGATCGAGACGACCTGGATCAGGACGCCCGCCGCCAGCCACGGCCAGTCACGCCCGCGCACCACGAGCCCGAAGTCCTGGCGCAGGCTCCCCAACCCTTTGGTCCGGCTCACGAAGACCAGCGAGGCGAGGATCGCCCCGTTCTGCGCGAACAGGGCCACCGCCAGGTCCAGGCCGTCCGGGTCGAGGCCGGATCCCCGGCCCCGGATCGCCGAGGCGATGGAACCGGCCACGGCGCCGACGAAGAGCCCGACGAACCAGACCCAGAGCACGTCGCCGAGGCCCCATCGCAGCTCGCGGCGGGTCGGACTCGCAGCGGTGCTCACGATCGGCACAGTAAAGGAACGGAGCCGAGCCGGCGCGACCGGTGGAGTGGGCAGGAGACTGAAGTGGCCCGAAGAGACGGCCGATATGGGGAATCCCGGGCTCACCCACGTCGTTGAGACTCGCGAGACCGCTACGGCGGGTGACCCGCCCTACGATGGTGCCCCGACGGGGTCGAGCCCGTCACGAACGAGGAGTTCGACTCCCCTGTGAGCAGTCGCCCACCCGATCGACCCTCCGGGCAAGGCAAGCCGCCCGGCTCCCCCACCCCCACCTCGCGTCCCTGGCCGCGCTGGCTCCCGCTGGTGATGCTCGGTGTCGTCGTGGCGATCTTCCTCTTCACGACCGTCCGCGCGGACAGCCCGTCGAAGAAGAAGCTGACCTACAGCGAGTTCACGACCCAGGTGAACGACGGCAACGTCAAGAGCGTGTCCTACGACCCGTCGAACGGTGCGCTCAGCGGTGAGTTCAAGGCCGCGCAGGACGGCAAGAAGGAGTTCACGTCTTCGGGCCCGAACGACGACCTGCAGCCGGGACAGCTGAAGAACCTCGAGAAGCAGGGCGTCGACGTCAAGTACGTCCGCGAGAGCTCGAACCCGCTGCTCGGCATCCTGTTGTGGGTGCTGCCGCTGGTGCTCATCGTCGGCTTCTTCGTGTGGATGAACCGCCGCGCGCAGGGCCAGATGGGCGCGGTCATGAACATCGGCCGCAGCCGCGCCAAGGTCTACGACGCTGAGAAGCCGAAGACGACCTTCGCCGACGTCGCGGGCTACGGACCGGTGAAGCAGGAGATCACCGAGGTCGTCGACTTCTTGAAGAACCCGGGCAAGTTCAAGGAGATCGGCGCGCGCATCCCGCGCGGGGTGTTGCTCGTCGGCCCTCCAGGGACGGGCAAGACGCTGCTCGCACGCGCCGTCGCCGGTGAAGCCGGCGTGCCGTTCGTTGCGATCACCGGCTCGGACTTCATGGAGATGTTCGTCGGAGTCGGCGCGGCGCGCGTACGCGACCTGTTCGCCACCGCGCGCAAGCAGGCGCCCGCGATCATCTTCGTCGACGAGATCGACTCCATCGGCCGCAAGCGTGGTGCCGGCCTCGGTGGCGGCCACGACGAGCGCGAGCAGACGCTCAACCAGATGCTCGCCGAGATGGACGGCTTCGAGACCAGCGTCGGCATCGTGATGATCGCGGCCACGAACCGGCCCGACATCCTCGACTCCGCGCTCCTGCGCCCGGGGCGCTTCGACCGCCAGATCATGGTCCCGCTCCCGACCCAGGAAGAGCGGGTCGACATCCTCAAGGTCCATTTCCGCGACAAGAAGATCGCCGACGACGTCGACGTCGCCGTCGTCGCCCGCGGCACGCCGGGCATGTCGGGCGCCGACCTCGCGAACCTGGTGAACGAGGCCGCGCTGTTCGCGGTGCGCCGGGGCGAGACCGCCGTGCACCGCGAGGACTTCGAGGACGCCCGCGACCGCGTGCTCATGGGTCTCAAGCGGCCAACCGTCGTGATGAACGAGGAAGAGAAGGAGCACACCGCGTACCACGAGGGTGGGCACGCCGTGGCGGCCTACGTCCTCGACCACGCCGACCCGGTCCACAAGGTGACGATCCTCCCCACGGGCATGGCGCTCGGCATGACCCAGCAGCTCCCCGAAGAGGAGAAGTACTCCCACGACAAGGACTTCCTCGACGACATGCTCTCCGTGTTGCTCGGCGGTCGCGTCGCGGAGCAGCTGATCTTCGAGTCGCAGTCCACCGGAGCACAGAACGACCTGGTGCGCGGCACCGAGATCGCGCGCCGGATGGTGCGGGAATGGGGGATGTCGGACCGCATCGGACCGATGGCGTGGGGCTCGCAGGGCGCGGTGTTCCTCGGTGAGGACCTCGTCCACACCCGCGACTACTCGGACGAGACGGCCCGGGTCATCGACGAGGAGGTGGAGCGCATCCTCCGCTCCCAGGAGGAGCGCACGCTCCAGATGCTGACCCGGTACCGGCCCGGCCTCGAAGCGGTGGCGAAGGCGCTGCTGGAGCACGAGACCCTCGACGGGCTCGAGGTCGAGCGGCTGGTCGACGACGCGATGGGCTACCGGGCCGGTGGCCCGCGCAAGGTCGTGCTGGCCGACGGCACCGTCGAGACGGTGGACGACGACGGTCAGCCCATCGATGAGGACGGGCACCCGCTTCCCGCCATCTAACCCAGCCGCTCAGGCGGTTCGGATCTCCGCGACCGCGGCCCAGAGGTCGGTCGCGGTCACCGGCCCGACGAAGGACTGGCGCACGACTCCCTCGCGGTCGGCGATGAGGACCATCGGCACTCCCGAGATGGCGTAGCGCTCGTGGAGATCGCGCGCCCGCGAGAACTCGATGTCGCATACGGCGACCTCGGCGGATCCGAGCGCGAGCACCTTCTCGCGGATCGACGCGCACGAGTCACAGGTACTCGACGAGAAGAGCGCGACGAGCCACGGTGACTCGGGTTGGGGAAAGTCCGGCCGGTACAGCTGGCGCGGGACCGGATACGTGTCGCGGACGGGCGAAGCCGTCACCGCGCGCCGCCGTTCCAGCATCAACGCAACGACGACCGCCACGACGAGCAGCACCGCTCCGATGCCGACCCGCAGGATCATCGTTCGAGGTCGGGGACCGTCGCCGCCGCCGTCACGCCCGGCATCGCCGAAGACTCGCGGTCCACAACCACTGGACCGCTCGCGTCGATCACGATGAAGGCATCCGCCGGCACCCGGAGGGTTGCGAGATCGACGACCGAGCGCTTGCCCGCCGCGACGCGCACCCGCGCCGTCTTCGGTGGAGTCAGCACCTCGCCGGCGCGGATCACGCGTAGCCGGAACGTCACCGCGGCGCGCCCGGGGTTGAGCACGGCGACGGAGTCCTGCGAGCCGGCGGTCGACCGGGCGGGTACGTCGATCCAGCTACGGGCGGGATGCGGTGACCCGATCTCGGTGGCGATGCCGCGCTCCGCTGCGGGGACCGGCGCGCGCACCGCGACGAACGATTCGGCGACGAGTGGGATCCGACCCTCGACGACGGCCGAGAACCCGACGCCCGGAGGCACGCGACTCCCGAGGTCCACGGCGATCGCGGTACCGCCCGGAATGCTCACCGATTCCGGTTCGAGCGCTCCACCGTCCAGGCGGGTCCGCACGATCGCGGTCGTGGGCTCGGCGGCCGCGTTCGCGATCACCATCGTCTGGGTCCGGCCGGAGACGACGCCCCCGCTCGCGAACTCCCAGCGCTTCGAGAGCCGCGGTGCGCCGAGCGAGAGCGCCAGGCCCTGCCGACCGTCGGTCCCGTCGAGCAGCTGGGTCTGCTCGGCGATGACCCGACCGCGCCGCGCCGTCACCTCCGTGGCAACGAGATCGTCGCGCCGGGCATTGTCGTGCACCGGTACCGTGACCCGACTGTGCCCGGGCACCACGAAGCCCTGGAGGTCTTCCGGGGCGAGCGGGCCGGCTTGGGTGAGGAAGTCGATGTCGACGATCGCGTCGTCGGCGAAAGGGTTGAACAGCGCGAGGTTCAGCAGGGCACCCTTCGCGGTCGTCCCGGCGGCGAAGTGCCACTCCGGCGCAGCATCACGCGCGCACGGGCCGACACCGTCGTCGCCATTGCCCGTCACCGAGTGCGTGACGACCGCGCGTGCGCCGGTCACCTCGACCAGCACCCCCGGCTCGGCGATCGGGAGGATGTCCGCGACGCGGAAGGAAGCGAGCGTCTTGCCCTTCACGTCGATGGTGGTCACCTTCGGGGCAGCCTCCGGACCCTGCATGACGCTGATGCGCGCGTGCGCCACGCCACGGTCGATGTTCGCGATGTAGACGCGCTCGTCCGCCGCGACCGCCGGGGTTCGCGGTGCCCGCGGCGCAGTACCACGACGTCTCGACCGCATCCGCCGACGGCACGCGTGGACCGAGCGCGATGAGCTTCTGGCTGTCGGCCGAGGTGTCCGATGCGCTGCGATCGATCAGCGCGCCCGCGAGCAGGCAGCCGACAACCACGACGATCACGACGATCCGGCCCCGTCGGCCCTCCAACGGGCTCACGATCTCACTTCCTCGACTGGACGACGCCGGAACGGTCGCCGGAACCGGACGCTCCCCCGCCACACGCAGAACGCACCAAAGACCAGAGCGAGCTCGAGGATCACGACGGGATAGCGCAGCCACTGATTCTCGTAGGTGAGCGAGACCGAACCCGCGCGGTCAAGGGTGTAGCCGTTGGCCCAGCCGAACGCGCGGCGGTGGGGCAACGACGAACCGCGAGACGTCGCCTTCCACGCGCTGTCGTAGGACTGGCTCCAGAGGATCGCGCCCGCGGGAGCTCGCACCCCGTCGCGTACCGGTCGGGCTGCGGTCGCCCCGACGGGCGGCCCTTCCGCGTCCGCTCGACCACCCGCCAACCGCGTCGGCGGGCAGTGCGGCGGCTTCCGGGATCCACGCCCGGTTCTCGTACAGGTCCAATCCTGGTGGACCTTCCAGCCGGACGAGATCGAGCTGGTCGCCCAGCGCGATGAGGAGCGACGGGGGCGCGGGGTCGGTGTGCTCGAGCCCCGGATCGGGGCGCTGCGGAACCGCGATGTAGCGGACGCCCATCGGTCCGAGCAGCGCGCCCACGCGGTTGCTGCGCCGCTCGCTCAGGATGTCCACCGCATCGGCCAGCCGTTTGCTCGAGCCGCCGGCGGGCGGCGGAAGCGCGGTCCGGACATCCCCGGACCGTCGTTGGTCACGCCGAAGCCGACGTCGCCGTGCACGACGGGATCGACCGGGAGCACCGCGGGATTGCCGAGCCACAGGACCCGGAACTGACCGTTCTCCTGCTCGGAGCGCATCCAGGACAAGTTCGCGTTCCAGTCCGTCGGCGGCATGTGCCAGCGGCCGTCGAGGGCATCGACGGAGAACGCGAGGATCGGGAAGGACAGAGCGATCGCGCCGCCCACGGCGGCGACTTGACGCCACCCGAAGTGGAACTGGCGGACGTCCTCGATGAATGCCGAGACACCGAGGCCGACGGCAAGTGAGATGCCGAGCGCGGCCGGGACCAGAAGGCCCTCCACCGCCGGCATCGGGTCGCCGAAGAAGAACCGCGAGGGAAGCCACACGCACGCGAACGACACGAGCGCGAGCACCCACGCGCGCGTCGCCCACACCAGCCGCGGGCCCGACGCGAGCACGAGGACGAGCAGCGCAGTTCCGGCAATCACCCATCCCGAAAGGCCGGCGCCGTTGGGTCCGGTCTGGAACCGAAGGATCTGGGAGAAGCTGTCGTCGAGCCTGAACGCGAATCCCAGTGCGGCCAGGCGGTCACCTCCCCGCAGGTAGGCGAGCGGCCACGGCAGCAACAACACGAGGCCGATGCCGGTTGCGACCCCGGTTGCCCGCCAGAGCGAGCGCAGCTCACCGGCACCGCGCGCAATGGGTTGCGCGAGCGTGAGCGCCAGCGCGACCAGGAATGGCAACAGGATCGCAGGCGGCCACGCGGCCGTCGCGAGCGCGACCAACGCGCCGATCGCGACCACCGCACGCCACCACCGCCGGGGTGTCGCTTCCGGGAGATATCCACCGACCCGAAGCAGGCTCGAGATGATGAACGGCGCGAGCGCGTACAGCACGAGTGGGCCGAAGCGGCCGGCCGCGATCGCGTTGCGCGGCAGCGGGTTGATTCCGTAGGCCAACGCGGCGGCCACCGCGGCGATTCCGGGGCCGGTGATGCGCCGGCCGAGCCGCCAGGCGCCGAACACGCCACCGGGCAGCGCGCCGACGACGATGACGGTCCGGGCGAGCCCCGTCGCACCGAGCAGCAGCGACCCGAGCACCGAGAACACGCCGAGCTGCGCGGGAGCGGGAGTCGCCGAGCCGAGATCCGAATACCGCCACGCGGACGTGAACGCCTCCACGAGACCGCTGACGCCGGGCCAACCGGGGAGCTGGCCGATGACCGGTACCCGACCGAAGATCAGCGACCGCGATCCGACGAGCACCAGGGCCATGAACGCCAGTGCCGCGATGGTGGCGGGATCGCGCACCCGGCCGGATGCGCTTCCTGACAGGTCCCGGCTGCGCTCCGAGATCGAGCGGATGCGGTCCTCGGCGTGCAACGACCCGGCGACGTACCCGCGCACCCGGGCGCTGCCGCGGACCTGGAGCGAGCGGAGGTCCACGTCCGGGACGCGCCGAAGCGCCTGCGCGGAGTGACGCGCCCCGCGGAGCTCACCGAAGCTGCGGATGTTCCACACCCAGGCGCCTATGAGGGCTCGGGCGCGGTCACGCCGACGAGTGAGGAAGAAGGCGACGACCTCGACGACGGCGAGCACGAGCGCGATCGGCACGAGGTACGCGAGTGACCAGCCGGACGCCGACTTCAGCATCGCCCTGAGGCGGCTGCGCTGCAGGACCGCGGGCGTCACGTCGGTGTCGTTCGCCGTGTCGGCCTGGCGGTGCCGGGCCCGCGCGTCCGGGGCCACCATCACCCGCGCCCCGGCGATGCGCGCCCGCCAGCACAGGTCAAGATCCTCCGCACCGGGGAACGTCTTCTCGTCGAAGCCCCCCAGCTCGACGAACAGATCGGAGCGCACGAGCATGACCGTGCTCGAGACGAAGAACACGTCGCGCACCGAGTCGTGCTGCTCCTGATCGAGCTCGCCCGGTTCGATGCCCGAGTGCGGGGTCCCGAACCGGTCGATGGCCTGGCCGACCTCGAGGAGGACCTCGGGGTGGTCGTACTCGACGAGCTTCGGTCCGATGATCGCCGCGTTGGACCGGTACGCCTCCTCGACGAGCAGGCGGATCGCGGTGGGGTCGACGACCACGTCGTCGTGGCAGAACAGGATGAAGGTCGCGCCCTTCACCACGTCGATGACGTCGTTCGCCGCCTTCGCGAAGCCCCCGGCCTCGCGGAGCCGGCGCACGTAGGCGCCGGGGAGCGCGCCGGCGACGCGTTCGGTGGGATCGACCGCCGATCCGGCGTCCAGGACGAGAACCGTGAGGGCGGGGTAGTCGGACGCGCCGAGCGCCGCCAAGCCCTCCTCGAGCCACGGCCCGGGGTCCCGCGTGACCACGACCGCGACCACCGGCGGGGCGGAAACCGGCTCCGACGTCTCCTCGGGGGTCTCCGAGTCGAGCATCGGCCCGTCGGAGGGGGTCGGAGTGCTGTTCATGGGCCGGTCGAGCGTACTTCCGAGGGGGTCGGGACCCATGGCACCGCCGGGGCACGCCCGCACAACGTGTCCGAAGACCGGTCCTCCCGGGATGCTTGCAAAAGTTAGCAGTATGCGTTATGGTGCATGCACTGGCGAGGCCGATCGGCCCCCAGCCGGCTTCAGGCCGCACCACTCGCGCACCACCGAAGGAGTGCTTCACACCATGGACGTCAACCTCCGCAAGACCGCCACCGACACGGCCTACGTCGTCGTCGGGGTCGGCGTGCTCGGCTTCCAGCAGGCGCAGGTCAAGCGCCGCGACGCCATCTCCCGGGCGAGCTCGATCCGCAAGGACGCCCGCAGCTCCCTGGCCCACCAGACCGACTCGATCAAGGCCCGCGCCACCGGTTGCGCGGCGAGCCTCGGCGATCTCGGCACCACCGTCACCGGCACCGTCGGAAACCTCGGCTCCTCCGTCAGCGGCACCATGACCGCAACGGTCGGCAGCACGCTCGACGCGGTCGGCTCCCAGGTGAAGGCCGGTGCGGGCGCGGCCCGGAGCGTCGACCCGCGGGTGTGGGCCGAGCCGGTCGTCGGTGACCTCCGGGTCCGCGTCGAGCCGGTCATCGAGCAGCTGCGCACGATCTCGCTGCCCGACACGGTCACGGCCACCGTGTCCGCGATCCCCGAGCAGCTCTCCAACGTGATCGAGGTCGGCCGGGCCCGGGTCCAGGGTCGCAAGCCCAGCGCCCCGACTGCGGTTCCGAAGGCCGTCAACGACAACGGCTGAACCGACACCGAGACGAGAGACGCCCACGGTCGCGGTGTCCCGTCGCCGCGACCGATGCGGAGAAGGTCCCCTCCTCGGAGGGGACCTTCTCCGCGTTCACGGCTTAGGCTCGCCCCATGCTGGTAGCGCTCGCAGGTGGGGTCGGAGCCGCCCGCTTCCTGCGGGGCCTCGTGCGGGTCGTGCCCCCCGAGGCGGTGACGGTGATCGTCAACACCGCCGACGACGAGGTGTTCCACGGCCTCTACGTGTGCCCCGACCTCGACACCGTCACGTACACGCTCGCCGGCGCCGAGCACCCCGAGCAGGGCTGGGGGCTCGCGGGCGAGACCTTCGTGACCATGGACGCGCTCGACCGTTACGGCCAGGACACCTGGTTCCGGCTCGGCGACCGCGACCTGGGCACCCACATCTACCGGACGGAGCGCCTGGCCGAGGGCGCCACGATCTCGGAGGTCTCGAGCGAGATCGCGGCGGCCTGGGGCGTTGTCCCCCACCTCCTGCCGATGTCCGATGACCGCATCGCCACGCGAGTGACGGTGCGCCGCGACGACGGCCGCAACGAGGTGCTCGCGATGCAGGAGTGGTTCGTGCGGGAGCGCGCCAACCCGCCGGTGGTCTCGGTGGGCTTCGACGGGATCGACGCCGCGGCGCCGGCACCCGGCGTGCTCGAGGCCCTCGAGCAGGCCGAGACCGTCCTCGTCTGCCCGTCGAACCCGGTGATCTCGATCGGCCCGATCCTCGCCGTGCCGGGCGTCCGAGAGGTGCTCACCCGCCGTCGCGACCGCGTGGTCGGGGTGAGCCCGATCATCGCGGGGGCCCCGGTGAAGGGCCCGGCTGACCGGCTCATGGGCCCCCTGGGGATCGAAGTCAGCTGTGTCGGGGTCGCGCGCGCCTACGCCGACTTCTGCGGCACGCTCGTCATCGACTCCGGTGACGAGCACCTCGCCCGCGAGGTCGAGGCCACGGGGGTGCATGCCGTCGTCGCCGACACGCTGATGACCGACGCCCGGGTGGCGGCCGCACTGGCGCGGCACACCCTCGACGCCGTCGCCTGATCCGTGGGCGCGCTCACCATCATCCCGGTCGCGGGAATCCCGGAGATCCGTCCCGGCGATCCGCTGGGCGAGCTGATCACCACGGCGGCAGCCGCCCAGGACACGCCGCTGGCGGACGGCGACTGCATCGTGGTCACCCAGAAGATCGTGTCGAAGGCGGAGAACCGCCTGGTGCCCCTCGACCACCAGGACCTCGACGCCCGGCGCGCGCTGGTCGAAGCCGAATCGGTACGGATCCTGCGCCGCCGGGGCGACCTGATCATCAGCGAGACCCGGCACGGCTTCGTCTGTGCGAATGCGGGCGTGGACCTCTCCAACGTCGAGGACGGGAATGCCGCACTCCTGCCCGTCGACGGTGACCGCTCCGCACACCGGATCCGCAACACGGTCCGCGTCGCCGGCGGGGTCGACGTCGCGGTCGTCGTCTCCGACACGTTCGGTCACGCGTGGCGCCACGGGCTCACGGACGTCGCGATCGGCGTGTCCGGGCTCGCCGCCGTCCTCGACCTTCGTGGCGAGACGGACGCGTTGGGCCGCGACCTGCACGTCACCGAGGTCGCGCTGGCTGACGAGGTCGCGGGCGCCGCGGAGCTCGTCATGGGCAAGGCCGCGGCGGTGCCCGTCGCGATCGTCCGCGGCCTCGACCCGACCTGGTTCCGCGACGGCTCCGTCAACGAGCTCATCCGCGCCCCGAGCGACGACCTCTTCCGATGACCCCGGTCCTGGCTCCCACACCACCACCCGTTTGTTGCATCCGGGTCCGTAGGGGAACCGAACGCAACCGACGGCCGGAGACCCGGGGGGTGCGCGGGTGAGCGGAACAGTTCCTGCGTTCCTGGAAGCGCGGCGGTCGATCCGTGCGTTCACCGCTGCGCCCGTCGCGCGCGAGACGCTCGACGCGCTGGTGGAGGCGGCGTGCATCGCACCGGCGCCGCACCACTCCCGACCGTGGCGCTTCGTCGCGATCGACACCGACGCGGCGAAGCGCGACCTGGCGACCGGCATGGGCGAGCGGTGGCGCTCGGACCTCTCCGCCGACGGCGTTGCGGCCGAGCGGGTCGACGAGCTCGTCGACGCGTCCCACCGCAAGCTCATGGACGCTCCGGCGCTCGTCCTCGCGTGCCTCACCTGGGACGGGCTCGACCGCTACCCCGACCCGAACCGCCGAGCGCGCCGAGTGGGGCATGGCCCTCCTGTCACTCGGCGCCGCGGTCGAGAACCTCATGGTCGCGGCAGCCGACGCCGGTCTGGCTTCGTGCTGGGTGGCCGCGCCGATCTTCTGCCCCGAAGCCGCGCGCGACGCGCTCGCGCTCCCGACGGAGTGGCTCCCGCACACGCTCGTGCTCGTCGGCCACCCGGACCCCACGTACGTCGGGCGCCCGCGACCACCGATCCCGCTGGATCAGCTCCGGGCGTTCCGGTAGCGGCTCAACGCCCCCCGGCGCCGCTGGGCCTTGAACCACTCGAGCGTGAGGTCGACACCCGTGTCGAGATCGGTCCAGGGCTTCCAGCCGAGGTGGATCTCCGCGCGACCGGGGTCGAGCGACGAACGCTGGAGCTCACCCGGACGGGCCGGCGCGTTGTTCGCCGTCTCCGTGTACCCGGTCGAGCGGGCGATCGAGTCGTAGAGCTCCTGCACACTGGTCTCGATGCCGGTCCCGATGTTGATGACGAGACCACCGCCGCGGTCCGATGCGCGGAAGAGCGCGTCGACCACGTCGTCCACGTAGACGAAGTCGCGGGTCTGCTTGCCGTCGCCGAAGATCGTCGGGCGGTTGCGGTCGAGCATCATGCCGGTGAAGATCGAGACGACCCCGGCCTCGCCGTGCGGGTCCTGGCGCGGTCCGTACACGTTGGCAAACGCCAGCGCGGAGTACTCGAGCCCGTGGATCTCCCGGTAGTAGTGGAGGTAGTCACACGACGCCTTCTTCGCGACGCCGTACGGCGACTCCGGCCGCTGGGGATGGCCCTCCCGGACCGGAAGGTGCTCGGGGGTGCCGTAGAGCGTGCCGCCGGACGCGGCGAAGACGACCTTCTGGGTCCCGGCCGCGAGTGCGCCCTGGCAGACGTTCAACGTGCCGAGGATGTTGACCTCCGCGTCGAAGACCGGGCGCGCGACCGAGACGCGGACGTCGGCCTGCGCCGCGAGGTGGAACACCACGTCGGGCTTGCGATGGCCGATGAGATCGGTGATCGCCGGCGAGCGGACGTCGAGGCGGTGGAAGGAGAACTTGCGACTGCCGAGCGACCGGGCGTCCGCGAGGTTCGCGAGGGAACCGGTCGAGAGGTCGTCAACGACGTCGACGTCCCAGCCCTCGGCCAGCAGCCGGTCAGAGAGGGTGGACCCGATGAACCCGGCCCCACCGGTCACGAGCGCTTTCACGTTGTTCTCCTAGCCGCAGGGCAGCACCGCGTCGGGGCTGACCACCTTGTCCGTCACTCGCTCACCCGGAGCCACCGTCGCACCCCGAAGCACCACCGAGCGGAGCAAGTTACTCCCCTCGCCCACGATCGTCCCGGGACCGAGCACCGAGGCCTCGACGCGGGCGTCCGCCCCGACCCGTGCCCCCACCCCGATGACGGCCGGCCCGACGATGTCCGCGGTCTCGTGGATCACCGCGGCGGGCTCGACCCAGACCGCCTCGGCCCGCTCGATCGCGCCGACCACGGGCGGGCGGCCGAGCCGACCCTTCGCGACGTCGAGCTGCGCCTGGAGGTACTTCTGGGGGGTCCCGATATCGAGCCAGTACGCATCCGAGCGCATCGCGTAGAGCCGACCCGGCCCCTCGAGCATCCGCGGGAACGTCTCGCGCTCGATCGAGACGGTGAGCCGGGCCGGGATCGCGTCGATGACCTCGGGCTCCAGGACGTAGGTGCCGGCGTTGATCCAGTTGCTCGGCGCCTGACCGGGAGGCGGCTTCTCGACGAACACGACGACCTCACCGTCGGTCCGGGTCGGCACCACACCGAACGCGGATGGATCGCCGACCTGGGTCAGCGCGATGGTCGCCGCGGCCGCCCGCTCCTCGTGGAAGCGCAGGAGTGCACCCAGATCGAGGTCGGTGAGGACGTCGCCGTTGCAGACCAACAGCCGGTCGTCGATCCCCTCGGCCGCGAACCGGATGCCGCCCGCCGTCCCGAGCGGTTCGTGCTCGACGACGAAGCGAAGCTTGATGTCGCCGAAGCGATCATCGGAGAAGTGCTCCATGAACGCGTCCGGGAGATACCCCAGTGAGAGCACGACCTCGTCGACGCCGTGGTGGCCCAGCCACGCGAGCTGACGCTCGATGAACGGGACGTTGGCGATCGGCAGGAGCGGCTTGGGCGTCGTGAGCGTCAGCGGGCGAAGGCGCGTGCCCTGCCCCCCGACGAGTACGACCGCCTTCACGGGGTGCTGGAGGGCGTGGTGTCCCCGGTCGCCGGGGTCGACGGGGTCGTCGCAGCCGGCACGGTGCTGTCCGTGCTCCCGGTCGGCACCGTGGACGGGGTCCCCTGGACAGGTGCGCCGTTGAGGTCGCTGATGTTGGTCAGGGCCTGCTCGGCTTGCGGGGGCTCCTCGAGCTTCGCGCCCTTCGGGAGCAGGTAGATCGCCACGATGTCGCCGTTCTTGGGCTTGTAATCCGCGGGGTTGCCGCTCATCGGAGTGCCGGTCCAGGGCTTGCCGAACCGGCCGACGGTCCACTGGACCTCGGCGGGCTTCGCGTCGGCACCATTCCCACACGTCTGGCCGGTCTTGTGCTCCTGGCCGTCCCAGAGCTTGAAGGAATCGCTCGAGAGGTCCCAGCCGCCGTAGCTCATGTACCGCCCGACCGTGGCCTTGTCCCCCGACTCATCGGTCGCGAAGGGGTGGAAGTGCATCAGCCCGTCGCCATGGGAGTGAAGGCCCGCCCGGACGCCCGCCTCGCCCGCCCGGTCCTCGAACTGGGGCGCATCGGGCAGCCACGTCCCGCACACGTTGACCCCCAGGTACGCGTGCCAGTGGTCGCCGATCTTGGGTGCCGCGTCGGCGGTGCTCTTGCGGTCCATGACGCTGGCGACGACGAGCGCCACCCCGACGACGACGATGATCGCGGTCGCGACCGACCAGATCATCGAGCCGCTCCGACGCTTCGGGCGACGGACTCGGGAGCGGATCCGGGCGCGGTTGTACTTGCTCGCTTTGGCCATGGCGGGGCCCAGGTTACTCGGTGGTCTCGACCATTCCCGGCCGGCTCCGGACCGCGGCCGCGCCCGCTACGACCGCGCCCCGGGCGCTCAGGAACACGGCCGCGACGGGCAGGAGCAGGCGGCGCGGGCCGCGCCACCACTTCGCGGCGTACTGGTAGGCGGCCCGGTGGTGTTCGAGGATCGAGCGCAACGGGCGCCGGGCCCGGCTCCCACCGACAGCGTGCACGACCCGCCCACCGGGCTCGTAGCTGATCCGCCAGCCGTCGGCACCAAGGCTCCGGCACAGGTCGACGTCCTCGAAGAACAGGAAGAACCGCTCGTCCCAGCCCCCGACCCGGTCCAGCGCGTCGCGGCGGAGCCAGATCGCCGCGCCCGAGATCCACTCGACGTCGCGCGCCACTTCCGGGTCGGCGTCGAGCTGGCGGTAGGAGTGCGTGAACCGGTTCTCCGGCGCGACCGTGCCGAGGACGGCGTGACCCACCGCGTCGCGAAGCGATGGGGCCGACCGGGCGGACGGGTACCGCGTGCCGTCCGGGTTGAACAGCTGGGGCCCGACGGCCGCGAGCCGTTCGTCGCGCTCGAAGCGCCCGAGGACCGCGGCGGCGGTCCCCACCGCGACCTCGGCGTCCGGGTTCAGCACTGCGACCACCGGCGCCCGCGTCGCGGCAATGCCCAGGTTGGCCGCCCGGCCGTAGCCGAGGTTGGCCCCCGGATCGACGATCGGCACGTCGGGAAACGCAGTGTGGAGTCGAGCGACGGATCCGTCGGCGGAGCCGTTATCCACCACGACGACCTCGGGCGGGCCCCCGGCGGACCGGTCGGCGAGCAACGAAGCGACACAGCTCGTGAGGGAAGGGCCGGCCTCGTAGTTGACGATGACCGCCGCCCACTGCGGTTGCGCGTGCGGGTCCGGCACCGTCGCCCTATTCGACGAAGCGGTACTTGACGAGTGCGTACAACGCGGCGAACCCGTCGCGCCAGGTGATCTTCTTGCCCTCGTCGAATTCGCGGCCCGCGTACGAGATCGGGACCTCGTAGATCCGGATCCCCTTGCGCAGGACCTTCGCGGTGATCTCGGGCTCGAAGTCGAAGCGGTCGGACTTCAGGGTGATGTCGCGGATCACCTCCCGATCGAAGAGCTTGTAGCACGTCTCCATGTCCGAGAGCGTGGTGTTGTACAGCAGGTTGGTCGTCAGTGACAGCGCCTTGTTCCCGGCCCAGTGCAGGAACAGCATGTTGCGGTGCTCGCCGGTGAAGCGCGAGCCGTAGACCACCTGGGCGCGGCCCTTCAGCATCGGGGCGAGGAGCCGGGACCAGTCGTCCGGGTCGTACTCGAGATCCGCGTCCTGAATGAGCACGAGGTCACCCGTGACGTGTTCGAGGCCGGTCCGGATCGCCGCGCCCTTCCCCCGGTTCTGGGGGTGGGAGACGATCTTCACCGTGCTGTCGCCGAGCTGCGTGAGCACCGCGCGGGTGCCGTCGTCGCTGCCGTCGTCGACCACGATGAACTCGCGGTCGAGAGGAAGCTCGACCGCGCGCATCCGCCGGAGGATCTCGACGACGGTGTTGCGCTCGTTGAAGACCGGCACGATCACCGACAGCTTCTTGTACGCGACCGGGTCGTACTGCCCGCGAACCGTTTCCGTCACCACTTCGGGTCGCTCCGGCCTCCGCACTTCGTGCCCGCTCCCGCCTTCGCTCACTGACCCCGTTCCTTCCGGTACCACTCGTAGGTGCGCGTCAGCCCTTCCCGCAGCTGCACCTCGGGCTCCCAGCCGAGCATCTCGCGCGCCAGCGTGATGTCCGGCTGGCGCTGGGTCGGGTCGTCGACGGGGAGCGGCTCGAAGGTGATCTCCGACGCAGAGCCGGTGACCTCGAGCACCGCCTCGCGCGAGCTCGAGGATCGTGAACTCGTTCGGGTTGCCGATGTTCACGGGACCGACGTGGTCGGACCGCAACAAGCTGACGATCCCACCGACGAGGTCGTCGACGTAGCAGAACGAACGGCTCTGCTCCCCGTCGCCGTAGATGGTGAGCGGCTTGCCCTCCATCGCCTGGACGAGGAAGTTCGAGACGACGCGGCCATCCGCGGGGCGCAGCCGCGGGCCGTACGTGTTGAAGATCCGGACGATGCGAACGTCGAGGCCGTGCGCCCGGTGGTACGCAAGCGTCAGCGCCTCGGCAAACCGCTTGGCCTCGTCGTACACGCCGCGTGGCCCGATCGGGTTGACGTTGCCCCAGTAGGTCTCCGGTTGCGGATGCACCCGGGGGTCGCCGTAGACCTCGCTCGTCGACGCGAGCAGGTACCTCGCCTGCTTGGAGAGCGCGAGTCCGAGCGTGTTGTGGGTACCCAGCGCACCGACCTTCATCGTCTTGATCGGGTGCTCGAGGTAGTCCTGCGGGCTCGCGGGACTCGCGAAGTGCAGTACCGCATCGACCGCGCCACCGACGTGGATGAAGGTCGTGACGTCATGGCGCTCGAACGTGAACTCGGGCCGCGAGAGGAGTTTGGAGAGGTTCTCCATGCGGCCGGTGAGCATGTTGTCGAGACCGATGACGTCCCACCCGGAATCGATCAGACGCTCGGAGAGATGTGACGCGAGGAAACCTGCTGCTCCGGTGACGACGGCACGCGGCCGCGGATGGTCGGTGGCTCGTCGCCGCGGTCCGTTGTCCACTTAGCGGCCCACTCCCTCGTAGGTGAATCCGCGCCGCCGGAGCGCGACCGGATCGAGCAGGTTACGGGCGTCGAGCACCGCGGGGTGCTCCAGCGCGGCCAACACCCGGTCGAAGTCCAGCCAGCGGAACTCGTCCCACTCCGTGAGCACCGCCAGGACCCGGGCCCCGTCACACGCGACGTACGGGTCCGCGACCACCTCGAGCCCGGGGACGAGCTCGGCCGCGCGCTCGGCCGCAGCCGGGTCGTAGGCCCGGACGTTCGCGCCTTCCTCGATCAACCGGCGGGCGATCACGAGCGCCGGTGAGTCCCGCAGGTCGTCCGTGTTCGCCTTGAAGGTGAGCCCCCAGACCGCGATCGGGGCACCGTCGAGGGAGCCGCCGGCCAGGCTCCGCACCTTCTCCACCATGCGTTCGTGCTGGCGCAGGTTGACGTCCACCACGCCCTCGAGCAACGAGAAGTCGTAGCCGTTGCTGCGCGCCGCGTAGAGCAGGGCCGCGGTGTCCTTCGGGAAGCACGACCCGCCGTAGCCAGGCCCCGGGTGCAGGAACTCGAAGCCGATGCGCTGGTCATAGCCCATCCCGAGCGCGACCTCGCGCACATCCGCGTCGACGTTCTCGCACAGGTTCGCAATCGCGTTCATGAACGAGATCTTGGTCGCCAGGAAGGCGTTCGACGCGTACTTGATCATCTCGGCCGAGGCCGGGTCGGTGACGAGCATCGGCGCGTTGAGCGACCGGTAGAGCTCGCTCACCCGGACCGCGACGGACGGGTCGTCGCAGCCGATGACGACGCGGTTCGGCTGGAGGAAGTCCCGGACCGACGAACCTTCGCGCAAGAACTCCGGGGTTCGACGCGACACCGAGCTGGTCGATCACCGCGCCCGCCTCCGCGAGGATCCGCTGCACCAGGCGGGTGGATCCCACGGGCATCGTCGACTTGTTGATCACCACGGCGCCCCCGCGCAGGACCGGCGCGATCTCCCGGGCGACGTCCTCGACGAACGACAGGTCGGCCGAGCCGTCTTCGGCCTGCGGTGTCGGGACGCACAGGAACACGAAATCGGCGATCGCGGCGGCGTTCTCCGCACCCACGACGAACGAGAGCCGGCGCGACGTCAGCCCTTCGTCCACCAGCGCCTGCAGCCCGTCCTCGAGGATCGGGATCTCGCCCTTCGAGAGTGCGGCGACCCGCTCCCGGTCGATGTCCGCACACGTGACCTTGTGACCCAGGTGGGCCAGGCAGGCTGCGGTGGTCAACCCCACGTAGCCGGCCCCGATGACCGCGACATCACTCATCGAACCCGATTCCTTCTTCTCCTGTGCCCCGGCGTCCCAGCCGTTCGTGGCACCCGTCGACCGCCGCCGCGGTCACCATCGAGTCGGAGCATCGGGGAATTCTAGGGGCTCCACTCCCCCTACCGGGATTCCCGGCTCAGCAGCCGGTCGCGGCGGGGGCCGTCGTCTTCGAAGTCCCGTTGGACTTGGGGGCCTTGGTCGTCGTCGTGGTCTTCAGGCTCTTCTTGCTGAGCTTCTTCACGCCCTTGAAGTCCTGGGCCACGTACACGACCACATCCGCGTCCGAGATCGAGTCGTCGGCGACCACCTGGCCGATCCCCTGCATGTAGCCGGCGACGAGCAGCGCCTTGTCCTCGTTGCCGGGGCGGTAATGGATCTCGGTCCGTTCCCGGATCCCGGTGTTGCCCGTTCCGGCCGGGGCAAAGCTGTAGCGCTGGAACTCTCCCAGGGCCGTGCCCGCCTGGCCGTTGACGCCGGAGGCGTTGAGGACCCGCACCCGCACCTGGGCCGGGAGCAGCTTCACGTCACCCGATGCCTTCGGGGTGCCGAAGCTGCGGAGCCGGGCGAGGACGGAATCGGCGTCGGGCTGCTTGAGCACGACGTGCGCACCGTCACTCGCCGGCTCGACCGGGATCGTCAGCATCTCGACCGCACTGTCGTCGTTCGGGTTCACCTTCCGGAACGTGTTGACCAGGCGGAAGATGTCCTGCTTGCCGAGCTGCTTGTCGATCGTGAGCTTGGGAACGATGGCATCCGCGACCTCGAGGGCGGTGAGCGGGTTCGATCCGCTCTTGCGGGCCGCCACGTCGGCGAGGCGCCGGATGAAGTTCTGTTGCCGGGTGATGCGGTCGAGGTCGGCGCGGGGGCTGGCGTCCTCCCATCGGCCGGTCTGCGAGTTGTAGGTCTCCAGATGGCGGGCGCGCACGTACTCGAGCGACTGGTTCCCGTCGAGCTTCACGCAGCCGGGGGTGGTGATGTTCAACCCCGAGTAGCTGTCGCGGGCGGGCGCCGCGAAGTACACCGGGATGTTGCCGACCGCGTCGACGATGCCGATGAACGCGTTGAAGTTGACCTCGACGTAGTGGTTCACGTCGAGGTTGAAATTGTCCTTGAGCGTGTCGATGACCTTCTGCGGGCCGTCGTTGAACGCGGAGTTGATCAGCGCTTCACCGTGACCCGGCACGTTCACGATGAGGTCGCGGGGGAACGAGACGAGGAGGCTGGTCTTGGCTTCGGGATCGATGTGCACGACCATCAACGTGTCGGATTTCTGCGGGCCGGTGTCGGCCTCGGTCCCGAACGCCTTCGCGTTGTTCAGGCCCGCCCACGAGTCCGAGCCGATGATCAGGAAATTGCCGGCATCGCCCGGCCCCTCAGGGAGCTGCAGGCCCCCGATCCGCGGGATGTTCGACAGCTTGTCGTCGATGACCTGATTGCCGACGACCAGCGCGGCCGCGACGAGGACGAAGGTGAGCCCGAGGGCGATCACGTAACGCCGAACGAAGGCGCGCCAGGGCGGAAGGGAGGCAACCACGGTCCCAAGATCGTACCGAAACCCCTTGGAAATGTACGTACAGGGGCGAGCGGAGGCGGGAGCGGGCACGAAGTGCGGACGCCCGAAGCGACCCGGCAGAGGCGAGCGGAGGCGGGAGCGGGCACGAAGTGCGGACGCCGAAGCGACCCGGCAGAGTCGAGCGGAGGCCGGACAACCTCTACCCTGCACCGATGGAGGTCGGGTCGATCCTGGCAGCGTTGCCCCGGGAGCTCCCGGCCGCGGTCGGGTTCGACGGATCGCGGGCGGTGGTGGCCTGCGGAGCCGACGAGATCGTCGCGCTGGACGGCGCGGGCGCCTTCGATCGCCTGGATCGACTCGGTCCGGGGTGGTGGGCCGGCTTCGTCACCTACGAGCTCGGGGCCAGCGTCGAGCGGGTCCGGCGGTCCGGTCCGGATCCTTCGGTGCGCGAAGGCACAGTCCCGGATGTGTGCTTCATGCGCTTTACGGCCCATGCGGAGATCGACCGGCGCACCGGCGCCGCCCGGGTCTCCGGTCGGGGCGCCGCGCGCCGGCACCTCGAAGCCGCGCTCGACGATGCGACGAACGGGCGGGCCCCCGATCTCGGGCCGGGCCTCGGGCCGTGGGCGTCGAGCCTGGACCGGCCGGAGTTCGAGGCCGGCGTCCGGACGATCGTCGAGCACATCGAGGCGGGCGACTGCTACCAGGTCAACCTCACCCGCCGGCTCACCTCTGACCGGCCGGCCGATCCGGTTGCGCTGTGGTGCGCGCTGGAATCCGGCAACCCCGCGCCGCACGCGTCCTTCCTGCGCACCGGAGCCGACTCGGTCGGCGACGAGATCGCCGTCGTGTCCGCGTCCCCCGAGCGATTCCTGCGCGTCGAAGGCCGGCAGGTGGAGACCCGCCCGATCAAGGGCACCGCGGTGTCGCCGGCCCGGCTGCTCGCGAGCGCGAAGGACCGGGCCGAGAACGTGATGATCGTGGATCTCGCGCGCAACGACCTCGGGCGCGTGTGCGTGCCGGGATCGGTGGACGTGCCCGCATTGTGCGAGCTCGAGACGCATCCGGGGCTCGTCCACCTCGTGAGCACGGTGCGCGCCGAGCTGCGCGACGGCGTCGGCGTCGGCGGCCTGCTGCACGCGACCTTCCCACCCGCGTCGGTGACCGGCGCGCCGAAGCCAGCGCGTCATGCAGGAGATCGAAGATCTCGAGCCGGTCGCGCGCGGCATCTACTGCGGTGCCGTCGGCTGGATCGACACCGTCGCCGATCGCATGGACCTCGCGGTGGCCATCCGAACCTTCACCGTGACCGCGGGCACCACGCGGCTCGGAGTCGGCGGCGGGATCACCGCCGACTCGCAGCCGGCCGCGGAGTGGCACGAGACGGAGCTCAAGGCGGCCCGACTCCTCACCGTTGCCGGCGCCGGGGTCGGCACTTCCGACGCGGTCTCGGTCGCGCACCCGTGAGCCGTCGATGAAGCTCTGGGTCAACGGAGAGCTCGACGATGTTGCCCGGTTGCGCATCTCGCCGCTCGATCACGGGTTGCTGGTCGGCGACGGCGTGTTCGAGACGCTCCGGGTCTACGACGGCGTGCCGTTCGCGTGGCGCCGCCACCACGATCGACTGGCGTACTCGGCGCATGGGATCGGGCTCGAGGTCCCCGGATCGGGGATCCTCCGGCGCGCCGCGGACGCCGTGCTCGAGGCGAACGGGCTGCGCGAGGCGCGGGTCCGGGTCACGGTCACCGGCGGGGAGTCGCCGCTCGGATCCGAACGCGGCAAGGCCGCCCCCACGGTGATCGTCGCGGCGAGCGAGCTCGCACCGAGGACGCCGGACGCCGACGTGGTCACCGTGCCGTGGGCCCGGAACGAGCGCGGGGCGATCGCGGGGCTCAAGACCATCTCGTACGCCGAGAACGTCCGCGCGCTCGCGTACGCCCGCGAGCACGGAGCCGGCGAGGCGGTGTTCCCGAACACACGTGGCGACCTGTGCGAGGCCACCGGCTCGAACGTCTTCCTCGTCTTCCAGGGTGTGCTCCACACCCCGCCCGCTGAGGCCGGCTGCCTACTGGGCGTGACCCGGGCGTTGATCCTCGAGCTCGCGGCCGAGATGGGCATCGCGATCGAGGAGGCGGCGCTCCCACTGGATGCGCTGCACCGGGCCGACGAGGCGTTCCTCTCCTCGACGACCCGCGAGGTCCAGGCCATCGCGCGCGTCGACGGTCAGAAGCTCCCCGCCGCGCCCGGTCCAGTCACAACCCGGCTGGGCGACGCGTTCACCGCCCTCGTAGCGCGGGATCCGGACCCGTAATCGTCACGCGTCGCGAAGGTGGACGACATCGCCGGCCGCGATCACCTCGATGGCCGCATCCATGTCCACTAGGAGTCGGCCGGCGTCGTCGATGCCGACCGCGGTCCCGATGACGTTGCCATGGGCGCGCTCGACCCGTACCCGGCGACCGATGGTTCCGAGCCGGCTCCGGTACGCGCGCCGGGTCTCGTCGAGGTCGTCGAGACGCGCCTCGTAGCGGGTGAGGAAGCCCGCGAGCAGGTCCTCCCGTGACGCCGGGCGCCCGCCCTCGAGGTTGCACGCGGTCGCGATGCCGTCGAGCTCGGCCGGGATGTCGGGCCAGTCCAGGTTCACGCCGATGCCCACCACGACGGCGTCGCCGGCGGCCTCGGCCAGGATGCCCGCCAGCTTCCGGTCGCCCACGAGCAGGTCGTTCGGCCACTTCAAGGTGGCGGTGACCCCGGTCGTCGCGGCCACCGCGTCGGCCATGGCCACCGCCGCGGCCACCACCACGAGGTGACGGTCCTCGGCGGCGAGGTCGGGCCGGACCAGGACCGAGACCAGCAGCGATGCGCCGGGGGGCGCCGTCCAGCTGCGACCGAGCCGGCCGCGGCCCGCGTGCTGACGGTCGGCGACCACCACCAGACCCTCGGCGGCGCCCGATCGGGCGGCTTCCAGGACGTAGCGGTTCGTCGAGTCCGTCTCGGGGAGCCACTGGATGTCGCCGAAGCGCGGCGGACTCGCCGAGGGCACGGGCACGGCCCGTAGGATACGGCCACCCGTGTCCACCGGCAGAGGTCAACGTGCTGCAGAAGATCCTGATCGCCAACCGCGGCGAGATCGCCGTTCGCGTGATGCGGACGTGTCGCGAGCTGGGGATCCCCACCGTGGCGGTCTATTCCGAGCTCGACCGCGACGCGCTCCACGTCCGGTACGCCGACGAGGCGTACGCGCTCGGCGGCCAGACCGCGGCCGAGAGCTACCTCAACACGGACGCCATCCTCGGCGTCATCGAGCGCTCGGGCGCCGACGGCGTCCACCCCGGATACGGCTTCTACGCCGAGAACGCCGAGTTCGCCCGGGTCATCGCGGACCGCGGCGTGACCTGGATCGGCCCCCCGCCCGAGGCCATCGACGTGATGGGCGACAAGATCTCCGCCCGGCGCGCCGCGGACCGCGGCGGGGTCGCCAGCGTGCCCGGCACCCTCGACCCGATCGAGAGTGCCGACGACGTCATCGCCTTCGGTGAGAAGGTCGGTTGGCCGGTCGCGATCAAGGCCGCGTACGGCGGTGGCGGACGGGGCATGAAGGTCGTCGAGGACGCCGAGCACGCGCAGTCGGCGCTCGACTCCGCGCGAGCGCGAGGCGCTGGCCTACTTCGGGCGCGCCGAGGCGTACCTCGAGAAGTACCTCCCCCGCCCGCGTCACATCGAGATGCAGGTGTTCGCCGACACGCACGGCAACGCGGTGTGGCTCGGTGAGCGCGACTGCTCGGTGCAGCGGCGGCACCAGAAGCTGGTCGAGGAGTCCCCTGCCTCCGGCCTGACCGAGAAGACCCGCACCGCGATGGGTGAGGCCGCGGTGAAGGTGGCCAAGGCGTGCGGCTACGTCAACGCCGGCACGGTCGAGATGCTCTACCAGCCGGTCGAAGGCTCCGAGGACGGCGAGTTCTACTTCCTCGAGATGAACACGCGACTCCAGGTCGAGCACTGCGTCACCGAGCTCGTCACCGCGCTGGACCTCGTCGCCGAGCAGATCCGGGTCGCGAGCGGCGAGCCGCTCTCGTTCACCCAGGATTCCTTCGAGCGCCGGGGCCACGCGATCGAGGTCCGCATCAACGCCGAGAACGCGGCGAAGGGATTCCTCCCGTCACCGGGCACCATCAGCCGGCTGCGCATCCCGGCCGGTCCCGGAGTGCGCTGGGACGGTGGGTACGACGAGGGCGACACCATCTCGCAGTACTACGACAACCTCCTCGGCAAGCTCGTCGTGTGGGCGCCGGATCGCGACCGGGCCCGTCACCGGATGTTGCGGGCGCTCCAAGAGCTGATCGTCGACGGGATCCACACCACGGTGCCGGCGCACGAGCTCGTGCTCTCCCACCCGGACTTCGCCGCGGGCAACCACTCGACCAACTGGTTGGAGAACGAGGTCGACCTCTCGGGGCTCACCTCGGAATCCGGCGGCAGCGCGCCCGGTGCTGCGGCCACCGATGCGGATGCTCTCGTCGAGCGGATGGTCCCGGTCGAGGTCGATGGGAAGCGCTTCAACGTCAAGGTCTGGCTGCCCGACGCGCCCGTCGCCGTGAGTGGCTCCGGCCGCGCCGCAGGCAAGCGCGCACCCAAGCCGAAGGCCGCGGCATCGACCGGCGGCGGTGGCAACGGCACGATCAGCGCGCCGATGCAGGGCACGATCGTGAAGGTGCTCGTCAGCGCGGGCGACTCGGTGGAGCCCGGGCAGGCCCTGCTCGTGCTCGAGGCCATGAAGATGGAGAACCAGATCAGCTCCGAGTCCGGCGGAACGGTCTCCGAGGTGCGAGTGAGCGCCGGCGAGAGCGTGTCAACCGGCGACGTGCTCGTCGTCATCGAATAGCGGCCCGGAGCTCATGGGCGCACCGCTGTTCGTCGTGGACGCATTCACCGCGGCCGCGTTCGGCGGGAACCCGGCCGCGGTGTGCCTCCTCGACGCACCGGCCGAACCGGAGTGGATGCAATCGGTCGCCGCCGAGATGAACCTCTCCGAAACTGCCTTCGTCGTGCCCGCGGGCGCCGCGTTCGGGCTGCGCTGGTTCACGCCGGAGGTGGAGGTTCCGCTCTGTGGCCACGCAACGCTCGCGAGCGCGCACGTGCTCTGGGAGGGCTGGGTTCCGGTGCGCGTGCCGGTGCAGTTCCAGACGACGAGCGGCGTCTTGACCTGCACCCGCGACGGCGACCTGATCGAGATGGACCTCCCGGCGGACGTGCCGGCCCCCATCGAGGTGACGAGTGCGCTGACCGACGCGTTGGGCGTCCCCGTCGCGGAGGCCGCGATGGGTCGCTCCGGCAAGATCCTCGCGCTCATGGACCCGGACTCGGTCCGCACGCTGACCCCGGACTTCGCCGCGATCGCCGGGCTGGACGCGGCCGGCGTGATCGTCACCGCCGCGTCCGATGTCGCGGAGCTCGACTTCGTGTCCCGCTACTTCGCGCCCGGGGTCGGGATCGCCGAGGACCCGGTGACCGGCGCGGCGCACTGCGCGCTCGCCCCGTTCTGGGCCGCTCGCCTCGGTCGCGACGAGCTCGTCGGCTACCAGGCGTCGACGCGCGGGGGCACGGTCCATTGCCGCGTCGAGGGCGACCGCGTCGTGCTCGGCGGCCACGCCGTGACCGTCACCCGCGGCGAGCTCCTCCCCATCCCCTAGCGTCCCTCCCCTCCCCGGTTTTGGCGCCACTTACAAGGCAAATAGCTCGTACAAGTGGCGCCAAAGATCATCGTGGGGGCGGTTGGCGGTCGCGGAGGGCTTGGGCGATGGCCGCGCACATCGCGGGACCCCCATTGCGGAGCTCCGCTGGCCCGACGTCGATGGGGAGCCAGCTGGCGGCAATGAGCTCGTGACGACGAGCCCGGTCCCGACGAATCGGAACTCGACCAGCATGGAACTCGTCGGAGTCGTATTCGATCGCTACCTTCGCATCCGGGTACGCGGCGTCAACACGGCCGATGCAGCGCCCGCCGTCCCACACCTCGTGTTGCGTGACGGGCTCGGGAAGCCCGTGCGAGCGAATCGCCTGGAGCATCAACGTCTCCTGCTCGCTTTCGGTCGGCCGACGATCGGGCGAGCGTGCCGCCAGTAGCGAGCGAAGGATTGGTCCTCCGGGTCGGCCCGATCGGCTCAAACGCTTCGTCGCGGTCGCGAGCTCCACCTCAGTGACGAGCGAACGGCGCAGCGCACTCTCCAGCGCAAGCTCGACGTATCCGCGCCGGTAGATGCCGCCAAGATCGAAGAGCGTGCGGGCGACGGACGTCACCGCGATCCCGTCCACCATCGCGATGTCGCAGGAATCCATTGCCTTCGTCTCATGGACGATCAACCCGGTCAGGTGAGCCCGGCGCCAGCGCGGACAGGTGATCTCGACCATGTCCCGCCGTCGTCCGGGCAGCTCGTGCAACTCAGCGGCCGAGCGATGGGACGCCACGGCACGGAAGCCGCCCGCCCAACACGCCGCCAGCAGATCGCCGTGCCACGTCGGCGGCGCGCCGTTGATCCGATAGACGTCGCGGTAGAGCGATCGCCAACGTTGATCGGAGATCCGTCGACCGATCTCCCAATCGCTCAGCCCGGCCATTCGTGCGTGTTGCCCGCGGAACACACCGTGATGGTCAGCGGCGTGCGCGGCGAGGATCCAGTCGGCGTCCGTGTCGACATGCATGCCGGGATTTCAGCCGACGACTGTGACACCAACGATTTTGGCGCCATTTACACGCGCTATCTGCTGTGTAAGTGGCGCCAAAATCGGGCGGGGGGGGTTACCAGGCGGCTTCGGCGAGGGACTCGGACAGCGTCGGGTGCACGAGCAACGAGTCGACGATGTCGACGACCTTGAGGCCGTTCGTGACCGCGACCGCGATGACCGAGATGAGCTCGGCCGCGTTGCGACCCACGATCGATCCACCGAGCACGACTCCGGTCGCGGGATCGCTGATGATCTTCACGAAGCCGCGCGCGTCACCCTTGATCAGCGCCTTCGCGTTCGCCGAGAACGGCACCTTGGTGACCCGGATCTTGCGTCCGGACGCAAACGCCTCAGCCTCGGCCAGCCCCACGTCGGCGATCTCCGGTTCGGTGAAGATCGCGGACGACGCCTTCTCGTAGTCCAGGTGCCGGTGCGCCGCGAACGTGCAGTCCCATCAGGTGCTCGGCGATCTTGCGCCCCTGCATCGCCGCGACCGACGAGAGCGGCAGCTTCCCGGACAGGTCGCCCGCCGCGTAGATGTTGCTCACGTTGGACAGGCAATTGTGGTTGACCTTCACGTAGCCCGCGTCGTCCGTCGCGACTCCGGCTTCGGCCAGCCCGAGGTGCTCGCAGTTCGGGATCGACCCGATCGCGAGGACGACGTGGGACGCCTTCACGCTGCGCCCGTCGTCGACCTCCACGAGGACCGAGTCGTCGACCCGGGTCACCGCCTTCGCCCGCGCGCCCTTGAGCAGCCTGACGCCACGGGCCAGGAACTCGTCCTCGAGCACGCCCGCGACCTCGGCGTCCTTCAGGGGCAGGACCTGCTGGCGCGAGACCACGAGCGAGACCTGCGAACCCAACGCGCTGAACATGTGCGTGAACTCGACGCCGGTCACCCCGGAGCCGATCACGCAGAGGTGCTCGGGGATCTCCTTCGGCGGGTAGGCCTCACGGGTCGTCAGGATCCGCTCGCCGTCGACCTCGGCCCACTCCGGAATTCGCGGGCGCGATCCGGTCGCGAGCACGACGAAGTCGGCGTCGAACTCCTCCAGGCCCGCATCGGTCTCGGCGACCACCTCCCGCGGCCCCAGCAACCGGCCGCGGCCGCGGACGAGCCGGACCCCCTGCGACTCGAGCAGGGTCCGCACCGAAAGCCGCAGATGCTCCTCGATCGACGCGACCCGCTCGCGCAGGGCGTCCACGTCGAGGTGACCTTCCGCGACGAGACCCATCGAGCGGGCCCGGGTGAGCTCCGAGAGCTCGCCTCCCGTCGCGATCATCGCCTTGGACGGGATGCAGTCCCACAGGTGGGCTGCGCCGCCGATGATGTCGCGCTCGATCAGCGTCACGTCGGCGCCCAACGTCGACGCGACGGTTGCCGCGGTGTTCCCACCGGGACCACCGCCGATGATCACGAGGCGAACGGGCATCGGGCCAGGCTACGCGACGCGTGCTTGGGTAACGTCCTTCGGATGCCCGAGCTCCGTCACGACGCGATCAGCGGACGCCCCGTCATCGTTGCGGTCGAACGGGCTGCGCGCCCGTTCACCATCGAGTCACCTCCGGCACCGGTGGACGAACGCGACAACTGTCCGTTCTGCGCCGGGCGGGAGCTGATGACCCCACCCGAGGTCCACCGGACCGGTGAAGGTGAGGCGGAGACGGAGGGTTGGCGGGTGCGCGTCGTCCCGAACCTGTACCCGATCGTGAGCGACGCGAGCGGAGACGCGTCACCGACGGCCCCGGGCTCGGAACCGGCGACCGGTGCGCACGAGGTGGTGATCCTCTCGCCGGACCACCATGGATCGTTCGGCCGGCTCGACGACGCCGCGGCGACCGAAGCGCTGACCGTCATTCGCGACCGCGTCAGATTCCACCTCGACTCGGGACGCGCCTACGTCCAGGCGTTTGTCAACCAGGGCAAGGCCGCGGGTGCGTCGATCGCTCATCCGCACGCGCAGATCGTCGCGCTGGATTTCGTGCCGCCGGCCGTCGACGCCGCGCTCGACCGCTTCGCGACCACGGACCTCGTCGCCGCGTGAGCTGGCCGACGCTCGCCGCGACGATCGGGTCGTCGTCGACGGGCCGGCGCCGGGGTGGAGCCCGTTCGCCGCGTTCGCGCCCTACGGGATGCGCGTCGCGCACCGGTCCACGCGCGCCCGCTTCGACGAGGCCACCGACGCCGAGATCGCGGTCGTGGCCATCGGCCTCCGCGACTCTCTGGCGGCGCTGCAGCGCGCGCTGGGCGACGCTCCGTACAACGTCGTCGTGCGCACCGCCCCTCCGGGCCGAGGCGCCGGTGAGTTCCACTGGCACCTCGACGTGCTCCCCCGGATCAGCATCGTCGCAGGATTCGAGGAGGGCACCGGCGTCTTCGTCAACACCGTGCCGCCCGAGCAGGCAGCGCCGCTCCTGCGCGGGGACGCCGCGGGATGACCGTCGAGATCCGCCTCTGCGAGACGATCGGCGTGCCACCGGACGCGGTATGGGCCGCGATGGAGGACATCGAGACGCACACGGAGTGGATGGCCGACGCGGTCGCGATCACGTTCCGCTCGGACCAACGATCCGGCGTGGGCACGGAGTTCGAATGCCTGACTCGCGTCGGCCCGTTCACCACCACCGACGTGATGACCGTCACCGAATGGCGGCCGGGCGTCGTCATGGGCATCGAGCACCGCGGGGTCGTCACCGGTCGGGGGCGCTTCACGTTGCACGCACTCCCCGGAGATCTCACGGAGCTGTGCTGGGACGAAGCGCTCAGCTACCCCTGGTGGATGGGCGGACCACTCGGTGAGCGGACCAGCAGGCCGGTCTTCACCCACCTGTGGCGCGCCAACCTCGCTCGCCTCCGCACCAAGGCCGAACGCGAATCCCGCGAGCCCAAGGATTTCGGCGTCGAGTAGGTGCCTCTCCGGCACCTTCACGACGCCAAAACGGGGGGGCGGGTCAGCGGCCCTGGAACGTGGCTTTGCCCGGGCCGTGCTCGAGGAAGCTGGCGACGCCGACGCGTGCGTCCTCCGTGCCGAACACCTCGACGAACGCGGTGGCTTCGACGTCCAGGCCCCGCGCGAGTGAACCGTCGAGACCCTCGTCGATCACCTGCTTCACGAGGCCCATCGCCACCACGGCACCGGCCGCGAGCTCGCCGGCCCACGCGAGCGCCTGCGCCTCGAGCTCGGCCGCGGGCGCGACGCGGTCGACCAGGCCGATCGCGAGTGCTTCGTCCGCGCGGACCTGCCGCCCGCTCCACACCAGCTCCTTCGCCTTGGCCGGCCCGACGAGGCGCGGCAGTCGCTGCGACCCACCCGCGCCGGGGATGATCCCGAGCAGGATCTCCGGTTGACCCAGCCGCGCCTTGTCGCCGGCGATCCGCAGGTCGCAGCTCATTGCGAGCTCGAGCCCGCCGCCGAGGGCAAAGCCGTTCACCGCCGCGATAACCGGGCGCGGGATCGCGGCCAACCCGTCGAAGGCCGCGGCGGAACGCCTTGCCGACGTGCTTCGCCGCGGCCTGGTCGCCGAACTCGGTGATGTCGGCACCGGCCGCGAAGGCCTTCTCCCCGCCGAGGACCACAACGGCCTTCACGGAGTCGTCCGCGGCGAAGTCGACCGCCGCGGCGGCGATCTGGCCGAGCAACGCCCGGGAGAGTGCGTTCATCGGTGGCCGGTTGAGGCGCAGGGTCGCGACACCGTCGGCGCGGACATCGGTCAGCACGAGCTCTTCGGTCATGGACATGACACTACCGAAGGCCCGCGTGCCCAGCTCAGGTGCCGAGCAGCTCCCCGGCCGCGGCGTACGGATCGAGCTCCCGGGCCGCGACCTGGGCCACGAGCTTGTCGAAGTGCTCGCCGGTGCACGTCGCGTCCGCCTGTTCCCGCAACCGCGCGAGCACGATGTTGCGCAGCTCGTCGCGCAGCCGATCCTCGCGGCGTCGAGCCAGCCGACCGGTGCGTTCCTGGAACTCACGGTGCTCGACGATCGCGCCCCACAGCTCGTCGATTCCCTCACCGCGAGTGGCGATCGTCGTGACGACCTTCGGCCGCCACGCCATCTCGCCGGTGAGGTCGAGCATCATCTCCAGGTCCCGAATGGTCTCGGCGACACCATCCCGGTCCGCCTTGTTCACCACGAAGAGGTCGGCGATCTCGAGCAGGCCGGCCTTGTTCGCCTGCACCCCGTCTCCCCACCCGGGGTTCACGACGACGATCGTCGTGTCTGCGTTCCCGGCGATCTCGACCTCGACCTGACCGACCCCGACGGTCTCGATGAGGACCCACGGCTTCCCGGACGCGTCGAGGACCCGGGCCGCCAGTGGCGTCGCGAGCGCGAGACCGCCGAGGTGCCCACGCGTCGCCATCGAACGGATGTAGACGCCCTCGTCGATCGCGTGGTCCTGCATGCGGACCCGATCGCCGAGGATCGCGCCCCCGCTGAACGGCGATGTCGGGTCGATCGCGAGCACACCCACTTCGATCCCGTCGGCGCGCACACGGCGGATCAACGCGTCGGTCAGGCTGGACTTGCCCGAGCCCGGTGCTCCGGTCAGTCCGACCGTGTACGCGCCGCCGGTCTTCGGATACAACAGCGCGGATGCCTCGATCGCGGCCGGTCCGCCGGTCTCGACGAGTGAGATGAGCTTCGCGACCGCACCCCGGTCGCCAGTGATCGCCCGCGCGACGAGCGGGGCGGGGTCGATCGCCACGCCTACTGCTAGTCGGCGACGACTTCGGTGACGCCCGGCACCCGGTCCATGATGATCCGCTGGACTCCTGCCTTCAGCGTCATGGTCGACACCGGACAGGTCCCGCATGCGCCCACGAGCTCCACGTGCACCACGCCCGCGTCGTCGACCTCCTTGAAGACGATGTCGCCGCCGTCCGCCTGCAGCGCAGGCCGGATCGCGTCGATCGCCTCGAGGATGCCGGATTCCATGGTGTCGGTGGACATCGGGGATCACCTCCTGGACCGTCCAACCCCCAACCTACCCGACACCTTCCCGAGCCTCGCGCCCGACCCCACTCCTTCGGTGTGGATCAGATGTGGTGGATGTCGGCGCCGAGGGCGGTGAGGGCACCGACGAAGTCCGGGTAGGCGCGCTCGACGTGGTGCCAGTCGTGGACAACGGTGCTGCCCTCGGCCTGGAGGCCGGCGAGCGCGAGCGCCGCACCGGCGCGC
Organism: uncultured Acidimicrobiia bacterium; assembly: GCA_963770095.1. Lineage (GTDB taxonomy): Bacteria > Actinomycetota > Acidimicrobiia > IMCC26256 > JAENVU01 > Chersky-806. The sequence goes on from CAVYOO010000002.1 coordinate 913,761, forward strand.
ACGTCCAGCGCCCGCACCGGCGCGCCCGAGAGGCGCGAGACCCCGCGCACGACGGCGTAGCGCCCCTCCGTGCGCACATCGGCGCCCATGCGGACGAGCTCGTCGACGAACGAGAAGCGGTTGTCGAAGACGTTCTCCGTCACGATCGCGGTGCCTTCGCTCACGGCGAGCAGCGCCACGGCCATCGGCATGAAGTCCGTGGCGAAGCCCGGGTACGGAAGCGTCGCGATGTCCACCGCCGTGAGGCGTTCGGGCGCCGACGCCCAGATCCCGTCGGGAGTCGGCGACACGCGCATCCCCATCTCGCCGAGCTTCGACACGACCATCTCGAGGTGCTCCATCCGGACCCCTTCGAGCTCGATCTCGCCACCGGCGATGCCGCACGCCATGAGGAACGTGCCGGCCTCGATGCGGTCGCCCATGATCTCGGTCTCGCACGGGACGAGCCCCTCGACGCCCTCGACGCGGATCGTGCTCGTACCCGATCCGAGGATGTGCGCACCCATGCGATTGAGGAACGCGGTGAGGTCGCGGATCTCGGGCTCGCGTGCCGCGTTCTCGATGACGGTCTCTCCCTTGGCGAGGACCGCGGCGGTGAGCAGGTTCTCGGTCGCACCGACGCTCGGGAAGTCCAACACGATCGCCGCGCCTTTGAGCTTGTGGCAGCGCGCCTCGACGAAGCCGTGCGAGACCTCGAGCTCCGCGCCCATCGCGGTGAGGCCGCGGAAGTGCATGTCGAGCTTGCGGCTGCCGATGTTGTCGCCACCGGGCAAGGCGACGCGCGCTTCGCCACAGCGCGCGAGCAGCGGACCGAGGACATTGATCGACGCGCGCATCCGGCTGACGAGGTCGTAGGGCGCTTCCGGCGTGAGTCGCGCCGAGGTGTTGATCTCGAGCTGCTCCGGGCCGGTCCACTCCACGTCGGCACCGACCGCGCGCAGCACGGCGATCATCACCTCGAGATCTGCGACCGGCGGGAGGTTCCTCACCACGGTGACGCCCGGCGCGAGCAGAGCGGCTGCGAGCTGCTTCAGCCCGGAGTTCTTCGTCGCACCGGAGATCTTGATTGCGCCCGAGAGCGGTGGTCCCGGCCGTACTGCGACGGCATCCATCGGGCGCCCAGGGTAGTGGGAGCGCTAGTGGTTTCCGTAGATCGGGGGTCGCTGCTCCACAAAAGCCGCGATCGCTTCCTTCATGTCGTCCGACGGGAGGCAGGTGGCCTGGCCCTCGGCTTCGATCCGGAGCCCGTCGACGATCCGCTCGTCCAGCGCCGCGTTCACGGCCCGCTTCGCCGCGGCGATCGCGAGTGGTGGCTGCCCGGCGATCTTCTCCGCCAGCTTCTTCGCGGTCTCCTCGAGCTCTTCGTTCGAGACGAGCTGCTCGCAGAGACCGATGCGGAACGCCTCGTCCGCGTCGATGCGCGCCGAGGTGAAGATCATCTCCTTGGCCTTGCCGGGACCGACGAGCCGGGGCAACCGCTGCGTGCCACCGAGGTCCGGAATGATCCCGTACTTGAACTCCAGCAGCCCGACGCTCGTGCCGCGAGCAAAGATGCGCATGTCGCAGGCGAGCGCGATCTGCAACCCGGCACCGAGTGCGTAGCCGCGGACTGCGGCGATGGTGGCGAAGGGGGCGGTCTCGAGCCACGAGTACGACTCCTGCGTGCGCAGGACCATGTCGACCATCGGGTTCGCGTCGCGCGTTCCGCGTCGGGAACATCGAGCCCGGACCCGGTCGTGAAGACGGAGGTGTCGATGCCGCTCGAGAACGCGCGGCCCTCCCCGATCACGATGAGCGCGCGCAGGTCACCCGGATCGGCGACGAGCTCCTGGCCGAGCGTGCGCAGCTCGTCCCACATCTCGGCGGTGAAGCTGTTGAGCTTGTCCGGGCGAGCCAGCACGAGCCGTCCGACAGAGCCGTCGCGTTCGAGTCGAAGTGTGTTCACGGGTCAAGAACCTACCGCTTCGGCCATGGGATCGGGCCCGGGGACCCCGCGTGAGCCGCACCACCGAGATCGGCGCTCCGAACCCGGGGATCTGCTTCGGCCCGACCGGCAGTGCCGCCACCTCGAAGGGCAGCTCGTGCGCGACCTCCGCGGTCGCGAGCACCTCGAACGGCTGGGCCAGATCGCAGAGGCGCGAGGCGAGGTTCACCGCCCCACCCGTGTAGTCGTCGCCCTCGAACAGGATGACGCGCCCCCAGGCGAGCCCGGCCCGGACCGGGAGCAACCCGTCGAGCGCGAACCGCTCCTGGAGCTCGATCACACCGCTCACGAGCGACGGACCCTCGACCGCGACCAGCATCGCCCCGTCACCAAGCCACTTGGCCACTCGCACGCCGACGTCCGACGCGATCGACCGCACCGCGCTGCGGAACTGGGCGAGCACTGCCACGGCCTCGTCGTCACCGTGCAGGTCGGTGAATCGGGTGAAGCCAGAGAGATCGACGAACGCGAAGGTCCTCGGGACACGCATGGTGACAGTCTGGCGCGCGACCCAGGGCTCGGGGGACGAGAAGGGCTAGATGTTCCAGCCCGCCGCTTTGCGCTCCTTGCACGTGGGACAGACCGGGTAGTTCTTCGGGTCCCGCGTGGGGACCCATTTCTTGCCGCACAGCGCGACGATCGCCTCGCCGGTGACGTAGGCGCGCGCGACATCGTCCTTCCGCGCGTAGTGGGCGAAGCGGTCGTGGTCGCCGTCGTCGGTGACCGGACGAGACGGCGTCTCGACCGGGGTCTCGACCGGCTCCATCGTCGGCGCGATGACGGGTGCGGTGGTCGTGTCGGGACTCATGACGGATCCGTCCCCCTCTTCATCTCGCGTTCGATCTCGGCCTCCGTGATCGGCCGGCCGCCCCCGCCGTACACCTGCCACCCCTGCACCGCGATGCCGATGCCCCAACCGAGGGTCACGAAGATCGGCCACGGGAACTCGTCGACTCCCCCGATGGCCCAGATCGTCCAGAGGAAGATGTTGATGAGGACGTACACGACGAGCTGTTGCTGAAACCGACGCTTGTGCTTGATCCGGTTGAGAGCCTGCTCGCGGGGGTCGTCACTGGCGTCGAAATCGGCCATCGCGGTGCTCCTCCTCGGGTGCGCTTCCGTCGAGGCTACCCGGGCAGTCCGCGCACCCACTCGACGGAGAAGGCCGCGACGTCCTCCAGCACGTCGCCGATCGACCGCCCGCTCGCCTTCAGCGGACGGAACCCGTGGTCCGCAGATTCGAGCCACCGGAACGTCACGGGCCCGGCAACGAGCTCCGCGGCGGCGGTCAGGCCGGCGACGCTGCCGAGTGCATCGCGCGTTCCGCTCACGAACGCGACGGGCACGTGGAGCCGCGGCAGGTGCTCGACCCGCAGCTTCTCCTGCTTGCCCGCGGGGTGGAGCGGATAGCCGAGCAGCAGCAATCCGAGGCACGCGAGTGGATCCGCTTCGTCGGCCGCGACAAGTGAGCAGTAGCGGCCGCCCATCGACCGGCCACCGAGCACCAGCCGGTCCGGCGGCAGCTTGGCGCGTGCACCGAGCGCCGCGGCGGCCTCTCGGGTCGCGGCCGACAGCACCGGTGGGCGGTCGGGTGCCTTCTTGCCGGCCGCCTTGTACGGGTACTGGAAGCGCAACGACGGGATCTTCGCGTCGGCCAGGGCATCCGCGACCACGGTCAGCGCCGCGGCGTGCATGTCGGCGCCGGCACCGTGCGCGAGCAGCACCGCGCGATCCGCGCCGCGCTTCGGGCCCTGGTACTCGCATTCGAGCGTCATCGGCGGAGCACCCAGCGGTCGAGGAAGGCCTCGACCCGTTCGAGCTCGTCGGTCACAGTCTCCGGCCGGGACCATCCGTGACCCTCCCCCGCGTAGACGTGGTGCTCGACCCTCCCACCACCGGCGCGCACCGCGTCGACCATCGTCTGCGCCTGGGCCGGTGGCACGACGTTGTCCGCGTCACCCTGCAGCACGAGCACCGGCACCTTGATCGCGGCCGCGTGGGTCTCCGGTGAGCGCTCCCGGTAGCGGTCGGCGTCACGCGGCAGCTCGCCGACGAGCCAGTCGATGTAGCGCGACTCGAGCCGGTGCGTCGTCTCGGCAAGATCGAAGAGGTTCGTGACCCCGAACGCGCTCACACCGGCGCGCACCAAGGAGCCGTGTCGCGGCACACCAACAACGTCGTGAGCCCGCCGGCGCTCCCGCCCATGATCGCGACACGGTCGGGGTCGCACCATCCGCGCTTTGCCGCGGCGCGGATCCCCGACACCGTGTCGACGACGTCCAGCTCGCCCCACCGCCCGCGCAGCGCCTGGACGTACTCCCGTCCGAAGCCGGTCGACCCGCGATGGTCCGGGCGCAACACCGCCCACCCACGATCCACGAAGTACGCGACCCGCGGCTGCCAACCGGCCGTCGCCTGATCGCTGGGACCGCCGTGCACGAGGACGAGCATCGGCGGTGCGGTGTCGGGTCCGAGCGCGGACTCGTGCGGTCGGTAGAGCAAGCCGTGGACGGTGGCGTTCGCACTCCGCCACGTGACGGCTTCAGGCTCGACCGCGTCTCGTTCGATGCCGGCGGGCGCGCCGCGGGCGACGACGCGGCGGGTCGCGGTCTCCGGTTCGATCACCGTGACCGTGGGCGGCGTGCGGGCTCCAGATCGCACACACACGATTCCGTGGACGCCCCAGTCGAGCGAGTGGTGCCAGCCCTTGGAAATCTCACGGGCCTCAAGTGAAGCCACCGGGAGCTTCCCGCGGACGTCGACGACCACGAGCCGGCAGAAGCCGTCCTCGTTGCGCGCGAAGCGCGATTGCCGATCCGTCGGGTGACCACGCGAACGATCGTTGGCCCGGCGACCAGGTCGGCGCCGCGTGATCGTGGGGCTCGTCGACGACCTGACGCGCGTTCGAACCGTCCGCGTCGGCAACCCAGACGTTCCACCATCCCGACGTGTCCGAGACGTACGCGAGCCGCGAGCCGTCGGGCGAGAACCGGGGCTGGCCGACCGACACGTGACCCCCGCCGGCCACGACTCGCGGGCTGCGCCGCGCCCGAGCTCGCCGCCAGCAGGATCCGGGACTCGTCGAACGGCATCGACGGGAGGTCCCACTCGAGCCACGCGACGCCGGCGACCGAGGCCGTCGGGTCCCACGCGAAGTCGCCCCCGGCCGACACCCGGGCCGGCCAGGTGCTGCCGTCGAGGGCCACCCGGGCAATGTGGCATGCGTCACCTTCGTCGAGCCCGAAGTGCACGGTGCCCGCCACCGCGACCGGCGCGAAGGCCCGGCCCTCCCGGGTCAGGATCCGGGCGGGCCCCCCGGTTGCCGGGACCACGACCAGCCCGCCGTCGGCCGCCGAGTACACGACCTCGTCGTCCGATCCGAAGCACCAGGCCCCGCCGCCGTAGGCGCCCACCCCCGTGACCGGGATGTCCGGGGTCACCGAGGCGGCGGGTCCGGAGCCGTCACCCGCCGCGACCACCAGGTCGGCGCGGCCCGCGAAGCTCTCGACCCACCCGAGCCGGGACCCGTCGGGCGACCAGCGCGGCTCGGCGACGGTGCGGGACCGGCCGACGGCCAGGGCCGAGATCGTTGGCTCCACGCCCGGGCAGGCTACCGGTCCCGGCCCGGAGCCACGGGGGAATCGTGATCTAGGCTTCCGCCTTCATGCCGAGCTCCCGTCGCCCCCTCAGAGTCGCCTGGTTGATCTATCGGGGGAACCCGCATTGCGGAGGTCAGGGGGTCTACACCCGGTACCTCGCCCGCGAGATCACCGAGCTCGGCCACCACATCGAAGTGCTCTCCGGCCAGCCCTGGCCCGAGCTCGACGACCCGTCCCAGCTGGTGAAGATCCCCAGCCTCGACCTCTACCGGCCGGGCAACCCGTTCCGGGTGCCGTGGCCGTGGGAGTTCCGGGACCGGATCGACCTCCAGGAGTTCGCGATCATGTGCGCGGCCGGCTTCCCGGAGCCGTACACGTTCAGCCTCCGCGCCCGGAACCTGCTCGCGAACCGCCGCCACGACTTCGATCTCATCCACGACAACCAGTGCCTCGGCACCGGCCTGCTCGGGATGATGGACGACGGCTGGCCGGTCGTGGCGACGCTCCACCACCCGATCACGGTGGACCGCGACCTCGACATGGAGCACGCCGACATCTCCGTGGAAGCGCGCGACGCTGCGGCGCTGGTACGCGTTCCTCGAGATGCAGATGAAGGTGGCCAAGCGCATCCCGCGACTCGTCACCGTGAGCGAGAACTCGCGCCGCGACATCGTCTCCGAGATGGGCGTGCCCGAGGACCGTCTGCACATCGTGCCCGTCGGCGTGGACCAGGTGAGCTTCCGTCCGATGCCGAACGTCGCACGCGTCCCCGGTCGGCTGATGACCACCGCGAGCGCAGACGTCCCGATGAAGGGCCTCGTCCCGTTGCTCGAAGCCGTCGCGAAGCTGCGCGTCGAGCGCGAGGACGTACGCCTCGTCGTGATCGGCAAGCAGAAGGACAAGAGCAAGATCCCCGCGGTACTGGACCGGCTCGGCCTGAAGGACGTCGTCGAGTTCGTCTCGGGCGTCCCGCAGGAGCGGATCGTGGAGCTGTACGCGGAGGCGGAGGTCGCGGTCGTGCCGTCGCTGTACGAGGGCTTCTCGCTTCCGGCGATCGAAGCCATGGCGTGTGGAGTCCCGCTCGTGGCAACCACCGGGGGAGCACTCCCCGAGGTGGTCGGCCCGGACGGCGAAGCGGCGCTCTCGGTCCCCACCAACGACCCGTCAGCCTTGGCCATCGCCATCGGCCGACTGCTCGACGACGCGGAGCTGCGCGCGCGCATCGGGGAGGCGGGCCGGAACCGCGTGCTCGACCGCTTCACCTGGCGGCGCTCGGCCGAGGGCATGATCGAGAACTGGTACGCGCTGCTCGAGGAACGCGAGCGCGCCGGATGCTGACGGTCGACTTCGATCGACTGGGTCTCGAGCCCGGCGAGCGACTGCTCGACATGGGCTGCGGTGGCGGACGCCATGCCTTCGCGGGGATCCGGCGTGGCGCGACCGTTATCGCATTCGACTACTCCGAGGGCGAGCTCAAGGACGTGCGCGGGGTCGTCGGCGCGATGAGCGAGAACGGAGAGATCCCGGCCGGCACCGAGTGGGGCACCGTCAACGGTGACGCGCTCAACCTTCCGTTCGCCGACGCGTCGTTCGACGTCATCGTCGCGTCGGAGGTCCTCGAGCATCTCTGGGCGACGGAATGGGCGATGAGCGAGCTGGTGCGGGTGCTGCGCCCCGGCGGGCGCATCGCGGTGACGGTTCCGTCCGAGCTGCCCGAGCGAATCTGCTGGAAGCTCGACCGCAGCTACCACGATGTTCCCGGCGGCCACGTCCGCATCTTCAAGCGTGCGGATCTCGAAGACCGGCTGCGGACCGCGGGGCTCACGCTCACCGGTCACGACCACCAGCACGGGTTGCACTCCCCGTACTGGTGGATCCGTTGCGCGGGGGCGTGAACAACCCCGACCGCTTCCTGGCCCGGCACTACCACGAGCTGCTCGTCATGCAGATCACCGACAACCCCGGATGGCTCGCCGCGATCGATCGCGTGCTGAACCCGCTCATCGGGAAGAGCCTCATCGTGTACGGCGAGCGTCCGGTCGGCGCGGCATGAACCGCATGAACGGCGTCGAAGGAATCCTCACCGCGCGCGAGCTCGACGAGACCGTCACCGCGATCGCGGACACGTCAGCTGCCGGACGGCAACATTCCGTGGACGCCGGGTGGCCACACCGACCCGTGGAACCTGGTCGAGGCCGCGATGGCGATGGACCTCGGCGGAAGGCACGCGGAAGCCGAGCGCGGCGTACGCGTGGCTGGAGCGGATGCAGAACCCCGACGGGTCGTGGCACGCGTATTACATCGGGAACGAGATCAAGGATCCGACGCTCGACACCAACGTCGCCTGCTACGTGGCGACCGGGGTCTGGCAGCACTACCTCTGCACCGACGACACCGCCTTCCTACGGGCGCACTGGCCGATGGTGGAACGCACGATCGACTACGCACTCGCGTTCCAGACCGAGACCGGCGAGATCGCGTGGCGGGCGGACGACCCGGCCGACGGCGCGCTGCTCACCGGATCGTCGAGCATCCACCTCAGCATCCGGTGCGCGATCGCGATTGCCGAGCGGCTCGGCCACGAACGGCCGGACTGGGAGCTGTCACTCGGCGCGCTCGCCATCGCACTCGCCCACCGGCCCGAGCGCTTCCTCGACAAGCAGCGCTGGGCGATGGACTGGTACTACCCGATCCTTGGCGGTGTCCTGCGCGGCCAGGCCGCGCCAGGCGCGGATCGCCCACTACTGGGACACGTTCGTGGTCGAGGGCCGCGGCGTCCGGTGCGTCTCGGACCAACCCTGGGTCACCGCGGCCGAAACCTGCGAGCTCGTGATGGCGCTCGACGCGATCGGCGAGGCCGGCCGCGCGCTCGATCTCTTCGGTTGGGTGCAGTTCCTGCGCCACGACGATGGTGCCTACTGGTGCGGCATGAACTTCGAGGGTGGACGCTACGACTCGGTCGGCGAGTACTTCACCGCCGACCACCCGACGTGGAACTCCGCCGCGGTCGTCCTCGCCGCGCACGCACTCGGCGACGACGGCCCGACCGCGGGTCTCTTCCGTGGGGAGGCACTCCCGGCGGGCCTGAGCCGCGACGAGCTCCTGCAGGCCGGGGTCCGATCGAGGAGGGGCGCAGCAACGACCGCTCCCGCCGCGACGACCGAACCAACCGCTCCGCCCGCCCCACCGGTGCGGTGGACGCGGGAGTGCCGAACCGGCCACCCGAGGCCGAGTAGAAGCGTCGACGCGAGCAGGTCACCGGGCCGGGCGGCGAAGTGACAGAACCGACGGCCCCCAGGGCGTCGGGTGACCAGCCCGGTCGTCGCGCAGTGAGCGCGCAGCGCCGCGACCCGTTGGCGGCGCCGGCCCAACCGACGGTCAGGAGCTCGGACGCCACCGCCGAGATCTGGAACCCGGCGGGCCATGGCCCGGCATAACGACGGGCACCGAGCGTCGGGCGCCCACGCCTCAGCAGGAGCTCCGAGCACCCAAGTGAGCGTCGCGTCGGCACGCGGAGACCGGCGGCGGGCACAACGCATCGAGCCCGTAGGCAGACGCACGGGACGCCACGATAGACGTCGTGCGGGACACACGAAGACCCGGCACGCGACACGGTCGTTGGCGTGTAGGGCGCGGGCACGTCGGTGGTAGATGATCGTGGCGTAGGTGATGGACGGGTAGTGAGAAAAGGGTCACGCGTGGGAACGGGGAGAGGAAGGGACTAGCCCGGCGGTCCCAGCACCGGTCCCCACCCCACTCCTCCGTTTGTTGCAAAAGGGTCCTCGAGGGAACCGAACGCAACAAGCGGCGGGAGGGCTTGGGCGGGAGGGGTGAGTCAGCGGCGGAGGGTGCGGAGGCTGCCGGTCGTGGCGATCGGGGTGAAACCGTCGGCGACCGCGCGTTGCCAGACGCGGAACGGCGCTTGGCCGCCCTCCTCCGGGTTCTCGAAGACGTCGTGGATCGCGAGGACTCCTCCGGGCGCGACGTGCTGCGCCCAGCCCTCGTAGTCGGCCATCGCGACGTCCTCCGCGTGGCCTCCGTCGATGAACAGCAGGCCGACCGGCGTGTGCCAGAACCGTCCCACCGTCGGCGAGTCGCCGACGATCGCGACGACCGCGTGTTCGAGCCCGGCGGCCTCGATCGTGCGGCGGAAAAAGGGGAGGGTGTCCATCCGGCCGGTGCGCGGATCGACGACCTCCTCGTCGTGGTGCTCCCATCCGGCCTGGTTCTCCTCCGAGCCGTGGTGGTGGTCGATGGTGAAGACGACCGTGCCGACCTCGCTCGCGGCCGCACCGAGGTAGACCGCGGACTTGCCGCAGTAGGTGCCGATCTCGAGGAGTGGCCCCACCTGACCGCCGTCGAGGCCCGCAACGTGCAACGCCATGCCCTCGTCGTCGGGCATGAATCCCTTGGTCGCGCGCGCGGCGGCGAGCGCCGGTTCGGACATGGTCATCGGGCGGCCACCTGTCGGTAGACGTCCGCGGCGGCGCGGTGGAACCCGTCGGGTTGACCGGCGGCGGCGAACGTGGCTGCGATCTCTTCCATCTCGGCGATCCAGCGCCACGCCTTCGGGCCCACGTTCGCGGCGGCGAGCTCCGCCGTCTTCGCCAGGCCCGGCTGGGAGATCGCCCACTCGTCGAGCAGGAACTGGTCCACCCCGTGGGCACCCGCGGTCTCGCGCAGCGCGATCAGCAGGGCGGCGAGCCCCTTCGTGTAGGCCGCGTAGGCCATCTTGAGCGCCGATGCGGTACCGACCTCGTCGTCGAGCACGCGCGCGTCGAGCACCGATCCAGCGAACAGCGCGGCGACCTCGGCGGCACCGGGGCCGGACAGGTACAGGCGGGTCGTGCCTGCGACCCGGGGCGGGCCACCGATCACCCCACCGTCGACGGTCGGCGCGATCCGCTTCGCGGTCTCGGGAGCGATCGCGTTGGCGTCGACCAGGACCCCGCCGAAACCGGCCGCCCGCAGGTCCGACGCGACGGTCGCCGCGTGCTCCGGTGGACAGATGGACAAGACGACGTCGCTTCCCGCCGCGAGCGCGTCCACGGTGACGACGTCCGTGAGCTCCGCGGCCTCGGCTCGACTCCGCGTCTCGGCGCTGCGGCCGTCCGATGCCCACACGACATCGTGGCCGTTGCCGACGAGCGCGGCACCGACCGCGGCGCCCATCGCCCCCGGGTGGAGCAGACCGACGCGCACCTAGATGACCGGGACCTCGCGGTGGCGACCGAACACGTCGGCAAGCGCGCCCATGATCTCGCCGACCGTCGCGTACGCGTTGACCGCGTCGAGGATGCCGGGCATCAGGTTGACCGTCGGCTCGGCCGCGTCGGTCCGGAGCCGGGCCAGCGCGGCGTCGACCGCGTCCGACGCCCCGGTCCGCCTTCACCGCGGCCAGCCGCTTGAGCTGGTCCTCTTCGCACTCCCGGCTGATGTGCAGGATGTTCGGGGGCGGCTCGTCGTTGCCCTCGAGGAAGTCGGTGACGCCGACCATGGTGTGCCGGCCGTCGTTCAGCTTCCGCTCGAGGTCGTAGGCGGCCTTCGAGATCTCGCTCTGGTACCAGCCTTCCTCGATCCCGACGAGCGCGCCTTCGAGCATCGAACCGTCACCCAGCTGTTCGACGTGAGCGAAGATCGCCTCCGCCTGCCGCTCCATCTCGTCGGTGAGCTCCTCGACGAACCAGGAACCACCGAGCGGATCGGCGACGTTCGTGGCCCGGGTCTCGTACGCGACTACCTGCTGGGTGCGGATCGCGAGCCGGGCCGCCCGCTCCGACGGGAGCGCGAGCGCCTCGTCGAACGAGTTCGTGTGCAGGCTCTGCGTACCGCCCAGCACGCCGGCCAGGGCCTCGATCGCGGTGCGGACGAGGTTGACCTCGGGCTGCTGTGCGGTCAGCGACACTCCCGCGGTCTGGGTGTGGAAGCGCAGCTGCAACGAACGCTCGAGCTGTGCTCCGTAGCGCTCCCGCATCCAACGGGCCCAGATCCGACGAGCGGCGCGGTACTTCGCGATCTCCTCGAAGAAGTCGATGTGCGCGTTGAAGAAGAAGGACAGGCGCGGGGCGAACTCGTCGACCTCGAGCCCGGCGGCGAGCGCGGCCTCGACGTACGCAAACCCGTTCCCCACGGTGAACGCGAGCTCCTGCGCGGCCGTCGAGCCGGCCTCGCGGATGTGGTATCCGGAGATCGACACCGGGTGCCAGCGCGGCATCTCCGCGGACGTGAACCGGATCACGTCGCTGACGAGCCGCATGCTCGGACGCGGCCGGGAACACGTACTCCTTCTGCGCCTGGTACTCCTTCAGGATGTCGTTCTGCAGCGTGCCGCCGAGCTGCGCACGAGGCACACCCGAACGCTCGGCCGCAGCGACGTACATCGCGAGGAGCACGGGCGCCGGCGAGTTGATGGTCATCGAGGTGGTCACGGCACCAAGATCGATGTCCCGGTAGAGATCCTCGACGTCGGCGAGCGTGTCGATCGCGACGCCGCACTTCCCCACCTCACCGATGGCGAGCGGATCGTCCGAGTCGCGGCCCATCAGGGTGGGCAGGTCGAATGCAGTCGAGAGGCCGTCGCTCCCGGCCGCAAGGAGGTCCTTGAACCGCCGGTTCGTGTCGACGGGCGTGCCGAAGCCGGCGAACATCCGCATCGTCCAGAGCTTCGAGCGGTACATGTCCTGGTACGGACCGCGGGTGTACGGGTACTCGCCGGGGCGCTCGGCGTTCGGCGGCCCGTAGACCGGATCCACCTCGATCCCCGAGTACGTCGTGAAATCCCGCTCCGGCATCCACCCAGTCTCTCATGCGTGCCCTCACCCCGATTTGGCGCCGACTTGCACCAGCGATCCGCGTTGTCAGTGGCGCCGAAACGGGGACCAGGGAGGGGTGGCGAGATAGGTCAGGCGAGCCCCATCATGGTGGCGATGCCGTGCTGGTGGCCGGCGGTGTAGCCCCCGTCGACGACCATGGCGCTGCCGGTCACGAACGAGGCATCGTCCGAGGCGAGGAACAGGGCCGCGGCGGCGATCTCGTCGGGACGGCCGCAGCGGCCGAGCGCGTGCACGTCCACGAAGGACTTCCGGACGTGCTCCATGCCCTCCATGTCGAAGACCGCGGCCATCATCGGCGTATCGATGAATCCCGGGCAGATGCAGTTGGCCCGGATTCCCCGACGCCCGTAGTCCAGCGCGAGGTTCTTGGTCAGGATCACGACGCCACCCTTGGACGCGTTGTACACGCTCCCACCCTCGGTGCCCTCGATCCCCTCGATGCTCGCGACGTTCACAATCGAGCCCCGCTCACCGATCGCGCTCGGGGCCTGCTCGAGCATCAGCGCGAGCGCGGCCTTGTTCGTGATGAACGTGCCCTTCAGGTTGATGTCGACGACGCGGTCCCACTCGCTCTGGTCCATCGAGTGCACCGGTCCGCCACCGGCGACCCCCGCGGCGTTCATGAGCACGTCGATGCGGCCGTGCTCGGCCGCCACCGCCGCGAACGCCGCGGTCACCGCCGCTTCGTCACGCACGTCGAGCGCGACCACGCCGTCCGCCGGCGTGACATCCATCCGCACCGTCGTAGCGCCCTCCGCGGCAAAGCGCTTCGCCGTCGCGGCACCGATCCCGGATGCCGCTCCCGTGACCACCGCGACCTTGCCCTCGAGCCGACTCATGCTTCCCCTTCCCAAAGATCTCCGGAGCGCGAACGCCGGACCAGGGCCAGCGGGTGCGCTCCGGCGGCGCTGGTGCTGCGCTTGACCCGTGCTCTGAACAATTACATAGTCTTTGTTCAGATGTCTACTACGACGCCGGTCCGGGAACGCGGGCCCGACACCGCCACCCGGATCCTCGAGGCCGCCGAGCTGTGCATCCGGCGCTACGGGTTGCGCCGGGTGTCGATGGGCGACGTCGCGCAGGCCGCGGGGCTCTCCCGCGGGTCGGTCTACAACCACTTTCAGGACCGGGAGGCGCTGATCGACGCAGTCCTGGAGCGCGCGGCCGAGCGGTTCGTCGCGAGCAGCGAAGCGTCGGTGAAGCGCCGCCGCACGCTCGCGGGCCAGGTCGCGGAGGCGGCGGCGTTCATCCGGTCGCACCGCGCCGACCCACTCCTCACGCTCTCGCCCGACGGCGAAGAACCCTTGATCGCCACCCTGCTCACCGCGCGCGTCGACGGGCTTGTCGCCCGCTGGGTCGAGTTCTGGTTCCCGTACCTCGACGACGCGCAACGCCGTGGTGAGGTGCGCGCCGGGCTCGATCAGGCCAAGGCCGCCGAGTGGATCGTCCGCCTGCTGCTGTCACTCGTCGTCATGCCGTCGAGCGTCGTGGACCTCGACGACGCCGACGCCGTACCGCGTACATGCAGGAATTCGTCGTACGGGGCCTCGCCCCCTGACCGGAGGGAACCAAGCAATGGAGTTCGCGCTCTTCTACGAGATCCCGGTGGCGAAGCCGTGGACGCCCGACAGTGAGCATCTCGCGTACAAGAACACGATCCAGCAGGCGATCCTCGGGGAGCAGGCCGGCTTCGAGTCGTTCTGGACCGTCGAGCACCACTTCCTCGACGAGTACTCGCATTGCTCCGCGCCCGACGCCCTCTACGGCGCGATCGCCGCGCAGACGAGCACGCTGCGCATCGGCCACGGGGTGCGGCTCCTGCCGAAGCCGTACAACCACCCGATTCGCGCCGCCGAGGCCGCCGCGGTCGTCGACCTCATCAGCGACGGCCGGCTCGAGTTCGGGACCGGGCGGTCGTCGACGCGTGCCGAGCTCGAAGGTTTCGGTGCCGACCCCGACCTCACCCGCGCGCAGTGGGAAGAGGGCCTCCGCATGGTCGTCGGTGCGTGGACCGAGGAGCCCTTCGAGTGGCACGGCGACACGTGGGACGTCCCGCCCCGCAACGTGCATCCCAAGCCCATCCAGCAACCCCATCCCCCACTCTGGGTCGCGACGAGCAGCCCGCCGAGCCACACCCTGGCGGGCGAGCTGGGGCTGGGCCTGCTGTCGTTCACGATCGGCGTTCCGCCCGAGGAGCTCGGCGAGCGGATCAAGGTGTACCGCGACGCCCAGACCCGCGCGGTGCCCATCGGCAAGTTCATCAACCCCCGCGCCGCGACGTTCACGATGGTGCACTGTGCCGACACCACCGAGCAGGCGTACGAAGAAGCCCGTGAGTCCTTCGAGTGGTACGTCCGCACCGCGCTCTGGCACATCGGGACGGTCGCGACCTGGCGGGAGGGCAAGCCCCTCGGCTCGTACGACTACGCCGAGGTCCTGAAGGATCTCGACCTCAACCTGCTCACGTTCGAGTACCTCGTCGAGTCGGGCGCGTGCGTGGTCGGCGACCCGGAGCGGTGCCTCGAGATCGCAACCCGCTACAAGGCCGCGGACTGCGACCTGCTGCTGTGCCTGCTCAACCCGTACAAGATCCCTCACCCCGCGGTCATGCACTCGATCGAGCTCCTCGGCGAGCACGTGATCCCGAAGTTGAAATAGTCCTGTTCGGGCAGGTCACGGCGGGTACGGAACGCATCTGACCCAACTAACCTGGGCCGATGGAAACTCAGCCGCAGGCCCCAGACCGCAACCTCGCGATGGACCTCGCCCGGGCCACGGAGGCCGCCGCACTCGCGGCGGGTCGCTGGTTCGGTCGGGGCGACAAGAACGGCGCGGATGGCGCCGCGGTCGACGCGATGCGTCTCGTCCTCAACAGCGTCCCGATGGAGGGAGTCGTCGTCATCGGGGAGGGCGAGAAGGACGAAGCCCCCATGCTCTTCAACGGTGAGGAGATCGGCAGTGGAGGCCCCGCGTGCGACATCGCGGTGGACCCGATCGACGGCACGACGCTCACCTCACTCGGGCGCGACAACGCGATCGCAGTGATCGCCATGGCCGAGCGCGGCACCATGTTCGACCCCGGACCGTGCGTCTACATGGACAAGCTCGTGGTGAGCCCGGAGGCCGTCGACGTGATCGACCTCGACGCTCCGATCGTGGCCAACCTCGAGGCGGTGGCCAAGGCGAAGGGCGAGAAGGTCAGTGACGTCACCGCGGTGATCCTCGACCGCGACCGTCACACCGACATCATCAAGCAGTGCCGCGAGGCGGGCGCCCGGATCAAGCTGATCCCGGACGGCGACGTCGCCGGCGCGATCTCGGTCGCCACACCCGGCTCGGGCTCGGATATCCTCTTCGGCGTCGGTGGTACCCCCGAAGGCGTGATCGCCGCGTCGCGATCCAGTGCATGGGCGGCGCGATCCTCGGCCGGCTCTGGCCTCGCAACGAAGACGAGCGCACGACCGCGCTCGATGCCGGCTACGACCTCGACAAGGTTCTCACCACCGACGATCTCGTATCGGGTGAAGAGGTGTTCTTCGCGGCCACCGGCATCAGCAACGGCGACCTCCTGAAGGGCGTCCGCTACTGGGGCGACGGCGCGAGCACCGAGAGTCTCGTGATGCGCTCCAAGACCGGGACCATCCGCAAGATCCAGGCGACGCACCGCTGGCAGAAGCTGATGCGCTACTCCGCCGTCAAGTTCGACTGACGCCCGCCCCCACCCCGTTCCGGTGTCATCTCGACACGCCAGGGCGTGTTCAATCGACACCGAAAGGTGAACGTGTCGCGGGTCGGGCCAGTCGAGGGCCGGCCGGGGGTCAGCCGCGGAGGCGGGGCCAGGCGCTGCTCGACGTGGTGACGTAGTCGTAGATCGACCAACCGATCGCGCGGCGGCGCTTGGCCGCGCGGACGAAGCCCTCGTAGTCCCCCGCGTTGGCCCGGTCCGCGATGCCACCGATGACGTGGACGACGGCCTTGCGGTCACCGAGGTTCGCTCGCACCCGCCTGATGTTCTCGCTGGCGTACCGGAACCCGTCGTTCCAACCCGAGGACTCCGAGCGGTTCGTCCAGTAGCTCATGGGCATCCACACATCGAAGAACGGCTTGAGCTTCTTCCAGGGGAAGCCCGGCCAGTACAGGAGGTTCACGTCCTCGAGCAGCACCGGTTCCAGGACGATCGCGCCGAGCGGCATCTGCGTGACGAGATCGTGGGTCCGCTTCGAGAGCTCGACGAGCGCGCGGTTGCGCTTCGCCACGTCCTTGACGTCACTCGTCCACTCGAGGTCGAGCGCGATGCCGTCGAAGCGCTCGCCCTTGCTCCGGAACTTGTACATCGCCCGCACGTGGCGCATGTCGCGGTCCACGTCGGCGAAGTGCGGGAGATACCAGGCGATGACCTGCACCCCGTGCCGATGCGCGCGCCGCAGGATGTTGCCCACGACCCGGCGGTCGGCGATGAAGCCCTCGGACCGGGTGTCGTCCTGGGACGCCTGCAGGTACAGCGTCTTCACCCCGAGCTTCGCCATGTCGTCGACGGACGCCGCAGTCACGGCCGGGGGCGATGTGGATGTCCCCTGGAACGCCGCGCCGTAGTCGTAGACGTCGACCCAGGTACCGAGCCCGCGGAACGCCCGTGGGCTCACCTTCGAGTCGGCGGCGGTCGCGGGGGTCGCGCTCCGGGTGGAGACGAGCGCCATGCCCAACAAGACGGCAATGATCGCCGCGCGGGCAATCCCGCACGCGCGAGCACGGATCTGCATCACGACACCCTCGCACGAATCCGCGCGGAAAGACGCGCGGTCAGTGAGCTGCGGCGGTGGCGGACCCCGCCACCTGGAGCCGAAGGTCCGCGCGGGCCAGCGCCGCGGCGGCTTCCTCGTTGTCCGAGTCGGCCGCGAGCGCGGCTTCGGCGGTTTCCTTGGCGGTCCGGGCCCGCACCACGTCGATCTGCTCCGGGAGCTCGGCGACGTCCGAGAGGACGGTCACGCGGTCCTCGCGCACCTCGACGAAGCCGCCGTGGACCGCGATGACGACCTCGCCCGACCCCGGGAGCAGGACGCGCACCGGGTAGGTCTCCAGCGCACCGACGAAGGGCTGGTGGCCCGGAAGGAACGCGATCTCGCCCCCGGTCGGGCGGCAGACGACCTGGTCCGCCTCGCCCTCGTACAGGATGGTCTCCGGGGAGACGACTTCGACGTGCAGCGGCATCGCGGCCTAGCTCTCGGCCTGGAGGGACTTGGCCTTCTCGAGCACGCCCTCGACCCCGCCGACGTTGAAGAACGCCTGCTCGGGGATGTCGTCGAGCTCGCCGTCGACCAGCTTCTCGAAGCTCTCGATCGTGTCGGCGATCGGCACGTAGATGCCCTTCAGGCCGGTGAAGGTCTCGCCGACGAAGAACGGCTGGGAGAGGAACTTCTGGATCTTGCGGGCCCGGGCCACGATCACGCGGTCCTCTTCGGACAGCTCGTCGAGACCGAGGATGGCGATGATGTCCTGGAGCTCCTTGTAGCGCTGGAGCACCTCCTGGACGCGGCGGGCGCAGTCGTAGTGGCGCTGACCCACGATCTCGGGCGCCAGGATGTTCGACGTCGAGGAGAGCGGGTCCACCGCCGGGTAGATGCCGAGCGCCGCGATGTCACGGGAGAGCTCGGTCGTCGCGTCGAGGTGGGTGAAGGTCGTGAACGGTGCCGGGTCGGTGTAGTCGTCGGCGGGGACGTAGACGGCCTGGAGCGACGTGATCGAACGACCCTTGGTCGAGGTGATCCGCTCCTGCAGCTCGCCCATCTCGTCGGCGAGGGTCGGCTGGTAGCCCACGGCCGAAGGCATGCGGCCGAGGAGGGTGGACACCTCGGAGCCGGCCTGCACGAACCGGAAGATGTTGTCGACGAAGAGCAGCACGTCCTGGTTCTTCACGTCACGGAAGTACTCCGCAACCGTCAGCGCCGAGAGCGCGACCCGCAGCCGGACACCCGGCGGCTCGTCCATCTGGCCGTAGACGAGTGCGGCCTTCTCGATGACGCCGGACTCCTGCATCTCGATCCAGAGGTCGGTGCCCTCACGGGTCCGCTCCCCCACGCCGGCGAACACCGACACGCCACCGTGCTGGGTCGCGACCCGGTTGATCATCTCCATGATGAGGATCGTCTTGCCGACACCCGCACCACCGAACAGGCCGATCTTGCCGCCCTGCACGTACGGCTCGAGGAGGTCGATGACCTTGATGCCGGTCTCGAACATCAGGGCGCGTGGCTCGAGCTGGTCGAAGTTCGGCGCCGGGCGGTGGATGTCCCAGTGGTCGTCGATGCCCTCGGTAATCGGCTCGCCACCGGTGTCGAGCGGCTCGCCGATCACGTTGAACACGTGACCGAGCACGCCGTCGCCGACGGGCATCTGGATGCCGTGACCGAGGTTGCGCACGATCGTGCCGCGCCGCAGTCCGTCGGTCTGCTTCAAGCAGACGACCCGTACCCGGTTGTCACCGATCTGCTGGGCGACCTCGGACGTGATCGTGATCGTCTCGCCTTCGAGCTCGACGTCCATCTCGAGCGCGTAGTTGATCTCCGGCAACGCGTCGGGCGGGAATTCGACGTCGACGACCGGGCCGGCGATGGCGACGACGCGTCCATCCTTCAGCTCGGCGTCGTTGAACTTGGTCTCGGGGTTGGCAGTGGCAGTCATGGTTGCTCCTGGCTCAGCCGTCGCTGCGAGACGGGAAGAGATCCTCGTGGCGCGCTTCGATGGTGTCGGAAAGTAGGTCGGTGTTGACGAGCTGCCCGCCGCCGCGCAGTGCCTCGGCCCCACCGACGATCTCCATGATCTCGGTGGTGATCTGTTCCTGGCGGGCACGGTTCATGACCCGGGACAGGCTCTTGATGAGCTCGTCGGCGTTGTCGGTCGCGGCCTTCATGGCCCGCTGGCGCGCCGCGTGCTCCGAGGCGGCGGCGTCGAGCTGCGCGGCGAAGATGCGCGCCTCGACGTAGCGGGGCAGCAGGCGGGTGAGGATCTCGTCCGCGCCCGGCTCGAACTCGTAGCTCGCCGACGGCCCGTCGTGCGCGGCGGACTCCGCGGCATCCCCGACGGCATCGGGGGTCGGAGTCGCGTCGATCCCGAGCCCACCCGGGTCGAGCGGCATCAGCGTGACCTCCGCGACCTCCTGGAGACCGGCCGAGATGAAGCGGGTGTAGACGAGCTGCACCTGATCGACGTCGCCGGCTTCGAACGGCGCGAGCACCGCCCGGGCGACGGTGCGCGCGTCCTCGTAGGTCGGCTGGTCGCTCATTCCCGTGAACGTCGCGTCGATGCGGTACTTCCGGAAGCGGAAGTACCCGTCGGCCTTCTTGCCGACGAGGATCAGCGAGTAGTCGCGGCCGGCATCCTGCTGGACCTTCAGCGAGCGCTCGGCCTGGCGGATGACCGTCGAGTTGTACGCGCCGCAGAGCCCCCGGTCCGCCGTGAGGATCACGTACGCGACCTTGCGGATCTCGTCCCGGGGCTTGAGCAACGGGCTGCTGACGCCCGCACCGCCCGAGGCCAGGTGGTGGATGACCTCGGTGATCTGGTCGCTGTACGGGCGGGCGGCCTTCACCCGGTTCTGCGCCTTGACGATCCGGCTCGCGGCGATGAGCTCCATCGCGTGGGTGATCTTCTTGGTGCTCTGAACCGTCCGGATCCTCCGCTTGAGGATCCGCTCCTGACCGGCCGCCACGGCTAGGCCGAACCCTCGACGAAGTCGTCAGGGTTCTCGGCGCGCACTGCCGCCTCGTCCGCGGCGATCTCGCCGCCGACCGTGGTCAGGAACCGCGCCTTGAAGTCGGCGATCGCCACCTCGAGCTTGTCGCCCTCGGGCAGCTGCCCGGAGGACTTGATGGTTTCGAGCAGATCGACGTGGCGGGTGCGGAAGTCCTCGAGCAGATCCGACTCGAAGCGCCGCACCTGCTCGGCCGGGAGGTCGTCGAGCACCCCGTTCGTGCCGCAGTAGATCGACACGACCTGTTCCTCGACCGGCATCGGCGAGTTCAGGTTCTGCTTCAACAGCTCCACCAACCGGTACCCACGCCCGAGCTGCGCGGCCGAAACGTCGTCGAGCTCGGACCCGAAGGTGGCGAACGCCTCGAGCTCACGGAACTGCGCGAGGTCCAGCTTGAGCGTCCCGGCCACGGCCCGCATCGCCTTGATCTGCGCGGAACCACCGACGCGGGACACCGAGATGCCTACGTCGACCGCGGGACGGACACCGGACTTGAACAGGTCGTCCTGGAGGTAGATCTGGCCGTCGGTGATCGAGATCACGTTGGTCGGGATGTACGCCGAGACGTCACCGGCCTTCGTCTCGATGATCGGGAGCGCGGTCAGCGAGCCGCCACCGAGCGCGTCGCCGAGCTTGGCCGCACGCTCCAGCAGACGGCTGTGCAGGTAGAAGACGTCACCCGGGTACGCCTCGCGGCCCGGTGGGCGCCGCAACAGCAACGAGAGCTGGCGGTACGCCTCGGCCTGCTTCGAGAGGTCGTCGTACACGACGAGCGCGGCCTCACCGCTGTCCATCCAGTGTTGGCCCATCGCGCAACCGGTGTACGGGGCGATGTACTTGAACACCGCTTCGTCGGCCGCGGGGGCGTTGACGACCACGGTGTACTCCAGCGCGCCGTGCTCCTCGAGGGTCGCGACGGTCTGTGCGACCGTCGAGCCCTTCTGGCCGATGGCGACGTAGATGCACTTCACGCCCTGGCCGCGCTGGTTCAGGATCGTGTCGATCGCGACCGTGGTCTTGCCGGTCTTGCGGTCGCCGATGATCAGCTCACGCTGGCCGCGACCGATCGGGGTCATCGAGTCGATGGCCTTGATGCCGGTCTGGAGCGGCTCGTGCACGGGCTTGCGGGCCACGATGCCGGGCGCCTGGACCTCCAGCCGGCGGATCTCGGTGCTCGCAATCGGGCCCTTGCCGTCGATCGGCTGGCCGAGCGCGTTCACCACCCGCCCGATCAGGGCGTCGCCGACGGGCACCGAGAGGATGCGGCCGGTGTTCTTCGCCGTGTGGCCCTCTTCGACCTGGTCCGACTGGCCCAGGACGACCGCGCCGATCGAGCCCTCGTCGAGGTTCAGGGCGAGGCCGAGCGTCCCACCCTCGAACTCGAGCAGCTCGTTGACCGCAGTGTCGGGCAGGCCCGAGACGCGGGCAATGCCATCGCCGACCTCGAGGATGCGACCGACCTGGTCCTTCGAAAGCGCCGGCGTGAACGTGCCGACGTGCTTGCGCAGCGCGGCTGCGATCTCGTCGGCGTTGATGGTCAACTCAGCCATGTGGCGTGCTCCCCAAGATTTCCGCGAATTCGCTTCGCATCAGATCGTTTCCTTCAGCTGTTCGAGCCGGTGACGGATTGTTCCGTCGATCACGGTGTCGCCAACGCGAGCCACGATGCCGCCGAGCACCTTCTCGTCGACGATGACCTTGACCTCGACCTGCTTGCCCGTTGCCTGTGAGAGCGCCGCCGCGAGTCGGGACCGCTGCCCTTCGTCGAGCGGGACCGCGCTCCGGACCTCGGCGACCGCGTGCTGCCGCTCGGCCGCGGCGAGCTCCACGAAGCGACCGACGATCGCCGGGAGCTCGTGCGCCCGACCGATGCCGACGACGAACGATGCGAGTGCCGCGGAGACGTTCAGCGCCTTGCCGCCCATGAGCTCCTCGACGACGGCCATCCGCCGGTCCGTGGGCAGCGACGGGTCCGTCAACGCCAATCGGAGGTCGTCGTTGCCCTCGAACACGCGGGCGAAGCGGAAGAGGTCGTCCTCCACCTCGCCGAGCATGCCTTCGGCCCGCGCGACCTCGAGCAGTGCCTTGGCGTACGCCTCGATGCGCTCACTGATGGACTCGGCCATTGCCTACCGGCTCCCCACCTGGTTGATGTAGCTCTCGATGAGCGCGATCTGGGTGTCGCGGTCGAGGTTGCGCTCGACGACCTTCTCGGCCAGCTCGATCGACAACTCGGCCACGCGCCCCTGCAGATCGGCGAGGGCCCGGTCCGTCGCCAGACGGATGTCGTCCTGCGCACGGCCACGAAGCTCCGCCGCGTCGGATTCCGCCCGGGCGAGCAGGTCCTTGCGCACCTGGTCCGCGGCGAGCCGAGCCTCCTCGATGATCTTGCCGGCCTCGTTGCGCGCCTCGGCGAGCTGGCGCTGGTACTGCGCGAGCTCGGTCTCGGCCTGGGTCTTCGCGCCTTCGGCACTCTCGAGGTCGGCCCGGATCTTGGCCTCGCGGTCCGCAATCGCCTTCTTGATCGCCGGCCACGCCTTCCACGCGAGCAGCGCGAAGACGATGGCGAAGCAGATGACCGCCCAGAAGACCTCTTTGCCTTCCGGGAGGATCGGGCTCTTCGCCTTCACTTCCTCGGCTGCGAGCAGCGCTGCGAGATGCATGACTGCCGCCTAGCCCTTGGCGAGGAAGAAGAGGACGAACCCGAAGAGGGCGAGCGCCTCGGTGAACGCGATTCCGAGGAACATCGTCGTCCGGACCGGACCAGCCATCTCGGGCTGGCGGGCCATCGCAGTGATGGCGTTACCAACGACGATGCCGATGCCGATGCCCGGGCCGATGGCCGCGGCACCGTAGACAATGCCGGCGCCAATCGACTGGAGGCCGTCTTTCAGCTCTCCGGCCTGTTGGACGGCAAGTGCGAGGTCGTGCATGTCAGTCTCTCCTAGTGCTCGGCGTGTAGTGAATCGGCGATGTAGACAGCGGTCAGCAGGGTGAAGATGTACGCCTGCAGGAATCCCACCAGCACCTCGAACGCCGTGACCCCGACGTTGAGGGCGAACGGCCCGATCGCGATGATCGGCGCGTTGGTGATCGTGTACGCGGTGAGCAGGGCCAGCGCGGTCAGCAGGATGTGGCCCGCCATCATGTTGGCGAGAAGTCGGACGGCCAGTGAGAAGGGCCGCACGAGCAGGATCTGCACGAGCTCGATGGGCGTCACGAGGATGTAGAGGAAGATCGGGACACCGGCGGGGAACAGGTGGCCGGTGAGGTACTTGATCCCCTGGTGCTTGAAGCCGAGGAACCAGTAGAGGACGTAGACCATCAGCGCGAGGAACAGCGGGATTCCGAAGCGCGAGGTCGGCGGGAACTGGATGAACGGGATGACTTCCCAGAAGTTCAGGAACAGGATGAAGAGGAAGAGCGTCCCGAGGAACGGTGTGAACCGGGTGGCGTCCTGGCCGATGACGTCGCGGGTGATGCCCCGGTCGACGAACTCGTAGGTCATCTCGAGCACGTTCTGGAAGCCCTTCGGCACCAGCTTCATCCTGCGGCTGCCGCCGACGAAGATGGCGAGGATCAGAAGCGACGAGATCATGACGAGCAGGCTCGTCTTGTTGATCGCGTAGAACTTGCCGTCGAACGCGATGTCCTTCCAACGGAAGAGCTCGTCGATCGGCGGGAAGGTGAAGACCGCGAGACTCAAACCAGCTTCTCCTTGTCCTTGGGCTCACGCTCGTTGACGCCCGGCTTGAGGCCGGGCGCGGCGAGCGTGAGGCTCACATACCGGGTCTCCCATATCAACAGCGCGATGTGGGTGAACGCGATGGTGAGCACGAGCACGGGAAGATCGATGAACGCGAACTGATCGAGTCCCAGCACGATGAGCGTGAGGGCGAAGAGCCGCACGACGAACCCGCCGAGCACCGCAGCCTGGAGGAGTGCGAGCGAACGCGCGGCGGCCCAACCGATGAGCCGGGCCGACACCGCGAAGTTGAGGGCGACGAGCGCGAGACCGATCGCGGCACTGATCGCGCCGTCGACCCCGCGCAGGAGTCCGCAGGCCAGGATCACGAGTGGCGCCACGATGAGCACGTGGCGCGCCATGTGATCGGCGATCCGGCTCTCGTGAGCCACGGGCGTCCCGGATGCGGCTACCACTGTCGCCGATTCCACGGTTTGTCGGCCTCTTCCCGCTCCATTGCGGCTTGGTACCGGTAGTACAGGGCGACGACCGCACCGGCGAACGCGAGGAGCCCGAACGTGAGCAAGAAGATCGGGCCGGTTCCGAGGGCCTGGTCCAGGAGGTAGCCGAGGAACGCGAAGACGACGGGTCCGGCGACGAGGCTCAGCGCCTGGCTGAGCCCGTCGTTGAACCCACCGCTGGGCTTTGGCTTCGCCCACTTGCTCCGGAGTTCCAACCCCGATCTTCCCCCACCGGGCCCGCCGTTCCGACACTTTCCGGGCGGCTGCACCCCTGCTTGTGAATGTATTCGCAAACTACCCGGCGACCCTCCCGCGGTCAAACCGAAGGGTGAATCACCCCGCACCGCGGCGGCGGCTCTCGAGATCCACCACGTCACCGAGCTCGGGTGGCTCGAGATCGTCCTCCGATTCGCCGAGATCCTCGGTGGCGCCGGGCCCGGCGCGGCCGTTGCGCCGGCCCGGGACGAACAGCGCGTAGAGCACGAGCGCCAGCGCGAGGAGGCCGGCAGGAACGAGCGCGTTCAGGTTGCTCGATCGGGTGTAGGTCGGCAGGAGCGCGAGCCCGGAGAGCAGCGCCGTCCAGAGCCAGAGGATCACGACGGTGCGGCGGGGGCCGTGGCCCAGGCGCATGAGCCGGTGGTGGAGGTGATCCTTGTCCGCGACCGCGAACGACCGTCCCTTGACCACCCGTCTGACGACCGAGAACGCCGTGTCGAGGATCGGGACGCCGAGAATCACGATCGGGATGAAGAGGGGCGCGTAGAAGAAGTAGGTCGTGCCGGGGTACTGGTAGTCGGCCCGGCCGCCGATGGTGATCGTCGTCGTGGCGAGGAGGAGCCCGAGGAACAGCGCGCCGGCGTCGCCCATGAAGATCCGGGCCGGGTTGAAGTTGAAGGGCAGGAACCCCACGCAGATGCCGACTGCGATCACCGCCACCAGCGGGGCGATGTTGTCGCCGGTCAGGAACCCGCCCTTGAAGAGCCGGTCCGAGTACAGGAAGAGCGCGGTGCCCGCGATGATGACGATGCCGGCCGCGAGCCCGTCGAGCCCGTCGATGAGATTGATCGCGTTGGCGAACACCACGACGACGATCACCGTGACCAGCGGCGCGAGATCGGGCGACAGCACGAGGGTGTCCTGGCCCGCGAACGGCACCCGGAAGAACAGCATCGAGACGCCGAACAGCGAAAGCAGGCTCCCGGCCAGCACCATCCCGGCGAGCTTGGCCGGCGGCGACACGTCCCGGAGGTCGTCGAGCGCGCCGACCGCGAACATCACGCCGGCGCCGAGCATCAGCCCGGCGGGCTCGGACGTCCCGTCGAACATGTCCCTGAACTGCGGGATGCGCGATGCCACCGCCATCGCGACGAGGAAGCCGACGAACATGGCCGCGCCACCGAGCGTCGGCATGGCCTTCGTATGCACGCCGCGCGGGTTCGGCGGGACGATCGCGCCGATGCGGATCGCGAGCCGCCGGACCAGGGGGGTGAGGGCGAGCGTCGTCAGCAGCGCAACCGCGAAGACGACCGCGTATCCCCCCACCTACCGTCGTTCCCTACCGGCCGGATTCGAGCTCGGGGTACGGCGTGTACTTGGCACAGAGCCGGTTCGCCGCACCGCGCGCATCCCGGGAAACCGCCTCGTCGTCGGGGGCGCGCAGCACGGAGGCGATCAGCGCGGCGATCTCCCCCATCTCGGCCTCCCCCATCCCGGCGGTGGTGACCGCGGCGGTGCCCAGACGCAGCCCGCTCGTGACGAACGGCTTCTCGGGATCGTTCGGGATCGCGTTCTTGTTGCACGTGATCCCGGACCGGTCGAGCGCCTCCTGGGCCACCTTCCCCGTGACCCCGAACGGGCGGAGGTCTACGAGCATGAGGTGGTTGTCCGTCCCACCGGACACGATGCGGAACCCTTCGTCGGACAACCCGCCGGCGAGGGCCGCGGCGTTGCGCACGATCTGCGCGGCGTACTCACGGAACTCGGGCTGGGCCGCAAGGTGGAACGCGACCGCCTTCGCCGCGACCACGTGCATCAGCGGGCCGCCCTGCAACCCCGGGAACACGGCCTTGTCGATTGCCGCGGCGTACTCCTCGCGACACAGGATCGCCCCGGCGCGGGGACCGCGCAGGGTCTTGTGGGTCGTGAAGGTGACGACGTCGGCGTGCGGCACCGGATTGGGGTGCGCACCACCGGCGATGAGCCCGGCGATGTGCGCCGCATCCACGACGAGCAGCGCGTCGACCTCGTCCGCGATCGAGCGGAACGCTTCGAAGTCGATGACGCGCGAGTAGGCCGTGGCCCCGGCGATGATGGCCTTCGGGCGCTCGGCCCGGGCCAGGCGGCGGATGACGTCGTAGTCGAGCGTCTCGGCCTCCGGGTCCACGCCATAGGCCACGAAGTCGTAGAGCCGCCCGCTGAAGTTGACCGGCGAGCCGTGGGTCAGGTGGCCGCCCTGGTCGAGGCGCATGCCCATGACCTTGTCGCCGGGCGAGAACAACGCGAGGTACACCGCCATGTTCGCGTTCGCGCCCGAGTGCGGCTGCACGTTGGCGTGGTCCGCGCCGAACAGCGCGCACGCGCGCTGCCGGGCCAGCTCCTCGGCCTCGTCGACCACGAGGTTCCCGCCGTAGTACCGCTTGCCCGGGTAGCCCTCGGAGTACTTGTTGGTGAGCACCGATCCCTGGGCCTCGAGCACCGCGGGCGACGTGAAGTTCTCGGACGCGATCAGCTGGATCGTGGTGTTCTGGCGCTCGATCTCGCGCGCCACGATGTCGGCCACCGCGGGGTCCGAGGCTTCCAGCGCGTCGAAGCCGTCGGCCATGGTTGCTCTCCTGGGGCTCGGGCTGCTCGGCCGGGGCTCCGGCTCGGCGGGGATCACGCCAACCCTACCGGTCTGGTCGCTCCGGCGTCCGCACTTCGTACCCGCTCTCGCGCTCCGCTTCACCGCCCGAAGGGTTCGTCTTCCGGGTCTGCCTCGGGGTCCGCGGTGGCGCGCTCGGCGGGCCGGATCCCCCGGTAGATGTTCGTGCCGAGGTGGAACAGCTCCTCGAAATAGCGCTTCCCCTGGGCTGCGATCACCCCGAGGCTGATCAGCTGGACCGCCAGCACGCTCGTGATGCCGGTGAACAGGAATGCGTGCGGGGCCCGGGCGTAGGCATTCTGGATCGCGCCGGTCAGCCCCGAGTTCCCGAACTCCGAGGGCTCGCCCCAGACCTGGAAGACGTGCCAGGTGCACCAGAACAAGGAGTAGCCGGCGATCGCGAGCAGGATCAGGCCCGGGAGCATGAAGAAGAGGAACGGCCGGAACAGGAACGACGAGAACAACGACGAGAGCGTGGCGCGAGTCACCCGGAAGTTGGTGGCTGCCCGCCGGGACCCACCGGTGTTGGCGAACGACCAGTCGAGATGCGCCGGTATCTCGATGATCCGGGCGTGCAGGATTCGCGCCTTGTAGATGATCTCGGTGTTGATCTCGGTGTCCATCGACCGGAGGTCCAGGCTGCGCAGGAACCTCCCGTCGTAGACGCGCACCATCCCGGTGACGGTGCTCAGGTCGCCGCCGGCCGCACGCGAGAGCAGCCAGTTCGCGCACCGGCTCATCACCCGCCGGCCGAACGGGATGTTCGTCGTCTTGCCGCCCTTCGCGTACGGCGACGCAATGACGATGCGGGCGCGCGAGTCCTGGATCGCGTAGAGCATCCGGCCGAGGTGCTCGGGCTCGTAGCTGAGGTCGCAGTCCATGACCGCGACGTAGTCACCCTGGGTCGAGTTGAACGCGTAGCGCAGCGCCTGACCGAGGAGGAAGTTCACCCGGTGGTGCAGGATCCGCACGTTCGGGTTCGCCCGGGCGAACTCCTCGGCGAGTGCGCCGGTCTCGTCGGTGCTGCCGTCGTTCACGACGACGATCTCCCAGCGGTACAGGTCCTCCATCGATGTGAGGTGCTCCGACAACCGGGTGAGCGTGTCCACCACCACCGCCGCCTCGTTGTACGCCGGCACGATGACCGACACCAGCGGGCGGGCCGGGCGGCGCGAAGCGGGCGCCGACGTTTCGGGCATCTCGGTCGCGTGCGACGCGCGCCCGGGGCCGGTGCCGGTCATGACGCGCCGGCGAAGATCGGTGCGCGCACGGCCAGCTCGCGGTCGCCGAGCGCACGGGCGTGCACGCCCACCGGAACGACCTCGAAGTGGCGCCGGAACAGTTCCAGGTACGAATCGACGCGGGCCAGCTTCTCCTCCGCCGGGATCTGCATGCCGGGGAAGAAGGCAAGCGCCTTGACATCGTCGCCGGAGATCAGGTCGAGGGGGTGCAGCAGGATCGAGGGCCCGATTCCGGTCGACCGACAGACCCGCAATGCCGTGTCGAAGTACACGCGGGCGGCCGCCGGCGAGTATGCGCTCAGCATGAGCAGGTAGCTCACGTGGATCGGGACCTTGAGCCCGGGCAGCGTCGTGACCGGGAGCTCCAGCAACGTGCGGTCGTCGACCGCCCACCGGTACGGGCGTACCGCGCGGCGGCCGTCGGACCAGGTCCCGTAGAGCAGCTCGCGCTCGGCCCGCTGTTCGGCCGAAAGCTTCGCGGTCCGGAAGTAGTACGCCCGCGCGAGCGGGCCGATGTAGGTCGGGAGGGTCGACGCGTCGTAGGCATACCCCCGCCGGAGCAACACCCGCAGCGTGGTCTCCGAGAGGCTGTAGCCGGGCCCACGGAAGCCGTCGGTCCGCACGCCGGTCGCAGCTTCGATCGCGTCCTCCGCCCGCTCGAGCTCATCGTCGAGCTCGGTTTCGGAGTATCGATGAAGCCACGGCTCGTGCCGGAACGAGTGATTGCCGATCTCATGGCCGGCGGCGGACAGCGCGCCCAACGCGTCATGGTTCTCCGCGAGCGCGGCGTCCTGGCCGACCACGAAGAACGTGATGCGCAGCCGGTGCTTGGCGAGCACGTCGAGCGCACGAGGTGCGAGCACGTCGAGGTACGACGGAAAGGTCTCCCAACCGTCGTCGCCGTGGATCTTCATGTACGACCACTGGTTGTCGGCGTCGAGCGACAGGCTCGCTATCGGCTTGGGTCGCTCCCACGTCCACACTTCGCGCCCACTCCCGCGCTCCACTGCTGCCCGGCTGCCCGCGCGGGCCGTCGCTGCGAAGCGTAGTCATGCGCACCCGGCGAGCGTCTCGGCCGCACGCTCGGCCAGCTCGACGGTCTCGTTGACATTCAAGGTGCCGTTGACGATCTGTGCGGAGCTGACGAGATGCAGCCCGCGCACGCTCGTGGCGGTCGCCGGGACGCGACGCGAGTAGCCGACCGTCGGGATGGGGAACACGCGACGGACCCGGGAGATCCTCACTCCGAGGACATCGGCACGATCCAGGCCCGGGTACACCCGCCGCAGACCTTCGAGGAACCGGGTCTCGATCTCACCGTCGGGCACCTCGAACAACGGGTCTTCGGGCCCGACGTACTTCGGCAGGAACACGAGCGCGTGGCCACCGAGCTGGCTCGGATCCACCAGCGCGGTCATCTCCACGACGGCGGTGAACGGCAGCTCGTCCATCAGGTACGTCAGGTAGTAGTCGCTGAGCGACTCACGCAGGACGAACGACGCGCACACGATCCCCTGGTACGAGATGCCGCGGAGGCGGGCGCGCTCGACCTCGGTGAGTCCTGCGCACAGGCGATCCGCGGTCGGCGCGTCGCTGGTGACGACCACGTGATCGAACGTCGCGTCGGTGCTACCAACGACCCGGACCCGGAGCCCCCCCTCCGTGCGCCCGATCTCCTCCACCGTCGTTGCGCAGCGGATCTCGACGCCGTGCTCCTCGAGCACCGCCGCAAACCGCGCGAGCACCCACGCGTACCCGCCGGGCACGTAGCCGAACATCTCCTTCTTCAGGCCGCTCCGGCGCGCCGCGTAGAGGCGCTGGATCGTCGCCCAGATGAACGCGGCGTTCGCCTCGGGCCAGCTCTCACCGAGCTTCGCCCGGAGCAGCGGCAGCCAGAACCGGTTGAACGTCGCGCGGCCCGACCACTTGGTGAGCCAGCTCTCGACCGTCTCCTGCTCGAGGCGCTCCCAGTCCTTCACTCTCGATCCGTGCAGGATCGTCAGCGCGAGCCGCAGCTTGGACATGATCGGCAAACCCTTGAGCCGCAGGAACTCCACCGTGTCGGATACCGAAGCGAGGTGGCCGTCCGAGAAGTACCCCGTCTTCGTCTCGACCCACTGCATCTCCGCGTCGAGCCCGAGCTGGTCGAGGACGCGGCGCAACGCGGCGTCGGAGAGCAGCGTCACGTGGTAGTGCCGATCCCAGGTGACGGTCCCGTCGGGAGTCGTGATCGACCATGCGCTCGCGAGCCCGCCGACCCGATCGGCCCGCTCGAAGATCGTGACCCGCTTGCCCTGCTCGTGCAGGCGCAGCGCGAGCGTCAACCCCAACATGCCTCCGCCCACCACCGCCCAGCTTTCCCGCGCTGGTTGTGTTTCCGGGGTCACGACGGAGGGTCGAGCTCGATGACCTCGCCGGCCTGGATCGCGTAGCGGAGCCCGCTCACCGGGCAGACGACCTCGTCGCGATCGGGGGGACGGGCGCCGGAGAAGCGCACGATCGGCTCCCCGACCCTGGAGATGACGGCGACCGACCGGGCCGGCTGGCCAACGACGAGGTGGAACGCCGGCGCGCTGCGGGTGACGACCGACCCCATGCCCACCAGCGCGAACCGCCCGATCGACAGGTCACAGCCGATCACGCTGCCGGCACCGATGGACGCGCCTTCACCGACGCGGGTCGGCAGGGTCCGCTCGTCCGGTTCGGACGGTCGCAGCGTGGCGAGGTCCGGAGTCGTGGCGCGCGGGTAGCGGTCGTTGGTGAAGATCGTGCCGGCGCCGACCATGACCCCGTTCTCGATCGTGACCCCGGTGCAGAGGTAGACGAACGCGTTGAGCTTGACCCGGTCGCCGACCTCCACTCCGTATCCGATGTGCGTGCGCTCGCCCACGATGCACTCGACGCCGATGCGCGTCCCCGGGCCGCGGACGTGAACCCCGGACCAGATCGCGGTGCCGGCACCGATCTCGACGCCGTCCTCGATCTCCGCGGTCGGGTGGATCCGCACTCCGGGATGCGGAGGTGTCATGCCACCTGCTCACCGGTAGCCGCGTCGCCACCGGGAAGGTCGCGCACCGAGATCCAGTCGCTCCGGTCCAGTGACGAGTAGGCGGCTTCGATGACGGCAACGGAGGCGATCGCGTCCGCGACGGTGATCGCGAGCGGCTCCTCGTCGCGGATCGCGGCGCAGAAGTTGTCGACCTGCGCGCCCATGCACGCGATCTTGTCGTAGCCGCTGCCGAACTCGACCCACTCGGGACTCGACGCCTGCCGGTACCGCGCCCCGTTCCAACCGACGCTGATCGTTCCCTGCGAGCCGTACACCGTGAGGTAGGTGTCGGTCACGCGATCGACGCTCCAGGAGAGGTCGATCGTGCCGAGCGCGCC
Source organism: uncultured Acidimicrobiia bacterium (assembly GCA_963770095.1). GTDB lineage: Bacteria > Actinomycetota > Acidimicrobiia > IMCC26256 > JAENVU01 > Chersky-806. The sequence continues at coordinate 945,618 of CAVYOO010000002.1, forward strand.
GTCCGGCGTGCGCAGCAGCATGCTCGCGGTGTCCTCCACCGGCAGGTGCTGGACCCGCTTGCCCTCGACCGCCATGACATCGGCGATGGGACCGAGGAAGTACCGGACGATATCGACCGAGTGGGTGCCGTTGTCGATGAGGACGCCTCCGCCGGCGATCGCGGGGTCGGCATTCCAGCGTCGCGCCATGTCGACGCGCGACGCGAACGAGTTCTCGAGGACGATGAGCTCGCCGAGGATGCCGGATCGCACGATCTGATGGGCGCGGATGACGTCGTCGACGAAGCGGAACTTCGCCGCCATCGTGAAGACGACATCGGCCCGATCGGCCGCGGCCAGCATCTCCGACGCGCTCTGCACGTCGATGGCGAGGGGTTTCTCGCACAGCACGTGGAGGCCACGCTCGATCGCCTGCAGCACGATCTCGGGGTGGGTGACCGGAGGCGTGCAGATGAGCACCGCGTCGACGTCCGCTTCGTCGAGCAACGCGCGGTGGGATGGATACGCGGTGCCGCGCACCTCCCCGGCCAGTGCATCGGCCGCACGGGCGCGAACGTCGGCGACGGCAGTGATGCGCGCCCCGTTGATCGCCTGGAACACGCGGACGTACGACTGGGCGATCCCGCCCGCGCCGATCAGTCCTATCTTCAGCTCGTTCTCCGGAAGCTCGGTCATCGACTCTTCTCGATCAGGTGCGCGACGGCGGCGCGTATCGCGTCACCGAGGAGCTCGACGTGGTGCGCCTCGTAGCGCTCGTTCCAGGGAAGTACGAGCACGTTATCGAGGAATTCGTAGGTTCCGGGGAACCGTTCCGGCGCGTAGTCGAGGGCCTCGGCCCGAGCCACGGTGAACGGCCAGCCGCTGTTCCCGAACGTGCGCTGCTCGGTGAACACCCGGCACGCGAACGCGGGCTTCTGGATGTAGCGCGGCGCCGAGGCGATCCCGCCGACCTTGAGCTCGGCCGCGAGCGCCCGGGGCCCGCCGGGGATCACGTTGCCGTCGACCAGGAGCGCGTACTTCCACCAGGTCGCCACGTCCTCGCCCCGCACGACCGGGGCGGTGACTCCCGGGACACCGGCCAGCCCGGCGGTGAGCTGGCCCGCCATCGCGATGCGCTGCGCGATCCCGGGCTCCAGCTTGTCGAGCTGCGCGTTGGCGACGGCACCTTGGAGCTCGGTCATCCGGGAGTTGAGCGCCAGGAACTCGTGGTCCGGGTTCTCCTCGCCGTAGGGCCAGGCCTTGTTCACGAACAGGCGGACCCGCCGCGTGTACGCCGGGTCTTCCGAGACGACGATCCCGCCCTCGCCGGTCGTCATGTGCTTGCCCTGTTGGGTGCTGAAGCAGCCGATCGAGCCGATGGTGCCGACGAGGCGGCCGGCGCGGCGGGCGAGGAACGCCTGCGCGCAGTCCTCGATCACCGGGATGCCGCGAGCGTCTCCGAGCGTGCGGATCGCGTCGACATCACACGGGTTGCCGAACAGGTGGGTCGCGACGATCGCCACCGTGCGGTCCGAGAGCCGTTCGGCGATGGTGGCCGCAGTGACGTTGCCGGTCTGCGAGTCGACGTCCGCAAACACCGGGATCGCCCCCTGGTACAGAATCGGCGCAAGCGCGCCCATGTCGGTCACCGGCGTCGTGACGATCTCGTCGCCGGGTTCCGGATCGATTGCGGCGATTGCGGCATGGATCGCCGAGCTTCCGGACGAGCACGCGACGGCCGCGCTCGTGCCGAGCAGCGCGGCGAAGCGCGCTTCGAGCTCGGGAACCTGTGGGCCCTTGGTGCTCGTGAGGGTGCCGAGGTTGATGACGTCGGACAGACGCGCGAGCTCGGCCTCACCGAGGCTGCGGCCGCTGGCGTCCTGATCGTTGGGAAGCGCGAGTCCGGATTCGTTCGGCCGCACCTGGATCATCGAGTCCTCTCCCGGCCCGCGTCCGTTGCGGCCGGAGCGCGCCCGCACGTCCTGCCCGGGTCGCGCACGTACTGTACCGGTAGGCACCTTCCGTTCCACGGTTGGATCGCGGGTCGGCACCGGTGCTTCCCTCCCGACCATCCCGCACCTGGTGAGGATCATGCGAGATCACAGTGTCGCGGTGGTGTTCGGTACCCGGCCCGAGATCGTCAAGCTGGCGCCGGTGCTCTGGGCGCTCGGCGAACAAGCTCGGACAATTCACACCGGGCAGCACTACGACCCCGCGCTGTCCGACACGTTGCTCGCGGAGCTGGGACTGCAGCCACCCGCGCTCCGACTCGAGATCGGCGGCGCGTCCCGAGGCACCCAGCTCGGCAACGCGACCGCGCGGCTCGACCGTGCGTTCGCGACGGCGCGCCCCGAAGTCGTCGTCGTGCAGGGCGACACGAACAGCACGCTGGCCGCAGCGATCGCGGCGAACGCCCACGACATTCCCCTGGTCCACGTCGAAGCCGGACTGCGCAGCTACGACCGCGCGATGCCCGAGGAGCACAACCGGGTCCTGACCGACCACCTCGCGGATCTGTGCTGCGCACCGACGGAGACGAGCCGCAAGAACCTCGCAGCCGAAGGCATCGGCGGCGCGCGCGTCGTGGTCACCGGCAACACCGTCGTGGACGCGGCGGAGCACATGCTGCTCGACGATGCCGCACGGAACGAGCTGATGGCCCGGTTCGGACTCGCTCACGACGGGTACGTGCTCTCGACGTTCCACCGGCCCGAGAACGTCGACGACGACAAGCGGCTGCGCGCCATCCTCTCCGAGCTGAGCTCGCTCCCCCTTCCCGTCGTACTGCCGATGCATCCGCGCACTGCCGCGCGCCTGGAGGCTTCCGGCCCGGATGCGCTCGGGACCGTCCGGGTGGTCGCGCCCCTCGGCTACCGGGAGTTCCTGGGCCTCGCCCGCGAAAGTGCGTTCCTCGTCTCCGACTCCGGTGGGGTCCAGGAGGAGGCCAGCATCGTGAAGCGGCCGGTGCTCGTGGTCCGCGCCTCCACCGAGCGCCCCGAGGTCGTCGGGACGTTCGCCGAGCTCGTCCCGCCGGGCACATCGATCGCCGAACGTGGGCGGGCCTGGGCCGACGATCTCGGTCCGCTCCACGCGCGACTGGCCGACGAGCCGACCCCGTACGGCGACGGCCACGCGGGCGAGCGGATCGCCGCGGTCATCGCCGGGCTCCGGCCCTGATCCCTCCGAGACCCGGCCGGGTGCGACGGACCGGGATCCCAACCACCGGCGCACCGGTACCATCGATCCATCACCGCGTTGGATCCCGACTCTGCGACCCGCTCCCCGACTCGTCGGCCCGCGCGGTCTGACCCCCCGGAAGTGGGCACCCGGTCGCTCGCGCTCGAACCGGCACAGTGCTGCATCTGCGAGACCCGCGGGCCGAGCCCGTCGGCGTGGGCGAGGACTTCGAGTACCGCAGCTCACCCGACAGCTACCTCACCGTGCGTTGCGACACCTGCGGGCTGGTGTATCTCGACCCCCGGCCCGTGCGTTCCGAGCTGCGCACCATCTATCCCGACCACTACCACACGTTCACGTTCACCGAGGACAAGTTCGGTTTCGTCTATCGCGTGCGCCGGCAGCTCGAAGCCCGGCGGCTGCTCGCGGCGTGCGGCACACTGCCCGCGGACGCGGCGATCCTCGACGTCGGATGCGGTGACGGTTTCCATCTCGAGCTCCTCCGCGAGTTCGGCGAACCCGGGTGGCAGCTCGAAGGGGTGGATCTCGACGGGCGCGCCGCGGATGCCGCCTCCGCTCGGGGTCTGCTCGTGCACCGCGGCTCGATCGAAGAGCTCGATCTCGTCCCGGACCGCTACGACTTCGCGATCCTCATCCAGACGATCGAGCACGTCGGCGACCCCGCGGCGGTGCTGCGCTCGATCCGCCGGGTGCTGCGGCCGGGCGGGCGGCTCCTGATCGTCACCGACAACACCGGATCAGTCGACTTCTCGATCGCCAAGCGGCGGCACTGGGGTGGCTACCACTTCCCCCGCCACTGGTACCTGTTCGACGCGCGATCGCTCCGGAAGCTCGCGCAGAAGACCGGGTTCGCGGTCGACGAGCTCGACACGATGGTCAGCCCGGTGAACTGGGTGTACTCGATCCGCAACGCGCTGGACGACTGGGGCGCGCCCCGCGGGCTCGTCGAATGGTTCTCGCTCGAGTCCCCGATCCCACTGGCCGCGTTCACCGCGTTCGACTGGCTCCACCAGCGCGTCGGGCGGGCCGCGTTGCTCCGAGCGGTGTTGTGCCGCGAACCCGAAGCGGTGAATTGAGCGCCTCCGGGCCCGAGATCACCACCGCACCCGTCGTGGTCATCGGTGGAGGCATCGCCGGCCTTGCCGCCGCGGCGAGCTGCTCCGCAACGGTCTCGACGTCGTGCTCTACGAGGCCGGTCCGTCGGTCGGCGGGATGGCGGACAGCCACCACGACACGGACGGTTTCACGTTCGACACCGGCGCGCACTTCATCACCAACCGGCTGGCCACTGCGACCGGCGTATTCGAACAGTGCCGCGACATCGAGCACTACGGCGAGACGGTGTGGCTCAACGACCGGAGCTACGACTACCCGACCGGTTTGCTGCGCGTGCCGCGCTTCGTCCGGGCGGCGATCAAGGAACGGGCGGCGCGACCAGCCGCGCCGCCCGCGACCGCGGCGGAGTGGTTCCGGCACGAGTACGGCGGAGCGTTGGCCGACGAGATCGCGCTGCCCCTGGTCGAAGCCTGGTCCGGCACGCCCGCGGCCGAGCTCTCCCCGGCGGTCGCCGACAAGATCCCCACGGGCATCGCCGAGACCGTCGGCCTGACGCTGGCCGCGCGGCTCACCCATCGCGCCGTCGCCATCGGGTACTGCCGGGAAGCACCGCAGAGCATGAACGTGTGGCACGTCTACCCGGAGCACGGAATCTCCACCCTGTGCGAGAGCCTCGCCGAAGACGTGTCCGACTCGATCCGGCTCCGGAGCCCGGTGGAGCGCATCACGGTGAGCGAAGGCCGCGCGGTCGGCGTGCGCGTCGCGGGGCGGCAGGTGCCGGCTGCGGCCGTGATCAGCACCGCGCCGATCAACGTGCTGCCCCGGCTCGTCGAGGGAACCGACGTCCTCGACCGCTTCCGCGAGTTCCGGTTCCGCCCGATGGTCTTCGTGAACCTCCGGATGCGCGGGCGCAACCTGCTGCCGGACACGATGACGTGGACCCCGCAGGCGCAGTTCCCCTTCTTCCGGCTGACCGAGACACCCCAGGCCATGCCGTGGCTCGCGCCGGAGGGCAAGACGCTCATCACCGCCGACATCGGCGCGGAGATCGGCGACGAGCACTGGGAGATGGGTGACGCGGAGCTGGGCGATCGCTGCATCGACGCGCTCGCCGAGATCGTCCCGAGCGCGCGCCGTGACTACCTGGGCTCTCGCGTCGTGCGCCAGCCACTCGCGTACCCCGTGTTCCGCACGGAGTACGAGGCCGACCGCCAGATGCTCGAGACCACCACCGGCGTCGACCGGCTCCTGAGCATCGGCCGCAACGGCGAGTTCGCCCACATCCTCATGGAGGACGTCTACTGGCGCACGGTGCGCAAGGTCCGCCGTCTCGCCGCCGAGCTCAAAGCCACCACCGAGCGCGCCGCGTAGCTCCCGTCAGCGGGGAAGGTACCGGTACAAACCCTGGTTCTCGAAGTAGTACGGGTCGGGCTCGACGACGCGCAACCGAGGGCGGATGACCGAGAGCGCGTCGGCGATCAGGCCGCACTTCGTCTGCACGGTCTGGGTGCCCGGCGAGTACACGAACCAGATGGCGTGGTCGCTTCCCGCGCGCTGCGCGATCTCGCGCGTGAGGAAGAGCGGTCGCATCGCGTCGACCCGGTCGGTGTAGTCGATCCAGTCGATGCGGCCGGGCTTGGTGAAGCCCGGCAGGCCGACCTGGTGGACGTCGCTCGGCAGCAGGCGACTGACGTCGGTCCCGATGGAATCCGGGCAGTAGACGACCAGATCACCCGGTTGGGCGTCCTGCTTGATCGCGTTCGCGACCTCGAACGCCTGCGTCCGGCTGCGAAGTGCGTTGCTGGTGCCGCCCCAGAGCCCGCCGACCAGCAGCAACACGATCACCGCGTAGCGCACGCCGCGATTCGCGAACACGGTCGTGCCGAACGCCGCGGCGAGCAGGAACAGCGGGAACATCACCGACGCATAGCGACCCTCGAACGTCGTCCCGCTCAACCGGGCCAAGACCAGGCCGACGCCCAACGTCACGAACGCGATCCCGATCTCGACCCGGATGCCCGGTCGGGTCCAGAGATCGATCTCCAGGTGGCGGGCGTCGACCGAGCGGGCGAACACCGCGAGGAGGACCATCAGCAGCAGGGCCCACCCGACGGCATGGGTGTTGCCGCCGAACGACTTCACCGCTTCGGCGGTGCTGCTCAACGGGCTGACCGCGGCACCCCATGGTGTCCCGGTGTGCCTCGCCTGGTCGAGGAAGGTCGGCAACCACGGGATGAAGGTCAACGCACCGATCCCGAGCGCGCCGATCGCGAGCATCGCGGGGCGACGTTGCTCGGGCCGGCCACGCGCGGCCAGGAACACGAGCCACAGACCGACGACGCCCAGCAACGCGAACGCCCAGTAGTGCGTGTAGAGAAGGAGGGTCGTGACGACCGCGACACCGAGCAGCCGCCCCCACGACGGCCGGTCGAACACGCGCAGCAACGCGAGATAGCCGAGCAGCACCAGGAACACGACGAGCGAGTACATGCGCGCTTCCGTCGCGTACTGGATCGCGAACGGTGACGCCGCGAGCAGCAGCACCGACGCCCACGCGACCGTGCGCGTACCGGCCGCCTGGAGCCCGGCGCTGATCCGGCGCTCGTCGAGGCGGCGGCCCGCGTACCAGGCCGGAACGAGCGCGGCGACCGCGAAGACCCCGGAGAGCGACCGGGCCGCTTCGTTGCCGGTCCCGAAGATCGCCATCCAGGCGTGCAGCAGCACGTAGTAGAGCGGCGGCGCGCCATCGTGACGGAGCGCCTCCTGCAGATCGGAGAGCGGCAGCCCGGCGATGTTGACCGAGAGCACCTCGTCGGCCCACAGGTCGGAGCGTGCGACGAAGCGCAAGCCGATCCCCGCGGCGATCACCCCGGCGACGGCGAGGATCAGCCACACGGAGTCCCGGCCGGTCCGGCGCGGGTCGGCCGACGCGTCCGGCGGCTCGGCCCCTTCCTTGGCCGCGGCCGCGCGAGCTTCCCGACCGCGACGCAGCGCGTCCGAACCCACTCCCATCACGTGATCTTAGGGGCCGGAGTCGTGGTCATCGCCACGCACCGTGGTCACGACGCTCCCGAGTGAGCACAGGGTCAGGTGGCCCGGGCCAACCGAGCCTGCTCGTACGCGGCCAGGACTCCGGCAAGGTGGCCGGCCCAGTCGAGCGGCGCCGCTTCGGGGACCGGGCGGTAGCGCTGCGGCCTCGACGCGAACTCCACCATCCGGTCCGCCAACGCACCGGCATCGGCCGCCGGGAACAGCAGATCGCGGCATTCGGCGGCGACCAGCTCGGGGATGCCCCCGATGTCGGCCCCGATGACCGGGATCCCACGCCCCCGGGCCTCGTTGACCACGACCGGGGCCGGGTCCTTCCACTGCGATGGGACGACCAGGCAATCCAGGTCGTCGAGCAACGACTGCTTGCGCGTCTCGTCGACCCACCCGGCTGCGATGACGGACGGACCCGCGGCGCGCACGTCATCCTCCAGCGGGCCGCGCCCGGCCACGACGAGCCGTGCATCCGCCAGCCCGGCACGCGCGAACGCGTCGAGCATCGTGGCCACACCCTTGTCGAGGCCGAGGCGGCCGAGGTAGCCGAACGTCAAGGGTCGCCCGTCGCCGCGGGGAACGACCCGGGATCCGGTCACGACCTCGACCGGGTTGTAGAGGACCTGCAGCCTCGGCGCCATCCACGCGAGCTGCTGGTGTTCGGTGGCGATCGCACGCGAGACCGCGAGCACGACTCCGGGCGGTGACCGGCGCACCGCCTCGTTGCGGATCCATGAGATGCCGACGCACGACCGGCAGCGCGGCTCGCAGTTGCGACCGTCGCGGTGCACCATCGAGTTGCGCTGGCACAGCAGCCAGTAGTCGTGGAGGGTGTGCACGTGCGCGACGCCCCGACGCCCGGGCCGCGTGAGTGCAACGCTGGAGAGTCCCTGCACCGCGTGCGTGTGCACGGCGTCCGGCTGGAAGTCGTCGAGCACCGCGTCGAACGTGCGCCCGGCACGCGGGTTGTAGACGTCGACCGCGTGGAACAGCAACCGTCGGCGCGCAGGCTGGGACGGCGTCTCCTGGATCGGGTACGGCCACGGGTTCACCGTCGCCACCACGTCGGGCCCCGCGACGCCGAGGGTGAGCACCTTCACCTCGTGGCCCGCGGCGCGCAGATGCTCCGCCAGTGCCGACGCGTACTGCTCGGCGCCACCGACGACCTCCGGAGGCCAGAGGTTGGAGACCATCAGGATGCGCATCGGAGCGCCCTAGGGTAGACGCGACATGCAGGAACGTGGCGCTGCCGACCCCCCGCCCCTTCGCGTCGGCGTCCTGGGCGACACCATCGATCGCCCGGGCGGGATCGGGCGTTACACGAGCGAGCTCGTCGCAGCCCTGGCGCGGCGCGACGACGTGCGGCTCGTGGTCGCGGCACCGGCGTCGGCCGGGGACCGCGTCCGTCTTCTCGCGGGCCGGCAACTCGACGCGTTCATCAAGATTCCCGAGCTCGGTCAGCTCGGGATGGCCCTCTGGGAGCGCTACACGGCCGGTTCGCGGTTCGCGAAGGCCGGTGCGCAGATCGTCCATGCGACGAAGCACCTGATCCCCCGAACCTCGGTGCCGACCGTCCTGACCGTCCACGACGTGATGACGATCACCCGCGCGCACGAGTCCTCGTTCGCGAAGCGGCTCTTCCTGCCCCGCGAATACTGGACGTCGCTCGACCAGGCGACCGGCCTGGTCGCCGCCAGCGAGGCGACACGCGACCGGCTGCGCGACCTCAACCCCACCTGGGACGAGAAGACCGTCGTGGCCCCGAACGGTCTCAGCCGGAACCTGATCGAGACCCGCCCCCGACCGGTCGCGCGCCTCGTCGACACCCGGTTCGCGCTCGTCGTCGGAGACCTCGCGCCGCGCAAGAACGTCAAGATGCTTCTGGACATCTGGCCCGACGTCGCCCGCGCATCGCCCGACTTCCGCCTCGTCGTCCTGGGTCACCCCGGTCCGCACAGCGAGAAGACGACCGCGCAGCTGGCCCGGCTCGAGGCGGCCGGGATCGCGGTGTGGCTGCGCGGCGCCGACGATGCGGCACTGCGCTGGTGCTACGAGCACGCGACCGTGGTTCTGTTCCCGACGCTCGAGGAGGGGTTCGGCTTCCCGCTCCTCGAGGCGCTGACCTTCCACGCACCGGTGATCGCGAGCACCGATCCCGCGCTCGTCGAGGTGGCCGCCGGTTCGGACCGGGTCGTGCATCTCGACGCGACCGCCCGCGACGAATGGTTCACGGAGATCACCCGCGCCGCGACCGTCCCGCGCGGGACGGCTCAGCCGCCGGAGCCGCCGGCCGGCGCCCTGACGTGGGAGAGAAACGTCGAGATCCTCGTAGCGCTGTACCGCAAGCTCGTTCCGGCGTAGCCGCCGGGTCGCCGCGCTCCGCCGTGCGGCCCGCGCTTTCCCGGCCGCGCACCGGTACAGTTGCGGCCGGATGCAAGCCGTATTTCGTGACTCGCGCGATCGACTGTTCTCGACCCCCAGCCTGTTCGTCGTGGGGGTGGTCGTCCTCGCGGTTGCGCTGGTGCTCGGGTGGGCGCTCTATGTGCTCGCCCTGGCCATCCTCATCCCGACCGGGCTCGCGGTCTACAAGCGGCCGCAGCGGGGCATCCTCATCCTGACGCTCCTGCTGCCGTTCGACGGCATGCTGAAGGCACTCGGGCCCGGGTGGACGAACCCGTGGAAGCAGGTGCTCATCCTGGCCCTGCTCGCCCTCACGTTCATCTGCCCCCCGGAGGCGCGGGCCCAGGAGCACCGCAAGCTCCCCAGCTGGGTCATCCCGTTCGGCGGGCTCCTCGTGCTCGGGCTCGTCTCCGCACTGTTCGTCGACTGGAACACCGCGCTCGTCGGGCTCCGCCTGTCGTACTTCAGCGCCCTGATCGGCATCTCGATCTGGCGTTGCCCGCTCGATCGCCGCGAGCGGGACCAACTCGTCACGATCTTCGTCGCGATGGGAATCGTGACCGCGCTCGTCGGTGTCTGGCAGCAAATCGTCGGTCACGAATACCTCGCGTCGCTCGGTTACCTCTACGAGGACAACATCAGGTTCACCTCGGGGTTCCAGCTGCGGTCGTTCTCGACGTTCAACCTGCCCTTCTCGTTCGGCTTCTACCTCATGCTGGTGATCCTCATCGCGCTGCCGATGGCGCTGGCCGAACCCAAGCGCCTGCGCAGCAAGATCTTCTTCCTCTCGCTCCCGCTCCTGTCGATCGGCATGCTGCTGAGCTTCGTGCGCGGCGCGATGCTCGGGCTCGCCATCGGCCTGCTCTACCTCGCGTTCACCCGCTACAAGATCCTCGTGTACGGGATCCCGCTCGTGCTCGTCGCCGCACTCTTCATCCCGTCGGGTGCCAACGTGAGCAACGCGGTGTTCAGCTCCACGAGCTTCCAGGCGCGGACGGTCTCGTGGGGTGACCGGCTCAACCTCTTCGCCGAGAACCCGGTGGTCGGCACCGGCATCGGCACCACCGGCGCGGCGGCGGAAAAGGCTGCGACCATCAACAACCAAGATCCGAACGCCACGTACTACCCCGACAACTCGTGGCTCAAGGTCGCGTTCGAGCTCGGCATCTTCGGGTTGTGGTTGCTCGTGATCATGCTCGTCTCGATCTTCCTCTACACCCGCTCCGTCAGCCGCAAGGTCAGCGGCATCGACGTGGACTTCGTCTCCGGAGTCGCCGCGGAGCTGCTCGCGATCATGGTGGGTGCACTCGTCGCGACGTACCTCGAGCTCTCGCCGATGGATCAGCTGTTCTGGGTGATGATCGCAATCGTGGCGACGATGGCACCCCAGATCGCGCCGGGACCGGCGGTCCAACCGCCCGGCACCGCCGTCCCGTTGACCCGGTCCACACCCTGAGCGACTTGGAGGCCGGCGTGCCGACACCCCCGAATCCGGTCGAGCACTGGGACACCGTCTACGAAGGTCGCGAGCCGGGGGTGCTGGCCAACGACGACGCGGTCGGCCTGGCCGCGCTCGCCCACTTCGGCCCCGTCGAGGGGGCGCGGCTGCTCGATCTCGGCTGCGGCACCGGCGAGTACTCCAGGTTCTTCGCCCAGCGCGGCGCAATGGTGGTCGCGGTCGACCGCAGCGAGGTCGCGGTGGCGACGCTGCGCGACCGTTGCGCTGCCGACGGCGTGACGACGATCGAGCCCGTCGCGGCCGAGGCCTTCGATCTCGCGTCGCTCGGCCAGTTCGACTTCGTGTTCGGCTCGATGATCCTGCACCACATCGAGCCGTTCGGAGACTTCGTCGACGTGCTGGCCGACGTGCTCGGCGACGGCGGGCGGGGTTTCTTCTACGAGAACAGCGCGGTGAGCCGGTTCCTGGTCTGGTGCCGCCAGCACCTCGTCGGGCGGTTCGGCATCCCGAAGAACAGCGACGACGACGAGTTCCCGCTCGAGCCCCGCGAGATCGACCTGCTCCGGCGCCGCTTCACCGTGACCGTGGACTACCCGAACCTCCTGCTCACGCGGATCGCGTCCGGCTACCTGTTCCACGGGCACGGCAACCGCCAGCTCGGCTGGATCGACGACCAGCTGTACAAGGTGCCACGGCTCCGCCGGTTGTCGTACCACCAGTACGTGCTGCTGAGCGCCCGCTGCGACCCGTTAGGCCGGCGGCGCCAGGTCGTCGCGCGGGACGCCGCGCAATGCGTGCAACCCACCGGGACCGTCCACGCGGATCACGTGCACCACGCCCAGGTACACCGCCGCCGTGATGATCCCGGCCACGGGCCACGGGATCCGGTCGATGAGCGCCCAGCCGGCCAACCCGGCCGCGGTCGCGGCAACCGAGCACTTGGCGATCGCGACCCACGGCAACGGACGGATGCCCGGGATGCGCAGAACTCCCGCCGCGAGAACGCCAAGGACGATCACCTCGGTGACGACCGTGGCCCATCCCGAACCCAGGTAGGAGTACTCGGGGATCAGCGCGAAGTTGAGCCCGACGTTCACGAGCACGCCGACGAGCATGGCGATCGGGTACAGCCGGTTGCGGCCGACGGCTACGAGGGTTGTGAACGCCAACAGCGTGAAGAAGTGCAAGCCCTGACCGACCACGAGCAGGCGGGCGGAGTCGGCTGCGTCGGCGTACCGGTCGGTGTAGAGCGTGCTGACCAGTGGCGACGCGAAGACGACGAAGATCACACAGGCGCCGAGCGAGCCGACGGTCAGGATGATGAGCGTGTGCCGGAACGTGCGGCGGAACGCAGGAACGTCTCCCGGCCAGGCCGTGACCATCATCGTCAGCGCGGGCGTGATCACCGCGAGGGGTACCGCGCCGAGCAGGTCGGAGAACTTGTAGCCGACGCTGTAGATGCCCACCGCGCTGTACGTGCCGAGCGCCGCCAGCATCACGACGTCGATCCGGAAGTAGATCGTGTCGAGCGCGGCTCCGAGGGCGAGCGGCGCCGCTTCGCGTAGCCAGAGCCACCACTGCCGGCCGTTCACGTGCAACCGCAGTCGCATGGTCCGGTGGGCCACGATGAGCAGCCACAGCACGACGACGAGCGAATTGACGACGTTCGACCACGAGAACCACATGATCGAGGCCAGGCCCGCGACCGCGATCCCGATCGTCGCCACGAACTGGACCAGCTGGCCGATGGCGTTGCCGATCGCGACGTCGCGGAGCCACAGACGGGCCTCGAAGAGCAGCATGATCCCGAACGCGCCCGACAGGATGATGAGGTTCAAGCCGAGGACCGCGGTGCCGAGGACGACTTCGCGCGGGTACGACCCGATGAGCACCCACGCCAGCGCGATCGCGTACGACACCGCGCCGATCGCGAGCCGCAGCCCGACGTAGGAGCCGATCACCGTGCTCGCACCGTCGGCATCCGCCGAGATGACGTCCCGGAGCACGATCCGGCTGAGCTTCAGGTCGGCGATGAACCCGATGATCCCGAGCAGCGAGATGACGAAGGAGAACTGGCCCCACTCCACCTCGCTGAGCTGGCGGACGACGATGACCGTCCCGGTCCAGCCGAGCGCGGCGACCACGTAGCGGCCGAGGACCAGGACGCCCGCGCCGCTCAGCATGGAGCCCGACCGGCGGGGGGTTCGATCCGGTTTCGTCTCGGGGTCGATCAGACGCCTCCGGGGAAAGGAGCAACCTGCCGCGGTGGTCTGGTCGCCGAGCGGCTGCTCGCGGGATGGCGGCGGATCGGAGCGAGTCCGCCGGAGCCCATGATTCTAGGGAGCACCCGGAGAGGTCCCTTCCACCTGCATCCCGTGGCACGCGCCACGTCCACGTATCATGTAGCCCTCATGGATCTGGCGGCACATTTCCGCGTCATCGCGCAAAACTGGCTGAGGATCCTTCTCATCTCCATCGGCATCGCCGTGCTCGTGTTCGCCGCGAGCACCGTGCAGTCCAAGAAGTACCAGGCGACGGAGACGCTCCAGGTCACCCCGGGGGCCGACACCAGTGCCGGAGAGACGCTCGCCGCGGCGTCCTCGTACCTCGCCCAGAACTACGCCAAGATCGCCAAGACCGACACGGTCCTGCGCAGCGCGATCCGGACGTCGGGGTTGGATCTGACCCTCTCCGAGGCGGCCAGCCGGGTCTCGGCCAGCCAGGTGGGTGATCTCGGCTTCATCGAGGTCAAAGGCACGGGGCCGAGCCGGGCCGAAGCGGAGCGGCTGACCCGGTTCACGTCGTCGGCGCTGATCAACACCATCCAGGCGCAGCAGACCAATGCCCGGTTCGCCGACCTGACGCCGATCCAAAACTCCCGCGCCCAGCTCCAGGCCCAGCTGAACGACCTTCCGGCCGGGGCGCCGCAAGCCGCCGGCCTGCAGTCACAGCTCTCGGCACTCGACGACGCCGAGGTCCAGATCCGCGCCCGCCGGGACAACAAGATCGGGATGGTCTCGACGGCGGACGCCGCCAAGTCGCCGATCTCGCCGAAGCCGTTGCGCGACGCGGTGCTCGCGTTCGTCGTCTCGCTCGTCGTCGTGGCCGAGCTCACCGTGTTGGTCCACTATGCCGGCGACCGGTTCTCCCGCACCGAGGACACCGCGGACGTCACCCGGATCACCGGGCTCCCCGTGCTCGCCAAGATCCCGAAGGGTTCCGGGATCGAGCTCGTGGAGGCATTCCGCGTCCTGAGGACGAACCTCATGGTGCTCGAGGGTGCCGGCAAGCCGCGCACGCTCGCCGTCGTCAGCTCCAACCAGAGTGCGGGCAAGACCTTCACTGCTGTCCACCTCGCCCAATCGGCGGCCGGGCTCGACGAGAAGGTCGTGATCGTCGATGCCGACCTCCGCAAGCCCTCGGTGCACGAGCGCCTCGGTGTGCCCCGCGCCCCCGGCCTCTCCGCGGTACTCCAGGGCAACGACCTCGCGACGATGCTGCGCAAGCTGCCCGACACGCCCTTCCTCCGGGTCCTCGCCAGTGGGGCCCCGGTACAGGACGCGTCGGCGGTGCTCGGCGCCCGCCCCTTCCGCCACGTCCTCGACTCGCTGCGCGCGGTTCGCCTCGTCGTCGTCGACACCCCGCCCGCCGCGATGTTCGCCGACGCCATGGCCGTCGCCTCGCAGTGCGACGCCACGATCTTCGTGCTCGACGTGAAGACCAGCCGGCGCCGCCAGGTCCGCCAGACACTCGAGGCGCTCGAGCGCGCCGGCGCCAACCTCGTCGGCGTCGTGGTCAACCGGACGGCCTCACCCCGCCGTTCCAGCTACTACTACGAAGCCTGACCCCCGCGGCCGCCCAGCACCCCAACTCGTTTCCGTGTCAGTCCGACACGCCAGGGCGTGTTCAAACGACACCGGAAGCGCCGACGGCAACGGTCGGTCGGGCCACTCGACAAGCTCGCCAGGCCAGGGTGCCGCCACCTCCCGCCATGTTTCGTGGACGTCTTGCCTCGGCGGCCGTGGGAGAACGTCCAATGGACGATCGCGGTGGTTGCGTGACGCGAACGTTCCCGCCTCCGAGAAGGCGGGAACGTTCGGCGGACTGAGGAGTTGGGCGACTGCGGGTCAGGCGACGGCGCGACAGCCGAGCTGCGGGTTCGAGTACCCGGAACCGCGGTTGATCGCGTAGGTGCACACGGTGTGCGGGCCCGGTCCGAGCGGCACGACCGCGTCGAACGCGTGGCTCGCGTTGTAGGCACTGAACATCGCACCGATGTCGGCGCGAGAGTTGTTGGCCGTGATGGCCGCGACCGGGTGCCCGTCCACGTACACGTGGACGGTAACCGCGCCGGTGGTGTCGGGGTCGATGGTCCAGCCGCGGACGCGCACACCGTTCCCCCAGCGACCGGCACCGTCCATCGATCCGATCGGGTTCGTGTTGACGAACCGGCAGCCGACCAGCGGGTTGTTCCCGTTGTGCGCCGCGTTGATCGCGTATGCACACAACGTGCCGCTCTCGTTCGGCACGGTGGCGTTGAATCCGTGACCCGAGCCGTAAGCCGGGTACGCCGCGCCGATGTCACCGCGCTGCGTACCCGCGGTGACGGCCTTCACGATGTGGCCGTTGAAGTACAGGTGGACCGCGAGCGGCGACGGGACGTCACGGCCGATGGCCCAGCCGGACACCCGGGTGCCGGACGGGCTCGGCCTCGCGACGTCGAGCGCGCCGAACGGGGTGTTGCGGACGAGGCGGCACCCCAGCTGCGGATTCCCGCGCCCGTTGTACTCATTGATCGCGTACGCGCAGACCGTATGGTCGCCCGGTCCGACCGCGACGTTGGTCGAGTAGCCGTGGCGGCTCCCGTAACCCGGGAAGGCCGCGGCGATGTCGTTGCGGACCGTGTTGGCGGTCGTGGCCTTGTTCGAGCGGCCGTCGACGTAGATGTGCACCTGGATCGGCCGGGTGAGGTCCGGATCGAGCGCCCAACCCTGGACGCCGATCATGCCGGGCCCGCGGACCGCGTTGTCGAGGCGCCCGATCGGGCTGCCGTTCGGCACGGGCGGCCCGTCACCGTCCATGAAGACCTCGGCGACCCACATCTGGCCGGCGCCATAGGCAACGCCGATCCCGACCCAATGGAACTGCTTGTCGAGCATGTTCGCGAGGTGGGCCGGTGACGCGATGAAGGCGGACTGCAGCGAAGCGACGCTCGGGCCGCGTCCGACGTTCTCACCGAGCTTGCGCCACCCGACGGTGACGCCGTCGGTCAGGGTGGAGTGACACAGACATCCCGTTGCCGCCATGTGCGCGGCCCAGGCCTGGGCCTTCGCCGTCAGCACCGGGTGCACCTGGAGGGTCCCCGCGCCCTGACTGACCCGTAGGGCATTGATCTTCCCTACGAAGTCCGCTTCGGCGGCCGGGTCCGACGCCGAGGCGCCATGGCTCGTTGCCACTACGAAGACCGCACTCGAGGCGATCATGATCGCGGCGATAAGTCGTCGCATGGTGGGAAATCCTCTGGTTGCCGACTGGCGGGTGAAAGTGGCTTCCGTGCCTTCGTGCTGGCTTCCGTGTCGTTCTCAGCGCCGGTATCGAGAATCGGCATCGGGGTTCGGAACCTTGAACCCCCCACCTCCGGGGAACCCACACAGGACCCGGTCAGGCTAACGACCGTGGGTCCGCGCTCGCCGTAACGTGACCTCACTCCGTGCGCATGGGTGGGTCAGTTGCCCGAAATAGTCAAATACATAACCACGGAGAGTGGGATTTTGGAACTGACTCCCGCACCGGTGGCAACACCGGTCGCACCAGCCCACCCCGGGCGTGCGTGACGTGACATCCGCGTCCTCACCAGGAATTTCGCTGTCCGTTCATGCGACGGACGCGAAGGTTGATCGCTTATGTACGAAGCGTGGCGTGAGGACGGAACTGTGGGTCCAAGTCCGCCCGCCGGGGGTTCGACTGGTCGCGGGGAGAGCACCGGCTCCGCGACTCCCCAGTCGGCACCGATCGCGGGATCGTCCCACGCCACCCCGAGCTCGTCGGCGGCGTTGTAGTAGCCGTCGACGAGGTACGTGATGGTCATGTCGGTCAGCGCGGCGAAGCCGTGCGCGACACCCGGCGGGATGAACACGCCGCGGTGATCGTGCGAACCGTCCGCCGAGCTGCGCCGAGGTCGATGACCTGCGTCGCGCCGTCGGTCGGCGAGCCCTCGCGCAGGTCGTGCAGCACCACCCGGCAACGACCGTACGGGACGTACCAGTAGTCGGCCTGGTGCAGGTGGTAGTGCAACCCGACGACCGAACCCGCCACCCGGTCACCGCGATTGCCCTGGATCATCTCGCGGCCCAATGGGAACCACTCCCGCCGGTACGTCTCGATGAAGTAGCCGCGCGCATCGCCATGGATGAGGGGCTCCACGATGTACACCCCTGCGATAGTGCCGGACTCTTCGACGGTTGCCATCTAGTCGAGCTCCACCTTCGAGTGATCACCGAGCATCAGCCGCACCGCGTGCGGGCGTCGATCCGAGCGCACGACCTCGACCGACCGGCCGACGAGCGAGTCGGTGAGCTTGTCGATCCCGAGGATGCGGCTGCCGGAGAGCACGACCGAGTGGTCGAGCTCCGAGTCCACGACCTCACAGTCGGAGGCAACCGACGTGAACGGACCGATGTAGCTGTTCACCACCCGCGTGCGCTCTCCGATGATCGCCGGGCCCGCGGATCCGTGAATTCACGACCTGGCCGCCGGGCTCGATGACGACGTTGCCCTCGATCGTCGAGGCTTCGTCGACCTTGCCGTCATTGCGCGGTTCGATCGTCCCGAGCACCAGGCGGTTGCAGTCGAGGAGCGGGTCCTTCTTCCCCGTGTCGATCCACCAGCCCCGCAGGACCTCGTGACGGACGCGCTTTCCGATTCTCCAACAACCACTGGATCGCATCCGTGATCTCGAGCTCACCCCGCGGCCGAGGGCTCGATCGCGGCCACCGCCCGGTGGATCTCCGCGTCGAAGAGGTAGACACCGACGAGCGCGAGATCGGACGGAGGCTCGGCCGGCTTCTCCACGAGGTACAGCACCTCGCCGACTTCGTTGACCGCCGCGACACCGAACTGCGTCGGGTCCTCGACGTGCGCGAGGAGGATCTGCGCGGCCGGCGCATCGGCACCGTCGCGGGCCCTCGCGCGCTCGAACTCCTCGACGAACTCGGACAAGCCCTGCTGCAACATGTTGTCGCCGAGGTACATGACGAAGTCGTCGTCACCGAGGAAGTCCCGGGCGATCCGGACACAATGCGCGAGCCCGAGGGGTGCGTCCTGAGGGATGTACGTGACGCGGGCGCCGAAGCGCGACGCCGTCACCGACGGCCGCGACGATCTCCTCGGCGGTGTCGCCGACGACGATCCCGATCTCGTCGATGCCGGCGGCGACCATGTCCTCGATCCCGTAGAAGAGGATCGGCTTGTTCGCGATCGGCACGAGCTGCTTGGCGCTCGTGTGCGTGATCGGACGCAGCCGGGTGCCCGCGCCGCCCGACAAGATCAGCCCCTTCATCGGTGACGCAGGCTAGTGCCGGTCAGGTGGCGCCGAGCCGATCAGGCGTTGAGACACCCGAGCAGGACGTTGCCCCCCGGGCCCGCGTTGATGCCGTAGGCGCACACCTGGCCGCCGGCGATGGGAACGACGATGTCGAATCCTCGGAAGATCCCGTAGTCCGGAAACGCGGCGCCGACGTCCCTCCGGCCCAGGTTCGCGGGGATCCGGGCGAAGCCGACGCCGTTGGCGTAGATGTCGACCATCGTCGCGCTCGTCGTGTCGGCGTCGAGCGCCCACCCTCGAACCCGGATCCCATCGGCCTGATGGGTCGCGGAGTCAAGGTGTCCGATCGGGTTGGGGCCGAGGAAGCTGCGGCAGGTCAGCTGCAGGTTGCGGCCGGCACCGACGTTGATCGCGTACACACAGACGTTTCCACCGACTCCGGGCAGCACCGCATCGAAGCCGTGCGCCGCGCCGTAACCGGGGAACGCGGCGCCGACGTCAGGTCTCGAGACGTTCGCCCTGATGCGGGCGACACCGGCTCCGTTGGCCCACACGTCGACGGAGGTCGCATTCGCGGAATCCGGGTCGACCACCCAACCGCGCACGTGGAGACCGTCCGGTTGGCGGCTGATCGATTCGAGGCGGGCCGAGGGTCCCGGACCCGGCACGGTCTTGCAGCCAAGCAACGGATTCGCGTATCCGGAACCGATGTTGATCGCGTACAGACAGACCTTCCCGCCCCGGATGGCCAAGGTCGTGCTGAACCCGTGGTTGGGCCCGGCGGCGGCGAATGCGGCACTGACGTCGGGGCGGTTGCCGTCGGCGATCAGGCGGGCGAAGCCGCGCCCGTTCACGTACACGTCGACCGCAGTCGGGCTGCTGAGCGAGGGATCGACCGTCCAGCCCTGGAGGCGGACACCGGCAGGCGTCCGGTCGAACACCTCGATGTTGCCGATCGGCTCGCCGCCGGCCGCGGCCGCGGCCGGGAGACCGTTGTAGACGAGCATGCTCTGGTACACACCGATCACGGCGGACGCGTAGTTGGGTGACGTCGCGTGGTTGCCATTTCCCATCTCGTTCCACGTCGGTGCTTTGCCCTTGCGGAAGAAGGTGTCGAAGTTGTGGGCGGCCGTAGACGCGGGCGTGCCGTACCATTCAGGCACGGGCGGGTGGCTCAGGTTCGAGGCAGCGCGAATTGATGTCCGCGTAGTTGCGCAGGTCCTGGATCTGGACGCGTACGCCGGCGCGCGGGCTCGAAAACTGCGTGCCCGAGTTGCAGGAATCACACGCACCCATCCCGGCGAAGTTCCAGCGTTCGGGCTTCACGATGCTGCCTACGTATCCGAAGAACCCGGTTTCGACGATCGACTGCGCGAACGCGATGTCGCCGCGGACGTTCTCCGATGCGCCTTCCCAGAGGAAGACCTGCGCGAGGTCGCGCACACTGATGCCGGGAACGGCATACGGCGCGTGCTGGCGCGAGTTGTACCAAGCCACCATCTGGGCGGCGGTCAGGATGTTCGGACCCATGATGGGGGTCCTCGTCAGCGTCGCGGCTTCCGCGGTCCTCGGTCGCTCGATCGCGATCGTTCCAACTGTGAGCGCCGCGGCGAGCAGCAACGCAATGAACACAGTGGGCGACTTCCGCATGTGGGTCACGATCCTCGGAGGTTGAGCTGTTTGGGCCATGAGGCCGGCCGCGACGCGGCGCCTCCCCAGGTCTTCTTCGTCATTCCGGCAGCACTTCCTGAGCCCGGGCCCCCGGAAACCGGACGGCCGGGGTGGTTCCGTACGGTTCGCGGACCGATGGGTACAAGGCGCCGGCGTCCTCATGGCCTAGTTTTGGGATCCCCGAGCGACCACGAGGACACCCCGTCATGCGACTCTTCGTGACCGGCGCCGCCGGCTTCATCGGCTCGAACTACGTCCACCACGTACTCGAGACCACCGACGACCACGTGACCGTCTTCGACGCGCTCACCTACGCCGGGAACCTCGAGAACCTGGCCGGGCTCGACGAGGATCCCCGCTTCACCTTCGTGAAGGGCAACATCACCGATCGCGGACGCGGTCACCGCGGCGATGGAGGGCCACGACGCCGTCGTCCACTTCGCCGCCGAGAGCCACGTCGACCGCTCGATCGCCAGCCCGGACGAGTTCGTCCATACGAACTGTGACGGGACGAACGTGATGTGCGACGTCGCCCGCCACATTGGCGTCGACCGGTTCCTCCACATCTCGACCGACGAGGTCTACGGCTCGATCGAGGAGGGCTCGTTCACCGAGACGGACCCGCTCGAACCGCGCTCGCCGTACTCGGCGTCCAAGGCCGGCTCGGACCTCATCGCACTCTCGTACCACTCCACCTACGGCCTCCCGGTGCTCGTCACGCGCTCCTCGAACAACTTCGGGCCATACCAGTTCCCCGAGAAGGTCATTCCTCTCTTCGTCACCAACCTCCTCGAGGGGAAGAAGGTGCCGCTCTACGGCGACGGGATGAACGTTCGAGACTGGTGCTACGTGGAAGACAACTGCGCGGGTGTCGATCTCGTGTTGCGCAACGGGACCGTCGGCGAGATCTACAACATCGGTGCGGGCAACGAAGTACCGAACCGGTACCTGACCGAGAGCATCCTGGCGATCCTCGGTCACGACGAGTCGATGATCGACCACGTCGAGGACCGGCTCGGACACGACCGGCGCTACTCCATCGACATCTCGAAGGTACGCGCCCTCGGATGGGCACCGAAACGCGAGTTCCGGGAAGCGCTCGAGACCACGGTCGCCTGGTACCGCGACAACCCCTCGTGGTGGGAGCCGCTCAAGCGGCGGACGGCGTAGCCCGTGAAGCGCCTCAACCTGCGGTGGTGGGCGTCGTTCGCATTGTTCGGGGTGATCGGATTCGCGTGGGTCATCGCGACTCCGATCTTTGCGGCACCGGACGAGCCGGCCCACGTGATCCGCGCCGCCTCCGTCGGCCGCGGCGAGCTGCTCGGCACCAAGCCGCCCCCCGAACGGCTGATCCCGCCGATCGGCGACGCGGCGGTCGAGGTCACGGCGCCGGCGATCTACGACGGCGTGAACGTGACGTGCTTCATCTGGAAGCCGGACCGGACCCCGGACTGCCTCAACTTCTCGGGGTCTCGTCGCCTGGTCCACGTGGACACCTGGGTCGGGCACCACTCCCCCGCGTACTACGTCCCCGTCGGCTTCCTCAGCCGCATCGTCCGGCCCGGCGAGGGCCAGGTGCTGCTCATGCGGGCGATCGGGATGCTGGCGATCGCGGCGTTGCTCGCGTCGTGCCTCGAGACCCTCCGGCGGATCGCACTCCCCGCGTGGGCCGGCGCCGGCTTCGCGGTCGGCCTCTCGCCCATGGTGCTGTTCCTCGCGACCACCGTGAACCCGAGCGGGATCGAGATCGGCGCGGCAATCGGTGCCTGGGTGCACGGTTCCGTGCTGGCCAAGGAGGTGAGGGACAATCCGGAAGCGGTCGACCCGAAGCTCGTGGACCGCCTCGGGGTCGCCGCCTGCGCACTCGTCCTGTCGCGTGCGCTCTCTCCGTTGTGGCTCGGCGTCATCGGGCTGGTGCTGCTCATCCTCACGTCGCGCGCGGGCCTGCTCTCGGTCCTGAAGGCGCGCCGGGTCTGGATCTGGGGTGGAGTGTTCGGCCTGTGCTGCGCGTCGCAGATCTGGTGGTACCTCTACGGGGAGCCGCTGACGCACTTCGTCGGCACCCCGGTGCACGGATCCGCCCCGGCACTCCTGCGAACCAGCTTGGGCAAGAGCGGAGAGATGCTCCGCCAGATGGTCGGTGACTTCGGCTGGCTCGACACCCGCGCGCCCGGCGTCACGTTCTTCATCTGGGTCGTCGCGATCGGTGGTCTCGCGGCGCTCACGCTCGCGATCGCTTCTTCGCGATTCGTGTGGGCCTTGGCTGCGGCGACGGCCGCGACCGTCGTGCTCCCGATCGTCGTCGAGGCCGCCGGCGCCCAGGAGGCCGGGTTCATCTGGCAGGGCCGCTACACGCTGCCGCTCGCCGTCGGGGTCCCCATCCTGTGCGGGATCGGGATCGGATCGGGTGAAGCCGCGGCGCGGCTCAGCCGGCGTCTGGCGTACGTCCTCGCGGCAGCACTGGCGATCGCGCAATTCCTCGCCTTCGCCCAGGCGCTGCGCCGGTATTCCGTCGGGGTCCACGGCTCCCTCTGGTTCTTCTCCGACGCGCGCTGGGATCCCCCGGTCCCGTCGCTCCTGCTCGTCCTCGGTTACGGCGCCGCCATCGCGCTCACGATGTGGTGGATCGTGCTCGCTCCCAACGGTCGGCTCCGGCGCGACGACGACCACGCGGGGCCGCACCCCTCGGAAGAGCCCGCCGACGGCCCGAACATCGATGCCGTCGCGCCGGTGACCGCGTGAAACCTCCGCGGGTACGCGTCGTGGTCGTCGACTTCAATGGCGGCGACCTGACCCTCGAGTGCCTCGCGCATCTCGAGGCCACGCAACATCCGCACGACACGTTGGAGATCGTGCTCGTCGACAACGGGTCCGACCGCCCCGTCACCCCTCAGGTGCGACGCGACTTTCCCACCGTCCGCGTCATCGAGAGTGCGACGAACCTCGGCTTCGCGGGCGGCTGCAACCTCGGGATCGGCAACCTCGACGACGTCGACTTCGTCGCGCTCGTGAACAATGACGCAACCGTTCCACCCACGTGGTTGAAGCCTTTGATCGAGACGCTCGCGACCGAGGCCACCGTCGGCGCCGCGTGTCCGAAGATCCTGCTCGCCCGGCCCTACCGCGAGCTCACGATCCGTTCGGCAACCGCGCGGCTCGGCCACGGTGACCAGCGTGAGCTCGGGGTGCGGATCACCGGCATCCGGGTCGACGGGAACGACGCCTCGCGTGATGTCCGCTTCCCGTCGGGAACGTGGGGACCGGAGCTCGACGCGGACGGCGACGAGCTGCGCTGGACCGCCGCCGATGCAGTCGTGCTGCTGCCGCAGCCGTCCGGGAGCGCACCGGGATCCTGCGACCTGCGTCTCGATGCGCCGCGCCCCGTCGAGGTGACGCTCGCCTCGGGCCGGCAACGGGTGACGATCACCGTCGGGTCGGAACCGGCGTGGCACCGCGTTCCGTGTGACGGTGCGGCTTTCGACGTGGTCAACAACGTCGGCACACGTCTCGTCGACCACGGGTACGCCATGGACCGCGGCTGGCTCGAGCGCGACGGCGGCCAGTACGAACGCAGCGAGGACGTGTTCGCATGGTGCGGCGCCGCCGTGCTCCTGCGCGCCGCATACCTGCGCGACGTCGGGCTGTTCGATGCCCGACTCTTCATGTACTCGGAGGACGTGGAGCTCGCGTGGCGCGGTCTTCAGCGCGGGTGGCGTCATCGGTACGTGCCTGCGTCGGTGGTCCGCCACGTGCATTCCGCAACGTCGGCGCGAGAAGCGCGTGCGGCCACGTTCAAGGAACGAAACCGATTGCTCGTGCTTCTGCGCCACGGGTCCCCCGGACTCATCGCGCGGGCACTCGTCCGCTACCTCCTGGTCACGCTCTCGTACACCCGCCGCGACATCGTTGCGCCGATGCGGGCTCGCACCACGGTGCGACCGGTGCAGGTGAGATCGCGGATCCGGGCGCTCGCCGGCTTCGCGCGCCTGGCGCCGGCGATGATCGCCTCCCGGCGCGCGGATCGCACCGAAGCCGCCCGCGGCTTATGGTCCAGTGCTCAAGCGGCCTCGGTTCGGCGCCGATAGAGCACGGAGGCTCGAGCTGCGCCTGCAAGTCGGCTGAACCCACGACGTCCTGAGGATGGTCGATCACGGATGAGACCTCGCGTGCGCCGGGCCGTGGCCTTCGTCGCCGGCCTCGCCCTGCTCGCGTCGGGGTTCGTGGTCCTCGCGCCGATGGTCGCCCCGGTCTCCAACGCCGGTGCGGCCGTCGCCAGCAATCCCGACCCGGACTACGCCACGCTCGCGTTCTCCGATCCATGGGACTTCTCGAACTCGGCCGACTTCAATGTCGCCGGCGCCCAGAACCTGGCGTCGTACAGCATCGGGAACGGTGTACTCGACGCCCAGATCAACTCGGGCGGCGGGTTGATCATCGCCGAAGGCATCGCCGGTGTGATTCCCGCGGGCCGCAACACGGTGCTCAACCCGATCAACGCCGCCGCGCACCGGAAGGTCAGCTTCCGCATGCGGTCCTTCGAGACCGGAAACGTCTCGGGCGGGTTCTTCTGGTACACGTGCGACCACATCGTCCCGAGCTGCGAGAACGGGTTCCCGTTCACCGTCAAGCCGGGCTGGAACGACTACGAGTTCGACATCCCGACCCAGTCCCCGAAGTTCCGCGCCTCGCCCGATTGGGCCGGCGCGATCAAGGGGATCCGCCTCGTGCCGCGCGGCGGCGGAGCCATCCACGTCTGGCTCGACTACCTGCGGCTCGTCCCGACCGGCGCGTCGTCCGCTCCGCCCAGCCCGGTGGTACCGCTGCCGGTCGTGGACAGCCCCTCGAAAGCCGGAGGATACGACTACGCCGGCCTCATCCGCGGTGACGCGTGGGACATGAGCCAGCCCAGCGACATCACCACGCCGGCCAACATGTCGTACGGGTTCAACGGGACACTGCTCAACGGGATCAACGCCGGCCCGCACCTCGACGACGCGCACTTCTACCTTCCACTCGCGGGGGCGATCGACGGGAACCGCTTCCACCGACTGACGTTCAACGTGTTCTACGAGGGGCCGTTCGGTCTCGGGTTCGCGCCCGGTGGTGGCATGGTCGCCCGGCTGATCTGGCAGACCGCCGGCGCGCCCGGCGTCTGGCAGGACAGCGAAGACATCATCGTGTACCCCGGCTGGAACGACATCACGGTCGACCTCTCGACCAATCCCGCGTGGGCGATCACCGATCCGGACAAGCCGAATCGCATCGGCTGGGCCGGCCAGCAGATCACCGCAGTCCGGTTCGATCCCCACGAGGACTCCGGGGCGCGACGCTTCCTCGTCGACAACATCAAGATCGCCGAGGACTCGACCGGGTACAGCGGGACGTTCCCCATCCGTTTCCACGACAACGCGTGGCGGGCCGGAACGACCGCGGACATCTTCTACAGCACTGCGCACGGGGGCTTCGGCGGGACGCGGATCGCCAGCGGGCTACCGGTAAACCAGGGGATCAACACCTTCAACTGGTCGCCCGACGCAATCCCATCGGGCGACGTGTGGGTCTACGTGGTGCTCCACCGCGGCACGTATCTGGCCCGGGCGTACGCAAGTGGCCCACTCCGGATGACCGCGTCACCGTCTCCCCTCTACGGAAGCAACCCGTTCGGGTCGCTCGACGCCATCACCTCGGGCCAGGCGGGGGTTCGGGCGCGGGGCTGGGCCATCGATCCCGGCACCAAGAACGCCATCGCGGTGCACTTCTGGATGGACGGTCGCCAGCCGATCGCCGCGTTGAAGGCCAACGGGGTGCGCGGGGACGTCGCGGAGAAGTACCCGGCCTTCGGCAGCCATCACGGGTTCGACTCGATCATCCCGGTTCCTCAAGGCACGCACTCGGTGTGCGCGTACGCGATCAACGTCGGCGCGGGTGCCAATCGGCAGCTCGGTTGTCGCACCGTCACGGTTCGCACCAACCCCTTCGGCAGGTTGGACGCTGCGGTCGCGAAGGTCGGTCACGCCGCGATTCGCGGCTGGGCCGTCGATCCCAATCGCGTGGCACCCATAGATGTGCACGTCTGGGTCGACGGCAGGTTCTTCACCGCCCTCACCGCGGGTGGCAACCGCGCGGACATCGCGAGGGCGGTCCCCGGATACGGCGCCGCCCACGGCTACTCGGCGAACCTCAAGCTCCGAAGTGGCCGGCACACGATCTGCACCTATGGCATCAACACCGGGCCCGGCGCGAACGCGCTCCTCGGGTGCAAGGTGGTGACGCTGCCCGCGAACCCCTTCGGCTCGCTCGATTCGGTGCGAAGCTCCGGGGCAGGCATCAAGGTGCGCGGTTGGGCGATCGACCCCGACACCAAGGCTCCCATCACCGTCCACCTGTACATCCAGGGGGGCGGTGCCCGCGCCGTGCTCGCGGACGTTTCCCGGCGAGATCTCATCCCGATCTTCGGGTATGGAGGCGCGCACGGGTTCGAAGCCACGCTCCCCGGCGGGGCCGGCGGGCACACGGTGTGCGCGTACGGCATCAACCGGGGTGCGGGGGCCAGCACACTGCTGGGCTGCCGCACCGGCTGACGCCCGCTCCACTTTTCCCGGGTGCCCGGCACCTACGATGCAGCCATGTCTGCCGTGCGGGTCGATCTCGGTTGTGGCAATGCCAAGCGCGAGGGCCACATCGGCCTCGACTACGTCGAGATGGACCAGGTCGACCATGTCCTCGACCTCACCCGGGACCGGTACCCGTTCGACGACCGATCGGTCGACGCGGTGTACTCCGCCCACTTCCTCGAACACATCGAGGAGCCGAACCACGTGTTCAGCGAGATCGGGCGCATCGTCAAGGACGGCGCCAAGATCGAATTCTGGACCCCGTACGCGTTCACCAACGAGGCGTTTCTCTACGGTCATCTGCACTTCCTCACCGAGGAGATGTGGATGCACTTCTGCTACTCGCACCGCGACGTCTTCCTCGGGATGTTGGGTGGCCGCTGGCAGCTCAACCGCATCGTCTACGTGATCCCGCCCGAGGTGTCCGCCGAGATCGAGGAGAACGGCTTCTCGCTCGACTTCGCGATCAGGTACATGAAGGGGGTGGCGGTCGAGTTCGGCGTGGAGATCGAGTTCCGTGAGAACCCGGAGACCCCGGTGGTGGTGCCCGAGCGCGTCTACGCGTCGACTCGCCACGGCGATCGGCACCCGCTGGTGCGGGGGGCAAAGCGGTCAGAAGACCGGGGCAAACGGCGGCGCGCGAAGCACTGATGCCGCGGGCGACCTCCTAAGGTGGCCCGTCATGCGACGCATTCTCTTCGTCCTGATCGTCGCGGGTCTGGGTGCCCTGGTGCCCGCGCTCGCCGCCGGTGCCGGACCCTCGGTCCCCCCGACCACCTTCCAGAGGACGCCCGTGGGGGTGACCCAGGCCGGCGACCAGTCGAAGGCGCCCGAGGTCCCCGACCACACGAACACCGTCGGCGTGCAGTGGTCCGGTGACGCCAATGCGAAGTTCCGGATCGAGACCAAGTCCGAGACCGGGAAGTGGAAGGACCGCGACACGGTCACCGCACCCGACGGCGGCGCGGACCCGGACAGCGCGGAGGCCCGCAACGCGCAGAAGCGCATCGGCGCGCAGTTCGCCAGCGAGCCCGTCGGGGTCAACGACCCGGCGAAGGTCCGCGTTCGGGTCACCTCCGGGAACGTCAACAACGTCCGCATCGTCGCGGTCGGGTCCCCGCCGGGGTTCGCCGACACCAATCCCTCGCCGGCCCCGCTCGACGTCAACCCCCTCGCCGCGGGCGGCATGGCCTTCGCCGCCGCGGGTGCGATCTCCACGAAGCGCGGTCGCCGCGGTGGGTTGCTCCTCGTCCTGATCGTCGGCATGGCCGCGTCGGCCGCACTGATCGGCGTGCCGGACGCGAACGCCGCGGCACCCGGCGACGTACCCTTCCCGCCGAACCCCGGCTTCGTGAGCCGCGCGCAGTGGGGTGCCGACGAGAACCTCCGGCTCGCGGCGTGCCCCGAGGGTCCGGACTACGCGCAGCCGAAGCTCGTCGTCGTGCACCACACCGCGACGACGAACTCGTACTCGCCCCAGCAGACCGCGGCCACGGTGCGCGGCATCTACGTCTATTACATCCAGGGCCGCGGTTACTGCGACCACGGGTACAACTTCCTCGTCGACCGGTACGGGATCATCTATGAAGGCCGGTACGGCGGAGTCGACCGCGGCGTCGTCGGGGCGCACGCCACGAACTTCAACACCGGAACGATCGGCATCGCCATGATCGGCGACCACACGAGCGTCCCACCCACATCTCAGACGTTCAACGCGCTGGTCAAGCTGATCACGTGGAAGATGTCGGTGCACCAGATGAACCCGTTCTATCCCGTGGCCTTCCGCGGGGCGATCCTGAATCCGATCATCGGGCATCGCGACGCGGGTCGGGTTTCGGGCGATGGAACCTCATGTCCGGGGCAGGCCGGGTACAACATCCTCCCGTCGCTCATCGTCACCGTGAGGCCGCACGTCGCGTTCGGGTACCCGTTGGGGACGCTCGAGGTCGCGCGCCGGCAACCCCACGGGATCCAGGTGAGCGGCTGGACCGCGGACCCGGACACCTCGGCATCGACTCAGGTGCACGTCTACGTGGACGGTGTCGGCGCGGGCATCACCACCGCGAACATCCGTCGCACCGACGTCGGCCAGGCCTACCCGTGGCTCGGGAACAACCGCGGCTTCAAGACCTCCGTCCCGGTCACCCAGAAGGCGCATCGGGTGTGCGTGTACGCCATCAGCGTCGGCAACGGCGGGAACCGCCAGCTGGGCTGTGCCAACGTCAGCGGGAACACCGTCGGTCACCTCGACAACGCGACCCGAAGACCAGGGACGGTCGCGTTCCGGGGCTGGGCGCTCGACCCGGACACCACCGCGCCGGTACCGATCCACGTCTACGTGGACGGGGTCGGCGCATACATCGGTACGGCAAGCACCAACCGTCCCGACATCGGGAGCCTCTATCCGGAATACAGCAACGCGCACGGGTTCAACCTGGAGCTGCCGGTCGTGGGTGACCACACGGTGTGCGCGTACGCCATCAGTACCGGGCGCAAGCCGAACATCACGCTCGGCTGCACGCGCACGAGCGGGACGCCGCGGGGTTCCTTCGATGGCACCAGGATCCTCGCGGGCACGCTCCGGGTGCGGGGCTGGGCGTTCGATCCGGACACAGCCGCGGCGATCAATGTGCACGTGTACGTCGATGGCGTCGGTCGGGCTTCGCACGCCGCGAACACTCTCCGCACGGATGTCGGGCGCGTGTACGGACCGTGGGGCGACCGGCACGGCTTCGACTTCGCGGTCGGCCCGCTCGCGGCCGGCCCGCACCAGGTGTGCGTCTACGCGATCAGCGTCGGTGGGAGTGGCAACACAACGCTCGGCTGCAAGAACATCGCCTGACCGAGATCGAGTGAGCTCGCCGCCGGTAGCTCAGCGACCGGCGGCGAGCGCGCGCTTCACGCGACCGCCGGTCTTGCGCACGATGGTCCGCAGGTCACCGTCTCGCACGAGTCGGGCAACGGCCATGAGGTCAGCGGGGATCGCGCGACGGTGCGGCGCGATCGACGGGATCGCCGCGGCCATGTCCGGATCCACGAGGTCCGGGGCTCGACGCGGGCTCCGGCAGAACTCCATGAGTGGCTGGAGCACCTTGGACCACCGGTACTCCTCCGAGAGCCGGGCCGATGCCTCTGCGCACGCGTTCGCCAGCTTCGGGTCGTCGAGCAGGCGGAACAACGCGTCCTCGAGTGCGTCGACGTCACCCGGCGGCACGGTGAGGCCCACACCGTGCGCGTCGATGATGTCGCCGAAGGAATCGCCCCCGGTCGCGACCACCGGCAGCGACGCCCACAGGTAGTCGAGGATCCGGGTGCGGAAGGAGAACTCGGTCTCGACATGGTCGAGGTGGGTGCTGACCCCGATGTCGGCCTCGAGCAGGAAGTTCTGCCGGTCGTCGTACGCGACCCAGCCCTCGTTGAAGAAGACGTGGCTGTCAGTGAGCCCGAGCTCGTCGCTCAGGCGGCGGGTCTCCACCGCCATCCGCATCTCGGGCACGTTCGGGTTCGGGTGCTTGAGCCCGAGGAAGAAGAGCCGGACACCCGGGACGCGGGCGCGCAGCTTGTCCACCGCACGCAACAGCGTGAGCGGGTCGAACCAGTTGTAGATCCCTCCGCCCCACAGGATCACCTTGTCGTCGGGTCCGATGCCGGGCACGACGCCCTTCAACACCGGGCGCGTGTGGCGCGGCGGGTCGTCGCTGACGCCGAACGGGACAACCTTCACGAGCTCGTCCATGCTCTCGCCGGCGTCATAGGTCACCGGGTTGACGCGGCCCACGGCCGCGAGCTGGCCGAGCCAGAAGTCGCGTTGCTTCCGGCTCGCGCAGAGGAACAGGTCACCGCGGGTGAGCTGCTCGTTGAGCACTTCCGTCGCGGCCCGGACGATCAGGCGCCGCCCGGCCTCACCTGCGTCGCGCGCCTGCTCGAGCTGTTCGAGGTGGAACGGGTCGTAGATGTCCGCAATCACAATCTTCTTCGTATGGAGCAACACCGGATGCTGGTTCATCAGGTATCCCTGGAAGATCGTGACGTCCGACCACGCGACCAGCTCGTTCAGCTCGGCGTCGGTGACCTTGCGCACCTGGAAGTCCGGGTGCGAGATGTCGCGGCACTCGATCGTGGTGACGAGCTCGACATCGTGCTCCCGGCACAGCGCGCACGCGATCTGCCACGCCCGGATCGCCGGGCCGGCCATCTGCGGGGCCAGCGTGTCCCCGGTGGCCACGAGGATGCGGCGGCGCTCGGTGAACACGTCCTTGATCCCGAACGCATCGACGACTGCGTTGAAGCCGTCGACGAACTGCGGATCACCGATGTTCGGGTGGAACGGGAGTCGGAACAGCCGCAGGATCTCCTGGTCGTTGCGACGCCGGGCGAGCTGCAGGTCCCGCCGGGTCTCGGCCAGCCCGTCCATCTGCTCGACGAGCGCGTCGATCGCGTAGGCCGGCGCGAGCACCTGCTTCGAGACGCTGAGCTCCGGCTCCTGCTCGGCACCACTGCCCCGCTGCAGGTCCAGCGCGTGGGCATCCGCATCGCCGAGCGTCACGCCCCGCCGGATCGCGAGCATCAGCGCGGCCGGCAGCACCCGGCGCAGGTTCTCGTCGTCGTAGTTCTTGAAGATCGTGAACAGCGCGTTGCGCTCGAGCAGGTACTGCTCGCGCCAGGCACCGAACCCGCCCATCGACTGGTGGTGCCGGTGGTACACCAGCGACTCGGGCACGTAGCGCACCCGGTAGCCGAGCAGCCAGAGCCGCCAGCCGAGGTCCACGTCCTCGAAGAACATGAAGTACCGGGGGTCGAAGCCGCCGACCCGCTCGAAGATGTCGGTCGGCATCACCATCGCGGCACCGGACGCGAACAGCACGTCGGTCGCTCGGCCGGGGATCGACGAGTCCGGCTGACCGACGTGCAGCTTGAATCCGTGCCCGTAGAACGACAGGGCCGCGTCGACGAAGTCGACGGTGTTGCCCTCCCAGTCGAGCACCCTGCTGGCGACGCACGCGATCGACGTGTCGGCGTGCAATGTGTCCACCGCCGTCCGGAGCCAGGCGGGATCCGGGCGCGCGTCGTTGTTCAGGAACGCGACGTACTGCCCGGTCGCGAGCGAAGCGCCGTGGTTGCAGCCACCCGCGAAGCCGGTGTTCTCGTCGAGCGCGACGACCCGAGCGTCGGGGAACCGGGCGGTGAGGACCTCGGCGCTCCCATCGCCGGACGCATTGTCGACGACGATGACCTCGAGCTCGGGGTAGTCGAGGTCCCGGAGCCCGTCGAGGCACGCAATGGTGTCCTCGGCGCCGCGGTAGTTCACGACGACGACGGACACCCGTCCGGGAACGAGCTGCTTCCTCACTTCGGGGACTTCTCCTTGGAGCTCGCGAGCTTGCGGCGGAACCGCTTGGCCGCGTACGGGATACCGAGCAACCAGCGGCGTTGCGCTTCGGCCTTCAACGCCTCCTGCTGGCGTTGCATGTCGTGGAGCCGGCGCTCGAGCTCGAAGATGTGCGCGTCTCGGTCCGCGATCTCGCGCAGGCGAACCTCGGCGAGCCCCCGGACTTCGTCGAGCTCTCGTCCGAGCACCTCGGTTCGGGCCACGGCATTCAACCGCTGCGCCAGGACGGCACCCGCGATCGCGTTCGAACGCCGCGTTGCCACCGGACCCGATCTCGGGTGAGAGCAGGGGGTCGACGACGGCCTTGATCTCGTCGGGCGGCCGGCGCCGGGACGCGACCACGACGTGACGGTACGCCGGCTCCCGGTTGTCGAGCGGCGACACCACTGCGTTGTAGTACGCGTGCAGCTTGCCGAGGTGCGGAAGCCCGGTGGCGAGCAGCTCATGGTGCACCAGCATGCCGACGAGCCAGCGGGGCAGGTAGCCACTCGGCAGCGTGCCCGTGGAAAATCCGTGCCGACCCAGCGCCTCCACGGTTGCGTCGAGCTCGGGAAGACCGTTGTCCGCGTGCTCGTCGAGCGTCGGGAAGTCGCCCTGGAAGCGCGCCCGGATGAACTCGTTGAGCGCTTCTTCCGCAACTTCGAGCTCGGGGCTGGCGAACGGGGCGCTGAGCACCACGAGGTCCGAGCTGACCCGGAGGAGCTCGGAGAGGAACGGCGGCCGGATCTCCGCCGGTACGTGCTCGAGGGTGTCCAGGGTGACGACCGCCGCGAACGTCTCGTCGGCGAACGGGAGCGCGGCGCCGCTGGCGAGGAGGAAGCGCTCGTGGGCCGCGCCCGAGATGTCGCTGACGAACAGCTCGTACTCGGGCAGGAACGACTCGAGCGGGCCGGGCCCGCCACCGACCTCGAGCACGAGCGCGCCCGGCGGAACCTTGAACCCCGACAGCAGGTCGGCCGTCACCTGGTACCGCTGGTACTGGTCGAAGGGCAGCTCCAGGCGCGGATCGACGTCTCGCCCCTTCACCCTCAGTCCTTCCGTCACCTCGTCCATGGCTATCTCCGCACCGGCTTCACGGCGCCCTCCCAGGTGCCGCCAAGGGCCATCACGCCATGTTCTTCGACCGGGTTCCCACGTTCGACGTCGAAACGGCGAGTCCGGTACCGGAAGTCGTACGCGTGCGCGCACGAATAGTCGTAGAGCGACACGCTCAGGTCGTAGGTCCCCGGCGCGAGCATCAACCGGTCGACGCGCAGGTCGACGTGACCCGTGCCGCTGAGCTCGTCGGGAACCGCGCCCGCCTGGCGGGTGTTCGGCCCGGTCACGGTGAAACCCTCGAGGGTCTGGATCGCCACGCCGAACACCGGTTGCGGGATCGGCTCGCTGAACGCGTAATGGAGCCGCAGGGTCAGCGGATCGCCGGTGTGGATGTCCGTCGCCGGCGCGCCCGCGGCGTCGAGCAGCTCGACCCGCTCGATCTTGCCTTCGCCGGAGCCCCATCGCGATCCGTACTCGCCGTCGGCGACCCGGTCCACGTGCACCTCGGCGAGGTACTCGTCGATGACCTGGCCGGCCGGACCGGTCGCGAGGAGCTTGCCGTGCTCGAGCAACGCGACCTCGTCACACAGGTTCCGCACCGAGCCGAGCGCGTGCGACACGATCACCACGGTCTTCCCGCTGTGCTTGAGCTCGGCGAACTTCTCCGAGCACCGGCGCTGGAACTCCTCGTCACCGACCGCGAGCACCTCGTCGACGAGAAGGATGTCGGGGTCCACGTTGATCGCGACCGAGAAGCCGAGGCGCACGTACATGCCCGACGAGTAGTTCTTCACCGGGGTGTCGATGAAGTGCTCCAGGCCGGCGAAGCCGACGATGTCGTCGAAGCGGGCGTTGAGCTGCTTCTTCGAGAGCCCGAGGATCGCGCCGTTGAGGTAGACGTTCTCGCGGCCGGAGAGCTCGGGGTGGAACCCGGCACCGAGCTCGAGCAGCGCCGAGATCTTGCCCTCGGTACGGATCGTCCCGGACTCCGGTCGCAGGATGCGCGCGATGCACTTGAGCAGCGTGCTCTTGCCGCACCCGTTCTCGCCGATGAGGCCGAAGGTCTCCCCGGCCGGGATCTCGAGGGAGACGTCGTCGAGTGCTGCGAACTACTCGTACCTGACCCGCGCGCGCTGCATGACCGCGCCCTTCAGCGACTGGTTGCGCTCGTGGTAGAGGCGGTACATCTTCGAGACCCCGTCGACCGAGATGGCAGCAGCCACAGTCACACCTCTTCGGCGAGTCGTCGGTCCAGCTTTTGGAACACCGCGAGCCCGATCGCCATCAGCACGATCGACCAGCCGATCAGGTAGAGGATGGAGAGCACCGGGGGGAACCGCAAGTCGTACATCGCGTCGCGGTAGCACTCCACCAGCACCACGAGCGGGTTCAGCTCGTAGATCGCGCGCAGCGAGATCGTCATGCCCCCGATGTGCGCCTTCTCCGGCACGACGCTGATCGGATACACGATCGGCGCAGAGTAGAAGAGCGCCATCAACGTGATGGACACAAGATGTTGCACGTCGCGGAAGTAGACGTTGAGCACGCTCAGCAGGAAGCCGATTCCCAGCACGAAGAACGACTGGATCACCACGATGACGAGAACCACGGGAATCCACGGCAGCACCATGTTGCCCATGATCAGCAGGATCACCGCCAACACTCCGAGCTCGATGAGGAACGACACCAGCAGGGAGCCGATCGCGGACACGACGAAGACCTCGCGCGGGAAGTACACCTTCTTGATCAGGTTGGCGTTCCCGATCAACGAGCCCATCGACGCGTTCATCCCGCCCTGCAGGTAGTTCCAGGGCAGCAGGCCGCACAGGAGGAACGCGGCAAAGTTGTCCAGCCCGCTCGGATCGCCCTTGGGGGGCTCGATCTTCAGGAAGAAGGCAAAGACGATCGAGTAGACGATGACCGTCGAGAGCGGGTTCAGCAGCGACCACGTCCAGCCCAGGAACGACTTCTTGTAGCGGCTCCGCAGCTCACGGAGCGTCAGGTTGACGGTCAGATCCCCAGAGTCGATGTACTCCGCGAGCTTGGTCTTCAACAGGGGTCTCCGGGACGGCCGGGCAGGTGGTCCGGACGGCAGCCGCCGTCGCGGCTCGCGCCGTTGGCAACGTTACCCGCCCCCTCGCGCCAGAACCGGACCCATCGGCGCGGAAGCGACAGAAGAACCTGGCCTAGTTGCCCCGTCGCCGCAGGGTCGCCGGCACCGTCAGCAGCAGGATCTTGAGATCGGTCAACGGTCCCATCTTCTCGATGTACTCGAGGTCGATGTCGGTGTGGAGGTGCATCATCCCCGCGCCGCGGCTCGAGACCTGCCAGAGACCGGTGAGGCCCGGCTTCACGATGTGACGTTGGTGCTGCCACGGTTCGTAGCGGGCGACGATCTCGACGAGCTCGGGGCGCGGCCCGACGAGACTCATGTCACCGCATACGACGTTCCAGAACTGGGGCAGCTCGTCGAGGCTCCACTTGCGCAGGAACCGCCCGACGCGGGTGTGGCGCGGGTCGTCGGTGCTCTTGTGGTTCTGACGGCGGTCCTGCTCGATCGGTGCCTGCTCGATCGGTGCCTGCCGGCGACGGCGGTCATGGCGCATGGTGCGGAACTTGTAGACGTCGAACTCCTCGTCGTTGCGCCCCACTCGACGCTGGCGGAAGATCACCGGCGAACCGAGCGACGCGCGCACCGCGATCGCGACCACCGCGGTGAGCGGGAGCAGGACCACGAAGATGCAGAACCCGACCACGCGGTCGAACAGCGGCTTGAAGATCCGCACGTACATCCCGCGCGGAACCTCGACCGTGACGGTCTCCGCGGCGTCGCTGCGGGCCACGGTGAGCCGGCGTTCGCCCCGATGACGCCGGGAGCGGCCCGAGAGCGCGGGCCCACTGCTCGTCATGTTGGCCACGTCATTTCTTCGACCGGCCGAGGACCGCACCTAAGCCATTCCCGCTTTCGCCCCCGCAGGGTGGGATCAGTCCGCCCGGTTGCGAACCTAGCACCGGGCCCGCACACCTTTCGCGGCCGACCGACCATATTCGTCATGCGGGAACCATGGTCGAGAAGCGCGCGCGGGCCTCGGTGAGCACGTCGAGCAGCTGACCCGTCGTGACCCGGGCGTCGTAGATCGCTTCGAATCGGGCCCGCCCGGACGCGCCCATCGCCTCGGCGCGCGCCGGGTCGTCGAGCAGGGTGCTGATCGCGGTGGCGAGCGTCCCGTCGTCGTGGGTCACGAGCAGACCAGTCGTCCCGTCTTGCACCATTTCGGGAAGCGCACCGACCCGGGTCGCCACGACCGCGACCCCGGCGCGCATCGCCTCGAGGACGCAATAGGGCGAGTTGTCCATCTCGGTCGGGAAGGCGAAGACCGAGGTGCGCGCGAGCAGGTCGGGCAGGCGCGGATCCCCGGGCTCGAAGTCCGAGATGACCCGGACTCCCGGCTCGGACGGGACGAGATCTCGAGTCACGAGGTTCAGCACGCAGCGGTGCCGGAGGTGCTCGCGGAACACCCGCAGCAGGCGGGCACCGCCCTTACGGTCGAGCGTCGCACCCACGAAGGTCACCTCGGGGAGCCCGGGTGGAGTCGTGCGCGGTGGCGGCGAGCCGAGCGTCAGCCCGAACGGAACGACGCGGATGCGGTCGCGCTCGATGCCGTACGCCCGCTCGAGGCAGTCCGCGACCCACTGGGACTGCGCGACGATCAGCGTGGCCGCGGAGTAGACCCGACGTTCGAACCGCTGAGCCACGCGCACCGCCGACGAGGTGTACCGGGTGGGTCGGCGATGCGGAAGATGGAACGCGCCCTGAAGGAAGGTCGCGTCGGTCGAGACGACCGACGGCAGGGATCGCAGCAGGTCGACACTGCGCAGGGCGATGCTCTGCGTGTACATGTGCAGGACGTCGGGCGGCGGGCCGGATTGACACGCGGCTCGTACCATCCGCCGAGCGACCTCGCTCTCCGCGAGCTGGAAGCGGAGCGGGTGCAGGTCGAGGTCGAGGGGCGCGAGGACCGGGAGCTGGGCCGAGAGCGCGCGCCGGACGTAGCCGGAGCCGGGGATGTCGATGAACTCGGCGTCGAGCCCGGGGTGGACGTCGGGCAGTGCCTCACGCAGCGAGAGGTGCATGGACGCGTGACCGCCCAGGTTCTCGTTGACGAACAACACCTTCCCCGGGTCCACGGCCGTGCCACCTCCCCCTTGTGGCTCTCGGAGGGCCACCCGGCCCGCAGCGTGCCCCGCGTGCGGCCGCTTCAACCCCCCGGACGCGACGTTGCGGCCGGCAAAGCCAGCCGCAACGCCTGCGAATACTTGTGAACGCCCCGACTCAGGCGGTGGCGCGAACCTTCTTGGAGTGGCGCACCATGACCACGCCGGCCAGTGCGGCACCCGCGCCGATGGCCGCCAGGCCTGCGACGTCGCCACCGGTGAAGGGCAGCGTGCTCGTGTTGTTGGACGTGTTCGCCGCAACGTTGGAGCCGGGGTCCGAAGGTGTCCCGGTGGTCCCCGCCGGGTAGTCCGCGGCGAATGCGGCAGTCGGCGCCAGCACGCCGAGCACGATCCCGCCTGCTGCGGCGACCCGAAGCGCACGCCCGGCCATCGAATGCTTCTTCACGACTTCCTCCCACAACCCCTACAAAACATCACCTGAATGGTGAATGTTCACGCAGTGTAGTCAGATGACCCGGGCCAGGCAAGGGGCTTTCGGCCCATATCGTCACGACGGTCCCGAGCAGTCGGGGCCCCGAACCGGGCCCAACCACGTTGCGTGAGATCCTACCGCGGATCTACCAGCTGATCGTTCGGGCGCTGTTGTCCTGCCACGTCTGGCCGTCGGCCGCCCAGGTGACCGCCGGGTACCTCGCCGACGGCTCGATGGTCACGTGCTCGTAGCCGGTCGGAACCGTGAACCGGAGGACAAAATCCTTCTTTTCGCCCCGGAACAGCTGCATCTCCGTGCCGATCACCCGGGTCGGACCGTCCGGGCCGGCGACCACGTTCTTGGTCCCGCCCTCCAGGTGGATGTCCCTCGACACTCCGGGGATGTTG
This sequence comes from uncultured Acidimicrobiia bacterium, assembly GCA_963770095.1. Lineage (GTDB taxonomy): Bacteria > Actinomycetota > Acidimicrobiia > IMCC26256 > JAENVU01 > Chersky-806. Next base: position 984,062 of record CAVYOO010000002.1, read on the forward strand.
ACCGAGAGGATTCCCCGGTACTCACCGGCAGTGAAGTCCGAGAAGGGGTACGGGCCCTCGACGTACTCGTTCAGGCCCTCCGTAGGCGTCTGGTTCTCGATGTGGATCTTGACGGTCACCTCACTGCCGCCGGCGACCGGGCGGTGCTGGAGCCGGGCCTGGACCGGGAGGAACTGGTCGAGCTTGTTCCCTGACCGGTTCTGGACGGCCAGGAGCAGGGAATCCGGGCGCAGGCGGCCCGAGACGCCGGCCGCCTCCCAGCCCCGCTGCTGCTCGGGGTGCGACGACCACGCCAGCACGTGACGGCCCTGGGCCGCGTGCTGGAGGTCCTCGACGAGGGTGGCGACGTCCCAGCCCTTGGCGTCGAGCTGCTCGATCACGGCCCGGGCGATGTCGCTCGACCGCTCGCGGCGGGCGACGGTCGGCGCGTGACCGGAGTTGGGATTGCTCGGGTCGGGGGTCTCGTAGTCCAGGTAGGCCTGGAGGAGGCTCTCCCGGATCACGTTGTCCTTCGTGATCACCTTGCCGTCGACCACGACCGGACCGGAGACCTCGATCAGGGACTGGAGCCCGATCGGGTCCACCGCGATGACCCCGTCGACCGACTCGCCCGTCTTCACCTTCCACATCTGGGCTGCGAGCGCCGCGTTGGGCGCGAAGCGCGGCGACATGGCGAGGTTGCGCCACTCCTGGCTCGGGTCGGTCCAGCCCCAACGTGCATTCAGGTCCCCGGTGACCGGCACCGCGCCCAACGGGAGCTTGAGGAGGCCGGTGTCGGTCATCGGCCCGAGATCGAACTGGCCGTTCTGCATCGTCATGACGCCCGCGCTCAGCAGCATCCCGGACCCGGCCCGCATCTCGGCGTTGTTGGCGGCCAGCACGAGGTACTTCGACGGCCCCTCGGCCATCTGACCGATGCCGACGGACGCGTCGTCGACATCGGTCATGGAGCGGCGGACCTTGCCGAGCTCTCGGCCCAACCGGCTGCGGGCGTCGGCGAGCGGGCCGACGAGCGCATTGCTCGGGCCGAGGCTCAGACCGCGAAGCTCCCCGCGCGCTTTGGCGGCAATCGCACCCAGCTCGCGGACCAACACGACCCGGTCGGGGCCCGCCGCGGTCGGCGCCTTCAACCGGGCCGTCGAGGACTCCATCGCCTCGACCCCCACCCGGACGACCTTCGCCGCCGAGCTGGTGAGCGAGTTCACCGAGCGGACCTGGCGCCCCACGAACGGGAGCACGGTGAACGGCTTCAGCACGAAGGAGTCGCCCGCGCTCGCGGCGGCGTCGAACTCGCCGCGAGCCGCCCTCATCTCATCGAGGCCCTCGCCGCGGATCAGCTGCGCGGGGCCCAGGTCCCTCTGGGCCGTCTCGAGCTGGTCCAAGCCGTTCTGCGCGTGCTGGCGGGCCTGGATCATTCGGAGCGCCGCGACGCCGCACCACCCGACCACGATCACGACGATCGCGGCCACGATCAGCCGCCTGCGGGTGCGCCGCGGACGATCCGGCGCCGGCGCCGGATCGCTCTGCAGGCTCTCCGGGGCATCAGACATGGGCCGACCATTCTACGGGCTCGGGGCCGAGAAATTCGGCCACACCTCGTATATCGCCACGCCTCCGCCGGCCTTGACGGCGGAGTGCCCCGGGCCCGGTCACGCCTGGTCGCCACGGCCGGCTCGTCGGGTCACTCCGGCATCCGCACTTCGTGCCCGCTCCTGCCTACGCACACCTCGTCGGGTCACTCCGGCATCCGCACTTCGTGCCCGCTCCTGCCTACGCACACCTCGTCGGGTCACTCCGGCATCCGCACTTCGTGCCCGCTCCTGCCTACGCACACCTCGTCGGGTCACTCCGGCATCCGCACTTCGTGCCCGCTCCTGCCTACGCACACCTCGTCGGGTCACTCCGGCATCCGCACTTCGTGCCCGCTCCTGCCTACGCTCGGCTGATGCCCGAGGACCAGCCCGACAAGGTGACCCTCGGCCACCTGACCCGGGCCGAGCAGATCTGCGGCCGGCGGCTCAAGCTGGAGCACGGCAACGTCCGATCCAACTCCTCCTCGAACGGCCGGTGGCGGGTCTCGAACCGGGTGACCGAGGAGATCCGGCTCGCCCACACCGATCTCTCGGTGCCCCGACTCGACCGCTTCGACGCCGCGGCCGGTGACCTCACGCCGGAGCAACGCCGCGTCTACGAGCTCGCGACGCGTTGGTACGTCACCCTCTTCACCCGACCGGTGCGCGCCGTCGACGAGGACCAGTGGGGTACCGACATCCCCGGCGGTCTTCGGCTCGTCGGACCGGCGGGACTCGGATTCACCGACGCACGGGCCCAACCCGAGATCCGGCTGCTCCGCTTCGATTCGCGACCGGCTCCCCCCGCGGCGCTGGTCGACACCCCGGCGGTCCGCTTCGCGTTGTTGCGCCGGGTCGAGTGGCTGCAGGGGCGCACGGTGCACGTCGCCGTCGCGGATCTCGTGCGCGGCACGTACGAAGCCGGCGACATCGACACCGCGGTGGCGATGCCCGAGATCACCGACTGGCTCGCCGGGCGCATCAGGGTCATCCGCGACCGGATCGCGCACCCGAAGGCCGAGCCCGGCCTCCAGTGCGCCTGGTGCCCCTACATCGCCGGCTGCGATCCGCACCGATGACCGGCCGAACGTGAACGGCCGGCGATGAAGGAACGCCTGCTCCCGGACATCGTGCCGATCAGCGCGAGCTCGCTCGAGATGTGGCGGCGGTGCCCGCGCGAGTACTTCAACAAATACGTTCTGGGCCTGCCGGAGAGCGACTCCGGCTCGCCACCGGACTTCGGCAACCTCGTCCACGCGATGCTCGAACGGATCCACCGTGACGGGTCGTGTCGCGACACTGCGCACGTCGACGAGGTCCTCGCACTGCACGGCATCGACGCCGGCGGCGCGCTCTCGGGCATCGTCGCGCGGCACGCGCAGCGATGCCCGTCACCGGCCGAGCACTCCCGCCACGAGCTCGAGCTGGCCCGCTTCCACCGTCTTCCCGCCCCGATGTTCATGGCTACCGGCCGGCTCGACGCGCTGTGGCAACACGACGGGCTGCTCGAGGTGCGGGACTACAAGACCGGTTCCGTCGTGACCGAGCGAATCGTCGACGACCCTCGAGCCCGGCTGCAGGTCTGGCTCGCCGAGCCGATCGCGCAGCGCCTCGGCCTCCAGCTGCGCATCCGCTACGAACACCTCGCCGCGGAGGTGGGCGACGACCCCGAGCCGTTCGAACCGGACGCCGACGACCTCGCGGCCATTGACGAGGAGCTCCGGACCACTGCGGCGGCCATCCACGCGGCCGCGATCGAGCACTCGTTCCCCGGCGTGACCGAGGCCGACGTCTGCCGGTTCTGCCGCTACCGGTCGATCTGTCCCGAGAGTGCGGCACCCGGCGTCCCGACGTGGCCGACTCCCCCGGATGCGGACTTCGCGGACGAATGAGCCGGGCGCTGCCGAATCCATCCCGAGCGAGAAGCCTGACCAACCGTCAGTAGGGTGCCGCCTCATGCCAGTCGATCCCCGGACGCCGGTCATCGTCGGAGTGGGCCAGACCCAGCAACGGGTCGAAGATCCCACCGCGGCACTCGAGCCGATCGATCTCCTCGCCGCGGCGACGCGCGCCGCTGATGCCGATGCGCGCGCCGACGCCTCGTTGCTCGGGCGGATCGACACCGTCGCAGTTGTCGACATGCTCTCCTGGAAGTACCCGGACCCGGGCGCGCTCCTCGCTCGCCGCGTCGGCGCGACGCCGCGGCGAACCATCACCTCGACGGTCGGCGGCAACACCCCGCAGATGCTCGTCAACCGGCTCGCCGCGGCGATCGCGAGCGGCGACCACGACGTCGTCCTCCTCGGCGGCGCTGAGTGCGTGCACACGCGCTGGCGCGCGCGCCGGTCCGAGCCGAAGGCGTGGCTCCACTGGACCGAGGCCGACGACCCCGCGTGCCCGGTCGTCTGGGGTGACGACCGGCCCGGGTCGAGCCCTTACGAGATGGCGCACCTCGCGCTGGCCCCGACCCAGGTATACCCGCTCTTCGAGACGGCCCAGCGCCGCGTGGCCGGACACGGCATCGATGGCCACCAGGACGTCGTCGCCCGGCTGTGGAGCGGGTTCGCCGCCGTCGCGGCGCAGAACGAGCACGCGTGGTCGCGCACTCCGTACACCGCCGACGAGATCCGGACGGTGTCGCCGGCGAACCGCCTGGTCACGTTCCCGTACCTGAAGCGGATGTGCGCCAACATCGACGTCGACCAGGCCGCGGCGCTCCTGCTCTGCTCCTACGAGGCCGCCCGTGCCGCGGGCGTCCCGGACGACCGCCTCGTCTTCCCGATCGCGGGTGCCGACGCGCACGACCACTACTTCTTCACCGAGCGTGAATCGCTCGCCGAGTCACCGGCGATCGCGGCCGCGGGGTCCGCCGCGCTGCGCGCGGCGGGCATCGCACTTGATGACGTCGCCCACTTCGACCTCTACTCGTGCTTTCCGGTCGCGGTCGAGATCGCAATGAAGGCGCTCGGACTCGAGGGACCGGCCAGTGGCGACGATCGCGCGCTCACGCTCACCGGGGGCCTGGGATTCGCGGGCGGACCGGGCAACAACTACTCGACGCACGCAATCGCTGTCCGCGGTCGACGAGTGCCGGCGTGAGCCCGGGTCGACTGCGCTCGTCACCGCGCTCGGTTGGTACGTGACCAAGCACTCCGTCGGCCTGTACTCCACCACACCGCCGGTGAACGGATTCGTTGCGGTGCCCGCGGCGACTCTCCAACCGGAGATCGACGTGCGCCCGAAGCGCGCGCCCGCGGGCGAGGTGGACGGTGACGTCGTGGTCGAGGCCACATCCGTCACCTTCGAACGGGATGGAGCTCCGAGCCACGGGATCCTGACTGCGATCACCGCCGACGGAAGCCGCGCGCTGGCGAACTCGCGCGATCAGGACGCGTTGCGCTCGATGTGCGAGCAGCCCTGGGAAGGCACGACCGTACGGCTGCGCAGCAACAGTGGGGCCAACGAGCTCGTCGTCTAGTGCCGCGGCTGCTTCCAGCCGTTCCAGTAGGTGATCTTCTCGACCGGGCGGCGCTTGGCGGGCTGGAAGTCGTCACCCGTGAAGTACGCAACCGGAATGAGCGCGGTCTGGATCACGCCGTCCGGAATGCCGAGCAGCTCGGCGGCTTCCGACGCGAACGGGAGGTGCAGGGTGGTGAACGCAGAGCCGAGGCCACGGCTGCGGAGCGCGAGCTGGAAGCTCCACACCGCGGGGAGGATCGAGCCGAACAGTCCCGCGGCCTCGACGAGCTCACCGCTCTGGATCCCGCCGTAGATGCACGGAATGACGTGGACGGGGACCTCGTGGAGATGCTCGGCCAGGTACGACGCGGAGTCCATGACCCGAACCTGTTGCGCGTCGGCGTCGGGTTGCGCCGCGCGGCTTGCCGCGATGTACGGCTCCCAGACCCTCCGGTACGCGTCGGCGAGTGCGAGACGCTTCTCCGGATCGGTGACGACGATCCAACGCCAGCCCTGGGAGTTACCCCCGGTCGGGGCCTGGATCGCCAATCGCAGGCACTCCTCGATCACCTCGGGCTCGACCTCCCGACCCAGGTCGAGACGCTTGCGCACGGCACGCGTCGTGGTGAGCAGGTGATCGACAGTGGCGAGATCGAGCGTGGTCACAGCTTCCCCTTATGATCGAGACGGTTACCTCTGTGGCCGCTATGTTGACCCATCGTGTCGACCGACGGGCCGAGCCGATCCAAGATCATGTGGTGGGGGGCGACGAAACGCTGCGCGCGCTGCGGGTCCGGCCACCTGTTCAGGCGCTACTTCACGATGGTGGAGGACTGCCCGAGCTGCGGCCTGCGCTTCGAGCGCGAGCCCGGTTACTTTGCCGGCGCGCTCGCGATCAACATCATCGCCGTGGGTGGACTGTTCGCGATCGTGTTCGTCGCGTTGCTGGTCGCCACCGTGCCCGACGTGCCCGTGGTCGAGCTGCTGATCGTCCTCGTCCCCATCATGGCCTTCGGGCCGATCGTCTTCTATCCGTTCTCGAAGACGCTCTGGGTCTCGGTCGATCGGGCGTTCCTGCAACGACTCGATCCGAACGAGCACGTCGACTGACCCCGGCTCAGCCCGCGCCGGCCTCCGGCGGGCAGCGGGCGAGCACGGCCATCACTTCGTCGTGGTTCCCCACCTGCGTCGACAGGCGGTCGAAGTCCGTGCGCAGGTCGTCGGGAAGCGCCGTCGGGTCCTCAGCCAGATAGCCGGCCAGCACTGCGAGCGCACTGTCGAACTCCGCCGCGTCGACGAGCTCCTCGGCCCGCCGCGACTGGTCAATGCTGATCTTCTCGTCGAGCATGATCACGAGACCGCGGATTCGACCGGTGAGATCCGCGTGGGTCAGGAAGTCCATCGACCGGTTCAGCCCGTGAGGTCGACGCGCAGCGTGAGGATGCCGTCCTCGAACGTCCAGGTGGCGTCACCCAGGATCGCGTAGTCCTGGAAGTCGAGCGACGCCTGCTCGAGGAACCGCTCACGCTCAGGCCCCGCGACCGGAGGCATCCCCCGGTCCTTCACGCGCGGCGCGGTCCCGGAACCGGGCGAGCATCGCGTCGACGTCCAGCTCGTCAGTCACGTCCGCAATCTACCCAAGCGATTCAGCTCGTCGCGCCACCAGCACCCGGTCGCGGCCGGCCAGATCCCGATGCACCTCGACCGAGCCGAAGCCGGCGGAACGCGTGAGACCGGCCACCGCCTCCGCCTGGTGGGGCGCCAGCTCGAAGACGATCGACCCGGAGGGTTCGAGCCAGTCGGGTGCCTCGGCGAGCAGGGCCTCGAACGCCTCGAGCCCGGTCGGGCCGGCGACCAGCGCACCGACCGGCTCCCACTTCGCGACCTCGGGGGCGAGGCCCGGGAGCTCCCCGTCCGCCAGGTACGGGGGGTTCGCCACGACGAGAAGCAGGTGGCCCCGCATCTCCGCCGGCAGCGCCGCGAACCACGAGCCGTGTGCGACCCGGACCCGCGCACTCGGAGTACCCGATCCCGCGAGATTCGGCGTGCGCCACCGCAAGCGCATCGTGGTCGACGTCGGTCGCCCAGACTTCGGCTTCGGGCAGCGCGAACGCGAGGGCGAGCGCGAGCGCACCTGATCCGGTTCCGAGGTCCGCGACCGTGTACGCGGTCGAGCGCGCCGCCCCACGGATCGGGCTTGCCAACGCGATGACCCAAGCGCTCGACCTCGGCGATGGCCACCTGCGCGACGACTTCCGTCTCGGGCCGAGGGATCAGCACCCTCGGGTCGACGAGGAGATCGATCCCACAGAAGCTCCAGGACCCGAGCACGTACTGCAATGGCTCGCCCGCCAGCCGGCGCTCGACGAGCTCGGTGAGCGCACTCACCGCGCGCTGCCGTCGCCGGCGCGCTCGCCGCAACGACCTGCTCCGCCGCGTCCATCCCGGACACCTCTTCGAGCATCCACCGCACCTCGATGTCGGGCTGCTCGATCCCCGCGGCGCGCAACCGGTCGACTGCCGCGTCTCGCAGCTCGGCCCACGTCACCGGCCCGTTCAGGAGCCCTCCTCGAGCTGGTGCCGGCGTTCGTCGGCCATCAGCGCGTCGATGATCTCGTCGAGATCACCGGTCAGGACCTGCTCGAGGTTGTGCGAGGTCAGCCCGATGCGGTGGTCGGTGACCCGATTCTCCTTGAAGTTGTAGGTCCGGATCTTCTCCGAACGGCCGCCACCGCGGACTTGACTCCGGCGTGCGTCGGACTGCTCCTGGGCCACGCGGTCGTGCTCCATCTGCAGCAGGCGCGACCGCAGGATGCGCAGCGCCTTGTCCTTGTTCTGGAGCTGGCTCTTCTCGTCCTGGCAGGTCACGACGATCCCGGTCGGCTTGTGCGTCATCCGCACCGCGGAGTCGGTGGTGTTGACCGACTGACCACCCGGCCCGGTCGACCGGTACACGTCGACCTCGAGGTCGTTGGGATCGATCGTGATGTCGACCTCCTCCGCTTCGGGCAGCACCGCAACCGTCGCCGCGCTCGTGTGGACGCGGCCCTGGCTCTCGGTCACCGGCACGCGTTGCACGCGGTGCGGACCCGCCTCGTGCTTGAGTCGTGACCACGCATCCTTGCCCTTGACGACGAACGTAACCTCGCGAAACCCACCCATGTCCGACGGCTGGCCCGAGAGCTGTTCGATCTTCCAGCGGTGCTGCTCGCCGTAGTGCTGGTACATCCGGTAGAGCTCACCGGCCCAGAGATTCGCTTCCTCGCCGCCTTCTGCTCCCCGGATCTCGACGATGACGTTCTTGCCGTCGTTCTCGTCCTTCGGGATGAGCAGCTCCTTGAGCTCGTTCTCGAGCTCGAGCCTCCTTGCCTCCTTGTCGTCGAGCTCGATGCGCAGGTAGTCGCGCATGTCGGCATCGGTCTCGGCCGCGAGCATCCCGTTGGCCTCGGCCAGGTCCGCTTCGGTGCGCCGGTACTCCCGGTAGGCGTCAACGACCGGCCGCAGTCGACGCGATCCGGCGGCCCGACGCCGCAGCCGCGCTCTGATCACCCGCGGCATAGAGCTCGGGGAGCTGAGACTCGAGCTTTTCCAGCTCGGCCTCGAGGTCGACCAGACGTTCGAACACACGCCAAGGCTATGTGAACACCCTGTGAGCGCCCGGCTCGAGCCCCCCGCCGAGCTTCGCCACCGCCGCTCAGTCGTCGTCGACGATGGTGACCGTCCCGGTTCCGTTCACGATCGTGGCGCCGACCGGGCTGTAGAGGGTGACGTCGAAGGTCTCGTTGCCCTCCGCCACCTGATCGGCCGCGAGGTAGATGAGCACCTGGCGCTTGGTCGACTTGACCTTGAACGTGACCGACCCGGTGCGACCCAGGTAGTCGTCCGGTGCCGTGGCGGTCCCGCTGCTCGTCGTGTAGTACACGGTGACCGGAGTGGTGGCCTTCCCTCGCAGCGTCACCGGGAGCAGGACGTACCTCGACCCTCCGCTGTGCCCCTCGTAGACGTGCGCCGAGCTGATGGACAACGAGGCTGGACTTCCGCCGTTCTCGTCGACGATCGTGACCACCCCGGTCCCGTCGGTGACGGTGGCTCCGGCCACACCCGAGACGACGACGTTGAACGTCTCGTTGCCCTCGACCGCCGTATCCCCCTTGACCGATATCGATGCGTACCGGGTGGTCTGGCGATACTTGAAGTACAGCCTTCCGGAGCGCGCCCTGAAGTCGACGTTGTTCGTGGCGGTTCCGGGCGTCGTCGTCCACCACACCGTCACGCCCCCGGCGGGAGCGGCTTGGTCAAGCGTCACCATGACCCGAGCAGTCCGCCGTCCGACGTCACCCTCATAGATCGTCGCGTCTCCCACCGTCACGTGGGGCGGCTGCTCGAAATCGAACACCTTCGTGTCGCTGCCGATCCCTACGGCGAGATCGTCCACGTTCCCGTTGAAGCCGCTCCAGCCGGAACCGACGTTCGGTCCGAGGCCGTACTTGATGATGCCGTCAGGAAGGTTGCTGACGATGTCGGACCACGTCGCGCTGCAGGTCATCGGAGCACACTCCAGCACCCCGTAGCCGCTGAGGTCCGCCGTCGAGTACCAGAGCCCGGCCCCGCCGTTGTACGCGTCCCAACTCTGCCAGGCGCCGGTGCTGACCGTCAGTCCGTTCCCAACCGGCTCCCAGACGAGCGTCGCGTAATCCACGCCGCTCGTAGTGGTCGAGTCGGGATCGATCTCGATGTTGAGGGACGGCACGACGTTGGGCGTGGTCGACGACGCATCCCGGTACGTCGAGTAGGCCAACACGCTGACCGATGACAACGGGGTACCGGGTCCCGTGCACATGCTCGATGTCGCGCACGTGCCGTACTCGTAGTTGTAGAAGCTGCGGTGCTCGGACGTGCTCGCCACACCCATCGACAAGCTTCCGGAACCGAGAGGTGGTGTTGCCGGGCCGACCACGAAGTCCACGGTCCCGGTGTCGGATCCCGACGGTGACGCCCAGGACCCGCCCGGCGAGATGGAGCTGGGCCCGACCACGACCGTGGTGACCGCCGCATCCGCAGGTGTCGCGACGAGTGGAACCGCCCCTACGAGAAGCGCAGTAGCAAAGAACGCCGCAACCCGCCTCCGGATCCGACCTTGGTCCGTGGACTTCGTGACCATGCCGCCCCCCCCAACTCGAGTCCTTGGAGGCTACCTTCGACCCATCCTCGACGGCGAGCGACCACCGTCGGAGCTCAACCCAGCAGGTTCTGGAGCTCGCTGTCGCCCGTCGCCGACTGCTTGGCGAACTTGTCGAGCCAGGCGTGGAAGTCGTCCGAGCCCGAACGGTCGGCGATCGCCCGCGGGATCGCGGGGAAGTCGTAGTCCTCGGTCGGGAGCGGCGGATGGTCCGACTCGGGCTTGCGCGCCATGACCTGCTCGATGACCGGCTCGAGCCGCACGGCCTTGTCCCGGCTCGCCTTCTCGTCGCGGTCCTTGAACTCCGGGAGCACCTCGCGGCCGAACAGCTCGAGGCTCTCCATGATGTGCTCGTGGCGGTTCTTTCCCGCCTGCGAGCAGAAGATCACCTGATCCACTCCACACTCCTCGTAGCGCCGCAGGTAGTCCCGTATCTGGTCGGGCGTGCCGACCGCGCCGCGCAGGCCGCCCAGCCCGCCCTGGACGATCTTGGCCCCGAGCCGATCGTCGTTGGCGCCTGCGGCCGCGACCGCTTCAGGATCGAAACCGTGCTCCGCGCGGCGCTGCTGATACTCGGCCCACACGTCGGTGATGCCCGGAGCGTGCCGGCCGAACACGTAGTAGTGCGCGAGTGAATAGCCGAAGAAGTTCGCACCCTCGAGCCCGCGCGCGAGCGCGGTGTCTTCGTCCTGGTCGCACATGAAGGTCGTGACGCACGCGACCTGAGCGTTGACGGCGTCCCCGATCGGCACGCCCTCGGTCGCGAGAGTCGCGTAGTAGCCGTCCACCCATTGGCGCGCCTCTTCGGGATCGACGAACGCGAACGCCAACGCGCCGATCGCCTTCTGCGCGGCGAGCTGGATCGTGTCGCGACGGCTGCACGCGACCCATACCGGCGGGTGTGGCTTCTGGCGGGGCTTCGGCACGACGTTGCGGGGCGGCATGGTGACCGACTTCCCGTGGTGACCGGTGAACGGCGTCTCGGTCATGCAGCGCAGAGCAACGCGCAGCCCTTCTTCCCAGAGCTCGCGCTTCTCGAGCGGGTCGACCAGGAATCCACCGAGCTCGGCTTCCGAGGACGACTCACCGGTCCCGAAGTCCGACGCGGCCACCGCGATACGAGGTCGAGCATGGCCAGGCGCTCGGCGACCCGCGCCGGGTGGTTGAACGGCGCCGGGGTCTGGACGATTCCGTGCCCGAGCCGGATGTTCTTGGTGCGCTGGGACGCCGCGGCGAGGAACACCTCGGGCGCACTGCTGTGTGAGTACTCCTCGAGGAAGTGGTGCTCGACCTCCCACACGTACTCGATGCCGAGGGAGTCCGCGAGCTCGATCTGTTCGAGCGCGTCCTGGATGAGGCGGTACTCGCTGTCTTCCTGCCAGGGCCGTGGCAGCTGGTGCTCGTAGAAGATGCCGAACTTCACGTGCGCTCCCCCATCGGTTCCGAATCGGTGTCCTCGAGCGCGTGGAACCCCTCGAGGATCTCCTGGCGCCGCGGGTTCGACACCAGTGCGTCCTCTACCTCTCGCAGCCGGAGGCGACGGATCTCCTCGCGACCGGCGCCGAGCGACTCCGCCAGACCGCGCGCCCAGAGCCGCCCGATCACGTCGGTCCCCGGGAGAAGGCGTCCCGACTCGCCGATGAAGGTCCGGTCCCGCATCTCCGTCAGCGCGGTTGCGAGGTACGCCACGTGCGGAGCCTCGTCCTGGCGGATGTAGGAGACCAGTCGGCCCGCATCACCGTCGCCCGCGACAAGATCCGGATCCGCGAGCAGCGTCTCGGCCCACGCGAAGACATGGTGGGCGGAGATCTCGATCAACAGGATCCCGATCATGCGACGGATCATCGCTTCGAGCTCGAGGTCCAGGTCCGCGATCACGCGCGCGGCCAGCATCCGTTCGCGCGCCTGCGCCGGGTCCGGAGCCGGACCTGCCGCCGAGATCCCCATCCGATCGAGCATGGTCCGGGTCTGGTCCTCGGTCACCGGGTGCTCGAACGCGACGTCGCGCACCGCGAACCACATGTGCCGGTGCCCCGCCTCCTCGTCCCAGCCCGCCTCGTCGCGGGCGTGCGCCTCGAACAGACCGCGGTCGAGGTGCTCGATCGCCGTCCCCGCGATGCTGTCGTCGAAGAACCGCTGGCGGTCGGCGACGCCCGCATGGCGGATCATCGCCCCGAACCCCTCGACGGTCCCGATCCGCGTGAGCGTCAGGATCATCGGCTCGCGCACCCCCTGCTCCAGGAGGTACCGCGACTGCGCGACGTTCGGATACGTCGCCGGCCAGGTGTCGAGCGGGACGTCGAGGAGCTCGGTGCCGAACTGGGCCCCGTGCTCGTGCTGCCAGCCTTCGATCGCCGGGACGCGGAACCGGGTACGAGGTGAGTGGTAGCGACCCGCGTCGTCGAACCCGCCGTGACACCGGTAGCCACCCACGACGAGGGGCTCCGTGACCGGGTCGCCCTCGAGGAGCTCAGCTTCCGTCCACACCGTTTGCACGTTGGCGCCCATCTGCTCACGTTACGCCGATGCAGCCGATCGGTTCGGGCCTGTCGCAGCCGGGGGCACAGCACTACCGTGGTTGGCCGCGGGAGGCGATGGCAGCCATCGCTCGCCAACGGGTGCGGATCTGGGACGGCTTCGGAACTCGCAGCATGCGGCGAGAGCAACCCGTGTCACTCGGGCAGGTGACCGAAATGGCCGACGGGAACAGCGAAAAGGACCTCCGGTGGTCCTTTCCGTGGCTGCTCGTCGCAGTCATCGCCGCCGGCGTGGCCGTGCGCATCGCCTACGTCTACGGAATCCACATCAGCCGGTTCCCGGACTCGAGCTGGTACCTGTTCCAGGCGTCGAACATCCGCCAGGGCGTTGGGTACATCGATCCGGCGAAGGAGTTCGCCGGGTTCAACGGGCATCCGGAGCAGGCCGGGAACTTCGCCACCGCGTACTGGCCCCCCTCTACGCGACCTTCCTCGCCGCGGTGCAGACGATCTTCGGTGCCACGACCCGCAATGCCCAGCTGGCGGGGGTCGCGACCGGCGCTTTGACCCTGCTGCTCACCGGGCTCCTCGGTCGCGCAATTGCCGGTCCGAGAGTCGGTCTGCTCGCCGCCGCGATCGTCGCGATCAGCCCATACGCGATCGCGGTCGACGGTTCGATCTTGTCCGAGACGCTCTACGTCCCGCTCGTGCTCCTCGCCCTCCTGCTCGCGCAGCGAGCTCGAAACCATCCGACCGCATGGTCGTGGGCATTCCTGGGCGCGACCATCGGGCTCGCCGCCCTGACCCGCTCCGATGCCCTCGCCCTGTTCGTGTTCGTGTTCGTGCCGGCGGCGTTCCTCGCGGCCGGCCCGACCCGGCAGCTGCTTCCACGCGTCGCGATCGGGGTCGGCGCCCTGGCGCTGGTGCTGGCACCGTGGATGATCCGCAACGCGCGGGAAGTCGGTGAACCCACGATCTCGACTGTCTCGGCGTCCGGTGTGATCGCCGGGTCCAACTGCCCGGGCACCTACAGCGGCGATCGGCTCGGATACTGGGTGTACAGCTGCATGCACCCCGAGATGGGCATGACCATGCGCGAGACGGAGTACACGGCCAAGATCCGGCGCGAAGGAATCGACTTCGCCCTGGCCCATGCTTCGCGCTGGCCCCTGGTCGTCGCCGCCCACGAGGCGCGGGTCTGGGGCCTCTGGGATCCACGCCAGCTGACCCGACTGGAGGCGATCGAGAGCCGTAACCGGCGCTGGCAAGGCCTCGCGTGGGCCGCGTCATCCGCAACCGCCGTTCTCGCGGCGATCGGGTTCGGCGTGCTCGTGCGGCGCAAGAAGCAGATTGCGGTGCTCGTCGGGCCAGTGCTCATGACCGCGTTCGTCGCCGTCGCCACGTACGGCAACACGCGGTTTCGAGCCGGGACGGAACCGGTGCTGGCGATCGCGGCGGCCGCGGCGCTCCTCGCCGCAGGGAACCTGCTCCTCGCCAGGGTCCGGAGCCGGGGGTCGCCGTCCGACACACCCCAATCACTCGGACGCTGAGTCAGGCCGCGACCCGCGACTCGACCTCGGCGAGCTGCTCACGGGTCATCACCGCACGCAGCGATGCGATGGCGACCTCGAGCTGATCGAGACTCGGCTCACGCGTCGTCATGCGTTGCAGCGTGAGGCCGGGTTTCATCCCGATCCGCACCCACCGATTGTCCATGCGCTTCGCCGCGAAGCGGATCACCTCGTAGGCGAACCCGGCGATGATGGGGATCAAGATGATCCGGGACAGGATCAGGATCGGGATCGGCGGCCGCCCGATGACCGAGTACACGAGGATCGCGATCACCAGCACCGTCAACAGGAAGTTGGTCCCGCAGCGAACGTGCTGGGTGGTGAAGGTCTGCGCGGACTCCGGGGTCATCGGCGCGTCGTTCTCGTACGCGGCGATCGCCTTGTGCTCGGCGCCGTGATACTGGAACACGCGCTTGATGTCGGGCATCAACCCCACCGCGGCGAGGTACCCGAGGAAGATTCCGAGCACGAGCGCACCCTCGAGCGCGTGGAACAGGAAGCCGTCGATGCCGAGCAGGCTCGCGAGCCCGCGCGCACCGAGCGCCGGGAGCAACACGAAGAACCCCGCGAAGAAGACGAGAGCGATCGCCATCGTGACGCCCATCGCCCGGTTGCCGACGCGCTCCTCTTCCGGCACCTGCTGGTTCGCCGACCATGAGAGCGCCTTCATCCCGAGCGACATCGACTCGGCCAGGTTGGTGACGCCGCGTACCAGCGGGATCTTGCCGTACTTCTCGGCCCAACGGGGAGCGTCGTGCACCTCGATGTCGATCTCGCCGTCCGGGTTGCGCACCGCGACTGCCCATGACGTCTCGCCGCGCATCATGACGCCCTCGACGACTGCCTGCCCGCCCATGTACCGCGGCTGCTCAGCCATGCGGCCCGAACCTCCGGGTTACTTCTTGCCGGACTTGGAGTACCGGCGCTGGAAGCGCTCGACCCGACCACCCGTGTCCACGAGCTTCTGCTTGCCCGTGTAGAAGGGGTGGCATTCCGAGCAGAGCTCGACCCGCAGCTCCTTGACGGTGGAGCGGGTGACGAACTCGTTGCCGCACGAACAGTGGACGCGGCTTTCGGTGTATCCGGGGTGCGTATCGGTCTTCATGATCAATCCAGTCTACGGAGTCCGGTGGACAACGGGCGAACAGGCCCGAAGATTCCCGTCGGGCTCAGGCCGGAGCCTTCGCGATCTCGGCCAGGAACTCGTCATTGCTCTTGGTGGTCCGGAGCTTCTCGATGAGCAGCTCGAGGCCCGGGGCGCTCCCGCCGTCCGCCGCCAGCGCGTTCAGGACCCGCCGGAGCTTCCAGACCTGGTTGAGCTGGTGCCGCTCGAACAAGAGCTCCTCGTGGCGGGTCGAGCTCGCGTTCACGTCGATCGCCGGGTAGAGCCTCCGCTCCGCGAGTCGCCGGTCCAGGCGCAGCTCCATGTTGCCAGTGCCCTTGAACTCCTCGAAGATCACCTCGTCCATCCGGCTGCCGGTCTCGATGAGGGCAGTGGCCACGATGGTGAGCGAGCCGCCCTCCTCGATGTTCCGGGCCGCACCGAAGAACTTCTTCGGTGGATAGAGGGCGGTCGAGTCCACCCCTCCGGAGAGGATGCGGCCCGACGCGGGCGCCGAGAGGTTGTAGGCACGCGCGAGCCGGGTAATGCCGTCGAGCACGATCACCACGTCCCGGCCCTGTTCGACCATCCGCTTCGCGCGCTCGATCGTCAGCTCGGCCACCTGGGTGTGCTCGTCCGAGGGACGGTCGAACGTGCTCGCGACCACATCGCCGCGCAGGACGTGGCGGCGCATGTCGGTGACCTCTTCGGGCCGCTCGTCGACGAGCAGCACCATCAGGTGCACCTCGGGGTTGTTGCGCTCGATCGAGTAGACGATCTGCTTCAGGATGGTCGTCTTGCCGGCCTTGGGCGGCGAAACGATGAGGCCGCGTTGACCCTTGCCGATGGGTGAGAGCAGCTCGACGATCCGGCCCGTCAGCTGGCTCGGCTCATCGAGCAGCTCCAGCTTGAGCCGCTCGTCCGGGAAGAGCGGGGTGAGCTCCTCGAAGCGCGGCCGTTCCCGTGCGTCATCAGGAGTCACGTCATTGATCTGGTCCACGCGAAGCAGCGCCGGGTACTTCTCGTTGCTCGCCGGTGGGCGCGTTGCGCCCTTCACGTAGTCGCCCTTGCGCAACGCGAAGCGCCGGACCTGAGATGCCGATACGTAGACGTCGTTGCGGCCCGGCAGGTACCCGCTCGTTCGCAGGAAGCCGTAGCCTTCGTCGCGCAGGTCGAGAAGTCCCTCGATCTCGATCGGCTCACCGCTGTACTCGCGTTCGCGCGGTTCACCTCCACCTTCGGGCGGCCGCTCGTTGCCCTGGCGGTCGCCACCTTGGCGGTCCCGACCGCGCCGGCGGCGCCGGCGGGTGCCGGTGCGATTCCCGTCGCCGAACGACGCGCGCTCGTCTTCGGGATCGACGCGGGGAGCGTTCGACGCGGCAGTCGCTTCGCTCGTCTCGCTCGCGCTTTCAGACGCGGACGACGTCCGCCGGGCGGGACGCGGCGCGACCTCGGGCTCGGCGTCCGCACCGGCGAGCGTCTCTTCCTCGGCCGCGAGCGCGGCGATGCTCGAATCGTTCGTCGCCAGCTCGGAGGCCTTCTTCGAACGGACTGCCCGCTTGGGCTTCGCGGCGGCTGAGCCGTTCGCATCCTTGGTCCCGCCCTTGGCTCCGTTCCCCGCGCCACCGGCGCGGCCGGCCGCAGCGGCGAGGATCGCGTCCACGAGGTCCGCCTTGCGGAGTCGGGTGATTCCCTTGACTCCCATGGCGCCGGCGATCGCGTGCAGCTCTTCACGATCCTTGCCGTCGAGCATCGACCGTTCGAGTTGCTGCTCGGAGGCCATCATCTGCTCCTTGGAATCGACCGGTCCGGCCGGCGAGGACCCTGCTGCCGGGAGCGACCAATCAGACGTTGCGTACGGCGAGAGCCGAACGCGATTGCGAACCGCACCCGGGGCCTTTGGAGCGACTCGTCTCGGAGCCGCTCCCGACTCGGGCGGAACCTCCCCAGAAGGAGGTCGGGGCACGCACCCGCCGGTATGGCGGGGGGCACCGACATTCATCCTAGGCCATCGGTGACGCCCCCGTCGTGACCTCCCTTCGAGGGCCGGGCCCGTCGGGCCCGATGGGTCCCGGATGCCATGCAGAGCCCGTGCTCCCGCTCGATGCGCGTGACGCGGGCTTCGAGTGCCGCGAATCGGAACCCGATGCGTCAGCGGTGCCGGCGTGCCGCGACGACGCGGGTCGAACGCATGCTCCGTCGCGACGGGCGCGATCCGGGACGTCTACGCGGTCAAGCGACCCATGAGCTCGTCCGCGGCCACGGGGTCCATACCCGCGGTGGCGCGCTCCGTGTACGGCCGGCCCTCGGTCTGCACCTCGGAGTCGTAGAGCAGGTACGGGACCGGGTCCGAGGTGTGGGTACCCAACCGGATCGGGGTCGCGTGATCGGGCAGGAGCAGGATCCGGTGCGGTCCGAGCTCGGGCAGCGCGTCGAGCAGAGGCCCGATGATCTCCCGGTCCCACGACTCGAGCGCGCGCACCTTCTCCCGCGCGTTCTGCTGATGGCCGGCCTCATCCGTGGCCTCGACGTGGAGCAGGAAGAAGTCGCGGTCCGTGAGCGATTGCAGGCACGCGTCACGCTGCGCGCCGTAGTCGTTCTCGAATCCCGCACTTGCGCCCGGGACGTCGAGCACCTCGATCTCGGCGAGGACGCCGAGGCCCCGCACGAGATCGACCGCGGACGTGAGCCGCCCGCCGACGCCGAAGCGCGCCGCGAACGGTGGCAACGTGGGTCGGACGCCCTGGCCCCAGAGCCAGATCTGGGTCGCGATCGAACCGACCTCGGCCGCAGCCGCGGCCACGACGGGGCGCGACGCGTCCATGAGCGCATTGAGCTTCGCGGCCGCGGGACCCGTGGGGACGGTCGCGGGCTTGCCCGTGAGATCGTGCGGCGGCGTGCACTCTGCCTCCGCCCAGTCGCCCGGGGTCACGACGAGATGGCGGTACTCGACACCGGGGTAGAAGCGAACTCCGTCACGCCCGGAACCGAGCGTTGCGTCGAGCGCGGCGATGATCGGGTGGCTCTGCTCGCTCGAGAGATGGCCGGCGGCGAAGTCGGCCATGGTGCCGTCCGCACCGAGGGTGACGAGGTTGCAGCGGTACGCAACCTCGTCCGGACCGAGCTCGATCCCCATGGCCGCGGCCTCGATCGGCGCGCGACCCGTGTGGAACTCGAGCGGGTCGTATCCGAGGATGGCCAGGTTCCCGACGTCGCTACCCGGCGGGAGCCCACCCGGGATCACCGTGGCCCGGCCGACCTCGCTCCGCCGCGCGAGAGCCTGCAGGTTCGGGATCGCCGCGGCTTCGAGCGGCGTCTTGCCGCCGAGCTCCTCCACCGGCTCGTCGGCGCAGCCATCTGGCACCAGGACTATGTATTTCACGGGCGCAACAGTACGCGACCGGGTTTCAACACGTTCGGCTCGATACGGTCGTCGTCAGTGTCAGTCTTCGTTGTGTCCGGGGGTTTGGCTCCTACGGTCGTTGCCCCTCGTGGGCAGCATGCCTTCTGCCGACCCCCGGACGCGCGAGACCGGCCGGCGTGGCTTGATAGGAGCGTGGCATCGCCCCCACTGAGGTGTGCCCACCGACCGGTCCCGTCACCATCACCTCGAGTGAAAGGCGACTGGATCATGGTGACTCTTGGGATCGATGCACACAAGCGCACGCATACGGTCGTCGCGGTCGATGACGCCGGCCGGGAGCTTGGCTGCAAGACGACGAACGCGACCACGACCGTGGTGCATCTCGAGATGGTGCGGTGGGCGGAGAAGTTCGGCAGGGATCGGTCCTGGGCGGTGGAGGACTGCCGGCACCTGTCGCGCCGTTTGGAGGCGGATCTGTTGGCGGCGGGGGAACGGATTGTGCGGGTGCCTCCGAAGCTGATGGCCCATGCCCGCGACGCGGCTCGCACCTATGGGAAGTCCGATCCGATCGATGCGCTGGCGGTGGCCCGGGCCGCGTTGCGGCACCCGGATCTGCCCACGGCGCAGCTCGATGGGCCGTCACGGGAGCTGCGGCTGCTGGTCGATCATCGAGAAGACTTGGTCAAGGACCGCACGGCGCACATCAACCGGTTGCGGTGGCATCTCCACGAGATCGACCCGACCTGGGATCCTCCGGCCCGTTCGATCGCCCGTTACAAGACCCTCGACGCGATCGTCCGGCGGCTCGTTGGGCTCGACTCGATGGTGGTCCGCATCGCGACGGACCTCGTGGAACGAGTCCGTGAGCTGACGGTCGCGGTCAACGGGCTCGAACGAGAGATCACCCACCGGACCGCGGATCTCGCTCCGCGACTCATGAAGGTCATGGGTGTCGGTGCGCTCACCGCGGCGAAGATCGTCGCGGAAGTCGCCGACATCCGCCGGTTCAAGTCCAAGGACGCGTTCGCTCGCCACAACGGCACCGCACCGCTTCCCGTCTGGTCCGGGAACCGCGAACGGCACCGGCTCTCCCGCACCGGGAACCGTCAACTCAACGCCGCGATCCACCGCATCGCGATCACCCAGATGCGCTGCCACGACGACGCCAAGACCTACCTGCAACGCCGACTCACCAATGGCAACACCAAGACCGAAGCGCTCCGAGCGCTCAAGCGGCGCCTCTCCGACGTCGTGTTCCGCACACTGCTCGAAGACACACAACCCGTCACACCAGCTTGCCTTCCGCAAGCCGCTTGACATAGGAGCAAGGCATGCAGAAGCACCTGGTGACCTCGCTCGTCGTCCTGGCCGCAGCCGGACTCGTGGCGGCCGGGTGCTCGTCTCGTGACGACTCGACCGGCGCCGGGACCACAACCACGACGAGCGGCACCAGCAGCTCCACGGGCGCGACCACCACGACGACCACCGCGGCCGACCTCGCCGCGGTGGACCTCAGGCTCACGCGGTTGGCCGACGGGCTGGAACGACCCACGGCGATGGCGGTCCGCACCGGCGACCAGACCCTGTACGTCACGGAGAAGCCCGGGCGCATCCGCGCGATCCGCAACGGCGCTCTGGTCGCGGCTCCGGTCCTCGACCTGCATTCCCTCGTCAACAGCTCGGGGAACGAGCAAGGTCTGCTCGGGCTCGCGTTCTCACCCGACGGGACGAAGCTGTACGTCGACTACTCCAATCGCAACGGCGACACCCGGATCGTCGAGTACGCGATCGACGGTGCCGGCGCGGTGAACCAGTCGTCGCGCCGGGAGGTCCTCGCCCAGGACCAGCCCCAGCCCAACCACAACGGCGGCAACGTCGCCTTCGGGCCGGACGGTCTGCTCTACATCGGGTTCGGCGACGGTGGAGCCGCCGGCGACCAGGGCGCGGGCCACACCTCGGGAGGCAACGGCCAGTCGCTTCGGACCTGGCTCGGCAAGATCCTGCGCATCGACCCGACGCCGAGCGCCGGCAATGCGTACTCGGTTCCGGCCGGACAACCCCTTCGTCACCACCCCGAACGCGCGGCCCGGAGATCTGGTCCTACGGGTTGCGGAACCCGTGGCGCTTCTCGTGGGACCGAGACACCGGCGACTTCTGGATCGCCGACGTCGGCCAGAACGCGTGGGAGGAGGTCGATCTGGCGACCAAGGCGTCGGGCGCGGGCCGAGGCGTCAACTTCGGATGGAACGTCTGGGAGGGCACCCACGGCTACCGCGACGGGGATGCAACCGGCGCGGTCCCTCCAGTGTTCGAGATGTCCCACAACGACGGGAACTGCGCGGTGACGGGTGGCTACGTCTACCGCGGCGAGAAGATCCCGGCGCTTCGCGGTGGGTACCTCTTCGCCGACTACTGCGCGGGCGAGCTGCGCGCCGTCGTTGCCAAGGACGGCACGGTGGTGCAGGACCGGGTGTTCCCCGTCCGCACGCCGTCGATCACGAGCTTCGGCGAGGACGCGGCCGGCGAGCTCTACGTGCTGTCGGACGAAGGGACCGTGGCGAGGGTCGACCCCGCCTGACCGCGACTCCCGGCTACTTCTTCTCGCTCCGGCTGACGACGATACCGGCGATCCGGCGCGTGAGCGCGTGCGGCGCGGCGGCGGCGAACGCTGCGGTGACGCCGTTGAGCGCGCCGGGAACGCACTCGGCCCGGCCCTTGTCGTAGGCGCGCAAGGCGTGCTGGACGCACGTCGCGGCCTCCTGCCACAAGAAGCCCGGCACCTCACTCGAGTCGAAGCCCGCCCGGGTCTGGAACTCCGTGCGCGTGAAGCCCGGGCTCAGCACCATGCACTTCACCCCGGTTCCCTTCAGCTCCTCGTGCACCGCCTGCGAGAAGCTCCGAACGAATGCCTTCGTCGCCCCGTAGGTCGCGTTGCCCGGCGTGGGCTGGAATGCCGCGATCGACGCCACGTTGATGACGCCGCCACGACCGCGCTCGATCTGCGGGCCGAGGGCCGCGTGCGTGAGGCGCGCGAGCGCGAGCACGTTGAGCTCGATCTCCTGCTGCTCTCGGTCCACGGGCAGGGTCGAGAAGGGCCCGGACGTCCCGAACCCCGCGTTGTTCACGAGCAGGTCGATCGGCCGCGACCGATCCGAGACCCGCGTTTCCACCGCGGCGAGGGCGGTCGGCTCGGAGAGGTCTGCCGTGAGCACCTCGGCCGCGGCGCCGTAAGCGTCGCGAAGCTCCTTGGCGAGCGCCTCGAGCCGAGCGGTGTCGCGGGCGACGAGCACGAGATCATGGCCACGGTCCGCGAGAGCGAGCGCGAACGCCAGCCCGATCCCGGACGATGCGCCGGTGACGAGTGCGACTGGGCGCGCGTTCGTGCTCATGGACCCTCCCGAGGTGACGACCCCTCCGTGTTACTGCAGGCCGAGCTCGGTGGCAACCGCGTCCAACGAGGCCGCGACGGGTTCGCCGAGCCGTACCTCTTCGATCGCGCGCTGCGGGTCCTTGAGACCGTGACCCGTCACCGTGCACACCACGCGCTCGCCCCGCGCGACGAGCCCACCGCCAACCGCCTTGCGGAGTCCCGCCACGGAGGCGGCGGATGCCGGCTCGACGAACACGCCTTCGGTGGCCGCGAGCTCCCGGTACGCCGCCAGGATTTCGGCGTCACTGACCTCGCCGATCGCGCCACCCGAGTCGTCCCGAGCCGAGATCGCACCCTCCCAGCTCGCGGGATTGCCGATGCGGATCGCGGTCGCGATGGTCTCGGGATGCAGCACCGGCTCCCCCCGGACCAACGGCGCGGACCCCTGGGCCTGCCAGCCGAGCATCCGCGGGCTGCGGTCGGAGCGACCGAGCCGCTGGTACTCGAGGTAGCCCCGCCAGTACGCGGTGATGTTGCCGGCGTTGCCGACCGGGATGCAGTGCGCGTCCGGGGCATCGCCGAGCACATCGACGATCTCGAACGCCGCGGTCTTCTGGCCCTCGATCCGGAACGGGTTGATCGAGTTCACGACCGTGACCTCACCGAGCCGACCGAGCTCGCGGACCACGTCGAGGGCCTCGTCGAAATTGCCTTGCACCGGGACCACGCGAGCGCCGTGGATGAGCGCCTGCGCGAGCTTGCCGAGGGCGATCTGGCCCTGCGGGATGACAACGCCACACGTGAGCCCGGCGCGCGCGGCATACGCCGCGGCCGACGCGGACGTGTTGCCGGTCGAAGCGCAGACGACGACCTTCGCGCCGGCCTCGACCGCTTTGGTGATGGCCATCGTCATCCCGCGGTCCTTGAACGAACCGGTCGGGTTGGCACCTTCGATCTTGAGCCACACGTCGAGATCGAGCTCTTCGGAGAGCCGATCAGCGTGGAGCAGCGGCGTCCCGCCTTCGAGCAGGGTGATGACAGGCGTCGAGCTCGTGACGGGAAGGTGCTCCCGGTACGCCTCGATCAGACCGGGCCACTGGCCCTTGAGCCCGCTCATCCCGGCTCGTCGCCCATCACCCGCAGCACCGAGCCGACCCGGTGGACGGACTTGACGTCGCGCAGCGCGTGGACGGTCCGGCGGAGGTCCGCTTCCCGGGCCCGGTGCGTGATGAAGATGATCCGCGCGTCCGTCGCCGATCCCTATCTGCTGCATGGACTTGATCGAGACGTCGTGCTCGCCGAACTGCGCCGCGATCTCGGCGAGCACGCCGGGCTGATCCGCGACCTCGAGCTGGAGGTAGAACTGGCTCTCGACCTCGTCGATCGGCCGAACCGGCTTGCGGGCGAGCGAGCCGACCGTCGCGCCGCGGCCCCCGCTCACGAGGTTCTTCGACGCATCGATCAGGTCTCCGAGCACTGCGCTCGCCGTCGGCGCGCCACCGGCGCCGCGGCCGTAGAACATCAGCTCCCCCACCGCGTCGGCCTCGATGAACACCGCGTTGAACGACTCCCGCACGGAAGCGAGTGGATGGTGGGACGGGATCATCGTCGGATGGACGCGCACTGCGACTCCGTGCGGATCCTCCTCGGCCACGGCGAGCAGCTTGACGACGTAGCCGAGCTCCCGGGCGGACTCCATGTCTGCGTCGGTGAGCTCGCTGATGCCCTCGCGGTAGACGTCGCCCGCGACCACGCGCGCCCCGAACGCGATCGACGCGATGATCGCCGCCTTGGCGGCCGCGTCGAAGCCCTCGACGTCCGCGGTGGGGTCGCGCTCGGCGAACCCGAGGCTCTGCGCCTCTGCGAGCGCGTCCGTGAACGAGGCACCCGCTTCGCTCATCCGCGCTGAGGATGTAGTTCGTCGTCCCGTTGACGATCCCCATCACCCGAGTGATGCGGTCCCCGGCCAGCGACTCGCGCAGAGGACGCATGAGCGGCACCCCGCCCGCGACCGAGGCCTCGAAGAGCAGATCGACTCCCGCGCCCTCGGCGGCCTCGAAGAGCTCCTTGCCAAAGTTCGCGAGCAGCTCCTTGTTCGCGGTGACGACCGGCTTCCCGGCCTTGAGCGCCTCGACGATCAGCTCGCGGGCGGGTTCGATCCCACCAATGACCTCGACGACGATGTCAACGTCCGGGTCGGCGACCACCGCGTTGGCGTCGTTGGTGAAGACACTCTCCGGCAACGCGACGTCGCGTTCGCGCGACAGGTTCCTGACCGCGACCTTGGCGACCTGCAACCGGACGCCGGTACGACCCTCGATGGAGTCGCCGTTGTCAGTGATCAGGCGTACGAGCGCGGATCCGACGTGCCCGCACCCGAGCAGGCCGACCCGTACCACGTCTTCAGGCATCCTCACCCCAATCCTCTCCGGTCCCAGTCTGGCGCAGCGACCGCCGCGCCGACATCACGGTTGATCCAGCCGCACGAGATCATCGGCCGTCTCGCGCCGGATCACGAGGTCCGCTTTCCCAGATCGGACAAAGACCACCGCCGGGCGGGGAACCTTGTTGTAGTTGCTCGCCATCGAGTAGCCGTAGGCACCGGTCACGGGCGTCACGAGCAGGTCGCCGACGGCGACGGACGCCGGGAGGTGGGCATCCGTCACGATCACGTCGCCCTGCTCGCAGTGCTTGCCGGCGATCGACGCGACGAGCGGGCGCTCGGCGTCGATGCGGGAGGGGACGTACACCTCGTAGCCCGCGCCGTAGAGCACGGGACGCGGGTTGTCGCTCATGCCTCCGTCGACCGCGACGTACGTCGCGACGTCGCGGATCTCCTTGATCGTGCCGACCCGGTACACGGTGATCCCCGCGGAACCGGCGATCGCGCGGCCCGGTTCGACCATCACGGTGCGGTCCCCCGGGCGTCGTGCAGGACGGCTGCGTAGTCGCGCGACCGACATCGACGGATCACTCGCCAGGTACCTCGCACCCAACCCCCCACCGAGGTTGAGCGTCGGTACCGGCACACCGGTGGCGCGCTCGCATTCGTCGGCAAACCCGACGACGACGGCAGCAGCCTTCGCGCACGAGTCGAGCCGGAACACCTGCGAGCCGATGTGACAATGGATCCCGCCGAAGGTGAGCCCGGGTGACGCAACGACGCGCCGGACCGCCGCGAGTGCGTCACCCTTGGCGACGGAGAAGCCGAACTTCGAACGTTCGGTCCCGGTCTCGATGAACTCGTGCGTGTGCGCTTCGACTCCAGGGGTCACGCGCACGAACACCTGACCGCCGAACCCGGCCCGTTCCAGCCGGTCGAGCTCGGCGAAGGAGTCCGCCACGACCACACCGACGCCTGCGTCACGTGCGGCTTCGATCTCCGCATCACTCTTGTTGTTGCCGTGGAACACGAGACGCGGCGCGGGAAACCCGGCCTCGAGCGCGACGTGCAGCTCGCCCCCGGTGGCGACGTCGAGCTTCAGCCCTTCTTCGGCAACGAGCCGGGCCATCGCGAGACAGAGGAACGCCTTGCCCGCGTACGCCACGTTGTCCGGGCCGAACTCCGCCGCGAACTCGCGGCACCGGGCCCGGAGGTGGTCCTCGTCGTAGACGAACAACGGCGTCCCGAACTTGGCCGCCAGCGCGTCGAGATCCACGCCGAGCAACCCGGCCGGGACCAGCGACTGGTCGAAGGGGGTGCTCGGGGCGCCGGTCACCGGTTCTCGTCCATGGACTCGGCATCCTCGTCGATGCGCTCCATCACCTCGGGTGCACTGACACCGAGGATGCCGAGCGCGTCGGCCAGGCCGATGCGGCACGACTCGGTGAGCCAGAGCCGCGCCTGGGTAAGCGCGGGATCCTCGGTGATCACCCGGCAGTCCCGGTAGAAACCATGGAAGCGCGACGCGAACTCGCGCACCCAGGTCGCGACCCGATGCGGCGCCCGCATGACCGCCGCGCGCTGGAGCACTTCCGGGTACTCGGCGAGCGACCGCAGGAGGTCCAGCTCTCGTTCGTGGACGAGGAGCGAGATGTCCGCGGCTTCCAGTGCCACGCGTGGATGCCGCGCTCCGCCGCCTTGCGGGCGATCGACGACACCCGCGCGTGCGCGTACTGCACGTAATAGACGGGGTTCTCCATCGACTGCGACGTCACGATGTCGAGGTCGAACGTCTGGGTCGTATCGATGCCCTGCAGCAGGAACGTCAAGCGGGCAACGTCCGGGTCAACTTCGTCGAGGATGTCGGAGAGCGTGATGATGTTCCCCGTGCGCTTGGAGAGGCGCACCGTCTCGCCGTCACGCACGAGCGTCACGAACTGGCCGAGGATGACCTCCGGCTCCGGCGCGTCTCCGGTACCGACACCGAGCGCCTGCATGCCGACCTGCACCGACTTCACCTGACCGTGATGATCTGCGCCCCAGATGTCGATGAGGTGCTCCCAGCCCCGATCGACCTTGTCGAGGTGGTAGGCGAGGTCGTTCAGCAGGTACGTCGTGTTGCCGTCCGACTTCACGAGCACCCGGTCGCGCTGATCGCCGAGATCTTCGGCCCGCAACCATGTCGCGCCGTCCTGCTCGTAGGTGATCCCGTCCGCCTTCAGGCGTTCGAGCACCCGGCCGACCTTGCCCGCGTCGTGCAGGGTGCGTTCCGAGAACCACGTGTCGAAGTGCACCCCGATGCGGCCGAGGTCGTTGCGGAGCTGCTCGACCACGTCGCGGGAGGCCCCATTCCCGGGCCTCCTCCTCAGTGACGGTGTCCCCTGATCCGCGCGCAGCCGTTCCGCCATCTCGACGAGGTACGCACCCTGGTAGCCGTCTTCGGGCAGCGGCGATCCCGTGTACCGCGCGTACAACGACGCACCAAACGTCGCGAGCTGGTTGCCCGCATCGTTCAGGTAGTACTCGCGGTGAACAACGGCGCCCTGCGCGGCAAGGAGATTCGCGATCGCATCGCCGACGGCGACCCAACGCCCCCCGCCGGCGTGCAGGGGGCCGGTCGGGTTCACGGACACGAACTCGAGGTTCACCCGCAAACCGTCGTACTCGTTGCCGCGCCCGTATTCGTCGCCCGCCGCGACGACAGCAACGAGCACGTCGTGCAACCAGGCCGGCGAGAGGAAGAAGTTGATGAAGCCGGGACCCGCCACCTCGACTCGCTCGACGTGTGGGGGTGGAGTCCGTTCGAGCTCCCGCGACGATGCGCGCCGCGATCTCGGTGCCGCGCTCGCCGACCTGCTTCTGCAACCCGAGCGCGACACTCGACTGGAAGTCGCCGTGCTCACGGTTGCCGGCGGGCGCGACCTCGAGCTTCTTCGGCTCCGGGAGCCCGGCGGCAACGAGCGCCGCCCGGAGTGCGCGCGTGAGGTCGTCCACGATCACCGACACGGCGCCACCACGGAAGCAAGGACGTCGGCCCGGTGGTTCGGCGGGTGCTGATTCGGGGACAACCTGGAGACCCCTGGGGCGGACTGGGAGGCAGAGTGGAGCGTCACTGTGCGTGGTCGCGAGGCACGCCGTTGCGTCGTCAGCATCGCACACCGGCCCTGAGTCTCACGGCTCATTCCGCGCCGGACTGCTGCGAGCACGCTCTGTGACCACTAATGTGCAGATCCGGGCGGTTCCGCCGGGATC
Source organism: uncultured Acidimicrobiia bacterium (assembly GCA_963770095.1). GTDB lineage: Bacteria > Actinomycetota > Acidimicrobiia > IMCC26256 > JAENVU01 > Chersky-806. The sequence continues at coordinate 1,011,790 of CAVYOO010000002.1, forward strand.
CTGGACATATGGGGCAGTACGGCATGAGAGACGCATGTCGGTCGAGGGAGGACGCACGTGAGGCGACAAGGAGGTCTCGGCCGCGGCCTGGCGGAGCTCCTTCCCGACGAGAAGGATCCGGAACCGCATCCCGTGGAGCATCACTTTCCCCCGATCCCGGGGACCGAGACCACCGCGATCGCGCCGACGACCCGGGAAGAGATCATCAGGGAGCCGGACGTCAAGGACGACGAGACGCGCGGGGCACAGGCCTCGAGCGGCAAGGAGACCCCCGTGGTGGACCTGGGCACTGAGCTCGTCGCCGACCTCGCCACGGACGAGTCGGGTCTCGCGGTCATCTACCGGGCGCTCGACGGCCTGGTCGAGCAGTACGCGCTCCACGACGCGGCCGTCGTCATCGACGAGTCAGGACTCGGCCGCCAGGTGTTCCGGGCCGCCCGCAAACCGCTCGACGACCCCGGCGGCGAGGCGCTGCTCGACGCCGAGCCGGGCCTCTACACCGATCCGCCGCTCGAGGCGGCTGCGGTCGACGCCCAGCTGCTCAACAGTCTCTGCGTGGTCGCCCTGCGGATGGAGGTGCTCCGCTACGACTCGTGGCACGACCCGCTGACGGGGCTCTTCGACCGGCGCAGCTTCGATCGCCTGCTCGAGATGTCCGTGGCCCGGAGCCTGCGCTACCACTGGCCGTTCACGCTGGTCGTCATCGACCTCGACGGACTCAAGACGATCAACGACACCCACGGGCACGCCGCCGGCGATGCCGCGATCCAGGCACTCAGCGAGCGCTTCCGCCGGGTCCTGCGTTTCGGGGACAACGCGGCACGCATCGGAGGCGACGAGTTCGCCGTGATCCTGCCCAACACCGATCCCGACGACGTCCCGATGCTGCTCGAGCGCATCGGGTCCAGCCAGCTCGGCGACCGCCCGTGCCCCGCGTTCTCCTACGGCGTCGCGCAGTGCCCGGCCGAGGCGGACGACACCGACAGCTTGTTCAAGCTCGCCGACTCCCGGCTCTACGAAGCAAAGAAGGCACGCCGGTGAACGTCAACGACCTCGAGCTCGAGCTTCGCAAGCTTCCGGGGGTCCGGTCCGCCGGTTTCACCGAACGCGACGACGTCCTGCTGATCCAGCTCCAGGTCAGCGGGGAGTCGCCGCCGGCCAACCTCCCGCTGCAGGCCACCCGGATCGCGTACCGACACTCCGAGAAGCCGGTCGCCCTCGAGGTGGTGCGCTGGCGGGTCTCGCCCGAACCGCGCGACCACGTAGGCGCGGGGACCTCCCCGCTCGAGGGTGCGCTCGGCAGCATTGCCGGCATCGAGCCGTTGGCGGAGCCGCCCGCCGGGGCCGCCCAGGCCGAACCCGAACCCGAGCCCGAACCCGAGCCGGAACCGATGGAGACGGCCGACGCGGAACCCGAACCCGAGCCGGAACCGATGGAGACGGCCGAAGCGGAGCCCGAACCGGAACCGGAACCGATCGCGACCCGCGAAACGGAACCCGAACCCACGCCGGTTCCGGAGCTCCGGTACGAGTCGCGGGATCGTCGCGTCCGGCTCCTCGCGGTCCTGACGTTCCCCGATACGGACGAGCTCGAGGTGCACCTCACCTTCGAGGGCCGTCGCATCATCGGGCGGGCGGTCGCGAGCAACGGGATCCTCGGGGTCGTCGAAGCCATGGTCGACGGGCTGAAGGTCTTCGTACCGAAGCTGCACTTCACGCCGTCGTGGGCCCGGGTGCTCGACGACGACGGGCGCGACGTCCATGTGGTCGCGTGCGAGCTGCTCGCCGCGGACGATTCGCGCCGCCTCGGCATCGCGTCGGGTGCGAGCGCCATCGAAGCCGCGGCCCGGGCGACCCTGCACGCACTGAACCGGGCGGTGGCCCGCCTTCTCGCCGAGGACGCGGGACCGGGCTCCAACTGAGCGTCGGGGACCCAACTACGCTGAACCGTCGCCGTCACCAGTCTCGGCGGCACCCGCCCTCGTAGCTCAGCGGATAGAGCATCGGCCTCCGGAGCCGTGTGCGCAGGTTCGAGTCCTGCCGAGGGCGCCAGAGGCCGACCCATCCCCCCGTTTGTTGCATTTGGGTCCCTGGGGGAACCGAATGCAACGAACAGAGCTGGGGTGGACCGGGGGTCGGCGGACGCTCTGACAGCGGGTGCCGACGTTGCTACTCTTCGCGGTCTTTGCCTCGGGCTGGCAGAGGTTTTCGTGATGCGTGGGGGCCGTAGCGACAAGGTGGGTCGAACCGGGTCTCGGCTCGGTTGGCTGGTGCGCTTCGGCGCCGGCGCGCTCGCCGCCTTCGTGGCCGCCAACGCGATCGTCGTCTTCGCCGAGCGGCGCCTGGCGAATCCACTGCGCTACATGAGCCCTCGGACCGAGCAGCTCGCGGGCGAGATGGACCGACTCCAGGCCGCCGGGGTGCGCGGCGACATGCTCTTCGCCGGCACGTCGCAGGCAGCTCGCGGCATCGTCCCGCAGGTGGTTCGTCAGCAGCTCGGACTCGGGTTCACCGGCAACGTCGCGATCCCCGGATCACAGGCCCCGGTCACCAAGCGCTGGCTCCTCGAGGAGGTCGTGCCCCGGCTCCACCCTCGCTGCGTCGTCTGGGGCCTCTCGAGCATCGACTTCAACGGCGGGCGTCCCGACCCGGCCCTGCCCCGCTACAACGCGGCGCTCTCGACGCGATCCGGTGCGCTCGGCACCGCGGACGAGATCCTGGCGGACAACGTCGCGGTCGCCCGGCACCGGTCCCAGCTGCGAGATCCCTACCGGCTCACCCAGGAGCTGCGGAAGCCCAAGCCGGCTGACCCACCCGAGAAGCCCCTCGACGCACTGCTCGGCCCGGTGGTCAAGGCACCTTCCGATCCCAACGGCAAGTACGCCGAGCTCTCCTTTCTGCAGCGGACCCTGCTCGCCAACTTTCGGGTCACCCCCGACGTCGTCGATGCCTACCGGACCACCCTCGAGCAGCTGAGAAAGGACGGCGTGAAGACCGCCGTCGTGCTCATGCCGGTCTCCGTGCCGTACCGGGACAGCCACCCGAAGGGCGCCCGGCAGTACGACGCCTGGAAGCGATTCGCCGTGCGCACGGCCGAGGCCGCCGGTGCGCGCGTGATCGATCTCGACGATTCGATGCCGGACGAGGCGTTCTCGGACTACGTGCATCTCGCCCCCGCGGCGGCGCGGGAGTGGTCGGTCACGCTCGCGAAGGAGCTCGCGTCGATGAGCTGTGGCGAGACCTCGCGTTGATCTTCAACTCGCTCCAGTTCGGACTCTTCTTCGTCATCGTCCTGGCCATCTACTGGACGCTGTCGCACCGCAAGCAGAACTGGCTGCTGCTGATCGCGTCGTACTTCTTCTACGCGTGGTGGGACTGGCGGCTCCTCGGCCTGCTCATCGGGGTCACCGCCGCTGCGTTCATCACGGCGCGGTACATCGATGCCTCTGATTCGGAGCGTGACCGGAAGCGCTGGCTCCTCGTTGCCGTCGCGATCAACCTGATCGTCCTCGGCTTCTTCAAGTACTTCGGGTTCTTCGTCCAGTCGACGCACGACCTTGCCCTGTCGCTCGGGCTCGAGCTGCCCGAACAGATCCTCCAGCTGCTGCTGCCCATCGGGATCAGCTTCTACACCTTTCACGCGATCAGCTACGCGATGGACGTGTACCGCGGGCGCATCGAGGTCGAACGCTCCCCCGTCACGTTCGCGCTCTTCATCGCCTACTTCCCGTTGCTCCTCGCCGGACCGATCGAACGCGCGTGGCATCTGCTGCCCCAGATCCGCAACGCCCGGAAGAAACCGAACGCGTCACAGACCTACTCCGCGGTCGTGCTGATCGTGGTTGGCCTCGTGAAGAAGGTTGTGATCGCGGACGCCGTCGCACCGATCGCGAACCAGATCTTCAACCAGCCGAACGAGCGCGGGGCAATCCCGCTCGCCATCGGTGCGATCGCGTTCTCGATCCAGATCTACGGTGACTTCTCCGGGTACTCGGACGTGGCGCGGGGCGTCTCCCGGCTCATGGGGATCGAGGTGTTCCGCAACTTCGAACAGCCGTACTTCTCCACGAACATCACCCAGTTCTGGCGCACCTGGCACATCTCGTTGTCGACCTGGCTGCACGACTACCTCTACGTACCGCTCGGCGGGAACCGGGACGGCAAGCTCACGACGTACCGCAACCTCTTCCTCACCATGCTCCTCGGGGGCCTGTGGCACGGAGCGTCATGGACGTTCGTGGTCTGGGGTGCGCTGCACGGGATCGCGCTCGCCGTCCATCGCGGGTTGGGCGCGGTCGAGCCCCGCGGGCGGCCCGCACCGCCGAAGTGGCGCAACGTGCCGTCGATCCTCGGGACGTTCACGCTCGTCACCCTGCTCTGGGTGTTCTTCCGCTCGGCCTCGCTCGGCGCGGCACTCGACTACCTGGGCGGGTTCTTCGACGGGCTCCTCGGCGCGACCGCCGGCCCCTGGAAGGCGCAGCTCCTCGTCGTCGCGCCGATCGTGCTGCTCGTGATCGCCATCGATCTCGTCGACCGCAACCGCGCCCGCATCCACCCCCTCACCTGGTCGCCCGCGCTCCAGGGTGCGCTGTTCGGCGCCGCCTGCGTCGCGCTCCTGATCTGGAGTGGCCGGCCGCCGGAGCCGTTCATCTACTTCCAGTTCTGAGACCAATCGGGACGCCGGCCTTCGCGCCGTGCCGTGCGCCTGAGGGTTGTGGTTCCATGGGGGCATGAGCGAGCTGCATCCCCTTCCCATCGGCCACGAGCGGGTCACCACCGACGAAGAAGTGGTCATCCGGGCCCCGTTCGACGGTCGTGAGCTCGGTCGGGTGCCGAAGGCAGGACCGGAGCAAGTCGACGCGGCCGTGCGCGCGGCGAAGGCCGCTCTCGCGGGAGAGCCGCTCCTCGCGTGGGAGCGCGGCGGAGATCCTCGACACCGCGGCCCGGCGCATGGAAGCGCGCCAGGAGGATCTCGCCCAGAGCATCGCGGGCGAGGCCGCGAAGCCGATCAAGACAGCTCGCATCGAAGCGGCGCGCGCGGTCGGCACGTTCGCGTTTGCTGCGGTGGAGGCCCGGACGCTGACCGGCGACATGATCGCGATGGACGCGAACGTCGCAGGGGTCGGGAAGCTCGGCTTCACCCTGCGCGTCCCGATCGGCGTCGTCGGCGCGATCAGCCCGTTCAACTTCCCGCTGAACCTCGTCAGCCACAAGCTCGCGCCGGCAATCGCGGCCGGCTGCCCGGTGGTCCTCAAGCCCGCCTCGCAGACCCCGCTCACGGCGCTGCTGCTCGCCGAGATCCTGCTCGAGGAGAGCGGCTTGCCCGCCGGTTGGCTCAACGTGGTGACGGGCGGCGGGGGCACCGTCGGCAATGCGCTGGTCGACCACGCCGATGTCGCGATGATCACGTTCACCGGTTCCCCCGAGGTCGGCTGGGGGATCAAGGGCCGGGCGCCGCGCAAGAAGGTCGGGCTCGAGCTCGGGAACAACGCACCCGTGATCGTCGAGCCGGACGCGGACCTGGACCTGGCCGCGACCAAGATCGTCGCCGGTGGCTACGCGTATTCCGGCCAGACCTGCATTGCGGTGCAGCGCGTGTACGTCCACGACTCGGTGCGCGACGCACTGGTCGAACGCATCGTTCCCAAGGTCGAGGCATTGGTCGTCGGGGATCCGCTCGACGACGCGACGGACGTCTCGGCGCTCATCTCCAGCTCCGAGCGTGACCGCATCGTGGGCTGGATCGAGGAGGCGATCAGTGGTGGGGCGAAGGTCGCGACCGGTGGCGGCGTCGACAAGGACGTACTCACACCGACCGTGCTCGTGGACGTGACTCCCGAGATGAAGGTCTGCTCGCAAGAGGTCTTCGGACCGATGATCGGCGTGCAGGGCTACACCTCGCTCGACGAGGCGCTCGCACTTGCCAACGACAGCCGCTACGGCCTGCAGGCCGCGGTGTTCACCCGGGATCTGCGCAACGCACTGAAGGCGGCGCACTCACTCGAGTTCGGCGGCGTCATGATCAACGAGATGCCGACCTTCCGAACCGACCAGATGCCCTACGGCGGGGTCAAGGACAGCGGCAACACGAAGGAAGGCCCGCATTACTCGGTGCGCGAGATGACCGAGGAGCGCCTGGTCGTCATCCAGCTCTGAGGCCGGTCGCGCTCAGGACGTAGCCTCCGGGTACGTCGACCACGGGAGAACAGATGGGCCAGCTGGACGGCAAGATCGCGCTCATCACGGGCGCCGCGTCGGGGATCGGGAAGGCCACGGCGCGGCGACTGGCGGCCGAAGGCGCGCGCATCTGCTGCGTGGACATCGACGGGCGCGGTCAGGCGGTCGCGGACGACGTCGGTGGCGTGTTCGTTCGCGCAGACGCGGGAGAGTCCGCCGACGTGGACCGGGCGTTCGCCGCCTGCGAGCTCGAGCTCGGCCGCGTCGACATCGCCTACCTCAACGCCGGGATCGCCATCGGCGTCGCCGACCTGACCGAGCTCGACGACCTGCTCTACCAGCGCATCATGCGGGTGAACGTGGACGGTGTCGTCTACGGCACCCGCGCGGCGATCCGATCGATGCAGCGCACCGGTGGTGGATCGATCGTGGCCACGAGCTCGCTCGCGGGCATCATGCCGTTCCCGCCGGATCCGGTGTACGACCTCTCGAAGCACGCGGTGGTCGGCTTCATCCGCAGTGCCGCGCCGATGCTCGCGCCGCTCGGCATCACCGCGAACACCGTGAACCCGGGCATGACCGATACGAACATCCTCACGGACGAGGCCAAGCGGTTCTTCGCCGAGGCCGACTTCCCGCTGATGCCGGCCGAGCAGATCGCCGACGCGGTCTTCACGATCGTGACCAGCGGGCGCACCGGAGAGTGCTGGGTCTGCCAGCCGGGGCGTGACGCCGAGCCGTACCAGTTCCACGGCGTCCCGGGTCCCCGGACGGCAGGTGCCGAGGGCCGCCGCCCGCCGCAGGTCGACGACTGGACGAACTGAGCCTCGAAGCCCGCCTTCACAACTGGAGGTCGAGTTGAGGGCACCCGTTACGCTGGTCGCCGTGACCGATGCCACCGCCAACCCCGTCGTGCCCGAGGTCGTCGCGCCCGACGCCGCGCCCAAGCCCGACGGCGACACCCCCGCCGACCCGGCCGCGGGCGAACAGGTCACGAAGCCGACGAAGCTCATCCGCATCGCTTCGATGCTGCGGGGGATGCTCGACGAGGTGCGGCGTGCCCCGCTCGACGACGCCGGCCGGCGGGCGCTGCGCGAGATCCACGAGAAGTCGCTGCACGAGCTCGAAGGCATCCTGTCGCCCGAACTTCGCGACGAGCTCGAGGAAGTCGTCCTGCCCTTCACCTCGGAGACACCGAGCGAGTCCGAGCTCCGGATCGCGCAGGCGCAGCTCGTCGGCTGGCTCGAGGGTTTGTTCCACGGGATCCAGGCGACGCTGTTCACCCAGCAGGCCATGGCGCAGCAGCAGCTGAACGAGATCGGCCCGCGGCGGGCGATCGAGCCCGGGGGGCCCGGCGAACGGGTGCCCGGCGCGTACCTCTAGAAACGTCGACTCATGACCACAGCCCCTGCACCTGTCGACTCGCCCTGGTCGCCCGACTCCTGGCAGTCGCGCGCGTGGCCGCGCAGCAGCCCGAGTGGCCGGCCGACGGCTCGCTCGAAACCGTCCTCGCGGAGCTCGGTGGCCTGCCGCCGCTCGTGTTCGCCGGTGAAGCACGATCCCTGACGGAGTCGCTCGGGCGCGTGGCCGAGGGCAAGGCGTTTCTCCTCCAGGCCGGCGACTGCGCCGAGTCCTTCAGCGCGTTCTCGGCCGACGGCATCCGCGACAAGCTCAAGATCATCCTGCAGATGTCCGTGCTGCTCACCTACGGCGCCGGCGTCCCGACGGTGAAGGTCGGCCGGATCGCCGGGCAGTTCGCGAAGCCCCGGTCGGCGCCGACGGAGTCGCGGGGCAACGACGTGCTGCCCAGCTTCCGCGGCGACATGGTCAACGATCTCGCGTTCGAGGCGGAGGCCCGGCGCCCGGACCCGGCTCGGCTGCTCCGTGGCTACCACCAGTCGGCGTCCACGTTGAATCTCCTGCGCGCGTTCACCAAGGGCGGGTTCGCTGATCTCACCCGCGTCCACGCTTGGAACCAGGATTTCGTGACCGCGAGCCCGGAGGGCCGTCGCTACGAGGCCGTCGCGGCCGAGATCGAACGGGCACTGCGGTTCATGGAGGCCTGCGGCATCGACCTGCACAAGGAGCTCCAGCTCCATCAGGTCGACTGCTACACGTCCCACGAGGCCTTGCTCCTCGGGTACGAGGAAGCCCTCACCCGCCAGGACAGCCTCACCGGGGACTGGTACGACTGCTCGGCCCACCTGTTGTGGATCGGTGAGCGAACCCGCCAGCTCGACGGCGCGCACGTCGAGTTCCTGGCCGGAGTGAAGAACCCGATCGCCGTCAAGCTCGGGCCGACGGTCGAGCCCCACGATGCCATCGCGCTGTGCGAGCGCCTGAACCCCGGGCGTGTGCCGGGTCGGCTCACGTTCATCAGCCGGATGGGCAAGGACCTCGTCGAAGAGCAGCTCCCACCGTTGTTGGCGGCCGTCAAGGACCAGGAGCACCCCGTTGTCTGGGCCTGCGATCCGATGCACGGGAACACCTTCAGCCATGGCAGCGGTTACAAGACGCGGCACTTCGATGACGTGATGAGCGAGCTCCGCGCCTTCTTCATCGCGTGTCGCGACGTGGGAGTGTGGCCCGGAGGCGTTCACGTCGAGCTCACGGGCGAGAATGTCACCGAGTGCCTGGGTGGTACCGAGGAAGTCCTCGGTACCCACCTCGAGCAGCGGTACGAGACCATGTGCGATCCGCGACTCAATGCCCGCCAGTCGCTGGATCTCGCGTTCCAGACCGCCGAGCTCCTCCGCGGCTAGCAGCAACACGGGAAGGGGGGCCACTCCCCATGGCCCTGACAGACAAGTTCGAAGACCTCGGCCCGAACTCCGGGCTCGTCGAAGAGATGTACCGCCAGTACCTGGAGAACCCGGGATCGGTTTCGGCCTCGTGGCAGGACTTCTTCGCGGACTACGCGCCTCGAGGCGCGACACCCGCGACCGTGGTCGTGCCCGCGACCGCCCCGCCGGCGCCGACCACCACGGTGCCGGCCGCGACCGCCGCGAAGGCCAAGGCCACGGGCCCCTCGGCCCCGCCGGTGATGGACGGCGAGACCGCGGCCCCACTGCGCGGGTCGGCCGCGCGGGTCGTCGAGAACATGGAGGCCAGCCTCCAGGTCCCGACCGCCACGTCGGTGCGGACCGTGGCCGCCAAGCTGCTCGAGGTCAACCGGCAGATCCTGAACAACCACCTGAACCGCGTCGGGCACGGGAAGGTCAGCTTCACCCACCTGATCGCCTTCGCGATCGCGAAGGCCGTGCAGAAGGTGCCGGCGATGAACTCCGGGTTCGGGGTCGTGGACGGCAAGCCGATGGTCGTCCACCACGAGCGCCTCAACCTCGGGATCGCGGTGGATACAGAACGGCCCGACGGGTCCCGCTCGCTGCTGGTCCCCAACGTGAAGAACGCCGACCAGCTCGACTTCGCCAGCTTCTTCGCCGCCTACGAGGAGCTGATCCGCAAGGTGCGGACCAGCAAGCTCGCGCCGGAGGACTTCGCCGGCACCACGGCGTCGATCACGAACCCCGGGATGATCGGCACCGTGCACTCGGTGCCGCGCCTCATGCCCGGACAGGGATTCATCATCGGCGTCGGGACGATCGCGTACCCGGCCGAGTACGAGGGCGCAGACCCGAACACGGTGGCGCGGCTCGCGGTCAGCAAGGTGTTCACGCTCACGAGCACGTACGACCACCGGATCATTGGGGGCGCGGAGAGCGGCGAATTTCTACGCTGGATGCACCATCTCCTGCTCGGGAACGACGACTTCTACGACGAGATCTTCCAGAGCTTCGGTGTGCCCTACGAACCGGCGCGCTGGAGCGCTGACATCAGCCCGCTCGACGATCCGAACACCGCGTTCGAGAAGGTCGTCAGCGTCCACTCACTCGTCAACATGTACCGGGTGCGCGGCCACCTGATCGCGAACCTGGACCCACTCGGGCGCCGGCCCCCACACACGCACCCCGAGCTCGACGTGCAGCACTACGGCCTCACCATCTGGGACCTCGACCGCGAGTTTCCCTCCAGTGGGCTCGGCTCCGGCGTGCTCGGCCGTAAGACCATGCCGCTGCGCGACATCCTGGGCGTCCTGCGCGACGCGTACTCGCGCACCATCGGCGTCGAGTACATGCACATCCAGGAACCGGAGCAGAAGGAGTGGATCCAGGCGCGCGTCGAGACACCTCCGACGCCCCTCGACGGTCAGCAGCAGCGCCGCATCCTCGAGCGCCTGAACGCGGCCGAGGCCTACGAAGGCTTCATTCACACGAAGTACCTGGGCCAGAAGCGGTTCAGCCTCGAAGGCGCCGAGAGCCTCATCCCGATGCTCGACGCGCTGCTCAACGACGCGGCCGGAGCGGGTATGGCCGAGGTGGTGCTCGGCACCGCGCACCGCGGCCGCCTCAACGTCCTGGTGAACACGATCGGCAAGAGCTACGGGCAGATCTTCCGGGAGTTCGAGGGTGCGCTCGACCCCGCGTCCGTGGAGGGATCAGGTGACGTGAAGTACCACGTCGGTGCGGCGGGGACGCACACCGCGCCGTCGGGACGCAAGATCGTGGTGACCCTGGCCTCGAACCCGAGCCACCTCGAGGCCGTCGACCCCGTCGTCGAGGGCATGGCGCGCGCCAAGGAGGACCGGCGCGGCGACACCACCACCCGCTCGCAGGTGCTGTCGGTCCTCGTCCACGGCGACGCGGCATTCGCGGGCCAAGGCGTCGTGGCGGAGACCCTCAACCTCTCCGAGGTGCCCGGCTACGAGGTGGGCGGCACGGTCCACATCGTGGTGAACAACCAGCTCGGGTTCACGACCGCGCCCGAGCTCGGTCGGTCGAGCGTCTACGCGACCGACGTCGCGAAGATGGTCCAGGCTCCGATCTTCCACGTCAACGGGGACGACCCCGAAGCGTGCGTCCGGGTCGTCGAGCTCGCGTTCGCGTTCCGGCAGGCGTTCCGCAAGGACGTCGTCGTCGACATGGTCTGCTACCGCCGCTTCGGCCACAACGAAGCCGACGAGCCGGCGTTCACCCAACCCAAGATGTACGAGCTCATCCGCGCGCACCGCAGCGTTCGGAAGCTCTACACCGAGACGCTGGTGAATCGCGGCGACCTCTCACTCGCCGAGGCCGAAGCCGCGCTCGACGACTACCGGGCCCGGCTCACCCGCGCCTTCGAAGAGACCCATGCGAGCGCGGCACCCGAACCGCGGGTGAACCCCGAGCTGCCCGAGACCGTCGAGCCCTCACCCCCGACCGGCGTCGAGCGCCCGGCGCTCGAAACGATCGTGGACGCGCTCGTGACCTGGCCCGAGGGCTTCAACATCAACCCGAAGCTCGAGCGGATCCTTCACGCCCGACGCACCGAATTCGACGCCGACCACGTGGACTGGGCGCTCGCTGAAGCGCTCGCGTACGGCTCGCTCGTCCTCGAAGGCACCCCCGTACGCCTGGCCGGCCAGGACACGCGCCGGGGAACGTTCAGCCAACGCCACGGCGTGCTGGTCGACACGAACACCGAACAGGAGTACTTCCAGCTCGCGCACGTCGTGCCCGGCCAGGCCGCGTTCATGCTCTACGACTCCGTGCTCTCCGAGTACGCAGCGCTCGGGTTCGAGTACGGCTACTCGGTGGCGGACCCTCAGGCGTGGGTCGGGTGGGAGGCGCAGTTCGGAGACTTCATGAACGGTGCCCAGATCATCATCGACCAGTTCATCGTGGCGGCCGAGGACAAGTGGGGCCAGGCCTCCGGGCTCACGCTCCTGCTCCCACACGGCTTCGAGGGCCAGGGCCCCGAGCATTCGAGCGCGCGGATCGAGCGGTTCCTCGCGCTGTGCGCGGATGACAACCTTCGGGTCGTGTACCCGACCACCGCGGCGCAGTACTTCCACGTGCTCCGGCGCCAGTCCCGCGCTCTCACCCGCAAGCCCCTCATCTGCTTCACCCCCAAGCGCTACCTCCGCATGCCCCAGACCCGGTCTCACGTCGACGAGCTCACCACGGGGGCATTCCGCGAGACACTCGACGACCCCTCGACCGACCTGGACCGGGCATCCGTGCAGCGTGTCCTTCTGTGCTCCGGCAAGCTCGGTCACGAGCTGATCACGCGGCGCGACGAGCTCTCGGCACCGGTCGCCGTCGCGCGCGATCGAACAGCTTTACCCGTGGCCCGAGGAGCAGATCCTGGACATCCTCAAGCGGTACCCGGCGGCGAAGCAGGTCTGCTGGGTCCAGGAAGAGCCCGGCAACATGGGAGCGTGGAACTTCGTGCACGGTCGGCTGCACAAGATCCTGCGCGACCGGGCCGAGCTACGCCACATCGCCCGGGCGAAGAGCGCGAGTCCGGCCAGCGGAAGCCTGACGGTCCACGAACGCGAGCAGGAGCAGCTCCTGGCCGAGGCGTTCTCGGATCTCGGGAGCTGACCGCCGCTAGCGTGTGATCGCGCGCAACACCGCGTCCACGAGACCGTCCGTGTACGCCGCGTCCTACCGGCTCGAGGCTCACGAACGCGCGGTAGAAGATCGGCGCGAGCAGCAGGTCCAGCGCAAGTCCGACGTCCGCGCCGGACGGCAGCTCGTCCCGCCGGATCGCCCGCTCGATCGGCGCGGCGGCTTCCCGGCGCCGCTGGTGGACGAAGCCCCGATACACGGTCGCGACCTCAGGATTGCGCGCCGTCGCCGCCACCATGGCGGGAATCGCGCGCCCGGCCCGCGTCGAGGAGAGCATCCCGAGATACGAGTCGACGAGGGCGACGAGGTCGCCGCGCAACGACCCGGTGTCCGGTACTGCGTCCTTCTCCTCGGCCAGGCGGTCCGCCGCCGCGAGGAGCAGGTCGAGCCGCCCCGGATAGCGACGGTAGATCGTCGTCTTCCCCACGCCCGCCCGCGCCGCGACCCCTTCGATCGTCAGCCCGTCCCATCCACACTCGATGAACACGTCGGTGGCCGCGTCGAGAATCGCCTGGTCGGCCTCGATGCTCCGGGGACGACCCCTCCGCCGGTCGGCGGTGACGACGCCGATCTCGCTCACGTGAGCTCGACCGGCGTCTCGGTCCGTCCCGCCCGTGTGCGATCCAGGTCGTGGGCGTGCTCCTCCGCGAACTCCTCGGCCTGGGCCTCCACGGTGTCGTCGCGGGCTCGCGCCGGCAGCCAGAGGACGGCGACGATCGCCCCGAGGAACGCGGCACCCGCGGCGACCAGGACGCCGGTGTGCATGCCGTCCACGAACGCGGTCTTGGCCACCGAGCTCAGCAGCTTGCCGAGGGCGGGCGGCGCCTTCTCGCGCGACTGCGAGCGCGCCACCGAGTGAGTCCTTCGCTGCCTGCTCGGCCGCCGTACCGTCGCTCGGAGTCCCCGCGAACAGGTCGCTGATCTTCGACGCGTACGTCGACGACATGACGCTGCCGACGATCGCGACGCCGAGCGCGCCACCGATCTGGCGCGTCGTGTCGTTGACCGCGGAGCCGACGCCGGCCTTCGCGAGCGGGAGCGATCCCATGATCGACTCCGTCGCGGGGGCCATGACCAGCGCCTGACCGAACGCCATCACCATCATGCGCCAGACGAGATCGCCGTAGGAGCTGTCCGTCTGGAGCCCGGTCATCAACGCGAGGCCTGTCCCCGCGATCGCGAGCCCGCTCGCGACCGTCACCTTGGTGCCGAGTCGTTCGACGACTCGCGCGCTCAGCGGTGACATGACCAGGATCACGCCGGCGAACGGCAGCAGCCGGATTCCGGCCTCGAGCGGCGAGTAGCCGAGCACGAACTGCATGTACTGGGTGAGGAGGAACGTGGCGCCGAACAGGGCGAAGAACGTCATCGTGATCCCGGTGCTCGCCGCACTGAACCTCGGGTTCTTGAAGAAGCGGACGTCGAGCATCGGGTGGTCCGTCGTGCGCTGCCACCACAGGAACGTTCCGAGCAGGACGGCGGCCAACGCGAACGATCCGATGGTGGTCGCATCGGTCCAGCCGTTCGACGGCGCTTCGATGATCGCGTAGAGCAGCGCGGTGAGACCGGCGATGGAGAGCACCGCACCGAACGGGTCGAGCTTGGACGCGTTCGGGTCCTTCGAGGTCGGGATCAGGAAGAGGCCGGCCAGAAGCCCGATCGCGACGATCGGGATGTTCACGAGGAAGATCGAGCCCCAGTAGAAGTGCTCGAGGAGGAAGCCACCGGCGAGCGGACCCAGTGCGATGCCGATCCCCGCGGTCCCGGCCCAGACGCCGATCGCCCGGCCGCGCTCGTTGGCCGGAAAGACGTTGGTGATGATCGAGAGGGTCGCCGGCATGATGAACGCGCCACCGATTCCCATGAACGCGCGCGTCGCGATCAGCTGGTCCGAAGTCGTCGCGAGCGCGGAGAGGAGCGAGCCGAGCCCGAAGACGACGAGACCGACCTGGAGCGCGCCTCGTCGGCCGAACCGGTCACCGAGGCTTCCGGCGGTCAACAGCAACCCCGCGAACACCAGCGTGTAGGAGTCGACCATCCACTGGAGCTGGCTGTTCGTCGGGTCGAGCTCGCGCGACAGCGTCGGGATCGCGACGTTGAGGATCGTGTTGTCGAGCACGATCACGAGCAGGCTGAAGCACAGGACCAGGAGGATGAGCCAGCGCCGCTTGTGCGCGTGTTCCTGCACCCGTTCCGCCAAGCTCATCTTCGCTGCCCTTCCAGTGACATCACGAGGGCGCGGTTCTACACCGGCCTATTCCGAAACGCAATCGTTTCGTTTTGTGGGCAGATTTCCGGCGCGACCCAACCGGATGCGGGCGAACGGCGACTCATGTTCATCGAGCAGACTGCACCGATCACCGAGGCCTTCGAGCGCTTCTACCGGGACGAACGCACCCGCGTCGTGGCCCTCGCCTACGCGCTGTCGGGCAATCGGGCCGGAGCCGAGGACCTGGCGCAGGATGCTTTCCTCGCGACGCATCAGCGGTGGGATGAGATCGACAACCCCGCTGCCTACGTGCGCCAAACCGTCGCGAACCTGGCCAATTCGCGGTTTCGCCGGCTCGGACGCGAGTCTCGCGTCCTCGCTCGGCTGTACGGGCGGCGAGATGAATTCAGCGAGCTTGCACCCGACGATGCCGAGTTCTGGCGCGCCGTAGCCCGGCTGGCGCCGCGACAGCGCGCCGTCGTTGCTCTGTTCTACGTCGATGACCGGTCCATCGCGCAGATCGCGGACACCCTGGGGATCGCGCCGGGCACGGTGAAGAGCACGTTGCACGACGCGCGAGCCGCGCTGGCCCTGGTGCTCGGCGAGTCGTACGCGAAGGAGGACCTATGAACGACATCGACACCCGCGCCCGCGCTGCAGCTTCCGGTCTACGGCGTGCAGTCGACGACTTCACGATCACGACCTCACCGCGCCCTGAGCCGCGCGGCCGCCGGCCGCTCATCCTCGCACTCGCGGGACTGGTCGCTATCACGCTCGTCGTCGGCGGGGTCATCGCGGTGCGCGACAAGAGGTCCGGCGCGCCTTCGGTGCTGCGGCCGGGGGGCCCGATCTCGAGCGCGAACGTCGGCGGCTATCCATATTCGATCGCGGTGGATCCACGCGGTGTCTTCGTAGCAAATCAGCAGGCCGAGGTCATCCGACTCGATCGTCGCACTGGCGCGATCGCGACGCGTGTGCCGACGGAACGGCGCACCTATCAAGTGGTGACCGACCCAGAACATGGCATCTGGGGCTTCGGCGGCGGCGACGGCGCCGATACCACCGGCGACCTCGTGTTCCTCGCGCCGTCGACCGTCCGGCCACCGACGACCGTCCATCTGGAGCACGGCGCGAGCGCGGTGGCATTCACTGCCGGTCGCGTCTGGGTGCTCGACGTCGCAGGCAATCTCTCGGCGAGAGACCTGGACACATTGCAGGTCACGTCGCAGATCAACGTTCCCGGGGCGGAGAACGGAGGCTGGCTCGCCGTGGGGGGCGGACGGCTCTGGGTGCTCACGCCGACGGTCCTGTACCGATTCGACCCTTCCGACATTGACGTCCCCCTTCGACCGGGTGAAGCCCGCGGACTCCGCACCTCGGCATTCGCGCTCGTCAGGCTCACCGGTGACGAACGGTTCCGGAGCGTCGCCGTGGAAGGACGATGGCTGTGGGACTCCGTATGCACGGACCAGATCGGGAATCGCTGCTTCCTCGAGCGCCGCGACCTGAAGACCGGAGCGCTGGAGAAGCGCTTCACCGGCCATCTCCTCGCGCCCAGCTACGGCGGGAGCACCGGCGCGGCGGGGGGAATCGTCGGCGCCGGAGACGTCGCATGGGCCATCGAAGCCGACGGCCCCAGCCTCATCCGGACCACGTCAGACGGCAACGTGGAGCGCGTGCTGACCATCCCGGCCGCGCTCCGAACTGCCGCCGACCCGCAGTATCCGAATTTTCAGTTCCGTTACTTCACCGTCGGCGCAGGCGCGCTGTGGTATTCAGTGCCGGAGGACGGACGGATCTACCGGATTCCGTTGCCGTAGGTGCTCTAGGAGGCCGCGTTGACGGCGGCGAGTGAGGCCTGGACGGACTCGTCGCTCGCGTTGAGCAGCGGCAGGCGGACGTCGGGCGTCGGGATCCGGCCCTGCGCGTGGAGCACGCCCTTGAAGACGGCCGGGTTGGGCTCGACGAACAGCGACTGCACGACGGGGAGCAACGCCTCGGCGTGCGCGCGGCCGTCGTCGAGCTTGCCCGCGAGCCCGCACTCGATCATCGCGACGAAGCGCTCGGTGCAGACGTGCGCCGACGCGCAGATCGCACCCGACCCACCCATGAGCACGAGCGGGAAGAGGAACGGGTCCTCGCCACCGAGCACCGCGAAGTCGTCCGGCGCGCCGGAGAGCAGCTGGAGGGTGTCGAGGTCCAGTCCGGTCGCGGCCTGCTTGATCCCAGCGACGTTCGGGTGCCCGCGCGGCTTCGAGGACGCCGGCGGCACTGAGGTTGCGGCCGGTGCGGATCGCGATGTTGTAGAGCACGACCGGTACCGGGCTCGCGTCGGCCACCAGGTTGAGGTGGGCGACGATGCCGGCCTCCGACGGACGCACGTAGTACGGGACGACGATCAACGTTGCCGCGAGTGCGGGCGTACCCGCGAGCGCCTCGACGGCCGCGACCGTCGCCGCGGTGTTGTTGGTTCCGGCGCCGACGATGAGCTGCGCGGCTCGTTCGTTGCAGACCATCGCGCACGCGTCGATGACCGCCCGCTTCTCCTCGGCGCTGAGTGAGCTGGCCTCGCCGGTCGTTCCCAACGCGACGATGCCGGTGGCACCCGCGTCGAGATACTCGTGGCAGAGCAGCGTCACCGCGTCGAGCGCGACCGTGCCATCGGCCGCGAACGGTGTGATCAGCGGGATGTAGACCCCGCGCAGCTGGAGGTCGTTCGCCATGGGCACAGGGTACCGGGAGGGCCCTGGGTAGTGTCGGGGTTCTTGTCGGAAGCTCTCCAGACCATCCTGGTCCTGATCGCCGGGTTCTCCACGGGCGTGATCTCCGGGATGTTCGGCGTCGGCGGCGCGGTCGTCTCCACGCCCACGATCAGGGCGCTCGGCGCGACCCCGATCGAGGCGATCGGCAGCACCCTGCCCTCGATCATCCCGTCCGCGATCAGCGGCTCGCTGCGCTATCACCGTGAAGGGCTGATCCACCTGCGGGTGGTGCTCTGGACTGCGCTCGTGGGCTGCAGCGCCGCGGTGGCCGGCGCGCTTCTCGCCGACGTCGTCCCCGGCAACGGTCACCCGCTCATGATCCTGACGGCCGCGCTGCTGGCCTTGACCGCGTTCCGGACGGGAAGGTCGCCGAAGCGTCCCGACCCGGCCGACGCGGAGGAGCCTCCGCCGGACCAGGATCCGGACTTCGTCGATGTGGCTCCCCCGAGCCAACCGGCGCGCATGGAATGGTGGCGGCTCGGTGTCATCGGCCTGGGTGCGGGCCTGATGAGCGGGCTGCTCGGTGTCGGCGGCGGGATCCTGATGGTCCCGGCGTTTGTCGGCTGGGTACGGCTGCCGATCAAGGAGGCCGTCGGTTGCTCGCTCGCCTGCGTCGGCATCCTCGCGGTTCCCGGGACCATCACCCACACGCTGCTCGGCCACATCGACTGGGCGTTCGCGCTCCCGCTGTGCATCGCGGTGATCCCCGGCGCCCGGGTGGGCGCCCATCTCGCGATCCGGTCGTCCGATCGGGGCCTGCGACTCTCGGTCGCGATCGTCCTCGGGACGATCGCGATCGTCTACGCGCTCGGCGAGATCAGAGCCCTGGTGTGAGCTCTCGGGCGCGCCGGAAGACCGCGTCGATCATCGGCTCCGTCAGCTTGCCCGTGAACGTGTTCTGCTGGCTCGGGTGGAAGCAGCCAAGGATCGTGGCTCGCCCGGTCGGGACTTCGAGCAGGTGGGAGAACCGCGGCCGGGGCTTCGGCAGGCCGATCCCGATGTCTCGCAACGCGGACCAGAGCGCCTCGTAGCCGAATGCCCCGAGCGCCACGATCACCTCGACCTCGTCGAGCAGGGCCAGCTCGCGCTCCAGGAAGGGCCGGCAGCGGTCGCGCTCGGCGGGCGTCGGCTTGTTGGCGGGTGGTGCGCATCGCACCGCGGCCGAGATGTACGCGCCCCGGAGCTCCAGCCCATCGCCACGCGCCACCGACGTGGGTTGGTTCGCGTAACCGATTCGATGAAGCGACGCGTACAGCCAGTCGCCCGAGCGATCGCCGGTGAACATGCGGCCGGTGCGGTTGGCACCGTGCGCGGCCGGGGCGAGACCGACGATGAGCACCCGGGCACCCGGATCGCCGAACCCCGGAACGGGCCGGCCCCAGTACTCCTCGTCGCGGAACGCGGCGCGCTTGGTCCGGGCGACCTCTTCACGCCACGCGACCAGGCCGCGGGCAGGCGCGACACGCGGTGATCTCCGCATTGAGACGAGCCAGAGAATCCGCGCCCATGGGCATTAGCCTGCCTCGTCGTGCGCGTCTTGCTCATCGTGAACACGACGGCCTCCTCCGTGACTGCCCGCAAGCGCGTGGTGATCCAGAAGGCGCTCAGCGCGGATCACGACCTCGAGATGATGGAGACCTCCCGTCGCGGTCACGCCGCCCGCCTCGCCCGCGGTGCCGCCCGGCGGGGGGTGGAGGTCGTCGCCGTCCTCGGTGGTGACGGCACGCTCAACGAAGCTGCGGACGGGCTGGTCGGCACCGAAACCGCACTCGCGCCGCTGCCCGGCGGTTCGACGAACGTCTATGCCCGCACGCTCGGGATCGCCCACGACCCGGTCGACGCGACCGCCCAGCTCCTCGGATCGCTCGAGCGGCAGTCGTTCCAGCGGATCGGCCTGGGCCGGGTCAACGGCCGGTACTTCCTGTTCCACAGTGGCGTCGGGTTCGACGCGGCAGTCGTGGCGTGGGTCGAGCGTCACCAGGCCATCAAGCGCTACGCCGCGCACCCGATCTTCGTCGTCGCCGCATTCGACACGTGGCTGCGGACCTATGACCACTCGCACGGTCGGTTCGACGTCACGCTCGGCTCCGGCGAGGTCATCGAGGGCGGAACCCTCACGATCGTTTCGAAGACCAGCCCGTACACGTACCTCGGCAACCGACCCCTCCTCGTCGCGCCGGCCGCCGGGCTCGAAACGCCGCTCAGCGTCACGGTGATCAAGACGCGACACGCGCCGTCGATGCTGACCCTGGCCGCTGCGGCGATGGTCTCGCCCGAGGCGCTGCACCGGCATCCGAACGTCGAGCATCGCGACGATGTCCGCCGTGCGACGATCACGGGGACGGAGTCGTTCCCGTACCAGGTCGACGGCGACTACCTCGGCGAGGTGAATCGCTTGGACTTCAGCTACGAACCGGACGTGCTCACGCTCGTCGTCCCCTAGCCGGATCGGGGTCCACGCCCCCGTCACGTGCGACCGAGGGCCTGCCTCGCGATCCGGGGTGTGTCCGTGATGATCGCGTCCACCCCCGCCGCGGCGAGCCGGTTGATCTCGGCGGTGTCGTTGACGGTCCACACGTTCAGCGCGATCCCGAGCTCGGCCGCCCGCGCGACCGCCTCCGCCACGAAGGCGTCTCCGAGCGCGGCAAGGTGCGGGTGGAGTGCGTTGTGCCCGCGTTCGTGGACGATCTCGAGGGCCGCGAGCGGCAGCGGGTCGACGACGACGAGGTAACCGGTGGGGATCTCGGGATCGAGCGCGCGGACCCGGTCGATGGTCGGGAGGTGGAAGCAGGAGACGATCACGGAGTCGTAGAGGCGCCGGGCCGAGATCAGGTCGACGACCGCCTCGGCACACCGGTCGTCGGGGTCGAAGTCGACGTCGTGCGGTGAGTTCTTCACCTCCACGTTGACGAGCATGCCGGCACAGAGGTCGAACACGTCGCCGAGCGTCGGGATCGTCGGCACCGCCGCGTGGATCGCTGCGAGATCGTGCTCGGCCAGAACTCCGAACCCGTCCACCGCGGCGTCGTGGTGGACGACGAGCGCGCCGTCGGCCGTGAGGTGCACGTCCAGCTCCACGCCGTCCGCGCCCTGGTCCCGGGCCTCGCTGAACGCGGCGAGCGTGTTCTCGACCGCGTCCCGGGATGCCCCGCGGTGGCCGAGCACGAGGGGTCGGGTTTCGGGTCCGGTCACGCGGCCGAGCGTACGCAGCCCGGCGCGGGGGCACGAAACTCCTGGTCAGACCCCTTGCAACGCGTTCTAGTTCCCTCCTAGGGTGGGTTGTTGCCCCGAGGTACGACGTGCTCCGCCCCCCTGTCCGGCGGTGGCGCGGAAGCCAGGGGACGCTTGTGAACGTGCGCATAAGCACCCATACCGGGTCAATCGCACGTCTCGTATCGAAAGGGAGTCGGGTGGCCCTCACCTGGATCCGCACCCACGACTGGGATCAAGACGCCTGGCGGAACCGCTCGCTGTGTCGGGACTCGAACGCCGAGCTCTTCTTCCCCATCGGCGCCACCGGCGTCGCGCTCGATCAGATCGACGCCGCGAAGGAGATCTCCGCGGTGTGCCCCGTGAACCCGGAGTGCCTGGAGTTCGCCCTGGCGACCAACCAGGAAGCCGGCGTCTGGGGTGGCACGACCGAGGAAGAGCGCCGCAAGCTCCGCAAGGGCTGGCTGGCCAAGCAACGCGCGAGCTAGCCCCACGATCGACCTGATCGGCGCACGCCGCTCAGGTCGGAGGCTCCACCACACTCGTCGCGGCGGTCGCCGCGAGGGGGATGCGCACCTCGACGCGCGTTCCCTTCTCGCGATGGAACTCGATCGTTCCGGCCAGCTCACCGGTCACGAGCGCCTGCACGATCGAGAGCCCGAGACCCTTCCCCCTGTCGAGCGAGAACCCCTCGGGGAGCCCGACACCGTCGTCGATCACCTCGATCAGCACGTCCTGCTGGCGGCGGGACAGGCGCACGATCACCAGGCCCTGCACGGGCACGTCACTCTCGTCCTGGGGAAACGCGTGATCCACCGCGTTCTGCATCAGCTCGTTGAGCACGACCGCGAGTGACGTCGCCACCTCGCCCGGCAGGTCCCCGGCGTCACCTTCGACCTCGAACCGGACTCCACCTTCGCCCGTCGAGACGGTCTCCTCGACCACGCGCACGAGCGGCTTCACGATGTCGCTGAAGTCGACCTCCTCGCGCGCCTCGCGCGAGAGCGTCTCGTGCACGATCGCGATCGAGCGGATCCGGCGCTCCGACTCCTTGATCGCCTGGCGCGCCTCGTGCGAGTCGAGCCTCCGCCCCTGGAGCCGCAGGAGCGCCGCGATCGTCTGCAGGTTGTTCTTCACCCGGTGGTGGATCTCGCGGATCGTTGCGTCCTTCGACATGAGCATGCGGTCACGGCGACGGAGGTCGGTGACGTCCCGCAGCAGGATCAGCGCGCCCGCCGGCTTCCGATCTTCGAGGAGCGGGATGACCCGCAACAGGATCGAGGCGTCATCGCGCTCGACCTCCTCGATGACCGGCATCCGGGCCCGAACTGCGGTATCCACGGCTCCCTCGTCGAACCCGATCTCCGCCAGGTGGACGCCCGACGTGTACGCGTGGATGCCCATGCGGTGCAACGAGCTGACCGAGTTCGGGCTCGCGTAGCGAATGCGCGCGTCGGCGTCGAGCAGGATGACTCCGTCGCCGACCCGCGGCGCACCCTCGAGCTCGATCTCTTCACGAGCGAACGGGAAGGTACCTTCGGTGACCATGCGGGCGAGCCGATCGAACGCCTCGAGGTAGAAGCGCTCGAGCTCACCCGGCCGGCGCCCGGATGTGGTCGGCGCCTCCCGGGTGACGATCGCGATCACCCGGCCCCGGTACCGGACCGGGATGCACTGCAACCGCACCCGTTCCTTGCCTCCGAGGACGTTGGCTTCCCCGTCGGTCTCCTCGGCGCGCCGCCACGCACGGGTGACCAGCGGTCGCTCCACCTCGTCGACCACGTGCCCGACGAGGTCCGTGACGTACAGCGTCTGCCCGGTCGTGGGGCGAACCTGCGCGAGCACGACGAAGCGATGGCCGTTCTCGTTCGCGATCGGCGCGAGGAGCAGGAGATCGGCGAACGAGAGGTCGGCGAGGAGCCGCCACGAGAGAGCCAGGCGCTGGAGATGTGCGAGTGCGTCGCCCTTGACTGGGGTGTGGACGAGCGCAAGCTCCTCGAGGGTCGCCATTTGGCCCCAGGGTATCGGCAGGCCGTGCGTGGCCCCGGCGATCAGTCGCCCGGGTCGGTCGCGGCGCGCGTTCCGGTTGGTGACGAGCCGAGGTTGGTGCACAATTGCCGGGTGATCGTCGAGTGTCCGAGCTGTGGGAAGAAGAACCGCGTCCCGGCGACGGCGAGCGGCAAGCCTCGATGCGCGAGCTGCAAGCAATGGCTTCCCTGGATCGCGGATGCCGACGAACCGGACTTCGCCGCCGTCGTCGAACGCTCACCGCTGCCGGTCGTGGTCGACCTGTGGGCACCATGGTGTGGCCCGTGCCGCATGATCTCGCCCGCGCTCGAAGCAGTGGCCGGCCGGCTCCGGGGCCGGATCAAGCTGGTCAAGGTCAACGTCGACGACAATCCCGGGATCTCCGCCCGGTTCGGCGTCCAGGGGATCCCGACCCTGTTGTTGTTCCAAGACGGTGAGGTCATCGACCGCGTGGTCGGCGCACAGGGCGCGGACCAGCTTCAGAGCTGGCTCGAGCGCGCACTCGCAGCTGCGGGGGCGTAGGCCCGATCAGTCCCCGATGTCGGGGGCGGGCACGAGCTCGCCACTGCGCACGTCGAAGATGAATCCGCCGATCTCGAGATCCGGAGGCAGGAGTGGGCAGGATCGGATGCGCTCGATGTCGGAGCGCAGCGTGGTCGTCTGATCGGTGCTGGCGAGGAACTCCCAGCCCGAGGCGTCGACGCCCCGGAGCTCGCCGATGCGCGCCCGCAGCTCGTCGTCCGTCTTCCCCACCATTGCGCAGTCGGTGTGCGCCATGACGCAGACACGAGTGACTCCGAGCAGGTTCGCGGCGAGGACCAGCGATCGGAGCGAGTCGTCGGTCACCCGAGCTCCGGCGTTCCGGATGATCTTGGCGTCACCCGCCTTCAACCCGAGCAGCGCCAGCGGATCGATCCGCGAGTCGATGCAGGTGAGCACGGCCAGACCACGAGCCGCGACGCCCGCGACCCCGGAGTCGTGGAACTCGGTCCGGTACCGCCGGTTTGCGTCGAACAGATCGTCGAACATGCAGCAAATTTCTAGCGCGCCGAGCCTGGTATCGCCCACTCGCGACTGAGAACTCGCTCGGTGTGATCGCAGAGACGCACCTCTCGATCAGGCCACCGTGCGCCGGCGACCTTCCTTCCCGCCTCGTGTGGGAGCGATCGGGCTAGCTGCGGTGCCCCTTCTCGGCCTCTCGGAGCGTCAGGAAGTCCTCGACGTCGATCAGCTTCAGGATCCAGCGCACCGGGATCGGAACGAGACGGCGGCCGGGATCGTGCAGGATTTCAGGATCCGTGAGCTCGACTTTACGGCGACGAGTCCGGATGCGGCAGCCGCCCGACGCGAGCACATTCTTGACCCACTCACCTTCTCCGTAGGTCAACGCGAACACGTAGCGGTCTCCCGAGCGGAAGACATTGACGGGCGTCTCGTAATGACGACCCGAACGACGACCAACGTGCATCACGATCGCGAAGCCGGGAGCCCATCTCGCGATGTGGCGCGTGAGGTGATTCGTGACCCGTCGATTGAACTTCGCCAGTCGCCGTGAAAATGGCACCGGGCCTACTCCTTGCCTCCGGGCGATCCGACCATCTTGGACGAGAACCCCTGCCGCCACCTAGCCAACGACCGCCAGCTGCTCGTTACCGGTCGTGGTGGCACACGGCTTCGAGCATGAATCCGAACGGGTCCGTCCAGAAGGCGGCGAAGTACGGGGGCGGATACTGGGGCCAGTCCTGTGGAGCGTGAATTTCCTGACTTCCCAGCGACAGGGCGGCGCCGTGAACATCCAGGACCCGCTGACGCGTCGGGAGCACGAAGGCAAGATGCTGGAGTCCGACGTCGTTGCGCGAGTACGCCGCAGAACCCGACGCCGGATAGAAGAACAGGAACGTTCCGCGCTTGCCGCCTGCGGGCATGTACGCGAATTCGTCGGCAGTGTCGAAGAAGAGCTCGAAGTCGAGAAGCGGCATGACGGCGCCGTAGTAGGACCGCGCAACATCGAGGTTCGGCACGTTGATTCCAAGGTGTCCGAGCATCCCTGAAGGTTGCCAGATCCAGCAACGCTCGGGCAGCCGCATCGCGGCACCTCTGGCGCGGTGTTCCCGGCACCGATCGGATCTGCCGCGGCCGCGCGCCCGTGTCGGCGACGCTCGCTTCCTCATCTCCGGCGAGACGCCACGCGGAGCGCGGTGAGCACGGTCGCCGTCGGCGGAGCACGCGCTTGCCGCTGCCGAGCAGCAGCGGGTACTGCCCGTTCTGGTGTGGGTTCGCTCGGGCACCGCGGCGTTCCGGAATGTTCCTAGAGCGCGTCGAGCAGATCGGCAGATCGGTGCTAATCCGTTCCGAGCGGCGCTCGCATGAGCACGTGTCGTCCGGACAAGGCGAACACCCGGAAGCCTGCGCGCTCGTAGAAGCGCACGAGCCACTCACGATGCGCTCCGACCGTCAACTCCAGTCCGACCAGTTGGTGCCGTGCGGCAGCATCAAGAACCGACGACACCAGGACCGCACCGACGCCCGAACGCCGCCGTTCGGATTCCACCGCCACCGCGACCTCGTGCGCGCCTGGCGTCATCGCCGGGTGTTCCAGCTCGCCTCGATCGAAGCGCCGACACCATGCCGCGCCGATGAAGACGCCGCGCTCCTCGGCCACCACACCAAAGTCACCGTTTCGCCACCACTTGACGAAATAGCGAGCGCGATGAGGATCGAGTGACGAATCGATCACGGATGGACCCCCATCGGGATCGCTCGTCACGAGCAGCGCAGCGCGCTCGATCAACTGCGAGTCCCATCGAGTCGCCGCACGCAACCGTACCGATTCCAACACGGCGCACAGATTGCCCGCTCGGGGTTCGTCCTGTCGCCCACCTGGTGCCATTGCCGTGCCCCAGGCCACGGTGCGCCAATGACACCGGACAATCTTGATCTCGTTTCAGCAGGCCCGGTCGCGTGTCGATGAACGAGCGATGAAGGTCGGACCTGTTCGCGCCTACTTCAGGAAACTCGACACTGGCGTCCAACAGGACGCGGCTAACAACTATCTCCTGTTCAGCTTCGTCACAGGTGCGGGCATCGGAGTTGGTGGAGCGCTCATCTTCCAGAACATCCTCGCTGGCCTAGCTGGTTGGGTCGGATGCACCGTTCTCGCGC
The DNA here is from genome assembly GCA_963770095.1 of uncultured Acidimicrobiia bacterium. GTDB lineage: Bacteria > Actinomycetota > Acidimicrobiia > IMCC26256 > JAENVU01 > Chersky-806. The sequence continues at coordinate 1,037,787 of CAVYOO010000002.1, forward strand.
TGGTGTGGTGGCGACCGAATGGACCAGGCCGACGGCGGCTGGAGAGGGACTCCTAGCTCGCCGGATGTGACCGTGCTCTGGCAGGCCACGGTGATCTCACCCGAACGCTTGCGCTCCTCGCTGCTGTCCGTTATGATACGAACATATGTTCGACTCCCCAAACGGCGAACCCAGCGTGGATGCGACCGAAACCCTCGATTCCGAGGCGTTGCTTGCCCGCCTGCGGGACACGCCGACGCCGGAGCTCGAGGCCACCTTCCGGGAGTTGGACTCGCTCCACAACGCCACCGGCGCGCACCGGCTCCTCGTGCTGGCGGTCCTCGACGAGCGGGAGGTCGGGCGGGACGACGGCGCGCTGGACACCGTCGGCTGGGTGAGCTGGACCGCTCGCGTCACCCGGCAGAGAGCCCGCGCGCTCGTCGAGACGGCACGGGCGCTGCCCGACCGGCCCGAGATCGGAACGATTGCGCTCGAGGGTCGGCTCTCCGGCGAGCAGCTCGAAGCGGTCGTGCAGGTCGCGACGCCCGAGACCGACGCGGCCTGGGCCGACGAGTCCCCTGGCTGGACCGCCACCTCGTTGCGCGCAGCCGCGAAGCACCGGCGAGCGGTGACGCGTGATGAGGCGAACGCGCGGGATCGGCGCCGTGAGCTTTCCTTCCGATGGGACGAGCGGCGCGGCGAGCTGCGCATCTGGGGTCGGGTCCCCGACGTCGACGGCGCGGTCGTCGCCACCGCGCTCGCGCGTGGCGCGGATCAGGCCGGGCCGGATGAGAACGGTGACTGGGAGCCGTTCCCGGTGCGGTGCGCCGACGTCCTCGTCGAGTCCCTCAGTCGAGATCTCGCCGAGGAGGATGAGCCGCATCGCGCGACGCTCATCGTCCACACCCCGGAAGCCGCGTTGCACGAGGAATCGATGGAACCGGGCGCGTACGTCGACGCCGGCGAGACCGGGATCGCGATCGCGAACGACACCGCCCGGCGCCTGGCATGCGACGCGGTCCGCCAGACCGTGATGGAGGACGCACGGGGTGTGCCGATCAAGCTCGGGCGCCGGACGCGTGACCGTGCCGGCCTACCTCTACCGGCTCCTGAAGCATCGCGACAAGCACTGCCGGGCCCCCGGCTGCACCCGCACTCGCGGCCTCCACGCTCACCACCTCGAACACTGGTCCGACGGTGGCACGACCGACCTCGACAACCTCATCCTGTTGTGCGGCCGCCACCACCGCCTGCTCCACGAGCACGGATGCGAGATCCGTGGCCGCCCCGAACACCCGCGGACCATCCAGTTCCACCGCCGCGACGGGACCCGAATAGCCCCTTACCGGCCACCACCACTGGACCCACGCCTACGCGAACGCTTCCTCGTTTCGACCCATTGATCCCCGCGGACGCGGATCGCGCCGCGCCGAGCACCCCGGGGACGTAATGTCGCCCGCGATTCCGCGACCAGGGGGCTGCCATCAATCGCAAGGTGTTGTTCGTCCTGTGCGGGGCGCAGTTCCTGATGGTGCTGGATCAGGCCGTCATGAACGTGTCGGTCAGCCAGCTGGTGGCCGACTTCGACACGGACGTGACCACGATCCAGAGCGTCATCACCTTCTACTCGCTCGTGATGGCCGCGCTGATGATCACCGGGGGCAAGCTCGGCGACAAGTGGGGGCGCCGGCGGGCGTTCGCGATCGGCATGGTCATCTACGCGTCGGGGTCCGCGCTCACGGCGGCGTCGTGGAACGTCGGCTCACTCGCCTTCGGGTGGTCCGTGCTCGAGGGCATCGGTGCGGCGCTGGTGATGCCGGCGCTCGTCGCGCTCGTCGCCGGGAACTTCGAGGGCCGCCAGCGCGCCGTCGCCTACGGGCTCGTCGGTGCGATGGCCGGAGTCGGCGTCGCGGTCGGCCCGCTGGTCGGCGGCTGGACGACCACCAACCTGAGCTGGCGGGTCGTGTTCGTCGGCGAGGTCGTGATCGGCGCGATCATCCTCCTGTTCGTCCGCAGCGTGCACGAGGCACCGCGCGAAGGCCGGGAGCCACAGCTCGACACCGTCGGCGCGGTCCTCTCGAGCCTCGGGCTCGCGCTGGTGGTCCTCGGCGTGCTGCAGAGCAGCAGCTGGGGATGGGTGAAGCCCCGGAACTCCCCCATCGAGCCGTTCGGCTTCTCGCTCACGCTCTTCGTCATCGCCGCCGGTGGGGTCGTGCTCTTCCTGTTCGTAGCGTGGCAGCGCCGGCGTGAGGAGCACGGCCGGGATCCACTGATCCGCCTCGAGCTCTTCAAGAACCCGCCACTGCGCGCGGGCGTCAGCATGTACCTCGCCCAGAACCTGATCCTCATGGGCATCTTCTTCACGATGCCGCTGTACCTCCAGATCGTGCAGGGCTACGACGCGTTCGAGACCGGCGTCCGGATGGTCCCGATCTCGATCACGCTGTTCGCCACGTCCCTGCTCGGGCCCGCGCCTGGCCCGGTCGCTCGGTCCGCGCCGCGTCGTGCGCATCGGGCTCGGCGTCCTGCTGGTCTCGATCCTCTTCCTGCTCGGCCTGATCGAGCCACAGATCGACACCGCATCGTTCAACGTCGCGATGGCGTTCCTCGGCGTCGGGATGGGGATGCTCGCGGGGCAGCTCGGCAACATCGTCCAGTCCTCCGTGCAGGCGTCCGAACGCAGCGAAGCGGGCGGCCTGCAGAACACCGCCCTCCAGCTCGGCTCGGCGCTCGGCACCGCACTGATGGGCGCGGTCGTGATCGGCGGGCTCGCGGGCGCGTTCCTCTCGAAGGTCGAGGCCGACCCGAAAGTGAGCCAGAGCACCAAGGAGCTCTCCGCGACCCAGCTCGAGGCCGGGGTGCCGTTCGTTCCGTCGACCGAGCTGGAGACGGCCGCGACCGACGCCGGCATCCCCCCGGCCGATGTCACCGAGCTCGTCGACAGCTACGAGGACGCGCAGCTCCAGGCACTCAAGGCCGGCCTGCTCGTCGCGGCGATCATCGCGCTGGGGGCGTTCGCCGTCACCCGATCGCTCCCCACCGCTGCGCTCGAAGCGCCGGAGGAACCCGCGGCCGCGTCCCCCTGAGCGGAACGGTCAGGGCTTCGGGAACAGCGCGTCCGCAATCAGTGCGAGGCCGGACACGTCGCCGACGTCCGAATCCAGCGCGGGGACGTCGGCCAGGACCTCCGGCACCTGCGAGAGCTCGGCGCGCAGCTCCGCTTCGCGCTTGGCCACGACCGCGAAGTTCTGGAACGACTCGCCGATGGTCTTGAGCACCCGGGCGTCGCGTTCGCGATCCGCCAGCGACGATGCCCCGGACTCGGCGAGCTCGTTGCCGAGTCGGCCGGCATCGCGGCGCAGCACCTCCGCGGCGCGGTCGCCGTCCGGCGAGAGCAGGTAGCCCGGCAGCGTGCGGTTCAGGACCAGGGCGCCGAGGTGGTAGTCCCGCTTCATCAGCTGCTCGCAGAAGAACTCGGCCTCGTGCAACGGAGCCGCCTCGAGCGTCGTCACCACCGCGAACGTCGTACGGCGATCGTGCAGCAGCCGTTCGACGGCATTCGCCCGCTCGACGAACCCGCCGTACATGGACTGGAAGTTCAGGAAGAACTCCGAGATGTCCTGCAGGAACTGACTCCCGAGCAGGCGATCTGCCATCTGGTAGAACGGCCGGCTCGCGACGTTGATCATGCGCGCGCCCCGCTTGCCTCCTACCCGGTACGGCATCGTCAGCCAGCGCAGGAGCCGACCACCGAAGAAGTCGGCCATCCGCTTCGGGGCATCGAGAAAATCCAGTGCGTTCCGAGTCGGGGGTGTATCGATGACGATGAGGTCGAACCGGCCCGTCTCGTGGATCTCGAACAGCCGCTCCATCGCGATGTAGTCGTGGCTCTGCACGAACCGCGCCGTGATGTTCTCGTACATCTTGTTGTCGAGGATCCGGTAGGCCGTCTCCTCGTCGGGCGCGTGGCGCAGCACCAGGGCGTCCCACGACTGCTTCGTGTCGAGCATCGCGGCCCAGAGCTCACCCCGGACCTCGAGGCCCGCCGTCTTGAAGGCTTCCGGCGGCACCTGCTTCTCGACGTTGCCGATCCCTTCGAGGCCGAGCGCGTCGGCGAGCCGCTTCGCGGGGTCGATCGTGAGCACCAGCACCTTGCCGCCGAGCCGGCTCGCCGCTCCGAGCGCGGCCGCCGCGGCAACGGTCGTCTTGCCGACGCCACCCGAACCGCAGCAGACCACGATCTCCTTCGCGGCGAGGAGCGACTCGAGGCTGGCCGAGCTCACAGCCCGAGCTCCTGGCTGAGCGCTTCCGCCACCATGCGCGTCTCCCGCAACCCGTGCGTCCGGGAGAACAGGTACGGGACGTAGAGCAGTGGGAGGTCGACCTCGTTGCGCAGCCGGGTCAGGTGGGTCGCGCGGGTCCGGCGCAGCGAAACGGCAAGGCGCGCGCCGTCGAGCACCGCAGTGACCCCGGGCCCGGCGCGCGCGGTCAGGATCTCGGTCGCGGACGGCTCGCGCAGTGCGTCGAAAGCTTCCTCGTCGGCGTGGGTGAACAGCTCCGGGAGCACGCGGTTCACGATGACGACCCCGAGCCCGACATCGAGCTCGTCACGAGCCCGGTTGACCAGGTCGATCGTCTCCTCGACCGGCATCTCCTCGGGCGTCGCGACCACGTTCAGCGCCGTCAGCGCGGGGTCGTTGAGGATCTCGGTCATCCACTCCGTCTGCGAACGTACCGGCCCGACCGCCACGAGCTCGCGGATCGCCTCGGGTGCGCCCAGCTGTGAGATCACGTGGCCGGTCGCCGCAGCGTCAACGACGACGAGGTCCCAGTCCGCTCGTCCTTCGAGTGCCTCACGCACCTCCCAGCAGACCTTCCCGATCGTGAGGACCTCCTTCACCCCGGGTGCCGCGGTCGCGACGAAGTCCAGCACCCGGGCGAGCGGGCCGATCCGGCCGACGACGGGGACGCGCAGGTTCAGCTTCAGGTACTCGCGCAGGCTCGCCTCGGTGTCCATCGCGAGCGCGAACACACCTGGATAGACCTCGCGACGGCGTGAACCCGACCGGTCGCGACTCGAACCGGTCAGTGATGTTGCCCTTGGCGTCGACTTCGATGACGAGCACCCGCTTGCCGTGCTCGGCCGCGAGCAGCGCCATCGCTGCGGTCATGGTGCTCTTGCCGACGCCGCCCTTCCCGGTGAAGAAGAGGAGGCGCCGCCCGAGGAGATCGGGCGAAGGCATCGACCTACCTGCCGAAGCCGACTCGCCGCGCGTCGTCGTCCTGGGCGATCTCGACGTAAGCGATCTTGTCGAGCGGCACGCCGACGCGGCGGCCACGGTCGTCGTTCATCCAGAGCATGTGGGCCGACTCGGCGAGCGCCTTCTCCACATGAGCGACGATCTGCTCGGGTGAGCTGTCGATCTCCACCGTCAGCTCTTTCGGTGAGTAGACGACACCGATCCTGACTTCCATGCGCGCAAATCCTTGGGTAGCGGGTAGCGCATCGTACCCGGGGTGAGTCGAGCGTTCCGGCTCCGGCGAGCCGCCCGCCGATCTCGGTCCCGGGACGCCGCCCACATCGTTGCTCGGCCTCAGGTGATGCGCAGCTCCTTCTTGTAGATCTTGCGCGGTTGGATCTCCTCGATCTGCTCCGCGATCTTGTGAAACTCCTGGGCCGCCTCGGACTCCGGCGCGGTGACCACGATCGGCGCACCGATGTCGCCGCCCTTGCGCAGGTCCGTGACGAGTGGGACCTGGCCGAGCAACGGCACGTCGAGATGGTCCGCGAGCTCCTTGCCCCCACCCGAGCCGAAGATCTCGTACGCCGTGCCGTCGTCGCCGCGGAAGTAGCTCATGTTCTCGATGACGCCGATGAGATCGAGCTCCACCTTCTCGGACATCGCGGCGGCACGCTGGGCGACGGACTGCGCCGCGATCTGCGGGGTGGTCACGACGACGACCTCGGCGCGAGGCAGGAACTGCGACATCGAGATGGACACGTCCCCGGTGCCGGGTGGCATGTCGATGAGGAGGTAGTCGGGCTCACCCCACTTCACGTCGGTGATGAACTGCTCCAGCGCCTTGTGCAGCATCGGGCCGCGCCAGATCACCGCCTGGTTCTCGGGGACGAAGAAGCCCATCGAGATCAGCCGGACCCCGTGGGCCTCCGGCGGGATGATCGCCTTGTCGTCATCGAGCTCCGGCGGGGCCGCGATGCCCAGCATCCGCGGCATCGAGAAGCCCCAGACGTCCGCGTCGAGCGCCGCGACATCTTTGCCCCGCTGGGCCAGCGCGATGGCCAGGTTGGTGGTCACCGAGGACTTCCCGACGCCGCCCTTGCCCGACGCGATCGCCAGAACCCTCGTCGATGCGTGCAGGAACGGGTTCTCTCCGGGCATCTGCCCTCTCCTGATGATCCTGAAGGATTTCCACTACGGACGTAGGTAGAATACCGGACCATGCCCGAAGAACCCGCGCTCGACGCCGACGAATTCAGCGCCGCGGTCAGCGCCGTGACCAGCGCCTTCGGCGATCCCACCCGGCGTGACATCTACCTGGCGATCCGCGAGACGCCCGCCGGCGTCACCGCGACGGAGGTCGCCGAGCGGTTCGACCTGCACCCGAACGTCGCCCGCCACCACCTCGAGAAGCTGTCGGCCGGTGGGTACGTGACCGTGGACGTGAACCGCATCGACGGTGCCCGCGCGGCCGGGCGGCCGTCGAAGCGCTACCGGATCGCGGAGCAGGACGCCGTGCTCACTTTCCCGCCCCGGCGCGACGACCTGCTCGCCACGTTGCTCGCCCGCGCGCTCGACGTGCTTCCCCCCGACCAGGCCGAGACGATGGCCGAAGAGGTCGGCTTCGACTACGGCAAGACGCTCGCCGCCCGCATGGCCCCGAGCGAGGGGCACCGATCGGTGAAGGCTGCGCTCGCGACCGTCGCGGAGGCACTCACGGCGCACGGGTTCTCGGCCCACGCCGAGTCGAAGGGTGCATCGCTCACGATCGTCTCGGAGCACTGCCCGTTCGGGGCGGCCGCGCAGGCCTACCCGCACGTGGTGTGCGCGGTCGACCGCGGGCTGATCCGGGGGCTGATGTCCGGGCTGTACGGAGACACCCAACCGATCTTCGAGGCGAGCCGGCCCGACGGCGACGATCACTGCGTCGCCCGCGTCTAGCCGCTGTGCCTCGCCCCTACCTCGATCACGCATCGTCCGCCCCGCTGCGCCCGGCTGCGCTCGAGGCGATGCTCCCGTTCCTGGCCGAGCACCCGGGCGACCCGGCCCGGCTCCACGCCGAAGGTCGCGTGGCGCGCGTCGCGATCGAGGACGCACGAGCGCAGGTCGCGGCGCTGTTCGGGGCGCGGCCACGTGAGGTCGTGTTCACGTCGGGCGGAACCGAGGCCGTGAACCACGCGATCTGGGGTGGTGTGCGGCGGGCCGGCATCGGCGGCGGCATCGTGACCACCGCGGTCGAGCACTCGAGCGTGCTCGACGCGTGCCGGCGTGAGGCGGGTGATCTCACGCTGATCGGCGTCGACCGCCTCGGCCGGTTCGATCCCGCCCAGGTCGCCGAAGTCATCACCGAGGACACCGCGTTCCTGTCCGTCCAGCTCGCGAATCACGAGGTCGGCACGGTGCAGCCGGTCGCGGAGGCGTGCGCGACCGCGCGCGAGCACGGCGTGCTCGTCCACGTCGACGCCTGCGCCGGTGCCGGGCACATCCCGGTGGACTTCGCCGCGATCGGCGCCGACCTCCTCAGCGTCTCGGCCCACAAGCTCGGCGGCCCGAAAGGGGCCGGGGCGCTGCTGATCCGCCGGGGACTGCGGATCCCACCCCTCATCATCGGCGGAGCCCAGGAGCGGGAGCGCCGGGGAGGTCTCGAGAACGTGCCGGCGATCGTCGGCTTCGGGGCTGCCGCCGGCGAGCTCGGCACGGACGGGCGGCTCGCCTCCGAGTCGCGCGCGTCGCGTCGCATCACGGACGCGATCGTCGCCGGCGCCATCGAGACCGTGCCCGGCGTCGTGCAGTACGGCGATCCGGACGCCCGGGTCCCGCACCTCGTGTGCCTGGGCATTGACGGCGTCGAAGCCGAGCCGATCCTCCTCGCGCTCGACCAGCACGGCATCGCGGTGCACTCGGGCTCCGCGTGCTCGAGCGAGGCCCTCGAACCTTCGCCGGTGCTGGAGGCGATGGGCGCTGACGCCGACCGCTCGCTGCGGGTCAGCACCGGCTGGTCGTCGACGGACGCCGATGGGACGGCGCTCCTCGACGCGTTGCCAGGTATCGTCCAATCACTGCGCGCGCTGCGATCGCCGTAAGCGCCCCCACCCCGAAAGGCACCGATGCCCCACGACTGGAACGACCTTGCGGCACGCCTGCACTCCTCGCTCGCGCTGGCTGCGCCTCCGATCGCGATCACCTTCCGGGCCGGGCCGGTCGACGGAGTCGCGGCGTTCGACGCCCCGATGCCCGCACCGCTCCCCGACGGCCGTACCGGACGCGTCCCGGCCGGCTGCGTCTTCTGGATGCACGCGGCCGAGTCCACGTTCGCCACGGTGGCCGAAGACCACGGCAACTGCAGCGTCGGCAGCCTCACCCACGGCTTCAAGACGCTGGAGGAGGTCGCCGGGAACAGCGACGTCGCCGCGCTGCTCGACACCGGATGGGTGACGATGGACATCGTCCCGCAGATCCCGGTGGTGACCGAGAAGCCCGACACCGTCGTGTACGGACCGCTCGCCGAGTCGCCGATCGACCCCGACGTCGTGTTGCTGCGCCTCAACGCCAAGCAGCTCATGGTCGTCTCGGACGCGGTCCCCGGTCTGCGGATCGAGGGCAAGCCGCAATGCCACATCGTCGCGATCGCCAAGGAGCACGGCGAGATCGCGGCGAGCGTCGGCTGCGCGCTGAGCCGGGTCCGCACCGGGATGGCGGCCACCGAGATGACCTGCGCGATACCTGCCGCGAAGGTGGACGAGGTGGTCACCGCGATCGAGCGGAACGCGGTCGCCGACGCGGCCGTCGCGCACTACGCCGCCGACGACGCGGTCCGATTCGCGGCCGCGCCGTAGCAAGCGGGGTTACTTCTTCGCGGCCTCGTAGTAGGGGTTCGCACCCGACGCGTGGTCGGTCACGTCGACGACCTCGGTGATCTCGGGAACGGACTCGAGCAACGCGACCTCGATGCCCTGGGAGAGGGTGACCGCGGCCATCCCGCAGCCCTGGCAGCCGCCGCCCATCCGCAGATAGGCGATCGGTGCTTCGATCGCGACGAGCTCCGCGAAGCCGCCGTGCGCGGCGATCTGCGGGTTGATCTGGGTGTCGAGGACCTCGACCACCTTCACGACGACCGGGTCCTCGAGATCCAGGTCGGGGGCCGCGCCGGACATGGCCGGCGCGAGCTTCGGGCTGTTCGGGTTCTGGAGGAGCAGCCCGCCCCCCGAGAGGTCGAGGGTCGAGCCGCGGATGTTGTCGGCGTGCTCCTCGGGAATCACGATCGAGAGGTCGTCGCCGTGTTGGACGAGATCCTGCTCCCCGGCCTCGTCCAGGCGGCGGAAGTACATGTCGTAGGTGAACGCCGCGCCCTGGACGCCGCTGACCTCGAGCCACAGGGCGAGGGTCTCGGGCTCCGGCTCGCCCGCCCGGACCTCCAGGATGCGCTCCCGGGCCGGGTCGGTGATCGTGAGCAGGGCACTGAGCTCGGTCATGTGCACCATGATACGCCTGTGACCCGGGTGCTTCTCCTCGTACCCACGACCACCTACCGGGCCCCGGACTTCGTGGCCGCGGCACGGTCGCTCGGGATCGAGCTCGTGGTCGGGGCGGACGACGCACCCGTCATGGGTGACGGGAGCCACATGGTCGCGATGCCGCTCTCGGACATCCCGGCCGCGCTCGACCGAATCGAGGAGCTGGATCGTCGCCGCGGGGTGGACGCGGTCGTCGCCGTGGACGACCGCGGGGTCGTCGTCGCGGCTGAAGCCGGGGCGCGCCTGGGGTTCCCCCACAGCCCTCCTGACGCGGTCGCGGCGACGCGCGACAAGGCCGAGATGCGCCGGAGGCTCGCTGCCGGCGAGGTGCCGCAGCCGCGGTTCGGTCCCGATGCGGAGTCCGTCGGGTTCCCGTGCGTCGTCAAGCCGACCGGGCTCTCGGGCAGCCAGGGCGTCATCCGATGCAACACCCCGGCCGAGCTCGAGGCGGCCCGGGGCCGGATCGCGGGCTTCTGGACCGGTCCGCTCATCGTCGAGGAGTACATCCCGGGCGTCGAGGTCGCGCTCGAGGGACTGCTGCGCGACGGCGCGCTCGAAGTGCTCGCCGTGTTCGACAAGCCGGACGCGCTCGAGGGCCCGTACTTCGAAGAGACGATCTACGTCACTCCCTCGCGCCTGCCGTCGAGCACGCTCGACCTCGTCGCGTCCGCGTCCGAACGCGCGGCGAATGCGATCGGGCTCACCGAGGGCCCCGTGCACGCGGAAGTGCGGGTCGACATCGTGGACAAGGTATGGGTCATCGAGGTCGCGGCCCGGTCGATCGGCGGGCTCTGCGCGCGCACGCTCCGGTTCGGCGCGGGCATCAGCCTCGAGGAGGTGATCCTCCGTCACGCGCTCGGGCTCTCCCTCGACGGGCTCGCCCGCGAGGAGACGGCGGCGGGAGTGATGATGCTGCCGATCGAACGCGCGGGCACGCTCGTCGAGGTGCGCGGACGCGAGGACGCGCTGGCCGTCGACGGGCATCGTCGGGCTCGAGATCACGATTCCACCGGGGCGCCCGATCACTCCCCTGCCGGACGGCGACCGGTACCTCGGGTTCCTGTTCGCCCGCGCTGGGACCCCGGCCGCGGTTGAGGCCGCGCTACGGGAGGCGGCCGGACGCATCGATATGGTCGTCACGTGAAGGTGCTCCTCGTCTCGACCTACGAGCTCGGCCATCAGCCGCTCGCGGTCGCGGGCCCGGCCGGCCGCCTGCGCGCCCGGGGTCACGACGTGCGGTGCGTCGATCTCTCGATCGATCCGTGGGACCCGCAGCTCGGGGCCTGGGCCGACAAGGTCGCCATCTCCGTGCCGATGCACACCGCCGCCCGCCTGGCCCGGCGGGTCGCGCCGCGATCGACGGGCCGGTCGCCTGCTACGGGCTCTACGCCGCGATGTGCGACGACGTGGCGACCGCCTTGGTCAGCCGCGACCCGGACACCGCGGTCCTCGCCTGGATCGAGGATGACCCCGGTCTCGTCGCGACGGAGGCGCTCCCGGCCCGGGACCTGCTGCCGCCGCTGGCGCGGTACGCGCATCTGGTGCAGAGCGGAGAAGAACACCTCGTTGCCTCGGTCGAAGCGTCGCGCGGGTGCGCGCACCGGTGCCGGCACTGCCCGGTGCCCGTGGTCTACGACGGTCGAATCCGGATCAACGACGTCGACCAGGTCGTGGCCGACGTCGCGCAGCAGGTTGCTCGGGGCGCTCGTCACGTCACCTACGGCGACCCCGATTTCTTCAACGGGGTCCACCACGCGCTTCGGGTCGTGCGGGCGGTCCACGCCCGGTTCCCGGAGCTGACCTTCGACTGCACCGTCAAGGTCGAGCACATCCTCCGCCACGCCGACGTGTGGCCCGAGCTCGCCGCGGCGGGGTGCATCTTCGTGGTGTCGGCGTTCGAGTCCGTGAACGACGCGACGCTCGAGCTCCTGGACAAGGGCCACACCGCCGCCGAAGCCGGGCAGGCGGTGGATCTGCTCCGCGGGCACGGGATCGCCATCCGGCCGTCGTGGTTGCCGTTCACCCCGTGGGCGACCCTCGACGACATTCGCGAGATCCTCGAGTTCGTCGCCGCCCACGGGCTCGTCGGGAACGTGGACCCGGTCCAGTACGCGATCCGTCTGCTGGTGCCCGAGGGTTCGCTGCTGCTCGGCCACGTCGACGGGCTGGGCCCATGGGACGGGGAGCGCCTCACGTACGTCTGGTCGTCTCCGCTCGATCCGCTCCAGGCCCGGTTCGCCGCGCTCGTGGAGGCCGCAGGCGACGCGCCGATCCCCGGGACCTACGACGCGCTGCGCCGCGAGGTCGGCCTCGCACCCCTCGGGCTGACGACGGTGGCCGACTCACCCCGCCTCGACGAGCCCTGGTTCTGCTGCGCCGAGCCCACCGAGCTCCAGCTCCGCGCCATCTGACGACCCCCCACTCTCGTTTTGGCGCCACTTGCACGCGCCATTTGCAAGGTAAGTGGCGCCAAAATCAGATCGTTAGGCGGGGGTGGGGGCCGGTTCCGGTTCGGGTTCCGGTGCGGCTACGGGCGTGGTCGGGGTGGTGATCGGGGCGCGGGCGGCCCTCGACGTTGATGTGGGGCAGCACGCGCGCCAACGGCCCCGGCAGCCACCAGTTGGCGTTGCCGAGCAGCTCCATCGTCGCGGGCACGAGCATCAGCCGGACGATCGTCGCGTCGACGGCCACCGCGACCGCGAGACCGAGCCCGATCATCTTCACCGTCGGTTCCGGGCTGGTCACGAACGAGAGGAACACCGCGATCATGATCAGCGCCGCCGACGTGATGACCCGCGCCGTCTTCGCCAGCCCGATCGCGACAGCTTCCCGGTTGTTCCCCGACGCGTTGTACTCCTCGCGGATTCGCGAGAGCAGGAAGACCTCGTAGTCCATCGACAGACCGAACAGGATCGCGAACATCATGAGGGGCACGAACGCGACGATCGGTATCGTCTCGTGGAGCCCGATCACGCCTTTGCCCCAACCCCACTGGAACACCGCGACGATCACGCCGTACGCCGCGCCGATGGAGAGCAGGTTCATGATCGCGGCCTTCAGCGGGACCAGGATCGAGCGGAACACCATCATCAAGAGGAAGAACGCCGCCAGGACCACCGCGCCGATGCACCAGATCAGCCGCGCGTTGATCCGGTCGGTGAGATCGACGAGCTCGGCAGTGACACCACCCACGTACACCCGGCCCGCAAGCACCGTTCCCTTCGTCGCGCCGGGAATGACGTCGCTGCGCAACGTCCGGATGAGCTGTTGGGTCGCCGGCGCGTTCGGAGCCGTGGACGGGACGGCCAGCGCGACTGCCGCGTCCTTGGCCGGATTGGTCAGCGGCGGCGAGACGGACTCGACGCCCTTGGTGGCCTCGACGGCCATGAGCAGCTTCTCCGCCGCCGCCAGCTCCGCCGCGGCGTCGGCGGAGGTCGCATTCGGCAGCGAGATCGTGAGGAGCAGCGGACCGTTCTGGCCCGAGCCGAAGCCGTCGGAGATCAGGTCGTAGGCAGTCCGTTGGGTGGAACCCGCGTCGGCGTCCGCGTCGGTGGTGAAACCGAGTCGCATGCTCAGCATGGGCGTCGCCAGCAGCAGCAGGACGATCAGGCTCGCGACGACGAACCACCAGGCGCGCCGGGCCACTTCGTGACCCCAGCGGTACCAGAAGCCAGTGCCCTCCGCCTTGACGCGCTTGCGTTTCGGCAGCACCCGCAACCGGTCGATGTGCGGCCCGAGGATGCCGAGCAGAGCCGGCAACAGGGTGAGCGCGGCCACGACCATGACCGCCACGAACATCGCCGCGGAGAACCCGAGCGTCGAGACGTACGGGACGCCGGCGATGTAGAGACCACAGAGCGCGATCGCGACGCACATCCCGGCGAACAACGACGCCGAGCCGGCAGTTCCGATCGCGACGCCGATGGCGTCGTGCACCTCGAGACCATCGTCGCGTTCCTGCCGGAACCGGCTCACGATGAGCAACGAGTAGTCGATCCCGACACCGATGCCGATCATCGTCCCGAGGATGGGCGCGACCGTGCCAACGGTGAGCACCGTCGCGATGACCGTGAGGATGAGGGTGGCGATGGTGACGCCGATGAGCGCGATGCTGAGCGGAAGGAACGCGGCAACGACGGTGCCGAACACGAACAGCAAGATGATGACGGCCGCGAGCAGGCCGATCTCGTCGGCGTGGTTCTTCGGCGCAGTCTGCTGCTGCACGAAGTCGACGGCTGGACCACCGAACGCCACCTCGACACCGGCCGCGCGCGCCGCGCGGTCGCGGCTTCCAGCCGGTCGACCGTGCGCAACGACAGGTCCGCCATCTCGACGCCATAGACGACGTTGAACATCCCGACGTGGCCGTTCGGCGAGACGCGCGGTACGCCGACGCTCTGGACCTGGGGAAGCTTGGCGATCGCGGCGCCGGCCGCCGCAAGGTCGGCCTCCGCCACGGAGCCGGACTGGGCGCCGAACACGACGGTGGCGGTCGGCAGGTTCTGGCTCGGGAACTTCTTGGTGAGGATCTCGATCGACGACTGCGCGCCGGTACCGGGAATCGTGAAGACGTCCCGGAAGGGCTTGCCGGCGCCGGCTGCGCCGATGACGAGCACGATCAGGATCAGCAGCCAGACCCCCAAAACGACGAAGCGGCGCTTCGCGCAGAAGCGACCGAGTCGCTCGAGCCCGCCCGGGCGCGGTGCGTCGGCTAGCTCTGCTGTGCCGCCAGGAGATTCAGGGCTGACCCCGCGATGAACCACGCGATGTGCTCCTCGGACATGGTGTGGGTGGTCTCGATTTCGTCGCTGCGACCATCGACGTGACGGAGCGCCACCTTGACCCGTCGACCCGGTGCCAGCTCGGCCAGGTCGAGAATGTCCACTTTGTCGGCCACCAGCACCCGCTCGTAGTCCAGCGGGTCGGCGAACGTGAGCGCGAGCACGCCCTGCTTCTTGAGGTTCGCCTCGTGGATCCGCGCGAAGGAGCGGACGATCACCGCTCGGGCACCCATGAAGCGGGGCTCCATCGCCGCGTGCTCCCGCGACGAGCCTTCGCCGTAGTTCTCGTCGCCGATCGCGACCCAGGAGATTCCCGCGTCCTTGTACGCCTTGGCGAGCTCCGGGAGCTTCTTGACCGACCCGTCGCGCACGTCGACGCCGAGGCCGGGCTCGTCCAGCGCGAACGCATTGTTCGCGCCGATGAAGAGGTTGCCCGAGATGTTCTCGAGGTGACCGCGATACCGGAGCCAGGGCCCTGCGGGTGAGATGTGGTCCGTCGTGCACTTCCCCGCCGCCTTGAGCAGGACCTGGAGACCGATGAAGTCCTTCCCGTCCCACGCCGGGAACGGCTCGAGCAGCTGCAGGCGCTCCGAATCGGGGCTGACCACGATCGCCACCGAGTCCGGGTCCGGCGATGGCGCCGAGAAGCCCGATTCACCGGGGTCGAAGCCGCGCGACGGCAGCTCGTCGGCGCTCGGCGCGTCCAGCTGCACCTTGGCACCGTCGTCACCGACGAGCGGCTCCCGCACGAAGTCGACGTCGAGCCGTCCGGTCAGCGCCATCGCCGTCACCGTCTCCGGGGAGCCGATGAACGAGAGCGTCGCGGCGTTGCCGTCGTTGCGCGCGGGGAAGTTGCGGTTGAACGACGACACGATCGTGTTGGTCTCGCCCTTCACGATGTCGTCGCGCTGCCACTGGCCGATGCAAGGCCCACACGCGTTCGCGAGCACGGTCGCGCCGATGGCCTCGAGGTCGGCGAGGAGGCCGTCACGCTCGATCGTCGCGCGCACCTGCTCGGACCCGGGCGTGATGAGCAACGGCGTCTTCACCCGCAGACCGGCGGCGGACGCCTGGCGCGCGACGTTCGCCGCGCGCCCGATGTCCTCGTAGCTCGAGTTCGTGCACGAACCGACGAGGGCATACGAGATCTCCGCGGGATACCCCTCGACCTCGACCGCTTCACGGACGTCGGAGATCGGCCGGTCGAGGTCGGGGGTGTGTGGTCCGACCAGGTGCGGTTCGAGCTCGGAGAGGTTGATGTCGATCACCCGGTCGTAGAAGCGCTCGGGGTCGTCGTCGACCTCCGGATCGCTGCGCAGGTGCTCGGCGTACCGGTCGGCGAGGTCGGCGAGCTCCTCGCGCTGCGTGGCCTTGAGGTACATGGCCATCCGACCGTCGTAGGGGAACAGCGAGCACGTCGCGCCGATCTCCGCGCCCATGTTGCAGATCGTCGCCTTCCCGGTCGCGGAGATGGATTCCGTCCCCGGCCCGAAGTACTCGACGATGGCGCCGGTGCCGCCCTTGACCGTGAGGATGCCCGCGACCTTGAGGATCACGTCCTTCGCCGCGGCCCAGCCCGACAACGAGCCGGTGAGCCGCACCCCGATCACCTGCGGGACCCGGGTGTTGAACGGCCATCCCGCCATGACGTCGACCGCGTCCGCGCCGCCGACGCCGATCGCGACCATTCCGAGCCCGCCCGCGTTCGGCGTGTGGCTGTCGGTGCCGATCATCATCCCGCCGGGGAACGCGTACTGCTCGAGCACGACCTGGTGGATGATGCCGGAGCCGGGCTTCCAGAAGCCGATGCCGTACTTCGCGCTCACCGACCGCAGGAACTCGTAGACCTCGGAGTTGGTGTCGAGCGCGCTCTTCAGGTCGATGTCCGCGCCGATGCGCGCCTGGATCAGGTGGTCGCAGTGCACGGTGGACGGAACCGCAACCGTCGGCAGCTTGGCCAGGGTGAACTGCAACAGGGCCATCTGCGCGGTCGCGTCCTGCATCGCAACCCGGTCGGGGCGGTAGTCGCCGTAGTCCACGCCCCGTTCCAGCCCGATCGTGGCCGGATCGTCGGCGTGGGCGAAGACGACCTTTTCCGCGTAGGTCAACGGCCGCTTCACCCGCTCACGGATGATCGCGAGCCGCTCGGGGTAGCGGGCGTAGGCCTCGCGCACGAGCGAAGCGGGCGTGAATGGTTCGACGGTCTCAGCCATGACGGGCTCCCGGGGTCTGCGTGGCAGGGAATTCGACTTCAAGCGCGGTCAGGTGGGCCGCGTAGCGGTGCTCGGCGACGATCACCGCGTCTCCGTGGCGATCGTAGGTGACCCTCCGGCACGCCAGGAGCGGCGAGCCGGTCGGGACACCAAGGTGTTCGGCGGTCGCGCGATCCGCCGCGATCGCGGTGATGCTCTGCATGACGCGACCGGGCTCGACCCCCTGGAGCGGCAGCAGGTCGTAGAAGGTCGAACGTTCGACGTCCGCGCGGCTCAGTGCGGCGCCGAGCCCCGCGGCAACCCAGACGGTGACGATCGCGAAGGGCTCGCCGTCGGCGAGGTTCAGGCGGGTCACGCGCAGCACCTCGCCGTCGACCGGCAGCCCCAGCGTCTTGGCGACCTCGGGCGGCGCGGTCTCGAACGTGAACTCGAGGACGCGGCGCGCGCCGCGTCGGCACCGGCTGCCTCGAGCGCGGCCTCGATCGTCGTCACCCGCCCGAGCGACTGGCGGACCGGGTCGACCACGACGAACCAACCGACGCCCTGGCGGGCCGCAACCAGCCCCTCGTCTCGCAGGAGCTCCAGGGCCCGGCGGACCGTGACCCGGCTCACGCCGTACTCCCGCCCCAGCTCCGCCTCACTCGGCAAGGCGCCGCGCACACCCCCACCGATGCGTTCCCGCAGGGTGTCGGCCAGGTCCAGGTACCTCATGGCTTGTATCCTACATGTATGCTCGCCTAGATACAAGAGGGCGCAGGCCCGGCCCTTCCTAGCTCGGGTCGCGCTCTTCGATCGTGACCGACCGCATGACGTCGCCGACCTTGACGTTCTTCGCGACGTCCATGCCCTCGATGACGTAGCCGAAGAGGTTGTAGTCCTTGGTCAGCTTGCGCTGGCAGTCGTCGATCGTGATGAAGAACTGGGATCCGTTGGTGTTCGGGCCGGAGTTGGCCATCGCGAACGCGCCCTCGGTGTACTCACCGACGACGGGCTCGTCGCGGAACTTGTAGCCGGGACCACCGGTGCCGGTTCCCTGCGGGCAACCACCCTGGATGACGAAGTCCGGGACGACCCGGTGGAAGGTGAGCCCGTCGTAGAAGCCCTGCCGAGCGAGGCCGACGAAGTTGTTCACGGTGTTCGCGGCGAGCTTCGGGTCGAGGTCGGCCACGATCGTGCCGGCGTCGAGGGTGATGGTCGCGCGGTAGATCTTGGCACCGTCGATCTGGTACTCGGGGGCGTCGGGCACGATTCCTCCAGGAAGTGGGTACGGGGGCGGTGCGGGCGAGGACTACTTGGCGGACTTCACCGCTTCGGCGAGGAGCTCGCGCACCTGGGGGGCCAGCGATGAGTCTGGCGCGGCCACAAGGTACTGCTGGAACTCGGGAATCGCCCGGTCGGGCTCCTTCATGTCCTTCAACAGCACGTAGCCACGAAAGAAGTGGGCATCCGGATAGGCCGGGTCCACGGTCACGGCCTTGTCGAGGACCTGCAGTGCCTCGGTCGGGAAGCCCTGGAGCCGGATGATCCAACCGCTGTAGGCGAACGGCTCGGCGTTGGTCGGATCGAGGCCCGCCGCGGCGCGAAACGTGTCGAGCGCCCCGGTCAGGTCACGCCGGCCCATCTGGAAGCGCGCCAGCGCGAGGCGCACATCGGCGTCATCGGGCTTGGCGGCCACCGCGGCTTCGAGCGTGCGCTGCCGCTCGGCGGGAGACGCCCCCGAGCTCACCTGCGAGTTCCCGGTGACGGTCCCACCCGGAAGGCGGGCGCCGAGCGCGAACGCCATCGTGGTCGCCGCAACGATCGCGAACACGACGAGGCCGCCGACCACGAGGACCCGGTGGCGCCGAGTCTGCGGCGCACCGTCGGCGGAGTCGCGGTCGAGGTGCTTGCCGTCCCGCATCGCCCGGACGGTGATGGCGGCGCGCGCCGTGTAGTCGTCGTGCAGGCGCTGGTAGGTCTCGTCGTCGATGTTCCCCGCGGCCCGCTCGGCTTCGAGGTCGTCGAGCGAGCGAAGGAGGAACTCGCGCTGCTCCTCCTGCATCTCCTCCTCGATTCCCGTCATGACCGGGCCCGTTCCTCGGCCACGAGCGCTTCATCTTCCTTGGACGCCTTCAGCCGCGGCACGCGTTGCCAACGCCGGAGCGCGATCACGAGACCGCCGGCGCCGAGCAGCAGCGCCGCGATCGGGAGTGCCCAGACGAGCACGCCGATACCGTCGCTGGACGGCTTCAGCAGGACGGTCTCGCCGTAGCGGTCCACGTACACCTGGCGGATCTCGCCGTCAGACTCGCCGTGGCGGATGCGCGCTCGGATGTCGGAGCGAGTCGCGCGCGCCGTCTGCGTCGCGCTCGTCCGCCACCGAGAGACCCTCGCAGTCGACACAGCGAATCTCACCGGCAATCCGGCGGGTGTGCGCGTCGAGTGACTCTTCACCACCGCGGGGCCACGTCGCGTACGCGAGTGCCCCGACGACCAGCACGCCGAGAATGATCCACGGGAGCCAGCGCCGCATCAGCCGGTCCCTTGCGCGTACGCCACCATCCGGTCGAGGAGCGCGGGGGTCACGGGGCCGAACTTCGAGGCTGCGACCACCCCGTCAGGGCCGATGGCGTACGTCTCCGGCTGGCCGCGCGTCCCGAAGTCCAGCGAGGCCTTCCCGCCCGGATCGAACCCGACCGGCCAGTCGACTCCCTCGTCCTTCACCCAGGCACGCGCATCCTTGCGGCTGTCCTCGCGAACGATCCCGATCAGGACCACGCTCCCGTCGTTGCGGTGCTGGTCGTACCAGCTCTTCAGGGCCTCGTGCTCCTGGCGGCACGGGATGCACCACGAGTTCCAGAAGTTCACGAGCACGGTCTTGCCCGCGAGGCCCTCCGAGGTGATGGGCGTGCCGTCGAGGGCCTCGACCGAGAACGCCGGTACCTGCTTGCCGATCAGGCGACTCGTGTTCGCGTCCTTCTGGGGATCGCTGCTCACGGTCAGGGCCAGGACGACCGCGAGCGCGCACACCCCCACGCCGACGGCGAGGGCGACCCACCGGAACGGGTGCTTCACACCCCCACCCCTTCGGTCTCCTCCGAAGGATCAGGGGTCGCACGGACCGGGTCCGTCGGTACCGGCGGCTCCGGGGTCGCGGCGCGGACGCGCAGGCGTCGCCGCACGGTCGGCCCGATGGCAACGATCGTGCCCAATGCCATGAGCCCACCGCCGACCCAGATCCAGAGGGTCATCGAGTTCACCGCGATGCCAACCGTGACGCGCCCCCGCTCGTTCGGCGACGAGACGATCGTCAGGTACACGTCTTCGAGGATGCCGGTGCGGACAGAAGGAGTACCGATCGCGGAGTTGCTGTTCGGAAAGGTCGACACCGCGGGGGCGTACGTCCCGAGGTTTCGGCCATCCTTGCTGAGCGCGAGATCCGCGGACACCGACGTCTTCTGGCCGGTGCGCGACGTGCGTGTGTCGACGAACTTCACCCGGTACCCGCCGACCTCCACCGCCTCGCCCCGGCGCAGACGCACCTCCTGCTTCGTGCCGAACGACCCCGCGGACGCGAGCGCCGACCGCGATGCAGATGACGCCGATGTGCACGATGAACCCGCCGTACCGCCGCGGGTTGCCGCGAACGGTCCCCGTGAACGAGCGGAACCAGCCGGTGCGATCCGCGACGCGCCGGCTCCGTACCGCGAGCGTGGTCTCACGGAAGATGGCCACGATCGCGAACGTCGCCAGGCCGAACGCGAGCACCGTCGCGAGAGTGCGCGTGAGGAACACCAGCGTGAGGAGCATCGCAACCACGCCCGAATACGCGGGGACGATCAGGCGGCGCCGGAGGACCTCACCACTGGCCGCGCGCCAGGGCAACGCGGGCGCGACGGCCATGAGGAACAGCAGCGCGAGGCCGATCGGCGTAGTCATCCGGGCGAAGTAGGGCTCACCGACTGCGAGCTGGTTGCCCCGTACGGCTTCGGCGACCAGCGGGAAGACCGTGCCGAGCAGCACCACGAACGCGAGACCGGTGAAGAGAAGGTTGTTGGCCATGAAGGCGGCTTCACGCGAGACGGGCGAATCGATGCGACCCGGCGCGTGCAGCTTGTCGGCCCGCCAGGCGATCAGCGCGAGGCAGGTGACGACGACAACCGCGAGGAACCCGAGCAGCCACGGTCCGATCGACGACTGGGTGAAGGCATGCACCGAGTTCACGACACCCGAACGGGTGAGGAACGTGCCCAGGATGGTGAGGCAGAACGTCGCGAGCACGAGTGAGAGGTTCCAGACGCGCAACATCCCGCGCCGTTCCTGCACGATGACGGAGTGGATGAACGCGGTGCCGGTCAGCCACGGCAGCAACGACGCGTTCTCGACCGGGTCCCAGCCCCAGTACCCGCCCCACCCGAGCACCTCGTAGCTCCACCACGCGCCGAGCACGATGCCGACAGTGAGGAATCCCCACGCGACGAGCGTCGTGCGCCGGGTGTCCGCCAACCAGCCCTCGCCGAAGCGCCCGGTGATCAGAGCGGCCATGGCAAACGCGAACGGCACCGTGAACCCGACGTACCCCAGGTAGAGCATCGGGGGATGGAACGCCATGAGTGGGTGGTTCTGCAGCAGCGGGTTCGGACCGCGGCCGTCGACCGGGATGGTCCCGCCGATGACCTGGAACGGGTTCGCGGCAACGGCCATGAACACGAAGAAGAAGCACGCCACCGTGAGCGCGACCAGGAGCGCCCACGCAACCATCGGGTCCTCGATGCGTGATCGGAACCGGCGGGCCATCACCGCGATGTAGCCGGCGAGGATCAGCACCCACAGGAGGATCGAGCCTTCAAGGGCTGCCCACAGGCCGGTGATGGTGAACAGCAACGGCGTCGAGCGCGCGTTGTTCTCGGCCACGTACTTGATCGAGAAGTCGTGGGTGAGCAGCGCCCATTCCATCGCGCCGACTGCCAGGACGGCCGCCGCCAGGACGACGAACGCGCAACGCCGCCCCGCGCGCACCATCTCCTGGTTCTGGCGGGTGATCCCCATCGCGAGGAGGAACACGCCGATCGCCGAAGCACCGGCTCCGAGTGCGATGCCGAGGATGCCGAGCGCTGCCCTCATCGTTCGTTCACGAGCTCTCCGCCGCGGGGGCCTTCTTCGTATCGACCTTCGGCGGCTCGTAGTCGCTGCCGTGCTTGATCATGATCCGGTCACTGTCGAAGGGCGCGCCCGCGGCGGTCGCGGCCCATCGGCCTTCGCAGACCACCGGCGCACCCTTCTTGAACAGCTCGGGCGGATCACCCCGATGGACCACCGCGACGGTCGTGTCACCATCGGTCAGCGAGAACCTCACGCCGTGGGGCGTCTCGTGGATCGAGCCCGGCACGACTGCACCGGCGAGCCGGAAGCGACCCGTGCCTTGGCTCTTCTGGTCCTTCACGGCCTCGGAGACCGTACGGAAGTACACGACGTTCTCCGACAGCACCACGGTGAGCACCACCACTGCGATCACCGCGACAAGGCAACCGCCTACCGCGACGATGTAGCGCGCCCGCTTTCGGGCTGCGGGCGGAGAGGCCGCCGTCACTGCTCGGTCTCCGGCGGGAGCGTCCGCTCCGCGCGCCGGATACGTACCACCAGACGCCCGAAGTACGCGGCAAGGACGGCGCCCGTCAACGTCCATCCGACGACGACGTAGGCCCAGCCGTAGTCCGGGTCGGCGAGCTGTGCGGCAAACCTCATCGTCCGACCTCGACCGGCTCGCCAATGCGCGCCGCGATCGCCGCGGCGACCTCGCGCTGCTCCATCTCGTCTTCGAGCGACGCGAGTCGGTAGCGCCGGTCGAGCAGGTACACGTACAAGATCGTGAATGCGATGACCCCGAGCCAGAGCGTCAACGCCATGACCCCGTGGATGTTCGCGCTGAGCTCGGGATTGAACACCGTCGCCTTCTGATGCAGCGTCCGCCACCACTCGACCGAGAAGTGCACGATCGGCACGTCGACGAAGGCGATGAGCGCCGCGATCGCGTTGCGCTTCCCGGCACCAACCGCGTCACCACTCGGGATCCGACGGAGCGCGAGATAGCCGAGATAGAGGAAGAACAGGACCGCCGTCGTGACGAGACGGGCATCCCACACCCACCAGACCCCCCACACCGGCTTGCCCCACAACGAGCCGATCACGAGCGTGAGTGCCGTGAACAGCACACCGAGCTCCGCCGACGCACCCGCGAGCCGGTCCCACACCAAGGAGCGGGTGCGGGGCCAGAGGAACAGCCCCGATGCCATCGCGGTGACCCCGAACGCGAGGTAGGCGAGCCACGCCGCCGGGACGTGCAGGTACATGAGCCGTTGCGCCTCGCGCTGGACCGCGTCCTCGGGCGCGCCCCAGAGACCGAACAGCGCGAGCACGACGAGTGAGACGATCGACGCCCAGCCCAAGGCGCGTGAGAGCCGGGGGTCGAGCAGTCGATCCCGGGTCCTCACTTCGCTCATGTCTCCTCCCAGAGTGGTCCGAAGGCCAGCACACCGATCCCCGTGTAGAGCACTGCGAAGATCCCGAGCAACGCGACCCACGGCCACGCGTCCCCCGGCGCCCCCTCCAGACCATCCTCGAACGCCCGGGTCGCCCCGAGCATCACGGGCGCGAGCACTGGGAGCAGGAGCAACGGCAGCAGCGTCTCACGCAGCCGGAGCCCGGCGGAGAGCACGCCGTAGAGGGTACCGGTGGCGGCCAGACCGATGGTCGCGGCCAGCGCGGTCAGTACGAGGACCCCGACCCCATGGACGCTCACGTCGTAGAGCAGCACCACGCCGACGCCCAGGATGACCTCGAGCGCCAGCAGCTCGAGCGCGATCGCCGCGGCCTTGCCCAAGAAGATCGCAGCGCCGTCGAGCCCGGCGAGGCGCAACCCGTCGCGCGCGTTGTGCTGCTCCTCGGTCGCGAACGCCCGCCCGATCGCCATGAGCGCGGCCAGCAGGACCGCGACCCAGAAGAGCCCCGGCGCGACACGCGCCAGGATCCCGCGGTCGGGATCCAGCGCGAAGGCGAAGAGCAAGATCACGATGAGGCCGAACGGCAGGATCTGCGACAGCGCGACCCGCGATCGCGCCTCGATCCGCAGGTCCTTCCCCGCCACCAGCCCCGCCTCCCGCCAGACGCTCACGGAGTGGCTCGGGTCGGGGCCGGCGCGGCGAGGCTGACCCGGCCGGAGTCGACGCGAACCTCGCGGGTGGCGAGGGCGCGGGCGAGATCGAGCTCGTGCGAGGCCATGAGCACGGTCCGGCCCTCCGCCGGTGCCGCAGCCACGATCTCGTGCAGGACCTCGCGGCTGTCGGCGTCCAGGCCGGCGTGGGGCTCATCGAGGAGCAGCAGCTGGGGATCCCTGACGAGCGCCGCACCGAGCGCGAGGCGGCGACGTTGGCCGGCCGAGAGCTTGCGGTGGGTCAGGTCCGCCACGGCACCGAGGTCGAGACGCTCGATCACCGCGTCCGCGTCGCGGGCCTGCTCCACCCGACGCCTTGGCCACGAAGCGCAGGTTCTCGCGCACGGTCAGGTCGTCGTAGCAGAAGGTCTCGTGCCCGACGAGGGCGAGCCGGCGCCGCGCGCCGCGGCGGTCCTCGTCGAGATCGGTGTCGAAGACCATGCCTTCGCCCGAGTACAGGGGAACGAGCCCGGCGATGAGGCGCAGCAACGTGGTCTTGCCGGCTCCGTTGGGTCCGGCGAGGAGCACGATCTCGCCCGAGTGGACGTCCAGGTCGACACCGGCGAGGGCCGGGAAGCGTCCGAGGAGGCACACGGCGGAGCGGAGTCTGACGACGAGCGGCACGCAAGCCTCCGGGGCCCCGGGTGGGGCGCTACCAGCGCCGATGAGTGTACGGATCCCCCTCGGCGATGGTCGAACCCGGGTCGCTTCGGTGTCCGCCGGCCCGAGCCAGGCCTCTCGGTACGCACCTCCATCTCCGGTCGCTTCGGTGTCCGCACAACGTGGCCGCTCCCACCTACGCTCCTCGCCCATGCGACGCATCATCGGCGGGTTCGGCCGCGGGCTCGTGACCGTCGGGATCCTCATCCTGCTGTTCGTCGCCTACCAGCTGTGGGGAACCGGCCTGTACGAAGCCCGCGAGCAGGACCGGCTGCAGTCCGAGTTCCACCAACAGGTCGCCCACGAGAAGGCCGTGGCCCGGCACCAGGCCGGGACCGCGACCACCACCACGCTCCCCCCGCCCCCGCCGCCGGTCGGCGAAGCCGTCGGCATCATCCAGATCCCCAAGATCGGCCTGAACCGGGCGGTGATCCAGGGCATCGGCGTACCGGACCTCCGCAAGGCTCCCGGCCACTACCCGGCGACCCCGATGCCCGGCCAGCTCGGGAACGCCGCGATCGCCGGGCACCGCACCACCTACGGGGCCCCGTTCAACCGCCTCGACGAGCTGGTCGACGGCGATGTGATCGTCATCACGACGCTCGCCGGGACGTTTCGCTACACGGTGTTCCAACAGCTCATCGTGTCGCCCAAGGAGGTCTTCGTCCTGGACCCCACGCCGAACGCGACGCTCACCCTCACCACCTGCAACCCGAAGTACTCCGCTTCAACTCGGCTGGTCGTGCAGGCGACGCTCGACAAGGACCGCAGCGCGAAGCCGGTCAAGCCACCGCCGCAACCGGTCGCGAGCCGCGCCTCGCTCGACGACGCCCTGTCCGGTCGCGGCGAGCCGCGGTTGCCGACGGTGTGGTGGGGTCTGCTCGTCGCCGCCATCGGTGGCCTGTGGTGGCTGGTCTTCCACCGTTACCACCGCTGGACCACGTGGTTCATGGGCGTGATCCCGTTCGCGGTCGTGCTGTTCGTCTTCTACTACCACCTCGAACGCCTGCTGCCGGCGAACTACTGAGCGGGTCCGCGCGCCCCCATCAGAGGTTCACGGCGCGGGTGCCGAAGTGCAGGTCGGTGGTGAGCACGCCGTCGAACGGGTTGAGCGCTCCGACCGGCACGACGCTCGCCGTGAACGTCAGTTCTCCCCTGACGCGGGACAGCAGGAACGACCCGTGCTCCACGGTGAGCACGAGATTGAAGTTGTCGGACTGGCTGAAGCCGACGGTGCCCTCCGCGCGGCCGCGCAGGATCCCGGCGAGCGTGACCAGCACGAACGAACCCCTCACCGACTCGCCACCGATCGCGCCGACGAAGATCCGGCACACGTCGAGCTTGAGACCGGCGGGACCGATGTAGGTCCACGCGATGCCAAGGAGCTGCTGGCGCTGGTTCGTCCCCTCGGGGAACTCGGCGTCACGCGGGCAGCTCGCGTCGTCCACGGGCTGGGTCGCGACCCCCCTGATCGCGAGTGCGCGACCGGTGGGAGCAGTCGTGCTCGCGCTCGCAGGCCCCGCGATCAGTCCGGTGACCAGGGCCAGGCTGCACAGCAACGCGGCGAGCCACGTCCGGGTCGAGAACGTCGGGTGACGGGTCATGGGCACTCCTCCTGAGTGTCGGTGTTGGTCAACGGATCTCCCGGTCTCGCTCGCTACCGCGCCAGATCGCACACGAAGGTGCCTGACTGCTCCTGCACGCCGAACGAGATGGGCTGCACGTGGTTGTCGAGCTCACACACTCCGGCGACACCCGCGCCCCACCGCCAACCGCTCCGGTCCGGTCGCGCCATCTGCCCCTCCCGTCCTGGCCGGGTTCGGACCAGTATGCCTGCCCGGCGGGCTCAGCGCCCCTGGAACCGGGGCGGTCGCTTCTCGCCGAACGCCCCAAGCCCCTCCTGGAGATCGGAGCTGGCGAACGCCGCCTCCTCGAGGGCACGAATCTCGGCGGTCGCCGCCGGGTCGAGCGGGGCGGCGTCGGCGACGAGGTTGAGCGCCGCGCTTGTGACCCTGGACGCTGAGGGGCGCGAGCCGAGCCATGTCCGCTGCGACCTCCAGCGCAGTCGTCAGCGCGTCGTCACTGACGCGCTGCGCGAACCCGCACTCCCGCGCCTCGTCGATCGTGATCGTTCGGCCCGTGAGAAGAAGGTCGCGCGCCGCGCCCTGACCCACGAGCACCGCGAGCCTCCGGATGTTGGGAGCACTGAGCAGTACGCCGAGCTTCGCGGCGGGTATGCCGACCTTGGCGGTGGGGGCCACCACGCGCAGGTCGCACGCGACCGCGAGCTGCATGCCCGCGCCGAGCGCCGCGCCGTTCACTGCCGCGATGACCGGGGCCGGGTGGTTGACGATCGCGTCGAGAACCAGCTCGAACGCGGGTCGAAACGTGTCCGCGCCACCATGCTCGAGCCCACCGGTGTCCTGGGCCCGGCGCATGATGTCGGCACCCGCGCAGAATGCAACGCCTTCACCGGTGATGACGATCGCCCGCAGGCCATGGGACTGCTCGAGGTGCCCGCGCAAGTCGTCGCACAGCTCGGCGTTGAGCGCGTTGCGGCTCTCGGGCCGGTCGATCGTCGCGAGCCCGACGTGCTCCTGAGGTACCGACCAGCGAATCACGGGCGGGACGGTCGCTCAGTTCTCGTCGATCAGTGCGATCAGGTCGCCTTCCTGCACGACCTGTTCGGGCTCGACGTGGAGCTCGCGTACGACACCCGGCACCTCGGTGATCACCGGGATCTCCATCTTCATCGACTCGAGGATGCAGATCTCGTCGCCCTCGGCGACCATCTGCCCCTCCTCGGCCACGACTTGCCACACGTTCGCGGTGATCTCCGCCCGGATCTCGGCCATGGGCGCACAGTACCCGGCACCCGTACGATCCGCGTACATGGATCGACGAATCGACCGCGACCGCCTTGCGGCCCTGCTGCTCATCGAAGAGGAACGGTTCGCCGAGGACCACCCCGCATCACGCGATCTCGCGACCCGGGCCTCGAACTCGTTGCTCGGCGGGGTCCCGATGAACTGGATGGCCCGCTGGCCCGGCCGGTTCCCGGTGTTCGCCAGCGAGGCCTCGGGCGCGCGCGTCGTGGACGTCGACGGGCACGAGTACATCGACCTCTGCCTCGGTGATACCGGCGCGATGACCGGGCACTCCCCCGCGGCGACGGTCGCAGTCATCGCCGACCAGGCTCGGCGTGGCATCTCGTTGATGCTGCCGACCGAGGATTCGCCGATCGTCGGCGAGGAGCTGGCCCAGCGGTTCGGGCTGCCGCTCTGGCAGATCGCGTCGAGCGCGACCGACGCGAACCGGTTCGCGCTCCGGCTCGCGCGCCAGGCGACTGATCGGCAGAAGATCCTCGTCTTCGACTGGTGCTACCACGGCACCGTCGACGAGACCCTCGTGACGCTGGATGCGCACGACCGCGTCCATCCCGCGAGGGCCGCATGGGCCCGCCGGTCGATCCCGCACTCACCACGAAGGTGGTTCCGTTCAACGACATCGACGCGCTCGGCGCTGCGCTCGCGCCCGGGGACGTCGCGTGCGTGCTTGCGGAGCCCGCGATGACCAACATCGGGATCATCCATCCGGAGCCCGGCTACTGGGAAGCCGCGGCGAGATCACGCGCGCGACCGGAACGCTGCTCATCATCGACGAGACCCACACGATCTGCGCCGGACCCGGCGGCTACACCAAGGCGTACGGGCTCGACCCCGACCTGCTCACCATCGGCAAGCCCATCGCCTCGGGGCTCCCGACTGCGGCGTACGGGATGACGAACGAAGTTGCGGATCGGGTTCGCCCGGCCGCGACCGGATCGGAGGGCGACGTCAGCGGCATCGGTGGCACGCTCGCAGGCAACGCCCTCGCGCTGGCGGCCATGCGGGTCACGCTCGCGGACGTGCTGACCGACGGGGCGTTCGCACACACGCTGCCGTTGGGCGCGCGCTGGGAATCCGGCGTGCAGTCCGTCATCGACTCCCGTGACGTGCCGTGGAGCGTCACCCGGCTCGGCGCGCGGGCCGAGTACTGGTTCCTTCCCCGGCGACCGCGCCACGGCGCCGAGGCTGCGGCCGGCGTCGACGAGGAGCTCGACGGCTTCATGCACCTCTACGCGCTGAACCGCGGCATCCTGCTCACGCCGTTCCACAACATGGCCCTCATGTCCCCGGCCACGACGGAGGCGGACGTCGACCGGCACACCGAGGTCTTCGCCGCCGCGGTCGACGACCTCCTCGGCTGATCGACGAGGACCTGCTCGCAACAGCCCACTCCGTCTGTTGCGAAAGGGTCCGCTGGGGAACCGAATGCAACAGACAGCGGGCGCGCGGGTCAGACGGGGAGGACGCCGTGCTTGCGCCACGGGCGGTCGACGCGCTTGTCGCGGCTGACGTTGAGTCCGTTCCAGATCGCGCGCCGGGTCTCGGCCGGGTCGATCACGTCGTCGAGCTGGGCGTGGCCGGCCGCGATGTACGGATCGATGTTGGCGCGGATCTCCTCGGCCAGCTCGAGCTGCTTCGCCACCCGCTCTTCCTCGGGCACGCCTTCGAGCGTCTTGCGATGGATGATCGCGACGGCGCCGTCGGGACCCATCACCGCGATCTCCGCGGTCGGCCACGCGACGATGTAGTCGGCTTCGTAGGCGAGGCCGTTCATCACGAAGTAGCCGGCGCCGTAGCTCTTGCGCAAGATCACGCTGATCTTGGGAACCGTCGCCTCGCTCACCGCGAACAGCATCTTCGCCCCGTGGCGGATGATCCCCTGCTTCTCCACCGCGGAGCCGACGATGAATCCGGGAACATCGTGGAGGAACACGAGCGGGATCCCGAAGGCGTCACAGAGCCAGACGAACCGAGCGGCCTTGTCCGCCGCGTTCACGTCCAGCGCGCCGCCGAGCACCATCGGTTGGTTCGCCACGATCCCGATCGGCTGACCACCGACGCGTGCGAGCCCGGTCACGACGTTCTTCGCCCAGTCCGGCTTCATCCACCGCACCTCGCCGTCATCGACGATCGCCCGGATGACCTTCCGCATGTCGTACGCGTGCGCCGTGGCGCGGTCGGCACGATGTTGTAGAGCTCCTCGACCCGGCGGTCCACCGGATCGGAGGTTGCGCGCACTGGCGGCGCCTCACCGTTGTGCTGCGGGAAGTACGAGAGGTAGTCACGCACCACGCGGCAGGCACTCCTCGTCGTCGGCCACCTCGAGGTCGGCGACCCCGCTGACCTTCGTGTGCACCGCCGAGCCGCCCATCTCCTCCTCGGAGACGTCCTCGCCCACCGCGGCCTTCACCAGGTGCCGGCCGCCCAGCGCCATCGACGACGTGCCCTTCACCATCGGCACGAAATCGGCGAGCGCGGGGATGTACGCGGTGCCCGCCGCGCAGTGTCCCATCATCGCGGCGACCATCGGTACGACCCCGCTCATCGCGACCTGCTCGCGGAACAGGTCGCCGGCGCCGGCGAACGTCGATCCGGACGTTGCCTGGATGCGCGCGCCGGCCGAGTCGAGGAGCCACACCATCGGGATGCGCTGGCTCAACGCGAGGTGGCGCAGCCGGCGGATCTTGTTCTCCCCCACCGCGCCCATCGACCCTGCCATCACCGTGAAGTCGTATGCCGCGACCGCGACCTGGCGACCCTCGATCTCGCCGACTCCGGTGACCGAGCCGTCGGCGGCGAGGTAGCGGTCGCCGAGCCCCGGGTCCATGTGGTCGGCGAGCATCCCGTACTCGACCCACGTGCCGGGATCGAGAAGCAGGTCGAGCCGCTCGCGCACGAGCAGCTTGCCGAGCGACCGCTGGCGCTCCACGAACTTCTCGCCGCCCATGCCGAGCGCCCGTTCCCGGCGCTTCGCGAGGTCGCCGACGAGCGGTCCCCAGTCGTGTACGTCTCCGCCACCCGTGGAAGTCGCCTTCGGTTCGGTCATAGGGTCGTCACTCTTTCACGCGTCGCGCGAGGGGACTGGCCATGAGCGATTCACCGGAGGACCAGCAACGCCGGACCGTGATCGGAGGTCGCCACGGCAGCCCGACGGTGACGGTCGCGATGCCGTTCTCCAAGGTCACGAGCATCGATTCGGAGCTGCACGCTGCCGTCGCCGAGCTCGCCGCGCTGGTGGCCGAGCTCGCCGCGGCCGATGATTCCGAGGCGCGCTCCGAGCTGGCGCGCCGGGCCACCGCAATCGCCGACCAGCTCGGCAACGACTGACCCGCGCGGACTCGACCACCTGCAGCAGTCATGGCGTCACTCTTGCACCGCCAGCACCTGCCACTGACCCGGGACGCCCTTGAGCTCGTGCCGGCCCCAGTCCTCGAACTCGATATCGGAGCCGACGACCAGGTCGCGCACCGTCGAAGTGACGAGCACCTGGCCGCCGGCGGCGAGACCAGCAACCCGCGCCCCGATGTGCACGGCCATGCCGGCGACATCGTCTCCGCGCACTTCGCACTCGCCGGTGTGCAACCCGGCGCGCAGCTCGAGGCCGAATGCCCGAGCCGAGGCAACGATCGCCTGGGCGCAACGGACCCGCGTGCCGGACCGTCGAAGATGGCGAAGAACCCGTCACCGGTCGTATTGACCTCACGCCCGTTGGCGAGGGCAAGCTCGCGGCGAACGATCGTGTCGTGGGCATCGAGCACCTCACGCCAACGGCGGTCGCCCAGCTCGTCGGCATGGACGGTCGAGTCGACGATGTCCGTGAACAACACCGTTGCGAGCACGCGGTCGAACGCGACCGCTCGCCTCGTCCCGGTGAGGAACTCCTCGATGACGTCCAGTGAATCTCGCTCGCCGGCCCGAGAGCCATTGACGTGGAATCCGCCGGCGAGCTCGCACCAGCGCGCGCCCTCCACGTGATCGGCCACATAGCGGCCGAGCCGGGGCGGCACGACGCGGTCGCCCGACCGGTGGAGCACGAGCGTCGACGCGCTCATCGCGGGGAGCGCGCTCCGAACGTCGATCTCGACGTTCTGGCGGAGGACCTGGCCCACCATCGCGGGCGTCGCGGAAGCCCGCTCGTAGCGCGCCATGAGCTGCATCGTTGCCGGATCTTCCGGGATCCCGGAGAGGAAGAATCTGATGGCCCGGCCGGTTCCCCACGCGGACACGATCCGCTCGATGCTCGGGTACACCTGCTCCGGATCCATTCCGATGAGGTAGTCCGTTTCAACGAGGCAGCGGGCGTACGTGGCCCAGAGGACGAGCGAGCACACCCGGTCGGGATACGTCGCGGCAAAGGTGACGGCCAACGGCCCACCCTCGGAGATGCCGACCAGTGCGGCGTTGGTCGAACCGGCCGCGTCCATGACCGCACGGATGTCGTCCATGCGCTCGGCGACGCTGCCATGGCCGAGCGTTCGCTCCGAAAGGCCGGTGCCCCGCTTGTCGAACGTGATGACCCGGCCGATCGTGCCGAGGCGTTCAACGATCTGCCGGTAGAACGGCACCTCCCAGATGAGATCGCAGTTGGAGACGAACCCGGGGATGTAGACGATGTCGAGCGGCCCGGAGCCGTGCTCCATGAAGGCGATCGAGAGCTCTCCACTCTTGGCGTATCGGACCTCCGGACGATCGTCCACGTCAGCGGCCCCTCCACACCGGAGTGCGCTTCTCGGCGAATGCGGCGACGCCTTCGGCGGCGTCCTCGGACTGCGTGTGGATGGTGAGCATGGCCTGGAGGTGGTCGAGCGCCGCGTCGCCGTCCATCTCGAGCACCCGGTAGAAGGCGTCACGACCCCAGCGCAGGACCAGCGGCGACTTCGACGCCAACGACGACGCCAGCTCGTGCACCGCGGCGTCGAGCTCGTCCACGGGGACGACGCGCGTCACGAACCCGATGCGATCGGCTTCCTCGGCGTTGACCCGGCGCCCGGTCATCTGCAGCTCCAGCACCTTCTTCGGGGGCATCGAGCGCAGCAGCGGGACGGTGATCATGTACGGCCAGAGCCCGACGTTCACCTCGGGCGTGCCGAACTGCGCGTCGTCGGCGGCGACAACGAAGTCACACGCGAGCGCCAGGCCGAAGCCACCGGCCAGCGCGTAGCCGCGCACGTGCGAAATCGTCGGCTTGCCCAACGCCCAGAGCTCACGGAACAGCGCAGCCAGCAACCCGCGCCCGTCGTGGGCGGCCGCGGCACCGGCGTTCTCGGCGATTCCCCCGAGGTCTGCACCCGCGCAGAACGCGCGGTCCCCGGCCCCGGCCAGGACCACGACCCGGACTGCGTCGTCGGCCTTCGCCGCGGCGATCGCGTCGCGCAGGCCCTGCATGACGCCGTACGACATCGCGTTGCGACGCTCCGGACGATTGATCGTCACGCGGGCAATGCCGTCGTCGACCGAGTACAGCACCTCAGGTTCAGCCATGTCCGGGATCGTAGGCAGGGTCGTGCGGGGTCCGCTGCGGTCGATGTGCACCTCGCTACCGTGGGCGCATGCTGGTGTACCTGGTCGCGATCGTCGTCGCGCTCCTGATCGTCCCGCTGACCGGTGGCCGATTCCGCCAGCTCGGCAAGATCCAGCTGCATCGCGTCTGGCTGCTCTTCGCCGGGCTCGGCCTCCAGATCCTGGTCGAGCTCGTCGACCTCCCCCGCGCGCGCTACGACGACCTGGGCCTCGCGATCCTGCTCGCCTCCTACGTGATGATCATCGGGTTCGGGCTCTCGAACCTCCTCCTCACGGGCATGGGGGTGATCACCGTCGGCATCGCGATGAACGCATTCGTCATCGCGCTGAACCAGGGCATGCCGTACCGCGCGCCGGCGGGTGAGAAGCTCGAGACCACGGTGAAGCACCGGCCCGAAAAGTCCGACGACGTCCTGCCCGAGCTCGGCGACTACATCGTGCTCGGCGAACCGGTGAACTCGTCGATCTCGTTCGGTGACCTCGTCATCGCGGTCGGGCTCGTCGACCTCACGTTCCGGGCGAGCCGTCGACCGCGCCGTTCCCGCAAGGGTCGCCGCGAATCCGAGGACGACTCGCCGGGTGACCAGATCGACCTGGACGCGGCCGAGACGGTCGAGCTCTCGCTAGAGGCGACTCGGCACCGTGGTGCTTCCGGCGACGCGCTCGAGCGCGTCGAGGACCCTCGGGTCGTAGACGTATCCGGGGCCTGAGTACAGCGCTTCGATCGCCGCGTCGTTGAAGGCGGGATCACCTGCGGTCAGCTCGTCGTACGCGCTCGCGACCCGGAGGATCTGGCTCCCGACCGACGCGGTATCCGACGCGAGCAGGTCGCCCGCGGGCCGCAGGTAGTCCGTCTGGCGCAGGATCTCGGCGCCCTTGTCGGTCACCTCGCTCGGCTCGATCGCGCGACCACGGACCTCGGGATCGTCGAGACACAGATGGCCGAGGTGGTGGAGCAATGCCGCGGCCCGGAGGTATTCCAGGTCCTGGGCGGTGAGGTGGAGCTCGCGGCCGAGATCGACCGACAGGTCCGCGACGCGCTCCGCGTGACCCGCACGGACGAGACCGGCGAGCTCGGGGACGACCGACAGCGCACTGATCGTCTGCCCGTAGGTCCGCCGGATGGAGGCCAGGCGTTCGAACGAGTACCAGGCGGCCAGGAGCGGGATCGAGAAGAGCAGCGGGCCCCAGAGCCCCATGCCCTCGTGCGTCCCGATCCCCTTGTACCCGACGGACATCAGCATTCCGCTGGTGATGAGCGCCAAATCCGCCGAGCGCCCCTCCGTCGACAGGTACAGGCGGCGCGCCCGCACGACGTGGAGGAGATCGTCGACCAGGATCTCGACGATGCCGGCGGCGGCCAGCGCGACCAGGACGACCCAACGGCTGTCCGCGCCGCGCATGAGGTCGGAGACCAGATGGAACGTTCCGAGCGCCGCCACCGCCGCACCGAGGCGGATGGCCGTCAGCCAGATGCGGTCCCACTCGGAGCGCTCCGGGCGCAGCAGGTATGCAACCAGCTCCGCGGCGAAGATCGTCACGAGGAACTCGGCCGGTGATCCGGCCCGCACCAGGACGAGGAACACCGCGTACGAGAGGGGTAGCGGCGCGCGCTCCGCGGGGCGCAGCACCAGCAGCTCACCTGCGACGACTGCCGCGCCGAGAACCATGAGATCGGTCAAGGACCCGCCCGGGTCGAAGAGCTCGGCGACCCCGGCCGCGAGCGCGCCGAGGATCGCGACGATGGTCAGCCGACGGGCCGTGGTCATCGCCCTGCCGCCCGCTCGGAACCGGCCTCGCTGCCGGTCATCAGGTCGCCGAGACCGGCCGATCCGGTACCGGCCTCGGGCGCATCGGCATGGTGCACCACTTCTTCGTGGCCGCGACCGTGCTCCTCGCCGCGCGCTTCGATGGCGACGATGAGCGCTTCGACGACGCGGGGGTGGAACTGCCTTCCCGAGTTCTTCCGCAGCTCGTCGAAGGCGGTCTGCTGTGGGAGTGCCTTGCGGTAGGAGCGCGTCGACGTCATCGCGTCGAACGCGTCGGCGACCGCGACGATGTGCGGTTCGATCGGCTGCCCTCGGTCGTCCGCGACCGGCGTGAACTCGGCGGCTTCACTCGTCGCACTCGGCGCGACGGGTGCGAGGAAGTCGATGCGCGTGAGGATCTCCACCGAGACCTCTTCGTGCATCCGCACCTGCGCGAACTCCTCCGCGGTCAGCTTGCCCTTCTTGTTGAGCAGGTGGTTCGGCACCACGAGCTTCCCGACGTCGTGCATCAACGCCGCGAAGCGAAGCCGTTCGAGGCGCGCCGGCGACATGCCGAGCTCCACCCCGATGTACGTCGCGTAGCCGGCGACCCGCTCGGCGTGCCCGGCCGTGTACGGGTCCTTGGCCTCGAGCGCCCCGATGAGCGTCCGGACCGCCGCCTCCTGGGATTCCTTCAACGCGAGGTACGTGGCGAAGGCCTGGCGGGCGACGAGGATCGGCACGACGAACAGCGGAACGAGCAGCGGTCCGTAGTCCAGGTACAGCCGGCCCAGGAACAATCCGAGCAATGCGAACGGGTACATCTGGAGCAACGCCAGGCCGAACGTCCGGTAGGTCGAGGGTGGCAGCTCTCCCGTCCACACCACGGTGGCAATCGACACCATCGCGACGTTGACGAGCGCGTACGCGATCACGGTCGGGAAGGCGATGAGGATCAGTGCGAGCGGGTGTTGGGTGCCGGTGGGGGCCACCAGTCCGTAGACGAGAGCCGCGCCCAACATCGCGACGCCGGTGTTGGCGCTGTTCACGACGATCTTGCGCCAGTCGCGCGCCTTGATCTGCGGCCAGTAGAACCCGGCGCAGAGCCCGACGAGGAGGGGCCCCAGCAACGCGCTCTGGTTGTCGAACACGACGATCGCCGCCATGCTCAGCATGAGCCCGGATGTCGCTTCAACGTGCTCGGAGAGGTTCACCGCCTGGTTCTCCGCCAGCGCGAAGAGCGCTCCGAAGATCAGCAGGGGCACCAACGCCGGTGTGGGCCCGCGCAACGCCAACCCCCCGGCGATTCCCGCTATCGCGAGGCCAAGGGTCAGGCAGTACACCGTCGACCTTGTCTTCTGGGTTTTCACGCGTGTCCGATCGAACAGGGCGGAGGCGGCAAGACCTCGGCGGGTCTTGTTACCGGAAACGGAACTGCGCGCCGCCAGCGAGCAGCAGCGCAGCCATCGACGTCGCGAGCACAGCAACGCGTACGTAGGCCTTCTTCATGGGAGATCACCCTCTTCGAGAGTTCCTCCCTGGCGCACAGCTAGAGCCCCAGAGGGATTCGCTTCGCTTCGTGGACCCTTCGGTCCAGCTCACATGCGCCGAGGTCTTGCCGTCTCCGTCACATCAAGCAGACGGGTTCCGTCCCTATGCGCCCTCCTCCCCCGGTTCGAACCGGTGGCTCCATCCGTCCAGCATCTCGTCCAGATGTTCGGCACAAGGCGAAATCGACTGTAGGCCCGGGGTTTGCTGCTCGCAGCGCGCCCCGGGACACCCGGCCGCAACCAGGGGGCGCCCCTACATCTCGAACCCGACGACATCACTTCACACCAACAACATCAACAACAACAGTCTCACAGACAACACGCCCCGTGGCAAGGAAGCTCGGAGAACCACCATGGGTGGTCGTCTGGCCCTTAGGCTTCTGGACCTCGGTCACGCACGAGGGTGACGGAAGACCGGTCACGGACGATCAGGGAGAAGGCCGTGGGAGACGAGGGGTCAGAGCGACAGGACGCGACCGCCGAGGACGAGGTACTGGAGCTCGAGCGGGAGCTGTGCCGGCTGCCCGAGATCTCGGCCGCCCGGGTCGTCGTCGATCCGAACGGGCGCCCGACCGAGGTCCACATCCTCGCCGACACCGCCAAGCACGCGAAGCAGGTGGTCCGCGACGTCCAGTCGGTCGCCCTGGCCAGCTTCGGCATCGAGCTCGACCGGCGCATCGTCTCGGTCGTCCAGCTTGGCAGCACGGCGAACGGCAACGGGCACTCCGAGTCCGTGGAGGAAGCCGGCCAGGAGCTCCGGCCCGTGCTCGTCAACAGCACGGCGGAGGTCAGCGGGCTCCGCTCACTCGTCCGGGTCACCCTCGCACGGGGAACGGACGAAGCCGTCGGCTTCGCCGAGGGTTCGATCGCATCTACCGCCCGCCACCGGCTCGTCGCCACGGCAACGGTCGACGCGCTCCGCCAGCTCGAGACGGCCGCGGAGTGCATCGACGTCGACAGCGCCCAGATCGTGCGGGTGGGCGCGCACGATGTCGCGATCGTCACGGTCGTGTTCGTACTGCCGCCGAGTGAGCAGCTCGTCTCCGGTTCGGCGATCGTACGCCAGCATGCCGAAGCCGAGACCGTCGTGCGCGCGGTCCTCAACGCGACGAACCGCCGCCTTCCCTCGCTCGTCTGAGCTCCGTCCGAACCGGCGGGCGCGACCCGGCGTAACGTCGCCCCCGTGCCCGTCGCGACGTTCGTCTCCTATCGGCTCGGCGGCACCGACGGGGTGTCGATCGAGGCGGCCAAGTGGATGCGCGCGCTCGAGTCGCTCGGCTTCACGACCCGGCGGGTCGCGGGCGAGCTCGACATTGCCGGGCCCGACGACCAGGTGCTTCCGTGGCTCGCACTCGACCCTCGCGCCGACGCGCCGACCGCGGACGCCGCCGCCGAGCTCGCCTCGATCCTCGACGGCAGCGCAGTGACCGTCGTCGAGAACGTCTGCTCCCTACCGCTGAACCCGGCCGCTTCCCGCGTGGTCGCGGACTCGCTCGTCCGGACCCGTTCACGCGTGGTACTGCACCACCACGACCTGCCGTGGCAGCGCCCGCAGACCCAAGCCTTCACGGATCTCCCGCCGCGACCCGCCGGCGCGCTCCACGTGACGATCAACGCCCGCTCGCGCGATCGAGCTCGCGGAACGGGGCATCGAGGCGGTCGAGATCACCAACGCGTTCGACGTGAACGCGCCCCCGGGTCACCGGACCCGGACACGCCGAGCCCTGGGGTTCGACGACGCCGAAATCGTCGTCCTCCAACCGGCTCGGGCGATCCCGCGCAAGAACGTGCCCGCCGCGATCCGCTACGTCGAAGCGCTCGCGGAGCTCGTCGCACCCCGCCCGGTGTGTTTCTGGCTCACGGGTCCCGCCGAGGACGGGTACGCGGCGGTGCTCGACCACCTGCTGCACGCGTGTCGCGTCCCGGTCACGCTGGGACTCGGTCCGAGCCCGGCCGATGCGTACGCCGCGGCCGACGTCGTCGTGTTCCCCTCGACCGTCGAAGGATTCGGCAATCCGGTGATCGAGTCGATCATCGCCCGCCGACCCCTGGTCGTCGGCCACTACCCGGTGCTCGACGAGATCCTGGCCCACGGCTTCGAGCTCTTCGCCCTCGACGAGCCCGAGGCCGTGGCCAAGCTCCTCGCCGATCCCGACCCGGCCCTGCTCGAGCGCAACGTGGCCCGGGCCCGACTGCACTACGCACTTTCCGGCCTCCCGGGGCGGATCGACCACGCCTTCCGAGATCACGGGTGGACCACATGGTGAGTGCCGACCGCCCATCGGACCCGATCGCCGCGCAGCGCGCCCGGATCGGACGGCGAGTCGGCCTCGCCAAGCGGATCGGGTACCTCGGCCTGCTCGTCGCGATCGCCGGGTTCGCCATCAGCGTGGTGGCGGGGTTCCCGAGCTGGTCGGTCGTGATGTCGATCGTGGGGCTCGTCGTAGGGATCGTCGTGCTCCCGGTCCCCATCATCGTCGGGTACGGCATCCGCGCCGCCGAGCGCGAAGAGCGGGGCGGCGGTCGGTTTCATTGACCGCGGGGTCAAGGGTTAGATTGCCGCCAACAGACCTTTTTCGAGGGGGAAACCGTTATGCCGAAGGCCGCCGTCGCCACTGAAGTCGGGAAGCCGCTCGAGATCATGGATCTCGACCTTGCGGACGCCCAAGCCGGTGAAGTGCGCATCCAGCTCGGTGCCTCGGGTGTCTGTCACTCGGACCTCTCGGTGACGAACGGGACGCTGCCGCTGGCGCTCCCGGCGGTGCTCGGTCACGAGGGCGCCGGCACCGTCGTGCAGGTGGGCGAGGGCGTCGACAACCTGAAGGTGGGCGACCACATCGTGGTGTCCTGGGTCCCGCAGTGCGGCACCTGTTACACGTGCCTCCACGACCAGGGTGAGATCTGCGAGGTCGGCTCGGTCGCCGCAATGAGTGGTGGGCTCCTCGACATGACGTCCCGCTTCTCCCGCGACGGCGCGCCGATCTTCCAGATGGCGGCATCGGGGACGTTCTCCCAGGAGACCGTGATCCCCGCCATCGGCGCGGTCAAGGTCGATCAGAGCATCCCGATCGACGCCGCGGCGCTCATCGGGTGCGGCGTGCTCACCGGTTTCGGCGCCGCGGTCAACACGGCGAGCATCCGCAAGGGCGACACGGTGGCGGTCGTCGGATGCGGTGGTGTCGGACTCAACGTCATCCAGGGCGCGAAGCACGCCGGCGCCGAGCGCATCATCGCGGTCGACATGGTCGACGGGAAGCTGGCCCGGGCCGAGAAGTTCGGTGCTACCGATCTCGTGAACGCGGGTGAGGGAGACGCCGTCGCCGCAGTCATGGGCCTGAGCGATGGTCGCGGCGCGGACGTCGCGTTCGAGGTGATCGGCCTCGGCCCGACGATCGAGCAGACGTTCGCGATGACCCGCCGCGGCGGGCAGGCGATCATCGTCGGCGTCCCGGGCTTCGACGTGACGTGGACGATCATGCCCGCCATGGACCTGCTCTTCCAGGAGAAGCAGATCCGAGGCAGCTGGTACGGCGGCTCGAACGTCCACCGCGACGTCCCGAAGCTCGCCAAGCTCTACACCGAGGGCGGGCTGCTCCTCGACGAGCTCATCTCCCAGGAGATCCAGCTCGAGCAGGTCAACGAGGCGCTCGACGTCATGGGTTCCGGCGAGATCGCTCGCTCCGTCATCAAGTACAGCTAGGACTGCCGTGCGGTACCGCCAGTTCGGCCGACAGCGACCTCGAGGTGTCCGAGGTCGGGTTCGGCACGTGGACCCTCGCCAGCGACTGGTGGGGCCACATCGAAGACAAGCAGGGGATGCTCCACGCCGCGCTCGACACGGGCATCAACTTCATCGACACCGCGCCCGTGTACGGCGACGACGGCGTCGGCGAAACGCTTCTCGCAGACGTGCTGAAGACCAATCGCGACGAGATCGTCCTCACCACGAAGTGTGGATACGACCACGACGCGCCGCGCATGTTCCCCGGTCAGTCCGAACGGCCCCAGGATTGGCATCCGTCATCGATCCGTTTGCAGCTCGAGGGTTCGCTGCGGCGGCTGGGCACTGACTACGTCGACCTCTACCAGCTGCACAACGCGCGCATCGAGCCCGTCCTGGACGACTCCCTCTGGGAGGTGCTCGGTCAGCTCAAGGCGGAAGGGAAGATCCGCGAGATCGGCATCGCCCTCGGTCCGGCGATCGGCTGGGTGGAAGAAGGGCTCGAAGCGATCCGGCGCCGCGACATCGCGTCGCTGCAGACGGTGTTCAACATCATCGAGCAGGAACCCGGTCTCACCTTCGCGAAGGAGATCGAGGCGCTGCGCCGCCGACATCGGGATGATCGCCCGCGTGCCGCACGCCTCGGACACGCTCTCGGGGAAGGTCACTCGCGACACCGTGTTCCCGCCCGAAGATCACCGGTCGCACCGCAACCGGGACAACATGCTCGACAACTTCGACAAGGCCGACACGCCTCGCGTTCTTGTGGGAAGGCACCGGCCGCACGCGCGGGCAGGCGGCGATCGCCGGCATCCTTGCCAATCCGGCGTTCACCACGGTCCTGCCCACCAATGTGCGACATCGACGACGTGCGGGAGTACGCAGCGGCGTCGGAGATGCCGCTCACCGCCGACGAGGTGGCCCAGCTCGACGAGATGTGGCGCGAGAACTTCGGCATCGAGAACCGCTACGAGATGCCGCTCAAGTCCAGCCGCTAGCCCCGGGTGACCTGACCGGGAAGGTAGCGTCACCTCCTATGTCGATGCGCCTCCCCGCCGAACAACGGCGGACCCAGCTGCTCAAGGTCGCGGTCGAGGTGTTCGGCGAACGGGGCTTTCACGCCACGTCCATGGACGAGGTCGCCGAAGCTGCGGGCGTCACGAAGCCGGTGCTGTACCAGCACTTCCCATCGAAGCGAGCGTTGTACCGGGAGCTCCTCGACGAGGTCGACGCGCAGCTCGTCGCCCGGCTGGTGGACGCGACCGCCGGCGCGGCCAGCGGCCGCGAGCGCGTCGAGGCCGGTTTCGCGGCGTACTTCCGGTTCGTCGCCGAAAACCGCGCGGCGTTCCGGCTCCTGTTCGGCGCGTCGGTGCGCAACGACGCGGAGTTCGCCGTCGTCGCGGAACGGGCGATCGACCGCATTGCCGCGCTCATCGCCGACCTGATCGAGATCGAGGCACCGAGCGGCCACCGTCGCGTGCTCGCACACGCGATCGTGGGCATGGCGGAGGCGACAAGCCGCCGGCTGACCAACGACGACGCCGAGGACGATCCGGACCGCCTCGCGGATTGGCTCGCCGAGATGGCCTGGTTCGGGTTGCGCGGGGTGCGCGCCGAGGAACCGGTCGAGCAGCTCTGATCCGCGGATCCCGCGGCGAATCGCGGAGTCTGCGCATTTTGGACGGTCTTGCGGTGCGGTGGGCATCGCCTACCCTCGGTCTGTGGTCACTTCCCCGTCGCTGAAGCGTTTCGCCGCGCTCGCGCTCGTGATGGTGGTCGCCGCGATCGCGGCGCCGTCCGGCACCGCGACTGCTGCGGCTCCGAAGCCATGGCGGATCCTTCCGAGTCCGAACCTGGGATCGATCGACAACCACCTCCAAGAGGTGTCGTGCGTCAACAACCTCCGTTGCGTAGCAGTCGGGTACAACGAGGATCCGTCGACGTTCCTGCGCCGGCCCGTCGCCATGACCCTCTCGGGCGGCAAGTGGAGGCTCGTTTCCGTCCCGACCCGCGGCACGGACGTCAACAACCTCTGGAACGTCTCGTGCGTGAGCTCCACGCGATGCGTCGCGGTCGGCTCGTACTACAACATCGCCTCCGGCTACTACAAGACGTTGATCGCCACGTACAACGGGAGCACCTGGAAGCTCAGCCCGTCGCAGAACCGCCCCAACGTCCACAACTACCTGTTCGGCGTCGACTGCGTGGACGCGACCCATTGCGTCGCGGTCGGCCGCACGTACGACCCCGACCCCTTGCCCGGAACGTCACGCAGCTTGGTGCTCACGCTTGACGGTTCGAGCTGGAAGATGCCCAGAACCCCGGAGCGCGCGGGCGTGAACAACCTGCTCGCCGACGTCTCGTGCGGCGACGCTTCCCATTGCAAGGCTGTCGGGTACACGATCGACAACACCGGTGCCGACGTCCAGACGCTGGTGCTCTCGCGCAGCGGTGCGTCGTGGACCATCGACACGAGCATCGACCGGGCCGCGGCGAGCAACGTCCTGCGCGACGTCTCGTGTGCCACCCCGACGACCTGTGTCGCGGTGGGGGCATCGGATGCGGATCCGACTGCGTTCGCCGAGCAGAGCCTGGTCGAGACCTACGACTCGGGCACCTGGACCCTGGCCACGAGCCCGGACCGGGCGGGCTTCGACAACCACCTCTGGGCCGTCAGCTGCAGCAACGCCGCGAACTGCGTCGCGGCCGGCCAGTCCCAGAACGACGACCTGGCCCGACCCCTGATCCAGACGCTGTCCCACGGCACCTGGACCCTGACCAGCCCGAGCCCCTACCGCGGCGGCACGTTCAACTACCTGTACGGCCTGTCGTGCCCGACGTACCGGAACTGCAAGGCGGTCGGCGACTACCGCAACCGGAACACCGGGCGATTCCGCACCGCCGTGATGACGAACAGCCCGAAGTAGCCACTCAGGCGCACGTACGGGCCTCGTCTCGCGACGGGGTGGGGAACCGCACGTACTCGTCGATGAGCAACGAGCCGAGCTCGGTGCTCGAGGTCGTCACGTTGTGATGACCGCGGCCGTCGAGATCCTCGACGAGCGCCTTCAACACGGTCGGCAGCTCGAGGTCGTCGGCGTGATCGCGCCAGGTGTTCCACCGCGTGCTCGTCGGTGAAGCAGTACGCCTTCCAGGACACGGAGTAGCGCAGCTCACGCCACTCGTAGGTTCGCAGCTGACGACCGTCGGCGTCCGCGAGCACCACCCGACCGCCCGGCGCCGCACCGAGCACCGAACCGGGTTCGAGGCTCGGGAGTGTGGCGTCCGCCCGTCCTACCGGCTCGACGCCGTGGAACACGCTGTCCGTGTCCAGGACCGCGGCGGTGTTGTGCCACGCTTCGAGCCGAGCCATCTCACCGTCGGGACCCTCGGGCCAGTATGCGAGTGCACCACCCTCGGCGGCGCCAAACCACGCGATGCCCGTTGCGATCGGCAGCCGCCACCGGTCGAAGAGCCCCGAGTGATGCATGACCACGAGCAGCCACTGCGGCACCAGCTTGCGGTTCAGCCCGCGGAACTCGGGGACATCCGTGTGAACCGCGAGCTCTTGACCCGGAAGGAACAAGTTGGCGTAGACAATCGCGGGCTCGATGACCGGTCGATCGTGGATGCGTCGCACGGCGTCGATCAGTCCCTCGTGATCGCGCAGTGCCTCGACGCCGTCGAGCAACAACCGATCGCCGTAGGCGTACTCCTCGCGGAAGTAGCTCGTCGCGCGCCGCGACCGACTCCGCGGTGTCGCCGGCACCAACCGCGTGCTCAGGAAGTTCCGGACCGCGTCGTGGCGCGGCAGGAGACCCCGACCGATCGGAAGCTCGATCTGCTCGTGCTCGGCGTAGAGCCGGTAGGCGCCGAACTCGGCTCCCCGTCGCTCGAAGGCATCGGCGACGCCGGGGTCGGCGAAGAGCGGATCGAGCAGGACCAGGGGTGCCGTCACCCGCCCAAACCTATGCCCGATCGAGGACCGGGGTCGTCGAGTCCACGAAATCGACCAGAACCTCGACGA
This sequence comes from uncultured Acidimicrobiia bacterium, assembly GCA_963770095.1. Taxonomy (GTDB): domain Bacteria; phylum Actinomycetota; class Acidimicrobiia; order IMCC26256; family JAENVU01; genus Chersky-806. The sequence goes on from CAVYOO010000002.1 coordinate 1,081,817, forward strand.
AGCGGTCCGGCTCCTCGCAGTGCGGGAAGTGGCCGGCTCCCTCGAACACCTCGAACCGGCTTCCTGCGATCATCTCGTGGGCCTGGATGCCGTGATCGAGCGGGATGATCGGGTCGCGGTCACCCCAGACGATCAACGTCGGCACGTCGGCTGCGAGGTACATGCGATCGGCGGCACTGACCCGCTGCCCGTGCACGTCCACCACGGATCGCAAGGTGTGGTGGAAGGCCTCGCGGGTCGGCGCATCGCTGAGCGACGAATAGCTGCGCCACATCTCTGCAACCGCCGGAACCGGACGCAGCCCGATCCGGTCGAGGAACCCGGTCACCGCGGTGCCGGCGTCGCGGATGCGCCCGTTGCACACGATCGGCATGAGGTGCTCCGCGCCGGGCAGGGTCAGCACGCGCAGCAGCAGCGCGACCTCCTGTCCCAATCCGCCACTGGAAACGAGTACCAGCCGCTCGCACCGCTCCGGATGCTGGTACGCGAGCTGCATCGCGACGCCCCCACCGAACGATTGGCCCACGATGGTCGCCCGTTCGTGACCGAGGGCGACCAGAAGATCCCGGATGCTGCTCGCGTGCGCCCCGAGCGAGTAGTCACCGCGCGGCTTGTCGGAGTCCCCGTGCCCCGGCAGGTCCGGGGCGATCACGGTGTAACGGCGGGTGAGCTCGGTCATGACCGGCTCCCACGTCACCGAGCTGCCGGCCATGCCGTGGATGAGCACCACCACCGGGCCCGAGCCACCGCCGCGGTAGCTCACGTCGTGTCCGTGAATCGAGATGTGTTGAGATTCCACGGCTCGCCCTAGCCCTGCTCGCGACCGACGACGGACACGAACGAGACCATCTCGCCCGGGTAGCCGCCGAGGTTGTGCGTGAGCGCGAGCGACGGTCGTTGCTGATCCGGCGCTCCTCCGGTGCCTCGCCGCGCAGCTGCAGCCAGCCCTCGAACATCATGCGCAGGCCGGACGCGCCGACCGGGTGGCCGAAGCTCTTCAGCCCGCCGTCGGGGTTGACCGGGAGCTCGCCGCGAAAGGTCGAACGTGCCGGCGAGCATCTTCCTTCCACGCCGTGCCGCGCTCGGCGAAGCCCAGGTCCTCCATGAGGACCAGCTCGGTCGGGGTGAAGCAGTCGTGCACCTCGGCCATGGCGAGCTCGTGGCGCGGATCGGTGACGCCGGCCTGCGCGTAGGCGTCGTCGGCGCTGGCGCTCGACCTCGGGGAAGTGCGTGTAGTCGTACTCCGGGTCGATGAGCCCGGAGCCGTTGCCCGCGACGAACGACAGCGCCTTCACGTAGAGCGGCGTGTCGGTGTAGCGGTGCGTCTTCGGCCCGGCACCACGATCGCGGCCGCGGCACCGTCGGCGACGCCCGCGCAGTCGAGGATCCCGAGCGGACCGGCGACCCGCGGCGACGCGCAGATCGTCTCCATGCTCATCTCGCGACGGAACTGGGCCCGCGGGTTGCGGGCGCCGTTGTAGTGGTTCTTCCATGCGATGCGGGCGAGGACCTCCTTGAGCTCGTCCTCGTCGACGCCGTAGCGCTTGGCGTACGCGGGCGCGACCATCGCTGAACATCGCCGCGGCGGTGAGCGTGCGCGCGGTGCCGTCGTTCGGCGACCGGGAACGCGTTCAGCCCCTGCGTAGCCGCTGTCCTTGACCTTCTCGACACCGACGGCCATGGCGATGTCGTACGCGCCGGACGCCACGGCGTACGCAGCCTGGCGCAACGCCTCGGAGCCCGTGGCGCAGAAGTTCTCGACCCGCGTGACCGGCTTGCCCTCGAGCTGCAGCGGGCGGGCCAGCGTGATCCCGCTCATGCCGCTCTGGGCGGTGCCGAGCCAGTAGGCGTCGACGTCGTCCTTGTCGACGCCGGCCGAGGCGAAGGCCTGCATCGGACGCGTCGATGATGAGGTCGTCGAGGCCTCTTGTCCAAGCGCTCGCCGAACGCGGTGCAGCCCATCCCGACGATCGCGACCCGGTCCTTGATGCCGTGCGAACCCATCCGTATCCTCCGTCAACCGAGCCCGTACGGGACGGGCCTTCCAGAAGTAGTTGTGAATGCCGTCGGCGGTGAACAGCCGGCGGAACGTCATCTCGACGCGGTCGCCGATCTTCACCGCGTCGGGGTCGACGTCGGTGAGCTCGACCGGGAACCGGCCACCGCCGTCGAAGTCGACCACCGCGAACACGATCGGCGGGCTCGGCGAGTAGGCCAGCTGGTCGATCGTGAACGTCACGATCGTCGCCGGCGACGTCGGCCATGGGCACCGCTTCCATGTCGTCGATCGCGCCGCCGACCATCGAGACGCGCGCGGGGGAAGGTGCAGCGCTCCGCTCGCCCGATCGCGCGATCCGACGAAGCCGAACTTCCAGTCTTCGGTGCGGCCGGCGGCGGCACGCCGAGATGCGGGCCGGCTCCGGCCGGCGCGGTGGTTCGACGGTGCACCATGCCCCGCCACGAGAGGTACTTGCCGTACGGAACCTCGCCCGCGAGCTCGACCTGCGCGACTGATCGGCTCGGGCGGGCTCGTATGCGGCGATCGCATCGGTCGTGCGGAACAGCAGCACGTCGGCGCCGTCGGCCAGCACGACCAGCGCGATGACCTGTCCCGGCGCCGACTGTCTCGAGCACGCTCGTCGAGCAGCAGGGCCGGGTGCGCGGCGCCGGTGTTGCCGACGGTTGCGGCGAGGTCGTCGACCACGGTCGCCATCCCGGCGTGCCGAGCCGCTTCGACAGCGCCCGGACCGCCCGGGCGTGCAGGCCGGTGACGATCACGCGGTCGACCTGCTCGGGCGTGAGTCCGGCGGACTTCAGGGCGGCGTTCCACGCCTGCTCGCCGAGCGGGACGTACTTCGTCTCGCCGAACCGCTCCTCCCAGACCTTCGAGCGCCGGTCGCCCGGGGTCCGCCAGCGGTCGAGGAACTCCTCGGTCGCGCGTGCCGCTCCCGAGGTACTCGGCGACCACCGGTGCGCCGGCGTCCGTCGCCGACGAGCAGCGCGGCCGCGGCGTCACCGCCCGCCGCCTCGTCCGGGCTCGTCGGGAGGCCGGTGCGGAGATCCGATGCGACGACGAGCGTCGGTGCCCGAGCCGTCGAGCGCGGCGCGGAGCGCGCCCACACCGGAACGGGCCGCGCCGCCGAGGTCCAGAGCCGCGCGCTCCGAGTCGAGCCGAGGCGCGGCGTGGATGGCGGTGGCGTTCGTCTTGTCGAGGTACGCCGGGTTCGCGGTCGCGAACCACAGCGCCGCTCGACCCTCGTCCGTCGGGGACACCTCGCAGCGCGAGCCGGGCCGCCTCGACGCCCATGGTGGTGGTGTCCTCGTCGTAGGACGCCGACCGACCGGGTGCCCTTTCCGCCGCCGCTGCCGAACGTCCGCGCGATCTCCGAGCGCTGCAGTCGGCGATAGGGCACGTAGCCGCCGGCGCTGACGATTCCCCTCGTGCTCACGCCCGGAGTCTATGCAGTGTCATCTTCGACTTCCGGCGGGTCGGACTCGGCGCCCCGTACAGTGACCGGATGCGGCTCGGAGACATCGCCAACGCCGACGCGCAAGCGTTCGGCAAGCCGCTGGACGGCATCCGCGTGCTCGCGGCCGAGCAGATGCAGGCGCTGCCCTACGCGACCCAGCTGCTGGCCCGCCTCGGTGCCGAGGTGGTGAAGGTCGAGCACCCCGTGGCCGGCGAGTCGGGCCGCGGCTCGCCGCCGGCGATGCTCGACCCCGAGGGCCGACCGGTGGGGGCCACCTACCTGCGCAACAACCTCAACAAGCGCAGCGTGGGCCTCGATCTGAAGTCAGCCCGAGGGTCGTGAGCTCTTCCTGTCGCTGGCCCGACGGTTCGACGTCGTCGCCGAGAACTTCAAGGCCGGGACGATGGACCGGATGGGGCTCGGCTACGACGACGATCGCCGGCCGCGCACCCGCGGGTGATCTACGTGTCGATCTCGGGCTTCGGCAACGCGGTGCGCGACGCCGTACACGACTGGCCGGCGTACGCGTCGGTCGTCGAGGCGATGTCGGGGATCTACGAGTACAAGACCGGGCCCGACCAACCGCCGGTCACGATCCCCGTCGGCGCGCTCGGCGACATCAGCTCGGCCCTGTTCGCCGTCATCGGGATCCTCGCCGCGCTGCGCCACCGCGACGCACACCGGCCTAGGGCCAGTACGTCGACGTCGCGATGCTCGACGCGATGGTGGCGATGACCGACGTGGTCACCAACTTCTGGTCGATGGGGGTCCGGCCCGAGCCGGGCAAGGGCCTCGCAGGTGATCTCCGAGGGATTCAGGGCGTCCGACGGGTACGTCGTCGTCCAGGTCGGCCGCGAGCACCAGTTCGCCGCGCTCGCCGAACCTCGTCGGCCACCCGGAGTGGAACGACGGATCCCCGCTTCGCCGACGCGCGCCGGATGGGCACCGAACCTCGACTCCGTAATCCGTCCCGCGGTCGACGCGTGGGCCTCGAAGCGCACGAAGCTCGAAGCCGCCCACGAGCTGACCGCGGTCGGGATCGCCGCCGGGCCCAGCAACTCGGCACCGGACGTGATCGCGGACCCGCACATCGCGGCGCGCCACATGCTCGTGGAGGTGCCGCGCACCGACGGCGTCGAGCCCGACATCCTCGTCCCGGGCAACCCGGTGAAGCTCTCGAAGGTCTCCGAGGGGCCGGAATCCCGGGTGCCCTGGGTCGGCGAGCACACCGACGCCGTCCTGCGCGCCGAGCTCGGCGTGGACGACGCAGAGCTCGAGCGGTGGCGCGAGGGGCACGTCATCTCCTGATCCCCGTACTATGCGGCACGAGAATCTGACGACCCGTCAGATTCTCGGTGCCGACCAGCAGGGATACGGGCAATGGACTTCGACTTCTCCCCGGAGCAACAGGCGTTCGCCGAGCAGGTCGAGGTGTTCCTCGACGAGCACGACGACCCCGACGTCTTCGACGTGACCCGCGAGAACATGGCCCAGATCGTCGACACGCCCAAGCGGCGCGCGTTCATGGCCAGCCTCGGCGAGCAGGGCTGGCTCGGCATGACGTGGCCCAAGGAGTACGGCGGCTCGGAGGGCGAAGGCGTCTACGAGTACCTGATCAACGAGGCGCTCGCCCGCCGGGGCGGGCCGCAGATCGGCAAGGGCGTCGGCATCATCGGCAAGACCCTGATCGCGCACGGCAACGACTTCTTGAAGGAGAAGTTCCTGCCGATGATCCTCCGCAACGAAGTGGAGTTCGCAGTCGGCTACAGCGAGCCGAATGCCGGATCGGACGCAGCATCGATGCGCCTGAAGGCCGAGCGCGCCGAGCGGGACGGGGTCAGTGGCTGGGTCCTCAACGGCCAGAAGACCTGGACCACCTCGGCGCACTTCGCCGAGTGGTACTGGCTCGGCACCCGTACCGACCCGAACGAGAAGCACAAGGGCATCACGCTGATGCTCGTCCCGCTCGACCAGCCCGGCGTCGAGATCCGCGGGATCTGGACGATGGGCGACGAGCGCACCAACGAGGTCTTCATCGAGGACGTGTTCGTGCCCGACGAGTACGTCGTCGGCGAGGTGGGCAAGGGTTTCAACTACATCTCCCAGGCGCTCGACCTCGAGCGGTTCACGATGTTCACGTTCTCCCCGATCAAGCAACGCCTCGACGTGCTGTGCGACTACGTGCGCACCGAGGAGCGCGACGGCGAGCCGATGCGCAAGGACCCGGTGGTCCGCCAGCGAGTGGCCCAGCTCGCGACCCAGGCCGAGGTCGCCCGGTGCCTCGGGCTGCGGGTCGTCGACGCGTCGGTCAAGGCGGAGAAGGTCGAGGGCGCTCCCCCGCCCACGGTCGAGTCGTCGCAGTACAAGCTGTTCGCGACCGAGTACTCGCGCCGGCTGGCCGACGCATCGATGGACCTCGGCGCGCCGGGGAGCCAGCTCCGGGTGCGCGTCTCCCCGGAGGCACCGATGGAAGGCCGGGCCGAGTCCACCTATCGCTATACGGTGATCGACACGATCGGTGGAGGCGCCTCCGAGATCCAGAAGAACGTGATCGCGCGCCGCGGGTTGGGCCTTCCCAAGAACTTCTGACGTGTCTGATCCTTCGCTCCTCGGCGGCACCACCGTGCTCGATCTCGCGAGTGTCGGCCCGGCCGCGCGCACGTCCCGGTGGCTCGCCGACTACGGCGCGACCGTGGTGAAGGTCGGGCCGACCCCGAAACAGGGCGGCGTCCAGATCACGCCGCCGTTCTACGCGTACGCCGGGCACCGCGACATGCTGCGCGCACAGTTCGATCTGAAGGCTGACGCGGGTCGGAACGCGTTCCTCAAGCTGGCGGCGACTGCGGACGTGGTGATCGAGAGCTTTCGGCCCGGCGTCGTGGATCGTCTCGGGATCGGATACGCCGCGGTCCAGGCGGTGAACCCGGGCGTCGTGTACTGCTCGACCACCGGCTACGGCCAGGAGGGCCCGTACTCGCAATGGGCCGGCCACGATCTCAACTACCTCGCGGTCGGCGGATACCTCGACTGCTCGGGCCGCGACGCGTACGGCGGCCCCGCACTCCCGGGCGCGACGATTGGCGACGGTGCGGGCGGTGGCATGCACGCGGTGATCGCGATCCTCGCGGCCCTCGTACACCGCGGCGCGACCGGGGAAGGCGCCTACCTCGATGTCTCGGTCGCCGACGGCGTTCTCTCGCTGATGTCCCTGCACCTCGACGAGTTCCTCGCTACCGGCACGGTCCCCGCGCCGCGCCACGAGCTCCTCACGGGCCGGTTCGCGTGCTACGACGTCTACCCGTGTCGGGATGCGAAGTGGCTCGCGGTCGGCGCGATCGAGCCGCAGTTCTACGCGAACCTTTGCCGAGCGTTGGGGTGCGAGCAATGGATCGAGCACCAGCGCAACGACGCCGTACAGCACGAGATCCGCGCCGACTTCCGCCGCGGCGTTCGCAACTCGGGAACGCGACGACTGGGTGGCCGAGCTGGGGCCGGCCAACACGTGCGTGTCGGCAGTCGCGTCAGTGCCCGATGTGATCGACGACCCCCACTTCGCCGCGCGCGGGACCTTCTCGGATGCCCACGACGACCAGCACGGCGACTTCCGGCAGCTGGGGCGGGTGTTGGCAGGCATGAACCGGCGCCAGGGCGTGGCCCGAGTGCGATCGGCCACCATCACGGACACGGGCGAGCTCCTGCGCGGCGCCGGCCTCGACGAGACCGAGGTCGCCGCGCTCATCGAAGAAGGAGTTGTGGCATGAGCACCGAGGTAGAAGAAATCCCCCCGGCGGTCCTCGACTCGATCGGTGAGATCCAGTACGAGGTGACGGGCGAATTCCCCGTCGAGCGCGGCTACATCTGGACGAGCTGCTCGTCGGTCGAGAACGGCAACCCACTCTTCTGGGACGACGAGACTGCCGAAGCGATCACGGGCGGGCCGATCGCGCCGCCGACCATGCTCTCGGTCTGGTTCCGCCCGCACAACTGGGCTCCCGGACGGACCGAGGTCGCGCTGCCGCTCCAGGTGCACTTCGACTTGAAGGAGACCTTCGGGTTGCCCGAAGCGGTCATGACCGACAACACGATCGTCTTCCACGAACCGGTCCGGCCGGGCGACATCCTCCACACGCGTCAGATCCTGCGGTCGGTGAGCGATCCGAAGACCACCAAGCTCGGCACCGGTCGGTTCTGGGTCATCGACGTGGAGTACCTCAACCAGCACAACGAGGTCGTCGGCGTCGAGTCCTACACCGGGTTCGGATACAAGCGGGAGGGGGAACGATGAGCGCAGCGCGGAGCGGGCACGAAGTGCGGAGCGCGCAGCGGCCCCGAGCGGTGGAGCGGGAACGATGAGCGCAGCGCGGAGCGGGCACGAAGTGCGGAGCGCGAGCGGCCCCGAGCGGTGGAGCGGGAACGATGAGCGCAGCGCGGAGCGGGCACGAAGTGCGGAGCGCGCAGCGGCCCCGAGCGGTGGAGCGGGAACGATGAGCGCAGCGCCCAAGAGCGTCACGCTGGCCGACGTGCACGAGGGCGACTCGCTGCCGGACCTCTCGTATCCCGTCACCGCGACGACGGTCGTCCTGGGCGCGCTGGCCAGCCGGGACTGGCGGCCGATGCACCACGACCACGACTTCGCGGTCAACCGCAACGGAACCCGGGACATCTTCCTGAACACGCCCAACCAGGCCGCGTGGTTCGAGCGCTACGTCACGGACTGGACCGGGCCGAAAGGCCGGCTCGGGCGCATGAAGTTCCGGATGAAGGGCTCGGTGTTCCCGGGCGACACGATGGTGATGCGAGCCAAGGTCGAGCGCGTCGAGATCGACGACGCCGGCTGTGGCTGGGCGTCGCTGCTCGTCACGCTCTCGGTCGGTGACGAGCTGAAGACCGACTGCTCGGTGCGCGTCGCGGTGCCGACGGACGACGACGACAACCCCTGGACCCGCCGCGGCCACGACTGGCGACCGTGACCTCCGAGACCGTTCGAGATGAGGACGTGACCTGATGGACCTCGAGTTCACCGAAGAGCAAGAGATGCTGCGCGACATGGTGCGCGGGGTGTGCAGCTCGTACGCATCGCTCGAGACCGTGCGCGAGATGGAGGACGACCCGATCGGCTACCCACTCGAGCTCTGGAAGCAGCTCGCCGCGCTCGACCTGATCGGCCTGATGGTGCCGACTGAGTACGGCGGCTCGGGAATGAGCCTGCTCGACGGCACCGTCGTCTACGAGGAGCTCGGGCGCGGGCTCGTGCCGTCGCCCCACTTCGTGAGCGCTGTGATGAGCGCCGGGGTCTTGCAACGTGCGGGCACGGACGAGCAGCGCCAGGAGTGGTTGCCCAAGATCGCGACCGGCGACGCCATACTCAGCACCGCATGGCTCGAGCCGCACCACGGCTTCGGGCCGCGTGGGGTTGCGGTGACCGCGGCCGCGGACGGGGACGGCTTCGTGCTCGACGGGGTCAAGTGGCACGTGCCGTTCGCCCGCGCCGCGACCCAGCTCGTCGTGCTGGCCCGGACCGATGCCGGCGCCGAGGACGTCGACCTGTTTCTCGTCGATCCGAACGCCCCGGGCGTCACCCTGACCCAACAGCTCACCATCGGTTCCGACACGCAATACCAGGTCGAGCTGGCGGGCGTGCGGGTGCCCGCGAGCAGCCGGCTCGGTTCGGCCGGATCGGGTTGGGCCACATGGAACGAGACCATGTTCGACGGGGTCGTCCTGCTCGCCGCGTACGCGATGGGTGGTGCCCGGTACGCGTTCGACATCACGTTGCAGTACTCCAAGGACCGGCACCAGTTCGACAAGCCGCTGGGTGCGTTCCAGGCGATCGCCCACTACCTCGCCGGACGCGTCGACGACCGTCGAGGGAGGGACGATCCTCGTCCACGAAGCCGCGTGGTCACGCGCGAACGGCCGGCCGGTCGACGCGCTCGCGCCGATGGCGAAGCTGTTCGCGTGCAAGACGTTCCGTGACGTCACCGCGATGGCCCAGCAGGTCTTCGGCGGCGTCGGCTTCACGAACGAGTACGACATCCAGCTCTACTTCCGGCGGGCCAAGCAGCTCCAGATCTCCTGGTGGGACGACCGCTACCTCGAGGAGCTCGTCGCCACCGCCACCCTCGACTGATCCCCTGACCCACCTCCGCCTTTCGGTGTCGTTCGAACACGCCAGGACGTGTTGCAACGACACCGAAAGATCCGGAGGGCTAGAGGGCCTGGTCCTTCAGGGCGGGGAAGACCTTGGAGACCTTGCCGAGCAGATAGTCGCCGTAGGTGCCGGAGAAGTCGTGGACGCTCGCGCCGTCCCATCGGTCGTTCGCACCGTCGAGCGCAGAGCCGTCGGGCCGCGTGATCGCGTGCACTTCGGCATCCCAGCCCGGGTCGAAGAAGAACGGGCAGGCGATGCGGTCGCGACCGCGTGGGCTGCGCACGCGGTGGGGTGTGGACCGGTACGCACCGCCGGTCATCCGTTCGAGCATGTCGCCGAGGTTGCAGACCAGCGCGCCCGGCTGCGGCGGGACCTCGACCCAACCGTCGCGGGTGCGCAGCTCCAGACCGCCACCCGAGTCCTGGTACAGCATCGTGAGGAGCCCGTAGTCCGTGTGCTCCCCGACGCCCCAGACCGGATCCGCGCCGTCCTCGCCGGGTCGCTCCGGCGTCCGCACGGCTGGGTAATGGAACATGCGGAAGAGGATCACCGGGTCCTTCGTGAGCTCGCGGTCGAACCAGTTCTGGTCGAGGCCGAGCGCGAGCGCGAAGCCCGTCATCAGCTGGTGGCCGAGTGTCGTGAACGCGTCGATGGTCGCGAGAACGGTCTCGCGCAGTCCCGCGGGCCGCTGCGGGAAGAGGTTCGCCCCGTGAAGCGGGATCCCGGCCTCGACCCGGGGATCGTCGGGAGGGAGCTCCGCCCCGAAGTACAGGCCCTCCTTCCGGTCGGGTTCGCCGCTGGTGAGCTCGCCGCCCACCGGGAACCAGCCGCGCCACGCCCTCCCGGCATGGACCATCGCGATCTTCGCCTTCTCGTCCGGGCCGAGTGCGAAGAACTCCCGTCCGAGCCGCTCGAGCCGCTCCAGCAGTGTGCCGTCGATCCCGTGCCCGACGATCGAGAAGAAGCCGTAGTCGCGACAGGCCGCGTCGATTGCCCGGGCGACCGCGGTCGGATCCTCGGTGCCGCCGACCAGCGGAGCCACGTCGATGACCGGGTGCTCGTGGATGCCCATGCCACGGGACCCTATGGCTTCGGCGCCCGGCGGTCCGAGCGTGCAACAATGCCCCTGCCCGAATCGTGGGCGAGGGGCGACACCCAAGGATGGAGTGCGCGTGGCAGCCCAGGATGAGGTCGCGTTCGACCGGAGCACGCCCCTGCTGATCGTCAAGATCGGGCACTACCCGCTGCATCACGGCGGGGTCGGGGCGATCCGCACGCTCGGTCGTGCGGGGGTGCCGGTCTACACGGTCACCGAGGACCGATTCACACCGGCGGCAGTGTCGAGCCACCTGCGCGGCCGGTTCATCGCGCCCACGACCGGTCTCGAGGACGACGATCGGCTCCTCGAGATCTTCACCGACATCGGCAAGCAGCTCGGCCACCCCACGATCGTTCTGCCAACGGACGACGAAGCCGCCGTCTTCGTGGCCGAGCACGCAGACGTGCTCTCACCGTGGTTCATCACGCCGGCTGTCGAGCCGGGGCTCCCGCGCCGACTCGCCAGCAAGCGCGGGCTCCACGACGCATGCGTGGGCCTCGGTGTACCGGTTCCCCGCGCCTCGTTCCCGTCCTCGCTCGCCGACATCGCGGCCTTCGCCGAACGGGCTTCGTTCCCCGTCGTCGCCAAGAACGTCGACCCCTTCGACCGGTTGAGCGACCCGGTGGTGGACTTCAGCACCGTGGTTCGAACCCCGGAGCACCTGATGGAGCTGGCGGCGACCTGGCCCGACCATCCCTCCGTGATGCTCCAGGAGTACATCCCCCGGGAGGTCGCCGAGGACTGGATCTTCCATGCCTACTGCGATGCATCGTCCGAGTGCCTCGTCGGGTTCACGGGCGTGAAGTACCGGTCCTGGCCGCCGCGCGCCGGGGTGACGAGCTACGCGCGGGTCGTCACGAACCACGCCTTGGCCCAACAGTCGGCGGACCTGTGCCGCCGGCTCGGGTTCCGCGGCATCGTCGACCTGGATTGGCGATTCGACCGCCGCGACCAGCAGTACAAGCTCCTCGACTTCAACCCCCGCGTCGGCGCCCAGTTCCGGCTCTTCGAGACCACCGCCGGCATCGACGTCGTCCGGGCGATGCACCTCGATCTCACCGGCCGTCCGGTCCCGAAGGGAGCGCCGATCGCCGGCCGCGGCTTCGCGGTGGAGATCCTCGATGCACCGGCTCGCGTCGCGTACCGGCTCATCGGCGCGGGCGCATCGCCCGTTCCCCACGCGGGCGGTCACGTGGAGCCGGCGTGGTTCGCGGCTGACGACCCGTTGCCGTTCGTCGTCGCCACGGCGCGCGCGTCCGTCCCGCTCGCGCAGCGCGCGCGCCAGATCGGCCGGCAGCTGGTACGGCGGGCTCAGGCCGCGAGTGCGCGGCGCCGGCTCGGCACCGAGGCACCGATGCGTGTCGCGGCGAACCCGGCCCCGTGGACGAACCGTAGGAGTGGCCCGAATGTCGCGGCCGCGGTGAGCCCGGAGAAGTACAACCCGGGCACCGATGACTCGAACGTCGCATCGAGCAGCGGTGACCCCGCAACACACCGCAATGAAGCCTTGAGCTCCGGCGCGAGGAAGCCGAGCGCGTCGAGCCCGACGCGGTAGCCGGTCGCGGCCATCACGTGGTCCACCTCCAGCACGTCGGTTCCATCGCGCGAGGCCAGCCCGAGCCGCACGAGGCCCGAACGCGCGTCTGCGGAGGTCACAGTCACGCCGGCGCGGATGTCGACCTTGCCCTCTACCCGCGGGCGTAGCCACCACGCTCCGGACGGACCGAGCACCGACTTGACCAAGGCGAGGCGAGCCCGGGCGGGAAGGTGGCGGACCAGGCCGGGCGCACTGCTCAAGCTGCGCGCCGACCAGCCCTCGCCGAGTGCCGACGGCGGCTTCACCAGCCGGTGCATCCGCGTGGCGGGTCCGGGGTCGGGTACTGCTCCCCACAGGACTTCGGGCCCGCGGACGAGCACATGAACGTCGGCACCGGACTCGGCCAGGAGCGCGGCGTTCTCCAACGCCGACTGTCCACCGCCGACCACCGCAACCCGTCGACCCGCAAACCCGGACAGCTGCGCGTGTTGTGCAGTGTGTGAAAGCACGCCGTCGCGTGCCGGCCCGTCCGGGGCCAGCTCGAGCAGCTCGGGTGGCGTGTACGCATACGGGATCACCCCACACGCGACGATCACGGTGTCCGTGCGCAACGACTCGCCGGAGGCGAGTTGCACCTCGAACTCGCGGCCCGCACGCGACAGCCCGATCACGTGCTCGGATTCGACGTAGGGGACGTGACGATCGGCGAACCACATCCCGTAGTCGATGAAGAGGTCGATCGGGATCGCGTCTTCCTTGGTGAGTGCCTCCGACCCGATCTCCGCGCAGTAGTCGAAGATCGTCGAACCCGGGGTCGGCGCCGAGAGGCTCGATGCGTCGGGCGTTGACTTCAGGTACATCCCCGCCGGCATGTGCTTGCGCCACGAGGCCATCCGGTCACCGAGGACGCGCACGCCGATACCGGCGGCTCGGAGATGCGCGGCGATCGAGAGCCCGTACGGACCCGCGCCGACGACGACCACGTCACCCATCAACGTCCTCCTCCATGAGTACCTCGCCCCGGATCGCCTCACGGAGGCTAGAGCGACGGTCGAAAACCGGCACACTACCCGACGTCACACTGATTCCAAGACCTGGTGGACGTTGTGGGACACCCACACCTCACTCGGTCGAGCTCCCGCGGGCGGCGCGTGAACGCATGAACGTGGCGTAGCCACATCAGCAGCACCGCGGTCCGGGTCGACACCTCGCCGGCGCCCGGCGCCTCGCCGATGAGCTGCACCTCCGCGTCACGGAAGCACCCCTCGGTGAGCACGTCCCGCACGACGGCACCGAGCTCCCGATGCTCGACGAGCGCTCGCGTCGTGCACGCGAGGTGCATGAGCTCCACGACGGGAAGCTCCATGCGGCTGCGCTCCCAATTGACGATGGCGGTGACCGTGCGATCCGCCTCCGAGCACACGACGTTCCCGAGCCAGAGGTTCCCGTGCACGAGCCCGGCAGTCAGCGTGGAACCCACGAGATCGGACCGCAGCTCCGCGTGCAGGCGCGCCAGGCTCGTTTCGTCGGCCCGGACGCGCATGCGGGACGTCGGGAGCGTGTCGCCCACCTCGAGCGGGAAGGCGAGAAGCTCGGGCAGCTCCTCACCGATCTGGATCGGAGTCGCAGTCGTCCGGTACAGCCCGGCCAGGCGGGCGACCAGGTCCGTCGTCACCGCGGTGCAGAGCGGCCCGTTCGACGCGATCGTCCGGGCATCAACCCCCGGCCGCCGAGTGTCCAACCCCCAGATCCCACCCTCGAATCCGGATTCCAGCGACCCGCCGCCGACGAAGCGGGGCAGGATGGCCGCGAGCTCGGGTGGCGCCACGTCGCGCGCCCGCGCCAACCCCTGCAGGTCACCCCGGAGCGCGTTACGGGCACTCGTCCCGCTCGCGACCTTCAGCGTCGCGTCCTCGCCCGTGATGCGGCTGCGAAGCGCGACCACGCGAACCCCCTCGGGATCGTCGACGACGTCCAGCGGTTCCCACTCGGCGCCGGCGAGCCCGGCTGACTGCAGGGCGGCACGACCGTCGCTGGCTACATCCCGTCGCGCGCGCGTCGCCCGCGCGGTACTGCGCGACAGGGCCGAACGCACACGATCTGCGTGGACGTAGGGCAGCCACACCGTGCGCAGCTCGCCGAGCAACAGCACCGCGGCGACCGCACTCTGCGCGACGAACCATCCGACCCCGACCGCTGCGACACCGATCAGTGGTGCAAGGGTGACCGAGATCACCATCACGCCTGCCGCGAGCGCGGCTGTCGTGACGATCACCGCCTTCATGCGGCGCTGGACGCGTGTGATGCTGAGGTACGTCGCCGTGACGGCGTTCGGGATTGCCGAGAGCGCGAGGAGCTGGAGCAGGCGCGTCGCGTGGTTCGAGTACGCGGGGCCGTAGATGCGAAGCACGAACGGTGCGGCCAGCGCGATCAGGAAGGCCAGCGGCGCGACGATGCGCAACGAGTGCTTGATCATCTTGCGAGCGAACTCGACGATGCGTTCCGGCGACTTCGAGGTCTCGGTCACGAACGACATCCCGACCCCGATGCTCACCAGGTACAGCGTGTAGGCGATCGTCCACGAGATGTAGAGGTAGCCACTCGCGGACGGGCCGAGGATCGAGAGCATGATCACCGGCATGAGACCGATCGCGGCGGACATCATCAGGGTGGCGACCATGTCGAAGCCCACGTAATGACGCACGGTCCGCGCGTTGACCGTCTCCAGTGGCGCGTGCCGACGCGCCGGCACCATGCGCTTGAAGATCAACGCGTTGACCGCGACGACGGCGACGACGAGTGGCAGAGTCCACGCCGCGAACACGCCCAGAGCAGGGAGCGCAGCCGCGACCGTGATGAGCAGCCCGAGCTTCGCGATCCCGTAGATGATGTTCTCGACCAACACCCACCGGGCCTCGCCGAGGCCCGTCAACACTGCGTCCTGCAGCGCGAACACCGTCCAGACCACGGTGCCGAGCACGAACCACACGGCGTACGGCCAGTGAGCGTGCAGCAACGAGAGCCGCGGTGCCCACAGGTCGATGCCGAGAACGAACACCGTCGATGCGAGCAACGCCGTGGCTGTCGCCGCCGCGTACCCCACGAACACCAGGCGACGCGTGCGCAGACCGGCGACGGGAACGAAGCGGTTGAACCCGTTGGTGAGGTTCAGCTGCGAGATGCTCGAGAGGAACAACATCGTCGAGATGAGCGCGGTGTCACGCCCGACCTCCTGCTTGGTGAAGAGGTGCGCGGCCGCGATCCAGAACACGAATCCGAAGCCCGAAGTCGCGAGCGTCGACCCGACCAAGGAGTACGCATTCCGGACGAAGGGCACATCAAGGTGCACACGTAGCCCGGCGACCCGACGACGCACCGACGCGGACGCGGTCACGCGCGCGTCCCGTCGTGCATCGAGCTGCGGGCGACCGCCATCTGACCCTCCTGGAAACACCGGCCGTGCGGCCGGCGGATAACGCGTCAACCCTCCGGGACAACGCCGCGAGCATAAGGAGAATCGCGCGCTCACCGCCACTGCGCACGCGTGACATCCCGGCAACGCGCGTCATCGGTGGAGAATTCCGCGCGAACCGTGACAACGGATGAACGCGCGCGTATGCTCCATCCCGGGCGAGAGTGCATACCAACTGCAGGATGAAGGCGCACCGCATCGCCTGACAACTGGGGCAAAACTCCTGGTTGTTCGCGCCCATGGACGGGACAGATACGGCACACGGCAGGACAGGCCGCACCCACGGATGGGGGAAATGACAGACGTAGCAGCAGCGCCCACGGCGTTCGACTCGATCGACGCGCCGACTACGAACACCGGGGATCTCCTCCCCGGGATCCCAGCGGTGAGCGTGGTGATCCCCACGCTCAACGAAGCCGGGAACCTTCCGCACGTACTGCCCCGGATCCCTTCGTGGATCCACGAGCTGATCATCGTCGACGGGCTGTCGACCGACGAGACCGTCGCGGTCGCCAAGTCGTTCGCGCCACGGGCCAAGATCGTGATGGTCGACACGCCGGGGAAGGGGGCGGCGTTGCGGGCCGGATTCGCCGCCGCAACCGGCGACATCATCGTGATGCTCGATGCCGACGGGTCGACGGACCCGCTGGAGATCCCCGCCTTCGTCGGCCTCCTGCTTTCGGGCTCCGATGTCGTCATGGGCTCCCGATTCACCCTCGGCGGCGGCACCGACGACATGGAACGGCTCCGCCGCGCCGGGAACTGGGCCCTGACCCGCCTCGTCCGGCTCGGATTCGGCGCCCGGTTCTCGGACCTGTGCTACGGCTACACGGCGTTCTGGAGGGACGTCCTGCCGGTGATCAACGGGCCCTTCCGGGGCTTCGAAGTCGAGACCGTGATCCACATCCGCGCCGTGCGCGCCGGACTGCAGATCGCCGAGGTCCCGAGCTTCGAGTCGATCCGCATCTCCGGCACCACGAACCTGCGGACCGTGCGGGACGGCTTCCGGGTCCTGCGCGCCATCGGCACCGAGTGGGCGCTCGAGCAGGTGATCGGCACCGACCGCAAGCTGCGTCCGGAGCATCGGCTCGCCCGGCCCGTGCAACATCCTCCGTGGCACGCGAACGGCCGCTCCGAACAGCGTCCCGGGCTCTCCGAAGGTGGTGCGCTGATCCGGAGCGTCCCGAGGTGAGCGTAGGGGCCGACTCGCTCTCGGTCGTGATCTCCGCGTACACCGAGGCCCGCTGGTCCGATCTCGAAGCTGCAGTCGCGTCGGTCCGGGCCCAGGACCCTCCGGCGCACGAGATCATCGTGGTCACCGATCACAACGATGCGTTGCTCGACCACGCGCAGGTTGCGTTCGCCGATCCGCGCGTGCTCCCCAATGCCGAGGCACAGGGCCTTTCCGGTGCCCGGAACACCGGCATCGCCGCATCGACCGGTTCGATCGTCGCCTTCCTTGACGACGATGCCACCGCGCAACCCGGTTGGATCCGCCACCTGCTGGCCCCGTACGAGGATCGGCGCGTCCTCGGCGTCGGTGGTCGGGTCGTCCCGAGGTGGGACGTGGCCCGTCCGGTCTGGTTCCCCGAGGAGTTCGACTGGGTCGTCGGCTGCACCTACAGGGGGCACCGCACGGATCCCGGACCCGTCCGGAACCTGATCGGCGCCAACATGTCCGTACGGCGCGAGGCGTTCACCGCGGTCGGCGGGTTCCGCCACTCGCTCGGACGCACCGCGTCCCTCCCGGCCGGGTGCGAGGAGACCGAGTTCTTCATCCGCGCCACCCGACATTTCCGCCACAGCACCGTCTGGTACGAGCCGGAGGCCGTGGTACAGCACCGGGTCCCGGAAGCCCGGACGACGAAGCAGTACTTCCGGGCCCGCTGCTTCGCCGAAGGGATCTCCAAGACACAGATCTCGCGCCTCGTGGGCGCCCAGGACGGCCTCGCCAGCGAACGGGCGTACACCACCCGGGCCCTTCCCCGAGCGGTCGGGCGCGAGCTCGGCCACACGATTCGCCGCCGCGACGGGTCGGGGGTCGCCCGTGCGGCGACCGTCGCGCGGGGGGTGGCCACGACGGCGGGCGGGTACGCCGCGGCCCGGATTCCCGGCAGCGTCTCGCTGGCTCCCGTCGCGCGATGGCGCGGGGGCGCGGTCGTCATCTCCCGCCGAGGAGCAGTTCGAACCCACGCTGGTCACCCAGATCGACATCGCGGTCCCGCCCGGGATCCTCCCGGCGCTCGATCCCGTGACCGGAAAGGCGTATCGGCGCGCCGTCGTTCTCGTGCGCCGCGACGATGCCCCGATCGGGGTTGTGGAGCTCCCGCTCGGCCCGGACGGGCTCTCGCCCGGCGAGTACGCGCACGAGATCGAGGACACGCTCGGCATTGCCGTCCCCGCCACACCCCCGGAGCACCTGGCGAGCAGCAACGGTCGCGGCGAGGCCCCCGAGCCGGCGGAAGTCCGGGAGCAACCCGCCATCGCGGTCGTCATCGCCACGCGGGATCGGGCCGAGAGCCTCGCCCGTTGCCTCTCCTCCTTCGCGCGGCCTGGCGCTTCCCCCCGCCGAGATCATCGTGGTGGACAACACGAGCGCGGGCGGGAGACCGAGGCGCTGCTCGAGCGGCTGCGCGCGGAGGACCCCCGGTTCCGGTACGTCCGCGAAGACCGGCCCGGGCTCGCCCACGCCCACAACTGCGGACTCGAGCTCGTCACAGCTCCGTACGTCGCGTTCACCGACGACGACGTCGTCGTGGACCCATCGTGGCTCGGGGGCCTCGTCGAGGGATTCGGTCGCGACGAGCGGGTCGGGTGCGTCACCGGGATGATCTTCCCGCTCGAGCTCGAGACCGCGGCCCAGGACTGGCTCGAGCACTACGCCGGGTTCAACAAGGGCTACGAACCCCGCGTCTTCGACCTCATGCGCCCGTCGGCGGACCCCCTCTTCCCGTACACCGCCGGGACGCTGGGTTCGGGCGCGAACATGGCCTTCCGCACCGACGTGCTCCGCTCGATGCGTGGCTTCGACCCGGCCCTCGGCGCCGGCACCGAGGCCAAGGGCGGCGACGATCTCGCGGCGTTCTTCGACGTCATCGCCGCCGGCCACGCGTTGGCCTACGAACCCGCCGCGATCGTCTACCACCAGCACCACCGCACGTTCGAGGCACTGCACCGCCAGACCTTCGGGTACGGCGCCGGCCTCACCGCGTACCTGACCAAGACGATCGTCGACGAGCCGCGGCGCACGTTCGACATGCTCGCCCGGGCTCCCCGCGCCGCGCACCACGCACTGAGTCGGAGCTCGGCAAAGAACACGCGGTTGCCGGTGAGCACCCCCTCGACCCTGGTACGCCAAGAACGACTGGGCATGCTGGTCGGTCCCGCGCTCTACCTGCTGAGCCGATGGGACACGCGGACTCGACCCGCGACCCGGTCTGGTCGCCGTAAGGGTCGAAGCACCCGCGGCCGACGCGATCTCGGAGGTCGATCTGGTCGAGCTCGAGCTGAGCGAGGCGAGCGGGGCGCCGTGAGCCGGCGCTCGATCCTTCCGGTGCTCCTGTACCACTCGGTCGCACCCGGTCCGCGGCCCGAGCAGTACGGGTGGATCACGGCCCCCGAGGTCTTCGGGGACCACATGGCGTACCTCCAGGACGAGGGATATCGCACGATCACGGTGTCCGAGTACGCCGCGATGCTCGTCGAGCCGATGGTCGAGGCACCGGAGCGAACCGTCGTGATCACGTTCGACAACGGATTCGCGGACTTCGCCGAGTACACGATGCCGGCGCTCACCCGGTACGAGTTCCGGTCGACGGTGTACGTGGTGACCGGATGCGTCGGGTCGACGAGCACCTGGCTCGACGCGATCGGCGAGGGCGACCGGCTGATGATGAGCTGGTCCGACATCGAGTCGATCGCGGGCTCCGGCGTCGAGATCGGTGCCCAGACTCACAGCCATCCGCAGCTGGACATCATCAGCCGGGACCTGGCCTGGGAGGAGATCCGCCGGAGCCGCGGTGTGCTCGAGGATCGCCTCGGGCGCGAGATTCCCAGCTTCGCCTACCCCTTCGGCTTCCACGGCCCCCGGTGCGCGCGCTCGTGGAACGCTGCGGGTTCCGGTCGGCATGTGCGGTCAAGGACGCCCTGAGCGGTCCGGGTGACGATCCCCTGGCCATCGCCCGGGTCATCGTTCCCGGCCACACCGCGGTCGGGACCCTTGCGGACCTTCTCGCAGGCCGCGGCCGGCCCGAGGCATGGCGGGGTGAACGCACCTCGACGAAGGCGTTCCGGGTGGCGCGGCGGGGTGCAGCCCGGGCCCGGAGTTTGCGAGCCGGCTACTCACGGACTCCAATGGGCGGAAGGATTGCCGGGAGTGCGGAGCCGCGGAGGCCGACGCACGGCCCATGACTTGCACGGAAGCAGAACCGATGGTCCCGAGCACCACTCGGCGACGTCCGCCACGCCGATCTCAGATTCGCAGGGCCCGACGGAACCGTCGCGCCCTGGTGGCGCTCATCGCGTTCGTCGCGGGTCGCGATCGCGCTGACGGTGTTCGCCTCCCGCCACGACGCGGTCGCCGAAGGCCCGACCAAGGGCCGCCTGTTGCTCAACGAGAGCTTCGGCGGCGACACCCTCAACCCGGATCACTGGTCGCCGTGCTACCACTGGGCCTCGGCGGGCTGCACGAATCTCAGCAACCACGAGCTCGAGTGGTACCTGCCCGAGCAGGCCAAGGTGGCCGACGGCATGCTCTCGCTCGAGGCCGAGAAGCGTTCGGTCACGGGGCTCGACGACCGTCAGTTCGACTACGTCTCCGGTCTCATCTCGGGGCTCTCACCGGACCGCACGCTGTTCTCGTTCAAGTACGGCTACGTCGAGTCGCGGGTGCAGGTTCCGAAGGGCCGCGGCCTGTGGTCCGCGCTCTGGATGCTTCCGACCACCCGGGAGTCCGAGCCCGAGGTCGACATCTTCGAGATCGTGGGCGAGCGGCCGAACGTCGTCGCGATGCACACCCACTGGCTCCAGGACGGCAAGGACCGCCAGCACGGCTACCGGTGGCACGGCGAGGACATGACCGTCGGCTGGCACACGTTCGGGCTCGAGTGGAAGCCGGGTTCGCTGACCTGGTACGTCGATGACGTCGCGCGCTGGCGAGTCACGGACCCGGAGAAGATCCCGCAGGAGGACATGTACATCATCGCCAACCTCGCGGTCGGTGGCCAGTTCACCCAGTCACCCAACGCGTCGACACCGTTCCCCTCGTCACTGAACGTCGACTACATCCGGGTCTGGGACGCACCGTGAGCGCGCCGAGCCCGCCGGACGTCGAAGCGACCCAGCGACGCCTCTACGAGATCTTCGCCCAGCGCCGGATTGCCGAGGCACGGCGCGACGAGACCGCGGAACCGCCGGCCGCACCGGTCGACCCGGCGCCGGTCCGATCGCCGTGGGCCGCGCGGCGCGAGTTCCACATCGCGCTCATCCTGGTCGCCGTCGGATTGTGGCTCGTCGCCCTGCAGACCACCGACCTCGCCCGGATGGGCGACTACGGCCTGCTCTCGGCGCTGCCGATCACGTTCTACCTGGCCATCGCGGTCCTGACCCTCGGATTCCTCACCGGCGTCCGGCGCGAGGCGTCGAGCCGGGTCCTCGCCCCGTACATGGTCCTGTTCGTCGCGATCGTCCACGCGTCGCCGGTGTTCCTCTACGGGACGCTGCGGTACGCGTGGGCGTGGAAGCACGTCGGCGTCGTCGACTACTTCATGCGCACCCACGCGCTCGATCCGCATCTGTCCTTCCTGCCCGTGTACCAGAACTGGCCGGGGTTCTTCGGGCTCACGGCGACCCTCACCGAAGCAGTCGGGTTGAAGAGCGCGCTCTCCTTCGCGGCATGGGCACCGCCTGTCTTCGAGCTGTTCAACCTGGCCGCGTTGTGGATGCTCTTCGGGGCGCTCACCGAGGATCGCCGCGTGAGGTTTACCGCGTGTTGGTTCTTTCTTCATCGCGAACTGGGTCGGGCAGAACTACTTCGCTCCGCAGGCGTTCGTCTACTTCCTGTACCTGGTCTCGTTGGGCGTCGTGCTCACGTCACTCTCGAAGCGCCCCACGGCACCGCGGATCCTCCGGCGACTGGTCCCATCGCTTCGCGCGACGGCATCCAAGGCCACGCCGGCCGCGGTCACGTCGTCGACGTGGGGAACCGTCGGGATCCTTGCGGCGATGTTCGCGGTCGTCGCCACGAGCCATCCGCTCACGCCACTGGTCTTGACCGCCGCGCTCGTCGGACTCGCGCTGTTCGGCGTGCTTCGGGTACGGACCCTCCCGCTCCTCATGGGGGCGATGACGGTGGGGTGGCTGCTCACCGGGGCCCACACCTACTGGTTCGCCAACACGTCTTCGATCTTCAAGGGTTTCGGCTCGTTCTCCGCCAACCTCAGCAGCAACCTGGTCCAGCTGAGCCACGTCCAGGAAAGCCAGAAGATCGTCTCGCAGCTCGGTCGACTCCAGGTGGCACTGGTCGCGCTCCTCGCGGTGTGCGGACTGGTGCGTCGGGTCAGGCGGGGGAGCTGGGATGCGGCCGCGGCCGTCCTCCTGGTCTGCCCGGTGGTGATCCTGGTCGGAGGCAACTACGACGGCGAGGCGCTCTTCCGGGTGTTCCTCTTCGCGTTGCCGTTCGCGGCATTCTTCGTGGCGCAGCTCCTCTACCCGGACCGCGATGCCGGGAAGGGCTGGTTCACGACGGTGCTCGCGATCGGGATGAGCGCGCTGATCCTGGTTGGATTCCTGTTCGCGGTACTACGGCAAGGAGTCGTGGTCGTACTTCACCCGGAGCGAGATCCGTGCCGCGGCGCTGGTCTACGACCGGGCGCCACCGAACACGCTCATCGTCGAAGGCACCCGCGACTACCCCAACCAATTCCACAACGCGGAGCGCTTCACCTACGTGTCGCTCGCGAGCGAGCCCACCGCCTCGGCCACGCAGGTGCTCGACCATCCCGTGACCAAGCTGGCCGAGTGGCTCGGCGATCCCCGGTACCGGCAGGCCTACCTCGTGATCACCCGTTCGCAGAAGGCGCAGATCGACGCCATCGGCCCGCTCCCCCGTGGTTCGTTGGCTCGCGTCGAGCGCGCGGTGCTGGCGTCACCGCGCTTCGTCGTCGTGTACCACAGCGACGACGCTACGGTCGTGCGCGTGAAGCGCGACAAGAAGGTGGGCACGCCATGACGTCGTCCACGCGGTGGTTTCTCCTCGTCGTCGCCTCGAGCATCGCCGCGGTCCTCGCGGCGGCCGTCGCGACCGGCGACGCGGTCTCGATGGTGCCACTGCTGTGGTTCCTCGCCGTGATCCCCGGGCTGCCCTACATCCGGATGCTGCGGAACACCACGGAGCCGGTTGCGCTGTGGGTCACTGCGCTCGGGCTCTCGCTGGCGATCGACGCGCTCGTGGCCGAGGCACTGCTGTACACCAATGCGTACACCGCGAGGACGACCGTCGTCGTCCTGGCGATCATCGTGTGCGCCGGCGCGACGATCGGCCGGACCCGCGGGGCGTTCAACGCCGTCATCGAGCAACCGGCCGACTGAGCAGTTGCAGCGTCACGACCTCGGCCCCCTCGGTCCCGTCAGCGCCCTGACCCTCGGGGGCGGTGGGCTCGGCCAGGTGTGGGGGCCGACCGATCGAGGCGAGGCGGTCGCCACCGTGCACGCCGCGGTCGCGGCCGGCATCGACCTGCTCGACCTCGCGCCGGCCTACGGACGCGGCGAGTCCGAACTCGTGGTGGCCGAGGCCTTCGGCGGCAACCTCCCACCCGGAGTCCGTGTCTCCACCAAGGTCATGCTCGGCGATCCCGTCGACGAACGTCCGCGGGACCGCATCCGCCGCTCGCTCGAACGCAGCCTCGAGACGTTGCAGCTCGATCGCGTCGACCTGTGCTTCCTGCACACCTACATCGTCGACGACGGCCGGGTGCTCCCCCAGCTCGGCGAGCACCAGCACCGGCGGGCCACCAGCTGGACGACGTATGCGGACGCCTGGCGCACGGAGATGGCCGCGCTGATCGACGAAGGAGTGATAGGCGCGTGGGGCATCACGGGGACGGGACCCCCGGCGACGACATTCGCGCGCCCTGCGCGACGAGCCCCGGCCCGCGGCCGTGCAGGCCATCGCCAACCTCCTCGGTTCGCCGGGCGAGATCCGCCGCTACGACGAGGACGCGAAGCCGCGCGAGATCATCGCCGCCGCGGCCGAGCTCGGCATCGGGGTGCTGGGGATCCGGGCGGTCGGTGCGGGCGCGATCACCGACGCACTCGATCGCGACGTCCCGCCCGATAACCCCGTCGCGACCGACTTCGAGCGCGCCGAACCGGTACGGGCGCTGGCCCGCGGGCTCGGGATGACCACTGCCACACTCGCCCACCGGTACGCACTCACGATGCCCGGCGTCGACTCCGTCGTCCTCGGCGTGAAGAACCGGGCCGAGCTGGCGGAGTGCGTGGAGGCCGCTGATGCCGGCCCCCTCCCGGCCGACGTCATGGCCGCGATCGCCGCGTTGGCGGCCTGACCCGGAGGCGTCGAAACCCGGGGGCGCGGCGTACGACCCGGCGCTACCGTCGCGCGGGTGGGCAGACTCGGTGAGATCCTCGAAGCGCTCTACGAAGCGCCGCGCGTCGACGGCCCGCTGCACATCCGCGCGACCCAGATGGTCGAGCAGGCCGTCATCCCGAGGATCCACGAATGGTCGATGCAGCAGCAACCGGGTGATCAGGCCAACAGCGTTCTCCTCTCGACCGGCTCCGGCGAACCCGGTCGTGCGGTGACCGATCACGAGCTCTGGCGCCTCAGCCGCCGAGCGTTGGCGTGCGAACGCCGACGATTACGTGATGGTGCTCGCGCCCGACGCGCTGTACACCTACTCGCCCAGTGCGGGCGGCCTGCGCAGCCCGGAGTTCGAACGTTCGCACCCGCCGTGGTCGCCACTCCTGGAACCCCGCTGGTTGCTCGGCCGGTTCGACATCGAGGTCGGCGATCCGGTTCTCGTCGCCGGGCGCCGCTGCTGGTCGCTCGAGCTGCAGCTCTCGTCCGAGTCGATGCAGCACCGGATGATGATGTCCGCGATCGTGCCGTGGCCCGGACAGGAGCACTCGTGCCGCGTCGACGAGGAGACGGGCATCGTGCTCGACGTCGAAGGTCGCTTCGAGGGCGAGGTCTGCGCGACCTGGACGACGACGCTCTTCGAGCGGCCGGGAACGATCGACCCGGCGGTGTTCGAGTTCACCCCGCCCGACGGCTCCACATTCCGTGACCCGCGTGAGTTTCGAATCGCATCGATGCTGAAGCTCGCGGCCGAGCGCGAGATCGATCTGTCCGGGGTGGATCTCGAGGACGTGGATCATCTGACTGAAGCGGTGATGTCCAGAATGCAGGGGCGGGCGTTCCCGGTCCTCGGGCCTGCGGAACGGGCCGAGCAGCACATCCCGACCGGACGGCTTCCCGCCGACCTCGCCGCCGCCGAGGCGGAGGTCCGGGACTCGTTCGAGCGGATCGTGACCCTCAGTGACGACGGCGAGGCGGTGCCGGCAGTGGAAGGCGGCGCGAACCTCGGGCCTGCGCTGCGAGAGGCCGGCACGCGCGGACCGGGCGGAAACGACGTCCCCGCCACGGTGCAGGTGGAACTCGTGAAGTTCCTCAGCGCCGACGAGGCGGTCGTGTGGTTCTCGCTGGAGCGCGGCGGGCAAACGCTGCTCCCCGGCATCGAGGGCCGCGCCCGGCGGATCGACGATCGCTGGCTCGTGGCCCGGGCCACCTTTGCCCAGCTCGTGGGCTCGATCGGCGTGCAGTGCCCGCCGCCACCCGCCACCTGACCGTCACGCGATTCTCGGCTCGTTCTCAGGTGGCGTTCACCCGGGGTTGACCCGCGCGGGGTTGGCTCGGGTGGATGGAACGGAGCGGCTCGATCCTGCGACTGCTGGTCATTGCGGTGGCCATGGCGGTGATGTTCGCGCTCGGCGTCACCTCGGTCGGGACTGCTTCCCCGGCACCGGCACCGGCCCCGTCCCGGAGCCCGGCGCCTCACGTCCGCGGTCACCGCGTGCTGCTGGTGGGTGACTCGTTGCTCTGGCAGTCCATCGGGCCGGTGACGGAGCGGTTGAAGTCCGAAGGGTGGGTACCGACCATCACCGCGGCGCCGGCCACGACGATCGGCGCGTGGACGAGCCGCATGAAGCATCTGATCGCAGATGCGAATCCGGACGTCATCGTGATCGAGCTCGGCACGAACAATTGCGTTGCCGCGTGCCCGCACATCGATGCGGCAGTCGAACGGTTCATGCGCCAGATTCCCCGCACGACTCCCGTCGTCTGGCTCAACGTCCAGGCCCAGCCGAGCTACCCGGCCCACCCCGAGGCGGTGAACGACGCGCTGGTCGCGGCCCGCGCACGCTGGTCGAACCTCTCGCTCGTCGACATGAGCGCCCGGTTCCGGAACCATCCGGAGTGGCACCAGGCCGACGGCCTGCACCTGAGCCCGGCCGGCTCGGATCAGCTCGGCGTGTTCATCGCCGAGTCGCTGCGCGGCGTCGCGCTGAGGAGCTCTACGCCGTCTGGCGGTACTTGCGGACCGCGATCGGCGCGCACACGACGACGATGGCGACGATCCAGGCGAGCGCCGTGATCACGTAGTCGCTGCGTCGGGCCGCCGAGAGTCAGCGCGCGAACCGCGTTGCACACCGCGGAGACCGGCTGGTGATTGGCGAACGCTTGCAGCCAGCCCGGCATCGTATCGACGGGAACAAAGGCCGATGATGCGAACACCAGCCGGCGAGGATCGGGAACGAGGCCGCCTGCGCGGTCTCGGCGTCGGGTGAGATGAGCCCGACGATCGCGAACACCCACGAGAGCGAGTACGACGAACGCCAGCACGATCAGGAGTCCCGCGATCACACCCAGGAATTGGTGGCGATCCGCCAGTCGACGAGGAATCCGACCACCGCCATCAGCAGGATGACGAAGACGTTGCGGACGAGGTCGGCCCAGGTCCGGCCGATCAGCACGGCCGAGCGAGCGATCGGGAGCGACCGGAAGCGCTCGATGAGTCCCTTGTGCAGGTCTTCCGCCAGGCCGACACCGGTCGTGAGCGCGCCGAAGACCACGGTCTGCACGAAGATGCCGGGCATGAGGTAGTCGACGTACGGAACCGGATGACCGTCCACGTCGCCGCGATCGCCCCGCCGAAGACGTACCGGAACATCAGCACGAAGATGATCGGCTGGATGGTGGCGAACACGAGGAGCTGCGGGTTGCGGCGGATGTTGAGCAGGTTCCGCCACGCCATCGTGAGCGCGTCGCTCACGGGCCGGGCATGATCCTCGCGCAGCTGCAGGTTCGGCGAGGTCGTGGTCGCGGTCATCGAGGCACTCCGTCGGGCGCGTCGGGACTTCTTCGTCGGTGGGGCGTCGTCATCTTCGGCGGTCGGCTCCTCGGCTGCGTGGCCGGTGAGTGAGAGGAAGACGTCGTCGAGGGTGGGCTCGCGCAACGCCATCGTCGCGGGCGCGAGCGACGCGGCATCGAGGATGCGCACGAGCTCGATCATCGCGGTCGCACCGTCGGAGACGTTGACCCGGACCACCCGGCCTTCACGGGTGACCGCCCCGATCGGAGCCACGCGCTCCGCCACTTCGGCAACGCTGGCGTCGTCGCGGAAGCTGAGCTCGATCACGGTCTCGCCGAGCCGGGCCTTGAGCTGGGCCGAGGTGCCCTCGGCGATGACCGAGCCGTGGTCGATCACGACGATTCGGTCGGCGAGCCGGTCGGCCTCCTCCAGGTACTGGGTGGTCAGCAGCACCGTCGTCCCGCCGGAGACCAGGTCCTCGATGACGGTCCAGAGCTCCGTGCGACCCTGAGGGTCGAGCCCGGTCGTCGGTTCGTCGAGGAACAGCACCGGCGGCTCGTGCACGAGCGCCGCGGCGAGGTCCAGGCGGCGCCGCATGCCTCCGGAGTAGGTGCGCACCAGCCGGTCACCCGCGTGCAGGAGGTCGAACCGGTCGAGCAGGGAGTCGGAGCGGAGCTTGATGTCGGCGTCGGACACATGGGTGAGCCGACCGACCAGTCGGAGGTTCTCCCGCGCGGTGAGGTTCTCGTCGACCGCGGCGTACTGGCCGGCGAGCCCGATCGACGCCCGCACGCGCGTCGGGTCCTTCGTGACGTCGCACCCGAGGACCAGGGCGCGACCTTCGTCCGGCGGGAGCAACGTCGTCAGGACGCGGACTGCAGTCGTCTTCCCAGCCCCGTTCGGGCCGAGGAGCCCGAGCACCCGCCCGACGGGGACGTCGAAGGAGACGTCTTTGAGCGCCTCGAGATCACCGAAGCGCTTCACGACGTGCTCGACCAAGATTGCCGGTTCGTTCGCTGCAGGCTGGTCCACGGGCTCAGGCTATGGCGTGGTGCTCGGTGATCTCGGACCATTGCGCCGGTAGGCTGCGTGGCCTTCGGAGGGGGATCTCGATGACTGCATCGCAGCTCCACGCGACCTGGTCGGTCGACGCGATCGTGACGGCACTCGACCAGGACGGGTACGCAGTCGTCGACGGTGTCCTCGACCCGGACGAGGTCGAGGCGGCACGTACCGAGCTCGCCGCGATCTTCGCCGCGACGCCGAGCGGGCGGGACGACTTCGAGGGTCACCTCACCCGCCGGGTGTACGCCCTCTTCGCCAAGACGCGGGTGTTCGACCATCCCGCGACCCACCCGCTGATCCTGGAGGTGCTCGATCGCGTCCTCGGCGAGTACCAGCTCAGCGCGCCGACGGCGATCGAGATCGGCCCCGGTGAGGTCGCGCAGGTGTTGCACCCGGACGACGCGCTCTACCCGATCCTGCGTCCCCACACCGAGCTCGTCGTCAACGTGATGTGGCCACTCGACGACTTCACCGAGGAGAACGGCGCGACGCGCGTCGTGCCCGGGAGTCACCGCTGGGTCGACGAGCAGCCCGGACCTGCGACCGAGACCCGATCGGTGGAGATGCCGGCTGGCGCTGCGCTCATCTACCTCGGAAGCCTTTGGCACGGCGGTGGCGCCAATCGCACCGAGCGTTCGCGCAGTGGCGTCGTGCTGCACTACGGCGTCGCGTGGCTGCGGCCGGTCGAGAACCACGTGCTCGCCGTGCCACCCGATGTCGTCGCGGGCCTCTCGCCGCGCCTGCAGGAGCTGCTCGGCTACAACATCTGCTCGCCGTTCATCGGCTACGTCGACGGGCGCCACCCGCGCCGGCTGCTCGACCGCGACTGAGCTCCGCGAGGCGGGATCCCGCTGCGCGCGGCGACCGGACGGGCCGGTCAGACGTACTGGTGGATCGCCCGGCCTGCCGCGTCGACGTAGCTGCCCCCGAACTTGATCGCGTGGACCACCAACGGAGCGATCTGGTGCAGGGGGACCCGCTCCTCCCAACCCGGGGCCAGCGGGTGGATCTCCTGGTAGGCCGCGAAGCAGTCCGGCCCGAAGCCACCGAAGAGTCGCATCATCGCGAGGTCGAACTCGCGGTGGCCGCCGTGCGCGGCCGGGTCGACGAGCCAGCTGCGCCCGCGTGCGTCGACGAGACGGTTCCCCGCCCACAGGTCTCCGTGCAGCCGGGCCGGTGGCTCACCGCCCGGGTCGAACCGGTCGAGGTCTCCCGCCAGCCGCTCCAGGGCGTCGCTCGCCGGTTCGGGCAGCGCGCGGGCGGCGCGCGCGAGCCGAGCGAGCGGGAGCAGGCGGTTCGTCGCGTAGAACTCGGCCCAGGTCCGGCACGGCGCGTTCGGGAGCCCACGGCTGCCCGTCGTGCGCCGGTCCTCCCTCCCGAACGACGGCGCACCGGCGTCGTGCAGTCGAGCGAGGGCGGCGCCGAGATCCGATTCCGTGGCCCCGTTGGCGCGCCCTTCGTCGATCCACTCGAGCACCAGGTAGTTCGGCGGATCGTCCGAAGCTGCGAGCACTGCCGGAACCGCGATCGCACCCGAGTCACGGAGCCAGGTGAGCCCGGCCGCTTCGGTCGTGAAGAACTCGGCTGGGGCACCGGGATGCGTCTTCGCGAACACCCGCCGGCCGTCGTCGAGATCGACGGCGTACGCGATCGCCACATCTCCCCCACGTACCGGAGTCGTGCGGGTGATGGGTGTGCCGAGTGCGGCCGTCAGCACATCCTGCAGCACGTCGTCCATCAGGGCGGAGCCTAGGGATCCGCCGGCTCGGACCGGTACTCTTCGGCCTTATGTTCGAGCTTGGCTTGCACGAGGTCGCCGACGGGGTCTGGGCGTACCTCCAGCCCGATGGTTCGTGGGGGTACAGCAACGCCGGTCTCGTCGCGGGTGACGGGGCGTCTCTGCTCGTCGACACTCTCTTCGATCTGCGGCTGACCCGCGAGATGCTCGACTCCATGCGCACCGTGACCGGGACGCGACCCATCGAGACCGTGGTCAACACCCATGCGAACGGCGACCACTGCTACGGGAACCAGCTCGTGAGCGACGCGCGGATCATCGCGTCGGAGGCCGCGGCGGAGGAGATGGACGACGTCCCACCGCCGTTGTTGCACGCGTTCAAGCAGCTCGACATCGGCGAGGACGGCAACCGGCTCGTGGCCGACACGTTCGGGCCCTTCACGTTCGACGACATCGAGTCGGTTCCGCCGACCGACCTCTTCGCCGGCTCGTTGACCGTGGACATCGGCGGCCGTGAGATCACCCTCGAAGAGGTGGGCCCGGCCCACACCGCCGGCGACGTCATCGCCTGGCTCCCCGACGGCGACGTCGTGTTCACCGGCGACATCCTCTTTCACGGCTCGACCCCGATCATGTGGGCGGGACCAATCGGCAACTGGATCGCCGCTTGTCGCCGGATCCGCGAGCTCGGGCCCCGCGTCGTCGTTCCCGGCCACGGCCCGCTCGCGGACGTGGAGGGGGTCGCGCAGTTCGAGCGCTACCTCGAGTGGATCGACGGCGAGGCGACCGCCCGGTTCAACGCGGGCATGTCGTCGATCGACGCGGCCTGGGACATCGAGCTGGGCGAGTACGCGGACTGGGGCGACTGGGAGCGCACGATCGTGAACGTCGACTCGATCTACGCGGGTCTCGACCCGTCACACGAGCGGCTCAACGCCGTGAAGGCGTTCAAGGAGATGGGTCGCTACCGCGCCCACCGCTGACCCCAACTCGTTTCGGGGCGTAATTCGGTCGCTATAGCGACCGTGAGTCACCCCGAAACGCGTGCGTGCTGGGCTGCGACCATCCGGCGCATGCCGTCGCGCCAGTCGACCTTGGTGGGGCCGACCAGCTCGTGCATCTTGGTGGGGTCGATGACCACCGAACCGATGGTGTGATCGGTCTCGACGAACTCGACGTCGCGTCCGGTGATCTCACCGAAGAGCGCGCACCACTCCTCGATGCTCGCGGTCTCGCTGCCACCCCAGTTCACGGTGGTCGCGGGAACCGACGCGAGCTCGAGCAGCCGCGGGATCATCCGGATGATGTCGTCCTCGTGGATCGGGTTGAAGGTGTTCGGCCGGTCCGGGTGCAGCGGCACCGGCTGGCCGGCTTCGATCATTGCGAGGTGGAACGCGGGCCATCCGCCGTTGTCGCCGTACGGGACGTTGAGGCGGGCGATCGTGGTCGGCAGGTTCCATTGCCGGGCCCCGAGCCGGGCCACCGTCTCGGCCGCAATCTTCGAGATCGAGTACGTCGGCATGATCACGCGGTGGTTGTCGCCGAGCGGGTCGGTCTCGGCCAGCGGGTGCTGACCGGCCGGTTCGTAGACGCCGGTCGAGGAGCACTGGAGCCAGGCCTTCGCGTTGCGGCAGTGGGCCATCAGGAGACCGGTCGCTTCCGCGTTCGCGGCGAGGTCGACATCCCAACGGCCGCTCTTCACCACCGCGAGGTTCAGCACGTAGTCGAAATCGTCGGGCACGGCGTCAAAGTTCCCGTCCGCGAGGTTCGCCTCGATGCACGTCACCCCGGCTTCTTCGAGCGTCGCCCGCGCCGCCGCGTCGCGGAACCGGGCGATGCCGATGACGTCGTTGCCGACCGCGAGCGCGCGGGTGACGGGGAGGGCAACCTGACCGGTCGGGCCGGTCACGAGAATGCGTGCACCAGTGAGCATGGGCGGCACGCTACCGGGACTCGAGCAAGCCCCGGACGTACGCCGCCTGGCCCGCATGCTGCAGCGTGTCCGACACGACGCTGACGATCCGGACGCCGGCCGACACCGGCGGCTCCCACGACGCGTCGACGATGCGATCGAGCTCGGCGTCGTCGATGGTCTCGAGGTAGGCGACGGTCTCGGCGTGCACGGCGTCGTGGTAGCCGACGAGCAGCTCGGGTGGATCGACCCGGCACACGGCAACTTCGGCGGAGCTGAACCCGTAGCCGGTCGCCGACGAGTCGAACGGCAGCTGGAACCGCTCGATCCAGCCCTGCGCGGTCCAGGCCTGCTCGGTGCGGCGTAGATCGGAAACGTGGTCGTCCTCGATGCGGGTCAGATGCCAGACGAGCCACGCGATCGAGTTCGCGTCCGGCCCGGGCCGGTACAGCAGCTCCTCGACCGTCAGCCCGTCGACGACGTACTCGACGATCTCGCGCACCCGCCCGAACGTGTCGATCAGCACGTCACTCGTCTTCATGAACTGCCTCCTTGCTCATCGCTCGCTCCGGTTGCCATCGTTCGGAAGGCGTCCGGGACCGGCCAGTCGATCGGTCCGGAGCTCGCCGCGACGCACCTTGCCGGCGTCGTCGCGCAGCGGCACCTCGACGAACTCGTAGGTGCGGGGAAGCTTGTAGGCAACCAGCCGGTCCCCGAGAAACACGCCCAGCTCCGCGTCGGAGAGCACACCGGGTTCCGCTTCGACCAGGGCGTGGATCCGGTTCCCCTTGTCGTCGTCGGGCAGGCCGATCACCGCGCACGTGCGCACCGCGGGGTGCTCGAGCAACGCGGCCTCCACTTCGGCCGGATAGACGTTGGCGCCACCGGTGAGGATCATGTCCGACACCCGGTCGCCCAGGTAGAGATAGCCGTCCGGATCGAGCCATCCGTTGTCACCGAGCGACTCCCACCCTCCCTCACGGGTGCGGGCCTCGGCCCCGACGTAGCGGTAGGCCGGCGAGTCACGCGCGGAGCGCAGCCACACCTCACCGGGCTCGGTGGGCGCGAGCTCGTGGCCGTCGGGATCGCAGATCATGATCTCGCCGCCGATGGGCCGGCCAACCGAACCGCGGTGCTCGAGCCACTCCGTGCCGGTGATGATCGTCGCGAGCTGGCCCTCGGTCCCACCGTAGAGCTCGTAGATCTTCTCGGGCCCGAGCCAGTCGATCCACACGTCCTTGAGCCATGACGGGCACGGCTCGGCCAGATGCCACACGACGCGCAACGACGACAGGTCGTACGCGTCGCGCACCCCTTCGGGCAGCGCCGAGATGCGCTTCATCATCGTCGGGACGAGGTAGACGACGTCTGCGCCGTACGCCGCGATCGCGTTGAGCGTGCCCTCGGCATCGAAGCGCGGGAGCACCACAATGTGCTTGCCCCACAAGAGCCCCTGGCACGACCAGACGATTGGGCCGTTGTGGTACAGCGGTCCCGGCATCACCAGGCATCCGTCCGTGCCCATCGCGAGGGGCGGTGGCCCGTCCGGGTTCACGAGGCCGGGATCGCCGGCAACGATGAGCTTCGGACGCCCGGTCGAACCCCCTGATGTCGGTGCCTTCCAGGCCGGGCTCACCGCGTCCGGCCGCGGTTCGGCATCCGGCCGGGCAACCGCGCGATATCCGCGCGGCAGGCACCAACGATCGCCGAGCGACCCGGGCTCGGCGCCGATCACGACTGCGGAATCAGCGAGCTCGACGATCGCCTCGAGCTCGCGCTGGGGCAACCGGCTGCTGAGCGGCTGCGGGATCGCGCCGATCCTCCACGCGGCGACGGTCGCGACGAACCAGTCGACCGAGTTCGGGAGCGCGACGCTCACCATCGACCCGACGCCGACCCCACCGTCGGCGAGCTCCCGCGCCAGGTCGTCGGCCCGGGACAAGAGCTCCGACCGGGTCACGCTCTGCCGCGCCGCACGTGACCGCGGGCCGGTCCGGGTCGGCGTCGGCGAGCTCGGTCAGCCGGCGGGAGAACGAGATCGCCGGCACGTCAGCGATCCGCGAGCTCTGGGTCCTGCAGCTTCACCATGTGCGCAACGTACCAACAGGCCCGGTCCGGCCGAACCCCGGCCCGCCCGAACGAGGGCGGTCCGGCGCGGCGGCCACGCCGGTGGGGTCAAGTCGGCCGTTCGACCGGCCGAGTACCAACGGTGCCGGACTGCCCCCGGAGCCCAGGAGACCCAGACATGGCCCAGCCCGTTGACGTCGCGTCCGTTCCCCAGCTGAACGGGATCTTCGCCCCGACCCTCGACGAGATCGATGCCGATCCGCTCCAGGTGATCGCGGGCGAGATCCCGGCCGACCTCACGGGGGCCTACCTGCGCAACGGGCCCAACCCCCGCTTCACGCCCCTCGGCAGCTACCTGTACCCGCTCGACGGCGACGGGATGGTGCACGGCGTGTGGTTCGGCGACGGCCGCGCGCACTACAGCAACCGTTTCGTCCGGACACCGGCGATCGAGGCCGAGGAGCGGGCCGGGCGTGCCCTGTGGCCCGGCGTGATGACGGGTGAGCTGCCCACCGCGGACCAGGTCGGCCCGGACCTGGCCGGCACCGAGCGGGACCTGGTGGACATCAACGTCGTTCACCATGGTGGCCGGCTGCTGGCGCTGGCCGAGGGAGCACGACCCTTCGAGCTGACCCCCGACCTGTCGACGATCGGCCCGTACTCCTTCGACGGCGCGCTCCCGAAGGGCATGTGCGCGCACCCGAAGATCGACCCGGACACCGGCGAGATGGTGGTGTTCCGCTACGGCATCGAGTCCGAGCCGTGGCTGACCTGGGCCACGGTCGCAGCCGACGGGACGGTCTCGCGCCCCGAGACGCCGATCGAGCTCTCGGGACCGACGATGATCCACGACTGCGCCCTCACCCCGACGCACCTCGTGCTCATCGTGTGCCCCGTGCTGTTCGACTTCGACGCCGTGTTCCACGGCGGGTCCCTGCTGAAGTGGGATCCGGACGCGGGCGTCGAGTTCCTGGCCGTCCCCCGCGACGGTGGACCGGTCGTGCGGGCGCGCACCGACGCGTTCTGGGTCTGGCACACGGCCAACGCGTTCGACGACTTCGACGCCTCGGGCCGGCGGATCGTCATCGACTACCCGTACTGGACGAACCCCGGCATGGGTCTCGTCAAGGATCCGGCCGCGTCCGGCATCCACCGCGCAGTCATGGACCTGGACCGCGCCACGGTCGCCATCACCCAGGTCGACGACCAGATGGCGGAGTTCCCTCGGATCGACGACCGCCACATCGGCCGGCACCATCGCTGGTACCACGTCGCGGGCAAGGACCCGGACCATCCGACCACCGTGGCCGGGGAGTGGAACCGCCTGCTGCGCTACGACGTGGACTCGGGGGCCGTCCAGGACCTGCGGTGCGGGGAGCGGGGGTTCGGTGAAGCCGTCTTCGTGCCCCGCCGGCCGGACGCGCCGGCGGACGACGGCTACCTGATGACCTACGAGTTCACTCCCGGGTCGTCGACGACCGACCTGGTGCTCCTCGACGCCTCTGACATCACGGCCCCACCCGTCGCGAGGATCCGCATCCCCCACCGGGTGCCGTTCGGCCTCCACGGTGCCTGGGTGCCGGAGCTCGGAGCGAGCACGTAGCAAGAATCCTTCCGCCGGCGTCGCATCAGCTGGATCGCGTGGTGGTGCGTTCGATCCCCGCGACCACGAGTTGGAGAGCGCCGCTCATTTCCGCGGCGAGTGAGCTGGTGCGCGCGGCGGATGAGAGCGCGATGAGATTCGGGAACTCCGTCGCGTCGAGCTCGGTGAACCGCCGAAGCACATCGGCGCGTGACTCACCGCTGCGTCGCGCAACGGGTCCCGCCACCTCCGCCTGGATCACCCCCATCACCGTGCCCAGCACTGTGCGGAAGGCGATCAACAGTTCCTGCTTGTCCAGGCCCGACTCGCGCAACGCCCCGATCAGCGCCTCTGCGGGTCGGAGCGCAGCCGGAGCCATCGAGCGGCGCGTCAGCACCAATGGCGCGACCTCGGGATGCGCTCGAACTGCCGCGGCGATCGCAAGCCCGATTTCGACCACACGGTCGGCCCAGCGACTCCGCCGCGTCTTCGGCGGGAGGCGGATCGTCGCCGAGACCGCATCGACGACGAGCGCTTCGAGCCCCGCGCGGTCCTCCACGTAGTTGTAGAGCGTCATCGCGCCGGTGCCGAGCTCGGCCGCCACGGTGCGCATCGAGAGCTCCGCCAGTCCGTCGCGATCCACCACCACGAGGGCGGCGGCGCCGATCTGTTCGTGCGTGAACGCCCGCCGTCGGCCCATGCCTAGTAAACGTACAGTGTCCGTGTATATAGTTCTACGTATGACGTACGTAAATAACCCCACTGCGCTCGAGGTCACGTTTCCCAGCGGCGATGGCGCCTGCGCCGGGTGGCTCACCGCGCCGTCAACGTCGCCGCCGTGGCCGGCAGTTGTACTCGCCCACGGGCTCGGTGCAACCCGAGCGATGGCACTCCCTCGGTACGAACGGGCCTTCGCCGGTGCGGGCTTCGCCGTCCTCTCCTTCGACTACCGCCACCTCGGCGCGTCGCCCGGCGAACCGCGCCAGCTCATCTCGGTCGCACGTCAGATCGAAGACGTGACCGCGGCCGTTGCGTTCGTGCGTTCACATCCGGAGATCGACGAGCGGCGGGTTGCACTCTGGGGCACATCGTTCGGCGCGGCGCACGTGCTCACGATTGCGGCTCGCGACCACGCGATCGCCGCCGCGGTGGTGCAGTGCCCGATCGTCGACGGGTTCGACGCGTCCCGTCGTATCGGGGTGCGTCACGGGCTCTCGCTCACCGGGCCCATCATGTGGGACGTCGCACTGCGAGCGATGCACCGCTCCCGCTCCACGATCGGCATCGTCGGCCAACCCGGGGATCGGGCGCTCGTGACCACGCCGGGGGCCGCGTCCGGATGGCGTTCGATCATGCCGGACGGCTACGAGTTCGACAACCGCTTGCTGCCATCGGTCGCCCTCGAGCTCCTGCGGTACCGACCGGCCCGCGCCGCTCGGTCGATCACGTGTCCCTTGCTCGTGACCGTCAGCTCACGCGAGACACTGATGGACCCTGCGATCGCCGAACACGTTGCCGTTACCGCGCCGCGCGGCGAGGTGTTCCATGTCGACGCCGACCACTTCGACGTGTACCACCCTCCGCTGATCGACGAGATCCAAGCACGTCACGTCGCGTTCCTCCGTCACCACCTTGCGTCATGAACCAGGTTGGAACCTCCGACACGCCAAGGTCACCGCGGGCACTCGATCTGCTCCCCGGCGTCGACGCCGAGATCATTCGCTTCCTCTCGTCGCTCTCGGCCGACGACTGGGCGCACCCGAGTCTCTGCGCGCATTGGACCGTCCGCCAGGTCGCGGCCCACCTCGTATCCGGGCTCTGCACGTCGATCCGCACCTTCTCGTGGGAGATGGCACGCCACCGCGGGCGATTTCACCGGGCGTCCGAATCGATCGTCGACCGGATCAGCGTTGTCACCGGCCCGACCGACCTGCAGGGGCAGCTCGAAGCGGGATTCGCTCGGCCGACGGGTCTCGGGCGCCTGCTCCCCGCGCCGATGCTGTTGGGTGACCACCTCGTGCATCTCCTCGACATGGCCACGCCCTTGGAACGCCACGTCGACATCGATCGGGCCGCGTACACGGCGGTGCTGCGGACCGAGTTGACCGTCCCCAATCCCTTCACGCCCGGCGCGCGGGTCGGACGGGGGCTCTCCTTCCGGGCACTCGACACGCAATGGCAACGCAGCACATCGGGTCCCGTCGTCACCGGCAACGCACGCGACATCGTCCTGGCCCTCGCCGGTCGCACCGAGGCGTTGGCGCGCCTCAGCGGTTCAGGCGTCGAGAGAATCGCGCGCCGCCTCGGCGCGCAGCTCGTCCCCGGACGAACGGACTGGCCTGGGTGCGCCTGCTACCGCCCCTGACCGGGCGAGCTCGAGAGCCGGCGGCTACTTGATGTGCACACCCGAGATGGCTCTGGCGATCACGAGGCGCTGGATCTCCGAGGTGCCTTCGAAGATCGTGGAGATCGTCTTGGGTCGCCTGCGAGGTCGGTTCCGGTCCGCTGAACTGCGGTGATTCTCCACGTCTCTCCCCGTCCACGGCCTACAGGCGAGTTGTAGCCGTTCACATCGTGAGATGCTCACTGCGGCGTGAGGATGAGTCCCGCCGGCTGGCGTGTCGTTGCCACGGACCCTGGGCAGTAGATCAGGATGGAGCGGCCAGTCCAGATCGGTGTCGATGGATTCGTGCACCCACCCGGCGATCGCGGGAGACGTTCCCACGTATCAGTGCCAGGGTCGTAGGTGCTGGCATCGCCCGGCGCGATGTCGATGCCTCCTCCCTGAATCGATGTCCCGCCATTGAACGAGAACAGGCCGCGGCCGGTCCACACCGAGGCAACATGATCGGTGCGAAGCGGGTCGGGCGCGGTCCGACGCCACGTCCCTGATCGGGGTGTGTAGATCGATGTGACGCCGTCGGCGACGGGGTGTGAACACATGCCGCAGTTGATTGGCGAACCTCGCACGATCGCGAACCCTCCTGCCCAGACCGCCTCGTACGGGTCGGCGACACCGCCATCCTTCGGACTCGGTTCGAGCGACCATCGATTTCGCGTTTCGTCGAAGGAGAAGAGGTCCGCGCCGCCGCGGGTGCTGGATCCATGAGCCGTCCTATGGGTGACCACCCAGCTTGTCAATGCAAGGAGCCGCGCCGGTCCCGCCTGGATCGCAGTCCGCCATGCGAAGCTCCGTCGTGCCGAGCGCGGTGGAGCGATCCGCTGCCAGCTGTTCTCGACTGGGTCGTAGACCGCGCCGTCAGACCGCGAACGCCACGGGTCCTCCCTGACTCCAGAACCGCCGAGGAACATCGCCGAGGGTCCAGTCCAGACTGCAACCGCGCCCGACCGCGCCGACAACGGCGAACGCGGTAGTCGCCGCCATCGATTCGTGGTCGGGTTGTACGCCGCGCCGTCTCCGAACACGCGTTTGCCTGAAGAAGCTGCGCCACCCCAAATGATCATCTCCCGACCCGTCCACACCGCCGAAGGACCCGACCGCGCCGACAACGGCGAACGCGCCAGCTTGCGCCACCGATTCGTTTCCGGGTTGTACGCCGCGCCGTCGGAACGGTCATGCGTATCGGCGTACGTGCCGCCCCAAATCACCATCTCCCGCCCGGTCCACACCACCGACGCAGAATCCCGCGGCTGAACCGGAGCAACTGGAATCGTGGACCACTGCCCTCGCGCCACTTCCGCCGCGGTTGCGACCCCAACCGCCCTCGGCGCTGCATTCGATCGAGTCTCCGGCGTTGCCGGCCTCGCTGCGGGAGCACCCGAGCCGCTACACGCGACCGCCACGAGCACGACCAGCGCCGCGACCAGACAACGAACCTTGCTCACGACCGAGAGCGTACGGCACGTCGTCGCGCCCGGGCCGTCGCTGCCATTACCAGTCGCCAAACTGGCTATGGCGTCACCACTCTCAACTTCGTTCCCGCTGACCCCTGACCCGGCGAGGTCGAGAGCCGGCGACTACTTGATGTGCACGCCCGAGATGGCGCGTGCGATGACGAGGCGCTGGATCTCCGAGGTGCCTTCGAAGATCGTGTAGTTCCTCTTGAACCGTCCACTGAGACGACTCGAGTCCACTGACCTGCCCCGAATCTCCACGGTGTCAGTTCGCGTCCAGGTGATCCGATCGAGTTGTAGGGATGAAAGTAGGGATGCCACGAGGCCCGAGCAAAGCGCGAACGTCGTAAAACGCCGACGCGCACCGTGCCCGCATCGGAACGAACTTCGACCAGCTCCCCGTCAACCAGCCGGTGAACGGCACCCCGAACCGTTACACCTTCGGCGGCGCCATGACCTACGAGCACAGCGGCACCGCGCCCGTGTACGCGCCGAACAGCTTCGGCCGGGGCTACGCCGACGACGAGGGTCCGGTGGCCGAGGGTTGGGAGGCTGATTGCGAAATGGTCCGACAGTCCTACGTCCTGCATGCCGAGGACGACGACTGGGCCCAGGCCGGGCTCCTCGTGCGCGAGGTCTTCGACGACGCGGCACGCGATCGCTTCGTCGACACCGTCGCCGGCGCCCTCAGCGGGGTTCGCGACGACGTCATCGAGTACTGGAAGAACGTCGACGCCGAGATCGGGAAGCGCATCGAGTCGAAGGTCCGCTCCGACGCCGACGCCACCGGTGTGCCTGGTATGGAAGACGGCGTGCACGTCGACGCGGTCCTCACCGAAACGCACACCGCGACACCCTCCTGATCCGGACACCCGCCGATCCATCTACCGGATCCCGAGGATTCGATCCGGCCACGCAGAGACACGGCCCGCGTGGCGATCGGAACGCGATTGCCATGAGATTCATGGGCGCGACGCCTCCCGATACGGCAGGCTGAGGGAATGATTGAAGTAACCGAAACGCAGCTTCCCGGCATCGGTGTGCGCCACGAGTTCACGACGTCCTACGGCGAGCGGCTCGCCGTGCTGGCGCATCGCACCGGACGACGCGAGATCGCGGTGTACGACCGATCCGACCCCGACGAGTGTTCGACCGTGCTCCATCTCAGTCCGGACGACACTCGTACGTTGGCGGAGCTCCTCGGCGCCAGCCCCGTGAGCGAGGCCATCGCGGCTGTGCAACGGCTCGAAGGCGTCGCAATCGACTGGATCCCGATCCGTCCGGGCTCGCCGCAGGACGGATCCACGATCGGCTCCGGACAGCTCCGCACACGCACCGGGACTTCGATCGTCGCGCTCCTACGTGGCGACGAGACACTGGCGGCGCCGGGCCCCGACGTCGTGCTGAACGGCGGCGACCTCGCAGTCGCAGTTGGCACGTCCGACGGCCTGAGGCAACTACGCGCGTTGCTCGAAGCGTGACCCTCGTCGCCCAAGTTACCAACGTCGACCCCGCGGTGGCCTTCATCGAGATCGGCGCGGTCGCGCTCGTCCTCTCGGTGCTCGCCCGCCTCGCGGGACGACTCGGAATCACTGCAATCCCCCTCTACCTGCTCGCCGGACTCGCGGTCGGGAAGGGCGGAATCGCGCCCCTCGACGTCAGCGCCGACTTCATCCACATCGCAGGTGAGATCGGCGTTCTCCTTCTTCTGCTCACCCTCGGCCTCGAGTACAGCCCCAACGAATTACGCGCCGGATTGCGCACGAGCGCGGTACCTGGCGTCGTCGACGCGATCACGAACTTCACGCCCGGCTTCGTCGTCGGTCTCGTCCTCGGCTGGGAGCCGATCACCGCAGTGCTGCTCGGCGGTGTCTGCTGGGTGAGCTCGTCCGGCATCGTGTCCAAGGTCCTGACCGACCTCGACCGACTCGGCAATCGGGAGACGCCGGCAATCTTGAACCTGCTCGTCATCGAAGACTTGGCGATGGCCGTCTACCTCCCAATCGTGGCCGCCGTCATCGCCGGCCGGGAAGCCGACGAGACGATCGTCACCGTCCTCATCGCTCTCACCGCGGTCGCCATGATCATGACCATCTCCCTCAGATGGGGTCACCGGCTCAGCGCACTCCTCTCACCAGCATCCGACGAAGCACTGCTCCTCGCAGTCTTCGGGCTGACACTGCTCGTCGGCGGCGCAGCACAGAAAGTGCAGGTGTCGGCCGCCATCGGCGCGTTCCTCGTCGGCCTCGCGCTGTCCGGTCCGGTACAGGCTCGTGCCTCCGCGGTCATCGGGCCGCTACGAGACCTGTTCGCCGCGACGTTCTTCGTCTTCTTCTCGTTCTCGATCGACCCCGGCGACCTGGTCGTCGTCCTCATCCCGGCCGCTGTGCTCGCCATGGTCGGCATCGGGGGAAAGCTCGTGTCCGGCTGGATCGCAGCTCGTCCGAGCACGACAAGCCGCGCGGTCGGATCCGAGCGGGGAGCGTGCTCATCGCGCGCGGCGAGTTCTCGATCGTGATCGCCGCGCTCGGTGCATCCGCAGGCGACGGCGCCGCACTGAGCGCGATCGCCGCGGCATACGTCTTGATGACTGCGATCGCGGGACCTCTCGCGGCCAGGTACGCGGACCAACTCGCCACAATCGTCAGCCGAACCGGAAGCCGCTGATCGGCGCCCGGACTGCGGGCGCAGGACCGACGCTCCTCCTCCGGCGGCATGTGCGGTGACGTGCTCGGGGCGAGCCCTCGCGTACGAGAAGCTCCTTGCCCTCCAATGCCGGTGTCTGCTGACGTCGGCGAGTGCTCACGGCTCTAGTGGCCGGCGTGCCCGCCGCTTGCATCCGGGCTCGGCTCGCCCGCCTGGAACAACCCGAGCGCGCCCTTGGCGACATTGGCGAGCTTGTGGGTGAT
Source organism: uncultured Acidimicrobiia bacterium (assembly GCA_963770095.1). Lineage (GTDB taxonomy): Bacteria > Actinomycetota > Acidimicrobiia > IMCC26256 > JAENVU01 > Chersky-806. The sequence continues at coordinate 1,124,064 of CAVYOO010000002.1, forward strand.
GAACGGATAGGTACCCGGATGCTCGAGCGTGAACTCGACGAATCCGCCCTGGGCGGGTTGCAGGTCGAGGGCCTGCGAACCGCCGTGAGTCGCGTCAGGTCGGAGCTCGTAGTGGCCCTCGCGGTAAACGGTGTCGAAGATCGTTCCGATGACGTGGAATGACGAGTTCTCCGACGGCCCCGCATCGAGCACCCACGCGCGGATCGTCTGGCCGGGCTCGACGCGGATCGCGGCGGCCGAGTACTGGTTGACGTACCCGTTGAACACGACCGCGTCCCACTGCTCGTTCTGCATCTTCACGTATCCGGCTTCGGTCGTCCCGCCGAGGTAGAGCTCGGACTGGACGAAGATGAACTCGTGGTCCACGGTCGGTAGATCCGGCGGGTCGATGATCACGGCGCCGTACATGCCGTTACCGACGTGGTGCAGGACCGGCGGAGTTCCACATGTCTCCAGCGGTGTGCAGCGACGCTTCGACGTGGCGCTGCGTTCGTACCTCGCCGCGTTGGCGGCCGGGCTCGGGGGCTGTGCGCTCGGCATCGCGATGGTGACCGGGCTCGACGCGCCGATGTGTGGCCGCGTGCGAGCGGCTCACCTGACGCTCAACCTCCTCGGACTCGTCGGGCTCGTGATCGCCGGAACGCTCCCGTTCTTCACCGCGACCCTGGCGCGAGTGAAGATGTCGCCGCACGCGAATGGACGGGCCCAGAGCCTGGTGCTCGCGTGGTTTGTCGGGGCGCCCCGGCGACTACTTGATATGCACGCCAGAGATGGCTCTAGCGATCACGAGGCGCTGGATCTCGGAGGTGCCTTCGAAGATCGTGTAGATCTTCGAGTCGCGGTGCCACTTCTCGACCGGGTAGTCGCGCACGTACCCGTAGCCGCCGAGGATCTGGATGGCCTGCTCGGTCGCCCACACGGCGACTTCGCCCGCCTTCAGCTTGCTCATGGAACCTTCACCGGCGACGAACTGCTTGCCGTTGCGGGCCATCCAGCACGCCCGGTAGACGAGCAGGCGGGCGGCGTCGATCTCCATCTTCATGTCGGCGAGCTTGAACGCGATCGCCTGATTCTCGATGATCGCTCGGCCGAACGCCTTGCGCTCCTTGGCGTAGTCGAGTGAGAACTCGTACGCGGCGCCGCGCGATGCCGAGGGCCTGCGCGCCGACCAGCGGCCGGCTCGCCTCGAACGTGCTCATCGCGGCCTGCACCCGGTTGCGCTTGCCCTCGCGGGCACGGGCGAAGCGTTCCTCGAGCTTCTCCTTGCCACCGAGCAGGCAGGAACCGGGAACGCGCACGTCGTCGAGAATGACCTCGGCGGTGTGGCTCGCGCGGATGCCCATCTTCTGGAACTTCTGTCCCATCTTCAGGCCGGGCGTGCCGGGCGGGACGACGAAGCTCGCGTGGCCGCGCGCCTTGAGCTCGGGCTCGACCGATGCGACCACGACGTGCACGGTCGGGACGTGGTCGATGCCGCCGTTCGTGATCCACGTCTTGACGCCGTTGATCACCCACTCGTCCTTGGCCTCGTCGTAGACGGCTCGGGTGCGCAAGCTGCTCACATCGGAACCGGCGTCCGGCTCGGTCACCGCGAACGCCGCGAGGTGGATCTTCTCGGGAGTCCCGAAGCATTGCGGGATCCACTCGCCGATCTGCTCGGGAGTACCGCTGCCCAGGATCCCGGACACGCCGAGCGTGGTGCCGAAGATCGCGAGCGCAATGCCGGCGCAACCCCAGGTCAGCTCCTCACTGATCACCGGGAAGGTGAGCCCGGTCGGGTCGCTGAAGAAGCTCGTCATGGCCTCCTGGGAGTACAGGCCGATGTTGGCCGCCTCCTGGATCACCGGCCAGGGGGTCTCTTCCTTCTCGTCGTACTCCGCCGCCACGGGGCGGATGACGTTCTCCGCGAAATCGTGGACCCACTTCTGCATCTGCAGCTGGTCCTCGTTGAGATCGAGCGAGAAATCGCTCATTTTCGGCCTCCTTGGACACGGGCCCGTGCGTCACCGCACTCAAGTTACTGACTGGTAACCCAATGATAGCCCTCGACCGGGACCGGGCAAACCAACCGAGCTCCCGGGTCCGGCCGTGGGACGATGGCCCGATGTTGCAGGTCCGCGACCTCCGAATCGAGATCGGGAGCCGGGTCACCCTCGAGGGTGCCTCGTTCAAGCTGCGCGACGGCGACAAGGTCGGCCTGGTCGGTCGCAACGGCACCGGCAAGACGACGATGCTCAAGGTCATCGCGGGTGAAGGCGCCTCCGCCGGGGGCGTGGTGCTGCGCTCCGACGAGCTCGGCTACCTCCCCCAGAACCCCCAGACGCGCGGCGCGGGCGTCGACAACACCGCCCTTTCCCACGTGCTCTCCGGGCGCGGGCTCGATGCCGCCGCGCAACGGGTCGAGAAGCTCCGGCTTCGCATCGAAGAGGACCCGACCGAGCGCGACGTGGCGAAGTTCGCCGCGCGCCGAGGAGCAGTTCCGCGATGCCGGTGGCTACGCGGCGGACTCCGAGGTGCGGCGGATCGCGGCCGGTCTCGGGCTCACCGAGGGCCGCCTCGACCTCCCGATCGACGCGCTCTCCGGTGGCGAGCGCCGAAGGGTCGAGCTCGCGCGCATCCTCTTCGCGGGAAGCGAGCTGCTGCTCCTCGACGAACCCACCAACCACCTCGACAACGACGCCAAGGAATGGCTCGTCGGCTTCCTGAAGCAGTACCGCGGCGCGCTGCTCGTCGTCAGCCACGACCTGGACCTGCTCGACTCGTCGATCACCCGCGTGCTGCACCTGAACGACGGCGAGCTCGTCGAGTACCGCGGGACCTACTCGCAGTACGTCACTGCACGGGCGGCCGACGAGGAACGCCTCACGCGCCTCGCGACGCGCCAGGGTGCGGAGATCGATCGACTGCGGCACCTCGCCGACACCATGCGCGGCCAGAGCTCGAAGCGAGCGAAGACCGCGAAGTCACTGGACACCCGGGTGAGCAAGCTGAAGACGAGCAAGGTCACCGGGCCGAAGCGCGAGAAGCACATCGAGGTGAAGTTCCCGGACCCACCACGCGCGGGCAACGTCGTGCTCACCGTCGACGGGCTGACCAAGGGCTACGGCGGTCCGCCCGTCTTCTCCGATGTCGAGTTCACGGTCGGCCGGGGCGAGCGTCTCCTCGTCATGGGGCTGAACGGGGCCGGCAAGACGAGCCTCATGCGGATCCTCGCCGGCCATACGACCGCGGACGAAGGAACGGTCGACCTCGGGCACAACGTGTCCGCGGGCTACTACGCGCAGGAGCACGAGGGCATCACCGCCGGCGAAGAGGTGCTCGGGCTGCTCTCGGACGCGGCCGGCCTCCCCGCGCAACAGCTGCGGACTCTGCTCGGGACGTTCGGGCTCTCCGGCGACATCGCGTTCCAGGACGCGGGGACGCTTTCCGGTGGCGAGAAGACGAAGCTCGCGTTGGCTCAGCTCGTCGCGGGCAAGCACAACCTCCTCCTCCTCGACGAGCCGACGAACAACCTGGATCCGCCTTCGCGCGACGCGATCGGTCGCGCGCTGCGGGGATGGCCGGGAGCGATCATTCTCGTGAGCCACGACGCCGAGTTCGTCGCGTCACTCGAGCCGCAGCGCGTGCTCCTCATGCCCGACGGCGACCTCGACTACTGGTCCGACGACCTCCTGGACCTCGTCGCCCTCTCATAGCTCCCCGTCCGACCACCTTTCGGTGGCGTTGGAACACGCCCCAGCGTGTCGAACTGACACCGAAACGAGACGGCGGGGGCTTCGCGGTCAGGTGGTCGTGGTGGTGGTGACCTTGGGGCGGGTCGTCGTCGTGGTGGTGGTGCTGGTGGTCGTCGTGGTGCTGGTGGTCGTGGTCGGGGCCGTGGTCGGCGGCGGCGCGGTGGTCGTGGTGGTCTCGGCCGGCTGGGTCGAGGTCGTCGCCGGCAGGGTCGACGTCGTCTCGGGCAGTGTCGTCGTGGTCGTCGGGCTCGATGTCGAGCTCTTGGCCGTAGCCGCGGCGACCGCAACCCCGATGCTGCCGCCGAGCAGCAGGAGGAGGAGCGCGATCAGCCAGACCCGGCCGGTGCTCACCCGCGCGCCATCGCCATGAACGCGTCCAGCTCCCGCGGCACGTCGGGGCCCATGGGCGCATACAGGATCTCGGTCGTGCCCGCCGCCGCAGTGGCGTCGAGTCGCCGCGCGCAGCACGTCGGCCTCGCCGGTCCAGGTGAAGCTCACGAGTCCCTCGCCCGAGAGCAGCGGGCGGTCCCGCTCGGTCACCGCGACCAGGTGATCCTCGTGGACCGCGAGGTGACGGGTGTGCGGCGGAATGGCTTCGAGCGCGGCGCGCCATGCGATCCCGCCCGGCAGTGACTCGACGAGCTCGGGGTTCGACTCGTACATGCCGTGGTACACGACGGTGAGCGCCGGACCCGCGGCCGCCAGTGCGCGCTCGGAGTCCGGTGACTCCCCGGGGTCGAGGACGGTGCCGAATGCGAGTAGCGCGCACCACGAGAAGTCCGGGTAGCTGCCGAAGATGCTCATGACGCCGTCGCCCAGCTCGTGCGCGACGGCGAAGCCCTTCGGGCCGTTCGCGGCGACCAGGATCGGCACCGAGAGCGGGCGCTGCGGCAGGTAGCCGTCCGGCGGGATCATCTTGACGACCGCGCCGTCCACGACCATGGACTCACCCTCGAGCAGGCCACGTACCTGGGCGATGTAGGTGCGCGTGTCCGCCCACGGCATCGCCCGCTGGCCGAGGGCCATCCGGCCGGTGAACCCGGTGCCGATCGCCACGACGACCCGGCCCGGCGCGATCGCCTCGAGCGTGGCGATCGCGCTCGCCTGGGTCAGCGGGTGGCGCAGTCCGGGCACGAGCACCGCAGGGCCGATCTGCACCCGCTCGGTGTGCTCGGCGACCTGGGCAAGCGCGACCCAGACATCCGGGTAGAGCGCCGGCGAGTCGTACAACCAGACGCGCTCGTACCCGAGGTCTTCGGCCACTCGCGCGTGCGCCACGACGTCGGGTCCCGGCGGGAACGAACACGAGATCTGGAGATCGCTCAACGTTCCTCCGGCCAGTCGTAGGTCTCGGGTCGACGGTTCTCGAGGCTCGGGATGCGCGCCCGCGAATCCTTCTGCGCGGCGAAGTCCAGGTCCGCGGTGATGAAGCACTCGGTGTCCGGCGCCTGCGCGAGGACGACGCCCCACGGGTCGACGATCATCGATCGTCCGTGCCATTGCAGCTTCGGCGTGCTCGCGCCGCGCTGGTCGGGCGCGATCACGAACACCTGGTTCTCGATTGCCCGCGCCCGCAGCAGCGGCTCCCAGTGGTCCTTGCCCGTGGGCGCGGTGAACGCGGAAGGCAGCGTCACGACGTTCGCGCCTCGCAGGGCCTGGATCCGGAACTCCTCGGGGAAGCGCAGGTCGTAACAGATCGACATGCCGATCCGCAGCGCGCCCGCGTCGGCGACCACGATCTCCTCGCCCGGTGTCACCGTCTTGGACTCCTGGTACGCGAATCCTTCGAGGTTCACGTCGAACAGATGGATCTTCCGGTAGGTCGCGACGACTTCGCCGTCGGGAGCGATCAGGCAGGAGGTGTTGGCGTGCTTCTGCGAACCCGCGATGCGCTCGGTGATGCTTCCCGCCAGCAGCCAACACGACCGGTCGCGTGCCAGCTCCCTGGCCCAGGTGATCGTCGGGCCGTCGAGCGGTTCTGCGGCGTCGTGCAGCTCGCGCGCGCTCCCCCAGCAGTTGAACAGCTCGGGCAGTGCGATCAGCTCGGCGCCGGCATCGGCGGCGGCCCGGATCAACGAGCCCGCCGAGGCGAGGTTGTGTTGCTTGTCCGGGGTCGAGGTGAGCTGGATCGCGGCGACGCGCATCCTCGCGACGTTATGCGGATCGGGAGGTCATCAGAACGGCGCGAGGCAGGGCACGCCCGAACAGGTGTCCACGACCGCCCCGTCGGTCCGGAGGAACTCGGACTTCTGGAGCTGTGCCGCGGGCGTCGCGCGTGGCCGGCTGTGCGGGTCCTGGCCGAACTCGGGCTCGGTGGGCGGCACGTTGCCGAGCGGCGGCGCGGGGTTGCCGCTGTCCCAGTACACGAGCGCGGAACCCTTCCAGGGCAGCACCGGGATGGGCTCGATGCCCCAGAAGGGCACGACGTCGGGACTGCGGCCGGCGGCGAGACCCGGTAGCAGGATCTTCGCCCCGATGGTCCGCGCCTCGATCTCGGCCGTGACGTTCGCGACCTGGTGGTCGCCAAAGGCGAGATGCATCAACACCTGGTGTGGGGGCGTACCCGGGTACGGGTCATCGGTCATGTGCGCGGCGTAGCCGTCCGCCTCCGCGCGGTCCCAGAGCATCTGCAACAGCGGGAATCCGACGATGCGGTCGAGCTCGTCGGGGTACGACGGGTTCAGGATCGTCTGGTACGTCGGGAAGTCCGAGCTGCGTTGCAACAGCGTGCTGTAGTTCATGCCGGGAACGCCGAGCACCGCACGCGTCCACTCGGTCGAGATCGCGGTCACCGCGCCACCGAGGATCCCACCCTGGCTGTTGCCGTCGTAGAAGACGGTGCCGTCGAGCACCGGCGTGTGCGCGGCGCCGGCCTGGAACGCCGGGTCCGACGCGAACCCTCGCCCGTCTTTGATCAGACGCGCGAGGAACAGGGTGTTCAGGAACCCCTGTTGGGTGCGGTCCGCGACCTTCGGCTCGTTGGAGACATCCTGGAGCGTCGCGACCGCAATGCCGATGTCGTCCTCGGAGAAGCCCGCCCACTTGGTCGCGCAGAACACGAAGTTGTGCTCGTCGGCCATCGTGCGGACATTGCCGGCATTGACCTCGTCGTTGCTTCCGAGCAGGCCGTGGCCGTAGACACCACCGCGTGCCGGGGTAACCGGGTCGTTGCCATCGGCGGTCGTCGAGCGCGGGATGTTGCAGATGAAGCCCGCAGTGACGTCACCGTTGCGAATCGGGAGCGCGTCCGGACCGGCTCCCGGTGCGTAGGCGAACATGTTCCCGGGGCTGCCGTCGCCGGTGAGGTAGTTAGGGACGGTGAATGTGCCCGTGACCCGGCGGAAGATGCGGTCGTCGACGTTCTCCTCGACCTGGGTGACGGTGAAACCGGGCACGCCGCCGGAAAGCGACGCGAACGCGTCGTCACGGATGTGCAGCATGCGGCCCGAGAGGCTCTGCTCGCTCGCGACGGTGAAGTCCCATGCGAGATACAGGTCACCGCGCCTGATTCCCGCCCGACCCAGCTCGCCGAAGACGCGCTCGAGGTGCCGACGCCGGGCCTCGATGGGCGGTGCGAACGTGGGGATGCGGTCACGGTAGAGCTGGAAGCCGCGTCCGGTCTCGATCGCGGCGCCGCCGGCGTCGCGCAACCCCCGCATCGCCACGATGTAGCGGTGGCCTTCGATCAGGTTCTTGGCCGGACGGATGATCAGCGCGCGCCGGTCGGGCGGATCGGCCTGACCGTCGAGCTCGGAGAAGATCGGCCACCGCTTGCCGGTCGTCGCGTCGAGCAGCACGATCGGCTGGTCCGAACGCAGGGATGCGCCGATGTCGGTGATGGGCGCGGCGCCGGTCTTCGCCAGATCCAGGCCCGGCACGTAGGTGACGATCATCGCGCCCGGGCTGAAGCCGTCGTTGCGGTTCCACTCGGTCGGGTCGACGCGCACGCCGCTGGCGTTCGCGGTCGTCGACTCGGGATCGAAGTGCACTCGCCGGCCGGTCGGCGTCGCGCCGTCGGCCACGGTGAAGAAGTCGTTCGGGAAGGGCATGAGGCACTTCACCGCTGCGAGGACGTCGCAGCGGTTCGCGGTCGCGACATCGACCTCGGGCTCCCACGAGAACGAGCTCGCGCCGCGCTCACTGCCCCGCTGGTATTCGTACTTGCCGTGCCCGTGGCCGTCGTGGCCACGACCGTGGTCGTGACCCCACCGGCGCCAGCTCGCGACGGCCTCGACGGTGGTCAGTCCCGGCCGCAGGTCGGCGGCGTGGAGCAGCGCGGTCGCGCCGCCTTCATCCCGCGTGAAACGGTCGGTGATCTCGACGCGCGCCTGGTGCCACCCGCCCGTCACGAGCCACACCCGCAGGGAGCCGGCGTCGATGTGGCGGTCGAGGCGCACGTCGACCGGCACCTCGCCGGACGCCGGGGCCTGGGTGCGAGCGGCCGGGGCGACGACTCGCACCCCGCTCGAGTGCCCGGATCCCGAGCCGGGCCCGTGGGGCCGGCAGCCGGCCAGTCCGAGTGCCAGCACGGCCAGTGCCGCGCCGGCGACCATTCGCCCACCGGTGATTCGCATCCTGATCCCCCCGAGCCAGACCCAACTCCGCCGACCGACGAACACGGTGGGCGAGATCTCCGACACTAACGGCGCGTGGCAGGCCGTGCCAGAGCATGCAACGGTCGTCACGCCGAGCCGTACCGCTCGCCCCGCTAGCCTCCGGGCCCGTGCGCCGACCCCTCGTTCTCATCGTGATCGCCACGCTCGTGGCCGGAGTGCTGACCGTCGGAACGAGCGCCGCCGCCACGCGCCGGCTCAACGTCATCGCGCTCTCCACGCAGCCTCAGTACGTGACCGGTGGCGACGTCCTCGTGAAGGTACGCAACGCGACATCCCCGTCCACGTTCTTGGTCGACGGCACCCGTGCATCCGCGAAGCCGATTGGCAACCAGATCTGGCTGGTCACTGGCCTCCCGATCGGCCGGAGCCGCATCAAGGCGCGGTCCGGGTCAAAGACTGCGACCCTCGACGTCGTGAACCACCCGATCTCGGGCCCGGTGTTCTCGGGTCCGCACCTCCCCCTCCTGTGCACCGTGCCGACCGTGGCCGACGAGGCGAACGCCGACGCGACGTGCGACACGGAGCCGACGGTCGAGTACTTCTACAAGACGACCGCCGGAACGTTTGCCCCGCTCCCGGCACTGACGGACCAGCTCCCGGGCGACGGCGCAGCGGCGAACGTGAAGAAGCACACGGTCCCGTACGTCGTGCGCGTCGAACGAGGAGTCATCAATCGCACCCCCTACTCCTTCGCGTCGCTCGTGGGGAGAGGCGGCTGGAACGGCCGGCTCGTGTACCAGTTCGGCGGTGGTTGCGGCACTGCCTACTCGCAGGGCTCTCCGCTCGGCACGAACGTCGTCGACGATTCCCTGCTCAGCCAGGGCTACGCGGTCGCGACCCGCGAACTTCAACACGTTCCAGACCTCGTGCAACGACGTGCTCTCGGCCGAGACGGCCATGATGGTGAAGGAGCACGTCGCCGAGACGCTCGGCTCCATCAGATGGACGATCGGCGCAGGCGCGTCGGGTGGCGCGATCCAGCAGCTGATGATCGCCCAGAACTATCCGGGAATCCTCGACGCGCTGTCACCGGTCGTCCCCTTCCCCGACGCGATCTCCGTCGCGCCCGGCGTGTCGGACTGCGGACTGCTCGCGAACTTCTACTCAGGTCGGGGCGAGAGCTTCACCACCGAGCAGCGCGCCGCGGTGAACGGCCACATGACGGTCGGCACCTGTGCGCTCTGGATCTCCTCGTTCCTGTCCACCATCGACCCCGCAAACGGTTGTGACCCGCTCATCCCCGCGAACGAGATCTTCTCGGACGAGAACACCTCGGGCATCCGCTGCACGCTGCAGGACCTGAACCGCAACGAGTTCGGGATCAACCCGAAGACCGGCTACGCGCGGCGGCCGCTCGACAACGTCGGCGTGCAGTACGGGCTGCGGGCCGTCAACGCCGGGAAGATCACCGTGGACCAGTTCCTGGACCTCAACGCGGACATCGGCGGCTACGACATCGACGGCACGATCGTGGCGAACCGGGAGCGCGCGACGCCCGCCGAGGTCCGACATGCCTACGAGACCGGGCGGGTGCTCTCCGGCGGGGGCTCGCTCCGGGACATCCCGATCGTCACCGTCAACCTCTACAGCGACCCGTACGGCGACATCCACGACCGGTTCCGCCTCTTCACGATTCGCGAACGGCTGCGCGGCGACGACGGGTCGGTCGACCGCAACGAGCTCATCTGGACGCGCCCCTCCGGTGGTGACATCGCAGCTGCACTGACCGGGACCGCGTTCAACCCGGCCGAGGTCGTAGCGCTCCTCGACCGTTGGTTGACCAATGGCTACCGTCCCGACGCAGCCGTCGACAATTGCACCGACGCCGACGGGAAGCTCGTCAGCGGGCCGAAGATCTACGAGCGTCCCGGGCCGTGCCGCGACCTCTACCCCGTGTTCGGCGATCCACGCACCGCGGCCGGTGCACCGATCATCAACGACCGCGTGAAGTGCCAACGGCGCGCCGTCGACCTGAAGCGCTACAAGGTGAAGTTCAGTCCCGCGCAGGCGCGCCGTTTGCGCGAGACCTTCCCCACCGGGGTCTGCAACTGGCGCAAGCCCGGAGTCGGCCAGGTCCCGCTCGCCGCAACCTGGATCAACTACGGCAAGCCCCCCTTCGGCATCACGACCAAGTAGCCCTCGGCGGCTCGTTTCGGGGCGCGGTACGGTCGCCCTGGCGACCGAATTCCACCCCGAAACGAGTTGGGGTTACCGGCCGCGCCAATCCGGGTCGCGGCGTTCGGCCGACGCCCGCATCCCTTCGGACGCGTCCTCGGTCGCGCCGACCACGCGCCGCATCGACTCACCGAGCCGGAGTGCGTCCTCCCAGGGGAGGTTCGGCCCGCGGGCGGCCATCTCCTTGGTCGCACGCTGCGCGAGCGGCGCGCCCCGGACGAGCCGGTCGGCCAGGACCCTCGCCTCCTCCATCAGGTCCGCGTGCGGCACCACCCGCCACACCAGGCCCATCTCGTGCGCACGTCGGGCATCGAACCGCTCGCCGGTCAGGAGCATCTCCATCGCGTTGGACCAGCCGATGCGTCCCGGGAGTCGCATGGCGCCGACGATCGTCGGAACGCCGAGACGGACCTCGGGAAAGCCGAACTCCGCGACGTCACTCGCGATCACGAAGTCGCACCGGGCCACGGTGGTCAGGCCGTAGCCGAGGCAGTACCCGTTGACCGCGGCGATCGTGGGCTTCCAGATCTCGAGGCCGCTCTCGAAGGAATTGATCGTCGGGATCTCCCAGAAGCTGCCGGGCCACTCACCCACCGCACCCCGCCCGTCGCGCAGGTCCGCGCCCACGCAGAACGCGCGCCCCGATCCGGTGACGATCCCGACCCACGCGTCCTCGTCCTCCCGAAACCGGTCCCACGCGGCGTTCAGGTCCTGGCGCAGCTCACCGTTGATCGCGTTCATGACGTCCGGCCGGTTGTACGTGATGGTCGCGACGTGACCATCACGCTCGTAGGTAGCGGTGTCAGGCATCGGAAGGGGTGGCTCCATACGAGTCGTATTCGTCGCCGGCCGCCGCGGCCACTGCCTGCCCGTGCGCGTACTGGAACGGCGAGATGCAGCCCGCTTCCCACGGTGTCTTCGAACCGGCCGCGATCGCCTTCGCGGACTTCGCCGGGATCCCGAAGTGCTTGCGGGCGTCCTCGAGCGACCAGTCCGCGTACTCGAACCAGTCGATTGCCATGAAGTCCGTCTGGTCACCCCGGTCGTGGTCATCGAGGAACCACGCCGCATTCGCACCGCGGGCCATCGCGTCCGCGAGGCGCACGGACATGTTCGCGACATCGCGCGACATGTGACCGCGGTCGTACTCGAAGAACGCGTTCGCGGCATTGAAGAGGTACCCCGTCTCGAACAAGCCGAGCACCATCGCGAGCAACGAGAACCCTTCCGGATCCGTGTTGGCGCGCGAGATGAAGCCGAAAACCTCGATCTCGCTCTCCACCGTCGATCCGTAGTCAGCCAGGACGTGGATCCAGTCGTGCTGGGCCAACGCGGGCGGCGCACTGCCCGGGGAGCCGGGGAACGAGAAGCCACGGGCGCGGTAGAAGCGCCAGACCCCCAGCCCGAGCGATCCTTCCGGGCACTGTCCGAGCGCGGACCAGCCGCGCCGCCAGTGCCGGGTCGTTCGCGATGCCCTCCCATGCGTCGTCCAGCGCGCGTTCGGTGTGCAGGTGCGCGGGGGGTTGCTCGAGCATCTTCTCGAAGTAGCCACTGCGCTGGAAGTCGATGAGCGCGAGACCGAGCGAGCCAGTCGCGATCTTCGCGCGTGACCCGCAGCATGTTGTCCTCGACACTCAACGCGGCTGCGTATCGCTCGACCCGCTCACTGACCTCCGGTGGGAGCGGGACGAGGAGGAGCTCGAGCAGGAGCATCACCTGCACCATGCGCTCACGAAACGCGCGGTCCCGGCGCCGCATCACCTCGGCGAACTCGTCGGGCCCGAGCGGTGGGAGCGTGCCCACGTCGAGGACGAAGCCGCTCATCGATTCGACGGTGGCGTTGACGACCGCCCGCTGCACGTCGGTGATCCCACCAGGGGGCGCCGCCGCGGTGGCACAGGCCCGGGCCAGCTGCTCGGTCTCATGGGCGTCGGGCGGCACCAGGTTCACGGTGCCGGCATCAGGGAGTGGAACTGGCATTTGCCCGGATCCTACGGCCCGGATGCCGTTGTCCGCCTCAGTAATAACGGTTATCGTGTACCGATGACCGCCGTCGCCACCGAGCCCAGCACCCGCGATCGGCTCGTGGCCGCGGCGATCCAGGTCTTCGTGGAGCAGGGCTACGAGAAGGCCCGGGTCCAGGACATCGCCCGGACCGCGGGCCTGACGACCGGCGCGATCTACGCCAACTTCCGCGACAAGCGTGAGCTCCTCCTCGCCGCCATCGCGGACCGCAGCGCGGCCGAGGTCGAGACACTGCTCCACGCGGCCGGCAACACTCCGCCCCGCGACCTGCTCGCGGCCCTCGGATCGCGCATGGCGCTTCGCGAGACGGGCCGACCGCTGCTGCTCGACGCAGTCGTCGCGTCGGAACGGGACCCCGCGCTGGCCGAGCTGCTGCGCGACTCGCTCGGCCAGCGCCATTCCCGCATCGCCGGGCTCGTCGACGACGGCAAGGCGGACCACTCCATCGACCCGGCGATCAACACGGACGTCCTCACACGCTTCTGCCTCACGCTCGCACTCGGTTCCCTCGTGATCCGCGCGCTGGCACTGCCCCAGCCCGACCCTGACCATTGGGCCTCGCTGATCGAGCGTCTGCTCGACTCCGTGGCGCCCGCGGAGGATCCATCATGACGATCACATCGGTGAACCACGACTCCATCGAGCTGGTGCAGGCGGCCATCGACAGCACGTTCACGTGGGACTACGACCGGTCGCGTCCTGCGCTGGGCAAGCTGTACGAGAAGGCCAAGACATCGCAATGGAACGTCACGACCGACCTCGACTGGTCGACCGACGTGGACCCCGAGCGGGTTGCCGCCGAGCTCAGCGGGGGCACGACCATGCGCTTCCGTGCGCTCCAGGAGATCGAGGACTCGCCGGTCAAGCACTTCGGGGACAAGGAGTGGAGCGAGGTCGGCATCCAGATGCAGAACTCGTTGCTCTCGCAGTTCCTCCACGGCGAGCAGGGCGCGCTGCTCTGCACCGCCCGCATCGTGGAGACTGTCCCCTGGATCGACGCCAAGTACTACGCGTCCACGCAGGTGATGGACGAGGCGCGTCACGTCGAGGTCTTCGCGAAGTACCTCGACGAGAAGATGACCCGTCAGTACAAGATCAACGACAACCTGCGTTCGCTGCTCAACGACATCCTCGCCGACAGCCGGTGGGACATCACCTACCTCGGCATGCAGATCATGGTGGAGGGTCTCGCCCTCGCCGCCTTCGGCATGATGCAGACCATCACGAACGAGCCGTTGCTGAAGAAGCTGCTCCGCTACGTGATGGCGGACGAGGCGCGCCACGTCGCGTTCGGTGTGCTCTCCTTGCAGGAGTACTACAAGGAGCTCACCGACGCGGAGATGCGTGAGCGCCAGGAGTTCGCGTTCGATGCCGCGTGCCGGCTCCAGCAACGGTTCATGCAGGGGGAAGTCTGGGAGCGCATGGGCGTCGACCCCAAGGCCGTGCGGGCCGCGCTCGACCGGGCGAACCCGCCGGCGCAGCAGGTCTTCCAACAGATGCTCTTCTCGAAGATCGTGCCGAACTGCAAGAAGCTCGGACTGCTCGACGCGGCCGGCGGCTGGCTGCGGGAGCGGTTCACCGAGACCGGCGTCATCCAGTTCGAGGACTGGGTCGACACCGGCGAGGAGTACGCGGACCTCGACGCCGTCGCCCAGGACCGCGCCAACTAGCCGGTCGCGCCCGGCGATGCGGGGAATCCGGGAGGCCAGTTGTATTCGGTCCATCCGGTGCCGGTCCGGCCGTCCTCGGCCGTGTAGCGACACATCGCGCGCGGGAACCGGGACTCTCGCCCGTCGGGCGCGACGAGCAACACCGGTGCGTGGCCGACCGGCTCGGTGGTGAACGAGACCGGTCCGATGCGCTGCCGAGCCGCCGTCGGCAGCTTCTCCGCGTCGATGTCCACGTCGTTCTCGACCCCGTCGGCCTCGGTCAGCACCCCGCCGGGGCTCACCGTGTAGCCGGTCGCGAAGAGATCCAGACCGGGGATGATCGACCGGGCGGCGTGCATGAACGAACCGTCGTCGAAGTGGCCGGCAGTCCAGTTCCACGGGAACTGCCACCAGTCGCGCACACCCCACGAGTGGTCGCGCGACCGGCGCAGTCGACCGTGATCGTCTCGTCGCCGACGGTGACCGTGCCGGTGATCCAGGACGAGATCTCGTAGCGCGTGGTCATCGCGTACGGGAACGCTTCGGACCGGCTCGCCCACTCGAGATCGAGCTGCACCGGGACCGATGCACCCTCCAGTCCGTGGAATGCCTGCGCGGGATCCGCGAGCTCGGTGCCCACCGCTTCGCTCACCACATGGAACCGCTGGAAGGGTTCGGTGATGGTCAGCGCGACGCTCGTGTCACCGGCCGCCGGCGTGAGCGCGGCTTCCCCCTCCGGGCAGGGCAGCGCGTGGTCGACGACGAGCACGAGCGGGCGGGCGGCGCCGACGAGCGCGATCCACCACCACGACAAGCCCAGGTTCGGGTAGAGGCCGAGCCGAACGTAGCCGCCGTAGCTCGCGTCGGGGGCGGCCCAGTCGAGGTACCAGGACTCACCCCAGAGCTCCTCGGGCCCTGAGGGGTGCCGACCTTCGTCACGGGCAGTGAGCTCGGGGAATGTCATACGGCCTTTCGTAGCACGGACGACTCAGCGGGCGTCGGGACCCGACCGCAGGACCGAACCGGCGAAGGTGCCGGTGTGCTCACCCGCCTCGAACGCGATCTCCCCGTTGACGACGGTGGCGTCGTAGCCCGTGCCCCGTTGGGTCCAACGGCCGGCGCCGTAGGGAAAGTCGTGGACGAACTCGGGCATCGCGAGACCGAGGTGGTCCCAGTCGATGACGTTCACGTCGGCGAACGCGCCGGGACGCAGCACTCCCCGATCGGGGAGCCCCATGAACTCCGCGGTGTCCGACGTCAGCCGGCGGATCGCGTCCTCGACCGTCAGCACCGCGCGTTCACGAACCCAGTAGGTGAGAAAGTACGTCGGCTGGCTCGCGTCGATGATCTGCCCCACGTGCGCACCCGCGTCGGCGAGACCCATCAGCACGACATCGCTCGTGATCATCTCTTCGATCGCGTCGAGCTCCTGGTTGAGCAGCGGCCACTGGAGCACGAATCGACCGTCGGTCTCGAGACAGAGGTCGATGAACGCCTCGACCGGAGTCACACCACACGCCCGGGCCACGGCAGCCAGGCTGCCCTGCGGCTGGTTGTCGTAGCGGATCTCGGGCTTCCCGTCGACGACGAAGAACGCGTCCATGCCCGACCACGGGTCGTCGGCACCCGCAAGTGCATCCGCGACCAGGTCGGCACGCCGCTCCCGCAGCGCCGCGAGCTTCGCGGCGAGCGGGACGTCGCGCAGCGCGGCCCAGGCCGGGTACCGGTCGAATGGGGTGCTGCTCGCCAGCGCGAAGACGACGCCGACGCACTTGCTCGTGGTCTGCGGACGGATCCGGGTCCCGTCGTGTTCGTTCGACGCAACCGCAAGCTGCATCGCGAGGCGGTAGTGCTCCCCTTGCGCGTTCGTCTGCGAGAGATTGAACGTGACGGGTCGACCACTCGCCCGAGCAACCTCCCGCATCCAGGCCAGCTCCGACTCGACGCGCGGCTCCGAGGGGCCGTCACCGTCGAAGCGCGGTGCGCACTCCACGACGCCGCGGCCGCGAGCGTGCAGCACGGACGCGAGCGCCACCAGCTCGTCGGACTCGGCCCAGGTTCCCGGCACGAAGCGGCCGTCGGGAACCCGGTGACGGAGCGTGCGCGAGCTCGAGAACCCGAGTGCACCGGCGGCGACGGCCTCGTCCACGAGCGCGCACATCGCGGCGAGCTCGGACTCGCTCGGCGGCGGGCCGGGCTCGGTCGTGAGGCTGCGATCACCCATCGCGTGGTACCGGACCGCGCAGTGCCCGACCATGCCGCCGACATTGATGCCCTTCGGCATGAGGTCGAGCGCATCGAGGTACTCGCCGTAGGTCTCCCAGCTCCACGGGATGCCGTCGAGGATGCTGCGGGCCGGGATGTCCTCGACCGACTCCATCATCTCGGCGAGGAACCCTCGGTCCTCCGGGCGCACCGGTGCGAACGTCACCCCGCAGTTCCCCATCACCACCGAGGTCACCCCGTGCCAGCAGGACGAGGTGAGAAGAGGGTCCCAACCGATCTGGGCGTCGAGGTGCGTGTGCAGGTCGACGAATCCCGGCGTCACCAGCCGGTCGGTCGCATCGATCTCACGGGCGCCGTGCCCGTCGACTTCACCCACCGCGACGATCCGGTTGCCGCGGATGCCGACATCACCGGCCACGCCGGCTGTCCCGGTCCCGTCGATCACCGTCCCATTGCGGATGACGAGATCGAGTTCCATGGCGCTCCGTTCTACTCCGGTGCGGGGAGCGAGCTTCGGCCGCCGGTCCCCCACCACGACGCGGTCAGCTGCAGGCCGGGACGGCCGGCACGCGACGAGATCTCCTCGAAGACGCGTTTGTAGGCCGTGCGCCGGATCTTCCATTCGCCGCCGACCGTCACGTACTCGTCCTCGTAGAACGCCGCACCGCGGATGTCGAGCTCCCATTGGACGTCGATGACGATGTCCTCCAGCGCCCAGACCCCCGTCGCGGTGTCCGGTCCGGTGAGCTCGATCTCCGGGTGGTGTGCCTTGTGACTCGAGAGGAACGTCTCGCGACCCATGGCCTTGCGGAAGAAGTCGACGATCGCGCCGTGCCCCTCGTAGGTGTACGCACCCGCGCTGTAGGCCGCGACCGCGTCGTCGGTGAACAGCTCGCCGATCTCGTCCCACTGCTTCAGGTCCAGGCAGCGGAAGTACGCGTACTTCACGCGCTTGATGAGCTCGATCTCCACGAGGTCTTCAGGCGTCATGCGGGTTCCGCTCATGAATAGCGGGCCTCCACCCCGCGGGATTCACCGTGGCCGGCCACCGCGTCGCGGAAATCCGCGACCAGCTCGTCCGCCACCGCCCCGTGGGCCGGCGAGAGCATCACGTGCAGGCCGCGGGGATCCGTGTTCCGGTTCAGGTTCCAGCCCTTGTCGTCCATCACGTCACCGACCGCGTACAGGTCGATCGTGTCGGACCGGAACGCGAGCACCGGACCGATCGGATCGCCGACGACCTCGATCCCGTCGATCGCTTCGATGCCGGTGCGCACCTTGGCCGTGGTCGCCATGAGGTCACGCATGATGCTGACGTACCCCTCCTCGCCGAGATACGTCAGGGCCGCCCAGGCCGTCGCGATGGGCGCCGCCGGGCGCGCCCCCGCCACCCCGGGCGAGCCGTAGAGCCCGGAACCCCAGTTGTCGTAGAGGAACACCTGGTGGCCGAACCAGTCGGCGTCACGGTGCAGGATCGTCGACGCACCCTTGGGGCAGTAGCCGTACTTGTGGACGTCGGCGGAGATCTCCGTCACACCGGGGACGCGGAAGTCCCACGGCGGCACGTCGTGGCCCAGACGTTCGAGGAACGGCAGCACGAACCCACCGATGCAGGCATCGACGTGGCAGCCGGCGCCGTTCGCCGCCGCCACCGCTGCGAGCTCCTCCACCGGGTCCATCACCCCGTATGGATACGAGAACGCCGACGCGATCACGACCGCGGTCTTGGGGCCGACGAGTGACTCCGCGGCACGCACGTCGGCACGGAAGTCCGCGTCGAGCGGGACTCGTACGACATCCATCCCGAAGTAGTGCGCGGCCTTCGCATACGCAGGATGCGCGGATTCGGGCGCCAGGATCTGTGGGCGCTCGATGCCCCGGAGGTACGCGCGCTCACGGTTCACGAGCATCGACATCAAGATCGACTCGGTCCCGCCCGAGGTCATCGTCCCGCCGCCACCTTCGGGGCGGTGCAGCAGACCACTGGTCATGGAGACGACATCGTCCTGGAGTGCGGCGAGCTCCTTGAACTTGAACGGGTTCAGGGCGTTCCCGAAAAGGTAGCGCCGGTTCACCTCCTCGAGCAGGCGCTCGAGGCCGTCGTTCCCCGTCGGGTACACGAGACCGAACAGCCGGGCGCCGTGCACATCCGGCTCGCGGGACTGCCGTGATTCGAGGTCGAGCAGGATCGCCGCGGCTTCGCGCCCCTGGGCCGGCAGCGGCGCGCCGGCGCCTGCAGGGATCTCGATGTCGTCCACGGGCGGGACGCTAGCGGGCCGAACCGATCCGGTGTACGGCCGGGTATCGCTAGCGCGCCACCGCCGGGCTGGCCGTGCCGCCCGGGTCGGCGAGCTTCCAGCCCGAGCGTCCCGAGCGCTTCGCCATGTACATCGCGTGATCTGCGTCGCGCAGCAGCTCCGCGGCCGAGAGCCGGCCCTGTTCGCTCAGCGCGATGCCCACGCTCGCGCCGACGAGGAGTGGGGCCTCCGGCCCTTCGAGCGGCTTGATCAGCGTCGCGTGGATGCGGTCGGCGATCTCGATGGCATCGTGTGAACCGGAAACGCGTTCGATGAGGACCGTGAACTCGTCTCCACCGAGACGAGCGAGCACCTCGCCCCCGCGCAGGCAGGTGCGGAGGCGCTTGCCGACTTCGATCAGCACGTCGTCGCCGAGACTGTGGCCGAGGGTGTCGTTCACCTGCTTGAAGCCGTCGAGGTCCACGAACAGCAATGCGATCGTCGAACCGTCTCGCGCCGCACGCGCGCACGCCTTCTCCGTGTACTGCGCGAACGCCGGTCGATTCCAGAGCCCGGTGAGCGGGTCGTGCAGCGCATCGTGGCGGAGCTGTTCCTCGAGCTCGCGCTGCTTGGTGACGTCGTGCATGTTCAGCACGACGGATTCACCCCACTGGCCCGAGGGATTCGTGAGGGTCGCGGCGACCCAGCGGGTCGATCCGTCGCGGTGTCGCAACGGCAGGAGATCCAGCGTCTGCGTTCGGCCCGGGTGACCGGCCAGGCTCTCGATCAGCCGCAGCAGCCGCTCCAGCTCACCGCTCTGGACGATGGCGCCGATCGACCCGTTCACGACGTCCGCCGGCTCGTAGCCGAGCAGAGTCTCGACAGACGGACTCGCGAACACCAGCTCGCCCTCGCGCGTCGCGACGGCGATCACGTCGACGGCGTGTTCGAGCAGGGACGAGAACTGCTCATTGCGATCGCGCAGCGCGTTCTCCGCGACTTCGGCGGCAGCAGCCTTCACACCCAAGACTCGTGCGACGACGCCGAAGCACAGCACCCCGCCGAGTGCGACCGCGTTCGAGAGCGCAGGATCGATCAGGCTCGGAGCGATCCCGAGCTCGATGGCGATCTGACCGAGGCTGATTCCGATCACGCTCCAAGCGAAGCCGGAGCGCCAGCTCGCGGAGCCTGCTTCCTGCAACACCGTGGCGAAGCCGACGCCGTAGGCAACAACGAGCATGGGGCCCCAACCGATCGCGTACACGATCGCGGTAGTCCCCAGTGTGGACACGCCGAGTCGAACCTGGATCCGGCGGGTGTCCAACGGGTCGCCGCGCAGCCAGGCGATCGACGCCAGGTTGCACGCCGACGTCGCGACGAGGAGCACGGCCAAGATCCAGAACGGCGTGTCGGACACGAGTCCCTGGGTGCGGAACCACCAGAACCCCGCGGCTGCGAGCGGGACCGTCGCGAAGACCGCCAGCAGCGCGCGCCGGCGTGCGAGCGTGGCGCTCGGCGAAACGTCGCTCGCGGTGAACCGCTCGGATGCGTGTTCGGCTGGCATGGTCAGACTCGTCCCCGTCGCAACGTGGAGTCCATCGACCGGATCCGACGGTGACCTGAGGTACTGCATTCATCCGCCCCGGATCAGGTAGTTTGGGACCCTTACCATTCGGGAGGCTCACCACATGGACGACCTGCACCGGACGGCCCGGACGATCGCACTGCTCGCCCGGGTGCTCGAGCGGGCGGCCGGCGACCTCACGCTCGCCCAGTACCGGGTTCTCGCGCTCGTCGCGGCCGGCGACGAGCGGGCGACGCTGCTCGCCGGTCGCCTCGCGATCACCAAGCCGTCGGTGAGCGCGGTCGTTGACGGGCTCGTCGAGCGCGGGTGCCTCGCCCGCGAGCCGGTCGAGGGCGACCGCCGGGCCGTCCGCCTCCGCATCACTGCCGAGGGGACCAGAGCACTGATTGCGGCCGAGACCGCGATGGCCGAGCGGCTCGAGCCGCTCGTCGGCGCAGTCCAGGATCCCACCGGGTTCTTTCAATCCCTCGACGAGATCCACGGCGCGCTCGAGGCCCGCCGCTTCGTGCGCGACCGATGAAAGAGAAGGGTTGGATCCGGCGGCTGATCACTTGGGTCACGCCGCACAAGCGCGACGCGTATGCGGCCTTCAGCGTCGCGATCGCCGGCACCGCGATCGCCGCCTTCGCACCGCTCGTCCAGAAGGTCATCGTCGACGACGTACTCACCGATCCCGGCCGGCCGCTCTGGCCGTGGTTGCTGTTGCTCGTCGTCTTCGGCGTGACGCGCTTCGGGCTCGCGTTCGTGCGTCGGTTCCGCGGTGGACGCATCGCACTCGCGGTGCAACACGACCTCCGGACCGCGATCTTCCGCCAGCTGCAGCGGCTCGATTTCGCCAGCCACGACGAGATGCAGACCGGTCAGCTCGTGAGCCGCGCGAACTCCGACATCATGTTGATTCAGGGGTTGCTGCAGTTCCTTCCGATCGTGATCGGCAACGTCCTGATGCTGCTGATCTCGCTCGTGATCATGGTCATCCTCTCCCCGTTGCTCGCCCTGGTGATGGTGCTCGTCACCCCGGCGTTGCTGTGGACCGCACTGCGGCTGCGAACCGCCGTGTTCCCCGCGAGCTGGGACGCGCAGCAGATCGCGGGCGAGGTCGCGACCGTGGTCGAGGAGTCCGTCACCGGCGTCCGCATCGTCAAGGGGTTCGGCCAGGAGCAACGCCAGCTCGACCAGCTCACCGACCAGTCACGCGGCCTCTTCGGGTCCCGGCTCCGCCTGGTCAGGATCCAGGCCCGGCTGCAGTCGCTGATGCAGACGATCCCGGCGTTCGGGATGGTCGCCGTGCTCGCGCTCGGCGGCTGGCTCGCGCTCGACGGCAACATCAGCCTGGGTGTCTTCCTCGCGTTCTCCAGCTACATGCTCGCGCTCGTCGCCCCGGTCCGGATGTTCGCGAGCATGTTGACCGTGGCGCAGCTCGCCCGCGCCGGAGCCGAGCGCATCTTCGAGCTGCTCGACAGCACGCCGCTGGTGCAGGAGCGCGAGGGCGCCGAAGCGCTGAGCCCGAGTCGCGGTGAGGTCACGTTCGACGCGGTGTCGTTCGGCTACCTGCGAGCCGAGCCGGTACTTCGCGATTTCTCCCTCACCGTCGCACCGGGTGAGACGGTGGCCCTGGTCGGCACTTCGGGATCAGGGAAGTCCACGGTCGGGCTCCTCCTCCCGCGCTTCTACGACGTCCACTCCGGCGCGGTCCGGATCGACGACGTCGACGTGCGCGACGTCACCCTGACGTCGCTACGCGAGCAGATCGGTGTCGTCTTCGAGGATTCCTTCCTCTTCTCGGACAGCATCCGGAACAACATTGCGTTCGCCCGGCCGGGCGCGACGGACGCGGACGTCGAGGCTGCCGCGCGCGCGGTCGAGGCCCACGAGTTCGTGGTGGGCCTCCCCGACGGGTACGAAACGGTCGTCGGCGAACAGGGGCTCACGCTCTCCGGCGGCCAGCGGCAACGCATCGCCCTCGCGCGCGCCCTGCTCAGTGATCCTCGCATCCTGCTCCTCGACGACGCGACATCCTCCGTCGACGCGGGCATCGAGGCCGAGATCCACCGGACGTTGCGCCGCCTGCTCCTCGGCCGCACCACGATCCTCATCGCGCACCGTCGCTCGACCCTCGAGCTGGCGGACCGAATCGTCGTGGTGAACGAGGGCCGGGTCGCCGACGAGGGAACGCACGACGAGCTGATCGCTCGGTGCCGGGTCTACCGGGACCTCCTGGCCGGACCCGGCGACGACGTCGAGGGCATCGACCTCGCCGCCGAGCGGTCCGACGCCATGGAGGTCGACGCCCGGATCGCGGCCGGGCCGGGTCGCAACGGCGTGACGCCCGCCGCCTGGCCGTCCGAGCCCGAGCCGGCTCCCGTCGGGCTGAGACCGGTTGCCGCCGGCGCCAACGCCGGCATCGGGCGCGGGATGGGCGGCCCGATGGGGATGGGACCCGCACTGGCGCCCACTCCCGAGCTCATGGAGAAGGTCGCCGCACTTCCGCCGGCGCCGGACGAGCCCGATGTCGACGTCGAGGCCCAGACCCGGCTCGAGACCCCGTTCCGGTTCGGTCGTTTCCTGCGCCCGTTCCGGTGGCCGCTGATCGCGGGACTGGTCCTCGTCACGCTCGACGGTCTCGCGACGCTCGCCGGTCCCTGGCTGATCCGCTTCGGCATCAACGAGGGCGTCGCCAAGGATGCGTCGGGCGCGCTCTGGGCCGCGTCGTTCGTGTTCCTCGTCATCACCCTGGCCGACTGGTGGGTGATGTGGGCACAGACCCGGATCATGGGGCGGACATCGGAGCGGATGCTGTTCGCGCTCCGGGTCAAGCTCTTCGCGCACCTCCAACGGCTGGGCATCGACTACTTCGAGCGCGAGATGGCCGGCCGGGTCATGACCCGCATGACAACGGACATCGACTCGCTCTCGCAGTTTCTCCAGACCGGGCTGGTCACCGCGCTCGTGAACGCGATCACCCTCGTCGGGGTCGCCGTCGCGCTCGTCCTCATGGACTGGAAGCTCGCGTTGGCCACGTCGCTCGTCTTGCCGCCGCTGGTCGGCGCCACCGTCTGGTTCCAGCGCAACTCGAGCCGCGCGTACGACAACGCGCGCCAGCACATCGCGACAGTCAACGCGAACCTGCAAGAGGGGCTTTCGGGCGTCCGGGTCTCGCAGGCGTACGTACGCGAGGGGACGAACCAGGACGAGTTCGAAGATGTCGCCCGCGGCTATCTGAACGCGCGCCTCGGAGCGCAGAAGCTCGTCGCGATGTACTTCCCGTTCGTCGAGATGCTCTCCGAGCTCGCGGCTGCGCTCGTCCTCGGGGTCGGCAGCGTCATGCTCACCGACAACACCCTGCAGACCGGAACGCTCATCGCGTTCCTGCTGTACCTCGATCTCTTCTTCAGTCCGATCCAACAGCTCTCGCAGACGTTCGACTCCTACCAGCAGGCCCGCGTCTCGCTGGACCGCATCGACGAGCTGCTCGGCCGGGAGTCGTCGATCCCCCCGGCCGAAGATCCGGTCGTGCCCGACGAGATCCGGGGGGCGGTCGAGTTCGACCACGTCGTGTTCCGCTATCCCCAGACGGCGACCGACGCGTTGCGGGGCATCCAGCTCCGCATCCCCGCCGGATCGTCGGTCGCGCTCGTCGGCGAGACCGGTGCCGGGAAGTCCACCGTGCTCAAGCTGGTAGCCCGCTTCTACGACCCGAGCTCGGGTCGGGTGCTCGTCGACGGCGTGCCGGTCGACCACTACGACGCCGTGGCGTACCACCGCCACCTGGGGATCGTCCCCCAGGAGGCGTACCTCTTCTCCGGGACGATTCGGGACAACATCGCATTCGGGCGCGCCGATGCCTCGGACTCCGAGGTCGAGGCGGCCGCGCGGGCCGTGAGTGCGCACGACTTCATCACCACGCTCCCCCGTGGATACCTCACCCGCGTGAGCGAACGGGGCCGGTCGCTGTCGTCCGGTCAGCGCCAGCTGATCGCCCTCGCGCGCGCCCATCTGGTCGATCCCGCGATCCTCCTGCTCGACGAGGCGACGTCGAATCTCGATCTCGCCACCGAGGCGCGGGTCACCGCCGCGATGCGCGTCGCCGCGCGTGGGCGCACCACGATCCTGATCGCCCACCGGCTGCAGACCGCCCGGCTCGCCGACCGGATCCTCGTGATCGACGACGGCCGCGTCGTCGAGGACGGATCCCATGAGTCCCTGCTTGCGCACGGTGGCCGGTACGCGCGCCTGTGGGAGGCCTCGACCGATACGGCGCCGGGTGCGGCCGTCACAACCGGGGGTGGCTTGCACCCGGGCGCGTGACAGGGCATTGTCTTGCGATCTGACGGGGCGTCAGATGACCAATGTGGATCGAGGGCTCTCGGGCCTGAGGGGGGACTGTGAGGCGATTCCGGTGGCTGGCGTTGGTGCTCGCGCTGGCGATGGTTGCTGGCGCATGTAGTCGCAGCGACGACGGCAAGAGCGGCAGTGGTAACACGACCGCGACGACCGCGAGCTCCGGGGGCGCCAAGACGGCGGACTTCGGGACGCTGAAGGACGTCTGCCAGGGCGGGACACCGACCGGGTCGCCGGCGCAGGGCGTGACGCCGACCGAGATCAAGCTCGCGACGTTCTCGGACGTCGGCTTCGCGGGCCGGCCCGGACTCGACCAGGAGTTCTTCGACACCGCCGACGTGTTCTCGCAGTGGTGCAACGACCGGGGCGGGATCAACGGCCGCAAGATCGTCGTCGACAAGCGTGACGCCGCCCTGACCCAGGTCAAGGCGCAGATGGCCACCTCGTGCAGCGAAGACTTCATGACCGTTGCGGGTGGCGCGGTCCTCGACCAGGACGGCGTCAAGACCCGGCTCGAGTGTCTGATGCCGGACATCTCCGGCTTCGTCGTGAGCCCCGAGGCCCGCGGCGCGGACCTCGTCGTCCAGCCGGTTCCCAACGACCTGAAGACCCAGCCGAGCGGCGACCTCAAGTACCTGGAGAAGAAGTTCCCGGAGGCCACGAAGAGCTACGGGATCCTCACCGGCGACGTAGCGACCACGCGCGTCACGGCCAACCAGTCCAAGGAGATCGCGGACTCGCTCGGTTGGAAGAACGTCTACAACGACGTCTACCCGTCGCTCGGCCCGACCAGCTGGACCCCGTACGCCCAGGCGCTGAAGGACAAGGGCGTCAAGGGCCTGATCTGGGTCGGTGAGCCCGAGTTCCTCGGCAAGCTGTTGGAGGCGATGGCGAACATCGGCTATTCCGTCGACTTCATCAAGACCGACGCCAACCACTACGACCAGAAGCTGATCGATGCGGGCGGCGCGGCCATCAAGGACAACGTCTACATCCGGAGCGCGTTCTTCCCGTTCGAGGAGGCGAAGGCCGGTACCGCGACCAAGCAGTACCTCGACGCCTTCAAGGAGTACGCCCCCAACGGCAAGAACCGGACGTACCTCGGCCTGCAGGCGTTCTCGGCCTGGCTGCTCTTCGCCCAGGCGGCCAAGGAGTGCGGCAACGACCTGACCCGCAAATGCGTCTACGACAACGCCAAGAAGGTCACGGAATGGGACGGCGGCGGGCTCCACGCCAAGACGAACCCGCATTCGGGCAAGGCCGGCGAGTGCTTCACGATCGAGAAGGCGACGCCAAACGGCTTCGAGATGATGAACGTCCAGCCGAACGACGGCATCTTCAACTGCCACCCACAGAACGTGTTCGTGTTGAAGAACAACTACGGCAAGGGAGTCACCCTCGCCGATGTCGGAAAGAGCATGTCCGACCTGAAGTAGCCAGAGCCACGGGAAGGCGCGCCCCGCCTTCCCGTGGTCTCCGGACCGGCGACACCGGGCCGACGGGGAGACCGTGGACAAGTTCCTGACCTTCACGATTGTCGGCCTGACCATCGCCGCGATCTACGCAGTCATCGCCAGCGGCTTGGTGCTGACGTACACCACCACCGGCATCTTCAACTTCGCGCACGGTGCGGCAGGGATGCTCTTCGCGTTCACGTACTGGCAGCTGCGCTTCGACTGGGGCTGGCCCGCGCCGGTCGCGCTCTTCGTCGTCCTGGTGATCCTGGCGCCCCTCTTCGGCGTCCTGCTCGAAGCCGTCATCATGCGGGGGTTAGAAGGCACGACCGAGACCGTCAAGCTCGTGGTCTCGATCTCCTTGCTCCTGTTCATGATCGGGCTCGCCCAGCTCATCTGGAAGCCGGGCATCAGCCGCCCGATGGCCAACTTCTACGCGACGAGCCCGCCACTCGACCTCGGACCGACCACGATCACGATCCACCAGGCGATCACGATCGGGATCGCGATCCTCGTGGCGATCTTCCTGCGCCTCGTACTGACCCGCCTCCGCATCGGCATCGCGATGCGCGCCGCGGTCGACGACCGTCCGCTCTCGACGCTGAACGGCGCCCGCCCGAACCGCGTGTCGATGCTCGCCTGGGCCATGGGTACGTCGCTCGCCGCACTCGGCGGAATCCTGATCGCGCCCGGGATCGCGCTCGACGCCCCTTCGCTCTCGCTGCTCATCGTGAGCGCGTACGCCGGCGGCGATCTTCGGCCGACTCCGGAGCCTGCCGCTGACGTTCCTCGGTGCGATCGTCGTCGGCTGCAGCGAGGGCTATCTCTCGGGGTACCTGCCCCAGAACCAGTACCTCAGCGGGCTGCGGCTCGCAATCCCCGCGATCATCCTGTTCATCGTCCTGCTGGTCCTGCCGAACCCGCGCCTGCGGGGTCGCATGACCCGCAGCCGCGAGTTCTTCCCCACCCCCACCCTCTCCGGCGCCCTCTTCTTCGCCGGCGCGGTCGTCGTCATCGGCATCGTGTGCGCCACCACGCTGAGCGATCCGGACCTCATCACGTACGGCAAGGTGTTCTCGCTCGGAATCGTCGCGTTGTCGCTCGTCCCGCTCGTCGGGTTCTCGGGTCAGATCTCCCTGTGCCAGCTCAGCTTCGCCGGCATCGGCGCGGTCGTGGTCGCGCACCTCGGCCAGCGGCGGCGACCCGATCGCGATCGTGTGGGCGGTGCTGATCTCCGCCGCGGTCGGAGCCCTCGTCGCGCTCCCCGCGCTGCGCCTCTCCGGCATCTACCTCGCGCTCGGCACCGCCGCGTTCGCGGTCACCCTCGACCGCTGGGTCTTCACCTTGCCGCGACTTTCGGTCTTCGGCCTGTTCGACGTGAACCTCTTCGAGTCCGGGTCGGTCAGCGTGGACCCGCTGCAGCTCTTCGGAACGACCTTCGACGATCCCGGCTCCCAGATGGTGCTCACCGCGGTCGCGTTCGCGTTCGTCGCCCTGCTGGTCATGGCGATCCGCCGCGGCCGGCTCGGGCGGCGCCTACTCGCGATGAAGGACAGCGAGGCGGCGTGCGCCACGCTCGGTCTGAACCTGCTCGGCACGAAGCTCACCGTGTTCGCGCTCTCGGCCGGGATCGCGGGCCTCGGCGGCGGGCTCTACGCGGACGCAGCTGACCTCGATCACGCCGAACAACTTCGACCTGGTCAGCAGCCTCCAGATCTTCGTGCTCACGGTCGTCGGTGGGATCGGTGCGGTCGGCGGCGCGCTCTTCGGCGCGGCGTCCCTGCTCGTGTTGCTACCGCTGCTCGCGACCCTGCTCCCGTCCATTGCCCGCTGGGTCGTCCTGCTGCCCGGCGGTGCCGGTATCGCGCTCGGACGGAACCCGAACGGCGCGGTCCACGACATCCGCGAAGGTTTCGCTCCCCTGTTCGAGTCCCGGCGCATGCTGATCGTCACCGGGGTGGCGTTGGCCGGGGTCTACGCCGTGCGACTCGCCGACATCATCGACAACTGGATGTTCGTCATCGCGTCGCTTGTGGTGTTCTTCGCCGGGACCGCGGTGGCGAACCTGACCCAGCCCAAGGCCGTCGAAGCGGCCGCCGGCGTGCCGGAGGCCGAGATCGAGGACGTCCCGCTCGAATGGCGGGGCATCGACCGCCCGTGGACCGACGCCGACCGCGAGGAGCTCGATCGTCAGATCGGCCTCAGCGAGGTGGAGCTCCATGGCGTCGCTTGAGGTTCGAGATGTCACGGTCCGGTTCGGCGGCAACGTCGCACTCGACGCAGGTCAGCATCCACGCCGAGCCCGGCTGCATCACCGGGCTGATCGGCCCGAACGGCGCGGGCAAGACCACCCTCTTCAACGTCATCACCGGGCTGCTTCCGCCCAACTCGGGTCGGGTGCTGCTCGACGGCAAGGACGTGACGCGGGATCAGCCCGACCAAGCGGGCCCGCCGCGGCCTGGCCCGAACCTTCCAGCGCCTGGAGCTGTTCAGCCTGCTCACCGTGCGCGAGAACATTCGGGTTGCCGCGGACATCCGGCGCGGGCTGGTCGAAGGACAAGGACGACCCGGTCGCCGCCGTCGAGGCCATCATCGACCGGGTCGGTCTGCGCGCCATCGCCGACGAGCGCGTCGACGGCGCTGCCCACCGGGCAGTGCCGCCTCGTGGAGCTCGGCCGCTCCCTGGCGACGAAGCCGACGGTGCTGCTGCTCGACGAACCGGCGTCGGGCCAGGACGAGACCGAGACCATGCAGTTCGCGACCCTGCTGCAGGAGCTCGCGGCCGAAGGGCATCGCGGTGGTGCTCGTCGAGCACGACGTTCAGCTCGTCATGGAGATCTGCGAGACCGTCAACGTCCTCGACTTCGGTCTGATCATCGCTTCGGGCACGCCGCCGAGATCCAGACGCAACGACGCCGTGCTCGCCGCCTACCTCGGTAGCGGAGCGCGGCAACCCGATGAGCGTCCTCGAGCTCCGGGGCGTGCACGCGGCCTACGACCGCATCGACGTGCTGTTCGGCATCGACCTCGAGGTACCCGGAGTCGAGTGTCGTTGCGCTGCTCGGGCCGAACGGCGCCGGCAAGACGCACGGCGCTGCGGGTGGCGGCGGGGCTCCACGTTCCGACCGCGGGCGACGTGCTCGTCGCCGGCCGGCGGGTCAACGGTGTCCGTCCCGAGGAGCTCGCCCGGCGCGGGCTGTGCCTGATCCCCGAGGGACGCGGCATCTTCCCGAACCTCACCGTCCGCGAGAACCTCCGGATGATGACCTACGCGGGCACGTCCGCTGGCCGAGATCGAGGAGACGGTCGTACGAGCCGGTTCCCCCGGCTGCAAGGAACGCCGCACCCAGATCGCCGGGACGCTGTCGCGGCGGGGAGCAGCAGATGCTCGCGATGGCCCGGGGACTGGCGACCGAGCCGGCCATCCTCCTCCTCGACGAGCTGTCGATGGGACTGGCCCCGATCATCGTCGAGGAGCTCTACGAGATCGTGGCCCAGGTGGCCCAGCAGGGCGTGTCGATTCTCGTGGTCGAGCAGTTCGCGAGCACAGTGCTCGGCGTGGCCGACTACGCAGCCATTATCGTGCACGGCCGGATCGCTCGCGCGGGTCGTCCGGCCGAGCTGCGAGACGAATTGTCCAAGGCGTATCTAGGCGCATGACGGGGGCCGCATGATCGAGAGCCACGAACGGGTCGAGCAGTTCAAGCAGGAGATCGGGGACATGAAGGTCCGCGATCCCGCAACGGGCCGCGACCGTGTCTGGCTGCGGGTCGGCATCGCGCTGATGGTCATCGGCCTTGCCGTGGCGATCGCCGCCTACTTCATGTCACACGGGACTTCGAACCCGTTGTCCCAGAACGACGCCGTCGTCCTGGCCATCGGCGGGCTCACCTCAGCGGTCGTCGGGGGCGCGCTGTTCCTGCGCTACTCACTGGCCGGCTTCCTGCGCTTCTGGCTCGCCGCGCTTGATCTACGAGCAGCAGGTGCAGACGGACCGCGTCGTGGAGCGCATCGACAAGTAGGACGCGTCAGCTCCGGAGCCTCGCCAGCCGGTGAACGGCCTCCGCGAGCACCTCGGGTCGCTTGCAGAACGTGAACCGGACGAGCGGCCGGCCGGCTTCCTGGTCGTCGTAGAAGACGACGTTCGGCACGGCGACCACGCCGCAGCGCTCGGGGAGCGGCGCGGCAGAACGCCAGCCCGTCGCTCCTCGCCCAGGGGCCGGATGTCGGTCGTGACGAAGTAGGTGCCCGCAGACGGGAACACCCTGAACCCCGCGTCGGCCAGCCCGTCGCTCAGACTGGTCGCGTCGGCGGCGCAGGTCTTCGGCGAACGCCGCGAAGTAGTCGTCCGGCAAACCCGAGCCCGGTCGCGATCGCGTACTGGAACGGCGCGCCGTTCACGTAGGTGAGGAACTGCTTGGCGGTCCGCACCGCGGTGACCAGCTCCGGCGGCGCGCAGACCCAGCCGATCTTCCAGCCCGGTGAACGAGAACGTCTTGCCCGCCGACGAGATCGTGACGCGTGCGCTCGCGCATGCCCGGGAGCGTCGCCGAGCGGGACGTGCTCGCCGTCGAAGACCAGGTGCTCGTAGACCTCGTCGGTGATCGCGATCAGGTCGTGCGCGACGGCAGAGCTCGGCGATCAGCTCGAGCTCGGCGACGGAGAAGACCTTGCCGGTCGGGTTGTGCGGCGAGTTGAGCAGCAGCGACGCGGGTGCGCGGGCGTGATCGCGGCCCGCGAGCGCGTCGGGGTCGAAGTGCGTAGTCCGGCGGCCGCAGCGTGCACCGACCCGCCGCTCGGCGCCGGCCATCGCGATGCACGCGGCGTACGAGTCGTAGTACGGCTCGAAGGTCGACGACCTCGTCGCCGGGCTCGCAGCAGCGCGAGCAGCGCGGCGGCGATCGCCTCCGTCGCGCCCGCGGTGACGAGCACCTCGGTGTCGGGATCGAACGTCGAGCCCGTACCAGCGCCGCTGGTGCTCGGCGATCGCCGCGCGCAGCTCCGGGATGCCGATGCCCGGGCGGGTACTGGTTGTGGCCGGCCCGGATCGCGGCGACCGCGGCGTCGGCGACCTCCGCGGGGCCGTCGGTGTCGGGGAAGCCCTGGCCGAGGTTGATCGCGCCGGTCGCGACGGCGAGCGCGGACATCTCGGCGAAGATCGTCGTGCCGAAGCCCTGCAGCCGAGAGCTCAGGTACGGGACGCTCATTGCGCGGTCGCGGGTCCCCGCAACCGCGCGACGCCGGTCCAGATCAGGCGCCAGCCGAACGTGACCAGGCCGAGGAACACGAACGCGACCACCGTGAAGACGGAGAATGCGACGCGCTCCGTGAACGCCCAGCGGAGGATGCCGCCGAGGAAGAGCGCGATGACGAGCGTCTCCAGGAGGTGCAACCACCCCCGGTCGGACCGGGTGTAGAGCCGCGTCACGAGTGCACCGACGATCCAGCCCACGGCGAGTGGCCAGAAGACGGTCAAGAACCAATCGAGACCCTTGTTGTTGAAGCTGTGACGGTCCTTGCCGAGCAGGATGAACGCGACGATGCACGCGGTGTCGAGCACCGGCGCGACCCGGCGAAACCAGAGTGACTGCATCACCCCATTGTGTCAGCCCACCCCGCCGACGACCTGCTTCGGGGGGTACTTGGCGAACGTCCGGATGTGATTCATGATCCCCGCTGGAACGCCTCGAGGTACGCGAGCTTGCGGATCATGTAGCTGTGCGTCTCCTTGGGGTCGAGATAGAGGTTGTACAGGCGGCCGTAGGTGTACTTCTGGGTGACGCCGCTGAAGCCGCCGAGGTTCATGCACGTCGTGGTCGTCGTCGGACGTCGACGCGAGCATGAACTTCCACTCCGCCGACGCGGAACGCCGAGAACGTCGTGCCGAGCCAGTAGTAGCAAGTACTTGCGATTCGAGCTGCCGTCCTCGGCAAGCAGGAACGATGTCTGGTCGACCCCGTCGATGAAGCGGTCGTCGGGGATCGCCGCTTCGGCGCCCGCGAGCCGCAGCAGCGTCGGGAACCAGTCCATCAGGGAGAACAGGCCGTCCGAGGCGCGGTCGGCGTCGATCATCCCCGGCCACGTGACGATCCCCGGGATCCGCTGTCCGCCTTCCCACGTCGAACCCTTCGAGCTGCGGAACGGCGAGTAGGCGGCGTCGGGCCAGGTCTCCATCTCCGGGCCGTTGTCCGAGGTGACGAAGACAATGCGTGTCCTCGAGCTGGCCGGTGGCTTCGAGCTCCGCGACCAGGCGCCCGACGATGTCGTCCAGCTCGATGATGGTGTCCTTGTACGGATGCTTCGCGGGTGACGAGCCGAGGAACCGCTCGTGCGGGTAGTTGTCGAAGTGCGCGCCGCGCGTGCAGTGGTAGAGGAACCAGGGCTGCTCCTGCTCGCCCATCCGCCGGAGGAAGTCGAGGGAGTACTCGGCCCATTTGTCGTCGAGCTGAGAGAGCACCGGGATCGTGACCTCCTCGACGTTCTCGGGCTCGCCGCCCTTCGTCGCGTGCACGAAGCACTGGTTGAACGGCTGGTTCTCGACCCAGCGGGTCCGTTCCTCGCTGTACGACGATCTCCGGGAAGAAGTACGGGTCGCGCCACTCGGTGTACATGTCCGACACGACTGAGGAAACCGTAGAAGTCGTCGAAGCCGACGTTCTGGGGCTGGGACTCCGTGTTCTCGCCCATGTGCCACTTCCCCACCGCCTGGGTCACGTAGCCGGCATCGGCGAGGAGCTGGGCGATGGTGACCTCACCTTCGAGCCCGCCCGGCTCGCCGTACATCGGCGGACGCAGCAGTCCGTGGCGCATCGGGAGCCGGCCGGTCATCAGCGACGCCCGCGACGGCGTACAGGACGGCTCCGAGTAGCACGACGTCATCAGCAGGCCCTCGCGGGCGAGCCGGTCGATGTTGGGCGTGGCCGCCCCCACCGCGACTCCTCCGCCGTAACAGCCGAAGTCGCCCCAACCGACGTCGTCGAAGACAACCATCAGCACGTTCGGCCGCTTGCCGCCCTTCGTGTAGGCCGCGAGCCGCTCGGCCGCGGCCCGCGTCCTGCTCGGGATAGACGAAGCGCGGCTCGAGGTGCTCGGCGGCGCGCACGGGCTCGGTGACGATCGGGTCATGAGGCATGACCGGCATCGTCGCCGGGCCATCGCGGACCCGTCAACCTCCGTTCTCGACCCGCTGAAGCACCCTCGAGGAGCTTGAACGTGCCGAGAACGGGCCGACGGAGCAGAGTGGCGGCCGTGCTGCTCCACGACGACCTCGAGAACGCTGCGCTGCGGGTACCGGAGACCGTCGCGCTCGTTACCGAAGCGGGGCAGCAGACGTTCGCCGAGCTCGCGGACCGCGTCGCTCGCGTTGCCGCCGGGATCGCGGCGATCAGCGCGCCCGGGGACCGGGTCGCGATCCTGGCGGAGAACCGCGCCGAGTACGTGGAGTGCTACTACGCGGTACCGAAGGCCGGACGACTGCTCGTGCCGCTGAACCAGCGCCTCCATCCCGACGAGTGGATCGGAACCCTGTCCCGCTCGGGCGCGCGCGTGCTCATCGCCGAGCCGGGTCTCCTGGCCCGGCTCGGTCGGGACGCGGCGCACGCGGCCGGCGTCGAGAGCATCATCGAGCTGGACAAGGACGAGCTCGCGGCGGCGGAGCCCGTGACGCTTCCCGGCATCGACGATGGCGACGTCGCGTGGCTCATCGGCACGAGCGGCACCACCGGCACTCCGAAGCTGGCGATGCTCACGCACGCGAGCCTGCTCTCGGCCGTCGACGCGACCCTCAACGCGCGGCCGGTGCGCGACGTCGACGTGTTCTGCACCCCGTTCCCCCTCTGCCACGTCGCGGGGTACAACGTCCTCGCGATGCACCGAATGGGCCGGCCCGTCGTGCTGATGCGGAAATTCGACCCCGCTCGCCTCGCCGAGCTGATCGTCGAACACGGAGTCACCTTGCTCTCACTCGCTCCGACGATGATCGCGATGCTCCTCGACGATCCGCGCACCGACGACCGGGTGGTCGCGTCCGTACGGTCGATCGGCTACGGCGCGTCGGCGATCCCGGCACCCGTGTTGCGCGTGGCCGTGGACCGCTGGGACTGCGACCTCTCGCAGGGCTACGGCATGACCGAGCTGTCCGGCAACGCGGTCTTCCTCGGCGCCGATGCACATCGCCGGGCGGCCGCGGGCGACGTGCGCCTCCTCGGCGCCGCCGGGTACCCGGCCCCCGGCGTCGAGGTGCACCTCCACGAGGCGACCGGCGAGATCCTGGTCCGCGCCGGGCAGGTGATGGCCGGGTACTGGAACGATCCCCACGCCGGCGCCGCGGCACTGGCGGGCGGATGGCTCCACACCGGCGACGTCGGGCGCATCGATTCCGACGGGCTCCTGACGGTCGTCGACCGGACCAAGGACGTCATCGTCAGTGGCGGCGAGAACGTCGCCTCCCGTGAGGTTGAAGCGGTGCTGCACACTCATGCCGGTGTGGCGGAAGTCGCGGTGATCGGCGTGCCCGACAAACGGTGGGGCGAGCGCGTTGCTGCGGTCGTGGTTCGTCGACCCGGTCATCCCGTAGCTGCAGAGGAGCTCATCGCGCTCGCGCGCGCCAACCTCGCCGGTTTCAAGACCCCGCGGTCGGTGGAGTTCGTCGACGCGCTCCCCCGCAACGCCGCCGGGAAGGTGCTCAAGGCGCAATTGCGAGAGACGTTCGGCCCCGGGACGCAGTGACCGGGTCCGTCCTAAGGTGACACGACCTTTGGGCGCCCGAGGCAAGGTGGAACGGCAGCACATGAAGTCCGACCTCATCCGATCTCGACCGGGCGCATCCGAGATCAAACCGGCGTCGGCGGACGCGGCGATCCCCGTTTCGGACGGCATCTGGCTGTCACCGGGGCTGTCGAACAGCTACCTGATCGTGACCGACGAGGGCCGGATCGTCGTCAACACCGGGATGGGATTCGAGTCCGGCCAC
Organism: uncultured Acidimicrobiia bacterium; assembly: GCA_963770095.1. Lineage (GTDB taxonomy): Bacteria > Actinomycetota > Acidimicrobiia > IMCC26256 > JAENVU01 > Chersky-806. The sequence continues at coordinate 1,159,077 of CAVYOO010000002.1, forward strand.
CACCGGCGGCTCTACGACGCCGTCGATGCGGGACCGGTGCGCTACATCCTGCTGACGCAGGGCCACGTCGACCACGTGGGCGGGGTCGACACGTTCCGCGAGCCGGAAACACTGCTCGTGGCGCAGGCGAACAACCCGACGTGCCAGGCCGACGACGAGCGCATCCATCGCTTCCGGGTCCGCCGGAGCCAGCCCTACTGGGCCCCCGCGATCGCCGCGGCCGACGCCTTCATCAAGGGTCAGCCGAAGGACGCAGCGATCCCGGCACAGTCACAGCCGACACCGGACGTGCTCTTCGAGGACCGCTACGAGTTCGAGCTCGGCGGTACGCACGTCGAGTGCATCTCGACCCCGGGCGGTGAGACGATCGACTCGGCAGTGGTCTGGCTTCCGGCTCGCGGCATCGCCTTCGTCGGCAACGTCTTCAGCGCGCTGTTCGGGCATTTCCCGAACCTCGTGACGTTGCGCGCGGACCGGCTTCGGTTCCCGCTCCCCTTCGTCGACGCGGTGCAGCGCGTCATCGACCTCGAGCCGGAGATCCTGTGCACCGGTCACTTCGACCCGATCGAGGGTCGAGACACGATCCGGACCGAGCTCACCCGCGTGCGCGACGCGGTGCAGCACGTCAACGACGCGACGGTTTCCGGGATGAACGAGGGCAAGGACGTGTTCACACTCATGCGCGACATCCGGTTGCCCGACGACCTGGCGGTCGGCGAGGGCTACGGGAAGGTCTCGTGGGGCGTGCGCTCCATCTGGGAGGGTTACGCCGGCTGGTTCCACGCGCGTTCGACAACCGAGCTCTACCCCGTCGGCCCGGACGCGGTCTGGCCCGAGGTGGTGGCGATGGCCGGTGGACCGGACGCCATCGTCATGGCCGCGACCGGGCGCCTGGACACCGGTGACGCGATCGGCGCGGTGCAGCTCTGCGAGATGGCGCTGGCCGCCGAGCCCGGCCACCCGGCCGCGCTCGAGGTCTTCGTCGCGGCCCACGAGGTGCTGCTCGAGGAGCACGGCGGCGAGAACTTCTGGCTCGTCGGATGGCTCAACCACCAGATCGCCGGCGCACGGGCGCAGCTCGACTCGTGACGACGCGAGGTGATGTCGTCACCGCCGACGAGGCCCTCGGCCGGGCCGCGGCGGCGACCGGGCTCGACGATCTCGGCGACCCGGCGTGCCGCGAGGGTCTCGACGTGTTGCTCGACTCGGTCGCGCGTGAAGCGGACCTCAACGACCTCGGGCAGCTGATCCTGCGGACCTGGATCGAGGAGCGCCTGGTGAACCGGCTGCGGGTCGTCGACTGGGTACGGCGTCACCCCGAGGTGCACGACGAGCAGATCCGGCGCCCGCTGGTCGTGGCCGGCATGTTGCGGACCGGGTCCACCCTGCTGTGCGAGCTGCTGGCCTGCGACCCGGCGAACCGGCCGCTCATGAAGTGGGAGGGCCTGAGCGCGATCCCTCCGCCCGAGACGGCGTCGTTCCGCCGCGATCCTCGCATCGCGGCCGAGGTGGCGAAGCAGGAGGGCATCTACGCGATGGTGCCGCAGCTCAAGGCGGTGCACTGGGAGCCGGGCGACGGTCCGACGGAATGCGTGGCACTGCTCACCCAGTCCTTCCGCGCCCAGGACTGGCACGGATTGTTCCGGATCCCGTCATACCTCGAGTGGTTCCACGGCTGCGACATGAAGCCCGCGTACGACTACCACCGCCTGTCGCTCCAGGTGCTGCAGTCACGGGCGCCCGGCCGCTGGTCCCTCAAGGCGCCCGGCCACCTGCTGGCGCTCGACGCGCTGGTGACGACCTACCCGGACGCGCAGGTCGTGGTGCTGCACCGCGATCCGGTGCGCACGGTCGCCTCGAGCGCGAGCTTGTCCGTCACGGCGCGCCCGGACTGGCTCTCTCACAGTGCGCCGGAGAGCTATTGGGGACCGATGTGGGTCGAAGTGCTCGGCACGATGGTCGACCGGCTCGTCGAGCACCGCGACCGGTGCGGCGACGAGCGGTTCTTCGATCTGCACTACGGCGACCTGGTTGCCGACCCCGTCGGCGCGGTCGCGCGGATCTACGCCCACTTCGACGAGACGCTGAGCCCCGAAGCGGAGGACCTGATGCACGCGCACCTGGCCGCGCACCCCAAAGGAATGCACGGCGCGCACCGCTACACCCTGGCCGACTTCGGGCTCGACGAATCCGCGGTGCGGGACCGCTTTGCGGGATACACCGAGCGCTACGACGTGAAGGCGGAAGCATGACCGACGTGCTCGAGCTCGCGTTCGTGGGGTGCGGCGCCATCGCGGAGTGGCACCTCCACGCGATCACGACAGGAGTGCCGCGCATCGATGTGACTGCGGTGATCGACCCGGACGTCGACCGCGCCCGGGCGATGGCCGCGAAGGCCGGCGGGAACGCCCGCCCGTTCGCGTCACTCGCCGAAGCCACGGCGGCCGGTGGGTTCACCGCAGTCGACGTGATGGTCCCGCATCACCTCCACGAGCCCGTTGCACTCGAAGCGTTCGACGCGGGACTCCACGTCCTGCTCGAGAAGCCGATGGCACCGACGCTCGGCGCCTGCGACCGCATCCTCGCCGCGGCCGCGGACGCCGGTACCACGTTCATGGTGGCGGAGAACGCGCAGTACTGGCCCGAAGTCGTGCTCGCGAAGCAGCTGGTGGACGAGGGCGCACTCGGCGAGATCATCACCGCGCGTGCGTGCAGCTTCGTACCGCCACTCGACGAGTTCTTCGGCGGCGAGAAGCCGTGGCGCTTCGATGCCCGTGCGGCTGGCGGTGGGGTCGCGATCGACGCCGGATCGCACTGGATCCGGCCGCTGCGCATGTGGCTCGGGGAGATCCAGGAGGTCGTGGCCGCGCTCGGCCATCCGTATCCGGGCATGGAGGGCGAGTCGCTCTGTCGCTCGTTGTGCCGGTTCGACAACGGCACGATCGCGATCTTCGATGCGCTGCTCGCGCCCGGTCCGCTCGGACCCGAGCCGCTGTTCCGCATCACCGGGACCAAGGGTGAGCTCACGATCGAGGGGATCGGCCGGGTGAAGCTCTACGACGGCTCGGAGCCGCGTGGCACCGTCGTCGGTCAGGGCAACTACCTGCAGTCCTATGAAGGTGAGCTGGCCGACTTCGCCGCGGTGGTGCTCGACGGCGTCGCGCCCGCGGCAGGGCCCGAGCAGTCGCTCGGCGAGCTGCGGGCCGCGCTGGCGATGTACCGATCGGCGGAGACCGACCGCTGGGAACCAGTCTGGGAGAACCCCGCATGAGCGGAGCAGTGACGTTCGACTATTCCGGCGTGACGGTCCTCGTCACTGGTGGTACCAGCGGAATCGGGCTCGGGATCGCGCGCGCGTATGAAGACGCGGGTGCCGCGGTGACCATCACCGGCACCCGGCCTGCCGTCACCGACTACGACACGGACCTGGCCCCGTTCCGCTATCTCCAGTGCCGCCTCACCGACGCCGACGAGATCGACACCGTCGTCGCGTCACTCGACCGGCTCGACATCCTGGTGAACAACGCGGGTCAGGTGTTCCCGGCGGGGGACGAGTTCGACCCAACCGGGTTCGAGGCCGCGATCGCGGTCAACCTCACCGGCGCGTTCCGGTTCGCGACCGTGTGCCGCGACCTCCTGGCACTGAGCGAGCTCGACGGCGGCGCGAGCGTGGTCAACCTCGCTTCGATGAGCTCGTACTTCAGCATGGAGATCGTGCCGGGGTACGGCGCCGCGAAGACCGCCATCCTCGGCGTGACCCGCACGCTCGCCGTCGCCTGGGCGAACCACGGCATCCGCGTGAACGCGGTCGCCCCCGGGATCATCGAGTCCAACATGACCGCGCCGATGCTGGCCATCGACGAGATGATCCAGCCGCTCCTCGGCCGCGTCGCGCTCGGTCGCGTCGGGACGCCGGACGACGTCTCACCCGCGGTGCTGTTCCTCACCAGTCCCGGCGCGCGCTACATCACCGGCCAGACCTTGCCGATCGACGGCGGCTTTTCGATCTATGGATGACTCGACCCGACCCGTACGTCCGATCACCGAGGCCGAGGTCGACACGTTCTGGGCGGACGGCGTCGTTTGCCTGCGCGGGGTGCTCGTTCCGCGCGTCCTCGAGGAGATGATCTCGCCCGTCGAGGAAGCACTGCTCGCGAAGGAGAGCGCCGACCTGAGCGAGATGGGCCGCGCGCTCGCAGCCGCCGGTGAATCGATCGCCACCGACGCCGACGCCACGACTGGGAGCACCGGAAGGTTCGTGAGCGGCGTCGACCACTGGCGGAGCCAGGCCGAGTTCCGTGCGTTCGCGGCCGACTCGGCACTCCCGGCAGTCGTCGGCGCGCTCTTGCGGGCAACGAAGGTGAACCTCTACGAGGACAGCGTGCTGGTGAAGGAACCGGGCGCCCTCGAGCGCACGGTGTGGCACCAGGACCTGTCGTACTTCCACGTCGACGGCGACCAGCTCTGCACGACCTGGTGCCCGCTCGACCCCACCGACGGCGAGACCGGCGCGGTGCGATACGCGCGCGGCTCGCACCGATGGGACACGGTGTACCGGCCCAACCTGTTCGTCAGCACGATGCCCATTCCCGGAACCGAGGGTGAGCTCGTCCCGGACGTCGATGCGCTCGCGGCGCGCGGCGATGCCGAGGTGCTGACATTCGCCACAGGCCCCGGCGACGTCGTCGTCCACCACGCCCGCACGTTGCATGCCGCGGGCGGGAACCGGTCCACGACCACGCGGCGGCGGGCGATCTCGGTGCGCTACTGCGGCGACGACGCCCGAGTCCGGGTCCGTACCGGCGCGCCACTGAAGCCGTACCAGCACGGCATCACCGACGGCGCACCCCTCGACTCCCCCGACTGCCCCGTGGTCTGGCGATCGGGTAGCTAGAACGGGTTCTCGTTCCCCCGGTACGCTGGCGGCATGGACGAGCTCGGGTTTCCCATCTTCGACGCCGACAACCACTACTACGAGGCGCTCGACGCCTTCACCCGGCACCTCGACCCCAAGGTGGGGCGCCGGACGGTGCAATGGGCGGAGATCGACGGCCGGCAGTACCACGTGGTCGGCGGGCGGGTCAGCCACGCGGTGGTGAACCCGACGTTCAACCCGATCGCCAAGGCCGGCGCGATGCACGACTACTTCCGGGGCAACCCCGAGGGCCGCAACCCGCTCGAGTTCCTCCGGGAGCGCGAGCCGATCCGGCCCGAGTACCGCGACCGTGATGCGCGCCTCGGCGTCATGGACGAGCAGGGGCTGAATCAGGTGTGGATGTTCCCGACGCTCGGCATGCTCTACGAGGAGCTGCTCGTCGAGGATCCCGGCGCGGTCACACTCACCTTCACCGCCTTCAACCGGTGGCTCGAGGAGGACTGGGGCTTCGCGTACCAGGACCGGATCTTCGCCGCTCCATACTTTTCGCTCTGCGACGTCGACTGGGCGGTGCGCGAGCTCGAGTGGGCGTTGGACCGCGGCGCACGTGTCATCTGCCTACGTCCCGCCGCAGTGTTCACGGAGACCGGACCGCGCACCCCGGCGGACCCGATGTTCGACCCGTTCTGGGCACGGGTCAACGAAGCCGGTGTCACCGTCGTCGCACACGCCGGTGACAGCGGGTACACGGCACACGGGTACGCGAACGATGGGTTCTCCGCCGCCTTCGGTGACGGCGCGCAACGACCGTCGATCAAGATCCTCACGATGGAGCGCGCCGATCTACGACTTCCTCGCGTCGCTCGTGTTCGATCAGCTCTTCCAGCGCTTCCCCGGACGTACGCATCGCGTCGGTCGAGAACGGCTCCGAGTTCCTCGCCGACCTGTTCAAGAAGTTGCGCTCGTGGAACCGCAAGATCCCCGGCTTCTTCCCCGAGGACCCGGTCGAGCTGTTCCGACGCAACGTGTGGATCAACCCGTTCTGGGAGGACGACGTCTACGAGATCGCCGAGCTGATGGGTGGCGACCGGGTGGTCTTCGGCTCGGACTGGCCGCACATCGAGGGCATGCCCGAGCCTCTGCACTACGCCAAGGAGCTCAAGGACTTCGATGCGGACACCCAGAAGCTGATCCTGCACGACAACGCGGTGGAGCTGAACACGCTCCGGCCCGCCTGAGCCGCCCCGTGATCCTCGATCGGTTCAAGCTGGAAGGGCGCGTCGCAATCGTCACCGGCGCGGGCCAGGGCATCGGCGCCGGGTGCGCTCTCGCATTGGCCGAAGCGGGCGCGGATGTCGCGCTCGCGTCTCGGACGCAGACCGACCTCGAAGTCGTCGCGGAGCAGATACGAGCCCTCGGTCGACGCGCCGTCGTCGTCCCAACGGATGTCACGGAACCGGATCAGCTCGCCGCGCTCGTGGACTCCACCGTCAACGCGCTCGATCGGGTCGACGTGCTGGTCAACAACGCAGGCGGCTGGGATCCACGCCCGTTGCCGCAGACCAGCTCGCGCAACGTCGAGGCCGCGTTCAAGTTCAACGTGCTCGCCGCATTCACACTGACCCAGCTGTGCGTCCCGCACATGGTTGGGGTCGGTGGCGGGAGCGTGGTGAACATCTCGTCGCGCGCCGCGAGCATGGTGCAGCCCTGCTTCGTGGCGTACGCGACGGCGAAGGCCGCGCTCTCGATGATGACCCGGGCGATGGCACCCGAGCTCGCGCCGAAAGTACGGGTCAACACGATCGAGGTCGGCGGGGTCGAGACCGCGGCGCTCGCGCACGTCCTCACAGACGACTCGATCCGCACCCAGCTCGAAGATGGCACCCCGATGCACCGGATCGGCCAGCCCGAGGACATCGCCGCCTGCGTCCTCTACCTCGCGTCCGACGCCGCGTCGTGGGTGACCGGGAAGGTGTTCGAGGTCGACGGCGGCGTCGAATCCCCGGCCTTCACGATCCCCTTCACCCCCCTCTGAGCCACGCAGAGCTGCCCGCGGCTCGTTCATCGGACGGATCGCACCGTCCACGGTGGGAATGGGTCCAGCGAACCGGCCCGCTCGTCAGCCGACCGTGAACACCGCGTCATGCCCCGCTGGAAGTGGCTGATGACGGTACCGTCCGGAAGCGTCGTGTCGATGTTGCAGAACATGACGTAGGCGCCGGGAGTGAGACGGATGGTCTTGGTCACCGTCTTCCCGACCCCGACCACGGCCTCACCGGGCAGGTCCGCCTCCGGGATCGCTTCCTCGTCGATGTCGCCCACTGCGCGTTCCCCTCCGGCGACCTGCACTTTGGGCAGCACATCGGCGCTGGGAGCGCGCGGAGCACCATCTCGTGCGTCATCGTCCCAGCGTTGTGGATCGTGAACCGAACGGCACCAGCCTTCACCTCGGACGGTCGGATGACCATCGAGTACTCCTGGAGCCGCACGTTCATCTGATCGCCGAGCAGGCCACCCGAGGCGAGCTTCTTGACCGAGTCCTTCGCGTCGTTGCTCCGAGACGTGGCCTGCGCGGCCAGCACGAGAGCCACGAACGCGAGAATGAGCGCGATCAGCGAGAAGATCCAGGTTCCGAGGCCCAGCACCTCGCGGTCGCCGGATGCGCGTCGTCATCTTCCTCCTACCGTTCTCGTCGATGACCCTGCGGGTCAACCCGGGATGCCTGCCCGGTGGCTCATCATCGGCGAGCATCGGCCATCACGTCAACGACCGAACAATCACCGGTGCGGACCGGGACGCGGTCGGGTCGTCAGTGGTGGTGAGAGAAATGGTGGCGGTGGCTCGAGACTCTTCCGAGGAACGGGAGCAGGTGATCCAGGAAGTCGTTGTTCGGCGTGGCCGCGCTCGGATCGTTGTGGGCGTAGTCGCCTTGGCGATTCACGAGCGTCAGGTTGCTCGCCGGAATCCCGGACTGGTTCGCCAACGCAGCTGCCGAGTCCAGGACTCCCTGCCCCCCGAGCGCGCCGAACGCGTAGATGGGCAACGTCGGATCGAGATCGTGGCCATGGATCGCCTTCACGTCGAGGACGGCCTGCGCAGGGTTGGCGTTCCCGGCCGCCACCGCGCCGGCATCGATCGTCAACCGCATCGGGTGGTACCAGGCGGAGCCGTCGCGAAGGAGGAGACCCGTGCCCGAGAGCATGCTTGCCCACCGCTGGATCGGCGTGATCTCGCCCGCCCGGTCCCAGCCCCGCGGGTCACCACTTGCCGCGAGGTGGCCGGCATGCACCTGCGCCGCGGCAAGATTCGGCGGCGACGTCTCGGTATCGACGGCGTAGCCGAACCCCGCTTCGTTCGTCGCGGGAACGGGCGCCTTCAGGTTGGCCGGCAACAGCGGGAAGTCGGCCATGACGGCGCGACCGTTCGGGTCGAGCTTCGCCGCGGTCGAGCCCACCGCGGAGAACAGGCCGAGGAATGGGGCCCCGATCCCGCCGAAGGCGAGCCACGGTGAGCTGGTCGAGAGATTCAGGAGCGACTCCGTCGCAGCTTGCTCACTCACGGGGGTCGGGTTGCTCCCACCGTCGATGTAGACGAGACCGTCGAGATCGTCGGCGCCGGCCCGCCCGCCGAAGTCCCAGGTGGCATAGGCGGTCGTGATCGATCCACCGAGCGAGTGCCCGCCCATGACGACCCGGCGGCCGTACCGGCTCGCCGATTCCACCACGCGGTGCAGATCCTCGATCTCGACGTTCATCCCCCAACCGCGTGCGAACGGGACGTCGCTGTCGGGGAGCAACTGGAAGTGTTCGGTGATGCTCGGGTCGCTGAGCCATCCGAGGTAGTACTCGAAGAGCTGCTTGGGCGTCGCCGCGTGGAGCTTCGCCTTCGCGAGCATGGACTGGTCTTCGAGTTGGTTCTCCCGACGTTCGACGGACCACACCTGCCAGCGACCACCGGTCGCGCGCACGATGTCCCGTGCCAGCGGAACGAAGTAGGGCGCCCCGGCCGATGTCCCCGGGTTCAGCACCAGGACGTTGCGCGCCCAGTCCGGTCCGACCTTGAGCACACCCACGCGGTCCAGGTTGTCGGGCGTTGCCGGATCGTTGAACCCCTTCATCCAGCTGAAGTGGACCGGGACACAATTGCGAGTCCACCGCGCCGACACCCGGTGACACCTCGTCCACCGCGGGGAGGCACCCGCCGATGCCAATGTGGCGGGAAGCGCCAACGTCATCGCGACGATCACCGAGGTGAAGACCACGAACCCGCGTCGCCGTCCGGAACGTCCACGATCGATCATCTCGTTGCCCCCCAAGCAGTTGGCTCCGTTGATCATCAAGAGCCTTGATGATCAACTGTTACCGTGTGCCGGATGGGTGTCAAGCGCGATGCGGCTCCGGTGGGCGCGGCTTCACCGGGCCCACGCCCATCCGGTCGTACCCCTCGGTCCGCCCCGCGCCTGACCTATCTGGTCAAGCAGCTCCAGGAAGGTCTGCTGGCGCGCCTCGATGCAATCACGCGGCCCTTCGGGCTCACCGCGAAGCAGTACACCGCCCTCAGCGTGCTCCGTGACTCCCCGCGCCTGTCGTCGGCGGCGCTCGGGCGCCTCACCTTCGTCACCCCGCAGGCCGCGAACGAGATGATGATGACGCTCGAGCGCAAGGGGTTTCTGACCCGATCGGTCGATCAGGCAAACCGGCGGTGCCTCGAGGCCAAGCTCTCCCGCGTCGGTACACGCTCGCTCACCAAGATCGACGAGCTCGTTGACGAGCTCGAGCTCGAGGTGTTCGGTGGCGTCGGAACCGCGGACCAATCCCGGTTTCGCGGCACGGTCCAGGCCTGCCTCGAAATCCTGAGCCGATCCGAATCGCATTCCTGAGCCCGACGGGCACCACCGATGAGCCGCGCCGGCGCGGCAGAAGACAGACTTCACGGATGCCGAACTCGTGGGTGGACGTCGAGCGGACCTCGGAATACCTCGCGCGCTCCGATCGACTCCCCCACCGTGCTGAAGGCGAGCTGGTGCTCGTGCGCGATCTCGCCGGCGCACTCCCCGGTCGCGTGCTCGACCTCGGGTGCGGCGACGGGCGACTCACGGCGCTCGTGCTCGAGGCGTACCCGGAGTCCACCGCGACGTGCGTGGACATGTCGCCGCCGATGTTGGAAGCGGCGACGGCTCGCTTCGACGGCGATGCGCGCGTGACGTTTCTGACCCACGATCTCGACGATCCGCTCCCGTTCGCCGCGGGCTCGTTCGACGCGGTCATCACGTCGCTCGCGGTCCATCACGTCTCGGACGACCGCAAGCGCGCCCTCTACGCGGAGATCGCCGGTCTGCTCACGCCGGGCGGCGGGTTCGGCAACCTCGAGATCGTCGCCAGCCCGACCCAGGAGCTCCACGACCGATGGCGCGATGAGATGGGCGCTCGGGACGACCCCAACGACCGGCTGTGCGACATGAACCTCCAGCTGGAGTGGATCAGCGAAGCCGGGCTCGCGAACGTCGACTGCATCTGGAAGTGGCGCAGCCTCGCGCTGCTCCGCGGCGAACGCACCGGCTAGCGCGCCGAACGCGGCAACTCGCGCCGCGCCCGCTCCGCCGCGCCCCAGCACCGCGTCGGCCGCGGAGATCGGGATCGCGCCGGCAAGGACCCGAGCCGTGTCGTACGCACCGGCGTGAAGTTGCGTGATCTGCGCCCACCCCCGCAGGAAGTGCGCCGCAGTCCAGTAGGCCAGGCGATCGGGGTCGAGCGGGTGCACCTGCTGGTATGCCCTCCGGTAGGCGCGGGCCAGGCCGGGCGCGGCGCCACGCAGGACAACCCGTTCGGTCGTCGACGACGCGGCCAACGCCGCCACCCGGAACAGCGCGAGCGTCCGGGCGACGTCGAAATGCCGATCGCCGACGGTCGCGTCCGTCCAGTCGATGACGACATGATGCCACCCACCCACGGTGCGATTGCTCACGACGTTCAATGGGTGGAAGTCACCGTGGCACACGACGGCCTCTTCGGCGCGGACGGCGTCCGCTCGGACCCGCAAGGCATCCAGCATCGCATTGGCGCGGGCATCCCCCAGACCTTCGATCTCGGGGCCGTGTTCCGCCAGCCACCGATCGACGAGCGGTCCCGACCCGGGGAGCGGCACACCGGACACCGGGATGGCGTGCAACCGCGCCTGGATCACCGCCAGCTCGCGCAAGCGTCGCGGCGCGGCCCAGGGCCGCTTCGCGATGACGGTCAGCAGCGGATCACCCGGGATCCGTGGGAGCACCATCCACGGGAGGCCGACCGGGTTCGCCGTCGATCTCGACGGAACGACCGCGACCGGCACCGGCGCGGGGAATCCGTGCGCCGCGACAAAGGAGAGGATCGAGCTCTCGTGCTCGAGCGTCTCGTCGTCGTCGACGTCGCCGAACACTCGGAGCGCGAGCGGCGCCCGGAACGCATCGGGAAGATCGCCGCCGCGCAGCTGTCCGAACCAGATGAACGTGGTCATCCCGCCCTCCGCGGGCGTCAGAGGTGCGTCCCACTCCGCGTCAGTGGCGCCGGGCACGTTCTCCCGGATCCAGTGCAGGGTTGCCGCTGCGATCTCGCCCGCCCGCCTGGGGTTGCACGACACGGTCGGAACGCTACAAGCGGGTCGTGAGACGATGGGCGCATGGGATCGACCACTGCCGTCAAGCTCAAGCTGCATCGCCGGAACCTCGAGCTCGACGGTGAGCGGTACAGCGTCCTCGCGCTGCGACCGACGACCACCGAACGCTTCGCGACGACCGAGTACCACGACACCAGCCACATCCTGTGCAACCTCGACGGCGCCGACCTGCTCGGACGGCTCGCGTGGGCGATGGCGTTCCAGAGTCGCAAGCGCACGCTGCTGCTCGTCGACCTTCCGCAGATCGTGAAGGATCCGTTCGGTACCGGCCCGACCGCGCCCATCCTCGTCGTGAACACCGACCTCGACCCGCCCGGGCCCGCGACGATCGAGTCGTTGTGCGGGAAGCTCCCGCTCACCGAGCCGTCGGAGGGCTCGGTGCGGCTCATGACCGCCGGCTTCGATCGCGCGCTCGCCGACCCCGAACGGTTCTGGAACCAGGAACGCAACGAGGACCCCGCGTTCAAGGCGCACCAGCACCGCGCTGGCTCGAGCCGGTCAACGGTGCCGTCGTGCTCGCCGGGCCACCCCCGGTGCTGCGCCAGTGGGCGGTCCGGGTGGCGGAGCTCGTCGCGCGCGGTCCACTCGACCCGGAGTGGACGCCGGAGCACGAGCACAAGTGGACCGGCGAGGTCCAGGTGCTCGCCCGTCCCCTCGCGTGATCGAGCGGGCGTGATCGTCGACGTCCTCGGCCTCGGGGCCGCCGTGATCTTCGCGGCGATCTCGGTGCTGCACGTCACCTGGGCGTTCGGCTCGGCGGGCGTCGGTGCCGCGGTGATCCCGACCGTCGACGGCAAGCCGACGATGGAGCCGTCGACGACCGCGACGCTCATCGTCGCGTTCTTGCTCGCGCTCAGCGCGTTCATCCTCGTGGGCGCGGTCGTGGGGTTGGAACCCACCTGGCTCTTCCGCCTCGGCGCGGCGGGCATCGCCGTCGTCCTGCTGGCCCGGGCGATCGGCGATCGGCGTCAGGTCGGCTTCTTCAAGCGAGTTCGCGACACCCCGTTCGCCCGCAACGACACCCGCTTCTTCTCCCCGCTCTGCCTCGGCCTCAGCGTCGCATCCGCCCTCGTCGCGATCACCGCCTGACCGCCGGTGGGATCGCCGGGTGGGTCCACCGAAACGGGAAACCGTAGGCCTACAGTCCTCGGCGAATGGGCAGACGCCGCCGTAAGGTCGAAGCTGAGTTGATCGAGCTCGTGCGCGCGGAGCTCACAGCTATCCGCACCGAGGTGCAGACGACCCTCGCCGACTCCGCCGCGCTCCTCTCGACCCGGACGCGCGCCGAGCTCGAGCAGCGGATGGGCGAGCCGAGCGCGCTCGGCATCCGGCATCCAGAACGTGCGCGACACGATCGCGCGTCGCGACTCCGAGCTGATCGACGTGCTCAAGCGCGTGGTGGACACGTGCGAGACGCTGGCGGAGCGGGTGCAGATCGACCGGGCCGAGCGCACCGCACTGGTCGACGCGGTGAGCCGGCTCACCACGGTGCTCACGGTGGCGGGATCCTTCAGCTTCACCTCGGCCCCGACACCCGGTCGCGAGACCGTGATCGGCGGCACCGTCGATCCCCCGCCCGCGGCAGGCACGATCGACACCGGCCCGCACGACGAGATCGACCTCGAGGCCGTCGCCCGCGAGCCGGAACCAAGCTCCGAACCAGCTCCCGTCCCGCGCGCCGGTCGCCCGGTGCGCCCCGACGGGGTCGAGGTCCGGTGCCGCTTCGGAGATCGTTGGGTCACCGGGTTCGAGGTGTGCGAGGTCATCCGCCTCGACGACGTGACGCGCTACCGCCTGCGCCGTCGCTCGGACGGTTCGGTGATCCCGACGCTGTTCGACGAGAAGGATCTGCGGTTCTTCAGCACCGCATTCGTCGAACCGACGTAGCGCGCCCTACCGCCGCGCCGCGCGGCCCGCGAGCAGCGGGAGATCCAGGTACGTCTTGATCCCGGGTTCGGCGTCGCACACGTACGGCACCGCGTTCACGCAGTGCATCGCCGGAGCGATCAGGCCGATCTCGGCGTGCTCCCCGACCACGGGCGGGTGCAGACCGTGGAATGTCACGGCGAGCGGGGGTTCGGCGTCGAACTCGATCTCGAACCGCTGCCCGTCGAGTCGCCAGGCCGGATCGAGGTGCTCCTCACCCATCAGCCAGTTCACGCGCACCGTGATGACCGGTTCGCCACCGACCAGCCCTTCCCAGGTGAACCGTTGCGCGGCAACCGTCCCGGCATCCAGCACACCGACGGGCGTGTCGAGTGCTTTGGTCGCGACGGCCATCTCGTGCGTCGTGCGCTTCTCGGCATCGAGCGTCCATCCGAGCTCGGCCGCGATCATGTCGATCGACTGGGTGAACCCGTCACCAAGGATCGCGGGCATCGGGCTGTTCGACGCTTGCTCGGGAGGTGTGCCGAACAGCATCACCTCCCGCACCACCGACTCGGTCGGGTAGTTGCGGATGTCCGAGAACTCCTCGACGCGCACGTGCCGGATGTCGCGGCACAGGGCGGAGAGCATCAGCGGGAAGCGTTCCGTGATGCCCCCCGGGTTGATGCCGGTGCCGTGCAGCGTGGTCCCACCGCGCCGGCAGGCGTCCTCGATCTCCGCGACCTTCGGTGATTCCGTCGGGTAGATCCAGCCGACCGGCGTCACCACGTTCTTCCCCGACTCGAGCAACCGCACGACCGTGCGGTGGCTGGCCAGCACCGGCGAGTAGACAACACAGTCCGCGTCGATCGCGCAGATCTCGTCGAGGTCGCCGGTCGCGGCCACGCCGAGCGGATCGAGCCCGCAGAGCTCACCCACGTCGCGGCCCACCTTCTCCGGGCTGTGCACCCACGCACCCACGAGCTCGAGATCCGGGTGCGCGATCACCCCCTTGATCGCCTCCTGGCCCACCAACCCCGTGGCCCACTGGATCACTCGATACGTCATGGCCCGCACTCTATGCAGGTGCGGCGAGGCATCGTCCCGATCCCGTGTGGCAGCGTGGTGGACATGGCCGATCTGGTGATTCGCAATGGGACGATCGTCGACGGCACCGGTGCACCGCCGTACCGCGGCGATGTCGCGGTGACCGGGTCGACGATCACGGCGGTGGGCGACGTCGATGACCGTGGCACCCGGGAGGTCGACGCCGAGGGGCTCCTCGTCACTCCGGGGTTCGTCGACATCCACACCCACTTCGATGGGCAGGTCACCTGGGACCCCGTCGTCGCCCCGTCGTCGATCCACGGCGTGACCACCATCGCGATGGGCAACTGCGGCGTCGGCTTCACGCCCGCGGTCCTGACCGTCACGACTGGCTCATCGGCCTCCTCGAAGGAGTCGAGGACATCCCCGGCACCGCGCTCGCCGAGGGACTGACCTGGGACTGGGAGACGTTCCCCGAGTACCTCGACGCGCTCGACGCGAAGCCCCACACGGTGGATCTCGGCGCACACATTCCGCACGCAGCGCTCCGTACCTACGTCATGGGCGACCGCGGTGCCGACCACACCGAAGCCCCGACCGACGGCGAGCTGGCGCAGCTCGCGACCTTGGTCGGCGAGGCCTTGGCTGCCGGCGCCATCGGGTTCGCGACCTCGCGGACGGACGTGCACCGAACCAAGGACGGCACCAACATCGGTACCCTCACCGCGAGCGGGCGCGAGCTCCTGGCGATCGCCGCGGTCATCGGTGAAGCCGGTCACGGCGTCACGCAGCTGATCTCGGACTGCTACCAGACGCCCGACGACGAGTTCGCGGCCGCGGAGCTCCGGCTCATCGAGGCGTTCGCGCGCACTTCGGGCCGGCCGGTGTCCTTCACCGTGCAGCAGGCGTTCCACTCGCCCGACCGCTGGCGGAAGATCTTCAAGCAGGTCGCGCGCATGCGCGACGACGGTCTCGACGTGAAGCCCCAGGTCGCGCCCCGCCCGATCGGCGTGCTGCTGGGGCTCGAGGCGACCGCGAACCCGTTCCTCTTCACGAGCAGCTTCGACGAGGTCGCGCGGCTCCCGATCGCCGAACGGATCGTCGCCCTGCGCGATCCGGAACGCCGGCGGCGGATCCTCGAGGAGCACGCCACGCTGATCGCCGGGCTTCCGGACGGTCTGTTCAAGCAGATCTCCGGTGGCTTCGACGTCATGTTCCCGCTCACGGACCCGGTCGACTACGAGCTCGACGCCGACTGGTCCTTCGGCGCGCACGCCCGCGCGTCGGGCGCCGATCCCGCGGCCATGGTCTACGACGCGCTGCTCGAGCGCGACGGGAGCCAGCTCCTGTATCTCCCCCTGTTCAACTTCGCGCACGGCAGCTTCGACGACATCTTCGAGATGATCTCCACACCGTTCTCGTTGTTCGGCCTGTCCGACGCGGGCGCGCACTGTGGAGCAATCTGCGACGCGAGCATGACCACGTCGTCACTCGTCGTGTGGGCGCGGGACCGGAAGCGCGGGGCGCGCCTTCCGGTCGAACAGGTCGTGCACCAGCAGACGCAGCGCACGGCGCACCACGTCGGTTGGTTCGATCGGGGCGTCATCGCCCCGGGATACGTTGCCGATCTCAACGCCATTGACTTCGACGCGCTCGGCTGCCGCCCGCCCCACCTGGTGTACGACCTGCCCGCCGGTGGTCGCCGGTTGATGCAGGAGGCGGTCGGCTACCGCATGACGGTGAAGTCGGGGACGGTGACGTTCGAGGATGGCGAGTGGACCGGTGCGCTGCCCGGTGGTCTCCTCCGAGGGACACGCGCCACGCCGGCCTGACGGCACCCGGGCCCGCGCGCCAGACTCCCCGTATGACTGAAGAATTCGGTGGGGTCATCGGGCCGACCTGGCGGGAATCGACTGCGTGGTGGCCGCCCGAACCTCGGCCACCGGAGCACGCGCCGAACGTCGTCATGGTCGTCCTCGACGACGTCGGGTACGCGCAGCTCGGGTGCTACGGCTCGGACATCGCGACGCCGAACATCGACCGGCTCGCCAAGAGCGGCGTGCGCTTCGCCAACTTCCACACCACCGCGCTGTGCTCGCCCACCCGGTCCTGCCTTCTGACCGGCCGCAACCATCATTCGAACGGAATGGCGCGCGTCGCGGATCTCGCCCTGGGTTTCCCCGGGTACTGCGGTCGGATCCCGCGTCGAAACGGCTTCCTCTCCGAGATCCTCGCGGCGAACGGGTACGCCTCGGTCGCGGTGGGCAAGTGGCACCTCACACCCGAGGACGAGACGCACGCGGCCGCGCCGCGCGAGAGCTGGCCGGTCGGGCGCGGCTTCCAGCGTTGGTACGGGTTCCATGGTGGCGAGACCCACCAGTTCGTGCCCAACCTGTTCCAGGACAACCATGCAGTTCGGCCCCCGCGGCCCCCCGAACAGGGGTACCACGTCACCGAGGACCTGGCCGACCGGGCGATCCAGTATCTCGGGGAGGTTCGGTCCGTCGAGCCGGACCAGCCCTTCTTCCTGTACTTCGCCACTGGCGCATGCCACTCCCCCCACCACGCGCCACCGGAATGGATCGACCGCTATCGCGGCCAGTTCGACGGCGGCTGGGACGCATGGCGCGACGCGACGTTCGCGCGGCAACAGGCGTTAGGGCTCCTCCCCGCGGGCACGGAGCTCTCACCGCGTCCGCACTGGGTCCCGGCCTGGTCGGACCTCGCACCCGAGGATCAGGCCGTCGCCGCGCGCTTCATGGAGTGCTTCGCCGGGTTCCTCTCACACGCCGACGCGCAGATCGGGCGCCTCGTGGCGTTCCTCGAGGAGATCGGCGAGCGGGACAACACGATCGTGGTGGTCGTCTCCGATAACGGCGCGAGCGCGGAGGGCGGAGAGCGCGGATCGATCAACGACGCGCGGCTCTGGAACGGAGTCCCCGCCGGTCGGAAGGAGCTGCGAGCGCGGATCGACGAGATCGGTACGCAGACCACGCACAACAACTACCCCTGGGGCTGGACCATGGCCGGCAACACGCCGTTCCGCCGTTGGAAGCGTGAAGTCCACGAAGGTGGCATCGCCGACCCGTGCATCGTCAGCTGGCCCGACGGCATCTCCGGCCGAGACGAGATTCGCCACCAGTTCGCCCACGCGATCGACGTGGTGCCCACGATCCTGGAGCTCATCGGGGTGGATGCTCCGGCAAACCTCGGCGACGTTGCCCAGAGCCCGGTCGAAGGTTCGAGCTTCGCGAAGTGTGCTCGCGTCGGCCGACGCGCCGGCGCATCACACCACGCAGTACTTCGAGATGTTGGGAAGCCGCGGCATCTACCACGACGGCTGGAAGGCCGTGACGTTCAAGCCGCTCGGCGCGATGTACAACGACGGCATCGATCCCGAGGCCCCCTTCGAGGACGACGTGTGGGAGCTCTTTCACGTCGCCGAGGACTTCTCGGAGTGCCACGACCTAGCCACGCAGGAACCCGAGCGGCTTGCCGCGCTCGTCGACCTCTGGTGGGAGGAGGCCCGCAAGTACCAGGTGCTGCCGCTCGACAACCGGCCGATCGCAGCCCTGCTCGCACCCCGACGCCCCTTCGACGATCGCGAGCGGTACACCTTCTACCCGAACGGAGCGCCGATTCCGGAGAACGTGACGGTCAACGTCCGCAACCGCGATCACGTGATCACCGCGGACGTCGAGATCCCGACGGGTGCGCCGCCCGAGGGGGTGTTGCTCTCGATGGGCACCGTGCTCGGAGGCTGGTCGCTGCACCTGGTCGGCGGAACGCTCCGATACGTCTACAACTTTGTCGGCAAGGAGCGACACACCGTCACGTCCGACGCGGTCGTCGGCCCCGGTGCACACGAGCTTGCGCTCTCGTTCGACAGCAACGGCGACTTCAGCGGCACGGCACGCCTGACGATCGACGGCGACGTCGTCGGCGAAGGGGTCATCCCGACCAGCACCCCGGTCCGCCACTCGATCAGCGGTGCCGGCCTCACCTGCGGCTGGGAGCAGGGTCCGCCCGTGGGCGCGGACTACGAAGCGCCGTTCGCGTTCACCGGCACCCTGCACCGGGTCGTCGTCGAGGTCGACGGCGCGGGGCACCGGGATCCGGGGGCCGAGTTCGAATCGATCATGGCGGAGCAGTAGCGCACATATACGATGGCGCACCTGTCGCTGCGAGACCCCGCCTGGGTGGACGAAGAGCTCCGGAACCTCGCCGCGGCCGGCGTCCGCCTCGCGATCGATCGCGCCCGCAATCGTCGACGGAAAGCCGTTGTCGCATCCGGAGCTGGATCGTGTGTGGAGTGCCTTCGTCGAGCACGGCGTGACTCCGGTGTTCCACGTCGCCGACCAGACCCGCCCGTTCGACGATGCCTGGTACACCGACGCGGAGGATGCGTTCGTTCCCGTCCTCGATTCCGTGTTCCTCTACACCGCGGCCGCGCTCGCGTGCACCGATCTGATCGTCAACGGCACCCTCGAGCAGCATCCCGGACTTCGGCTCGGGATTGTCGAGCTGTCCGCGATCTGGGTACCGATGTTCCTGCTCATGCTCGACGGTGGCGTCGACTTCACCACGCGCCTCAACGGGTTCGCAACCGCCGACCTGTCACTGCGCCCGAGCGAGTACTTCCGGCGTCAGGTGCGCGTGTCCTCCTTCTCGTACGAGCTGCCCGAGAACCTCCGCCGTCAGCTCGGTGGTGCCGATCTGTTGATGGCCTGCAGCGACTACCCGCACTCGGAGGGCACCGCGACACCGCTGGCGGACTACGCAGCCACCGGAAAGTTCGCCACCGACCCCGATCAGGCGCCGGGCCTCTTCCATGACAACGCGGCGTTCCTGCTCCGGCGCTGACGAGTCCGGCTACCCCGCGCTGATCGCCGCGAGCATCGCGGTGCTGAAACCGTCCGGATCCTCCACCATCGGGTAGTGGCCGACATCCTCGAGCGTGACGAGCGGCGCATCGGAGCGGATCTCGTGCAGGCGCTCCGCCATTGCGTAGCGCGCGACCGGGTCGAGCTTGCCCCAGATGATGTGGACCGGTGACGGGTGCTCCTCGATCGCGCCGGTGAAGCGACGTTCCTCGGCCCGACGGTCCTCGATGTAACGGATCGTCCGCGCGAGCAGCTTGTGCCCGTCCTGGTACGAGGCGAGCTCCCACTGCGCGGTGAGCTCGTCCGGATCCACCTCGTCCGGTCGGGCGAAGGTCCCACCTACACCACCCTTGAACCCTTCGGCCGGGTCGATCCCGACCGCGGCGAGGTCGATGATCTCGTCGGGCGCGGCGAGGAGCATCTGCTGACCCGCGGTGAGCTGCGCGAGTCCCAGGTAGATGCTGCCGTTGGAGACGATGCGATTGGTCACCTCGAACCCGAGTGACCCCTCGAGTGACCGGGCGAGGAGCTCGCCTCCCACCGAGTCGCCGAGATCGTGCGTCGCGAGCACGACCCGTTCGAGCCCGGCCGCTCTCGCCACCGCCTCGGCAGTGTCCGCGTACCCCCGGATGCCGTAGCGGACATCCGGCTTGTCGGAGAGCCCGAAGCCGAGGAAGTCGAAGAGGACGACCCGGCGGCCGGCTGCCCGGACCGGCTCGATCACCGCGCGCCAGTCGAACGACGAGGTCGGAAATCCGTGCAGCACAAGCAGGGGGTCACCCGATTCGGGACCGGTCGCCGCCGCGTCCAGCATGAACACGTCGAGCCCGTCCACCGAGATTCGCTGCCCTCTGGCCTCCCAGTCCGTCACCATTCTCGAAACCATGGGGGTTGACTCTACGGGGCCATCGCGATCTGTACGCGAAACTCCCGTCGTGACCAGCCCCGGATCTCCCGACCTCTTCCGCCTCGACGGCCGGGTGGCGCTCGTGACCGGGGCGTCCTCGGGTCTGGGCGACCGGTTCGCCCGGGTGCTCGCCGGAGCCGGAGCCGACGTCGTGCTCACCGCGCGACGTGCCGACCGGCTGGAGGCGCTCTCGAACGACCTCGGGGGTGTGGAGTGGTCCGCCGGCGACCTCGCGGATCCGAGCTACCGCGAACAGCTTGTCGTCCACGTCGAACGTCAGCACGGCCGACTCGACATCCTGGTGAACAACGCGGCAATCAATGACGACAAGCCATTGGAGCAGGAAACCTTCGAGGACCTGCGTGCGGTGGTCGACATCAACCTGCTCGCAGTGATGGACCTCTGCCGGATTACCGCCCCTCTCCTGTTCGCGAGCGAATCCGCCGCGATCATCAACGTGTCGTCGATGTACGGGGTCGTCGCGTCGCGTGGCCCGATGGCCGCGTACAACGCGACGAAGGGCGCGCTCGTCAACTTCAGCCGGCACCTCGCGGCGCAATGGGGCCGGCACGGCGTTCGGGTCAATGCTCTCGCACCCGGCTACTTCCCGAGCGAGATGTCCGACGACTTCTCCGATCCCGAGCTCGTGCGCGTCATCGAGTCCCGGACACTGCTCCGCCGGATCCCGCGCATCGACGAGCTCGACGGCGCGCTCCTGTTCCTCGCGTCGGACGCATCGAGCTACGTCACCGGTCACACCCTGGTCGTCGACGCGGGCTGGACCGCGGTCTGACCTCACGCCGCGGGGGCGATCTCCAGGACCATGGCGTTCCCGTTGCTCGGCGGGAGCGTGAGCGGTTGTCCGTTGATCGATACGTCGACGCCACCCGGATTGCCGAGACGCACGGTCAAGGGGCCTGATTCCTCGTACTCGCGCGAGTCGCCGGCACCGAGCGTCGTGGTCTCGACGTTCGTGCCGTCCGGCCGTTCCACCTGGATCCAGCAGGAGCTCCGCGCCGCGATCGTGATCGTGTACGGGGCGGCGGGAACGGAGATGTTCACGGTCCCTCCGTTGGTGCCGACGATCGCAACTTCAGGAGGTGTCGTTGTCGTGGTGGTGCTCGAAGCAACGGTGGTCGTCGTCGAGCTGCGGGTCTGATCCGTCCCCGGGCCCGTCGACTCGCCACTCGGGTTGCTGGTATCCCACCCCGCCGCGATCGTGTAGATCGCAACTCCGGCGACCACGACAGCGACCGCGACCAGCACGGTGCGTCCCGTGATCGGCACCGACCGGTCGCGGCTCCGCGACGCACCTGCAGCCGTAGCCGCACCCATCTCGCCGGGGGGTCCGTTTCCGGTCGTGGCGGCGCGCAGTGCGTCGAGGCGCCGGCGCTGGTCGTCGACGGAATCGCGGGTGTCCCGACCACGGCGACGCACCAACGCCGTCACCACGATCGATACCGCAAGGAGGAGAACCAGGAGCCACATGAGCAGCGGTCAGTCCGCGCGAACCTCCGCCCAGGTGGCTTCGACGGTGGCGACGATCGCCGGCACTGCAGTCTTGAGCGCGGCGGCGTCACCTTCGAGCCAGCGAGCACCGGATGCGTCGAGGCCGCACCGCTCGAGGAGGCCACGAAGGTCGCTCAGCTGGGTGGCGAGCCACCCCACGGCGTCTTCCTGGATCGCCTCGTCCCACACCCGGTCGGTGGGTTCGATGCCTTCGAAGCCCAGATGGCAGTGCGCCGCGCGCAGGTTGCCCGGCGGCGCATTCGTCTGGTCGAACAGGTCGGCACGGAAGACCGGCTGATCGACGACGACCCGCTCCGCCGCCGACGCGGACCCGCGCTTCGGTTCCAGGTCCAGGAGCCGCACCTCGACGCGCGTTCCCGCGCTCGGGCGGATCCATCGGCTCGTGCCACGGCCCGACGATCACCGCGATCCCCTCGAAGACGTACACCTGCCTCACGGGCCAACCTCCTGCTCCGACACGCTACGCCCGCCGCACGATGCGTAGCACGACACTCGCGCCCGGTGGTCGCGGCCGGAAGGCCGACGGCGGGACCGTCGAGACCACCCGCGCCTCGAAGGAACGACCCCAGCGGTCGAAGCCCGGAGCCCGCCGATCGGTGAAGCGGCGCCCGATGTGGCGGGGAACGACGAGATCGGCGGTGACGAGCCGGCTTCCCGGGGCCAGCAAGCGGCGGACGACCGCCATCGCGATGGAGAACGGTGGATTCGCCACGACCCGGAACGGCCGGCGCGGGAGACGGAGGTCGGCGGCATCGACCTGCACCACCGTCACGGGCGGGCGGGTGAACCGCTTTCGCAACTCCGTTGCCCGCCGAGGATGCAGCTCCACCGCGATCACCCGCGCCCCGGCTTCGACCAGCGGGGCCGTGACCGCGCCGGTACCGGCCCCGATGTCGAGCACGAGGTCACCCGGTCGGATGTCGGCTGCCGCGACGAGCCGCCGCGCCGCAGCACTACCGAGCTGATGCCATCCCCAGTGCGTCCGCGGTTCCGCGGACACGACGACCACACCATCACCATCGTCATGCGCTCATCATCCCCGCGCACCGCACCCCCGATCCACCGATTAACCCCACCCCCAGCCCAGTACCCACCCCGCCGTTTGTTGCATTCGGGTCCTCAGGGGAACCAAACGCAACAAACGCGGCGGGCGGGGTCAGTCGCGGTCGGGCTTCTCGGGGCTGGCGGGGGACCAGCGGTGGCCCCAGGGGTCGATGAGAGAGCCCATGCGCTGGCCGTGCTGGTTGGCGACGGGTCGCTCCGGCGTCGCACCCGCCTCGATCGCGTGGGCGTAGGTGACGTCGGCGTCCGGCACCCGCACGTGGAAGGCGGCAGTGGCGCCCCCGCGGCCGAGCGGCCCGACATATCCCATCTCGGGGAACTCGTCGGCGAGGTAGAGCGTCGAGCCGCCGAACCGCAGCTCGGCGTGACCGACGCGACCGTCGTCCATCACGATCGGGTCGCCCACCCGCTCGGCGCCGAACACCTCGCAGTAGAACTCGATCGCGGCGCGGGCCCCTGCGACCAGCAGATAGGGGATCACGCGTTGCTCGGTGGCGAGTGCGGTCATGGTGACTCCTTCTTCGATGAACTGGATTCGGCGAGCGAGTGATGCTGCGAACTCCGGCGACGGATCGATCGGCTGGTCGGGAAGCCGCATGGACTCGAAGGCGTCACGCACCATGGCTGCCACCTCCGGTCTGGCTCGGACGTTCGGATTCGTGGACGGCTCGGAACGCGCGGCGCGCCCGTGCGAGCAGGGACTCCGTCGCGTGCACGGACCGGCCGATGAGATCGGCGGTCTCGGGAACACTTAGGTCGTCGAGGTAGCGCAGCGTCAACACCGCGCAGTAGTCGGGTGAAAGCTGCCGGAGCAGCATGCGAGCGGCTTCGGCATCGACGATCTCCTGCGCCGGATCGATGCTCTCCTCCGCTCCCCCGTCGAGCATCGAGAGGGACCGCGCCGCCATCGCCTGGTGCCGCCAGTGGTCCACGAGCTTGTGCCGGGCCACGCCGACGAGCCACGCCACCGAGAGATCGGGAACCGTGTCGCGCTGCACCGCGGCCGCCGCGGCCACGAAGGTGCTGGACGTGAGGTCCTCGGCCAGCTCCACGGACCCACACCGGCGGACGAGGTACCCATAGACCTCGGGGAGTGCATCGTCGTACATCGACGACAACGCCCCGGGTCGTCCGGCTCGCTCGGGTGACGGCGAATGGCTCATCACCCCATCCATCGAGCCGGGGGCCCGAGCTCCGTCGCGATCGGTCTAGGAATCGGCCGGACGGGCGCGCCGGGTCTCGGCATCCCGGTACGCGGTTTCGGCGAACCGCTCGCCGAACACCACCTCGCCCGGGCTGCGACCGTCGACGTGGCCCATGGCGCCCTTGTACAAGCGGTATCCGAGCAGCTCGAGCAGCCGGTCCGAGAAGGTCGCCGCGACGTCGGTGGGGATCGCGAGGTAGTGGTTCTGTTGTTGGCGCACGAAGCCGGGGCAGTACTGGACGTTCACGCCGAGCCGCCAGTCGTCGGGGGTCGAGTTCGCGCCGCCGCCGTGCCAGAGGCTGCCGTGAAAGATCATCACCGAACCCGCGGGCATCTCCAGCGATCGGATGTCGTGTTGGCGAAGCTCGGTGCGCGGGATCACCGGAAGCCGGTGCGATCCGGGGATGTACGCGGTGCCACCGTTCGCTGCGGTGAAGTCGGTCAGGGCCCACATGCTCGTGACCATCATCGGTGCGTGCGGGCGCGCCAGGTGGCGCGACATCACGATGTCGTCGCCGTGCATCGGTTGCGGATCCTCTCCCGGTCCGATATCGATCGCGGTCATTCCCGAGAGCAGGCAACCGCGGTCCAGCAACCGCTCCACGATCGGGAGCACCGACGAGTGGACCGGCATCGTCTGGAACACCGGGTCCTTCGCCAACAGGTTGTACATCCGCAGCGTCGAGTGACCTTCCGCCGCGGTGCCGAGCGGCTCGACGCCCAGCTCGCGCTCGAGCCGGCGCGTCGTGTCTCGGAGCGCGGCGACCAGGCCCGGCTCGATCGCATCTTCGATGATCGTGAAGCCCTCTTCGTCGATGCGGGCGAGGTGCTGCTCGAGCGCCGGCTCGTCGAGGACCACCGTCATGATTGCCTCGTCTGGTTCGGGTGCGAGATGCCAGGATGCCCGGCGTGCACGTGCTCGACAACCCGGCCTGGCACGCGCTGTCCGGCCCCCAGGCCACGGTAGCGGAAGGCAACGGGCTGGCTCTCCGTTACGACCCCGAGGTGTCGGTGTTCGCGGCCGTGCCCGACGAGCCGGCCGCGGAGCACTGGGACGCGCTCCACGAGCTCGTCGGCCCGAACGCGGCGGCGGTCGTGGTGCGCGACATCGTCCCGGTGCCGCCCGGGTTCACCGAACGATTCCGCATGCCGGCGTTGCAGATGGTCTGCGATCACCCGGTCGGGGGGATCGACGAAGTCGCGCCGCTCGACGTCGTGCGGCTGGGTCCGGGGGACGTCCCCGAGATGATCGGGCTCGTCGAACGCGCCCAGCCGGGGCCGATGGCCCGCCGGACCATCGAGCTCGGCTCGTACCTGGGCATGCGCGACCGCGACGCGCTCGTCGCGCTGTCCGGTACCCGGATGCGGCTCCCCGGCTTCACCGAGATCAGCGCGGTGTGCACCGACGACCAACACCGCGGTCGTGGGCTGGCCAAGGTGCTCGTCGGCCGCATGGTCGACGAGATCCTCGGACGCGGGGAGGTCGCGTGCCTCCACGTGGTCCACAACAACACGCCGGCGATCCGGCTCTACGAGTCCTTGGGATTCACCACGAGACGCGAGATGGACTTCGCCCTGCTCGGCACTTCGTCCTAGTACAGGCTCCGCAGCGGCTCGGAGCCGTTCCACTCGCGGTGCGCGGCACGGACCGTGTCGGTCATCCACCGGGTCGCGTCGTTGAGCTCCATCACCTCCGCGATCAGCGGGCCGCCGATGTCGTAGTAGGCGAACTTCGCGAACCCACCGCCATCGCCGTGGGTCGTCGGCTCCCAGCCCGCATCGGCCACGGCGTGCTCCCAGCCGGTCCAGTCCGCGACCCACCAGGCGAGGTGGTGCGCGCCGTCGCGGTCGGCATCCAGTGCTTCGCGAAACGGCGACGGGCGATCGTCGTGGGCCACGATCAGCTCGATCTGCAGCTCGCCCGAGTTCGCGAATGCCAGCGTGAGCTCCGGGTCGACGGTCGCTCCACGATGGACGTAGCCCTGCATCTTCTGGCGTGGCATGGCCAGGAACGGACCGACCCCGATGGCGGCCCACCAGGCGACGGCGGCGTCGAGATCGCGCACCAGGTAGGCGGACTGCCGAATCGGCCCGCAGCGGGCGAGCGGGCCATGTGCGGCCGAGAGCGGAGCCATGGCCTGCGATCCTCGCGTGGCCGAGTGGCATGATCCATGGACCCGTCGAGCGCACCGATCTCGCAGAAGGACGTCACCGTGGCCGGTAACCCGTACGAAGACCGCTTCCCCGTCAACCGCACCCTCCCCGGAACGGGCCGCCCCCGGGAGGAGCTCCTCGCCGAGCTGGCCACGATGGCCCAGGAGGAGGACGCCTTCTGGGAGACGGGCAAGTGCTCCGGGACGATGTACTGCGGCGACCACGAGCACTACGCCTTCATGAACCAGGCGTTCGGGTTGTTCGCCCACGTGAACGCCCTGCAGCGCGACATGTGCCCCAGCCAGACCAAGTTCGAGGGCGAGATCATCGCCATGACGCTCGATCTCTTCCACGCGGAGGCGGTCACGGACACCGAGCCGGTCGGGCTCGTGACCACCGGCGGCACCGGCAGCATCCTGCACGCCATGATCTCGTACCGCGAGCACGGCCTGACCCGGGGCGTGACGCAGCCGAACGTCATCAAGCCCGAGACCGCGCACCCTGCGTTCGACAAGGGATGCCACCTCTTCGGCATCGAGGTGCGCAACGCGCCAGTCGACCCCGAGACGCTGACCGTCGATGTCGGTTGGGTCGCCGAGCACATCGACGACAACACCGTGGCTCTCATCGGGTCGGCGTGCAACTACGGCTACGGCACCATCGACGACATCGAAGCGCTCTCGGATCTCGCACTGGGTCACGGCATCGGCCTGCACGTCGACGGATGTCTCGGTGGTTGGATCCTGCCGTTCGGCCAGGAGCTCGGCTACGACATCCCGAACTTCGACTTCCGCGTCCCCGGCGTCACGAGCATCTCGGCCGACACCCACAAGTACGGCTACGCGTTCAAGGGGACTTCGGTGCTCGCGTTTCGCGACAAGGCGCTGCGCAACGGCCAGTACTTCTTCCTCACCGGCTGGACCGGCGGGAAGTACTGCTCCCCCGGCATCGAAGGCTCTCGTTCCGGCGGACTGCTCGCGGCGACCTGGGCCGCAATGGTCTCACTCGGCCGCGAGGGGTACCTCGGGTACGCGAAGGAGATCTTCGAGACCGCGGACACGATGAAGGCTGCGGTGCGGTCACACCCCGAGCTGAAGATCATGGGGAATCCCACGTTCGTGTTCAGCTTCCGGTCCGACGAGTTCGACATCTACCACGTCAACGACTTCATGCGGACACGCGGGTGGCGGTTCAACGGCCAGCAGTACCCGAACGCGATCCACATGGCTGTCACCCGCCCGCAGACCCAGCCCGGGGTCGCCGACGCGTTCGCCACCGACCTCGCGGATGCGGTCGCCTACGCGAAGGAGCACACAAGCGAAGCTCCGAAGTCCGGCGCGATCTACGGCGGCGTCGTGGGTGGGCTCACCGAGGAAGCCGACGAGTTCATCCGCGCGGTCATGGCCGACATGATGGACAGCCAGCTGACCGTGCTGCCGAAGAGTTGACTCACGCGTCAGGCGCGAGCGCGACGGATCGCGACGAACGGTTCGTCGTCGCGATCGACCTGGGCACCGGTGGTCCAAAGGTCGGGCTCGTCTCGCTCGCCGGCCGCGTCGCGTGGAACGACCACTGCCCGGTCGAGACCCGTTGGCTCCCCGGAGGCGGCGCGGTGCAGGACGCGGCCGTCTGGTGGGACCTCATTGCAGACGCCATCCGGCGGGCGATGGCCTCCGGGATCGTGGCGCCGCAGCAGATCGAGGCGGTGAGCTGCACCGGCCAGTGGTCGAGCACGGTGCCGGTCGACGAGCGCGGGATCCCGGTCGGCGACTGCATCCTCTGGATGGACAGCCGGGGAGCGCCTCACGCGAAGAAGGTGATCGCGGGTCCGGTCAGTGGCTTCGCGCCCGTGCCGCTCACCATCTGGGTGCGCAAGACGGCCGGCGCGCCCTCCACGACCGGAGCCGACCCGATCGGGCACATGCTCTACCTGATCCACGACGAGCCGGAGGTCGCGCCGGCCGCGCGATGGTTCCTGGAGCCCGTGGACTACCTCTCCATGCGCTTCACCGGAATCGCCGCGGCCTCGCACGCGTCGATGACCGGCGCATGGCTGACCGACAACCGCCACCTCGACCTGCTCGAGTACGACCCCGAGCTCGTTCGCCGTTCGGGGGTCAACCCGGACCGGCTTCCGCCCCTGCACGCCACCGGCTCGACCATCGGTCCCGTCCTCCCGGACGTCGCGCGTTCACTCGGGCTCCCGGAGGGAGTCCACGTTGTCACCGGCACCCCTGACCTGCACTCCGGCGCAGTGGGCGCGGGGACGGTCCAGGACTACGAGACGAATCTCGCGATCAGCACGTCGTCGTGGATCAGCTGCGCAGTGCCGTTCAAGAAGACCGACATCTTCCGCCAGATCGCCACCGTCCCCGGCCTGACCCCGGGCCGCTATCTGGTGGCGAACAACCACGAGACCGGCGGCGCGTGCCTCCAGTGGTTGCGTGACCAGGTCATCTCACCGGACGACGGCCTCCATGATGGCGCGCCGCCGAGCTACGACGCCCTTACCGCCGCGGCCGCGTCGGTACCCGCCGGCGCGGGCGGCATCATCTTCACGCCGTGGCTCTCGGGCGAACGGTCCCCGGTCGACGATCGCAACGCCCGCGGCGGCTTTCACAACCTCTCGCTCTCGACGACGCGCGCCCACCTCGTCCGCGCCGTCCTCGAAGGTGTGGCCTACAACAGCCGCTGGCTCCACGACGCGGTGGAGACATTCACCCAGCGGCGCCTGGACCACGTGCGCATCATCGGTGGCGGCGCACAGTCCGATCTCTGGTGCCAGATCCACGCCGACGTCCTCGATCGGACGATCGAACGCGTCGCCGACCCGGTCGACGCCAACCTGCGCGGCGCCGCGTTGCTCGCCGGGCTCGCGCTCGGTGCGGTGCGCCCCGACGAGGTGCGGAGCCTGGTCGAGGTCGACGCGACGTTCCGACCGGATCATGCGCACCGGGACACCTACGACCGCCTCTACGCCGAGTTCCCCAAGCTCTACAAGGCACAGAAGCCGATGTTCCGGCGGCTCAACCAGCCCGGCTGAGCGGTCGCGGAGGCCCGGCGCGGGCCGCTATGACGTGCTGACGAGCGATCGACTCAGGCGCGCGGCCACCTTCTTGAGCCGTTCCATGTAACGGACGAGCCGAGCGCGCGCTTCCTCCGCCTCGGCGCTGAGTCCCTCGATGTCGGGAAGCCGCCAGTGGCTCAGCACGACCGGTTGCAGGACCTTCTCGAGGAAGATGCTGTAGTCGTACACGCCGGCCGCGGCGATGAGGCGGGCGTGGCGGGCGTAGTCCGGGATGCCGGTGCCGGGCATCGTGAAGCCCCGCACCGTGCGGTCCATGGCGATCACCATCGCCGACGGGTCGACTTCGATCGCCGCAGTCGCCAGGTCCCGGTAGAAGAGATAGTGCAGGTTCTCGTCGTTGGAGACGCGTCGCCATGATCGAGCGGCCGGCCGGGTCCTCGAGCAGGTTGCCGGTGTTCCGGTGCGCGATGCGCGTCGCAAGCTCCTGGAGCGTCGTGTAGCAGAGCGCGTCGCACAGCTCCGCGAGCTCCGGCGTGACGCCGGTGGTCACCTGCAGCATCCGGCCACGCTCGAGGCTGACCGGATCGATGGCCCGGGTGACCATGAGGTAGTCACGGATGACGATGGCGTGGCGACCCTCCTCGGCGGTCCATCGCCTCGTCCACTCGCCCCAGACCCCGTCCCGTCCGAAGTCGCTCAGCGTGCGGAAGTAGTACGGCAGGTTGTCCTCGGTGAGCAGGTTCACGAACAGCGCGCTGCGCGCCGCCGATTCGGCCTGGTCCGCCGGATCCCACCACTCCTCGCGGCTGACGAAGTCGCGGGCCCGCCCCCACGGCACGTATTCGTGCGGGAACCACTCCGGAGCGGCGGTCACGTGGCGCTCGAGAAGCCGCTCGACGACCGGCTCGAGCTCGATTTCCATTGGCGATGCATGCATGGATCGAACCCCCCAGGGGCGCGGGTAGTAGGAGAAGTAAGTCCCGAATTGCGCATTTCGAAGGTGTAGGCCTGCGCATCGACCGGAACCGCGCGGCGGGGTCTCGACCGCAGGTCCAGCCTACGCCTGAGTAGGGAGGCGCGGAAGAACCGCGGATGAACCGCACGAGTCCGGTGGCTTGACACAGGAGTGGGGGTCGGGGACAGTGCGCACGCGAACCGCAACTGCGGCCGGTCCGAGACCCCGACCGAATGGTCCCGCTGCGCCCTTCGGCGAGCGGGTCACCCGACGGATGGAGCCTTGCGTGGTCGACCGGAGCGGTTCGAGCGCCTTGTGCCTCGACTGCGTGGACGCGCTCGACGTGACCGGCGCGGGCATCATGCTCATCACCGGTGCCGGGCACCGAGGCGTCCTCTGCACCACCGATGCCGCAAGTGGCGCCGTCGAGGAGCTGCAGTTCACTCTGGGGGAAGGGCCCTGCGTGGACGCGTGCGAGACCGGGCTGGCCGTCATGGAACCCGACCTCGCGGCCCCGGGATTCTCCCGCTGGCCCGCATTCACGCCTTCGGCAGTCCGTGCCGGGGTTGTGGCCATCTTCGGATTTCCGCTCCAGGTCGGCGCGATCCGGCTCGGCGCACTGGACCTCTACAACGATTACGCAGGCGATCTGCGCGCCGATCAGGTGGCGGAGGCAGCCCGGCTCGCCGATCTCGTGACCCGGAAGGTGCTCGACCTGCAGGCTGATGCCGATCCCGGTCTGCTGGCCTCCGAGCTTGCGGGCGCGGACACGCTGCGGGCCTCCGTGCACCAGGCATCCGGAATGCTCTCGGTGCGCCTCGACATCACCGTGGCGGAGGCACTCCTGCGGCTCCGGGCTCATGCCTTCTCCGAGGAGCGCCCGGTCAACAACGTCGCCCGCGACGTGGTCGCGGGCAGATTGAACGTCCTATGAATTTTGCTGAGATCCGCTAAACTGGACGGCGAATGAACTCAAGTAGTATGAGGCAGGTTCTTGAGTGGCTGCGGCAGTGGCGCCCCTTCGACAAGGGTGCTGCACGATGAGCGGTGGCGTCATGACAGAGCGCGACGGGTTGCTTGCGAAGACGTTCGTCGAGGTCGCCGACACCCTCGTCGACGACTTCGACGTCGTCGACTTTCTCTCCGGGTTGGCCACGCGCTGCGTCGAGCTCTTCGGCACCGTCGAAGCCGGGCTCATGGTCGCCGAAGCGCAGGGCAGCGTGCAGGTCGTTGCGTCGTCGAGCCACAAGATGCACCTCCTCGAGCTGTTCGAGGTGCAGCACGAGCAAGGACCGTGCCTCGACTGCTACCGGACCGGCGAAGCGGTGCACACGCCCGACCTCAGCATCGCGACCGACCGCTGGCCGAGCTTCGCCCCGGAGGCCCTCTCCGCCGGGTTCCAGTCGGCTCACGCGTTGCCGATGCGGCTGCGCAACGAGGTGATCGGATCGCTCAACCTGCTGAGCCGGCCCGTGGGCGGCCTCGACCCCGCGGACCTGACCGCCGCGGCAGGCGCTCGCAGACGTCGCGACGATCGGCATCCTGCAGCACCGCGCCGCGGAAGAGGCCCGGCTGCTCGCCGAGCAGCTGCAGTACGCCCTGAACAGCCGGGTGACGATCGAACAGGCCAAGGGCGTGATCTCCGAGCGATCAGGTGTCGACGCGGAGAAGGCGTTCGCCGCACTCCGAAAGTACGCCCGCGACCACAACCAACGCCTGGTCGAGGTCGCGGAAGGAGTGGTGGACCGTACCCTCGAGATCAATGCGATCGCCGCTTCGCCCGTGCGCCGACCGGTTTCGCCACCGCCGGCCAACCGCGAAGGTCGGGAAGAACCGGGCCCGTCATAGGGTTGGAGGCGCAAGCAGCCGTTCTCCCGGAGGTGCCCGACAGTGCAGGTCAAAGAGCTCGGTCATGTGGTGCTCTACGTCCGCGATCTGCAGCGGTCGCGCCACTTCTACGGGGACGTCCTCGGCTTCCCCGAGATCCCCGGTGGGTTTCCGGGGGCCGCCGCGTTCTCGACCGGCCGCACGCACCACGAGTTGCTGCTCATCGAGGTCGGCGTCGATGCCGCCCCGATCCCGGAGGGTCGGCGGGTCGGGATGTATCACATCGGCCTGAAGGTCGGTGACACCGACGACGAGCTGCGCGCCGCGCTCGAACAGCTCCGGGACGCAGGGGTCGAGATCGTCGGGGCGAGCGACCACACCGTCACGCACAGCCTGTACCTGAACGATCCTGACGGCAACGAGATCGAGCTGTACGTGGATGTCGAGTCCGCCGATTGGCGGACGGATCCCGCGCTCTTCAACTCCCCGATCAAGCCGTTGCGGCTCTAGTCGCGGTCAGGGAGCGCGAGGAGCTCGTCCCAGGTGAGCTCCTCACCGACGAAGCGCGGCATGCGGAATGGCCATTCGCGGCTGATCCACTGAGGCACCTCGGCGTGGAGCGCGGCTTCGAGCGTGCCACCGACCTCGGAGTCGACGACCCACCACGAGATGTCGGCATCACTGCCCACCTTCTCCGGCGGGTCGATGTAGACGCACCCCAGCAACGCAGTCTCGTCGCGGTCGAACATCGCGTAGTTGAACGAGTCGAGCGTCACCATCTCCTCGGCGTGACGCTCGAGATCCGCGAGGTCCTGCTCGCGGGTCATCGTCGGCGGGGGCCAGCCCCACGCGCGGCCGAAGATCTCCCACAGCCGGGGTTGCGAACCCATGACCGCCGGGTAGTCGAGATCGATGTCCGATGGCCGGATCTGCCGCAGGTGGTGGCCGCTCGGGAGCTCGAAGCGGTCGGGCGGGACGAACTCCTCCGGGAGCCAGCGGCTCACGAGGAGATGAGCTCCCTTGCCTCACCGGGCGCCGTGACCCCGCGCCGCGTCGCCCGCGCGAAGAGAAGCGTGAGCCCGATCGCGGCGACAAGACCCGCGACCGGGGTCCACGCGGCACCGATGGCGACGACCGCGACGCCGAGCTGCGTGACGATGATCAGCTGACGACTCGATGCGGATCGCGCGTCGAAGCGCCGGTGGAACTCCGCGAGCTTCGCCGGCGTCGTGAGGCGAGCGCCCGGGAGCACGCCGAGACCGCGCACGAATCCGAACAGGGTGCCGAGTGCAAGCGCAACCAACGGGTTCCCGGTGAGAGCAGCCAGTGCCACGAGCAGGACGAGGGCCGACGTCATGATGTACGTGGCCAGGCCGACGCCGATCTGGAACCCGAAACCACCGCCGTAGACCCAGGCGCGGTAGTCGTCGAGCCACAGCTCGTTGACCTGGCGCCGGTGGTACGGCACGCGGATCCCGAACAGCCCCGCGTCGGCCGTGGCCGTGGCGATTGCGAGCAGGCCGCCGACGGCCAATGCCCCCGAGATCGACACATCGAGGACACCGACGACCGCGGCCAACAGGGCGGCCCCCAGACCGAGCGTGGCCCCGCCGAGCGTCGCGCCGAGGACGAACCAGATCGCGGTGGTGCGAAAGCGGTTGCCGCGACCCCGCTCACCGAGCGGCGTGATCGTCGACAGCATCGACTGTCCACACGGCGACCATGTCGAACGGATCGCCGCGGCCACCGCGACGACTCCGGCCAGAACCGCGATCAGCACGCCGCCAGACTAGTGCCGGGTCGGGCCCGGACCCCGGCCCCCGGCGTGCGGGGTCAGGGGGCGGATACCGGCCGGGTGTGCGAGAGCGCCGGGAGCTCGGTGCCCGGGACCAGGCCGAGGCGCTGGACCCGCGGGAATCGGCCCAGCCCCCGCAACCTCAGGTCGCGGGTGCCGAGGACCTGCATCCACGACGGGAACGTGTCCGCCGGGTAGCCGACGCCGAGCAGCTCGCCCGGGCGCGCCGCCTGGCTGAGCCTCGCCGCGAGGTTGACCGGGCGACCGATGTAGTCGTCACCGTCGAAGAGCAGAGCCCATCCGTCGGCGATACCGCCGCGCAGTGCGAGCGTGTTGGCGTCGTAGCGCGCGATGAGCTCGGCCGCCGCGGCGATCGCCGGGCCGACCTCGGTGCCGACCAACATTGCGCCGTCGCCGAGCCACGATGCAATCCGCACCCCGCGGCGGGTCGCGATGTCACGCGTGAGGTTCCGGAAGGCGTTGAGCGCATCGATGGCGGCGTGCTCGCCGCGCCTCGCCATGAACTCGGTGAAGCCGCAGAGATCGACGAACACGAAGGCGCGCTCGACCATCGGCATCGCGTCCGCGAGCTGGCGCGGGCTCTCCATGCCGGTGATCCCGGCGCCGGTTCCGGCGCCGGTTGCGAATGCCACGTTGGCGGTTTCGGCCACGACCTTCTCTTCGTCGATGTCGAGATGATGGTTCCGGACGGTGTCGGACGCGGGTGTGCTGCCGGAACCCGGTCCCGGAGAGCTATGCCCACTCCGATGCTCTGCTCGAGCGGGTCA
Organism: uncultured Acidimicrobiia bacterium; assembly: GCA_963770095.1. GTDB lineage: Bacteria > Actinomycetota > Acidimicrobiia > IMCC26256 > JAENVU01 > Chersky-806. The sequence continues at coordinate 1,193,653 of CAVYOO010000002.1, forward strand.
GGCATTCACCCGACGATATCCCCTGTCACGAACGCCTGTTCGGACATTTCCCGAGACGCGTACCGACCTGCCCGCCGATGTTGGCCGGAGCGGTCGTCGTGGGGTCGTCCGCAGGGTACCGGTGGCCCGCGCTGTTCGCCGCATCGCAATCCGGGTTCCTACGATGCCCGCGTGGACGCCCCGCAGTGGTTCGACGACGCACTCGCCGCGCCCCGCTCCGAGGACGAGGTCGTCGTCGACGGTTGTCCGGTGCACTACGTGCGCTGGGGCGAGCGCGAGAGCCCGGGAATCGTGCTGGTGCACGGTGGCGCCGCACACGCGGCACTGGTGGGACCACGTCGCCCCACTGCTCACACCGGGATGTTGCGTCGTGGCGCTCGACCTCTCCGGTCACGGCGACAGTGGGCGACGCGACAGCTACCCCACGTCGACGTGGGCGCGGGAGATCGTCGACGTCGCGGAGCACGCGGGCATCGAGGGCCGACCGATCGTCGTCGGCCACAGCATGGGCGGATGGGTCGCCATCACCGCGGCCGCCGAGCACGGCGACCGCCTGGCCGGGATCGTGATCCTGGACTCACCGGTGAGTCGTCGCGCGCCCGAAGAGGAAGCTGCCGCGACGGGAGTCGCGTTCGGGCCGCTGCGCACCTACGAGACGCTCGAAGACGCGCTCGGCCGGTTCCGCACCGTCCCGGATCAGCCGACGTCGCTGCCGTACGTGCTCGACCATGTGGCGCGTACATCGGTGCGCAAGGTCGAGGGCGGCTGGACCTGGAAGTTCGACCCGCGCATCTTCGACCGTCCGGTATTGACCGGCGAGCTCCTGCGGAGCGTGCGCTGCCGGGTGGCCCTCTTCCGATCCGAGCACGGGCTCGTCACCGCCGACATCGGGGCCTACATGTACGAGCAGCTCGGGCGGCTGGCGCCCGTGGTCGAGGTCCCGCTCGCCCATCACCACGTGATGCTCGACCAGCCGATACCGCTCGTGACGGGGCTCCGTACCCTGCTCGCCGACTGGGAGCACAGCATCCCGCAGCGCCGCACCTGATGGATCAGGCCGGGGCTTCGCTCGCCAGGACGGTGGTCTGGTTCCGCGCGATGCCTTCGAGCCCGGCCTCGACGATCGCGACGAGCGCGAACGCCCCGACCGACCAGTACGTGTCGAACCAGTCCGCGTAGGCGGCCAGGACGACGATCGCCGCCACGGCGACCACCGCGCCGAGCCGGATCTGGATCAACCGGCGCAGCGGCCGCCGCCGGGATGTGAGGTTGATGACGATCAGCGCGAGGTAGATCTCGGCGAGCGGGATCGCGACGGCGGCGACGTCCTGAGTCGGGATGTCCTCACCCGGAACGAACGTCACGAACCGCGAGACGGCGACCGCGACGCCGACGATGCCCAGGTGCAGCAGCAGGTGGGCACCGAGCCAGGTCGAGCGGCCCCGCGGGCTCTCGACTGCGCCCGCGTACGGCACATCGTCGAAGTACGTCGCCCAGACCGCGAACACGAGGACGAACTGGAGTGCGACGGTCACGACGTCGATGCCTTCGAGCGAGTTGTTGTCGGCCGCGAGCGCGACCTTCACGAAGGCCTCGCCGCACATGATGATCGTCAGTGCCCCGAGCCGCTCGACGAGGTGATGCTCCCGGAGCGGTGCCGCGTGGGTGCAATGGGCGATCGCCGGAGCGATCGTCACCGCGAGACCGACGATCCAGAATGCGATGCGGAGCGAGCTCGGGAGTGGGCCGGCGGCGACGAAGATCAGCGCCGCGACCGCGTATTCCATCGCTCGCCGGCGCGCGAACGCGGCCTTGACCGTCTCGCCACGCGCGGTGCGTGCGTAGATCAGCGCCACGGCGAAGATGAGGAGCGCGTAGCACGTCGACACGAACTCGGGGTGGGCGTGGACGCCGTCCGCCGCCCCGATCGCCACCAGCGCGACCAGGAACATCTGCGTGAGCACGAGAAAGCGATGGACGACGTCCTCGCCCGGGTACCGGTTCGCGTGCATCGTGGTGGCCAGCCACACCCACCAGATCGAGACGAAGACCGCGGCGAACCACACGCCCGCCTCGACGTCCACGGCGTGCGAGAACGCAGAGCTCAGGATCAGGATGGCGGCGACGAAGACGAGGTCGTAGAAGAGATCGAGCCAGCGTTCGGAAGCGGCCGCGCCGGAAGAATCCGCTGAAGCGCTCGTCGGCATCCTCTTCTGTAGCACTTCGCCGGGTGAGAACGGTGCGTGGTTGACTCGGAGAATGCCGGGCCGGTCCGAGAACGCCACCGTTCCTCTCGAATCCCTACCCGCCGGCGCCCGGGTTCCCGCGGAGACCGATCCGCACGAACGCACGCTCATCGCATGGCCGACCGAAGCGCGACGCGAGCTCCTGTGGGGCGAGCAGCTCGAGGATGCACGGGAGCTCCATGCCCTCGTCGCGCACGCCATTGCCCGGTTCGAGCCGGTGCTCCTCGTCGCCGATCCGACCGAGGCCGACGACGCGGCGAGCCGCATCGCCAGCGACAACATCGACGTCCTGGCCGAGCCCATCGACGACTCGTGGCTGCGCGACTCCGGCCCCGTGTTCGCAAGCACCCCGGACGGGGGTCGTCACGGGCTGTGCTTCCGCTTCACCGGTTGGGGCGGGTCGTACACCCCGTTCGATCACGACATGACGATCGCGGCGCGGCTCGCGGCGCACCTCGACGCGCCGGCCTACGAAGTTGGCATCGCCGGGGAGGGCGGGGCGATCGTCGGCGACGGCGCGGGCACCGTCGTCACGACGGAACGATGCCTGCTCAATCCGAACCGCAACCCGGGCCGGAAGCGCAGCGAGATCGACCAGGTGCTGCGCCGGGCGTACGGGGCGAGGAGGGTCGTGTGGCTCGCGGACGGCATCGCCGAGGACGAAGGCACGGACGGCCACGTCGACAATGTCGTCGCGTTCTTCGAACCCGGCCGTTGCCTGCTGCAGGGCTGCAACGACCCGCAGAACCCGAACCATGCCATCGCCCGGGCCAACCGCGCGACGCTCGAACGGGCCGGGATCGACGTGGCCGAGGTGCCGGTCCTTCCGTATGCCGACGTCGGCGGCACCCGGGTCCCGGTGCCCTACGTGAACCTGTACCCGGTCAACGGAGCCGTGCTCGTGCCGGTCGGCGGCGCCGCGGCGGACGCCGGCGCGCTGGAGCTGATCGGGCGGTGCTTTCCAGGCCGTGACGTGATCGGCATTCCCGGCGCGGTCCTCGCGTACGGTGGCGGTGGAGTGCACTGCATCACGCAACCGGTACCGGCGTGAGCGACCGGCCTCGGCTCGTCACCGCGACCGGCACCGTCCCCGGGTCGCCGGCGCGCGTGCATCCGCCTACGCGAGAACCCTGGCGCGTCGGGCTCGTGCAGCACCGCTGGCACCCGGACCCGGCGGAGCACCGCGCGGCGCTCACGACGGGTGTGCAGATCGCGGCAGCCGAGGGGGCCGGCCTCGTGTGCCTGCAGGAGCTCACACTGTCGCCGTACTTCGCCATCACTCCGGACGGGCCGACCGCAGCCGGCGCGGCTCCGGAACGACTTCCGGGCGGGCCCACCTACGAGTTCACGGCCGGGCTCGCGTCCGCAGTCGGTGTCCCGGTTCACGCCTCGCTCTACGAGCGGAGCGAGGACAGCGGCCTGGGGTTCAACACCGCGATCTGCGTCGCGCCCGACGGGACCCTGCTGGCCCGCACCCGCAAGACCCACCTGCCGATCACCGCGGGCTACTACGAGGACCGGTACTTCCGGCCGGGTGACAGCGGTTACCCCGTCGTCGAGGTGACGGGCGCGCAGCTCGGCTTCCCCACCTGCTGGGACGAGTGGTTCCCCGAGGTCGCCCGCGCGTACTCGCTCCACGGCGCCGAGGTGCTCGTCTACCCGACGGCCATCGGATCCGAACCCGACCATCCGGACTTCGACACCGAGCCGCTCTGGGAGCAGGTGATCCGAGCGCACGGCATTGCGAACGGCCTGTTCATGGTCGTGCCCAACCGCGTCGGCACCGAAGGACCGATCACCTTCTACGGATCGTCGTTCGTCAGCGACCCGTACGGCCGCGTCCTGGCGCAGGCGCCGCGCGGCGAGCCCGCGGTTCTCGTCGTGGATCTTGACCTCGATCAGCGCCGCGACTGGCTGGCGCTCTTCCCATTCCTCAGCACTCGCCGCCCGGACACCTACGGCCCACTCGTCGAGGGCTCGTGACCGCTCAGATGCGACGAACTTCGTTGGGAGTGAACTCCGCCGGAAGGACGTAGCGATCCGACTGCCGGCGGAGCCGGTACCCGTGCGACGTCGTCTCCGCGACCTCGAAGCCCCGGCTCCAGGACGCGCAGAAGTGGTTGCGCACCTCCACATCGGTTCCGATGTTCAGTGGCGGGCGCGAGGTCGCAGCACGGTCCATCGTTCCTCCAACCTGGTACTTCGACTCTCCCAAGGCGTGGCCTATCGGCAAGACGGCAACCCACCTTGAACGCGATTCCATGAAATTCCTCTGAGAGCACGATCGCGGGTGCTCGGGCGCTTTGTGGCTAATTCCGGGTGGCCAGATGGGGCCATCCGTGCAATAGTTGTTCGGACCGCAGAAGCAGCGCCCCTGGACCCCGGACGCAGGTAGGACCAGAGAGGCCGCTTCGTTGCTTTCCGCAGGGTGTGCAACCCGTCCGTCCAGATTCCCCGGTGATCGCGCTCGCGCGCTCCCTTGCAATCGGCGTCCCGTCGCCGTAGGTGAGCGCGCGAGCGGGGTCCCCGGGCTCTTCCGCCTCGGGCTCTCCCGTCCTGTCCGATCCCGAGCCGCCTCTCCCCGCCCGGAAGACGGCTCCGACGGGGACCCCACTCTCTCTGCGCCAAATGCGCCCCGAACGACCGCCCATCGGGGTCGGGTGCCCGGACCCGCGGGTCGAAGAGTGGAACAATGACGTCCACTCGCGAGCCTCGCGATCGCCGTTATCTCAGAACCATCCAGTGCGTTCGGTGCCCAGAGCACTCCGAGACTGGACTGCGGTGCGTGCGCCAGGGCGGCCACGTCGGCCCGCACCAATTCCTGAATCGGACGATGACCCGTTGATCGAATCCATTCCCCGTCCCAACCGCGCGAGTGTCGTCACCGACCGCGTCGTCACCTCACTGTTCGTGGCCGGGCCGGCCATCGCGCTCGCGATCGCCCTTCCGCTGCTCTGGGGCAACGCAGTGAGCCTGCACGACCTCGTGATTGCCGCCGTGCTCTACCTGGTCGCCGGCTTCGGCATCAGCGTGGGCTTCCACCGCTTGTTCACCCACCACAGCTTCCGCGCCAACCGGCCGCTCAAGTTCATCCTCGCGGCCGCGGGTTCGATGGCGTTCGAAGGATCCGTGACGAGCTGGGTCGCGAACCACCGTCGCCACCACATGTTCAGCGACCAGGAGGGTGATCCCCACTCACCGCACCGGTACGGGACCGGGGCCGTCGCTCAGATGAAGGGCTTCTTCCACGCGGACATCGGTTGGCTCTTCACACCGGACGTGACATCGGTCGACCGCTTCGCCCCGGACCTCCTACGCGACAACGACATCGTCGTCGCCACCCGGCTGTTCCCGCTCTTCGCCGCGCTGTCGTTCACGATCCCGTTCGGCATCGGGTGGGCGATCACCGGCACGCTCTCGGGCGCGATCACCGCGCTCGTCTGGGCGGGGTTCGTGCGCATGGCGCTGTTCCATCACGTGACCTGGAGCATCAACTCGATCTGTCACATGTTCGGGACCAAGCCGTTCAAGACGAAGGACAAGAGCACGAACTTCGCACCGCTCGCGCTGCTGTCACTCGGCGAGAGCTGGCACAGCTACCACCACGCGAACCCGAGCTCGGCCCGTCATGGAGTGCTTCCCCGCCAGGTCGACCTCTCCGCCCGCATGATCCGGTGCCTCGAGATCGCGGGTTGGGCCACGCGGGTCCGCTGGCCGAAGCCGGCGAACCTCACCCTCTCCGCCTGACCGCTCGACTCAGAGCGAGCGGACCAGGTATTCGCTCATCGTCGCACTGCGGAACCGGCTCAGGTCCAGGCACGCGTTGACGCTCTCGAGCATCTTCTCGACGTTCGCGGCCATGACGTCCGGATCGCCGCCCGAGTTGAAGAACAGCATCGGATCGGCAACCACCTCGGCGGACGCCCACGCCTCCTCGACGATCCCGTGCACCTCGGGTGCGTCCTCGGTGACCGCGCGCACCACTTCGTTGCGCACGTAGCGCGTCCGGGGCTGGAGCTCGGCCGACAGGGGTGACTGGGTGCCGTGCCAACGCTCGATCCAGTCGAGGTACCCCACCCCGACCGGGCGGTGGATGAGCGCGACGGTGAGCACGCCCGGCGACCGCTCGCCGTCCGGCCAGTCACGCGGCCCCGCCCATTGGGTGGTCCCGTAGTCGTCGTATACGGACTCCGTCACCAGGTATCCGGCATGCCGGAGGCCCAAGGTCGCAAGCGCGCGCTCGAACGGCACGCGCCGGTCGTACGCATCGATCCAGACCGAGATGATCGCGACGAGGAGCTCCTCGCCTTCGGGAGTGGGCATCGGCGGCGGCGCCAGCGCGGCCTCGCCGTCGTGCACGTCGACGGTCAGCGCCCGCCCCCCGGCCGCGAACAGGCTCGGCGCGATCTCGTCGAGCAGCCGCTGACGGAGCGCGTCGCCCTGCTCCGGGGTCCCGTCTCCCCACACCACGTACATCAGCTTCTCCATACGGCCCGGGACCTTACGCCCGCGTCCCACCTCACCCCAGTCGCCGTCCATCCCCCCGAACTCCCGTGGGCGCCGTTCGGGTCCCTCGGGGAACGCGCGATGCGACAAACCCGAAGTGGGTCGGTGGAGGGCCCGGTAGCGTCGACCCGGTGAATGCGCCGGCGCTGATCGAAGGACGACGGCTCACGAAGCGCTTCGACGACTTCGTGGCGGTCGACGGGATCGACTTCCGGGTCGAACCGGGCGAGGCCTTCGGCTTTCTCGGTCCGAACGGCGCGGGCAAGACCTCCACCATGCGCATGATCTCGTGCGTGTCGCCGGTGACCGAGGGCGAGCTGCGGGTGCTCGGGCTCGACCCCGCGGTGAAGGGCTCCGAGATCCGGGGCCGGCTCGGCGCAGTGCCCCAGGAGGACACGCTCGACCTCGAGCTGACCGTGCGCGAGAACCTCCTGATCTACGGCCGCTACTTCGGTCTCGCCCGCTCGGTGATCCGCGAGCGAGCGGACGAGCTGATGGAGTTCGTGCAGCTGACCGATCGCAGTGGCGATCGCGTCGACGAGCTGTCCGGCGGGATGAAGCGGCGATTGACGATCGCGCGGGCATTGATCAACCGCCCCGAGCTGGTCCTGCTCGACGAGCCGACGACCGGGCTGGACCCTCAGGCCCGGCACCTCGTGTGGGAGCGGCTGTACAAGCTCAAGCGGCAAGGCGTGACGCTCGTGTTGACGACGCACTACATGGACGAAGCCGAGCAGCTCTGCGACCGGCTCGTGATCATGGACGGCGGCCGCATCGTCGCTGACGGGTCGCCGCGCCAGCTCATCGCCGAGCACTGCACCCGGGAAGTGGTCGAGCTCCGCTTCGACGCGGACGACGACCGGGAGAAGGCGCTCGAGCTCGTCACCGCCGCGGGCACGCCGATGGAGGCGCTGGCCGACCGCATCCTCGTCTACACCTCCGACGGTGAAGCCGAGGTCGAAGACCTCGCTCGTGTCGGCGTGCACCCCGAGTCGGTGCTTGTTCGGCGCGGGTCGTTGGAGGACGTGTTCCTGCGGCTGACCGGCCGCACGCTGGAGGAATAGATGGGCACGCAGCTCGCGTCGCGGGTCGTGGAACATCAAGCCCACATCTTCGGCAAGTTCTGGCGCGGGTCCGCGGTTGCCTACGTGCTCAACCCGCTCCTGTTCCTCGCCGCGCTCGGGCTCGGCGTCGGCGGGATCGTCAAGGACGGCAGCAACACCGTCGACGGCGTGTCCTACCTCGCGTTCGTCGCGCCCGGGCTCATGGCTGCGGCCGCGATGAACGGGGCCGCGGGCGAGTCGCTGTGGCCGGTGATGGCCGGGACCAAGTGGATCCGCACGTATCACGCGATGGTTGCGACCCCGGTCGGCCCGAACGACGTGTTTCTCGGCGTCGTGACCTGGACCGGAGTGCGCGCCGCGGTGGGTGGCACGATCTTCCTCGTCGTCGCGGCGCTGCTCGGTGGGGTCGAGTCCTGGTGGGCACCATTGGCGATCCCGGCCGCCGCGCTCACGGCACTCGCCTTCGCCGCACCGCTCACCGCGTTCGCCGCGACCCAGGACACGGACTTCCGCTTCCCGATCGTGATGAGGCTCGGGATCATCCCGCTCTTCCTCTTCTCCGGCACGCTCTTCCCGGTGTCGCAGCTCCCCGGATGGCTGCAGCCGGTCTGCTGGTTCTCCCCGCTCTGGCACGGCGTCCAGCTCTGCCGGGGCGCGACGACGGGTTCGATCGACGCGCCGGAGGCGATCGCGAACGTCGCCGTCCTGGGCGCATGCATCGTCGCCGGCACCCTCTGGGGCTTCCGCGCCTTCACGAGAAAGCTCGCGAAGTGACGGCACTGTTCCTGCACGTCATCGAGCGCAACGTGTTTGCGTACCGGCGGCTCTGGGGGATCTTCCTGACCGGGTTCGCGGAACCGTTGTTCTACCTCGCGTCCATCGGAATCGGGGTCGGCGCGCTCGTCGGCACGGTCAAGGGGCCGGGCGGGCAGATGGTCCCGTACGACGAGTTCGTCGCGCCGGGCCTGCTCGCCGCCGCGGCGATGAACGGCGCAGTGTTCGACACCACGTTCAACTTCTTCTTCAAGTACAAGTACGCGAAGACGTTCGACGCGATGCTCTCGACCCCGCTCGGCCCCACGGACATTGCCCGTGGCGAGATGGGCTGGGCGATGATCCGCGGATCGATCTACTCCGCGGCCTTTCTCTTCTTCATGGTCGTGCTCGGGCTGGTGTCCTCGCCGTGGGCGGTCCTCTGCCTGCCCGCCGCGATGCTCATCGGGTTCGCGTTCGCGGGCCTCGGCATGGCGGGCACCACGTACATGCGGTCCTTCGTCGACTTCGACTACGTGAACATCGCGCTCATGCCGCTGTTCCTGTTCTCGGCCACGTTCTTCCCCCTCTCGCAGTACCCACCCGCGCTGCAGTGGATCGTGCGCTGCACCCCGCTGTACCAGGGCGTCGCGCTGGAACGGGCGCTGGCGTTCGGCGAGCTGCGCTGGACGCTGGCGCTGAACGCGATCTACCTCGGAGCCGTCGGCGTCGTCGGCCTGCAGGTCGCGGCCCGGCGCCTCGGCCGGCTGCTCCAGCCCTGACGCGCGCGATGCTGGGTGGATGAGCAACAAGATCCGCATCACCGCGCTCGATCACGTCGTGCTGAACGTCGCCGATGTCGAGCGCTCGCTGGCCTTCTACACCGAGGAGCTCGGGCTCGAGCCGATCAACGTCGAGGAGTGGCGCCGAGGCGAACGCTTCTTCCCTTCGGTCCGGATCGACGAGGGATCGATCATCGACCTGATCGCCCTCCCCCGCACCGGCGACAACCTCGACCACTTCTGCATGGTCGTAGAGCCGATGGACTTCGACGCGCTGAAGACGAGCGGCCGGTTCGAGGTCGTCGAAGGCCCCGTGACCCGCTTCGGCGCTCGCGGCGACGGCACGTCGATCTACATCCGCGACCCCGACCACAACCTGGTCGAGCTTCGCTACTACTGAGCGTTGTTGCCCGTCGAGGATCTCACGACCGATCTCCGCCGCCTCGGCGTGGCGGAGGACGATCTGGTGATGGTGCACGCTTCGCTACGCGCGGTGGGTCCGGTCCGCGGAGGTGCCGACGGGGTCGTCGACGCGTTGGAGTCCGCCGTCGGCCCGCGCGGGACTCTGATGATGGTCCTGGGTGCGCGCGACGACATGGACTGGGTCAACCAGCGGCCGGAACCCGACCGCGCCGACCTGCTGCGCGACACGGAACCCTTCGACTGCCTCCTGACGCCCGCCGACCCGGACGTCGGAGTCCTGGCCGAGACCTTCCGCACCCGACCGGAGACGTTGGTCAGCGACCACCCGGAGGGCCGCTTCGGCGCCTCCGGACGGCTCGCCGGAGCCCTGCTCGAGCAGGTGCCCTGGGACGACTACTACGGGCCCGGCTCGCCGCTGGAGCGCTTCATCCGGGCCGGCGGGCAGGTGCTGCGCCTCGGCGCCGGTCTCGACACCATGACGCTGCTGCACTACGCCGAGTACCTGGCCCCGCTCCCGCGGAAGCGGCGCGCGCGCCGGCACCGCGTCGTCGCGGGTCCCGACGGGCCGGTGCTGCGCGTCGTCGACTGCCTCGACGACAGCAACGGGGTCGTCCACTGGAGGGGCGAGGACTACTTCGCGTTGATCCTGCGCGAGTACCTCGCGCTCGGCAATGCCACGACCGGTCCGGTCGGCGCAGCAAGGAGCGAGCTCATCGACGCAGCCGACTTCGTCGAATTCGCGGTGGGGTGGATGGCCGAGCACCTGGTGACCGGCTGACGGTCACCTACCGCGCGAGGGCCATCGCGGCGGAGCCCATCAGGTCGAGGAAGTTGTTGCAGTAGAACGCGTCCCGGACCGGCTCGTCGGCATCACCGAGCGATGCCTCGAATCGCTCCACCGGCCGTCGGCCGCCCTCGACGTGGGGGTAGTCCGAGGAGAAGAGGCAGACCTCGGGGCCGGACTGCTCGATGATCCAGCCGACGTCCTCGGTCGGGTACGGCGTGAAGCGGACTTGGCGCCGGACGTAGTCCGTCGGACGCATCGACAGCGCGCGCAGGCGCTCCTCGTGCTTCACGAACGCCTCGAACGCCGACTCCATCTGGCGCGTCCAGGACGGCACCCAGATCGCGCCCTGCTCGATGACGCCGAAGCGCAGGTCGGGGAACCGCTCGAGCACCCCGTCGAAGATCATCGTTGCCAGCGTCTGCGCGGGTGGCACGGGGATGCCCATGTAGTCGACCGACCGGAAGTTCTCCTCGCCGCCGTGAAAGTCGGGCGGGATGGGCAGCCCGTTGCGGAAGTAGCTCGCGTCGATCAGGTCGCCCGTGCCACCGACGTGGAAGACGATCGGGATGCGCGCCTCCTGCGCCCGCGCCCACACGGGGTCGAGCGCGATGTGGCTGGGCGAATGGCCCGGAGGGCAACCGGACGCGACGAGGAGCGCGGCCGCGCCCATCTCGATCGCCTCGTCCGTCATCGCGATCGCGGCGTCGAAGTCCACGAGCGGCACGTAGCAGGACGGGAGCAGCCGAGCGTCACCCGCGCAGAACTCGACCATGCCGCGGTTGTGCGCGTGGGCGGTGCCGATCGCGAGCTCGAGGTTGCCGCTGTGCTCCCAGTCGTGGAGCCGGCGGTTGTGGAACGTGTTGAACACGAGCTGGCTCGAGAACCCGAGCAGGTCGAGCGCCCGCGACCGGTCCTCGGGGATGAACGCGCCGGTTGCGGCGAAGTTCTTGCGGCTCATGATCTCTTCGGCCTCGACCGCCCGGTACTCGTCGGAGCCGTGCTTCGCACGCAACCGGTCGAACGCGGCTTCGAGATCCCGGAGCTGCTCCTCCGGGTCGCCCGTCTGGCGCAGCTCGTTCCCACTCGACAGCGAGAGCGGCGGGACCTGGTCCCGCACCGCCGGATCGGCGTAGTCGCGCAGCCAGTTCGGCGTCTCCATGATGTGGGCGTCGGCGTCGTGCACCACTCGACCGCTCATGTACGGCACGGCATTCCCCCCGATTGGTGTCCGCCCAGTCTCGACTCCTCCGCCGTCTGTTGCAAAAGGGTCCGTAGGGGAACCGAATGCAACCGACGGGGCGAGGTCGGGATCACGTGAACCGGGCGTGGTCGCGCAGCGGGTGCTCCTGGAGCCGCAGGGCGGCCACGATCGAGACGAGGCCGAAGGGGATCGCGACGATGAACACCCAGGGCAGCGCCCCGGCGAAATCGGCCCGGGTCGCGCCGCCGGCGGGCAATCCGGCGGCGAGCACGGCGCCGAACAGCGCGGTCCCGACCGTCCCACCGAGCGTCCGGGTGAGAAGGGCGGTCGACGTGGCGATCCCCAGGTCGGTGGCCTCGACCCGGTTCTGGAGCGCCAGCAGCGTCGTCTGCATCACGAAGCCGATCCCCGCACCGAGGACCGCCGCGAACCCGGAAGCCACGCCGACCGGTGTTCCGAGGCTCAGCGTCGCGAGGAGCGCGACCCCGACCGACATCAGGACGGACCCCGCAATCGGCCACACCTTGTAGCGGCCCGTGGTCTCCACCCGCCGCCCCGCGAGCAGCGTCGCGAGCGCGGTCGCCGCCATGAACGGGATGAGCAGGACCCCCGAAGTGGTCGGGCTGACGCCGCGGACCTCCTGGAGGAACACCGGGAGGAAGAAGATTCCGCAGTAGAAGAGCAGGCCGCTGGTGAAGTTCAATCCGTCGACCACGCGGACGACCGAGTTCGTGAACAGCCGGATCGGGACGAACGGCTCGGCGGCGCGGCGTTCCCGGCGGATGAACAGGCCGGCGAGCAGGATGATCGCAAGGAACAGGGTCACGGCCTCCGGTGATGTCCATGCGATCGAACGGCCCCCGACGGTCGTGAGCAGCACGACCGCGGCCAGCGCGCCCGTCAGCAGTGCGGAGCCGAAATAGTCGATCGAGTGGGGAATCCGCCGGTACGGCACGTGGAGGTTGAAGAAGATGATGGCCATCGCGAAGAGCGCGAGCGGCACGTTGAAGTAGAACGCCCAACGCCAGCTCAGGTGGTCGACGAACAGGCCGCCGGCCAGCGGGCCGGCGATCGCGCCGAACCGCGAAGATCGCACCCTGGTAGCCGAGCCAGCGGCCGAGCTGGCGCGGCGGGATGAGATCGCCGAGGATCGCCATGGCCAACGGCCCGAGCCCGCCGGCGCCCAGACCCTGCAACGCCCGCGCGGCAAGCAGCTGGTCGAGCGACTGCGCGAGCCCGCAGAGCATCGAGCCGATCGTGAACACGCCGACGGCGACCAGGAAGATCCGCTTTCGGCCGTAGACGTCACCGAGCTTGCCGTACAGCGGCATCGTCGCGATCTGGGCCAGGAGGTACGCGGTCACGACCCAGGTGATCCCGGTGACCCCGCCGATGTCCGCGACGATCGACGGCAATGCGGTCGCGACGATCGTGCCGTCCAGGGTCGACAGCAACATCCCCAGGTTGAGGCCGACGAAGACGATTAGCAGCGCGCGAGGGTTCGCCGGTCGCGCCTGTGCATCCACCCTCCGCTGCCGACCGTCGGGCCGGCGACTAGGCGCGGACGGACTTCAGCAGGGCTTCGTTCGGGTTCTCCGGGAGCTCCGTGAGCGGCGTCGCGAGCTCGGCCACCGTCGGACCGACCTTGGCCGCGAGCGGTGCGAGCGCATCGAGATCGAAGCCGTAGAGGTCGGCCGCGCTGCCGGCGAGGATCTGTTGCAGCTCGACGGGGTCGGTGTCGTGGAAGAGCTGGCGGAGGTGCTCCCGCGTGAACGGGCCGGTGCCTTCGTCGTGGGGGTAGTCGCTGCCCCACATGAAGCGGTCCAGACCGATCTTGTAACGCGCCGCCGCGTCGTCAGGGCCGGGCTGGCTCACACCGACGTAGCAGCTCTGATGGAAGTACTCGGTCGCCGACTTCGGCAGGATGTGCTCCTCCGAGTACCGCATCTCACCGGTGCGGCCGGTCGCCTTGATCTGCGCGAGCAGGCGGTCGAAGTGCTTCAACATCGGCGGGAGCCACGCGCATCCCATCTCGGTCATCACGAACTTCAGCTTCGGGAAGCGCTCGAACACGCCCGAGAAGAGCAGCTGCACGAACGGGCGTTGCGAGTAGAAGGACACCTCGGTGATGAAGAGCAACGCGGCCGCGGGATACTTCCCGTAGTTCGGGAGGCCGGTCCCGCCGTGGCTGTTGACGGGGACCTCGAGGTCTTCGCAGACCTTCCACAGTGGGTCGTAGACCGGGTCGTAGAGCGGCTTGACGTAGTCCACGTCCGGCGCGACCGCTGGAGATCAGGACACCGCCGCGGAGCCCGTGCTCCTTGATCCACTTGACGTCCTCGATCGCGTCGTCGACGTCGTTGAGGAAGATCTGGCCGATGCCGGCTCGGCGCTCGGGGAAGCGGCCGCACCAGTCGGCGAGCCAGCGGTTGTGCGCACGGATGCCCGCGAGCCGGTGCTCGTACTCGTCGGCCTTCGGCGGGCGGGCGAAGAGCACGAAGCTCGGGAAGAACGGTGGCACCGTGTTCGGGAACACCACCTCGGCGACGATCCCGTCCTTCTCCTCGTCGCCGATGCGCCGCTCGTCGTCCCAGTTGCGGATGCGACCGCCGTCCTGGAGGTCGCGGAACGGGTTCTTGTACTTCTCGCGCCACGCATCGAAGTCGTCGCGGTACTTGGGGTCCAGGTACTCGCGGTACGTCTCGTGGTTCGCGCCGGCGTGGCAATCGGCGGAGATGATCGTGTACCGGTCGTCGGGCTTCATCGTCGCACTCGTCATGGCCCCACTCTACGAGCCCGGTTCCCCGGGACGCCCGTTGGGACACGGCTCGGAGCGTGTTGTGCCAGGATGCCGACCATGCGGGTCCGATTCATCGCCGTCCTCGGCGCCGGCATGCTGGCGCTCGCCGCGTGCAGCAGTGGCGGCGGCAATGACTCGAGCACCGCCACGTCCGGTCCCGGCGACAACGGCTCCGCCGAGGTTGCGGTCCAGGCTTCGCGCGGGCTGCGGATCGACACCACCGATCGCGACGGGCGACGAGAAGGTCACCACAACGTCCGGTGAGGCCGAGCGCTGGTACCTCCGGCACGTCCCGACCGGGTACACGGGGAAGGAACCCACTCCCGTCGTGCTCGATCTCCACGGCTACTCCGAGGGCGCAACGGTCCACCAGCTGATGTCGAACCTCGGTCCCTTCGGCGACGAGAAGGGCTTCATCACGATCACGCCGCAGGGCACCGGTCCGGTCGCCCGGTGGGACACCGCGCTCGATTCCCCGGACGTCGCCTTCATCGGCGACCTGCTCGACGAGGTCGAGTCGAACCTGTGCGTGGACAAGGAACGCGTCTTCGTCACCGGGCTCTCGAACGGCGCGTTCATGACGTCTGCGGTTGCGTGCAAGTACGCGGACCGCATCGCGGCGGCCGCGCCCGTCGCGGGGATCCGCGAGATCGACGGATGCAAGCCGAGCCGCCCGGTTCCGGTCATTGCGTTCCACGGCACCGCCGATACGTTCGTCGACTTCAACGGCGGGCTCGGCAGCTCGGTGAAGGACCTGCCGGCACCGGACGGGTCGGGCAAGAAGCTCGGTGACGAGGGTGTGACCGCGCCGCAAGTGAACGGGCCGACGATTCCCGAGATCACCGCGGCGTGGGCGAAGCGCAACGGATGCATGACGAAGCCACACGAAGAGAAGGTCGCGAGCGACGTCACGCTGATCACGTTCTCGTGCCCGAAGGGGGCCGAGGCAGAGCTGTACCGGGTCGAGGGCGGCGGCCACACCTGGCCCGGGAGCGAGTTCTCGAAGCAGGTGGCCGCCGTCGTCGGTCCCACGACCTCCTCGATCTCGGCGAACGACCTGATGTGGGAGTTCTTCATGGCCCACGCGCGGCCCGGGAGCTGAGGGCGCAGGACCACTCGTGACCGAACCAGGCCTGCGAGTCGCGACGCCCGCCGGCCGGTGGGTGCTGGCCGCGACCGTGATGGGCTCCGGCCTCGCCATGCTCGACGCCACCGTCGTGAACATCGCGCTCCCGACGATCGGCAAGGACTTCCACGCCGGCCTTTCGAGCCTGCAGTGGGTCGTCAATGCCTACACGTTGACGCTCGCCGGCTTCCTGCTCCTCGGCGGCGCGCTCGGTGACCGGTTCGGGCGCCGACGGATGTTCCTCCTCGGCGTGGCGTGGTTCGCGGGCGCGTCCATCGTGTGCGCGGTTGCGCCGTCGACCGAGGTGCTGATCGCGGCGCGCGCGCTGCAGGGCATGGGCGCCGCCTTGCTGACGCCCGGGAGCCTGGCGATCCTCGAGGCGAGCTTCGCCGCGGAGGACCGCGCCGCGGCGATCGGCGCGTGGTCCGGTCTGGGCGGGATCACCACCGCGCTCGGGCCCTTCCTCGGCGGTTGGCTCGTCCAGTCCGCCTCCTGGCGCTGGATCTTCCTCATCAACCTCCCGTTCGCCGCCATCGTGCTGTGGGTCGGCTTCCGCCATGTGCCGGAGACGCGCAACGAGGACGCGCCACCGGGGCTCGACTCCACGGGTGCGGCACTGACCATCGTCGGGCTGGCGGGCGTGATCGGGGGGCTCACCGCCGGCCCGGAGCAGGGCTGGCTGACGCCGGGGGTGTTGATCCCGCTCGTCGGAGGGCTCTTGTGCCTCGGTGCGTTCGTCGGCGTGGAGCAGCGCAGCGCGCACCCACTCGTCCCGCTCGCGATCTTCAAGGCGAAGCAGTTCAGCTCGGCGAACCTGGTGACCTTCCTCGTGTACGCGGCGCTGGCCGGTGCCTTCTTCCTGCTTCCGATCCAGCTCCAGACCGTGGTCGACTTCTCGCCGGTCGCCTCCGGCGCGGCCCTGCTGCCGATCACGCTGATCATGCTCGCGGGATCCGCACGCGCGGGCCGACTGGCCACGCGCATCGGCCCCAGAATCCCGATGAGCGTCGGCCCGGCGATCGCAGGGGTCGGGCTCGTGCTGATGACGCGGATCGGACCGACCAGCGCCTACTTGACGGACGTCCTTCCCGCGGTGGTCGTGTTCGGTTGCGGGCTCACGCTGACGGTCGCCCCGTTGACCGCGACGGTGCTCGGCGCGGCACCCCCACAGTTCGCCGGTGTGGCCTCGGCGGTGAACAACGATGTGGCGCGCACCGCCGGGCTCATCGCGGTTGCCGTGCTACCGCCCCTTGCCGGGATCAGCAACGCGGACTTCGGCAACGCGGCCAGCTTCAACGACGGCTTCCATCTCGCGATGCTCATCGCCGGGGTGGTGCTCATGGCCGGCGGGCTGCTCGCCTGGGTCACGATCCGCCGGCCTCTGGTGGCGCCGACCGCGGAACCGGCGGCGACCCCCATCTCGTACTGCGCGCTCGACGCCCCGCCGCTGCGCGTCGACTGCGCCGAGGTCGCCTGACCCCCCAACCCAACCCGGGGTCAGAGGTAGTCGTCGTGGAGGAGGTCGTTGGTGGCCCACCAGCCGGGGACGGCGGGGATGAAGTTGGCCACGAGCTGGTTGGCGAGCACGGCCGCGACCGCGACCTCGTTGGAGATCCCGACGGCGACGAGCGCGCCCGACATCCCGACCGAGGACACTGCGGTTCCGCCACCTGGGATGGGGACCAACGACGCGATCGTCGACACGAAGATGTTGATCGAGAGCAATGTCCAGAAGTTGACCGAACCACCGAATGCTGCGAGGCACGCCTCCATGACCGCGGCATACATCAGGGCGTTGATCGCGTTCCCACCGAGCAGCTCCGCCACACGTCGCGGTGACCGGGCCGCGGCCCACATCGTTGCCGACGCGCTCTTGATCGAAGGCAGCACGAGATTGCGAACCTTCGGCACGCCGAAAGTCACGCCGGCACCGATCGCCACGACGACCAGCAGCGATCAGAACGACCTCCACGATCGAGTCCGTCGGAATCTTCCCCGTATGGATCGTCGTGGGCGAGAGTGCGATCGCGAAGACCAGCAAGATCACCTGGGCCACGATGTTTCCGACGTTGATGAGCAGCCCTCCGGACGCGATCGCGGATGCGAGATCCACGCCCTGGCGCTGGAGGAACCGGATCTGTGCCGCCATGCCCCCGACGGCGGGTACCGCAAGGTTCGAGAACGACATCGACAGCTGGAGCTCTGCCGTCCGCACCAGCGGCAGGTTGATCGGCACCGTACCCATGAGTGCGATCGCGGTGGCGAAGTTGGTGAGCAACGACACGAACAGCGCGACGGCCAACCACCACCAGTTGGCGTCCTTGATCGTCTCGTAGAACGTTTCTGGGTTGCCGACCTGGGAGAGCAACGCGAACACGGCGATGAGCGTCCCGATCGCCATCATCAGGTTCGTACCGCTCACCCGGTACAGCTGTTGGAGGGGTGGTGCCTCGGTGTCGACCGCGGTGGACGCCGCGCTCCGCAGAGCCTCAATCTGCTTGGCGCGCTCCTTGCGGTCCTTACGCCGCCCGCGCCGCATGTCGTGACTGAGTGCCGCGGGCTGCAGCAGAGGGAGCGCGTCAACCAGCGCCGGCTTGTCCAAAGCCCGCAGCACCGCCGCGACCGCCCGGTCGTTGCCCACGAGATCGGCGGTGCTCACCAGGAGCTCGGCCACGTCCGCGGCACGCTGGGTTGCGGTCGCCGAGCCGTTCGCCTGCTCGAAGCCGACAATGGCCGGGTGCTCGGGGCCCATCACGACGTGACGGGCGTTCAACGCGCCGTGCGCGACCCGCGCCTCGTGGAGCCGACCGACCTGGTTCCAGAGGTCGTCGAGGACGCCGTCGGTGATCGTCGAGGGATCGGCCTCGGGCATCCGCGTGCCCCCGACCGGACGGATGACCAGCAGCGCGGCGCTCGGACCGGCGACCCCCGCGACGACGACCGCCGGTACGTGGACGTCAGCCCGCTCGGCGAGGAGTGTCACGTAGGCCTCGTGCTCGACCTCACTCAACCGGGTGAGGTGCATCTTGGGTCCGGCGTCCTTGTACAGCACCGATCGCCCGACCTTGGCGATGAACTGGGCATCGGCTTCATCGCGACCGAGCACCCGGATCAACAGCGGCCCGTCACTCGACTCCGACACCATGATCGTGCCGTAGCACGGCTGGGTCGGGGCGAGCGCCACCGTGCCGTCGAAGCCGGTGAGCTCGTGCAACGCGGCACCGACCTGCGCGGTGGTCGGCCGCCCGCCGGGCGAGCCGAAGATCAGGTGCACGATCGCGGCAATGCCCCACCCGAGGACGATGGCGGCGAACGCCGCGTCCGGCAGGCCGGTGCCCAGGTAGAGCGCGGCCAACGCGAGAACCAGGATCAACAACTGGCCGAGCCGGCGAATCGGTCGCGTCAGGTACGGCGACGCAACTGCGATCACCGCGACGATCACCGCGAGCCGAACGACCGGGAACGATGGTGTCTCATCGAACCGGCTCGCGTAGTCGAAGCCCTTCATGATGCTGGAGTTCCCGACAACGACAACACCGATGAGCCGCGCGAGGAACCAGGCGGCGAGTCCCGCAATCGCCATGTCGCGGGCGAGCCGCCAGCGCCGCGCGACGAGCGCGGCGACGACGACCAGTCCGACCGCCCACAGCGCTCCGAACCGGTAGAGCAGCTCGAAGAACGGCGCCAGGGCATCGGGCAGCCCGTTGACGAGCTGGAAGAGGTTGTTCTCGCTCGGGTTCTCGTTGCCCTCGTGCGCGATCACGAGCGCCATCAGCAGCAGCGCGACAACCACGCGAATCCGGTCGCTGGTGCGGCGTCGGTACGGAAGCTCGGACGCCGGCCCGAACATCCGGCCCCGCCACTCGGCCATCCGGCTCGCCTTCTCCATGTTCGGGCACCCTACCGGCGCCTCACCTCCCGATCGTTCCTTCTCGACCGCAGGTTCACCGACCGTGGAAGTCGCTGAACCGGTCGTGTGCCCTCAGCCGAGGTCGCGGTGCCGATAGGTCACCGGGCAGGGGTCAGCTGCCCGCGCGATCCCGCCGACCTGGAGCGGCAACGGTCGCACCGCGCGGAACTCGGGCGTGAGGTCGTACGCGTCGAGCAGCCGTCGTACCGGGCGAGCGATCGCCGACAGCGAGAACCGCTGGGCCGGGCACCGGTGAGAACCGTGCCCGAAGGTCGTGACGAGCTCGCGGGCAGGCAGCGCGGCTTCGTCGCGCAGACGGCGCCCATCCCAGCGATCGGGATCGAATGTCGTGAGTCCTGGCATCGCACTGGTGTTGGTCAACGGCACCATCGTCGCGAGCACGACCCCGGGCTCGAGCCGATAGGTGTTCACACCGTCATGCAGCTCGCACGCTTCGAGCACGGTCCGCATCATGATTGACCGCTGACCGAGCCGGATCGACTCGAGTGCGCAACGTTCGACCAGCGCGTCGTCACCTGATTCGACCCTGGACCGCACTTCCGGATCGAGCAACACGAGCGCGAGTGTCCACCCCAGCGCGGCAAACAGGTTCGTCATGGTGGCGATGTGCAACAGCACGACGTCGCCCGCAACCCCTCGGACACGTTCGGCATCCGGCTCGCGTTCCCACCGGCGCGCGATCTCGGCGAGGAAACCGTCGTCCGGCGCTCCGTTCGCGAGCAGCTCGCCGACGACGCCTTCGACCCGGCGGAGCGCCATCCGCTCCCGGCTCCGGTCCGACGTCCCGGCCACTCGCTCGGGGTGCACGAAGGCCTCGGCGCCGTCGAGCTGCTCGAAGTCGGCGATCAGCTCGTCGAGCAACGGTGGCGCAGCCGCGTCGTCGCCCATCCAGCAGCCGAGCGCCAACCGGTGGCCGAGGCGCCGTGCGAGCGTGAACACCTCGAACGTCCCCGCGTCGCCGAGCTCGTCGAGCTGGCGGGTGATCGCGGTGTCGAGATGCCCCAGGTACCCCTCGACGTCCTGCGCGCCGAAGAGGTCGTGGGCGAAGGTGCGCCGGTCGGCGAAGAGCTCCTTGGGCAGCTTGCGCAGCAGCATCCGGTAGTCCGCCAGACCCTTGCTGGCGACGGGTTCCGGAAGCGCGTAGAGCTCGCGCACCGCATCGGGTGAGAACACGAACACGATGCGGTCCCGCCCCGAATCGACGACGAACGTGTCGCCCAGCTCGGCCCTGGCCTCGCCGAGCGCGACGACCGGATCCGGCGCGCCGGCGTCATCCCACGGCAACGCGAATCCGGCGATCGGCGGCACCGGTGTCACCTGCTCGCTCCCCGCCGACGGCACGGGGCGACCCTACGGCACCGGGGTCACGACACGAGTGGAGCTCGTGCCGTGACCCCTCGACCGGTCAGGAACGGGCGGCCGGACGCTCCGGACGCTCGCCGTTGACCAGGGCGGTGGCGCGAGCAGTCGTCGTCCGCCTTGCGCTGGTCGGCCTGGGCCTGGGTGAGGTGGCCGTCGGTCACGGCCTGCGCGAGGTGCTCGTTCATGTCGGCGACAATCGCCGCGATCACCTTGTTCACGTCGACGTTCTGTGCCTTCGCAACATCGGCGATCGTCTTGCCGGAATGCAGCTGGGTTCGCAGCGCCGAGGCGTCGATGCCGAGCGCGGTCGCCGCGACTTCGAGCCCGGGACCACGATGACGACCAGGCCCGCCACCGCGGGGCCCGCCGTCGGGTCGCGCGGCCTCCAGCGCCGCGGCCACCTTGTTGGCCTGGGCCCGCGTGAGCGTCCCCCCGTCCACCAACTTCGCGAGCGCGTCTTGCATCCATGCACCCGGCTTCGCATCGGTCGAACCCGACGCCGTGCTCGACGCGCTGCTCGACGCCGCGGATGCGGTCGACGGATTGGCCAACACCACCCCCATCGCACCTCCGCTCAGCAACGCCGCACTCATTCCCAAGGCCGCAAGCTGCTTCTTCATGGCAGTCCCTCTCTCTCGTGGATCTCCGAGTCCCGAACCATTCGGGACAGGACTCAAGATCGCAGCGTGGGGTAAGAGGCACACCCAAAGGATTGCAAGAACCCGGAAAGACCTACCCGACGGTGACGGGGTCCCCGACCGAGACGTGGCCCGGCGTCACGACCGTGGCGTACACCCCGAGGCAGGCCCACTGGCCCAGGCCCGCGAACTCCTGCTGGTTGTGCTTCGAGACGGTCTGCAGGATCTTCCGGTCCCACGGGAGATCGAGCTGCGGGAGCGTGGTCATGACGCATCGGGGTGAAGCCGACGTGACTTCGAGCACGACGTCACCGATCACGAGCCGACGTCCGGGCCAGTCGTTCTCCACGATCCCGGACCCCTCCACATCGACGAGCAGGTTCGAACGGAATCGGGCCGGGTGCCATGCGCCTTCCGGATGCAGCGCGGACATCGCGGCCAGCGCGGCTGTGGTGAGGATGGTCACCGGCGCGACGTCCTGGAAGGTCCCGGGCGCCATGAACGCGAGCGGCATGGTGCTGACCCGCTTGCCATCATCGGTCGTGTCGGTCTGCGACCCCGCGACAACTTCCTCGGGCGCGATTCCCTCGACGTCCCAGACGTAGTCGTATCCGGCATCCGCCGCCGCCTCGCTGCGGAGCTCGACCTCGCGGCCGGTGGCGGCACTCAGCCGCTCGTGCACCGACGGGTCGTCGGACCGGATCTCGGTGCCGTCCGGGAAGGTGAGCGTCAGCGCGGTGCCCGGCCCCGGGTCGCCCGCGTGCGTCGCCCGGAAACCGAGCAGCTGCGCCCACTTCCTCGGATCCTTTGCGCTCGCGACCTTGCCGCCGGCCCGGTCGAACAACGAATGGGTCCGGTCGCCCACCAGACCGCTCACGGTCAACGCCGCGGTCTGCGGTGACTCCCCGAGCATGGACTTCACCGGGAAACGACCGATCTCGAGCACTCGTCCGTTGGTCATGGGTTCACCGTAGGCGCGTAGGTCCAATCCGGGCGCTTGAGATCCTGCCGGGTGTCGTACTCGGCGACCCCGTCGACGATGTCCACGAGCTTGGGCACCGCCAGCTTCGGTGTCGGCGGCGACGACTCGAGATGCGCGACGAAATCCTCGGGAAACGCGCGCAAGAGCGACGAGATCACGCGCTGCTCCTGCGTGCCGAGGTAGCAGCGGTTCGCGTCCGTGACCGTCGACAGCCGCGCCCCGATCAGCTCGATGTCACGCTCGGTTCCCCGGCCCGTAGCGATGTTCTCGAGGTACGCCGTGACCTCGCCGGTCCCGAACTTGCAGGCCGGGCACTGCCCGCACGACTCGACGTAGAGAAACCGGCTCACCATCCGCGCGACACCCACCATGTCAGCCGTGTCGTCGTAGACGATGAAGCCGCACGCACCCATGCCGGACCCGATCGCCTGCATGCTCTCGTAGGCGAGCGGTGTGTCGATGTCGGCCGCCGTGATCACCGGGTTCGCCACGCCCGACAGCGCAGCCTTGAAGTGCCGCCCGGACCGGACCCCGCCGCCGATCGAGACGATCACCTCCGAGAGCGGAGTGCCGAGGTCGAGCTCGGCCACGCCGGCATGTCGCACATCACCGACGACCGTGGCGATCACGGTGCCGGGTGACTCCGCGGTGCCGACCGACCGGAACCAGTCGCCCCCGCGCGCCAGGATCAGCGGCACGTTCGCCAGGGTCTCGACGTTCGAGACCAGGGTCGGGTTGCTGCCGGTCACCGAGCTGTCCTCGGTCACCTCCATGCCGGCGGACCATCCCACCGGCGGCGTCGTGGCGTAGAGCCCCATGAGGTACGGCGGGATGACCCGCGGCAGTGGGTCACCGCCCTCGACCACCTCGAGCAGTCCGGTCTCCTCGCCGAACAGGTACTCGTCGGGACCGGTGACGATGCTGATCGGGATCGATCCGAGCAGACCCCGTTCCGTCATCTCGCGGGACGCGCGTTCGAGCGCCTCGATCTGCGGCGCGAACGATCGCTTCACCCCGACGAAGGCATGGGCCGCGCCGATGGCTTCGGCCGCGATCTGGAGACCTTCGAGCACCTGGTACGGATTGGCGGCCAGCAGCGTCCGGTCCTTGAACGTCCCCGGTTCGCCCTCCGCTCCGTTCGCCACGACGTAGCGGTCGCCCGCTTCGGCGCCGCCGGAACGTACCGATGCCCACTTCCGCCCGGCCGGGAATCCGGCTCCACCGCGACCGCGCAGGCCTGACGCGCCGATCGCGTCGATCGTCTCGCGCGCGCCCATGCGGCGCGCGGCGTCGAGACCGGCGCCGCCGTCGTGGGCGCTCACATAGGCGTCGAACGAGCGGAACGGCTGGTCTGGGAGCAGGCGGCGCACCGACATTCATCGCCTCCCGTCGGCGTTCGAGCGTCTCGCGGACAGTACTCCCGGCGCGATCCCCGGCACCCGGGCGCCTCCAGGTTTGTGGCCGCCGCGCATCGGGGTACGCCTGCGGTGTCCGACCCAACGCCGCAGCGAGGGCGCGGCCCACGAGGACGAGGAGCCGAGTCGCCACCGCTGACTTCGAGCTCTTCCCCGAGACGGCCCCGGCACGACTTCGCGTCGTGCCGGGGCTGCTTCTCCTCCGATGCGCGTAGGGTGCGGACGATGACTGCGCCGGGGCCATTGCTCCCCGCCGACGAGGGGCTGAACCATCAGATCGTCGAGACGTTCGCGCGCGCGTCGGTGAGCGGGACCGGAGCTGGACCGAGAAGGTGTGCGCGATGGCGGCGGCCCGCGACGGTTCTCTACAGCTGTCCTTCGGGTTGGGGAAGTACACCAACCGCGGAGTGATGGACGGGTTCGCGGGGATCTCTCGAGGCCTGGAGCAGTGGACGGTCCGGTCGAGCCGGGCGCTGTCGACCGATCCCGAAGCGTCGGTCGTGGGGCCGATCCGCTACGAAGTGCTCGAGCCGCTCCGGAAGGTCCGGTTCGCGCTCGAGGCGAACGGCGCGCAGCCCATCAGCTTCGAATGGGTGCTCTCGAGCCCGCTCCCCCCGGGGATGGAAGCGCGCGAGGTCCACGTGAGCCGCGACCGCTACCGGATCGATGCCGACATCATCCGCTACCACCACGGGGGCACCGCGAGCGGTTGGGTCGAGATCGACGGCGAGCGCACCTCGTTCGACGACGCCGGCTGGATCTCGACCCGCGATCACTCGTGGGGGGTGCGCTACCAGGTGGGCGCGCCCTTGGCCGACATCGCGCCGGTCGTGGCGCCGGAGGGCACGGCCGCGTACGTGCTGTGGTTCCCGGTCTTCTGCACCCACCCCGACGGCAGTCACTACGGCCTGCACTTCTACTACCAGCGATTTTCGTTCGGCGACTGGAGCCGGCTCACGTTCGAGGGGGGCGTCGAGCACGCGAACGGCCGCAAGGAGCCGTTCAGCGCGGCACGTCCGGACCTCCGGTTCGACGATCGCACCCGGCGCTTCCTGGGCGGAGAGATCACGGCCACGTTGCGCGACGGCACCGAGCGGGTCTTCGACCTGCAACCCGTGTCGGACACCGGGTTCCACCTCGCGACCGGGCTCTACGGCGGCTTCGACGACAAGTACCACGGCCAGTGGCGCGGCGCCGAGCACATCGAGGGTGAGTACTTCGTCGGACTGCACCGCAGCGGAGGCGCTCCCCCGTGTCCGTCAACATCGCCAGGCGCTGGTACGGGTCGAGGACCGATCCGTCGGCGGGATCGGCTTCGGGGACCTGCAGAGCATCATCACCGGCGCGCACCCGGACTGCGGGCTCACCGACGCCGGACCCGCCCAGTAGCGCGACCGCGCGACGTGGATCAGGCGAAGCGAACGGGAACCGAGTGCGGGCCGCGGACGAGGCTCGACGGGAGCCACGCGGCTTCGCCCGCAATCTCGTAGCCCGGGTACCGGGCGAGCAGCGCTTCGAACACGATCCGGGCTTCGAGCCGGGCCAATGCCGCCCCCAGGCAGAGGTGCTCGCCGAAGCCGAACGCGAGGTTGGGCACCTCGACCGGGCGGAGAGCATCGAAATGACCGGCCGTGGGACCGAACGCGGCCTCGTCGCGGTTGCCGGATGCGTAGAGCATCACGAGGTAGTCGTTCTCCGCGACGGGTATCCCGCCCACTTCGGTGTCACGGGTCGCAGTCCGCGCGAACTGCTGGATCGGGGTGACCCAACGGAGGCACTCCTCGACCGTCCCCGGGATCGCCGCGCGGTCGGCGGCGACGCGGGCGCGCTGATCGGGATGTTCGGCGAGCGCCATCATCCCGCCCGAGATCAGGTGCCGCGTCGTCTCGTTGCCGGCCACGAGCAGCGACATGTTGAAGGTCACGAGCTCGGCCGCCGACAGCTTCCGGCCTTCGACCTCGGCGCCGACCAGCAGGGACACGATGTCGTCCGCGGGGTTCGTGGCCTTGTCCCGTGCGAGCTGTTCGAGGAAGGCGACGAGCTCCATCACATCCGCCAGCGCGTCCGGCGGGAGCGCGGCTCGGCCGTCGGACGCGAGGATCGTCGCGTCGGACCAGCGCCGGAAGTCGCCACGGTCGGCGTCCGGTACCCCGAGCAGGTCGCAGATGACCAGGACCGGAAGTGGTGCCGCGAGCGCGTCGACGAGATCGACCGTCTCGCCGGGAGGCACGGCGTCGAGGAGGCGCCGAACCCGCTCGCGGATGCCGTCCTGCATTCGCTCCACCGCACGGCCGGTGAACTCGCGGTTGAGGATGCGCCGCCAGCTGCTGTGGCGCGGGGGATCCATGTGCAGGATCGACCCGTCGATGGAGCCGCCTTCCCGGAGCGGATCGTTGACGAGCACGCCGTGCCCCGAGCAGAACGTCTCCGGGTCTCGACTGATCGCGCGTATGTCGTGGTAGCGGGCGATGGCCTTGATGCCGGGCGAGTACTCGAACACCGGCGCCTCCGCGCGCAGTCGCGCGAGCAGGTCGTAGTAATCGGGCTGCAGGAAGAAGCCCGGCGTGCCCGGATCGATCCGGAGATCCCCGATCGCCGTCATGCGCGGCTCGCCTCGGCCACACGGCGAGTGAGCTGGTCGAGGATCGGGTTTTCGGCCAGTGGCAGCAACGGCGGCTGTCCGGCCTGCTCCTGGCGGTAGGCGAGCCGCGTCATGATCGCGGTGCTGCGCACCATCGCGAAGACCTCGAACCACTCGAGCGCCTGCAGCGGCCGACCCACGCGGGCCTCGTAGTACGCGCAGGCCGCATCGTGGTCCAGAAACCCGGGCACACTGCGACCGAAGAGCTCGTTCTGGGTTGCTTCGAGGGTGAGGTACCAGGCGACGTCGTGCTCCGCCGCGCCGATCGTCGTCATCTCCCAGTCCAGCACGGCCGCGGGTCGGCGGTTCGCGTCGAAGATGACGTTGCCGAGCCGAACGTCGCCCCACAGGAACGAGTGCGGCGGGTCGTCCGGGCGGGTCGAGGTGCACCAGGCCAATGCGTCGGACAGCGCGGGAGCCGCGACCGCGCCGTCGGCGTACCAATCCAGGTAGCGCGTCCAGTAGGCGAGCTCGGCGTCGAGGTCGCGCACCGGCAGCGCGTGATCGAGACCGGATCCCTGCCAGTCGACCCGGTGGATCGCGGCCAGGGTGTCGTAGAGGGACCGGCAGACCTGCGCCGCGGCGGGCTCGGATTCGGTGATCCATGGGTCACGGAGAGGCATGGCGCCGGGAACCGTCCCGGCGATCGCGGGCATGGCCATGAACGGTGCGCCGAGCCACTGCAGATCCGTCTCGAGCTCGACCGGAGCCGCGACCGGAATGCCGTTCGCCGCCGCCGCCTCCTGCGCGCGGGCCTGCACCGCCAGGTCGTACTCGGGAAAGATCCCGGCGTCGCTCGGCGCGAGCCGCACGACCAGGGACTCGGAGTAGTCACGGCCGACGGCGTCGACCATGAGCGTCTCGCTCGAGAGCCCGCCGGTCGGCCGGTCGCATCGGGTCAGGGTCAGATCGCCGACCCCGCGCCGCGCGGTCAGCCACCGAGTGATCCCCGCGGCGACTCCGGCCAGGTCCCGTTCCACCGATCGACTCCCCCACGCCGTTTTGGCGTCAGGAGGGACCATATGCGGGTCCGTACTGACGCCGAAACGGGGGCGGGGGGCGGGGGGTTGACTTCAAGTGAACTTGAAGTCTTACGGTGATCGGCATGACGATCACGAATCCCTTCATCGCCACCCGCACCGCATCGGACTCGCGCCTGATCGCCGAGGTCGGCGAGGTCCTCGCGGTCCCCCGTTCCGATCCCGCCGACTCGTTCGTCCTCCACGCGCCCCTCGAGCTCGTGGCCCGTGCCGCGCTCCTCCCGTCCGTGCATCCAACGATGCGCGAGCAGGCTCGCCGGCAGATCCAGGCGATCGCATCTGGGTTCGAGGGCTTCGGGCCGCCGGTCCCCGAGCCGGCCGCCGAGGGGTACGACTCGGTTGCATCCGCCGCGGCCGACCTCCTGGCCGCGATCGATCGGGGCGAGCTGGACGACATCGACCACGCGGCGCGCTGGCTCGGTCGCGCCGCAACCGGCGCCGAGCTGCGTGCGCTGCTCTCGGGCGATGTGGTCCCCCGCCTCGCGGCCGCGGCCCATGCACCGATCTTCCTGTTCGAGCTCCCGCGCATCGCGCCACGGGGCGAGGTCACCGGCGAGCTGCTGCGTGGCCTGGCGCGGCGAGCTGGGCCGCGCACCCGAGTGGCGGCTGCACTGGACGGAGGAGGCGCGACCCGCGGTCGCGGCGGATGGCGACGCAATGTTCGACGCGCTCGCATCTACCCCGCTCGGTCTGCGCGAACCCGGGGCGACGCCGTTCATCTACCCGGTGATGTCACGAGTGGACGACCAAGGGATCGCGGACGCGCAGCTGGGCTCCGTCGTGAGTGGGCCCGACATCCAGGAGCGGGCGCACACGGTGCTGCGCGCGGCGGCATGGACGATGCTGTTGGAGCCCGGCGAACACGCGCCCTACGGCTGGAGCCACTGCCTGACCATGCCGCAGGCGGTGCTCGGTCTCGCCGGCGCGATCGATCCGAATCTCGCCCTCGCGGTCGCGGCGACGTACGTCGTCGGCTTCCGGAGCGCGCTCGCGGTCAATCCGCTGGAACCGGTGTTCCCGACCGACGACCCCGGCGTCCCGCTCGCGGCGGCGCTCGACGCCGGCCCGGACACCGCGGCCGCGGCCGTGTGGCACCTTCGGGATCCCGATGTTCCCGCAGTCGTGAGCGAGCTCGCGACTCGAGCTTCCATCCAGCCCGACGCGCATCTGGTGAAGTACACGCTCGCTTGCCTCGACGCGGCCGCGACCGACCGCTCACACCAGCGCCTCTACCTGGCGGCTGCCGCATCCCTGGTCGGGTGGTGGGGACAGGTGACCGACGGCGCTGCGGCCTGAAGGCGTCGCCGGCGATGGTTCCCGCCCGGGAGTGGTACGAAGAGCGACGGTAGACGCCCGACGAGCGAGCGTCGCACTCCTGGGGGTATTGATCTCATGACCGACTCGGGGCTCGACGCCGATCAGCTGGTCGACCGGGCGATGGAAGCCACCGGGTTCGACGACTTCGGCGAACCGACGTGGCGGGAGGGGCTCGAGCACCTCGTTCCCGCCCTGCGCGAAGAAGCGCGGCTGAACGACCTCGGCGAGCAGATCGCCATCGGCGGGATCGTCGAGCTGCTGTCGAACCGGCTGGCGATCACGGATTGGCGCGCCCGTCACCCCGAGGTCGCAAGGGGCGACGTGCTGCCGCCCATCGTCATCGTCGGCCAGGCGCGCACGGGAACGACGATTCTCTTCGACCTGCTCGCCCAGGACCCCGCGACTCGCGCACCACTCACCTGGGAGATCGACCGGCCCGTCCCTCCCCCCGAGAGCGCGACCTTCGACACTGATCCGCGCATCGACGAGGTGGACGCCGTCCTCTCCGGCGTGGACCTGTTGATGCCGGACTTCCGATCGATGCACCCGATGGGGGCGCGCCTCGCACAGGAGTGCGTGAGCATCACCAACTCGGACTTCCGCAGCGTCATCTTCCCGACCCAGTACCGCGTGCCGTCGTACGGCAACTGGGTGCTGTACGAGGCCGACATGGCGCCCGCGTACCGCTGGCACCGGCAGTTCCTCCAGCACCTCCAGTCCCGTCATCCCGAGGGCGAGCAGGCCGTGGCGCGCTGGCTCGTGAAGTCACCGGCCCACATCTGGTGCCTCGACAAGCTGCTCGCCGAGTATCCCGACGCGCTGCTGGTGCAGACCCACCGCGACCCGCTGCGGATCATCGCGTCCGTCTCGTCGTTGATGGTCACGCTGCGGGGGATGACCTGCGACGACCCGAACCTGGCCGAGGTCGCGAACGAATGGGCGGAGTACATCGTCGAGGGGCTGGACCGTTCGGTGACCGCACGGCTCGACGGGACGGTACCCACCGACCGGGTCGTCGACGTCCAGTTCGAAGCGTTCATGGCCGACCCGTTCGCAACGATCGGCCAGGTCTACGACACGCTGGGGCTCGAGCTGACGGCCGAGAGCGAAGGGCGGATGCGCAGCTTCCTCGCGGATCACGGCCAGGGGGAGCACGGTACGCACTCCTACTCGTTCGCCGAGACCGGTCTGGATCTCGGCGAGTGGCGGGAACGCACCCGGCGCTACCAGGAGCATTTCGGCGTGCCGTCAGATCCCCGACTTCCCTGAGCCCTCCAGCCGTCATTCCCCCGCGTCGCCGGGATGGTGGAAGATCTGCTCATGGACGATGCACTGGCCACGTGGACCGCATCCCGGCTCGCGGCGGCGATCCGCGCGCGGGAGATCTCCAGCCGGGATCTGCTCGAGCTCTACATCGATCGGATCGAGCGGCTCAACCCGCCGTTGAACGCGGTGATCACGCTCGACCTCGAACGCGCACGAGCTGGCGCCACACGCGCCGACGACGAAGCGGACCGGGGTGCGTGGCGCGGTCCGTTGCACGGGCTCCCGATCACGATCAAGGACGCGATCGAGGTCGGCGGCCTCCGCTCGACCGGTGGCGCCGTCGAGCTGAAGGACCACGTTCCGGTCGCGGACGCGCCGGCGGTCGCCCGGCTCAAGGACGCGGGCGCGATCGTCTTCGGCAAGACCAACGTTCCGCGCTGGTCCGGAGACCTCCAGACGTACAACGAGATGTTCGGGACGACGAACAACCCGTGGAACCTCGAGCGGGTCCCGGGCGGGTCGTCCGGCGGCCCGGCGGCCGCGGTCGCGGCCGGCTTCACCAGCTTCGAGCTCGGGACGGACATCGGGGGCTCGGTGCGGATCCCATCGCACTGCTGCGGCGTGTTCGGGCTCAAGCCGAGCTACGGCGTCGTGTCCCAGCGCGGGTACCTCGATCACGTGGGTGGTGGAACGACAGACGCCGACATCAACGTGTTCGGGCCGATCGCCCGCGGCGCCGACGATCTCGCGCTGCTCATGGACGTCCTCGCGGCGCCCGAGGCTGACCGGTCGGCCGCGTGGCGGCTCGAGCTGCCCGCGCCGCGCCAGTCCGGGCTCACCGACTTCCGGGTCGGCGTCTGGCTCGACGAGCCGGGCATGCCGATGGATCGCGACCAGCTCACGCTCCTTCGGCACGCGGCGAGCTCGTTGTCCGACGCGGGCGCGAAGGTCGAGGACGCACATCCAGCCGTGGACTTCGGTGAGCAGACCGACCTGTTCAACCACTTGATCGTCGCCGCCATCTCGCCCAGCCTCGACGAGGACTTCGCGGACGCGTCGAGCGGCTCGCATCTCACCTGGCTCCGGAAGGACGAGCAGCGGGCGCGGCTCCGCGCCGCCTGGGCCGAATGGTTCGAGACCTACGACGCGCTGCTCTGCCCGGTCCTCGCGGTACCGGCCTTCCCCCACTCCCAAGCCGGCGACTTCCTCACTCGCACCGTCGACGTGAACGGCGAGGAACATCCCTACCTGCTCCTCACCAACTGGACCGGGCTCATCGGCGTCGTCGGTCTGCCCTCAGCCGTCGCGCCGATCGGCCGAACGCCCGCGGGGATCCCGGTCGGAGTCCAGGTCGTCGCTCCGTACCTGCGCGACCGGGAAGCGGTCCTGCTCGCGGAGCTCCTGGCCGAAGCGTGCGGCGGCGGCTACCAGGTCCCGCCGGGCTTCTAACCCAGCGCGGGCACCGGTTCGAAGCGCCATGCATCTCCGGCAACGACGACGCGGCCGGCCGGAGCCCCCGGGAAGTGCGTGCCGAGCATCAGTGCTCCGGTCTCCTGGACCCGCGACAACATGCGCAAGCGGGTCTCCCGGGCCTCGTCCACGTCGAAGTCGCCGACCTCGGCCAGCTGCGGCTCGGCGCACTGCACCGGATGGTGCAGGAAATCGCCGGAGATCAGCGCCTGCTCACCCTCGGACTCGATCCACAACGACACGTGACCGGGAGTGTGCCCCGTCGTCGGCTCGAGCTGCAGGCCGCCACCCAGATCCGCGTCCTCGGCGACGATCTCGGAGAGCCCCGCCGCGATGACCGGCGCGACGGAGTCTGCGTAGACCCCCGCGGTCCCC
Source organism: uncultured Acidimicrobiia bacterium (assembly GCA_963770095.1). GTDB lineage: Bacteria > Actinomycetota > Acidimicrobiia > IMCC26256 > JAENVU01 > Chersky-806. The sequence continues at coordinate 1,225,778 of CAVYOO010000002.1, forward strand.
GGGTTGTCACTGCGCTCGCAGTACTCGAGCTCACGCGCGGTGTAGAGATGGCGCGCGTTGGTGAAGGTCGGCACCCACTCGCCGTCGACGAGGTGCGTGCCCCACCCGACGTGGTCCGCGTGCAGATGCGTGTGCAGGACCGCGTCGATCGACTCGACACCGAAACCCGCCTCCGCGAGCCGTTCCATGAACGGCCACTCCATCTCGTTCCAGAAGAAGATCTGGCGCGGCTTGAGGTTGCCGACGCACGGATCCACCAAGATGGTGCGGCCACCCTGTTCGACGACGACGGCCTGCACCCGGAGCCCGATGTTCCCGTCAGTGTCGGCGTAGTCCGGGACGAGCCACGAGTGCCGCGAGACGTCGGCGGCCGTCGCATCGGGAAAGAAGAACTCCGGCGGGACGTGAAGCGTCTCGTCCTCGACCACGCTCGTGAGAGTCACGTTGCCGACCGTCCAGCGCTGCGTCATTCCGGGAGGTTCTCACACCACGTCGCTCAACGCCTCCGCTCCGGCCCACTTCGACACTGGACCCATTCGGCGGCCGCATTCCGGCCCGCGGCCCGCACCGATGACGAGCTTGCGTAGCATCGGCCCCGATGCCTCGACCGCGCGTGCTCCTACGAATCAGCGCGCTCGCGCTCTCGGTCGCGACTCTCGCTGCGTGCACGTCCTCCGAAGGGACGACGTCGACCGCCCTCGACACCAAGCCCCCGGGGCGTGATGAGCTCTCCCCGGCGATGGACAACGGCGCGAAGGGGCGGAGCACCTTCAACGCAGCCGATCACGTTTCGCCGCGCCGGGCGTGCAACGGCACCGTGCACACCACCGACCAGTCGCTCGTGATCCGCGCGCTCCCTGACGGCCCGCGCGCACCGGACGGGTCGCTCGCCTTCACGTCGGGGGTCTGCATCTACCTTCCCCCGGGCTACGCGGCCGCGACGAACCGGTATCCGGTCGTGTACCTCCTGCACGGTGGGGGCGGGGACGCCGGCGACGCAGTCACCCAGGGTCGGGTGCAGCGGATGATGGACAAGCTGATCGCGGCTGATCCGGATGCGGCGGCAATCATCGTCATGCCCGATGGCACCGATGGCCAGTGGTACGACGGCTTCGACGGCACCATCCGGAACGAGACCTATGTCGCCGGGTACCTCGTTCCGTACATCGACCGGCACTTCCGCACGATCGCCAAGCGGGCCGGTCGCGCGATCACCGGGGTCTCCAACGGTGGGTACGGCGCGATCCTGCTCGCCGAGAAGCATCCCGACCTGTTCGTGACGGCCGGCGGGATGTCGTCGAACCTCGACTGGCTGGGGGCACGCGGGCTCGGCCAGCCCGGTGGGCCGTACTACCGCGCCAACCATCCCGTCGACCTCGTCGCTTCGCTCATGCACACCGACGTCATCCTCGACATCGCCTCGCGGTGCACGAGCGCGGATCCCGCCGACCGGTGCGTGACGCAAGGCCTGGATGCGACGTTCCTCCCCGCCAACCGCGCGTTCGCCGCGCTGCTCGAACAGGTATCGGGCCGCACTGCCGTGCTCGACTACCGCGAGGAGGACGGATCGCACCAGTGGCGCACGTGGACCAAGTGGCTGCGGGACCGCCAGCTGCCGTTCTTCTTCCGGCGCCTCGCCGATCCGACCCACTGAGACACGGCTCCACGCCGACCGTGAGCTCGGCGGTGCGGCCACCGGCCGGAATCCGCGGGCGGGAAGATGCGGCAGCCGCTCGCACTTCGCCGGCCCTTGCAGTATGAAGTCCGCATGACGATCCACGGTTGGACCGCGCCGGGTTTCGAGGGGGCGCGCGAGCGGTTCGAGCAGAACTTCGCCGACGGGCTCGAGGTCGGCTCGGCGTTCGCGGCGTACCACCGCGGGCAGAAGGTCGTGGACCTCTGGGGCGGAGTCCTCGACGAGGAGACGCAGCAGCCGTGGGCCGAAGACACGATCATCGTCGTGTTCTCGACCACGAAGGGCGCCACGGCGATCTCCGCGAACCGGCTCGCGCAGGAGGGCCGCCTCGACGTGAACGCCCCCGTCGTCGACTACTGGCCGGAGTTCGGTCAGTCGGGCAAGGAGAGCATCCCCGTCGACTACCTGCTCTCCCACCGGGCCGGGCTCGCGTGGGTCGACGAACCGCTCACCCTCGAGGAAGTGCTCGAGTGGGAACCGATGATCCACACGCTCGAGCGTCAGGCTCCTGTCTGGGATCCGGGAACCGCGCACGGCTACCACACGCTCACCTACGGGTACCTCGTCGGCGAGGTCGTTCGCCGCGTCTCGGGCCGCACCATCGGCACGTACTTCCAGGAGGAGATCGCGGCGCCGCTCGGGCTCGACTTCTACATCGGCCTCCCCGAGGAGCTCGAACCGCGCGTCGCACCGCTCATCGGCAACGCGCTGGGTGGCGAGGTGAGCGACGTGGACGTCGATCCACAGGCGATGGCGGCACTGAACGCGCTCATCGGCCCGGAATCGAACCTCGGCAAGGCACTGAGCGGTGGCGGATCGTTTCGCGGATCGGCAAGCTTCAACACGCGTCCGGTGCACACGGCGGAGATCCCGGCCGCGGGCGGTATCGGCGACGCCCGCTCGATCGCCCGCATGTACGCGGCGTGCGTGGGCGAGGTCGACGGGATTCGCCTGCTCAGCGAGGAGCAGCTGAAGGACGCGACGACCCAGCGCAGTGAGGGGCCGGACATCGTGATCCTGAACCTCGACCTGCAGTTCGGCCTCGGGTTCTTCGTGCCGTCGTCACTGCTCCAGATCGGTGGCCCACGATCGTTCGGGCACTTCGGCATGGGTGGCTCGGCCGGGTGGGCCGACCCCGAGGCCGGGCTCGCGTTCGGCTACGTGATGAACAAGATGGACCTCGGCCTGGCGGGTGACCTGCGCAGCTACTCGCTGATCAACGCCTGTTACGACGCGATCCGGTAGCCCAACGGGCTACTTCTTCTTCGAGTACACGAGGGCGATCGTGGCCTCGGGGGCGTGCACCCGGAAGGTGATGCTCTCCTGCAGGTAGAGCGACACCCCGCCGGCATCGTGTGATGCGAAGCCGATCGACACGTCCTGGCCCGCAGTGAGCTCGAAGTCGCCACCGCGCGTGCTCAGCACGACCGCGCCGTCCACCGCCGGCGCCCAGATGATCGGACCGTCGAGGATCATCCGGATGTGGTTGAAGATCGGGTAGCCGCCCTCGGTCGTCTCGACGACGCCGGTGTAGCAACGCGGCCCGAGCGCAACGGCGTACGGGCCGTCGACTCCGGCGGAGCGCAGCCGTGCGACGGCCTTGGCAACCGCGCTCGGGTAGTCCTCGTAGTCGTCGGGGATCGAGATGGGCTCGTGCTCGGAGGCCTGACTGAGCCCCTCGATTCCCGCGGCCGGAAAGCCGTGGAAGATCGCCTTGTCCTCGGCCTCGGCCAGCCGGACCGCCGCGTCGCGCACCGGGTCCAGGTCCGGCGACTCGCTGCCCCGCTCGATCGCATCCAGCTCCGCGCGCGAGACGGTGAAATCCGTCCGTAGCTCGACGAGCGGCTGCACCTTGCGCAGCGAGGCACCGACCTCGGCGTGCGGCGACTTGATCGACTCGACCCGGCCGAGGTCCACCGACGACTCTTCCCAGCCGTGCGGACCGGTGAAGTCGACGAGCTTCCGGCCGGCAAGATACGTGCGAAGGGTCGAGCCGGACTCTTCCTCGATCGCGGCCCAACCGGACTCGGTGATCGGCGCGAGCTCGCGGAACAGGTGGTTCACAGCTGACCCTCCCCTTTCAGGCTTCCGATGTTGAGCGACGGGCCGGCCGAGCCCTCTTCGTCATCGTTCTCCGCAACGTGTTCGATCTCGGTGATCGAGCCCTCGGTGAAGAGGTACGTGCGGAGGTGTTGATCAAGGACCGGATCATGGCGGCGGAGCCATTCGAGCGTCATCGCCGCGTGCTCCTTCTCTTCATCGCGATTGTGCGCGAGCACCGCCGCGAGCTCCGGGTTGTTCGTCGCGTCGACGCGTTGGTGGTACCAGTCGACGGCCTCCAGCTCCTCCATGATCGAGACGAGCGCGCGGTGTTGATCGATCGTCTCGGGCTGGAGCTTGTCCGCGGGCTCGTGAAGTCCCGCGCTCGATGACGCCATCGTGACCTCCGGGGGTGGCCGCTTGTCGACGGGCGGATCATTCCCGGTCCACCCTTGCGACAACCCTATGGCGCCGGTTTCGGCGTGCGCTCATTCCTAGGCGGGCGACGTGAGGTCGTAGAGCGTCACGCCGTTCACGGTCGACGACTCGAAGCTCGAGGTGACCCACGACGAGATCGACGACGATGACGCCGAGCCACCACCCGGTCCACCAAAGCCCCCGCCACCGATGAAGTAGTGGATCTCGCCGTCCGCCACCATCGCCTTGAACTCGGCCAACGACGGTGCCGGATCCGACCCGTTGAACCCGCCGATCGCCATGACGGCCTCACCCGAGGCGAGCTGGTAGCTCGCTGCGTTGTTCGCTCCGGCCGCCGCCGCGACCCATCGATATCCATCGCTGCCGCTGCGCAGCATCGCCTCGAGCTTCGAACCCACGGTCGTCCCGTTGAGCAGCCCACCGATCCCACCGCCGCCCGTTCCCGGCCGGATGCCCAACGGTGCTCCGTTCGGCACGCCGTTACCCGGGAAGGAGGGCGGCGTCGCGCCGCCGGGCACCGCGCCGTTCGCCGCGCCGGGAGGGAGACCACCGGCAAAGCCCGGAGGACGGCCGCCCGGGAATCCGCGGCCCCCCGGGCCGAAGCCGCGACCTGCACCGGCGGGCCCCGCGGTGGGGAGCGCGCCGGTGTGGGCAGTCCGGACGGTCGAGAGCGTGTACCCGGCCGGCGCGGCCAACCCGATCACGACTGCGGCACCGAGCGCGGCCAGACCGACCCGTCGCGACATCGGAACCAGGAGCGCGATCGAGAGGCCGAGGCCGAGGATCAGCACGACCGGTTGCAGCGCGGGCGCCCAGTCCGGGGTGCGCGCGAGCAGCACATACGCCCAGATCGCGGTGACCGCAAGCGTGATCGCGAGCGCGACCCGACCGAACCACGAGCCTCGGTGCTTCCACATCAGCGCGCCACCGATGCCGATGAGCGCGCCGATCGCGGGGACGAGCGCGACCGTGTAGTACTCGTGGATGATGCCTTGACCGAAGCTGATCGCCACGCCCGTCACGATCAGCCAGCTCCCCCAGAGCATCGAGCGCGGCGCGGGTGCGGTCCGTGCGCCGCCGCGACCAGGTGAACACCAGACCGGCGACCAGAAGGACGAGCGCGGCCGGGATGAGCCAGGAAGCCTGGCCGCCGAAGCTGTCGTTGAACAGGCGGTTCCAACCGGTCGGGCCCCATTGCCCACCCTGGCCGCCGATCGGACCGCCGCCGACGCTGCCCGCTTCATCACCCGTGAGCCGGCCGAAGCCGTTGTACCCGAACAAGACGTTCCAGAAGCTGTTGTTCTGCGATCCGCCGATGTACGGCCGGTCCGAGGCCGGGGTCAGCTGGACGATCGCCACCCACCATCCCCCCGCGGCCAGCGTCGTGACCCCGAGGACGACGAGCTGCCCGCACGCGGCGACCGAACCGCGGCGGACCGGCCAGGAGGTACACGAGGCCGAACCCCGGGAGCACCAGGAACGCCTGGAGCTCCTTGGTGAGGAACGCGAATCCGACGAGCACGCCGGCGAGCACCAGCCAGCGGGTCTTCCCCGCTTCGAGGGCCCGCGTCATGGCGTACGCAGAGCCGGTGAGCAGGAGCACGAGCAACGCGTCCGGATTGTTGAACCGGAACATGAGCGCCGCGACGGGAGTGAGCGCCGCCACCGCGCCCGCGAGCAGCGCCGCGCCGGGTGAGAACCAGCGCTTCACCGTCGCGTGGAGGACGCCGACGACGCCTACTCCCGCCAGGGCCTGGGGGACGAGGATCGACCACGAGCTCAGACCGAAGATGCGCGCCGAGATCGCCATGGGCCACATCGACGCGGGTGTCTTGTCGATCGTGATGAAGTTCGACGAGTCCGTCGAGCCGAAGAAGAACGCCTTCCAGCTCTTGGTCGCCGCCTGTACCGCGGCCGAGTAGTACGAGTTCGCCCAGCCTGACGCGCCGAGCCCCCACAGGTAGAGGACCGCCGTGACGGCGAGCAGGACGAAGAGCGCGGGCCGGGCCCACACCGGGTCTGCCTCCGGGCCGCGCCAGAGCCGGTGCAGCCGGGATCGGCCCGGTGCCACCGCCGCACCGTCGGGTGGAGTCGGCACGGGCGCGGCCGGCGGGATCAGCGTGGTACTGGCCATGATGAGCTCGGTCCTCGGTCGGTGGCTGCTGGGGTCAGGGTGCGGTCGGGTGGGACACGGCAGTGCGCGGAACCGCCCGCGCCGGACCATCCGGAGCAGGACCAGCGAGACGACGGTGCCGGCCGCGCCGATCGCCGTGAAGCTCACGAGCCGGCGTCCGAAATCGTCGGCGAGCCGGGGGCGAGCCACCGGGCCGAGCTCGAGCGTCCCCCGGCCGGTAGCGAAGGTGCGGACCATGCGGGCGGTCCCTCGCAGGTCGTCGCACGCGGTGCGGACCACGTCGACCCGGCTGTCCGCGTCGTCGACCCAGTCGACCGGTACCTCGTGGATCCGCAGGCCGTTGCGTTCGGCCAGCAGGAGGAGCTCGGTGTCGAAGAACCAACCGTCGTCCTCGACGCGATGGAAGCAACCGCCGCGCGGTGTCCGCACGTACGGCCTTGAACCCGCACTGCGCGTCACGGATGCGCGTCGCGAGCAGGGTACGGAGGATCAGGTTGTACGCGCGAGAGATGAATTCGCGTTTCGGAGCTCGCGCGACCGACGAGCCTGGCGCGAGGCGGGAGCCGATCGCGAGATCGGAGTGACCGGAGAGCAACGGAGCGACGAGCGGGAAGAATGCATCGAGGTCTGTGGAGAGATCGACATCCATGTAGGCAACCACCTCGGCATCGCTCGCGGTCCATGCCGCCCGCAGCGCGAGCCCGCGACCTTTCTGGTCGAGGTGATGTGCGGTGACGTGCGGGAGGTCACGCGGCGAGTCGCGCCGCAGCCAACCAGGTTCCGTCGGTGGATGCATTGTCGACGATCGTGATCCGCCAGGAGAACGGGAAGCGCAACGAGAGGTACGCGTGGAGCCGGGCGATGCTCGGCTCGAGCGCCCGTTCCTCGTTGTAGACGGGGACGACGACGTCGACCATCGGCTCGGCGACGGCTGGGGTCGGGTCGGCAGGGATCGGACGTGGGCCACTCCGGGTGTGGTGCATGGAGCCACGATCGCGACCCGGGGTAAGAGCGGACGGAGGCAAACGTAAGAACGCCTCAAGAACCGACCGACCGGCTCGACGTCGTCAGGGGCGGGCGAGTCGAAGCACGCGTCGATCATGACCGGAGCGCAGGTGCGGAACCGCTGATGTCCGCGGCCGCCCGAGCCCGGTATTCGACCACCGCGACATGGTGGTCGACCATCGGCGCCGGGTAGCCACACGCAATCCGGTCGAGCGGGGTCGGATCGTGCACGGCCGCCCCCGGGATCGGCGCCAGCTCGGGGACGTACCGTCGGACGTACTCTCCCTGCGGGTCGAATCGGTACCCCTGACGGGTCGGGTTGAAGATCCGGCGCGGACTCGTGTTCGTGCCGGTGCCCGCGACCCACTGCCAGCTGAGGTTGTTGCTCGCGAGGTCGCCGTCCACCAGGTGATCGAGGAAGTGACGTGCGCCGTGACGCCAGTCGAGGCGGAGGTCCTTCGTGAGGAAGGATGCGACGGCGAGCCACGCGCGGTTGTGCATGAAGCCCTCTACGCGGAGCTGCCGGAGGCCGGCGTCCACCAGCGGGGTATCCGGTACGGCCCGCTCGCCATACGTCGAGGGCGTCCTCGTCGTCGTCCCACTCGATGCCACCGCGGTAGTCCCCCACGCCGCGTCAGGACGTGCCGCAAGCAATTGATGGAAGAAGTCGCGCCAACAGAGCTGCCGGACAAACGCGTCGCCGCCGGGACGTGACCAGAGCTTCGTCGCCACCTCGAGCGGTGAGATGCAGCCGAGGTGCACGTACGGCGAGAGCCGTGACGTCGCGTCACCGGCCAAGTCGTCGTGCCGGTCGGGATACTCGTCGAGGTGGATTCGGACCCAGCGATTGAGCCGACCGCGAGCTTCGGTCTCACCTCCGGCGATGACCGACGGCGCGCGTTCGCCCGTCGTGCATGCGCCGAGAGCCGGGATCGCGCCCGGCTGGATGCCGGCCGGGATCGAGATCGCACCCGGTGTCGGCGCGATCGACCTCCATGTTGTGGACGACCACCGCCGATGGTACGGCGTGAACACGGCGTAGTGGTTGCGACGGTCCGGGACGACGGTACCGGCCGAGACGACGGTCGTCCCGGGGTGCCGATGCAGCGGGACGCCCAGCGGGTGCAGGGCCACGACGAGCCGTTCGAAGCGTCCGCGCGAAGCCACTGACGTCGTCCGAGACGTGCACCGCCGCCGCGCCCGTCGTCGTCACAAGGCCGAACACCTCCCGGACCCAGTCGCCCCGCCGCACCACCAGTGCACCGCCGAGCCGGCGCAGCGACCGGTCCAGGTCCGTCAGCGCTTCGATCAGGAACCCCGTCCGGTTCGGGCAGTTGAACCGGCTCGCAAGGATCGCCTCGTCGAACACGAACGCCGGAACGACGAAGGCGGCCTGCCGATGGGCCGCGGCGAGCGCCGGATGGTCCCGGATCCGGAGGTCACGGGTGAAGACCACCAGTGCCGGCCGCGCGGGATCTTGGTATGCGGGCGTCACACCCCGGTACGAGGCGAACGCCTCCCGCGGATGACCAGGACGGTCAGGCCCCGGACCCAGTCAGCTCAGGCGTGGGCGCGGTGGTGCCAGCGCAGCGTGCGATGACCGTTGTGGGCCATGGTGCCCCCGACGAACAGGAGCGCGACGACGAGACCGACGGCCGCGAGCGCCGCGTCGACCTTGAACGCGACTCCGATGCCGTCGGCGAGGTCGGCGCTCGACGATCCCGCCGCCACGACGATCGCGGTGTTCAGCCCGAGCCCGACCGCCCCGCCGGCAATCTGGCACATGTAGACGATGCCGCCCACAAGGCTGGCGCGCGACGGGTCGAGCGCGGTGACCGCGGACGTGGTGATGGACGAGTAGAACAGACCGACGCCGATGCCGAGCACGACCATTCCCGGCACGAGCGACAGGTAGCTGGAGTCGGCGTCGAGCATGGAGAGCAAGAGCATCCCGGCCCCGAGGAACGCGGCGCCCACCGAGACGATCAGCTTGGCGCCGAGCCGCTGGTACAGGGACCCCGCGATGAAAGAGGTCGCGGCGAACACTCCCATCATCGGCAAGAGCCCGGCGCCGGACTCGAGCGCTGTGTAGCCCAGGACCTTGGTCATGAACTGCGGCAGGTACAACGAGCGCGGAGAAGAAGATCGCGGACATCAACAGCACCGAGACGTTGGCCGCGGTGAAGATCCGGTTCTTCAAGACGATCGCGCGGCACGAGCGCGTGGTCGCCCTGGCGGGACTCGACCCTGGCGAACAGCCACGAGCATCACCACCGTGACACCGAACAGCACGAGGATCCTCGGGCTCGTGAAGCCGAGGTCCGATCCCTCGTCGAGCGCGAGCAGACAGCGCCACCACGCCGAGCGTCAGCGTCGCGACGCCCGGGTAGTCGAGCCGCCGATCACTCACCTCGACCTGGGTCTCGGTCACCTCGCGCTGCGGTCACGAACATGGCGAAGAGTGCGATGGGCAGGTTCACGAAGAAGACCCACCGCCAGCTCAGCTCGTCGGTGAGGAGCCCGCCGAACATCGGCCCCACGGCGTTCCCGAAGCCGGCCGACGCCGAGGATCAACCCACCGGCGAGGCCGGCCTTCTCGTCCGGCAGCAGCGCGTACGTCATGCCCAGCACCGCCGGCCACATCATCGCGCCACCGACGCCCATCACGGCACGACACACGATGAGCACCTCACGTTCGGAGACAACCCGCCCAGCACCGAGAACGTCGCGAAGATCGCACTCCCGATCATGAAGATGCGCTTGCGGCCGTGGAGGTCCGCGAGCCGACCACCGGTCACGATCAGTACACCGAAGACCAGGGCGTACCCGTTGATGACCCATTGCGCGGTCGTGAGATCCGTGCCGAGGTCCTATTCGATCTTGGGGATCGCGACGCTCAACGCGGTGAAGTCGTTCGCGATCACGAAGACGCCGAGCGCCATCGCCACGAGTGCGAGGATCGTGCCGCGGTCGAGCTTGTCGTCCGTGCTCACGAAGGCCCCCTTTCGCATTGCCCCGCTGAGATTGTACGGCCGGCCGAAGGCGTCAGCGTGCCATGAGGTCGAGCAGCTTGTTCACCGTGTTCCAGTTCCACGCGGTCGCGGATGTTCCGAGCCGCCTCTCGAAGTAGTCGGTCGTGAGCTTGGACCGACCCATGCCGTTGGGGAGGAACATGAAGATCTCTCTTCCGCGCACCGTGAACTCGTCGGGCGTACTCCGTTCGGGATCGAGCGTCGCGATCGAGGCCGCGGCCGGCTTCGAGGCCAGGAACGTCACATGGAGCTTCGACGGATCCGCGTTCGCCTCGAGGTACGGATTGTGGACGAGCACCTTCGTCAGCTGCGCGCGCGAACGCACGACGACCGGCACGTCAAACCCGAACTCGTCCTTGATCGCGGCCGCGATGTCGCGGGCAACGTCGGCCTCCTTCGCGGGGCTCGTGAACACGACGTTGCCACTCTGGATGTACGTGGCCACGGCTTCGTAGCCCAGTGCCTCGAGCAGGCGCCGGAGATCCGCCATCGGGAGCTTGTTGTGACCGCTCACATTGATGCCGCGAAGCAGCGCGACGTATGAAGTCACAGCTCTCCTCCAGACGGTCGGTTCACCACAGTTCGGGCTCGCAGTCGCTCGCTACGTCCCGGATCGGGGCCCAGCGGGTGTGGTGGCAGGGAGAAATCCACGGCACGAGCCTGTCACGCCGGTGCCATCATTTGTGATGACCATCACGGTGCGCGGGACCAGCGATCCGCAGGATGTGCTCACGGTCGCGGGCGACTTCCTGGCGAGCGAGCCCGTCCTGCACAACGTGATCTTGACGCTGCTCGCTTCGCGGCTCGTGCACCCGGAGCCGGGCCGGTACTGGATCGTGGACGACGACGGTGAGATCGCCGGTGTGGTCTTCCGATCACCGCTGCACTTCATCGCGACCTTGACCCCGATGCGAGCCGAAGTGGTGCAGGCCGCGGTCAATCGAATGACCGAGGAGGGCGTAGGCCTTCCGGGGGTGAGCGGCGATGCCGCGACCGCGGCGCGATTCGCCGGCCACTGGAGCGAACGGACGAAGGTGGGTGCCACACCGACCCAGGGTCAGCGGATCTACGAAGTCGCCACCGTCGTGCCGGCACGACCCGCGGCCGGCACGCGGCGCGCCGCCACTCGCGACGACGGCGGGCTCCTCGTCGCGTGGGTTCACGCGTTCGAACGCGACATCGGTGAGTCCCGGGGCGACGCCACCGAAGCGGTCGCGCGCCGCATCGACGCCGGCGAGCTGTGGATCTGGGATGACACGGCGCCCGTGGCGATGGCCGGGATCTTCCCCGCCGTCTCCGGTGTCGCGCGGGTGGGACCCGTGTACACTCCGCCGGAGTACCGGTCGCGCGGCTACGCGTCGGCACTGGTCGCCGACGTCTCGCAAGCGGTGCTCGCCCGCGGGCAACGCTGCATCCTCTACACCGACCTCGAGAACCCGACGTCGAACGCGATCTATCGCACCATCGGATATCGCGCCGTCGCCGAAGCCCTCAAGTACCGCTTCGACGACGCGTGACGCTCACCGGCACCCGAAGGCACCGACCGCCGAGCTGAGGCGGAGGTCACCGGCTTCGGCCACCGCCGCGCCGGCGAGCTCCCGGACCCGCTCGACCACAACCGACCATGGCCGCGACATCGAAGCAGGCAGGCGGCAACGGCAGACGACTCACGTCGGCCTGCAGCTTGCACGCCCCGACGAGGTCCAGGACCCAGGCACTGAGGTCGAAGGCCGGCACTCTCCGGCTCTCACCCCACAGGCGCTGCCCGCGGAGAGGTTCGCGCTCGTCGCGTACTGCGTGGGCGGATTGACGGCCATCCCCCCAGCCCGCCCGACTCCGGTTCGGTCGGGAAAGGGTCAGCCCTTCCATTCCGCCGCGGTCGGTTCCACCGTGGTCGCGCTGACGGGACCGAGCGCTTCGATGCGTTCGAGCGCCGCTTCGTCGTCGAGTCGGTCGGGGATCTCGATCTTCGGGATCAGCAGCGAGACGAGGGCCCCGAGCGCGACGACGACCGTCGCGAACAGCAACGCGGTTCGGGTCCCTGAAGCAACTGCGCCTTCGAGCAGATGCCGGAGCTCGGCGACATCGGACAGGGTCGTACCCGCCGGCGCCCGGAAGTTGACGCCGTCGGCGCGGAGCCCCGATGCGGCGGTCTGCTTCAGTGCCGCGGGGAGGCTCGACGCACGAACACTGCCCAACACGACAGAGATCGTCTTGCTCGTGAGGAGCCCCCCGATCGTCGCGATCCCGAGCGCCGCGCCGAGCTGTCGGATGGTGGTGTTCGCTCCGCTCGCCGCGCCGGAGCGGTCGTTCGGGATCTCGGAGAGGATCACGTTCGTCAGCTGAGAACCGGCGAAGCCGATCCCGATCCCGAACAGCACGAGCCCGGGAAGCAGCGACCAGAACGTCAGTTGCGGTGAGACCGCGAGGACCATTGCGACGAGGCCGAGCGCTTCGAGCACGAGCCCGATGCGGACGACGAACGTCACCGAGATGTGCCGGGTGAGCCACACGCCGATCTGCGTGCCGACGATGATCGAGATCCCGGACGGCAAGAGCCAGAGCCCGTTGTCGACCGCGGAGAGGTGGAGTCCGTCCTGCAGGAACACCGGGAGCACGAAGAGGAACCCGAGCTGGCCGAGTGCGAGCACCATCGTCGTGAGCAGGCCGTAGCGGAAGCTCAGATGGCGCAACAACCCGAACTCGAACAGTGGGTCCGCGTTGACCCGTTCCTTGTGCCGCTCGACCGCGTAGAACACGCCGAGAACCACGAGCGCCAGCACGATCGTGACCGGCGCGACCGAGATGCCGCGACTCGCCGGCCAGACTCGCGATCCCGCCAGGCTGAAGTCATCGAGCGGGCGCCACCAGCCGTAGCGGCTGCCTTCGCTCAGGCTGAACACGAGCAGGAACATTCCCGACGCCACGAGCAACGCGCCGGGGAAGTCGATGCTCTCGCGGTCGGACGTGGTCGGGCTACGGCGCATGACGAGCATCGCGCCGATGATCGCGATCGGAATGACGACGAGGTTGATCCGAAACGACCACCGCCATGAGTAGTTCGTGGTGAGAAAGCCGCCGATCAATGGGCCCAGGGCAACCGCCGCCCCGGCTGTGGCACCCCAGATCGCGAACGCGGTCGCACGCTCGTGACCGCGAAACGTCGACGAGAGGATGCCCAGCGTCGCCGGCATCATCAGTGATGCACCGATGCCTTCGATGATCGCCTCGCCGAAGATCAACACCGGCACTGATTGCGCGAGCGACGCGAGGAGCGACCCCACCGCGAACAGTGCGGCACCGGTGACGAACATCCGCCGGGCACCGAAGAGGTCCGCGAGCCGCCCACCGATGATCAGCAGGCTCGCGAAGGTCAGTGAGTAGCCCGTGATGACCCACTGCAGGCTCGGCAGTGTCGTGTGGAGGTCGCGCAGGATCGTCGGGATCGCGACGTTCAGCACCGTCGTGTCGAGGGCGACGATCAACACTGCGAGCACGACGATCGCCAGCGTGAACCAGCGACGAGGGTCGCGCGGCTCGAAATCGGCGGGGATCGGGACCTGCGACGGTGGTGCCACGCCCCGGACCGTAGGGGTCTCCGTCACCGCTTGGTCGCGGAACCCGAATCGAGCTCCGCGGCGAAGATTGGCGGTGTCCCACCGAGGCCCAGCTCCGCCATGTCCTCCATCGACTCGACCGGGCCGTGCATGGCGCCTTCGGACCCCAGATCCCGCGGGAGGTACCGGTAGACGATGACCGCCGAGATCGCCGCCAGGATCGCCCCGACCGTCACAGCGAGGTGGATCCCACCCACAAATGCCTCCTGGGACCCGACCGTCAACGCCCGAGCCGCCGCCGCGGGCAGGTGGGCGGCCGTCTCCAAGGCCCCCGCCAGCGACGTCTGCCGCGACGGAGCGGTCCACGGCCGGCAATCCGCGGACCAGGTTGCCGACGCCGCTCGCGTAGTGCGACGCCGCGACGCTCCCCAGCACGGCGACTCCCAACGCGGCGCCGAGCTCGCGGGTGGCGTCGTTCATCGCCGAACCGGCGCCGGCGCGACGGGCCGGAACCGCCCCCATGATTGCGGCGGTCATCGGCGACATCGTCAACGCGATTCCGCCGACCAGCGGGATGAACGAGACCAGCACGTACACATACGGCGTGTGCAGACCGAGCGCCGCGGAACATCAGCAGCCCGATCGTCACCAGCACCATGCCGAACGCGACCACTCGATGCGCGCCGAACGAACGCGACAGCCGCGGGGTCAGGGGCGCAACGATGATCATGATCGGAGCCATCGGCAGCATCCGGAGCGCGGACGAGAGCGGGCTGTAGTCCAGCACCAGCTGGAAGTACTGAGTGATGAGGAACATCACGCCGAACATGGCGAGGAACACGAGGATCATCCCGCCGGTTCCAGTGCTGAACGCGGAGTTCCGGAAGAAGTGCATGTCGAGCATCGGCTCGTCGACGCGCAGCTCCCAAGCGACGAACGCGGTGAGCACAACCAGGGCGACCGCGAACACGCCGAGCGTTCCGCTGCTCCCCCATCCCTGATCCGGCGCCTGGATCAAGCCGTAGACGAGCGCCGAGATGCCGACGACCGACAACCCGGCGCCGAGCGGGTCGAGCCTTCCCTGCTCGGGGTCCCGGGACTTCGGCACGAGGAACCATCCGGCGATCAGCGCGAACGCGATGATCGGGACGTTGACCAGAAAGACGGCGCCGTACCAGAAGTGACCGAGGAGCAGGCCGCTCGCCACCGGCCCGATCGCGCCGGCGGCGCCCGTGGTCGCGGCCCAGATCGCAATGGCCTTGGCCCGTTCCTGGGCCGGGAACACGTTCACGAGGATCGACAGGGTCGACGGCATGATCAGCGCCGCCGACGCGCCCATCACCGCGCGACAGGAGATCAGCTGCCACATCTCGGTGGAGGCAGACGCGAGCGCGGCACCGGCGAGGAAGCCGACCAGCCCGAGCTGCAGCGCACCCTTTCGACCGAACCGGTCGCCGAGTGCGCCGGTCGAGAACAGCAGTCCGGCGAACACGAGCGAGTACGCGGCGACGACCCACTGGAGCTGCGAGGTGGTTGCGTGCAGCTCGCGCGACAGCGTCGGTAGCGCGACGTTCAGGCTCGAGTT
The DNA here is from genome assembly GCA_963770095.1 of uncultured Acidimicrobiia bacterium. GTDB lineage: Bacteria > Actinomycetota > Acidimicrobiia > IMCC26256 > JAENVU01 > Chersky-806. Next base: position 1,241,265 of record CAVYOO010000002.1, read on the forward strand.
GCCGACGAAGACGATCAGCAGGCTCAGGCACAGCACCGCCAGCGTCCACCAGCGGCGGTCGTAGGCGGCGTCGACGGAAACCCGGGCCGGGCGAGGCAACGCCGGCTCCGGGCCGGTGGTGGTGATGCCGGTGGACATCTTCTGACAGTAACTGTCGTTCGACGCTTTGCGCCAATCGTTAGATTCTGCCAAGATGACGATGTGGACCATCCCGACCATCCCGACCATCCCCACCAGCCCGACCGGCCCGACCGCCCCGGACTGCGCGAGCGCAAGAAGGAGAAGACCCGCCTCGCGCTCGAGCACGCCGCGCTCATCCTGTTCGCCGAGAAGGGCTTCGACGGGACCACGGTCGACGAGATCGTCGAGGCGTGCGACGTCTCCCAGCGCACGTTCTTCCGCTACTACGGCGCCAAGGAGGACGTGCTGTTCGCTGACGGCGACGAGCGGCTCGAGGCGCTCCTCGCGGAGCTCGCGGCCCGGCCCGACGACGAGCTGCCGCTGCGCGCGGTCCAGGCCGCGTTCCACTCCACGACCGAGGAGTACTCGCAGGATCGCGAGCGACTCCTGCTCCGATCCCGGATCTTCGACGGCAGCTCGAGCCTTCGTTCGCACAAGTTCGAACGCCAGCAGAGCTGGGAGGAAGCCGTCACGAACGCGCTGTTGCAGCGCGATGCGTTGCGGGGTGGGAACGCGTCAGCGCTCCAGCTCCGCCTCGTCGCCGGCGCGTCGATGGCGTGCCTGCGCGCCGCCCTCCACCAGTGGCTCGAGGAGGACGGCGACCTCGCCGAGCTCGTGAACGACGGCTTCGACTATCTCGTCGACGGTCTCGCCGGACACGGCCTCGACCGGGTGCCCACGTCCGCGTAGGTACTCCGAGATCTCCGTCGCGGGCAGCGGGCGCGAGTAGAGGTATCCCTGGACGAGCTCGGAACCGAGCTTCGCGAGCTGTGCCGCCTGATCGGCCCGCTCGACCCCTTCCGCGATCGTGTCGAGCGCCAGCGTCTCCGCCATGCGCAGGATCGCCTCGACCAACCCGCTCGACTCGGTGTCGACGGCCACGCCGTCGATGAAGGCCTTGTCGATCTTGAGCACGTCGATCGGAAGATGCCGCAGGCGCCCGAGCGAGGAGTACCCGGTACCGAAGTCGTCGAGCGCGAGGCGCACGCCAAGCGCTTTGAGCCGGTGGAGACAAACGACCGCGGCCTCGCGGTCGTCGAGCAGGACGCTCTCGGTGATCTCGAGGGTCAGCACCCCCATGTCGAGCCCGGAGCCGGCGAGCACCGCGGCCACGTCGTCGATGAGCCGCGGGTCGCGAAACTGACGGGGCGAGAGGTTCACTGCGATGCCCAGATCAAGATCCGGATGGGCGGTCCGCCAGACGCGAGCCTGCACGCACGCTTGGCTCAGCACCCAACGACCGAGGTCGACGATCATTCCGGTCTCCTCGGCAACCGGGATGAACTGTGCCGGCGCGAGGAGGCCCCGCTCGGGATGATCCCAACGTACGAGTGCTTCGAGTCCGCGGACCGCACCGTCGGCGAGCCGCACGATCGGTTGGTAGTACACGACGAACTGCCCACCCAGGAGCGCGGCGCGGAGCTCGGCTTCGAGATCGAGCCGGGCGAGCGCCGCATCGTGCATCTCGGGCTCGTAGACGCGGAAGCAGGCCTTGCCTTCGCTCTTCGCCAGGTACATCGCCATGTCGGCATTGCGCACGAGCTCCTCGGCCCCTTCCCCCGGATGGTTCACCGCCACCCCGAGGCTCGCGGTGACGAGCAGGTGCTTGCCTGCGACGGCGAACGGCGCGCGAAACACGTCGAGTAGCCGTTCCGCGAGCGCGGCGACCTCTTCGAGTGTGGTGATGTCCTCGAGCAGGACCGCGAACTCGTCGCCACCGAGGCGTGCCGCGGTGTCACCTGGCCGCAGCTGGTTCTGGAGCCGTTGGGCTGCGGCCACGAGGAGCTGGTCGCCGGCCGTGTGACCGAGGCTGTCGTTGATCGTCTTGAATCCGTCGAGGTCGAGCACCACGACCGCGACCGACTCCTGGACCCGGGTCTGGCGCGCGATCGCATGCTCGATCCGGTCGGCAAAGAGCGACCGGTTCGCGAGCTGCGTCAGCGAGTCGTGGAAGGCACGGTAGCGAAGCTGACCCTCCAGACGATTGCGCTCCGTGACGTCCTGGATCGCGGCCAGCACCGCCGGAACGCCGTCGAACTCGAGGTGGTGGGAAGTGACCTGGACGTCCACCACTCGACCGTCCTTCAACCGGTGCCGACAGGCACCATCGTGGGCGATCGGCGGCTGGGCATCCTCGGGTGGCGGGATGTCGGTGATCCGCATCGCCAGGAACTCCCGGCGCGTGTAGCCGTAGTGACCGACCGCCGCGTCGTTGACTTCCAGGAACTGCAACGATTCGCGGTCGAACACCCACATCGGCTGCGGGTTCTCCGAGAACAGCTTCCGCACACTTCTCTCACGATCACGGTCCGACGCCTGCGCCACGCGGAGTCGGTCCGAGACCCAGGCCACCGCTTCACCGAGCAGCAGGCACGCGGGCAGGACGTAGAGCACCGACGACACCGTGAACGAGTTCCAATGGTCGTCCAACGCGAACGGGACCAGGTACGCCGCGGCCGCGAGTGGGAGCGCCAGGACCGAGGTCCACCGCCGCTGGGTGAGCCCGATCCAGGCGAAGGTGACGAAGAAGAAGGTGGCGTACCGGTAGCCGTCGCTGCCCTCGGCCGCATTGTTCAACGCGATCAGCAGGAACGTCGGCGGCAGGAGGAACAGCGAGGTCCACGCCGGCCAGCGCCCCCACGGCAGCATCCAGATGACGACCCCGGATCCGATCGCGACACACGCCACGGCAATCAGCGCGGCGCTATCCGCTCGAGGAGGCACCGGAAGCACCAGCACCGCCAGGAGGCTCATCACGCCGGAGAGCAGGTACATGTACGCCGAGAGGCGCCCGGCGAAGCGCGCGGTGGCCTCGTCGTCGATCACCGTCCTGGTATCGGCGTATTTCGGGACCTCTTGACCACCACCTACGATCCAGGAATGGACCTTGACCTCCTCGATGGGGACTTCTACGCGAACGATCCGTATCCCACCTACGCCTGGCTCCGTGAGAACCAGCCCGTCTACTGGGACGCCACCAACGAGCTCTGGGGTGTCTCTCGGTACGACGACATCGAGTTCATCGAGAAGCACTCCGACCGGTTCGTCAACTCGGACCAGAAGAAGGGCGGCTATCGACCCAACATCCCGGCGGACCCCTCGATGATCGGTCTCGACGATCCCGACCACCGCAAGCGGCGCAACCTCGTCGCACGCCGCTTCACCCCCAAGGCGGTCGGGAGCTGGGAGTCGGAAGTGCGCAACACCGTCCGAGCGCTCTTCGACGGTGTCGCCGCGAACGACGGAAAGGCGGAGATCATCGGTGATCTCGCGGCGCCGCTCCCGGCGATGATGATCGGCAAGCTGCTCGGCTTCGCGCCGGGGGCCTGGCCCGAGCTCCAGGACTGGTCCGAACGCACGATCGCGCTCGGCGGTGGGCCCCGGTACCACGACGAGGACGGCATCATCGCGGCGATGGAGTTCGCGCAGGCATCCGCCGAGCTGCACGCCGAGAAGACGCGTTGCCCCGCAGACGATGTGATGACGGTCTGGACCCAGGCCGAGATCGACGGATGCCCGATGGGCGTCGACACGACCATCGCCGATTCGCTGCTCCTCCTCGACGGCGGCGCGGAGACGACCCGAACCGTGATCGCGCGCGCCCTGATCTACTTCGCGACCTTTCCCGAGCAATGGGACCTGATCCGCAGCGGCATCGACCTCGAGATCGCGACCGAGGAGCTGATCCGCTACGTGACGCCGATCCACAACATGTGCCGCGTGGCAACCGCGGACGTCGAGCTCGGGGGCGCCAAGGTACGAGCGGGAGACCAGCTCGTGCTGATGTACTCGTCGGCCAACCGCGACCCGGCGCACTTCTCCGACCCCGATCGCCTCGATCTGACCCGGTACCCGAACCGTCACCTCGCGTTCGGGTTCGGTACGCACTTCTGCCTGGGTGCATCGCTGGCCCGGCTCGAGATCCGCCTCTTCCTCGAAGAGCTCGTCCACCGTGTCTCCGCACTCCGGCTCGAACCGGGCACGATCGAGGAGATGCCGAACCCATTCGTGTACGGCCTGCGTGCCGCCCGCATGGAGCTCGACTTCGCCGACCGATGAAGGACGCGCGCTCGTACGACGAAGCCATCGTTCGAGCGCACGATGCCGCGGTCGCGGCCGGCGAAGCGGGCTATCTCGACCCCGAGACGGGCTACTTCGTGTTCACGGCCGCGAGCCTGCTCGCGAACGGGACATGCTGCGAGAGCGGCTGTCGGCACTGCCCATGGGGCTACTCCCCGGGTTGATCCCCGGGCCGGACGTCGCGCACGCAGCGGAATCCAAGGTTGCCCGTCGACGCATCGGGGGTGTTCCCGCTCCGCGCCGCGACCCGGTAACGGCTGCAGTACGACGCGTGGCAAAGGTACGAGCCACCCCGCATGACGCGGTGCGTACCCGCGGCGGGCCCTCGGGGGTCTCTCAGCGGGCTCGTCGCGTAGTACTCGGGCCCGAACCAGTCCGAGCACCACTCCCATACGTTGCCGGTCGTGCCGTACAGGCCGTAGCCGTTCGGCGGGTAGGTGTCGACCGGTGCAGTCCCGTACCAGCCGTCGTCGATCGTGTTCTCGGCCGGGAACTGTCCCTGCCAGACGTTCATGAGGTGCGCGCCGCCGGGCTCGAGCTCGTCGCCCCATGGGAACCGCTGCTGGACCAGCCCACCGCGAGATGCGTACTCCCATTCGGCCTCGGTCGGGAGCCGCGCATCGGACCAGGCGCAGTACGCCTGCGCGTCATCCCACGAAACGTGGATCACCGGGTGGTCGTCGCGACCATCGAGGCCGGACTGGGGACCTTCGGGATGCGCCCAGTCGGCACCGAACACCTGGCGCCACCAGGGGGCCGCGACGACGCCCGCGGTGTCCGGGAAGTCGTCGGGCAACAGACCGCCGAACACGAAGGACCATCCGAACTCCGCGGCCGTCGTGACGTAGCCGGTCTGGTCGACGAACTCGCGGAAGTCGGCGTTCGTCACCGTGCTCGCGTCGATCCAGAACGGGCGGAGCTCCACTTCGTGTACCGGACCCTCTCCGTCGGCGCGATATCCCTCGTTGTCGGGGGTTCCCATGAGGAACCGGCCACCGTCGAGCCTCACCATCCCGTCGTCCACGGGCACGAGTCTCGCGCCTCTGCCAGACTCCACCCCGATGAACCCCAAAGCCGTTCGCGCCCCGCGCCCCGAGGCCGGATCACGAAGGCCGACATCGAGGCCAAGCTCAAGGAGGTCACGGGCGAGCTCGACGACGAGGTCGAGCACGGGCGTCGGTTCGCACCGTGGATCATGGGTGCGGGCGCCGTCATCGTGCTCGTGTACCGGCTCGGGATCCGGCGGGGCACCCGCCACTCGACCTTGCTCGAGATCCGCCGAATTCCCTCGGTCTGACCGTTCCATGCTGGTCCGGGAAGATCACTTGTGGGGGATGATGCGCGTCCCGGGCGGGGCAGTCGATACTGACGACCCGCAATCGATCCATCCGACGAAAAGGGAGTGCACGTGATCGCAAACGAGTTCGGAACCGGCCAGGTCTTCTGGTCGATGCTCTGGTTCTTCGTCTTCTTCATCTGGATCTGGCTGCTGATCACCGTCTTCGCCGACATCTTCCGCAGCCACGACATCGGCGGCTTCGCGAAGACGATGTGGGTGCTGTTCGTGATCGTCATTCCGTACCTCGGGGTCTTCGTGTACCTGATCGCCCGTGGTCACAAGATGCACGAACATGCGGTGGAAGCGGCCCAGGCCCAGGACGCCGCGGCCCGGGCCTACATCCAGCAGGCCGCCGGCACCGCCGCGAGCCCGGCCGACGAGCTCGCACGGCTGGCCGACCTCAAGGACCGCGGCGTGATCGACGACGCCGAGTTCCAGCGGCTCAAGGCCAAGACCGTCGGCTGAGCCGGCCGCAACCCAGATCACGCGACGAGCGGGAGGGCACGGAATGACGACGCCATCACCAAGCGCGACCGACCGTCCCTACGGACGGGGCCGGCGCATCGCCGTCGCCCTCCTGCTCATCGTCGCATGCATCCTGGCGCCGCTCTCGGTGGTCGCGGTCTGGACCCGCAACACCCTGCTGGACAGCGATCAATACGTCTCCACCGTGGCGCCGCTGGCCAAGAACGAAGCGATCATCACTGCAGCCGCCGACAACATCACCCAGGCCCTCGTGGCCGAGACGGATGTCGAAGCGGAGGTCAAGCGGGCGCTGCCGGCCAAGGCGGACTTCATCGCACCTGCGGTCGCAAGCTCGCTCGAGAACGTCGTCAACAGTCTCGCGGTGAAGGTGCTCAGCTCCGACCAGTTCCAAGCCGTATGGGAGCGGGCCAACCGGCGGGCCCACGACCAGGTCGTGGATGTGCTCACCGGGAACGGTGGGCGCACGATCACGACGACCAACGGTGAGGTGGCGGTCAACCTCGGGCCGGCGGTCAAACGGGTTCGGAAGCGCCTCGACAGTCTCGGCATCGACGTCTTCTCAAGCACGACGGCGACGCGCATCAGCCCGCGATTCGTGGTCTTCCAGTCCGACGACCTGAAGCAGGCTCAGAGCATCACCGACCTGCTGCAGAAGGGAGCGGTCGTGCTCCCGATCCTGACGTTGGTCCTGTTCGCCGCCGCGATCGCGTTGTCGCGACGCCGGCGCAAGACAGTCATGTACGCGGGGCTCGGGCTCTCGCTCGGCATGCTGGTGATCCTCTCGGCGTTCAACATCGGTCGAACGTTCTACCTGGACGCGGTCAAGACCGCGAACCGCGACGCGGCCGCCGCGGTCTACGACCAGGTCCTCAACTTCCTGCGACTGTCCACGCGGACCGGGTTCGTCGTCGGCATCGTCGTCGCGATCGGCGCCTGGCTGGCCGGCCCGTCGACGGCTGCCCTGCGGGTTCGCTCGCTGGTGCGCGGCGGTGAGGATCGGCAGCTTGCGACCGAGGGATTCGCCGGGTGGGTTGCCCGATCGCGCACCGGCATCCGGATCGCCCTGGTCGGCATCGGCGCGGTCATCCTCGTGGCCTGGAACCATCCGAAACCCCTCACGGTGCTCGTCGTCACGATCCTGGTCCTGATCGGGATTGCGGGCGCAGAGGTCCTGGCGCGGGGTTCGACGACGTCTCGCGAGGCAGCCTGACCCCTGCAGTAGGTTTCGCGCCGACCGAGGGAGTTGGCGTGTCCGAGAAGATACTGCCGTTCCGCATCGACGTTCCCGAAGCGGAGACGGTCGACGACTGCGTTCGCGGGGTGCGCTGACTCATGGCGCGCAAGATCGCGACTGCGGTGTCGGTGGAGCGCGACGCGCTCCTCGAGTTCGTCCGCCCGCGCCACCGGTCGATGCTGGTCACCCGGCGAGCCGACGGCAGCCCCCAGATGTCACCGGTGACGTGCGGCGTGGATCCCGACGGCCGAATCGTGGTCTCGACGTACCCGCAGCGGGCGAAGGTGCACAACGCCCGGCGCGACGAGCGCGTCTCGATCTGCATCCAGTCCGACGACTGGAGCGGCGAATACGTCCAGATCGACGGCCGGGCCGAGGTCCTCGACCTGCCCGACGCGCTCGAGCCGCTGGTCGACTACTACCGGGGGATCGCCGGGGAGCACCCGGACTGGGACGAGTACCGCGACGCGATGCGGCGCCAGGGCAAGTGCATCGTTCGCATCGAGATCGACCGTTGGGGACCGGTCGCCACCGGCGGCTTCCCACCCGAGCTCCCCGACGACTGAGCTTTCGTTTGTGACGTTCGGTTCCTCTGGGGAACCGAACGTCACAGACGCGGAGAGCTGGGAGGGGTGGCCAGGGCGATCAGGCCCCGGTGGGGGCGGGCTCGCGGGTCGCGGCCTCGATCTCCTCGTCGCTCAGGGTCTCGCCCTCGACGTTGATGGTCGGCAGGATCTTGTCGAGCCAGCGGGGTAGCCACCAGTTCGCCGTGCCGAGCAGCTCCATCGTCGCGGGGACGAGCACGATGCGCACGACGCTGGCGTCGATCGCGACCGCGACCGCGAGGCCGAGACCGATCAGCTTCAAGGCCCGGACATCGGAGACCACGAAGCTCCCGAACACGAACACCATGATCAGCGCCGCGGCGGTGATCACCCGGGCGGTGGACTCGAGCCCGTCGGCGACGGCCTGACCGTTGTCACCGCTGCGGTCGTAGTGCTCCCGGATTGCGCTGATCAGGAACACCTCGTAGTCCATCGAGAGACCGAACACGATCGCGAACAGCATCATCGGGACCCACGCCTCGATGGGACCGGCACTGACGCCGAGGATGTCGCCACCCCAGCCCCACTGGAACGCGGCGACGATCACCCCATACGCAGCACCGATCGAGAGCAGGTTCATCAGGACGGCCTTGAGCGGGACGAGGACCGAACGGAAGACCAGCATGAGCAGCAGGAAGCTCAGCACCAGGACCGCTCCGATGAAGACCGGCAACCGGTCGCCGATCACGTCCGAGAAATCGACGGCGCTGGCGGTCTGGCCACCGAGGTTCACCACCAGCGTGGTGCCCGCAGTCGCCGCCGGCACCACGTCGTCGCGCAGGTGGTGCACGAGGCGCTCGGTGGTCTCGGATTGCGGCCCCGTCGTCGCGAACACCGTGGCGATCGCCGCGGTGCCTGCCTGGTTCGGCCGCACGTCGGTCACCGACGCGACGCCGGGGGTCGAACGAAGCTCCTCGATCAGCGCGGGCAGCTCGGCGGCGGCGCCCGCCTTCGAGGTGTCGGCGACAACGAGGATCGGGCCGTTGGCCCCGGGGCCGAAGCCCTCGGCGATGAGGTCGTACGCCTCCTTGGTGGTGGTGCCGGCCTTGTCGTTGCTCGCGTCCGCGCTCCCCAGCCGCAGGGACAGCATCGGCAGCGCGATGAGGATGAGCACGGCGAAGCCGACGAACGCGATCCAGCCGGGACGGCGCTGGACCACCCGGGCCCAGCGGTGCCAGATCCCTTCGCGGGTGCTCGGCTTGCGCCGCCCGACCTTGAACTTGTCGACCGTGAACCCGACGAAGCCGAGCAGGGCCGGAAGCAGCGTGATGGCGGCCAGCACCGCGATCACCACCGCGAACGACGTCCCTACGGCCAGGCCGTGGAGGAAGTTCAGGCCCATCAGGAGCATGCCGAGCAGCGACACCATGACAGTGAAGCCGGCGAACACGACGGCGCGTCCCGATGTGGTCATCGCCTCGACGACCGCGGCTTCGGGTGCGTGCGTGCGATGCAGCGCCTCGCGGTACCGGGTCACGATGAACAGGGCGTAGTCGATGCCCACCCCGAGACCGATCATCGCGGCGACCTGCGGCGCGAAGTCCGGAGTGGTGAACACGTTGGCGAGGATGCCGACGCCCGCGAGCGAGATTGCGATGCCAATCAGCGCGGTGACGATCGGCAGCCCCATCGCGATGAGCGAGCCGAACGCGATGAGGAGCACGATGATCGCGGCGATGACGCCGACGATCTCGCTTGCGGGCATGCCCCCCTCACCGAACCAGTTCCCCGCGAATTCCACGCGCACGCCCTCGGCCTCGAGCGGTTTCGCGAGGTCCTTGACTTCATGCACCGTCTCGAGGGGGTGGGTCCCCGAGCCGGTCGCCGTGGTGATCGGTGCGACCGCGATCTTCCCGCCCCGCGAGATCCGGAGCGGCTGAACCTCGATCACGCCCTTCAGGTCCGCGACCTTCGTCAGGTACGCGTCGATCGCCGGCCGGTTCTGCGTGACGTCGGCGAAGACGATCTGGGCCTCGTCACCGTTGCGCTGCGGGAACTCGCGCTCGAGGGTGTCGTACGCAGCTTGCGAGTCCGTGTCGGGCAACCGGCCGGAGGTCGCCGACTCACCCTTGAGCGCGCCGCCGAAGACGATGCCGAGGACGAACACGAGGAGCCAGAGCCCGACGACGATCCGGCGGTGGCGGTAGCAGAAGCGGGCGAGTCCGGCGAGCATTGGGGATCTCCTCGTTCGTCGTTGCTTGGTGCAGGTTTCGGGGACGGCTTCGTGACGTAGGACGGTGCGACGGTCAGAGACTCATCGGTGGTGGTGGGGCTTCATGGTGAGCACGAGGACCGGTCACCGGGGTGTGGGTCGATCCGCCGCCTGCCGAAGGGTCTACACGGTACGCCACCAACCGCTTCGGGAGACCGAGAGACACGTCACCTCGGTGTGACGTCGCGTCGACCGCGTGTGGCGGCGTCGCGAACGAGAGCGTTGTGCTGCCCGCGTCCGAGCCAGCATCGACGGTCGTCGCGCCGATGCCTTCGCCGTGATGTCGCCCCCGTGTGACCGAAGTCGCATTGCCCCGGCAGCCCGCCGCACCGCCGTCGTCGTTCCCGGCCCGGGCGACCAGGTCGTGGAGTCGCTCTCGGTCGTGCCGAGACCCAGATCCTCGCCATGCCCGAGACCGCCGGCAATGCGGTGGTGCGAGGCGAGGATCAGGACGACACGCCGAGCGCCCGCAAGCCCGTGCACGCCGCGACCGGACGTCGAGGCGGTCGAGAAATCCGAGCCCACCCGCACCCTCGATGGGGTCTACGCAGAGTGATCGGCAGTCAGCGATTGGGGCGGGCGCCGTACATTGCGATTCCGACAATGATGAAGATCGCAATGACGAAGAAGGTGAGTCCGGCGGCATCCATCAGACGTGGAATGCCTTCATCACGTTGATCCACCCACGTTGCGAAGCAGGATCCCACTGGTTCGATCCAACGCGACGCGCGGAGCGCGATAACGGGTGGCGAGGTCCGGCTAGCCGCGTTCTGCCGCCACCGGCTCGACGAGACGACGGTTTCGGTTGGGTTCGGGATCGGGTACACGACCACGATGATTCCCGCGACACCGTGCACGCTCGCAGTCTCGCGACGGCTCAGTGCGGCTTCGGAAGGGCGCGCCGGTGGGTGAGCTGTTCGCCGCCGTCAGGCATGCGATCAGCCTGGCGGGCTCGATGGCGTGGCAGATCCTGTGGGGGCTGATCCTCGGGTTCACCCTCTCCGGGGTCGTCCAGGCAGTCGTCTCGAAGCGGGAGATGACCCGCCTGCTGCCGGACGATTCGCCGCGCACCCTGTCCGTCGCAACGGGCCTGGGGGCTGCCTCGTCTTCTTGCTCCTACGCCGCGGTTGCACTCGCCCGGTCTCTCTTTCGCAAGGGTGCCGACTTCACTGCCGCCATGGCGTTCGAATTCGCGTCGACGAACCTGGTCATTGAGCTCGGAGTCATCCTTGCGGTGCTCATGGGCTGGCAGTTCACGCTCGCCGAGTTCGTCGGCGGACCTCTGATGATCGCGACGCTCGCAGTGCTCTTCCGCATCTTCTTGCGCACCCAGCTCGTCGACGACGCGCGTGAGCAGGCCGAGAAGGGAATCGCGGGACGGATGGAGGGTCATGCCGCGATGGACGACATGGCCGTCGAGGACGGCTCGATCTGGTCTCGCGTCACCTCCTCTCGCGGGTACACCGCGATCAGCCATTTCTTCGTCATGGACTGGGCGTCGATCTGGGTCGACATCGTGGCCGGTCTGCTGATCGCGGGATCGCTTGCCGCATGGGTCCCGGCGACGTTCTGGAGGCGCTTCTTCCTCGTTGACCACCATCTGGCCGCGCAGCTGTGGGGACCCATCGTCGGTCCACTGGTCGCGATCGCGAGCTTCGTGTGCTCAGTTGGCAACGTCCCGCTCGCCGCGGTGCTCTGGAACGGCGGCATCAGCTTTGGTGGCGTGATCGCGTTCATCTTCGCCGACCTGATCGTCCTGCCGATCCTCAACATCTACCGCAAGTACTACGGATGGAAGATGAGCATGTTCCTGCTCGCCACGTTCTACGCGACGATCGTCGGAGCAAGCTACGTGGTCGAGCTGCTCTTCGCAGTGCTGGGACTCACGCCCACGGATCGCAGCGCCCAAGTGGTCGAACATTCGATCTCGTGGAACTACACGACCGTTCTCAACATCATCTTCCTCGCCGTCGCCGCGTTGCTCGTCGTGCGATTCCTGACCACGGGAGGTCCTGCCATGCTTCGACGGATGCACGAGAAGGCGAGCGCCTGATGGCTCGCGGTGATCGAGAATCCGTACAGCAGCCGGGCCCGCTCCATCTCGAACGCGACGCGTGGGCGGCACTCGCCACGGATGGTGCGTCGGCCGCAGCCTTCTTCACGCGCGTCCTGGCCGACGAGATTCTCATGCTCCTCCCGAACGGTCGGATGGTCGACGACCGGGCCGAGGCCATCCAGCTGATGAGCGGAGTGCCTTGGAGCTCGTACGAGCTGCAGGACGCGAGAGAGTTCGTGCTCGCGACGCACTGCGCGGCCGTCGCCTACCGCGTCGAGGCACGCCGAGGCGACACGGAGTATTCCGCGCTGGTTTCCAGCACCTACTCGTACTCGGATGGCGCGTGGAGGATGGCGTTGCACCAGCAGACCCCGATCTGACCACAGCGTCGTTCGCGCACCTACTCGTCGGCCTGCCGTCGCTCGCGGCGCCGCCTGAGCCGCGAGAGGGGACGGTCGGCAACGAGCATCGCCAACGCGAGCCCGACGGCACCGACAGCCCCGACCCAGAAGCCGAGTCCGGCCGCGAGCCCGACGCCGGCGGCGACCCAGAGCGATGCCGCGGTCGTCAGGCCCTTGGGGCCGTCCGAGCGCTTCATGATCGACCCGGCGCCCAGGAACCCGATGCCCGCGGCGACGTAGGACGCCACCCGGGTGACGTCGACCCGAACATTGGTCCGGGATCCCGCGATGATGAAGTCGTCGAACGCCCCGACCGAGATCAACCCGAACACTGCCGCGCCGAGCGCCAGCAGGGCATGGGTCCGGGCGCCCGCCTCGTGCCCGTCGATTTCCCGTTCCAGGCCCATGGCCAGTCCGAGGACGGTGGCGAGCGCGAGGCGCCCCATGATCTCGAGCGCGCCGAGATCAGCCATCGGAACCTGCGAACGAATGGTCGTCACCGGGAGGGTCGCTGCGCACGCTCGGTTCCTACCCTCCGTCCGATCGCACTATTCGCTCGCACCACTCCTGATGCCGGTCGGTTTCGCAACCACCTCTTTCGGGGTACGGCAAGGAACAACCAGGTAGGCGTATCGACGCGACGAAGGCGGTGTCGACGGTTCCATGGCCCGCCCCGGCGCCGCGCCACCGAACGAACCGTCATGTCGCGAGACCCTTCGGGGCCGTCTGGAGGCCAGCGTGTACACCGTCAGCGATTTCGTCATCGACCGCTTGATCGCGTGGGACTTGCACCGGTTCTACGGGTTCCCCGGAGACGGCATCGGAGGGTTCGACGGCGCCCTTGGCCGCGCCGAACGCGACGAGAAGGACTTTCGATACATCCGACCTACCCACGAGGAGATGGCCGGTCTGATGGCGTGCGCGCACGCGAAGTTCACCGGTGAGATCGGCGTGTGCATCGCCACGTCCGGCCCCGGCGCCGTCCACCTCATGAACGGGCTCTACGACGCCAAGAGCGACAACCAGCCGGTGGTTGCGATCGTCGGCCAGCAGGCGCGGGTGGCGATGGGGAGCGATTTCCAGCAGGAGCTCAACATGGAGCGGCTGTTCGGCGACGTGGCCGAGTACGTCAAGGCAGTCACGACGCCGATGCAGGCGCAGCTCGTCGTCGACCGGGCGATCCGCGTCGCTCGCGCCTACCGGAAGCCCACCGTGATCGTCCTGCCGGCCGACGTCCAGAACCTGGAGATGGAGGAACCCACCCTCGAGCACTGGGTCTCTCGAACCGGGATCGGGCATTCGTCGACGCGGATCGCGCCACCACGCGAAGATCTTCACGCCGCCGCGACCGTGCTCAACCGCGGCGAGCGGGTCGCGATGATGGTCGGGCAGGGCGCACTCGACGCGACCGACGAGGTTCTCGCCGTCGCAGAACGGCTCGGCGCCGGAATCATCACGGCGCTGCTCGGCAAGGGTGCCGTGCCCGGGGACGTGCCGTTCCACACCCAGCAGCTCGGGCTGCTCGGCTCGAAGCCGAGCTACGACATGATGCAGGACTGCGACACCCTGCTCATGGTGGGAACCAACTTTCCGTACAGCGAGTTCCTCCCGCCGAGCGGACAGGCGCGGGGGGTGCAGATCGATCTCGATCCGAGCCATCTGAGCCTGCGCTTTCCGATGGACGTGAATCTCTGGGGCGACGCGAAGACCACGCTCGCAGAGCTCCTCCCGCTCCTCGAGCAGCAACCCGACCTGAGCTGGCAGCAGGGCATCGCCGACGGGATGCGGACGTGGAACGAAACCGTCGAGCGCGCGGCGAAGGCAACGGCGGATCCGGTGAACCCGCGGCTCGCGTTCCACACGCTCAACGAACGGCTCCCCGAGGACGTGATCGTCACCGCCGACGCAGGAACCACGGCCGATTGGTACGGCCACCACATCAAGCTCGGCCGCAACATGATGGGGAACCTCTCGGGTCAGCTGGCCACGATGCTGGCTGCGATGCCGTACGCGATCGCGGCGAAGTTCGCGTTCCCCGAGCGGCCGGTCGTGTGCACCATCGGTGACGGCGCGTTCCAGATGCTCGGGATGAACGGTCTCATCACGGTGAAACGGCACTGGCGCGAATGGGAGAACCCTTCGTTCATCGTGCTGATCCTGCACAACGACGACCTGAACCAGGTGTCGTGGGAGATGCGCGAGGCTGGAGACCCGCGCTACGACACGAGCCAGCTGCTCGAAGACATGGACTACGCCGGGTACGCCGACCTGCTCGGCCTCCGGGGCATCCGGGTCGACGATCCCGACAAGCTCGGAGCTGCCTGGGACGAGGCATTCGCGTCGGACCGGCCGGTCGTCCTCGACGTGCTCACCGACAAGAACGTGCCTCCCCTTCCTGCGCACGTCACCTTCGAGCAGGCCAAGGGGGTCGCCCGGGCACTGCTGCACGGGGATCCCGACGCAGCCGACGTGGTCGAGAACAGTGCCCGCGCGGTCGCGTCGCAGATGTTCGCCAAGATCCGTGGCGGTGTCGATCACGACGACGAGCAGTGAGCAGCGCCGGTACGGGACTCGCGGTCGAGAACGTCGAGGCATCGGCGTTCACGATCCCGACCCCGGCGCCGGAGTCGGACGGGACGCTCGTCTGGGACTCCACGACGATCGTGATCGTCGAAGTTGCCGCGGGTGCCACCGAGGGGATCGGCTACTGCTACGCGCCACCGGCCGCAGCCGAGATCGTCAACGACACCCTGGCGAGCGTCGTGAAGGGTTGCGACCCCATGACGATCGGCCGCACCTGGTCCGCAATGGCCCAGGCGGTCCGCAACCAGGGTCGCGCCGGTGTGGTCAGCGCCGCGATCTCGGCCGTCGACATCTCGTTGTGGGACCTCAGGGCGAAGCTGTTGGAGGTCTCGGTCGGCGACGCCGTCGGTGCGACCCATCGCTCGGTCCCGGTCTACGGCAGCGGCGGCTTCACGAGCGCGACCGAGAGCGAGCTCGTCGATCAGCTCGGCGCCTGGGCGGACCAGGGCCTTCGGGCCGTCAAGATGAAGGTGGGCCGGCACCCCGACGCCGACATCCGACGGGTCGCGGCAGCCCGCGCCGCGATTGGTGACGAGGTCGGTCTGTTCGTCGATGCGAACGGTGCGTACTCCCGGAAGCAGGCGCTGGCGATGGCACAAGCCTTCGCCGACGCGGACGTCACATGGTTCGAGGAGCCCGTGAGCTCGGACGATCTCGAGGGGCTCCGGCTCATTCGCGACCGCGCGCCGGCCGGCATGGACGTCACGGCCGGCGAGTACGGCTACGACCTCCCCTACTTCCGGCGCATGCTCGACGCCGGTGCGGTCGACTGCCTCCAAGCGGACGTCACTCGCTGCGGTGGGATCACCTCCTTCCTTCGGGTCGGGGCAATCGCGGACGCGCACTGCATGGATCTCTCGTCTCACACGGCACCGCAGGTCAGCGCGCACACCTGTGCCGGCGTCTGGCACCTTCGTCATGCGGAGTACTTCGCCGACCACGTTCGCATCGAGTCGATGCTCTTCGACGGTGTGCTCGAACCACGCGACGGCGCGCTGTGGCCCGATCGCGACCGGCCCGGCCTGGGAATCGAGCTCAAGCGTTCCGATGCCGAGAGGTTCCGCCAATGACCGGCCGCAGACCATGACGAGCCCGCGGCACTTCGAGGGCATGGACACCGTGACGCCGGTGGAGCTCTCTCACCTGCTCGACGACGACGCGAGGGCACTCGCTGCCGAGCTCGTCGCGGCGATCGACGGGGAGGTGCGATTCGACGTCGGCAGCCGGGCCGCATACTCGACGGACGCGTCGAACTACCGTCAGGTGCCGATCGGCGTCGTCGTCCCCCGGACGATCGACGACGTCGTGACCACGGTCGCGGCCTGCCGGCGTCACGGCGCACCGATCACCAGTCGCGGCGGGGGCACGAGCCTCGCCGGGCAGTGCACCAACGTCGCGGTCGTCCTGGACTTCTCGAAGTACCTGAACCGGATCTGCTCGATCGATCCCGATGCCCGGATCGCGGTGGTGGAGCCAGGATGCAACCTCGACCATCTGCGGCGCGCCGCCGAAGAGCACGGCCTGACCTTCGGACCCGACCCGGCCACCCATGACCGCAACACTCTCGGCGGCATGATCGGAAATAATTCTTGCGGCATCCACTCCGTGATGGCCGAGCTCTACGGGCCCGGTCCACTCACGGCGGATCAGGTCGTCGAGCTCGACGTGCTCACTTACGACGGTCACCGAATGGCAGTCGGATCCACATCCGAGTCCGAGGTCGAGCGCATCGTCTCGGGCACGGACCGGCGCGCGGAGATCTACCGCAATCTCCGCAAGCTCCGAGACGAGCACGAGCACGCGCTTCGTACCGGGTTCCCCGACATCCCCCGGCGGGTCTCGGGCTTCAACCTCGACCGGTTGCTCCGGGACCGGGGCTTCGACGTCGCCAAGGCACTCGTCGGGACGGAAGGCACGTGCGTGGTCGTGTTGCACGCGACCGTCCGGCTCATCGATGCGAGGCCGAAGCGGACCCTCGTGGCCCTCGGATACCCGGACGCCTACCGGGCCGGTGATCACGTGCCCCTCGTGCGGGAGCACCGTCCGGTCGGCCTCGAGGGCATCGACGCCAAGCTCATCGACTTCATGCGCAAGAAGGGACTGCATCCCGAGGATGTCGACCTGCTGCCGGAGGGCGAGGGTTTCTTGCTGGTCGAGTTCGGCGCAGACACGAAGGACGAGAGCGAAGCGCAGGCGCAGGCGCTCATCGAGGCCGTCTCGAAGTGCGACGACGCCCCGACCACCAAGCTCTTCGAAGACCGGTGGGAGGAGCGCAAGCTCTGGCAGGTTCGCGAGTCGGGTCTCGGTGCAACCGCGCACGTTCCGGGAATGCCCGAGAGCCATCCCGGCTGGGAGGACGCCGCGGTCCCACCCGAGCGGGTCGGCGACTACCTCCGCGATTTCCGGGACCTGCTACACGAGTACGACTACGAAGCCGCGCTCTACGGGCACTTCGGCCAAGGGTGCATCCACTGCCGGATCGACTTCACCCTCGACACCGTTCACGGCGTCACCCAGTGGCGCGCCTTCCTCGATCGCGCCGCGGAGCTCGTCGTGTCCTACGGGGGCTCGCTCTCCGGCGAGCACGGCGACGGGCAGGCCCGCGGTGCACTGCTGACCAAGATGTACGGGGAGGAGCTCGTCGGTGCGTTCGCCGAGTTCAAAGACATCTGGGACCCCGACGGAAAGATGAACCCGGGCAAGGTCGTTCGCCCGTACCGGCCGGACGAGAACCTCCGCAAGGGGCCCGATGCCCGCCTCCGCCGAGTGGACACCCACTTCGCGTTTCCGGACGACGACTTCGACTTCGCGAACGCCACGTCCCGCTGTGTCGGGGTGGGCAAATGTCGTGACGTCGACTCGGGAACGATGTGTCCGAGCTACATGGCGACCCGGGAAGAGGAGGACTCGACGAGGGGCCGGGCGCGCATGTTGTTCGAGATGCTGCGAGGTGACGAGCTCAACGGCTGGCGCGACGACGCGGTGGCCGATTCACTCGACCTGTGCCTCGCCTGCAAAGGATGCAAGACCGACTGCCCGGTGAACGTCGACATGGCCACCTACAAGGCCGAGTTCCTGTCTCATTACTACGCCCGCCGCTTGCGTCCGCGCGTCGCCTACGCAATGGGGTTGATCTACTGGTGGGCCCGCGTCGCGACGAGAGCCCCCCGGCTTGTGAACGCCGTCGCTCACGCTCCCGGCATCTCGAGGTTGGTGAAGAAGGGCGGCGGTGTCGCCGCCGAACGGACGATTCCCCGATTCGCGTCGCCAACCTTCACGGACTGGTTCCGGCATCGGACACCGGGCCGGCTGGGGCCGGGATCCCGGCACGACGGCAGCGCCATCGTGACCGACGAGGAGCTCCCACGGTTCATCGCCGAGAGCTACTCGGCGCCGAGCATGCCGTACGGCACCCAGGCGCCGTTCCTGACCGACCGCGTCCTGCTGTGGCCGGACACGTTCAACAACTACCTCGAATCATCAGTGCTCCAAGCCGCAGTCGAGGTGCTCGAACACGCGGGCTACATCGTGGAGATCCCGCCCCGCCCGCTGTGTTGCGGCCGTCCCCTCTACGACTTCGGCATGCTGCACACTGCCGAACGGCTGTGGCGCCAGACGCTCGCCACGCTTCGGCCGTGGATCCGGGCGGGAGTTCCGGTCGTCGGGCTCGAGCCGAGCTGCGTCGCCGCGTTCCGCGACGAGCTGACCAACCTGTTCCCCCACGACGACGACGCGCAACGCCTCTCCCAGCAGACGTTGCTGCTCTCGGAGTTCCTGGAGCGCCAGCGCTACCAGCCCCCACCCCTGCATGCTCGAGCCCTGGTGCACGGGCACTGCCACCACAAGGCCGTGCTGGGCATGGACGCGGAGGTTGCGCTGCTCAAGCGCCTCGGCGTGGACCACGAGGTCATGGATTCGGGTTGTTGCGGCATGGCCGGTTCCTTCGGGTTCGCGGCCGAGAACTACGACGTCTCGATGCGCGTCGGCGAACGTGTGCTGCTCCCCGCAGTGCGCGCGCTCGACGACGACGAGATCGTCGTCACCGACGGTTTCAGCTGCCGGGAACAGATCGAACAGACCTCCGGACGATCCCCGGTCCACATCGCGGAGCTGCTTCGGCAAGCGATCGCGAGCGATCAATGACGGACCCAGATTGGGGTCGCCCGCGATGACGCCCACCCTCTGCATTGTTTCGATCGGATGCACGCGGTTCGACGCGCGGCGCGCGTCAAACGTTGAGACCCATGTACACGTGGATCGCTGAATCCTGGCGGTCCGTCGGGTACGTCGCGGTCAGCGCGGTGCTCATCTATGTCTCGACCGTGCTCGCGCTTCGATGCTTCGGGGAACGTCGCACGCTCACCCAGATGACGATCTATGACTTCGCCGTCGCGGTCGCACTGGGAGCGATCGTCGCTCGCACGGCGACAACACGCACGCCGAGCTACGTGGAAGGAGTCACGGCGGTCGTGGCCCTCCTGATCACCCACAACGCGATCAGTGCCGCGCGAGTGTGGTTCTCGGGGGCGCGCAAGATCTTCGGCCGTGATGCACTCGTGCTCGTCGTCGCCGGTCAGGTGCAGGAGAGAGCGCTGCGCCGGGCCCACATGACCCAGGACGACCTGCACACCGCCCTGCGCGAGCGCGGGATCGCGTCACTTGCTGAAGTCCGCGTGGCGCTCCTCGAGTCGCGAGGGGCGTTCTCGGTGCTCCGCTCCGATGCACCGGACGACGCGCTGTGGCCCGCCCCACCTCCTGCCGCCGACGGGTGACCGTTGGGAACAACCGTCTGCTCACTGACCCGATCGTCGGCCTCCGGCCTCGGACACACCGAACCGTGCCCGGGTCAACGTGCTCACACCTCGCGGTGAGGAGTCAGTGCCGGGCGATGTAGGTGTCGGGGTCCTTGTCCGACGTGTCGACGTCACGGCCTCCTGCATGGTCGTCGGCGAAGCTCAACCACAGTGCACCAAGCTCGTCGCGCACCGTGTGGTCGACATTCATCCGGAAGTCGGAAATCGCCCCACGCTCTTCCTCGGCCATGTGCTCACTGTTCTCTCGCCGTGCCTCTTCCACGGCGCTCCACCAGCGCTCCGATCCGGGCTCGCGTCCTCGTGTGTCGCGAACTGCGTCTCGAATATTGTTGTGATCGGAGATCGCGTCGCCCGTCTCCTCCTCGGCGTGGTCTCCCCGACGCAGGAGCCTGGGGTAGAACAGCGCCTCCTCCGCCGCTGCGTGGCGATCGAGGAGCTCGCCGAGCGGAACCCAGATCCCCGCGAGCACGCGGTCCGTGGCTTCGTGATGCTCGTCGAGCTCGGCAAACCGACGGCGGAACACCTCGTGGTCATCAAGGATCAGGTCGCAGATGTCCGGCATGCCGGCTCCTTTTCGCTGGAGTGCTTGGTACGGGAGAGCGTTTCCCGCGTTCGCGGTCATCAACCCCTCGCGTACTGTCTTCGACCGGTGCGGCTCGGTGCCCGAATCCCGCAGTGAGCCGCCGGGCCAACCACTCGGCCGGCCGATGAGCACGACGAGGCTGGGAACGAGGATGCGGTGCACGAGGAAGACATCGAGCAGGAGCCCGACTGCGATTGCCACCGCGAGCTCTCGAAATGGCCAGATCGGAATGAGCGCGAGCAAGCGCGAAGTTCGCGAGGACTGAGCTGACGGACTCGACGAGTGCTGCCGCAAGGCGCTCAATCGCCAGCCACAGGACGCTCGTTGTCGCATGTTTCTGCCGGCAACCCGACGGGAAGAGCAGAAGGAACGAACGTCGGGTGTTCCGACGCCCAAACCGATCGAGGGAGTCATCATGCCCAGAAGTGATCCGGGAGCGTCCGTCAAGGACCCCGAGCAGTATGAGGCCCTGCGGGACCAAGGCGCCAGCAAGGAGAAGGCGGCGCGCATCGCCAACCAGTCGGCCAGGGAGGGACGGTCAGCGGTGGGCCGTCGCGGTGGACACGGCGCGGACTACGAGGAACGCACGAAGGACGAGCTCATGGACCGGGCGCGCGAGATCGGCATCGAAGGCCGGTCGAAGATGAACAAGTCCGAGCTCATCGACGCACTCCGAAACCATTGAAGTCCTAGGGGGTGAGGTCCGTTGACGTTCTACGAGTCGAATCCTCAGGTACGGCCCGTCGGGCAGGGCCCGGCCGAGTACATCGAGCATCCCGCGCCGAGCGTGGCTCGTGAGCTGCCTGCCGACCGCGGACGCGCCCGCGACGGGCACCTCCACGATGTCGGGGAGCTCCTGAGCGCCAGTGGACCGTTCGTCTCCGTCGCGCTTCCCACGCCGAGCGCCCTGGATGATGCCTCGCACCGGATCGAGATCCGGTGGCGAAACGCCCGGCGCGAGCTGGAAGGTACAGGCGTCGACGACAACGAGCTGGCACGGCTCGAGGGGTCGCTCGTCGGGTTGGACCACAGTGACGGCGCGGCCGTCGTTCTTCTCCAGGCTCCCGGCATCCCGACGTTCGTGGAGCTCCTCGATTCCGAGATCCGTGACGAGCTCGTGGTCGTTGACTCGCTGCCGCGCCTCGGACCGGTGCTGGAGAGCCGCCAACGGTCGGTGCCGCACCTGATGGTCGTCGTGGACCGCGCCGGCGCCGACATCGTCGGCATCGGGGCGGACTCGACCCCGGTCGAGGTCGAGGTCGACGGCGAGCCGTTCCATCTGCATCGCGGTCACCCGGGCGGGTGGTCGCAGCGCCGCTTCCAGCAGCGCGCAGAGAACCTCTGGGAGTCCAACGCGTGTGCCAACGCCGCACAAGTAGCGGAGCTCGCCCGCCGACTCGACGCCCGGTTGATCACGATCGCCGGCGACGTTCGCGCGGTCGGGTTCCTCCGCGATCACCTCCCGGCCGACGTCGCGGACATGGCACTCGAGCTGGACGGGCAGTCGCCCGATGCCGTGGCCGACCAGACCGTACGAGCCGTGGCCGACGTCGTCGCCCGGGAGACCCGCGCCGTTCTGGAGGAATTCCGGGCCGCGGACGGTCAGGGCCACGCCGCTTCGGGCGTCGGGGCGACGCTCGAGGCGCTCTCCGCGGGGCGGGTTCGGATGCTCCTGGTCCACGACGACCCGAACGACCTTCGTCGGGGCGCGTTCGACCCCTCCGGCATTGGCGTTACCGCCCAGAGGGCTCCGAACGGGTTTCGTGACGGCCGACTCGTCGACGTGGCGATGCGTTCGGCACTTCTCGGCGGGGCAGGCATCCGCTTCGTCCCGCAGCACGCACCACCGGACGAGAGCCTCGGGGCGCTGTTGCGCTGGTAGCCCCCGCATCTCCGCGTCCCGGAACGCGGTTCACATTGGTCGCGCCATCACCGATCGTTTCCTGGGTTCAAGATGGTTCCCGACCGCCCGCGTCGATGCGACGCTCGACAGGGGGCGAAGCTTGCGGTTGGAGCGTTGCGACAGGACTCGGAGTCGGTCGAATGCTTCGTCGCCGTCTATCCCTTCGCGTTGCATCAGGATGCCTTGCGCCTGACCGATCAGCTCCCGGGTGACGAGCGCCTCCCCGAGCTGGTCGTTGCGTTCGGCAACCGTCGCATACGCCGAGGTGTTCGCGAGCACCACGGCTGCAGCCCGGGCGCACGTTGCGATCGGAGAATGGTCCCACCGCTCGATCGCGCCGGGTTGATGGGAGTACAGGTTGAGTGCACCGATCGTGCGGCCGCGGACCGAGAGCGGAGAAGAGCAGCTGTCGGTGAAGCGGTTGAGCAGCAAGCCGTCACCGGCGGAGATCGCTGCGACAGCCATCGCGATCACGAGCTGCATCACCGAATCCAAGCTCCCGAGCGTGGATCTCGAGACCGAGACCTGGGGCAATGATGTCTGCGGTCTCAATCGCACGCGGGATCGTGCTCGCCAGAAGCACGTTGGCACGGACCCGACCCGACTCGGCCAGGTGGTCGCGCAGTGACTCGGCCTGCCGATGCCCGAGTGGCGTCAGGCCCGGGCAACCGACGGTCCCTCCGATCACCCCGTGAAAGCCCGCGTAGGCATCCGCGTGGCGTACCAGGATCAACCGCATCAGCCGCGACGGTACGGAGGTGCCGCGTCGCGCCACACCGGCGCAACTGGACGAGGCGCGGTGGCCTGCAAATTCACTTTCCGCGCCCGACGGCTTCTCGCGTCGCCGTGTGTTCACGTTCTGTCATCTGCTCCCCTCCAGCTCCGCCGCTGTGCACCTACTGGAAGTGCCGTTCGACATCGTCCCGGTACCGGTCCTCATCGCGACGAGCCTCGTCGTAGTCCGGGGCCTGTTTGACCTGCTCCTTGCTGACCGACAGAACCACGACGCGCTCTGCGCGTTTGACACTCTCGACCGATGTGGTCGGGATCATTCGCTTCTTTCCGAAGATCCAGAAACCGGTGTCCACGACGAGGAGGCCACGACCAGCTTCATTGGTTGCTTCGTCCACCTTGCCGATGTGTCCGTCCGACGCATGAACGTCGAAACCGGTTGGGTCGACACCGGCGAACGGATCCCGACTCGATGCATCTGCCGACTCGTCGTACTCGGTGATGCGCCAGATCCAGACTGAGGTCATGAATGCTCCTTTCCCGTAATCGTCCACTACTACGTACCCGCGATGCCGGCTCCCGAATCAGCGCACGGCCGAACGCTGTCGACCCGAGTTCGGGCCGGCTACCTGATCCTGGGACGCTCGGAGAACAGCCAGTGGTCGAGGAGTTTGCGACTCGCCGCGTCCGGGCAGGACGAAGTGGTGCGCGTCGGTCTTGTTCTCGGTGGTGGTGGAGTCGTCGGGCAGGCGTACCACGCCGGGGCACTGACTGCCTTCGAACAAGACCTCGGTTGGGATGCGCGCACGGCCGATGTCATCGTCGGCACGTCTGCGGGCGCGATCACGGGCGCAGCGTTGCGATCCGGCATCCCCGCTTCCGCGCTTTCGGCATGGTGTGTAGACGCGCCACTCTGGGGGCGCATGGCCGACCTGTCGCCGCGGCTCGATCGCCACCACCGATTCGAACCACTGCGTCTCGGCAGCCTGTTGCGTCCTGGTCGGCTACCCGGGATGCGGCTGCTCGCCGACGCGGCCCGATCGCCGTGGCGGTTCCGTCCGCTCACCGCGGCGCTCACCTTGGTGCATGACGCAGACCGGCACATCGAGCGCGAGGCTGAAGACATGCTCGGAGCCTTTGAGAAGGAGTGGCCCTCCGAGGATCTCTGGATCTGCGCGATCCGCCGATCCGACGCGCACCGAGTGGTCTTCGGGCCCGAGGGAAGCCCCACTGCATCACTGCCCAAAGCACTTGCCGCTTCGTGCGCGGTTCCCGGTTACTTCGCTCCGGTCGTCATCGACGGCCGCGCGTACCTCGACGGTGGAGCGCACTCGGCGACGAACGCCGACGTTCTCGGGAGCCAGCCATTGGACCTGGTCGTCGCATTGTCTCCAATGTCGGCGGCCGTACCGTCAGTCGAGCTCAGCTTGACGGCTCTGATCCGCCTAGCCGCGCGGCGCCGGCTGCACGCGGAAGCGCGCGCGCTGGAGCGCCGCGGCATCCCGGTAGTGATGATCGAGCCCGAGCCCACGGTCGTCGCCACGATGGGCACCGACCTCATGTCACACGAAGGAATCGCTGACGTCGTACGAGAGGCGTTCCTGACCACCGGAGGCCAGATCGCACGTACAGACGCGCTGGTGCCGATCGCTGATGGCGCCCGCCGGGGCAAGATCGCCTGATCATCCAGCCCAGCTTCATCCCGTCTCCAGGTGATGCGAGGCGCGCGTCGTCGACAGGTTTCCGAGCCGGCGATGAGGGGTACGCGCGCGGTTGGAGGTCGAGCGACCGATGCTGGAGAGGGAACCACTATGGCCTACATGCATCTGGGCGCACTGAAGATCACCAGCCCGGACTTCGAACCCGAGGGAGCACTCCCCGAGCGCCACACGAGCGACGGTGACGACATCGCGCCCGCCCTCACCTTTGAGTTCGTGCCGTCGGCGGCCCTGTCGCTCGCCGTCGTGTGCCACGATCCTGACGCACCGATGACCCACGGCTTCGACCACTGGGTGATGTACGACATTGCGCCCGAGCGCCGGAACCTCGACCGAGGTCGTGAGCGGCCCGCCACCGAGGGCCGTAACAGCTTCGGGACCCTCGGCTACCGCGGACCGGCACCACCCCCCGGCCACGGTGTGCACCACTACTACTTCCATCTCTATGCACTCGGCGCTCGCCTGAACGCGCCCCGTGGACTGAGCCGCCTCGAGCTTCTCGATCTCGCCGATCAGCACATCCTCGAACAGGCCCGACTCGTCGGTACCTACAGCACCAATGGCAGTTGAACCGCGCGCATTCGTCCGGCCCACGCCAATCCCGCCACCGCGCCCTCGCGAGTCTCGATGACGGTGACGTAGGCCGCCGCACGGTTCGTGCTCGTTAGACGCGGACAACGATCGTTCTCGTCAAGAAAGCCTCAACAGTGCCACTCAGTGACCGAGTCACCCTACCGCCGGTCGCGGCAAGTGTGGGCCACGCTCGCCGCTTCGTCGAAGCCGGTCTCGTCACAGCGCAATGTCCGGCCACCACGATTGACGACGCGCTCCTGCTCGTCTCGGAGCTCGCCACGAATGCCGTGCGCCACGCTCGCACGCCGTTTACTGTGGGATTCACCTACGTCGGACCGCTCCCTCTCGGTCGAGGTCGCCGACCGGACCCGCGAGAAGCCGTCGTTGCGAGAGCCTGGCGACGACCAGGGAAGAGGTCTCCACATCCTCGCGGCGATCGCGGCCGAGTGGGGCGTCCGCGAGGAAGCCGAGGGCAAGGTCGTCTTCTTCCGGTTGCGGTGTTGAGGCACGGCCTCGGGCTGCTGTTGTCGCACCGGCCGCTCACGACCTGACCGATCGAAGCCATCGAAGGTTTCTGGGCACACACGTCGGGCAATGCTGGCTCGATGGTGTCGCAGCGCGCGACTTCGAGTGGCCTCCGGCACGTCGACGACAGCGAGCCCGGGTTCGGCCGGCGGCGGGCGGGGAGGGGGTTCTTCTACGTCGACACGCGAGGCAACAGGATCACGTCAACCGCGAAGATCGACCGCATCAAACGGCTGGCGATCCGCCGCGTGGACGGACGTGTGGATCAGCCCGTGGGCGAACGGACACCTCCAAGCCACCGGACGCGACGCCGCGAGGGCGCAAGCAGTACCGGTATCACTCGGATTGGCGGGCGTTGCAGGAAGAGATGAAGTTCGACCGGCTCATCAACTTCGGCAAGGCCTTGCCCACGATCCGGCGGCGCATCGCGACCGATATCGGCGCGCCTGGGCTCTCCCGAGAAAAGGTGTTGGCCACGATCGTGCACCTCCTCGAGACGTCACTGATCCGGGTTGGCAATGACGAGTACGCCCGGACGAACGGCTCATTCGGTCTCACGACCCTAAGGGACCCACACGCCCACGTGCGTGGAAGCGAGATCGAGTTCAGCTTCCGCGGCAAGAGCGGGCAGCGGCACCGGATCACCGTCGACGACCGTCGCACCGCCCGCATCGTGCGCAAGTGCCGCGACCTCCCGGGGCAACGCCTCTTCCAGTACGTCGACGACGACGGGATCCGCCACAAGATCGAGTCCGGCGACATCAACGACTATCTGCGGGAGACGACCGGTGACGACTTCACGGCGAAGGACTTCCGGACGTGGATCGGCACCCTCCTTGCGGCAACTGCGCTCTCAGGACTGGAGGCGCCCCATTCGGACGCGGACGGGCGCCGCAAGGCTGCTGCCGCGATCGAGGTGGTGTCACGACAGCTCGGCAACACGCCGACCGTGGCCCGCGCTTCGTACGTCCACCCCGACATCGTTGATCTGTACATCGAAGGCACGCTCCCGGAGCTGTGGCACGAGAAGCCGGCTCGCGACGGCCGCTGGCTCCTGGCGGAGGAACGGCGTCTGATCCGCGTGCTGAAGGCAGCCAGACGGTTCCAGCGAGCCGGCCACCCTGCGGCGAATGCCGCATGACGCCGCCGTGCGATGAAGTTCGCTCGACTCAACGGTCCTTGCGGATGGGGTCCGAAAGTTTGTCCTTCACCGAGTCGATCGCGGCTTCGGCCTGGGCGATCGCCTCATCAACCGTGTCCTGGTTTGCACGCTCCTTCTTGCTCACGACGCGCTCGCCTTGGCGAAGGCGTCGATGAGCTTCCTGCAAAACGCGGGAAGATCGTCGGGGCTGCGACTACTGACCATCCCTCGATCGACATGAACCTCTTCGTCGACCCACTGCGCGCCGGCGTTGCGAAGATCCGTCTCAAGACTTGGCCAGGACGTCAGCGTGCGGCCCTGCAGCGCATCGACGTCCGCAAGGATCCACGGCCCGTGGCATACGACGGCGATGGGGAGGCTCGCGTCGACCACCCCGGCGACCAGCCGCCGCGCGTCGCCATCGGTGCGGAGCTCGTCGGCGTTCGCGACGCCGCCCGGGAGGACGAGACCGTCATAGCGCTCGGCCGTGGCATCGGCCGTCGTGCGGTCGACTGCGAAGCGGCCCGCGCGATCGAGGTGTTTGAACGTCTGGACTTCCCACCGCGGGGGGCGACCAGCTCCGGCGTGCCGCCTGCCGCCTCTACTGCCTTCCACGGCTCGGTCAGCTCGGCCTGCTCGATGCCCTCGTTCGCCACGAAGAACGCGATCCGCTTTCCTTCGAGCGCTCCGGACATCACAGGCCTCCTGGGCTCAGGTGAGGAACGATGACCGCGGTCCTACCCCGAGCTCTCCGCTGACAATCACGAATGCGCGCTGCCGGTCATAGCTGCGGCACGACCTCGTCGAACCAGAACTTGAGGAAACCCTCCTGGTTCGGCCCGATCTGCTGGACGAACACCTCGTCGTAGCCGGCGGCCTCGTACTTCTTGACGGACTCGACGTGCGCGGCGGGATCGGGCCCACAGCTGATCGAGCCGGCGACATCCTGGACACTTACATTCTCACTTGCCTGCTCGAAGTGGCCCGGGTTCGGAAGCTCCTGCGCGAGCTCGCCGGGAAGACCGATGTTCGGCCAGATCTCGCGGGCGAGCTTGCCGGCCTCCTCCTCGTCAGAACCCCAGCACACCTTCATCAACCCCAGCTTCGGTCCGGTACCGCCCTGCTCGTCGAAGGTGTCGAGCAGCTCCTTCTCCGGCGAAGTCCCGAAGTAGCCATCGCCGATCTCGGCCGCGAGCTCGACTGCCTTCGGACCGAAACCTGAGATCACGACCGGCGGGGACTCGTCGGACACGGTGTACAGCCTCGCGTTCTCGAGTGTGTAGTGCTCGCCGTGATGCGAGACGCGGCGCACCCGTCCACATCAGGCGCATGACCTCGATCGCCTCGCGCAGCATCTCGAGTCGCACGTCGACCTCGGGCCACCGGTCGCCGAAGATGTGCTCGTTGAGGTTCTCGCCACTCCCGACCCCGAGCGTGAAGCGCCCAGGGGCCATCACCGCGGTCGTCGCGGCCGCCTGGGCGATGATCCCAGGGTGGATGCGGACGGTCGGGCACGTCACCGAGGTGACGAGGCGCATCTCCGTCATGGTGGCGAGCGCACCGAGCACGCTCCAGACGAACGGGCTCTGGCCCTGGCGGTCGGTCCACGGATGGAAGTGGTCGGAGATGGCGCACGAGGTGAAGCCGGCTGCCTCCGCCTGTTGCGCCCAACGGATCATGTCCGTGGGGTCCATCTCCTCACTCGAGAGCGAGTAGCCGATCTTCATCTGCATTTCCTTTCTTCGGGACGCAGAGGGCCGGTCAGCACCACCTTCGAGCACACGCTCGCTCGCGGGTCAGTGCTTGTGCGACTTGCCGGGCTCGAACAGCTCGCGCCAGCTCTGCTCCGAGATCTCGACGTCGAACTTCTCTGCTGCCTTGCGAATTCGCTTCCACGCCGCGTCGCGCTGACGGTCTGTCACACCTTCGACCTGGTCGAAGCGGGCGATCGCGTTGCGCACATGCTTCGCGTCCTTCAGCGGTTCTTTGCGCGCCTTCGGAAACGCGAACTCGGAATCGGGAAGCGCGTTCTTCTCCGCGGTGCTCAGTCCGGCGGACTTGCGAGGGACCTTCTTACCCTTGGCCCGATCGCTCTGCACTTTGCGGGCCTGCTTCAGGTTCTCGCGGGCGGCCTGCTTCTGCTTCGCCGTTGCCATATGGGTTCCTCCCGGTCGGACGGCGACGTCCTACCCGCCGGACCTTGCCCTCAACCCGGAACGATCGGGCGAAGCGATGGTCCGCCCCGGGTTTCGCCCACGACGAGTCGGGCACACCACCAACCGTGCGCGGACAATCGCGGATCGGGTGCTCGGGCTGGGCCTACCAGGACTGGCGCGGGAGCGTGTACCCGAAGACGCTTCGTCGACGTGACTGGTTCGGCTACTACACGTCCCAGTTCGACACGGTGGAGATCAACAGCACCTTCTACCGGCTTCCGACGACTGATGTGGTCGACAAATGGGCCCGGCAAGCACCGCCGGGCTTCGTGTACGCGGTCAAGCTCGGTGCGTTCGGCTCGCACCGCATGAAGCTCCGCGACGCGCCGCGATGGTTGCCGAACCATCTCGACCGAGTGCGCCGGCTCGGCCCCGCACTGGGCCCGACGCTCGTGCAGCTGCCACCGCGGTGGAAGCGCAACGTCGAACGGCTCGACGAGTTCCTGTCCGTGGCGCCAGCAGACCTGCGCTGGGCGGTGGAGCTGCGGGAGCCGTCGTGGCTCCACGACGACGTCTACGCGGTGCTCGAGCGTCACGGGGCCGCGCTCTGCGTCCACGATCTGTTACCCGACCATCCATGGATCTTGACGACTTCTTGGACCTTTCTGCGGTTCCACGGCCCGCGGGCGTTGGAACAGAAATATCAAGGTCGCTACGGGGGACGACGGCTCTGGCGCCCGGCCCGACGGCTCCACGATTGGCTCGGCGGCGGCGTCGACGTCTACGCGTACTTCAACAATGACTACGACGGGCACGCGGTCGCCGACGCGCAGTGGCTGCGGAGCAAGATCCGGGCGTTGGAGGCTCGCGATGCCTCAGCGCGTCGCCGACCGCGATTCACGGCGAATGTACCGGTACGACGACGCTCAGCGACCGGATTCAGGTTGCCGGGCACTGATCTCGGGTAGGTCTCAGCGATGGCCACTGGCCACGCCGGCGTGCTGATCGACTGTGACGGGACCCTCCTCGACACGAACTACCTCCATGCGCTCGCCTGGTCGCGTGCACTGCGGGAGCTCGGTGAATGGGCGCCGATGAACGCCATCCACCGCTTGATCGGGATGGGCGGCGACCACCTGGTTCCGGAGCTCATCGGCCACTCGCTCGAGGGCGCGGACGAGGCCCACGACCGCTACTACGCGGAACTGAAGCCGGACATGCGCCCGTTCGCCGAAGCCGGGACGCTTCTGCGCCGCATCCACGAGACGGGTCTGGTCGTGGTCCTCGCGAGCTCCGCGTCGGAAGCCGACCTCGAGGACATGCGTAGGACGTTGGCCGCCGACGATGCGATCGACGCGGCGACCACGGTCGACGACGTCCAGCGCTCAAAGCCGGATCCCGCGATCTTCGAGACCGCCCGGGACATGGGCGACATCGACCCGGCGTTGGCGCTCGCGGTCGGAGACACCGTCTGGGATGTTCATGCCGCCACGGCAGCGGGCATGGGCTGCGTCTGCGTCGAGAGTGGCGGTTCCAGTCGTCACGAGCTGGCCGAAGCGGGGGCGGTCGCGGTGTACCGCGACGTCGAAGAGCTCGGCAATCAGCTGCTCACGAGCCCCATCGGAGTGCTCGCGGTGCACGCGCACCGCTGACCTCCCCGTCGTGCGGTGCTCTAGCCGAACGAACCATCGGTGCCGGCCGTGGTGTGGGCGCCGACCGGATCACCGAGGGTCATACCGTCGCGCCCGATGCGGAACTCCCGCACCTCCGGGGTGTGGTCACTGCCGCGGGTCTTCAGGACTGTCAAGCTGCGGCGCACCTCGCTCCCGGCCCGGTAGTAGTTGAGCATCACGACGTTGTCAGTCAGGTGGGACACGCCGGCGTCGGAAAGCCGCGTGGCTCCGAAGAGCTCCGCGACCTCGAACGTGAACAGCAGACTGACGCCCCGACGCGTACACCGCTGCACGAGCGAGTGGAGGAGCTCACGGAACCGAACCGGGTCCGGCGAGGCGAGCTGGATGTCGCCGAGGCTGTCGACCACGACCCGGGTAGCACCGACGCGGTCAATCTGATCGACAAGGTCGTAGACCCACTCGTCGACGTAGAGATCTACCGGTGACCGGCTCAGCACCGAGACGTAGGGGTCGTCGAACGACCATCCGAACCCGGCGGCGATTCGTGCCAGTTGTGTCGCGTTCTCCTGAAAGGTGGCGAGGATCGCCGGCCGTTGATTCTTCGCGCCGCAGAACGCGAAGTGGAGGCCCATGAGGGTCTTTCCGACCCCGGTCGGGCCGGCGATCAACGTCGATGATCCTTCCCAGTACCCGTCACCGAGCGCCGCGTCGAGCGCCGCGATGCCCGTCGAGTAACGAGTCGTGCCGTACGTATACGCGGCAGTCTCCTGCTCGTCCGCCAGGCGAGGGAACACCTCGATCCCCGACGGGGTGACGCGATACGCGTGCTCCCCGGACAGGAAGCCACTTCCTCGCAGCTTCGCGATCTGCATGACCCGCACCTCGCGCTCGGATGCCGGCTTCGAGCCCATGGCGATGATCGCATCCGCCACCGCGAACTCGGCCGCGTCCGTCGCGGCCTCGCGCCGGTACTCCCCGATCCAGAAAGAGCTCGCCGCCACCGCAGTGAGCCGGCCGGCCAGATCGTGCAGAAATCGACGGAAGTCGGCTTCGTCGACGGCGAATGCGCTGATCGCCTTGAAGCTGTCGATCACGATGATCCCCGGGTGGAGCTCCTTCAGGTGTCGGTCGATCTGTTGGACGAGACCCGTGATTCCATCGGTCACCATCGTGGCCCCGAGGTCGTCGTAGAACACCCGCGAGCCGATCGCCTCAGGGTCGAAGAAGCTCAGGGACTCTCCGTAGCGCAACACCTTGTCGAACGGTTCGGAGACCGTCGAGAAGAAGATGCCGGGGCGGTCTTGCGTCGCGTTGTGGAACAGGTACTGCTCCGCCAGGATGGTCTTGCCGCTTCCGGGCGGTCCGATCACCAGGTTGATCGCGTTCGGCGGCAGCCCACCCCCGAGCAAGCGGTCGAGGCGATCGGAACCGCTGGACAACCGATCGGTCATGGTTGTGATGCTGCCACCGGGGTTGTGCGCATCGCGCTGGTACCGAGCAGGTCTCGCACGGCGGAGACGAGTCGCAGCGCATCGAGCGGCTTCCGGAGAAAGGCGTCCGCCCCGGCTTCGACGGCACGCTCGCGCTGCTCGAGCGTCGACAACGCGATGACACTCGCACCGAGTCGGGCAAGCGACGTGCACAGATTCATGCCCCGACCTCCGGAGATCATCAGATCCAGCACGACGACCGCCGGATCGCGGTCTTCGTACAGCCGAAGCGACTCGTCCGCATCGAGGGCCAGAATCACTTCGTAGCCCTCTGTCCGCAGCAGATACTCGGCGATCTCGCCCGCGAACGGGTCGCGCTCGGCGAGCAGAATGAGAACGCTCTGCTGCAAGGGCACCGAGACGAGGCCTTGTCCGACCGCGACGCGGTCGCTCAGGACGCGATGCGCATCCGCGGCGCTCGCACCGGACTTCATGGTCGTGTGGATGAACGCCAGCTGCTCGATCTGCGAACGGGTGTAAAGACGCTGGCCGCCGCCACTTCGCTCCGGCACCACGACGCGGTACCGCTCTTCCCAGGCACGCAACGTCGCCGAAGGCACGTCGAGCATCCGGCTCACCGCCCCGATGCTGTAGATCGGCTCCGACGAAGACACGAGGCAATCCTAGGTTCGCCGGGCGGCGTCGCCCAGCACTGCAGGAGAATCGTCGAGGACTTGTCGAGGTAATCGAATCAGACTTCAATATGCGTACGGAGACGAGCCGCGACAGTGAGAGGGGAGGAGTGTGAACCCTGACCAGGCAATCTTCCGACGGCGTGACCGAGATGGTTCCCCGGCTCTTGCCGTCACCGGCGAGATCGATCTCGTGACGGCCGCCCGGTTCGAAGAGGAGCTGGCCGCCGTGATCTCGGACGCGAACTCGCCGGCCTTCATCGACCTCTCGGAGGTCACGTTCATCGACTCTTCCGGGCTCCACGTACTGATTCGAGCCCGGAAGCACACCGTGGGCACCGAGGTGCGGCTAGTGCTGCTGAACCCGTCCGAGGCGTGCCGGCGGGTGCTTGAGATCACGAACACGAACCAGCTCTTCGAGATCGCGACTCGCCCCGACGAAGACCAAGGGGGCTGAGCAGGCCCGGCGCTCCTATACGACATTGCACCGTTTCGGCACAAGCGGCCGCCGCGCCCGAATCTCTGTCGAGGTTCTCTCGGCCAGCATTGGTCCATACCTCGACAAGGTATGGCGCACGCGAGAAGCCACACCTAGGATTTGGTGGCTGCCGTGGAGCAGCCCAGCGCAGGGAGGAGTCGTGGTCGAGCGCCGGAACGGCACCGATTGTTGCGTCGTCTGCGGCGCGGAGGTGTTCATCCCGCGGGGAAGCGACCCGTCCGGGTGCTCCAAGGGGCTTCGGGCAAGCCCAACGTCCGGGTCATCAAGGTCGACGGCCTCGAGATCCATCGGTGCGAGATCCCCGAGGACCACGACGAGGACGCTGATCCGCGCGAGCCAGGCCAACGGCCGTCACCACGGAGCGCAGATCAGACCGGCGACCGGCTGCACTCCTAGCGGAGCCCTTCGGAGGCGATGTCGTACCGACGACCACAACCATCGCGGGAATTGCGCCTGCCTTGTTTGGCCGGTCCGAGCACGCGGTATCGCCCTTTGGTGCGCCCGCGCCGGCACCCCTCGACCCTCTCGACGCATACCGGAGGGGTACGTGGCGTCCTTCATGGGCGTCGCCGCCCGGGAACAGGAGGCAGGTGAGGCTTCCTCCCTCCGTCTCCCGCGGGGCGTCCGCTGGTGATCCCCGCCGCGATCCTGGGACTGACCGCACTCATCGCGGCCCCCTCGATCGGAGCCACGCGGCAACGAGCGGCGGCGGAGTCCGCCGCGCGACGGCGCGCCGCACCTTCCTCGCGGACTGTTCGGTCTGCCACGGGGCCGACGGCACCGGGTCCACGCGGGGCCCGTCGTTGGAGCATGCCGGCGCCGCGGGCGTCGACTACTGGGTTTCGACGGGTCGGATGCCGCTGTCGAGTCCCGGTGCGACGCCCGAGCGCCAAGATCCGAAGTACACCCCCGCTGAGATCCGGGGCCTTGTGCGTTACGTGGTGGCGCTCACCGGCAACTCGTCGCCCGAGATCCCCCGGCTGGATCGTGCGGGGGCCTCGCTCGCGAAGGGTGCCGCCCAGTATCAGCTCAACTGTGCGGCCTGTCACGACTCGACCGGGGTCGGTGGGGCGCTGTTCCATCGAGCCGCTGCCCCGGTCTCTCCAGCGACGAGGACCCAGGCGGCCGAAGCCATCCGCATCGGCCCGGGCCAGATGCCGGCCTTCGGAGAAGCGGCGCTCGATCACGAACAGCTGAACGACACGGTCGCGTACGTGAAGTACCTCGCACATCCCCGCGACCGGGGTGGGTACGCGCTGTGGCACCTCGGCCCGCTCGCCGAGGGGGGCGCCATCATGGTGTTGGGCCTCGGAACACTGCTGTTCGCGACCCGATGGATCGGGACCCGCACGTGAGCGCGAACCGCAACCGGGACGAGGGACCGCGCTGGCCCGAATGGATCTCGGTCGTGAGCTTTCTGAGCTGTGCGGTCGCCGTGGGCGCGGTCACGTACGTGTACTCGATCGGCGGCGATCCACAGCTCGAAGGGGCGCTGCTCGGCATCGCGTTCGGTGGCCTGGGAATCGGATTCGTCACGTGGGCTCATCGGCTCCTGCCCCACGGACCCTACGTCGAGCCGAGACCCGAGCTCTCGGCGGACGCGGCTCAGAGGGAAGCCACCGACGAGGACCTCGAACGCGGTGGGTTGCTGACGCGTCGCCGGGTCCTGGTCGGCAGCCTGCTCGCCGCGGCAGGCGCCATGATGGCCGCGGCGGTGTTCCCGCTTCGGTCCCTCGGCCCGCGGCCCGACGGAGCCTTGCGCCGCACGCCGTGGCGCCGGGGACTGGCGCTGGTGAACGAGCAGGGCCAACCGGTGCACGCCGACGAGGTGCCCACCGGCGGGCTGGTCACCGTCTTCCCGGAGGGGCACACCGGATCGGCGGACGGACAGGCGGTGTTGATCCGGCTCGACCCGTCCGCGAACCCCGAGGGGGGTGACGCACACGGTTTGATCGTCTACTCGAAGATCTGCACGCACGCCGGATGCCCGGTCGGCCTCTATCAGGCGCAGCTGCAACAGCTCCTCTGCCCGTGCCACCAGTCCGCGTTCAACGTGTTGCAGAACGCGAAACCGACCTCGGGACCGGCGGCACGTGCGCTTCCGAGATTGCCGATCGAGGTCGACGACCACGGCGTGGTGCGGGCCCTGGGTGACTTTCCCGAGCCGGTCGGGCCGGCATGGTGGACCCGGTGAGGCGTCGTCACGTTCGTGTGGCCGTCGTGGCGCTCTCACTCGTCGCGCTCGCGGGCTGCAGTGGCAACTCCCCCTCCATGCTCGATGCAGACGGGAACGAGGCGCAGCACATCGCGAGGGCGTGGTGGATCATGTTCGGCCTCGCCACCGGCGTCTACGTGCTCGTCGCCACCTTCATCGTCGTAGCGGTGCTCCGGGGGCGCAAGACCGACCACGGGCGCCCGTCGCGCATCACGGACAGCGCATTCGTGTGGTTCGGCGGCATCGTGATGCCCGTCGTTGTGCTGCTGATCGTCGCAGTCGTCACGGTGGGGACGACCGCGGCGCTCCGGAAGCCGAACGATGCCGCGCTGAAGGTGCAGGTCGTCGGTCACGACTGGTGGTGGGACGTCAGCTATCCGGGGACCGGCATACGGGTGGGCAACGAGTTCCACCTGCCCACCGGAACGCCGATCGAGATCCGCCTGACCTCGGCGGACGTGGTCCACAGCTTCTGGGTGCCCCAGATCGGCGGCAAGGTCGACCTCATCCCGGGCCAGCCGAACTACTTCCGGTTCACCATCGACAAACCCGGCGTGTACCGGGGACAGTGCGCGGAGTACTGCGGGATGCAGCACGCCAACATGGCCCTCTACGTGCACGCTGATCCACCCGGCATCTACGAACGGTGGGTCGCGGCCCATCGCAACCCACCCAGTGAACCAGCATCGGAGCTGGCGACGCGCGGCGCGCTCGCCTTCCAGACGCTGTCGTGCGCCGGGTGTCACACGGTGCGCGGCACGCAAGCCCAGGGCTTGGTCGGACCACCGTTGACGGACTTCGGATCGCGTCGCTCCATCGGCGCGGGCGCGGTCGAGAACACACCATCGAACCTCTCACGCTGGATTGTCAACGCCCAGCAGTTCAAGCCCGGGGCTCGCATGCCACCGCTGTCGATATCCCCCGATGACGTGCATGCGATCGTCGCTTACCTGGAAAGCCTGAAGTAACCATGACGACGACCGCAGCGCGACCGACGGATCCGACCCCCATCACCGACGAACAGCTCGAAGCAGCATGGCAAGACGCTCCGGGGATCGTCGGCTTCCTCACGACGGTGGATCACAAGCGCATCGGGATGCGCTACATCTACACCGCGTTCGCCTTCTTCTTCGTCTCGGGAATCGTTGCCCTCGTCATGCGAGTGCAGCTCGCCGGCCCGGACATGGGGATCCTCCCCCCCGAGGCGTACAACGAGTTCTTCACGATGCACGGCACGACGATGATCTTCCTGTTCAACACACCGGTCCTCGCGGGGTTCGGCAACTACCTCCTTCCGATGCAGCTCGGTACTCGCGACATGGCCTTTCCCCGCCTGAACGCTTTCTCGTACTGGATCTTTCTCTTCGCCGGCATCTTTCTCTACGCCAGCTTCCTCATCGGCGCGCCTCCCAACGGTGGTTGGTTCGCGTACACCCCACTCACCAATCAGGTGTACTCAGCCGGCGCGAATCTCGACTTCTGGGGCCTCGGGGTCGTCTTCGTCGGCATCTCGACCACCGTCGGCGCCGTCAACTTCCTCGTGACGACGTTCAAGATGCGCGCGCCCGGCATGACGCTGAACCGGCTTCCGGTCTTCGTCTGGTCGATGGTTGTCTTCTCGTTCATGGTCGTCTTCTCGGTGCCGGTGGTCACGACCGCCGCCGGCCTCCTGGAGCTGGACCGGCTCTTCGGTACGCAGTTCTACGTCCCCGCGCTCGGGGGCAGCACGCTGCTGTACCAGCACCTCTTCTGGTTCTGGGGTCATCCCGAGGTCTACATCCTGTTCGTCCCGGCGCAGGGCATGATCTCGATGATCATCCCGGTGTTCTCGCGCCGCCCACTCGCCGGCTACGCGTGGGTCGTCACGTCGCTCGTCGCGATCGGCTTCATCAGCTTCGGCGTGTGGGTCCATCACATGTTCGCCACCGGGATCCCGCCCCTTGCGATGTCGTTCTTCTCGGCCGTCGGTTTCGTCATCACGATCCCGAGTGGCATCCAGTTCTTCGCCTGGATCGCCACGATGTGGCGAGGCATCGTGGAGCTCACCACCCCGATGCTGTTCGCGCTCGGCTTCATGCTGATCTTCTTGATCGGTGGGATCACCGGCGTGATGGTCTCGGTGCTTCCGTTCGACTGGCAGGTCACGGACAGCTACTTCGTTGTCGCGCACTTCCACTATGTGCTGAACGGTGCCGTCGTGTTCCCGATCTTCGGCGCCATCTACTTCTGGATGCCGAAGATGACTGGACGGATGCTCTCGGAGCGGCTCGGCGCCATCAGCTTCTGGACCATGTTCGTGGGTTTCAACCTGGCGTTCTTCCCCATGCACATCCTCGGATTCCTCGGGATGCCGCGGCGGATCTACACCTACCACTCCGGGTTGGGATGGGACGCGTTGAACCTGCTCGCCACCATCGGAGCATTCGTGTTCGCCTTCGGCGTGCTGCTCACCCTCGCGAACTTCATCTGGAGCAAGCGTCACGGCGACGTTGCCCCGCCGGACCCGTGGCGCGCCGATTCGCTCGAGTGGGTGACTTCGTCTCCCCCGCCGGATTACAACTTCGCGCAGATCCCGGTCGTCGAGAGTCGGCACCCACTGTGGGACCAGGATCCGATGCCCTTGGCGACCTCGGGCACCGATCGGGCGACGCGTGCACTCGGCCGAGAAGGTGCGCTTCGCAAGGAGACTCCGCTGACGAGCGGGTTGCGGGCGGAACCGGCCGACACGATGGAGATCCCCGAGGAGACCTATCTACCATTCGTGCTCGGTACCGGCATCGCGGTCCTGTTCGTAGCGCTGCTCGCGCAAGCCCTGCTCATCGGCATCATTGGTGGAGTGCTCGCCGCGGTCGGTCTTCTGCGCTGGGCCTGGCGGACGGCGGAGACGCCATGACCGCGATGCTCGAGCCGGTTGCACGCACACCGCGCACCGTCTCCGTTCCGCCGCCGAGCCCGGCACGACGGACGGGATACGGCCGAGGCTTCTGGGGGGTCGCGGTGCTGATCGCGACCGAGTCGATGCTCTTCCTCGCGCTGCTCGCCACGTACTTCTTCCTCCGGGCGTCATCACAGACATGGCCGATCGGGAACCTCGAGCTCCCGAAGCTCGACTTCCGAGCATGGCTGTTCACCGCGATCCTCCTCGGCAGCAGCATCCCGATCTTCGCCGCGGACGCTGCCGTCGTACGTGGCCGCAACGGAGTGCTCCGGGTCGCGCTCGCGCTCTCGTTCCTCATGGGCGCGGCGTTCCTGGTGAACACCTACCTGGATTTCCAGAGCCTGCACTTCGGATGGGACACGAACGCGTACGGCTCGATCTACTACGTGACGGTCGGCTTGCACGCGACACACGTGCTCGCGGGTCTGTTGATCAGCATCGTGGTGCAGTACAAGGTCTGGCGCGGCCTCATCGATCCCGAGCACCACACGAGCGTCGAGGTGTTCTCGCTCTACTGGCACTTCGTCGATGCCGTCTGGATCCTCGTGTTCTCTTCGCTCTTCATCTCGGCGCACATCCGATGAGCCTCGACGTGCAGACCGACGAGCGACCCATGGCCCTGATCGGCTGGGCCGCGGTCGGCGTCCCGTTGCTCGCGTGGATGGGACACCTGGTCTTCTCCGCCGCCTATGCCGCCTACGCGGGCCGGGACCGCATCGGCCCGTCGAGCGCCTGCACGCACGGAATCGCCGTCTGGCCGCTGCACCTCGGGACGGCCGTCGGCGCGCTCTTCTGCCTCGCGTCGCTCGCGGCCGCCGCCTTCGTGCATCACCAGCGGAACGGAACCGGCTCGGGCGGACTGTCCTCGCAGTACCGCTTCCTCGGACTGCTCGGGATCGCATCCTCAGTGTTCAACCTCGCCCTGATCCTGGGCGAGGGCAGTGTCGTCCCGTTTCTCCACGCCTGTGGCTGAGCTCGGACCGCTCGCGCTGATCCTGGCGGCAGGCGCGCTCTACGGCGCGGGCGTCGTGCGCGCCTGGGACGCGGCGGGTCCGGGCCGACTCGTGCACCCCGCGAAGGTGGCGTGCTTCGCCGCCGGGACCGCCGCACTCATCGTCGCCCTCGCATCGCCACTCGACGGCCTCGCCGACACGAGCCTCACTGCGCACATGGTGCAGCACGTGCTGCTGATCACGGTGGCTGCGCCACTGATCGCGGTGGGTACGCCGCTCGTCGTCTTCGGACACACGCTCGAAGCCACGCCGAGCGACGTTCCATCCCTGCTGCGCCGGCAGTACCGGCCCCGCCGCGCGACGACCCACTGGGCTGCGTGGATCGTCCTCGCTCTCGGGGTGCATGTCGGCGCAGTCGCCGCCTGGCACCTCCCGGGTGCGTACGACGCGGCGCTGAACAATCAGGCAATCCATGCCCTCGAGCATGCCTCCTTCTTCTTCACCGCCCTCGTGCTCTGGTGGGCCGCGCTCGGGGCCGGTCGGCGGTCCCGTCGTGGTGGCGGAGTCCTGGTCCTGTTCGTCGCCACCCTGCCGGCCAATGCGCTCGGACTGTTGATGACGATCGCGGCTACCACGTGGTACCCGTCCTACAGCCATGGCTCGGCGACCGCGGCACTGCAGGATCAGCAGCTCGCCGGAGTCGTCATGTGGGGCTTCGGCGGCGTGGCCACGCTCGTCGGAGCGTTCGCGCTCTTCGTCTCCTGGCTGCAGAGCCTCGAGCGGATGTCGCCGGGACAGGGCGCCGTGACGAGCGCGTCGGGCACGATCGCCAAGGGCGGGGGGTCACCGTGATCCGGCGCCTGAACCGCTGGTTCGACGAGCGGATCGGCTCGTCCAAATTCACCCGGGAGACCCTGAACAAGGTCTTCCCGGACCACTGGTCGTTCATGCTCGGCGAGATCGCGCTCTACTCCTTCATCGTTCTCGTCCTCACCGGGATCTATCTCGCGTTCTTCTTCGATCCCAGCCTCGACCCCGTGACCTATCGGGGTAGCTACGCGCCGCTCGACGGAACCCGGATGTCGTCGGCATACCAGTCCGTCATCCACCTCAGCTTCGATGTCCGGGCCGGCCTCGTCATGCGCCAGATCCATCACTGGGCGGCGCTGCTCTTTCTCGCCGCGATCGTCGCCCACCTGTGCCGCAT
This sequence comes from uncultured Acidimicrobiia bacterium, assembly GCA_963770095.1. Taxonomy (GTDB): domain Bacteria; phylum Actinomycetota; class Acidimicrobiia; order IMCC26256; family JAENVU01; genus Chersky-806. The sequence continues at coordinate 1,282,154 of CAVYOO010000002.1, forward strand.
CTTCTTCACGGGCGCATTTCGCAAGCCACGCGAGATCAATTGGATCGTCGGCGTGACATTGCTGCTGCTGGGCCTGGCGAACGGGTTCACCGGATACTCCCTCCCCGACGACCTCCTCTCCGGCACCGGGCTTCGGGTCGTGTACTCGTTCGTCCTGTCGATACCCGTGGTCGGCGCGTGGCTTGCGTTCCTCGTTTTCGGCGGCGAGTTCCCCGCCCACGACATCTTGCGCCGGCTCTTCGTGATCCACATCCTGCTCGTCCCCCTCGCCATCTTCGGCTTGCTTTCGATCCACCTCGCGATCCTGTGGCGCCAGAAGCACACCCAGTTCCACGGGCGCGGCCGCAAGGAGCACAACGTCGTCGGCTCGAGGCTGTGGCCCACCTACGCGATGAAGAGCGTCGGGCTCTTCACGCTCGTCGCGTCGGTGCTGTGCTTCCTGGGCGGGCTCGTCCAGATCAATCCCGTGTGGCTCTACGGGCCGTTCGAGGCCCCCTCGGTGTCCACCGCCGCCCAACCGGACTGGTACCTCGGCTGGACCGAGGGCGCCATCCGCCTGTTTCCGCCGTGGTTCCTGCACGTCGGGAGCTACAGCATCCCCGAAGTCTTCTGGCCCGCGATCGTGCTTCCCGGCATCACGTTTGTGCTGCTGTACGCGTGGCCTTTCATCGAAGCCCGGCTTACGCATGACCACGCCGAGCACCACCTGCTCGACCGTCCGAGCGACCGCCCGGCGCGCACCGCGCTAGGTGCCGGAGTGCTGACGTTCTTCGTCGTGCTCACGGCGGCCGGCGGCCAGGACATCATCGCCGCGAAGCTGCAGCTCGACATCGTGCCTGTCACCTCGACGTTGCGCGTGCTCGTCTTCGTCCTCCCGCTGCTGGTGGCGGCCGTGGTCTGGAAGATCTGTCGCGATCTGAAGGCAGGCGGCTTCTCGAAGGAACGCGAGGAGCACACCGAACCTCCGGTTGCGCGGTACGAGCAACCCGTGGGCGAGGACGCGGACGACTCCGCACTCGTCGATCCCGCGTCGCCGGTCGCGACCGCTCCGGCAGCCGCTGCCCCTCAGACGACGGGCCGCAAGCTGCTCAGCGCGGTGCTCGCAGGCCTTGCCCTGGTGTACGCGTGGCTGAGCGCGCGACGCGCGCGACGCGCTCGCTGACCATGAGCCCGCGGTTCCTCTCCGCTTGTGCCACCTAGCCCACCGTACGAGCTGTAGCGCTCAGGTCAGGTGGTCGGTTCGAGCGTCCCCATGACCGCGAAGGCCGTCGCAACCGCGGCATCAGCGAGCGCAGCTCTCCTCCAGCGCCGGTCGACGACGGCGAAGCCGACCGCAGACGCAGCGTGGACCCCGTCGACGGCGGCCGCGATCGCCCGAACTCGTCTCCCGTAGCGTCGCTCGGCGACGGCCTCGAGCAGATGTCGAGCACCCAGGATCCGCATCACTCCGCGGGCCAGGTGACCATCGTCGGCACCGCCCAGCAGCGCCAGTGCCCTGCCCGGTGTCACGAGCAGGACCACACCCCAGATGACGCGGAACGCCAGGAGACCCGATGACCGTCCAGTGGGTCCCGCCTTGACGTTCACCGATGATTCGTGATGCGGCGCGCCCGGTCTCGCGCGTCCGCCGCGGCCGCGGCCACGAACGTCCGCGCGGTATCGGGGAGCGACTTGAGGAAGCTGGGGTCGAGCGAGCCACCGGCGCGCGCGTCGAAGCCGCCGTGGGCACCCGCATCGCCGTCGGCATCGGCGGGAGCCCGCAGGTTGTCAGGGCGATCGGCCTGGATCCGCTGGTCGGTCAGCTGCGTGTCCCAGGCCCCGAGCGCGGCGTAGTGGTTCCCCAGCGCGGGCGCGACCTGACCGGCGGCGACGAGCAGCTTGTTCCAGGCACCGACCACCTTCGAGCGCCGACCGTCGAGCGCGACCTTCACAATCGCCTTCGCGGGGATCTCGGGCTGGTAGATGGGCGGTACGGGCTGCGGGTGATGGTCCATGGTCGTCCGACACCAGTCGAACTGCGGGGTGTTGACGGCGGGCAGATGCACCATGGACAGCCGTACGTTGCTTCCCTCGTGCAGCAGCTCCGCCCTCGTCGACTCGAAGAACCCGCGACATGCGAACTTGGACGAGCAGTACGCCGCCTGCAAGGGAATGCCGATGAACGCGAGCGCCGAACCCACATTGACGATCGAACCGCGGATCGCGAGGCCGCATCCGCTCGAGCGCGGCCATCGTGCCCCACACCTGACCGAGGAAGGTCACCTCGATGGCCCGGCGAAAGTCCTCGGGCTGTGTCTCCGAGACGGGTGAGAAGCAGGTCGTCATGGCATCGTTGATCCACACGTCGATCGGCCCGAGCTCCGATTCGGTCCGGGATGCGGCCTCGTCCACCGCGTCATGGTCCGAGACGTCGGCCGGCAAGGTCAACGCTCGTCGACCGATCGCCTCCACGTCCTTCGCCGCGCCCTCCAAGCCGGCCCGACCTCGCGCGAGCAGGCCCACATCGAAGCCCCGCTCGGCGAGGGCGATCGCCGTGGCCCGCCCGACGCCCGCGGATGCACCGGTCACGACTGCCACACATCCGTCTCTCATGTTCCCCTCGCATTCCTCTCGCGGTCCCGGGTGTTCATGCCCAAGGCGGTTCCGACGGAAGGTACCCATGCGCGGGCCGGACTATCCCGCTCCGGTCGAGGTCTCTGCGGGCGATCGCGCGGCGGTCTCGCCGAGGCGTTGCGCACACTCGATGAGCAGTGCGTGCACGAACGCCTGGGGCAGGTTGCCACGGAGCTGCCGCTGGGTGACGTCGAACTCCTCGGTGAACAACCCAGGAGGCCCGCACGCCGCTCGATTGCGCTCGAACCAGCCGCGCCGCGCCCGTGACGTCCCCGTCATCCAGGAGCGCGAGCGACACCAGGAAGCCACACAGCAAGAAGGCCCCTTCGGCTCGATGCAGCGGTTGGTCGCCGTGGCGAAACCGGTACGCGTAGCCGTTCTCCGTCAGATCCTCGAGCACCGCTCGAAGCGTGGCGCGACTCCGTGGATCATCCGGCGCCAGTGCGCCACGGATTGCGGGAAGCAGGAGCGCGGCATCAACGCGGGGATCGCTCGGGCTGCGCTGCCAGCGCCCGCTGGGATGAAGTCCGTGGTTCGAGCTGTCCGCGACCAGAGTGTCGGCGAGCGCTTCCCAACGCGCGGCTGTGCTCCCGGCCCGCGGGCAACGAGCGACGGCGCGCAAACCGGCGGCGCACGCCAATCGGCTCTCCGTCCACGGAGCCGGATCCAGCTCCCAGATCCCGGCGTCCGGCTCCCGCCAACGGGCCGCGACCGCGTTCGCCGCGATCTCGGCCGCGGCCCAACCGTCGGCATCCAGCCGGTCAAGCTCGTCCGCGGCGGCGAAGACCTGCAGCGCCTCGCCGAACGCGTCGAGCTGGAACTGGCTGTTGACCCAATTCCCGACAACGTCAGCACCGCCCGGGTACCCCGGAAGGTCCAGGCGCCGCTCGTCCGGTACCCGTTCGCCCGCGACAGTGTACACGGGCGCGAGCTTCGGACCGTCCTCGTGCAACCGACTCGTCACGAATTGAACCGCGTTGTCGAGCAGCTGCGGATTTGCACCGTGTGCCGCGGCCAGGCCGACGAAGCACTGGTCACGGATCCACGCGTACCGGTAGTCGTAGTTCCGCCCCTTCTCCGCGCGTTCGGGAAGGCCCATCGTGGCCGCCGCAACCATGGCTCCGGACTGGCTCGTCAACCCGGCGAGCACGGAGTGGGCGTGCTGAACGTCGCGATCCGCGATGAGACCCGCGCCGGCCACGGAGTGACGCCGCCACCCCTCCTCGGTCGCCCCCCAGGCGCGGTCGGGGTCGACCGCCTCGGGCTCGTCGCCCGTCGTCAGAGTCAGCACCAGGTCACGGGTCTCACCGGCGGCGAGGCGGAGCTCGAGCTCCAGGTCGTGGTGACGTCCATGGTCGATCACAACTGCGTCTGCGGCTCCGGTCCAGCAAAAGCGCGCCCCGTCGAGTCGGCCGCGCCAACCGCCGTCGTCGCCAAGATGGAGCTCACGAGCTCCTCGTCGCCCGAAGTCGCTGCGAAGCGCGAGATTCACGCTGATGAGCGTGTCCTGCTCCGCAGTGACCCGCCGCAGCACGGTCATCCGGTCCGATCGGCCCGGCAGGCTGAGCGCTTCCCGGCACTCCACGACCCCCGTGCCGGTCACCCAGCGGCTGCGCCAGATCAGGGTCCCCGGCTCGTAGCTCCCACCCCAGACGTACCGGTCCGTCGGCGCCACCTGATACCCGCCGCTTCCACCGACGAGCGACGCAAATACCGCCGGGCTGTCCCAGCGCGGGAAGCACAACCACACCATCTCGCCACGAGGACCGACGACGATCCCACGTTCACCGTCCGCTATGAGCGAGTACTCGCGTAGGACCGTCGGTTCCCACCGCGCGTTCATGACGCTGGCCGTACCCCGTCTCGGCGCGCCCGAATCCGATGCAGCTCCGTACGGGAAGGCAGTGGTTTACGAGCCGCTCCCACGGGTACGTCCACACTCGGGCTCCCGCCGGAGCGAGGTGGTGGTGAATGTGCCTGCGCCAACCGTGGTCCACGTCTACAACCGGTACGCCGACGAGTGGGTGGTGTTCATGTCCGGCGCCTTCACGGAGCGAGCGGTCGAAACCGAGTTCGATCGCGCGGTTCGGCGCGCTCGAGAGCTCGCACAGCGGTGCGGCGTTCCCGTACGCATCCATGCCGGAGCGTTGACCGACCGATCGTGACCGGCAGGGCCAAATGGTGCGGGGCGGGACCAGTCCAAGAACCGGGCAGGAACCGGGCGGCGTGTGCACCGGGTCACGGCACGTTTCGTCGGTGAGAGCGGCCGGGTAGGACTCGAAACAGGCCGGAGCGCCAACGTTCATCGACATCACGAGTGGGCCGATCGAAGGCCCACCGACCAGGAGGAGTGCCTCATGACGACGCGCAAGATCGAACAGGATGTGGGAGCCGTACGAGATTCCGCCGGACGAGCGTCCGAAGCAGGCCGAGCTGCAGCCGGCTCGGCGGTGCGGGCGGGCCGCGGATCCGTCGACGTCGCGACCGATGTCCTCTCGGACGGGGCGCATGCCGTCATCGGAGCCGTCGACCTCGCGGTCGCGAAGGCTCGGGGCCGGAGTGACGCGGAGCTGCTTCCCGACGAGGGACAGCTGACAACGAAGCTGTCTACCGCAGTCGACCGCCTCTCGGTTCGGGGTCGACGCGTCACCGGGCGGGTCAGGCGGAGGACGAGTGCCGAGCTGGACTCGATGGAATCCGAGACGGAAGCGGCAGTCAGACGCGCTCGGGAGACCGGCGCAGCCGCGGTCGAGCGCGGTGGGAGCCAGATTGCGGACGCCGCTTCCGACGCCGCGACCGCCACGAAGCGAACCGCGAGCGAGATGGATCCCGAGGCGCCGCTCCACCGCCCGGGCATGCCGTACGAAAATCGCACGATGGACGAGCTCCAGCGACTCGCGGGCGAGCGCGACATCGAGGGTCGCTCGTCCATGACCAAGGACGAGCTCATCGCCGCCCTGCGGGGGTGACCGGCGCATCCCGCCGACGCGCGCCCGGGTTCGCACTCTGGGCGGTCGTCGTCCTGCTCGCCGCCACGGTCGCGGCCGGGTGCGGTTCGAGCGGTACGAGTTCCTCGACCCAGCCCGCGGCGCAATCGTCGACGTTCTCCAAGGACACGTTCGCGTCGATCCCCCGGTATCCGGGGAGCAGCGCTACGGGCCCGCGCAGCCGCAAGGCGGGCGTCACCGTACGGAGCTTCGAGGTATCGGGGGCAACCCCGCGCCAGATCTTGCGCTGGTACGTATCGCAGCTGGATTCCTGGGAGCTCATCCAACCGCCCGAAGCTACGGGCAGCACGGACTGGCGCGGTGAGTGGCAGCGCAACCATCGTCGCCTGCTCGTCAGCGCAGCCCCAACTCCGGCGCTCGAGAACGAGGCGAGCGTGGCCACGACGACCCAGTTCAGCCTCGAGCTCGGAGATCCGGGGGTGAAGGTCAGCACGTCGGGCTCCGGCGAGAGCTCCTGAACGCAGTCTTCTGGTCGACCGGCCGCGGCGTGCGACGAATCACCGCGCGGTGGGTAGCACCAAGGAGTGGAAAGCCAATCGGGAGCTCCCCGGTGAACCCGCGCGTCGCCCGGTCCGTCGAACGCGCCGGCAGCTCGGTGCCTGTTCGCCGGACCGTCGTCATCCTGGCCGGAGTGCTCGCGGTGGAGGCTGCCGACCGGGGCGCGGTCGGCGCGCTCGCGCCTTCGCTCGAGCACGCCTTCGGGATCGGACACGCCGAGCTCGGCCTCCTCGCCGCCGCCGTCACCCTCGTCGCGGCAGTCGCGACGATTCCGGCGGGCGTCGCGGTTGACCGGCTTCCGCGAATCTCCCTCCTCCGGGGAATGGTGCTCATGTGGGGGCTCGCGATGGCATTGGGCGGGTTGGCCACCTCGTTCGGAATGTTGCTCGGTGCCCGTCTCTTTCTCGGCGGGGTCACCGCCGTCGCGTATCCGGCGGTTGCGTCGTTGACTGGCGACCTGTTCTCCCAGCGACAGCGAGGAACCGCGTTGGGCCGAATCCGGACGGGTGAGATGATCGGCGTCGGTGGCGGGCTCGTCGTCGCGGGCGCCCTCATCGCGGTGACCACCTGGCGCGCGGTCTTCTGGCTGCTCGGCGCCTTCGCGATCGGGCTCTACCTGGTCCTTCGACACGTGCCCGAACCGGCGCGCGGCGGGGTCACGAATCATGAGGCCCGCGTGTCGGAGGCCGGTGCCGCCACGCGCCGGGCGGGCGGTGCTTCGGGGCCGCGAGCCGACCCGGGCACGATGACGCTCGCCGCGGGTCACCCGGTACGTCCTCGGCATCCGGACCAACGTGCTGCTCATGCTCGGAGGCTCGCTCGGCGACCTCTTCTTCTCGGGCTTGCAGATCTTCCTTGTCTCCTTTGTGATCCATCAGTACCGGATCCAGCAGTACGCCGCGGCGCTGCTCGTACCGGTGGTCGGTGCCGGTGCGCTGGCCGGCCTTCTGATGGGTGGCCGGATCGGCGATCGCTGGTTGGCGCGCGGTCAGACCGCGGCGCGCGTGACCCTCGCCGCCGCGGCCTTCCTCGCTGTCGGCCCCGTCCTGCTGCCGTTGTTGTTCCTCCACTCGATCGCGGCCGCACTCCCGTTCATGCTCGCCGCCGGTGCGCTGCTGGCGATCCCGATCCCCACCCTGGACGCGTCACGACTCGACATCGTGCACCCACTGCTCTGGGGGCGGGCCGAAGCGATTCGCACCATCGTCCGGACCGTGGCCCAGAGTGTGGGGCCGATCCTGTTCGGTCTCCTCGCCGATCATCTCGCCGGCGGAGGTCCGGCAGGCCTCCGGGCCACGTTCTTCGTCATGGTCCCGATGCTGTTTCTCAACGGGATGGTCCTGCTTGCCGCCGCCCGCACCTATCCCCGCGACGTTGCCGCCGCCGAGGCCTACTTCGAGGCGACGTCCGGCAGCCGAGCCACACCACCTTGACCGAACGGATCCCGAACCACCGGGACGCGGGGACCCGGTTCACTCCGGTCTTCCCGCAACGAAGCCGGCGGTTCCGGGTACGACAGTAGAACGGTCCTCGGACAGCTTCCGGAGGAGTGACATGGTCGACGAACACGGTGAACCATCCACGATGCAGCGACTCGGGGCCAAGGTGCTCGAGGTCAAGGACCTCGCACGCGACGACGAGCTGACACTCGTCTCGGCCGGCGTGGCGTTCTACGCGTTCCTCGCACTCGTTCCCGCGCTCGTAGCTGCGACGGCCTTGTACGGCGTGTTCGCCGATCCGGACCAGATTTCGAGACAGGTTCACAACCTTGCCGGTGCTCTGCCTGCGTCGACCCGCTCCTTCCTCACCGCGCAGCTGCGAGCCACCAACGGAGCCGGCGGTGTGAACGTGAGCATCGCCGCGGGCATCGGGTTCGTACTCGCCTTCTGGAGCGCGTCGGCCGGAACCGCCGCCCTGCTCCGCGGGCTCGCGGTGATCAACGACGCCGGCAGCGCTCGGAGCTACGCCCGGCGCCGCGGCCTCGCGCTCCTGGTCACGCTCGTCGTGATCGTCGTCGTGCTCGTCGCCGTCTGGCTCATCTCCGTGCTTCCGCCCCAGCTCAACCGGGCCGCGGCGGTGCCCGACGGCGTCGAGGCCGTAGTCGGCGTCCTTCGATGGCCGGTCCTGGCCGTGTTCCTCGCCCTCGCCGTGCGCGGGCTCTATCACGTGTCGTCCGGCTATCAGGCCGACCGGTTCGTCACTGCGGGCCCGATCGTCGCGTCACTGCTCTGGCTCGCGGGATCCGGGCTCTTCGCCGTGTACACCTCGAACTTCTCGAGCCTCTCGCGGCGGTACGGGTCGATCAGCTCCATCGTCGTCGTCCTGCTGTGGCTCTACCTCGGCGCGCTGGCCACCCTGATCGGCGCCGAGGTCGACGCGGTGTCCGTCGGGAACCGGCGAAACGCCGACACCGCCCGCCTCTCGTGATCGGGCCGGGGTGGCCGCGGCCCAGTTGGCCACCGGGACGTCAAGGGTCGAATGGATCACGATCGAGGAGATCACCACGACAGCCACCAGGTGGTACAGCACCTCGCCTCCCGCGACCCCCGACTGCAGGACGAACAGCGCATACGCGATCGACGCGAATCCCCGCGGCCCGAACCAGGCGGCAACGGCGAACTCCCTTCGGGTCAGTCCGGATCTCGCGAGGGCCGCGAAGATGGCCGCCGGGCGGACCGCGACGAGCATCAACACGCTGAACACCACACCACCGAACCCGATGTCGAAGTAGGTCGGGGTGATGAGCGCGGCAAAGACGAAGACCGCGGCGAGCTTGAACAGCTCCGAGATCGGATCGGCAAGGCGCTCGAAGGCTCGGGTGCCCCGTTCGTCGAACCACGCCAGCGCGATCCCACAGGCAAAGGCCGCGAGAAAGAGATTCGTGCCGGTCACGCGCGCCGTTGCGTACACAACCAACGTGACGGCGAGTGGACCGAGGGGGTCGTACCGGCTCGCGCGAGCGAACCACCGAAGCCCTTCGAGTCGGGCAACGACGTACGGAACCCCGAGTCCGACCGCGACGCCGCCGACGAGCTCCGCGCCGATGGAGAACAGCGGTGGGCTGTCATGCAGGGCAAGGCTGAGGAACACGAGCACCGCCGGGAGCGCGATCCCGTCGTTCACGCCGCTCTCGATGTTCAGGAGCCGGCGCAAGCGGAGTGGGACTGCCCGGTTCCCGACCAGCGAAGCGGAGAACACGGGATCCGTCGGGCTCAGCACCGCCCCGAGCAGCAGCGCATCGACCCAAGCCAGGCCGACCAGCCAATGGGCGGCCGCGGCCGCGAGTGCGATCGTCACCGGCATCCCGATTGCGAGCGCCCGTGCCGGCAGCCTCCACTGGGCGGTGCGCAACCCGGGACCCTGGTCGCGCACGCCTAGCCCCAGCCGGGTTCCATCCGTGATCAGGATCGCGAAGAGCGCGAGCTCGGCCACCAGCTGTGGACCTCTTGTCCCTGGTCCGGCTACCGCCAGTCCGGTGCCACCCTTCCCGACGACAAACCCACCGGCGAGAAACAGCACCGCGCTCGAGAGCACCGTCCGTCGGAACCGTTCCGACAACAGGACCGCAGCGACCAACAGCAACGAGAAAGCAAGCAACGCGGCCATTCACTGGCCATACCCGGCTGAGCGGATCGGCTACCAACGCGGCGCCGAACCGATGACCAACATCACCGACAATGCGTGCTCCGAGGCCACGATCGGATCAGGTTCCCGTCACTTCACGACGGCGGCCAGCACGTGCTCGCAATGGTCGATCCGGCGTCGGATCGACGACCCCTCGGGGGTCGTGGCGTTCATCGTCTCGACCAGAGCGGCTCACCTCGCGCCACCGAGGTGGTCAGCCGGCCCGCGCGCCCCGGGCGACGAGTGCGGCAGCGCGCGCCGCGAAGTCGGCGTCGACGGGCTCGCCGGTGAGCAGCAAGCGGACGTACAGCGGCCCGATCAGGGTTTGGATGACGAGGTCGGGGTCGGTGCCGCGCGGCACCTCGCCGCGCTCGATCGCCCGGTCAACGATCGCGCCCGTCAACGCAAGCCGCTCCGCCCAGAACTCGGACGCGGTCGCGGCCACCTCGGAGGAGGTGGTCGATGCCGAGACCAGTGTGCGGGCCATCGCGCCGCCGATCTCCGACCCGATGTTCGACGCGACCGCGCGCGCGAGCGCGGCGAGATCACCGGCAAAGGTTCCGGTGTCGGGGACCGGGACGTGCTGCACGCTTCGTTCGCTCAACGCGTCAGCGACGAGCTCCGCCTTGGTCGGCCAACGTCGGTAGACCGTCGTCTTGTGCACCCCGGCCCGATCCGCGACGGCCTCGATGCTCAGGCCCTCGTACCCGGCCTCGGCCAGCAGATCGGTCGTCGCCTGTACGACGTCGTTGCGCACGCCGCGCACTGCGGCCGCCCGGTCGACGCTCCCCCACCCGCGGTGCTCCCGAAGCCATCCCGCCAATCTAACGCAACTGCCGTTGCATTTGCTGGGAACGTCACTCATCCGTGGCTCCCGGGTTCCAGTTCCGGAAGTAGTCGGGGTTCCGCCGCGCCTTCATCGATGCGTAGCGCGGCGTCGAGCGGTTCATCGCCGCCGGGATTGATCCAGAACTGATCCGCGAGGATCGCGTCGAGCACCCGCGCCGCGACCTCTTCGAGCGGGGTGATCGGCAGTGGCGTCCCCGCCGACTCCATGTGCTGTTCGAACTCCTCGAAGCTCGGATAGGGGGTGGTGCGCGCAACTGACTTCGCGTACTCGGGCGGCCGCGTCTTCCATGCATTCCAGAGCTGGGTCCGCAACCAGTTCGGTCCGGGAAAGAGCACCGAGCAGGACAACCCGGTCCCCTCCGACTTCAGCTGGTAGTACAGAAGCTCGGTCAGCGTGGTCACCGCACTCTTCGTCATCGCGTAGATCGCCGCGTCGCCCATCGGCGCGATGCCGCCGTTGCCCGACGACGTGTTCACGATGTGACCCTCGCTCCCCTGCTCGATCATGCGGGGAACGAACGCCTTGATCCCCCACGCGATGCCCAGCACGTTGACGTCGACGCACCAGCGCCAGTCGTTCGGCTCGTACTCCCAGAGCTGGGTCTGACCACCCGGGCCAATACCGGCGTTGTTGCACAGGACATGCACCGCGCCGAACTCGCCGACCGTCTGTTCCGCGAGGTACTCGACCGATTCGGGCTTCGTGACGTCCGTGACGCACCCGGCCGCGCTCAGGCCGTCGGATCGGAGTGCCGCCACTGCGTCGGCGAGCGGCTCGGGCTGGATGTCCGCAAGCATCACCTTCATACCGTGCTCGGCGAAGTGTCGACCCATCGCCAGACCGATGCCGTTGGCACCACCGGTGACGACGGCGACCTTGTCCTCGACGCTGCGCATCGTGCGAGACTAGCGACCGCACCACCACGAGATCGGGGGGACACCATGACGGTCCGCTACGGAGCACGGGCGCCGGAAGCCCAACGCAACCGTGAGGTCGAGGCGACGTCCGCGCAGATCTGGTCCACCGCGGTCACCGTCGGTGTGGGAGACCGACCCGGACGTGATCCGTCAGGTGTTGCCGCCACCGCTCGAGCCGAGCGAGCCACTCGCACGGATCCGCTTCGCGACGGTGAACATGGGTACGGGCATCCCCATCTTCGGCGCGGGCTGGTTCGGAGTGCGGGCGCGGCACGGCTCCCAGGAAGGTGAGTACGCGCTGTTCATGCCGATGACCACCGAGCAAGCCACGGTCGGAGGACGAGAGACCTACGGCGAGCCGAAGAAGATCGGCGCGGTCGCGATCGACATCCAGGGCGACCAGGTGCACGCACACATGGAGCGCATGGGCTTCCCACTGGCGGAGGTCCGGGGCACGATCGGCGACGCCGGTCGACATCGCGCCGCGCGACAAGACCGACTTCTACTTCAAGCTGAGCCCCTCGCCCGACGGCAAGGGCTTCGACACCGAACCCGCGCTGGTCGCACGTGCACCGGCACGAAGAGGCGCGCGACGGCAAGCACGATCGACGGGACGCTCATGCTCCACGACTCCCCGATCGACCCGATCGCGGACATCCCTGTCGGCCGCCTCGTATCACTGCAGTTCGCACAGGTCGCCACCACGCAGCACGGCGAGGTCGTCGAGCGCGTCCCCGGCGGACTGGCTGCTCCCGTTCGTCCATCAACGCTACGACGACCTGTCGGTGCTCGGAAAGAAGGACTCATGAGCATGAGCGAAGCGGGACGCGATCGGACCGAAGGCCGGAACACGAGCGGAGCGTGGCCCGAGCGGCCCGGCCCGCAGGGCCAGGAGCGGGAACGATGAGCGAAGCGGGAGCGATCGGTACGTGATCATCTCGGCCGACGCCCACGCCGGTCTTCCCTGCGAGGAGTACCGGCCGTACCTGGACGCCCGCTACATGGAGCAGTTCGACGACGTTCCTCGCCGAGCGCCGGGCGATGCGCGACGACCAGATGAAGCTCAACTACGACTACATCACCCAGTGGGAGACGACCCACGAAGAAGGCCTGCGCGGCGCGTTCGACGCCGAGCAGCGCGACAAGGAGATGGACGCCGACGGCGTCGCAGCCGAGGTCATCTTTCCGGACGCCGACTCGATCACCGGGATGGAGTCGCCGCCGTTCGGCGCCGGTCTCTCGGCCGGCATGATCGAGGATCCGGAGCTCGCATTCGCCGGCGCACACGCCCACAACCGCTTCCTCGTCGATCTGTGCGCAACGAGCCCGTAGCGGCGCGCCGGGGTCGGGCTCGTCCCGATCTGCCACGACGTCGATCGCTCGGTGGCCGAGATCGAGTGGCTCGTCCGACAAGCCCGGCATCCGCGGCGTCATGATCCCGACGATGTGGCGTGACCGCACGCCCTACAACGATCCCTCCTACGACCCGGTGTGGGCCGCGTGCCAGGCCGCCAACTTCCCGGTGCACACCCATTCCGGTGAGGCGCCCCGCGAGGAGATGAACGACTTCATCGGCATCTACCTCGCCGAGGTCGTGTTCTGGACCTACCGCCCGATCGCGCACCTGCTGTTCAGCGGTGCGTTCGAGCGGTTTCCGAACTTGAAGTTCGTCGTGACCGAGGGCGCCTGCTACTGGGTACCCGACATGAAGTGGAAGTGGGACCAGTACTTCGGCGGCGGGCACACGACGAAGAAGATGGCCGCGATGATGAAGGGGATCATCTCGAAGCTCCCGTCGGAGTACTTCGGCGAGAACATCTTCGTCGGGGCATCGACGATGTCGAAGGAGGAGATCCGCCGCCGACACTCCGTGGGCTGTGACGTCGCGATGTGGGGTACGGACTACCCCCACCCGGAAGGCACGTGGCCCAACACCGTCGAACGGCTGCGCAGCGACTTCGCCGACGTGCCGGTCGGTGACACCCGCGCCCTGCTGGGCGAGACGGCCGCGCGCTGCTACGGCTTCGATGTCGAATCACTCCTCCCGTTCTCCGAGCGCATCGGTCCGACACCGCAGGACCTCGGCCAGGATCCCTCGCTCGTGACGACGCCGGACGAGATCCGCCGGGCCGAGTGGTGGAAGGACGAGTACCACGTGAAGTGGGGCGGCTAGACCACCTCGACGCGAAGCACTTCGGTGCTCGCGATCGCGCGGTCCCGAAGCCCGGCCAGGGCGAGCCGATTCGGGTTCTCCATGTACGCGTCGAACGCGTCCTGGGACGGGAACTCGAGGACGTGCACTTCGAACGGCCGGCCGGCGGACGGATCGACCGTTCGCACCCGCTGCAGGACGCGAGCACCATGATCGGAGAGGAGCATCAGGACCTGATCCTCGTACTCCACGAGCAGTGCCTCGCCGCCCGGCGCCGGGGTGAGGAGCACACAGAAGGTCAGAGCCATCGGACACTCACGGAGGATCCGGAGGGCGGCACCGTAGAGTCGCACGGGGAGGTTGTCGCAATGGTGCGCACGGTGGTCGGAGCGTTGCTGATCCTGGTTGGTGGCGTCTGGTTCTTCCAGGGGGTTGGCGTCATCGGTGGTTCGTTCATGTCCGGCGACATCCTCTGGTCCGTGATCGGCGCACCGATGATCTTCGTCGGCGCGTTGCTCATCCGAGCGTCGCGAGCATCCCGGCGTACAGATCTCCCTTGAGCGTCTTCACGATCTCGCGCGGCTTCCCGACTCTGGACGCGCAGATCTCGGTGGCAACCCGCACGAGCTCGTCAGGCGTGGCGACTGCGTCGACGATCCCCGCCGCCATCGACGCGGCTCCATCCCAACGCCGCCCGCTGAGCACGGCCTCGTTCGCGGTAGGTCGCGAGAGCTTGCCGACCACGAGCCCCAGCTGGAACGGGTTGAAGCGCATCTGCAGATCCACTTCGGGCAAGCAGAACCAGCCCCGCTCGGCGTTCTGCACACGCTGGTCGTGCGCGAGCGCGAGCAGCGCACCGATCCCGAACGCATGGCCATTCATCGCCGCGACCGTGGGGATCGGGAACACGAGGATGCGCGCCAGGGTCGCGCTCGTCTGATCCATGAAGGCCATCAATGCGTCAAGCTCGAGGCTCCCGAGGAAGGTGAGATCGAAGCCGTTCGAAAAGTGCTTGCCGGCGGCGACAGTCACGAGCGTCGTGGCCTCGGGATCCGACTCGACGGCGTCGAGTGCCTGGCCGAGCTCGGTCACGAACGTCGCGTCGAACTGATTGAGCCCGTCACCGAGCCGCAACACCCGGAGTCCGTCGATTGCTTCGATCTCCACGAGAGTTCCTCTCCTTCCGGCCGGCTCCCGAGCCGGCGCCCGGGCGCATCCTAAGGAATCGGCCCCACTGCACGGGTGGGGCGGGACGCGACATGCTGTCGCCATGGAGTCGCAGCTGTTCGAGGAGGTCGGCGACGCGTTGCGCGGGATGCTGCCGCCACAGCTCGGCGAGCTTCGCCTGCGGGTGCGTCGCTACGGGATCAAGGTCTGGTTCGGGCCGCCCGAACCGCCACGCGAGCACTACGAGGCCCAGGTGATAGGAGCCGACGCAGTGAAGGGCGCGAAGGTCCTCGCGCTCGAGATCGGGTTCCACGCCGAGCACCCGCAGGTCACCCAGAACAAGCAGGTCATCGCGCAGATCCTCGAACGGGAGGACCAGTGGCGACCGCTCGTCGGCGACGCCGCGGTGGTGGGCCCGTTCCTCGGCCGGGCCCAGACCTGGCGGCGGGTTTCCGAGACCTGGACCGACCCCGATCTCGGCGACCCGGAGCTCGCGATCGAGCTGGCCGCACTGCTCGCGGACTACATCACGGGCCTCGAACCCGCGCGCTCGTAGCGACGCGGTGCCCGGGACCGGCGGGCTGCCTGGGGCATGATCTGCCCGTGACTGGCGGTGACCAGGCAGGATCCCGCTCCCGGACGGTCCTGGTGCTGGTGGCAACGGGAGTGGTCGTGGCGGTAGGCGTCATGCTGCTCATCGCAGGCGTGCTCGCTTACGGGGCCGCGTCGGACACGGGTGACAAGGCTGACGCGCTCGCGCGCGACCGTGCGGGCATCGTCAGCCGGACGCGCGTCGCCGAACAAGGCGCCGATGAGCCGATCGACCGCACCGAGAAGGTCACGACATCGGTCTCGGACATCATCGAGGCCGGTGACACCATGGTCGCGAAGTCCGCCGCGACCAGCGCCGTGCTCCAACGAGCGGTCGCGCTGGCCAACGACGGCAACCTCGAAGCCGCGCGGAACCTGTACTCCGGCGAGGCGCTCACGTCGATCCGTGACCTCAACGACCAGCTGGCGAAGGCACGCGCCGCACTGGCGACCGCGCAGCAGGCAGTTGCCGAGCTCACCGGACCGACCCCGTGACCTACGACGTACCTTCACCGCCTCCGATCAAGCGGACCCCACGTTGGAGCCTCGTCGCGCTCGTGCTGGCCGGCGTCGTGCTGGCCGGCGGCGCGTGCATCGCATGGCTGGGGACGCGCGCCGAACGGGACGCGGACCACAGGCTCATGCAGGAGCGACATCAGATCGCGGCCGCGCGCGGGACCCTGCGACGAGCAGAGACGGATCTCTCCGCGGCCCGAACCGTCATCACGACGTTCGGCGCGTCGGCCGAAGCCGCGACTGCGGCAACCGGCCGAGTGGTCGAGCTGGAGGGCCGTCTGGTCGACCTCCTCAATCGACTGCGCGCTGGCCGGAGCGGCCACCGACATCGGGACGTACAACCGCCTCGTCACGGAGCTCAACTCGACGTCCGACGACCTCGTCACGGCGTTCAACGCGCTCGATTCGCCATTGCGAAGCTTCTCGGACGCCATTGACGTCCTCCCATCCACGCGTTGCCAGGGACCGGTGGCCACGACGGCGAAGTGGATGCGCTACGGCGGCCAGGGCTTGCAGTGCGCGCGGGTGAGCGTACCGCTCGACTACGAAAGCCCTCGCGGTGAGCAGATCCAGATCACGGTGGTGCGACGGCCCGCCGACGATCCCGCGCAGAGCCTCGGGCCACTCGTGATCAACCCCGGTGGACCGGGTCAGTCGGCCGTGTCGTTCATGCGCGATGCGGTCCTCCTGATGCCACCGGAGGTGCTCCGCCGGTTCGACCTCGTCGCGTTCGACCCGCGCGGAGTCGGCCACAGCACCGCAGTGGACTGCGCGGACGATCTCGACCCCCTGTACGGCGGAGATCTCACGGCGCAGGATCCGAAGGTGCGCGACAAGGCGGTCGACGCGGTCGCGAGGCTGGTCCGCGGGTGTGCCCTGCGCAGCGGTTCCCTCCTGCGCCACGTCGACACCTTCAGCGCTGCCCGGGACATGGACCGCGTCCGCGCCGCGATCGGGGCCGAGAAGCTGAGCTACCTCGGCTTCTCGTACGGCACCTACCTCGGCGTGGTCTACGCCGATCTCTTCCCGACCCGCGTTCGCGCCGCCGTCCTCGACGGGGCCGTCGATCCCCAGCGCGCATCCCGGGGTGCCTCCTCCTCCGAGGCGGTCGGCTTCGAAGACGCGCTCAGTGACGCACTCCTCGACTGCTCTCGGCACCCGTCCTGCCCGTTCTCCTCCCTCGGGTCTCCGGAGCAGAACTACGACTCGCTCATGAAGTACCTGTCCTCCGTACCCCTCGAGGTCGACGGGAAGCCCTTCGGTCGCACCCAGGCGGAGCTCGCGGTGGTGAGTGGCCTGTACCGCGGATCCGCCGGCTGGCCCGAGCTGATGACGGCCCTCGATGCGGCCGCGAGAGACGACGGCAGGCCGCTGAAGGCGTTGCAGGACCGCTACACCGGTCGCCGGCCCGATGGCTCGTACGACAACGAGACCGAAGCGCACTACGCGATCAACTGCGTGGACCTCGGTGGGCGGCTGAGTCCGAAAGCAGCACGAGCGGCGGTACGCCGACTCGACCGGGACCCGCCCCGCTTCCGCGCGGTCAGCGTGATGTTCTCCCTACCGTGCGCGTTCTGGCCCGTCCCGCGGGTCGAGCCGCCCCCCGGCCCGCTCGACGCGAAGGGGGCCCCGCCGCTGTTGGTGGTCGGCAGTGCCGGCGATCCCGCGACGCCGATCGCAGGGGCCGAGGCGCTCACGAAGAGCCTCGACTCCGCGACCCTGCTGCGTTCCGACGGCAACGCCCACACGTCGTTCGCGCGAGGGGACCAGTGCATCGACGACGCCGTCGTCGCCTACCTGATCAACGTCGTGCCACCGGCCGCCGGGACGACCTGCCCGTAGCTGCTCCCCGGGTCCCCCAGGCGGAGCTAGAGGATCTGGGCGGCGCGGCGGAGCTGGTCGGTCAGGTCGGCCGGGAGCGGACCCAGCGCGTCCACCGACGCTCGCCCGGCGACTGATTCCACGAAGTCAACCGCGGAACCTCCGTCGACGGCACTCCCGCCGGCACCACGCGAGATGCGCGCACCGGTGTCGATCTGCACTCTCAAGGGCACGAAGGGAAGGTCGTCGAACTTCACCGTGACGTCGATCGGTGTCTCGGCGCCGGGCCCGACCGGATCAGGATCGCCGATCAGCCCTCCCTGCAGGCACCCGACCACGAGCGTGTACCAGGTCGCGGTCAGCAGCTCGTCGTCCTCGACCACGACGTCGACGCCCAGCGGCTCGAAGATGTCGCGCTCGTGGAGCCATGAGTCCCAGAAGGCATGCGCGAGGACGAGACGCGCCGGCATGTGACCGAAGGGAGCTTCACCGAGCGCCCGCCAATCATCGCCGTCGAGCTCCTCGACCGTTGCCTGCAGCGTCTCGGTTCCCGCAACGAACTGCCCGAGGAGGGTGGCGATCGGTAGCTCGAGCAACGGCGCGACAAGGTCGTTGGTACCGGTGGACGGATCGAAGCCGCGGATGAAGGTGGTCGGGGTCGAGCGGGCGCGCGCGGCGCGCAGCGTCATCGTGAAGAAGGCGTCGACCGTGACGAGATGACCGACGACTCCTCGAGCATCCCAGTCCGCACAGCGGGTCGGCGACTTCCATTGAGCTTCGGTCAGCCCCGAGAGCGACTCGGTCAAGCGGAGCCGCTGGCGCGACCACGGTTCGACGACCGAGCCCAGATCATCGTCGACATCGATCTCGACGTGGTCGTAGTACTGGCGCAGCGGCCGTTCCGACATCGGCTCCCCCTACGGCTTCGGGCGGGAAACCTACAAGGTGCCCGAAGACGGTGACATCGCACGGCCGATACCACCTCGCACGTTGCTTCTCCCTGCGGATCGTCCGCGCCCGGCCGGATCGTGCAACACGCGGCCGCCCTGTATCGACGGTTGCCCGCCAGAACTTGAGCGCGACGCGGAAATTGCCTCCCGACCAGGACATTTGTCGTCCCCTCGCCCCGCGATCCGGGGGGTGCGGCGCCTAGCGGTACTCGAAGGCCTCGGGATCCGGGGCGCGCATCTCGGCGCGGAAGTGGTCGAAGGTCCACGGCCAGACCGCAGGGATCCCCCGGTCGTCGAGGTACCAGCTCTGGCAACCGGTGACCCAGATCGTCTTCTTGGAGGCCTCGACCCGCGCGGCCTCGAACTCCTCCAGCGCGGCCTCGGTCGCGCTGATCTCGTGATGATCACCCGACTGCAGCTGCTCGATCAGCCCCATGATGTAGCCGAACTGCAGCTCGGCCACCTCGATGAGCGAGAAGTTGCCGACGGGGCCGTTCGGGCCGTTGAGCATGAAGAAGTTCGGGAACCCGGGAATCGAGATCGAGAGGTAGGCGCTCGGCCGTTCTGCCCACGCGTCCGCGAGCGTCCGGCCATCGCGTCCGATGACGCTCATCGGACGCATGAACGCGTCCGCGTAGTAGCCGGTCGCGAGGACCAGCACGTCGAGCTCGTGGAGCACACCGTCCTTCGTCCGGACACCCTCGGGCACGACCGCCTCAATAGCCTCGGTCACCAGCTCCGCGTTCGGCGCCTGCATCGCCTCGTAGAAGTTCGGCGAAATGATGAGCCGCTTGCAGGCCGCCCGGTATTCGGGCCGGAGCCGCTCACGCAGCTCGGGATCCGAGACACTGCTCTCGAGGTTGTCCAGACACGCGGTCTGGATCCATTCCGCTTCATCGGAGTCCGCGTCGACGACCGCGTTGGCGAAGACCCCGAACGCCTGCGAGAGACTCGCGTGGAGCTCGGTCAGCTTCGACGGATCGTCGCGGAACGCGGCCTTCTCTTCCTCGGTGATCTCCGGGTTGACCTGGGGCAGCACCCATTGCGGAGTGCGCTGGAACAGGTCGAGGTGCCCCACCTGGTCGACGATCGCACCGACGATCTGCACCGCGGTCGAGCCGGTGCCGATGACGCCGACACGCGCACCCTCGAGCGAGACGTCATGATCCCAACGTGAGCTGTGGAACATCGCGCCCGCGAAGGTGTCCAGACCCTCGATGTCGGGATAGCGGGGGTGATGCAGCACGCCGGTGGCGGCGATGACAACGTCGACGTCGTCGTGATGGCCGCTCGCGGTCTCGACCTTCCACCGTCCACCGGCGTGCTCGCACCGGACGACTTCGTCGCCGAACCGGACCCGGTCCTTCAGCCCGTGCTCTCGTGCGACCCGCTCGAAGTACGCGCAGATCTCGGGCCCGGGCGAGAACTGGTGACTCCACTCGGGATTCGGCGCGAACGAGTACGAGTAGAGGTGCGACGGGACGTCGCAGGCCAGGCCGGGATAGGTGTTCTCCCGCCAGGTGCCACCGAAGCGGTCGCTCTTCTCGTAGATCGTGAAGTCGGTGAATCCCGCTTCCGCCAACTTGATCGCACTGAGGATCCCCGCCATCCCCGCGCCGATGATCGCGAAATTCATGCTCCTCCTCGAGCTCGCGGCTTCGTTGCATCATGAGTCATGGCGCGGCTCATCCGGCGCCCGCGACCGTCCGGGCCCGATGATGCTCGACGGCCCGGTCGTAGACGGCCTCGAAGCGCGGGGCCAAGCCGTCCCACGACAGCTCGGCCCGCGCGTGAGCGAGCGCATTGGCGCCCCGGATCGCGACCTGGGCGGGTTCGTTGACCACATCGACCAGCGCGGCAGTGAGCGCACCGGGATCGTCGGGCGGAACGAACCAGCCGGTCGGGCGGTCGGGATCGAGGTTCACCATCGACATCAGCCCGCCACTGCGACACGCCAGGACGGGCAGCCCGACCGCCATCGCCTCGAGGGGCACCTGGGGATACGGATCGGCGACGGACGGGACGACCAGCACGTCGCAGGCGGCGAGCCCTTCGGGGAGGTCGTCGTGACCCCGCCAGCCGGCGAAGTAGATGCCCTCCGTGCCCACTTCCTCGGCCACGGTGTGCGGGTGCTCACCCTCCCATTCGCCGGGATGGCCGCCCCAGATCACGAGCGAGCCGGGCCGGGTGAACCCGGTCCGGGCCCGGGCGAACGCGCGCACGAGCGCGGGCACGCGCTTGAAGCCGAGGAACCGGCCGACGAAGAGCAGCACCGTCGCGCCATCGTCCACGCCGAGCAACCGGTCGAGGTCCGCCTCGGTGTACGTCAACGTCCCGGGAGGTCCCGTCTCGGTCCACCCGTGCGCGTCCTCGACGAGGTAGCGACGGAAGGCGGCACGACGACCACCCGCGACCCGAGGGCGCGGGTGGAAACGCTCGATGTCCACCCCGTTCGGGAGCGCGGTCACCCGTTCGGCCGCGACCCCGAGCACGTCCATCGCGGTGGCGCGGTTCTGGGGTGACACCGTGATCAGGTGGTCGGCCAGCTGCGCCTGCTCCTTCAGGTGGGCAGCCCAGAACTCGCCGTGCCGCCACGCCGCCCAGCGGGTGGTGCGCAACAGCTCGAGCTGCTCCGGATCGAGCCCATCGGTCGCGACCGCCGGGCTCGGACGTGCGTCCGCCATCGTGACGAGCGTCTCGCCGAGTGCGGCTGCCAATGCGACCCGACGCTCGATCGCTTCGATCAGCTTGAGCTCGGTGCCGTGCAGGTGGACGACCCGCGGAACGTCGGGCCAGTGCGCGAACACGGCGTCGAGCTGCGGCGTGAGGTGGTGCAGATGGAACACGTCGGCGTCGTCGGCCCCGGCGTCACGCAGCGGGGCCTCCCAGGCGTCGGCCAGGTGCCCGGCGAGCTCGGGCGGCACCGCGGCGAACACCACGTCCGGTACGCCTTCGCGGTCCTCGTACGAAGGATGCATGGGCTGCGGCGCGGCGATCGCGTCGCCGCCCGCCTCGAACGACCTCACGGCCTCGGTGGAGTCGAGGAAGTGCACGTCGAGACCATCGAAGAACGTCGGGGCGTAGGTCTCGTCGCCCTCGACGCCGAGCGACCCGACCGCGAGCGAGACGATCCAGCCGACCCGGGCGAGCGCCGGGCTCAGGTAGCGAACGACGTACGCGGACCCGCCCCGGGGGTAGAAGAGCAAACCCATGACGACTCGGCCGGGGCGCATCGCCAAGACCCTAGGTGGATGAGCCTCAGCCCTGATCGTCGGGGATCATGGTGTAGGTCCCGAAGCACATCTCGTCCTCGGTACCTTCGGCGAAGACGATGTACTTCGGCGACCGGTTGGGCTCGAGCGCGCGGTCCCAGCTGCATTCCATGCGGACCGTCTGCCCCGCCTCGACGTGCATCGGCTTCATGAGGTCGTAGTTCATCTGCCAGTCGAAGTTCCACACCGGGATGTCGAGCAGCACCTTCGGCTTGGGCGTGTCCGGGTCGAGGGTCAATCGGTACGTCTTGCCCAGGGTGTGCATGTGACCCAGCGTGCTGATGATCGTCCCCGAGAACGGAACCTTCGAGTCGCAGCTCGAGTGCGCGACGCCGTCCTTGAAGGTGGCCGCGAGCTCTTCGGCGGTCTTGCCACAGATGCCGAGGAGCCCGGGCTCGATGCCCGCACCCACCGGACCGTAGAGGCGCGCCGCTTCCTGCAACGCGGCGTTGCGGTCGCACAGGGCCGCCACGACGCCCGGCATGCACGGGATCTCGACGGGCCCGATCGGGTTCACGACCTCGAGCTTCTTGATCGCGGGCGACTCCGGATCGAGCTGGATCGCGACGCGGGAGCGGTCGGGTGTCGGCGTGGTGTCGTAGTGGTAGTGAATCTGGAGGACGAGCGCGTCACCGGGCTGCATCAGGATGCCGGAGCTCTCGGGGTAGATGACCGGGTCCTGGCCGGGCACCCAGCCGGCGACGAGCCCCGGCTGACCGGTGAACGTGCGGACGCGGCGTGGCGTGTTCGGCCGCACCACGGTGCGGTCAGGACCTCGCGACGGCAGCGATGGGCCCGTGTAGCAGCCCCAACCCGGCTGTCCGTCCTTGCCGGCGAGGTTGGCGCTCGCCTCCACCTGGGAGCGGTCGATGTGGAAGATCTGGACGTGGTGGATCTCCTCGCGGTTACCCGGGGTCACCTCGTAGCCGGTCATGAAGGTCGGCTTCGTGATCTTCGGATCCAGGACGAAGCACCGGTAGTCGTTCGGGTTGTTCAACGAGCCGGTGTACGCGACCGGCATCTTCATGACGACGTCGTGGCGTGGCGGATCCGGAACCGGACCCTTCGTCACCTTGATCTTCGTGGTCTCGGGCACGTCCAAGGGCCCACCGGCCTTGGACCACTTCACGATCGCGGCCACCGTCTTCGGGTCCAGCTGCTTCGAGTGGGCGAGCGGCGCCCCGGCGTCCGAGGCGGGCCACGGCGGCATGTACCTCGCCTCGACCACCGTGCCGATGCCGTCGGAGATCGCGGCCGCGTCGGCTGCAGTCGCGAGCTTCCAGTGCGCGGCGCCCACCTCACCGACCGTGTGACACGACGCGCAGTTCGCCTGGAGCGCCGGCATGACGACCTTCTCGAACGAGGGGCTGTCACCGCTCCGGGGTGCGCCCTGCGGCGCGGCGATCGCGTTCGGCACTGCGTACTTGGACGGGTCGACCGCGGTCAGCCTCATCGTGAACTTCACGTCGTCCGAGGTGCTGACCAGACCCGCGATGCTGATGGGGCCGATGGCGAACGTCGACATCTTCACGTCAGCGGTCGCCTTCGCGGTCAGCGTGCCGTTGTCGAGCTTCGCCTCGACGTCCCAGGTCACGGGCGCCGGCGTCTTCTTCACGGTCAGCTGGCTGTCCATCTTGAACTTCGCGGTCTCGCCGGGGGCGAGTGACGCCGGCATGCCCCGGAACCCCGCCACGGTGAGGTAGGCCAGCGGGTAGTCGTGGGACTCGAGGTCGTCCGACCTCAACCGGGCATCGCGCAGGTTGTTGTCCGAGTGCAGCTGCTCGACGTTCACCACGATCTGGCCCACCCGGGTCGCTGCGGGGTTGGCGGCGTTGATCGCGATGTCGCCCGAGATGCCGTTGGTCGACCCCTCGGCCTGGCTCGCGTCGTGCCCGAAGAGCTTCTCCTGGGTCGTGTACGTCAGCTCCGAGCGGGTCGGGTCGATGCGGTAGATCGTCTCACCGTTGCCGGCGACCAACCGGGGCGAGCTCGGCACGGAGTAGTTGACGACGTTGTACTTGGACGACGTGAGCTCGCGGACCTGAGACCAGACGAACAGGCCGGCGCCCGCCGCGATGAGCACCACGACGCCTGCGACCCAGAACGGCCAGCGCCGGCGGCGACGCTCGGGCTCGGTCGAGACCATCTCGTCCGCGCGGGATCCCGGCCAGTTCATGACGCCTCCGTGGTTTGCATCCGATTGACCAGGCTCGCGATGACTGCGTCCCAGTCATCCGCGGGTGGAGCGGGAAGATCGATCGCGTGGGTGACGACCGCGCCGAGCGCGAGCAACATGCAGAGCCGGCTCACAGCCTCCGGCGAAACCGCGGTCGCGATCTCGCCCGATTGCTGTCCGAGACGGATCAGCTCGGCGAGGTGCTCCTCGCGGGTGCTGATGCTGTCGCGCAGCACCGCGGCAACCTGTGGCTCGCGGCGGCTGGCGGCGAGTGCCTCGATCAAGACGTCCCCCCGGATCCGGGCCCGGCTGGTGCGCACCCCCGAAACGAGGCGGGCCCCCAGGAATTTGAGCGTACCGGCGACGGTGCCGGCAATCCCGGCATCCAGCAACCCGGCGACCGCATCCGGGCCCCGGCGGTTGATCGCAGCACAGAGGAGCTCGGCCTTCCCCGCGTAGTGTGCGTAGATCGCACCGGTGCTCATCCCGGCTTCGGTCGCGATCTCGGAGACCCGAGCGCCTTCGTAACCCTTGGCCGCGATCACGCGGGCAGCCGCGGCGAGCAGCTGCTCCTTCGTGTCTACGGTGGTGCCCCCCGGCCGTCGTCCCAAGACGCGTAGCGTAACGAACGTTCGTTTTGTCGTCCACCGAGGATGATCCCAATGACCGACCGGCGAACCCGCAAGCATTGGAGCGTCTTGGCCCTCGCCCTGCTCGCCGTCGTCTCGATCGGAGCCGGGTGCTCGGGCTCGTCCTCGGGGCGCCCGGAGACGCCGGCCACCCTCGAGATCATCTCGCCGCGGCCCAATGCCACGACCGGAACGGACGTCGATCTGCGGCTCCGGCTCCGCGGCGCGAAGATCGTCGAGACGAACCAGACCGGGGGCAAGATCCGACCGGACCGTGGCCACATCCACGTGTCGGTCGACGGGCAGATCACCCAGATGTACTACGGCACCCACCTCACGGTCCCGGGGCTCACGCCGGGGAGCCACATCATCCAGGCCGAGTTCGTCGCGGCGGATCACGCGCCGTTCGCGAACCGCGTGGTCGCCGCGGTCACCTTCGACGTCCAATGACCGCGCCTTCGGTCGTGCGGCGCGCCGCACGCACTGACCGAAGCCCGCGTCTGTCGACGATCGCCGTCGGCGTGATCGCGGCCGCCGGGTGCGGGCTGCTCGCGGCACGACCGGCGCTCGTCGACGCGACTCCCACACCGGTAGCGGTTCTCGCCGCGCTGTTCGTCGCGCTCTTGATCCTCGGGGCCCGGCTCCCATTGCCGGCGGCGCCGGCCCGGCGCCGGACGTGGACCACGACCAGCTCGGTGCTGATCGGAGTGTTGGCGTTCGGACTCGGCCGGGTCCTCGTCGGCGGCCACCCCCCGCTGCGTGCATCGTTGTTCCTCATCGCGGCCAACACCCTGGCTGCGGTGGCCGAAGAAGCATGGTTCCGCCGGCTGTGCTTCGGTCTGCTCGCACCCGCAGGCATGCCATTCGCGATCGCGGGCTCGAGCGTCTTGTTCGCCGCGGTGCACGTCTCGATCTATGGGTTTTGGGTGCTGCCCCTCGACGTGGCCGCGGGCCTGCTGTTCGCGTGGCAGCGGTCGGTCACCGGGTCGTGGCGCGCGCCGGCGATCACTCACGTCATCGCAAACCTCCTGGTGGTGCTCTGAGCGTGCGGCGTCGTCGCGGCCTCGTACTCGCGCTCGTGGTGCTCGCCGCCTACGTCGGCGTGCTCGCGCTCACCGTCGCGCTCCGGAGCGACCATGTCCGGCCGCTGTACGACGGCTTTGCCCCGCCTCCGTCCTACCGCTGGGTCGATCCGCCGCCGTTCTTCGAAGCGGGAAATGTCGAGCCCACGGCGGGCGCCGCCACGATCCGCTTCGGTCGCACCGGCTCGGCGCCGGCGGGGGTCGCGACCCCCGACGGCCAGTTCGTGCTCAATTTCGGACCCGGCGCGATCGCCCCGCGCGGGCGCGACCCGCGCGACCGTGAAGCTCACTCCCGTCGCACCCGCCGACCTCGCTCCCCTGCCCTCCGGGCTCCGGGCGAACGGAAACGCGTACCGGCTCCAGCTCGCGTACAACACCGGCGGGACGATCCGGGGCCTCGAGCAACCCGCGAACCTCGTGCTGGAGATTCCCGAGCTCGGCGACAACCTCTTCTTCTCGCGTGATGGAAGCCACTGGTCGAGGATCGACGCACGCCCGGTGCCACCCCGCCAGCTCAGCCTCACCGCCACCTTCGAACATCCCGGGTACTTCGTTTCGGGCACGACCCTCCCGGAGCTCGTCGGGCCCGAACCCGAGTCCGGTCACGCGATGGAGATCGGCCTCGGGGCCGCCGCGCTCGCGGTGCTCGGGTTCGGTTCGGCCTTCGTCATCGTGCGTCGCCGTCGTGAACAGTCAGTGACGGAACCCGACGCAAACCTTCCTTGAGTTGCTCGCGTAGCGCATGATGTCGGCGGCACGGGCACAACGAGAAGGGGAACCCACTCATGGCGCGCAAGATGATCCTGGTCCACGGGGCATGGCTGACCTCGGAGAGCTGGGGTAACTACATCGACTACTTCACCCGGGCCGGATACGACGTCGAAGCCCCGGAGTGGCCCCGCAAGCACGGGGGCGTCGAGGAACAGCGAGAGGACACGAGCGAGCTGGCCGGGCTCGGCGTCGCGGAGATCGTCGACCACTACGCCGAGATCGTTCAGGCACTCGACGCGCCACCCGTGATCATCGGGCACTCGTTCGGCGGTCTCTTCACGCAGCTGTTGCTCGATCGCGGTCTCGGCCAGGCCGGCGTCGCCCTCGATCCGGCGTCACCGAAGGGTGTGCTGCGCATCGCGCCGTCATCGCTCAAGGCAGCCGGGCCGGCCATCAACCATCCATCGACTCGCCACGGCGTCGTCCCGTTGACCGCCGAGCAGTTCAACTACGGATTCACCAACACCTTCGACCCCGACGACGCAGCGACGGTGTACGAGAAGTACGCGGTGCCCGAGACCGGGCGCATCTTCTTCGAGGCCGGGTTCGCCAACTTCGCCCTGCACTCACCACTCGAGATCGATTACAAGCGCGAGGGTCGCCGCGCCGTTACTGCTCGTCGCGGGTGACCAGGACCACACGATCCCGGCGGGGACCGTCCAGGCCAACTTCAAGAAGTACAAGCACTCGGACTCGCGCACGGATTACATCGAGTTCCCGGGTCGTTCGCACTTCCACATGGTGCAGGACGGCTGGGAGGAGATCACCGAGGCGATCGGCAACTGGCTCGAAGAGGTGGGAGCCGGCCCCGCCTGAAGCTCGACAATGGGTCGTTCGTGAGATGACAGCCGAGGGAAGGGGTACCCGAATGGTCGGGGGATTCACGCGGGGGTTCAGGAGTCGGGCCAAGGACCGCGATCCACGGTTGCCACCGGGCCAGTACGACACGGGAACGACCTGGCCCACGCTCACCGCGGAGGCGACACCGAAGCTCGACACCGCAACCTGGACGTTCCGGATCAGCGGGCTCGTCGACCGGCCGACCACGTGGACGTGGGAAGAGATCCACGCACTTCCACCGTCCACGTACGAAGGCGACATCCACTGCGTGACCACGTGGTCCAAGCTCGGCATGACCTTCACCGGCGTCTCGGTCGACTCACTGCTCGCCCTCGCCGGCCCGCAGCCGGCCGCGACACATGTGCTGGCGAACTGCCACACGGGCTACACGACCAACCTGCCCCTCGCGGACGTGACCGGCGGCAAGGCGTGGGTCGCGTTCGAAGCCGACGGCGAGCCTCTGAAGCGCCAGCACGGAGGTCCGGCCCGGCTCCTGGTCCCGCACCTGTACTTCTGGAAGAGCGCGAAGTGGGTCTCCGGGTTGGAGCTCCTCGACCACAACGAACCCGGCTTCTGGGAGCGCAACGGGTACCACGACCGCGGTGACCCGTGGCTCGAGCAGCGCTACCAAGGAGATTGACCAGTTGACCGGCCCACTCTTGCCGGGCGCGCCGATCCCGTGGCAGCGCGCCAAGGTGGTCGAGATCCGCGACGAGACGCCGCACGCGAAGACGTACCGGCTCGCGCTCGAATCACCGTCGCAACATCGGGCCGGGCAGCACTTCGTCCTGCGACTGACCGCGCCCGACGGCTACCAGGCGTCGCGCTCCTACTCGGTCGGGTCCGCCCCTGACGGCACGAACGAGATCGAGCTCACCGTCGAGCGCCTGGAGGACGGCGAGATCTCCACGTTCCTGCACGAGGAGGTCGTTGCCGGCGACGAGCTCGAAGTGCGCGGGCCGATCGGCGGCTGGTTCGTCTGGGACGGCGACACGCCGGTGGTGCTCATCGGTGGCGGATCGGGGCTCGTGCCGCTCATGGCGATGCTGCGACTCGCCCGGAACACTGCGAAGTCGGACCTCGTGCGGCTCCTGGTCTCCGTGCGCACGCCCGACGACCTCTACTACGCATCCGAGCTTCCGGGCCCCGAAACGGAAGTCGTCTACACGCGCGCTGACGCCGCCGGGCTACGCGCGGCCCGCGGGACGCCTCACCGCAGACGACCTCAGTGGCCTCATGACCACGGACGCCACTGCGTACGTCTGCGGCTCCCCCGCGTTCTGCGACGCCGCGACCGGGTTGCTCACCGACCTCGCGTTCCCGGTCGAACAGATCCGGGTCGAGCGCTTCGGTGCGAGCGGCTGATGGGTCAGCGGACGTCGAAGGCGAGCCGGAACGAGCGCACCGCGCCGGCGAAGACGTTCGGTTCGATGTCGGGCTCAGTGACCACCCGCAGGTTCGTCAACCGTTGGGTGAGTGCACCGAACAGCATCCGTAGCTCGGTGCGCGCCAGGTTCACTCCGAGGCAGAAGTGCGTGCCGGAGCCAAATGCCACGTGGCGGTTCGGGCTGCGGTACATGTCGAACGAGAACGGATCCTCGAAGACGAGCTCGTCGCGATTCGCCGACGGGTAGACCAGGCAGATCCGGTCGCCCGCGCCGACCAGCTGCTCACCGATGTAGCTGTCCCGGGCGGCGCTGCGGAAGAAATTGTTGAGGGGCGTCACCCAGCGGATGACCTCCTCGACGAGTCCCGGGACGAGGCCGGGGTCCGCCGCCGCGGCTTCCCACTGGTCCGGATGGTCGACGAGCACCCGCAGCCCGCGTGAGATCGCCGTGCGCGTGGTCTCGGCACCGCCCGAGATGAACAACCCCGTCTCGTGGATCATCGTCATCTCGTCGAAGTCCGCCGCGACCCAGCTGGACATGAGGTCGTCGGCGGGGCACCCACGACGTTCGCTCGCGGTCGCGAGCACGACCTGTGCGAACTCCTGGATCGCGGTGAGCATGCCCATCATGACGGTGTTGTCGTAGGTGGCGCCGTCGATGCGCATCAGCCGTTCCGACCAGCTCTTGACGTCGCGCCACCGATCCTCGGGGAACCCGAGCAGATCCGTGGTCAGCCGCGACGGGAGCTGCGCCGCGAGCGCATCGACGACTTCGACGTCACCGTCCCGGCCGGCTGCGTCCACCATCCCGTCGACGAGCTCGCTGATCAGCTCGTCCAGCCGCGGTGCCATCTCGCGCACCGACTTCGGCGCGAACTTCGCGCTGACGACCCGGCGCTGATCCATGTGCTCGGGATCGTCCTTGGCGATCATGTCGCCTTCGGTCGGATCCCCGAAGGACCGGTACGCCGGCCGCGACGTGAACTCGGCGTCGCGCCGCTCGACGTCGAGCAGCTCGGCGTGCCGGATGACCGCCCACAACCCGTTCTTCTCGTCGCGCCACAACGGTCCCGCCGCGCGCGCGTCGGTGAAGAAGGAGTGCATGCCGTCGAGGTCGGCCCAGAATGCCGGCGAGAGGAGATCGGGGCTGCTCATGCCGCGCTCCGCCAGGCGCGTTGTGCGCCAGCCGCGCCGATCACACCGATCCCGATCCCCACGGCCGCGCCACCGAGGCCCCGCAGCTTCTGCTGACCGCCCATGCGGTCGTGGTTGGCGAGGCCGCCGATCAGGTCGGCCGCGTCCGCACCACCGGACGCCAGGAACCAGCCCGCGACCGAGGGCGAGCCCCGCAGGCCGCTCCACAGCAACAGGCCGCCGATGAGCGCGTCCCGGTATCCCATCGACCGCAACAGGAGGCTCGCAGTCGGGCCGCTGTCCTCGTCGTCGCCCCAGAGCCGGTTCGCCGCGTCGGGAGCAACGAGAAACGACACCCCCGACGCCAATCGGATCGTCCCCGCAATCACGGCCAGCCGGTTCGCCCGTCGCCCCGTGCCGAACGCCATCTCCGGTGCCTCCTGCTCTCGTTGGTCTCCTCTGCCACAATCTCGCACGTTGCGCTGGTGCGGGCACACGTCGAGGGGGTGGCGCGAGTGATAGATGCAACCACAGCCGCAGTCCCGGTCTACTTCGGGACCATGGAGGCAGAGCGCCGCGTCTTGGCCCGGCGCGCCGAACGCGAGGGGCCATCGGCGGCGGACTACGAGCGGCGCGACACGATCACCAGCCTCACGATGGGGGTGGCCAGCCTTCTCGCCCCCATGGTGCTCCCCCGCCTGCTGGCTCCGTTCAACCCCCGCACCGGCCGCTACGGCAAGGCCCTGGTCGCATCGGCCGTCGGCGCGGTCGCGGTCACCGCGATCGCCGACCGGGTCGCGCGCCGCTCGGACACCAAGCTCGGGCGCGCGGCACGAAGGGTGGCGTCGGCGGGCGGCGTCGCCTCGGTCGTCACCGGCGGCGTCGCGATCACGACGACGTGGTCCTCGCTCGTGTCGCCCGAGAAGCTGTGGAACCGCAGATTCCTGCGCGACTTCGGGTCCGGCCCACTCGCACTCGGCGCGGCGATTCTCGGCTGGGACTTCATCTACTACTGGAATCACCGGTTCATGCACGAGAGCCGGTACATGTGGGCGATCCATGTCGTGCACCACTCGAGCGAGCGCTACAACCTGTCAACCGCGCTCCGGCAGCCGGTGGCCGACGCGCTCGGCACGTTCGCGCCGTACGGGTTGCTGTGCCTGTTCGGCATTCGCCCGTCACTGGTCGTGCAGGCCCGCGGGATCAACCTGCTGTACCAGTACTGGATCCACACCGACACGATCCGGCGGATCGGGCCGTTCGAGCGGGTCCTGAACACGCCGTCGCACCACCGGGTTCACCACGGCGTCAACCCCGAGTACATCGACCGGAACCACGGCAGCATCCTGATCGTCTGGGACCGGTTGTTCGGGACGTTCGAGCGAGAGAACGCACCGGTCGTCTACGGGCTCACGAAGAACATCAACACCTTCGAGCCGACCCGGGTGATGACGCACGAGCACGCGGACATGCTGCGCGACGTCGGGCGCTCCCGCACCTGGCGCGAGCGCCTCTCGTTCGTCCTTCGTGGTCCCGGGTGGGCGTACCGGCGCCACGCCGAGCGCGACGCCGAGCTCGCGGCAGCGTCGGCCGCCTAGCGCCGGAGCTGCGCGGCCCCGGAGATCGCGGGAAGATCGAGCGGGCTCAAGGGACCGGGAGGTGCCGCACACACGGCGGGGATCGCGTTGACGATGCGGTTCGCCGCGGTCGCGTTGCCCCCGCCCGCCGCGCCCGGCTCGCCCGGCTCGGTGCCGTGCACGGAGACCACGAGGTTCGGATGCCCGCGCATGATCACCCGGTGCTCGCCGCCGGGCGATCCCGAGCGGGGCCACTCCGGAGCGCACTCGTCGTCGATGCGAGTGACGTGCTCCACGACGAGCCGCGGGCGCCCCGCGACGATCGCCTGCACCTCGAACCGGAAAGCGCCCTGCGTACCCGCCTCGAACACCCCCATGCCGGGGACGTTGATCGTGCGCGTGAGCGGTTGTCGTTCGACGTGCGTCGTGATCTCGTCGACCTCGACGTCGAGCAGGTCGGCGAGGATGCGCAGCATCGGCGCCCACACCATCTGCAGCGAGAAGTCCAGGAGCATCAGCGGGAGCTCCTCCATCGAACCGCCGAAGCCGATGACCTCGCGCACCACTTCCGGCTGGTCGTAGAGCGCGTAGTTGAACAGCTCCTGGATCCGGATCTCGGTGATCCCGGCGCCGACTCCGCTCACCAGCGCGGGAAGGATGTCGAGTGCCCACCCGGGATCGATGCCGGACACGAACACCGAAGCGCTGCCCTCGTCGCACGCGGCGCCGACGACGTCGAGCAGCTCCCGGGGTGCGCTCGGCGGGTGGAGCAGCGGGTAGAACGACGTCGACACGACGTTCGCGCCGCGACTCAGGCACATCACCAGGTCCGACAGCGCCGCGTCGGGCCGAGTGTCGGCCGTTGCGGCGTACACGACCGCGTCGACGTCGCCGGCGAGCGCGGCGTCCGCGTCGGCGGTCGCGGCGACACCCAGGGGCCCGATGCCAGCCAGGTCACCGGCGTCGCGGCCGACCTTCGCCGGATTCGCGACGATCACGCCGACCAGATCCAGATCGCGGTGCGCGGCGACCGCCCGTAGCGCCGGCCGGCCGACGTTTCCCGTTCCCCACACGACGACCCGAGAGTTCATCGTGCGGACGCTATCCGCGGCCGGGAGCCATGCCACACTGCTCGCGATGGCGGTCGAGCCCACCACCGAAGGCGCGTCGACCCCCGCGCCGCGGCCGTCGCTGCGGCCGGTCGCCGGCGCCTTTCTCGTCTTCGGGTCCTTCATGGGCGCGTGGGCCGTCGCGGTCATCGACATCCAGCGCACGTTCGACATCTCGGATGCCGAGCTGGGCCTGGTGCTCGCGCTCGGGATCCTGCTCGCGGCCGCGCTCAACGCGGTCGGCGGCGCGCTGACGGATCGGTGGGGCGCGGGGACCGCGCTCGCTCGGGCTCTCGTGATCTGGGGGACATTGTTGCTCGGGGTCGCCGCATCACCGGCGCTCGGGATGTTCGCGGTGGCGTTCACGCTGGCGACTGCCGCGGGTGGATTCGTCGATGTCGTGATGAACGTGCTCTCGGCCGCCGCGCTCGCCGATCGGCCGGGGCACCTCGTGCGTTTCCATGGACTGTTCAACGGCGGTGCCGTGCTCGGCGCGATTGCCACCGGGGCCGCGCTCGAGGTCGGTGCGAGCTGGCGCGTCGTGTGGGTGGCGATCGCGGTCGGTGGTTTCGCCGTGGCGTACATGAGCCACTCGACCCGGCTCCCGAGCCCACCGAAGGGCGTCCACCCGTCGCTGCTCCGCGCGCTCGCAAGCCTGCGCCACGAAGGGTTGGTCATCCTCGCGGTCGTGTTCGCCGCGTCGGCGATGGTCGAGGGCGGCGTCGCGACCTGGGGGGTGCTGTACCTCCGCGGTCATCTCGACGTGGGCATCATGGCGGGCGTCGGCGCGTACGTGGTCGGCCAGGGCTTGGCCACGATCACCCGCATCGCGGGCGGGCCCTCGATCGGCGCGTTCGGTACCCGGCGCGGCATCGCGATCGGCGCGGGGATCACCGCGTTCGGGATTGCGCTGGAGGCGCTGACGTCCGTCCCCGCGCTGGGTGCGCTCGGGCTCGCACTCGCGAGCGTCGGGATCACGGTGGTCTGGCCGCTCCTGCTCGCGGACGTCAACAACGAGGC
Organism: uncultured Acidimicrobiia bacterium; assembly: GCA_963770095.1. GTDB lineage: Bacteria > Actinomycetota > Acidimicrobiia > IMCC26256 > JAENVU01 > Chersky-806. The sequence continues at coordinate 1,315,858 of CAVYOO010000002.1, forward strand.
GCGCCATCCCGCGCTGGCGATCGGTGGTGTCACCGCGGCGGGCTACCTCGGGATGGTGGCCGGACCGCCGATCGTCGGGATCCTGTCCGGGCTGTTCGACCTCACCACCGGAATGATGGTTCTCTCGGCGACGGCGCTGTTCGTCGCCGTCACCCCCGCCCACGTCCGCCCCGGCACCCGCGCCACCGACCCCTAGCCCTCCCCCCCGCACGCTCCCCCGCACGCTCCCGCCGTTTGTTGCGTTCGGTTCCCCTACGGAACCGAACGCAACAGACGCGGCGGGTGGGTGCGCACCGAGGCGCCGGGCGCGAGCCGGTACCGTGCGGCGATGCCGGAACCCGAGAACGAGCTGCCGCCCCTCGATCGCGCCGCATTCGCCGTTCGGTACGGGCCGCGCGCGCTGGTGGCGGGCGGAGCGAACGGCCTCGGCGCCGAGTACTGCCGCCAGATCGCCGCGACGGGGATCGACCTCCTGATCCTCGATCGCGACGAGTCAGGGTTGGGCGCGATAGCCGGCGAGCTGCGGGCTGCACCCGATGCCGTGGACATCGTGACCGCGGCCGTCGATCTCGGTCAGCCGTCCGCTCCGCTGCTCGACGAGGTGCGCCGAGTCGTCGGCGACCTCGAGATCGGATTGCTCGTCGCGAACGCCGCGTGGTCGCCCGTGGGTCCGTTTCTCGACACGGACCTCGAGAGCCTGCTCACCGCGCTCGACATCAACTGCCGGGCACCGGTCGTGCTCGTCCACGAGCTGGGCGCGCGCATGGTGGAACGAGGCCGCGGCGGGATCATCGTGATGTCGTCGCTCGCGGCCGAAGCCGGCACCGCGAACGTCGCGCTGTACTCGGCGACCAAGGCGTTCGATCTCGTGCTTGCCGAAGGGCTTTGGTACGAGCTGCGCGACCGCGGCGTCGACGTGGTCGCGATCCGTCCGGGATCGACGCGGACACCGGGATGGCAGTCCTCGCAACCCGCGACCGGTGAGCTCGAGGGGGTCATGGAGCCCGCCGACGTCGTGCGCGACGCCCTCGCAGCACTCGGGGCGACTCCGTCGATCGCCGCGGGTGCGTCCAACCGCGCCGCGGAGGCGATGTTCCGCGGCATGCCCCGTCGCGAAGTGATCGAGCTCATGAGCGGCATCACGTCGCAGCTCGTCTCACCCCCAACGCCCGATACCTGACCCGCACCCGCTTTCGGTGTCAGTTCGACACGCCAGAGCGTGTTCAACTGACACCGGAACGAGCCTGATCGCCGGGGGACAATGCGTCATGCCGGAATTGCCGACGTCCGGGTTCTGGAGGGGGGTCCGCCTCGCGGGGCTCCCCGCGGCGCACGTGGGGCGGGCCGCGCTCGGAGTCGGCAAGCGCATCGGCGGCCGCCCGGCCGAGCTCGTCGCCGCGGAGCTGGAGGCCCGCACGGCCGCGCAGCTCTTCGAGGTCCTCGGCGAGCTCAAGGGCGGCGCGATGAAGGTCGGGCAGGCACTCTCCGCCATGGAGGCGGTGATGCCGGCCAATCTGGCGGCGCCCTACCGCGATGCCCTCACGCGACTCCAGGAGGCGGCACCACCGCTCCCGACCTCCGTGGTGCACGAGGTGCTCGCCGGTTCTCTCGGCGCTGACTGGCGGGGCCGGTTCGATCAGTTCGACGATCGCCCGGCCGCGGCGGCCAGCATCGGTCAGGTGCACCGGGCCATCTGGCGCGACGGAACCGCAGTCGCGGTCAAGATCCAGTACCCGGGCGTGGCGGACGCCCTGGCGGCTGACCTCGGCCACCTGGACCGCGCCGTACCCCTCGTGGGACTGGGTGCGCCGAAGATCGATCCTCGAGCACTGTTCACGCAGCTACGCGAGAGCTTCATGGAGGAGCTCGACTACCGCCACGAGGCCGAGGTGCAACAAGCTTTCGCCACGGCGTTCGTCGGCGACGCGGACCTCGTCGTGCCGGCCGTGGTGGCAGTCGAGGACCGCGTGCTCGTGACGCAATGGGTCGAGGGCACGCCACTCGCCGACGTCATCGCCACCGGCACGCCGAGCGAGCGCGACCGCGCGGGCAGCCTTCTGCTCCGTTTGCTGCTCTCGAGTCCCCAGCGCGTCGGACGGATTCACGGAGACCCTCATCCCGGCAACTTCCGGGTTCTGCCGGACGGGCGACTCGCGGTGCTCGACTTCGGCTCGTCCGAGGCGATGCCGGCCGGCTGGCCGCCTGCACTCGGGCGGTTGCTGGCCGCGGGACGTGACCGCGATGCAGGACGCATGCACAGCGAGGCCATCGCCACCGGGGTGTTCGCGCCCGGCGACGTGAAGCCGGACGTCCTTCTGAAGCTGATGGATCCCTGGTTCGCTCCACTGCGGGTGGACCGCTTCCACTTCGAGCGGTCGTGGCTCCAGCACGAGGTCCGCGTGTGGTCCGATCCCCGTAGCCGCGCCTCTCGACTCCAGCGCCGGGCCCGGATCCCGACCCGCCATCTGCTCGTCCAACGGGTGGCCTTCGGGCTCTTGGGCGTGCTGACGTCGTTGGATGCCACGGTGGCCGTGCGCGCCGAGATGCAGCGCTGGCTCCCGGGGCTGACCTGACGGAGGCGCACGGTCAGCGCCTCAGCTCTCCCCTCGGTCAGGCGCGACGCTCGGGGCGGTGATCGGGATCAACTGTTCGGGTCGCGGTCCTGGCGCACGACATGGAACTCGATGCGGTAGAGGAGGGTTTCGTCGCGGATCGGCCCCGCATGTGCGGAGCGTCGACGCAAGGTCTCGACGTCTGGTTCTCCCGCTCGAGCGAGATCGTCGTCTGTGATCGACGAGAACGGCACGAGATCGATCTCATCGACCTCGATCATCACGGAACCGCTCCGGTAGACGCCTCCGACCTTGACCTTCGGCCTCGACCAGAGCCGGTAGGAGACGGTGATCGTCCCGCCGGCGACGCGGTCCCGGAGATCAGCGCTGAACTGCACAACGCAATTGTGGCGTCTCGGCACCGTCTCCCTCGTGACGGGGTGGTAGGTGGCCTTCGCCGTCCCGGCCGGGATCGTCCTAGATTGCGCGCATGCGGATCTTGATCACGGGCGCGGGTCGGGCCATCGGGCAGGCAACAGCGATCGAATGCGCCAAGCGTGGCTTCGAGGTTGTCGCGACTGCGCGCGACGTGTCGTTGCTCGCGGACCTGGACGTCGCGCAGAAGCTGCCGCTCGACGTGACCGACCCCGACTCGGTGCGCGCCGCGCTCGACGCCGCCGGCGAGCTCGACGGAGTGGTCAACAACGCGGCGCTCCAGGGTCGCGGACCGCTCGAGGACTTCCCGCTCGACCGCTTCCACGCCACGATGGACACCAACGCGTACGGCCCGATCCGCATCGCCCAGGCGCTCGCGCCGGCGTGGCGCGATCGGGGTTCCGGCATCCTGGTGAACGTGAGCTCCGTGCAGGGCCGCGTCGCTACTCCGCTCGAAGGTGCGTACGCCGCGTCCAAGTACGCGCTCGAAGCCATCTCCGAGACGTTGCACTACGAGCTCGCGCACTTCGGGATCCGAGTGGTCATCATCCAGCCCGGCTACATCGCGCCCGGGATGAAGCGCGGCACGAACCACGACGGTCCCGCCGCCTACGCACCGCTCTGGGAGCAGTGGGACGGCACCGACGCGAAGGTCACGGGGCCCGACGGTCGGCCCGGCCCGGAGATCGTCGCTGCGGCGATCGCGGACGCCATCGAGGATCCGGCCCCGCCATTGCGGATCCCGGTCGGCGCGGACGCCGAGATGATCCTGGCCACCCGTCAGACGATGGACGACGCCGAGTTCGAAGCCACGATGCGCAAGGCACTCGGCTTCACGTGGTGAGACCGGCTACTCGGGACGGGTCGCCTTCCAGTCGATCGGCACATCGCCGAGCTCGGCGGCGTGCTTCCTGAGCCAGCGGCACGCGTAGGGGCACCACGGCGCGATCGTGAGGCCCTCGCGCCGAGCCCGTTCCACCGCGGCGCTCACGAGATCGCCCGCGATTCCGTGACCCTCCAGCGCGTCAGGGACACCGGTGTGGATCAACGTGAGGCGGTCGCCGTCGACCGCGTACGTCAACTCGGCGGTGAGCCCGTCACGGATCACCTCGAAACGACACTCGGCCGCGTTGTCGACGACGTCGCTCATCACACGATCATGCCGCCGGGCCGAGCAGTGTGGCGAACCGCTCCCCGGTCGCGAAGAGCGAGTCGGCGCGCTCCCGGTTGCCACCGTCGAGGTTCGCGAGCATCTCCATGCCCAGATACAGCGCGACGATCGCGTACGCAACATCGCGCGGCACGAGCAGCCCCGCGAACGGCGAGCCCTCGAGCCGGCTGGCGACGACGGCCTCGGTGAACTGCACCCAGGGCTCGATGCGGGCGACGATCTGGGCGCGCAGCTCGGGGAAGCTGGTGCTCGCGGCCATCAGCTCGGCCAACACCTTGATGTGACCGGAGTCGAGATCCTCCGCGTAGATCGCCGACGCGACGACGAAGAGATCGCCGAGGGTCTCGACCTGATCGACCGCCTCCCGGTAGCGCCGCATGCGGGTCTCGCTCGTCGCATCGAGCGCCGCGATCAGGAGCTCGTTCACGGAACCGAAGTGGTAGAAGACCAGCGCCTGGTTGAAGCCGCCGGTGCGGGCGATGGCCCGCGCGCTGGCTCCGGCGAAGCCCTCCGTCTTGAGGGTCTCGATCGCCGCTTCGATGATCCGCGCCCGGGTGCGCGCCCCGGTGGTGGAGCTCCCCCGGCTCGCGACCCCTGATCTCGCCATCTCGTTCCCACCTTTCTGAGCGGTTGACTTGAGCATACGCTCAAATCTGTGGCACGCTGGCGATGCCGGCGAGAGGAGTCCCCGTGCAGCTCCCGACCACCACACCCGCCAACGACCCGCTCGTCGGGCCGGACCCGCCGGATCTGATGACCCGGCCCCGGCAGCACCACCGCTGGACCGCCTTGAGCTTCCTGCACTGGCGGTACCCGGTCGACGAGGTGCAGACGATGCTGCCGGCCGGGCTCCGGGTCGACTCCTTCGACGGCGATGCCTGGGTCGGCCTCATCCCGTTCCGGCTGGACATCACCCTCCCGGGCGTCCCGTACGTTCCCTGGGTCGGTCGGTTCGTGGAGACGAACGTCCGCACCTACGTGCGCGCCGCCGACGGAACGCGTGGCATCTGGTTCCTCTCGCTCGACGCGCAGCGGCTCGGAGCTGCAGTGCTCGCACGCGCGGCGTGGTCGCTGCCGTACATGTGGTCACGGATGAGCCTCACCCACGCGGGAAACGTCATCACGTATGAGTGCCGGCGCCGCGCGCCGGGCTCGAACCACCCGATGTCCAGAGTGGTGCTCGAGCTCGGCGACGAGTACCGCGCGGATGAGGCCGACGACCTCGATCACTTCCTCACCGCGCGGTGGACGCTGTTCAGCACGCGGCGGTCGGTTCCTGACGCGAACCGAAGCGCACCACGCGCCTTGGCCGCTCCGGCGCGCGAGCGTTCGCGAGATCGACGACCATCTCGTGCACGCCTCCGGGCTGACGGCCCCGACCGATGCGCCGCGCGTGCTCTTCTCCGACGGTGTCGACGTGCAGCTCGGCGCGCGCCACCGGGTCGCGGCCTGACGAACGTCAGCCCCTGAGTGGCGCCAGCGCTTCACCCGCCTGCTCCAGCGCGGCCAGGTGCGCCTCGACTCCGCCGAGGCCTGCGCCCATCGTGTTGATCGCCACGTGGGTCGCGCCCGCGTCACGCCACCGGCCCGAGTGCTTCACCATCTGGTCGAGCCCGTCACTCCAGCTGACGCGACCCTCGATGCCGATCGCCTCGGGATCTCGGCCGGCGTCGCGCGCGGCGCGATGCATGATCGCCCGGGCGGCGTCGAGCCTCGGCCCTGGCGGCACCATCGGGAACCACCCGTCGGCGAGCCGGCCGACGCGACGCAGTGCCGGCTCCGCCACCGCGCCGATCCACACCGGGATCGGCCGTTGCACCGGCAGGGGCGCCAGCCCCGCCGCGGTGACCGTCTCGAACTCCCCGCCGAAGGTGACCGCCCGTTCGGTCCACAGCCTGCGCATCAGCTCGACCTGCTCGTCGAGTCGCCGGCCCCGATTCGAGAAGTCCTTCCCGAGCGCCTCGTACTCCACCGCGTTCCAGCCGAGCCCGACCCCGAGCCGGAACCGCCCCTCGGCGAGCAGGTCCACTTCGGCGGCCTGCTTGGCGACGAGCGCCGTCTGGCGCTGCGGCAGGATGATGATTCCGGTGACCAGCTCGAGTGACGTGACGGCCGCGAGGTAGCCGAACATCACGAACGGCTCGTGGAACGTGGTGGTCACGTCGTACGGACCGCTCCAATCCCGATGCACCTCGGGGTCGGCTCCGACCACGTGGTCGTAGGCGAGGATGTGGGCGAACCCGAGCTCGTCCACGCGTTCCCCGTAGGCGCGCACTGCGCCGACATCGCCACCGAGCTCGGTCTGGGGAAACACCGCTCCGATGCGCACGTCGTGACGCTACTGCGACCTCGTGGATTCGTCGCAGGCTATTGGCATAGGCTCTGCCAAAACCCGGAGGGAGTCAGCGGTGCAGATCTACGACGAGTTCGAGGGCACGATCGGGACCACCTACCAGGAGTCGACTCCGTGGTACCCGGAGCCGCCCCACCCGGGTGCCGATGCTCCGAACGTCGCGGTGATCCTGCTCGACGACACCGGGTTCGCGCACTTCGGTTGCTACGGATCGGACATCGACACGCCCAACATCGACCGGCTCGCGGCGAACGGCCTCCAGTACACGAACTTCCACGTGACACCGCTGTGCTCGCCGACGCGCGCGGCGCTGCTCACGGGTCGCAACCACCACAGCGTCGGCATGCGCTGCCTCGCGAACTTCAACACCGGGTTCCCGAACATGACCGGGCACATCTCCAACCATGCGGCGACCGTGGCCGAGGTGCTGCGCGAGGAAGGGTTCACGACGTTCGCCGTCGGCAAGTGGCACCTGTGCCAGATGGCCGAGGCCTCACCGGCAGGTCCGTTCGACCAGTGGCCGTTGCAGCGCGGGTTCGACCGGTTCTACGGCTTCCTCGAAGGCGAGACGGACCAGTACTCGCCCGACCTCACCTACGACAACCATCGGGTCGACACGCCGGCCCACGCCGAAGACGGCTACCACCTCAGCGAGGACCTCGTCGACCGGGCGATCGGCTTCGTCCACGACGCGAAGTCGGTGCGCCCCGACCGCCCGTTCTTCTGCTACCTCTCGTTCGGCGCGACGCACGCGCCGCACCAGGCTCCCCCCGAGTACATGGCGAAGTACAAGGGTCGGTACGACGCAGGCTGGGACGTCGCCGCGAGCAGTGGTTCGCGCGCCAGCTGGAACGTGGCCTCGTGCCGGAAGGGACGGAGCTCGCGCCCCGGAACCCCGGGGTCGAGCCGTGGGACGAGCTCTCCGAGAACCAGCGCAAGCTCGCCGCGCGCCTCCAGGAGGCGTTCGCCGCGTTCCTCGATCACACGGACGTCCAGATCGGCCGCTTCATCGACGACCTGGCGGAGCTCGGCGAGCTCGACAACACGATCGTCTTCGTGCTGGCCGACAACGGCGCGAGCCAGGAGGGCGGGCCCTTCGGTGTGCTCCACGAGATGAAGTTCTTCAACGGGATCCTCGAGACCCCGGACGAAGCGATCGGTGAGATCGACGAGATCGGCGGGCCGCACAGCCACTCGAACTATCCCTGGGGCTGGGCCCAGGCGGGGAACACGCCGTTCAAGTGGTACAAGCAGAACACGCACGAGGGTGGCGTCCACGTGCCGCTCGTCGTGCACTGGCCGAACGGCATCCGCGAGCGCGGCGGGCTCCGGCGCCAGTTCCACCACGTGAACGACATCGTGCCGTCGATCTACGACGTGCTCGGGATCCAGCCGCCCGAGTCGTACCGCGGGCTCGCGCAGATGCCGGTCACGGGGACCTCGATGCGCTACACGTTCGACGCGCCCGCCGAGCCGAGCCGGAAGTCCGTGCAGTACTTCGAGATGGCCGGCCACCGCGGCATCTACGCCGACGGCTGGAAGGCCGTCACCCGCCACACCGGCGGAACACCGTTCGACGACGACGTGTGGGAGCTGTACCACGTGGCCGAGGACTTCTCCGAGTGCCACGACCTCGCCGCGGCCATGCCGGACAAGCTCGACGAGATGATCGCGTTGTGGTGGCGTGAAGCCGAAACGCACGGAGTGCTGCCACTCGACGACCGCCTGATCGAGCTGTTCGGTGCGCGCTTCCAGGACCGCACCGCGCACCCGGCGAACCGCCAGTACACGTACCGTCCACCGATGTCGCCGCTGCCGGCGCAGGCCGCGGCCGCGCTCGGAGGACGGGGCTGGGACATGACCGCGACGATCGAGCGCACCGCGACCGACGAAGGCGTGCTCTACGCGAGCGGCACCGAGAACGCCGGCTTCACCTTCTTCGTCCAGGACTCCCGGCTCGTGTTCGACTACAACGCGTTCGGCGCGCACACGATCCTCGTCTCGGACCGCGAGGTGCCGGTCGGCGCAGCCCGGCTCATGGTGTCGGTCCGACGCACCGGCGGGCGGACCGGCACGGTGGAGCTGTTCATCGACGGCGAACCCTGCGGCGCAGCCGACCTCCCGCTGCTCATGACGGTCATCTCGAGTGTGGGCCCGAGTGTCGGCTTCGACCACGGGTCTGCGGTCAGCACCAGGTACCGCGGTCCCTTCCCCTTCTCCGGAATGCTGCACCGGGTGGACATCAATGCCGACCCCGAGGGCAGGCACCACGACCACGCCGATGTCGCGGCCGCCGAGCTCCGGGCCGAGTCCGCGCGCCAATGACGGACGTCGCCGAGCACGACGACGCCGCGGTCGACGGGCGTACCGCGCGACGAGACCGCAACCGCGATCTCGTCCTCGACGCGGTGATCGAGCTGTTCACGGAGGACCAGCTCGCGCCGAACGCCGCGGACGTCGCGGCGCGCTCCGGCGTGTCCCTGCGGTCGGTGTACCGGTACTTCGAGGACCAGGACGAGCTCGTGCGCGCGGCAATCGCTCGACATGCGGAGCGGGTAGCCCCGCTGATGGAGGTTCCCGACGTCGGTCGGGGACCGTTCGCTGAACGCGTCGCTCGCTTCGTCACATGGCGGAGCCGGCTGTACGAAGCCGCCGCGCCCACCGCACGGGCCGCGACCCTTCGGGCGCCGATGAACCCGATCCTGGCCGAGCAGATGGAGAACGTGCGCGTCATCCTGGGTCAACAGACCGAAGCGATGTTCGCCCCCGAGCTCGCCGCGATGACGGCAGCACAACGCCGCGCCGCACTCGCCGCGGCCGACACGCTGCTGCAGTTCGAGAGTGCGGAGCACCTGCGCGTCCGGCTCGGCAACACGCCGGCCCAGACCAACGACGTCCTCCGCCGCGCCCTGACCGCCCTCCTCTCCCCCTAGCTCCGCACCTCAACCCCCGCTTTGGCGCCGTTTGTTCACCCCTGGGGTGAATTTACGACGCCAAAGAATCTGGGGGGTGTGGGGTCAGGCCCATCCGCCGGCGTAGGCGACGAACTGGCCGGTGGTGAAGCGGCTGGTGCCGTCGACGAACACCGCGCACATCGCCGCGCACTCCTCCACCGTTCCGAGCCGGTGCATCGGGACCGCGGCCTCGATCTTCGCCCGGATCTCCGGGTCGGTACCCCCGGTCGCGCGCAGGAACTCCGGGAAGTCCATGAAGTTGGTGCCCAGCGCATTCACCTGCACGTTGTTGCGCGCCACCTCGTCCGCGACGTTGCGCACAAGGTGGTTCGCCGCCGCACGCGCCGACGAGTACAGCGGAGCACCGGGTGTCGGCCGCGCGCCGGATGCGCTGGTGACGATGAGCACCTGGCCGTCACCGCGCTCGACCATCGGCGGGACCACCGCCTTGAGGAAGTGGTAGGGCGCTTCGAGGCAGCCCGATACCACCAGGCGCAGATCCTCGATCGACGACTGCAGGAACCGGCCGGTGACGACGCGACCGGAGAACGCGGCCGCGGAGTCGATGCGTCCGAACCGTTCGAGCCCGGCCGCCACGAGCTGCTCGGACGCGGCCGGATCACTGAGGTCCTTCACGCCCGTGACCACCTCGACGACCGCGCCCAACGCTTCGAGCTCGTCCACGAGCCCCGCCTCGGGGTCCCCGACGACCAGATCGTGGCCTCGCGCCGCGAGCAGCCGGGCCAACGGCGGTCCGACGTAGAAATCCGCGTTCGCAACGAGGGCGACGCGGCGAGGTTCGGCGGCGTTCTCAGTCATATGACAAACCTACTGCCACAATCTCTCGGATGCGAGGGAGACTCGTGGGCGCGCCCGCAGCGATGGACGACCCATCGAGATCGTCGGTGTCCCGGGCCGGATCCTTCATTGGGGCGAGACTGGACCACGATGAGCTCACCGGAACCCGACCCGCGGCTCGCCCGCATCCGGCGCGAGCCGCCGAGATTCCGATCGGTGACGGTGCGTTCGGCCGACTGGCTCACCCCGCGCATGGTCCGCCTGACGTTCACCGGCGTCGAGCTCGACGGACTCGTGGCCGACGAGCCGGCCGCGAGCGTGCGCCTGCTGCTTCCGTCGCCGGGATCGAGCGAGCTCGTCGTGCCGACATGGAACGGCAACGAGTTCCTCCTCCCCGACGGACGCCGCCCAGTGATCCGGACGTTCACGCCGTACCGGATCGACGCGGCGGGCTCCGAGCTCGAGCTCTGGGCCGTGATCCATGGCATCGGGCCGGCATCCGAGTGGGCAGCCGCCGCGGCCGGCGGCGAAGCCGCGGCGATCTCCGGACCCGGTCGCGGTTACACGATCGACCGCGACGCGGCTGCGTTCCTGCTGGCCGGGGACGAGACCGCTATCCCCGCGATCAGCCAGCTCCTCGAAGCGCTCCCCGCGGCTGCTTCGATCCAGGTGCACATCGAAGTGGCACGACCGGAGGCGCGCCTCGCGCTTCCCGAGCACCCGCGAGCAGAGATCTCATGGTGGGATCTCCCCGACGGTGCCCGCGCCGGCGACGCGCTCGTCGCGTCGGTGCGCGACTCGACGATCAATGCCGAGACGGTCGTATGGGCAGCCGGCGAGGCCGCCGCCGTGCAGCGCATCCGCCGGCACCTGTTCGACGACCTCGGCCTGCCCCGGACCCGAGCCACCGTGCGCGGCTACTGGAAGCACGGACGGGGTGGCGACGCCCAATCCTGAACCCGCGACCCCTCTCCGGGTGACGCCCCGTAACCTCGGTAGTGTCCGGCCCGGACACTGACCCTTGGGGGGAACCATGGGGCGCATGACCGGCGTGGTCGCGATCATCTGCATCGGACTCGTCGCGACGTCGTGTAGTCGCGACGACAGCACGAGCAGCCCGGCGAAGGAATCGACGACGAGCACGACCACCGGGAGGTCCGGGAACGGCGACTTCGGCACGCTGAAGAACGTGTGCCAGCCCGGGCACGCTTCCGGCGCGACGGCGCCGGGAATCACCGACCGCGAGATCCGGGTCGCCACGTTCTCGGACGTCGGATTCTCCGGCCGCCCGGGGCTCAACCAGGAGCTGTTCGACAGCGGCGAGGTCTTCAGCAAGTGGTGCAACGACCAGGGTGGCATCAACGGCCGAAAGCTGGTCGTGGACTACCGCGATGCCGCGCTGACCAACTACAAGCCACGCGTCATCGACTCCTGTCGTGAGGACTTCTTCATGGTCGGCGGCGGTGCCGTGTTCGACAACACCGGGGTCCGGGACCGGCTCGAGTGCATGCTCCCCGATCTCCCCGGGTTCGTCGTCACTCCAACCGCCCGTGAATCGGATCTGCTGCTCCAGCCGCTCCCAAATCCCCCGGGCGCCGTGCTCGTCGGCGATCTGCGGTGGCTCGGCAAGAAGTTCCCCGAGAGCACCAAGCACATCGGCGTCCTCACCGGTGATCTCGCGACGACGGCCAAGGTCGCCGCCGACGACCAGGAGGCCGTCGAGAAGGAGCTCGGATGGAAGGTCGTCTACAGCGACAAGTACCCGGCGGCCGGCAACGTCAGCTGGGCGCCGTACGTGCAGTCGCTGAAGGACAAGGGCGTCCGAGGACTCATGTGGACGGGTGAACCGGAAGGCCTCGCCAAGCTCGAGCTCGCGATGGCGGGCGCCGAGTTCAGCGTCGACTGGATCCGGGCCGCACCGAACCACGTGGACCCGACGCTGATCGACATCGCCGGCCCGGCGCTGAAGAACACGTACGTCTGGTACTCGTTCGTTCCGTTCGACGACGCCAAGGACGCGCCGGCGCTGCAGCAGTACCTCGACCTCTTCGCGCAGTACAAGCCCGGCGCGAAGACCCAGGCGTTCCTCGGACTGCAGTCCTGGTCGGCGTGGCTCCTGTTCGCACAGGCGGCACGCGACTGCGGCTCCGATCTGACCCGGACGTGCGTGTACAACAACGTCAAGAAGACCCATGACTGGACCGGAGGAGGGATCCACGCCCGCACCGACCCGGGCCGGAACAAGGGGAGCGGCTGCTTCCTGCTCCTCAAGGCGACGCCGCGGGGTTTCGTCCGCGTCGACGTCGACCCGAACGAAGGCATCTACAACTGCGGCCCGAGGAACGGCTACTTCGTGAAGGACGCGGGTGGTTCCGGGCTCACCCTGGCCGACGTCGGGAAGACGATGAAGGACCTGAAGTAGGCAGCCGGCTCCGCTACGTGTCGTGCTCGTGGAGGTGGCTGCGCTCCGCTCGGCGCGCCTCGGCGAAGCGCACCGTCTCGTAGATGATGAGCAACATGACGACCGCGACCACACCGGCGAGCGCGACGACGGCATCGACCGAATGCCAGACCGGGATCAACGCGAGCAACGCAACGGCGGCAACCGCTCGGGGCAGGCTCCAGGTCCCGACGGCGCGGCGCTTGAACGCGACCTGAGCCAAGAGGTAGAGGCCGACGCCTCCACCGAGCGCGGCAGCCGGTACGAGGTGGAGGGGCTCGTGCACGTGGGACAACGAGGTCTTGAGCGCGAACGCGGCGAGCACGACTCCGGCCACCATCGGGAAGTGGATGAACGAGTACGAGTCACGGGCGACCTCGTTGCGTTCGCGACCCGGCGGCATGGCCGCGAGCCGCCGCGCCGCCGTGATCGACGCGACGTCGAAGTAGACCCACCACAGGCTCGCGGCAAGGAAGACGCCGAGCACCGCACCTACGATCACCTCCGCCGTGAGCGTCACACCGGCGCCGACACCGATCGCGACGACCGACTCGCCGAGGGCGATGATCACGATCAGGCCGTGACGCTCGGCGAAATGACCGGGAACGATCTGCCATCCCTCGGCCCCGAAGAGGAAGGGCCCACCCATGTCGAGCACCAGCGCCAGCAGCCACAACAGCTCGCGCGTTCCACCGGTCGCGAGCGCACCGGCAACGAGCAGGCCGACCGCGATCGCGGTGCTCGCGGCCAACGCCCAGACCGAGTGCCTGAGCGCGGGCTCGTCGCGGCTGGCGAGCAGGAACAAGGCGATGTGCGCCGTCCTCACCACTCCGTAGGCGACGGCCAGGACCATCGCGTCGTCTCCGAACGCTTCGGGCACGGCGAGCGCGGCGACGAGAAACGCGGCCATGGCGACGAACATCGCCAACCGCACCAAGCCTTCTTCGGGATCCACGACGCTGGTGAGCCACGCGTACCCGACCCATGCCCACCACAGCAGCCCCAGCACGAGGATCCCCTGACCGACTCCCGCCCACGTCGGCCGGTCGACGATCACAGCTGTGCACTGCGTGATCGCCAACACGAAGACAAGGTCGAAGAAGAGCTCGAGCGGCGTGACGCGTTCGCCGTCGCGGCGAACCGCTCGGATTCGTGCCGGGCCTCCGGATTGCTGAGCCATGCCGCGCGCATTCTCGCGCGGTTCGTCGGGTGAGCACGGCCGGCAGATCGGTCTGGGGCTCCGAGATGGGGCGTCCGCGTGTAGTGGCGAGGTTGACACCGCCGGGCTCATCTGATGACGCTTGCCCGATGCGTCAGCTGAGCTGTGTGGGACCGGGCACGATCGAATGGCTCGACATCGACGAGCCCGCGATCCAGGATCCTCGCGACGCGCTGATCCGGCCGGTCGCCGTCGCGCGCTGTGAGATCGATCCGTTCCTGATCCTCGTCGGCCCGCGCGGGCGACGCGAGCTTCGCGCTCGGGCACGAAGCGGTCGCCGAAGTGGTCGCCGTCGGAGACGCGGTCACGGACCTGCACCCCGGACAGATCGTCCTCTCCTCGTTCCAGGTCTGCTGCGGCGTCTGCGGGCCTTGCCGAAACGGCCACACCGCGGTGTGCGCCGAGTACCCCGTGCTGTCGGACTTCGGCATGCAGCCGCTCTCCGGGATCGAGTACGGCGGGATGCTCTCGGACACGGTCCGGATCCCGCACGCCGCGCGGATGTTGTTCCCGATGCCTGACGGCCTCGATCCGGTCGCGCTGGCCAGCGTCCCGGACAATGTCGTGGACGGGTACCGCGGCGTCGCACCGCACCTCCGTGAGCGCCCGGGAGCGGAGGTGCTCGTCGCGATCCACGGTACGCCGAGCATCGGTCTGTACGCCGCCCAGTCGGCGCTCGCGCTGGGTGCCGGCCGGGTCGCGGTCGCCAGCGACGACGATCGCGTGCTCGCTCTCGCGGCGACCCTCGGGGCCGAGGCGGTGCGCACCGATTTCGAACGGCGTGCGGACCGGTACCCGATTGTCGTCGACTGTGGGGTCCGGGAATCGGGGCTGCGCTACGCGCTCGCCTCGACCGAGCCGGAAGGCACCTGCCAGAGCGTCTCCTTCTACCCCACACCGACCGAGGCGCTGCCGCTCGGCCGGATGTACACGCTCGGCATCCGCTTCTTCACCGGGCGCGCCCACTCGGCCGCGCTCATTCCGGAGGTCCTGGCATTGGTCGCGGCCGGCCGCCTCCATCCGGAGCAGGTCACGACGGCGGTCGTCGCGTGGGACGACGCGGCCGACGCGTATCTCGACGATACGATCAAGCTCGTCGTCACGCGGCGATGATCACCTGATGCGACTCCCCTCCCGCTGGTTCATCGCCCTCGCCGCCGTCGTCGTCGCACTTCTTGCACTCTTCGGCAACGCCGTCGCCGTCCGGCTCGAGCCACCGGCCGCGGCACTCGGCGCGTCGAACGGCGGCACCCTGCCGGCGCCGGCGCAATCGGCAACTCCCGGCGGCGAGCGCACCCGGTCCCTGGATGTGGTGACCCGCGTCTCGGCGAACGGCGAGGTGCGGGTGCAGGAGACGATCGTCCAGGACTTCGGCCTCGTGTCGCGTCACGGCATCGAGCGAATCATTCCTCTACGCGACGACATCGGAGTCCGCCACATCGGCGACCTGACCGTATCCACGTCGGAGGGCACGCCCGACCACGTATCGATCAGCGCCGACACCGACACCGTGACGATCCGGATCGGCGATCCCGACCGGACCATCAGCGGCGCCCATACCTACCGGCTCACGTACACCCTCGACGGCATGACCGATTCGCTCCCCGGCAATCGCACGCGGTTGGCAATCGACGCCATGTCCGCGTGGCGCCAGACCATCGACACCATCACCTACCGGGTCATCACACCGGCTCCGCCGACCACGTTCACGTGCCAACAAGGGTCACTCGGCTCTACGCAGCCGTGCGCTTCGGAGCGCCGCACCCCCGACGGTGCTCGCTTCACCGGTACCGACCTGTTCCCCGACGACGCGTTTACCGTCCGGCTCACCTGGCCGGACACGGTGGTTGCGGCGACGGCCGGCGATTCCTCCATCGGACCGGCGGATGTCCTGTACGCGCTGCTCGCCGGGCTCGCGGTCGCGTTCGTCGGGTGGCGCCTGCTACTGCGCTGGAAGCACCTGCTCGCGGCCGCGCAGACCCAGCTGTGGGCAACGTTCGGACCGGACGTCGCCGGGGCGCAGACCGAGTCCTACGACCTGACCGGCGACCCGGCGATCGAGTTCGTACCGCCGATGGGCCTCCGCCCGGGTGAGGTCGGCGCCCTCCTCGAGACGGGCGCGACGAAGCTCCTCACCGCGACCGTCGTCGACCTGGCCGCACGCGGCGCCCTCAAGATCACGGAGTCAACCGGTTCGTGGACGATCGAACGACGCAACCGCCAGGTGATCCTCACCGACGACGAGCAGGCCGTGATGACTGGGCTCTTCGGCGCGACCGACGTGGCCACGCTCGACGACCGGGGCGCCGAGCTGGGATCGCTCGCCGGTGAGCTGGCCGAGAACCTCACCGACGACCTCGAGGACCGTGGTCTCGCGGTGCGCGGCGCGGATGCGGGTGGGCTGCGCGGCGTGATGCACCAGACCTGGCTCCTCGTGCTCGGCGTCGCGGCCGTGGTCGTCGGCACGATCGCTCATGTGATCATCGTCACCGCCACCGGGAGCACGTCGGTCGCGCTCGTCGTCGAAACGGTGTTCGTGGTGCTGGTGATCCTCGGCATCGGTGGGCTGATCGTCCGGAGTGCCGCGCGCGCCCTCACTCCGATGGGTCTCGCGGCCGCGTGGCGCGTGCGCGGCTTCGACCGGTTCTTCACCGCCAGCGAGGCAATCCACGACCGCGCCGCCGCGGACAAGGGCCTGTTCCGCCAGTACATGGGCTACGCGATCGTGTTCGGTCACGTCGACCAATGGGTCGCGGCGTTCGACGCGCCCGACACATCGGACTGGTTCGATTCGAGCCTCCCGCTGGACTACGCGTTCATCGGATTCACGGCTTCGTCGCGCTGGAGCCCACCGCCGTCGTCGACCTCGGGCTTCGGCGGCGGCGGAGGCGGGGCCGGTGGAGGCGGCGGCGGCGGAGGGGGAGGCAGCTGGTAGCAGCGCTACGGTCGGTCAGTGTCAGTCTTTTGCTCGGGCGGCCCCGATCCGATCGATGCGCTGGCGGTGGCCCGGGCCGCGTTGCGGCACCCGGATCTGCCCACGGCGCAGCTCGATGGGCCGTCACGGGAGCTGCGGCTGCTGGTCGATCATCGAGAAGACTTGGTCAAGGACCGCACGGCGCACATCAACCGGTTGCGGTGGCATCTCCACGAGATCGACCCGACCTGGGATCCTCCGGCCCGTTCGATCGCCCGTTACAAGACCCTCGACGCGATCGTCCGGCGGCTCGTTGGGCTCGACTCGATGGTGGTCCGCATCGCGACGGACCTCGTGGAACGAGTCCGTGAGCTGACGGTCGCGGTCAACGGGCTCGAACGAGAGATCACCCACCGGACCGCGGATCTCGCTCCGCGACTCATGAAGGTCATGGGTGTCGGTGCGCTCACCGCGGCGAAGATCGTCGCGGAAGTCGCCGACATCCGCCGGTTCAAGTCCAAGGACGCGTTCGCTCGCCACAACGGCACCGCACCGCTTCCCGTCTGGTCCGGGAACCGCGAACGGCACCGGCTCTCCCGCACCGGGAACCGTCAACTCAACGCCGCGATCCACCGCATCGCGATCACCCAGATGCGCTGCCACGACGACGCCAAGACCTACCTGCAACGCCGACTCACCAATGGCAACACCAAGACCGAAGCGCTCCGAGCGCTCAAGCGGCGCCTCTCCGACGTCGTGTTCCGCACACTGCTCGAAGACACACAACCCGTCACACCAGCTTGCCTTCCGCAAGCCGCTTGACATAGGAGCAAGGCGTGCCGGGTTGCGACTTCACTCGACGGGACTTCTTGCGCTGGACGGGCGCCGCCGCGGCCACGCCGTTCTTCGCTCGCCGCACCCTGTTGAACGGCAGCGCGGCCATCCCGGCCCGGCGCGACGACGTCTCGCCCGTGAACCTCGAGCTCGTGACCTCACCGAAGAGCGAGCCGATCATCACCTGGTACACCGGCTACACGGGCACCGATGACGGCCTCGGCCGGATGAAGCCCGCCCCCGCCGACGGTGACGTGCATTGGGGTACCCACCCCAGCGGCTCAACCGGGTCGCCGGCGGCCGTGGCACACACGCCGTACCACTACGTCGAGCTCACCGGCCTCGAGCCCGGGTCAGCACCTATTACTACCAGGCCAGCGTCGAACGGGAAGCCGGTGCCGCCGACGCAGTTCACCCTCATCGCGGCAACGCGGTCGGTACCTCCGACGTCGGGCTCGCTACCGGCGGGCCCTACAGCTTCAAGGCCCCCAAGCCGCCGCCGGGCCGGTTCCTCTTCTCCATCGTATTGTGCAACGACCTGCACATGGGTGAAACCGAAGCGGGGCTGCTCGGCGGTACACAGATCAACGGAGTCCAGCAGGAACCCGGCTTGACCGCCCTATCCCGAGGTGATGCTCGAAGCACTCGTCGAAGACGCAGGCGAGCTCGGCGCCGTCTTCCTCCTGGCGGCCGGCGATATCACCGCGGAAGCCGTACCGGTCGATTTGAGCAAGGCCTGCCAGCTGCTCAAGGGTTCGGCCGGTACCGCCGCGACTGGTTCGTCACGCGCGGGCAACCACGATCGGGCCCATGACGGTGACGCGTGTGCCGACGTGCCGGGTCGGCCAGTGGCAGGGCAACGACTGCTTCCACGACCAGTTCTTCCCGGCGATGAGCCGACGTACTTCCGGCGCGACCTCCGGGGCCTGCGCGATCCTCGGGCTCGACACCTACGACAAGCCCGGAGACGGCAGCGATGCCGGCGCGCTGTCGACCGAGCAGCTCGGTGGTTCCGTTCCGAGCTCGCCCGGGACCGGGACCAGCCGACGCTGGTGTTCGGTCACCATCCTCTGTCGTCGAGACTCGCCGTTCCCAATCACGCCGAGCAACACGCTCGACGCCATCCAGGCGGCGACGATCCTCGGCGACTACGCCGGCACCCCGGCCTGTTCCTCCACCACGCCGGGCACACTCACCGCAACAAGCGCACAGTCAGCCCGGTCGCCCCCGGGTCACGCACAGGAGATCGCCGCGGGCAAGGAGTACCCGGGTGGGTTCTCGCTCTTGCGCCTGTACACCGGCGGCTATGCGCTGAACTTCTACAAGACCCGCAGCCGACTCGCCCGCGCGTGGAGCGAACGAAGCCGTCAGGAGATCGTCGGGCTGTGGCCGCAGTTCGCGCTGGGGAGCAGCGTCACTGATCGCAACACGGTGGTCGCGCACGACCTCTCCGGGCTCCGGCCGGTTCGCCACCGCCACCACCGCTCGCACCACCAGCACACCTAGCGTTCAGGGGCCGCCGGCCGGCTTGATGTTCGCCCGGAACACGTCCGTGACCGCGTCGGGTCCCGGATCGGCGACGACGCGGCGATCGTCCTCGTCGACAAACGCTTCGTGCACGCGGATCGCGAGCACGGCGCGCTGCGTGGCGTTGACCGGGACCTCCGCGCCCGGCAGGGCATCCGGGTGTTCGACGAGGTATGCCGTGGCCGCGCGCATCGCGTCGTGTTGCACCCGATCCGTCTCGGTCGGGAACGTGAACTTCCACCGCCGGGCGCGCTCCGCGATCGCACTCTGCGTCGGGTCGTCGATCTCGACTGCTGCGGCGGGGAAGATGCGGCAGTCGTAGGTGCGACACGTACGTGGGCGGTGGTCGTAGATCGTGCACGCACCGTCGGACAGCATCGGGCAGCGGCCGTGCTCGTCGTAGCCGAGCAGCACGTGGCCCTCGGGCATGCGAGGCGCCGGGAACAGCAGCTCGGCCGGGATCACATCGAGCGTGGCGCGCTCGTCCGGCTCGATGTGCACGAACTGCGATGACTCGCAGCACGCCGTGCACCCGCCGCACGGGACATCCGACTCGCCGGCGCCGCGCAGGGCGCGCTCCATCCCCCGCACCCACTCGGAGAACGCTCCACCAGGTAGGGGTCCGTCGCCCGTCACGACTGGCGAGGCTAGGCAGGCCGCCGGGAGGCCATGACGGGCCCCGACCAGCTACCTTGTTTCATAGTGACTATGTACATAGCTATAGTCGGCCCATGACGACCGACGATCCGGCCCCGCCTCCGAGCCCCCGGGTGCCCGGCCGGGAGCCCTGCTTCCGCCACCTCGACGACCCCGACGTGCCGTGGCAGGCCGTGAAGCGCCAGCGCAACGCCGACGGTTCCGAGGCCGCGGTGTGGGAGAAGTGGCTCGCGTTCTCCCCCGACCCGCAGTACCTCTCGCTGTACGCGCGGTACGACCCCGGGATGATCGTCCGCCGCCACGGTCACTTCTCCCCGCACATCGTGTTCGTGATCGAAGGCGACCTGCAGGTTGGGCGCGCGCCTGTCCGGCGGGCACCCACATCGAGCTGCCGCTCGGCGCCGCGTTCGGCCCCCTCCGAGCCGGCCCGGAGGGCGCGACGCTCTTCGAGGTGATGATGGGCGACCCACGCTCGTGGGGCGACGCGCCCGAGACCCTCGACGCGATCCGCGCCGAGCACGGGGTCGAGCCATTGCCCGATGTCGAGCTCGCCTACCCACCGTGGCTCGAGGATCTGCGCAGCCACTGGGCCCAGGACGGCAACGACCCACCGGAGGACTGATGAGCACCGCAGGCACACCCCGAGAAGCTGCGCTCCCCGAGATCATCTCGGTGGACGACCACATCCTCGAGCCGCGCACGCTCTGGCAGGAACACCTCCCCGCCGCGGCACGCGAGCGCGGTCCCCGCGTCGTGCGAGAGCGGGTCAAGCTGGAGTTCACCGGGGGCAACTACGGCTTCGTACGCGACGCGCCCGACGGCGACTGGTGTGACCTTTGGTGCTACGAGGACCTGGTCCTGCCCACCGGCCTGCTGCACGCGGCCGCCGGCTTCACCCGCGAAGAACAACGCAACGTGGCCGCGGTGTACGAGGACTTCCGGCCCGGGACCTACGAGCAGAAGGCACGCCTCGCCGACATGGACGAGAACCACGTCGAGGTCGCGATCAACTATCCGAACACCTTTCCGCGCTTCGCCGGGCAGGGGTTCGCCGAGCGGCCCGACAAGGAGCTCGCGCTGGAGTGCATCCGGATCTACAACGACTGGATGATCGACGACTGGTGCGGTGGCGATGCGTCGGGGCGACTGGTCCCGCTCACCCTCGTGCCGCTGTGGGATCCGAAGCTCGCCGCCGCGGAGGCCCGGCGTTGCGCCGCGAAGGGCAGCTACGCCATCGCGTTCTCCGAGAACCCTTCGAAGCTCGGCTTCGCATCGCTCTACAGCGGCGACTGGGACCCGCTCTGGGACGCGTGCACGGAGTCCGGGACCACGGTGTCGATGCACATCGGTTCGTCGTCGTCGATGCCCGCGACGAGCCCCGACGCGCCCCTCGCCACCACGATGTCCCTCAGCTCCCAGAACGCGCAGGGCTCCCTCTGCGACTGGGTGTTCTCCGGCACGTTGTCCCGCTTCGAGGAGCTGAAGATCGCGTTCGCCGAGAGTCAGGTCGGCTGGATGCCGTACCTGCTCGAGCGGATGGACATCGTGTGGCACGAAGGAGTGGGGCTGGGTGTCCCGCTCGACCACGCGCCGAGTGAGATCGTGCGCGGGCGGGTCTGGGGATGCGTGTTCGACGACGAGCACGGCTTGAAGAGTCGCGACGCGGTCGGGCTCGACGCGATCCTCTTCGAGACGGACTACCCGCACACCGACGGGACCTGGCCGGAATCCCGCAAGTGTCGCGCACCGGCTCTGTGCGGGCGCGGGCATGGACGAGCAGGAGTGCTACGCGTTCTTGCGCGGCAACGCGATCCGCGCGTACGGGCTCGAACGCTTCGGGATCAGCGCGTGACTCGGGTCGCCGCTCGCGAGCGCAACCCGCTCGAGCTGCCCGACGACGGCCTGCTCGGTGTGGTCATCCGGCTCGAGCTCGCGGTGACCGAAGCCCTCGAGAGCATCACTGCGAACGCCGGCCTGAGCCTCGGTGACTACCTCGTGCTCGCCGTGGTCAGGCGCTCGCCCGGTGGCCGCAGCGCGCCGACTGCGCTCAGCGACGTGCTCGGTCGGACCACGGGAGGCATGACGCTCACGCTCGACCGGCTCGAGTCGGCCGGATGGCTGCGCCGCTCCCCCGACCCGACCGATCGGCGCCGGGTCGTGGTCGAGCTCACCACCACCGGACGCGCGCTGGCGACTCGCGTCAACGACTTGTTGCACGACTGGGAGCGGGGTCTGGACCTCCCCGGCGAGCCCCGGGCGATCCTCGACGCGGTCGAGCTGCTCACGGACGCCATCCGCGCGTCGCGCCCCTCGTCCCGCTGAGGGGTTGCGCGTCACCGATCCAGGGGCGAACATACGTTCGTGTCCGACGCGACAATCCTCCACGCCGACCTCGACGCGTTCTTCGCTTCCGTCGAGCAACGCGATGACGCCCGGCTGCGGGGCCGGCCGGTGATCGTCGGCGGCGGAGTCGTCCTCGCGGCCAGCTACGAGGCGAAGAGGTTCGGAGTCCGCACCGCGATGGGGCTTCGCGTGGCTCGAGCGCTCTGTCCGGGCGTCGTCGTCGTCCCGCCCCGCTTCTCGGCGTACACGGACGCGAGCGCCGCGGTGTTCGAGGTGTTCGCGAACACGTCGCCGCTCGTCGAGGGCATCTCGATCGACGAGGCATTCCTCGACGTCGGCGGGCTGCTGCGGGTGTCCGGCACCCCGACCGAGATCGCAGTCGGGCTCCGCCGCGAGGTCGCGGCGGGAGTCGGGCTCCCCATCTCGGTCGGGGTGGCCCGTACGAAGTTCCTCGCGAAGGTTGCGAGCGCGGTGTCGAAGCCGGATGGTCTGCTCGTCGTTGCGCCCGGCGACGAGCGGGCGTTCCTCCATCCACTCCCCGTCGAGCGGCTCTGGGGCGTCGGTCGGAAGACCTCCGAGAAGCTCCACTCCCGGGGCATCTCGACGGTCGGCGAAGTCGCCCGGCTCGACGAACGGGTCCTCGTCTCCCTCCTCGGTCCCGCGTCCGGCCGCCACCTGCATGCACTCGCGCACAATCGCGATCCGCGCCCGGTCGAGGTCGGGCGGCGGCGGCGGTCAATCGGTGCGCAACGGGCCCTCGGCCGCGGGCCGAGGTCGATCGAAGCAATCGACGCATTCCTCGTCGGACTCGTCGACCGGGTCACGCACCGGATGCGGGCCGCGAACCGAGTAGGGCGCACTGTCGTGTTGCGCGTGCGCTTCGACGACTTCACCCGGGCCACCCGTTCCCACACGCTGGCCCACGCAACCGCGAACACGGCCAGCATCCTCGCCGCGGCGCGAGCTCTGCTGCAGGCGGCGGCTCCGCTGATTCGCAGCCGGGGCATCACCCTCATCGGCATCAGCATCGGGAACATCGAGAACGGCGACTCCGTCCAGCTCGCGATGCAGTTCGACCGGCGCAGCAACGACGCACTGGACTGCGCGCTCGACGGCGTGAGCGACCGCTTCGGATCCGACGCGGTCACGCGGGCCGTGCTCCTCGGTCGCGATCCCGGATTCTCGGCCCCGATGCTCCCCGACTGATCAACCGGCACGCTCGTGGGTGAGACTGTGCCCATGGCGGTCCGCATCTTCCGAGTCGTTGTCCGGGGTCACTTTCACGATCTCGACCCCCGACAACGCTCGATCCTCCTCGCCGAGGCACCGAACCACGAGATCTTCAGGTCGGCCTACACCGCGGACGGCACGCTCACCTACGAGCCCAACCTGGTGGCCTTCAGCTTCCGCTACGAGATCCGGGACTCCGACGACCCGCCGGCCGGCGCCGAGGACCGGGTCATCGAAGTTGCCATGGCCAGGACCAGGGCATCGCTCGAAGCCATGGGCGTCGACCACCGGCACCTCCGAGCCACGGCCACGGACATGGCGAGCGTCTGGTCATGATCGGCCGACTGTGACCACGAACGAACGTGAGCTGACCGAGCCCGTCGACCTCTGCACTCCGGACGCGGCTTCGTTGAATCCCGCGGCGCGGGGCTGGTCCCGGCGGCCACTCCACCGCGCCAACCTCGGGCCCCGTACCGGAGTGAACAAGCGGTGGGACTATTGGGCGATCCTCGCGGGCGACCTCGCGGTCTCGGCGGTGTACGCCGACATCGACTACCTCGGCCTGGCCGACGTCTACTGGGTCGACCTGACCACCGGAGCGAGCGGAGGTCGGGCAATCGTGGTCGGCGAATCCGACGGCATCGATCTCCCGGAGCGGCCGGGAACCGAACCGCTGCGGGTGAACCGCGACGGTCTCGACCTCGCGATCGTGGATGACGCGGGCGGCACGCGCCTCACCGCCGCGTGGACCGAGCGAGATGGCCGGGCCGGTCATCTCGACGTCACGGTCGCGCTCCCGGCGGGTCACGAGTCGGTCAACGTCGTCGTGCCGTGGAGCGACGAGCTCTTCAACTTCACGTCGAAGCACCAGGCCCGGCCGGCGGCGGGCGAGCTGGTCGTCGGGGACCGGCGGTGGGCGATCGGCCGCCCGGACGGCGCCGAGTCATGGGGCGTGCTCGACGTCGGGCGCGGGCGGTGGCCGGCCGAGATTCGCTGGAACTGGGGCGGCGGCGCGGGGCGCAGCGGCGCGGCACGTCGTGGGTCTGCAGTTCGGCGCCAAGTGGACCGAGGGTACGGGCGCCACCGAGAACGGCCTGATCGTGGACGGCCGGGTCTCGAAGCTGGGCTCGGAGCTCCGGTGGGCCTACGACTGGGACGAACCGATGAAGCCCTGGCACATCCAGGATCCGGGTGGTCAGCTCGACGTCGTGCTGACGCCGCGCTTCGACAAGCACTCGAGCCTGGGTGCCGACCACGGCAGCGAGACCCATCAGGTGTTCGGCACGTGGTCCGGCCGGCTGCAGACCGACGACGGCCTCGAGCTCCAGCTCGACGGGCTGCAGGGCTTCGCCGAGGAGGCTCGCCAGCGCTGGTGAGCGGGGCCTCGTGCCGCCGCCGGTCGTCGCACTCAACCGTGCGGTGGCGGTGTCGATGGCCGACGGTCCACTGGCCGGGCTCGCCCTCGTCGACGCGGTCGCCGACGAGCCCGCGCTGCGGTCGTACGCACTACTGCCGAGCGTACGGGCCGACCTGCTGGTCAAGGTCGGCCGCTACGAGGAGGCGCGAACCGAGTTCGAACGAGCGGCTTCCCTCACGAGCAACGAACGCGAACGAGAGCTCTCACTCAATCGCGCCGCGAAGCCGGGGCGGCTCAGTCGCACAACGACCCGAGCTGACCGCCCGACACCTTCGTCAGCCGGCCTGATCGTCGGGCAGTGAGATGTTCAGGCCGACCGGGTTGTCGGCGGCGTCGGTCCCGACCACTTCGACGATGCGCTCGTCGACGTCGTCCCACTCCGTGCGCAACGCCCGGGACATCACCGCGTGTTGGAGGTACAACGCAGTGATGTAGGTGAGCTCGAGCATCGCTTGATCGCCGAGCTCGGCCTTGAGCGCCGCGAAGATCTCGTCGGGAACCCGGCCCCGATCGAGCACCAGACAGTCGGTGAACGCGAGCACGAGGCGTTCGATCTCGGTGAAGCACGTTGCCGCGGGCCAGTAGCCGACGGCTGCGATCTTCTCGTCCGGGACGCCGAGGGACCGCAGGGACTTGCAGTGCTGCGAGAAGACGAACTGGCTCTCGCCGGCCCAGCCGGCTCGGGCCTGGCCCAGCTCGCGCAGCACCGGGTCGAGGACCCGCCGCGGGCTCTGGTAGATCCCGAACCCCTGGACGGCGTGCTCGAGGATGTCCGGGACGTTCGCAAACGTCGGCCACCAGTCGCCCCGGGTACCGGTCGCGGTACCGGGTTCTGCGACCGGATCGCGGTCGTCGAAGAGGAGGTCGTACATCACGGTGACGATCGGCGCGTCGGCCTCCGCGTGGCTGACCTGGTGGAGACGTGGCATCGCAGTGCTCCCAACGTTGACGGCGGAGATCAACGCCAAGGGTTCCACACGGCACGCTCGCGCCGGTCGTGCGCCCGCGTCAGGTGAAGATGATCTGCGCGCCCGCGGCCTGCTCGTAGAATTCGCCGACCGTGATGATGTCGTCGATCTCGTCGATGAAGTCGTCCCGGGTGAGCTCGAACATGTCGACGGACGCCTTGCACGCGTAGAGGCCCGCGCCCGAGTCGTGGATCAGCTCCAGGAACTCCGGGATCGAGGGGAAGTCCAGCTCTTCCATGCGCTTGCCCAGCTTGTGGGTCACCATCGCGGACATCCCGGGGACGCCCCCGACCCAGGTGGCCAGGTGCAGACCCGGGTTGCCGACGGACGCGACCTTCACGTGCTCGTTGCGCGCCTTGTTGATCGCGTCGAGACCGAAGAAGGTGAAGAAGAGGTTCGCTTCGATCCCTTCCATGCGCGCGCCGTTCGCCATGATGAGACCGGGGTAGATGCCGTCGAAGGATCCCTTCGACACGATGATCGACACCTTCTCGATGGGTTCTGCGCCCATGGTTGCTCCTGTCGTTGTGGTCGTCCCGGTCAGATGCAGCCGCGGGGCTTGGGGATGCCCGCAATCTTCGCGGCGAGCTTGGCCGGTCCCTTCGGGAACAGCTGGTAGAGCTCCTTGACCGGCACGCCGGATGCCTTGCCGAGCGCGCGAATCGACGGGGCGGAGCCCGTGTCGAGGTACTGCTGGCGCATGTAGTGCACGACCTGCCAGTGGCGGTCGGTCATCGGATCGATGCCCGCTTCCTTCGCGACCTCGACGCCGATCGCGTCGCTCCACTGCTCGGGGTGCACGAAGAACCCCTCGTCGTTTCGCTCGACTTCGGTGCCTGCGATGGTCTGTGTGCTCATGAGGTCTCCTCTCCGCCGGGCGGCTGGTGCTTTCCGGCCATGCTCATCTCCGACGTGACTCCGGGAAGGTCCCGTCCAGGAAGCAGAGCGTGCCAGTACAGCGACTGGAACATGAGCTTCCCGAGGTGGTTGAGCCGCGACTCCTTCAGCAACGGCATCGGCCCGACCCGACCCGGAAAGTGTCCGGTGAGTGGTTCCGTCTCGTAGTTGAAGTCGATCAGCAGGGCCTTGTGGAACCCGGTTTCGATGAAGCAGTTCGCATGACCGTCATACGATGCGTCGAGTGGCTCGCCCGCCAGGAACCGCACCACGTTCTCCTCGAGGATCTCACCTTCGAAGTGCGTCACCGATCCCGCCTTCGAGATCGGGACATTGGCGGCGTCACCGAGCACGAAGATGTTCGTGGCGGCTTCGGACTGCAGCGTGTGGGGGTCGGCCGGGACGAAATTGAGATCGTCACCGAGACCCGGTGAGCGACTCACGAAGTCCGCGCCTCCGTGCACCGGAACGGTGACGAGGAGGTCGAACTTCACCTCGCGGTCGTCATAGGACACGAGACGACCACCCGAGCCGTCGACCTCGCCGGCGTTGAACTCCGTGACGATGTCGATGTTCTTCTCCGCCAGCAGGCTTCCGAGCGCCTCCGACGCGACCGGCTTGGTGAACGCGGCATCCAGCGGAGTGACGTAGGTGATGTCGACGAGGTCGCGGATGCCCCGCTGGTGAAAGAACCAGTCCGCCAGGAACGCGAACTCCAGGGGCGCGACCGGACACTTGATCGGCATGTCCACGACGTTGACGACCAGCCGCCCACCGGGAAACGCCTCGAGTGCGCCGTGGAGGGCAGCAGCACCTTCCGGGGAGTAGAAGGTGAACACGTTCTCCATCCAGCCCGGCCCCGTCATCCCCTCGGTCTCGTCGGGGAGCAGCTGCACGCCGGTGGCCACGATCAGCAGGTCGTAGCCGAGGACCGCGCCGTCGGACAGGTGGACCTCGTTGGCCTCGATCTGCACCGAGTCGACCGCGCTCTGGTGGAACACGATGCCGTCATGGAGCTGCTGGTGGCGAGGCTTGACGATCTCGTCGGATCCGAGCAGCCCGAACGGCACGAACAAGAGCCCCGGCTGGTACACGTGGCGGTCGTCCTGATCCACCACCGTGATCACGGCCTGCTCGTCGCCGAACCTCCGACGCAAGCGGTTCGCGATCAGAGTTCCACCCGTCCCCGCACCCAGCACCACGATTCGGTACGTCATGGAAGGCTCTCGTCGCACGTCGAAACCATGCTTCGAGCGTACGGACCGACCCCCGACCCGAGTAGGGCCGGAAGTCCCGTTGGGCGGCGAGTGCGAACGCCGGCCGGCCGATTGACGCGGGGTCAGGGGCGGATCTCGTAGAACGCGTTGACCGGGTGGTCGACATCGAGCCGCCGGAAACGACCGAAACCTGCGGCGCGTGCCATCTCCTCGGCCTTGGCCGGAGAGAGACCGAGCGTGCCGAGCCCGGCGCCGTCGGGGGCTGACATCGCCGACGACATGCACGACAGAACGCTGATGCCGTACATCAACGACGCCATCGGGTTCTCCGATGCGTTGAGCGCGAACGTGTCGTGCGCCTTGATGTCGACGAGAAGCCACGTCCCGTCCGGGCTGATGGCCCGGCGCAGCGTCTGCATCATCTCGAAGGGATGGGTCATGTCGTGGATGCAGTCGAACGTGGTGATGAGACCGATCGATCCGTCGTCGGGCAACGGCTCGACGCGGGGGTCATGGAACGAGACGTTGGACACGTCGGTCTCCGTGCGCTTCTCCTCGGCGCGCGCGAAGCGCGTAGTGGCTGATGTCGTATCCGAGGAACTGGCTGTTCGGAAACGCATCCGCCATCAGGAGCAACGCCCCGCCGGCGCCGCAACCCACGTCGGCCACGGTCGTCCCGGCCGCGAGCCGTTCGGTGACCCCCTCCAGCGCGGGGAGCACGACCGGTAGCAGGTTCGTTCGGTTCCAGGGCTCGAATGACCGTTCGATGCCGACAGCAGCTTCGGGACCATGGCTGTCGTAGTCGTGCCCGAGCCCGGAGCGGAAGCTCTCGGGCATCGCCCGCAGGGTGTCCATCGTGTTCGGGAACCGGTGGAACATCCCCATTCCGTACGCAGGGTGGTCCGGGGTGGCCAGGACCGCGGCGGCCTCCTCCGAGAGGGAGAACCGCTCGTCCGCGTCGCAGTCGATGATGCGCGCGGCTGCTTGGTTGTACGCCCATTCGCGGACCCAGCGCTCGTGGAGCCCGGCGCGCCGCGCGAGCTCGTCAGAGTGCAGTGGCTCGCCGGCCGCTCGCATCACCGAATAGAGACCGAGCTTGTCGCCGAGATGGATCATGCCCGTCGTCACCGCGCCCTCGAGCTTGGTGAAGACCAGGAACGAGAACATCTGGAGCTTCTTCTGGTCCATTTCCCGGCAACTCCCTCTCGAATGATCGAACCGACGCCTGATGACGTTACCGAGGTGCCACGTCCTCCCGGCCCGTGCGCACCGCGTCCTGGATGAAGGAGGTCACCTCGGGCGCGGCGTGGAGAAACGCATCGAGTGAGGCGTGGTCGGCGGCCGGGACGATCAGGAGTCGGGCCCGACCTCCGGACGCCTGCGCCAGGAGCGTCGCGTCGGCCGGTGGAACCACCTCGTCGCGCCCACCATGGACAAGGAGGACGGGAGCACGGACGCC
This sequence comes from uncultured Acidimicrobiia bacterium, assembly GCA_963770095.1. GTDB lineage: Bacteria > Actinomycetota > Acidimicrobiia > IMCC26256 > JAENVU01 > Chersky-806. The sequence goes on from CAVYOO010000002.1 coordinate 1,345,243, forward strand.
GGAGATCGTCGAGACCGGAGCGAACGCGTCGAACGGCCAGCCGATGGTGCGTTCGATCGCCCGCAGGATCGCGGTGATGAGCGGGCCGGGCATCCCACGTGCGCGCGCAGGTTGGCGCGCATGAGCGCTCCGGGATGCGCCATCGCGGCAATGCTGACGACCGCCGCGATCCGAGGATCGCGACTGGCGGCCAGCAGGCTCGCACCGGCGCCGACCGAGTGGCCGAGCAGCACCACGCAATCGGGTTCCACGCGCGCATCGTCACGGAGCCAACGGAGCCCGGCGTCGATGTCCTCCGCGAAGCGCGGCATCGACGAGAACCGATCGTCGTCGCTTCGACCGTGACCGCGTGCGTCGAGGAACAGGGCATGGGCGCCCGCGCCGTGGATGAGCGATGCGATGGGCAGCATGAGGCTCGCGGCACCGTTCCAGCCGTGGATGACGAGCACCGCCGGCCGGGGGCGATCGGCGCCGGGACACCCGGCGAACCATCCCTTGAGCGTGCGGTCATTCGGTCCCGCGATGGTGACGTCCTCCGCGTGGAGGGCCAGGTCGGACGGTCCGATCTCGAGCCCCGACCGCCGGACTTGGAAGATCCGGGCGAGCGCCCGGGGCGTGGCCCGGCGCACGCCGTCGGCGAGCACCGCGACCGCCGCGACACCGGCGAGCAGGCGAACCGTCCGTCGTTGGAGCACCGCCACGATGTCGCGCGACCTCAGCCCGTGGCGCGGTGGGCGCGCACGAAGCAGTCGAGGGCCATCACGGTTCCGGCTTCGGTGTCGACCGGTCGCTCGACCCGCTCGGCGCGCTCGATCACGAGGTCGCTCATCTCGGCTGCATCGAGATCGTGACGCACGTCGTCCGGCGTGTACAACACCGCCGGATCCTGCGGTCCACCGATGCCGTCGGTCAGGTTGGCGAGGTCGTGGCCGACGATGACGAGCGTGCCGCCCCGAGCGAGCGATCGCGCCGCCGCACCGAACGCCGCGCGGCGCGCCGGCGCAGGAACCTGGAGGTAGAAGACGACCACGAGGTCGAAGGCGCCGGGCGACTCCCAGCCGGTGACGTCGGCGCAGATCCATTCGACCGTGACGTTGTTCGTCTCGGCGAGCCGGCTCGCCTTCTCCAGACCGGTGGCCGAGAAGTCGACCCCGGTCGCGTCCCAACCCTGGGTCGCGAGCCAGACGGCATTCCGGCCTTCACCGCACGCGAGGTCGAGCGCACGGCCGGGAGCCAGACCCTCGACCTCGGGCGGAAGGAACCGGTTCGGCGTGGTCGACCACACGAAATCGGCGGTCCGGTACCGCTCGTCCCACGAAGCTGCGTCACTCATCGCTGATGATCCTCTGGACGGGGTTGATGACACTTTCGTTCATGCGAGCTGGCGAACCAGGAAGAAGAGCGCAAACACGACGAGCATGATTCCGAACGACCGCCGCAGGCGCTCCGGCGCGATGCGTTGCGCGAGGCGCGCTCCGACTGCAGCACCGGGGATGAGCCCGGCGGCGAAGCCGGAAGCGACCGTCCAGTCGATGTGGCCGAGCCCCCAGTGCGTGGCGAGCGTCGGGATGGTGAGGATCCCGACGACGACCATCGATGTCCCGGCCGCCTCCACTGCCGTCAGCCCGAGGATCAGCACGAACACGGGGACGAGCAGGAATCCGCCCCCGTTGGCGAGCAGCCCGGTGAGGAGCCCGACCCCGAACGCGGACCCGATCACGATCCATCTGCGGTCGCGCCGGTCCGCGCCGCGTTGCGTGGCACCGGCCCGGTCGGGCAGGACCAGCCGCACGCCGATGCCGAAGAGCAGGAGGCCGGAGAGCACCAAAAGGTTGGGCCCGCCGACCAGGGTCGAAGCGAAAGCACCTACGACCGTGCCGGGGACACCACCGATGACGGCGAGCCGCGCGACCCGCAGGTCGAGGTGGCCCGAGCGGAGGTACCGGCGGGCACCGACGATCGACGCCGGGATCATGGCCGGCAGCGGCGAGGCGACCGCGAGCAGCCCGGGGACACCCAGCAGCGCGAGCACCGGCGTGGCGAACGCCGAGCCGCCGGCTCCGAACAGCCCGAAGACCACTCCGACGCCGAGCCCGGCGAGCACGTACTGCAGGAATTCCACCCCGCCACCCTATACCCTAGGGGGTACCTTGCATACCCCCCAGGGTAGGACTAGGATGTCGGCATGAGCGAATCCAGCACCCCAACCGCATCCGCGACCCCGGCCATGGAGCTTTCCGAACCCACGATCGCCGATCTGCAGCGACGGCTCCGGAAGGTCGAAGGCCAGGTCCGGGGCGTCAATCAGATGATCGCCGACCGTCGCGACTGCCGCGACGTCGTCACCCAGATCGCCGCGGCGAACAAGGCGCTGGAACAGGCCGGATTCCTGCTCGTCTCCGCCGGGCTGACCTGGTGCCTCGAAGACCCGGAGCGCTCCGCCGCAGCCGGGTACGACGTGAGCGACGTGCAGAAGATGTTCCTCAAGCTGGCCTGAACTGCGTCCGGCCCCCGGCCCACTCCCCCTGAGGTAGTCGCATGATCTTCAAGCAGTACGAGCTGGGTTGCCTCTCACTGTTCAGCTATCTGATCGGCGACGAGACGACCGGGCGCGCGGTGGTGATCGACCCTCAACGTGACGTCTCGCAATACCTGGCCGACGCCGACGCATCAGGTCTCCGCATCGAGCGCGTCATCGAGACGCATTTCCACGCCGACTTCCTGTCCGGCCACCTCGAGCTGGCGGCGGCAACGGGCGCGGCCATCTCGTACGGAGACGAGGCGCGCGCGGACTTCCCGATCGACGGCCTTGCGCACGGGCAACAGCTCTCCCTCGGGGACGTCTCGCTCGAGATCCGTCACACCCCGGGCCACACGCCCGAATCGATCTCGATCGTCGTGTGGGAGCACCGCAACGATTCGGCGCCCTGGGCCGTGTTCACCGGAGACACCCTCTTCATCGGCGACGTGGGTCGGCCCGACCTGCTCACCTCGATCGGATGGAGCGCGGATGATCTCGCCCGCCGGTTGTTCCGGTCGGTCCACGACCAGTTGCTCAACCTGCCCGATTCGACGCGCGTCTACCCGGCGCACGGTGCCGGCTCTGCGTGCGGCAAGAACCTCTCTACCGCGACCCAGTCCACGATCGGCGAGCAGCGCCGGACCAACTACGCGCTCGCCCCGATGACCGAGGAACAGTTCGTCGAGGCCGTCACCCAGGGCCAGTCCGTCGCCCCCCTGTACTTCGCGTTCGCCGCGAACGCGAACCGGACGGAGCGGGATCTCCTCGATGATGCAAAGGAGACTCCTCGTCTCGATGTCGAAGAAGTGGTCCGCCTCCAATCCGACGGGGCGGTCGTGATCGACGGCCGACCGGCGGAGCTGTTCGCATCCGGCCACATTCGCGGATCCATCAACGTCGGCCTCGACGGTCGGTACGCCGAATACGCCGGCGACGTGTTGCGACCCGGCGACGCCGTCGTCCTGGTCACCGATGCCGGGCGCGAGAACGAGGCCCGGATCCGTCTGGCGCGCATCGGGTTCGACCACGTCGTCGGCGCGCTCGACGACATCGAACGCGCACTCACCGATCGGCCCGAGCTGGCGGCGCAGGCCCCCCGCGTCACCGCCGCGGAGCTCGCGGCCTGGCGACGCGAGGACCCGGCGCTGCAGACCCTCGACGTTCGCAATCCGGCCGAGTGTGCCGACGGGATCATCGAAGGTGCGACCAATCTGCCGTTGCCGACCCTGCTCGATCGTCTCGGCGAGCTGGACCCGAGCCGGCCCACCGTCGTCTACTGCGCCGGCGGGTACCGCTCCGCTACCGCGGCGTCGTTGCTGCGCACGCGCGGGTTCACCACGGTCGCCGATCTGCTCGGTGGGTACGCCGCCAGCATCGGTCCGCAGCTCGCCACGACCTGAGCAGTCCCAGCTTCAAGGTCTGCGGCACCGGGCCCGTCCGCGATCATGCGCCGGTCAGGTCGCACCGTCAGGTTGATCGTGGTCTCGCTCTGGTGCCCCGGGGTGCCGGCGTAGCCGCAAGGTGAAGAGCGAGATGCCGCCGATGGCGGCGGGGAGGAACGTTCCGATCGCCCGGTAGAGCAGGGTCGCGGAGAGGGCCGTGGCCAGGGGTGCGCCGTACCAGGCGAGGAGGGCGGGCACCGCGAGCTCGACCGCACCGATGCCGCCCGGGAGGAGCGGCACGGCACCCGCGGCGGCCGCGGCACCGGCCGCGAGCAATGCGATCTCGAACCCGTCGTGGATCCCTACGGCGAACATGAGCATCCACAGGCACGCCACGTCGGCGAGCAGCGACGCGACGGAGAGAAGCATCAGGCGGGCCCGCCGGCGTGGCGACCCCACCACCGCCATCGCCTCGGCGTGGAGCCGGGCGCCGACTGATCCGCCGATCGGCCACCGGGACCCGCGGCCGCCAGAAGCGGAGCGCACCAAGGACCACGGCGACGCGCTCGGCGACCCGGGGCCGAGCGGCTGCGAGCGCGGTGAGGGACAAGGAGGCTGAGGATCACCACCGCGGCCGCAATCGGCCACGCGGCATCAGCGGGAAAGTCGCGGGTCGCCACGATGAGAAGGAGGTTGACCGCGTGCACCAGGTAGAAGACGCGGGTGCTGAACCACTGCTCGAACCCGATGGTCAGCGCGATCCGCCGCCGGGAAAGGCCGCGGCGACCGAGCTCGTGAAACTCGAACGCGATCCCCTCGGCGGGCGAGGCGGGCGTGAGCAGCCCGAGTCCGTTGACCACGAAGGAGATCTCCGTCGCCGCGACCCGACGACAGAGTCCGCGTCGGGACCGGCCAGGCGGCGCAATCGGATCCCGGAGAGGACGTACGCAGACGCCCTCGAACCCGATCGCGGGCGCGAGCCACGCGATGTCGGTGCTCTCGAGGGCCGTGATCGCATCCCCGAGTCCACCGGCAGCCGAGACGACCAGCCACAGACGCGCCGACTCCCACGACGAGGCCCAGCGCGTAGCGCAGGAGGTGCCGGCCGCGATGGGTGGAGCGGGGCCCTTCGTCGGTGGGCTCAGGCGCGTTCAACCGGCATTGCCCTCGGGCGGGTGCACGCGCCCACTGTCGCACGCCACCCCGACGTTCGGCGTCAGTGGCTGAACTTCACGACGGGCAGGATCCGCGCGAGCCACTTCGGCAGGTACCAGTTCCGTTCGCCCAGAAGGGCCATCGATGCAGGCACGAGCAGGACCCGCACGACGGTGGCGTCGAGCAGCACGGCGACCGCGAGCGTGAGGCCGAGCTCGGTCGGCGGGATCGGCCCGGTGACACCGAACGCGATGAACACGACGATCATGACCAGCGCGGCATTGGTGATCGGCCGGCCGGTGCGGGCGATGCCTTCACGGATGGCTCGGCGCGTGTCACCGGTGGCCTCGTAGCGCTCACGGATCGCCGCGAGCAGGAAGAGCTGGTAGTCCATCGAGAGCCCGAACAGCAGCGCGAAGAAGAACAGCGGTGCCCACGCGTCGACGAATCCCTGGTGCTCGATGCCCGAACAGACCCGGTGCCGATCCCGTGCTGGAACACGAGCGTCGCGAATCCGAACGCGGCGCCGACGGTGATCAGGTTCATGAGGATGGACGTGATGCGCGATCGACCAGGCTGCGGAACACGAACAGCAGGAGCACGAACGCCAGGAGGAGGATCAGCCCGATGGCGATCGGCGCCCGCCCGGTGAGCACGGACGTCAGGTCCGCGTTCTGGGCCGCCGGGCCCGCCGACCGCGTGCCGCCGGGCACCGCGGTCGGCGAGACGGTCGCGGAGCCGGTGCGACCAGGTCGGCGGTCCGGGAGTCGTCGACCGGCGTGCGCCCGGTCACCCGCACGACGGTCCGACCGTTCGCGGCCGGCTGCGCGACGACGCGGGCGTCGACGAGCCGTCGGTCGCCGGGACGCGATGCGCGACCACGTCCTGCGGCCCGGCGCGCCGGGACGGTGACGAAGGCGGGCGCGGCCGCGCCCGGGCCGAACGACTTGCACGAGCATCTCGTAGCCGTCGCGGCTCGTGCGGCCCTCGTCGACGACCCGCGCGCCGGGCATCCCCAGCTGCATGCCGATCGCCGGCAGCGACAGGGCGCCGAGCAGCACGAGTCCCACCGCGAGCACCGTACCCGGGCGGCGCAGGGCCATGCCCGGTCCAGCGGGCCCAGCGGCTCTCGGCCACGATGTCCGGGTCCTGCTTGCCCCGGGTCACGAGGACCCGGTCGCCGAGCGCGACGAGCAGGGCGGGGAGCAGCGTGAGCGACGCCGGTCGCGACCGCGACGACCGAGAGGATCATCCCGAGCGCCATCGAGCGGAACACCATGACCGGCACGAGGAACACCGCCGCGAGCGCGAGCACGACGGTGAGCGCGGAGAGGAACACGGCCTTGCCGGCGGTCGACAGCGTGTTCTCGATCGCGGCGATCGCGTCCTTGCCCTCGATGCGCTCCTCGCGGTAGCGGCTGACGATGAACAGGCTGTAGTCGATCCCGACCGCGAGCCCGATCATCATCGAGAAGTTCATCGACCACACCGAGAGCGGCGTCGACCCACGCCGAGCAGGTGAAGGAGCGCGAAGCCCACCGCGATGCCGGCGAGTGCGAGCAGGAGCGGGATCCCGGCCGCGATCAGCGAGCCGAACGCGAGGAACAGCAGGATCATCGTCGGCAGCCCGCTGACGAGCTCGGCCTTGTGCAGCGCCGCCTCGTTGACCTGGTTGAAGTCGCTCCACACGGGCCACTCGCCCGTGACCTCGGCCTGCGTGCCGCCGTCGAGCGTCGAAGCCCGCCACGTAGTCGCCGAGCGCTGCCGGCGGCGACGGGACGGCTCGGCGTCGGTGCCGACGGCGAGGTCGACGGGCACGATCGCGGTGCGGCCGTCCCGCGAGATCAGACCTGCGTCGGGCCGGGAGCGCCAGCGGGTCCGCGACCGAGCGCGCCGTCGGCGCGTCGCCGCAGCCGGCGCACGAGCGACTGCGAGACCGGCCGGGTCGGACGGCGATCGGCGTGGCCTGGTGGTAGACGACGACCGGGTTCTCGGCGCCGAGCGCGGGGAAGTCGCTGGCGCAGCTCGTCGCGGACCTGCTGCGCGGTCGAGCCCTGTGCTTCCCACCCGGCGCCCGACAGCGCACCCGTCAGGGTCGAGCGCGAGCGGTGCGGCGGCGAACGCGACGACGAGCCAGACGACGATGACGGTCCGGCGGTGCCGGGCCATCGACGGCGGCGAGCCGCGAGAACAGCGCCCGCTCGTCCGGTGGCGCGGACGGCTCGTGGTCGACCGGTGCCGGGGGGGTGGGCGTCGAGATCGTGGTCATGCTTGCTCCCTGGTCTGGAGATATACCCCCATGGGTATCCGTGGTACAGTAGTACATACCCCAGGGGGTATCAACCCTCGCCCAGGAGGCCACCATGCACAGCATTCAGACGACACTCGAAACGCCGATGGACCGGGCCGAGACCGGCGTCCGCGCCGCGCTCGGCCGAACAGGGCTTCGGGGTGCTCTCCGAGATCGACGTCGCCGCGACCCTGCAGGCCAAGCTCGGGGTCGACCGCCCACCGTTGAAGATCCTGGGCGCCTGCAATCCGTCCCTCGCGAACGAGGCGCTACAGATCGATCCCTCGGTCGCGCTCGTCCTCCCCTGCAACGTCGTGCTCGAAGCCTCGGAGCGTGGCACTCGCATCTCCGTGGTCGACCCCCGCGAGCTGATGACGGGCCCGGAGTTCGCTGCGCTGGCCTCGCGAGCCGCCGACCGGCTGACGGCTGCGCTCACCTCGCTCGGAAGCACGGTCTCCGAGACCGTCTCGTGATGGTGGGCGTTCCCCCGGCTCCGGTGCACCCGCACGGCGGCCGCCGGTACGCGCCGTTCATGATCGGCCGATTACCGCCGCGAAGGCGTTGGCAATCTGGAGCGCCTCGAGATCCGGGTCGGCGGCACGCACCCCGGCAAGGTCGACGATCTCTCCGCCGTGCCGGCGAACCGTTTCCTTCACGACCGCGTTGAACGCATCCACCAACGCCGGCGCCGCCGTACCCGGCGGCGCCGTTCCCACCAGCACACGCAGACCCCGCTCCTGCCGGAGCCGGCTCACGATCTCACCGAGGGTCCCCGCCACCGTCTCGAGCGCGAACCGTGCTCGAGGTCGTCGACGAGGGTGATCGTCGTGATGTCCGGGTGGAGTCGCAGCGCGGTCTGAAGCTGGTCGCGTTGGATCTCGGTGACGCCGGCCGGCGGGCCGGCAAGGTTCACCATGGTCGCCGTGAGAGGCAAGCCGGTACGGAACAGCTGTTGCGGCCAGGCGTCGACGAAGCGCCGGCGCGCACCGGCGACGTCGTCACCGCCCAGCGCCACGTACTGCAGTGGCTTCCCTTCCGGCCGGCGGGCGGGCGCCGCGGATTGCCCACCGTCCGTACAGCCCGCCGCTACGAGCAATCCGATCGCGACCACCGCGAGCACCCGGGTACGAGAAGCTGTCACGAGTCCCCCATCGCGGCGGGCGGGCAGCCGGGCCGCTCGCTGGGCGGGAACGGTGCCGGCCACGAGCGCGAGCAACCCGGAGCCGACGATGCCCGCGGCCACGATCGCGAAGGGAAAGCCGAGTGCAACCCCGGCGAGACCCTGCTCGGCGAGATAGTTGTTGACCGCCAACGCGACCAGGCGGGCGAACCCGTAGCCCAGTGTGGTCCCGAGGGCGCCGCCCACGACTCCGAGCAGCCCGGCTTCCAACAGGAACACCCGGCGGACGTCGCGGTCCCGCGCACCGATCGCCTTGAGGACACCGATCTCGCGACGGCGCTCACGTACGGCAGCGAGCATCGCGTTGGTGATGCCGAGCGCCGCGATCGTCAGCGCGATCAAGCCGATTGCGCTCAACACGATCTCGACCACCCGGCTGTAGCGACGGACCGACGCGATCAGGCTCTCCGGCGCGCTCGACGAGAAGCCGATCCTCGTGATCGAGGCGCGAACGGAGCCAACGGCGTCGAAGCCGGTCGTCACGACGAACAAGCCGCTGTATGGCGACTGGCCGACGACCTCGCGGACGAACCGGTCGATGTCACGCCGGCCGGTCGTGTCGCTCGCGGCGGTCACGCGCGGGCGGTTCGCACCTGCGCGAGCGATCCGATCAGCTCTCCCGTGGCGCCCTGAGCGGCGACCACCGAGACGATCGTTGCCTTCGTCCAGCGGCCGCGGATCGTCCCCCCGCCCGAGCCTCCCGCGAAGACGCGGGGTGCACCGATCTCGACCTGCGAGCCCAGCACCTCGCCGGACTCCGTGCTGCGCAGCCCGAGCTTCCGGAGGTACGCGTCGGTGACCGCCACTTCGTGGATCGAGCCGGGGACCGGCAGCACGCCGGCGAGCACGGTGACCGGGAGCTCACCGACCCGATGGAGGTCGACCCCGGTGAGGGTGCCCCGAAACGATGCGTCGCGAGCCCGGACGCGACGGCCGGGCGCGCCCGGAGTCGGTGACGGGACGACGAAGACGCCGGCACTCAGCAACGGCACCACCGACCGCACGCCCGGCAGCCGCGTGATCGCGCGGCGCGCGGCGTCGTCGATCGGGCGCGGATCCGCGGGCTTGGCGTTGTCGCTGTCGAGCTGACCGAACTCGGGTGAGTTCGGAAGCACCTGGATGCCGGTGAGCGGTCCGCCCTTCGAGACCGCGTCGAAGACCCGGTTCCGGGCCGCGCCCACCGCGATGAGCAGTGAGGTCAGCAACGCGGCCGCGAGCGCGACCGCGGCGACGGTCAGCACGGCTCGGCCGAAGCGGCGCCGAACCCCGCGGACGGCCATGCCCCACGCGTCGGACCAGCTCATGGGTGCAACGTGCCCTGACGGAGGTTCAGCCTGCGGTCCCAGCGCGACGCCACGGCTTCGTCGTGCGTCGCGACGACCAGGCTGCAGCCGTGCCCGTCGGCGAGCGACCCCAGGAGGTCGAGCACGGCGCCCGTCGACTCGTCGTCGAGGTTGCCGGTCGGTTCGTCGGCCAGGATGAGGCGCGGCGCGTTTGCCAGCGCGCGAGCGATCGCGACCGCGTTGGCTCTCACCTCCACTGAGTGCGGACGGCAGGTGGCTCGCCCGGTTTCCGAGCCCCACTGCGTCGAGGAGCTCGCGCGCTCGGGCGGCGTCGCGCAGCCCGCGAGATGGACGCGACTGCCATCGCCAGCTCGACGTTCTCCTGCGCGGTCAAGGTGCCGAGCAGTCCGAAGTGCTGGAACACGAATCCGATCGTCGTGCCCCGATACCGGGCGAGCGCGTCACCGTCGAGCTCGGAGACGTCGACACCACCGACCTGGAGCCGACCGGCCGGCAGCCGCTCGAGCCCACCCAGGAGCGCGAGCAGCGTGGTCTTGCCGGCGCCCGAACGACCCGTGACCGCGATCCGCTCACCCGCGCGCATCTCCAGATCGAGACCGGCGAGGACCGGCACCGCGTCCTCGCCCCGGCGGCGGTACTCGTAGGTGAGGTCGCGAGCGGAGACCGCGACCCCACGGCTCTCGACCGGCATCGGCTTACGTCACCGTCTCGCGCTCTCCCGGCCCGGAACCACGCGAGCGCGGCCCACACGGCCACGGCGCCCCAAATCACTGCGAGCACCGTGAGCACTGCGCTGCCGTAGCTCAATGGGTCCACCGTGGGGTTGTCGGGCACCTGGTCACGACCGTAGCCACGCAGTGCCGCCCACCCGACGAGGACCACCACGGCGGACGCGAACAATCCCGCCCGCACCGGAGCGCGTACGCGGACCGGAAGGAACCGGGTGAGCACCAGGCCGACGCCACACACGATCGGAGCGACGATCGCATCGTGCAGGAGATCGAGGCCCAGCAACCCGAAGGTCACTTGGGTCGGCCGGGTCGCGGGCGCCGCGTCGAGCAGCCCCTTGATGCCGAACACCATGATCCCGATCCCGAGGACCGCGCCGATCCAGAAGCCCACGCCTCCGGGCTCGTCTGACGGATCGACGGTCGGACTGGTCCTCATCGGACTTCCAACCGGGTCACCCATTTGGTCTGCATGACCCCCGGCCGGTTGGGCCCGATGAGCCGCACCGGGAAGCCGTGGTCGATCGAGAGCTCCTCGTCGCCCACGCGGAGCGCGAGCAGCGTGTCCCGGTCATGAGCCTGGGTCGAGTTCACCTCGGAGCTGCGGTAGCTGCGCCGCTGCTGGAGCGAGTGCACGGTCACCTCCGCGCCGGAGCGCGCGCCGGCCATGCGCAGGAGATCAACGACGCGAACGCCCGTCCATCGCTGCGACGAGCTCCAGCCCTCGACGCACGCAATCGGGAGCACGGCCGAATGCTGCGGCATCGACCGGAGATCCTCGAGACTCAATGAAAGCTGGCGCGCGACCTTGCCGTCGACGACCAGCCGGTAGTCGGGCGACGTTGCCGACTCCAGCACGCCGGCGGTGCGCGCGGTGCGATTGACGGGGAATCCTTGGGGACCGACGTCGGATCGGCGCGGTGAGAGCAGCGCGATCGCCGACAGCGGTCGGAAGGTCTGGCCCACGGTCACCAGAGTGACCAGTCCACTGGTGGCGAACACGCCGGCCAGGAACCCTCTGCGATCAGTCCGCGCCGCGGCGTCATCCGAACCCTCGCTCGACTCCTCGCCACTGGTGTCGTCCCCGTCGGTGGAGCGCGGTCGGAGCGCACGCAGCGTGATCACGCGCTTCGCCCCGACGTGCACGACGAGCGCGCCGATCGTGATCCATGCCACCCAGTAGTGCGTCACCGGGAAGCTGAACTCCCAGGGGTACCAGAGGTTGATGTTGGCGAGTCCGCTGCCGAGCATGAAGAGGCCACCGGCGATCAGCGGAAAGAGCGAGAGGCGTTCGACGACGCTCGCGACGTTCGTGAACGGCGGCCAGCGGAACAGCTTCGGGTAGATCACCCAGAGCTTGGCGAGGAGGAGCGGGATCGACGCGATCCCGGTCGCGACATGGAGACCCTGGGTGACGCGGTACAACCCGGCGGGACGGGCGGGCAGCTCGAACCAGCTCGTCGGATGCTGGGCGAGATGGGAGTAGAGGCCGGTCAGGAAGCAGATCGAGAACGCGGCACCGAGGGCGATCCCGAGGATGGCCGCAACCCGCTCGTCGTGAACCCGGCTGGGGAACGTTCCTTCGCGGAACGGCCGCCGTTGCGAGAGGTCCGGTGCCCGGATCACTCGAGCCACGCGAACCACCGACCATCGTCACACCACTGCCGCATCACCGAGAGCCCCGCGGTACCTGCGACACGGTGCAGCGCGTCCACGTCGACGTGCGCCCAGGCGAACCAGGGTCCCGCCATGCCATCCGCCTCGAAGCGCACGCGCTCGACGGCGGGACCCTCGCCGGGCCCCGCGAGCTCCACGAGCGTCCGCCCGCCGCGCCGCAGGAGCTCGCGCACGCGGCGCAGCAGGGTGCCGGGGCAGCCCCCGATCCCGAGGTTGCCGTCGAGCAGCAGCGCAGTTCCCCATCGGCCCGTCGCGGGGATGCGTTCGAAGATCGACCGCTCCAGCACTGGAGCTCCGCCCCGCCGGGCCAGCGCCAGCGCCGGCGGCGAGACGTCGATCCCGAGGGTCACCACACCGCGATGAGCCAACGCGAGCACGTGGCGACCCGGGCCGCATCCGACGTCGAGGACGGGTCCGTCGACCAGCTCGAGCAGCCGGTCATCGACCGCCGTCGCAGGCTCGACCCAGCGACTGCCGTCGAGCTGCAGGAGGCGACCCGACATCGAACGGAGCGCGACGCGGGTCATGACGAGCGCGCCCCGAGCGCGATCGTGGACTCGACTCGAGCGACCGCGGCGGCGAACCGGGACCCGGGAACCCTCGCGGCGACCGCGCGCGCATCGGAGAAGCAATCGACGTCGCACCGGTCGGGAAGGAGGTGCGCCCGCAGCCCCAGGTGTCCCAGCGCGGCGAGCTGCGCGGCGCCCGTCCGCGACGAGCTCATCGGCACCCCGGCGAACACCCGCGGATCGGCCCGGTTGAGGCCCAGCCCCCACCAACCGCCGTCCGTTGCGGGACCCATCACCGCATCCACATCGGGCGACGCCAGGTGATCGAGCGCGCCGGTCAGGTCCGCCACGGTCAGCTGGGGGGTATCCATGCCCACGAGGAACGCCGGCCCGCGAACGGCGGAGAACGCCGCGGCCAGGCGGTCGCCGAGCCCACCGGGCACCTGGCTGATCACCGAGAAGCCCGAGGTCGGGAGCCAGGGCCCGACCGGGCCGTCGAGCACCAGGATGCGCCGGACCGCCGGAGTTGCCGCGACCGTCTCCAAGGTGTCGCCGAGCGCGGCGGCCGCGATCTCGGCCGCTTGTTCCGAGCTGCACGGTGGGCACAGCCGCGTCTTCACGCGACCCGGCCGGGGCGACTTCGCCAGTACGAGCAGCGTGGCGCGCGATCCGGTGGTCAACGCAGGATCCCCGCCATGTCATGCACCGCCTGCACGGTTCCGGCGAGCGTGCCCGTGACCTTGGATCTCCCGATGCGGGGTGCGTAGGCCACCGGTCGCTCCTCGATGCGCCAGCCGGCCTTCGCGCCGCGCACGACCATTTCGAGCGGCCAACCCGAACGCCGGTCGGTCATGCCGAGCTCGAGCAGTGCTCGCCGTCGCGTCGCCCGCATCGGACCGAGGTCGGTGAGACTGACACCGGTCCGCCGGCGCAGCTCGAACGCGAGCGCGCGATTGGCGAGACGGGCATGAAGCGGCCAGCCCGCGGTCCCCTGCCGTGCCCCGAGCACGAGATCGAAACGGTCGTCGAGCACGGGTCCGGCGACTTCGAGCAGGTCGACCCCGCGAAAGGAACCGTCGCAGTCCATGAAGCACACGACGTCACGGGTCGCGGCTCGGAGACCGGCCCAGCACGCCGCGCCGAACCCCTTGCGTGGTTCTTCGACGACCTCGGCACCGAGGTGCCGGGCGATCGCGCCCGATCCGTCGGTCGACCCGTTGTCGACGACGATGGGAGTGCAGTTCGGTGGCAGCCCGGCGATCACCGAAGGGAGCGCCTGCGCCTCGTCGAGGACGGGGAGCACGACGTCGAATTGCTGAGGTTCCGGCACGGCTTCGACGGTAACGAGGCTACCCGCCACAAGCACGCGGGAGCGGCTTACGATCCGCGAAACTCTGCGTGGTGGCTGCGGAGCACTCGTGGTGCGTCAGTACTCTCACAGCGTGACGATCACTGACCTCGGGGCCACGGACGCGACCCGTCGCGAATCGCGCGCTCCGCGCGACTGGCTGCGGTCGGGGATCGCAATCGCGTTGTGGACGGCTGTGGTCGCGGTCGCGGTCGTCTGGGGTGAGCATGTGGTCGAAGTCGGTGACCGGCTCCGCATTCACACGCCCTCCGCTCGCGGGCGACTACCGCGACCGTTCGGGGGCGATCCTGCTCGTCCCTTCGCTCGTTGCCGTGCTCGTCATCGGCTACGGGCCCCGGCTCAGCCGCACGCTCCGCTGGGAGGTGTTGCTCGGCCTCGCGATGGTCACCTCGATCGCGTGGGCAATCGCGCTCGGGCTCAACGACGGCTGGAACGGGCTGACCGACCCGCTCCTCCCCAAGCAGTACCTGCGCACCGTGCCACTCGTCGGAAATCCTTTGACCTTCCTGCGCGGGTTCACCGACAACCTCGCGACCTACAACATCCACACGCAGGGACATCCGCCGGGAATGGTGCTGGTCCTGTGGTGCCTCGACCGGCTCGGGCTCGGCGGCACGGGGCCCAACCTCGCGCTGGTGCTGGCGGGTGGCGCCGCGTCGATCGCCGCCGCCCTCGTCGCGATGCGCGAGGTAGCCGGCGAGGTTGCGGCGCGCGCGGCGGCACCGTTCCTCGCACTGGCACCCGCCGCGATCTGGTGGAGCTCCGGCGACGCGTTCTTCGCGGGAGTATCCGCGTGGGCGGTCACGCTGGTGATCCTCGCCACCGGCAAGACCGGTCGTGAGAGCGACCGGTACGCGCTCGGAGGTGGGTTGCTGTTCGGGTTCGCCGCGATGCTCTCCTACGGGCTCGTCCTCCTCGCGGCCGTGCCTCTGGTCGTGGCGATCGCGCGCCGACGGGCGCGACCGCTCGTCGTCGCGGCGCTCGGCGGTGGTCTCGTGCTCCTCGTGTTCTTCGCCGCCGGCTTCTCGTGGATCGCCGGGCTCGCCGCGACCCGCACGCAGTACTGGGCGGGAGTTGCCAGTCGCCGCCCGTACTCCTACTTCGTGTTCGGAAACGTCGCGGCGTTCGCACTCGCCGTCGGGCCCGCCGCCGCCGTGGGGCTCGCCTGCCTGCGCGATCGGCGGACCTGGTTGCTCGTCGGCGGCGTTCTCATCGCGATCGCGGTCGCGGATCTGAGCGGGATGTCCAAAGCGGAGGTCGAGCGGATCTGGTTGCCGTTCGTCCCGTGGTTGCTGCTCGCGACGGCAGCACTGACGGTCGCGCGCGTCCGGTCCTCCCGGGTCCACGTCTGGTTGCTCGTGCAGGCCTCAGTCGCGATCACTCTCCAGGCGGCAGTACGGTCGCCGTGGTGAACGGCTCTCCGCTGCATGTCCTCGTGGTCGAGGACGACCCGACGGTCAGTGAGGTCGTGGTTCGGTACCTCGAGCGCGAAGGACTCACCGTCGAGACCGCGACGGACGGCTCCGCCGCGTTGGCGCAGGCTGCGCACCATTGGCCGGACGTCGTGGTCCTCGACCTCATGCTGCCGGGGATCGACGGCTTCGAAGTCTGCCGGCGTCTACGCGCCGAGGCTCCGGTCCCGGTGATCATGCTCACGGCCCGAGGCGACGAAGATGACCGGGTCGTGGGGCTCGAGCTCGGAGCCGACGACTACATCACGAAGCCCTTCTCGCCCCGCGAGCTCACCGCCCGAGTCAAGGCCGTGCTCCGGCGCGCGGCCGGTACCGTGACGGCGCCGGAGCTGCCCGACCGCATCGAGGTCGGCGACCTGGTCATCGAGGTCGCCGCGCACGAGCTCCGGCGGGGCGGGGAAGTCGTTGCCCTCACGGCTCGCGAGTTCGACCTGCTGGTGTTTCTCGCGGCGCGGCCGCGGCGCACGTTCCGGCGGGAGGAGCTGCTCGAGCAGGTCTGGGGCTACACCTACGGCGACAGCGCGACGGTGACCGTTCACGTCCGCCGGCTCCGCGAAAAGGTCGAGACCGATCCCGGGGCCCCGCGCCACCTGACCACCGTCTTCGGTGTCGGCTACCGGTGGGATCCATGAACCGGGCCCGCGTGATCCCGACCGTCATCGTCGCGACCGGTGCAGTCCTGTCCGTCGGCGCGGCTGCTGCCGCGTCGATGACGGCGACCGACACCGTCAAGCTCTGCGGCCTCGCCGCGGTCACCGCGCTCGTTGCGGTCGTCATCGGCGCGCTCGCGCTCAAGGCACTCAAGCAGCGACCGGTCGGCGCCCAGGTGGCTGCAGTGTCCCTCACCACGGTGATCGCCGTCGTGGCCGGGGCCTACGCCGCGGCCAAAGCAATGTTCATCTCGAGCCACGACCTTTCCACGCTCCTCGTGGTGCTGCTCGCCGCCGGCACGGTCGGTGTGGCCGGGTCCTTCGTTCTCGGGGCCCGTATCGAACGGGCGAGCCGGACGCTGGGCGAGGTCGCCCGGCGCATCGGCCGCGGCGAGCCGAACCCGAGCAGTGCGCCGATCACCGGCCCTGAGGAGCTCACCCGGCTGGGCGCCGAGCTCGCGGAGATGGAGCGACGGCTCGACGAGACCCAGCGACGCGAGCGAACGCTGGAGGCGTCGCGTCGCGAGCTCGTCGGGTGGGTGTCACACGACCTCCGCACCCCGCTCGCCGGCATCCACGCGATGGCCGAGGCGTTGGAGGACGGCGTCGTGGACGACCCCGTCACCATCGATCGCTACCACCGTCGGCTGCGGGAGGAGGCCGATCACCTCGCCGCCCTCGTCGACGATCTCTTCGAGCTGAGCCGCACCCACGCCGGCTCGCTGCGGCTGCAGTTCAGCACCGTGTCCCTCGCCGACCTCGTCTCCGATGCGTTGTCGGGAAGTGCACCCGTCGCTGCCGCCAAGGGAGTCCGGCTCGAGGGTCGGATCGTCGGTCCACCACCCGAGATCGAAGCTTCGGCGCCCGAGGTGCTCCGCGTGCTGCGCAACCTCCTCGAGAACGCCATCCGGCACACCCCGAACGACGGCAGTGTCGTCGTCGAGGCCGGCATCGACACCACGGAGCCCAGCCGGGTCTTCGTGTCGGTGCGTGACGACGGTGGCGGCATCGCCCCCGATGATCTCGATCGCATCTTCGACGTCGGCTACCAGAGCGACGCGTCGCGCCAATCGGGAGGTGCCGGGCTCGGCCTCGCGATCGCCAAGGGCTTCGCCGCCGCCCACGCGGGCGAGCTCACGGTTGGAAACGAGAACGGGGGCGCCCGCTTCACGCTCCGCCTACCGCGAGTGCGTTCCTCATGAGGGTGCTCGTCACCGGCGGATTGGGATTCGTGGGCTCGCACATCGTGGACCAGCTCCTCGAAGCCGGAAACGAAGTCGTGATCGTCGACTCGGTCGAGCCGGACGCTCACCGGGTCAAGCCGGAGCCGGATGCCCGGGCCGAGAATCGCGAGCACAGCGTTTGCGACCTCGACGCGATGCTGGCGGCCGTACGGGGCTGCGACGCGGTGTGCCATCAGGCGGCGAAGGTCGGTCTGGGTGTCGACTTCTCCGATGTCATTGCGTACGCGCATCACAACGATCTCGGCACTGCGACGCTCCTCCGGGCGTTGCACGAAGCAGAGTTCCGCGGGCGCTACGTGTTCGCGAGCAGCATGGTCGTCTATGGCGAAGGCGCGTACGTGTGCGCCAGCCACGGCTCCGTCCGGCCGGGGCCCAGAGCCGCGGAGACAATGCGGGCCGGCCAGTACGAACCGCCGTGCCCGCAGTGCGGGGAGGCGGTGATACCGGCCACGATTCCCGAGACTGCGCCACTGTCGCCCCGCAACGTCTACGCCGCGACCAAGGTTCACCAGGAGCACCTCGCCGAGGCGTTCGCGATCGAGCACCCCGATGTCGTGACGACTGCGCTCCGCTACCACAACGTCTACGGGCCGCGGATGCCCCGCGACACACCGTACGCAGGGGTCGCCAGCATCTTCCGCAGCGCACTGGCCCGCGGCGTCTCCCCGCGGGTCTTCGAGGACGGCGGGCAGCTCCGGGACTTCGTCCACGTCGCCGACGTCGCACGGGCGAACGTCCTCGCACTCACTGGCCCCCGGCCGGTCACCGGGCCGCTCAACATCGCGAGCGGGGAGCCACACACCATTCTCGAGATGGCCGAGGCCCTCGCCGATGCTGCCGGTCCGGGTGCACCACGTCCGACTGTCGTCGGGGGTTGGCGCCCGGGAGATGTCCGTCACATCACCGCGTCACCGGGCCGGGCCCGGACCGAGCTCGAGTTCACGGCCGCGATCGACTTCGCCACGGGCATGCAACAGCTCGCGACGGCGGAGCTGCGCATCTCGTAGCCGTCGTGGGCACCGACGCCGTCCGATCGACGACGAGCGGCACCGGAATCGGACGGGCGTCAGGTCGGCGTACCCGCGTTCTTGATCACACTGAACGCCGCGCCCTGCGGGTCCATGAGCGCGGCCATGCGCCCGACCTCGGGCACGTCCATCGGGCCGTTCAACACGCTGGCGCCGAGCTCCTTCGCCTTGGCCACCGTCGCGTCGCAGTCGGCGACCGCGAAGTACACCCCCCAGAAGGCGGGCATTCCCTCCATCATCGGAGGCATCGCCCCGCCGACTCCCCCCTCGCCGAGCATCCAGACCGTGTACGGCGGACCGTCGCCACCCATGTCCATCGTCTCGCCCTGCCAGCCGAACAGCCCGGCGTAGAACGCCTTGGCCGCCTCGATGTCCGGGGTCATCAACTCGTTCCAGGTGAGCGACACCGGCTCGTTCACGATCTGGGCGCCGATGTTCTCCTTCGCCTGCCACAGGCAGAGGACCGCGCCCGTCGGATCCGCGACAACGGCCATCCGACCCGCATCCATCACTTCCATCGGCCCGCTCAGCACGTTGCCGCCGAGCGATTTCACCGTGCTGGTCGAAGCTTCGACGTCGGCGACCGTCACGTACGTCGACCACACCGGCGGCATCCCACCCGCCTGCATCTCCGGCGACAGCTTCATCATGCCGGCAACATTCTTGTCGCCCTGTTGAATCATGAAGTACGGGTTGTTCGGGTCGCCCGTCGCCTGCTCGCTGAACTCCCAGCCGAACAGCGCGCCGTAGAACTGCCGGCTGGCGTCCGGATCCGGGCTCGCCAGGTCGGTCCACGAGGGTGTTCCCGGTGCGTACTCGGTGCGTACAGGCATTGACTTCCTCCTGGGACGGACGGGTTTCCGCCGCGGAACGTAGCGTCGCGCGCCCGCGCCAACAAGGGTTGCTTCAATCGCGGTCGAGAATCTCTCGACGGCGGGTGAGGTCCTCGCGGTTCGCATGGCTGTCGGTCATCAGGTCCTCCGCTTCGCCGCGTGGCTTGGAGGAACGGTCCCGTTCGGCCTGCTCGGCGACCGCTTTGAGCTTCGAGAGCCGATCGGTCCACATCTCGTCGATGTACTCCCACACCCCGGCCAACGCCTCGCGGCGCGCGCGGTAGTACCGCCGGTTCCCGTCGGGCCGGATGCTCACCAGCCCCGCGTCGTGGAGAACCCGCAGGTGCTGGGACACGGCCGGTCGGCTCATCTGCGGGAACGCAGCCGCGAGATCGCCGGCCGCCAGCTCGTCGTCTCGCACCAACCGGAGCAGGTTCCGACGGGTTCCGTCGGCCAGCGCATGGGCCACCGCGTCGATCGGGTCAGGCGCCGGTGCACTCATGTAAGTAGCCTCTTACAGAGGGCGCCCCAACACAAGCCGACCGGGCACGGGCACTGCCCGAGCGTCGCCGACCGGGTCCGCCGACCCGGGTGGCCGGGGCGTCACGAGCTTCCTCCGCGGCACCGAAGCGGTCCGCCGAGCTCGATCGAGCAGGCCGGTCCGAGCTCGACCGCGGGTGCTGCGGTGGCCGGCGTCGTCGGCTCCAGCTGCGCGCACGGGTGCCCGGGGTGCGCCGCGACCCAGTCCGTCGTGATCGGCGCGTACTCCCGGCACGGTTCCGGATGCGAGCTCGTCCACGGCGTCCCGTCCCAAGCCGCGGGCGGACTCGGCCTGCAGCCGGCAACCGCGAACGCGGCGAACGCAAGAACCAGGATCGCGATCGTCCGGATCGTGCGTGGCGTGCGAACACGTGCACGCGATCTGATCTCCCCTGCGGGCATGGCGCGGTTCTCGCGATTGGACACGATGCAAACCCCTTCGTCGCTCGTGATTCCACCAGTGATCTTCTCCGAGCGACGCGCGACGGTGCGCGCATGTCGTTGCAGTTCAGCACCGACTTCGAGGTCTCGTCACCGTGAATCGTGGCCCAAGGGTCGCGTGATCGTCACCGCTTCAGCACGTTCGATGGGTAGACAACTCGAGAGCGACGACGCAAACGGTTACGAAGGGGCCTGCGACCCGCCGGACCTGCTTCGAACCGGAGGTGATTCCATGGAATCGTCCGCGAGCACCATCGCACCGGAGTGGTCACCGCCCGGAGAGAGTGAGCTTCCCGACCTGCTCGGTGCGGCGATGTACGCGTGCCCCCCGGAGTGGGCGTCCGACGAGGAGCTCGATCGAGCCGCCCGTGCCCTCGTCGAGTGGGCGGATGCCGACGAGGAGTTCCTCGATCGCGGATGTCTGGTCGCCCGACGGCGTCTGCACGCCGGGAAAGTTCGACATGACGTCGTTCGGCTGCTCGAGCGCGCGCTCACGCACGCGCATCGCGCATCCGAGCGCCCGATCAACCTTGGGCGTCGAAGAGCGCGACGTAGTCCTTCCGGTCCACCGGACCGGTGGTGAGCGAGCCATCGGGTGTCGGGACCGCGACGATGCCGCCATCGACAGAGAAGCTGACCCGGCTGATCTGAGGAAACTCCGTCAAGGTGTAGACGATTTCGGCCAGCGCAGCGGGCTGGTTCCCGATGGCGCTGTCGCGAAAGTCGCCCTCGAGGGCGACGCGGCGATACCCCCGCGGACCCGCTCGAGCCGCGCGGCGGTTGGCGACACCAGCGCACTCGCGGTTCCCGAACCCCGCTCATTGGCGAGCGGCCCAGCCAGAAGTGCTCGCAACGCCCGGGCCGGCGTCGGCGCGACTTCGACCGGGCGACGGATCGCCACCACTCCGTGGCGCCCCAGGAAGAAGAGGGACACCGTCTGCAGGGCGTTCTGTCCCTGCCCACCGGCGCTCCGAGGTTCCACCAGGCCGAACGGAACGTCGTCCGGCGCGATCTGTCGGGGCTCGGACTGTTCCCGCACCCCGCACGCCGTGAGGACGACGCTGCAGACCGCGACGCCGACGAGCGCCCTTCCGACTGGACGTCTCACCCGGGGAACTCCACCACGAACCGGGCTCCGCCCAGATCACCGTCCTCGACCCAGACCCGACCTCCATGAAGCCGGACGTGCTCGGCCACCAGGGCGAGCCCGAGTCCGGTTCCCGATCCGCTGGCCCGTCGCCCCGCGACTGCGCCACGGAAGAACCGCTCGAAGACATCCTCGCGGTCCGTCGAACGGATGCCAGGTCCCGAGTCGTCCAGTGCGATCCTCACCAAGCCATCGCACCGGACGATCCGCACACCGCGCAGCCCTCCGCCGTGCGACTCCGCGTTCACCATCAGATTGGTCAACACCCGCTCGAGCCGACGCTTGTCGACGTTCGCAAACATCTCGTCGGCGGCCGGCTGACCGTTGCCGGAACCATTGGCATCGACGTTCACCGGGACTCCGGGAAGATGGTTGGCCTCGAGGGTCTTGTCAACCAGCTCGCGCAGTCCGACTCGTTCGAGCTGCAGGTCCGCGACTCCCGCGTCGACGTGGCCGAGCTCCAACAGGTCCTCGACGAGCTGCTGCAGCCTCCGCACTTCGGCGTCGAGCAGCTCGACTGCCTGACGACTTCGCGGCGGCAGCTCTTCGGCACGTGCCGAAACGAGCTGCGTCGCGGTGGACAGCGTCGTGAGCGGCGAGCGCAGCTCGTGGCTCACATCGGCGACGAAGCGGCTCTCCAGCTCGATCCGTCTCTGAACCGCATCGACCATTTGGTTGAACGACGTTGCCAGAGACGCAAGGTCCGGATCGTTGCCGGGCTCGAGCCGGGTCGCGAAGTCCCCGGAAGCAACCTGTTCGGCGGCCGACGCGAAGGCGGTGACGGGTCGAAGCACCCGCCGGCTCATCCAGAGCCCCATCAGCGCTCCGAACGCGATTGCCAACACCCCGCCGAGTGCGAGCGCGTTGCGCAGCGTGGCCAGTGTCGAGCTCAGCTCCGACAACGTGAACGTCTCGTAGTACTGGGCGTTGACCGATGCGAGTGGAAGCCCCACGATGAACTGCGGCCGCCCGTCCTGGCTGACCCGCATGTGGGCCGCCTCGCCGGACGCGACGCTGCGGCGCAGGCTCGCCGGGAGTGAGTTGTCGCTCGAAGCTACCGACGTTCCGTACCACCGGCCGTCGATCGACACGGCGACAGCGGACCGCGACCCGAGATCCAGCGCCTGGAGCGCAGCCCGCATTCCCTGCTCACGTTCGATCTCGTCGCGCAGGACCCTGGCGTCGACAAAGGACTGGCGGAGCAGCGAGTTCTCGCGCTGCCGGACCAGGTAGTGCTCGGCGAACGCGTAGGACGCGACGCCGAGCACGCCGACGATCACGAGGCTCCCGAGCGCAAACGCCGCCGCCACTCTGAACCGGAGTCGGCGCGGATGCCTCCAGCGGGGCGCTGCGGCGACGGCCGACGGGCTCATGCGTTGAGCTTGTAGCCCAGCCCGCGCATCGTGAGAACGATCTTCGGATTCGATGGGTCAGCTTCGATCTTCGTCCGGAGCCGTCGGACGTGCGCATCGACGAGCCGGCTGTCTCCGAAGTAGTCGTAGCCCCAGACCCGCTCGAGGAGCCGCTCGCGACTGAGGACGAGTCCTTGGTTCTCCACGAGCTCGCACAGCAGCAGGAACTCGGTGCGCGTCAGCGAGATGGGCGTCCCCGCCCGCAGGACCGTGCCCGCCTCCGGCCGGATCTCCAGGTCGCCGATGTGATGCACCGTGGAGTCGCCGGTACCCGCGCCGGTCCCAGGGTCGGCGTTCGCGCGACGAAGCAGGGCACGAATCCGCGCTTCGAGCTCCTTGACCACGAATGGCTTGCGCACGTAGTCGTCCGCTCCGGCCTCGAGGCCGGCCACGACATCGTGGCTGTCGGATCGCGCGGTCACGATCACGATCGGAACCTCGCTGACCCGGCGGAGCTCGTGAACCAGCTCGAACCCGCTCATCCCGGGGAGCATCAGATCGACGAGGACGAGATCAGCCGGACCGGTCGCGATCTGTTCGAGGGCACGCTCGCCGCTCTCGGCTTCCGAGACGCGATAGCCCTCGTCCTCGAGCGCCAGCCGGAGCGCCGTTCGTATCCCGTCGTCGTCCTCCACGATCAGGATTCCCAGCGCGGTCACGGCTCCATCATGCCCGGAGCCGAGGAGCCGGTTCGCCTCGGGCCGCAGATCAGTGCCGGGGCGCGGCATCGGGCGAGCCCGAGGGGATGCGGGCACCGAGGTCGGCGCACTCCTGCAGGGCCTCCAGCCCGTCGGGAGTCCACTCGGTCACCTGGCTCACGTCGATGACCACACGCCGGGTGACCCCGAGGGCCACGAGGGTGAGCTCGATCAGCTGCGCGCCGAGCTCACGGTCCAGGTGGCCCGACAGGCCGAGCTGGACTGCGTCCTCGCGCTGCATCACCGAGACCACGGTCACGGAGGCGAGCATCGCTCACCGAAGTACTCGTTGTGTGACGAATTGCCCGCGATCGTGCGACGAAGAGGTGCCGAGGCTCCAGGCGGAGTGAATGCCTCCGCGCGCGTGGAGACTTGGCTCCGATGCCGCGTCGGCGCCCTCAAGTCCCGACGGGGATCGTCGATATCAGGCCGGATGTCAACGGATCCCGCTCGTAGCACCCGGCAACGGCGCACCCTGGTGGGTGCAACGGTCGCGTGCTCGATCATCCGGGTTCCCACCGTCGACGCCGCTCGCGTTCGGATGGCCCGGCGCGCCAGCCAGGTCGCGATGTCCGGGGTCTCCGGCTTCACACTCGTCGAGCTCCTCGTGACGATCGTCATTCTCGGGGTGTTGAGCGCGGTCGTGGTCTTCGCGGTCGGTGGAATCCAAACGAAGGGTCAGGACTCCGCGTGCGCGGCCGACCGCAGCGCGCTCGAGACTGCCATGGAGGCATACCGCGCGGTCGCACGGCTCGTACGGAACCGAGCTCGAGCTCGTCGACGCGGGCCAGCTGCGGCACGAGTCGTCGATGTACGACGTCACCGTCGACGGCGTGGGCTATGCGCTCACCGCCGTCGGTCCCTGCGTCGACCCGGAGCTCGCCGTCGCCACCAAGGCCGGCGGGAAAGACTCGCCGACCACGTCCACGTCCACGACCACGACCACGACCAGGACCGCGCCCGCGCCCGCAGCACGGGGTGCGACCACCACGACCACGGCACCTCCGGCGACCACCACGACCACCGCCGCACTCGTGAGACTGAAGCTGTCGAGCGTCTGCACCGAACCCGCGCACTGGCCGGACGAGCGAGCGTGGCTGATCACGAATCCCAATGCCGTCGACGTCGACTTCACGCTCGACGCCGTGAGGGCCACGAACCACGACGGCCATCTCGTCGTCGGCGCGGCCGCGCCGGGAAACACGATCTGGTATCTCCCCGCAGCAGACCGGGGCCGGAACCGGGCGACGCTGGACGCCGTCGGTCGCCGACGGTCGGTCAACAGCACCGACCGTCGCTGCTGACTCACCCGTCGACGCACGCCGGTGAGTGTTGTCGCTAGTAACTGTTGTATGGTGCAATGAATGGACGATCGACTGCCCACGGTCATCGATTCCGTCTTGCTCGCCTCCCGCGTGCTCGTCGGAGTCGCCGCCCGCTCGCTCGCGGAGCTCGAGGACCAGTGCACGCTCCCGCAGTTCCGCGCCCTGGTCGTGCTCGCGGCGGGAGAATGCCGGCTGGGTGACCTCGCCGAGGCTTTGGACATCCGGCCATCGAGCGCGACTCGGCTGTGTGGTCGCCTCGAGGCGAAGGAGCTCATCACCCGAACTCCATCGGAGCAGAGTCGCCGCGAGCTGTGCGTGGCCCTGACTCCAACCGGTCGCTCTCTCGTCGACACGGTCACGCGACGGCGGCGTCGGGAGATCGCCCGCATCGTCGGCCGCATCTCCGACCGCGACCAGCGGGTGCTCATTCACGCGCTCGGGGTCTTCGCCGAGGCGGCCGGCGAGAAGCCGGAACCGTCGTGGTCGTTCGGATGGGAGAAGCCTTGAGCGTCCGGATCACTCAGTGGTGGCGTTCGTCGACCCGGGCGATCGTCGCTGCGTTCTCTGTTCGCTCCCGGCAGGTCCTCGTGCTCGCGGCGCTCGTGGGCGTGCTGACCGGCATCGGCGTTGCGCTGTTCGAGACCGTCGTCGTCGAGATCATCTTCGACCGGCTGCTGAAACAACCGCTGTGGGTGCTCGCGATCACCCCCGCGATCGGGCTCGCCATGGCTGCAGCGACACTGCGGGTGCTCGGCCCGACCACGCCGGGCACGACCGATGCCTACCTCGAGGCGTTCCACGATTCCGCCCACCGGCTCAAGGCCCGGACGGTGCCGGCCCGGATGGTGGCCGCAATCGCAACCCTCGGCTTCGGCGGTGCCATGGGTCTCGAAGGTCCATCTCTCTACCTGGGCGCGTCCGTCGGCGTCGCCATCCAGAGGCGCTTCAAGCGGCTGCTCGGCCGGGTGGACCACCGGGTGCTCATGGTGGCCGGCGCCGCGGCCGGGGTCGCGGCGATCTTCAAGGCACCCGCGACCGGAGCAGTGTTCGCGCTCGAGGTCCCCTACCAGGACGACTTCGCCCGCAAGATGCTGCTCCCGGCACTGGTCGCCTCGGCGAGTGGTTACCTCGCGTTCGTCGCCATCCATGGAACCACGAGCCTGATCCCATCGAGCGGAACGCCGCCGCTCTCGGCTTCGGACCTCATCGGCGCGCTGGTGCTCGGAGCAGTCGCCGGGTTGGTGGCCCGCGCCTTCGCGGCGCTCCTCCGCCGGGCGAAGAAGATCTCGGGGAACCCGCGGATCTGGGTGCGGGTCGCAGCCTCGGGTGCGCTGCTGGCAGTCCTCGCGGGTGTCGGCGATCGCGTCGCTCACCGACCGGTGACGATCGGCGTCGGCTACGAGACCGTCACCTGGGCGCTCGAGCCCCACCGCGCGGCGTGGGTGCTCCTCACGATCCTCCTGCTCCGCTGCCTCGCGACTGCGGCAACGGTGTCCGGGGGTGGGGTCGGTGGGCTCTTCATCCCACTCGTGGTCGTCGGTGCGCTTCTCGGCCGCGCCGCGGGCGTGATCTTCCCCGGACTCAACGAGAACCTCGGCGTGATCATCGGTGTCGCCGCCGTGTTGGGCGCGGGGTACCGGGTGCCGCTTGCCGCAGTCGTGTTCGTGGCCGAAGCGACTGGCCGGCCCGGATACGTGGTCCCCGCACTGCTCGCGGCCGTCGCCGCCGATCTCATGATGGGCCGGTCTTCGGTGACGTCGTATCAGCAGGCACCGGCGCTGCCCTCGACGGCCCCCTGAGATCGGGGCTGGCGCAGCCGGTCTAGCGTTCGCCGGTGCACGTTTCGATGACGGTCCCGACCGAAGATCTCAGTGCCGTCCGGACGGTCTACCCACAGCTGGAAGCGATCGGTTACGACCGGGCGTTCTCCTTCGAGGCCAAACACGACCCGTTCATCCCGTTGGCGGTGGCCGGTGAGCACACCTCCACGCTCGAGCTCGGCACCGCCATCGCGATCGCCTTCGCACGGACGCCCATGACGCTCGCCAACACGGCGTGGGATCTCCAGACCGTCACCGGCGGTCGTTTCGTGCTCGGGCTCGGTTCGCAGATCCGGCCGCACATCGAGGAACGCTTCTCGATGCCGTGGTCGCGACCGGTCGCGCGCATGCGCGAGCTCGTGTCGGGGATCCGCGCCATCTGGCGGAGCTGGACCGACGGGACCCCCCTGGACTTTGCGGGCGAGCTCTACACCCACACGCGGATGATCCCGGCGTTCGATCCGGGGCCGAACGCGTTCGGTCCCCCGCGCATCCTCACCGCCGGGTTCGGACCCCAGATGACTGCGGTTGCCGGCGAGGTGGCCGATGGCTTCCTGGTCCATCCGGTCAACTCGCGCCGTTCGCTGCTGGAGCTGACGCTTCCTGCCATCGCCGAGGGCGCCCGCCGCGCCGGACGGGCCCCGGATGATGTCGAGGTGGTCTGCGTCACCATCGTCGTGACGGGTCGCACCGAAGCGGAGTTCGACCGCAGCCGGGAGGCTGTCCGCGCCCAGCTCGCGTTCTACGGCACCACGCCCGCATACCTACCGGTGTTCGAGCTCCATGGGTACGGCGACCTGCACCCCGAGCTCAAGCGCATGGCTCGTCAGGATCGATGGCCGGAGATGGCCGCCTTGATCGACGACGAGCTCATCGAGACCATCGCGGTCGTCGGCGAGCCGCGCGCGATCGCGCCCAAGATCATCGAACGGCTCGACGGCATCTCCCACTCCGTCAGCCTGGTGAACAACCGGGCGCCCGACGCCGAGCACTTCGCCGAAGTCGTCGCCGACCTCCACGCGCAGGAGAGGCCTCGACCGACTGACGACGGGGAGGGCTGACCGCCCCGCTGGTCAGTCGCGTCGGGCCCGGGCGCGGCGTTTGCCCTCGTGCATCGCCCGGACTCGAGGCACCGGGATGCCTCGGCCCTCCTCGATCAGGTCGTCGCGCAGACGTTGCGGACTCGCCATCCCCGCGGCCCAGGGATCGGCCCGCCCGAGCTGTCGCAGTGCGGTGTGAATCGTGAAGTCGCCGGGCACGACCTCGTCGAGATCCTCCCAGGCGACCGGGAACGACACGGGAGTGCCCGGGCGCACGCGCGGGCTGTACGCCGCGACAACGGTGGCCCCACCCACCCGCGTCGCGTCGACGAACACCCGATCGCCACGATCCTCCTTCATGAAGGCCGTTGTCGCGATGTCGGGGTCGAGCCGCTCGACCCTCGCCGCGATCGCGCGGAGGGCCGCCGCAGCATCGTCGCTCGCCGCGTGGTCGTCGATCGGCACGAACACGTGGACACCCTTCGCTCCGCTCGTCTTGACCGAGCCCGTGAGCCCGGCGTCCGCAAGCACCGCGCGCACGAGATGCGCGACTCGGACCGCCATCGAGAAGGCCTGGGCACCGGGTGGGTCCAGGTCGACCACGAGATGCGTCATGCGGTCCGGATGGGACACCTTCGTCAGTGCGGGGTGGTACTCCACCGCCCGTTGGTTCGCGAACCAGATCAGCGTGCGGCGGTCGTTGCACAGCGCGTACGAGACCTCGCGCTTCGACGCCTCCGCCCAGATCCTCACGGTCCGGACCCACGACGGCGTGTACTTCGGCACGTTCTTCTGCATGAACCCCGCTTGGCCACGATGCACCCGGATCACCGAAAGGGGTCGATCCTCGAGCACCGGAATGATCCGGTCGCGGACTCCGTCGAGGTAGTCGACCAGATCACGCTTGGTCGCCTCGGCGCCGTCGAACAGCGGCTGATCGAGATTCGTCAGCGGCACACCGTCGCGAGATTCCTCGCTCTTGCCACTCATCGCCTCGTGACGCTAGCGACTGTGGCGCAGGCCGTCCGTGCGAGGCTGATGCGGGGAGCTCGACTCGGAAGGACTCGGGAGCGCAATGAGCGACAACGACATCATCATCGGCTTCGCCACGATCGTCGTGTTCGGCGTCGGTGCCCAGTGGGTCGGTCGGCGATCGGGCATTCCTTCGCTGTTGTTGCTGCTTCCGGCGGGCGTCCTCGCCGGCGCCGTGTTCGGGCTGGTCGACCCCGAGCAGCTCTTCGGCGACGCGCTGTTCCCCGGCATCACCCTGCTCGTGTCGCTCCTCCTGTTCCAGGCCGCGCTCGGCCTGCGCGTACGAGATCTCCCCGCGCCGCTCGAGGCCCGGTGCTGCGGCTCGTGACCATCGGCACGGCGATCACCTTCGCCGGCGCGTCCGCCGGGGTCGCCCTCATCTTCGGGGTCGAGACGGACGTCGCGCTGCTGGTCGGCGCGATCCTGGTCGTCTCCGGTCCGACTGTCGTGGGCCCGCTGCTGGCCGTCGTCCGGCCCCGCGACCCCTCAGAAGCAGTGTTGCGGTGGGAGAGCATCGCGCTCGACCCGATCGGAGCGACCCTCGGTGTGGTCGTGCTCAACCTGGTTCTCGCCTCGGGTTCCGGCATTCACCCGGTCCTGCAGATGGTCAGCCGACTCGGCGTCGGCGTCGGCGTCGGCGCCGGCGCGGCGGTCCTTCTCGTGTTCGTCATGTCGCGCTTCTTGGTCTCCGACGAGATGGAGGCCGCGGTCGCGCTCCTGTTCGCCGTCGCCGCGTTCGCGCTCGCCGAGGTCTCGCTCTCGGAAGCCGGCCTGTTCGCCACGACCACGCTCGGCTTCATCGCCGCCAACCAGGACTTCGTGCCGACGGCTCGGATCGCCGGGTTCGGCGAGACGCTCGAGGTGATCATCATCGGATCGTTGTTCATCGTGCTCGGAGCGCTCGTGAACCTGAACGATCTCGGTCACTACGCATGGCCAACGGTCGCGCTCGTTGCCCTCCTGGTCATCGTCGTGCGACCACTCGCCGTCGCGGTATCTCTACTCGGTACCAAGCTCGTGGGCAGTGATCGCGCGTTCGTCGGCTCGGTCGACCCCGCGGGATCGTGGCCGCCGCAACCGCGGCGCAGTTCACGGGCAGCCTCGCGGACGCCCACATCGCGCACGCATTCCTGCTCCCAGTCGTGTTCGGGGTCATCGTGGGCACCGGCGCGATCTACGCGTCGACCGCCGCACCGATCGCCCGGCTCCTGCGGGTGAAGCGCCCGGCGGCGACCGGTGTCGGATTCGTCGGGGACGAGCCCTGGCTCCTCGCGCTCGCCCATCACCTGGACCGGCTCGGTGTACCGGTCCTCGTGCTCACCGCACGCGAGTCCGGCGGTGACGGGCCGGTCGAGGGGCTCAAGACCGCCTCCATCTTCGATGACGAGGAGACCGTCGCCGCCGCGATCGAAGCTGCCACCATCTCCCAGGTGCTGGTCACGGCGCGACCCGGCCCTGCGGTGACCCTGCTCACCGCGAGCCTGGTAGAGGACCTCGGCCGGCGGCGGGTGCTCGACCTCCCCGAGGAAGCTCGAGCAGAGGCGCACCGGGTCGCGCACGCCAACGCCCACCCGTTCGCGCCGGGAACGACGCGCCGCCGCATCGACGAGCTGGTCGCCTCGGGTGCCAGCGTCGAGGTGCTCGACCGGGTCCCTCCGGGAGGCAGCCTGCTGCTCGCGACTGTCGCGCCCGATGGCACGGTCGACCTGACGCCGGGTGCCAAGGCAACCCGCCCCGGGGCGAAGTTCATCGCGATGGTGCCCACCGCGTGACCGGCACCATCGCGCGCAACGGATGCTCGATGCAGACGGCGAGCGCTGCGACGTCTCGCGGCACGCCCGCGGAGCCCCTGCTCGCCTCGTTCAGCCGTCCGCGGCGAGGTCTTTCACGAACAACACGTTGCCCCGCGCACCCGTGAGGCGTTCGAAATGGTCGTCGGTCGCCTCCATCACGGCTTGGTATCCGCATCGCTCGTAGAGCGCGCCGGCCGGGTTCGTCGTCAGCGTGTGCAATGCAATCTGCGAGCAACCGAGAGTGCGAGCCCTCGCTTCCGCCCACCCCAGCAATGCTTCGCCGACCCCCTGACCGCGGTGTTCCGGAACCACGTGAAGCTCGGAGACGATGAATGCACCCGGCGGCTTGCCGGGCGAAACCCGACTGTCGATCCGGAGCCGGGCCGGCAGGAGAAGCGCATGCAATCCCAACACGCGCAACGCGGCGAACACGATGCCCGGCGTGATCTTCATGGACGACCGCCCCCACTGGACGAGACCGACCCGCGTCTCGTCCACGAGCGCCAGCTCTGTGCTCTGCCAGTTCCCCCCGGCGCGCCACACCGAGCGAAAGAGTGGGCGCAGCGTCTCCGGGTCGTCGACGCCGTACAGGCGCGAGCGCGACTCGCGTCATCTCTTGGCGAGGGTCGCCGAGAATTGTGTCCGCCAGGAAATCCGACTCGTCCGATCTCGCGGCCCGGAAGTGCAGATCCATCCTTCGCGCCGTCCCCCGTCGGAGCTGCCCGGCGCTTCAGTCTGCTTCAGTCCGCGCACCCACCGGCGACAGCAGTGGGACCAGCGGCGTCACTATGGTCGGGTCCGATGAGCCGAGAACGGTCCTCTCACCGTTTCGCATGGTCGCTTGCGCCCGTGATCTTCACTGCCGCGGTGCTGCTCGGTGTGCTCGCCGGGTGTGGGAGCAGCGACCCCGCGACCTCCCCGACGAGCGTGCAGCCGTTCTCGAAGGTGCAGGCGAGCAAGATCGCCTTCGAGCGCGACCCGAGCGATCCCAGCCGAGGGATCTTTCATGTGACGACGACCGAACCGATGATCTGCGCCATCGTCTGGGGAACGACGGACTCCTTCGGCCGGTTCAACAACAGCCTGTCGATGAACGGCACGGGCATCGAACGCCATGACGTCCGGCTGCCGGACGTCGAGCCCGGGGTGGCGTACCGCTACGTCGTGCAGGGCACCACCGCGGACGGCACGCTCTACCGGTCGAAGGTCGGGACGTTCAGCATCGATCCCGCGAAGGCATCGACACCGGCTGCCGATCACGGGCCGAACCTCGCGTCGGATGCAACCGTCGTCGACGTCTCGTCCGAGTTCTCGAAGACCTTTGCAGCATCGAACGCGCTCGATGGCGACGCATCGACGGAGTGGGCGACCCGCGGTGACGGCGACCAGGGGTTCATCACGATCGACCTCGGCGCCGGCCGACAGATCGGGGGCGTCGAGTTCCTGACCCGGTCGATGGCCGATGGGTCCGCCATCACTGACACCTTCACGGTGTCGGTCGACGGCGGTGCGCCCGCTGGGCCGTTTCCCGCCGGGACCATCGCCCAGCCTCGCTTTGCTCCGTTCGACGCGACCGGGCAGCGCCTGCGTTTCGAGATCGCGAAGTCGTCGGGCGGGAACGTAGGTGCGGTCGAGATCCGGGTGTTCGGACCGACGCCGTAACGGCACCGCTCAGGCTTGGAACATCACAGAAGCCCGGGATACGAACCACCATCGAGGCTGATGCTCTGCCCTGAGAGGTATCCCGCTTGCGCGCTGCAGAGGAACGCACACGCGTCGCCGAGCTCGGCCGGATCACCCAGGCGGCGTGCCGCGATGGTCTGGCGCATCTCGTCGTAGGCCTCATCGATGGTGATGCCCTTGACCACGCTCGCGAGCTCGGCCATCTGCCGTTGCCGCGCCGTATCGAATCGTTCGGGGCACAGGTTGTTGATCGTGACGTTCGCGTGCGCCACGTCGCGAGACACACCTTTGGTCGCGGCGGTGAGAGCGGCGCGCGCACCGGATGACAGACCCATCACCCCCATCGGTGCCTTGACCATCGCGGAGGTGATGTTGACGATCCGCCCGAAGCGTCGCTCGACCATCCCCTCGAGCACGGCGCGGATCATCAGCATGGGCGCCAGGAGATTCGCGTCGATGGCGGCGATCCAGGCGGCCCGGTCCCAGTCCGGGAACGACGCGGGAGCCGGTCCGGCGTTGTTCGTCACGAGAATGTCGGCCGCGGGACACGCCGCGACCAGATCGGCCCGGGTCTCGTCCCGCGCCACGTCGCCGGCGATGCCTTGCACGTCGACCCCGTGTCGCTCGTGCAGGCGGGTCGCGGCTTGGTGAAGCGAGTCCGGATCACGTCCGTTGATGGTGACCGACACCCCTTCGCCGCGCCAGTGACTCGGCGCACGCGAATCCCAGTCCGCGGCTCGACGCCATGACGATCGCGGTTCGCCCGCGGATCCCGAGATCCATGATCAGCGCTTCCCCGCGGCTTCGCCGCGGCACCGATCGCGGCCAGGTCCGGCGGGTTGAAGAAGATGTCAGGGGGATCCGCCGGCCCCCACACGGACAGCCCGGCCTCGTCCGGGGTCCAGTCGTCGCGGCGATGGTCGCGCTCCCACACCTGGTCGTCGGCGATCTGGTCCATGTCGGCGAAGAACTCGAACATGTTCCCGGCCGGGTCGAACAGATACCAGAACAGGTTCGACCCGAGCCGGTGGCGGCCGACACCGACAACGTGGGCATCGGGCTGCTCGGCGAGCACCGCGGTCCCGGCGGCACCAACAGCATCGAGGTCGTCCATCTCGACGGCGTAATGGTTCAGGTACGACACCGGTGCCGGTTGGATGAGGAGGTTGTGATGATCCGGCTCGACCCGCGCGAAGGTGAGCACACCATCGAGCATTCGATCCGAGATCCGGAAACCGAGGCCGTCGAGATAGAAGACGCACGCCTCGGCGACGTGAGGCGTCGCGAGCACCACATGGCCCACTCGCCGGGGCGCTCGGGGCGATGGCTCGTCGATCACGTCGGCCCGCGCCGTGATCCGAGTGGCCCGCCCCGGTCGGTTCACCATGCGTTCGGGCCCGCCCGAGAGCGGCGCGGGGCCGACCACGTCCACGACGACGCGGTGATCGAAGACCGGGTCGTCGCATGCGAGGCTCGTATCAGAGATCTCGACCGCGATGCCGAGGGCATCGAGGCGGCTCGCCACCGCCGCGAGATCTGCCTCCGACTCACAGCCGAGATGAAGCTCCGCGAGGTGCCGGTAGGCCCCGTCGACGAACGTGAGCTGACGCGGGCGCTCGTTCGTACCGAGCCCGCCGTCGACGCAGTCGAGACCGCGCCGCGCCCAGAAGCCGGTCAGCGCGTCAGGGTCGGGAACCGCGATCGTGATGTCGAGAAGTCGGTTGATCGTCATCCGGACGACCCCATGTCCCATCCCCCGTTCGCTGTTCAGTTGACTAGCCAATAGTCGACCCCGCGGATCCACTTGTCAAGCGACCAACGAACTGCTCCGGCCCGAACGACCGCCGGTGCGTCAGCCAGTAGGGCCGAGAGGGAGATAGTCCTCCCGCGACACCCGGTTCGACGTGAGCGAACCGTTGGCGCGAGGGACTTCGGTCGTCGCGCCTTGGAGCGTGAATCGAACCGAACCTATTCCGGGCCGGCCGGTCAGGGTGTAGACGAGCTGAGCCAGCGCGAGGGTCTGATCCGTGCTCGACAGCGCGGTGAACGGGCGTGCGAGGTCGACTCGCACGGTGCCCCGGTCCACCGAGACCGAGTCGAAGCTCGTCGACTCCGGGAGCGCCGAACGAAGCCCGGCCGTGATGTCGGACTTCGTCGGGCCCTTGTTGAGCACATCCAACAGACGCTCGGGCGTCACCGGCGGCTCGATCCGCCGTGACGACGCAACGAGGCGCCCGTCCTTCGCGAAGTACACGGACACCTCTTCGCCTGAGCCGTTCGCAGTCGTCGATCCGCTGTTCTGGTCGAGGAGGCCGAAGGGGACGTCCTTGCCGTCAACCTTGCTCGCCTTCTGATGCGTCGGCACGCCACACGCAGCCAAGAGCACGAGGACCAGGGCCAGAAACGTCGCACGTCTCATTGCGCCGCACTCGGAATCTCGATCACGAACCGCGCGCCACCGGTCGGAGAGTCATCGACCCAGATTCGCCCGTCGTGCAGACGGAGGTGTTCGACCGCCAACGCGAGCCCGAGACCGGTTCCCTGGGTGGAAGCGGAAGTCTCGCCGCGCGCGAAGCGCTCGAAGACATACTCCCGCTGAGGGACCGGGACGCCGGGCCCGGAGTCATCTACCGCGATCAACAGCGCGTCGCCGGTTCCGGCGATCACGACCGACACGGCGCCCCCACCGTATGCATCTGCGTTGTCCAGCAGGTTCGTGAGCACCTGAGCGATGCGGCGCTTGTCGCCGACGAACACGGCGGGCGCCGACCTCTCAACCTCGACCGCGACGTGCTCCCGGTTCGTCGCCGACAGGACTTCGTGAACCAGTTGCGCCGGATCGACGGGCTCGGCCTCGGCCTCGGAGACGCCGGCCTCCATCCGGGAGATCTCCAGGAGATCGACCACGAGACCGCTGAACCGCTGCACCTCCCGGTCCAGCACGAGGAGCGCCTCGTTCGCGTCTGCCTCCGAACGGCGGCGGCGCGCCACGTTCAACGCGGCGGACATCGTCGCGAGGGGCGAACGGAGCTCATGGCTGACGTCGGATGCGAAGCGGGCTTCTCGCTCGATGCGGGCTCTGAGGGCCGACACCATGGAATTGAACGCGTCGACCAGCGGTTCGAGATCGCTGTCACCCTCTGCATCCAGCTGCTCGTCGAGAGCACCTTCGGCGATACCGCCGGCGGTCACCGCCATGCGGCGAACCGGTCGCAGCACCCGGCCGCTTGCGTAGCGACCGACCACGGCGCCGATCAGCGTCACGACGAACGCGGCAGCCACCAATGCCCGCGCGAGCAAGCTCAGCGTCTGGTCGAGCTCCCGTACCGAAATGAACTCGAAGAACCCCGCATTGACCGCCGGCAGTGGCACGCCGACGGCCATGTTCGGTGCCGACGACAACTGGGTGTTCTGCGTGCCGGCCGATCCACTGGCAACGAGCCGGCGCAACGAGGCGGGAACGTTGTCCTTCCCCACTCCCACCGATGTTCCGAACCACTGCGAACCCACGTGCACGATCACGACGCTGTCGGAGCCCGCTTGTATCTGCGCCAGTGCCCCGTTGACGTCGAGCGAGTTCACCCGCAGCGCATCACGCACCGCGCAGCGCGTTCAAGTACGCCTCGCGATGTGCCGTCGACTCGCGCCGTTCGAGCAAGAACGTTCGCGTCAGCTCGTACGAGAAGATCGCCAGGGTGGTCGATAGGAGAAATGCCAACGCGGCGAACACGACGGTCACCCGTGCCCGCAAGCCCAAGCGGTATCGGGCTCGCGGCGCGTCACGCACGTCGGGCGCGCTCACGGCGAGTTGCCGTTCACGCGCCCAGCTTCGTGGCGCGAGCCATCGGGGACGTTCTGCTGACCGGAGAAGACGTGCATGTCAACCCGCGACGTTACTGTCCGCCACGTCAACCGACTGGTCGCGAACGGACTGACCGTGCGGAGCGCGGCGCGACTGGGTCAGAGCACCGCCAGGACGCGCTCGGTGTCGACATCTGCCCGACTGTGGTTCGGAGCGCTTCGGCTCTGGTTCGCCGCGGGCCGGTCGACCCGTCGCCTCAGCCGAAGGTCACGATCGACAGGTCGAGCGGGAGCTCGTTCCTCCGGACCTGGGCTTCGCCAACGGATCTCGTCGGAAATGGCTCGATCGTGTTCTCGACCCGGTCCAGCTCGTCGGTCGAAGCCCCGACGGCGGTGATCTCGAACGAGTCGATCACGTACGGTCTGCCGTTCGACGCCAGCGGAGACGGCCCGTCCATCACGTGGAAGTGCAGGTGGGGTGCCGAGCTGTTGCCCGTGTTCCCGACGCGTGCGATCGGCTCTCCCCGCTTGACCCGGTCACCCACGGCAACCGACACCGACCCCTTCTCCAGATGCGCGTACATCATGAACAGACCGTCGCCGATGTCGACGACCACCGAGTTCCCGTCCGCTTCGTTCAACGGGATCGACGTGCCGGGTAGCTCCCCGGGGACCTGGTTCTCCAAGCCGTCGAGCACGTGCACCACCGTTCCGTCGCCCGCCGCCAGCACCGTCTTGCCGTAGATCGCGTAGCTCTCGGGCGCGGACGGGTCCCCCGCGACGAACGCACTGCTTGCGTCGATCTGCTCCCAGTCGATTGCGAACCGCTGCGCGAACCAGATGTTGTCGTCGACCGGGAGCTGCGCTCGGATGTGGCGGGTCGACCGGCAGCAGCCGTCGGCCGCGACGTAGCCGCGGCCGGCTTCGAGCGGCGGGCCGAGCACGGGCACGACGGCGTCCGCGTCGACCGTCACGGCTCCGCCGGTCACGGTGATCGGATCGGGCAAACGATCGCTCTCGACGGTGACGCGATGCGTCAGCTTCGTCGGGATGTCGGAGCGCGTATCGAAATCGAGGGTCAGGAAGATGTTGGCGCCCTGCGCGGGTCCGATGTCCGGCGCCGGCGTCCGCTTCCCGAAGACCTGGATCGAATCCGCGATCTCGGCATCGGTGAGCGAGAGCAGCGTCGAGCCGCCGCCCCTGACCTCGAAACCGGTGACCGTGAGATCGAGCGTGGTCGCGTTCTGTACCGGCACCTCCCAGAGCAGGTGGTAGCGGCCGTCGGAACCCTTCACGGGCGCGACCGCGGGTCCGTGACGAACGATCAACGGCGTGAACTTCACCGGGCGGAAGGCCTGCGAACCCCCGGTCGCCGATGAAGCATCGTCGGAGGACCCGCCGCCGCTGCACCCGGCCGCCAACACGACCGCGGCTGCGATCACGGCCCAACTTCTGGCGCGCACCACTTCTCCCCCGACTTCGTTCGAGTGCGACGACGGTAACCCACCGATGAAGACCCGGCGCGGCTCCTCTGGCGCGAAGCGCGCGATCCACTGATGGACTTCGCGTGCCGATCAGCCCACCCGTCCTGATGGCCTGAGCCGTCGTCGGGTCGAACGTCGCAGAGACACGCACGCGAGCGTGACAACATGCGATCGTGCCGAATCCGTGCGTCGAGCGGCGATCACCGACGTGACGAAGGTCGCCTGGCCGGGCTACATCGAGCGGTTCCACGGCGAGCGGGCCGGCATCACCGACTCGATTCTCGGACGCTGCCACGTAGACGGGGAGACGCCGTACGAATGGCTCGGAGCAACGCTGCCGGCCACGCGCGCGATCGTGCTCGACCTCGCCTGCGGCAACGCGCCCATGGCACCCGCGGTCGGCCCCGGCTGGATCGGCGTCGATCGCTCGGAGGCCGAGCTGCATGCGGCCGGGCGGAGGGCCCCCGCGGGCACCGCGTGCCGGGCCGACGCGACTGCACTCCCGTTTCGCGAAGGCTCCGCCGATGTCGCCGTGTGCTGCATGGGGTTGATGGTGATCTCGTCACCGGTGCGTGCGCTCCAAGAAGTCGCGCGGGTCACCCGCGATCGCGCCCCGATCTCGGTGCTGGTACCCGCACGCGGCCCGCTCACGGTCCGCGACCGGTTGCGCTACGCGCGCCTCCTGTTCGCGCTGCGCATGACGGCGTTCGCGTATCCGAGCCCGGCGGTCGTCCGTGATCCGGTCCGCCTGCTGCGCGACGCGGGCCTGACCGTGGTCAGCGACACCTCGAGACGGTTCGCGCTCCACCTCACCGACGACACCGTCGCCGACCTTCTCGTCGACTCCCTGTACCTGCCCGGAACGAGCCCGGGCCGAACCGATGCCGCGAAGCGCGTCACCCGGCGCTTCACGCATACCGACCTCGGCATCCCGCTGCGCCGGCTCGTCGCCCGGTGATCACTTCCACCGTCGGATGTCGGCGACGAGCGCTCGCCTACACGGTGACGACGACCTTTCCCTGGGCACGGCCTTCGGTCAGGTACTGGATCGCCGCCGGGGCCTCGCGCAGCGGGTACGCCCGGTCGACGACCGGCGTGACCTTGCCGGACTCGATGAGCTCCTTGAGCACGAGAAGGTCCGCACCGTTCTCCGACGACATGAAGCTGCCCAGCTTCTGGCGGAGGAACGGGGAGAGCAGGAGCGCCCGGAGCTGGCGGTCGACGCCGCCGAGCCACCGTCCATCGGTCTCGCCACCGACGATGACCAGCCGTCCCCTACGGGTGAGGGCGCGGCGGAGATCTGACAGCCGACGGTTGCCTCCGATGTCGAGGATCACGTCGTAGCGACGGTCCCCGTCGGTGAAGTCGTCGCGCTCGTAGTCGACCACGTGGTCCGCACCCAAGGCTCGAACCATGTCGGTCTTTGCCGCGCTGCACACGCCGGTGACCTCGGCTCCGAACGACTTGGCGATCTGCACGGCAAACGTGCCGACGCCACCCGACGCACCGACGATCAACACCTTCTGTCCGGCCTGCACCTTCCCCCGGTCGCGCACCGCCTGCAGGGCGGTCAGCGCGGAGACGGGCGTGGCGGCCGCCTGCTCGAACGACAGGTTCACCGGCCTGGGTGCCAGCTTCCGGGCGGTTGCCGGCGCGTACTGGGCGAACGAGCCGTCGGCGGTGCCGAACACCTCGTCTCCCACGTCGAAGCCGGAAACGTCACGGCCGACGGCCACAACCGTCCCCGCGACGTCCCGGCCCGGAACTCGCGTCTTGGGCGCGCGCAGCCCGAAGCCCGCGGCGCGCACGAGGTAGGGCCGGCCGGCCATCAGATGCCAGGTGCCACGGTCCACGCCGGCCGCTTCGACCCGCACGAGGACCTGGTCCTCGGCGATCTCGGGCCGGTCGATCTCCTCGAACCCGAGGACGTCGACCGCGTCGCCGTACTGGTCCTGGAC
Organism: uncultured Acidimicrobiia bacterium; assembly: GCA_963770095.1. Lineage (GTDB taxonomy): Bacteria > Actinomycetota > Acidimicrobiia > IMCC26256 > JAENVU01 > Chersky-806. The sequence goes on from CAVYOO010000002.1 coordinate 1,384,759, forward strand.
GACGGCCTCCATCGTCTCCCTCTCGCTGCTCATGCGGGTGACCTCCCTCGGTCGGTCGATCGGTGCTTCGCTCATCGCGTTCATCTCCCGTCAGTGACGTACGCTGTAAGTTAGTACGTACGTTGTAAGTTCGTCAAGACCGAGCACGGGAGCAGCCCATGACACGATCGCTCGACCCGAGTGGGACCGTCCGGGTCGGATTGAGCCGGGAGCGAGTGCTGCGCGCCGCCGTCGACCTCGCCGACGAGAGCGGGATCGGGTCGCTCACGATGCGCAAGCTCGGGGCCGCGCTCGGGGTCGAGGCGATGTCGCTCTACAACCACGTCGCCAACAAGGACGACGTTCTTGACGGCATGGTGGACCTGGTGTTCGGCGAGATCGAGCTGCCGTCCGGCCGTACCGGCTGGAGGCCGGCGATGCGCCGGCGCGCGATCTCCGCTCGCGCGGTCCTGGCGCGTCACCGCTGGGCGATCGGCCTGATGGAATCCCGGGTCTCCCCCGGTCCGGCAACGCTGCGCCACCACGACGCGGTGATCGGTTGCCTTCGGGCCGGAGGCTTCTCGATCAAGCTCGCCGCCCACGCATTCTCCGCGCTCGACAGCTACATCTATGGGTTCGCGCTGCAGGAGGCGAGCCTGCCCTTCGACACTCCGCAAGAGACCGCCGAGGTCGCGCAGACGATCCTGGCGCAGCTCCCGCCCGACGCGTATCCGCACCTCGCCGAGCTCACCGTCGAACACGTTCTCCGGCCCGGCTACGACTACGGGAAGGAGTTCACCTTCGGCCTCGATCTGATTCTCGACGGCCTCGAGCGAGCCCGCGACACTGCGAAGGCTCAGTGACGCGGGTCACCCCGCGGCTACGAGCGCGCCGACCGGAGGTGCGCGTCAAAGAACGCGACGATGCGACGACGGGCATCCCGTGCAGATGCATCGTGGTAGCGGGAGCGGGACATCGCCCCCATGACGAGTGCCCAGCCGGGCGTTTCGGAACGGTCATGGTCGTTCAGGAACGCGTGGCCTGCGTCGGGATACACCTTCACGTCGTGCTCGATGCCGTTGAGCGTCAGGGCGCGCTCCAGGTGCTCGGGCGCGGACCCCAGGCTGAGATCCCGACCCCCGTAGCTCCCGACCACCGGGCAGGCGCCGGCCAGGAACGTGTCCGCGTCCTTCGGCACTCCGCCGTAGTTGACGCTGGATGCTTCGTACCCCCACCCGTTGGCCAGCAGCAGTGCGAAGCCGCCGCCCAGGCAGAACCCGATGACCCCGATCCGGCCGGTGCAGTCGTCGCGTTCGCTCAACCAGGAGCGCACCGCGTCGAGCTCCTCGAACACCGCGCCTTCGCGTTCGACTGCGTCCCGGATGGCCCGGAACATGCATCGGAGCCGACCACCCGAGTGGTAGAGGTCCGGTGCCACGGCCAGGTAGCCCGCGTGGGCCAACCAGTCCGCCTGGTTCCGGAGATCGGTCGTCATGCCGAGCGCATCATGAACAATGACGACTCCCGGCCACGGTCCCCCGCCCGGAGGAGTCGCCAGGTACGCCGGGATCGGGCCTCGGCCGCTTGGGATCGTCGCGTCAACCATGGTGCAGGGAGCCTTTCGCCGACTCGAGCCGCGATGCGCCACATCATGTCCGGTGTGGTCGGCGGCGCCCAGGGCCGTTCGTCACGACTCGCGATCCACCCACGGCCGCGGGTCCCGTACCACCATCTGTGCGGATGCCGCGGGCGCCTCTGCGCTCAGCTCCGGCCGGGCGGTGCCTGCACCATCTCGTCGATCCGGTGCTCGACCGCGTCGGTGAGAACACGAAGGTCGGGGAACGCGTCGGGGTCGGCGATGATCGTGATGGCGAGCGTACCGGCGTAGGACAACACGGCGAACGACACCGTCACGTTGCCGGTGACCACGGCGAGAGGGAGCACATCGACGATCGGTGCCTCGAGGAACGTGAGGCGGACGTCGGGGCCCCGCAGGTTGGTGACGAAGCTGTTCACGAGTCGCTGCCGGTCGATGAACCAGTGGAAGATCCCGAGGCGGGCGAGCATCCGGAAGACCGGTCCGAGCAGGGACGCCGATGCCGCGCGCGGCGTTCGCTTGGCCGCGCGCGTGACCGAGGCAATCGCTTCGAGGCGCTCGTAGCGCTCACCGGTGGCGGGGAGCTCGATCGGAACGACACCGACTTGGTTCCCGAGGTCGGTAGCGCTGGCCTCGCGCCGTCCCGACACCGGCACCGACACGACGAACTGCTCCACGATCTCACCCCGCGCCGCCAACAGGTCGTGCAACGCGGCGGCGACGGCGGTCAGGACGACGTCGTTCACCGTCGCGGTGTGTGCATGGGCAATCACGCGGATCGGTTCGAGCGCCGTGCGCACGACGGCGAATCGTCGGCGGGAGCCGGTTGGCCGGTTGAGCGACGACCGTGACGCTCGGCCGGGTCGCGCGGACCGAAGCTCGGTGAGAGCCTCGCGCAGACGGTGCGTGGCCTCCGGGAGACGCGGCGATCGAATCGGCACGATCGCGGAACGCGTCGAGCGCGATCTGTCGCGTGGACGGCGCGGGACGCGGGAACGGGGCCGGCTCCACCACCGGATTCCCGTCGACGAGGTTGGCCAGGACGGCGAGGCCGCCGATCCCGTCGGCGAGGACATGATGGAAGACGACGATGAGCGCGGTCTGGTGGCGCGCCAGCCCGGAGACGAATGTCGCCGACCACAGGGGCCGGTCTCTCGGCAATCGCGCGCCGATGATCTCGGCGGCGAGTCCCAGGACCGCATCCTCGTCACCCGCACCGGGGCAGTCGACCGTCCGGAGGTGCCGGGCGATGTCGAAGTCCGGGTCGTCGATCCACACCGGCCGTCCGCAGCCGATCGGCACCGGCATGAGGCGTTGGCGCAGACGCGGCACGGAACGGATGCGCCGGGCGATCGCCGCGACACCCTGCCCGGGGTCGAACCCGTTCGGCGTGTCGAGCACGAGGACTGCTCCCACCTGCATCGGCGCCGATCCGACGTCGGTCGCCAGGGACGTGAGATCTTCGGGTGACGCGCGCTCGAGCCGCGTGGCCGGCGCGCGCAACGAGTTCGCGTGCGAGCGCGCTTCGTCGGTGACCGGCCGGACGGATTCACGACCGCGGGAGGGGCGGGGTGGGGTCGGCGCTCATTGGGACAGGCGTCAGACCTTCACGGGTCGCAACACCTCGCGGACGCTACCGGCGGATCGGGCTCGTCGAGCTCACCCGCTCGCGTGCTTGGCCGGTCGCCGGCGCCGCCACCCTCTCGGCGCACGAGCCCGGTCGTCGGGGCCGCAGCGGCAACGATCGGCGGGGGGCACGTGGCCGAGGACCTGTTCCACGTGGGCACCGCAGCCCGCCCAGCCCGGCCGGCCGCACTTCGAGCAACTCGTTTGTCTGCACATACCCCCCAGGGTATCGCATCCGAGCCCCCGCCGCGCCGGCGCGCCCGGTGAGACCGGGCTGCAGACGCGAACAGGGACCCTCGCCGGAGCGAGGGTCCCTGTCGGTGATCGACCGGGTGCGGTGCCGATCTCGCCTCCGATCAGCTCGAGATCGCCTCGAGCACCCCGAGCCCTGCGGCCCGGCGTGACGGGAGCACCGCCGCCGCCACCGCGGCGACGGTCGCAGTCGTGGCGATGACGGCCAGCGACAGGGCTGGGATCGCCAACCGGTCGAGGCCCTGATCGGCCATGGACTGCACCAGCGCCCACCCGAACCCGATGCCGAGCGTCGTTCCGACCACCGTGCCGAACAGGCCGATCAACGCGGCCTCCCACCGGACTGCCGATCGCACCTGTGCCCGCTGCATGCCGACGGCACGGAGCAGTCCGAGCTCACGCTTGCGCTCGACGATCGAGAGGGCGAGCGTGTTGGCGATCCCGAACAACGCGATCACCACTGCGAAGAAGAGCAGCACGTAGATCAGGTTCAGCATCTTGTTGATCTCGCCGGCGATGCCCGCCTTGAACTCGTCGGGAGTGTGGAGCGTGGCCGCGGGGTACGTCGCCAACACACCGTCGATCGCTCGACGAGCGTCAGCGGTCGATGTACCCGGCGCATCCGTTGCCATCACGAACGTGTCCGTCGGTTGGGCAACGTTGGAGTCGAACGCCTGCTGTGAGACCACGAACGGCCCGAGGGGCTCGCTGGTGGCGTATACGGCCGCGATCGTGAAGTGCTGTGGCCCGGTTTCGGGGAACCCGAGCACGACCTCGTCGCCGAGCTTCCAACCGTGGCTCTTCAGCTCGTCCTGGTAGACGGCCACGCCGTGTTCGCCCAGCGCGGCGAGCGTCCCTCGCTGCAGGTCGAAGTCGACATGGCGCTCGATGACTGCCGGATCGACGGCCGCGACCTGCACCGGCGAACCGTCGAACTCGACGCTCGTGTAGCGCAGGCTGGCCACCGAGTCCGTCTGGGGAAGGGCATCGACCCCACTGGCAACCGTCGGGCTCAAGCCTTCCTGATTCTGGATCGCATCGATGATCCAATCACTGCGCAGTGCTTGATCGACCGAAGCGGCAACCGACGTTCTGGCCGAGGCCGCGAACACCGTCATGCACACGACCAACCCGACCCCGATCATCAACGCGGAGGCCGTGGCGGCCGTTCGCTTCGGGTTCCGGGCCGCGTTGTCACGGGCGATCGTGCCGCTCATCCCGCGCGATGCGGCAAGGGGTCGGCCGACCGCTGTGACGAACCGGGGCGCGAGCACCGGGCCGAGCACGACAACGCCGGCGAACAGCGCCAGGGCGCCAACCGCAACCCCGGCCGCGCCACCACCGGCCAGGCCGGCGATGAAGAGGCCCGCGCCTACGACACTGGTCACGACGCCGATGACCGCGCGCCGGGTCGAGCGACCTGACGAGTCGACAGCAACGTCGCGCAACGCCGCGATCGGGGCGACCCGGGCCGCCTTGCGCGCCGGGACACCCGCGGCGACCAGCGTCACGACGGTGCCCACCAGCATCGAGACCACGATCGTCCGGGGAGCAACGACGACCGCACCCTGGGGCAGCTCGACGCCGAAGGACTCCAGCAGGAGCCGCAGGCCCGCCGCCAGACCGACGCCGAGGATCGTTCCCATCGCCGATGCGACCACACCGATGACGAGCGACTCGAGCATGACCATCCGCAGCACCTGACCGCGAGTGGATCCCAGCGCACGCAGCATCGCGTTCTCCCGGGTCCGTTGGGCAACCGTGATCGAGAGAGCGTTGAAGATCACGAAGGCACCGACGATGACGGCCACGATCGCGAACGTCATGAGGAAGATGCTCATGAAGCCCATCTGCTTGTGCACCTCGTCGCGCGCCTCCCGGATGGCCGTCGTTCCCGTGATCACTTGCAGGTTCGTGTCCCCGAGCTCAGCCCGGACCCGGTTCGCGAGCTCCGATGCCGTGACGCCGGGCGTCGCGGCGGCGACGACGCCGTCGAGCCGTCCCGGGTCGCCCAGCACGCGAGCGGCAGTCGCGGGTGTGAACGCGACGACGGCGGCGCCGCCGGCATCGTCCGCGGTTCCATAGGTTGCGACGCCCGCGACCTGGTACTGCGCCGAACCGGACCCGGTCAGGACGCGAACGGTGTCCCCGGGCGCGAACGTTCCCGCCCGGGCCGACGCCCGGTCGATCACGATCTCGTCCGCGGCACGCGGCGCGTGGCCGGAGACCAGCCGGAGCGGGTTGAGCGCGCCGGTGGAGTGCCACGCGAGCGCGATCGGCAGTGCCTGGTCCTGGCCCGGGTCGAGGAGCTCGCCGTCGCGCCCGACCAGCCGGGCGCTTCCTTCGATTGCCCCGTCGGCCGAGGCGACACCCTCGACGCCTCGTACGCGGTCGAGGACCGAAGCCGAGATCGAGCCTCGGGTCGTGACATTGGTGTCCGCGTCGACGACGCGGTGATCCGACCGGACGACGACATCGGTTCCCGCGTACTTCGTAGCCGCGATGCCGTCGTAGGCCTTCGCGATGGTGTCAGTGAGGACGAGAGTCCCCGCAACGAACGCCACGCCGAGCATCACGGCGACGGCGGTGAGGACGAAGCGGGCCTTCTTGGCCCGGATGGTTTGCAGAGCGAGTCGCATCATGATGTTCAAGCCCCCAGGGTGCGCATGTGGTCGAGCACGGAATCGGACGTTGGTTCGGAAAGCTCGGAGACGACCTGGCCGTCGGCGAGGAAGATCGCCCGGTCCGCGTATGACGCGGCGACGGGATCGTGGGTGACCATGACGATCGTCTGGCCGAACTCGCGTACGGCCTGACGCATGAACGAGAGGATCTCGGTGCCCGTTCGGGAATCGAGGTTTCCGGTGGGCTCGTCGGCGAAGATGATCTCGGGCCGGCTCGCCAGGGCGCGGGCTACCGCGACCCGCTGTTGCTGCCCACCGGAGAGCTCCGAGGGTCGATGGGCGAGGCGGGAGCCGAGGCCGACCGTCGCCACGACGTGGTCGACCCACTCGCGGTCGGGCTTGCGGCCGGCGAGCGCGATCGGGAGCGTGATGTTCTCCGCCGCCGAGAGGGTCGGGATCAGGTTGAAGGCCTGGAAGACGAAGCCCACCCGGTCACGGCGGAGCTTGGTGAGCTGACGGTCGGTCAGCGATGAGAGCTCGGTGTCACCGATCGCGACCGACCCCTCGGTGAGGGTGTCGAGTCCGGCGAGGCAGTGCATCAGTGTCGACTTGCCCGAGCCCGAGGGGCCCATGATGGCGGTGAACCTGCCGGTGGCGAACTCGACGGTCACACCATCGAGCGCGCGCACCTCGGCCTCCCCCTTGCCGTAGACCTTCACGGCGTCGGTGACCCGGGCCGCGGGACGCCGGGAAGGATCGCCCGACACCGCTGCTCCTGCGGTCCTGTCAATGGTTGAAGTCATTCGCCTGCTCCTGTTCCGGGTCCGGATCGGACCGTGAATGGCCCGGGATTCGGGCTCCGTCACAGGTTGAGGGATTTCGTCGTCGGCGTCGTCGGCCGGAAGGAGCGATCCGCAGCGCCCCGCGGATGATCGCGATCACCGCGAAAGCCCCGCCGCGTACATCGCGAGATGTACGCGCGAGTCACCCTCCAGACCGATGCGGGTACGCGCGGCCCACCGGTACCGTGGACCCGTGACGACATCAACCCGGCTTCGGGGCATCGCGGATCAGCTGCGGACGGCCAACCCCTGGGTGATCGACTCGATCCTCGCGCTGACCTTCCTCGTGCTCGGGCTGTTGACCACCTCCGGCCGCGGAAGCGTCCCGAAGGCTGTCTTCCAACCCCGGGACGTGCTCTCGGTCACGCTCATCGTCATCTCGAGCTTGGCGTTCGTCTTCGTCCGGCGCGCTCCGTTCACGGTCCTCTGCGTCGTGACTACGGCCGTGGTCCTTCACAGCGCGTTGGGCTACAACGAGGGGATCACCCCGTTCTACGTCTGGGTCGCAATCGCGTTCGTCGCGAACTACTGCGACCTCCGCACGACCATCGCAGGTGGCGCGGTCGTGCTGGCGGGCCTGCTCGCGCTGTTCTTCTTCTCGGTGCAGGGCTTCAGCGCGAGCTCGCTCATCTTCAACTCCGCGCTGTTCTTCGGCGTGTTCATGCTGGGCGTCACGATCCGTTCCCGCCGGCTGCGGGTCCGCGCACTCGAGGACCGCTCCGCAGCGCTCGAACGCGAGCAGGAAGAGGAGTCGCGGCGCGCGGTAGCCGACGAACGTCTCCGGATCGCGCGTGAGCTCCATGACGTCGTCGCCCACTCGATCGGCGTGATCGCGGTGCAGGCGGGGGTCGGTGAGCATGTGATCGACGCGGACCCGGCCGAGGCGAAGCGAGCGCTGCGAGCCATCTCCGACGTCAGCCGGTCGACGCTCACGGAGATCCGCCGGATGCTCGGCGTGCTCCGCGAGGGTGACGAGGTCGCCAGCTACGCGCCCGCGCCGGGTCTCGACGAGCTGGCGCGCCTCGTCGGAGAGCTCGACCGGGCCGGGCTGCACGTCGAGCTCTCGTACGAGGGTCGGCGCGGCGAGCTTCCCCGAGGCGTCGATCTCGCCGCCTACCGGATCATCCAGGAGGCCCTGACCAACGTGCTCAAGCACGCCGGGCCGGCCCGCGCCACCGTCCTCATCCGGTACGAGCCCGCGACCCTTGCGGTCGAAATTCGAGATGACGGCCGCGGGGTGAACGGCGCGGCGACGACCGGCGGCCACGGGATCATCGGGATGCGAGAGCGCGTCGCGCTGTACGGGGGCACCCTCGACGCGGGGCCGGCCACCGGTGGCGGGTTTCGCGTCGTCGCCCGCCTCCCGTACGGAGACACCGAGTGATCCGAGTCGCCGTCGCCGACGACCAAGCCCTGGTGCGCGGCGGTTTCGTCGTGCTGTTGAACTCGTCACCGGACATCGAAGTCGTCGGTGAGGCCGCGGATGGCACCGAGGCGGTCTCGCTCGTGGCCCACGAGCATCCGGATGTCGTGCTGATGGACATCCGCATGCCGGTGATGGACGGGCTCGAAGCGACCCGGCGGATCACCGGGACCGCGACGACGGCCGCGACCCGGGTGCTCATCCTGACGACCTTCGACCTCGACGAATACGTCTTCGACGCGCTCCGGGCGGGCGCCAGCGGCTTCCTGCTCAAGGACACTCGGCCCGATGACCTGCTGCACGCCATCCGCGTCGTCGCGACGGGCGACGCGCTGCTCTCCCCCCGGATCACCCGGCGGCTCATCGAGCAGTTCGCGAGCGCCGGACCCGCGTCGGCTCCGGACCCGAACCCCGCGCTCGATTCGCTCACCGAGCGCGAGCTCGAGGTGCTCCTCGCCGTGGCGAACGGCCTCTCCAACGCGGAGATCGCCGAGACGCTCTTCATCTCGCACGCGACGGCCAAGACCCACGTGAGCCGCCTGCTGACGAAGCTCGAGGCCCGCGATCGCGCGCAGCTCGTCATGCTCGCCTACGAGTCCGGCGTGGTCACCCCCGGAACCGCCGGGACATAGGCTGGGGCCCGACGCCCCCACCCTGAACCGACGAAGCGAGAGAGTGGTGCGAGAGTTTCGAGGCCTTCTCGGCCTCGTCGTGATGGCGGCGTTGGTGGTGGTGCAGGGCTGCGGCGGAGACGGGAACCGCGGTGACGACGCAGCCGCGAAGCGTACGACCACCAGCACGACCCAAGGGGTCGCCGACATCACGAAGCTCGACTTCGGACCGGCTGTCGTCGCGGCCGAAGATCTCGACTTCATCGGCGACGAATTCATCGTCGCCGCTCATGGCCGCACCGTCGGCACCCCTCTGCGCATGCTGTGCGGTCACGACGATCAGGAGGCGCCGGTCGCGGTCGCGGGTGAGTACCTCGAGCTGCACAACTCGGAGGCCACCGTCGCCGTCACGACGTCAGTGCATGCATTCGCCAGCGACGATGAAGCCAAGGCGGCCTTCGCCGCGAGCAGAGCCGTTGCCGAAGAGTGCCCGCCCACGTCGGCCTTCGAGAGCCAGGACGGAACGTTCGTTGTCACCGCGATCCCGACGATCCAAAATGCGGGAGATGAGGCCTTCTCGCTGTTCACCCGCGAGACCGGCACCGGCGCGGTCGTCGCCGACCACTTCGTGCGCCAGCACCAATACGTCCTCGACGTCCACTTCGCGGTGAGCGGGACCGGCGCCGTCGACGCCGGGATCCTTGCCACCGTCGCTACCGAGGCCAACCGAGAGTTCGCGAGCTGGGCCGACGACCACACGGCGGCGCGCCCGGAACCCGGGTCGACGGACTCGGCACCTAGATGACGGCGACTTCGGCGAACAGCTCGGGGTGGTCCCGGCGGGCCCGGCTGAGGCTGAACTCCGACTCGAAGACCGCCAGCCGGGCCTGATCGGCGCGCACGAGGATGCGAACGCCGTACTGGTCGGCGAGCAGGGACGCCGAGTCGTCGTCGACCCGGCGGGCGTGGTGCACCGGCATGGCCTCGAAGACGGCCGGCGCACCGAACTCGTCGGCGAGGCGGAACGTGGCGACTTCGAACTGCAACGGTCCGACGGCCCCCGCGATGGTGAGCGGGCCCTGCGGACCATCGTGGAACAGCTGGACGACCCCCTCCGCCGCGAGCTGGTCGAGCCCGCGACGTAGCTGCTTGTGACGGGAGACGTCACCCGAACCGACCCGCGCGAACAGCTCCGGGGTGAACGCCGGGATCGGCGGGAACCGGACCGCCGGGCCGTCATAGAGGGTCTCGCCGATCTCGAGGCCGCCCGGGCTGACGATGCCCACGATGTCGCCGGGGTACGCGAGCTCGACGGTGTCGCGTTCGTTGCCGAGCATCGTGTGCGCGAACTTCGTCGTGAGCTGGCGCCCGTTCGAAGAACGCTTCAGCGTCATGCCCCGCTCGAAGCATCCGGTCGCGACCCGCACGAACGCCACGTGGTCACGATGCGCGGGATCCATGTTGGACTGGATCTTGAAGACGAGCCCCGCGAACGCGGCGTCGAGGGGCCGGAGCGTCCCGTCGGTGGTCTCCGGAGGATCGGGAGCCGGGACGAGAGTGACGAGCGCGTCGAGCAGCGCGCCGACCCCGAAGTTCGTGATCGCGGAGCCGAACAGCGTCGGCGTCGACGTGAGGGCCCGGTAGCTGCCGGGGTCATGGACGCAACCGGTCGCATCGAGAAGCTCGAGCTCTTCGACCGCTCGGGTCCACTCGACTCCGTCCCGTTCGGCGCCACCCTGATCATCGAGATGCTCCACCGGCGCGATGGTGCTGCCACCCGCGCTTCGCTGAAACCGGTCGTAGGTGCCCGTGGCGCGATCGATCACCCCGCGGAGATCGCCGAAGTACCCGACCGGCCACGTCAACGGTGTCGGCCGCACTCCGAGCTCGCGCTCGATGTTGTCGAGTATCTCGATGGCGTCGAGACCGGGGCGGTCGCACTTGTTCACGAACGTCACCACCGGGATGCCCCGCCGACGAGCCACCTCGAACAGAGTTCGTGTGCGCGCCTCGACTCCCTTCGCGGCGTCGATGACCATCACCGCCGCGTCGGCAGCCGCGAGCACGCGGTAGGTGTCCTCCGAGAAGTCCTCGTGTCCGGGAGTATCAAGCAGGTTGAACACCATCCCGTCGCGTTCGAAGCGCAGGACCGTCGAGCTGACCGAGATCCCCCGTTGACGCTCGAGTGCCATCCAGTCCGATCTCGAGGCGCGCCGGCCGTGGCGGGCCCGCACCGAGCCGGCGATTCCGATCACCCCCGAGTAGAGCAACAACTTCTCGGTCAGCGTCGTCTTCCCCGCATCGGGGTGCGAGATGATCGCGAACGTTCGCCGGCGGGCGGCTTCGCCGACGATCTCCGATCGAGTCATGATCGTCGGGAACGGGCGGACGCGGCGGCGCGCCGTCTCCGCTTCTCGGCCCAACCGCTGGGCCAGCGCGTCGGCTGCGGCCAGCTGCTCGTGCAGCTTCTCGCTGCGTGACGCGACCGCTTCCGCGTAGAGGGCGAACCGCGCCGCGTCACCGTCGGCGAGAAGCTCGCCCGCGGCGAGCCGGTCGCGCAGCTCGAGGAGATCACGCATCTCGTCCAAGCTGAACTCGAGTGGTTTGAACGCCTTCACGAGCGCCAGCCGTTCGATGTCGTCGCCCGTGTACAGACGAAAGCCCCCGCTGCTGCGCCCCGACGGCACGACGATGCCGACCTCCTCGTAGTACCGGATCGTGCGCAGCGAGAGCCCGACGGCCTCCGCGACCTCACCGATCTGGTGCAGCTGCGCGCTCGTGCTCGGTTCCGACTCGCTCAGAGGACTCACCCATACCTTTCCGCAACGGCAGAGTCTAGGGCGAGCAACCCGTTCGTCCCGTAACGAGTTTCCCTGGTTCCGATGTTCGATCTCTCCCCTCACGTGAGAGTTGGGTGACGGAGTCTTCTGACGCCTGCGACCCATCGGGTTGTGGAGCTGTCCGGCCGACGCGCGGTCCGGGGCGGGACCTTGGCCTCTACCGGTCGGGTCCCGTCGGTGCACAGCATGGGACCAATGTCGGCATCTCAGGTCCGGGACGCTCGGCTGGAACCGCTCTGGCACGCCGTGGCCGTCTCGGATGTCGAGCGGCTGCTGCGCACCGGTCACGAGGGACTCACCAGCGTCGAGGCGAGCGCACGGCTCGACGAATCAGGGCCCAACGAGCTGGAAGAGACGCCGCCAACGAGCGCGCTCGTCACCTTCGCGGCCCAGTTCCGCAGCCCGCTGATCTACATCCTGGTGGGTGCCGCGATCATCACCGCCGCACTCGGTGAATGGGTCGACAGCGGAGCCATCGCGCTCATCCTGCTGATCAACGCCGTGATCGGGTTCACCCAGGAACGTCGGGCCGAGGCATCGGTGCGGGCGCTCCGCCAGCTGGTCGCGCTCCGCGCCCGTGTGATCCGCGACGGTCACGAGCACCAGCTGCCGAGTCGTGAGATCGTCCCGGGTGATGTCGTCATGCTCGAGACGGGCGTACGGGTACCCGCGGACATCCGCCTGAGCCACGCGGTCGGCCTCCGAGTCGACGAATCACTCCTCACCGGTGAATCCGTCCCCGTGGCGAAGCGATCCGAGGCCGTGCCCGCGCCGGCTCCGGCTGCAGATCACGAGTGCATTGCACACGCCGGCTCCGTCGTCACGAACGGTCGGGCTCATGGCTACGCGATCAGGACCGGAATGCACACCGAGCTCGGCTCGATCGCCGGACAGATCCGCATCGAGGTGGCCCCGCCGAGTCCGCTGCAGGTTCGGATGCACCGGCTCGCCCGCCTCATCGGCATCGTCGTCGCGATCGCCGCGACCGCGGCGTTCGGGATCGGCATCGCGGTGGGCGAACCGGTCTCGGACATGTTCCGCTTCGCGGTTGCGATGGCGGTAGGCGCGATCCCCGAAGGTCTTCCCGTCGTCCTGACCATCACCCTTGCCGTCGGTGTGCGGCGCATGGCGAGCCGGCGCGCCATCATTCGGCGCCTCTCGGCGGTCGAGACCCTGGGCAGCACCACCGTGATCGGCTCGGACAAGACCGGCACGCTGACCGAGAACCGCATGACGGTCGAAGCGGTCTGGGCCGGAGGTCGGGCCTGGCGGCTCGACAACGCCGAGGCGAAGTCCGCGGCAGCAGATCCGGACCACCCGCTGCACCGGACCCTCAGCTGCGGCGTCCTCGCCAACGAGGCTCAGCTCTACCTCGAAGACGGCGACGTCAGGACCGAAGGCGACCCCACCGAGGCAGCCATGCTCGTCGCCGCCGCGCGGCTGGGCATCGAACCCGAGGAGCTCCGCGACAGTCACGATTCTGTGGCCGAGATCCCCTTCGAATCCGAAACCCGGTACTCGGCCAGCGTGCGCCGCGACGGCGAGCACCACCTGCTCGTCGTCAAGGGCGCGCCCGAACGAATCGTCGAGCTGTGCGACACCCTGCTCGGAGTCGACGGACCTGAGCCCCTCGACCCCAAGGTGATCCTCGCCGCGGCTCGCTCCTTGGCCGCGCAGGGGTTGCGCGTCCTGGCGATGGCTGAGCGGCCGCTGAACCCGCACCACGGCCTCGGCGATCCTGAAGGACTCGTCGCGGTCGGCGAACTGAGCTTCCTGGGGATGCAGGGAATGCTCGACCCACCCCGGCCCGGCGTCATCGACGCGGTCGCGGGCTGTCGAGCCGCGGGCATCCGACCCATCATGATCACCGGCGACCACGCCATCACCGCCGAGGCGATCGCCGACCGCATCGGGATCAGCGATCACCGGGACCGGGTGATGACCGGCGCCGAGCTCGACGAGCTGAACGAGACCCAGCTCTGCGAGCGGGTCGGGACCGTTTCCGTGTACGCGCGAGTCGCGCCCGAACACAAGCTGCGCATCGTCCAGGCCCTGCAACGCGAGGGTGAGGTCGTTGCCCTCACGGGTGACGGAGTCAACGACGCACCGGCGCTGAAGGCCGCGGACATCGGCATCGCGATGGGCAAGGGCGGAACCGATGTCGCCCGCGAAGCGGCCGACATCGTCCTGGCCGACGACAACTTCGCGAGCATCTACGCGGCAGTACACCAAGGACGAGCCACGTTCGACAACGTCCGCAAGGTGACCTACTTCCTGCTTTCCACGGGCGCGGCCGAGATCATCGCACTCGTCATCGCGCTCGCCCTGCGCTGGCCACTGCTGCTCCTGCCCACCCAGATCCTCTGGCTCAACCTCGTGACCAACGGCGTTCAGGACGTCGCGCTCGGGTTCGAGCCCGCGGAGCCAGACATCCTCGCCCGCGCGCCACGCTCGCCGCGGGAGGGTGTGATGAGCGCGCTGCTCTGGAAGCGGACCGTCCTCATCGCCACGGTCATGGCCATCGGCATGCTCGGCATGTTCCGATGGGAGCTGGAGCCACACCGGATCCGTCGAGGCCGCACGCACCGTGGCGCTCACCACCATGGTCCTCTTCCAGACGTTCCACCTGGGCAATGTCCGCTCCGAGCAGCGGTCCGCGTTCGGGATCAGCCCGCTCTCGAATCCGTTCCTCCTCGTCACTGCGGTGACCGCGCTCGCGATCCACGCGATCGCGCTCTACCTGCCGGTGACGCAATACCTCCTCCACGTCGAACCGATCGGACTCGACGCCTGGCTCCGCGCCGCGGCCGTAGCCTCGAGCGTCATCGTCGTCGGCGAGGCCGACAAGCTGGCCGAGCGCTGGTACCGGCGCCGGGCCCGGCCGGGAGCGCCCGGTTCGCCGGAATCCCTGCGGACATCGTCGGCGGGGTCCCGAACGAGCGCGACAACTCGGTGAGCGGATCGCCCGGGCCTGGCGCGACCGGAGCGGATATGTAAGTATTTCCTTACATAGATCGGTGCAGGCATCCGAACCCCGGAGGATCCACAGTGGACATGCTCGAAGCGCTCTCCCAGACGTTCGACCACACGGCCAAGGTCGTCTCCGGCGTGGGTCCCGAACAGCTCGATGGGCCGACCCCGTGCCGGGAGTGGAAGGTTCGCGACCTCCTCGCCCACACCACCGGGGTCGTCATCAACATGGGTCGCGGTGTCGGCGGCCGGCCGCTCCTGCCTGATGTCAACGCGGTTCCGCTCGATCGCGAGCCCGGCGTGCAGTTCCGGACCGAGGCCGACCGCACGCTCGCGGCGTGGACCGCGCGCGGGCTTGAAGGATCGGTCGACATCGGGGCGGGTCCGATGCCGGCCGCAGCCGGCATCAGCATCAACGTGCTCGACACGGCAACGCACTCGTGGGACATCGCCCGGGCCACCGGCCAGAGCACCGCGCTCCCGGATGAGCTCGCCGGTTTCGTGCTCGGAATCGCCCGAGGGGTGGTCAACGACGACATCCGTTCGCTCGCCGGCTTCTCTCCGGTGGTCGAAGTTCCCGACACCGCCGACGCAACGGACCAGCTCGTGGCATTCCTCGGCCGCCAGCCATGACCATCCGGCCCGGGCGATGACGGCGAAGCTGCTCAGGCGTCGAGATCGCGCCGGCGGATCCAGGCCTGCTCGAGGTCCCACGCGGCGCTCACGAGCCCGATGTGGGTGAACGCCTGCGGGAAGTTGCCGAGCTGGTCGCCGGTGGCCGCATCGATCTCTTCGGCCAGGAGGCCCAGGTCGTTCGCGAACCCGACGATCAGTTCGAAGAGCGCCTCCGCTCGCTCGAGCTCGCCGAGGTGGGCGAGCGCGCGGACGAGCCAGAAGCTGCAGATCGTGAACGTTCCCTCCTCACCGGGGAGGCCGTCCTCACCGAGGTACCGGTAGACGAGCCCACGCTCGTCGGTGAGCCGTTCGGCAATCGCTTCGACCGTTGATCGCAGGCGCGGGTCGTCGCGCTCGAGGAACCCGACCGTGCCGAGCAAGAGGCTCGACGCGTCAAGCGCCGTCGAACCGAACGCCTGCGTGTAGGCGCCGACGTCGTCGTTCCAACCGTCCCGCTCGATCCTGACGCGCAGCTCGGTGCGGGCCTGCTCCCAGCTGGGGACGCGCGACTCGGCGCCGAGCTTCGGCGCGAGCCGGATCGCACAGTCGAGCGCGACCCAGCACATGAGCTTCGAGTACACGAAGTGCCTGGGTTCGCCCCGGACCTCCCAGATCCCCTGGTCTCGTTCGGGCCAGCGAGCGGCGGCAACGTCGGCCGCGCCGATGAGCAGCGCCGAGGTGCGGGCGTCGAACGCACCGATCCGCTCGGACAGCACCGCGGCGGCGCTGAGCAGCTCGCCGTAGGTATCGAGCTGGACCTGCTGCCACGCCCCGTTGCCGACGCGCACGGGTGCGCTGCCGGCGAAACCGGCGAGGTGCCCGAGCTCGTGCTCGGGAAGGAGCCGCTCACCCCGGATCCCGTAGAGGATCTGGAGCTGATCGGCTTGAACCTGCCATCCGCCCGCCGCAGTGGCGAGGAAGTGGAAGAAGCTCCCGGCCTCCTGGGGACACGCCGCGACCCACAACGCTTCGAGCGTGAGGCTGGCATCGCGGATCCAGCAGTACCGGTAGTCCCAGTTGCGGGACCCCCCGATGGTCTCGGGCAACGACGTCGTCGGCGCCGCGACGATCGCACCCGTGGGTGCGTAGGTGAGCGCCTGAAGGACCCGTCCGCTCGACCTCACGAGCCCCGCGTGGCGACCCGTGTAGCTCTGATGCAGCTCCGACCAGGACTGCCATCCATCGATGGTGCGCGCCAGCAGGTCTCGGAGATCGTCGCCGGTGAGCTTGGCGGACGGCTCTTCCCACGGGGAAGCGATCTGGAGCCCGAAGTAGACGGCATCCCCCGCGCGCACCCGCACCGTCCCACCGACATCGCTGCCCTCGACGCCGAGCTGCGCCTCGCTCCAGAGGGCCGCGGTGTGCGGACCGCCGCGGGACCGGAACCCCTCGCCGTCGGTCTCCCAGCTCGGTCGGGTCAGCCCGTACTCGCAACGCATCGCGAGGTCGACCTCGCAGTCGACCTCACCGTCCAGACCCTCGAGTCGCCGAACGATGATGTGCGGCGACTGGTGACCGATCTGGTGGCCGACCTCGTTGCGCCCGAATGCCATGGCGTCGGTCAGCGCAACGGTGCCGGACGGGGTCGAGAACACGGTTCGGAGCACCATGGTGTCTTCGACGTAGCTCCGCGAGCCCTCGGCGCCGCCCACGGGACCGATGCGCCAGTGCCCGCCGGCGGGATCAAGGAGGCGAGCGAACACGGACGGCGAATCGAAGCGTGGGAGGCACGCCCAGTCGATCGAGCCCGTCCGCTCGACCAGCGCCGATCCTTGGCAGTCGGACAGCAGCGCGTAGTCCGCGATCTTCGCGCCCATGAGCTCGTGCTCCCCCTCTTCGCCGACCCTCCGTGGCGGCCAGATCCGGTCGCCGGGCCGGTCGAGCCGGTCAGTCAATCCATTCTCGTAGGTCGGTACCGCCGGCGCGGGCACCGGGCAACGTCACGTGGAGAAGTGGGTCTTCGGACGCGGCAGGCGGTCGCCGTCGACGACGACGTCGACCTTCTCGTTGTAGAAGGAGATCAACCCGGCGATCGGGATGAGCTCGCGGGTGGGGAAGTCGTAGGCCCAGGCCAGGTCGGGATACAGCAGGTCACCGACCTGCACGGACCAGTATCCGCTCGTCATGCCCTTGTAGGGACAGGAGGTGACGGTGTCGGTCGGGACCAGATGCTCGAACGCCACCTCGGTCCGGTTGAAGTAATAGCGGGTCGGAAGGCCGGTCTCGAAGACCATCACTGGCGCGGATGAGTCCGCCAACACCAAGCCGTCGAGCTCGACCCGGACGCGGCGCGTCGATCGAAGCGCGTCGACGCGTGTGTACGGGTTGCGAGGATGGACGAATACCTCCTCGTCCTCTTCGAACCAATGGTCGAGTGCCGACCACTCGAAGCGGGCGGTGCCGGTGAGTCCTTGGACCGTGGACTCCGTGTAGACGCGTGCTGCCTTGGGACGCGAGACATCTCCGACCAGCACGCCATAACGCTGCGCCGATCCGCGCTTCAGCTCCTGGGTGTGGTGCTCGTCGACGAGGTATTCGGCGTTCACGTCGTCGATGGGGATGTAGTACTGCGGGTAGTTCGGCCACTCCCACACGTACAGCGCACGGGTCGTGTCGAGGATCACCTGCCCGGCCAACATCGCACGGATCCGCCGCGGTACCGGCTCAACCCGGTCGATCGCGGCGATCGCCTCTGGGTAGTCGGTCACGGCAGCTCCTCTACCGGCCTGAGCGCGCCGATCTCAGACCACGCGGCGCGCGGAGACGGATCAGTGCCCGCGCCGGGCCTTGTAGCGCCGAGGGTCGCGTTCGTTGTCGGCGGCCTCGATCCGGTCCTGGACGGTGGAGAGCTCAGCTCGGGCCTCCCGGCTGTATCGAGGATCGGGCGTCACGACGTCGCCGGGAAGGGTGGGCAACCCGAAGCCCGAGTAGACGACCTTCCGGGGGCGTTCGATCGGTGGGTGGGCCCGGTGCAGCGTGTCACTGCAGTGGACGGTGACGTCGCCGGTCCGTGTCTCCAGCATCCGAGGCGCCAGATCGAGGAACGGGTCGCGGCCGGTCGCCATCGTGTTGGCGCGGTGGCTGCCCGGGATCACGCCGAGCGCGCCGCTGACGCGGTCTGCGCCCGTGACCGAGATGCCGCACGTGAGCCCACTGCACATGTAGGAGTGCCGGCCCTGGCCACAGTCCTTGTGCCACGGAAGGTCGGAAAGGCCACGGACGATGCCGAGCGGCTTCACCAGGCCTTCGCCGCCGCCTTTGTGTCGGTGCCCGTCGCCGGTGAGGTCGCCGATCCACTGATACCGCTCGTCGTTGACCGCGTCGCGCAGTGCGGCCGACTTGTCGTAGAAGAAGAGGACCCGGACCGCCTGGGCGACTCCGTCGGAGTCTTCGGCCCACCACGACTCGCCGTCGTCCGGAGTAGCGCGCGCGATGCACTCGTCGATGTCGGCGCCGATCACGGCCATCTCGTCGTCGTCGAAGATGCCACGGAGGTGAAGGAAGCCGGCTTGCTCCAGGAAGTGGGCAACCTCCTCCCGGTCGTCGTCCCGGGTGAAGGTGCGGTCGAGATCGAGCGCGCCCCCGTCGAGGTCGACGAAGGTCACGTCTCCGGTCTCGTGAACCTTGCGACCGTCGAACAGGGCGCGGAGGGCGGGTTCCCATCCGATCCAGTCATTGATGGCGCCGGCGGTGATCTTCACGCGGGACGTCATCACGAGACCCATGGTGGACTGTGCATCCTGGACGAGATCGGACAGCGCGTCGGCCGGGAGCGCGGCAACGACTCCCGTCTCGTCGATCCCCGCGCTCGCGGTGAGCGTGCCGGCCGACTCGCGCAGCGTCACTCCGGCGCCTTCGACCTCGAGACTGAGGGGTGGGAGCTGCTTGTAGGCCACGCCGCGACCGGCGAGGTCTCCGTGCACCGCGAGGGCATCGGGGAGCACCGCATCGAAGACCTCGTCGCGCGCCAGCTCGCGGGTGTCCTTGAGGAGCCGGGTCCGGGTATCGATCGACATGCGTTCCTCCCTCGAGCACCTCAACTATGGCGCACCACCGGCGCCGCCCGCACCCGAGGCGTCCGAGGCCCGCTCTTGGACGCCGACATCGTGGGTCCGCCATGCTGGGGCATCGTCGCATCGACGCCGACCCGACTCCGCGAAGGCCAGGTATCTCCATGCCCGAGGCACTGATCATCGACGCTTGCCGCACGCCCCGCGGCATCGGCAAGCAGGGGAAGGGCTCGCTCGCGCACCTCCATCCCCAGCACCTCGGCCGTACAGTGCTCGAGGCGCTCGTGGCGCGCAACGGCTTCGACACCGCCGACGTCGACGACGTCGTCTGGGGCACCAGCTCACAGGTGGGCCAGCAAAGCGGCGACCTGGGTCGCATGGCCGCGCTCGACGCCGGCTACGACGTGCGAGCGAGCGGCGTGACGCTCGACCGGTTCTGCGGGTCCGGGATCACGGCCAACAACATCGCGGCGAACGCGATCATGGCCGGGATGGAAGACCTCGTCGTCGGTGGCGGCACCGAGATGATGTCGCTGCCCAAGAAGGGGCTGATGCCGATGGGCGCCGGCAACCCTCACCTCCAGGAGATCCATCCGCAGTCGCACCAGGGCGTGTGCGCCGACGCGATCGCCACCCTCGAGGGGATCCCGCGCGCCGCGCTCGACGAGCTGGCCGCCGAGTCACAGGCGCGTGCCGCGCGAGCGATCGGGGAGGGCCGGTTCGACCCGAGCCTGATCCCCGTGCGGAACATCGACGGCACGATCGCGCTCGACCACGAGGAGTTCCCGCGACCGCAGACGACCGCCGAGTCGCTTGCGGCACTCGCACCGAGCTTCCCCGCCGTCGCCGACTATCGGCACGAGGACAACCCGACCTTCCGTGAGCTGATCAACCAGAAGTACCCGGATCTCGACATCCAGCACGTTCACCACGCGGGGAACTCCAGCGGCGTCGTCGACGGCGCGGCCGCCGTGCTCATGGCCAGCGACGGTTACGCCCGCGCGCACGGCCTGCGCGCCCGAGCCCGAGTCGTCGCGACCTCGAACATGGGCGACGACCCGACGCTCATGCTCAACGCCCCGGTGCCCGCGGCCCGCAAGGTGCTCGACCACGCGGGGCTGACGCTCAACGACATCGACGTCTTCGAGATCAACGAGGCCTTCGCGGTCGTCGCGGAGAAGTTCATGCGCGACCTCGACCTGGATCGCGACAAGGTCAACGTCAACGGCGGCGCGATGGCCCTCGGCCACCCCATCGGCGCGACGGGCGCCATCCTCATCGGCACGTTGCTCGACGAGCTCGAACGGATCGACGGTCAATTCGGGCTCGTCACCATGTGCGCGGGTGGGGGCATGGCGCCCGCCATCATCATCGAGCGCGTGTGATGTGAGGCTGCGCCGGGCTTGAGCTCGGGCTGCGGCCCCGTCACCCGCCAACCCGTCAGCCCGGCGCCGCGCGGCGCCCTTCGGGATGGGGGCTCTCCTCGGGTTCGGCGCCGAAGTGCGCCTGGTAGACCCGCTCGACGCGCTCGAGATCGGGCGGTGAGATGTCCGTGCGGACGACGCCGTCCATGACGAGCTGCGCCTGCCGATCGAGGAGGCGGGTGACCGCCTGCCGGCGCGCGGACGCAAGCGACCGCTTCACGAGGGAGATGCTCTCGAGGAGGTAGATCGAGACCATCGGTTGCGGGGCGGCAGCGCGCCGGATCTCGTCATACGCCAGCGCGACCAGCTGCTCGTCGCGGGCAGCCTGGATCAGCACGAGCCGACGGTTGCCGTGACGGACGTCCTGCGCCGGCGGGTCGTGCTCGAGGAACGCCCGCACGACCGCCGCAAGGTGGAAGATCGCGTCCTGCGCCGTGGTCGGGTCGTTGACTCCGGGCGACAACGCCTTCAGCGCCACATCGACGATCTGGCGTACGCCGTAGGACGCGTCCTGCTGCAACGTCCGGGTCTCGCCGGTGTGAATCGTTGCACGGGCCTGGTTCACGGCCTTGTCGATGTCGGTTGGCACCGGCCACAGCGTGCAGAGCGGTGACCCGGAGATCGCGTACCTTCCGATCGCGGTGTCGAGCCGGACGGTGCCACCTTCGGGCACCAGCTCCACCAGGGCGACATGGTCGAGGAGCTGCACCCATCCATCGCGATCGAAGGTCACGCCGAGACCTTCTTCCTCAGGTACGACGTCAGGCTGTTGGATCGGTGACGGTTCGAACAGGTTGGTCGACCAGTGACGATCGACCGCCTCGATTGCGTCACCGGTCACGTCGTCGAGGATCTTGCTGATGTCCATCGAGTGCGCGTTGTGATCGATGAACGCGATGATCGCGAGAATGGCGGCGATTCCCAGCAAGACCGCGAACGCGACCGAGATGTTGGGCACAACCGGCTCGCCCTGTTGCTCGATCGCCGAGCGGACCGACCGCAGCACGACGAGGCAGTAGGCGAACGTCCCGACGACCAGCCCTATCACCCGCTTGTTGAAGGGATCGCGGAACAAACCGCTGACGATCCGCGGTGAGTACTGGCTCGAAGCGAGCTGAATCGTCAGCAGCGACACCGAGAACGAAATTCCGGCCACGGTGATCGTCGCGGCCGCGACGGTGCTCAGGACCGCTCGGGCACTCTCCACCGTCGACGTCATCCCGAGCGGAAGGTGCGACGTTCCGTCGCTGATGGCCTGGTCGAGCGCGATGCCCAGCTGGCCCAGGACGATCCCGATGAGCACAAAGGTCATCGGTATGACGAACAGGCTTCCGCGTAGACGCTCGGCGAACGCCGACACGCCAATCCTCATCGGCGCGACGTTACCTTCACTCCCGCCGCCGGGGGCCCATCCGGCTGACGAGCCCGACCTCGAACGCGGTGAGCGACCGGCTCGGCCGCCCGATGGCTCGCCGTCAGCCGACGCCCCGGCCGGGCGGAGATGCCGGTGTGGCCCGGAAGCAGCTGACCGAATACGGGAAGTCCTGCGTCATGACGTAGTGGTAGCTCTGCACCGTCACCCCGTCGATGTCGACGGGTCCGGTGATCCCGTGGCACTCGTCCAGATCCGACGTGGTCAGGATGTTCCCGTCCGCGACGCGTCGGCCCGGTGATGGGAAGCCCGTCGAGCGCCCAACCGATCAGCGTGCCGGCACCCACGTCCGCGATGCAGCTCGACAGCGTGTGGTAGTGGTACTCGCCGGTCCGCTCCGGGTGGCCGTCACAGCCGTCCTGGATCTCCCATGCGCCGGCGTCGCGGTTGCCGGCGTCGAACGCGTTGAACAGCGCGACGCCGGTGGTCATCACTCCGGCCTCTCCACCCATGCAGTGCGGCTCGCCGAGCAGCTGGGGCAGGGCGCTGACCCGGTAGTCGAGCGACTGTTCGGTGATGGTGTTCGGGTTGCGGTCGTACTGGTAGGCCGGATCGTCGGTCGCGACGGGGAACTGACCGGTGGAGTGGTCGTCGGGCACCGCGTTGGTACTGATGACCCGCTCGTCGCCGTCGATGACGACGGAGTACTCGCCCTTCCAGTCGATCTCGCCCTCGACGTGGATCTTCTGGTTGATGTCGTACTCGGTGTTGTCGTTGACGAACCAAGGTCCGCGGGCCGTCGCACCTCCGCCTTCGCCACCCTCGTTGCACAGGTAGACCGAGCCCGATCGCGCTCCGTCGAGCACGACCTTGCCGTCGCCGACGGGAAGGATCCCGTCGGCGTACTTGTCGCCGTAGTTGCGGTTGGTGTCGAGGACCAGGTCGGTCACCGGCCACTCGGAGCCGGGCGATCCGGTGGTCGTGGTCGAGTTGCCGGTGGTGGACGACGACTCCACGGCGCTCTGACCGTCGTCGCTTCCACAACCGGCGACGAGGAGGACCGCCAGCGGCGGCACCAGCAGGGCGGCGAGCCATCGCCGCGTTCGGACTCGCGAGTCGTTCATTTCCGGTGCTCCTCCGTCGTCAGGACGGGCCGGGTAGGTCACGTTTCCATCGGCAGTGCATCGGTCCTTCGTGAGCAATGTTGGCCCGCTCCGCTCCCACCGGCCTAGTATTGGGCAAATGCCCAAGACAGATGCCCAACGTGCGAAGCGGGGTCCCGAGGCGCCGACCCCGCCGGCCGCCGGCGAGCGCACCCGGGAGCGACTGCTCGCGGCGGCGGTCTCCGGCATCGCCCGCGACGGCTGGGGCGGGGTGACGACCCGGGGGGTCGCCGAGCTCGCGGCGGTCAATCCGGGGCTGGTGCACTACCACTTCGGCTCGATGGCCGCGCTCCGGCGCGAGGCCGCGATGTGGGCGCTGCAGCGCGAGGTGAGCGCTCCGACGGCGGCACTGCTGGAGGCACCGTCCATTGCGGCCGGCCTGCGGGGCTGCCTGGACGCGGTCGCGGCGATCGACCCCGCCTCGGAGATGGCCTCGGTGCTGTACGAAGCGATGCTCGCCGCGGCGCGCGACGACGAGCTTCGTCAGGAGCTCCGCCGCGCGCTCGATGCATTCCGGAACGTGCTGGCGGCTCGGATCGAGCAGGAGCACGGGGCCGAACCGGCTGCATCGGCCGCACTCGTCGCCGCCGCGCTCGACGGGGTCCTGCTGCACCGGCTCGTCGACTCCGAGTTCGACGCGGGCGCGCTGGCCGAGCCACTGGTCCATGCCCTGCTCCTGCCCGGAGCCGGAACGAACCCCTCGCGACGGAGATCACAGTGAGCATCGCGATCGAGACCCGCCAACTCACGAAGCGCTACGGCCACGACCGCGGGATCGAAGATCTCGACCTGCGCGTCGAGTCGGGTGAGATCTTCGGCTTTCTCGGACCGAACGGGGCCGGGAAGTCGACGACGATCCGCACGCTCCTGGACTTCCAACGGGCGACGAGTGGATCCGCCGAGGTGCTCGGCCTCGACATCGAGCGGGACAGCGTCGAGATCCGGCGCCGCGCCGGCTACCTCTCTGGCGACCTCCGCCTGTTCGAGCGGATGACCGCCGCCCAGCACGTCGACTGGTTCGGACGCGCCCGCGGTGGCTACGACACGGAGCTCACCGAGACACTCATCGCGCGCTTCTCGGTCGAGATGGACCGTCCGGTCAGCCAGCTCTCGAAGGGCAACCGGCAGAAGATCGGGTTGCTCCTCGCATTCATGCACCGGCCCGACGTGCTGATCCTCGACGAGCCCACGGCCGGCCTCGATCCCCTGGTGCAGGCAGAGTTCGACCAGCTATTGCGTGAGACGACCGCGGAGGGTCGCACCGTGCTCCTGTCGTCACACTCGCTCGACGAGGTGCAGCGGGTCGCGGACCGGGTTGCGATCATCCGCGACGGGCGCCTGGTCGTGACGGACACCGTGCGCAACCTCCAGGAGAACGCGGTGCGCGTGGTCACGATGCAGTTCGAGACCCGGATCGATCCCGCGAAGCTCGCCGCCATCCCCGGAGTCACCCACGTCGAGTCGAGCGATCACGAAGTGCGGCTCCGGGTGTCGGGCGGGATACGGCCCGTGCTCGAGTCGGGTCTCGCACTCGGACTGGTCGACTTGACCGCGCGCCATGCCGACCTCGACGAGCTCTTTCTCTCGTACTACCGAGATCGCGACGCAGGCGAGACCCCACCCGCTGAGGAGGATTCGTGAACACGGAGATCGTGACCCTCGATCTGTCGTCCCGGCGAAAGAGCATCATCGGCTACTCGCTCGGCATGGCCGTGTACGTGATCGTCGTCGTCGCTCTCTACCCGTCGTTCAAGGACGCGACCAACCTCGACCAGCTCACGACGGACTCCCCCGGCGTCGCCGCCCTGTTCGGGATCTCCGGATCCTTGACGTCTCCCGTCGGCTGGCTCAACGCCAACATCTACGCGAACTTCTTTCCGCTCCTCATCTTGCTGATCACGATCGGCTACGGCGCGTCGTCGCTCGCCGGACAAGAGGCCGATGGCCACCTCGAGCTCGTCCTCTCACTTCCGTTCCTGCGCTCACGCGTCGTGATCCAGAAGATCGTCGCGCTCGTGCTCCAGGCGATCATCTTCTCGGTCGTCGTGTTCGGGTGCGTTGAAATCGGGCGCGCGTTCGAGCTGACCATCACGACTGCGAACGTGGCGACGGCCACACTCGGCGTCGCGCTGCTGGGCATGGACTTCGGCCTGCTCGCGCTCGCCATCGGAGCCATGACCGGCGCACGCGGTACCGCGGTAGCGATCTCGTCCGCCGTGGCCGCGGCCGCGTACCTCGTCAGCTCGATGGCACCGCTCGTGAGCTGGCTGGAGCCGGCGAAGTACGCGTCGCTCTTCTACTGGTCCGTTGGGGACAACCAGCTCGACACCGGACTCTCCCTCGGGGCCTTCGCCATTCTCCTCGGTGTTGCGCTCGTCCTCGCAACCGTCGCCGTCAAGGCGTTCGACCGCCACGACCTCTCGTAACCAACGAACCGTTGTTACCCCAACCGGGTCAGCACGTTCCGGGTGATCTGCTCGATCTGCGGATCCCGCCCGGCCAGCCCGTGAGCCCAGTCGGTCGATCCCGACGTCACCACGGTCGCGCCCGCGGCGTTCGTGTACGCACCGAGCACCGCGTGGCCGTGCCGGATGCGTTCCATCGCCTCGGGCTCACGCGTCCCGAACACGCGTGACGCGATGTACTCCAGCTCACTCGGTTCGCCGGGCTTCGGTGGACGAGGCGCGGTTTCGCGCGTGAAGTGCTGCGTCGGGCACGTGCCGAGAATCTCGAACGTCGACGGGGTCCCGTCCTCGCCGGTTGGATACGGCAGCCCATCGCGGTAGGTGAACACGCAACCGTCGCACTCGTATCCGACGACGGTCGCGCCCGCCCCGAGCACGTCGCCGTACCCGAGCCCGGTGCCGTCGAAGATCCAGTGACCGGCGCGGTGCACGGTGTAGCCGCCGAGGCCCGAGGTCACGTTGCGACCGATGCGGTGATAGCCACCGCGCGTGAACGAGACACCGGTCATGAGGTTCTCCGGGCGTCCGACGACCACATCGGACCAGAACGTGGTCACCTCCGACTCGCGATCGGTCCCCATGAGCGGGTCACGCTTCAAGAAGCCCTTGTACCCGACCATCACGTCGTGATCGTCGCCCTCGATGCGCACCTGCCACAACGACGTGTTCCCGGAGAAGAACGTCGCATTGCCGCCGCGCACGACGAATGATTCAACCGTGTCGCGCATCCCGCGCGACCAGTACTCGTCGTGGCCGACCGAGAGGTACAAGCTCGCGCCGGCCAACACCTCGGGGTGTTCCTCCAGATCGGCATTCGTGCACACACCGATCTCGAAGCCTTCGCGTTCCGCCCATTCGATGAACGGCAGCTCCCAGTCGGGCCAGCCCGCGGAGCCGGCGTAGCCCGACAGATGGTTGAGCTGGATGTAGCCCACGTCCGCGGCGTTCTGCGGGTCGGGCGCGCCGGTCCCCGTCACGCGACGACCCTTGCCCGGCGGTTTGAAGAGGTATCCGGCCGCCATGGGTCGCTGCATGGCCACGTGGGTGCCCCCGGTGTACAGGTTCGGTCCGCCGAAGTCGTTGTAGGCGTTCCATGTGTTGGTCGCGAGCGCGAGCACGATGCGCGTGCCCGGAGCCGGACGTACGACGAAGAACGCGTAGTCGCGCCGCACCTTCTCGCCGACGTCGATCTCCATGACGACCTCGTAGTAACCCGATCGCCACGTCGGGTCGACGGGAAGCGTGAGGGCAACCGGCCAGCCACACCCCTTCGAGGAAGCATCCGTCGGGGTCTCGTGCTCGCCGGTCGCGACCGCATCGGAGCGGAACACGACCTCCCGTTGCCCGCCGACCCGTGCCACCTCGACCCGCACCGGCCGCCCCGCGGCCGACGACATGTGCAGACCGACCTGCTCGCCCACGCCCACCGATTGCGGCCAGCAGTACCCCGTCACCACTTCGCCGCGCCATTGCCCGACCCTAACTGGGTCGTCGACGCCCGGACCGCGCCCCGGCTTTCGGTGGCGTTTGAACACGCTCTGGCGTGTCGAACTGACACCGAAACGCGTTTCCGAACCGCACGTGCTCGAACGCGGTGAAGTCGGTCACGATCGGCGTTCAGCCGCGGCCGAGGATCAAGCCGCTCGTCGGCACGCCGGTCCCTGCGGTGACGAGCACGTGCTCGACGTCGGCGACCTGGTTCACGGCGGTGCCGCGCAGCTGGCGCACGCACTCGGTGATGCCGTTCATCCCGTGGATGTAGGCCTCACCGAGCAGCCCGCCACTCGTGTTGATCGGCAGGTCGCCGCCGAGCGACAGGCGCTCCACCGTCGCGAAGTCCTTCGCCTCGCCTCGGCCGCAGAACCCGAGCTCCTCGAGCTGCATGAGCACGAACGGCGTGAAGTGGTCGTAGACGAACGCGGTCGAGATGTCGTCCGGGCGGAGGCCGGACTGCTGCCACAGCTGTTCGGCGACGACACCCATCTCGGGCAGGCCGGTGAGGTCGTCGCGGTAGTAGCTCGTCATCATCTCGCCGTCGCCGGACCGCGCCCTGCGCCGCCGCTTCGACGACCGCGACCGGGTGACGCAGGTCCCGGGCGCGTTCGGCGGACGTCACCACCAGCGCGACTCCCCCGTCGCTCTCCTGACAGCAGTCCAGGAGCCGGAGCACCGGCTCGACGATCCAGCGCGACGACTGATGATCCTCGATCGTGATCGGCCGCTCGTAGAACCACGCCGACGGGTTCGTAGCCGCGTGCGCGCGATCCACGACGGCGACGCGCCCGAAATCCTCGTTCGTGACGCCGAACTCCTCCATGTACCGGCGCGCGTGCAGGCCCACCCAGCCGGCCGGTGACAGCAGTCCGAACGGGGCGTACCACGACAGCCACAATGGGAGCCCGCCGCCGCCCATCGAGCCGCCGATGTTCCCGAAGCGCATGCCCGAACGTTCGTTGAACACGCGGTAACAGACGACGACCTCGGCGGAACCGGTCGCGACCGCCATCGCCGCCTGCATGACGGTCCCCGCCGACGCGCCACCCCCGTACGGGATGCGCGCGAACATCGAGAGTCGGTCCATGCCGAGGTTGCGGGCGACCTCCATCTCCTCACTCGAATCGAGCGTGAAGGTCACGAGGCCGTCGACATCCGTGGCGGCGAGCCCGGCGTCGTCGAGCGCGGCGAGGACGCACTCGCACGCGAGCTGCAGCTCGGTGCGGCCCGACTCCTTGGAGAACTCGGTCTGCCCGATCCCGACGATCGCGGCCTTCCCGGCGAGGGTGCTCAACCGGCCCTCCACGGCAACGCGACTTCGGCAGTGCCTCCGACGTGCTCGCCGAGATCGTCCAGCGCGGTAAACGCAACGCCGACGACGGTTTCGTCGCCGTCCTCGCGCACCTCGGTCACCTGGCCGGTGTACGTGAGCGTGTGCCCGGGGTGCACCGGCACACCGAGTCGGATCGCGAGCCGGCGGATCCTCGCATCAGGGCCGGCCCAGTCGGTGAGGAACCGGCTGCAGTAGCCGGTGTCCGAAAGGATGTTCATGAAGATGTCCGGTGCACCCTGCGCCTGCGCGTACTCGCGGTCGTGGTGCACGGGCATGAAGTCGCGCGTCGCGATCGCACCGGCGGCGATGACCGTCGCGGTCACGTCGATCACCAGCGGCGGCAGCTCGTCGCCGACCCGGACGGACGCCGCGTCGACACTCACGACGCCACGACTCTGAACATCGGCAACGTCAGATCGCCCTCGAAATCCTCGAACACCACTTCGACCGGTGCTCCCATCACGTCGTCGGCCGAATCGGCGCCGACGAGGTTCGAGACGAGTCGCCACCCCTCTTCGAGCTCCACGAGGACGACGACGGGATCCGTCTCGAACCACGGGTACTGCGGGTGCCGCATCACCACCGCCGACAGGACGGTACCCCGCCCCGCCGACTCGCTCCCGGTCCACGCCAACGAGTGGCACTGCGGGCACATCGGCCGCGGCGGATGGCGCAGCGCACCACAGCCGTCGCACCGCTGGACGAGGAGGCGACGTTCACGCAGGCCGTCCCAGAAGAACTGCGTGTCGGGCGACATCGACGGCGCCAAACGCGGTCGGAAGGGTCACGCCCCGCCCCCGTCGGCGAAGAGGCCGCTCGGGTCGAACTTCAGGATGCGGAAGATCTGGCGGCCGACCCGCTCTCCCGCCGCGTCCGTATAGGTGGTGACCCAGGTGACGAACCGGCCGGCACCGATGCGAGTCTGCTTCTCGGGCGAGACCGATTCGAGCACGGTCTCGGCCGACACGACGTCGCCGAGGTGCAGGTAGCGGTCGATCTCGAACTCGGAGTTCGTCGCGAGCGTCCCGACGAAGCCGGCCTCGTCGAGCAGCTCCAGCACCCTGGCGCCACCGCCCTCGACGGGAGAGCCACCGCGCTCCCGAATGCCGGTGATCTTCGGCGTCGCCATGGTCCAGGTCTGGAGCATCAACGGCGGCGCGACGATCTCGCCGTGACGGGATGCTGCCGCCGCTTCCACATCGACGTACACCGGGTTCGTGTCCTCGAACGCGGCCGCCCAGTGCCGGATCATCGGCTGGTTCACGGGATCCGGCGCGACGCTCGGGCCGCCGGACCCGATCGGCTGCCCGACGAGCGCCGCGAGCGCGTCGTCGAGGTCGGAGGCGCTGGTCACGACCGGCTTGCTAACACAGGCCGGCACGCCGCGAGAAGTCTCGGCGCCGCCGGGACCGGACGTCAGTCCGGCGACGCGCCAGCTCTCAGCTCGGCTCGATCGGCGGCGGTTCGGTCGTCGTGGTCGTCGTCGTGGTGGACGCCGGCGGCTTTCCGGGCGGGAACGTGACGCCGCACGCCTCGAGCGCGGCCTTCCACGCAGCCACGCGGGCAGCGCGGTTCCTCGCCGCGCCCGGCCGGACGGACCGGGCCTGGTTGGCGAGGCACTGCCGCTGCTCGGCCGTCAACCAGGAAACGTGATGGTGATGCCGCCCGTGGCCATGACCGAAGTGCGGGCCGGGCGCGGCGCCGGCCATCCCGGGGCCGATCGACGCGCCGAGCAGCACGATCGCCGCCATCGCCGCCGCTCGCCCGATGCGTGTGGACATTGGTGGGCTCCTCAACTTGGGTCTCCCACCACACCCGTGCCTTCCTCATCGGCAGATCAGGCGCGATTTCTGAAACGCCGGCTCGGCGGGCCCCTGGCCACGATGACGGCGGACCCGCATCTCGTGAACGTCCCCACCATGGTGGGCGGATCGGGATCTGATAGGGCGTACGGAGCTTCTACGCCTACCGCCTGATCGGGCAGTTCTTCCCCCCGGACGTCGAGTTCACCCCGGTGTCCCGGACCCACGGCGACGGCCGACTCGTCGACGAGCTGACATCTCCTGCGGTTGCGTTGCCGTCCCGGGAATGTGTTCGGCCGTGGCCGGGTTCCCAGAGTCGTGACCGAGACCGGTGCCGACCAGACACCGAGCACGATCACCCGTTTCGTCGGGGTCTACGACGCCGACGGGGGCATCGTCGGCGACACCAAGTACGTCGTCGGCCATCTGCTCGGGCGTCTGGAGTGCGCCCTCTGCGACATCACGCACGGCGGGATCCGGCGCAAGA
This sequence comes from uncultured Acidimicrobiia bacterium, assembly GCA_963770095.1. Taxonomy (GTDB): domain Bacteria; phylum Actinomycetota; class Acidimicrobiia; order IMCC26256; family JAENVU01; genus Chersky-806. Next base: position 1,415,748 of record CAVYOO010000002.1, read on the forward strand.
AGAGCTTCGACGCATTGCGCGCGCGCCTCGGTGTGCCGTTCGACGTGGTGCACCGCAACGAGCGCAGCTCGGAGGTCGAAGTCGCGACCGGCGACGCGCTCCCCTGCGTCGTCGCGGTCACCGACTCGGGTGTCGTGACCCTGCTCGACCGTCCCGCGCTGGAAGCCTGCGGCGGCGAGGTCGCCCGGCTCGAGGCAGCGCTGCACGCCGCGATCGTCGCCCGGCAGCTGGTGCTTCCTTCCCGCTGACCTTCCGCGGTCGCGGTTCGCGTGATCGGCGCGGGACTGGCGAGATGCTTCTTCATCCGTTATATTGTTCACGGAATCAGAAACCATCTCGCGACGAGGAGACCCCATGGACGACATCACCTTCGTGCCCGCGCTCACCTACCGCGACCCGAAAGCCGCCCTCGACTGGCTGGCCGCCGCGTTCGGCTTCGAGCTCACCATGGCCATCGACGGTCCCGACGGCGACGCCACGCAGGGCCACTACGAGATGGGCCTCGGGGGACGGGGCCGCATCATGGTCGGTGCCGAGTGGAACGAGTGGACGCGCAGCCCCGCGTCGGGCGACGGGCACACCACCTGCAGCATCCACGTCGACGTCGCGCGAGACGTCGACGGCCACTGCGAGCGGGCACGCACCGCCGGCGCCACCATCCTGGCCGAGCCGTCGGACCAGTTCTACGGGGACCGCGTGTACCGATGCCGCGACCTCGAGGGTCACCACTGGACGTTCTCGATGCACGTGCGCGACGTGACCCGCGAACAGGCGGAAGCCGCGATCAACACCCCGATCTTCGCGACCAACTGGCAGTGAGCTCGCGCTCGGCCGCGGTCGACCGGACGTTGGCTGCGCTCTCCGATCCGGTGCGGCGCCGCAGCGTGGAGCTCCTCGCCGAGCGCCCCCACCGCGGGCGAGCTCGCCACCGCGGTCGGGGTGTCGCCGCCGGTCATGAGCCGGCACCTGCGGGTCCTGCGCGACGCGGAGCTCGTCGACGAGGAGCACCCGCAGTTCGACGCGCGCGCGTCCGCATCATCTCGTTGCGGCCGAAGCCGATGCACGATCTGCAAGCGTGGCTGGCCGACGCCGAGGCCGGGTGGAGCGAGCAACTGCTTGCGTTCAAGGCCCACGTGGAGCGCGCGTGACCGGTTCGCGCGTGCTGGTAGCAGTCCGCGTCGGCGCGCCGGCGCCGCGGACCTTCGACGCGTTCACCCGTGAGATCGGTGAGTGGTGGCAACCCAACCAGCTGTTCCAATTCACCGATCGAGCCGAGGGCCGCCTGGCGTTCGAACCCGAGCCACCGGAGCGACTGGTCGAGATCGGGCCCGACGGCGAGCGGTTCGAGATCGGCGACGTGCGGGTGTGGGATCCCCCGCGCCGGGTCGTGTTCGGGTGGCGGCAGGCGACGTTCGCGCCGGACCAGTCGACCGAGGTGGCGGTGCGCTTCGAACCCGTCGACACCGGCACCCTCGTCACCGTCGAGCACTTCGGTTGGGACGCGCTGCCCCGGGAGCACGCGGCGCGCCACGGATTCCCGCTCGACGCGTTCCAACACCGCCACGCCGAATGGTGGCAGACGTTGCTCCGGTCACTCGCCGACCACGTGACCGGCTGAGCGTCGTCGCGGTCATGCACCCGCGCCGCGTAGCGTGCTCGGGATGGAGTCTCGACCGAACGGAGAGCACGCGCAATGGCGAAGAGCGGATCAGAGAAGAGCAAGTCTCCTGCTCAGCTGATCGACGAGCGGATCAAGGAGCTCGACGACTGGCGGGGCGAGATGCTCAGCCGGCTCCGGACCTTGGTCAAGGAAGCCGACCCCGAAGTCGTCGAGGAATGGAAGTGGCGAGGAGTTCCGACGTGGTACCACGACGGAATCATCTGCACCGGCGAGACCTACAAGAACGTCGTGAAGGTGACCTTCGCCAAGGGGGCATCGCTGAAGGATCCTGCGGGCCTCTTCAACTCCAGTCTCGAGGGGAACACGCGACGGGCCATCGACTTCCACGAGGGCGACAAGGTCAACGCGAGGGCGTTCAAGACTCTGATTCGCGCCGCGATCACGCTGAACACATCCAAGGCCAAGCGCTAGTACACGCAATCAACGCGCTTCTCGATTGCCGCGGCGGAGCGTGATTCCCTCGCGGTCCGGTCAGGACGGGGAGGGCGAGAAGATCAGGTCGATCGCGACATCAACCGATCGTTCAACGTCGCGGATGCTGTTTCGCCCGAGTGCCCAGGACCGCAGACGGGTGACCATCACGCTGTTGAGCGTCTCGACGATCGCGGTGGCGGTCTCGGATGGAACCGATGCGAGGGCTTGCTCCAGCGCACCAACGTTGATGGCCGCGAACTCTTCGAACAGGGCGCGGGCATTCCGGTCGTTCGAGCTCTCGAGCACGACGATGGCTCGCATCATCTGCGGGTGGCGCTCGAACGCGCGCACCGCTCGACGCATGAGGGTTCGGATGCGGGCCTCGTCGGTCTCGGCCGATCGGGCCGCGGCGCGCCGCGAGGGCGGGTAGTCCTTCGCCCACTCGACGAGCGCAGCGGCGTACAGGTGTTCCTTGGAGGTGAAGTACCGGTAGATCGTCGCCAGCGCCACACCGGCTTCGGCCACGACGTCGCGCATCTGGATCGAGTCGTACTCGTTGCGCTCGATCAGGACGATCGCGGCCCGCACGATCCGTTGCCGCCGCTGCAGCTGGGCGGGGGGCAGGGACCCGGGGTCCGGCGACGTCGCGGGTTCGGCGGGACGGGTAGCGGTCACGGTTCGATGCTACGGCCTGGGGGGTGCTGGACAAGAACCAGAATCTGATACTAGTTTTGGGGCATGACCACGCAGACACTCTCGAAGCACTACACGATCATCTCGGCCGATACGCACGCCGGGGCAAACCACGAGACCTACCGGCAGTACCTCGACCCGCGGTACGTCGAGGACTTCGACGCGTGGCGCGGCAAGTACAAGAACCCGTGGAAGGACTTGCGCGACACCGACCTACGCATCCGCAACTGGGACGACGACCGGCGAGATGCCGACCAGTTCGCCGACGGTGTGGTGGGCGAGGTGGTGTTCCCGAACACGGTCCCGCCGTTCTATCCGGGTTTCGTGCTCTTCGCCGGACCGCCGAAGCCGGAGGAGTACGAGCACCGGCGCGCCGGGATCCACGCGCACAACCGGTGGCTCGTCGACTACTGCGGCCGCAAACCCGCCTCGCGCGCCGGCATCGGCCAGTTCTTCCTCAACGACATCGACGACGCGATCGAGGACATCACCTGGATCAAGGAGCACGGTCTCCGCGGCGGCGTGCTGCTACCGACGGTGGCGCCCGACGTCACGTGGGTGAAGCCGCTCTACCACCCGGACTACGACCAGCTGTGGGCCGCGCTCCAGGACCTCGACGTACCGGTGAACCTGCACGCGGGCACGGGTTCGCCGAACTACGGGCGGTTCCCTTCGGTGCCGGCGATCATGATCACCGAAGTCGGCTTCTACGGTTCGCGGGCGTTCGTGCACATGCTGCTCTCCGGCGTGTTCGAGCGGTTCCCGCGCCTCAGATTCGTGATGACCGAGGGCTCGGTTGCAGCCATCCCGCCGATGCTCGAGCACATGGATCAGGTGCTCGACAGCATCCGCAAGGGCGAGATCGGCGAGCTCAAGTACACGGCGGAGAACGCGTTGCCACGCTCGGCGACCGAATACTTCCAGCAGAGCTGTTGGGTCGGCGCGAGCTTCCCGGGTCCGAAGGACTGGGAGGCCCGCAAGGTCATGGCGCCCGACCGGTTCATGTGGGGAAGCGACTACCCGCACGACGAAGGCTCGCCCCCGTACAGCCGGGAGAGCCTGCGCGCGGTCTTCCACGAGGTCGGCGAGGACGAGCTGCGCGACGTGCTCGGAGGCAACGCGGCAAAGCTCTACGACTTCGACCTCGATGCCCTCGCGCCACTCGCCGAGCAGTACGGGCCCACGGTCGAGGAGATCGCGCAGCCCCTCACCGAGCTCCCCGAACAGCCCAACGCCGCACTCCTCAAGGCCGTCCGGGACACCGACCTGTAACCGCGAGCTGAGCGTCGCCGGCTCAGGACTCAGGGGCCGGTAGGGAATGACTCGGATCGTCAAGCCCTCCGATCAGACAGCACCCTGCACCTCGGCCGGCGCGAACGGTCAGCGGGTGAGGAGTGCGTCGATCCGATCGAGGAATCCCGGCCATCCACCGGCGGCGATGTCGCGGTGGGCGCCCGACGGGAACCCGGTGTGGGTGAGCGTGAGGTGCGTCTTCCCGTTCTCCTCGCGCAGCTCGACCGTGACCGTGGTGTGCGCCCACGGCGAGTCGACCCCGTCCAGCGTCTCGGTCATCACGAGCCGGTGGGGACGATCGACCTCGAGGTATTCGCCGTGTTCCACGTAGGGCGGTGCGCCCGCCGGACCGAACTCGACGCGATACGAGCCGCCGGCTCGGACATCGAGCTCGGTGACCCGCGCCGCGAAGGTGTCGCCCTCGCGGTACCACTGCTCCATGGACTCGCGCGTCGTCCACGTCCGGAACACCGCTTCGGCCGGCGCGTCGATCACTCGATCGATCCGCAGGATCGTGTCGTCGTTCATGATGACTCCTCCAAATGGTCGTGTACCTGTGCCTCGATGCGATCGAGGCGCCGTTCCCATCGGGAGCGGAGCCCGTCGATCCATTCCGTGATCTCCACGAGGCCGTCGGGGCGGAGCTCGCAGCGTCGGACGCGACCCGCGCTTCACCGTTCGGATGAGCCCGGCCTCCTCGAGGACCGCAACGTGCTTGAGCACGCCCCGCAACGACATCGGGAACGCAGACGCCAACTCCGTGACTGACGCCGGGCTCGCGCTGAGCCGCTCGACGATCTCGGCTCGCGTCGGATCCGCGAGAGCGGTGCACTGGCTGAGCACGGGCGTCGACACTGAACTCACAGGTTCAGTGTTGCACGGCATCGGTGCTCCGTCAACGGTGACCTGCGCGGCGAGGTTCTCCGCAACGCATCGCGCGACGCGTCGTGATGCTTGACACCGCGGGTCGACGGGCGCCGGGGTGGCTTGCATCGCGACAGGGGTCGCGGCTTAATGGGCAACGACCGGAATGACGCTCATGTTTCGAGCGATCGTCACGGACCCGACGGGCCCGCTTCGGCGATCTCAGGCAACGGAGGTTCCCGGTGGAAGAGCCTGATCCGCGCGTCGTCCTGATCGGCGACGGTGACCTCGACGACGACGTCGACCAGAGCGGCACGATCCGGGTCGCGCCCCCTTCGGGGCCGCGACACGTCATGGCGTTCGAGCGCCTCGCCGCGGTGGTCCAGCGGGTGCCCACGACGGAGGTGCCGACCGTCGAACCACCCGACGACGACGCGGGCATCCTTGTGCACACGCGTCTCCCTGAGCCCCGCGGACCCGGACCTCGGCTGCGCCAGGAGGCTCTCGACGCGCTCGTCCAGGCCGAATCGGGCCACGAGGCCGCACTCGCACACTCACACGAGTGCTGGCAGGTCGTTCGCGAGTGCGAAGACGAGGCCGCGCGCCTGCTCGCCGAAGAGTCAGCGGCGCTCCGTGCGTTCGAGCTGCTCCGCGACGGCCGCCGGAACGCCGAGCGAACCCTGCGCCAAGCGCGCGCCGAGGCCGAAGCCGCCGGCCAGCACTGCCTGATCACCTCCCGCCTCCTCGACGGCGCCCGTATCCGGGCGGAACGGGCACTGTTGCGCTGACCCGAGGCCGAGTGGTTTCGCCCGACCTCGGCGCGCACTCTCCCCGGGCGGCACCGAACTCCGCGCTCGTCTCGGCGAGCCAAACCGGTGCAATCCTCACGCGGGCCTGCCTCCGGGCGGCCCCCGCACCGGGTGGGAAGCCCCTACAGGTCGCCGTTGGCGACCAGCCACTTCGTGGCGAAGCTGCCCGGTATCGGCGGGAGGTACGTGGTGAAGAGGCGGTACGTGACGACCGCGCCGGACGCGGCGACCGGTGGGACGCCGAATGCGGTGAGCCCGGCAATGAGCGACGCCTCGGCCACGCCGATGCCGCCCGGCACCGGTACCAGGCTCGAGATGAAGCCCGCGCCGGTGACCACGAGGATCAGCTCACCGAACGGCAGGCTGCCGCCGTAGGCGAGCAACGCGGCACCGAAGCGCGAGCGAGTTGAGCAGCTGCGCGCCGAGGCTGCCGCCCAGCACCAGGAACAGCTTGCGGGGAGTGGTGAGCACGCTCCACACGTTGCGGAAGCCGTTCCCGAGCTCGGGCCACACCTTCTCGTGGGTGAACCGGCGCAGCTTCGGGACGACGAACGCGACACCGAGGAGGACTGAGGCAATCACCACGGCCACCAAGATGAGCTTGCCGTCGTCGCCTCGGGACCCGCCGCCGCCGACGTCGCTGATCGCACCCGACTGCCCGGCGGCCAGCGCGGTGGCGAAGAACAGGAAGAACTGCGCGACGGTGCCGGAGATGCCACAGAGGATGCCCGACGACGTAGCGACTGCGATGCTCGACCCCTGCTTCTGCAGGAATCGGATGTTCATCAGGGTGGATGCCGCGCCGGTGGGCAGCACCATGTTCGTGAACGACACGGCGTACTGCATGAGGATGGCCGGACCGAGCGGAACCTTCTCGTCGACCGACCCGATGGTCGTGAACGTGTAGGCCACCTGGGTGAGCTGCGTCAGCGCGAGACACGCGACGACCCACGGCCAGTCGGCGCTCGCCAACGTGTCGACGAGGTCGCGGATGCTGCCGATCTGGCCGAGGATCACCCACAGCGCGAACAGCAGGCCGATGACGACGACGACGGTGAGCGGTCTCACCCGCCGCAGCTCGACGGGCGCAAGCGCCGCGACATCAGTCGACGTGCCGACGCGCTCCTGAAGCTCCTCGAGAAGCTTCTTGTTCTCGCGGAGCGCAGATCGTGTCGTGCGGCTGAGCGCTGGTTTGCTGAGCAGCGGGAGCGCGGCCCGCGACGGTGCTCGCGCCGATCCCCTCCTGCGCGGCTGCGACCGCGTGGTCGATGCCGACGAGAAGCGCGGATGAGACGAGCAGGTTGGCGACATCGAGATCGAGTCGCTGTTGCGGCGCCGACACGGATGCGAGTGAGAAATCGACGATGGTCGGTACCCCGTCGATGACCCTCACGTGGTCGAGATCGAGGGCACCATGGGCGACACGGCTCTCGCGCAGGCGTGCCGACGTCGTGCCACAAGGACCGCAAGACGTCGTCCGGGTCGGTCGCGGCGTACGGCCGTTCGGCGTCGGAGGTGCTCGTGACCAGGAGTGCAGCCGATGGCCCGGCGACCCCGGCGGCGACGAGCGCCGGCACATGCGCGCCCGCCGTTCGGGCCACGATCAGGCAAAGCGCCTCGTGCTCGACCTGCTGCAGCCGCGTGCGAGTGTGAGCGTCGGCCCGGAATCCTTGTACACGAGGAACCGCCAGACCTTGCTCACGAGCTGGGCGTCGGCGGCATCCCGGCCGTAGACGTGGACGTGCAGTGAACCGGTGGCGGCGTCGGCGAGCATCACCGTGTAGCCGTGTGCCTGCGCCGATGCGAGCCGTACGTCCGTCGCGACGACGCCGAGCTCGTCGAGCGCGCCGGCGACCTGTCGCACGGTCGGCCGTCCGGCCGGAGACCCGAAGGCCAGGTGGAGCGCGGCGGCGATCCCCCACCCCAGCGCCAACGCGGCAACGACCGCGTTGAAGCCCTCGTCCGCGGGGAGAGGGTGCCGATCGCCATGAGGACGAGGAGCACCGGACCGATCCGACGGACCGGTCGCGTGAGAAACGGCGCCGCAGTGAGGATCACCGCCGCCATCACGGCGAGCGGGACCGCGGGGTAGGTCGGTTGGAGCGATCCATCGAACACGTGGCGCACGCTCTCGCCGATCCCGTCGCCGGCATCGAGGAACGCGATGAGCCGACCCACGGACCACGCCGCGCCACCGGCGATCGTCAGCTCCAGGGCCAGCCGCCATCGCCGGGCGATGAGCGCCATCCCCGCGATGAGCGCCACCGCCCAGAGCGAGCCCAGTCGGCTGAGCAGCTCGAGGAATCCCTGCAGCCCACTCGGCAACGACGCCCAGAACTCGTTGAACGCGGACTCCGTCCGGGTTTCGGCGGCGTGGTGCGCGACGCTCGTCGCGAGCAGTGCTGTCGCGACGACCACGCGGATCCAGTCGCCCGTGAGTCTTCGGTACGGCTTCTCGTCGGCCGGCCCGAATGCTCGTCGCCGCACGGCCCCCAGGACGCGCGCGGTCGAACATCCCCGTGCTACTCGACTGCGGCCTCGACGCCGATCGCGATCAGGTCGCCCGCGTGGATCCACTCGTCGGCGAGAGCGATGCCACCCGCCGCGGCGATCGCGTCCCGGAAGGGGATCGCCCAGAGGTGCTCGAGCAGGATGACCGCCGCGGCAGAACCATTCGGGATCGCGTCCGCGACGTACCAGACCTCGTCGTCGGGAATCAGGTGCCCATCAGCGCCGGCTGCGGCACCGAGCTCCGCGCCGGCCTCGACGGCATCGTCGCCGTAGCCGAAGCCGATCAACGCGCCGGCGATCGCTCCCATCTCGGTGGCCTCGTCCGGGGACAGGTCGCTGACCTCGAGCGCGGTGATCTCACCGTCATCGTCCTTTTGCACGACGAGCGCGTCCACGATCCTGACGACATCCTGGTCGCGCAGGCGGGCCAGCTCGGCGGCGATCTTTCCGGTGAAGTTCGGCTCGGCGAATCCGAGCACGAGCATCTGCACCGGACCCAGGGCTGTGGTCTTCCCCTCGTCGCTCATGAGCCCGCGAGCAGCTTCTGCTTCTGCATGTCGAACTCGGCCTGGGTCAGGATCCCCTCGTCCAACAGCTGCTTGAGGTTCTGGAGCTGGCTGACCATGTCCGGGCTGCCCACTGCCGGGGCGGCGGTCGGCGCCGGGGCCGGGGCGGACTGCGCCTGGAGGTCCGCGATCTGCTGGTTCTGGGCTTGCTCGGCCGCGGTGGCTTCCGCCGACTTCTTCCCGGAGCGGTGCGCGACGGCGGCGACTCCGCCGACAACCGCGGCGCGCCTCAGTGGCCTTCTCAACATCGGTGGCTCTCTCTTCCCTCTGACGACAACGATCCCCGCCGCGCGGTGATCCGGATCCGGGCGACGGCTCCGAACGTCGTGATGCATTGGTCACCCGGCGACCCGCAGTCTGCCATGCGCAGGCACCGGTCGGGCCCCGAGTGCCATCGACGGCCGCGAGCGACCGTCGAACGGCGCCCGTTCCTACGCGACGATCTGCACCGGGGTGCCGAGCGGGAGCAGGCGCGCGAGATCCGTGATCGCAGGGTTCTCGATGCGGACACAGCCGTGGGTCACGTCACGGCCGAGGGCAGACGCGTCGTCGTTGCCATGGATCCCGATCTCGGCGTCGCCACCGTTGAACGACGCCAGGGCGTCGGAGTGGCTCGACAGTCCGTAGGCGAACGGCCCGTACGCGGCGCTCCGATCGGACGCTCGGATGAGGACCCGCAGGTAGTAGTCACCGACGGGAGTCGGCGTGTCGGGCGCGCCCGCGGCGATCGGGCCCCGATAGACGACACGTCCGGCATCGGAAACCGTGATCAGGTGCGAGGCGAGCTCGATGCGGATGCGGAATGTCGTCGATGCGAGATCGACGTCGGCGGCTCGTACCCAACCGGTCTTGCCATTGGGTCGTACCGGCAGGAGCACCTCGATCCGGTCCCCACTCGGTCGTGCACCCTCGGCGTCGCGGCTTCCGACGACCAGAAACACCTGCGGCACCGTCGCCGAGGACTGCTCCGGATCGACGACCCACGGACTGTCGAGCCGAACGCTCGGCTCCGGAGCGTCCGGGTTGTCGTACACCGCGACGGTCGGCACGCGGGCGGTCGCGATCCACGATCGGTACGCCGCGAGTGGCGCGGCCGTCGTGACGGTCGTCGAGCTCGGCGACACCCCGCGGTCACCCCGATCCGCATCGGATGCGCGCTCACTCCCGCACGCGGTCGCGGCCACCAGGAGCGCAGTGGTCGCGGCGACCACGGCGAAGCGGTGACCCCGACCCGAGGTGGTCACGGAGCCGGGGCGTCAGCCGGTGAAGTTCGGCGTCGCCGAGACCGGTGTGGCGGCCGGTGCCGTCGCGCCCCGGACCTGGACGATCGCGCCGTCACGCACCGGGTAGTCGGGGCCGAAGGGGTCGTTCTCGTATTCGACCGTCACCTCGTTGAGGATCACGCTTCCCCCCGGAGCCGACGGGCTGACCGTGCCCGTCACCTCGAACGTCGCGGACCCGCCGCTCGGCAGCGTCGGTGAGCTGCAGGCGAGCGTGGCACCGGAGCTGCAGGTCCACTCCCCCGCACCGCTCGTGAACCGGACCGACGACCCTTCGAGGTACTCCGACGGTGTCTCGTCCATCCGCACGTCCTGAGCCTCGTTCGGACCCTCGTTCGTGACGACGATCGTGAACGACAGTGACGCGCCCGGGTCCACCTCGGTCGCCGAGGCGGTCTTGCTCACCGCGACGGACGTGTCGACGTCCGCGTCGTACACACGCACCTGATCACAGTCGGAGCCGACCGGTGAGCCGCTGGATTCGATCGCGGCACACGTCTCGACCTCGCCGACCGGTCCGCTGACGGTGGCCTCGGTCGTGAAGCCGTACTGGCCGGCGGGGAGCGGACCCGGGGTGTAGGTGCACGCCGTCACCGCGGTGCAATCCCAGTTGCCGCCGCTGTTGTCGTCGGGTACGAGCGACGCGCCGCCGAACTGTGCGGGCGGCGAGATCGAGACGGTGGCGCTCGGCACCCCGGTATGCGCGTCGACGGTCACGGAGCACACGATCTGGGCGCCGGCTGCCACGGTGTCGGGACACTCTTCGAGGATGTCGGCGGACGCGGTCAGGTCGATCGTGATCGTGTCCTGGGCGCGTACGAAGAAGTACTCCTCGGGAAATCGGTAGAAGCGGACGGTCTCGTCGACGGACCCGGTGTCGAGCGGTGTCGTGTACGTGAAGCGGAACTTCTGGTCTTGACCCGCGCGGTTGGCATCGAAGCGGGCGCAGACATCGACAACGGTGCCAACGACGGGCAGCGTGATCTGGATGCGATTCCAGCGTGCAGAGAGGCAGTCCACCCGCTCGAGCGTCATGTTCTGCGGCGCGAGCTCCGGCTGCACGACGCACTGGAACAGCAGCACGTGACAGACCGCGTTCGAGTCGAGCGTCGCCTCGATCGTGACCCGCCAACCACCTCCGGGCAGGGCCTCGCGGCTCACGAGATCCTGGGTGATGTGCGACCGGCTCCCGTCGGGCGCGTCCTGTGCCCCGGCCGCCGACGTCGTCGACGGAGCGACGGGGAACACAGCCGCCGTCACGAGCACGATCGTCGCGAGGACGCGACGAAGCCGCCGGGCAGATGCAGAGCTCATCACGGACGCGAACGCTATCGACCAGGCGACCCCCGACCGGGGACCCGGGTGGCATCCGCGCGTCCCGGTCGTCGTGCGTGCCCACCGGCGGACTCGGGTCGCCCGCGCGGCCGCTACCGTGGCCCGGGTGAGCAGCCCAAGAGTGCCCGGTGGGGTGGTGCACAAGCTTCCGCGGGACCTGCGTACGGCGCTGGTCGGCAACCCCGCGGCACTCGATGCCTGGAAGGACATCACGCCGCTGGCCCGCAACGAGTTCATCTGCTGGGTCGAGGATGCCAAGCAGCAGACGACGCGAGAACGCCGCATCCGCCGGACCAACGAGGAGTTGGAGGAAGGCCAGCGTCGACCCTGCTGCTGGCCGGGGTGCAAGCACCGCGAGCGAACCGGCCGCTAGGAGCGGAGCCTCCGACGCTGTGGGTCGGCACTGCGGACCGGATCTGACCGGCGGGCGCCTCAGGGTTCGATGTCCTCAGACCGCACCGGCACACCTGACGGGCTCTTGATCGGCTCGACCTGAACCTCGACACCGCGCCGGAACGCGACGCGGGCCTTCACCCGGTCAGGTCACGCGTCGGTGGGCGAGCCGGCCGCGGACCGCGCCGCGTGGCGCGGCGACCAGATGCGGACCAGCGTCATCATGAGGACCAGGGTTGCCGTCAGCAGGCACGCCCACTGGAAGATCGCGTTGTGCCGGTCGGTCCCGGAGGTGAGGCCATGGATCGTTGCCACGACGAAGAGCAGGAAGCTGGTCAGGTGCACCGCGTGCCACGTGCGCCGGGGCAGCTTCTTCATGAGGAGCGAGGTGATCTCGATCGCGATGAGCAGGTACATGCCCACGACGCCGAGACCGACTGCCGCGGGCTTGTAGCTCGAGGCGAAGGGCACGATGAAGTCTTCGGGCCCGAACCCGATGAACTGGTCGGCCGCCAGCCCGACGATGTGGACACCGACGAACACGACCGAGAGGCCGCCGAGGAACCGGTGCACGTCGAGCACCCAGCTGGGTGCAGGCTTGCGGACCAGGCGGGTCGAGAGCTGCAGCCCCCCGATCACCGCCAGCGACGTGAGCGCCCACGCGACGATCCCACCGGCCCGGGCGGTGTACCACCACGCGTGTGACGTCACCCGTTCGAGCCTAGGGGACCGCTCAGCTCCCGCCGCTCGTGGTGTGCGCGGTCCGCGCCGCGGTGGTCGCCGTCGTGGCCGCCGCCTTGGCTGTGGTGGTCGCGGTGCTGCCCGTGGCCGCCGGGGTGGCGGGTGCCGCGGTGGTGGCCGGAGCGACGGTCGCGACTGCGTTCACGTTCGCCGCAGCAACGGTCCCCGCGATCCCGAGGAAGGAAAGGATGCTCAGTCCGGCCAACATCCATCGCGTCCGGGCCGCGGGGTGACGGCGGCGCGGCGCCCGGTTGCGCGGTCCGGTCGTCGCCCGAGCCGACGTAGCTCGCGGTTCGGCGGTGGCGGATGCAACAGCCGCGGCGGTAGGCCGGGATGCGCGTCCTGAGGCCGCGCGGCGTTCCTGCAGCCGGCGGATCCGCTCGGCCTGGGCGTCGTCGTTCGTGGGGTCAGTCATCGGAGTGGTGTCCTTCGTATGCGGTGCCGGACGTCGATGCGTCGGCGCGGATGGGTTGGTCGTCGCGCTCGCGTTCGCCGGTGCGCGACGAGGTCAGCTTCGGGGCCGACGGTTGCTGGGATGCGTCGGCCACCGCGGCCGTGGACTGGGCCACCGCGGCGGGCGGTGCGGGGGCGAACCCCAAGGCGCCGGCGTTGGCCCCGATGGCGATCGCCGCGGAGGCGAGGCTCATCGAGATCGCAGCGGCGGCTGCCACTGCCGTCTTCCGTTGCATCGCTCGCTCCCTTCGTCGTGGGTGCCGGGTGCCAGGGCATCCCGGGTTCGTTGCAGTCAGACAACACAATTGGCGTGAAGGTCCCGCCGCCGGGTCCGTGAAGTGTCCGTGAAGGGGCGAAGGCCGGGACGGGGCCGGGCGTACGCTGCCGGTCGTGAGAACACGGGTCCTCGTCGTCGACGACGAAGACAGAATTCGGGAGATCGTGCGGGGCTACCTCGAAAGTGATGGCTTCGACGTCGCCGAAGCCCGTGACGGTGAAGCTGCCTTGCAGGCCGCGCGGGACTGGCACCCGGATCTCGTCGTGCTCGACGTGATGATGCCCGGCATCGACGGGATCGAGGTGCTGCGGCGCCTCCGGACCACCTCCGAGATCCCGGTGATCCTGCTCACTGCCCGATCCGAGGAGGTCGACACGCTCGTGGGCCTCTCCGTGGGCGCCGACGACTACATGACGAAGCCGTTCAGCCCCCGCGAGCTCGTCGCGCGGATCAAGACCGTGCTGCGCCGGGGCTCGGTTCCAACGACCGGTGACGCCTCGGAGCGGCTCGTGTTCCGAGGGCTCACCATCGACGTCGGCGCGCGTGAGGTGACCCGCGACGATCGGCCCGCGGTGCTGAGCGCGCTCGAGTTCGATCTGCTCGTCGCACTCGCTCGCGCGCCCGGACGCGTGCTCACCCGTCGTCAGCTGCTCGAGAAGGTCTGGGGGTTCGACTTCTTCGGCGACGAGCGGGTCGTGGACGTCCACATTCGCAGCATCCGCAAGGAGCTCGGTGACCCGGCCGACGACCCTCAGCTGATCGGCACCGTCCGCGGCGTCGGCTACAAGTTCCTGGGTGCCCCCGAGTGAAGGTCTGGCGGCGGCTCGACGTCCGGCTCTTCGCCTCGTACGCCCTTGTCGCGCTGGTCGTCTTCGGAACGCTCGCCGTGACGGTCCGCTACGTCGCGGCGTCGCGATTCGACGACGACCTCAAGAAGGTCGCAGTCTCGGGCGAAAGCGAAAACGAGTCGCACACGGTGCTCGTGAACTCCATCGAGACATCGCTCTGGATCGCGTTGGCGATCAGCCTCGCGGCGGCCGCCATCGTCTCGACCCTCGTCGCCCGGCGGATCGTCCGCCCGGTCCGAGAGGTGCGCGACGCCACCCGGCGCCTGGCGAACGGGCACTACTCCGAACGGGTCGCGGAACCCGCAGAGCTCGAGCTCGCCGAGCTCGCGCACGACGTCAACCGGCTGGCCATCGAGCTCGAGACGACGGAACGGCGCCGGGCCCGGCTCGTCTCGGAGGTCGCCCACGAGATGCGCACGCCGTTGACCACGATCGAGGGCTACGTCGAGGGGATGCTCGACGGTGTGTTCGAGCCGAACGAGGAGGTGCTGGTCGCACTGGGAGAGGAGGCGTCGCGCCTGCAGCGGCTCGCCTCGGATCTCACCGACCTCTCGCGTTCCGAGGAGGGCGCAACTGCGCTGCACCTGCGGGTCGTGGATCTGGGCCGGCTCGCGGCGGAGACCGCCGACCGGCTCCGTCCGCAGTTCGAGGAGAAGGGCGTGGACCTCGTGGTCCGGGGCGGACCGCCGCTCCCGGTCGACGTCGATGACGAGCGGATCACGCAGGTGCTCACCAACCTGTTGGGGAATGCGCTGACCTACACCCCGGCCGCAGGACGGGTCGAGGTGCGAGCCGCGCGTGACCACGACCTGGCGTCGATCGCGGTCAGCGACTCGGGCATCGGGCTCTCCACCGAGGACGTCGAGCTCGTCTTCGACCGTTTCTACCGCGTGCACGGACCGGTCCGGCCGGCCGGCGGCAGCGGCATCGGCCTGACGATCGCGCGGGCACTCGCCCGCGCGCACCACGGCGACGTCGCAGCCGCGTCAGCCGGGGTCGGCTCGGGTTCCGTCTTCACCCTCACGCTCCCGATCGTCAGCACCGAGAGCCTCGGCGTTCAGGCCTGAACCCTTCACGGCAGCTTCACGGACCTGGTCGTCCGCCCTTCACGGCGCCGGCGTTGAATGGTGCCATGACCAGTGAAGAGCGGATCGTCCAGGTGATGGGGACCACTGCGCACGTCATCGTGACCGATGGTGAACCGGGACTGGCCGACCGCGCGGTCGCGCGGCTCGAGGCCTTGGAGGCTCGGTGGAGCCGGTTCCGACCGGACAGCGAGATCAGCCGGCTGAACGCGCGCCCGGGCGTACCGGTGCTCGTCTCCCGCAGCACCTACGAGCTCATCGAGGTCGCGATCAGCGGGTGGAAGCTCACCGGAGGCCGCTTCGACCCGACGCTGCTCCCCGAGCTTCGGGCCGCCGGCTACGACCGGTCGTTCGAGCTCCTGGCCCGCGCCGACGCTCGGGGAGAACCAACCGCCGGACAGCCGCAGCGCTCCAGCGCGCAAGCGACGCTGCGCCCGTCAGGGGTCGAGGCGATCCAGCTCGACCCGGTGGTGGGCACGGTGACCCTGGGCGAGGGCGTCGAGATCGATCCGGGCGGAATCGGAAAGGGTCTCGCGGCGGATCTGGTGGTCGACCTGCTCCTGACCGCCGGTGCGAGCGGTGCGCTGGTGAACGTCGGCGGAGACCTTCGGGTTGCCGGGGCCGCACCGGAAGGCGCGGGATGGGTCGTGGCGATCACCGACCCGATGAACGCCGATGGCGTCGTCGGCACGATCGCGCTCGACGACGGCGCGGTCGCGTCGACGTGGCGCACCAAGCGCGCCTGGACCGGACCTGACGGAACGCTTCGCCACCACTTGATCGACCCGACGACCGGCGCTCCGGCGGCGACCGGGCTCGCGGGCGTCACCGTGGTGACGGGACGCGGCTGGCAGGCGGAGGTGCTGGCCAAAGCGGCCTTCCTCGCGGGACCCGTCGACGGTGCGTCCCTGCTCACCGCCAACGATGCGGCCGGGCTCCTGGTCACGGACGACGGCGAGGTTCACGAGGTCGGGCCCTGGGACCAGTTCTGCGTCTGACCCACCGCTGCCGTCATTGGCGCGCGACTGGCCGGCGCGAGTCGATCGACTACTTCGTGCTGAAGGCGATGCCCCCGATCTCGAGGCCCGCCGGAGTCGTGAACCTCGAGACCACCTTCCCGGTCCGGCTATCGACGCG
This sequence comes from uncultured Acidimicrobiia bacterium, assembly GCA_963770095.1. GTDB lineage: Bacteria > Actinomycetota > Acidimicrobiia > IMCC26256 > JAENVU01 > Chersky-806. The sequence goes on from CAVYOO010000002.1 coordinate 1,432,128, forward strand.
CGTCACGACCTGAGCACCGAACGACGCCTTCGTGGCCGGAGCCAGAACCCAGATGGCGCCCGCGCCGGCGACCACACCAGCGGGCAAGCGGAGCGCGCCGGCGGGACCCTGCACGGCGATCGCGGTCTCGACGCTCCCATCGACGTTCGTTTGCAGGACCTTGGCCGAGCTCCGGTCGAGGAGCCAGAGGTAGCCGTCCGCGGCGGCCACGGCCGAGACGTCGAGTGCCGGCGTGCGTTGCACATCGATGGGCGCACTGACGACCAGCGTGTTCTCGTCGACCTCGACAAACGATCTCGCGCCCACGACGACGAGGTGTCCATCGAGCTCGACGATGGAGATCGTGCGCCAGGCCCGAGGCCCGGTAGTTCCGGGCAGCTCGGCCGTGCCCGTCACGGCACCGGTGCCCGCATCGATTCGTCGTAGCGTCGCACGCGTCGCGGATTGCGTCGCGGCCCACACCGTGTCACCGGTCGCGAAGACTTGCGTCACCGCTTCTGAGTCGGCCGGTTCCAACACCGTGACCGACTGAGATCCATCGGACAACCGCAGGTGCGTGATCGCGGTCGAACCCGTCACGAGCCACAGCGCGTTGTTCGTAGCCGCGAGCGGTTGCACCGACTTCGCCTCCGCGGTCGACGCAATGCGTACCGGAGGAAGACGGACGATCTTGTTGCGGGTCGCGTCGAGGTACCCGACGGCTCCGCTGGAAGGCTCGAAGAAGTTCACCCGGGCGGATGCTCCTAGCGTCGAGCCGAAGCCCTGTTGGTTGAGCAGCTCGCCCGATGTCGGTCGTCCGGGCGCGAATCGCAGCGTGGCCGCGCCGAAGAGCCAGAGCGCATCGGGCGATCCACTGCTTCCCGCGCGGACGGCCCGCACCGAGACATCCGGCGGCGGCTCCTGATCGCCGCCGCCGTCGGTGATCAGTGCGTAGGAGAGGCCGATGAGAATCCCAACCGCTACGTAGAGGAGCAGCAGCGACGGACGCATCAGACGGCCGAGGCGCCCGTGGCCCCGGTTCGGCGCATGATCGTGCCCGCGTGTCAGGTGGCCTCTCCCGTCTCATGTCGCGCACCGCTCCACCGGAGCTCGCGTAGATCCGTCTCGACTGGCGACTCGAGGAGCTCCGGGTGCTTGCGAGCATAGAGATCGCCGGCAGCGCTATCCCGTTCGGAGCGATCGCCGTCTTCTTCCCGAGGTTGCTGATGTGCTGGTGCACAACTCCGCGACGAGAGCGGAGACGCACGGATGCCCCGGGCTTTCGGTGTCGTTTGAGCACGCTCTGACGTGTTCAAACGACACCGAAAACGCGTTTTCGGAGCGGGCGTCGGACGCGCAGTGGGCTACGCGGCGGTCGACATGATCAGCTGGCCCGGCATGCAGTACCGACGAGACATCGCACGGTCAGCTCTGCACTGAGCTCCGGGTCCGACCCGCGGCAACCCGGCCCGGACCTGTTCTCTTTCTCTACGCGTGACTCGCGCGAATGACATCAGCAGCGGCTGACCCTGCGTTAGAACTACGCGGATGACCCGGAGCCGACTCGTGACGGTTGCGCTGGCTGCGGTCGCCTTGGTGCTCTCGGCTGCTCCCGTCGCCTCCGCCACGCCGACCGTCGCGACGGCCCGCGCGGCGCAAGCGGGCGTCCTCGACTGGAAGCCGTGCAGCAATCCGGAGTTCGAGCACTGGAAGAAGGTCGACGACATCGGGCTCGAAGGGTTCGAGTGCGCGACGTTCGCGCGGCCGCTCGACCGCAGCCGCCCGAAGGGGAAGCACGTCACCCTGGCCGTGGTGAGGCTCAGAGCCACGGGCCCCGCGACCGAACACCACGGAACGCTCTTCCTCAACCCGGGTGGCCCCGGCCAGTCGGGCGTCGGCTTGTCCGAGATCGTCTACCTGCTGCCCGAATCCGTCCGCGCCGGCTTCGACTTCGTCACGTACGACCCGCGCGGCATCGGTGCGTCGACCCCGGCGCTCGAGGGGCGCGGTTGCAACATCCCCAAGCCCACCCGGCCGGCGACGGGGACAGTGCACTGGCGAAAGGTCCTGGCCGCGCGCCAACAGCAGGTCGGCGCGCGCCAACGCGCGCTGCTTCGACGAGAACCGGGACCTGGTCGAGCACGCCGGCACACTTGACGGCGCCTACGACCTGGACGCCCTGCGCGCCTCGGTCGGGGACGACAAGATCACGTACTGGGGCATCTCCTACGGCACGCTGCTCGGCTCCACCTACGCGCAGCTGTTCCCCGGCCGGGTGCGAGCGATGGTCTTCGACGGCAACATGGACCCGCAGATCACCCTCGCCGGGATCAGCGCCGGCTCCGTGGCACCGGACGACTCGATCGGCTTCTTCCTGCTGGCCAACGGGTTGCGCGCGAAGTTCGACGAGGTGATCGGCGCGTCTGAACCGTCGGACGATCCCCCTCCCGGACGGGACGCGTTACACGCGCTGGGATCTGCTCGACGTGCTCAACGACGGCGTCGACTTCTACCCCATCACCGGTGAGGAGAGCTGGGCCGAGGCCGCGCAGGCGGTGACCACCTCCTGGAACGCCCTCTTCGGCCCCGAGACCGAGCGCGCCGCGGCGCGCAAGGCGCTCACGAAGAAGAGCCTGCAGAGCCCGAGCACCGGCACCGTGGGCAGCCTGTGGTCGGCGGTGGTCTGCCAGGACTTCTCCGACCGGACCTCGAATGCGCGCCAGCAGGACCTGCTGCGATGGATCGTCCGCGAGGGGCCGATCTACGGCGGCTCCCTCGGCGTCGACTACCTGACGACCTGCAACGGCTACCGCGGCGCCGTCCCCACCCGGTGCCGCGCCCGAAGCAGTACGGGCCACCGATCCCGGGGATGATCTCCAACACCACCCGCGACGGCGAGACCCCGTACCAGTGGGCGGTCAACATGGCGCGGGCCTACCCGACGATGCGGGCGATCACCATCGTCGGCGGCGTCCACGGCACCTTCGGGCTCAGCCAGTCCGCGTGCGTCGACACCGCGATCGCCGACTTCCTGGTCAGTGCCACGCCACCGGCGATGGACCTCGCCTGTCCATACTCGCCGCCGGACCCCGCACCCTGAGCCGACCCGCCGCAGCAAGGTCGAAGCTCGGGCCCGTCGGCGCGACCGCGGCGTCCGACGACACGAGCTTCGTGGCGACGCAAGCAGGCTGACTCAGCCCCGCAGCTCTCGGAGGTAGGCGCCGAGCTTGTCGAAGGCCATGTTCCATCCAGCGGCGCCGGGAGAATCCTCGGGAATGCCCGCGTGCGTCATGACCATCTTCGTTCGGTCACCGAGGTCCTCGAGCTCAACGGTGATCTCGGTGGTCGTGGGGTGCCCGGCGGGCATGCCCATCGCGGAAGGTTCCAGCACGTTGCCGTGCTCGTCGGACATGGACTCCGTGTACACGAGACGCGTGTTCACGACGACCTCGCGGTACTCACCGGTGAACCACATCTGCATCTCGCCGTTGGGCGTTTCCATCGCCATGCACACGAGACGCGAACCGCCGACTCGAACGTCCATCTTCGCCACGGGAATCGCGGCGCCGGTGGGTCCGTACCACCGCTTGAAATGCTCCGGCTCGGTCCACATCTGCCAGATGAGCTGCGGCGGGCCGTCGAGGGTCTGCTCGATGACGACCGCGTCCTTCGAAGCCTGGGCATCAGTCATTCGGTGTTCCTGTCTCTCGTTGCGATTGGAGTTGCTGGACGTAGTCGTTCATCCGGTCGAAGCGGGCCTCCCAGACCGGCCGGTACTGCTCGGCCCAGCTGGAGATCTCCCGGAGCGGCGCGGCGTCGAGGGAGCACGGCCGGTACTGCGCTCGCTGCCCGCGCACGACCAGGCCGGCCCGCTCCAGCACCTTGAGGTGCTTGGAGATGGCCGGCAGCGTCATGGCGAACGGCGCCGCGAGGTCGTTCACGTTCGCCTCGCCCTCCGCGAGGCGGGCCAGGATCGCTCTCCGGGTCGAGTTCGCGAGTGCCGCGAACGTGTCGTCGAGCCGGTCGTCGTCGATCGCCAGGGTCAAAGTGCACCTCGTGAGTTACCAGTTGGTTTATTAACTAACTGGTAAACTAGAGGACCGCCTCCACGACGTCAAGCGTCTCCCCGCGCCGCGGTCGGCGACTCGACTATCACCGTCGACCACAGGGAGGTTCGGCGGCCCGACCGGTCGGTCCTCACTGCCGTCCGAGCGCGGAGCGCCCTTCGGCACCGGCGACGTCGCGCTCCTGGTCGTGGGACGGCCGCAGCAACTGGATGTCGACGGCGTGGAGATCCCCTTCGAACGGGAAGGTGCTCACGTAGCGGTCACTCACCGGCATGCCGTGGTCGTAACCGACGCTGCTGCCGACGCTCGAGATGACGCGCATCACGAAGGGGATCTCGGCCGACCCGACCGGGCGGTCGTCGACGACGATGGTGGCCGTCGCGCCGTCGCCGGTACGACGAAACTGCACCCCGAGCACGCAGGATCCGGTCGGCAACGGCTCCTCCGACTCGATCACGGTGTGGTCCCCGAACGCGTTGTAGTCGAAGACCAGGCGGTCGTCCTGCACGAAGACGGACAGGCCGGCGTTGCCGTTGCCGAGCGCGTAGAGCACCCCGCCCTCCCCCGCCGCGCGCTCGACGCGGGCGTCGAGGTCCCAGCTGCGCCCCCCGATGGCGGCCGACGTCTGTCCGGGGAGATACGACATCGGCGGGCGGTACGAGTAGCGCCGGTCGGGGCGGTGGGGCGTGCGCTCGGCGAACCGGGAGCGGAACAGCTCGATCATGCGGTCGTCGAGCGGCAGCACGCCGTGGGCGTCGGCCTCCTCCCACCACCGCTCGACGAGTGCCGCCAACCGCTCGGGCTGCTCGGCGGCAAGGTCGTGGCACTCGGAGGGATCGGCGGTGAGGTCGTAGAGCTCCCAGACGTCCTCGTCGAAGGAGGCGCCTTCCTCGTGGCGGGTGACCGCCTTCCAGCCGTCGACGTACATCCCCCGGTGGCCCATCATCTCGAAGTACTGCTCGGTGTGCCGGCTCGGGACGTCGGCGGACGCGGGATCGAACGTGTACGCCATCGACGCGCCGGTGACGGGCAGCTGGGCGACACCCCGGTAGGTGTCGGGAGCCTCGACGCCGACGAGGTCGTAGATCGTGGGGGCGATGTCGGTGACGTAGTGGAACTGGTGGCGGATCCCGCCGGCGTCGTCGATCCCCTTCGGCCAGTGCACGATGCACGGCACGTGCACGCCGCCCTCGTGGGTGTTGGACTTGTACCACTTGAACGGCGTGTTGCCGGCCTGGGCCCAGCCCCACGGGTAGTTGGCGTGGCTGTGCGGCCCCCCGATCTCGTCGAGGTGCTCCAACGCCTCCTCCGGCGACTCGAAGAGGAGGTTGAAGAACTTCATCTCGTGGAGCACCCCGTATGGCCCGCCCTCGCGACTGGCGCCGTTGTCGGAGAGCACGACGATGACCGTGTCGTCGAGCAGCGCCATGCGCGCGAGACCGTCCACGAGCCGTCCGATCTGGTCGTCGGCGTGCTCGAGGAACGCGGCGAACGCCTCCTGGAGGCGAGCCGCGAGGCGACGCTGCGCCTCGGGCAGCTCGGCCCACGGCTCGACCCCGGGGTTGCGAGGGGCCAGGTCGGTCCCGGGCGGGATCACGCCCAGCTCCTGCTGGCGGGCGAACCAGCGGCGCCGCGCCTCGTCCCAGCCGTCGTCGTAGCGGCCCCGGTGCCGAGCGAGGTACTCGGCCGGCGCCTGGTGCGGCGCGTGGGTCGCCCCCAGCGCGAAGTAGGTGAAGAACGGCCGGTCGGGACGGATCGACACCGAGTCGTTGATGAACTCGAGGGTCGTGTCGACCAGGTCCTCGGTGAGGTGGTATCCGTCCTCCGGCCCGCGCGGCGGGTCGATCCGGTGGTTGTCGTAGGTGAGATCGGGTGTGAACTGGTCGGTCTCGCCGTCGAGGAAGCCGTAGAAGCGGTCGAAGCCCCGTTGGAGCGGCCAGTTGTCGAACGGCCCGGCCGCCGAGGCTTCGTCCATCGGGCAGAGGTGCCACTTGCCCACCATGAAGGTCGCGTAGCCCGCGCCTCGGAGCACCTCGGCCATCGTGGCCGCCTGGTCGGTGATGCGCCCGCGCATGTGGGGGAACCCGGTGTTGAAGTTGGAGATCGCCCGCATGCCGACGGTGTGGTGGTTCCTCCCCGTCAGCAGGGCGGCCCGCGTCGGCGAGCACAGCGGCGTGACGTGGAAGTTGCTGTATCTGATCCCGCCGGCCGCCAGCCGGTCGACGTTGGGGGTCGGCAGGTCTGACCCGTAACAACCGAGGTGGGAGAACCCGAGATCGTCGAAGAGGATCACGACGACGTTCGGCGCGTGCTCGCCCGGATGCGCCGGCTCGGGCCACCACGGCTCGGACTCCGCGACCGTGCGGCCGATGGTTCCGCCGAACCCGGCGCTCTGGGGTGCGCCGCTCACCATCCGCTCCGCATCGAGGCGTATTCTGCCTCCCCCGTCACACCCGCAGCGCCGGGACCGTCCCACTCCGCGGGACCGAACGGAGCGCGGAGACCGCCCCACTCGTACAGTCGCACTGGGAGCTCTCGTCGCACGGTGACGAAGCGGGCCGGGAGCGACGCAGCCGGAGGAGCGAAGATCGTGGCGCACGCGGTGTTCACAAGAATCGAGGAGGCGAGCGGCGAGCTCGCCGATCGATCGGCGGCCGCCGACGAGCTCGGGCGGCTGCCCGACGACGTCGGCAAGCGGCTCAAGGACATCGGCGTCGTCCGGATGCTGCAACCGGCCGCCTTCGGAGGCTACGAGGCGGACCCGCGCGACTTCCTCGCCGCGGTGATGGAGATCGGCCACTCGTGCCCGTCGGCCGGGTGGGTCGCGGGCGTGGTCGGCGTGCACCCGTGGGAGCTCGCGCTCTGCGACGAGCGGCTCCAGGCCGAGGTGTGGGGCGACGATCCCGACACCTGGATCGCCTCCCCCTACGCGCCGATGGGCACCGCCACGCCCGTCGACGGCGGCTACACGGTGGAGGGCCGGTGGAGCTTCTCGTCCGGGACCGACCTGTGCGACTGGGTGGTGCTCGGTGCGATGGTGCCCGGCGGTGGCGTCGACGGCGTGCCATTCATGGTCCACGTGATGCTTCCCCGCGGCGACTACGAGATCGACCCCGACTCGTGGAAGGTGATGGGTCTCGAGGGCACGGGCAGCAAGGACGTGCTCGTGCGCGGCGCCTTCGTCCCCGACTACCGGACCATCGACGCGGTGAAGGTGATGAACGGGCGGGCCGCGGTCGAAGCCGGTCGCACCGAGGCGCTCTACCGCCTGCCGTGGTCGACGATCTTCCCCTGCGCCGTCGCCGCCGGCTTGATCGGGATCGCCGAGGGCGTGCTCCTCCATGCCCTCGAGTACCAGGCCGGCCGGGTGAACGCCGTCGGTACGGCCCAGGTCGGCGATCCCCACACCCGCCGGACCCTCGGGGAGGCGGCCGCCGACCTCCACGGGGCGCGCACCCAGCTCCTCTTCGACGTCGGCGAGCTCTACGACCGGCTCGCCACCGGCTACGACGTCACCCTCGCCGACCGCGTCGCCATCCGCCGCGACCAGGTGCGGTCCGCCTGGCGTGCGGTGGAGGCGGCCGACCAGGCCTTCACCTGCTGCGGCGGCAACGCCGTCCGGCTGGACAAGCCCGTCCAGCGCGCCTGGCGCGCGATGCACGCCGGCATGAACCACGCGGTGTTCGTCCCCGGCCCGGTGTACGACGACGCCGCCGGGATGCTCATGGGCCAGGATCCATCCGGTCCGGCCGCCGTCACCTTCTGACCGTCGCGGTCGGCACGGGCCCGGCACCCGGGGTCGCCGGCCTGGAGGACCCTCGATGACCACCAGCGAACTCACCGCCCACGCGACGAGCCGGACGCTCGCCACCCCGGCCGGGGAGCTGCACTACCACGAGGCCGGCGACGGCCCCCCGCTGCTGCTGCTGCACGGATCCGGGCCGGGGGTGAGCGGCTGGGCCAACTTCAGCGGCAACCTCGGGCGGTTCGCCCGCCACTTCCGGACCCTCGTGCTCGACCTTCCGGGCTTCGGCACGAGCCACCCCGTCGACGGGAACCCCGTCATCCACGCCCCGGCGGCGGTCCTGGGGTTCATGGACGGCCTCGGCATCGACCGCATGGCGATGGTGGGCAACTCCCTCGGTGGCGGCGTCGTGGCCCGGCTCGCCGCGTACGACCCCGAGCGAGTGAGCCGGCTGGTCACGCTGGGGGGCGTGGGGGTGCCGTTCTTCAGCGCCTCGCCGCCCGAGGGGATCATCCGGCTCGTCGAGTTCGTGGAGGCGCCGACCCGCGACCGGCTCCTGGCCTGGATGCACTCCATGGTCTTCGACCCGGCGGTGCTCAGCGACGAGCTCGTCGAGGCGCGCTGGTCCGCCGCGAGCGATCCCGAGGCGCTCGCCGCCATCCGCACGATCTACAACCGGGACCTGCTCGACGCGTTCCGGTTGCTGACCGTCGCGAACCCGGAGGTGCTGGGGATGCTCGGCCGGATCCAGGCGCCCACGTTGCTTACTTGGGGCCGCGACGACCGCGTCACGCCACTCGACGGTGCGATCGCCCCGTTGCGCCTGATCCCCCGATGCGAGCTCCACGTGTTCCCGGACTGCGGGCACTGGGCGATGATCGAGCGCAAGCCCGAGTTCGAGAGCGTGGTGCTCTCGTACCTCTTGCGCGATCAGGAGTAGCAGTGCCAGAACCCGTCGACGAGCCCGGCCGCGATCGCGCGGTGGCGGACGCCCGTCGCCGGGCGGCGCACGATGCCGCGGCCGAGCGCCTGATCGACGCCGCCCGGCGGAAGCGTCCGTGTCGCCCGGTGCGCGAGCTGCTCCCCGACGGCGGCCTGGACGACGGGTACGAGGTCCAGAAGATCGTGCACGAACGCAGCTCGGCCGGGCGCCGCCGCGTCGGTCGCAAGATCGGCCTCACCTCGCCCGCAGTCCAGCAACAGATGCAGGTGGACTCCCCCGACTTCGGGGTGCTGTTCGCCGACATGGCCTACGGCGACTCCCAGCCGATCCCCTTCGGCGACCTCCTCCAGCCCCGGGTCGAGGCCGAGGTGGCCTTCGTATTGGGTGCGGACCTACCCGACCACGACGTCACCGCCGCGGAGATGATCCGGGCGATCGATTTCGTCCTCCCCGCGATCGAGGTGGTCGACAGCCGGATCGCGGACTGGGACATCGCGATCTTCGACACGGTGGCCGACAACGCGTCGTCCGGGCTGTTCGTCACCGGTGGATCGCCGCGCTCGTTGCACGACATCGACGACCTGCGGGCGAGCGAGATGACGCTCACCGTCGGCGGGGAGGTCGTGAGCTCCGGCACCGGGGCGGCCTGCCTCGGGCATCCCGTGAACGCGGTCGTGTGGTTGGCGAACGCGGTCGCCCGACGGGGAGACCCCCTCCGCGCCGGGGAGCTGGTGCTGTCCGGGAGCCTCGGACCGCTGGTCCCGGTGCGGTCCGGCCTGACCTACGAGGCGCACATCAGCGGGCTCGGTTCGGTGCGGGCGGCCTTCACTCGCGGCGACGGGTGACCCCGGTGGAGTCCGCCGGATGGTCGACCGTCCCGTTCTCCGGTACGGCAAGGTGCGCCCGGCCGACCCGGTTGTGAGGATCGACGCCATGAGCGCACGCCCATCTGCTGCCGTCGTCGGGTCGGGGAACATCGGCACCGACCTCGTGTACAAGCTGCTGCGGTCCGATGCCCTCGAGCTGCGCTACGTCGTGGGGATCGACCCCGACAGCGAGGGCCTGCGCCGGGCCCGGGACCTCGGCCTCGAGGCATCGGCCGAGGGCGTGGACTGGCTCCTGTCGAGGGCCGAGCTGCCCGACATCGTCTTCGAGGCCACGTCGGCTCACGTGCACGTCCGCAACGCGGCGCGCTACGAGGAAGCGGGGATCCGGGCGGTCGACCTGACCCCTGCCGCGCGTGGCCCGTACGTGATCCCGGCGGTGAACCTCACCCGCCATCTCGGCGAGCCGAACGTGAACATGGTGACCTGCGGTGGCCAGGCGACCATCCCCATGGTCCACGCGGTGTCCCGGGTGACCCGGGTCGCCTACGCGGAGATCGTGGCCACCGTCGCGTCCCGATCGGCGGGGCCCGGGACCCGGAACAACATCGACGAGTTCACGCGGACGACCGCCGCCGCGGTCGAAGTGCTCGGCGGTGCCGAGCGGGGCAAGGCCATCATCATCCTCAACCCGGCCGAGCCGCCGTTGACCATGCGGGACACGATCTTCTGCTCCCTCGAGCCCGACGCCGACGCGGACGCCGTCAGGGCGTCGATCGAGGCGGTCGTGGCCGAGGTGGCGGAGTACGTCCCCGGTTACCGGCTCCTCACCGAGCCCCAGATCGAGCGGGAAGCGACCCCGGACGGGCGGGGGCGGGTTGCCATCTTCCTGGAGGTCGAGGGCGCCGGCGACTTCCTCCCGCCCTACTCGGGCAACCTCGACATCATGACGGCGGCCGCCGCGCGCGTCGGCGACGAGATCGCCCGGTCGCTCGTCCCCCAGGAGCGCTGAGATGCCCTTTTCCGACGACCTGGACGTGCGGGTCACCGACTCGTCGCTGCGAGACGGCTCCCACGCCAAGGAGCACCGCTTCACCGTGGACGACGTCCGCCAGGTGGTCGGCGGGCTGGCCGGCGCGGGTGTCCCCGTCATTGAGGTCAGCCACGGCGACGGCCTGTCCGGCTCGTCCTACAACTACGGGTTCTCCGCGGTCGACGAACGGGTGCTCATGCAGAGCGCGGTGGAAGCCGCGGCCGGCCGCTCCCGCATCGCCGCGTTGATGCTCCCCGGCGTGGGGACGATGGACGACATCAGGGCGTGTCGCGACATCGGCGTGTCGGTCGTCCGGATCGCGACGCACTGCACCGAGGCCGACATCGCCCGCCAGCACTTCGCCATCGCGCGGGACCTCGGCCTCGAGACGGTCGGGTTCCTGATGATGAGCCACACCCAGCCGGCCGAGGTCCTCGCCGCCCAGGCGCGGGTGATGGCCGACGCCGGGAGCCAGTGCGTCTACGTCGTCGACTCGGCCGGTGCGTTGATCCTCGACGAGGTCAGCGACCGCGTGTCGGCCCTCGTCGCCGAGCTCGCCGACGACGCTCAGGTCGGGTTCCACGGGCACCAGAACCTCTCGCTCGGAGTGGCCAACACCGTGCTCGCGATCCGCGCCGGAGCCGTCCAGGTCGACGGCTGCGCCCGCTCGTTCGGGGCCGGATCGGGCAACACCCCGACCGAGGCACTGGCGGCCGTGCTCGACCGGCTCGGGATCCGCACGGGCATCGACCCGCTCCGGATCTTCGACGTCGCCGAGGAGGTGGTCCGCCCGGTGATGGACCGGGAGTGCGTGCTCGACCGCATGAGCCTGATCATGGGCTACGCCGGTGTGTACTCGAGCTTCCTGCGCCACGCGTACCGGGCGGCCGACCGCTACGGGGTCTCCGGTGCGGAGATCCTCCTGCGGTGCGGCGAGCGACGCCTGGTCGGCGGCCAGGAGGACCAGATCATCGACGTCGCGCTCGAGCTGAGCTCGGAGCAGGCGCCCGGCGCGACCGTCGCCTGACGCCGACGGCTGGCGATCAGGGGCACACTGGTACCGTCCGGTCGTTCGGCGCCGTGGGGGGAAGATGATCGCTCACCAATCGCACCCCGAGATGGACCCCGAGATGGAGCGGCTCGAGTCCTCCACCGAACCTCTCGACGCCGCCTCCGACGACGAGGTGGGGGCGCGCCGGTCGGTGCTCGGGCGGGTCGACCGCATCATCGGTGCCTTCGACAGCGCAAACCATGCGCTGACCCTGCACGAGCTGACCGAGCGGACGGGGCTCCCCAAGTCCACCGTGCACCGCATGGTCGATCAGCTCATCGGCGTCGGGTGGATCGAGCGGGAGGTCTCCGGCTACCGCATCGGGATGCGCCTGTTCGAGATCGGCGGCCTCGCCTCGCGCCGCAGCCGCCTCTCCGACCTCGCCTACCCGCACCTCCACGCGCTCGTCGGTGGCCACCGGGTTGGCCGTGCAGATGGCGATCCTCGACGGCGTCGACGTCGTGTACCTGGAGCGGATCCCCATGAGCGACTTCAGCCTCCCCACCCGTCAGGGAGGACGCCAGCCGGCGTACTGCACCGCGCTCGGCAAGGCGATGCTGGCTTTCGACGAAGAAGCCGCGGCCGACGCCCTGGCCGGGGACCTCCCGGGGCGCACGCCCCGCACCCTGACCACCGCCCGCGAGCTCGAGACCGAGCTGGAGCGCATCGCCGAGACCGGGTTGGCCTTCGACCACCAGGAGTCCTACGACGGCCTGGCGTGCGTGGCCGCCCCGGTCCGCAGCAGCGGCCGCGCCATCGCCGCGGTGTCGGTGACCGGGCCGGCGAGCAGCATCGACCTCCATGCCGTGGCCCCGCTCGTCCGCAGCACCGCGGCCGCCATCTGGAACGAACGCTTCCAGCGGGCGTGATCGAACCGGGTTGCCCGGTCGCGCCGGCTCCGCCGTCCCGCTGAGCGGCACCCCCTCCCCGCTCCGGAAGACGTCGACCGTAGTGTTGCGGCGGTCGGTTCCTGCGGGTGCGACCGCGGCCGTCGACGGGCGGCGCGATGGCACCCATCCCGTCGACTCGCCGGGCTCGCCGCACCAGGAGATGCTCGAGGATGACCAACGGTGACCAGCGGTTCGGCGGAGTGGTCGGTCGCACGGTGCGGGAGTCGACGCCGTGGTGGCCGCCGCCGGTCCGACCGCCGCCGCGCAGCCCGAACGTCGTGGTGGTCCTGCTCGATGACATGGGCTTCAGCGACACCGGGCCGTACGGCTCCGAGATCGCGACGCCGACGCTCGACCGGCTCGCCGCCGACGGAATCCGGTTCACGAGCTACCACACCACACCGCTCTGCTCGCCCTCGCGCGCCGCGCTGCTGACCGGGCTGAACCCGCACCGGGCCGGGTTCGCCGGCGTCGCCAACTTCGACCCCGGCTTCCCCGGGTGGACGATGGAGATCGACCCGTCGGTCGAGACCCTCCCCGAGGCGCTGCGCGCCGCCGGCTACGCGACCTTCGCCGTCGGCAAGTGGCACCTGACCCGCGACAGCGCGATGCACGGCGCGGCGCCGCGGGACTCGTGGCCGCTGCAGCGCGGGTTCGAGCGCTACTACGGCGTGCTCGAGGGGTGGACGAACCTCCACCAGCCGCACGCCCTGGTCCGGGACAACTCGCCGATCGACGTCGACGAGTACCCCGAGGGCTACTACTTCACCGACGACATCACGGACCAGGCCATCAGGTACCTGAAGGAGCTGCGCGCCCACGACGCGGACCGCCCGTTCTTCCTCTACCTCGCGCACGGGGCGGTCCACGGCCCGCTCCAGGCCAAGCCGCCCGACCTCGCCCGCCACCGCGGCCGCTACGACGCCGGGTGGGACGCGGTCCGGGCACAGCGCTTCGCCCGGCAGAAGGAGCTGGGCCTGTTCCCGGAGGGGACCCCCCTCCCGCCCCGGAACCACGAGGCCGGCCACGAGGTGGCGGCCTGGTCGGAGCACACCGACGAGGAGCAGGCGCTCTTCGCCCGGTACATGGAGGTGTACGCGGCGATGGTCGACAACGTCGACCAGAACCTGGCCCGCCTGCTCGACGTCATCGACGCCCTGGGCGACCTCGAGAACACCGTCGTGATCTTCACCTCGGACAACGGCGGCACCGAGGAAGGTGGCGCGACGGGCTCCCGCAGCTACTTCAAGAAGTTCGGCGGGTTCACCGGGATGACCGGCTGGAACCTCGACGTCGACCGCGATCCCGAGCTGATCGGTGGCCCGCAGATGCTCGTGCACTACCCGCGCGGCTGGGGGATGGCCTCGAACACCCCGTTCCGGCTCTACAAGTCCTCGACCCACGCCGGTGGCGTGCGGGTCCCGCTGGTCGTGTCGTGGCCGGCCGGCATCCCCGAGGCGGACCGGGGCACGTTCCGTCACCAGTACCAGTACGTCACCGACCTGTACCCCACGATCCTCGACCTGATCGGGCTGCCCGCCCGGCCCGACCGCGACGGCGCCAGCTTCGCGGCGGCCATCTCGCACGACGCGTCCGAGAGCACCCACCTCGAGCAGTACTCGGAGTGCTTCGGGAACCGGAGCTTCTACCGGGACGGCTGGAAGCTGGTGGCCCTCCACCGGCGCGGCTCCCCCTACGACGACGAGGAGTGGGAGCTGTACGACATCGTGTCCGACCCGACCGAGACGACCGACCTCGCCTCGGCGCGCCCGGACCAGGTGCGCGAGCTCGCCGCCGCGTGGGAGGCGGCTGCGTGCGACAACCAGGTCTTCCCCCTCGACGACGGCACCGGCCTGCTCCAGCTGCTCCGGCGGCCCGACGACGAGGCCTTCCACCGCGAGGTCCGCCTCCTTGCGGGCACGCCGACCCTCGACCGGTACCGGTCACAGCGGCTCATCGCGTTCCGGGACTTCACGATCGACGTCGAGGCCGACCACCCCCCGGACGGCGAAGGGGTTCTCGTCGCCCACGGCGACCAGGGCGGCGGCTACGCGATCTACGTCGAGGACGGGGAGCTGCACTTCGCGTACAACCACTACGGCGAGATGCACCTGCTCGACGGCGGGCCGCTCGCCCCCGGGCCCCGCACGGTCAGCCTCCGCGCCGCCGCCGGGCCCGGTTTCACGTGGGACTTCGAGCTCGCGGTCGACGGGACGACGGTCGCGTCCCTGCCCGGCGCGCCGATGCTGCTCGGCTTCGCCCCGTTCCAGGGCATCGACGTGGGGATCGACCGCCGTTCCCCGGTCTCGTGGAGCGTGTACGAGCGCCACGGGTCGTTCCCCTATTCCGGTCGGCTGCTCGCGGTCACGTACCGGCCCGGGCCCGCGGCCCCCTACGACCCCCAGCACCTGGTCGAGGCGATCCGGGCCGCCGGCCGGGCCGGCCAGTAGCGGACCGGATCCGCCGGTCGGGTCCCCGGCCGGTCCAAGGTCCCGGCGGGCGCGGGCGGCGCGGTGTCCCGATGGACGGGATGCGCGGCCGAGCGCCGGCGGCGCGCCGTGCCTAGGGTCGAGCCATGGATCTGGTCGACAGGGTCGTGGTGGTCACCGGTGGCGGCTCCGGCATCGGGGCGGCGTTGGCGGTGGCGGCGACGGAGGCCGGCGCCCGCCAGGTCGTGGTGGCCGATCGCGACGGTGATGCGGCCGAGTCGGTGGCACACTCCGTCGGCGGGAGCGCGGCGACGCTCGACGTCCGCAACGAGGCCGCGATGGCGGACCTGGTGCACTCGACCGAGTCGGCCTACGGGGCGATCGACCTGTTCTGCTCGAACGCCGGTTTCGTGACCCAGGGCGGGGTCGAGGAGCCCGACGAGATCCTCCAAGCGCTGTGGGAGGTGCACGTCTTGGCGCACGTGCACGCGGCGCGCGCCGTGCTGCCGTCGATGATCGCCCGGGGCCAGGGCTACCTGCTCAACACGGCGTCCGCGGCGGGTCTGCTCACCCAGGTCGGATCGCTCGGCTACACGATCACGAAGCACGCGGCCGTTGCCCTCGCCGAGTGGCTCTCCATCACCCATCACCACCAGGGCATCCGGGTCTCGGTCCTCTGCCCGCAGGCGGTGCGGACCAACATCACGGCGAACAGCCCCGACGCCCGGGTGGCGGACCCCACCGCCGACGGGCCCCTCGGGGTGTCGCCCTCCGCTGCGGTCCTGGAGGCCGACGACGTCGCCCGGCAGTGCATCGAGGCCATCGCCGACGAGCGCTTCTGGGTGCTTCCGCACCCCGAGGTCGCCGGGTACGCGGTGAAGAAGGCCGAGGACATCGACGGGTGGCTGGCGGGGATGCGGCGGTACCAGAATCGCCTGTACGGCGACCGCGCGCTGCCGGGCGACCGGCTCGTGGCCGGCCCCTGACCCGTCCGTCCCCGCGGATTCCGTTGGCCGGAACCGGAAGGCATCCGTACGCCGTACTCCGGGGCACAGTGAGGGGAGCCGGCGAGCGTCGGCGGTCGCCCCGTCCGTGAGCGGGGGCGGCCGACGGGGCCGGCAGCGGGCTGAATCGGAGCACACATGGACATCCACGCACTCGGCTACCTACGTCTGGAGGCGACCGACCTCTCCACGTGGGAGCGCTTCCTCGTCGACGGCCTCGACATGGACGTCGACCGGGACGGGGACCGCGCGCTGCGGGTCCGGATCGACGAGCGGCCCGCACGACTCGTCATCACCGCGTCCGATGCCGACCGGCTCGAGGCCGTCGGCTGGGAGGCGTCCGGGCTGCACGGGACTGGCCCGGATCGCCGCCGCGCTCGAGCGCGCGGGCGTAGCGGTCCGCGACGCGGCGGCCGACGAGCTGGCCGACCGGAGGGTCGAAGCGATGCTGCACGTCGACGACCCCGGCGGCACCCACCTGGAGATCTACGCCGGACCGGCCCTCGACCACCGTCCGCTCGCGCCGAGAGCCGCGACCCGCTTCGTGGCCGGGGATCTCGGCCTCGGCCACGTCGTGCTGCCCCAGCCGGAGATGGACGCGGCGATGGGCTTCTACGAAGGGATCCTCGGGTTCCAGCTCCGCGACTCGATGCGGCTGCCCGGCGGGATCATCCCCGGGCGCGACCCCGAGATGGGCGACGCCTGGATCCGGTTCCTCGGCTGCAACCCACGGCACCACAGCCTCGCCCTGTTCGAAGGGCCGGTGCCGAGCGGCATCGTGCACCTCATGGTCGAAGTCGACGATCTCGACGCGGTCGGGCGGGGCCTCGACCGCTGCCGCAGCCTCGACATCCCGATCTCGGCGTCGCTCGGACGTCACACCAACGACCACATGGTCTCGTTCTACGTGGGGACCCCCGGCGGGTTCGACGTGGAGTTCGGCACCGGCGGACGCCTGGTCGACCCCGATGCGTGGGTGGCGACGGAGATCACCGCAGTGAGCTACTGGGGCCACCGCTGGGGCAGCGCCGACTGATGGCGCGCCCGAGCGGGACGACTCGCAAGCGCAACAGCATCAAGCACGACGACAACGAGGGGGGACCCGTGCGACGACTGCACGATTCTGGGATGACATTGGTGGTCGCGACGCTCGTGGCGGTCGCGTCGATCACCGTCAGCGGGTGCGCGTCGAGCTCGACCGAGTCGAGCCCGCCAAAGAAGCAGGCCTCATCGACGACGAGCGGCAGCAAGGGCGGTGACCAGGCCCTCGCGGCTACGGACGTGGGCGTCACCGCCGACGAGATCAGGATCGCGGTGCTCGCCGACGTCGAGAACGATCTCCAACCCGGCCTGTTCCAGGGAACCCCCGATGCGATGCAGGGCTTCGAGAAGTACATCAACGACCAGGGCGGTCTCGCGGGCCGCAAGCTCGTGGTCGACTTCATCGACTCGCACCTCAACGCCGACGAGACGCGCAACGCGATCATCCAGGCGTGCGAGAACGACTTCGCGCTCGTCGCCACCACGTCGCTGTTCGTGAACAACGTCGACGACATGGTGAACTGCGTGAACGCTAACGGCGTTGCGGTGGGCCTGCCCGACTTCCCGGTGCTGACCACCGAGCCGGTGCACCAGTGCTCGCCGGTGTCGCACCCGATCACCCCGCCGACGCTCGAATGCTCGACGATCGACGACCACCCCCAGACGTACCAGGCGAACACGGGTCCGACCAGCTACTACCTGAAGAAGAACGGCAATCTCTCGGGTGTGTTCCTGTACCCGTCCGACCTGAAGTCGGCGAAGAACGCCCAGGTGCCCGCGTTCACGGGCCAGAAGCAGAAGGGCATCAAGGTCGACGCCGAGTACGACGTGTCGGCGCGGGCGCAGCAGAGCGCGTACACGCCGATCGCGCAGCAGATCAAGGACGACGGCACCACGTACGCGCGCAGCGGCCTGGCGTTCAGCTCGACCATCTCGCTGCGCAAGGAGGCGAAGCTCCAAGGCGTGAACAGCGTCAAGGTCTGGGACTGCTGGACCGCGTGCTACACCCGGCAGCTGCTCGAGCAGGGCGGCGCCGACGTCGAGGACCAGTACGTGAGCATCAACTTCGTCCCGTTCTACAACGAGGCGAAAGCGAACCCGATGACCAGCAATTTCGTCAAGTACACGGGCAAGGACAAGGTCGACGGCTTCGGGGTCCAGGCCTGGGCCGCCGGGGTCTACTTCCGTGACGCCGTGAACGCCGTCGTCGACGCCGGTGGCAACGACGCCCTGACGCGCCAGGCAGTGCTCCAGGCCGCCGGCGGGATCAACGGCTTCACCGCCGAAGGGATGATCGGCTCGACCGACGTCGGTGACCGCGTGCCGTCGACGTGCTTCACGTTGCTCCAGGTGCAGGGCGGCAGCTTCAAGCGCGTCTACCCGAAGAAGAAGGCGTCGTTCGACTGCAAGAAGAGCAACCGGGTCACGCTCAAGCTCGACCTGATCACCAACTAATTCCGTCCGCACCATCCGGAACGCCGCGGCGACTCCGGAGCCGCGACACCACAGCTGGGGGGAAGATGCGCCACCATCGGTCGATGCTCGTGGCGGCGCTGGCCGTCGCCATCTTCGTCGGCTTCGTCGTGACCGAGTCATGGTCCGGGCGGGAGATCACCGCCGACTCGATGCTCTTCTTCCTCATCGTCGGGATCACGCTCGGCTCCATCTATGCGGTCGCGGCGACCGGTCTCGTCGTCACCTACACGACATCGGGGATCTTCAACTTCGCGCAAGGCGCGATGGGGATGTTCCTCGCGTTCGTCTACTGGGAGCTCAAGGTCAACGGGGGCATCCAGACGATGGTCGCGCTCGCCTTGACGGTGCTCGTCGCAGCCCCCGTCCTGGGTGCGTCGATCGAGCGGCTGTTCATGCGCCGGCTGTCGACGGCGCCGCTGGTCTCCCAGCTCGTCGTCACCCTCGGCCTGATGTTGTTCCTGGTCGGGCTCACCGCGACGATCTGGGACCCCGGCACGACCAGGACGGTCCCCACGTTCTTCGGCAGCGAAGGCTTCGACCTCAGCGGAACCTTCGTGCCCTGGTTCCGGGTGATCACGATCGTCGCCGGCGCACTGCTCGCCATCGGCATCCGTCTGATCCTCCACCGGACCCGGCTCGGCATCGCGATGCGGGCCGTCGTCGACAACCGAGACCTCAGCGCCCTCAACGGAGCGCGCCCGGGCTGACCTCACAGTTCTCATGGGCACTCGGCACCGCGATGGCTGCCCTCGCCGGCATCTTCCTCGCCGAAGAGCTCTCGACGCTTTCGATCGAGACGCTCACGCTGCTGATCATCGACGCGTTCGCCGCCGCGATCATCGGTCGGTTGAAGAGCCTGCCGATGACCTACGTCGGTGGGCTCATCATCGGTCTCTCGCTCTCCTTCCAGGTGAACTTCCTCACGTGGTCCGGACGTTGGAGCGCCGCGGCGCCGGCGATCCCGACGATCATCCTGTTCGCCGCCTTGCTGTTCCTGCCGCAGGCGCGCATCGAGGGGCGACGGGTCACACGGGCCGTCGCACCTCGCCTGCCGACGATTCGCCGGGCGCTCCTGGGGTTCGGTCTGCTGCTCGTGGCGCGTCGCGTTGATCGTGGCGGTGGCGGCTCGGCCGGACGTCCGCATCGTGGGTCTGGCACTCGTGACCGCGTTCATCATGCTCTCGCTCGTGCCCCTCATCGGATGGTCGGGCCAGATCTCGCTCGCGCAGGTGACGTTCGTCGGCATCGGCGCATGGGCGGCGGTCGAGTTCTCGAGCGGCGGCGGGCAGGTCTTCGGGTTCGAGCTGTTCGGGCCGGGCAGCCCGTGGTTGCTGCTCGCCGGCGCGATCGTCGCGATACCCGTCGGCGTGCTCATGGCCCTCCCCGCGCTGCGGCTGCAGGGCCTCTACCTGGCGCTCGCCACACTCGCCTTCGCGCGGCTCGCGGAGTTCGTGATCTTCGATCAGCCCGAGGTGTTCGGCGGTTCCGGGCGCCGGATCAGCAACCTCGAGGCGTTCGGAACCGCGCCGGCGCATCCCTTCACGATCCTCGGCGTCCACTTCCCCGAGGACGCCGGCTTCGTGCTCTTCGTCGCGGTGATGTTCTGCGTGTTCGGGTTCGCGATCGTCTTGACCCGACGGGGCGCGTTCGGCCGGCGACTCGTGGCCATGAAGGACAGCCCGGCCGCGTGCGCCACCCTTGGCATGAACCTCACGAGCACGAAGGTCGCGGTGTTCGCACTGTCGGCGGCGATCGCCGGCTTCGGCGGCGCGATGCTCGGCATGCTGCGCGGCTCCGCGTCGACGGCCAACTTCCAGGTGCTCCAAGGCCTGCCCTACGTGATCCTCATCGTCGTCGGCGGGGCATCCGTCGTCAGCGGCGCACTGCTCGGAGCCGTCCTGTTCCAGCTCCCGGTGTTCCTCCTCGATCGGCTCGGCACCTGGCAGGTTCGCCTTCCGGTCGTTTCGACGTTCAAGCCGTTCGTCATCTGGAACCGCCTCTCCACCGGCTTCCTCGGCATCGCGCTGGGCCGGCGCCCGGACGGCATCGTGCCGGCGGTGAGCAGCGAGCTCGAGGAGCGGCGCCAGAAGCGGCAGCCGACCGTGCCCACGAGCGAGACGCCGAGCCGCCCGGCCCGGCCGACGGCCGCGCCGCCGCGCGAGCTCGGTGAGGTCGTGTTGACGGTCGACGACGTCGTCGTTCGCTTCGGCGGGCTCTCCGCCCTCGACGGGGTCTCGTTCGCCGTCCGTGAACGAGGCATCACCGGGCTCATCGGCCCGAACGGCGCGGGGAAGACGACGCTGTTCAACGTCATCACCGGGCTCCAGGCGCCGACCAGCGGGCGGGTGACGATCTCCGACGAGGACGTCACGAACGCCAAGCCGCACACACGGGCCCGCAAGGGCATCGGGCGCACGTTCCAGCGGCTCGAGACCTTCGGCACGCTCACGGTGCGCGAGAACGTGCTCGTCGGCGCGGAGATGCGGAGGCGTTGGTCGCGCGACTCGTTCGACGCGAACGCGCTCACCGACGAGCTGATCGACCGCGTCGGTCTCCGAGCGGTCGCCGACGAGAAGGTGGACAGGCTCGCAACCGGGACCGCGCGCCTCGTCGAGGTCGCCCGCGCGCTGGCCGGCAACCCCAAGGTCCTCTTGCTGGATGAACCGTCTGCCGGGCTCAACGAACACGAGACGCGCGCGCTCGGGTCGCTGCTCGGCGAGCTGACGCGAGAAGGCCTCGCCGTCCTGCTCGTGGAGCACGACATGAGCCTCGTCATGGCGGCCTGCGACCACATCCACGTGCTCGACTTCGGGAGCCTCATCGCCGAGGGCTCGCCGGCCGAGGTCCAGGCGAACGCCGATGTGCAGGCCGCGTACCTCGGCACGGACGAAGAGGGCCGGGCGAGGCACGGAGGGCGAGTCGAAGCGGCCGCGCGGGCGGCCGGCGCCGAGGCGGACCTGCCCGTCATGACGGAGGCGGACGCGGACAGGCACCGGGAGCGAACGAGCGAGCGTGGCGACGCCCTCGTGCTGGCGGACGTGCGGGCGGCGTACGGCCTCATCGACGTGCTCCACGGCATCGACCTCACGATCCCCACCGGATCGGTGTTCGCGTTGCTGGGTCCGAACGGTGCGGGCAAGTCGACGACGCTGCGGGTCGCGAGCGGGTTGCTCACGCCGACCGGGGGCACGGTCGAAGCCCTCGGCGTCGACGTCACCGGGGACGGCGCCGACACGATCGCCCGCCGCGGGGTGTGCCTGGTTCCCGAAGGTCGTGGCGTCTTCCCGAACCTGACCGTCCTCGAGAACCTGCGCATGGCGACCTACAGCGGTACCGACTTCGCGACCGTGTCCGAGCGTTCGTTCCAGCGCTTCCCCCGGCTCCGAGATCGGCGCAAGCAGATCGCCGGCACGCTCTCGGGCGGTGAGCAGCAGATGCTCGCCATGGCGCGCGCGCTGGCCACGGAGCCGAAGCTGCTCCTCCTCGACGAGCTCTCGATGGGGCTCGCTCCGCTGATCGTCGAGGAGCTCTACGAGGTCGTCGCCCGGATCGCGGCCGAGGACGTCTCGATCCTCGTGGTCGAGCAGTTCGCGCACGAGGCGCTCGGCATCGCCGACGTCGCTGCGGTCATGCTCCACGGTCGCATCGAGCACATCGGCGCACGCGCGAGATCGGCGACACGCTCAGCCGCACGTACCTCGGGGAGTCAGTCGCGAACGTGATGCAGGTCCCGGGCGGCGTCGGCGTGGAGGGGGTTCGGGAAGGCACACCTGCTGACCTCTGGCTCGTCAACCCTCGGAAGCCGCGAGCGCAGCAACTGGGAACCAGGTCAACGCCGAAGCCACCATCAGGCGCTGCGCGAGACCGGACCATCGCCGCGGATCGCGGCGCATCAACATGCCGGTCGCCGCCCCATGAGGCCGCGGTGGTGACGCCGAGCAACGCTGATGCCCAACGATGGATTGCGTTCAACTCCCGTCCCCTGGTCGCCGCAATGAGCGGCATGATGCCCCACAGGACGAATGTCGCCAGGCTTGCCGCACCATGGAGATCATCGGATCGTGTCGCGCCGGTGTCGCCGAGCAGTCGAACCGGACAGGTTCGGTCGCTGCATCGAGCGAGTCCGGCGACCGTCGTGGTGATGGCCGCGACCGTCATGGTCGCAGGAAGGCTCGACGGGAGTGGCGAACCGCGCAAGGCGCCGGCCGAGGGCGAACGTTCCGGCCCCGAGGCCCACGAAGCCCACGACCATGATCGGACCGGAAGGCATTCCCTTCGCGGCCAGCGCGCTGATCGGTTCGTCGCGATGGCTGTAGTCCTCGACGAGACGGCTGCTCAGCATCGCCGCGAGCGAGAAGGCTGTCGGCCCGACGACCGCGGCGACGAGTGTTCGCGGGCGATGGGCGCGCCTCTTCATCGGCAGATCATGCCCCAACGAGTCGGCGCGGGACACTGGGATCGCGGGAGTACCGAAGGTCCGCCTGCACCGACCTGGTCGCCATCCCGTACCAGGAATCAGGTGAAGAATTTCGCGTGAGAAGTCCCGACGCATCAAGCGGGGCCCTCGCCCGTCGTCGATTGCAGGGGGCGCCGGCGCAGGCCCGAGTTCCGTCGGACGTCGACCTCACCCTTCGTAGGTCGGTCCGACCTCCGTCGTGACTTCCCAGTCGGGGCCGTAGCGCTCCTTGAAGAGCAGGTACCGCGAGACCATGGCTTGGCCGGTGCCGCCGTTCCACAGGTCGTAGCGGGGATCGGCGTGCTCGGCAAAGAACGCCGACAGCTGCTCGTCGAGCCGGGCGACGGTGTCGGCCCGCGTCGGCTCGGTGGCGACGTTGATCCATTGCTCGGGATCCGCGACGAGGTCGTAGAGCTCAGGCTTGCCCGTGCCGTCGAGGTGAGCGTGTAGAGGTATTCCCGCGTGCGGATCGAGCGAGCCGTCTCGGCCTCGAAGAACGCCGAGTCGGCGCCGTCGAAGGCGATCGGCTCCGCCCGAGAGCACCGGCGCGAAGCTGCGGCCCGGTGAACCTTCGACGACCACGTCGGTCGAGCCGACGTGGTCGAGGATCGTCGGCAAGAGGTCGTAGTGGCGACACGAGGTCGGTCGACCACCCGTTGGCGCTGCCACGGCTCCCGGGTCGGCGCACGATGAGCGGGACGCCGGAAGGTGACGTCGTGCATGAACGGCGGATCGGTCCACATGGGGATGGCCCCAGAGGCCACGCTGGCCGTAGGGGTTGCCCTGGTCGGTCGTCATGATCACGAGCGTGTCGTCGGTGAGTCCTCCGGCGTCGAGCGCGTCGACGACGCGGCCGATCGCGTGGTCGACCAGAGCGTTCTGGGCGGCGATGTTGGCCCGGGTGGCCTGGTCGTTGTGCATCCGCACGCGTCCACCACACGTTGTTGAACGCGCTCGGCCAGCGTGTACTCCTCCGCCGGGTCGAGGTCGAAGTCGAACGGAGCGGCGAGCGAACGGATGAGCCGGTCGTCGATCGGTGGGAACGGGCGGAACGACCGGCCCGCGAACCGCTCGTAGAACGGATTCCGAGGGTCCGGGCCCACCACGGTCGGCGGCAGCACGTACGGGCCGTCGTAGTTGACCTGCAGAAAGAACGGTCGTGACCGGTCACGAGACCGTCGATGAACTCGATCGCGCGGTCACTGAAGTGCTCGACGATGTGTTGCCCGGTGACCCGTTCCGACCTGGCCGTCCGTGAACACCTCGTTGTCGTAGAAGTCGGTGGTGTGGCCCTTGGTGAACGCGACCCAATGGTCGAAACCGTGACCGACCTGGCGGAAGTTGCCGAGGTGCCACTTCCCCACCATCGCCGTGACGTACCCGTGCTGACGCAGCAGGTACGGGATCGTCGCGGAACTCACGGGTGACGTCGTAGTCGTCGGGCTTCGGCAGCACATCGTCGTCGGGCATCGCGATGTGCACGCCGTGCTGCGAGGGCATCAATCCGGTGAGGATCGACGCCCGAGTCGGCGAACACAGCCCGTTGGTGCAGAACGCCCGTAGGAACCGAACGCCTTCACGGGCGAGACGGTCGATCCGTGGCGTCTCGTGCTCGAGGTTGCCGTAGCAACCGAGCGAGTCGGCCGACTGGTTGTCGGTCACCAGCATCACGACGTTCGGGCAAGCAGCTATCGCGGTCACTCGAGGGTCGCGTAATTCGTGGACCGATCGTCGATGCGAGTACCGGTCACCTCGGCCACGCAAGCCTGCAGGTCCGCGAGGTAGTCATCGATCACCGGCGCGTTGCCGGCGCTGACGGTGGCGTGGAGGGTGTCGGGCGGCTTCTGGCGATCGTGGAACCAGCCTCGTCGTTGCAGGGCGTCGCCGAGCGCGAACACGTCGATCGGCATCTCATGTGCTTCCTCGGCCGAGATCGCGACGAGCTGCGCTTCCGGTTCGCCCAGCACGGTGAGCTCAGGGATCGCACGGACGCCGTCGACGAGGCGGCGCGCGTGCATCGATGGTGAGCCGGGTGAGTCGCTGGTAGCCGTCGGTTCCGAGGTGGTGCATGATCGCCCACGCGCACGCCATGGGCAGCGCGGCGCGGGTGCCTTGCATGCTGGGAGACGCGTAGAACCCGCCGAGCCAGTCCTCGAACACGAAGGTCTGATACCGGCGCAATGCCTTGGTGCGGTGCAGGAGCACCGAAGCGCCCTTCGGGGCGTAGCCCAGCTTGTGGATGTCGGCCGAGATCGTCGTCACGCCGTCGACGCGGAAGTCCCACGGCGCGACCGGCTCGCCGAGCATCTCCATGAACGGAAGGACGAAGCCGCCCATGCACGCGTCGGTGTGAAAGTTCGCTCCGGTCTCGGCGGCAATGGCGGCGAGCTCGGGGATGGGATCGATGACACCCTGGGGGTACTGGGGAGCCGAGCCGACCACCAACACGGTGTTCTCCGTGATCGCCGCAGCAGTGGCATCGACATCGGCGCGCCAGTCGTCGCGCACCGGGATCTTGCGCACCTGGAGGCCGAAGTAGTGGGCGGCCTTGTGGAACGCGGCGTGGGCGCTGGTGGGGACGATCATCTCGGGGGCGGTCGATGCCGCGCTCGGCCTCGGCGCGGTCGCGGGCCGCCTTGACCGCCATGAGGATGCTCTCGGTGCCGCCGGAGGTGAGGAACCCGGCGGCCTCGGGACCGTGGAGCAGCTCTGCGGTCATGCCGACGACCTCGGACTGGATCCGGCCGAGGCTGGGGAAGGCGAGCGTGTTGAGCGCGTTGTCGTGCAGGAACATGGCGGCGACGGATTCGAGGACCTCGTGCGGCCTCGGGTCCGGCGTCGTAGACCATCCCGAACGTGCGACCCTCCTGCCATCGCACGTCACCGGAGCGCATGGCGGTCAGCGCGTCGAGAATCTCCGACTTTCGTCATCCCGGTGGCCGGCAGCGGTGTCGTCATGGCCGCAGGTTAGAGACCGGGCGGGCCCGCGGCGCCGGTCCGCCGTCACTTCCAGCCAGCCACGGCGGTCACGCCGTTGTCCAGCTGCTCGCCGCCGGCCGCCATCGCCCGAAGCTCCCACGCGGGGTCGTCCGGCGTGAAGCAGCAGCGGTACGCCCAGATCGCCGCGGCATGATCCGGGTTGCCCCGGTCGCCGTGGCGATGG
This sequence comes from uncultured Acidimicrobiia bacterium, assembly GCA_963770095.1. GTDB lineage: Bacteria > Actinomycetota > Acidimicrobiia > IMCC26256 > JAENVU01 > Chersky-806. Next base: position 1,458,229 of record CAVYOO010000002.1, read on the forward strand.
ACCCACTGCTCCTGGTAGGTGGCGATCAGCTGTTCGTCGTCGCTGGCAGTACCGATCTCCATCGAAGACGCGAAGCACACCGCGCCGTCGAGGAGCTGGGCGATGCCGTTGGCGATCTGACCGGACTTGGTGCCCGTCGTGGCGTCGGGATTGCTCACGGTCGCTTCTACCCGCGCCGGGCCGAAGCGGGTGCGGAGATAGTCATCCTGCGGGCTGCCCGGCGGTTGGTCGGACAGAAAGGTGATCTCGCCGCGAGGGCCATGACCGGTGTGCAGGTCGATCGTGAGGACACGTCGCGCTCCCGAGAGTCGATCGGCGACCACTTGCTCGACGATGGCGGTCGACTCCTCGGTGCGGTCGCCGCCGAAGTGCAGTCCATCGGGATGGAGGTACTGCCCCGCCGTGATGCCGTCGCGCACCCACACCAGTCCCCGTTCGGAGACCAACCGACCGGCGGCCGCGAACAGCCCGTCGATGGTCGGTAGGTCGGCGGTATCGGGGCAGGCGAGCGGGTGGATCTCGTCGTAGGCGTCGTTGTGCGTCGGGGCCTGGTCGTCCCGTCGCCAGTTGCGGTTGAGGTCCACGTTGGTTTCGTTCTGGCGCCGCCACCACGCCATCCCCCACGGGTTCACCGCATGCACCACGACGACCCCAATGTCGTTCGGGAGGCGTGTCGGATCGAGACGGCTGATGAGCTCGCACTGCAGCGCGGATCCGATGAACCCCTCGACCCCGTGGACACCGGAGAGGATCACGAGGGCGCGTCGGGGTTGCCGGGCGCCGAACGCGGCAAGATCGACGGTGAGCTCCTGGCCGTCGGGACCCCGTGCCTCTATGGCGTGCGACTCGACCGCGACACCCGCCACCGACGCGGCCCGCCGGAAGCGGGCCCGGCACTCGTCGTAGGTAATGGGAAGGCGAGCGAAACGCATCGGCCAGGGACCTCAGGCCCCGCAGGCGTGGACCGGGACCGGGGCCCCGACCGGCTCGTCGAGGGCTCTCGAGCAAAGCCTCATACCCGCCCTGCCTAGCACGACGCCGAACCGCGCCCTCGTGCGCCCGAGAAACGCCTTCCCGGGCCGCGAGGCAACCGAATTGCCGTTCTGCTCCGTAGAGAGTGAGAAGGTCGCACGCGCAGGAAGGAGCGAGATGACAGGAACTACTCGCGAGCAGGTCCCGGACGCCGCTCACGACGGCCGGGCGCGGCTACGGACGTCTGCGCGTCGCGAACCTGGTCGTCGGGGTCGTGCTCGGCCTCGAGGCGATCGCGATGTTGGTGCTCGGCAACGGGCTCTCGTTGCCGGTCACCGCCTCGTTCCTCCGCTCCGATCCGATCGCCGCACAAGGTGGCGCGCCGACCGAAGTGCTCTTCACGGTCGGCATCGGCGGTGCCGTCGCGCTCTTTCTGATCCTCGCCGCCGTCGACCACCTCATCGTCGCGTCACCGGGCATCCACCGCTGGTATGAAGCCAACCTCGCCCGGCGCTCGAACTACCGCGGTGGATCGAGTACTCCATTCAGCGCGTCGATCATGATCGTGCTCATCGCGATGTTCACCGGCATCCGCGACGTCGCCGCGCTGCTCGCGATCTTCGCGGCGAACTCGGCGATGATCCTGTTCGGCCTCCTGATGGAGCGTCAACAGGAGCCGGGGTCGACCGATTGGAGTGCCTTCTGGTTCGGCTCGGTGATCGGCGCCGTCCCCTGGATCGCGATCTCGATCTACCTCTTCGGCGGTCCGACCCGGCCGCCTACGTTCGTCTACGTCATCACCGCACTCGAGTTCGTCCTCTTCTTCAGCTTCGCCGTGAACATGGTGCTGCAGTACCTCCAGGTCGGTCGCTGGCGCAGCTACCTCCACGGTGAGGCGTGCTACCTGGGCCTGAGCTTCGGCGCGAAGAGCCTCCTCGCCTGGTTGATCTTCGCCAACGTCCTGCGCTCGTGACCCGCGAGCCGTCGGGGTTCTGATTCCACTCAGCGCGGTGGGGGCTCGGCGATCGCGCCGAGCGCATCAAAGTCCTTCACCGCGGCCACCATCCGCACGGTGTTCGCGGCGGTGATCTCGAGGCCGTAGTTCTCCGGCGGGGTGATCAACCAGCCGATGACCAACCCCCACAACACCGCCCGCCGGCACCAATCCCAGGCCTCGTCCGGGCTCGGCACGTCATGCACGCCGAGCGACGCCAGCGCGTCGAGGTAGCGGCCGAGCAGGACGCGCCCCCGGCACGGCGGACGTCCGGATCGAGTGCAGTCGAGACGAGATACGCGACGTCATGCGCCCAGCACCCTCGCACCTGGAGCTGCCAGTCGAGCAGGCCGCCCGTTCCGTCCGGCAGGAGATAGGTGTTCGCAATGTGCGCGTCGCCGTGCAACAAGGTGACGGGTGCCAGTCCGAGCGAGCGCTCCGCAACCGCGAGCGCAACCCAGAGCTCATCGATGCTGAGCCCGAGCGGCGCGATCAGCTCTTGCTTGAACGGATGGCGGCGGACCTGGTCCGAGATGATGGCCAGCCCATGGCGCTCGAAGATGCCGGACATCCCTCCGGCATTCGGCGTCGCCACCCACGCCAGATCGGCGGCGAATCTCGGCGACTGCCAGAACTGGGCGTGCAACGAGGCGAGCTGGTCGAGCAGGGCGCCGACCTCGTCGACCGACACCGGCACGCTCGCGTTCGGGAACCGCGCACCGCGCTGAGTCAGATCCTCGAGCAACAGACCGAACTGACCATTGGTCGGGTCGAAGGAAGCTGCATAGCAGCGCGGGGTCTCGACCGACAGCGAAGGGCGCAGCTCGTTGTAGAAACGGACCTCGGTCTCGTACATCTCCGACGGTGCGTGCGGCGACACCAGCATCGTCTTCAGGACGAGACGCTCGGGAAGATCGCCGCCCGAGCCCTCGGCGTAGGTCAGTTCGAGGACGATGCGATCGGCGGTCGACGCGATGCCCTCGCCACAGCGCTTGGTCGCAACAACCTCGACCGCGTCGACCCGTACGCCCGGATGCCGCTCCGCGAGCACTGCGGTGAGGAATTCGGCGGTCAGGTCCTCCTCGCGCCGGCCGAACCCGACGGTGCTCACCCGTCGAGACTCCGGGTGACGAGCTCGGCGAACCTCCCGCCCGCGATGTGCAGCGTGTCCTCCCGGCGCGAGGCGAACCGCCAGCCCTCGTCGGTCCTCACGTACTTGTCGCGGTAGATCACGTTGACGTCCATCAGCTCGTCGACCCCCTCCCACGTGAGGCCGTGGCGGGCGAACGCGTGCAGCGCTCCGGTCGCCTCCCGCTCGCCCGTGAACACCAGGCGGTGCGTGGAGATCGAGTGCATCGACCAGGTGAACATCCGCAACGCGCCGGGCATCCACGCCGCGACCTCCGACGGGGTCCCGGCGATGCCGCCGGACGACCGATAGTCGATGGAGGCGTCGGGGATGAACAGAGACTCGAACGCCGACCAGTCGCTCTCGTCGACTGCGTAGGCGTACGCGACCACGAGGTCGCTGATGAGGGCCCGGTCTTCGAGTCGCTCGTCCACACCCGGCATCCTTCCAGATCGATTCTGCTCCTGGCGCTGCCATCGGACCGCGGATCAGCTTCACTCCCGAGAGATCTTGGCGTGACGTGCGCCGATCCCGGCGAGTCGCCGCGTACCATGCACCGATGCCGACGACGGTGCGGAAGTGCTGGCATCCGACGGCGGCGCGTTGCCGCCTGCTGGTCCTTGGCGCCACTCCGCTCGCCTCATCGTCCGGGTTCCTACGCGCAGTCCGCGCGCCATCGTGAGCACGAACGGTGCGTCCGGGCCCGACGAGGCGCCGCGCCCGGCCGGCGCGGACCGGAACCGGGTCTTCTCGCTCTGTGTCCGTGACGGGATCATCCTCGGCGCGGTGACCGGCATGGTGAGCGGGACGGCCGCCGCGCCGGTGCTCGGGACCATCCTCGGGGCCATCGTCGGGTTGTGCCTCGCCGTCCCCGTCGCGCTGGTCGCGGCAACGGCCATCGCCCGCTCGGTGCGTCCAACCGGCACGGTGCAATCGTTCCGGCGCCGGGTCGACCTCACGTTCGTCGTTCTCGGCGCGGGCACCACGCTCCTCGCCGCCGGCTGGATCAGCCTGGATCCACTCGTCGGGCCCTGGCCCGCGTTGGCGATGCTGGTCACCGTCGTGGTCGGCCTGGCGGTCATCCGGCCTCGCCTGCACCGGGCCGTGTCGGTGGACCCCACGTAGGGCCGTCGGGCCGGCGCTCTCGTTCACCAGCGACCCCGAGCTTCCGGCCAGGACGCCGCGCGGGCGTCCTCGTCGGCGACGGTCCGCGGTGGTCACGTCGCGGTGGGTCCTGCCTGGGTCAGCGCGCTGACTCGACTCACGCAACCACGTACGCGAGGCCCAGGAGCGCGAGGCCGAGCAGCGATGCGAGGAGCGTCACGGAGGTGATCCGATTCGCCCGCTCGAGCCCACACAGCTCCGCGTCGGCATCATCGCGCCGTCGAGCAGCCGCTCGGAGCCGCAGCTCTCCGATCCCTCGAAAGAGGCACGCCACGAGCGTGGCAATGCCAAAGAACGCAAGCGCGGGACCCATCAGCGGGCGCAGTCCCCAACCGGCATCGTTCGGCCCCGCATCAGCATCGATGCTGTCTCTTCTCCCTGAGCACCGAACGTCTTGGCGACCGGCGAGCAGTTGAACGCGAGGACGGCATCGACGTGGCCTTCGAGCACGAGACCGAGTTCACCGAAGAACTCGATCGCCGCCGCGAGGTCTTCGACGACGATGCCGACGTTGTCCATCCTGAGACCCATCCGGCGAGGTTATGTGGCAGCAACTGAGCTCTCCACGGCTCGTCAGTCGCTGGTCGTGACACTGGGGGCACCTGAATCCACGCCACCCCACTGCCCCCCAACGCCGGCAAGACGCCGCGGCGATTCCTGTTGGTGGCATTCGGGAATACCGGTCAGCGGTTGACCGGTATTCGGGTTCAAACTCGTGGCATGTACGCACCGACCCCGCACGACGAACTCCAAGGCATCGTCCACTACGTCGACCAACAGCTCGACGCCATCCGCGCCGCGCTCATCGGCTTGACGGAGGAACAGGCACGGCAACGTCCGTGCCGAAGCACCCTCTCCATCGGCGGGCTCATCAAGCACGCGACCTACGGCATGCGTGGCGCGATCGACCGGCTCACCGGCGACGGGCAACCACGAACCGAGATTGACGAGGCCGCGTTCGCGGCCTACCAGGCGAGCTTCGCGTTGAGCCCCGACGAAGCTGCGGTGGAAGCGCTCACGGCGTTCGATGCCACACGCGTCGAGTACACCGCCGCCCTGGCTGCTGTCGATCCGTCGGCGCCAACCATCGAGGATCCGGCGCCTTGGTTCGGCATCTTCGACAATCGTCCGGCGCGGGGCCGTTACTTCCTCGTCCACCAGATCGAAGAGCTGGCCGCGCCATGCCGGGCACGCCGACATCCTCCGCGAGCAGATCGACGGAATGTCCGTCCCCGCGATCGTGCTGACGGCCGACGGAATGCCGGCGAGCGACTACTTCCAGCCCTATGTCCCCGTTCCCGGCACGATCGGCGCCTGAGCCCGACCGCGGCTCCGAATACCTTCGGACCCGCGTTTACGTGCGGACAGATGTCGTCGTCCATGAGCCCGTCGACGTGTTCGCCAATTGCTTTCTGGTCGGCCTCGCCTTCGGTCTCAGGCGTGGACCGAACCGACGACGGCATGGCCGGCGTTGTACCCCGGCATGAACGTGATGGAGCTCCCCCGGTCTGACGGACGGGGTGGGTGTGGGTGATCATGCCGCGGTTGCGGTCTCGTAGTCGATGGGGCTGAGCCCGTCGGTTGTAGCTGTGGCGGCGGCGCGGGTTGTACCAGGTTTCGATCCATTCGAAGATCGCGTTGGGCGAGCTGGTCGCGGGTCGTCCAGTGGTGTTGGTCGAGGAGCTCGCGTTGCAGGCTCGAGAAGAACGCTTCGGCGACGGAGTTGTCGAAGCAGTCGCCGATGGATCCCATCGAGCCGAGCAGGCCGGCGTGACGGAGCCGGTTGCCGAACAGCCATGACGTGTAGACCGACCCGTGATCGGAGTGGGCGATCGGTCTGGCCTTCGGGGGCCGGCGTCGCCAGGTCGCCATCTGCAACGCGTCGGCGACGAGCTCGGCGCGGATGTGATCCGCGATCGACCAGCCCACGACACGCCGGGACCAGGCGTCGATGACCGCCGCCAGGTAGACCTTGCCTCCCGGTGCGGTGCTCGGTGACGTCCATGACCCAGAGCCGGTCCGGGCCGTCGGGATCGAAGCCCGGTTGACCAGGTCGGGTTCAGGTCGCCGTCGCGGCGGGTGCAACCGCCTCGGCGGCGGTAGTGGATGCCCACAGCGCCGCAGGTACGCATCCAGCGTTCGGCTGGGTCTTCGAGCACCGCCGGCCCGCCCGAGGCGCAGCTCGTGGCGGACTGCGGGGACCCGTAGGAGTGCCGGGACATCGTCCAGATGTCGCACCGTGTTCGCCGCGTACGCCTCGGTCAGCTCGGCGTCGGTGACCGGGCTGGCATCGCCGCTGGTAGAAGCCCGAGGTCGACACCCCCATCACCCGGCAGCACACCGCGACGGGCAGATCCGAGCAGCGCTCGGCGATGAAGGTGTAGATCATTTTGGGAGGACGTTCTCCTGCGCGAAGTACGCCGGCGGCCCGCTTGAGGATCTCGATCTCCATGCTCGCCACGCGCAGCTCACGGCGCAACGTCACGAGCTCTTCGCGCTCGGCGGTCGCTGAGGCCGTCGGCGCGGCGGCCCTCGTCGAGGTCGGCTTGGCGCATCCAGTTCCGCAGACAGCTGTCAGCAGATCCCGAGATCCGCCGGCGATCTGCGACGACGGGCTTCTCCCGCATCCGAGCGAGCTCCACGGCTCGCTGACGGAACTCCGGAGGATGTGGTGCAGGCATCTGGACTCCTTCCCGAGACGACCAACGTCGCCTCAGCTCGGTGTCCGTCAACCCGGGGGAGCTCCAGGAAAGCGTTCGGCGAGTGCGTGTTGCTGCTCAGGCTCGAGGAGTCCGCCGAGGATCGCGACCATCATGTCAATCGCGTCCGAGTCCGCTCGCCGGGCAATGGCCTCGTCGAGCCGGGACTCGACCCGATGAACCGCTGCGGCGAGTTGGCGGCCGGAGCCCGTCAGGGTCAGCTGCAGGGCGCGACCGTCCGCGGGGTCTGCTGCAGTGGCGATCAGTCCATCCTGCTTGAGGCGGGCGACGAGCCGGGACGGATGGTCTGCCTCGCAGACGATGAGCCGACCGAGCTTCCGGATCGTCAGCGGTTGGAACTGTGCGAGGACCGAAAGGACCTCGGCCGCGGCGGGCGTGACGCCGTGTGGTTCGAGTTCGGCTGCGAGAACACGATTCCCAGGCGTTGCGCTGCGAGCACCGCGTGACGGAAGCGGCTGTAGCGATGTCGATCGAGGGCCATCGCGGCGTCATCCCTCCTGAATCAGCTGGAGCAGTGTCTGTGGGATGTCGGCGGGCCGGCGCGCGCGTTCGAGGTTCATGCGGTGGGTTGCGTGGGGGATCCGGTCGTGCCACGGGTCCCACCAGCCGTCGACCGCCAGCGGGAGGCCGTCAGATTCGTCCACGGTGGGATCGCGCCGGGATGCTTCGAGGAGCGCATCGAGGTAGCCGGCGAGCTCGACGACATCGTGGACGGTCCCGACAGCACCGTGACCGGGGACGATCGCCGTAGGGCGGGACGCCGTCATGGCGTGGAGGCTCTGTTCCACGTGCCGAAGTCCGCGGAGAAGCCGACCGGGATCGTCCCGAAGAAGCAGAGGTCGCCCGCGAAGGTCGTCTCGGCATCGTCGACGTGGAGCACGAGGTCGCCGTCGGTATGCCCCGCGAGCACGCCGACGCGGACTCGGCCGTGAACGTCTCCGGTCTCGAGCACCTGTGGACGTGCGGGATGTCGCAGCTGCCCGATCTGGTCGGCCACGCCCGGGTGCAGCCGCTGGAGGACCTGGATCATCGGCGCGTTGACGAGGGCATCAGCGGTCGTACGGCTCGAGTAGACCTGCGCATCACCGAATGCACCTGCCCCCGCGCCACCGACGTGATCCGGATGCTCGTGCGTCAGCATGATCCGCGTGACGGGACGGCCGAACTCTGCGAGTCGTGCGGCGAGCGGAACGAACGACTCGCGCAGGCCCCCGCTGTCGATCAAAGTGAGCCCCTCGTCATCGACCACAACACCGACGTTTGCGGCAAGACGGTCGCGTACATCGTGTTGCCAACAGAACACTCCGTCCGCGACGGAAACGAGCTCAGCACCCATCACCGTCTCCTCGCGGCGGGAGGGAGTCGCTCGCACCGAGCAACGCCTGCTGCACCCGGGCCAATCCGGCGATCGGTGCCGCGTTCAGCATCACCTCGACGATCTGCTCGCGCGTCAGCCCGAGTCGGCCCGCCACTGCGACCTGAGTTCGAAGCTGTGTCTCGGCGCCGCCGAGCGTCGTCAACGCGGACAGGTTCGCGATCGACACGATCACGCACGTCGAGCCCGGGCCGGGTGGCCACCGTGCCGAACGCGAACTCGATGATGAACTCACTCATCGCCGGTGCGATCTCCTCGTAGATCGAGCCGATCACCTCGACGGCGCCGGGCAGAAGCTCCTCCAGGAGCGCGGCCCCCTGCCGGAGGCGATCGGGCACCGCGCCGGTGCTCCCGGGGTCCTTCATGGGCACGCGACCGTCTGCTCTACGAACTCCGGATCGCTCTCACGCCTCATGTCGCACGAGTATATGTGACATGTCATAGATCGCCGCTTGGGCGCCGGGCCCTGTGCCGCTACCGCTCCCGTGGTCCCTTCCTTGAAGCGCCCCCTCGTTTGCGTGACCGCTCGGTTCATTGGGTGACCGGCTCGGCAGCCGGGGTGGTGTGAGGTTCAGATGCGTCGGGGAGCAGCGAAGCTTCTCGCGGACGAGCGGTTCGAAGTGTTCGAGGGGAAGCGTGTCGTAGTCGGGGTCGAACGAGGTCTGGTCCCATTCGTCGGCGAAGCGTTCCGCGAGCTCGTAGGCCGGATGTCCGGTGTGTTGGCGCCGTGCGTCGGGGTCTTTGCCGAGGAATGCGTAGTAGTGACGGCCTTGGAAGTCCTGGTGGACCTGGATCATCCAAACGACCTCGTCGCGCACATATGGAGTCAGGAGCGCCGCGGCGACCGCGGGATGGTTCGGCTCGGAGATGGCCTTGGCGATGTCGTGACACAACGACGCGACGATGACGTCTGCATCCACGCCGGCGCGCTCGGCGCGCGTCGCGGTCTGCAACGCGTGCGTGAGCTGGTCGACCGCGAATCCACAGGTGACCTGGGACAGCGCCCGCAGCATTCCCAGCACTCGGTCGGGAACGAGCTCCCAGGCGAGCACCGACTCGTCGCGCGATCCGATCCCATTGCTCGCGGCTTGATGCGTCCATACGGGTAAACGACAGTGCGGTCATTGCTCCTCCAGCAGGTCGGGCTCGTCGGCGACGATCCGGTCGTAGAGCGGCTGAAACGTGAACCAGCCACCGATCGGCATTCCCTGTTCGGCGTGCACACTCCGTGCCGTCCCGTCGTCGATCACGACGGGTGTGCCCGCGGCCTGCGCCATGAGCGACACCTCGCAGCACCGCTCGAGACGCACGAACCACCAGGCGGCCTCATCGACCGAATGCCCCACAGTGAGAAGGCCGTGGTTGCGCAGGATCACCGCTTTGGTCCCACCGAGAGCCGCGGCGATGCGGTCGCCTTCGTCGACATCGTTCGCGACGCCGCCGTAGCCGTTGTAGAGCGCGTGGTCGTCGTAGAAGTCGCAATGATCCTGGGTGATCGGGTCCAGGAGACGACCCAGCGTCGACCACGCCTTGCCGAAACGCGAATGCGAATGCGCGGCGGCGATCACGTCGGGGCGGGCGCGGTGCACCCGCGAATGGATCGCGTACGCGGCCGGGTTCACCGAACCCGCACCCTCCACCACCTGCCCGTCCCGATCGACGAGCAGCAGATCGGCAACACGGATGCGGGCGAAGTCCATGCCGAAGGGATTCACCCAGAAGTGGTCGCTCCGCTCCGGGTCGCGGGCGGTGATGTGGCCCGCCACTCCCTCGTCGAAGCCGAACCGGGCGAAGAGTCGGAAGGCCGCCGCGAGACGCTGCCGGCGGTGGCGGCGCTCGTCGCCCACCGACGTGCACCCGGAATACGCGAACGGCTCTGACACCGCCGTCGCGGTAACAGCTCCCATGCGAGAAGACACCTCCCTTGACTGAACGGACGTTCAGTCGAGACGGTAACGCTCCGCCTGCGCTACTGTCAATCTGTTCAGGTCCCCATACAAACGTTCAGTCAGGAGGCGGGATGACGGGCACTGCGGTTCGGGACTCGGACCTCACGGCCCGGGCGCGCATCCGGGAGCGGGCACTCGCGCTGTTCGCGAAGCAGGGTGTCGCCGCTACGCCGCTGCGAAGCGTCGCGGAGGCCGCAGGGGTCTCACCGGCACTGATCATCCACCATTTCGGATCGAAGGCCGGTCTGGTCCGTGCGGTCGACGACGCGGTCGCGGCGGCCTTCCGGGAGCAGTTCGCCCACGTCGACCCCGACTCGAGTCCCGACGTCTTCTCAGCCCACGCCGGGGAAGCGTTCGCGGCCGTGGTCGGCGCCAACCCGACACTCCGACGCTACCTGCGGCGCTCTGTTCTCGAGGGCAGTCCCGACGGCGCCGCACTGCTCGATCGGCTCTTCGCCTGGACAACACAAGGACTCGAGACCCTGGAGCGCGACGGAGCGCTGCGGCCCGAAGCTGATCCGACGTGGCGGCCCTATCAGGTCCTGTTCGTCATGCTCGGCCCGTTACTCCTCGAACCGCTCCTCGCACAGCATCTCGGTGCCGACGCGTTCGACCCCGCGACCGTCGCCGCGCGCTCCCGGGCGAACTTCGAGTTCTTCGCCCATGGCCTCTTGGCCGAACCGCCGGGCGAGCAACGCTCCTCATGAAGCTGCTGCTCTCCGACGGGTCGGGCCTCACCTCGCGCCAAACCGCGACGATCCTCGCCAGCAAGGGGCACGAGGTGCACGTCGTCGCCCCTGACCCGCTTTGTCTCGCCCGCTGGACTCGACACGTGCGGCGAGTGCACCGCGTGCCCGCGTTCGGGCTCGATCCGCTCGGCTGGTTCGACGCCACCGCGGCCATCGCGCGTGACGGTGGCTTCGACGTCGTCATGCCCACCCAGGAGCAGGTCACGATCCTCTCCCGGGACGCCGGACGGCTCGGAGTAGCGACCGTCGTGCCCCCCTTCGAGGCGCTCGTGCAGGTCCAAGACAAGGTCTCCGCCGCGGGCACGCTCTCCCGACTCGACATCCCCCAACCACCTTCGTGGCTCGCAGCGAGTCCTTCAGAGCTGCTCGCTGTCAACGACTTCCCGCTCTTTGTGAAACCACCGATCGGCACCGCGGGAACCGGAATCGAGCACGCCCACGACCACGACGACCTGCGAACCGTCGCAGACCGCATCGAACGCGCCGGCCTGTTCGACCCGGGACAAGTGCTCGCGCAGCGAGCCGTGGCCGGACCCCTCGCGATGCTGCAATCAGTCTTCCACCACGGCGAACTCGTCGCGTTCCACGCGAACCTGCGAGTACGGGCCGGTTCCAACAACGGCGCGGCACTCAAACGCAGCATTCATAGCCCCTCGGCATGTGCCGCGATCGAGCACCTCGGGAACGCGCTCGGTTGGCACGGTGCTCTCTCCGCTGACGCGATCCTCGCCGACACCGGACCTGTCCTCATCGACATCAACCCGCGGCTCGTCGAACCCACCAATGCGCTGCTCGCAGGCGTCGATCTCGTGGGCGCCCTCCTCGCAGCCGCCCAGCGTGAGACCATCGCACCGATCCCCACCGGTCGCGAAGGCGTACTCACACACCAGACACTCATCGCCTTGCTCGGCGCCGCGCAACACGGCGAAGGACGGGCCGGCGCGCTTCGCGAGCTCTCCCAGGGTGTCCTACGCACCGGGCCGTACCGCGGGAGCCACGAGGAACTCACCCCCGCACGTCACGACCCACGCGCCGCCCTCCCGGTACTCGTCGTCGCGGCCGCCCTCACGCTACGACCCGCATGGTGGCGCGCATTCTCGGGCGGCGCCGTCGAGAACTACGCCCTCACTCCCGCAGCATGGAGAACCATCACCGGCCACTGAGCGGCGAACCGATCGTGAGACTCGAGATCGCCGATGGTCCAGCCACCGCCGTGGAGGAACACGACCAAGTTCGCGGCGACGACCGTGGGCCGGTACCACCGGGCCCGCAACCCCGACCTCGGCAACGACAGGTCGGTGACCGACATCTCGGGCCCGACGGGGCGAGAGGATCTCGCGGCTGTCTGGCGGCGAAGCTCCACCGGGTCACCAACCGAGCTCATGGGTGGCTCGTCCGCCAGCCCACCGACGAACTGCGCAAGAGCATCGTCAGCAAACCGGTCGCCAGGCGGGGATGGCGTCGCAAGTTGGTCACCGTCGGTCATCGCTCTCCCTCCCAACAAGCTCCAGGATGCTTCGACGTCGTCCGCTGGTTTGGTGCGGTGTCGCGGTGAAACGCGCGAGCAAAGGTGCGCGGGCTCATCGCAGCCCGTGCCGCCAGTGCGTCGGCGGTGAGGTCAGCGTCGAGGTGCACTGAGACCAGCGTTGCACGTCAGCGACCTCCGCCGCGCTCGCCGGTGGCGTGCGCAGCTGGGTACTGAACTGTGGCACACGATGTTCCGCGCGTTCACGTTGATAGCGGGGGCAGGACTTGACACTGCGACCTACGGATATGAGGCGGTCACGTGCGGGTGAGGATGAGGTGGATGACACCGCTCGGTGATGCGGTGGCTTCGATGTCGTACTGCGTCTCGAGGGCTTCGAGGCCGTCCCAGACGCGGACACCTCGTCCGAGCAGGATCGGCGTGACGACGATGTGGGCGACGTCGACGAGACCGGCGGCGAGGAAGTCCCGGACGACGGTCGGTCCGCCGCCGATGCGGACGTCGAGTTCCCCGGCCCCAGTGCGGGCGGCGTCGAGTGCGTCGGCGGGGGTGGCGTCGATGAAGTTGAACATGGTGCCGCCGTCCATCTCGAGGGGTGGTCGGAGGTGGTGGGTGAGGACGTAGACCGGCGTGTGGAAGGGAGGGTTGGGGCCCCACCAGCCTTTCCAGTCGGGATCGTGGTGCCATCCGGGGTAGCCGAACTTTCCCGCGCCCATGATCTCGGCGCCGATGCCTTGCTCGTATCGTTGGGCGAACGCGTCGTCGACGCCACTGGTGCCGACGCCGTGGCCGATCACGTGGTGCCAGAACTCGGTGGCGAACATCCAGTCGTGGAGGCGTTCGCCGGCGTGACCGAACGGCACGTCGAGGGTCTGGCCGTCACCGGTACCGAAACCGTCGAGGGACACCGCGAAGTTGTGGATTCGTACTTTGGACATCTGGTCTGACCTCCTTCTGCTGGATTGGTTCCCCGAGCCGACCGACGTCACGTGCCGGTCCGGCTTGCCGTAATGAGGTGGTGGATCTCGGTGGAGGTCCGCGGTCGACGACGCCGTCAGCCGGCGGCGAGCGGTGGGTGTTCGAGAACCCGTGGTCGATATTCGACGAGTTGGAGGCGTCCGTCGAACGTGCGGTGGCCGACCATCTCGAGCATCGCGTCGGGGTAGCCGTCGTAGATTCGTTCCGCTCCGGTCGCTCCGGTGATCACGGGGAACATCACGACCCGGAACCGGTCGACGAGGCCTGCTGCGATCAACGAGCGGCACAGACTGAGGCTGCCGAGCGTGCTCAGGCGGCCCGTTCCGTCCTGCTTCATCGCCCGGACCGCCTCGAACGTGTCACCGCGAACCAATGTCGTGTTCGCCCACGCGAGCGGTTCCTCGAGCGTCGAGGAGAACACGATCTTCGGAGCGGCGGTGAGCCCGTCCACTGTTACTTGCTCGTTGTCGGTGAACTGGTCTTGACCCGACGGGACCTCGCCGGCAGCCATGCCTGACATGAGCCGATAGGTGGTGGCGCCCATCAGGAGCGTCGACTCGGGTTGTTCACCGAGCCAAGCGAGGTACTCGGGGCCTTCGAGGCCCCAGAAGCCGGGCCATCCTTCGCCCGACGCGTAGCCGTCGAGTGAGGTGATGAAGTCGACCGTGAGTTCTCTCATCGGGTGCTCCTCATGCTGTGCTTGTTGGTGGACGTGTACTCGTCGCGAGCGTTGTCATCTCGGTGTCGCCGAGGACGTCGGGCGTGTCGATCGCGTCGAAGGTGTGATCGACGCGCGGCTGGAGCGAGCAGGGGTCGGCGCCGGGGAGGTGGGCGAAGACCTGATGGGCCCGATCGCGTCCAAGGCGGTGATGTCGGGGAAGGTGGCGATAGCGATCAACATGACGATCTCGCTTTCAGGGTGTCGGGTCAGGAGCCGCGGCGGGAGAAGTGTTGCCGGTAGCTGTCGGGGGTCGTGCCCAACTGGCGACGGAACGCACGATGGAGGGTCTCGGGATGGTGGAGGCCGACGTGATGGGTGATCGTCGCGACGGTGAGGTCGGTGGTTTCGAGCAATCGGCGGGCGGCTTCGACTCGGAGTTGCTCGACGTAGGCGGCCGGGGTGATACCGGTCTCGTCGCGGAACTTGCGGGCGAAGGACCGGGGACTGATATGGGCGCGCTCGGCGAGCGCGTCGACTCTGAGGTCGTCGGTGAGATGGTCGCTGAGCCAGCGTTGAAGGTCCGCGATCGACGGTGTCGTCGCGGGCGCGACCCGGAGTTGGGTGCTGAACTGCGACTGGCCGCCGGGCCTGCGTACGAACACGACCAGCCACTGAGCAACCTGATGGGCGAGGTCGGTTCCGTGGTCGTGTTCGACGAGGGCCAGGAACAGATCGATGCCGGTGGTGATACCGGCCGAGGTCCAGCGGTCGCGGTCGTGGACGAAGATCTGGTCGCCACGCACCTCCACGTCGTAGTGGGTGAGGTACTCACACGAGTTCCAGTGCGTTGTCGCCGCGTAGCCGTCGAGCAGCCCCGCGGCAGCCAACAGCAACGACCCGGAGCACACCGACGACACCCGTGCGGCGCGGGCACCGAGTGCCGCGATCGAGTCGAGCAGCTCCCGGTTCTCGATCGCGCCTCGTGTTCCCAGACCGCCGACGACAACCAGCGTGTCGATGTGCCGACGACCGGCGGCAAGGGTCTCGAGGGCGACATCGGCAGCGATGCTCACACCGCTCGTCGACGTCACCGGCTGACCGCCGCGTGTGGCGATCAGCGACCGGTACGGCGGCGTCGCCCCGAACCGTGTCGCCCCGCTCAGCACTTCGAGCGGGCCGGCCAAATCGAGCAGCTGGAAGTTGTCGTAGGCGACGACGACCGCCACATGTTCACGCTCCATGGGGCCATTGTCGACGCTACGGCCGGAGGCAGCAATGGCAATATCATGACGATTTCTGCCAGCGCACCTGCCCACTGGTCAGACGTGGGCGGCTCTCCGTATTGACAGTGATGCTCTCGATATGAGAGCATCACTATCATTAGCGCACCCGGAGGAGGCACCATGAAGCACATGACGTGCAGCCAGCTGGGAGGAGCGTGTGAGCTCCCCCTCGTCGGCGAAGACGCGAACGAGATCATCAAGGCCCAGGACCGTCACCTCCGAGAAGCGGTTGCGGCCGGAAGAAGCGATCACGAGCCGGCGCGGCGCGACATGAAGGCTCGATGGCGGCGCCCGGTCTCGGGAATGAAGTGGTACCGCAAGGTGCAGCGCGACTTCGCCGCCCTGCCGAGCGATACCGTGAGCCAGTGACATGGTCGGCAGCGACTGGCGCCAGGACATGTTGGACACGATCCGCGAGCTCATCGAGGAGGCCGACGCCGAGGTCTGCGAGGAGGCGAAGTGGGCCAAGGCGTCGAATCCGGCCGGCGTCCCCACGTGGTCACACGACGGCATCATCTGCACCGGTGAGCTCTACAAGGACAAGGTCAAGGTCACGTTCATGCACGGATCCTCGCTCGACGACCCCGACCGCCTGTTCAACGCCAGCCTTGATGCGGGCACGAGGCGGGCCATCGACATCGTCGAGGGTTCGACGCTCGACGAGCCGGCGTTCAAGGCCCTGATCCGCTCGGCCGTCGATCTCAACATCGGCCGAGCGGCCGCGAAGCGACGCAAGTAGCTCGATCATCACCGATGGCAGACGGCACATCGCGGGCGCCGCAGGCGCGAACACGGCTGGCGCGACGGGCGGTGCTCGACGCCGCCCGCAGCCTCTTCCTCGAGCGCGGATACGGCGGGACGACCATCGAGGGGATCAGCACTGCGTCCGAGATCCCGCAAGCCACGGTCTACCGGCTGTTCTCGTCGAAGAAGGGCATCCTCAAGGCCCTCGTCGACACGTCGATCGCCGGCGACGACGAGCCAGTTCCGGTCGCAGAGCGGAGGCACGTACGCGAACTCTTGGACAGCGACGCGCCCGAAGGACTCGCTTGCACGGCTCGCAGCCGTGAGCGTCGACATCAACACCAGGACCGCACCGATCTACCGCATCCTCGTGAGTGCCGCCAGCTCCGACACCGATGCCGCAACGATCCTCGACGAGCTGACGCGACAACGCCAGGAGGGCCAGGGACGCGTGGCCACGGCGCTGACGCAAGCGAAAGCGCTGCGCCCCGGGCTGCACGCCCGAGACGCCGGCGACGTCATCCACGCCCTCGCCTCACCGGAGCTCTACCACCTGCTCGTCATCGACCGTGCGTGGCCTGCGGCGCGGTACGAGCGATGGCTCGCTGAAGCGCTCGCCAGCCAGCTGCTCCCATAGACCACAGCACCCAACGCCGGTTAGAAATCGAGATGCAGGGCGAAGCGCCACGCAGCACGCGCAGCCCATCAAGACCAACTCCTGCGCCTCGACGTCGTCGCTCCGATCCCTCGACAACTGGGGCGCGTGGGCAGGGGCTCGACGCGGACCGGGTCGTCGCGACGCTCGATCGGATCGCGGTCGAACATGGCGGCCCACCACTCACCGGGGACCCTCACCGGCTCGGTCGCGGGCCGCAGCGCTCGTTGCGTGTCGAGTCTCGCCGATGCTGCCTCGCGGGGTGGTGAGTTGCGTGATCATTCGGGTCTCCGTTGAAGTGGTGGGTGATCGTGACTGATGGCTTACCGAAGTGATTGAAACGGTGAAGGTGTCAAGACGGGCCAACCCGCTGAAATGCCCACCGCCACAATGGGCCGAGGTCTCGCAACACCGCGGTACGACGGGCCGACTGAGGTCACATCCCGTTACCAGCTCAGAGCTTGAAGATGACGATGTACGTCGCGCCCGTGTCGGTGGCGAAATCCGTGTGGTTGGATCCGGCGGCGGCGGCGTATCCGTCGCCGGCGGACATCGGTTGGCCTTGGTTTCGTAGCGTGCCGTCGATGACGTAGTTGAACTCCGGATAGGAGTGCTCGTGCGCGTCGCCCCGGTAGCCCGGCTGTGCTTCGACGAGCATCACCATGTAGCCGTCGGCGCTACCGAGGATCTTTGCTCGGGCGTCACCAACGGAACCGCCCCAGGGCATCCATTCGGCGTCGTCGTTTCGGACGATGTCCCATCCGTCGAGTGAGATCTGCGTGCTCATGCTTCTGCTCCTTTGTGAAGTCTCAGGGTTGCTACCGGCGAGCGCGGGTGGCGGGGATCCAGGTTCCGTGGAAGCCGTATGGAATGCGGCGCGGGACGTGGACCTGGGCGACGGGCGCGTCCCCGACTCGTTGGGCGTCGAGGACGACGAGGCTGGTGCGCTCGAGTGCGTCGTCATGCACGAGGCCGAGCAACCAGCCGCCATCCTCGTCGGGTTCACGTTCGGGATCAGCGACGAAAAGCATCTCGCCGGGATGGCGCCCGGTCCCGAAGTCGTGGTCTTCACGCGTGCCGGCCAGGAAGTCGTGTTTGAAGACCCGAGTGTCGTCGTAGAGCATCTCGGGACCGATGGCGGCGGTGTAGCCGTAACGGTGGTGCGAGCCGAGGTGGCGTTCGTTGATGCGACAGAAGTCTTGTGGTGTTTCGTCGATGACCTCCTGGTGCACCTTCTCGCTGATCGGGTCAATGGTCCAACGCTGCAGCGACTGACGAGCGGGTTCGTCGAGCACCGCGTGTGGTTCGGTGTAGACGCTCGGGACCAGTGGCAGCACGATCTCGATGGTGGCGTCGTCGTTCTCGCAGGCGTTCATCGGGTGGAACGAGTACCCGAGCTCGGTGTCGAACCAGCGGGCGTCCTTGTCGGTACCGCCCTGCGGGACCACGCCGACGCGAGCACCGTTCTCAGGCTTCCACACGACGGGGAAGCCGCGGGTTCCGAGGAGCTCGAGATCGAAGACCGCGGGCTGGTCGAAGAACAGCACATGGTTGCGGGTGATGGCGAAGTCGTGCATCGACACGGACGCGGGCAGCGTGATCGGTTCGGTGACGCGCAGGCGGCCGTGCGCGTCGACGACGTGGTAGATGAGGTACGGCGCCTCGAACCAGTACGAAAACGCGTGCAGCTCCCCGGTCAGCGGATCGACCTTCGGGTGGGCCGTGAGCCCGTGCGGCAGAGTACCGTCGAAGCCGACGCGCCGCAGCGTGTCGAGATCGGCTGAGACCTCGTAGGGGTAGGTGCCTTCGGTCATCGACAGGACCCGCCCCGCGAAACTCATCACGTTGGTGTTGCTGACGTCATAGAGCGGCTGTGTCGGACCATCCACGGGTGTCTCACCGAGACGGTCCGTGACCGACGCGGTGCGCACCCAACGGTTGCGGTACGACGCAACACCCTCGCCGAGGCCGATGCGGTGCAACATCCCGTCACCGATGAACCAGTGGTACGGCTGCGGGGGATCCCCCAAAGGATTCGGGCCCGCTCGCAGGTACGAACCTGACAGCGTCGGGGGGAGGCTCCCCTCGACCTCCACGTCGTCGAGAGTGACTTCGTCGGTCACCGGCGGCGTAATTGCCGCTCAGAAACGGATCTGCTGTGGCCGTCGCCTTGATCGTCATCGCGTGTCTCCAGTGGTCGTGGCGAGGCGCTGCTTGGCTTCGCTCCAAAGCGCCTTCGCGTTGCTGTGTGCTTTCGGCAGAACCGACTGGCCCTCAGGCCACGACGTGAATCCGGCGTGGGCAAGGCGGTCCCGGAAACGCTTCATGATCTCGGTGTGGGGCGAGGCGCCCACGAACGCGTCCAGCGAGCCCTGATCGGCCCAAGCCGACAGCGTCCAGAACGTCTTGCGGGTGGGCTGGGCGATTAGCGACACCCCCAGCGCCCCCGGTGAGGCCTGAACCTGGCGACGGACCTTCATCGCCGCAACCAGGAACCTGGGAACGTCGCGGTAGGCACGCAGCTCGAGGCGGGACCCCAACACCACCGCGTCCGCCCCCTCTGCGGGCGCTTCGCCGGTCGTCCAAGGCAGAGTGGGCATCGCAGACCTCCTCGTCTTCTCGCCGTATCTTGTCATCGACAAGATATGGCCACTCGGCTATCTTGTCAATGGCTAGATCCTTGAAGGAGGTCCGATCGATGGCCCAGCAGAAGTCAAGAACCGCGCGCCCATACCACCACGGCAACCTCCGCCGCGAGATCCTCGACGCCGCGCTCGACGAGATCCGAGACCGCGGTGCCATGGCGCTGAGCCTCCGCGAGCTCGCGCGTCGAGCCGGCGTCTCACACGCCGCCCCCGGCCATCACTTCAATGACAAGACCGGCCTGCTCACCGCCATCGCGGTGGAGGGCTACGAACTGCTCGGCGAGTCGCTCAGACAGGCCCGAGACACAGGCGGCTTCCTCGAGGTCGGGCTCGCCTACATCGGCTTCGCCGTTGAGCATCCCGCCCATTTCGAAGTGATGTTCCGACCCGACCTGTATCGAGACGACGACGCGTCCCTCGTCGCCGCGAAGGCCGAGACCACTCGAGTCCTCTACGGGCCGGCAGGCGAAGCCTTCCCTGACACCGACTCCCAGCGGATAGGAATCGCCGGCTGGGCGTTCGTCCACGGCTTCGCCAGCCTCTGGACAACCGGCAACCTCCGACATCGCCTCGGCGACGACCCCATTGCCGCCGCGCGCGCCGTCGCACCCGCATTGTTCCTCCCACCCAGATCGTGAGCGCTTTCGTGCCCATCCCTGCAACAGCAGCCGCGATCGGGCGCGTCCCCTGACGGGGCGCAACGACTACCGGGTCGCTGATCAACACAGTCGTCACAAGTGTGCGTCGGTCCGCGTCAAGGCGCAGATACCGAAAGGTTCCTGCTGTTCCTGTGCTGCCGGGAAGATGCAGCTCCCACGCGACGAACACGATCGCAAGGCCCGCTCCGATGGTGAAGCCGGCGAGGGATGTCGGTGAAGTCCAGCCGTGTGCGGGGGCAGTGATGATGGCGTAGACAAGCGTGCCGATGGCACCGATCGAGAGGAGCGCTCCGACGGGGTCGAGCCGCGTCGCCGTGGGGTTGCGCGAGTCGGGGACGAGGTGCAGCGCGGCGAGCAGCGCGGCGGCGAGGAGCGGCACGTTGATCCAGAAGACGGACGACCACGAGAAGCTGCGCATGAGCACTCCGCCGGCGATCGGGCCGAGGGCGATGCCCAAGCCGCTGGCTGCGGTCCAGACGGCAATGGCCTTCGCTCGTTCGCGAGGGTCGCCGAACACGTTGACGAGGATGGACAGCGTGGTCGGCATGATCAGCGCACCGCCGACGCCCATGACCCCGCGGCCGGCGATCAAGGCCGTCGTCGAACTTGCCGTCGCCGACGCGATTGACCCGACCATGAAGGTCACGAGCCCCGCGACGAGCGCATGGCGGCGTCCGAACCGGTCGCCGAGACTGCCGGCGGTGAGGAGGAGACCCGCGAAGACGATCGTGTAGCTGGCGACCACCCATTGGAGGTCGGCGGAGCTCGCGTTGAGGCCTTCGACCAGTCGTGGCAGCGCCACGTTGATGATGGTGTGGTCGATGGAGGTGACCAGGAGCGCGAGGACGAGGACTCCGAGGCCCCATGGTGCTCGGGAGCTGGCTGTCCTGGGTGCCGCCCCAGACGTGCTCGCCGAGCGGTGCGCCGGCGGCGAGTGCAACCTGCAGGCCGGCGAAGCCCAAGAGGATCCCGCAGGCGCCGACCGCGGCGGCCTTGACCAAGGGCGTGTCCGTCGAGCGAACGGGCGCCCGGTCGATCGTCGCGCTCATCGTGTCGTCCCATCGGGGGTGCGGTCGCGCAGGAGGGTGATGCCGACACCGACGAACCAGATGATCGATCCGAGCCCGAAGACCATCTCGACCGCCTCGAAGTCCGGCACGACCGTGACGAGCCCGGCGACCGCGGTGATGATGCCGACGACGTTCAACCAGCGCGGCAGCTTCGCGGTGATCAGCCCGGCGATCGACACGAGCAGGATCCAGATGCCGCCGACGAGCTCGTTGCCGCCACCGAGGCCGTTGGTGACGGTGTCGAGGGTCGACCAGACGGTGACGGCTCGGTCGGGGTCCGAGGCGGCGAGGTCGGCGACTGCTTCGATCCCGATGTTGGAGATCATCCCGGTGGCGTACATCAGCCCAGCCCAGATCGCGGCGAACACCATCGCTGCGTTCGCGAGCACCGGCGCGTCAGCGAGTCGTCGGCGCAGGGCGAGTCCGAGCGGCACGAGTGCTGCGCCGAACACGATGAAGATGCCGATGTACCAGGCGAGCAACGCCCCCTGGTGCCCGACGAGGAAGTCGACCGACTCAGCCGAGGTGGCGTCGGGGTCGGTGTAGTCGGCGAACGTCGTTGCGAACATGACGATGCCGTAGAAGAAGGTGCCCGCGGCGAGCAGCGCTGCGGCGCCACCGATGCGGGCGAGGCGACCGGGATCGCTGCTCGGCGAGGTGGCCGTGGCTGAAGGTGTGGTGATGGTCATGGTTGGATGCCTTTCTCTGGGTTGGTGTGCTGGTTGGTGGAGACGGTGTCGGTCGGGTCCGCGGGGAGCGGGTCGATCCGTCGGAGCTCGACGACCTCGACGTTCATCGAGGTGAAGTGGGCGAGCAGTCCGTTCAGATGCGATGCGTCGCGGACCAGTCCGGTCAGTCGGGTGGTGCCGACCCCGGTCGGCTCGATCCGGAAGTCGTCGACGACGGGGCGGAGCACCCGGTCGGTTGCTCGACCGTGGATCTCGATCTCGTAGCGGGTCGGTCGGGACATGTCCCCATCGTCCGGGAGACCGGGGTGAGCGGACATCACTCCCCCGCCCTTCTCACCCGGGTGATCGGCGGCGACCGATTCCGGGATCCAACCACCGGTCCGCCGGCCCGTGGCCATCTCCTACGCTCGGGCGATGGCCGACTCGAGCGCGCCGCTCACCGCCACCAAGGTCACTGCGCCGCGGCCGCCGAGCCGGTACCTGCGCCGCTCACGGTTGACCGACGCGCTGGATGCGTCGGTGGATGCCGGTCGAGGCGTCGTACTCGTGAGCGCACCCGCCGGGTCCGGAAAGTCGACGCTCGTCAACGGGTGGCTCGACTCTCGCGACACCGGCGTGGGCTGGCTGCAGGTCGATGAGGGTGATGATGACCCGTCACGTTTCTGGGCCTACGTGGCCGCCGCGCTCGCTGACACCGTGCCAGGTCTCCCCGAGGCCATACGATCATCCATCGGCGACGGTCTCGATGCGGCGGTCAGTAGCGTCGTGAACCAGATCGCCGAACGCGGCGACGACGTCGTGCTCGTCGTCGACGACTATCACCTCGTCACGAACGACGACGTGCATCGCAGCGTCGAGCAGCTCATCTCGCTCCGGCCCGCGAATCTCACGATCGTCATGTCGACACGAGTCGATCCCCCGTTCCGACTCGGCCGACTGCGTGTACGCGACCAACTCACCGAGGTCCGAGCCGATGACCTCCGCTTCGACAACGAGGAGGCGACGTGGCTCCTCGATGCAACCACGACCGGCCTGCGGCCCGACGCGGTCAGCTTGCTCCAGGAGCGCACCGAGGGATGGGCTGCGGGGCTCGTGCTCGCCGGGCTGTCGCTGCGTGACGGCGCCGACGTCGATGGGTTCGTCGCGGCGTTCCACGGCGACGACCAACTCGTCGCCGACTACCTGACCGACGAGTTCCTCGACTCGGTCGATGCCGCGGAACGGCAACGTCTTCTCGACGTGTCCATCCTCGAACGCCTCTCCGGTCCGCTCATCAACGAGGTGTGCGATGTCGACGACGGCACCGAGTGGCTCGCCGGACTCGCAGCGTCGAACCAGTTGGTCATCTCACTCGACCGCACCGGCACCTGGTTCCGCTTCCATCACCTGCTGCGCGACCTGCTGCGAGCGGAGTTGGAGCGGACGTTTCCCGAGCGCAGCGCTGCCCTCCACGCCGCAGCCGGGAGGTGGTACGCCCAGGCAGGTGATCTCATTCCGGCGGTCGAGCACCTCCTCCGGGCCGACCGCCGCATCGAGGCGGCCGACATCGTGGCCGACAACGCAACGCAACTGCTCAACATCGGACGGACCTACACCGTCACCCGCTACATCGAACGACTCGGCGACATGGTCGAGACCCACGAAGGGTTGGCGATCGTGCATGGCTGGGTGTCGTTCGTGACGGGCCGTTTCGCCGAAGCCGAGCGTGCACTCGCGACGGCGGCGCGACTCGACACCGCCGGCGTCGATGCCGGACTGATCCTGTCGCTGTCCGCGATGATCCACCTCGCCAAGGGCGACGTCGCCGCCGGACTCGACGAAGTCGAACGAGCAGGCGCCGACGACCGAGCCGACGCACCCGATGGTGCTCGGCGGCGTGCGCGTCATGGGCGGCCGCTTCGACGAGGCCCGCCCGTTCCTCGCACAGGCGAACGAGATGGCGGCGAGTCGTCCCGACTACTTCGTCGCCGCCGTCGCGCCGATCTTCGAGGCCGTCGCCGAGCTCGAGGTCGGACGCGTGGAGGCCGCACGCGATCTCGCGACCTCCTCGATCGAGTTCGCCGACGAGCACCGGATCGGCGAAGCACCACAGATGGCCCTCGCCCACAGCGTCCTTGCCCGAACCACGAACGACGCCGACACGGCACTGCCCTCCGCGCTGCGCGGTGTGCAACTCGCCCGCCGCTCGCCCGAGAACGTCATGCTCACCTACGCGTTGGCGAGCGCAGCCGACGTCGCGTTCGACCAGGGACATCCCGACGCAGAACGCGCTGGTCGCCGAAGCCCGTGCGATCGTCGATCGATGCGTCGACCCGGGGATCGCCGGGCGCTACCTCGCCAGGGTCGAGGCCCGACACGGTCGCGCCGACCGGCCGCAGGTCGATGGTCCCGTCGAACAGCTCACCGAACGCGAGCTGTCGGTCCTGCGGTATCTGCCGTCGCAGCTGTCCCAACGCGAGATCGCGAACGAGCTCTACGTGTCGCTCAACACGGTGAAGACGCACTGCAAGGCGATCTACCGAAAGCTCGGCGTCGAGGGCCGCAAGCCCGCCGTCCAAGCCGCCCGCGACCACGGTCTCCTCTGA